>NZ_JACGWT010000001.1 GCF_014137855.1 Microlunatus kandeliicorticis
GGGGCAGCCCGAGCGCGGTGCGCTGCCGCTCGGCCCGGACGGCGGCCGGCGCCGGGCGCACCGTCTGGTCCGGCGTCACCGCCGCGGTCCGCGCCCGGACGGCCGGCACCCGGGTCAGCGGCGACGTGCGGCGGCCGGCGAGCGCGTCGGGCGGCGCCGAGCTCGTCGGTGACCGCTTCGCGGCCCTCGCGCAGCCCCCGGGCCAGGAGGGCGACCTCGGCGAGCTTCTGGTCGGCGAAGGCGAGCCAGCCGCGCAGCTCCGGGTCGAGCCCGGTCTCCAGCCCGACGTCGATCGGGACGTGGATCAGCGAGCACGACGGCGCCACATCGAGCCGGCCGACCCGCGGGGCCAGTCGTTCGAGCACGCCCAGCGCCTGGTCGAGATCGGTCCGCCAGACGTTGCGGCCGTCGACCACCCCGGCCACCAGCCGCAGCCCGGCCAGACCGGACGGCGCGTGCTCGCCGGCCAGCCGGTCGAGGTCGGCCGCACCCCGGCCGGTCAGGTCGACGCCCAGCCCGTCGATCCCGCTCGCGACCAGCGGCTCGAGGGCCTCGCCGAGCCGGTCGAAGTAGCCCGCCACCAGCAGCCGGGGACGCCCGGTGACCGCGGACAACCGCCGGTACGTGCCGGCCAGCGCGTCCAGCCCCGCCGGGTCGAGCCCGGTGACGGCGACCGGTTCGTCCAGCTGGACCCACTCCACCCCGGCGGAGGCCAACCGGCCGAGCAGGTCGGCGTAGACGTCGGTCAGCGGGTCGAGCAGGTCGAGCGGCGTGCCGGAGCCGGCCGGATCGGGCTTGGCCAGGCGCAGGTAGCTGTAGGGGCCGAGCAGCACCGGCCGCGGGCTCAGCCCGAGTTCCTGAGCCTGCGCCACCTGGTTGAGCAGGGCGGCCGGATCGAGCCGGAACCGGGTCGAGCGGCCGAGCTCGGGCACCAGGTAGTGGTAGTTGGTGTCGAACCACTTGGTCAGCTCGAGCGGGGCCAGTTCGGCGGTGCCCCGGGCGGCCGCGAAGCTCCGGGCCAGCGCGGCGGCGGCCGGGTCGTCCGCGTCGGCGCCGGCCGCGACGTACCGGTCCGGCAGCGCGCCGAGCATCACGGTCAGGTCGAGGACGTGGTCGTAGAGCGGGTCACCGACCGGGACCTCGGTGATCCCGGCGGCGGCCAACGTCTGCCAGCGCTCGCGGCGCAGGTCGGCGGCCACGCCGAGCAGCCCGGCGGCGTCGAGCGCGCCGGACCAGTGGCGTTCGAGCGCCCGCTTGAGCTCGCGGCGCCGGCCCTGGCGGGGATAGCCGTGCACGGTCGGTGCCGCGGCGGCCGCCGCCGGCACCGGGGCGCGGCCGACCGGGCGGTCACCGGGGGTTGTGGGGGTGGGACGGGACATCAGGACTCTCCTTCGCGAGCTCCTGACGGCCTCGGGGACGTCCGCGGGCACGTCGGACGGCGCGCGCAGGCGCGCCGGGACGGCTCCGACCGACCTTCCGCCGAGGTCGCTGCCGGCTGCCCGGCGGTCGCCGGACAGGTCGCTGGCAGGTCTTCGGACTCACGGGCGCGGGCCGTGGGGCCCACCTACTGGCCGTCGCTTCCCAGGACGCAGGCGTCCCAGTGCTCGTTGACGGCGGTCGTTCCCGTACACCGCTGCGGGGCAGTCCCGGTCTCGCACCGGGTTCCCTCTCTCCTCCCCCGCACCCCGGACTGGCGGCGCGGCGGAACCAGCAACGCGGACGACCCTACGGTGGCGTGGCCCCGGTGAGCGGACCGTCCCGGAACCGGCAGCGCGGGCTCGGCCGGGTCAGGCGAGGGTGGCCGGAGCCGACTCGCGGCCGCGGCGACGCCGGGCCAGCACGACCTCGACGGCCATCGGGATCAACGAGACCAGCACGATCAGCACCAGCATCGCGTCGATGTGCTCGCGGATGAAGGCGATCCGGCCGAGGTAGAAGCCGAGGATCGTCACCCCGGGCGCCCAGATCAGCCCGCCGATGCCCGTGAACAGCATGAACTTGCGGAAGTCCATCCGGCCGACGCCCGCCGTGAAGGTGACGAAGGTGCGGATGATCGGGACGAACCGGGCCAGGATCAGCGCCCGGTTGCCGTACCGCTCGTAGAAGTCGTGGGTCTTGGCCACGTACTTGGGGTGGAAGATCCGGCCGGCCAGTCCGCGGCGCTCGCGGAACAGCGGCGGCCCGACCGCGCGGCCGATCCCGTACCCGCAGGCGTTGCCGGCGATCGCGCAGACGGTCAGCACCGCGCAGACGAAGAACATCGAGTGCGGGATGATCCCGGCGCCGGTGAAGATCCCCACGGTGAACAGCAGCGAGTCACCGGGCAGGATCGCGAACAGCCCGCACTCGGCGAAGATGATGAACGCCACGCCCCAGAGCGCGTACGGACCGAACCCCCGGAGGAGCACCTCGGGGTCCATCCAGGAGGGCAGCAGCAGCGGGACCAGGCCCGCGAGGTGGCCGACGGCGCCGGTGAGGAGGGGCGTCATGGCTCAGACGGTACCGTCGCGGAGCGTGGCAGACGACTCGGCGAGCGCAGCACCCCCGCACCAGGGAGTCCCCTCCGAGCCGCCGACCGCCGGCGCGGAACGGCCGCCGCTCGACGAGGACACCATGGCCCGCGCGGTCGAGCACGGCGTGGGACCGCACCCGCAGCCGTGGCCCGACGACCCGCGGCTCGACCCCGAGCTGCTGGCCGGCGGCGACCGGCGGAACGTGGTCGACCGCTACCGCTACTGGCGGCTGGAGGCGATCGTCGCCGACCTCGACGCCACCCGGCTGCCGCTGCGGATCGCCATCCAGAACTGGGAGCACGACTTCAACATCGGCTCGATCGTCCGGACCGCGAACGCCTTCAACGTGACCGGGGTGCACGTGGTCGGACGGCGGCGCTGGAACCGTCGCGGCGCGATGGTCACCGACCGTTACCTGCAGGTCCACCACCACCCCGACGTCGCGGACCTGGCCGGCTTCCTGGCCGCCCACGGGTCGGTGCCGGTCGGGGTGGACAACCTGCCGGGGGCGGTGCCGCTGGAGACCGCCGAGCTGCCCGAGCACGCCTGTCTGGTCTTCGGCTCCGAGGGCCCGGGGCTGACCGACGAGATGGTGGAGGTCTGCGACCGGCTGGTCGCCATCACCCAGTACGGCTCGACCCGCTCGATCAACGCCGGCGCGGCCGCAGCCATCGCGATGTACCACTGGGCGCTCCGCTGGGCCCCACGCTGATGCGCGCTGAGCCCGTGCTCCGACGCGCGCTGAGCCTGTCGAAGCGCCGGGTAGCACGCGCGCTGAGCCTGTCGAAGCGTCGGGGAGCACGCGCGCTGAGCCTGTCGAAGCGCGGGTGAGCGCGCTGAGCCTGTCGAAGCGCGGGTGAGCGCGCTGAGCCTGTCGAAGCGCCGGGTAGCACGCGCGCTGAGCCTGTCGAAGCGCCCCGGCTCAACCCGAGGGCCGCTGGGCCAGCAGCACCGTGGTCTCGCGGTCGTCGTCGCGCTCGAGCCGGGGCTCCAGCCCGGCCGCCCGGGCCGCGGCCAGCGCCGCCGGCCCCTGCGCCTCGGCCACCTCGACCAGCACCGTGCCGCCGGGCGCCAGCCAGTCCGCGGCGCCGGTGAGCACCCGGCGGGCGGCGTCGAGCCCGTCGGCCCCGCCGTCGAGGGCGGCGCGGGCCTCGTGGTCGCGCGCCTCGGGCGGCATCAGGCCGATCGCCGCGGTCGGCACGTAGGGGACGTTGGCGGTCAGCACCGCCACCCGGCCGCGGTCCGCCACCGGGAGCGGCGCGAACAGGTCGCCGGTGAGCACCCGCGCGTCGGCCCCGGCCAGGTTGCGCGCCGCGCACCCGGTGGCGGCCGGGTCGACGTCGGCGGCGAGCACCCGCAGCCCGGGCACCCGGGCGGCCACCGCGGCGGCGATCGCCCCGACACCGCAGCACAGGTCGAGCAGCAGCGCGTCGTGCCCCGCGTCGCGGACGAGCCCGGTCGCGCGGTCCACCAGGGCGGCCGTCCGCTGCCGGGGCACGAACACCCCGGGGGCCACCGCGAGCCGGAGTCCGCAGAACTCGACCCAGCCGAGCACCTGCTCGAGCGGTTCGCCGGCCATCCGCCGGACGACCAGCGCCTCTCGGGCCCCCGGGTCGGGGGCTGCCGCGAGCAGCAGGTCGGCCTCCTCCTCGGCGAAGACGCTCCCGGTCGACCGGAGCCGGGCCGCCAGCGCGTCGCGTGCGCTCACCGCCCTGCGCGTCCCCGCGGGCGGTCCGGCGGCGGTGTCGTCGGGCACCCGCACCACCTCCGGCGTACTGGTATGGTCTGGTCTGCACCGGCCGCGGGGCCGCTGCGCTCGGAGGCGAAGGAGCTCGACGGTGGATGCCGGTCTGCGCACGGACGAGCCGGACGGCTACCCGGGAAGCTATCGGATCGACCGCCCGATCGGCGCCGCCACCAAGCGCTCACAGGTCCGGGCCATCCTCGAGCAGATGATCGACGGCGAGCTGCACCCCGGCGACGCGATCCCCAGCGAACGCGTGCTGGTCGACCGGCTCGGGGTCAGCCGGGTCACCATCCGGCAGGCGATCGCCGACCTGGTCGACAACGGCGCGCTCGAGCGCGTGCACGGCAAGGGCACCTACGTCACCGGCCCGCAGATCGACTCCCGGCTGCACCTCACCTCGTTCTCGCGCGAGATGCGCGACCGCGGGCTGATCCCGGCCACCGTGGTGCTCTCGGCCAGCGAGCAGCAGGCCGACGACGACACCGCCTACGCGCTACGGATCCGTCCGGGACGGCCGATCATCCGGGTCGAGCGGCTCCGGACCGCCGACGGCACCCCGATGGCCTACGAGATCGGCTACTACCCCTCGGCGCTGTTCCCCGGGCTGCTCGAGCGCGAGCTCGGCGCGCTCTACGACGTGTTCGCCTCCGAGTACGGCGTGGTGGTGACCAGCGCCGAGCAGACCGTCCGCGCCGAGTCGGCCGACGCCCACCAGGCCCGGATCCTCGGGGTGGCCAAGCGCGCCCCGCTGCTCGTCCAGGAGCGGGTCACCTACGCCGGCGAGCGCGCCGTCGAGCTGGCCAGCTCGGCCTACCGGGCCGACCGCTACCGGATCCACATGGCCATCACCCCGCGCGGCGCGCGGGAGAACTGACCGGCCGGAGCAGGCGGTGGAGGAGTTCGTCGCGCCGTACGACCCCGGCCCGACCCACGAGCGGATCGCCCGCTACCGCGGCTGGTTCCGCGGCCGGCTGATCGGGGTGGCCATCACCCTGGTGCTGGTGCTGGTCATCGGGTTCACCCAGCGCAAGGCGCTCGGGACCGCCGCGTTCACCGTCGGGTCGGTGCTGGTGGTGGGGCTGTCGGCGGCGGCCGCACTGGTGCTCTACCTGCTCTACCGCCGCACCCGGGGACCGCTGGCCACGATCGGCACCGGGACCGCGCTGCGGATCGACCGGGCCGGGGTCGAGCTGGCCGGTCAGCCGGTCGGGTGGGCCGAGCTGACCGGGTTCGCGGTCCGCCCGGGCGCCTGGGGGCTGAGCCCGGTGCTCGAGGTCACCGGCCCGCGCGGCAGCGTCCGGCTGCCGCTCGACCAGGTCGGTGCGCCGCCGGCCAGCATCGACTCCGCGGCCCGTGCCTTCTCCGGCGGCCGGCGCGGTCTGGACCTGTCCGCGCTCGACAACTGAGAGGCGGGCGAGCCCGACCGGCGGCTGCGCGAGATAATTGCCGAGGCCGAGACAGCACACGAGACATCCGACGAACGAGCCAGGCTGGTGGACCAGGCTGGCGCACCCAGCAGACGAAAGCGAGACACCATGCCCATTGCGACTCCCGAGGTCTACGCCCAGATGATCGACGCGGCGAAGAAGGGATCGTTCGCCTACCCGGCGATCAACGTCAGCTCCTCGCAGACGCTGAACGCCGCGATCCAGGGCTTCGCCGAGGCCGAGTCCGACGGCATCGTCCAGGTCTCGACCGGCGGCGGCGAGTACGCCTCCGGCCCGAAGATCAAGAACATGGTCACCGGCGCGGTCGCGCTGGCCGCGTACGCGCACGAGGTGGCCAAGAACTTCGGCGTCAACATCGCCCTGCACACCGACCACTGCCCGAAGGACAAGCTCGACGGGTTCGTCCGGCCGCTGCTGGCCATCTCCGAGGAGCGGGTGAAGAACGGTGAGAACCCGCTCTTCCAGTCGCACATGTGGGACGGCTCGGCGGTGCCGGTCGAGGAGAACCTGCAGATCGCCAAGGAGCTGCTCGAGCGCACCTCGAAGGCCAAGATCATCCTCGAGATCGAGGTCGGCGTGGTCGGCGGCGAGGAGGACGGCGTCAGCCACGAGATCAACGACAAGCTCTACACCACCGTCGAGGACGGGCTTCGCACCGTCGAGGTGCTCGGCGCCGGCGAGAACGGCCGCTACATCACCGCGCTGACCTTCGGCAACGTCCACGGCGTCTACAAGCCGGGCTCGGTCAAGCTGCGTCCCGAGGTGCTCAAGGACATCCAGAAGCAGGTCGGGGACAAGATCGGCAAGGCCGACCCGTTCGACCTGGTCTTCCACGGTGGCTCGGGCTCGACCCTGGAGGAGATCCAGGCGGCCGTCGACTACGGCGTGATCAAGATGAACATCGACACCGACACCCAGTACGCGTTCACCCGCCCGGCGGCCGCGCACATGTTCACCAACTACGACGGTGTGCTCAAGGTCGACGGCGAGGTGGGCAACAAGAAGGCCTACGACCCGCGCGCCTGGGGCAAGGCGGCCGAGGACGGCATGGCCAAGCGCGTCGTCGAGGCCTGCCAGAACCTCCGCTCGGTGGGGACCAGCCTCGGCAAGTGAGCGACCGCCAGGGGTCCGGCTCCGCGGACGGAACGCACGTCCCGCGGAGCCGGGTCTGGGTCGGGGACCGGGTGGTGGCCGAGGACGTCGCCGGCCCGGAGACCGCCGACCTGCTGCACCACGAGGCGGACGCCTGTGCGTGGGCGGTCGTCGATCCGTCCGACCACGAGCGGATCGGCGGCGTGATCGACAAGTTCGGGCTCGACGAGTGGGTCCGTCGCGACCTGCTCGGTCATGATCACCACCCGGAGCCGGACCGGCTGGCCGCGCTCGGTCCCGAGCGCGCCGCCGGGCGTCCGCAGGTCAAGTACGAGGAGTTCGGTGACGTCCGGCTGGTGATCACCGCGGCCACCGAGCTGCCCGAGCAGCCACGGGGCCGGGACGCGCTCGACGTCCGCCGGGTGGCGATGGTGATCACCCCGCGGCTGCTGCTGGTGGTGGCCGGTCCCGAGGACGCCGACGAGCTCGGCCGGCACCTGGTCGCCGCCCAGTCGCGGCTCGGTCCCGGCGGCACCGAACGGGCGGCCCAGGCCGTCCTGCACGGGCTGTCGAGCGGCTACTTCACCGTGGTGCAGGCGATCGAGGACGCCGGCGACGAGCTGGCCGACGCGCTCTTCGACCTGCAACCGCTGAGCCGGGAGGAGAAGGGCACCGCCTTCCGGCTGCGGCGCACGGTCACCGAGCTCCGCCGGGTGACCGTGCCGATGCGCGAGGTGGTCGAGGGGCTCGGGCAGAGCAGCGCGGAGGAGCCGGGCAGCATCTCGCGGAGCTGGAACCTGCTGATCGAGCACCAGACCTCGGTCTCGGCCGCCGCCGACGACCTGCGCGACAGCCTGGGCGCGCTGTTCGACACCAGCCTCGCCTTCGACGACTCGCGGATGAACGAGGTGATGAAGAAGCTGACCGGGTGGGCGGCGATCGTCGCCGTGCCCACCCTGGTCAGCGGCTTCGCCGGGATGAACGTGCCCTTCTGGGGCAACGGTCACGCCACCGGCTTCTACGTCTACCTCGCGATCATGGCGGTGGCCTGCGTGAGCCTCTACGTGGTCTTCAAGCGGCTGGAGTGGATCTGATCCCGCCGACCGCCCGGACCACGCCGGGCCCGGCCAGCGTGGCGGTGGCCCGCAACCGCCGGCCCAGCAGCCCGTCGGGCCGCTGACCGCCCAGCCGGTCGTCGTCCAGGGCCTCGCGGTCGACGGCGAGCTCCAACACCCCGCCCTGGTCGGCGACCCGCCGGGTCACCAGGTCGGGGAACCCGGCCACCGGCCCGGTCCGCTCGACCCGGAGGGTGACCAGCTCCCACCGGTCCACGCCGGGGTGCGGTGCGTGCGCGGTCACGACGCCCTCGACGTCGGTGCGGTTCTCGCGGGCGACGACCATCGCGTCCCTCCTTCCCCGGCGCCGGCCAGGTGGTCGACCAGCGACTCGCTGATCGGTTGCCCGGTGTGCGACTCGAAGAAGCTGTACCCGGGCATCGGGTTGACCTCGAAGCACACCCAGACTCCGTCCGGGGTGCGCCGCAGGTCGAGCCCGGCCAGCGGCAGGTCGAGCGCGGCCGCCAACCGGACGCACCGCTCGGCCACCTCCGGAGGCAGCGCGGTGGCGGTGAGCACCGCCTCCTCGCCGTCGCGGCCGGCGTAGCGGTAGTCGGTCGCCGCGGTCTCGACGGCGGTGGCGAACACCCGCTCGCCCACCACGTGCACCCGGATGTCGACGCCGGGCACCAGCGCCTGGAACTGGGTGGGCAGGTTCCGAACCCGGTCGAGCCGGTCGAGGTAGCCGCGGTCGAGCCGCCGGACGATCGAGCGGACCCCGCTGACCGACTTGAACACCACCGCCCCGTGGGCGTCGGCGAACGCCCGGACCGCGTCCGGGTCGCTGCTCACCAGCGTCTCCGGCACCGCGAACCCGGCCTCCGCGATCAGCTGCGCCTGGAACGGCTTCGAGCTGTTCGAGGCCATCGCCACCGGCCGGTTGACCACCCGGACCGGTGCGGTGTCCAGCCACTCGACGGTGAGGTCGACCAACCGGGCGTCGCGCTCGCCCCGTCGCGGGTCGCCGGGAGCCGGGACCGGGCTCAGCGGCCGCGCGTACACCGCGGTCACCCGCTCGAGCTCGACCCGGCGACCGTCGACCACGAACGCGCCGCGCAGCCCGCCGTCCTCGTCGCCCGCCAGCACCAGGTCGGTCCCGGCGGTGGCGCGCTGGTCGACCACGAGGTGGTCGAGGCCGCGGTCCGCGGCGGCCCGCACGGCGCGGACCAGCGGCGGGTCGTCGCCGTACCCGAAGAAGACGATCATGCGGCACGCTCCCCGGCTCCCGGCCGCGTCGACCCGAGCAGCGCGGCGACGGCGGCGAGCTCCGACCGCCCGGTCAGCGGCGGGACGGGGTCGGCCCCGAGCACCCGGCCACGGGCGTCGAGGTCGAGCCCGAGCACCCGGCAACCGCTGAGCGCGGCCAGCCGTCGTCCGGCGGCCGTCCTCCCGGGCCACGACGGGGAGCCCACCGGGACGCCGTCGACCAGCAGCAGCCGGACCGAGGTGGGCCGGTCGTCGAGCAGGTCGTCGTGCGGGAGCCGGGCCTGCCACGGCCCGCCCCGCCAGCCCGGGACCAGCCGGGCCGAGGTCGCCGCGGTGCGCGGGGCGACCGGCCAACTGGCCTCGGCGGCCGCGGCCCGCCACCGGGCCGCCGACCACGACGGACCGCTCGGACGCTGGCCGTCCGGCCGGTTGACCACCCGGTCGCCGAGACCGGCCAGCCAGCTGACCAGCAGCGCCCCGAACTCCGACCAGGCGTAGTCGGCGTCGGCGGGCCCGACCGGGAGCCGCCAGTGCCTGCCGCGGAACCAGACCAGCCGGAGCCGGTCGCTGTCGATGACCACCTCGGGGCCGGCGCCGGACCGGGCCGGCCGGACGGTGGTCGAGGACCGTCCGTCGGCGTGCACCCGGTGTTCCCAGCCGGCCCGGGCCAGCGCGTCGGTGCTGACCAGCAGCGGGCGGTCCCCGTCCCCGGCGGCGGGGGCGAGCCGGCACGCGGCCCGCGCCCCGCCGTCGGAGGGATCGGCCACCACCAGCACCGCGGGCGTCCGGGCCCCCGGACCCGGTCGGGTGCGGTCGGTGACCACGGTCAGATCCGGGTGTCGAAGACGCGCTTGGCCCCGGCGTCGCCGGCCGCCATCCGCGCCGCCAGCTGCGGGTCGGGTCCGGTGCCCGGGGCGCCGATCAGGTCGGGCCGCAGGCTCGGGTCGATGAACGACGCCGCGGTCTCGGTCCCGCCGTCGGCGGCTCCCGCCGCGTCCGGGTCGCCGTAGACCAGCGCCTCGAGGGCGGCCACCCGCTGCTCGAGGTCGTCGCCGGGACCGGACGGTGCGAACCCGCCGCCGTCGCCCCCGCCGCCGGGCCAGTTCTCGCCGGCCTCCTTGGCGTTCTCCTTGATCTCCTTGGCGACTTCCTTGCGGTCCTTGAGGTCCTTGCGGGCCTCCTTGACCTCCTTGATCACCTCCTTGCGGATCTCCTTGACCTCCTTGCGGACCTCCTTGATCTCCTTGGCCACCTCCTTGCGGTCCTTGAGGTCCTTGCTGATCTCCTTGCCGTCCTTGCGGACGTCCTTGATGTCCTTGATCACCGACTTGGTGCGGACGGTGACGTCGGCGGTCATCGACGGGCCGGAGGCGGAGATGTGGGAGACGGTCACCGAGGTGCTCGCGCCCGCGTAGGAGCGGGTGTTCGGCGAGGTCGAGTCGTTGACCGCGGTGGTGTTCGCGCTGCCCGGGAACGGGTCGCCGGCGTCACCGCGGTTGTGGTCGAGCTCGAGGTCGCGCCGGCCGTCGGCCTGGAGCAGCCCGACCTTGTAGTGGTTCTCGTCGGTGTTGCCGGGCTGGTTCTCGTCGACGTGCCAGAGCAGCAACCCGCTGCCCGGCAGGTCGGCGTCGTAGCCGGTCTGCTGCCGGTTCTCGAGCAGGAAGTACTCGCTGCCGCTCGCGCCGTTCTGCCACAGCCGGAACATCGTGTGCCCGGTCTCGATCGCGGGCACGGTGATCGTCCCGTTGGTGGTCACGTTGGTCACTGAGGCCCAGCCCTGGTTGGCCTTGCACCAGGCGCTCGGGTGGGCGGGGACGTCGCCACCGCCGTTCCAGCTGCCGCCGGCCATCAGGCACCAGTTGCCGATGCCCTCGGAGGAGTAGTCGGTGTCGTAGAGGTCGGGGAAGCCGAACAGCAGGTGCCCGAGCTCGTGCGCCGAGACGCCGATCCGGGCGTCCTCGGGGATGGTCAGGTAGCCGTAGATCCTGGTGCCGTCGGCGTTGTAGACGCTGCTCAGCGTCGACTTGTGCGACCAGATGTCGTTCAGGCTGCCGGTCACCTCGGCGCCGGACCCGGCGTGCACGACGATGAACGCGTCGACGTAGCCGTTGCCGTCGTTGTCGTACGGCGCGAAGTTGATCGCCGGGTCGGCCGCGGCGGCGGCGTCGCGGGCCAGCTGCGGGCTGCGGAACGGCGTGCTGTTGAGCCCGATGCCCGAACCGTTGGCCGCGTACCAGGCCAGCGTCTGCGGCATCCGGTAGGGCCCCACCACCGTGCCGTCGAGGGTGACCAGCCCGTTGGTCACCTCCTGGTAGTACTCGCGGACGCTGCCGTGCGGCAGCACGCCGGTGGAGAAGAACAGGTCGCTGAAGTGCTGCGTGGTCTGGGTCATCGCGTGGTCGGAGAAGTCGACCAGCACCACGGCGACCCGGACGGTGCCGCGCAGCGGGGCGCGGTCGGCGGCGGCGTTGCGGATGGCCTGCAGCGGCGTGCCGACCGGGAACTCCTCGGGCGGCACGATCACGCCGTCGTTGAAGCCGAGCCGGCGTGGCTCCCGGCGCAGCGTGAACCGGGCGGAGTCGTCGCCGCGGAGCCGCCGCTGGGCGGTGTCGAGCTGGCCGGACCAGCGCTCGCGGAGCTCGGGGCTGGGTGCGATGGCGCAGGTGCCGTGGCGCTGGTCCTCGGTGAGGCCGGCCGTGGCACCAGCAGCGCCGTGGTCGTGCTGGTGGTCGTGCGGGTGATCGAACATGGTGTCCCCCTTCGTCGGGTCGTGGCGAACGCCCCCGGAGCGTTCCTGCGTGGACAGAGCAGCCACCCGGGCCGGAAATACGGACGCCGTCCGCGGGCGTCGGGGCGGCGGCTACCGTGAACCGGGTGACCACACCGCCGCACCGTGACCTGCTGGCCCCCGCGCTGCCCGAGACCCGGCTCCCGGTCGACCCGGCCGCCGAGGCGCTCGCCGACCCGGACGCCCTCGCCGACACCGTGGCCGCGCAGCCGACCTCGAGCCTGGGCTGGGCGCTGCTCGCCGAGCGCGCGCTCACCGGCACCGGTCGCGAGGCCGACCTGGCCGGGTACGCCTACGCCCGGACCGGCTACCACCGCGGGCTCGACGCGCTCCGCCGGGCCGGCTGGCGCGGGGCCGGACCGGTGCCGTGGGAGCACGAGCCCAACCGCGGTTTCCTCCGCGCGCTGTGGGCACTGGCCACCGCCGCCCGGCGGATCGGCGAGGACGACGAGTACGAGCGCTGCGCGCAGTTCCTGCACGACTCGAGCCCGACCGGCTACACCGCGCTGGCCGGCCGGCCCCGCTGACCCGTACCACTCCGCCTCTGCGCCCTGCCGGTCATGATTGCGCCCGGAAGAACGGGCGCAACCATGACGGCCGGGGCGCAAAGGTCGGGGTGGGCGCAGAGGGCGGGGCAGCGCGGGGTCGCCGTCGGAACTGTGCGGCTGCCGACGATCTTCGGTAGAGTGCCGTGGTAAGAGCCCCTCAGCGACTGCTGGTGGGGCTTCACTCTTGAGGCGCACCAGGACGTGCGCCGCGAAAGGGCGGCGATCACATGCCGAGCATTGTGGTGATGGGGGCCCAGTGGGGCGACGAGGGCAAGGGCAAGGCGATCGACCAGCTGGGTGACCGGGTCGACTACTGCGTCCGCTACTCGGGCGGGAACAACGCCGGGCACACCGTGGTGGTGAACGGCGAGAAGCACGTGATGCACCTGCTGCCGTCGGGGGTGCTCAACCCGGACCTCATCCCGGTCCTCGGCAACGGCGTGGTGATCGACCTCGACGTGCTGTTCGACGAGATCGAGACGCTGCGCGGCCGCGGCGGTCCCGACGTCGAGAAGACGATGAAGATCTCGACGAACGCGCACGTGATCACCGGCTACCACACGGTGATCGACAAGGTCACCGAGCGCTTCCTCGGCAAGAACCGGATCGGCACCACCGGGCGCGGGGTCGGCCCGACCTACGCCGACAAGGTCAACCGGATCGGCATCCGCATCCAGGACCTGCTCGACGAGAAGATCCTGCGGGCCAAGGTGACCGCGGCGCTCGAGCAGAAGAACCAGTTGTTGATCAAGGTCTACAACCGGCGTGCGATCGACCCGGACCAGATCGCCGACCAGCTGCTCTCCTACGTCGACAGGGTGCGGCCGATGATGGCCGACGTCCCGCGGCTGCTCAACGCCGCGCTCGACGACCACAAGGTGCTGCTCTTCGAGGGGGCGCAGGCCCACCACCTCGACGTCGACCACGGCACCTACCCCTACGTCACCTCCTCCAACCCGACCGCGGCCGGCGCCGGCGTCGGCTCGGGGGTCGGACCGACCCGGATCGACCGGGTCGTCGGGGTGGCCAAGGCCTACACCACCCGGGTGGGGGAGGGGCCGATGCCGACCGAGCTGCTCGACGAGCGCGGGGACAAGATCCGGGAGGACGGCGGCGAGTACGGCGCGACCACCGGCCGGCCCCGGCGGTGCGGCTGGTTCGACGCGCTGGTGGTCGAGTCGGCCGCGGTGGTGAACGGGTTCACCGACCTGTTCCTGACCAAGCTCGACACCCTGACCGGCTGGGAGAAGATCCCGGTCTGCGTCGGCTACGAGATCGACGGCGAGCGCACCGAGGTGATGCCGGCGACCCAGACCGACTTCCACCACGCCGTCCCGGTGTACGAGGAGCTCGACGGCTGGACCGAGGACATCACCGGCGCCCGGACGCTGTCCGACCTGCCCAAGGCGGCCCGGGTCTACGTCGAGCGGCTCGAGGAGCTTTGCGGGGTGCGGATCTCCGGCATCGGCGTCGGCCAGGGCCGCGAGCAGACGATCACGATCAACGACCTGCTCTGACCGCCCGCGGCACCGGCGTCAGGGGAGCCCGAGCACCCAGCCGGTGGCCGGCCCGCTGACCACCCAGACCGAGTCCTCGGCCGGGTAGGCCCGGGTGGTCCGGCTGCCGGTGGGTCCGAAGATCTCGATCATGCTGCCGTCCACCAGCACCCGGAGCGGGCCCGGGCCGGCCCCGCCCGGTTCGAGCACCGGCTGGTCACGGTCGCCGGTCCGCAGGCTCAGCCCGAGCAGGCCGTCGGCCTCCAGCTCGAACGCCGGGACGTCGATCGGCGCCCCGGCGTCGAGCGGCTCGCGACGCAGCGCGGTCAGCTCGCGGGCGGGCCGGTCGACCAGCGCACCCTCGGTGATCACCAGCTCGCGGGGGAAGGTCAGCGAGCCCGCCCATCCGGCCGCGGCGACCTGGTCGGCGGACCGGTCGAGCTCCCAGCTCCAGCCCCACAGCAGCACCCGGTCGGGCTGCACCAGGACCTGCGGGGCGTAGAACGCCGGTCCGCTGTCCAGCGTCCCGCCGCTCTCGGCCACGAACCGCGGCGCACCGGTGTCCGGGTCGGGGCGCAGGTCGCCGAGCAGATACCGGACGCCGGCCAGGGTGCCCTCGCCGGGACGCTCGGCCCGCCACAGCGAGAGCAGCAGCACCCAGCGCCCGTCGAGCGGGAACAGGTTCGGGCACTCCCAGATGTCGGCCGCGGCGACGGTGGCGGCCACCGGGTCGGTGTCGTCGAGCAGCGTCCCCGCCGGGAGCCAGTGCTCGAGGTCGCTGGCGTCGTGCACCAGCAGCCGGGGCCGGGCGCCCGGCTCGGGACGCCCCGCGCCCTGGACGACGTAGCGCCGGCCCCCGAACGCGAAGGCGAACGGGTCGCGGACCTCGGCGACCTCCGGGTCGTCCGGCCGGGCGACCACCGGCGGTCCCTGGACCCAGGTCCGCAGCTCGGCGTCGCCGCGGGCCAGCGTGGCCCAGGCGTCGGAGGCGTGCTCGCGGACCGCGGTGTAGAGCGCGGTCGGCGTCCCGTCGTCGTCGACCACGCAGCCCGACCAGCACCCGGCGGCGTCCACCTCGCCGGGCCGGGGCCGCAGCGCCACCGGCTCCTCACGCCAGTGCAGCAGGTCGGTCGAGCTGACGTGGCCCCAGGTGATCGACCCGTGGGTCGGGGCGTCCGGGTTGTGCTGGAAGAAGACGTGCCAGCGGTCACCGAACCGGCACAACCCGTTGGGGTCGTTGAGCCAGCCGGACGCGGGGCGGCCGTGCAGGGCGGGGAACGTCGGGTCGCTCACCGGGCCATCCTGCCCGTCCGGCGCCGCTCGGGCGGAGCCGGTGGCCGGCCCGGCTCGCTAGGCTGAGCGACCGTGACCGACCGGCTGACCGTCCTGGTGATCGGGAACGGCGGGCGCGAGCACGCGCTCGCCCTCGCCCTGGCCCGCGACCCGTCGGTGGCCGCGCTGCACTGTGCACCGGGCAACCCCGGCACCGCCGCGGTGGCCGTCAACCACTCGGTCGACGCGCTGTCCGGGGCGGCGGTGGCGGCGCTGGCCGTCGAGCTGGGCGCCGACCTGGTGGTGGTCGGGCCCGAGGCCCCGCTGGTCGCCGGCGTCGCCGACGCGGTCCGCGGGGCCGGCATCGCCTGTTTCGGCCCGTCGCGCGCGGCCGCCCGGATCGAGGGCAGCAAGGCGTTCGCCAAGGAGGTCATGGCCGCCGCCGGGGTACCGACCGCCGACGCGCGCCGGTGCACCACCACCGAGGAGGCGGCCGCGGCGCTCGACGCGTTCGGCCCGCCGTACGTGATCAAGGACGACGGGCTGGCCGCCGGCAAGGGCGTGCTGGTCACCACCGACCGCGACGCCGCGCTGGCCCACGCCGCCGGCTGCGACGTGGTGGTGATCGAGCAGTACCTCGACGGGCCCGAGGTGAGCTTGTTCGCGGTCAGCGACGGCAGCCGGGTGCTGCCGATGCAGCCCGCGCAGGACTTCAAACGCGCCCACGACGACGACGCCGGGCCCAACACCGGCGGGATGGGGGCCTACACGCCGCTGCCCTGGGCCCCCGACGGTCTGGTCGAGGAGGTGCTGGCCACCGTCCTGCAGCCGACCGTCGACGAGCTGGCCCGGCGCGGGACGCCGTTCGTCGGGCTGCTCTACGCCGGCCTCGCGCTGACCGCAGCCGGGGTGCGGGTGGTCGAGTTCAACGCCCGGTTCGGCGATCCCGAGACCCAGGTGCTGCTGCCGCTGCTCCGGACCCCGCTCGGCGTGCTGCTGCACGCCGCCGCCCGGGGTGCGTTGGGAGAGGTGGGGAGCCGGCTCGACTGGGCCGACGGGGCCGCGGTCGGCGTGGTGGTGGCCAGCCAGGGCTACCCGGCCGCGCCGGTCACCGGCGCGGTGATCACCGGGACCGAGGACGTCCCGGCGGGCGTCGAGGTGGTGCACGCCGGCACCGCCCGTGACGCCGACGGCCGGCTGGTCAGCACGGGCGGCCGGGTGCTCACCGTGGTCGGCACCGGCGCCGACCTCGCGGCGGCCCGCGAGGCCGCCTACGCCGGGGTGGACGTCGTCCGGCTCGACGGCGCCTTCCACCGCACCGACATCGCCCGCGCCGCGGCCGAGACGCAGCGCGCTCGTCCTGCCGACCTGCTGAAGGGAACCCGACCGTGAACGCCCGCTCCACCGTGGTCGCCAACGTGCTGGCCCAGCGCTACGCCTCCGCTGCGATGCGCGAGCTCTGGTCGGCCGAGCACAAGATCGTCCTCGAGCGCCGGCTGTGGCTGGCCGTGCTCGCCGCCCAGCGCGACCTCGGCGTCGACTTCGGCGGAGACGACCCGGACGCGGTGATCGCCTCCTACGCCGCGGTGGTCGACCGTGTCGACCTGGCCTCGATCGCCGCCCGCGAGCGGGTCACCCGGCACGACGTCAAGGCGCGGATCGAGGAGTTCAACGCCCTCGCGGGCTACGAGCACGTGCACAAGGGGATGACCAGCCGCGACCTGACCGAGAACGTCGAGCAGCTCCAGATCGTCTCCGGGCTCAAGATCATCCGCGACCGGCTGGTCACCACGGTCGTCGAGCTGGCCCGGCTGGCCACCGAGTACGCCGAGCGCCCGATGGCCGGCCGCAGCCACAACGTGGCCGCGCAGATCACCACGCTCGGCAAGCGGTTCGCCACCGCCGCCGACGAGGCGCTGATCGCGCTCGAGCGGATCGTCCAGCTGGTCGACCGCTACCCGTTGCGCGGGATCAAGGGACCGGTAGGCACCAGTCAGGACATGCTCGACCTGCTCGGCGGCGACACCGGCAAGCTCGCGCTGCTCGAGCAGCGGATCGCCGAGCACCTCGGCTTCGCCAAGACCTTCACCTCGACCGGGCAGGTCTACCCGCGCTCGCTCGACTTCGACGCGGTGAGCGCGCTCGCCCAGGCCGCGGCGGCGCCGTCCAACGTGGCCACCAGCATCCGGCTGATGGCCGGGCACGAGCTGGTCACCGAGGGGTTCCGGCCCGGCCAGGTCGGCTCGTCGGCGATGCCGCACAAGATGAACACCCGGTCCTGCGAGCGGGTGAACGGGCTGGCGGTGATCGTCCGGGGCAACCTGGCCATGATCGGCGAACTGGCCGGCGACCAGTGGAACGAGGGCGACGTGTCCGACTCGGTGGTCCGCCGGGTCGCGCTGCCCGACGCCTTCTTCGCGCTCGACGGGCTGTTCGAGACGTTCCTCACCGTGCTCGGCGACTTCGGCGCCTTCCCGGCGGTGATCGAGACCGAGCTGCGCCGCTACCTGCCGTTCCTCACCACCACCAAGATCCTGATGGCCGCGGTCCGGCACGGAGTCGGCCGGGAGACCGCGCACGAGGTGATCAAGGAGCACGCGGTGGCCGTCGCGCTCGGGATGCGCGAGACCGGACGGGCCGACAACGACCTGCTCGACCGGCTGGCCGCCGACGACCGGCTCGGGCTGACCCGGGCCGACCTCGACGCCGCGCTGGCCGAGCCGCTCTCGCTGGCCGGCAACGCCGTGGCCCAGGTCGCCGACCTCGCCGAGCGGGCCGAGGAGCTCGCCTCGCTCTACCCCGACGCGGCCGCCTACAGCCCCGCCGACATCCTCTGAACCCCGTCCGGCCGGCGCTGGTAGCACAACGGGGGTGATCCGCACCGACGTCGGTGCGGATCACCCCCGTTGTGTGGTGGACCGGTGGGTCAGCCGGGCTGCCCGACCGGCTGGTCGGCCATCGGGACGATCCGGGCGTGCAGGTCGGGGTCGGTGAACCCGGTGTCGAAGGGGAACATCGGCCGGCTGATCCGGGTGTGGCCGAGCCGGAGCAGGTCCTGGTCGACGCTGCCCGGGGTGAGCGCCATCATCCAGTCGGCGGCGATCGCGTAGAGCTCGGGCTCGAGATAGCCGATCTTGACGATCACCAGGTCGGCGTGCGGGGCGTCCAGGCCGTTGCGCTCGAAGTCTGCCATCCGGTGGTAGGGCTTGCGGTTGCGGGTGATGATCACCTGGAGCCTGCCCACCGCGAGCACCACCTCGACCTCCGCGTCCGGATCGCCCTCGGCGATGTGCGCGACCCGACCGGTGACCTCGACCGGTCCCCGCGGTCCCGGATCCACGATGCCGCCGACCGGGACGGTCACCTCGGCGCCGACGCCGGCGGCGACGCACGCGTCGGTCGCCTGCCGGTCGTGCACCGAGGCGAAGATCGTGGTGACGTCGCCGTCGGTCAGCCGCGGGTCGGCGATCAGCTCGCCCAGGGTCCAGCTGACGTCGCCGGTGCCGCCCGCCGTCGGGTTGTCGCCGCTGTCGGAGATCAGGTAGGGCCGGGCGTCGCTGGCCAGCGCGATGTCCAGCACCTCGGCGAGCGACCCGGTGGGCGCGACGAACTGGAACTCGTCGCGGGCGTCCCAGACCGCACGGGCCAGTTGCTCGGCCTCGCGGGTGATCAGCTCCTGGTCGTCGCCGGTGACCATCACCACGCAGCAGTTGCGCGGCTCGTCGCCCCAGGCGTAGCCGATCCAGATCGCCGCGTCGAGGACCCCGTCGAGCGCCTCGATCCGGGGCACCCGGGCGTACAGCGAGGTGGCCGGCTCGAGCCGGGTGCTGGTCTTCTCGCCGGGCAGCAGGATCGGCACCGGGACCCACGCCTTGAGGGGTCGACGCTGCTCGGGCGGCAGCGCGAGCCGGTCGATCAGGTTGCGGACCGCGCGCTCCTTGGTCTCGAGTGCGTCCTCGTGCGGGGCCATCCGATAACAGGTCAGCAGGTCGAGCGCGTGCGCCAGCCGCCACGAGACGTTGCCGTGCAGGTCCATCCCGGTGCTCATGATCACGTCCGGCCCGACGACCTCGCGGACGGCCACGGCGAGGTCGCCCTCGGCGTCGTCCATCCCGACCACGTTCATCGCGCCGTGGATGTCGAAGACCAGTCCGTCGAGCGGCGTCTCGGCCACCGCCGCCCGGAGCCCGTCGAGGATCTCGGCCTTGAGGCTGGCGTAGTCCGCGGCCGGCACCGGGGCGCCGGGGATCGAGCGCCCGGTGAGCACCGGCACCCAGTCGGCGGCGTCGGCGAGCGCGCCGCCGGCGCCCCAGAACGGGCGCTGGTCGAGCACCTCGGCGCCGCGGCGCGGGTGGAAGTCGGCGATGGTGGTCGCCCCGGGGTTGAAGGTGGAGGCCTCCAGCGAGAGGCCGCAGATGGCGATGCGCGGCCGGTCGGCCGGTGCGGTCGAGGTCATGCCCCATGATCACAATCCCGGTCACGGACGCTTGTGCCGGCTGGTTGACACAAACTCCACAGCCCGTCATGCTGCTTGTACCAACCGGTTGCAACAAGTGGAGGTCGCTGTGCTCGGCCCGGTCCCCTTCCTCGTCCTCGGGGTGCTGCTCGCCGCGGTGCTCGTGCTCGTCGCGATCCGGTTCTGGAGCGCGGTCCGGCCGGTCCCGGCGGGCGCCGAGCCGCCCGGGCTCACCCGGCTCCGGCGGGTCGCGGTGCTGGCTCGGGTGCTCGGGCTGTTCGCCGGTCTCGCCACCCCGTTCCTGCTGGCCGGCGTCGGTCGGCTCGGCCTGGGTCTGGCGCTGGCTCCGACGGTGGTGGCCGCGGTGCTGGTGACCGCCGGGCTGGTCGCCGAGCTGCTCAGCTGGCGGGACGCCCGCGGCGGTTCGGCCGCGCTCGAGGTCCGCCGGGTCCGCGACTACCTGCCGCGCGCGACCACCGGCGCGACGGTCGCCGGCCTGGTGGTGCTGGTCGCCGTCGGGGTCTGGACGACCGTGGTGGCCGCGCCGGACGACCTCGGACGCCCGGGGCGGTCGTACGGCTACACCTGTCGGTACGGCAGCGGCTGCGACAGCGGCTCGTTCGGCCCGTTCCCGGGCTCGTTCTACACGGTCCCGCTGCTGGTCGGACTGGTCGCGCTGCTCGTCCTCGCCGGGCTCGCCGTCGTGGTCGCGGTCCGGCGCCCGCGCGACGGTGCCGACTCCGCGGTCCGTCGGGTCGACGAGCAGGTGCGGCGGTCCGCGGTCTCCACCGCCGTGGCCGCGGTGCTCCTCGCGGTGTCCGGCAGCCTCACCGGGATCGGCCTGACCGCCGGCCGCGGGCTGCTGGTGCACGCCGACGTGCTGTCCGGCGGTCTGCGGGTGGCCGGCGTGCTGATCACCGGGGCCGGCCTCGCCGGGCTGGGGCTGCTGGTCTGGGCCGTCGCGGCGCTGGTGGTCCCGCTGGTGACGCCGGCTCCGGCGGCCGCGAGCCCGGTGCCGTCCGCGGCGCCCGAGCGGTGACCGCGGCACTCCGGGTCGACCCGGACGACCCCACCCCGCCGTACGAGCAGCTGCGGCGCCAGTGCGTGGCGTTGATCGGCTCCGGCGCGCTCGCCGAGGGCACCCGGCTGCCGCCGATCCGGCAGTTGGCCGGCGACCTCGGCGTGGCCGCCGGGACGGTCGCCCGCACCTACCGCGAGCTCGAGCAGCTCGGGCTGGTGGTCAGCCGCCGCGGCGGCGGGACGGTGGTCCGGGCGCCTGCCGCCACCCTCGCGCCCGCCGACCGCCGTCAGCAGGTCGAGCGGGCGCTCCGCGACGCGGTGCGGGCGGCGCGGCTGCTCGGGGCCGACGACCACGAGATCACCGGGGCGCTGCACCGGGCGCTGCAGGGATGATCATCGACGGGCGCCGCCCGCCGACACGCCGGGCGGGTACGGCGGCACGCGCACCCGGTTGACCCGGGCTCCGGGCCGACCTAGCGTCGGGTGACTGTGCGCCGGTACCTGCTCCTGATGTCCGCGGAGTTCCGCCGGCAGAGCACCTACCGGCTGGCGCTGGTCGCCGGGATCTTCACCAACACCGTCTTCGGTTTCCTGCGGATCAGTGCGCTGTTCGCCGCGGTCCGCGGGGGCGGCGGGTCGATCGGCGGGTACGACCTCGCCCAGGCGGCCAGCTACGTCTGGCTCGGCCAGGCCTTCATGGCCCCGGTCTACATGTTCCTCTGGCAGGACGTCGCCGTCCGGGTCCGCAGCGGCGAGATCGTCAGCGACCTCGCGCGCCCCATCGACCTGCAGGCCTCCTACTGGGCCCGCGACCTCGGCCGGGCCGGGCTCCAGTTCCTCACCCGCGGCGTCCCGATCCTGGCGCTCGGTGGCCTGCTGGTCGGGCTGAGCCTGCCGACCAGCCCGTGGTCCTATCCGCTCGGGCTGCTCAGCCTGCTGCTCGGGATCTCGATCAGCTTCGTCTGCCGGTTCGGGATGAACCTGATCGCCTTCTGGACCGTCGACGCCCGCGGTTTCCTGATCCTCTACGGCTTCGTGATGAACGTGCTCAGCGGCTTCTACCTGCCGGTGGCGATCTTCCCCGACTGGCTGCAGGTGGTCGCCCACGCGTCCCCGTTCCCGGCGATGTTCCAGAGCCCGATCGACGTGGTCTCGGGCCGGGTCGTCGACCTGGCCGCGCTCCGAACGGTGGGGATCCAGCTGGCCTGGCTGACCGGGCTGCTGGTGCTGACCCGAGTGGTCTTCGTCCGGGGCCGGCGGCGGCTGGAGGTGCAGGGTGGCTGACCCGACCGCGCGGGTGATCACCCGCGAGGCCGCCCCGGAGCTCAGCGGCTGGACCGCGTTCCGGCTGCTGATCGCGTCCCGGGTGCGCGCGCAGCTGACCTACCGGGCGAACTTCGTGATCAACTTCGCCGGCGCCTTCGTGCTCGGGCTGGTCGAGTTCAGCGAGATCTACATCCTGCTGCACAACACCCCGCTGCTCGGCGGGCTGGACCTGCTGCAGGCCGCGCTGGTCTTCGCGCTGGCCAACGTCGGCTTCGCGCTCGCCGACCTGGTGGTCGGTCAGGTCGACGCGATCCCGCAGCACGTCCGGATGGGCACCCTGGAGTCGTTCCTGACCCGGCCGATGCCGTTGCTGCTCCAGCTGGTCACCGCCGACTTCCAGCTCCGCCGGCTCGGGCGGGCGGTCTTCGCGCTGCTGGTGCTCGTCGTGGTGCTGGTGCTGCTCCGTCCCGAGCCCACCGCGGCGACGGTCTACCTGCTGATCGCCACCCCGCTGTGGGGCGCGACGATCTACGCCGGGTTGTTCGTGCTGGCCGGGGGCATCCAGTTCTTCATCATCGAGGGCACCGAGTTCACCAACGCCTTCGTCTACGGCGCCGGGTACGCCGGGCAGCTCCCGGGCAGCGTGCTGATCGCACCGCTGCGAGTGGCCTTCACCTTCGTCTTCCCGGCCACCGTCACCGCCTACCTGCCGGCGCTGGTGATCCTCGGGTTGCCGGGGCCCGGGTTCCTGCCGCAGTGGCTCGGCTGGTGCGGTCCGCTGTTCGCGCTGACCACCGGGCTGCTCGCCGCGCTCGGCTGGCGGTTGGGTGTCCGTCACTACACCGGAGCCGGAGGATGATCATGAACCCAGCAAGCACGGACCCAGCGAGTACGGACCCCGGTGCGCCGGTGATCGAGCTGGACGGGTTGCGCCGCGAGTTCGTCGTCCGCTCCGGCCGCGGGCTGCGACGCAGCCGTCGGGTGGTGGCCGCGGTGGACGGGATCACCGCCACCGTCCGGGCCGGTGAGTCGGTCGGCTACATCGGCGCCAACGGGGCCGGCAAGTCGACCACGATCAAGATGCTGACCGGGATCCTGGTCCCGACGTCCGGCCGGGTGCGCACCTGCGGCTTCGAACCGGTGCCGCAACGGACCCAGCTGGCCCGCCGGATCGGCGTGGTGTTCGGCCAGCGCAGCCAGCTCTGGTGGGACCTGCCGCTGCGCGACAGTTTCGACATCCTGGCCGCCATCCACCGGATCCCGGCCGACCGGGCCCGGCCGCGGATCGACCAGCTGGTCGAGGGCCTCGAGCTGGGAGCGCTGCTGGCCACCCCGGTGCGTCAGCTGTCGCTCGGCGAGCGGATGCGCGGCGAGGTCGCCGCCGCGCTGGTGCACCGGCCCGCGCTGCTGGTCCTCGACGAGCCGACGATCGGGCTGGACATGATCAGCAAGGAACGGCTGCGGCAGTTCCTGGTCGCCGAGCGGGCCGAGCAGGGCACCACGCTGCTGCTGACCACCCACGACATGAGCGACATCGAGCGGCTCTGCGACCGGGTGCTGGTGGTCGACCACGGCCGGATCGCCTACGACGGGAGCCTGGAGGGGCTGGGGGAGCGGGTCGCGATGGAGCGGGTGCTGGTCGTCGACCTCGCCGAGCCACGACCGCCGTTGGAGCTGAGCAGCGCCCGGCACGAGCGGAGCGAGCTCGACGGGGCCCGGCAGCGGTTCGCCTTCGCCCCGGACCGGACCACCGCGGCCCAGGTGCTGGCCGAGATCGCCGGCCAGGCGGAGATCCGCGACCTGCGGATCACCGAGCCGGCCATCGAGGACATCGTCCGGACCCTCTACACCGGCCGCTGACGGCCGACGCCCCGGTCGGGTGGGTCGCACCCGACGGGACGGGCACGACCGCGCCGCCGGGGCGTCGGGTCGATCAGGGTTCGGCGCGCGGCCGGGTCACTCCTGCGGGATCAGGATCCAGCCGAGGATGTAGATCAGGAACTGCGGACCGGGCAGCAGGCAGCTCACCACGAAGATCAACCGCACGATGTTCGGCGCGATGCCGAACCGCCGTCCGAGAGCTGAACAGACGCCGGCGATCCAGCGGTCGCTGCGCGGGCGGACGAGGGTGCTCATGAAGGTCCTTTCCGGATCGGGAGCCGACGCGGTCGGTCGGCCACCCCTCCACTGTGACGGAGCCGAGGGGCGCAGGGAAGGTCTCGCGGCCGCATCCCGGGTCGGCTCAGGGCCCTGCCAGGGCGGCTCCCGAGCCGACTCCCGACGGCCGGTCAGGGCTAGGCTCGGAGGGTGCCGACCGACTCCGCGCAGTACGCCGACGCGCTCGGGCTCCCGCTGTTGCACCGCGGCAAGGTCCGCGAGCTCTACGCGCTCCCCGAGGCCGACCACGGGCCCGGGGGCGGCCCCGGACGGGTGCTGATGGTGGCCACCGACAACATCTCGGCGTTCGACCACGTGCTCACCCCGCAGATCCCGGACAAGGGCGCGATCCTCACCGGGCTGTCGCTGTGGTGGTTCGACCAGCTGGCCGACCTGGTCGAGAACCACGTGCTCAGCACCGACGTGCCGGAGGTCGTGGCCGGCCGGGCGCTGGTCTGCGAGCGGCTGGAGATGGTCCAGCTCGAGTGCGTGGCCCGCGGCTACCTCACCGGGTCGGGCTGGCTCGAGTACCAGCGGGCCGGCACGGTCTGCGGCGTACCGCTGCCGCCCGGGCTGACCGACGGCTCGCGGCTCGAGGTGCCGATCTTCACCCCGGCCACCAAGGCGCCGCTCGGCGAGCACGACGAGAACATCGACTTCGACACCGCGGCCGGGATCGTCGGCGCCGACCTGGCCGTGCGGGTCCGCGACCTGACCCTGGCCGTCTACCGCCGGGCCGAGGAGCTGGCCCGGGCGCGCGGGATCATCCTGGCCGACACCAAGCTCGAGTTCGGTGTCCGTTCCGACGGCACCCTGGTGCTCGCCGACGAGGTGCTCACCCCGGACAGCTCCCGGTTCTGGGACGCCGACGCCTGGACGCCCGGCAGCCGGCTGGCCTCCTTCGACAAGCAGTACGTCCGCGACTGGCTGGTGCACGAGTCCGGCTGGGACCGCGGCGCCGACACGCCGCCGCCGGCGCTGCCCGACACCGTCGTCGAGGCGACCCGGGCCCGCTACGCCGAGGCCTACCACCGGCTCACCGGGCGCACCTTCGACCGGGCGCTGGTCGGCGCCGGACGCTGAGTCCCCGCCACGGCTCACCCCGCGTTCGGCTGCCGGCCCACGCCGCGGGCGCCGTTAGGATCGGGCCATGGCGCGTGTGGTGGTCGACGTGATGCCCAAGCCCGAGATCCTCGACCCGCAGGGCAAGGCGGTCACCGGGGCGCTGCAGCGGCTCGGTTTCGCCGGGCTCGCGGTGCGGCAGGGCAAGCGGTTCGAGATCGAGGTCGACGGCGAGGTGACCGACGAGCGGCTCGACGAGATCCGCCGGGCCGCCGAGACGCTGCTGGCCAACACCGTGATCGAGACCTTCGCCGTCTCGGTCGAGACCCAGGAGCAGGCGGCGGCCCAGGGGCAGCCGGCGTGAGCCCGAAGATCGGGGTCGTCACCTTCCCGGGCTCGCTCGACGACGTCGACGCGCTGCGCGCGGTCCGGCTGAGCGGGGCCGAGCCGGTCGCGCTCTGGCACGGCAGCGACAGCCTCGACGGTGTCGACGCGATCATCCTGCCCGGCGGCTTCTCCTACGGCGACTACCTCCGGTGCGGGGCGATCTCGCGGTTCGCGCCGATCATGACCTCGGTGGTCGAGGCGGCCGGCCGCGGCGTCCCGGTGCTGGGCATCTGCAACGGCTTCCAGATCCTCTGCGAGGCCCACCTGCTCCCCGGCGCACTGATCGGCAACGACAGCCGGACGTTCGTCTGCCGCGACCAGCGGCTCCGGGTCGAGACCAACGACACCACCTGGACCTCGGCGTTCACTCGCGGCCAGGAGATCACCATCGTGCTCAAGAACGGCGAGGGCCACTACGTCGCCGACGAGCAGACCCTGGACCGGCTCGAGGCGGAGGATCGGGTGGTGTTCCGCTATCTCGACCGGAACCCGAACGGCTCCTACCGCGACATCGCCGGGATCTGCAACGAGCGGGGCAACGTCGTCGGGCTGATGCCGCACCCCGAGCACAACGTCGACCCGCTGACCGGGCCGAGCACCGACGGGCTGGCCTTCTTCACCAGTGCGATCCAGCACCTGCACGCGCTGGCCGGCTGAGCCGGCCGGCGCCGGTGGCCGCTGACGTGGCCCGCCGGCGCTGGCCGCTCGGCCGCTGGACCACGGTGCTGGTGCTCGCGCTCGGCGCCGTCTTCGTGCTGCTCCGGGTCGCCGTCCCCACCGACGACCCGCCGACACCGACGACCATCTACACCTCGCAGGTGGTGGTCGTCGGCGTGGAGGGGATGACCGGCCTCGACGCCGCCGACCGCGCCGTGGTCACCGCCCACGCGGGCGACGTGCAGGCTGGGACCATCGCCACCCGCGGCCGCTACCGGGGGGCGTGCGCCGCCGCCGGGTGGACGACGCTCGGCGCGGGCCGCCGGGCCGCGGTCGCCTCGCTCTGCGACCCCCGGGTGGTCGACGGCCAGATCGCCGACTGGCCCGCCCGGGTGGCCGCGGCCGAGGCCCGGTTCGGGGACGTCCGGATGGGCACCCTGGCCGGTTCGGCGTCGGGGTGCGTCGCCGCGGTCGGTCCCGGTGCCGCGCTGGCCGCCGCCCGTCCGGACGGCTCGGTGCCCGACTACCGGACGCTGGCGCAGTTCAGCGCCGACGGGCAGCGGCTGACCTGCCCGCTCACCCTGGTCGACGCCGGCCCGCAGGGGGCGACGTCGGACCGGCTGGTCCGCGCCCTCGCCGCCCGCAGCGGGGTGACCACGATCGTCACCGGGATCGGGCCGGTGGACCCGGCCGACCGCGAGGAGCTCGGCGTCATCTACCGGCTCGGCACCACGCTCCCGGGGGTGCTGACCTCGGACAGCACCCGACGGGAGGGCGTCGTCGACCTCACCGACCTGACCGCGACGCTGGCCGTGTTCGCCGGGCGGACCGGGCCGGGCGGCGCCGACGCCGCCGTCCCCGACGGCGTCGACGGTTCGCCGCTGCAGGTGGACGAGCAGCCGATGAGCCCGGCGGTGGTCGACACCCTGGTGCACCGGTTCGACGCGCTGTCGTACGCGGTGATCACCGGCTACCTGGCCAACGGGGCGATCGGCGCGCTGATCCTGGCCGCGATCGTCGTCGCGGCGGTCCGCCGGGTCTGGCGGCTGGTCCGGGTCGGCGGGGCGATCGCCTGCGTCTGGACCGCCGGGATGATGCTGCCCGGGGCGTTCCCCTGGTACGACGCCGCCCACCCCGCCCTCGTGCTCACCGTCGCCTCGCTCGGCTGGACGCTCGCGCTGGCCGCCGCCTCGCTCGCGCTGGCCCGCTGGACCCGCTGGCCGGTCGCGGTGGCCGGAGCGGCGCTCACCGTGGCCGCGTTCACCGTCGAGGCGGCGCTCGGCGGGCCGATGGAGCCGGGGTCGATGCTCAACTCCCGCCCGGTCTACGGCGGCCGCTGGTACGGCTTCGGCAACGTGACCTTCGCCGCCTACGCCGTCCCCGCGCTGGTGCTGGCCGGCTATCTGGCGCACCGGTTCCTGCACCACCACCGTCCGCACCGGGCGGCCGCGGTGGTCGCGGTGGCGCTGGTCGGGGCGCTGCAGATCGTCTGCGAGGGCTGGCCGACCATGGGCACCGACTTCGGCGGCGTGATCGCGATGACCCCGGTCGTGCTCTGGCTCGCCCTGGTGGTCTCCGGGCTTCGGGTCACCTGGCGCAAGCTGCTGCTGATCGCGGTCGCCGCGGTGGTGGCGATCACCGCGATCTCGGTGCTCGACTGGCTCCGCGGGCCCGGGAAGCGCAGCCACCTGGGCAACTTCGTCCAGCGGGTGATCGACGGCGACGCCAGCTCGGTGGTGATCCGCAAGGCGGTCACCTCGGTGCAGACCATGATCAGCCCGCTCGGCATCGGCTCGCTGCTGATCGGCGCGGCCCTGTGGGTGATCATCTTCCGGGTGCTGCTGCCCCGGATCCCCGCCGACCGGTACGGCACCCTGCGGCCGACCATGATCGCGGTGCTCGGCGTGGCGGTGCTCGGCACGGTGCTCAACGACGGCGGGATCAGCGTCTGGCTGGTCGGGACGGCGGCTGCGGTCGCGGCCGCCTTCGGGCTCGCCTTCGACGAGCTCGCGGGCGTCCCGCTGCCGGCCGGCAACCCCGAGCGGAGCCGCGCCGCCCGGTCCGGATCGCCGGTCCACCGGACCGCGCCCGACCCGCTGCACCGGCACGACCGGCAGCCTCGGCGGGGCCGTTCGGGTCGCGGTCGCGACCGCTGAGCGGCGGCCCGCTCCGGTAGCGTGACCGCGTGGCCGACACCGTGCAGCACGCCGCCGAGACCCCCGACCAGGAGCAGCCCTGGGCCGAGCTGGGGCTCCGCGGCGAGGAGTACCACCGGATCCGCGAGATCCTCGGCCGTCGTCCCACCTCGGCCGAGCTGGCCATGTACTCGGTGATGTGGTCCGAGCACTGCTCGTACAAGTCGTCCAAGGTGCACCTGCGCCGGTTCGGCGAGCTCAGCCAGGAGACCCCGGTCGGCAAGCTGCTCGCCGGGATCGGCGAGAACGCCGGGGTGATCGACATCGGCCAGGGCTACGCGGTCACCTTCAAGATCGAGTCGCACAACCACCCGAGCTACGTCGAGCCCTACCAGGGTGCGGCCACCGGGGTCGGCGGGATCGTCCGCGACATCCTGGCCATGGGCGCCCGCCCGGTCGGGGTGATGGACCCGCTCCGCTTCGGTCCGCTCGACGCCCCCGACACCGCCCGGGTGCTGCCCGGCGTGGTGGCCGGCGTCGGTGGCTACGGCAACTGCCTCGGGCTGCCCAACCTCGGCGGCGAGGTGGTCTTCGACCGCAGCTACGCCGGGAACCCGCTGGTCAACGCGCTGTGCGTCGGCGTGCTGCGGCACGAGGACCTGCACCTGGCCAAGGCGACCGGGGCCGGCAACAAGGTCATCCTCTACGGCGCGGCCACCGGCGGCGACGGGATCGGCGGTGCCTCGATCCTGGCCTCGGAGAGCTTCGACGCCACCAAGCCGAGCAAGCGTCCCAGCGTGCAGGTCGGCGACCCGTTCATGGAGAAGCTGCTGATCGAGTGCACCCTCGAGCTGTTCGCGGCCCGGGTGGTCACCGGCATCCAGGACTTCGGGGCCGCCGGGATCTCCTGCGCCACCAGCGAGCTGGCCGCGGCCGGTGACGGCGGCATGCACGTCGACCTCGACCTGGTGCCGCTCCGCGATCCCACCCTGGCGCCCGAGGAGATCCTCATGAGCGAGAGCCAGGAACGGATGATGGCCGTGGTCGAGCCCGGCGACGTCGACCGCTTCCTGGAGATCTGCCGCAAGTGGGACGTGCTGGCCACCGTGGTCGGCGAGGTCACCGGCGACGGCCGGCTGGTGATCGACTGGCACGGCGAGACCGTCGTCGACGTCGACCCGCGGACCGTCGCGCACGAGGGACCGGTCTACGAGCGTCCGTACGCCCGGCCCGGGTGGCAGGACGAGGTGCAGAGCCGGGGGACCGGCGGGCTGCGCCGTCCGACCGGCGGCGACGAGCTGCGCGACGAGGTGCTGCGGCTGGTCGCCTCGCCCAACCTGTGCGACAAGTCCTGGGTCACCGACCAGTACGACCGCTACGTCCGCGGCAACTCGGTGCTGGCCCAGCCCGAGGACGCGGGCATGATCAGGATCGACGAGGACACCCGGCTCGGGGTCGCGCTGGCCACCGACTGCAACGGGAAGTTCGCGCTGCTCGACCCCTATCTGGGGGCCCAGCTCGCGCTGGCCGAGGCCTACCGCAACGTGGCGGTCAGCGGCGCCCGTCCGGTCGCCGTCAGCGACTGCCTCAACTTCGGCTCGCCCGAGGACCCGGCGGTGATGTGGCAGTTCACCGAGGCCATCCGCGGGCTGGTCGACGGCTGCCGCGCGCTCGGCACCCCGGTGACCGGCGGCAACGTCAGCTTCTACAACCAGACCGGCACCACGGCGATCCTGCCCACCCCGGTGGTCGGGGTGCTCGGCGTGATCGACGACGTCACCAGCCGGACCCCGATGGGGTTCGCGGTGCCCGGCGACGCGGTGGTGCTGCTCGGGGAGACCCGCGACGAGCTCGACGGCTCGGCCTGGGCCTCGGTCATCCATGATCATCTCGGCGGGCGGCCGCCGTCGCTCGACCTCGACCACGAGCAGCGGCTGGCCGAGCTGCTGGTCGGCGCGGCGCGCACCGGGCTGCTCCGCAGCGCGCACGACCTGTCCGACGGCGGGCTGGCGCAGGCCCTGGCCGAGGCCTGCCTGCGGCACGACCTCGGGGTCGACGTGGTGCTCCGCGAGGGCGTCGACCCGTTCGTGCAGCTGTTCTCCGAGAGCACCGGCCGGGTGCTCGTCTCGCTGCCCGAGGACCGGGTCGACGAGCTCGAGCGGACGGCCGCCGCCCACCAGGTGCCGACGACCCGGCTCGGCCGGGTCGGCGAGCGCGGTGGCGCGTACGTGGTGAGCGGCAGCTTCTCCATCCCCCTCGACGAGCTGCGGGCGCGCTGGCAGGCGACGATCCCCGAGGCCCTCGGCGTCTGAGTCCCCGTCTGAGTCCCCGTGCTCCCGTGACTCCCGGGCGCGGGCCGGGCGGTTGGGTGGGGTGCGCCCCGGGGCTAGAGTGTGGCCGACGACAGGGGAGCGCCCCCGGTCCTTCGGGAGCAGGGCGCTGAGAGTGCGCGCAGGCGCAGACCCTCGAACCTGATCCGGTTCACACCGGCGTAGGGAGTCGGGATTCTCGAACCGGTCCGGGTGCGTCCCGGGCTGGTTCCCCTTCCACACCGAGGAAGGACGCTCGTGACCAGTACTCACACCACTCGCCCGGCCGCACCAACCCGCAGCCGGTTCCGCTGGCGGACGGTCGACCTGATCACCACCGCCATGATCGGGGTCGCCTTCGGGGTGATCTTCATCGGCTGGGGGCAGGTCTACAACCTCGTCGACCCGCTGACCAAGGCGCTGCCGCCGGTCTCCGGACTGCTCGGCGGCTTCTGGTGGCTGCCCGCGGTGGTCGCCGCCCTGGTCACCCGCCGTCCCGGCGCCGCGCTGCTCGCCGAGGTGGTGGCGGCCAGCGTCGAGCCGCTGCTCGGCGGTCAGTGGGGGCTGCTGACCCTCGGCTCCGGGCTGATCCAGGGCCTCGGGGTCGAGCTCGGTTTCCTGATCTTCGCCTACCGCCGGTGGGGCTGGCTGCCGGCCGCGCTCGGGGGGCTGCTGGCCGGGCTGCTCGAGACCCCGTTCGAGTGGGCGACCTACTACCCGTCCTGGTCGGCCGGGTGGGCCGGCCTGTACGCGATCACCATGGGTCTGTCGGGGATGGTGCTCGGCGGGCTGCTGGGCTGGGTGCTGACGAGGGCGCTGGCCGGCACCGGCGCGCTCGCCCCCTTCCCGGTCGGTCGCGAGCGGGCCGAGGCCCGACGACTCTGAACGAGGCCGCGCCGCCGGTCGTCCCGGTCGGTGCCGGTGCGCCCCTGGTGGCCGCCGGGCTCAGCTGGCGGCCGCACGGGCGGCGCGAGCCGACCCTGCGCGGGATCGACCTCCGGATCGAGCCGGGCGAGCGGGTGCTGCTGGCCGGGCCGAGCGGGGCCGGCAAGTCGACCCTGCTGCGGGCGCTGGCCGGGCTGCTCGACGACAGCCTCGGCGAGCAGACCGGCGAGGTCCGGCTCGGTGACGGCGCGCCCGCCGACCGGCCCGGCGCGGTCGGGCTGCTGCTCCAGGACCCGACCGCCGCCACCGTCGCCGAGTACGCCGGCCGCGACGTCGCGTTCGGCCCGGAGAACCGGGCCCGCCCGCGCCCCGAGGTGCTCGCCGGCGCGGCCCGGGCGCTCGACCGGGTCGGTTTCCCCTACCCGGCCGCCCACCGGGTCGACGCCCTCTCCGGCGGCGAGACCCAGCGGCTGGCCCTGGCCGGGGCGCTCGCTCTCGACCCGGCGTACCTGTTGCTCGACGAGCCGACGGCGATGCTCGATCCGGCGAGCGCGGCGGCGGTCCGCACTGCGGTCGCCCGGGGCGCCGACGAGCTCGGGCTCGGTCTGGTCGTGGTCGAGCACCGGCTCGACGGCTGGCTCGGGCTCTGCGACCGGCTGGTGGTGCTCGACGGCACGGGACGTCTGGTCGCCGACGGACCGGTCGCCGAGGTGCTCGCCACCCGGACACCGGCGCTGCTCGACGCAGGGCTCTGGCTGCCGGGCGCACCGGCCCCGGACGTCCCGGTGCTCAGGGTCGAGGACGACTCGCCGCCGGCGCGCGGAGCCGTCGGCGGGCTGGTGGCCGAGGACCTGACCGTCCGCGCGCCAACCCCGGAGGACCGTCGCGGCGTCGCCACCGGCCGGGTGGTCGTCGCGGGTCTCGATCTGGTCCCGGCACCGGGCGAGGTGGTCGCGCTGACCGGGCCGAGCGGGTCGGGCAAGACCACGCTGCTCCGCACCCTGACCGGGCTGCAGGCTCCGGCGTCCGGGCGGGTCGTGCTCGACCGTCCGGTCGGCTGGGTCCCGCAGCACGCCGAGCAGACGGTGACCCGGCGGACCGTCGAGGAGGAGGTGCTGGCCACCAGCACCGTGCTGCACGCCGACGACCCGGCGGCGCTGGCCGCCGCCCGGCGACGGGCGACGGCGGTGCTCGGGCGCCTCGGGCTGGCGCGGCTGGCCCGGGCCAACCCGTACGAGCTGTCCGGCGGCGAGCAGCGTCGGCTGGCGCTGGCCGCCGCGGTCGTCCACCGGCCGTCGGTGCTGGTGCTCGACGAACCGACCGTCGGTCAGGACCGGCAGACCTGGGCGGCGGTGCAGGCGGTCGTCGAGCTGGCCCGGTCCGAGGGCACCACGGTGCTGGTCAGCACCCACGACCCGCTGGTGGTGGACCGCGCCGACCGGGTGCTCCGGCTCGGGGAGCCGGCCGTGGCGACCCCCCTGACCAGCCGGCCCGACCACGTCCCGGGGCCGGTGGACGACCCGACCGACCCCCCGCTGTCCCGGTGCAACCCGTTGGCCGCCCTACTGGTCGGGGTCGGGGCGGCGATCGGGTCGTTCTTCGTCGTCGACTGGCGGGTCGGGCTGGCGGTGCTGCTGGTGAGCGCGGTGCTGTCACCGCTGGCCGTGCCCTACCGGCGGTCCGGGGTGCGCGGACTGGCCCGGCTGATCCCGGTCGTGCTGGCCGCGGCGTCGGTGGCCTGGTCGGCGCTGGTGTTCAGCCGGTTCGACGCCTTCTCGGCCGAGGCGTGGCGGCTGGCTGCCCGCGAGGCGACCCGGATCGGCTGTCTGGTGGTGCCGGGAGCGCTCGTGCTCGGCTGCCTGCGACCGAGCGCACTCGGCGACGCGCTGGCCCAGCGGCTGCACCTGCCGCACCGGGTGGTGGTGGCCGCGACCTCGTCGCTGCTCCGGCTCGACCGGCTGGCCGATGACTGGCGCCGCCTCGAGGAGATCCGCACCGTCCGCGGGCTGGCCCCGGGCCGCTCGCTGCCCGGGCGGGTCCGGCACGTCGCCTCGCTGACCGTCGCCCTGCTGGTCGGGATGCTGCGGACCGCCCAGCAGACCGCGCTCTCGATGGACGCCCGCGGGTTCGCCGCGGTCCACCGCCGGACGTTCGCGCTGCCGTCGCCCTGGCGTCGCCGCGACTGGCTGTGCGTCCTGGTCGGCGTCCTGCTGCTCGTGCTGCCGCCCGTGCTCTCCGAGCTCGCGTCGGGAATCTGACCGCGTCCACCCGGCCGGTTCCCCGACGCGCCGGGGTCGGGCCCTGTGGACGACGCCGACACGCCGAGGGCCGACCTCCCCGCGGTGCAGACATGCACCCACGCCAGATCCCGTCACCCGCCCTGCTCCGGCTCGCCGAGGCCCAGCCGTCCGCCCTCAGCCGCGAACAGGTCCTCGGCCTCGGTCTCAGCCGGCACGCCCTGGCCAGGCTCGTCGCGGAGGGACGCTGGTGCCGGCTCACCGAGGGGATCGTCAGCACCACGCCCCGACCGGAGTGGCTGACCCTGGCCTGGACCGGGCTGTTGGTCGCCGGCGACAGGGCCCGGCTCGGGGGCGCCGCGGCCGCGCACCTGATCGGGCTGGTCGACGCGGCCCCCGACGAGATCGTCGTGTGGAGCCCGGCCGACGCGCCCACCCGGCAACCGCCCCCGCCGTACCGCTGGCGGTTCCGGGTCGACCGGCACGGTGTGCGCGGCACCGGCGCGGCCGGCCACCCACCACGGATCCGGGCCACCGACGTCGTCCTCGACCTGGTCGAGGAGACGGGCGCCGACCGGCTGACCGACCTGGTGACCACGGCGGTCCAACGGCGGGTGGTCACCGCCGGCCAGCTCCGCCGTGCGGCCGGCCGCCGCTCGCTGCTGCGGCACCGGGCGCTGCTCGGCGACGTCCTCGACGACGTCGCGACCGGGACGCAGAGCCCGCTGGAGCGCCGGTTCCTCCGCGACGTCGAACGGGCGCACGGGCTGCCCGCCGGCCTGCGGCAGGTGCGGCGCGCCGGCACCGTGGCCGACGTCCTCTACGCCGCCTTCGGGCTGCTGGTCGAGCTCGACGGCCGGATCGGGCACGACGGCGCCGGTCGATTCCGGGACATGCGGCGCGACAACCGTGCGCTCCGCGACGGGCTGGTGACGCTCCGCTACGGCTGGTCCGACGTCACCGGACGGCCGTGCGCGGTGGCCGCCGAGGTCGGCTCGGTGCTCCACCGGCTCGGCTGGGACGGGACGCCGGACCGCTGTCCGCGCTGCTGATCCGGCAGACGACCGCTCGCGTCGGGGATCTGACCGCGACCACCCGGCCGGATCCCCGACACGCCCACGGACGGCGGCTCCGTAGGCTGTCAGCCCGTGACCAGTTCCACCGTGACCGAGGCCGTCGAGACCGTCCTGCCGGGGGTGGTGGCCGATCTGGAGCGGCTGGTGGCGATCCCGTCGGTCAGCGCCGACCCGGCCCGCGCCGACGACGTCCGCCGGTCCGCCGAGGCCGTCGCCGGGCTGCTCCGCGACACCGGCTGCCCGGACGTCCGGGTGGTCGCTGCCGAGGGCGGACAGCCCGCGGTGATCGCCCGGTACCCGGCCCCGGCAGGGATGCCGACGGTCTGTCTCTACGCCCACCACGACGTCCAGCCCACCGGCGACCGTGCGCTCTGGGGGAGCGATCCGTTCACCGCCGACCGTCGCGGCGACCGGCTGTTCGGGCGCGGGATCGCCGACGACAAGGGCGGGCTGGCCGTCCACCTGGCCGCACTGCGCGCCTTCGACGGGAAGCCGCCGGTCGGGGTGACCCTGTTCATCGAGGGCGAGGAGGAGATCGGCTCACCGACGCTGCGGACGCTGATCGACGAGCACCGCGACCTGCTGGCCGCCGACGTCTACGTGATCGCCGACTCGGGGAACTGGGAGGTCGGCACGCCGGCCTTCACCACCACGCTCCGCGGACTGGCCGAGGTGTACGTCGAGCTCCGCACCCTCGACCACGCGCTGCACTCCGGCCAGTACGGAGGGGTCGCCCCGGACGCGCTGACCGCGATGTGCCGGCTGCTGGCCTGCCTGCACGACGACCGGGGCAACGTCGCCGTCCCGGGTCTGCACGCCGAGCCGGGCCCCGACCTGGTCTACCCGCCGGAGCGGCTGGCCGCCGAGTCGGGCGTCCTCGACGGCGTCGACTACCTCGGCGAGGGCAGCGTGGTCGAGCGGCTCTGGACCAAGCCGGCGATCGCTGTGATCGCGCTCGACGCCACCCCGGTCGCGCAGGCCTCGAACACCCTGGTCGCCGCGGCCCGGGCCAAGATCAGCATCCGGCTCGCACCCGGCGACGACGCCACCCGGGCCACCGCCGCGGTGATCGACCACCTGCGGGCGCACGTGCCGTGGGGCGCGCAGCTCACCGCCACCCCGGGCGAGAACGGCGAGCCGTCGCGGATCCCCTTCGAGGGGCCGTACGCCGAGGCCGCCCGAGGCGCGTTCGCGCAGGCCTGGGGGGTCGAGCCGGTGTTCGTCGGCCAGGGCGGGTCGATCCCGATGGTCGCCGACTTCCAGCAGCGGTTCCCCGACGCGACGGTGCTGGTCACCGCGGTCTGCGACCCGGACAGCCGGATGCACGGCGCCGACGAGTCGTTGCACCTCGGCGACTTCGGCCGGGCCTGCCGGTCCGAGGCGCTCTTCCTCGCCGCCTGCGCGGAGGTCACGAACGGCTGACGGGTTCGCCCGATCGGCCGCGTCCTCGGTCAGCTGGGCCTGATCATCCGTCCGGGACCGGCGGATCCCCCTGCGGACTGACGCCACGGCAGCGGCGGGGTCCCTAGGCTGCCGACTCCGGACACCCGAGGAGACAGGGGGGCGACATGGTCGAGGGCACGAGCCCACCGGCGGTCGGGCGGTACGGACGCCGTCCGGCCAAGCAGGCCCCGGCGCTCCGGCTGGCCAGCTTCCTGACCGGGACGGTGCCGAAGCACCCCGACGCCGTCGACCACGGCGCCAGGATGAAGAACTGGAAGATGCTCGGCAACGACGCCGCCGGCGACTGCGCGGCGGTCTGCTGGGCCAACGAGCGCCGGGCGGTCAGCACCGCGCTGGGTAAGGCCGGCTATCCCACCCAGGCGATGGTCTGGAAGGTCTACCGGTCGCAGAACCCGGGCTTCCGGCCCGGCAACGGACCGCACGGCTACGGCTCCGACGACGACCAGGGCATGGTCATGCAGACCCTGGCCGAGTACCTGCACAAGACTGGTGGCGCCGACGGGGTGAAGTCGGTCGCCTTCGCCCAGGTCGACATCACCCAGCGCGAGGAGCTCGAGGCCGCGGTGGCGATCTTCGGTGGCGTCTCCTGGGGCGTCACCGTCACCCAGGCCAACGAGGACGCCTTCACCGCGGGCAAGCCGTGGGACTGGAAGCCGAAGTCGCCGGTGGTCGGCCGGCACGCCGTCTACGGGCTCGGGTACACCGCCGCCGACGACGAGCGCTTCATCACCTGGGCCACCCCGACCCGCTTCACCGAGCGGTTCCGCCAGCACCAGGTCGACGAGGCCTGGGTCACCATCTGGCCCGAACACCTCGGCAGCAAGTCCTTCCAGGCCGGGGTCGACCTCGCCGCGCTCACGAAGGCCTACAAGACCCTGACCGGAAAGGACCTCGTGATCCCGCCCAAGCCCAAGCCACCCGCGAAGCCCGACGCCGCCGACCAGGCGCTGTGGAAGACCACCGCCTCCTGGCGGAAGGCGCCGCACACCGACCCGACCGTGGTGAAGATGATCAAGGCCCTGGGTGACTGGGGCAAGGCCAAGGGACTGAAGTGAGCCTCAGCCCTTGACCGCACCCGAGGTCAGGCCCTTGACGTAGAAGCGCTGCAGCGCGACGTAGAGGATGACGCACGGGATCATCGCCACCACGGCGCCGGCGGCCAGCAGGCCGAAGTCGACCTGGCCGTAGGTGCCCTGCTGCAGGTTGGCCAGCGTGACCGGCAGGGTGTACTTGTCCGGGTCGGTGATGAAGGTCAGGGCGCCGAGGAACTCGGTCCACGAGACCAGGAACGCGTACAGCGCGGTGGTCGCGACGCCGGGCAGCACCAGTGGCCAGAGCACCGAGAACAGCGTCTGCATGGTGCCCGCCCCGTCGACGTGCCCGGAGTCCTCGAGCTCCTTCGGGATCGCCGCGAAGCTGTTGCGCATCACGAAGATCCCGAACGGCAGGTTGACCGTGGTGTAGAAGAGCACCAGCCCGAGCAGGCTGTCGGTCAGCCGGAACGCGTTGAGCTCCAGGTAGAGCGGGGTGAGGATCGCCTGGAAGGGCACCATCATGGTCAGCACGATCAGCCCGAACAGCGCGTTGCTCATCCGGAACCGGAACTTGGCGAACCCGTAGCCGGCGAACAGCGCGACCGCTGCGGTCAGCACCGCCGTGCCGAGCGAGACCACCAGGCTGTTGAGCACCGAGCGGCCGAGCGCCGGGTTCCCCAGCAGGCCGGAGAAGTTGGCCAGGCTCAGGTCGAAGAACGTCTTCGCGTCAGGCGCGGCGGTGATCACCGTGTTCGGCTGCAGCGAGCGCAGCAGGGCGAAGACCAGCGGGACGGCGAAGACCAGGACGGCGATCAGCCCGCCCGCCACGTAGAGGACCTGCTTGGTCCGGGTGTCGCGCTCGATCCCGGTGAAGCTGGTGGCGCTCATCTCAGTCCCTCTCTCGCAGCAGCCAGAACTGCACCGCGGTGACCAGGCCGATGATGATCACCAGCAACAACGACATCGCGGTCGCGGCGCCCAGCTGCAGCTGGACGAACGCCTTCTTGTAGATCGCCATCACCACCGTCGTGGTGGCCGACCCGGGCCCGCCCTGGGTGAGGATGAAGAACTGGGTGAAGGCGAGGAAGCTGCCGATCACCGAGATGATCACGCTCAGTGCGATGGTCCGCCGCAGCAGCGGCAGGGTGACGTAGCGCTCGGTGCGCCACCACCCGGCGCCGTCGAGCTCGGCCGACTCGTACACGTCGGTGGGGATCCCCTGCATGCCCGACATGAGCAGCACCATGGTCAGCCCGGAGACCCCCCACACCACCAGCACGCAGATGAGTGCGGTGGCCAGCGGCCCGTCGACCAGCCAGGCGGTCTGGCCGTCGGTGATCCCCAGGCTCTGCAACACCACGTTGACGGCACCGCTGCCCGGCTGCGCCTCGAGCACCAGCAGGAAGCTCAGCGTCGACAGCCCGACGACGTAGGGGATGAACAACACCGTGCGCAGCACCTTCACCCAACGCCGGTTGGCCCGGATCATCACCGCCAGCAGATAGCCGAGCACGAGGATCGGGCCGGTGACGATCGCGGTGTAGAGCAGGGTGTAGAGGATCGCCTGACCGAAGGCCGGGTCGGTGAGCGCCGAGAGGTAGTTGCGCAGCCCGATGAACCGATACGAGCCGATCAGCGGGAAGTTGGTCAAGGAGATCCCGATCGCGGCGAGCAGCGGGACGAAGACCAGCACCAGCACGAACAACACCGCCGGGGTGACCAGCAGCAGTCCGGTCAGCGGCCGGTGGGTCAGCGACCTCGGCTGATCGCCCCGGCGGCGTGGGCGGGTGGCCGGCCCGCCGTCGGGGCCGGCGAGCGGGGCTGCCGCGCGGCCGGCGGTCGCGGTGCTCATGCCTGGGCCTGCTGCAGCAGCCGGTCGTAGCTGACCTGGGCTTGCGCCATCGCCGCCTCCGTCTGTCCGTCGAAGACGGCCCGGCGCAGCATGGTCAGCCACGGGCCGTCGCTCTGGTTGTAGAGCACGTTGTAGGCCAGGCTCGTCGGGGCGTAGCCCTTGTCGAGCTCCAGCAGGGTGGGCACCGCGAACGGGTGCTCGCGCCGGAAGGTGTCGGTGACCACGTCGGCCCGGACCGGCGTGTACCCACCGTCGGGCAGCTTGGTCTGCTGCGGCACCGCCACGGCGTAGGCGGCGAACTCCCAGGCCGCCGAGGCGTTCCTGGCGCCGTTGAGCAGGCAGAGGTTGTTCCCACCGTCGAAGAAGGAACGGCCGCCGGTCGGCCCGGGCAGCAGCACGATCTTCGTCCGGGCCAGCGTCTCCTTGCTCGCCTTCGGCACCACCACGCCGTAGCTGGCCGGGAACATCCCGATCGTGCCGGCGGCGTAGTCGGCTCCCCAGGTCGAGGCGTCGTCGGCGTAGCTGCCGGGCGGGACCAGCTTCTCCTGCCACAACGCCTGTAGGAAGTTCAGCGTCGCGCGGACCGCCTCGTTGCCCTCGACGTTGCCGGTCTGGTTGCCGACGGTGCCCTTGATCAGGTCGGTCTTGGCGGCCCAGATGTGAGGCTGGGCGGTGAACCCCCAGGCGCCGGAGTTGTTGCCCGGATAGGTCCAGCCCTTGACGCCGCCGCCGAGCGCGGTGATCTTGCGGGCTGCCTCGAGCAGCCCCTCGAAGTCGGTGGTGCTGGCCTCGAGATCGACGCCGGCCTTCTCGAACAGCTCGGTGTTGCAGAACAGCACCGAGTTGTCGGCCAGGAACGGGACGGCATAGTTGCGGCCGTCCTTGGTGGCCAGCGCGAGGTGCCCGGGGCTCAGCTGGTCGGCGCCCGGCAGCTGCTTGATCAGGTCGGTGACGTCGGCGAACGCACCGCGGTAGGCGAAGAGGGTCGAGTTGATGTCGTCGAAGTCGACCAGGTCGGGCACCCGCCGGCCGCGGATCGCGGTGGCCAGCTTGGTGACGAACTGGGTGTCGGGGATCGGGGTCACCCGCACCCGGATCCGTTGCTGGGCGGCGTTGAATGCGTCGGCCATGAACTGGATCCCGGTCTGGGTGGCCGAGCGGCACCACACCTCGACGAGGCCGCTGCCGCCCTGGCCGAAGCCCGACGCCGCGGTGTCGACCACCGGGAGGGCGCCACCGCAGCCGGACAGCAGCCCGGTCGCCCCGGCGGCGCCGAGGGCGCCGGCCGTGGCGAGCAACCGTCGTCGGGACAGCCTCGTGTGGGCGGGAACCTGTGCGGACAACACTGTCCGACCTCCTTCGTCGCTCCGGATCCGGCTCAGGCCACCGGGAGCCAGACCCGCATCGCCTGCGGGCCGCGGTTGGCCCAGACGTGGTAGGGGATCGCGGTCAGCGTCGCGCCGGACGCTTCCCGCAGCGTGATCACCCGGACCCCGCCGAGCAGGTCGGGGCGGTGCTCGACGCCGAGCTCGGCGTCCGGGTCGACCACGATGTCGTCGACGACCACGCCGTCGGGCTGGTCGCTCTGCTCGAGCGCGTAGACCAGCGGGCCGCGTTCGAGCGCCCGGCAGCCGCGGACGGCGTCGACCCGCGGGTGCGCGGCGGTCCAGCGCGGCGCCATCGGCAGCTCCAACCGGACCACCTCGCCGACCGCGAACGTCCGGGTCACGGTCGCGTAGGCGCCGGCCTCGACCGGCCGGCCGTCGAGGGTGGCGCCCTCCGCCCAGGCCGGGACCCGCAGGCTCAGCGCGATCTCGCGGTCGGGGGCGGCGGTGACGGTCAGCGCGATCGACCCGTCCCACGGGTAGTCGGTGGCGACCTCGACGCCGAGCCCGGTGCGCGGGTCGTCGACGGTGCCGGGGACGTACTGGTGGAGCTGGACCGAGGTGTCGGTGCTGGTGGCCAGATAGCCGGTGAAGCTGGCGAAGGTCCGCATCACGTTCGGCGGGCAGCAGGCGCAGGAGAACCAGCCGCGCCGGCCGTGCGCCGGGCTGCGGTTCTCGTCGGCGTGCGCGCCGGTGCGCAGCTGCAGCGGGTTGACGTAGAAGTACTCGGTGCCGCCCAGCGAGACGCCGGAGAGGAAGCCGTTGTAGAGCATCCGCTCGACCTGGTCGGCGTAGGACGCCTCACCGGTGGCCAGCAGCATCCGCCAGGCCCACTGGACGCCGCCGATCGCTGCGCAGGTCTCGGCGTAGGCGCGGTCGGCCGGCAGCTCGAAGTCGTCGCCGAACGCCTCGCCCTCCCAGCGGGCGCCGAGCCCGCCGGTGACGTACTGCTTGCCGCGGGCCATCGCCGCGTACTGGGTGCCGAGCGCCTCGAGCAGCGCGGTGTCGCCGGTCTCGGCGGCCACGTCGGCGGCGCCGGCCGCCAGGTAGACCGCGCGGACGGCGTGGCCCTCGACCGTGGTCTGCTCGCGGACCGGCACCCGGTCGGAGAAGTAGGTCGGTTCGACGCCGTGGGTGGCCAGCAACCCGCGGCCGCGGGCCTCGACGAAGTAGCGGGCCAGATCGAGGTAGGCCTGGGTGCCGGTCTCGCGGTAGAGCTCGACCAGCCCCATCTCGACGACCGGGTGGCCGTCGACGAAGTCGTACTTGCCGTCCTCGGTGCCGAAGGTGGCGACCAGGTGGTCGGCCAGCTTGACCACCACGTCGAGCAGCTCGGTGCGACCCGAGGTGCGGACCAGCGCGACCGCGGCCTGCATCAGGTGGCCGGCGCAGTAGTGCTCGTGGCTCCACTCGAGCTTGCGGTAGCGCTCGCGCTCGCGGACCTGGACGACCGAGTCGAGATAGCCGTCCTCGGCCTGGGCCGCGGCCAGGGTCCGGGTGATCTGGAGGATCGAGGCGAGCAGGTCCTCGTCGTGGCTGCGGCCGTACTCCCAGGCCGCCGCCTCCAGCCACTTGTGGACGTCGGAGTCGGCGAAGATCGGGCCGATGACGTCGCCCTCCTCCTCGCCCGCGGCGACCCGCAGGTTGTGCAGGTTCTGGGCCTCCTCGAGCTGCTTGAGCCCGGCCGGGATCGCGGCGTCGGCGTTGGCCCGGATGCGGTCGGCCCACAGCCCGGCGGTGACGCTGGCCCGGTCCGGAGCCAGCGGCCGCCAGTGGACGCGAGCGGTGCTGGTGGGGGCGGCGGGACCCGCAGTGGTCATGAGACGACTCCGTCCGGTGACTTCGTGGCCGATCTGGAAACGCAGGAAACGCGTTTTCCTCACCGTAGACCCGGCTCCTCGGGCCGTCAATCGCCTACGATCGTCCGAAACCCGGAAACAGGCTGGAACCAAGCGGGCGGGAGGGCCGATGACCACCACGGGTCGCCCGGTGCGCATCACCGACGTCGCCGCCCTGGCCGGGGTCTCGCCGGGCACGGTCTCCAAAGCGCTCAACAACACCGGCGCGCTCCGCGACAGCACCCGGGCGCGGGTCCGCGAGGCCGCCGACCGGCTCGGCTTCGTCCCCGACCCGGACGCGCGCTGGCTCTCGGCGCGCCGCAGCTACACCGTCGGGCTGCTCAGTGCCGACTCGGCCGGCCGGTTCTCGATCCCGGTCATGCTCGGCGCCGAGAGCGCGCTCGCCGCCGGCCGGATGGCCGCCCTGCTGGCGACCAGCCGCCGCGACCCGGTCCGCGAGGTCTTCCTGGTCGAGTCGATGCTGGCCCGCCGGGTGGACGGGCTGATCGTCACCGGCCGCACCACCGACCCGCGGCCGCCGGTCGACCTGGGCGGCAGCGACATCCCGGTGGTCTACGCGTTCTCGCCGTCCACCGACCCCGACGACGCCTCCGTCTTCCCCGACGACGCCCACGGCGCGCGGCTGGTGGTCGAGCACCTGCTGGCCACCGGTCGGCGCCGGATCGTCCACGTCGGCGGTCGGCCGCACCAGCACAGCTCGACCGAGCGCGCCGAGGCGGCCCAGCGCGCGCTGGCCGACGCCGGGCTGGGGCTGGCCGCCCCGACGCTGTTCGGGGAGTGGAGCGAGGCCTGGGGCAGGCAGGCGGTGGACGTGCTGCTCCGGACCCGCGATCTGGCCGACCCCGACGCCGACCTCGGCTTCGACGCGATCATGTGCGGCAGCGACCAGATCGCCCGCGGGGCCTGCGACCGGCTGCGCGAGCTCGGCGTCGCGGTCCCGGAGCGGGTGGCGGTCACCGGCTTCGACGACTGGGACGTGATGGCCCTGGCCAGCCGACCACCGCTGACCACCGTCGACCTGCGGCTCGAGGAGCTCGGCCGCCGTGCCGCCGAGCTGTTGCTCGACGCCATCGCCGGCCGTCCGCACCACGGCCGCGAGCTGATGCCGATGCGGCTGGTTCCGCGCGCCTCCACCGGCTGACGCTCGCTGAACTTCTTATTCCGGGCGCTGAGCCTGTCGAAGCGCGTGGTGACGTGCGCTGAGCCTGTCGAAGCGGTTGGTGACGTGCGCTGAGCCTGTCGAAGCGGTTGGTGACGCTCGCTGAGCCTGTCGAAGCGCGTGGTGACGCTCGCTGAGCCCGTCGAAGCGCGGGTGACGCTCGCTGAGCCTGTCGAAGCGCGGATGACGCTCGCTGAGCCCGTCGAAGCGCTCAGCGGCAGCGAAGCCCGTCCCCGCTCGGCCGGAAGGTGCACAGCACCCGGTCGGTGTAGCTCAGCGTCGTCCACGGCGCCGCCCGCCCGCCCGCCCGGCTGCGGGGAGCGCCGCACGGGTCGGTGGGCAGTTTCGGGACCACCCAGCGGCCGTCGGCGTCGAGCAGGAACAGCCAGGTGGGAGCGATCCCCGCGGCCGGGCAGACCGCCTGCGCTCCGGGTCCGAAGGTGAGGCTGGGCAGCGCGAGATAGCCGAGCACCGCGCGCACGTCGCGGCTGTGCCGTTCGAGCGCCCGGTTCGGCGCCGTGCCGACGTGCCTCAGGAGCTGCTCCGAGGTGGCGCACCAGACCACCGTCGTCGGCCGGAAGGTCGCGGGGACGTTGCCGGCCGCCGGTGGCCCGTCGGTGCGGTCGCGGGCGAAGCCGACCGCCCGGCAGCCGGACCAGTGCGGGTGCACGGCAGCGTCGGCGGTGCGGGGCGCCTCGATCACCGGTCCGTCCGCTTCCTGCGTCGCGCAGGCGGTCAGGAGCACCGCCGCCGACGCCAGCGCCACCGCGACGCGTCCAGCCCGGATCGGGTCCATGCCTCATCGTGGTCCTGCCCGCGCCGCTCGGCGCCGGTCGTGACCGGATCGTGCGCGAGGTGTGACCACACGGGACCCGACACGATGGGTGATCCGGCCGTGGAACGACGAGACCCCCGGCACCGTCGGGTGCCGGGGGTCGGGAGTTCGTCGAGAGGGTGCGCTCAGCTCTCGAGCGAGGCGTCCAGGGTGATCTCCACCCCGGTGAGCGCCTTGCTGACCGGGCAGCCGGCCTTGGCCTTCTCGGCGGCCGCCTTGAAGCCGGCCTCGTCGAGCCCGTCGACCTCACCGGTCACGGTGAGCTTGATGCCGGTCAGCTTGAAGCCGCCGTTGTCCTTGTCCGGGCCCAGCGAGACGTCGGCCTTGACCTCGAGGGACTGCGGGGTGCCCCCGGCCTCGGCGATCAGCGCGGAGAACTGCATCGCGTAGCAGGCGGAGTGCGCCGCGGCGATCAGCTCCTCCGGGCTGGTGGTGCCGTCCGCGTCGTCGGCGGCGCGCTTGGGGAAGGACACCTCGTAGGTGCCGACCTTCGAGCTGCTGAGCTCGACCTGACCCGAGCCCTCCTGCAGGGTGCCGTTCCAGGCGGTGCGAGCGGTACGCGTGGGCATCTGTTGCCTCCTTGGCGTGGTGTCGATCGGGAAGTACCTTGGGCACAAGGTAGTACGCGGTGCCCCGCCACCCAAGGGTGGGGCCGACATCCGGGAAGGCGTGATGATCGAGAGCAGGACGCGGGTGATCGACGACCTGCTGTGCTTCGACCTCTACGCGGCCTCCAGGGCGATGACGGCTCTCTACCGGCCGCTGCTCGGGCCGCTGGACCTGACCTATCCGCAGTACCTCGTGCTCCAGGTGCTGCACCGGCGGACCAGCGCCGGGATCGGTGAGCTCAACGAGGTGCTGCGGCTCGACTACGGCACCCTCACCCCGTTGCTGCGCCGGCTCGAGCAGCGCGGGCTGATCGCCCGGACCCGCGACGCCGACGACCTCCGCGCGGTGGCGGTCGCGCTGACCGACGCCGGCCGCGCGCTCGGTCCCGCGCTGGACCGGGTCCGAGAGCGGATCGGTGAGACGGTCGGCCTGGACGCGTCGTCGTTGGCCACGCTGCAGGCCACGCTGCGCGACCTCACCGAGCGGATCGACGGCCGGTGACCGGCCGACCGCGGACGGCGGGTGAGATCGGGCCGGGTGTTCGCGGCGTGATGTCCCTCGGTCTTTCCCACCCTCCTGCTGCCCGCGTCGAGGAGGCGTCGTGCTGAGCGACCCGTGGGCGCAACAGCGCGACCTGGCCCGCACCACGGTGGTCTGGTCGGCGGCGAGCATCGCCGCCGGACTGGCTCTCGACCGGTCCGGCCGCTCGCGCCCGGGCGGACCCGGGGGCGGTCAGCGCGCCTGGTGGCGCAGCTTCGGACGTCAGCACCTCGGCTGGGGCGTCGTCGACCTCGGGATCGTCGCGGTCACCGGGGTGCTGCAGCGGCGCCGGAGGCGCGCCACCGACGACCCCTGGGCTCCCGCCGTCCAGGACCACGAACGGGCCACCCTGCACCCGGGTGCTGGCGGTCAACACCGTGCTCGATCTCGGCTACGTCGCCGTCGGTGGGCTGATGGCCCGGTCGGCGAACCGCAAGGTCGCCGGCGCCGGGGTGGCCATCGTGATCCAGGGCGCGTTCCTGGCCGCCCACGACGGCTGGCACACCCACCGCAGCCGCGCCACCCGCTGAACCGGACCGACCAGCCGGGCCAGAGCAGCGCCGTTCAGCCCGGTCCCGGTCAGCCCAGCCCGAGCAGCTCCAGGGTCGCGGCCCGGGAGGCGTGCCAGGCCCGGTGGAACGGGACGATCAGCTCCTGGTGGCCGACGCCCTCGAGCCGGATCAGGCTCCCGAGCGGTTCGCCGTCCGAGCCCACCGAGGCCTCGAGGTAGCGCTCGGACTGGTCGATTGGGACGACGTCGTCGGCGGTCCCGTGGACACAGGCGAACGGCGTGGTGATCGGCCAGCGGATCGGGGACGCCGCCCGGTAGGCGTCCGGGAACGCCGCCGGCTCGCCGCCGATCATCGCCTGGGTGGCGCCGGCGCCGAGGTCCTGCGCGGCCGCGTGCTCGAGGTCGAGCACCCCGGCCTGGCTGACGAACCCGGACAGCCGCACCCGCGGCTCGGCGCCCGGCAGGCCGGCCGGGAAGTGCGGCCGGGCGGCCAGCCAGCCCGCCAGGTGCCCGCCGGCCGAGTGCCCCAGCGCGACCACCCGGTCGAGGTCGAGCCGGTCGCCGGTGAGCTCGCGGACCCGGTCGCCGGCCAGCAGGTCGACCGCCGCCGCGACGTCCTCGCAGGTCCGCGGCCATCCGCCGCCGCCGGCCTTCGGGTCGTCGCCGACGCGGCGGTACTCGATGTTGAGCGCGGCCACCCCGCGGCCCACCAGGTCGCGGGCCAGCGGCGTGCCCAGCGTGCGTCCGTACCGGGTCCGCCAGAACCCGCCGTGGATGACCACGACCACCGGCCAACGGCCGTTGTCGTCAGGGCCGCCCGCACCGCCGCCGTGCCGGGGCAGCCAGAGGTCCGCGTGCTGGCTCGGGTGGTCGCCGTAGGTCAGCCGGGTGCGGCCGCGCCCGAGCAGCAGGTCGAGCGGTCTCCTGAGGTCCATCGTCGTGTCCTTCCGCGCCCGCCGGCCGAGCGGCCGGTCGGCTGTGAACCGCCGTGACGAGCGGCGGACCGGTGCCGCAGGTCACGTTACGATGAGCCCGTGCCCCGCCCGGACGGACGCCTGAACCACGACCTCGATCCGAACGAGAAGGGCCCCCAGGACGCCTGTGGGGTCTTCGGGGTCTGGGCCCCCGGCGAGGAGGTGGCCAAGCTCACCTACTACGGGCTCTACGCGCTCCAGCACCGCGGCCAGGAGTCGGCCGGCATGGCGGTCAGCGACGGCAACCGGATCGTCGTGTTCAAGGAGATGGGCCTGGTCTCGCAGGTCTTCGACGAGAGCGCACTCAACTCGCTCCGCGGCCACCTGGCCATCGGCCACGCGCGCTACTCGACCACCGGCGCCAGCATGTGGCACAACGCCCAGCCGACCTTCCGGCCCACGGCCACCGGCGGCGGCATCGCCCTCGGGCACAACGGCAACCTGACCAACGTCGACGAGCTCGAGACCTGGCTGGCCGACCGGGACGCCCCGGACGACTCGCTGGTCCCGGGTGCCCTCAGTCACGAGCGCGCCACCAACGACACCTCGCTGGTCACCGCGCTGATCTCCACCTACACCGACCGGTCCACCGAGGAGGCCGCGGCGGCCGTGCTGCCGCACCTGCGGGGGGCGTTCTGCCTGGTCTTCATGGACGAGGAGACGCTCTACGCCGCCCGCGACCCGCAGGGCATCCACCCGCTGGTGCTCGGCCGGCTCGAACGCGGCTGGGTGGTGGCCTCTGAGACCGCGGCGCTCGACATCGTCGGCGCCTCCTACGTCCGCGAGGTCGAGCCCGGCGAGCTGATCGCCGTCGACGCGAACGGGCTGCGCAGCCGCCGCTTCGCCGAGGCCCAGCCCAAGGGCTGCGTCTTCGAGTTCGTCTACCTGGCCCGCCCGGACACCCAGATCTCCGGCCAGCGCGTGCACACCGTGCGCACCGAGATCGGCCGCACCCTCGCCCGCGAGCACCCGGTCGAGGCCGACCTGGTCATCCCGGTGCCCGAGTCGGGCACCCCGGCGGCGATCGGCTACGCCGAGGCGTCCGGGATCCCGTACGGCCAGGGACTGGTCAAGAACTCCTACGTCGGCCGGACGTTCATCCAGCCGAGCCAGACCATCCGCCAGCTCGGCATCCGGCTCAAGCTCAACCCGCTGCGTGACGTGATCGCCGGCAAGCGGCTGGTCGTGGTCGACGACTCGATCGTCCGCGGCAACACCCAGCGGGCGCTGGTCCGGATGCTCCGGGAGGCCGGGGCGACCGAGGTGCACGTCCGGATCAGCTCGCCGCCGGTCAAGTGGCCCTGCTTCTACGGCCTCGACTTCGCCACCCGCGCCGAGCTGATCGCCACCGGGCTCAACGACGAGGAGATCTGCCGCTCGATCGGCGCCGACAGCCTCGGCTACGTCTCGATCGACGGCATGGTCGCGGCCACCACGGTCCCCAAGAACGACCTCTGCCGGGCCTGCTTCGACGGCGTCTACCCGGTCCAGCTGCCGCTGGGCGAGCGGATGAACAAGCACCTCCCCGACGAGCTCGGCCGCACCGACGCGGACGGGCTGAGCACGGTGGTCGCCGGGGTCGGCGCCGCCGACGCGCTCAGCCGCCCCTGACCGGGCACTGCCCCACCTCGACAGGAGCCCCGATGACCCAGAGCGCCTACGCCGCAGCCGGTGTCGACATCGAGGCGGGTGACCGCGCGGTCGACCTGATGAAGGAGTGGGTGGCCAAGACCCGCCGCCCCGAGGTGATCGGCGGGATCGGCGGCTTCGCCGGGCTGTTCGACGCCTCCGCGCTCAAGGACTACCGGCACCCGGTGCTGGCCACCTCGACCGACGGCGTCGGCACCAAGGTGGCGATCGCCCAGGCCATGGACGTCCACGACACGATCGGCTTCGACCTGATGGGGATGCTGGTCGACGACCTGGTGGTCTGTGGTGCCGAGCCGCTCTGGGTCACCGACTACATCGCCTGCGGCAAGGTGGTGCCCGAGCGGATCGCCGCGGTGGTCAAGGGCATCGCCGAGGCGGCAGTGGTGGCCGGCTGCGCGCTGCTCGGCGGCGAGACGGCCGAGCACCCGGGGCTGCTGCGGCCCGACGAGTACGACGTGGCCGGCGCGACCACCGGCGTGGTCGAGGCCGACGCGGTGCTCGGACCGGACCGGGTCCGGACCGGGGACGTCGCGGTGGCCATCGGCTCGTCCGGGCTGCACTCCAACGGCTACTCGCTGGTCCGGCACGTGCTGCTCGAGCAGGCCGGCTGGCGCCTCGACCGCGACGTCCCCGAGCTCGGCCGGACCCTCGGCGAGGAGTTGCTCACCCCGACCCGGGTCTACGCGCAGGACTGTCTCGCGCTGATCCGCGCGGTCGAGGTGCACGCAATGAGCCACGTCACCGGCGGTGGGCTGGCCAACAACCTGGCGCGGGTGCTGCCGTCCGGGGTCGAGGTGGTGCTCGACCGGGCCAGCTGGACCCCGGCCCCGATCTTCGGGCTGGTCCAGCAGGTCGGCGGGGTCTCGCGGGCCGACCTGGAGGCCACCCTCAATCTGGGGGTGGGGATGGTCGCGCTGCTCCCGGCCGACGCGGCCGACGCGGCGGTCGCCCTGCTCGGCGAGCGCGGGCTGTCCGCCTGGGTGGCCGGCGAGGTGCGTCCGGGGACGCCCGCCGAGCCGGGCACTGTCCGGCTGGTGAACAGCCATCTCGGTCTCTGAACCGCACGCTTCCGGAGGATCGGCGCCCGCCGACGGCGGGGGATGATTTGCACAGAGGTACCCATTGGGTAGCCTGGGCCCACGACATTGACCAACCCGAGCCGCGGTGAGCCGCAGGCGTACGAGCGAGGGGGTCGACCCTATGGGGCGCGGCCGAGCAAAGGCAAAGCAGACGAAGGTCGCCCGGGACCTCAAGTACCGGACCTTCGACACCGACTTCTCCTCTCTTGAGCAGGAGTTGCGCGGCGGTGAACAGCACCCGTCGGAGATTCCCGAGGCCTACGCGGACCTCGCCGACGACTACGACACCGACGCCCACGACGACGGGTACGGTCTGCGCAAGTCCGGCTGACGCCGGCTTCGTGTCACCGTGAGCACGACCCCGGGACGGTAGGTCCCGGGGTCGCCTCGTGTCGCCAGCCGGCTCCGGTCGGCACTCCGGGTCGGCGCTCCGGGTCATCCCGGACGACGATCTGGTCTCGGCCCGTCGGATGATCTTCGTCACCCGCGCCGCGGCTACCCTGACCCGCATGAGTCAGGACCAGCCCGAGCGGCCGCAGCCGACCCCTCCCGACGGCGACGCGTCGACGCGTACCACGGGGAACGGCTGGCCGTCGGCCGGAGACGGTTCGGGCGCGCACGACCCGTCGGTCGGGGGCACCCCCTCGTCGCTGGGATGGCCCGCGGCCGGCGGGGGCGAGCAGCCGGTTCCCGGCCCGGCCGACGCCCGGAGCTCGGCGAGCGCACCGCAGCACGAGCTCGGCGAACAGTCCGAGGACCGCTCCGGTCCGTGGGCCCCGGCCTCCGCGCCGGGAGCGACCGGCTCCCCGGTCCCGGGTGAGAACCTGTCCGCGCCGGACCCGTACGCCGCGGCCGACCAGCCGTGGAACCAGCCGCCGCCGTACGGCCAGCCGACCGCGACCTGGGGCCAGCAGCCGTACCCGCAGGGCCAGCCGTACGCCCAGGGCCAGCCGTACCCGCAGAGTCAGCCGTACCCGCAGGGGCAGCCCTACCCGCAGGGCCAGCCCTACCCGCAGGGGCAGCCGTACCCGCAGGGGCAGTCGTACCCGCAGGGCCAGCCGTACGCGCAGGGTCAGCCGTATCCGCAGGACCCGTACGGCCAGAACCAGTACGGCCAGACTCAGTACCAGGGCCAGTACGGGCAGGCCCAGTCCCAGCCGCCCTACGGCCAGGCTCCCTATCCGAGCCAGTACGGCGCCGGCACGGCCGGAGCCCCGCTCTCGCCGTCCGACGAGCGGCTGTGGAGCGTGCTCGCCCACGCCGGGATGATCGTCACCGGGTTCGTCGCACCGCTGGTCATCTGGGCACTGTTCAAGGACCGCAGCGCGCTGCTCCGGGCCAACGCCACCGAGGCGCTCAACTTCGGCATCCTCGCCTCGATCGCGGTGACGCTGTCCTCGATCCTCATCTATGCGGTCGTCGGCGGAGTCCTCTTGCCGCTCGTGCTTCTGCTGATGGTCGTGTTCGGGATCATGGGTGCCGTCGCGGCCAACCGCGGGCAGGCCTACCGCTACCCGTTCAACGTCCGGTTCGTCAAAGACCAGGCGTGAGGCGGGACGGAAGCCGAGGGGACCGAGCGCGCCGGAACCGCACGCCGCGACCGTGCGTTGGTCCGGGCGTCCTGCCCCGAACCCGGTGAAGAACGATGAGTGACTGGTCCGACGATCTGCTGCCCGGCTACGCCAGCCGGACCCTCGCCCTGCCCGGGGCCGAGCGCGCGGCCGGCGAACCGGAGGACACCGAGCTCTGCGCGACCCTGGTGCACCGGCGGCCCGAACCCGGGCGGGCGGCCGGACGGCGCGCGGTGCTCTATCTCCACGGCTGGAACGACTACTTCTTCCAGACCCACCTGGCGGACTTCTGCGCCGAGCTCGGCTACGACTTCTTCGCCCTCGACCTGCGCCGGTACGGCCGCAGCCTGCGACCGGGCCAGCTGCCCGGCTTCATCACCGATCTCGAGGAGTACGACGCCGAGCTCGACGCCGCCCATGCGCTGATCGCCCACGGCGACCCCGACGAGCCGGCGGTCGGCGCCCACGACGAGGTGCTGCTGATGGGGCACTCGACCGGCGGGCTGATCGCCTCGCTATGGGCCGCGCGCCGGCCGGGCGCGGTGGTCGGGCTGGTGCTCAACTCGCCCTGGCTCGACCTGCAGGGGTCCGCGATGGTCCGCGCCGTCGGCACGCCGGTGATCGACGCCGTCGGCGGCCGCAACCCGACCGCGGTGATCCGGCTGCCCGACGCCGGCCTCTACGCCCGCACCCTGCACATCAACCGTGGTGGCGAGTGGGAGTACGACACCTCGCTCAAGGCCCATCCCGGCCCGCCGATCCGGGTCGGCTGGCTGCGCGCGGTCCGGCACGGTCACCAGAAGGTCGCCGCCGGGCTCGGGATCACCGTCCCGGTGCTGGTGCTGGCCTCGACCCGGACGAAGTTCACCCGGCAGTGGGACGAGGAGCTCCGCGGGGTCGACAGCGTGCTCGACGTCGAGCAGATCGTCTCCCGGGCCGGCCGGCTCGGGCCGCACGTGACCATCGTCCGGTTCGAGCGCGGCATCCACGACCTGGTGCTCTCGCGACCCGAGGTGCGGCGCCGGGTGTTCTCCGAGATCGCCCGCTGGTGCGCGGCCTATCTGCCGGTGCGGACGGCTCCCGGAGCCGGCTGAGAGCAGGCCCACAGCCAAAACCGCACACCGGCTTTCACGCTTTTGCTGAACACTGCTTGAATGAAGACGTGACCGAGATGCCCCATGTCGTCGTCGTTGGTGCCGGATTCGCCGGTGTGGCCGTCACCCGCGAGCTGGCCAAGCGCGGATTCCGGGTGACGGTCGTCGACCGGCACCCCTACAACACCTTCCAGCCGCTGCTCTACCAGGTCGCGACGGGCGGGCTGAACGCGGGCGACGTCACCTACTCGCTGCGCTTCCTCAGCGCCAAGAACAAGGCGAACTTCCGCCGCACCAAGGTCGTCGGCATCGACCACGACCACAACGAGGTCATTTGCGACGACGGCGTGCGGATCCCCTACGACTACCTCGTGCTGGGCACCGGCATCACCACGAACCACTTCGGGATCCCCGGCGCGGCCGAGTACACGATGAGCATGTACACCCGGGCCGAGGCGCTCAAGGTGCGCGACACCATCTTCGGCGGCCTGGAGAACATCGCCGGCACCTCGCACCCGGGCACCGGCGGCTTCACCGTCGTGGTGGTCGGCGGCGGCCCCACCGGCGTCGAGATGGCCGGCTCGCTGGCCGAGCTCAAGGACTCCGCGATCCCGACCACCTACCCCGAGCTGGACCCGAAGAAGGTCCACGTGGTGCTGGTCGAGATGGCCAACGCGCTGCTGCTGCCGTTCGACGAGAAGCTCCAGCGCTACACGCTGAGCGAGCTGGTCAAGCGCGGGGTGGACGTCCGGCTGCGGACCGCGCTCTCCGAGGTGCACCCCGACCACGTGGTGTTCAAGGACGGCAACCGTCTCGACGTCGACCTGGTGATCTGGGCGGCGGGCGTCTCCGGCTCGAAGGAGCTCAACGACTGGGGCGTCCCGATCGGCCGCGGTGGCCGGATCGAGGTCGGCACCGACTGCCGGGTGAAGGGCTTCGACAACGTCTTCGCCATCGGCGACGTCGCGCTGATCACCGAGAACCCGCTCCCGCAGCTGGCCCAGCCGGCGATCCAGGAGGGCAAGTTCGTGGCCCGCCAGATCGGCCGCCTGGTCAACGGCGAGGACACCGAGGAGTTCCACTACTTCGACAAGGGCACGATGGCCACCATCGGCAACCGGGCCGCCGTGCTCCAGCTGCCGAACGGCTTCAAGATGACCGGCACCTTCGCCTGGCTGGGCTGGATCGTGCTGCACATCGCCTACCTGCTCGGCGGCCGCAACCGGGTGCAGACCCTGGTCAACCTGGCTGCGCGCTACGCCACCTGGCCGCGCCGGGCCGGCGCGATCGTCGGTGACGTCAACGAGACGCCGCAGCAGGCCAAGGTCAAGGCCAGCAAGAAGAAGGAGCAGCTCTCGCAGCGTTCCTGACCCGCGACCGACCGGACGCGCGCGGACCCTCGGGTCCGCGCGCGTTCGTGCGTCCTGGCCGAGACGCGCGCTGAGCAGAGCAAACGCGCGCAGGGGAGATGCGCGCTGAGCCTGTCGAAGCGCGAGCTGGGAGGGGCGCGCGCTGAGCCTGTCGAAGCGCGAGCTGGGAGGGGCGCGCGCTGAGCCTGTCGAAGCGCGAGCAGGCAGGGACGCGCGCTGAGCCTGTCGAAGCGCAGGACCTCAGCGCGAACGGATCAGGACAGCACGCCCCGGACGATCGAGTCGCCCGAGTGCGCCGCGGAGCCGTCGTCCTCGGCGGGCTGCCGGGACAGGTCGACCACCGGATAGCGGAGCAGGTCGACGTCCTCGGGCAGCGGGAAGCTGGTGTCGGTGTCCTCGACCCGCGGCAGCTGGCCCAACCGGACCATCCCGCTGAGGTCGGGCGCGATCAGCCAGGCGGCGAGCTGCGCACCCACGCTGGCGTCGTGGTGAGCGGGCAGCAACCCGAGTCGCATGCTGATGTGCAGGGTGCGGTGGTCCTCGTCGTCGCTCTCGACGATCGCGGTCCCGTGGGCCCCGGGCCAGTCGGGCCGGGCCGCGAGGTTGGCGTGCGCCAGCTCGGCGGCGGAGCCGAAGCCGGCCGGCGCCGAGACGTGCCGCCAGTCCTCGTCCAGATCGTCGGCGTCGTCGTCGAGGGCCCGTTCGAGCTCGTCGATCCGCTGGGCCAGCGTCGTGGTCGCGACCGACGACCGCCGGTGCGCGTCGACCGCGCTACGGTGCATCTCGATCTCGTGGCTGATCCGGTGCCAGACGTGGTCGGCCGGCTTCTGCAGCACGTCGGCCACCAGCTCCTGGGCCAGCCGGTAGGTGTGGCGGTAGGCGTCGAGCTCGGCCTGGCACTCGGGGCAGCTCTCGACGTGCGCGCGGTCCTCGTCGGTCCCGCCGCCGTCCCCGAGCACCATCACCGCGATGACCTCAGGACTCGTGTGCATCAGCCCTGGCCTCCAACCCTTTGCGCAGCTTGATCAGACTCCGTCTGATGTGACTCTTGACCGTGCCCGGCGGCAGCTGCAGCCGCTCGGCGATCTGGGCGTGGGTCAGGTCTTCGTAGAACGCCATCCGTAATACCGTCCGAGGTACCTCCGGCAGATGCGCCATCTCGTCGGCAATCAGCATCCGGTCGGCGACCCGGCCGGTCTCGCTCTCCACGACGACCGGCTCGGTGTTGGCGATCAGGGTCTCGCGAATGCGGCGGTCACGGCCGCGCTTCTCGTAGGCGTCGGCGATCTTGTTGCGGGTGATGCCGATCAGCCAGGTGGGCAGCTTGGCCCGCGTCGGGTCGTAGCGCGCGCGGCCCTGCCAGGCCGCCACGAAGACCTTCTGGGTGACGTCCTCGGCTTCGGTGACGTCGCCGAGGGAGCGGAGGGCCACGCTGTAGATCAGCGGGGACCAGCGCTGGTACACCGCGGCGAGGCCGTCTTCCGAGCCCGCGACGAAGTCGGCAACGGCCTGCTCGGCGTCGCCATCTGGTCGTGCACTCACGTTGTGTGGGACTCTCTTTCCCGGGGCTCGCGGCGAGCATACCGCCGACCTGCGCCCGAACGGGGTACGGGGCCCGGAGAGCTCGAGCACACCGGTCAAGGGTCTGGGCTTGCGCCCACGGTGGCCAGGGGCGGGGTCGAACCGCCGACCTTTCGATTTTCAGTCGAACGCTGCTACCAGCTGAGCTACCTGGCCGTGGCGTCCCCGGGGCTCCTGGGAGCCCGGAAACGACTACACGGCGACGCTTTCGCATCGCCGTGAGCGACCCCGACGGGACTCGAACCCGCGACCTCCGCCGTGACAGGGCGGCGCGCTAACCAACTGCGCCACGGGGCCTTGCACAGAACCGGGACGCCCGCCGTGCGGTCGTCCCTGAGCTGGACCTGGCCTTGCTCGTGTTGTGTGACGTCCCCGGACCGTTCCCGGTCGGCGACGCCCGCGAAACTATAGCGCAGCGGCCGGGCGGGCACGAATCGTGGAGCCGGGCGATCGGTCCCGGTGCTAGCGTGAGCTCGGCGCGCAGGTCGCCTCCGGTCCGCGGACAGGGCACAGCCCACCTGACGATCAGATCTCGGTTGGTGCAGGACTCCTCTTTCGCCCCGATGACGCGGACCTCGGGCTGAGCGAAGGAGGCCTCCGTGCCCGACCCTGTTCCCGCGTCCGAACCCGCGCGTCCGCCCGCCCGCTGGCGGCTGCCCGACGACCCCGACCTGGACTGGCTGCGCAAGCGCGCCAAGCGGCTGCACCGTGGGCTGCTCGCCGGTGATGCCGAGGCGATCGCCCTGCTGGCCGAGTTCGACCCACCAGCTCCGGCCGACGGCGAGCCGATCCCGCTGGCCCGGGCGCAGCGGGTGCTGGCCCGCGCGTTCGGCTTCCCGCGCTGGGACGCGCTGCGGGCCCGTCTGCGGACCATCGAGCACTGGACCCGCCGGCCCGGGCCCGACGACGTCCGCGCCGACGAGCCGCCGGCCGACCGGTTCCTGCGGCTGGCGTTCCTCAGCTACAGCCGCTACGACGCCGCGGATCTCGCCGACGCGCGGGCGATGCTCGAGGCGGATCCGTCGCTGGCCACCGCCTCGGTGTGGGCCCTGGCCGCCTGCGGCCGGACCGACGAGCTGGCGGCGCTGCTGGCGGACCGGCCCGAGCTCGCCCGGGCCGAGGGCGGCCCCTACCGGTGGTCGCCGGTGCTGTCGCTCTGCTACGCCCGCCTCGGTGGGGCCGGCGGTGATCCGGTCGGGTCGCTGCGGGTGCTGCTCGACGCCGGCGCCGACCCGGACGCGGGCTTCCTCTGGCACGGGCTGACCTCGCCGTTCACCGCGCTGGCCGGCGCGTTCGGGGGTGGCGAGCGGGACGAGCCGGTGCACCCGCAGTCGGTCGAGCTGGCCCGGCTGCTGCTCGACGCCGGCGCCGACCCGAACGACAATCAGACGCTCTACAACCGGATGTTCACCCCGCGCGACGACCACCTCGAGCTGCTGTTCGCCTACGGGCTGGGCGAGGAGCGGCCGAGCGTCTGGCGGGAGCGCTTGGGCGCCGACGCCTACCCAAGCCCGGAGGCGATGGTCGGCGAGCAGCTGCGGTACGCCGCCGAGCACGGCTTCACCGACAGGGTCCGGCTGCTGCTGGCCCACGGGGTCGACCCGAACACCCGCGGCTACCACCCGAACCTCGGCGACCAGACCGCCTACGAGATCGCGGTCCGCACCGGTCACCGCGAGATCGCCGAGCTGCTGGCCGCGGCCGGCGGGCGGAGCGAGCGGCTCGACGACGTCGACCGGCTGCTCGAGGCCGCGCTCGCCGGTGACGCCGAGCGGACGGCCGCGCTGGCCGCCGACCCGGGGCTGGTCGCGCGGGCCCGCCGTCAGGCGCCCGACGCGATGATCACCGCCGCGCTCTACGGACCGATCGCTGCGCTCGAGCTGCTCGATGGCCTCGGCTTCGCGGTGACCGCGCTCGCCGGTGGCCGGACCGCGCTGCACGAGGCCGCCCTCGCCGACCGCGGCGAGGTGGTCGACTGGCTGCTGGCCCACGGTGCCGACCCGGACGTCCGGGACCGCCGGTTCGACGGCACCCCGGCCGGCTGGGCCGCGCACGCCGGGCACCAGGAGCTCGCCGACCGGCTGGCCGCGCTGGAGACGCCCGCCGCGGGGTCCTGACCGGGGGCTTCGACCGGCTCAGCCCGCGTGACGCACCCTGAGCCGGTCGAAGCACCCTGAGCGCGTCGAAGCACCCTGAGCCCGTCGAAGGGGCTCAGTCCGAGATGTCCGCGACCGCGTTGACCTTATCGATGCGGACCCGGACCAGGAACTCCTCGGGGACGGCGTTGCGGCGGCCGAACTCCTCGGCGCGGTCGGCGCCCATGTAGCGCGCGCCGAGCCGGGTCGTCCAGCTCAGCAGGTCGTCGGGGGAGACGTGCAGCGTGGCACGGCCGATCAGCTGGACGTAGGAGTAGGGCGGTTGCTGGTCGTCGACCAGCAGGCAGACCCGCGGGTCGCGGGCCAGGATGCGGGCCTTGGCTCCCTCGTTGTGGGTGGTGAAGACGAACTCGTCGTGCGTCTGCCCGTCCTCCTCGACCGCGTCGAGCAGGAACCAGATCGGGGTGACGAGCGCCTGCCCGTCCTTGCGGGTGACCGCGATCTTGCCGGTCCGGGTGCCGTCGGAAGCGAACGCCCACCACTCGTCGCGACTCATCAGGTGCATGGCCGCAGCCTAGGCACGACGGTCGTGGATCAGGAGCCCCCGGACGAGCTGTGCGTGGTCGACCCGGAGCCGGAGGCCACCCCGCCGGCGCTCGACGACGAGCTCCCCGAGGAGGAACTGGTCGAGGACGAGCTGCTCGAGGAGGTGCTCGTGGAGGACGTGCCCGAGCTGTCGGGCGATGCGCTGGTGGTGCTGGTGGTAGTACCGCTGCTGGTCGTGGTCGTGTCGGTCGCCGCGGTGGACTGGGCGAGTCCGAGGCCGAGACCACCGGCACCGAGGACGGCCGCGGCAGCCACCGCAGCGGTGATGCCGGCGGTGCGGCGGCGGATGCGGGATCGGGCGTTCATCGGGGTGCTCCTCGGACGGTCGACGGGGACGCACCGAGTCTGCGGAGCCGAGGTGGGTGGGTGCTGTGGGCGCGGTGTGGGTCGGTCGTGAACGACTTGGTGGCAGCAGTTAGGTGAGGCTAACCTCATGCCGTGACTTCGCTCTCTCGTCGTTCGATGCTCGCCGGACTGGTCGGCCTGGCCGGGCTGCCGGTGCTCGCCGCCTGCCAGTCGCAGGCCGGGGCGCCCTCCGCGTCCGGTTCGTCCGCCGCCGCCGGTTTCCGGTGGACCGACGCCCGCGGCAAGGTGATCGACCTGCCGACGCGGCCGACCGTGCTGGTCGCCCAGAGCTCGGCGGCCGCAGCGCTCTGGGACGCCGGGATCAAGGTCAAGGGCGCCTACGGCGAGCTCCAGACCACGAACGGCAAGCTCGACTACCAGGCCGGCAACCTCGACCTGGCCCAGCTGACGGTGATCGGCAAGACCTACGGCGACTTCCAGGTCGAGAAGCTCGCCGGGCTGAGCCCGCAGCTGCTGATCGACCTGTCCTTCGACAACAAGACGCTCTGGTACGTCGACGCGGCCACCGAGAAGAAGGTCGAGGCGCTCTGCCCGACGCTCGGGATGGAGATGCTGAACAAGAACCTCGTCCAGGTGATCGAGGAGTTCACCAAGCTCGCGGTCGCCCTCGGCGCCGACCCGAACACCTCCGGCTCGGCCAAGCAGCAGTTCGACGCCGCCGCGGACAAGACCAAGGCGGCGATCGCCGCGGCGAACGGCGGCAAGGTGGCCGTGTTCAGCTTCGACAGCAACAACGCCTACGTCGCCAACCCGAAGCAGAACCCCGACCTGGCCTACCTCACCACCCTCGGCGCCCGGTTCGTCGACTCCGGCAGCAAGCCGACCGACTACTTCAACACCATCAGCTTCGAGAAGCTCGGCGACTACGACGCGGACGTCGTGATGGTCGACGCCCGGAACACCTACACCGGCTACAAGCAGCTCTCCACCTGGAAGGCCCTCTCCGGCGTCAAGCAGGGCAACGTCTTCCCCTGGTACCCGGCCGCGCCGTACTCGTACCTGTCGAGCACCAAGATCATGGACGACTTCACCACCGTCTGGCAGGCCTTCGGACGCTGACGACAATCCATAGCGTGATCAACTTCTGACGCCCCGGGGCGGTCAGGGAAGCCTCACCTGCCTAGCCAGGCAGGGGATTCCGGCTTACCGTCGTGGCCACCAGCCGCCCGCCAACCGAGGAGTCCGGATGAGCGCCACCATCGATCTGCCCCAGGTCACCGACTGCACCGCGACGAGCTGCGCCTACAACCACGACGGCTGCCACGCGTTCGCGGTCACCATCGACACCACCGCGAACTGCGGCACCTTCCTCTCGCTGAACGAGAAGGGCGGGCTCAACGTGGTCGCCCAGGTCGGCGCCTGCCAGCGCACCGATTGCACCCACAACCAGGCCCTGGAGTGCCGCGCCCCGTCGATCACCGTCGGCGCCGGCCAGTCCACCGCCGGCTGCCTCTCCTACCAGGCCGCCTGAGCACACGCCTTTTCTGTCCGCTCGCGCACGCCGCGCCTGCCACGGGTCGTTCTTCCTCCTCGGTTCGCGGACGGAAGTGCATGTCCGCGAACGCTCGTCGTGCAGAACGACCCGGGCGCGGCTCAGAGGACGCTCGCGAACTCCTCAGCACCGTGCCGTGAGCACACGCCCATCTGAGTGCCCTGAGCCTATCGAAGGGCGAGAGCGCTTCGACAGGCTCAGCGCGCGTGGGCAAGAGGCTCAGCGCGCGTGGGCGACAGGCTCAGGGCCGGTGATCAGCGTCCCGCGAGCCCCTTGCCGATCGCCTCGATGATCTTGGGCCGTAGCTCGGCCGCCTTGATCACCTCGTCGACCGAACCGACCTCGACCGCGCGGTGGATGTTGTGCACCGCGTCGAACTCGGCGGCCAGCTCGTTGATCTTCTCGGCCCGCAGCTGCGCGCGCAGCTCGGAGAGCTCGAGCGAGAGCGGTCCGCGCCGGTCGGCCGGGCTGTCACCGATCCGCCCCTCCAGCTCGCGAATCCGCGGGTCGGCCGCGGCCCGCTTGGCCACTTCGGAGGCGAACACCACGGCGGCGGCCGGCGCACCGCCGAGCACCGAGGCGTACGAACCCTCGACGGCCAGCACGGTCAGCTGCGGGTTGAGCCGCTTGGAGAAGACCACGAACGCGCCGCCGTGGTAACGCGAGATGACCACGAAGACGATCGGGCCGTCGAAGTTGACCATGGCCCGGCCGATCTCCGCGCCGTACTCCAGCTGCAGGTTGCGCATCGACTCGGGTGAGCCGTCGAACCCGGAGAGGTTGGCCAGCACCACCACCGGACGATTGCCCGAGGCCGCGTTGATCGCCCGGGCGACCTTCTTGCTCGACCGCGGGAACAGCGTCCCGGCCGTGTAGGCGTCCGGTCCGTCGGTGGGCGGGAACCCGGCGCGCGGTACCGGCTTCGACTCGATCCCGATCAGGCAGACCGCGTGACCACCGACCCGGGCGTCGACGACCACCGCGGTCTCCGCGTCGGCCATCCCGGCCCAGCGCTCGTGCATCGGGTGGTCGGCGTCGGTCACCGCCCGCATCACGGTGCGGATGTCGAAGGCCCGCTTGCGGTCGGGGTTGTGGGTCGAGGAGAAGATCTCGCCGACGGTGCTGAACTCGCCGCTCGGGTGCGGGGTGTCCGACACGTCGCGGTCGACCGGATCGCTGGTCTCCGCCCGGCGCGGACCGGACTCACCCGGTGCCACGTAGGTGTGCTCGTAGTGCGCGAGCACGATGTCGAGGGCCCCGGCCAGGTCCGGCGCCCAGTACTGCGCCTGCCCGTTCGGGCCCATCACCCGGTCGTAGCCGCCGATGCCGAAGTTGTCCTCGGCCGAGACGCTGCCGGCGAAGTCCAGCGTCTGCTTGCCGGTGAGCACCATCGCGCTGTCCGGCGTCATCACCAGGATGCCCTTGGTGTGCATCAGCATGGTGGCCTCGGCGTTCCAGTACGGCTGTGCGCCGACGTTGATGCCGGCCACCACGATGTTGATCTCGTGCCCGGCCTGGGTGAACTCGACGATCCGCTTGAGCGCGGCGGCCACCCAGTCCATGTTCTCGGTGCCGCTGCTCATCGACACCCGGGCGCCGGCCGAGACCGCGTACCACTCGACCGGGACGCCCATCTCCTCGGCCAGGTCGAGGGCGGCGACGATCCGGCTGCACTCCGCCTCCGACAGCGCACCGAGCGCCTTGGTCGGGTCGCCGCACAGCACCACCCGGGTGATGCCGTCGGGATAGAGCGGCGTCGGGGTGGTCACCACCGCGACGATGATCCCGGCGCTGTTCCGGCCGCGCGGCCGGTCCACCGGCACCAGCCGACCGCTGTCGTCCAGGTCGTGCTCGACCAGGCTGCCGCCCCGGGTGAGGGCCGAGGCGAGCTCGTAGGGGTAGACCAGCCCGCGCCGCCGTGACCGGGCGACCTTGGCCGCGTAGTCGTCGAGCGGGGCCAGCGGCTCGCTCGGCGGGGCGATCACGTCGGCCGCGGTGCCCCCGTCCGGACGGGCCCTGAAGCGGATGGCGATGGGGTGGACCACGCCTTCGGCGTCGGCCACCCGGCCCTGGGCGAGCACCTCCTCGATCCCGGTGCCGTCGCTGAGCGGGGTGATCTTGTCCTGCAACGCCGTCAGCTCGCCCAGGTCGGCCTCGATCGCCGGCCAGACGGTGACCCAGACGTGGTTCATCTCGAGCTGCGACCCCGCCGACCCGCGCTGGGTGCGGACCCGGCGGATCGCCTCCAGGCAGTTCTCCACCGCGCGCTCGGCGTGCGGCAGCGCGACCACCCGGCCCTCGTCGTCGCGGACCACGGCCATCTGCCGCACCTGGGCGGCGGCGACCAGCCGCCGGTCGGACGGGTTCGAGCGGGCCACGCACTCGTAGAGCTGGACGTTGGCCGGCGCCTGCAGCCGGGTGACGTCGAACTCGCGCAGCCGCCAGAGGTTGAGCCGTCGGCCGACCATCGGGTGCATGTCGCGCACCAGCGCGTCCTCGACCAGCTCGTCGCCGTCGGGCCGGAAGGTGAAGTAGGCCACCGAGCGGTCGCCACCCGGGCAGACCGCCACGGTCACGCGTCGGGCGGCGGTCACCCACGACTGCCCGGCGAGCAGCTCGATGAGCTGGGCACTGAGGGCGTCGGGATCGGTGGATGGACCGCGGCCCGCCGGGTCGTCCGGCCAGCGCAGGTAGACCTCGACCACGGTGTCGTGGTCGGGCGCGAGCGCGGCCGAGACGGCCTCGCCCAGGGCCCCGCCGGCACCGAGCTCGTCGATCGCGCCGACCGTCGAGACCACCCGGGTCGGCCCGTGCTCGCCGCTGACGTACTCGGCGCGGACCAGCGGACGCCCGCCGTCCTCGGTGCAGACCAGGTCGTGCAGGTCGTACTCGAGGTAGTGCCGGCGGATCAGCACCTCGAGCAGCGGCTCGCGGCCGCCGATCCCGGCGGCCAGCCGGTCGTTGAGGAAGCCGATCAGCTGCTCCGGGATGGCGGTCAGCGCCTCGATCCGGACGTCGCGGTCCGGCGCGTCGGGGTCGACCAGCGCCGCCACCTCCTCGGCGACGCCGGCCAGCACCTGCTGGCGCTCCTCGTCGACCTGGCGCTGGTCGAACCAGCCGAACCGCACCGAACGGGCCAGGTCCCCGATCACCGGGAACCGGCGCTGGGTGACCCGGACCAGCCGTTCGAGCACGGTCCGCGCCGACCGGGCCACCGCGGCGGACGGCGCGGGCAGGGTCAGCCAGCGCTGCAGCAGCCCGATGACGACGTCGACGTCGTCGTTGCGCTGCTGCACCAGGAAGATCCGGAACAGCGCCTCGTCGAGCGCCGGCCCGGGCTCGAGCTCGGTCACGTCGTAGTGCGCCAGCACCCGGAGCAGCTTCTCGCGGAAGTGCTCGGGGAGGCCGGCGCGGTCGAGGTCGAGGGTGCCCAGGTAGGTGTGGAAGTACTCCCGCGGGCTGTGCACCCGCAGCTCGGTGTGCAGCTCCTCGTCGGCGGGTCGGTTGCGGGTCAGGTCGGCGACGTCGGTGAAGAGCTCGATCAGTGCCGTCTCCTCGGCCAGCACGTCGACGCCGGTGGCCGCCAGCGCGTCCCGGTTCTCCAGGTAGCTCCGGAGCACCGCGGCCCCGCGGGTCGGGCTGATGTCCCAGCCCAGCAGCAGGTCACGGAGCGCGCTCAGCGCCAGCCGCGCCCGGCCGGCGGCGTCGAGCTCGGCGGTCGGGTCGGTGGGCAGCTCGATCGGCGGCGGGGTGGGCGCGTCGGCGGCCGCGGCCTCGCCGATCGGCTCGACCCGGGCCAGCGGTTCGCCGCTGCCCACCTGGGTGCCCGCGCGGACCAGCAGCTCGACCAGCCTTCCGCTGACCGGTGCGGCCAGCACGGTCTCCATCTTCATCGACTCGAGCACCAGCACCGGCTGGCCGGCCTCGACCTCGGTGCCCACCGCGACCGGAGTGCCGACGACCAGCGCGGGAGTCGGGGCCCGCATCACGCCGCCCTCGTCGCGGCTGATCCGGTGCGCGACGCCGTTGACCTCGACCAGCCGGGTCGTGCCGTGGGTGGCGAGGACCAGCCGGTAGCGGTCGCGGCCGATGACCAGCCGGGCGTGGACGTCGTCGATCCGCTCGAGCCGGGCCAGCACCGTGTGGACCCCGTCGGGGGCGTCCGGGTCGTCGATGGCCACCCGGTACTGGGCGGCGCTGATCCGGCCGACGGTCATCCGGTAGCCGGTGCCGCGGAGCTCGAGCTCGATCCGGCGCTCGGTCTCGTGCGAGAGCTGCGGACGTCCGCCGCGGGCGGTGGCCAGAAAGTGGCTGATCTCGTCGCGCTCGGTCTCCGCGTAGGTCTCGATCGCGGCGGCGACCAGCGCGGCCCCCGCGTGCGCGTCGGCGACGAGCCCGCCGGCGGCGACGGTCCGGTCGATCCAGCCGGTGTCGGCCCAGGCCGGCTCGCCGCGGGTGACCTCGGGGCGGTCGAGCAGGGTCAGCACGAAGCTCTTGTTGGTGGCGCCGCCGGCGATCACCACGTTGGTCTCGAGCATCGCGCGGCGGAGCCGGGCCAGCGCCTCGTCGCGGGTGGCGCCGTAGGCGATGATCTTGGCGATCATCGAGTCGAAGTCGGCCGGGATGGTGTCGCCCTCGGCGACGCCGGTGTCGACCCGGACACCCGGACCGGCCGGGAACTCGAGCCGGGCGATCCGGCCGGGGGCGGGGGCGAACCCACGGTCGGGGTCCTCGGCGTTGAGCCGGGCCTCGATTGCGTGGCCGCGTTCGACCGGACGGTCGCCGGTCAGCGGGATGCCGTCGGCGACCTGGAGCTGGAGGGCGACGAGGTCGAGGCCGGTGACTAGCTCGGTGACCGGGTGCTCGACCTGGAGCCGGGTGTTGACCTCGAGGAAGGCGAAGCTGCGGGTCTCGGGGTGGTAGAGGAACTCGACGGTGCCGGCGCCGGCATAGCCGACGGCCAGCGCGAGCCGTTCGGCGGCCGCCTTGAGCTCGTCGGACTGGGCCGGCTCGAGCAGCGCGGAGGCGGACTCCTCGATCACCTTCTGGTTGCGGCGCTGGACCGAGCAGTCGCGGACGCCGACCGCCCAGGCGGTGCCCTGGCCGTCGGCGATCACCTGCACCTCGACGTGGCGGGCGCCGGTGATCAGCTTCTCGATGAACACGATCCCGCTGCCGAAGGCGCGGGCGGCCTCGTCCCGGGTCCGCTGGTAGGCGTCGACGAGGTCCTCGGGCCGGTCGACCCGGCGGATGCCGCGGCCACCGCCGCCGGCGGTGGCCTTGAGCATGAGCGGGTAGCCGATCCGCTCGGCCACCTCGAGGGCCTGTTCGAGGGTGTCGACCGGGCCGCGGCTCCACGGCGCGATCGGGACGCCGGCCTCCTCGGCGATCAGCTTCGAGCCGATCTTGTCGCCGAGTCGGCGCATCGCCTCGGCGCTCGGGCCGATGAAGGTGACGCCGAGCCGGGCGCAGAGGTCGGCGAAGTTCGGGTCCTCGGCGACGAAGCCCCAGCCGACCCAGACAGCGTCCGCGGCGGTCTCGCGGAGCGCGGTCTCGAGCCGGGAGAGGTCGAGGTAGGGCCGGTCGGCCGCGTTGCCCAGCAGGTAGGTCTCGTCGGCCTCGCGGACGAACGCGGCGCCCGCGTCGACGTCGGTGTAGAGCGCGACGGTGCGGAGCGGCTCACCCCCGTCGAGGCTGCGACGGGCGTTCAGGTCACGGACGGCGTGGATCAGTCGCATCGCCGCTTCGCCGCGGTTCACGATGACGATCCGGCTCGACTTCGGCATCCTCCGACCTAAGCACGCCCGACCCGCTCCGCGCTTGTGAGGGGTCTACAAGGAAGGGCGTGTCTGCTTTGTAGAGATCGGTGCCTCTGGTCGCGGGCGTCCGGATGGGTCAGGCTGGGGCGCGGGCGACCGGACGAAGCAGCCGTCCGCACGACGCTCGCGAGCACGGAGGACCGCCATGGCGCAGGCGACGCCGTTCCTGACCTTCCAGCCCAGCCGGGGCCAGAGCGCGGCCGAGGCGATGACCCGCTACCTCGACCTCTTCGGCGGCGAGGTGCTGAGCGACCAGCGCTACGGCCCCGACGGCCCCGGGCCCGAGGGCTCGGTGATGCTGGCCGAGTTCACCCTGGGCGGGACCCGGGTGCGGTGCAGCGACAGCTTCGTCACCCACGACTGGACGTTCACCCCGGCGGTCTCGCTCTGGGTGACCGCGGACAGCGAGGACGAGCTGCGGCGCTGGTTCGACGGGCTGGCCGACGGCGGCCACGTCACCATGCCGGTGGACGACTACGGCTTCGGTCTCTTCGGCTGGGTCGACGACGCCTTCGGCGTCTCCTGGCAGCTGGCGCTGGGCGGCTGACCCTCTGCTCGGGCGTGCTACTCTTCCTCGCTAGGTACTGGAGGAGGTGCGCGTGCCCAAGCTGATGACGGAGATGCTCAAGGGGACGCTCGAGGGCATCGTGCTGGCGATCCTCGGCGCCCGGCCGGCGTACGGCTACGAGATCACCGCCCGGCTGCGCGACGAGGGGTTCAGTGACCTCGCCGAGGGCACCGTCTACGCCCTGCTGGTGCGGATCGAGCAGCGCGGTCTGGTCGACGTGACCAAGGTGCCCTCCGAGAAGGGCCCGCCGCGCAAGGTCTACGCGCTCAACCCGCAGGGCCGGGAGTACCTCGACGAGTTCTGGAGGACGTGGAGCTTCCTGGCAGGACGCCTGGATCAGCTGCGGCAGGAGGGAGCCTGAGATGGCACCGAAGTGGCTCGAGCTGGTCACCGGACCGCTCGAGGAGAAGAAGCAGTACCGCCAGGCCAAGGCCCGGCTGGAGGCCCTGCCCGAGCCGTACGGCAGCACGGCGAAGGCGTTCCACCGCTATCTGATGATGTACGGCGGGATGGTCGGGGGGACGACGATCGTCGCCATGCTCGAGGACTTCGCCGACCTCTGGGAGCGGGCCGCCACCGACCGGACCACGCTCCGCGACGTGGTCGGCGACGACCCGGTCGAGTTCGCCGAGACCTTCGCGCAGGCGTACAGCGGCAAGCACTGGATCGACAAGGAACGGGCTCGGCTCGTCCAGGCGGTCGGGGCCGCGGAGCGCAGCCCGTCAAGCTGACCGAGCGGCGCGGCGATCCGACGAGATGCCTTGTGGGGGATTGGCGCGATGTCCCCGATTCGTGTTGGATATCTCCTCGGCGCGTTCGGAGGTCCGGGCGTCTCCCACGATCGTCCGGACCGACCCAGAACCGGACGTCCGCCCACCCAGGGGGTCCGCACGGCTCGGCCTTCCCCCGGCCGGTCAGCCGTTCGCCTGATCCCTGCCGGACGGGACGTCCCGGGCTCGCGCTCGGGACGCCCCGTCACGGGCTCCGTCTGTTTCGGTCCGTGGGTCCGCGACCGGTAACCTGACCGGAGGTGTGCCGGGAAGTCTGGTCGGCGTCGACGACCCGACCCCGGAGGTGACCCATGGCGACCGGCTCTCGCAAGCGTGCGCTGACCCAGGCGCTGTTCAGCCGCGGATCCTGGCCCGAAACCCAGCGCGTCGCCGAGGTGCTCCGGCGCGAAACCGTGGGCGGCGCGTTGCTGCTCGCGGCCACGCTGGTCGCGCTGATCTGGGCCAACTCGCCGCTCGGCGGTGCCTACACCCGGCTCACCGAGTTCGAGGTCGGACCGCAGGCACTGCATCTCGACCTCTCCCTCGGGCGGTGGGCCGCCGACGGGCTGCTGGCCATCTTCTTCTTCGTCGCCGGGCTCGAGCTCAAGCGCGAGTTCGTCGCCGGTGACCTCCGTGACCCGCGCCGGGCGGTGCTGCCGGTGGTCGCGGCGGTCGGCGGCATGGCCGTCCCTGCGGTGATCTTCGTGCTGTTCAACCTGAGGGCCTCGGACGGAGCGCTGAGCGGCTGGGCCATTCCGACCGCCACCGACATCGCCTTCGCGCTTGCCGTGCTGGCAGTCGTCTCCACCCATCTGCCGACGGGACTGCGGACCTTCCTGCTGACCCTCGCCGTGGTCGACGACCTGCTGGCCATCACGGTGATCGCCTTCTTCTACACCCGCGAGCTGCACCCGCTGTTCCTGCTGATGGCGCTGGTGCCGCTGGGCCTGTTCGGTCTGCTCGTCCAGAAGCGGATCCGGTCGTGGTGGCTGCTCGTCCCGCTGGCGGTCATCACCTGGGCGCTGGTGCACGCCTCCGGGGTGCACGCGACCGTGGCCGGGGTGCTGCTGGCCTTCACCGTGCCGGTGATCCGCAGCGAGGCGGCCGGCGGCCCGGAAGCCGGACCCGGTCTGGCCGAGCACTTCGAGCACCTGCTCAGACCCGTCTCGGTGGGCTTCGCCGTCCCGGTGTTCGCGTTCTTCGCCGCCGGGGTCGAGATCGGCGGACTCCGCGGGCTCGCGGCCTCGCTCACCGACACGGTCGCCCTCGGCATCGTCGTCGGTCTGGTCGTCGGCAAGGCGGTCGGGATCTTCGGTGCCACCTTCCTGGTCGCCCGCTTCACCCGCGCCTCCCTCGACGACGCGTTCCGCTGGATCGACGTCGCGGGAGTGGCGGTGCTGGCCGGGATCGGCTTCACCGTCTCGTTGTTGATCGGTGAGCTCGCCTACGGTGCCGGGAGCGAACGCGAGGCGCACGTCAAGGTCGCCGTGCTGGTGGGCTCGCTGCTGGCCGGGACGATCGCGGCCACGCTGCTGCGGATCCGCAACCGTGCCTACCGGCGCCTCTGCGCGGCCGAGGAGGTCGACGACGACGGCGACGGCGTCCCGGACGTCTACCAGGGCCGGGCCCAGCTGAACTGACCTGTCCCGAGTGCGCGCCTCGGCGCGCGAGATGATCATGGCGATCCACGCCGTCCGAACCGGAGAGGGGGAGCGGTGAACGAGACGATGCAATACGCCTTCTCGGTGCTCCTCATCGGGCTGGTCGGTGTCGCCGCACTGCTCTCGAACCGGCTGACCGAACGGATCCGCATCCCCGCCCCGGCCGTGATGTTGGTCGCGGCGGCTCTGCTGGTCCAGCTGGTCCCGGCGGTCCACGAACCGCCTGAGCTCACCGTCGAGCGGTTGGTCACGCTCGCACTGCTCTTCATCCTCTTCGACGGGGGCGTGCACATCGGCTGGCGACGCTTCCGGGCCGCCGCCGGACCGATCACGATCATCGGTGTCCTCGGCACCTTCCTCACCGCCGCGGCCGCCGCCGTGTTACTGCACGTGGCCTTCGGTCTGCCCTGGTTCGCGGCGCTGCTGGTGGCCACCGCGGTCGCGCCGACCGACCCGGCGATGGTGTTCTCGGTGCTTGGCAAACGCGAGATCGAGGGCCGGAGCTCGACGATCCTCGAGGGGGAGTCCGGAGCCAACGACCCGGTCGGCATCGCCCTGATCGCCAGCCTGCTGGCCGCGGGGGCGGTGAGCGCGAACGCCTTCGCCCACGTCGGGCTCATTTTCCTGCTGCAGATGGTGGTCGGTGGTCTCATCGGGTTGGTCGGCGGTCGCCTGGTGGTGATCTTCATCCGACGGGTGCCGCTGCCGAGCGAGGCGCTCTACCCGATCCGGACGCTGGTCTGCGTGCTGCTGCTCTACGGGATCGCCACCCTGGCGCAGGGGTCGGGGTTCCTGGCCGTCTTCGTCGCGGGGATCGTCGTCGGGGATGCCCGGGCGCCGTACAAGCGCGAGATCGAACGCTTCCACGGTGCGCTCGCCGGGGTGGCCGAGATCGTGGTCTTCGTGGTGCTGGGGCTCACCGTGCGGCTGTCGAGCCTGGCCGATCCGGCCGTCTGGGTGACCGGTCTGGTCCTCGCGCTGGCTCTGACGCTGGTGATCCGTCCGGTGCTCGTCGGGCTGTGCGTGATCCCGGCCCGATTACGTCGTAACGAGAACGTCTTCGTCCTCTTCGCCGGCCTCAAGGGTGCGGTCCCGATCCTGCTGGCGGAGATGCTCCGCAAGGCCGACGTGCCCCAGGCGGAACGGCTCTACGGGATCATCGTCGTGGTCGTGATCTTCTCGGTGCTGGTGCAGGCGACGCTGACGCCGACCGTGGCACGTGCCCTCGGCCTGCCGATGCGCGTGGTCGAACCCCAGCCCTGGACCCTCGGGGTCCGCCTCCGGGACGAGCCCGAGGGCGTGCAGCACTACACCATCGGCGAGGGCGCCGACGCCGTCGGTCGGACCGTCGGATCGCTGCACGAGCTCGGCGAGGACGTCTGGATCAACCTGCTGGTCCGAGAGCAGCGACTGGTCCCGCTCCACGGCGACGTCGAGCTGCGCAGCGGCGACGAGCTCGTCGTCCAAGTCCCGGAGGACCGCAAGGAGTCGCTGCAGCGGCTCTTCGGCTGACCCGCCCGCATCCACCGCAGAGCAGGGACACGACGACCCTGGGCATCTGCAGGGCGTGCGCGGATCAGGACGTCGGGACCGTCGCCCGTGCGTTCGCGCCCGCGTGCAGGCAGCTGAGGTCACGGGTGGTCACCGGCTCGGTGGCCAGGTCGACGATCCGCCGGTTGTTGGTCTGCGACAGCCGCTGCAGCACCCCGAACGCCCGGTCGGGGTCGAGGGCGAACCGCTCCATCAGGATGCCGATCGCCTGACCGATCACCGTGCGGGACTCCATCGCGTCCCCGCGCTGCCGGATCTCGCGCGAGGCGGCGAGGGCGATCGCGAGGTGGGTGCTCAGCTCGTGCGCGAGCCGCATCCGCACGTCGTCGAACGCGTCGACGTCGTCGGAGTAGAGCGTCAGGGTGCCGAGCGACTGCGCGCGTCCCTGCTGGTCGTAGCCGGTCAGCACGAACGCTGCCGCAGTCCGCACGCCGAGCTCACGGGCGGCCTGCCGACCCCAGATCGGCCATCTCCGGTCGGACTCGACGTCGTTGCTGGCCACGCTGCACGCGCTGTGCAGGCTGTCCAGCGACGGACCCTCCTGGGCGGCCATCTGTCTCGCGATGCTGCCCGGACCGACCTCGTCGGTCCAGGCCCAGGGCCGCAACCCCCGCTTGTCCCGGATCGCTGCTCCCACGTGGTGGCAGCCAGGAACGAGCTCGGCAACGAGCTCCACGCCGCGCTGCAGGCGTTCGCACTCGTGGGCGGATTCGTTGACGGCCCGGGCGAACTGCTCGGCCGCCGACATCATCTGGGTGGTGTCCATCGGTGGACCCCGTCTCTTCGGTCGCCGCCACCGCGGGCGGCGCGTCCTTCGGCGGCTTTGGTTCAACCTCCGAGGAGCTCGGCACGGACGTCGATCGGTCCGGCCGCGTGACACCCGTGACAGATGCCTTGCTGGCAGCTTGCCAGACCGCACCAAACCCGGCAACCGGTCGCCGCTCAGGCCCCGCCCGCCACCTCGACCGTGGTGGTCCGCCGGGCCACGAGCGCGGCCGCGAGCTCGTCGAGGTCGCGGTCGGTGCGGAAGGCGAAGCCGCGCAGCATGGCCAGCGCGTCGGAGGAACAGCAGCCGGTGCCCTCCTCGAGCATGCCGATCGCCTGCCAGACCCGCATCCGGTCGACCACCGGTCGGCGTGCGCACCAGGCCACGGAGCCGTTGCTCTCGGTGGGCGGGCACGCTGGCTGCTCGTCGGCGGCGAGCGAGCGCGACAGCGTGCCGATCGCGCGCCGAACCAGCGCGGCGGCCTCACGCACCCGGTCCGGAGAGGGGCACCAGCGTCGGTCGGGACGCGGGGAAAAGAGGTCGAGCACGGCCTGCAGGCTCCCGGCCGCCACCCGGATCGTGACCGTGGAGCGATAGGGCGTCGCCTCGGCCATCACCTGGTGGAAGAGCGGCCAGCGTCGCCGGATCACCGCCTCGTCGAGCGCCAGGGTCGGCGCCACCGCCGTCTCGAGGCCGGGTGCGTCCCCCAGCGTCGCCGAGGCCTGCTCGAGGCGGCGGACGTGTGCATCGCTCGCCGCCAGCGGCACCCGCAGGTCGTCCAGGGCGAGGGTGATCCCGGCGGCCGGCACCTCGAGGAGGTCGAGGCAGTGGTCGATCGGGACTCCCGTCGACGTGCTCATCCCGTCACTCCCGTCCGCTGCGTCGACACCGACAGTCGACGTGGGCAGCGTCGAGGTCCGCATACCCGAGCCCGGCGGTCTTCAACCGGACCGCGGAGGCGGCGGACTAGCCGCGGGCGCCGTTCCCGCGGCCCTCTTGACCGGGTCCTGAGCATCGGCCGAAACGCTGAGCGAGCTTTCGGCTCGCGCGGACGACAGCCGAACCGCGTCCTGATGTGTTGAATCTTGAATTGTTCTTGTCAGCAGGACCCCCCAAGAACAGCACTCAGGAGCCCCCCGAAATGTCGAACACCACCCCCAAGAACACGAACGCCAAGAGCACGACCGTGAAGAAGATCGTCGCCTTCACCGCGATCCCCGCCGCCCTGGTCGTCTCCGGTCTCGCCGTCGCGCAGGCCTCCTACTCGGCCTACTCCGCGACCACGGTCAACCCGACCTCGAACTGGACCTCCGGCACCGTCGCGCTGTCCGACGACGACGCCAACACCGCCCTGTTCACCGCCTCCAACCTCAAGCCCGGTGCGACCGGTAGCCAGTGCATCACCGTCACCTCCACCGGCAGCCTCGCCTCCACGGTCAAGCTGTACGGCACGAACTACGCGACGACCAATGACCTGGCTTCCCAGATCAGCCTGACCGTGGTCCAGGGCAGCGGCGGCTCGTTCGGCAACTGCACCAACTTCACCGCCTCGACCACCAACCCGACCCTGTACTCGGGCAGCCTGGCCGGCTTCGGCACCGGCGCCACCGCCAAGACCAGCTTCGCCACCGGGATCGGGGACTGGGCGCCGACCGGCACCGGGTCGGAGTCCCGGACGTTCAAGATCAGCTACAGCCTGGCCAGCAACGCCCCGAACTCCAGCCAGGGCGGCACCGCCGCGCTGGGCTTCACCTGGGAAGCCCAGAACAGCTGAGCCACCGGCCGGCGACCACGATCTCTCCGGGCCCTGCACCTGCTGACACACGCGCAGGGACTGGCCGGCCACCAGGGGGCGGCCGACCGCCGGAGCACCGCACGACCCGGACCGGCCCGCGCCGGTCCGGGTCGTTGCCCGTCGCCAGAAAGTCCTGATCGAGGAATCGCTACAGATTTCCACTGAGCCGAGCCTGTGAGCCCATGAGAGGTGACAATGGACAGCGTTTCCCCCCGAAACGGCGCACCGGGCAGCACGCCTGGTGCCGGTCACGGCACGGCACACGGCGTGCACAGTCGAAAGGGGGTGAGGCACGTGGCTTCCCCGTTCCGCGTCCACCCGACTCCGTACGTCCAGGTCCGCCGGTCGTGGGTGGCGGACTACGAGATCGGTGAACGCCGTCAGGAGCTCGAGACTCCGACGATGCGCCGGCTCAAGCCGCTGCTCGCGCCGTGGAGCTCGTTGATCTGCGTCGACACCATCGACCGGGTGATGGCCCTGACCTTCGACGACGGTCCGGACCCCGAGCTGACCCCGTCCGTCCTCGACGCCCTCGCGGCCGAGGGTGCGCGGGCGACCTTCTTCATGCTCTCCGCGACCGCGCGCCGGCACCCCGCGCTGGCTCGGCGGGTGGCCGCCGAGGGACACGAGATCGCCCTCCACGGCGTCGTGCACGAGCGCAGCACGGAGCTGCCGCTCACCCGCGCCGCGGCCCGGCTGCGCCAGGGCAAGGAGGAGCTCGAGGACGTCGTCGGGCAGGAGATCCGGCTGTTCCGCCCCACCTACGGCGCGATCCGGATGGGGCTGTTGCTGCAGGCCCGTCGGCTCGGGCTCGAGACCGTCATCTGGTCGGCCTGGGCCCGCGACTGGCTCGGCGACCCGCCCGAGGAGGTGGCCGAGCGCGCCTACGTCGCCCGCCATCCGGGGGCGGTCGTGCTGCTGCACGACATCGTCGGGGCCGAGGCCGGCCCTCGCCCGCTGAGCAGCCCGGAGACCGTCCCGCTGCTTCTCGACAAGCTGCGCCCCGAGGGCTGGCGCTACCTCACCGTCGGTCAGCTCACGGCCCGCTATCCGCACATCCGCTGCCACTGGTTCCTGCCACCCGGCAAGTCCCGCCCGAACGGCGCGCCGGCGGAGCCGGGTCGCGCGGCCTGATCCATCGCGTTTCGGCAGGGATCGAAAGGTGACCACGTCCACGGCTCGCGGCAGGCTCCCGGGTGCGGCCGGCAATGCTGCGCAGACCGCCCGCCGTCGCCCCCGGCTGTCGTACGCTGGCGATCCGAGCTCGGACTTGGGCAGTCGGACTCCCGTCGTGACGTCGTCGTCAGGACGGTCGAGAGTCGCGTGACCGACCGGTTGCGGGCGGTCACTGCGGCCGGGGCCACCGCTGCGCCCGAGAGTTCGAACACATCACACGGGGGAGACATGCCGATGCGCGAGGAGGCGCCGACGACGGCACCGGGCGTGCGGCTCTGCGACGTCTACGGCGCCGGCGGTCACGCCCAGGTCGTCTCCGACGTGGTGCGCTCCCAGGGCTGGACGGTGCGCCACATCATCAACGACTACCCGGGCAACCACCACCCGGCGAGCCGCGATCTCGTCCCCGGGATCCGGTTGCTCGGACCCGAGCACTACCCGCCACCGGACGTCCCGGTGGTGATGGCCGTCGGCCGCAACGGCGAGCGCTCCGAGCTGGTGACCATGCTCGAGGGACTCGACGTCCCGGCCGTCTTCCGGCAGGCCGTCCACCCGAGTGCGCTGATCGCTTCGACCAGCACCCTCGGGGAGGGGACGGTGGTGCTGCACGGCGCGGTCGTGCAGCCGAACGCCCGGGTCGGTCGGCACGTGTTGATCAACACCGCGGCCAGCGTCGACCACGACTGCGTCGTCGGTGACTTCGTGCACGTCAGCCCGCACGCGACGCTCTGCGGCCACGTCGAGGTGGGCGAGGGCACCCATATCGGCGCCGGCGCGGTGGTGATCCCCTCGGTGCGGATCGGCCGCTGGTGCCGGATCGGTGCCGGCGCCGTGGTCATCTCCGACGTCCCCGACCACGTCACCGTGGTCGGCAACCCGGCCCGGGTGCTGCCGGACCGGACCGGTGAGCCCGCGCCCGGATCGGGCGACAGCACCACCACACCTCACGCGTACTGGAGGTCCTCATGACGGTGATCGACGCACCCACCTCGTCGGCGACCCTCGACCCGACCGGTGCAGCCGGCGCGACCGGCCACGACCTCGTGTTCGTCGGGGCCGGCGCCTCGACCGCCTACACCCTGGTCGCCCTGCTCGACGTCCTGGCCGAGCACCCGGTCCCCGAGGTCCCGCTGCGGCTCGCTGCGGTCGACCGGGCGAGCGACGCGTTCTCCGGGCTGCCGTACGGCGACCGGGCCGCCCGCACCTGCCTGCTGATCACCTCGCTGCACGACTTCCTGCCCGACGAGGAACGCGGTCGCTTCTCGCGCTGGCTGGCCGAAAACAAGCACTGGGTGTTCGACGAGCTCCACGCCACCGCCGGCGCCTGGGGTCGGACCTGGTGGAGCCGGCACCGCGACGCGATCGCCCGGGACGACTTCGACCTGATCTTCCTGCCCCGCTACGTCTTCGGGGCCTACCTCAAGGACCTGGCCCGTCGGGCGATCGCGCGCGCGGAGGACTCGGGCCGGGCCCGGGTCAGCGTGCTGCGCGACGAGGTCCTCGGCGTTCGCCGGGACGGCTCCGGCTACGAGATCGTCGGCGCCGAGTACCGGCTCCGGGCCGACCGGGTGGTGCTCGCGGTGGGTTCGCCGCCGGCCGCGCCACGGCTCGCGGAGGGCGCGGACGCCGCCGACGCCGTCCTGCTCGACGACCCCTTCGCCGACCTGCCCGCCGCGCTCCGTGCGGTCGGCGCCCGGCTCGATCGGCAGGCCGACCAGCCTGCGCACCCGGCCCACGTCGTGATCATCGGCGGCAACGCCAGCGCGATGGACGTGCTCTACCAGGTGAACGACCTGGACGGCGCCGGGACCGCCGTCGTCACCGTCCTCTGCCCGAGCGGCGAGCTGCCCGCCAAGATCGTCGACCACCCGGCGGCGCCGGGCTTCGAGCCGGCGGAGCTGCAGGCACTGGCCCACAGCGAGACCGTCCGGGCGGCCGAGCTGTACGCCGCCGCGGTTCTCGACATCGGACACGGCCGCGAGGCCGGGTTCACCGCCGCGGACACGCTGGCGCCGGTCTCCCAGGCGGTCATCGCGCTGCTCCCGCGGCTGTCGCCGGAGGAGACGACCGAGTTCGCCGGACGCTGGGGTGCCCAGTTGGGCCGGCACCAGCGCCGGGCCGGGGCCGAGTACTGGGAGGTGGTCGAGCGGCTCACCGCCGAGGACCGCTTCGCGCTGGTCGCGGGCTCCTTCACCGGGCTCGCGGTGGCGTCCGACGGCACCACCGCCGTCGAGTACGTCGGTCCCGACGGGCCGACGCAGCTCGACCGGCCCGCCGACGTGGTCGTCAACTGCGCCGGTCCCGGCGGGGACCTGCGGCTGGCCGCTCCGCGGCTGCTCGGTCAGCTGATCGAGGACGGGGTGTGTCAGCCGAGCCACCTCGGCGCCGGGATCGCCGTCGGCGAGGGGCTGCGGGCCGCGGACGGGCTCTGGGTGATGGGCCCGCTGCTGTCGGGCAACGTCGTCGACGGGCGGCCGATCTGGCACATGGAGCACTGCGGCCGGATCAGCGCCTACGGCACCGAGCTCGGCCGGCGGCTGGCCGGCGAGCTCGGTGACGCCGAGGACGCCGCGGCCTAGGAGCTCGCGCCGCCGATCGTCACCGGTCGCGGTCGAGCGGTGCGGGCCCGGGCTCGGCGCCCGGGCTCGCCCAGCTTGTGGCCGACGTACCAGCCGACCTGCCAGATCAGCGCGCCCGGGTGCGGGACCGAGCGGACCATCCCGATCAGCACGGCGACCTTGCCGCTCTTCTGCCGGGCGGCCTCCGGCGGAGTGGCCCGCGCGGCCTCCGGGACGTCCTCAGGACGGACGTGCGCGAAGCGGTGCTCGATCTCGGCCTGCGCTGCCCCGTAGTTGCGGCCCTGGCGCCACATCGAGCGCAGCGTGCTGCGCAGCCCGACGTGCAGGGTCGCCTCCGGCACGAAGTGCAGCGGGACGCCGGCCAGCTGGACCCGCCAGCAGAAGTCGACGTCCTGCAGACCGATCAGGTCGGGCTCGAAGCCGCCGACCGCCTCGTAGACCGAGCGTTCGATACCCATGTTGCCGCCGCCCGCGTGCGGCAGCGGCGGCCCGACCGGCCACCACTGCAGACCGTCGCCCTGGGGCACGGTCCGGCTGATCGCCGACGGCGAGTTCAGTACCTTGGCGTCGAGCCGGCCGGCCACGAACCGGTGCTCGCGCATGGCGCCGGCCATCGCCTCCAGCCAGCCCGGCGCCACCATGTCGTCGGCGTCGACGAACAGGATCCAGGGCGTGTCACAGGTCGCCACCGCGACGTTGCGGGCGTAGGCGCCGCTGGGTCGGTCCGGGGCCGAGACCACCCGCAGGTCGAGCCGGTCGGCGAAGCTCTCCGCCACCGCGACCGTGCCGTCGGTGCTGCGGTTGTCGACGACCACGACCTCCCAGTCGAGGTCCGGGCCCTGCCCGACGAGAGCCTCCAGCTGCACGCCCAAGGTGTCCTCGGCGTTGTAGGCCGCGATGACGACGCTCAGGTCCTTCACCCGTCTCCACTCTCTTCCTCGTCCGGCCGGCTCACCGGTCCCCCGGGGCCGTCCGGCCCGCCCGGCGACGCCCGCAGGCGGCCGGAGCGCTCGGTGTCGCACCGTCCCCCACGGACGACCGAGACGACGATAGGCGTTCTCCGGGTCCGGCGGAGCGGGTCACTGACATGCTCGGCAGACTCCCGCGCCGTCATCAGGTTGCTCTCAGCGAACGGCGTTTTTTCGGAGTCGCCGATGTGACCTACCCCGCTGGCTAGAATCGCCGTGTCTCCACCCGCCCGCAGTCGGGCGCTGGTGGATCGGCGGCCGCATTCGGCCGTGCAGATGATCGGGGGATCATGAGAGAACGCAGACGGCACCGTGCTGCCGTGATGACGTCCGAGGAGGGCGACGGAGGCCGCGCGCTACGCCCGGCCGTGCTCCGCGTCGTGGACACGCTCGCGGTCGCGGTGGGCATGGTGCTCGCCCACGCGGCCCGCTACGACGACTCGGCCGAACCGATGAACATCGTCGGTCTGGTGATCGGCGTGGTCGTCGCGGCCGCCGTCTTCCTCGCCGTGGCCACGGCGCTGCGACTGCACCAGGGCCGGCACGCGCTCGGCAGCGCTGACGAGTTCCGGACGCTGGCGGTCGCGGTCGGCTCGGCCACCCTCGCCGTGCTCGCACTCGACTTCGTCACCGGCTCCGCCCGGCTGATGCCGCTGAGCGTGCCGGTGGTCGGTGGGCTGATCGCCTTCGTCGTCACCATCGGCTACCGCGCGATCGTCGCCGCCCGGGTGCTGGCCGCGGCTCCGCCGCGAGCCGGCCGGCGCACGCTGGTCTTCGGCGCCGGAGCCGCCGCCCAGCAGCTGATCCGCTCGATGATCTGGGACGACAGCGGCCACCTGCCGGTCGGTCTGCTCGACGACGACCCCGCCAAGCGGCACCTGGAGATCAAGGGCGTCCGGATGCTCGGCGGGCGCGAGGACATCGCCGCGGCCGCCGCCCGCACCGAGGCCGAGGTGTTGATCATCGCGCTGCCGTCGGCCGAGTCCGACCTGGTCCGCGACGTCTCCGAGCGCGCGGTCGCCGCCGGGCTGACCGTCAAGATCCTGCCGAAGATCTCCGATCTGCTCGACCGGAAGGGGATCGGCATCCGCGACGTCCGCGACATCAACATCGCCGACCTGCTCGGACGCCGCCAGGTGGAGACCGACGTCAAGCAGATCAGCGGCTACCTGCGCGGCAAGCGGGTGCTGGTCACCGGTGCCGGCGGGTCGATCGGGTCCGAGCTGACCCGGCAGATCCACAGCGAGGGGCCGGCCGAGCTGATGATGCTCGACCGCGACGAGTCCGCGCTGCACGCGCTGCAGCTGACCCTGTTCGGGGAGGCCCGGCTCGACCTGCCGCAGGCCATCCTCGCCGACATCCGCGACGGCGAGGCGCTCCGCCGGCTGTTCGAGGAGCGGCGTCCCGAGGTGGTGTTCCACGCCGCCGCGCTCAAGCACCTCAACATGCTCGAGCAGTACCCGGACGAGGCGTGGAAGACCAACGTGCTCGGCACCCTTAACGTGCTCGCCGCGGCCACCGCGGTCGGTGTCGACCACTTCATCAACGTCTCCACCGACAAGGCCGCCGACCCGGTCAACGTGCTCGGCCGGAGCAAGCGGCTGGCCGAGCGGCTGACCGCCACCTTCGGGCAGCACGCCACCGGACGGTTCCTGTCCGTCCGGTTCGGCAACGTGCTCGGCAGTCGGGGTTCGGTGCTCGAGACCTTTGCGGCGCAGATCGCCCGCGGCGGTCCGGTCACGGTGACCGACCCCGAGGTCACCCGCTACTTCATGACCATCCCCGAGGCCGTCCAGCTGGTCATCCAGGCCGGCGCGATCGGGGCCGACGGCGAAGCGCTCGTGCTCGACATGGGCACGCCGGTGCGGATCGCCGACGTGGCCGAGCAGTTGATCAAGCTCGAGGGCCGTCCGATCGAGATCCGCTACACCGGTCTGCGTCCGGGCGAAAAGCTGCACGAGGAGCTGTTCGGGGCCGGCGAGCACGACGAGCGCCGGGCGCACCCGTTGATCAGCCACTGCGCGGTGCCGGCCTTCTCGCTGGACGCCGTCGAGCAGATCCGCACGGCGCACGGCATGGACGACTTCGTCGCCACCGAGGACGCCAAGCCGCTGCCGCTGGAGCGGGCAGCCCAACTGAACGGGGTGACCCGATGACCGCACCGACCCGCCTGCGGGAGCGGATCTACATGTCCTCGCCCGACGTCGGCGCGCGCGAGGAGGAGCTGGTGGTCGAGGCCCTCCGCTCCGGCTGGATCGCGCCGCTGGGGCCGATGGTCGACGAGTTCGAGCGTCAGCTCGCCGAGCGCTGCGGCCGTCGGTACGCGGTCGCGCTCTCCTCGGGGACGGCGGCGCTGCACCTGGCGCTGCTCAACGTCGGGGCCGCCCCGGGGACGGTGGTGATCGTCCCGACGATGACCTTCGCGGCGACCGCGAACGCGGTCGTCTACACCGGCGCCGAACCCGTGTTCGTCGACTGCGACCCGGCCACCGGCAACCTCGACCCCGCTCTGCTCGACCAGGCCCTCACCGCACTGCGCCGCGAGGGCGCCCGTGTGGCGGCCGTGGTGCCGGTCGACCTGCTCGGCCGGAGCGTCGACCACACGGCGATCGGCCCGGTCTGCGCGGAGCACGGCGTCCCGGTGATCTCCGACGCGGCCGAGTCGCTGGGCGCCTCGCACGCCGGGCGTCCGGCGGGCTCGTTCGGGATCGCGGCGGCCGTCTCGTTCAACGGCAACAAGATCATGACCACCAGCGGTGGCGGGGTGCTGCTCACCGACGACGCCGCGTTCGCCGACCGGGTGCGCTATCTGAGCACCCAGGCCCGGCAGCCGGCCGTGCACTACGAGCACACCGAGGTGGGCTACAACTATCGGCTCAGCAACCTGCTCGCCGCGCTCGGTCTGGCCCAGCTCGAACGGCTCGACGCGATGATCGGTCGGCGTCGTGCGCTGCGCGCGGAGTACGACCGGCTGTTCGCCGACGTCGCCGGGGTGAGCCTCTTCCAGCGCGTCGGCGACCAGTACGACAACTGCTGGCTGACCGCGATCCTCGTCGACCCGGCGAGCGCGGGGTGGGCGGCCGACGACCTGCGCTCGGCCCTCGACGTCTGCAACATCGAGTCCCGGCCGCTGTGGAAGCCGATGCACCAGCAGCCGGTGTTCGCCGGGGCTCGGTCGTTCCTGACCGGCGCGGCCGACCGCCTGTTCGCCACCGGGCTGACCCTGCCGAGCGGATCCGCGCTCGGGCCGGAGGAGCGGTCCGAGGTCATGGGTGTGATCGGGGACTTCCTGCGCGATCGTCGCTGACCCCTGCGGCGCTGACCAGCGCGCGCACGGCGGCCAGGACCTGTGCGGCCACGAAGTGATCCTGCGATCATCAGGGCATGGTCGAGATGACCCGGTTCGTGGGACAGAGTCCGTACTCGTCGCCCGGTCGGGAGGCGGAACGGCTGGCCGCGCTTCCCGACGACCTCGCGAGTCTGTGCGCGGCGGCCCGGAACGTGATCGGCCACTACCGCGCCGAGCTGCCGGATCTGCCCGCGGAACGCCGCGGAGAGATCGACAGCCGCTGGCTCGAGGTCATTCTGGTTCTTGATCATCAGCGGCACCCGGGCGCGCTGCTCGAACCGCGACCGCGAACCGGCCGGGTGGCCGGCTGCTGCCGGGACCACACCCTCTTCGTGGTCGGTGCCCTTCGCCAACGCGGGGTCCCGGCGCGGAGCCGGGTGGGGTTCGCCCACTACTTCAGCCCGACCTGGTCCGCCGACCACGTCATCGTCGAACGCTTCGACGGCGGTCGTTGGCGGCGAGCCGATCCCGAGCTCGGGGAGCGGAGCGATCTCGACCGTCACGACCTGCCGACGGGTCCGGACGCACCGTTCGAGACCGCCGCCGAGGCGTGGCTCGGATGGCGCGCGGGGGCCCGCGACCTCGCCAATTACGGCGTCGAGGCCGGCTCGGCCGAGCTCAGCGGACCCGGTTTCGTCCGGACTTACGTGGTGTTCGAGGTCGCCCACCGCTACGGCGACGAGATGCTGCTGTGGGACGGCTGGGCCGGGACCGACGACCCCTCGGACGCAGAGGTGGACGAGCTCGCACGGCTGCTCGTCCGAGCCGATGCCGGTGATGCCCTGGCCGAGCAGGACCTCTGGGACCGCTACCACCAGGACTCCCGGCTGCGCCCGCAGGGCGAGGTGACCACCTATTCGCCCTACGGTCTCGCGCCACGCCGCACCGACCTCTCCACGGTCCCCGACCTACCGGTGGTCGATCGGTCGAGGTGATCCCGGTCGGACCCGACGGCCACCCGGGCCGCGAGGTTCACGAGGACGGCGACGAGCCTTCGCCGGCCTGGTGCCGCAGTCCCGCCAGCAGCAGGTCGAGGCCTGAGCGGAACACGTCGAGATCGTCGTGCGTCGCGAACTCGTCGGCCACCTGGTGCGCGAAGGGGTACCGCTCCGGGTCGAGGGCACGCCAGCGATCGGCGTACATCGACAGGAACTCCGAGGGCTCCATGCCGCTCTCCAGGAACTCGCGGGGCGGCGGCTCCGCGAGGTCGATGGCGACCCCGACGACGTAGCTGATGATCGACGACACCGCGTGGAAGCGCTGCCGCGGGGTCAGGTCGAGCTTCATGAGCTGCTGTCCGAATCGGTCGAACATCGACATCGAGTTCGGCTGCAACCCGTTGTTGCGCAGCATGTACTGACCGAACCACGGCCGGCGGACGAACTCGTCGAAGAGGGCCAGCGCGATCGCGCGGACGTTGGCCACCGGGTCCGGCCCGTGGGTGAGTGGCTCGGTGGCCACCAGGAGCTGGCCCATCACCTCCTCGGTGGCCCGCTCGAGCAGCTCGTCCCGGCTGGAGACGTACCAGTAGATGCTGGCCACGCCGCCGCCGAGCCGCGCGGCCAGCGTGCGGAAGGTCAGCCCCGGCTCGCCGGACTCGTCCAGGATCGCGAGGGTCTCGCGGATCACGGCGTCGAGCGAGTGAGCCATCCGCTGACGGCCCCGGGGGCGGGCCCGCGGGGGAGCGGGGCGCTCGTTCTCCTTCGTCGGGTTCGCAGCCACGCTTGCATCTTACCGAACGCCGTTCTATAGTCTCGAACGCTGTACGATAGTCGTACACCGTTCGATAGCGAGGCGTCAGATGACCACCACGACCGTGACCCCCAGCACGACCCCGACGTACGGCTCGCTGCGCGCCGCCGCCGTGCCCCTGGCGGCGCTCTGCCTCGCCTTCTTCGTGGAGATGGTGGACAATACCCTGCTCTCGATCGCCCTGCCCACCATCGGTCGGTCGCTCGAGAGCGGGACGACGGGGCTGCAGTGGGTGACCGGCGCCTACTCGCTGACCTTCGGCGGGCTGTTACTGACCGCCGGGTCGGCCGCCGACCGGTTCGGTCGGCGTCGCGTGCTGCTGACCGGGCTGGCGGTCTTCGGTCTGGTCAGCCTCGCCGTCGTCCTGGTGACCGACATCGGTCAGCTGATCGCCCTGCGGGCGGCGCTGGGCTGTGCCGCGGCGGCGATGGCTCCGGTCACGATGTCGCTGATCTTCCGGCTCTTCGACGACGAGAAGCTGCGGATGCGTTCGATCACCGTGGTGATGATCGTCGGGATGTCCGGATTCGTCCTGGGTCCGCTGCTGGGCGGGTCGGTGCTCAGCCACCTGAGCTGGCAGTGGTTGCTCGTCGTCAACGCGCCGATCGCGCTGATCGCCTGGATCGGCGTCCGCGCCGGCGTCCCCGCCGACCGGCGCGAGGACCTCACCAGCGAGCGACTCGACCTGCTCGGGACCGGGCTCACCGTCGCCGCCATCGGGCTCGGCTGCTACACCCTCACCAGCGGGGTCCAGTACGGCTGGCTCGCTCCGGTCACCCTGGCCTGCGCGGCCGGCGCTGTCGGGGCGGTCGTCGGGTTCGTGCTCCGCGAACGGCGCGCGGCCTCACCGATGATCGACCTGGCGATCTTCCGCACCGGACCGGCCCGGGGCGCGGCGATCACCCAGCTCGGGGCGTCGGTGACGATGGCCAGCGTCATGTTCGGGCTGATCCTGCACTTCCAGTACGCCTACGGCTGGAGCCCGATGCGGGCCGGTCTGGCCAACCTGCCGCTCATCCTCACCATGATCGCGGCCACCCCGGTCGCCGAGCAGCTGGCGGCCCGGCTCGGTCACCGCAAGGCGTGCCTGGTCGGGACCGCGCTGCTGGTCGGATCCCTGCTCGGCATGGCCTGGGCGGTCGAACACGGCTATCTCGCGATCGCCCTCATGATGGTCGTGCTGACCACCGGGCTGCGGACGATCATGACCATCTGCGCGGTCGCCCTGGTCGAGGCGATGCCCGAGAACCGCACCTCGATGGGCGCAGCCCTGAACGACACCTCGCAGGAGATCGGGACCAGCCTCGGGACGGCCGTGGTCGGCACCCTGATCGCGGCGCTGGTGACCGCCACCCTCCCGACCGGTGCCTGGAGCCCGACGCTGGTGCACGCGTACTTCGCGGGCGAGCGGGTCACCTACCTGGTCGTGGCGGCGGTGGTCGGACTGATCGCGACGTTCGGTTCGCTCTCGCTGACGGACTCCCACGCCACCGAGGAGCCGAAGGCGTCGGACGTCGAGCCCGTCTCGGTCTGAGCCGGCTCGGGTCGACGCCCTGAGTCCAGTCCTCGGCCGTGTGATGTCGGGCGCCGTGGTGCCGGGCGCAGTCGTCCTCACGGTGCTCGTCAGCCAGCGGCGTCTCTCACACACCCGAGACGACCACCCGGTTCCCGTCCGGATCCCGCAGGACCAGGATCCGCGAGGCGGTGACCTGTTCCGGGCCGTCGTCGGCAATGCCGACGGCGATCAGACGCGCCGCCAGTTGATCAAGGTCGGACTCGTCGAGGACCATGGCGGAGTGACCGGCGTGGTCCGGGTCGTGGAAGACCTGGACGCCGAACGTGTCTCCCAGGTGCCATTCGATCAGTCCGTCCATTGGCCGTGCGCTCGGTCCGGTCCCGAACAGCAGCGCGTACCAGGACTCCGCCTCGCGCAGGTCCGTGACAGCGGCTTGAACGAGGACGCGTTCGAAGGTCATGCAGGTCGAGACCTGGGTCGACGGGTGAACTCATCGGCTCGACGGGCTCGGGTGGCGCTGGTCCGCGCGAAACTCCTCCCAGTGGCCCTCGGACACGACCGTGACGGTGTCCCCGACGACGGCAATCGCCGTGTGGTCGTCGATGGCGTAGGCGGGGCCGCCGATGTCGGCGGCCCAGGACCGCGCCCGGTCCAGGGTGTTGCCGGCCCAGCCCGGATAGTCGAGGTGGGGAAAGAGGGAGAAGTCCACGACGCCGAGGGTTCGGTCGTCGGGTGCCGAGGACCACTCGACGAAGTGGTCACCGATGCGCGGTGTCATCACCATGCTGCCGGCGCTGATCCCGACCCAGACCGTGTCGGGCATCGACGGCAGCAGCCGGGCGAGCCCGGACTCGCGGATCCAGTGGTGCAGATAGGTGGCGTCACCACCGTCGACCAGCAGGACGTCGGCCTCTCGGACCCAGCTCGTCCACCGGTCGGCGTCGATGCTCGGGAGTGCGGTCAGCTCGAGGACGCCCACCGACCGCCAGCCCAGCGTGCTCAGCTGTCGCAGGGAGTCGCCGGCGATGAAGCCGTGGACCGTCGTCGGACCGCACAGGGGGTGACCCCACTGCGCGGTGGGGATGCAGAGGGCGGTGCACTCGCTGATCGGCTTGCCGAGCAGGTCGAGCAGGGTGGCGTGGATGGTCGGGTTGGTGATCCCGCCGGATGTGAGCAGAAGCTTCATGTCTCCTCGCGTGGGTCGTCTGTCTCGTGGGGTCGACTCCACTCCGGGGGCAAAGTCATCGCGCTGTCCCGCTTCGCCTCAGCGCCCTCGCCGCGGCGCTCGGCTGGGCGTGCGCTGAGAAGTCCCTGTCGGCCCTGATCAACCGCGGTGGCCTCGGCGCTCCGCGGTCGTACAGTGCCTGGGACGAAGGAGTCGCCATGCCGACGTACCGGGTTCGCCCCTCGAAGCCCGTCGCCCTGATCACCTCGGTCCTCGGGGTGGCGATCGTCGCGTTCGGGGTGTACTCGATGGTCCATCGGGGTCAGATGCACGGGTTCGCGTATCTCTGGCTGGTCTTCGGCGTGGTGATCATCGGCTTCAACCTCTGGTCGGCGTTCTCGAGCCGCGGTGGCACCCAGGTGATCACCCGTGACGACGATCCGACGCCGCGTCGGTGATCAGCACTCCACGACAGCGGCTCGCGATCTTCGGCGGGTCCTTCGCCCTGGCACTGATCATCATCCTGCTGCTGATGTTCGTCACCGGCGCGCTCTGATGCTCGCCCTGCCCGCGCCCGAAGCCGTCTCGACCCATCTGCTGATCGGCGGCGTTCTCGCCGTGATGGGCCTGGTCGTGCTCGCCCTGCAACCGGCGCTGAAACGTCGCCTGATCGCGAACGGAGCCAACCGGACCGGTCTGCGGATCTCTGCGAACGTCCTGTCCGGCGCGGTGATCCTCGCGTTCGGTGTGGCCTTCGCCGCGGGAGCCTTCTCGTCGTGAGGTGACGGCTCCCGTGATCCGTGAGCAACCGAGGACGGCCAGTTCGTCGGGTCAGGTTCGTGCCGGCCGGTACTCACCGGGCCGGAGGGCGTGCCGCGGCGGGATGATCGGGCGGCGCGGCCACCAGAACCGGTTCCCCAGCACGAGGGCCAGGGCCGGGACGAGCACCGTCCGGACCACCAGCGTGTCGAGCAGCACCCCGAGGCAGATCACGACGCCGATCTGGGCCAGCACCACGAGGGGCAGCACGCCGAGGACGGCGAACACCGCGGCGAGCAGGATGCCGGCACTGGTGATCACCCCGCCGGTGGCGGCGAGGCCGCGCAGCATGCCTTCGCGCGGTCCGTGCAGCAAGGCCTCCTCCCGTGTCCGGGTGACCAGGAAGATGTTGTAGTCGACGCCGAGCGCGACGAGGAACAGGAACGCATACAAGGGCACAGTCTGGTCGAGCGCCGAGAAGCCGAGCAGTCCGGTGAAGATCCACCAGCTCACCCCCATCGCCGCGGCGTAGGTGCCGACCACGGTCGCCACGAGCAGCACCGGCGCGACCAGCGACCGCAGCAGTCCGATCAGGGCTCCGAGGACCAGCACCAGCACCAGCGGGATCACGACGGTGCGATCCCGGGCCGCCGCCGCGTCGAGGTCGACGGCCTCCGCGGTCACCCCGCCCAGGTAGGTGTCGCCGACGCCGCTGAGCGCCGTGCGGGCGGCGATCACCATGTCCCGGGCCGCGGCGGAGTCCGGGTCGGCGTCGAGCACCACCGACAGCTCCGTCCACCCGCCACCGGTCGCCCCCGCCGTCACGCTGCCGATCCCGGGGACACCGTCGAGCGCCGCCGCGGCCGCCCGGGGGTCACGGGTCAGGACCGAGGCCGGTTGCGCGCTGCCGGCCGGGAACGACTGGGCCAACCGCTGACCGGCCGCGATCGCCTCGGGCTTCTGGAGGAACTGCTCGGCGGTGGGCAGGCCCAGTCGGGTGGGGAGGAGCCCCGCCGCGAGCACCGCGAGCACGACGACGACCCCGCCGGCGAAGGCCGCCGGTCGCCGGGCCACGGTGTCGCCGACCCGTCGCCAGACCGTGCGGCCCTCGGTCAGCACCGCGCTGCCGACGCGCGGCACCCGGGGCCAGAACACCCAGCGTCCGCAGGCCACGAGCAGGCCGGGCAGCGCCACCAGCACGAAGCTCATGGCCACCAGGACTCCGACCGCACTGGCGATGCCGAGACCGCGCGTGGAGGGGGTGAGCGACACGGCCAGGCAGAGCACGCCGACCACCACGGTCGAGGCGCTGGCGAAGACGGCTTCGGCGGCCCGGGCCAGCGCCACCCGCATGGCCTGGTATCGGTCCTCGTGCACCCGGAGCTCGTCGCGGTAACGCGAGATCAGCAGCAGCGCGTAGTTGGTGCCGGCCCCGAAGACCAGCACCGAGAGGATCCCCGTCGTCGACTCGTCCCAGGGGACGCCGAGCGCGGCGAGCACACGCGTCGCGGCGACGGCGGCGACCTGGTCGGCCACGCCCACCACCGACAACGGCACGATCCAGAGCACCGGGCTGCGGTAGGCCAGCACCAGGAGCAGGGCGACCACCGAGGCCGTCACGGCCAGCAGCCGGATGTCGGCCCCGTCGAAGACCGCGGCCAGGTCGGCCTGGATGCCGGCGGGTCCGGTCACCTGGGCGGTGATCCCGTCCGGGACCGCCGCGGCCAGGGCCGTGCGCAACGCCCCGACCGCGTCGGAGATCGCCGCGCCGTCGGTGGTGTCGACGGGGAGGATGCTGAGGGCTGCCGTCCCGTCCTCGCTGGGCACGACGAGCGGCGGACCCTGCGGCGGGCCGGCGGGCACCACGACGTCGGCGACGTCGAGTCCGCGGACCGCTTCGGTGATCGCGGCGAGCCGGGTCTTGTCCAGGGCGCCGCCGTCGCTGGCGGTGAACAGCACCAACGCGGTCGAGCCCTTGTCGTCGGGCAGCGTGTCTCGGATCTGGGCCGCCCGCGTGCTGTCGTACCCGGCGGACAGGGCGTCGTCCACGCGAGACACCCGGTCGGCCTGGCCCAGCCCGACGATCGCCCCGACCCCGAGCACCAGGACGATCAGGCCGAGCGCCAAGCTCCAGCGCCCGACCAGCAGGTGGAGCAGGCCGTCGCGGCGTCCCGAGGAGGGTGCAGGCATGTCGTAGACTCCGAATATCTCAGTAGATGACTAAGTAAGTGAGTAACTTGGTGACCGAAGATAGCAGATGGGTGGACGCGTGGGACGCGCCTCGCTCGCTGCACGTGCTGCGTGCGCTGATCCAGGCCGGCGAGCGGATCGTGCCGACGGTCGCCGCCCGTGCGGGGCTCTCGGTCAACGAGCTGCGCACGCTCGAGCACCTGGTGGAACGACCGATGGGCCCCGGCGAGCTGGCCAAGCAGCTCGGCGTCACCTCGGCGGCGTCCTCGGGCATCATCGACCGGCTCCAGGAGCGCGGGCACGCCCGCCGGGTCAGCCACGCCAGCGACGGTCGGCGGACCGAGGTCACCATCACCGAGTCCGGCCGCGCCGAGGTCATCGGCCACCTGATGCCGATGTTCCGCGAGCTGGCCGAGGTCGACTCCACCCTGACCGACGCCGAGCGCGAGGTCGTGACCCGTTACCTGGAAGGTGCGCTCACCGCGGTTCGGCATGTGCTCTGAGGAGAGGGGCGCTCAGCTGACGCCTTTCGGCTGAGCGCGTTGCCTGGCCGAACTTTCGTGGGTCTCCCCAACGGGATTCGAACCCGCGCTGCCGCCTTGAAAGGGCTTTCAGGCGCTCCGTGCGCTCTTCTGCTCACTAGCGACGATGACCGGAAAGTAGTGTCTGACTAGGCGATTCGCCGCCACGAGGCTTCGCGTTGTCTCTCACTGCTTTGCAGCCGTTTCCAGCCAGCTGCCCCATGGGTGCCCCATCACCGATCTTGACGGCTCGGGGTCGACTCTCCGCTACCTCCAGACCGCTCGTCAGGCCTAGAGGCGGCACAGGTCTCGCCGTCGCCTGCCGTCGAGGTAGGGACTCGCTTGTGGTGCGCCGTTCCCTGACGCCGCGTGCCGAGGCCAGGCACATCAACTTTTCGATTCTGTGGCGGGTGCAGCGGTATCTCACCAGAATTGAAGGTGCCCCTGTCGGCGAGATGACGCGGAGGTTGTCATGACGGCGGAGGTAGTGCCTTGTCGCGCGCAGCAGCGTAGGTTGAGTAGCTCGCCGCCAGAGCGTCGTCTGGACGCGCTGCCGCAAGGACACCCGTTCGGCGGAAGTGGCCCCGCCGGTGGAAGTCTGTGGCGTCCAGACCGACATAGCCGTGGATTGACTTAATCAAAATGTCGGAGTAGTCGAGTAGCGGCGCTACGATCATCGTTGCAATTTCCTGACGAGGCCCCTCCAGGCCGGCAGTGAACCAATGTCGAGAGTGCACTGCCCCAGACGCGATCGACCACATGTAATGCATGCCTGGCATATAGAGACGGCTACTTTGGGTCATCTGCAGTTTGAGCGGCACTTTCGGACTCTCACCATAACTAACTGTGGTGACGTTGCCAGACTTCGGGCTGCGTCCTAAGTCGAACCCAGTCTGGATCAGATAGTCCTGCATCTCAGTGAACGCTTCGGAAACCCTTGAGCGATCGTTGGTCTGCTGGTTAGGCAGGTGATCCAATGCGTCGAGCGAGCCTGCGGGGCTCGCGAGTGATGCTGCCGCAGCGCGAGTTAGCCGCTCCTCCGGCTGCAACGTTGGATCAACCATCCAGCAGGCCGTCAGGAATGCCTCGTGCACTGAACGCACCAAGGCCATCATCGGCATGGGCAGGATTGCGTCGGCGGCAAGGAGCAGTAGGAGGGCCTCACAGTGCTCATCCGAGACGCGCATGAGCTCGATGACTTGACCGAGGCCGACGCCCATGACGCCGTGCAGCGCCTCCCGCCGCCTCCGCGGATGATCCTCGATCCAGGCGAACTCCGTCGCCCGAACTGATCCGGCCACTGGTTCCCTCCAGGCGTCCAATGCAGGCGCCAACTCCTCGCGAACCGCTCGAGACTGTTGCCGGATCACTCGTGCTCCGAGGTCCTGCGGGCCATCTATCGCTAGGCTCGTGGGCGACACAGAAATCAGTCCCCGCTAGTTGCACTCTTGATCATCCGATAAGCCTACAGAGCCGGGGCCGGCTACATGTGGCGGGATAATAGTCTGAGGAAGGAATTTGCTTCCCAATCGGCGCGGCCCGCAGCGCAGCGAGGACACGCGCCGATTGGCCGAGCGCAGCGAGGCCTTGATCTCAAAGAGCCAGATTCGGCAGTGCTGGTTGCGGATGTCTGCCTGAGCCCGGCGCCCTCCGCTCGGTGCGTGCTGGTGTGGGCCCAGCTGGGAGGTCGCCCGCTGTCTCGCGAGTACCCAAGGAGAGCGTGGGCGTCCTGACCGGCGTGGTCCTGCGTCCGCTGTACCCCGTGTTACCACCCGGGACGGCCGTTTGAACGCCGCTGACTCGACTACTCCGGGGCCGGAAGGACCTCGCGGAGGCGAGCCAGGCCGTCGCGGACTCTCGTCTTCACCGTGCCGAGCGGGATCTGCAGGATCTCCGCTGTCTGTTGCTGGGTGTGCCCCCCGAGATAGGTCAGCGCGATCGCCTCGCGCTGGACTGGCGTGAGCACACCGAGCGCTCTATGGATCTTTCGCTGATCGATGGTCTGCTCGACTTGAGACCAGACTAGATCGAACGCGCGCGGTGCGGTCTCCCGGGCGTAACGATCGTCGCGGGCGGTGTCGCTGTTGACCGAGCGCACGCGATCGACGGCTCGACGGTGAGCCATGACCGTCATCCAGGTGATGACTGACCCCCGGGCTCGCTGGTAGCGAGAGGCCTGACGCCAGACCTCTAGGTACAGCTCTTGGGCGACTTCGTGAGCGTGGTCTACCGCTCTCAGTGTTCGGAGGATGACGCCATACATGCGGGCGTTGGTAGCGTCGTAGAGTTCGGCGAACGCGCCCTCATCACCGTCCGACACATCCGCGACCAAGGCCTCCAGGCGCCGGTTGAAAGCAGCGCGCGGGTCCATGTCGTTCCCGCCAGGCTCCGTCGGAGTGGCCGGGTCGGAGGGCGTGTTCCTCGGTCGGTGAGCGAGCGCGTCGACCGAAGGGCGGACAGGTTCGATCACGTCCGTCACGAGGGTCGGCTCGTGTGTCTCGAGCGCACAACAGCCTCCAGGTCTCCCCCGAGGCCGATTTCAGCGCGCCTTGGGTGACCAGGCGACGTCCGGAGTGTAGGACACGGTGCCGTCGAGAAGCGTCGTGCCCGTCGTGTTTCTCCGACGGCGGCAGTGGAGATGAGTCGGCTAGCCGGGCAGCACTGACGGCACCAGTGGGATACTCCAGCGCCGGGCCGCCCCATCTTCGACGGCCCGGCACTGGAGCTTCTTCGGTCCGGCGAGAAGCCGATGCCGGATCAGCTGTTGTTCTGGCTCACCCGCAGCGTGCCGTTGATGCTGTTCGGGAAGAAGCCGCCTTCGCTGACCTGGCCCGGGTTGAGGTAGACCACGTTGAGCACCTGGCCCGGAGCGCGGGAGTAGGCGAGCCCGTTGGCATCCGCCGGGACCAGGTTGACCGCACCGGAGGAGCCGGTGATGCCCTGGTCGTCGTCGGTCTTGCCGTCGAGCGAGTCCCGCGCATTCGAGATGGCGTTCGCCGCTGAGGACAGTCCCTTGTCGAGAAGGGCCTTGCGGATGATCCCGGCGTGGTAGGCCTCGACCGAGAGGATCCCGGCTGCGGCGTCGAGGTAGGTCTTGTTGCTGATCAGCGGCGCGGCTCCCTTGTAGGCAGTGACACCGACGTCCTCGAAGATGAACGCTCCGAGCAGGAAGCTGTTCTCGTCCTTGAACGGGTCGAACGTCTGCCCTGCACCGATCAGGCCGGCCGCCCGGGCGGCGGTGGTGAAGCTGTTCTTGAGGTCGATGTTGGGCATCGCCGTCTTGGCGTCACCCAGGGCGGACCTGAGGAACTTGACGTGGGCCAGCTCGTCACCGGCGATCTCCGTGGCGATGCCCTGCACGGCCTTTGAACTGAAGGGGACCTTCGCGCCGCCGGTCACCCGGCCGTTCGAGTCCTTGCCGGTGAGCAGCGAGGCGTCGAGCCCGTAACCGTAGACGGCGTAGTGGTAGAACTGCGCTTCCAGGTACTCCAGGTTGAGCGCGAAGTTCAGGATCGCGCCGTCAGAGATGGTGCCGTCGGCGGCCGCCTTGTCCGCGCCGGCGCCGAGCAACGCGCTGCCGGCGACCACGCCGGCTCCGGTCAGGCCGGCCGCGCGGAGGAAGTTGCGTCGGTCGGTGCCGTTCTCGGCGCTGCGGCTGATCATGTCAGCCACGGTCTTCTTTCCGAACATGTGTGCCTCTCATGCAGATCCTGCTAATGGGCACGAGGGACAGTCGCGGGACGGTGGCGTGCGCGAGTTGAGCTGCTCCCCCGAGCGGGACTGGTCGACCAGCCTCCGATCCGGGCTTCGGTGCGGCTCTGGCCGCGGATGGGCCAAGATCGCTTTCGGTCGGAGCTTCGTGGCGCAACTCTCAGATGATCTGATGATCATGAGGTCGGCGTGTGCCGGCTGCCGCACTTTGCTTGTGACTCCGCACACACCTGTCATCGCGTCCAGGCGTGAATCGGTGCGGAGATCGCATCGGAACGAAGTTTGTCCCGGATCGTCCAAACTGCGCATCGACCTCACTCCGTATGACCTGTGTCTTCGCATGATCGACTCTCGGGGGATTGATACATCGTGCGCGCTCGCTTGTCCTGCGCTGTCCGACCGACCGACGAACGACCCTTCCGCTCCGTGCTTCGCCGCATGCCGGCCTTGGCACTCCTTCTCGTCCTGTCCTCCTTCGGCCTCGGGGCGGCGCTGTCCGCCGCCGGGGATCTGGTCGCGGCTCCGAGTGCTGTCGCCGCGCCGGGCGAGCCGAGCGGCGGGCAGTCGCAGTTGCTGCCTCCGGCCGGTCAGCCGACGACGACCACCGATGCGCCCAACCGTGGCAACGCGCCGGCTCCGACTGTCGCTCCGGTCGGCACCGGCGATCCGACCCACCTGGGCGGGCAGATCGGGTTGATCGCCCTCGGCGTCGTGTCGCTCGCGCTCACCGGGGTGGCGCTGACCACGTTGGCCTGGATGCTCCACGCGTGGCGCACGCCGCAGCACCTCGAGGCCACTGGTTTCGTGCGGTCGAAACGGCCGCCGACTCTCAGCTTCTCCCTGCTCGTCCCGGCTCGGCATGAGGAGGAGGTGCTGGGAGACACGCTGGACAAGCTCGCCGAGCTTGACCATCCGGACTACGAGGTCCTGGCGATCATCGGGCACGACGATCCAGGAACCGAAGCCGTGGCGCGTGCCGCCGCTGACCGGCACCCCGACATCGTCCGCGTCGTCATGGACTACAGCGTCCCGAAGAACAAGCCCAAGGGCATGAACACCGCGCTGCCGCACTGTCGGGGCGACATCATCGGCGTGTTCGACGCCGAGGACGAAGTCCATCCCGAGCTGCTGCGCCTCGTCGACGGACGGTTCGCCGACACCGGTGCCGACGTGGTGCAAGGGGGCGTCCAGCTGATGAACATCGAGAGCAGCTGGTGGTCGCTGCGCAACTGCATGGAGTACTACTTCTGGTTCCGGAGTCGACTGCACTTCCACGCCGGGGCGCGCTTCATCCCGCTCGGCGGGAACACCGTGTTCGCGCGAGCCGATGTGCTGCGCGAGGTCGACGGATGGGACTCCGAGTGCCTGGCCGAGGACTGCGAGCTGGGAGTCCGGCTCTCGACGCGGGGCAAGAAGGTCGTCGTGGCCTACGACCCCGACGTGGTCACGCGCGAGGAGACCCCGCCGACGCTCAAGAGTCTGTACAAGCAGCGCACCCGGTGGAACCAGGGCTTCCTGCAGGTGCTGCGCAAGGGGGAGTGGAAGCACCTGCCGACGTGGCGGCAGCGGATGATGGCGCGCTACCTGCTGTCGATGCCGTTCCTGCAGGCGTTCACCGGCGTGATGATCCCGGTCTCGGTGGCGCTGATGCTCTTCGCGAAGGTGCCGACCACGGTGGCGCTGCTGACGTTCCTGCCCATCGTGCCGACGTTGCTCACCATCGTGATGGAAACCGCGGGACTCGGCGACTTCCGCCGGGTTTATGGCGTACGGGTACGGCCTCGTGACTACCTCCGGCTGCTGCTGGGCACCTTCCCCTACCAGGTCTTCCTGGCCGCGGCCGCCGTTCGCTCGGTGATCCGCGAGCTGCGCGGGATCAACGCCTGGGAGAAGACCGAGCACACCGGAGCTCACCGACCATCGGCCCAGCGCCGCCCTGAACCGGCGTTGGCCGGCACCGCGAGCCGAAGCGAGGCAGCCCGATGACCCAGACCATCGAGGACCGTGTCCTCGAATTCGACCGAACGAAGGACCGCCCGCGGGCCGAGCAGCACGAGGACAGCCCGGCCGTCTCGCCGGGGCCGACCGGCCCTGATCTCAGAACCGGGCGACACGGGCTCAGTGTGTTCCTCCGGAGCCGACGGCGGTCGATGATCTGGTTCGCGCCGCTGGCGGTCCTCGCCGCGATCGTCAACTTCGTCAACATGACCGGGTCGCCGCAGCGCATCGACGATGAGGGCACCTACACCGCGCAGGCCTACGCCGTTGATCACCTCGGCTCGCTGACCCACTACACCTACTGGTACGACCATCCGCCGCTGGGATGGATCCAGATCGCCGGATGGGTCGGCCTGACCGGTGGCTTCGGTCGTTACACCAGCTCGGTGATGGCGGGCCGCGAGTTCATGATCGTCTGCGCCCTCGTCTCGTGCGCGCTGCTGTGGATGGTCGCGCGCCGCCTGGAGCTGAGCCGCCCGACCGCTGCGGCTGCCGTGGCGATCTTCGCCCTGTCCCCGCTCGCGGTTCAGTTCCACCGCACGGTCTTCTTGGACAACGTGGCCACACCGTGGCTGCTCGCCGCCTTCGTCCTGGTGATGGCGCCCCGCCGTCAACTGCTGGCGTTCGCGGCCGCTGCGTTGTGCTTCGCCGTAGCCGTGCTGAGCAAGGAGACCTATCTGCTGTTCGGACCGTTCCTGGTCTGGCAGATGTGGCGCGGCGCGCACAGGGGCACCCGTCGCTACACGGTGTCGCTGGCCGGCGGCGTGCTGGTCCTGCTCGGTCTGTCCTATGTGTTGCTGTCCACGATCAAGGGAGAGCTCTTCCCGGGACCCCGTCGGGTCAGTCTGATGACCGGCATCTATTTCCAGCTCAGTGGCCGGACCGCCAGCGGAAGCCTGTTCGACGCGACGAGCCAGGCGCGAGTGACCACCGCGCAGTGGTTGCAGCTCGACCCGGTGATCGCCGTGGTCGCGCCGATCGCTGCCCTCCTCGCGCTGCGCAGTCGGAAGCTGTGGCCGGTGGCCGGAACGCTGATCTTCCTGCTGCTGTTCATGCTGCGGCCGGGCTATCTCCCGGTGCCCTATGTGATCGGGATGCTGCCGTTCGCCGCGCTGCTCATCCCTGCTGCGGTGGAGGTCTGGCTACGTCGGGCGCGGTCTCTCGTTTCCGCAGTGCGGCGCCGGCTCGCGATCATGGCCGTGGCGATCATCACCACTGCTGCGGTTGCGGTGACGGCGGCAGCGTGGGGACCCCAGCTACGTGGTCTGCTGCTCTCCGATCTGGACCAGCCGATGGTGCAGGCCGAGAATTGGGTCGAGGCGAATGTGGGCCGCAACTATCGCGTCGTCGTCGACGACTCGATGTGGACCGATCTCGTCCGTCACGGCTTCCCGCGTGACAACGTGGTCTGGTACTACAAGGTCGACACCGACCCGGCCGTCGAGGCGCTGGCCCCCAACGGCTGGCGAGATTACGACTACGTCGTCTCGACCAACTCGATGCGCACGTTCCCTGACGGATCGCCCACCGTGGCAGAGGCGCTGCGGAACTCCACCGAAGTCGCAACGTTCGGCACCGGCGACAAGGCGGTGACGATCTTCCGGATCCATCCGGAGGGTGCTGCCGAAGTCGGCCGCATCGCGGCGCGGGAGGCCGCAGGACGCGAGGCCGTCGGTACGGCTCTCGCCCAGAATCCGGCACTCAGCATGCCGACGCCGATGCGCAACCTGATGACCGGCGGACGTGTCGATCCGCGCATCCTGCTCACCCTGCCAGGGGCGACCTCCGTCGGTCGGCTGACCGTCGCTGATGCTCCGGCGGTCGATGGTGAAGTGACAGAAGCTGCGCCGCGACGGCAGGTGCTGATCAGCGCGATCGACGGCCAACCGATCTCGAAGACGCCGGCCAATGCCGCCGCGCTCGAAGCGTTCTACGACCAGGAGAAGCCGCCGTTCCGGCCGGAGGCCATCAGCCGGACTCCCGAGGGTCTGCTCATCACCTACGACATCGAGATGCCGACCGGGTTGGTCTCGGCGACGACCTGAGCGCTTGGTGCAACCCGACTCAGAAGCCACCATGAGGAGAATTTCCATGCGAGACCAGAACCGAACCGACCGAGCCGCGCGACATTCCGCACTCCGACGGCTGGGCACGATCGCCGTTGCCGCGGGCACCCTGACGCTCAGCCTCGCGGCCTTCGCTGCCCCGGCGCATGCCGAGGGAGCAAGCGGGTCGACCACCGAGGGGACCGGCTGGATCCGGCTCACCCACCTCTCGCCGGACACGTCGGACGTCAACGTCACCCTGACGTCGCTGGCCGACAGCAAGGCGACGGTGAAGCTGCGTGACGTCGGCTACGGCGACGTGTCGAAGTACTGGAAAGTGCCGGCGGGCCGATACGTCGCGGCGATGACGCCGGCTGGCGGCAGCGGTTCGAGCAAGCCGGTGATCACGCAATCGGTCACGGTCCAGAACGACTATGCGTACACGGTGGCTGCGATCGGGAAGAACGCCGATCTGAAGGGGCTCGTGCTCAACGATGACCTCCGCCCGCCGAAGAGCGGGCAGGCGAAGATCAGGCTGATCCAAGCATCAACCAACGCTCCCACCGTCACCGTCACGGCGATGGGTGGGCCGGTGCTGGCCCGTGATGCGGCCTTCGGCTCCGCGACCGGGTACGCGGCGGTCAGGGCTGGAGTGTGGACGGTGGACCTGGCGCCCGGCAGCGGCTCCAGCGCGAAGTCTGAGTCGGTGAAGGTGACAGCGCGTCCGGGATCGGTGAACACCATCGTGCTGCTCAACGGCGCCAACGGCCAGCTGGCCACGAAGGTGTTGCAGGACGCGGGCGGCACGATGACGATGCCGGCCAGGGGCAAAGGTGTGGAGACGGGAGGCGGGGGAGCTGCCACGGAGTTCGTCACCGACCCGGTTGCCCACTCGGGCTCAGCTCCTGCCGGTCCGGGCACCGGGGCGGTCGTCGGCCTGGCTGCAGCCGGCCTGGTGGGCGCCGTCGGCGTCGGTGTGCTGCGCCGTCGTGCTATCCGCAGAACGATTGCGGCATGCCGGGGTGCCGCTGGATGAGAGCGGGATCGCGGCACGAGGCGAGACAACACCGTGGCCCGGTGCTCGGCCTGCTCGTCGCGGCGGTGGCTCTCGCTGTCGTCGTAGCGTTGCTTCTTGCGCTGCTGGCAACCGGGCGTCTGACGTTGGCTGGATCCGGTCCGTCGAGCGGCTCGAGGAGCGGCGGTGATGCCAGTTCGCCCGCTCCGACGGCCGAGCCCACACCGCGGAACGTCCAGGACGCCGGACGATCCTTTCTTCGCGGCTATGTCGATCCGGACGGTCGCGTGGTCCGGCGAGACCAGGGCGGGGACACGGTCAGTGAGGGGCAGGCCTATGCCATGTTGATTGCCGTAGGGCTCGGGGATCGCGAGGCCTTCGCGCGGGTGTGGGACTGGACGCGGATGCACTTGCTCCGCCCCGACGGCACGCTGAGCTGGCGTTGGCAGGACGGACGCGTGCAGGACGCCGAATCGGCCTCGGACGCCGATCTCGACGCCGCGCGCGCCCTGGTCCTGGCCGGCGCGCGCTTCGGCCAGCCGAACTGGACCCAGGCAGGAACGCAGCTCGGAAAGGCCGTGCTCAACGTCGAGACGGTCCGCACCTCACTCGGCCTGGTGCTCACGGCGGGAAGCTGGGCTGGGCAACAGCCGTACGCCTACAACCCCAGCTACGCCTCGCCGGTGGCCTACGCCGTGCTGGAGCGCGCGACCGGCGACGCCCGCTGGAAGCAGCTCGCCGCCGGGAGTCGGGCCGCCACCGCAGGCATCCTGGACAAGACCGACCTACCGCCGGACTGGGCACAGATCCACGCCGACGGAGCGGTGGATCCGATGCCCGGCGCCGCTGGACGGGGCAACGACGGCGTGCGCTACAGCTACGACGCAGCCCGGCTCCCGATCCGCTATGCCGAGTCCTGTGACGATGCCGATGTCGCCCAGGCTGCGGCGTTGTCCGGGCCCCTGGAGCGATTCGGCGGGACGCCGGCCGCCCGCGATCTCGGCGGCCGCCCGCTCACCGCCGAGGGGTCACCGGTGGCCGCTGTCGGCCAGGCCGCGGCCCTCGCCGCCGGCGGAGACGACGAGGGAGCGCGTCGAGCCCTGCTCAGGGCCGACGACTTGGCGCAGCGCGATCCGACTTACTACGGCGCGGCCTGGGACGCGCTGGGCCGGATGATGCTCGAGCAGAACGTCCTCGGCGGCTGCGGGCGGCTCGAGTCATGACCGCGCGTCCTCGGCTCCGCCAGACCTCCAGCTCGGCCGAGCGCGGTCGGGGCGTGCTGGCGGCCGTGCTGGTGGCATTCGTAGTGACGCTCGCCGGCTGCGGCACCTCCGAAGCACCGACGAGCGGCGCACCGACTCCGGTCGCGACGTCGTCCGTCCCGTCGCCGACCTCGTCGGCACCGACGTCGCCGGCGCCCTCCGGTCCGGCTCCGCTGCCGAAGGAACGTCAGGTCTCTGTCACGTCCGTGCGCATCGGATCGATCGGTCTGAAGACGGCGAGCCTGGAAAAGCTCGCCCTCCTGAGCAATGGTGAGCTCGCTGCGCCAAAGAACCCGGATCGTGCGGGTTGGTTCGCCGGCGGAACCGTGCCGGGACAGGTCGGTCCCGCGGTGATCGCCGGCCATATCGATTCGAAGACCGGTCCGGCTGTGTTCTTCGAGTTGAGACTGGTCAGCAAGGGCGATCAGATCAAGGTCGGACTCTCCGACGGGAGGACGGTCACGTTCAGGGTCGACCGCGTGATCACGACGGCCAAGAAGGGCTTCCCGACGGACGAGGTGTTCGGCCCAACACCTGACGCGGAACTCCGGCTGATCACGTGCGGCGGACCCTACGACCGGACCGTGCAGAGCTACCTGGACAACACCATCGTGTTCGCCACCCGCCTGAACTGAGTCGTTTTCTGAACGGGGTTCGGGTCGGGGCGCGATGCGCTCCGGGTGCCAAGGAGGGTAGAACCTGAGATTGATCCAGACGGCAGACCGTGGCCGCGATCATCGTCTAGCCATGGATTATGTGATATACGTCACACTGAGTGATCCGCGTCGTCCACCGACAGTCGCGACGGCGCGCGGAAGCGTCTCAGTCCACTGGCGTCCATAGCAGGTCGGCGATGTGCACTGAGGTCCATAGACGTCGCGGTCTGGAAGCGTGTGAACGCAGACAAGAGTCGTCGGTTCGTCGGTGTCGCGGTCTGAGGTGAGCCTCGTGTTGACGAGCGTGTCGGTTGGGCGTGGTATTACTGAGACAGGCGTTCCCAAGAAATGGCTAACGGGTCGGAATGGCTCGGCCGAGGGGCGCTGGTAAGTGCGACCGTGATGGCTAACGGGTTGGAATGGCCCGGCTGAGGCGCACAGCAATCGATGTACTCGAACCTTCCCGCTCGGCTGCGGTGCCGCGGATCACCGCGGAGATGGCGCACGAGCTGGCGGTGGCGCAGAAGGTGTGCGTGCGTCCGCTGGTCCGGCGGGTCATCGACCAGGTCGACGGCACCGAATCGAAGGTCGCGCTGCCGTGCAACAGCACGCGGGAGGATGTGTGCCCGTCGTGCGCGGACAAGAACCGCCGGCTGCGCATGCAGCAGTGCGCCGAAGGCTGGCACCGCACAGACGACCCCGAACGCCTGGTGTTAGCCGATGCCGAGACTCTCCACCAGTTCGACGATGATGCTGGCGACCAGGTCGAGGATGAGGGCGCCCGGCGGGTGCGGTCGACGCGTCGGCGTGATGATGTGCCGGATTTGCCGCGGGTGCCGTGTGAGGACCGGACTGTCGGTCGGGCGTTTGAGACTCCGGACGGCAAGATCTACCGGCCCTCGATGTTCCTGACCCTGACGATGCCGTCCTACGGGCCGGTCAAGGCCAACGGAACACCGCTGGATCCGAGCAGCTACAACTATCGGCGGGCGGCGTTGGATGCGTTGCATTTCCCGAAGCTGGTGGATCGGTTCTGGCAGCACGTCCGCGGCTGCGCCGGCTACAGGGTCCAGTACTTCGCTGCCGTCGAACCTCAGAAGCGCCTGGCTCCGCATCTCCATGCCGCGGTCCGCGGTGCGATCCCGCGCAGCTTGTTGCGGCAGATCATGAAGGCCACCTATGCCCAGGTGTGGTGGCCGGCCCTCGACCGACCGGTTTACGTCCACCGATGCGAACTGGCTGCATTACGGCATCCAACCCAAGAATCCTGGCCCCGGCCTGCGGGCCGGTGACTGCAGCTCGAAGGCACACGACCGGGAACACCTCGGCTTGGGCGGCCGGCGGGTGCTGGTGTCACGTCAGTGGTCACAAAACGCTGCAGGAACATAAAGTTGACCGGGCCACCGTCGTCCGCGAAGCCCTTCTCAACTCCGGCATCGTGGCGCCGGGGATCGAACGACTCGCCGCCACGGTCACCCTTCCCGACGGGTCTCCACGGTTCGTCTGGACCGACACCCGCCCGGATCCGATTACCTACGCCCGCATCATCCTCGAATCCGTTCTCGAGCGGTCGCGCTGGCGCGCGCAGTACGAGCAAGCGAAGCAACAGCAGGTCGGGGAAACCCATTCAGCAACCGACGGCGACCCGGACGGCTGACATCGACTAGGTCACCTCGGCGTCTGCTTCGGCCTCCCCGACCACTGCGAAGTCTGGTCTCCGACCGGCTGGTCAAGGGTGAGCGAAGCGAATCCATCGGACACGAAGTGCTCTTGACCAGCCGGTCGGAGACCACACCATCACCAACTCGGGGAGGCCGAACCCGAACCCCACGTGGAAGGAATTGATCATGGCGACGGAACGGATGATGTCTTTGTCTGACCTGTCGGAGCTGCTGGGCGTTCCGCTCACGACGCTGTATGCCTGGCGTCATCGAGGTGAGGGGCCGGCTGGGTACCGCATCGGTGGTCATGTTCGGTTCCGCCGGGTTGATGTCGAAGCGTGGCTTGCGAGCTGCGCTGAGTCTTCTTCCCCGGCTGGTCGTTGAACATGGCGCACATCGAGCGTCGGATGGTCGACCAGCGGGAGAGTTCGGGTCGTGTTCGCAAGGTGGCGCGGTACAAGATCCGTTATCGCGATCATGCAGGTCGCGAGCACAGCGAGACGAAGCGCCGTCTGGTCGACGCCGAACGACGCAAGGCCGAGATCGAGACTGAACTGGCCGGCGGGACCTGGCGTGACCCGCGGCGCGGTCAGGTGCGGCTCTCCGATTGGGCGGAGACGTGGGTGGTGACCCGGCATGATCTTCGGGCGACGACGCGTCAGCGTTTGGAGGTCACGCTGCGGTGTCAGGTCATTCCGAAGTTCGGGCAGGTGCAGCTTGACCGGATTACGAACGCGGCGGTCCGTGTGTGGGTGGCTGAGATGCTCGACGGTGGCCTCTCGGCAGCGAGCACTCGGAAGGCAGTCTTTGCTCTGCGTCAGTGTCTAGATGCAGCCGTCGCAGATAATCGGCTGGCAGTAAACCCGGCCCTGCGGGTGCCATTGCCGTCGGAGCGGGCCAAGGTGCCGCGATTCTTGTCGCAAGACGAGGTCGAGCGGCTGGTCGAGGCGATGCCGGCGGAGTATCGGGCGCTCGTGCTGGTCGGTGCCTATGCGGGTCTTCGCTGGGGTGAGGCCGCCGGGCTGACGCGGGCTAATGTCGACGTGATGCGCTCGCGCATCTTCGTCCGGACGACGGCTGTCGAAGTCGCTGGGACGGTGACGCTCGGGAATGAGCCGAAGACGACGAGGTCGAAGCGGACCGTTCCGGTAGCTCGGTCGGTGATGCGTCGGATCGATGAACACCTGGCGACCTATGTCGGCGCTGAGGCCGACGCGCTTCTGTTCGTGGCGCCGAGAGGTGGGCCGTTGTTCCGGTCGTTCGGACGTCAGGTCTGGCATCCGGCGGTCGAGCGTGCTGGCCTTGGCGACGTCACGTTCCACGGCTTGCGGCATAGCTTCGTCGCGATCCTGGTGGCCGCCGGCTGCAACGTGCGGGAGGTCTCTGAGTGGGCCGGGCACAACAGGGTCGCCTTCACGCTGACCCGCTACGGCGGCCTGTTCGAGGACGGCTCGGACGCCGCCGTGGACCGGCTGGACGAGCTACTGAGCCCGTCGACAGAGGCTCACGGCCAGGTGTCGCGCTTGACGGGTCGGGACGGGTGATGCGTCCCGGCTGCGTCCCAGGCGCCGGTCTGGCCGTTCTGGCTGGGCCGGCGTTCCGGCGTTGTGCCTGGTCAGCGGGTGTTTCTGGGTGGTATCCCCAACGGGATTCGAACCCGCGCTGCCGCCTTGAAAGGGCGGTGTCCTAGGCCGCTAGACGATGGGGACTCGCGACCGGACGACTATAGCCGCCGGGGGCCGCGGGTAGCCTCGGACGATGTCGCTCGACCTCGCGCCGGAGCAGTTCGACGCCCTCGTCGACCGGGCCCTCGACCAGATCCCGCCCGAGTTCGCCGAGCAGGTCGGCACCTGCGTGGTGCTGATCGAGGACGAACCACCGGCCGAGGACCCCGACCTGCTCGGGCTCTACAAGGGTGTCCCGATCACCGAGCGCGGGGCCAACGACGGCGGGCTGCTGCCCGACCGGATCTACATCTTCCGCAATCCGCTGCTGGAACGCTGCCAGGACATCGACGAGCTGGTGGACGAGATCCGGATCACCGTCGTCCACGAGGTCGGGCACGCGTTCGGGCTCGACGACGACCGGCTGCACGAGCTCGGCTACGCCTAGCGCTTCGACAGGCTCAGCGGGCGTGGCAGGCTCAGCGGGCGCTGAGTCGTGTCAGCTGATGACGGTGTAGCAGCCGGCGCCGAGCGCGGTGACCACGATTAGGCCGACCGCGGCCAGCGGCAGCCGCCCGTCGGGCAGCGGGCGGTCCTCGCTCCACGCCGCACTGCCGCGTCGGTAGCGGCGACGACCGAGCGCGAAGACCGCCGCGGTGGTTAGCAGGGCCAGCGCACTCAGCACCACCCCGAGCACCGGCGACCGGCCGGCGACCAGCTTGGCCACCACCAGGCTGCAGGCCAGCCCGGAGAGCGCGGTCCGCTGCCAGGCCAGGCCGGTCCGCTCGGGCTGCGCCCCGCCGTCGCTCACAGCGCGAGCAGGGTCGCGACCACGGCGAAGACCACGAGGACCGCGGTCAGCGCCGGGATCAGCTTCGAGGACGGCAGCGGACGTCCGAGCCGCAGCGCGCGCTCGTAGCGCATCCAGGTGACGAACGACCCGACGGCGCTCACCACCCCGCAGGCGATCAGCAGCAGCGAACCGACCAGCGCGGCCGCCGACGGCCGGCCGGTGAGCTGGGCGTACGCGGTGAGCGCGACCCCGCCGGCCACGAAAGCCAGCGCAGTCCGGACCCAGGCCAGGAACGTCCGCTCATTCGCGAAGGTGAACCGGGCGTCCGGTTCGCGACCCACCGCGAACACCGACCGTGGCCAGCGGCGGTCGCGCGGCGGCAGGTCGGCGTCGGTCACGAGCCGGAGCGTACCGACGACGACCCGGACGGCGTCCCGACGGCGGTCTCCGGCGGGGCGGACGCGCCCCGGCGCGGGCCGAGCTGGCCGAGCACCACCGCCACCAGCACCAGGGCGGCCCCGAACAGCTGCAGCCCGTTGAGCCGCTGGCCGAGGAAGATCCAGCCCAACGCCGCCGCGACCACCGGGTTGACCAGCCCGAGGAACATCACCGCGCTCGGGCTCAGTCGCTCCAGCGCCCAGAACCACATCCCGTAGCCCACCACGCCGCTGATCAGCCCCAGGTAGACGAAGCCGCCGATCTCGCGGCCGCTGAGCTGCGCCGGCAGCCCCTCGAAGATCAACACGAACGGGATCAGCGTCACCCCGCCGATCAGGAAGGTCCAGCCGGTCATCCCGCGCGCGGTGAACCCGTCCGGCTTGCCCCAGCGCTTGGTCAGCACCGCCGCCGCCGAGAGCATGATCACGCACGACACCATGGCCAGCACGCCCCAGCCGTCGAGCCGGGCCGACGAGCTGAGCACCAGCAGCGCCACGCCTCCGACCCCGACCAGCCCGGCGATCACCTGGATCGCGCGGATCGGCGTCCGCAGCAACCAGATCGACAGCACGGCGGTGGCGATCGGTCCGATCGAGTTGATCACCGCCGCCACCCCGCCCGGCAACCGGTAGGCCGCGACGAACAGCAGGGGGAAGAACGCCGAGGCGTAGAGCACCGACAGCACCGCGAACTTCCACCACCAGCCCCGCGGCGGCAGCTTCGACCCGATCACCAGCACCACCCCGGTGGGCAGGCTGCGACCGAGTGCGACCAGCAGCGGACGCCCGGGAGGCAGGAAGTCGGTGGTCAGCAGATAGGTGGTGCCGAAGATGATCGGCGTGATCACCCCGAGGTAGGCGATCCCGCCCCGGCGTTCGCTCATGATCCGATCACCTGCTCAGGCTATGCCGCGCCCGGCGGCTGATCCGGATCAGTCCACCGGGCCGACGACGTGGCTGCGCCGGTCGGTCGACACCCAGCGCTCGCAGCGGCCGAGTTCGGCGTCGGTGACGTAGCCCGCCTGCAGGTCGATCCGGCTCACCAGCCGCGCCCCGGTCGCCGCGCAGACCTCGTCGACCGGACGCGGGTCGCGACCCAGCACCACGACGACCCGGAGCAGCCGCTGGATGCGGTTCACCTCGAGGGTCGCCAGCACGTCGGCGTCGACCGCCGGGGTGACGATCACCAGCGAGCGGTCGCCGAGCAGGGTCTTCTCCAGCAACCCCACCAGCTCCCGCAGCGAGGTCACCGGCTCGGCGCAGACCAGCACCGCCGGCTGGTCGAGCACCGCCCACCCGGTCTCGCGGTCGGTGACGAAGTCGCGCGAGGCGTACCCGAGCGGCACGGTGACCGCGCGGTCGAGCTGGTCACGGAGCCGCCGGCGCTCCTCGTTGCTCAGGCCCGGCGCGGCGCCCTCGGGTTCGCGCCGGGCCTGGAGCTCGGAGAGATAGCGCGGTGCGGCGGCGGGTTCGGGGCTGAACTGCGGGATCCGTCGGTCGGGCACCGAGGTGAGCTCGGCGACCCGACGTCGGTGCGCGGTCCGGTCCGACAGCGCCCCGTACAGGATGATCCCGACGCCGGCGACCAGCACCAGCACGAGGCCGATCACCCAGGGCTGCACCCGGTCCAGACTGCCACAGTCCCGGTGCGGGTCAGGCGGCTCGCGCCCGCGGTCCCTGACGGTTGGCGACCTGCCGGGCCACGGCCAGCACCTGGGTCGGGGTGACGGCCGGGCGGACACTCTGGCGCGGCTCGTCGAGCCCCAGACGGTCGCGGCGCAGGTGGCGCTTGACGGTCGAGGTGGAGCAGCCGAGCCGCTCGGCCAGCTGGTCGAGCGTGTCGTGCGGCCGCGACATCCGCAGCCGCAGCACCTCCTCGCGGTCGATCCGGTGGTGCGGGACGCTGACGCCGGCGAGGGCGTCGAGGTCCTCCGGCTCGACCTTGAGCTTGAGCCGCCGCCGGATGGCCCGGCGCTGCTTCTCGGTGGTCCCGGCGATGACGCCGGCCACGTCGTGGTCGACGACGGCGGCGAAGAGGCACTTTGCCTGCACCGGGCAGCTCGCGCAGAGCGCGGTCGCCTCGCGGAGCAGGGTCTCGTAGCGGCGTCGCACCGTCGGGTCGGTCTCGCCGGTCGGCGGCTCCTCGAGGAGCGGGTGCGTGAACAGCTCGCTGCGGGTGGCGCACGGGGTGAGGGACGGCGCCGGGGGACGCTGACTTGTCATCGGTTTGCTCCGGAGTGGTGGGGGCGGTGGTGATCAGGTCGATCACGGGAACAGTGAAGAACCGCCGCCTCAGTGGTTCGTCGGGACACCGCTTGATTTGTGTTTGTTGTCGCGAGGGATTCGCACAAGAAAGGGGGAGCGGATTGCTTCACTTCCTCAAGAAGAGCCCAAGCTCCGCTCAAGAGTCGTTATCAGGTGCGGATAGATTGGCGGAACCGATCACCGACGAGCCGAATCCGGAACGCCCAGGAGGTGCGGCATGCGACCGTACGAGTCCGACGTCGACCGCCAGATCCGCGAGGCGCAGGAGGCCGGGGCCTTCGACAACTTGAAGGGCTCCGGGAAGCCGCTGCCGGGTCTGACCGGGCGGCACGACCCGAACTGGTGGGTCAACCAGTGGGTGCAGCGCGAGGACCTGTCGGGCGTGCTGCCGCCGTCGCTGGCGCTGCGCCGGGCGATCGAGGAGCTGCCCGAGACGGTGGCCGGGGAGCGCGACGAGCAGCGGGTGCGCGAGATCGTCGCCGACCTGAACAGCCAGATCCGGCACGGCCGGGTGCACGGTCTCGACGGCCCGCCGATCTTCCTGCAGACCCAGGACGTCGAACGGGTGGTGCGCGAGTGGCGGGAGGGGCGCGCGCGGGCGCAGGCAACGGATCCCGCACCGACCGAGGGCGGCGCCGACCCGGTCGGGCCGTCCGGGCGCTGGGCGCGGTTCCGTGCCTGGCTCACCCGGCGCTGAGGACGCTCAGCTGGTCTCGGCCAGCTCGCGCCAGCGCCGCCGACGCTCGGCCTGGCGTTCCGGATCGGGCACCGGGACGGCGGCCAGCAGCCGCCGGGTGTAGGCGTCCTGCGGGTCGCCGAGGACGGTCGCCGTCGGTCCCTGCTCGACCAGCCGGCCGGCGCGGAGCACCCCGACCCGGGTGGTCAGCTCGCCGACCACGGCGAGGTCGTGGCTGATGAACAGACAGGCGAAGCCGAGCTCGGCCTGCAGCCGACGCAGCAGCTCGAGGATCTGCTGCTGCACCGACACGTCGAGCGCGCTGGTCGGCTCGTCGGCGATGAGCAGCGTCGGCCGGCAGGACAGCGCCCGGGCGATGGCCACCCGTTGCCGCTGACCACCGGAGAGCTCGTGCGGGTAGCGGTCGGCCAGCGCGGGCGCCAGCCGCACCGCGTCGAGCAGCTCGAGCACCCGGGCCCGCCGGGCCGGCTGGTCGAGATCGGTGTGCAGCCGGAGCGGGTCGGCGATGCTGCGGCCGACGGTGTGCCGGGGGTTGAGGCTCGAGGCCGGGTCCTGGAAGACGAGACCGAGCTCGGAGCGGGCCCGGCGGAGGGTCGACCCCCGCGCGGTCCCCACGTCGATCCCGGCCAGCAGCGCCCGCCCGGAGGTGAGCGGCACCAGGCCGCTGAGGGTGCGTCCGATGGTCGACTTGCCCGAACCGGACTCACCGACCAGCCCGACGAACTCGCCCGGCTCGATCCGCAGCGAGACGTGGTCGACGGCGGTGGTGGTGCCGCTGGACCCGCGGAAGGTGACCACCGCGTCGACGAGCTCGGCGGCGGCGGTCGTGGTGCCGGCGTCCTCGTCCGCCGGGACGGGTCCGCGACTGCGGACGCCGAGCTCGGGGACGGCGCCGAGCAGCGAGCGGGTGTACGCGTGCCGCGGGGCCGCGAAGAGCTGCCGGGTGGGCGCGGTCTCGACGATCGAGCCCTGCTCCATCACCGCCACCTCGTCGGCCACGTCGGCCACCACCCCCATGTCGTGGGTGATCAGCAGCACGGCGGTGTCGAGCCGACGGGTCAGGTCGCGGAGCAGCTCGAGGATGCCGGCCTGGACGGTGACGTCGAGCGCGGTCGTCGGTTCGTCGGCGATGAGCAGTGTCGGGTCGTTGCTGATCGCCATCGCGATCACCGCGCGCTGCAGCTGGCCGCCGGAGGCCTGGTGCGGATAGGACCGGGCGATCCGTCGCGGATCGGCGACCCCGACCGCTTCGAGCAGCTCGACCACCCGCTGCCGCCGTTGCGCCGGGGTGGTCTCGGGATGGTGGGCCCAGATCGCCTCGACGATCTGGTCGCCGACCGTGAACACCGGGTTGAGCGCGCTCGACGGCTCCTGGAACACCGTACCCACCGCGCGTCCGCGGAGCGCGCGCAGCGTCTCCTCGGGGGCGCCGAGGACCTCCGCGCCGTCGATCTCGATACGTCCGGTGGCCCGGGCGGTGCCGGGCAGCAGCCCGAGCACCGACATCGCGGTCACGCTCTTGCCCGAGCCGGACTCGCCGACGAGCGCGAGCACGCGCCCGCGCTCGACGGCGAAGTCGACCCCGTGCACGACCTCGGTGACCCCGCCGTCACCGACCGCGCCCGGTCGCGTGTCGGCGCCCTCACGGGCGAACGCGATCCGGAGGTCGTGGACGGCAAGGGCCGGGGCCGGGCCCGGGGTCGGCGCGGTCACCGGCTGACCGTCACCCGGAGGTAGTTCGGGTAGGCCGGGAACTCGCCGATGAAGAAGTTCTGCACCTTCGAGCCGTGCAGGAACGAGTTCTTCGCGTAGCTCAGCGGCACCACCGGGGCGTCGGCCATGATCGCCTTGTCGGCCTCGGCCCACAGCGCCTCCGCCTTGGTCTGGTCGACCTCACCGGTGGCCTGTTTGATCAGCGCGTCGACCTTGGCGTTGTCGTAGCGCGAGGTGTTGTACCCGCCGTTGCCGATCTGGCTCGAGTCGAACAGCGGCTGGATGTTGCCGTTCGCGCTGGGGAAGTCCGGCTGCCAGCTGCCCAGGTAGAGGTCGTAGTCGCCGTTGCCCTGGGTCACCGCGCTGGACAGCGCGTTGTCGTCGAGCGGACGCAGGGTGATGGTCACCCCGCCGATCCGCTGCAGCGCCTGCTGGATCGCCTGCGCCTGGGCCAGCGCGATCGGCTGGTTCGAGACGAGCAGGGTGAGCTTCAGGTTGCTCTGGCCCGACTCGCTGAGCAGCTGCTTGGCCTTGGCCACGTCGCCGTCGTCCCCCGCCGGGTAGTCGTCGTAGACCTGACGACCGGGGATGCCGGGCGTGATCAACGTCGTCGCCGGGTCACCCGAGACCGAGCCGCCGGAGGCGGTGATGAAGGCCTTGCGGTCGATCGCGTAGTTGAACGCCTGACGGACCTTGACGTTCTTGAGCGCGCCGCGCTGGGTGTTCATGCTGAGGAAGTTGAGCGCGCCGTCGGCCGAGGTCACCAGCCGGTTGCCGACCTGCGGGTTGCCCTGGGCCTGGGCCAGTTGCGCCGCGGGGACGAAGTCCGCGCCGAAGGAGGTGGCGTTGGCGCCCGAGTCGCTGATCAGGGCCTGGGCCTGGACCGTCTCGTCCTGACCCATCTTGAAGGTGATGGTGTCGGGACCGGCGGTGCGGGCCTGGTCGGTGGCCTGGCTCCAGTTCGGGTTGCGGCTCATGGTGAGCGAGACGCCCTGCTGTAGCTTGTCGATCTTGTACGGGCCGGAGGCCGCCGGGTCGTTGCCGTAGGTGGCGGGGTTGGTGTCCTTGGCCTTCGGGACCGGCGCGAACGCACCCATCGAGACGATCCACGGCCAGTCCCCGTACGGCGCGTTGAGGTGGAAGACGATCGTCTTGTCGTTCGGGGTCTCGATCGACGACAGCTGCTTGCCGTCGTAGGGCCCGCCGTAGCTCGAGCCGCCGACCAGCAGCGACTTGTGGTAGCTCAGGCCGCCGGACAGCTGCGGGGCGAACGAGCGCTCGACGCCGTACTTGATGTCCTCGCTGGTGATCGGGGTGCCGTCGTCGTACTTGAGGCCGTCCTTGAGCGTGTAGGTCCAGGTGCGCCCGCCGTCGCTGGGCCGGCCGGTGTCGGTGGCCAGGTCCGGGATCACCTTGGTCGGCGCGTTCGGGCTGGTCTCCCAGCTGGTCAGCCGGCGCAGCACCAGGCCGAGGCTGGTGATGGCCAGGCTCTGGCTCTTGGCCGGGTCGAAGTTGAGCTGGGTCGAGGAGGTGAGGATGGTCAGGTCCCCGCCCTTGGTGGCAGCGGTCGTCTGGTTGCTGCTCGACTGGCTGGGGTTGGCGTTGCAGCCGCTCACCAGCAGCAGGCCGGCGGCGACGACGCCGAGGACCCGCAGTGCGCGGGGCGGTTTCTTCATGGGGTGATCCCTTTCGGTGGTCGGTCTCAGCCGCCGGCCTTGACCCGGGGGTCGAGCAGGCCGTAGCTGATGTCCACGACGACGTTGGCGAGGATGATCAGGAACGCGGAGAACAAGGTGACGCCGACGAGCACCTGGAGGTCCAGGTTGCCGACGGCGTCGAGCAGCAGGGACCCGAGCCCCTGCATGGCGAACACCTTCTCGGTGAGGATGGCGCCGCCGAGCAGACTGCCGAGGTCGAGGCCGAAGACGGTGGCGACGGGTATCAGCACGTTGCGGAGCGCGTGCCGACCGACCACCCGGCCCTCCCTCAGCCCCTTGGCGCGGGCGGTGCGGATGTAGTCCTCGCCCATCACCTCGAGCATCTCGCCGCGGGTCAGCCGGGTGTAGATCGCGGCGTTGAGCAAGGCCAGCACGATCCAGGGCAGGATCAGGTGCCAGAGCCACTGGACCGGACTCTGGGTGAGCGGCACGTACCCGCCGACCGGGACCATGTTGAGGGTGAAGCCGAACAGGAAGATCCCGAGCAGGCCGACGAGGTAGGCCGGCGCCGAGACCCCGGCCACCGACAGCGTGGTCAGGCTCCGGTCGATCAGGCTGCCCCGACGCAGCGCGGAGGCCACGCCGGTGCTGACCCCGAGCAGCAGCCAGAGGACGGCCGCGCCGATGGCGATCGAGAAGGTCACCGGCGCGCGCTCGGCGATCAGCTGGGTGACCGACTCGCTGAGCCGGAACGAGTACCCGAAGCAGGGGGCGTCGCAGTGGATCGCGGTGCCGCCGACGCCGAAGGTGCGGCCGACGAAGAAGCCGCCGAGGAAGGTGAGGAACTGTGCCCACCACGGCTTGTCCAACCCCATGAACGCCTCGGCCTGGGCCAGCCGGTCCGGGGTGCAGGGACGGCCGCAGGACAGCTGCGCCGGGTTGGCCGGGAGCAGGTAGAAGATCAGATAGCTGATCAGCGCGATGGCCAGCAGCACGATGACCATGCCGGCCAACCGGCTGAGGACGAAACGGGCGAAGGTCATCGGGCCCGCCCCGTGCGCGGGTCGAGGACGTCCCGCAGGCCGTCGCCGAACAGGTTGAAGGCCATGGTGATCAGGAACAGCGCGGCTCCGGGGAAGACCAGGAACATCGGGTCGATGCCGACCCAGGCGATCGCGTCGCCGATCGAGCGGCCCCAGGCCGGGGTGGGCGGCGGCACGCCGACGCCGAGGAACGACAGCGCCGCCTCCGCGCCGATCTTGCCGGGGATCGAGATGGTGGCGAAGACGATGATCGTCGCGGTCAGGTTGGGCAGCAGCTCCGAGGCCATCACGTGCAGCGGGCCCGCGCCGGAGGCGCGGGCCGCGGTGACGTAGTTGCGCTCCTTGAGCGCCAGGGTCTGGCCGCGCACCACTCGGGCGATGGTCGGCCAGCCGAAGAAGCCGATCACCAGCACGATCAGGAACGACTTCGGGAACGAGGCCGGGACGATCGCGCCGAGCGCGATGATGAAGATCAGCGACGGGAAGCCGAAGATCACGTCGGTGACCCGGCTGACGATCCGGTCGGTCCAGCCGCCGACGTAGCCGGCGACCACGCCGATGACCACGCCGAGGGCCACCGAGACGACGGTGGCGGTGATACCGACCAACAGCGAGGTCCGGGCGCCGTAGACGACGACGGAGAAGAGGTCGCGGCCGGTCAGCGGCTCGACCCCGAACCAGTGCCGGGCACTGATCCCGCCACCGAACCCCTTCGGCGCGGTGTTGGGGCCGAGGGCGTCGAGGTCGTAGTCGTAGGGGTTGTTGCCTGAGACCGCGCTGAGCACCGGGGCCAGCAGGGCGATCAGCACGAACGCGACGATGATGACGCCGCCGGCCACCGCGGCTCGGTCGCGTCGCAGTCGCCGCCAGAAGTCTACCCCGGGCCGCGCGACGACCGGGGTCTGTTCGGTGAGCGCGCCGGACGCCATGCGGACTCCTCCCCGGGTGGATCTGTCGGACGGTTGCGGCGGGTGCCAAGGGTGCCCAACAGCGTGCCACGGTCCGGCATTCCCGACCACGACGCCCGACTTTCGGACGAGCCGCTGGGAGGCTGAGGGTCGGCTCCGTGGTCAGCGGGCGAAGACCAGCCCGGCGATGGCGGCGTTGGCCAGGTTTGCCAGGGTGGCGGCGAGCAGGGCGCGGACGCCGACCCGGGCCACGAACCCGCGGATCTGGGTGCGCAGGCTGCCGAGGGCGCCGATGCTGATGGCGATCGAGCCGAAGTTGGCGAACCCGGCGAGCGCGAACGTCACCACCACCACGGTGACCGGCGACAGCCGCGACACCTGCGGGCCGAACTCGCCGTAGGCCACGAACTCGTTGAGCACGGTCTTGAGGCCGATGAACTGGCCGGCCTCGACCGCCTCTCTCCAGGGCACGCCGAGCAGCCAGGCCACCGGGGCCATCGCGTAGCCGAGCAGTTTCTGGAAGGTCAGGCCCTCGACGCCGAACAGCCCGGCGATCCCACCGATGATCCCGTTGGCCAGCGCGATCAGGGCGACGAAGGCGATCAGCAGGCAGCCGATGGTCACGGCCACCCTGCCGCCGGCCAGGGCGCCGCGGGCGAGCGCGTCGAGGATGTTGGTCGACTCGGTGTCGCGCACGTCGCGGACGTCGAAGTCGTCGGCGGTCGTCGCGGCCTCGGCCCGGCTGACCCGGGTGACCTCGAGCCGCGCCCGCTTCCCACTGTTCGCCTTCGCCGGGGCTGCCTCGGCGTCGGCATCGGCCGACGCCCCGGTCGCCTCGGGTGTGCCGGCGGGGACGCCCTCCACCTCGGCCCGGACAGTGTCCGGCCAGATGATCTTGGCCATCACCAGCGCGGCCGGGGCGTTCATCACGGTGGCGGCGAGCAGGTAGGGGAGCGGGGCACCGAGCAGGGCGTAGCCGACCAGTGTCGAGCCGGAGGCCGCGGTGAGGCCGGCGACCACGATGGTGAAGGTCTGCGAGGCGGTCAGCCGCTTCAGATAGGGGCTGATCAACAACGGCGCCTCGGACAGCCCGAGGAAGACCACCACGGCGGCGTACATCGACTCGACCTTGCTGACCTTGAGCAGCTTGCCGATCGCCCCGCCGATGACGTGCGTGGCGAACTGGATGACCCGCAGATAGAGCAGCAGATAGATCAGCGCGCCGAGGAAGATGATCACCGGCAGCACCTGGAGGGCGAAGGCGACCCCGCTGGGGGCGCCGACCTTGGCCAGCGGTCCGAACACGAAGTCGGTGCCCGACTGGGTGAAGCCGATCAGCTTCTCCACCTGCCGCGAGAGCCAGTTGAGCACGTCGCGGCCGGGGGTGGTGCGGAGCACTAGGAAGGCGAAGATCACCTGGAGCAGCAGCGCGACGATCACCGTGCGCCAGCGGATGCCGCGCCGGTGCCGGGAGGCCAGCACCGCGATGCCGAGCAGCAGGACCAGGCCCAGGACACCGCGCAGTGCTTCCATGTCCGCAATGTAGCGGCGCCGACCGTCGAGCACGCCGGGACGGGGCGGTTGGTAGGTCCGTTGCCGAATCGTCACCCGACGCACACCGCCGGACCTTGTCGCGCGGCGGACGAGATCGTTAGGGTCGTGATTCCGCCAGGCCCGGCCGGCCCCCGACGTCGTTCCGGCCGCGTGGCACGGCGTCCCCCGATCGAAGGAAGCCATGACCCGCTCGTCCGCACGCCGTCCGTCCCGTGCGCGCGGTCGGTGGTCCGCCGCCGCGCTCGGCCTGGTCTCGTCCGTGCCGCTGGCGGTCCCGGTGCTGACTGCCGCGCCGGCCGAGGCGGCGCCGGCCGTTCCGCCGGTCACGATCACCACGACGGGTCGGCCGGCGGCTCCGGCGCCGACGGTGCCGAAGATCAGCTGGGCGAGTTGCGGACCGGACTACCCGGCCTTCCAGTGCGCGACCGTTCGCGTCCCGACCGACTACGACAGGCCGCGGGGGGCGACCACGAAGATCGCGATCACCCGGTTGCCGGCGGCGAGGCCGTCGGAGCGGATCGGCTCGTTGTTCACCAACCCGGGCGGTCCCGGCGGGTCCGGGGTGGACTTCGTCCAGCAGAACGCGCAGGCCGTCTACAGCCAGACGGTCCGCAACCGGTTCGACATCGTCGGGTTCGACCCGCGCGGGGTGAACCGCTCGAATCCGGCGACGTGTTTCCGCGACCCGGTGGAGGAGAGCAGCGCGCTCTCCTCGACGCTGCCGTTCCCGCTCAACCCGGGCGCCGAGCCGCGCTACGCGGCCGAGTCGAAGTCGCTGGCCGCCCACTGCGCCGCGACCTCGCCGGGACGGCTCTCACACATGTCCACCGCGAACGTCGCGCGCGACCTGGAGCTGCTCCGCCGGGCCGTCGGCGACGCCCGGCTGAACTACGCCGGCTACTCCTACGGCACGTTCCTCGGCGCGACCTACGCCAAGCTGTTCCCCGGGAAGATTCGCGCGATGGTGCTCGACGGCACCCTCGACCCGCGGGTCTACGTCGGGCGCGACGCGCGCTACCGCAACGTGCCGGCCGGGATCCGGATCGGTCAGGACCGCGGCGGGGCGGAGGTGTTCGGGCAGTTCCTGACGCTGTGCGCCCAGGCGGGCCCGGACGTCTGCTCGTTCGCGCAGCTCGGTCAGCCGTCCACGGTGGCCCGGACGATGTTCGACCGGCTCAAGCAGCGTCCGGCGGTCTACCGGGTGCCGGGGGCGCAGACGGTCAGCGTCGACTACCAGCTCGCGGTGGGGACGATCTACAACGGCCTGTACACCCCGACCAACTGGCTCGACCTGGCCGACTTCATGACCAGCGTCGCCCGGGCGCTCGAGCCGTCCAGCGCGCGGGTCCGCCCGCTGCCCACCGCGGTGCTGCAGCGGGGGAGCGATTACCTGGCGACGGTCCGGCGAGGTCAGGACTACCCGTCGATCGGTGGCGCGCTGGGCAGCAGCTGCGTCGACACGGTGACCCCGAACCCGCGGGTCTACCCGGCGGCCGCCGACCGCTCGGACGCGAACCACCCGGAGTTCGGGCGCTACCGGACCTGGGAGGACCTGCCCTGCTGGTATCTGCAGCGTGACGGCGTCGTCGACCGCGACGCCTACCGCGGCGGCTGGAAGCAGACGACCCGGACGCCGGTGCTGGTGCTCGGGACGCGTCACGACCCGGCGACGCCCTACGCCAGCACCAAGCCGTTCGCCTCGCTGTTCCCGAAGGCCACGGTGATCACCCTCGACGGGTGGGGTCACACCACCCTCGGCCAGAGCGCCTGCACCGACGCCCAGGTGACCAGTTATCTGGTGGCGCCGACGGCGAAGCGGTCGGCCACGACGTGCCAACCGGACAGCCGGCCGTTCACCTTCACCTTCTCGAGGCGGGCCGAGCAGCGCGCCGCCGCGGGAGCGTGGCTGGCGGCCGTCGACCGCTGACCGGTCGCGGTCGGCGCTCGCCCGCGGTTCGGGCGGACCGGTAGGTTGGGGGCGCGTCCGGCCGTCCGGCTCGCGGGCCTCTAGCTCAACTGGCAGAGCAGCGGACTTTTAATCCGCGGGTTGTGGGTTCGAGTCCCACGGGGCCTACCGAGTGCCGCCCCGCTGGATCTCGCCGACCCTTCCCGACGTTCGCGGCCTCGTGGGTGCCATCACCGCGTGAGTCTGGTCGCTCGTCAGCGGCCCGACCGGCAGCGGTGTCGCGGGCCCCGGGTGGGCGCGCAGGCCGTCCAGCATGAGGTGGAGATACCGGCGGTAGAGCTCGGGATGGGCGTCCCGGGATCGCGTCATGATGGCGTTGAGCCCGATCTGGATGAAGGTCAGATCGGTGCCGGTGACGTCGCTCCGCAGCTGACCTGCCTCCTGGGCCCGCGCGACGAGAGCGCGGTTCTTGGGGGCAGTGACCTCGCGGTTCCAGTCGTGTTGCTCCTGGCTGATCCGGTCTCCGCTCACGATCTGCGCAAGACCCTTGTCGCGGAGCTGCAGCGCGAGCGAGGTCTCCAGATAGCCGACCAGACCCTGCCAGGGATCCGGATCCGCGAGGCCGGCGTCTGCGGCAGCGGCCAGTTCGATGGTCTGCTCGGCGAAGAGGGCGTCGAGCAGCTCGCCCTTGTTGGCGAACCGACGGTAGGCGGTGCCCACGCCGAGGCCGGCGTGCCGGGCGATGTCGTCGAGGGTGACGTCGAAGCCCTGGTCCGCCAGCAGCTCGCGAGCGGCGGCCAGCAGACGGCGCCGGTTCTGCGCGGCGTCGCGTCGCAGGGTGCGCGGTCCCTGTGCTGCTGCGCCTCCGGCCATGCCTCGACTGTAGCCGATCCGGAGACCGCTTCTCCGTTTCTGTGGTAGCGTCGGCGCGGAAGCGGAGGCGTTGGCTCCGTTTATGACCAGGAGGAGAGACGCGATGTCCGTCCGCACCGGCAGCCGCCTGGCGCCTCCGGTCGTCAGGTCGCCGAACGGGCCACGGGCGCGGGTCGTGATCGCGGTCGCCTCGATGGGGTTCTTCCTGATCACGCTGGACATCTCCATCGTGAACGTGGCGCTGGCCCGGATCCGGGCCGAGCTGGGCGGCGGCACCGTGGGCCAGCAGTGGATCATCGACGGCTACACCCTGCTCTTCGCCGCCCTGTTGCTGTTCGCCGGGAACCTGTCCGACCGGATCGGCGCCAAGAGGGCCATGACCCTGGGCATCACGATCTTCACCGTCACGTCGGCGGCCTGCGCTTTCGCCCCGAGCGCCGCCGTGCTCATCGCCGCACGTTGTGTCCAGGGTGCCGGAGCAGCGATCATGCTGCCCGCCTCGATGGCGCTGGTCCGGGAGGCCTTTCCCGACCCGGCGCGACGCGCCAGGGCGCTCGGCGTGTGGGCGGTCGGCGGCGCCGTGGCGGGCCTGATCGGTCAGCCGTTGGGCGGGTTGCTGACCACCGTCGACTGGCGATGGGTCTTCACCATCAACCTGCCGGTCTGCGTCGGCATGCTGATCTTCCTCCGGGCGGTCGGCTCCTCGCCGACGCAGCCGGCCCCCTTCGACTGGGCCGGTCAGGGCCTCGCCGTCCTCGGACTGGCCACCCTGGTCTACGGCCTGATCGAGGGTGGGCACTCGGGGTTCGGTTCGTGGCCGGTGCTGGCGGCGCTGGTGCCCGCAGTCGTGGCGCTGATCGGTTTTCTGCTGGTCCAGTCCCGGGTCCGCCACCCGATGATGCCGCTCGGTCTCTTCCGGGCCCGCGGGGTGCGGCTGGCCCTGCCGGTCGGGTTCGCGTTCATGATCGGCAACTACGGCAACGTCTTCGTGGTCAGCCTCTTCCTCCAGCAGCAGCTCCGGCTGCCCCCGCTCCGCGCCGGTCTGGTGTTCCTGCCGGCAGCGTTCTTCGCGATCGCCGGCAACCTGGCCTCCGGGCCGGTGACCAACCGCTACGGCGCCCGGCTGCCCGTCGTGTCCGGCTTGGTCGCCATGGCGGTCGGCCTGGCGGCGATGCTGATCATCGCTCCGCTGGGGCAACCGCTCGCGATCGCTGCCTGTCTCGTCCCGGTCGGGGCCGGTGGTGCGCTGGCCATGCCCTCGGTCACCGGCGTCGTCCTCGACGGTGTGCCCGCCCGCCAGGCCGGAACGGCCTCTGCGGTGTTCAACACCTTCCGACAGGTGGGTGGGGCCGTCGCCATCGCCGTCTTCGGCGCGCTCATCGCCGATCCGGGCCGGGTGGTTTTCGGGCTGCGTCTCAGCCTCGGCATCGCCGCCGCGCTCCTGCTCCTCGCGGCGCTCAGCAGTCTTCGCATCCACGCACGCCCCGACGTCACACCCTGACCCAACCGACCCATCGAGAACAAGGAGCACAACATGCGCCACAACATGCTCGGACGCAGCGGCGTCTCCGTCAGCCGGTTCTGCCTCGGCGCCATGATGTTCGGTGCCTGGGGCAACCCGCATCACGACGAGTCCATCCGCATCATCCACACCGCCCTTGACGCCGGGATCAACATCATCGACACCGCCGACGTCTACGCCCAGGGCGAATCCGAGGAGATCGTCGGCAAAGCCATCGAGGGCCGTCGCGACGACATCATCCTGGCGACCAAGTTCCACGGCGCGATGGGCGACGATCCCAACCGGCAGGGCAGTTCCCGCCGCTGGATCATCCGGGCCGTCGAGGACTCACTCCGTCGGCTCCGCACCGACTACATCGACCTCTACCAGGTGCACCGGCCCCGTACCGACACCGACATCGAGGAGACCCTCGGCGCCCTCACCGACCTCGTCCACCAGGGCAAGATCCGCTACCTCGGCGCCTCGACGTTCCCGGCGAGCCAGATCGTCGAAGCGCAGTGGGTGGCCCGCGAACGCGGCCTGCAGCGCTTCCTGACCGAGCAGCCCGCCTACTCGATCCTCGTCCGACGGGTCGAGGACGACATCCTGCCGACCTGCCAGAGGCACGGGATGGGCGTGCTCTCCTACAGCCCACTGACCGGGGGCTGGCTCTCCGGACGCTGGCGCAAGGACGCCGGCCAGCAGGAGTCGTCGCGCGCCAGCCGGCTCCCGCAGCGTTTCGACCTCTCGCAACCCGCCAACCAGCGGAAACTCGATGCGGTCGAGGAACTCGCCCAGCTCGCCGACGCCTGCGGGCTGACCCTCATCCAACTCGCCATCGCCTTCGTCCTCACCCATCCGGCGATCACCTCGGCGATCATCGGACCCCGGACGCTGGAGCAGCTCGAAGGGCAACTGGCGGCCGCCGACGTCGTCCTCGAGCCCGACGTTCTCGACCGGATCGACCAGATCGTGGCCCCCGGCACCACGGTCAATCCCGTCGACAACTCCTTCGACAACCCGGCACTCGCCCCTGCGGCTCGTCGACGCTGACCTGGCCCGCTCGGAGGACCGCTCGCGGTCACCACACCTCTCGCAGGCTCGGGTGCTGTCGACCAGGTGGCTTCAGGGATTCAGCCGGCTCGATCCGGGCCGATCAGCGCGTCGGTCATCGTCCGGGCGAGCCAGTGCTCGTAGGCGTCCCAGCTCCAGCCGCGCCGCCGCACGAGCCGATCGGCGACCTCGGGGGCGGTGAGCACCCAGAGCACGTCGGCCGCCGCTGTCTCGTCCAGCTCCGGACGGAGGCCGAAGGTGGCCGCGAGGTGGTGCGCGGTCGCCGTGGTCCCGAACCCGCGTTCCCGTTCGACGGTGTCGGCGAGCTCGGTCAGCAGGGGGTCGCCGGCGGCCGCCTGCGCGAGAATCACGCTGATGATGGCCGCGGTGCGTTCGCCGATCTGGCGGGCGAGCTGCGCATAGAGCCCGAGTGCGGTGCGGGCGTCCGGCGCGCTGGTCATCGCCTGGATGATCGGCCGCTGCGCCATCGGGACCTCGGCGTCATCGCCGGCCACCGACCGGTCGTAGACCGCCTTGAGCAGCGCCGGCTTGCCGCCGACGAGGTTGTACACCGTCTGGACGCTGACGCCGGCGGAGCTGGCTACGTCGGCCAGCGTCGTCCCGAGATAGCCCTGGGAGCGGAACAACGCATCAGCCGACTCGAGGACACGCCGTCGCGCCGCGTCCGACTGCCGTGCTCGGCTCTCACTGTTGTACCGACGTTCCGCCACGCTGCCCCTTGACATTTGCTGGAACCAAGTTCAATCTAATTGAACGAGATTCCAATGTATCGGGAGGTCACGGTGCTCAGTGTCGAACGCGCGGCGCGCGAGGTCGAGGAGATCCTGGCGACGCGGGCCTATGACCGGCTTCGTGACGTCGTGACCGAGGACTTCGTCGATCACGGCGCTCCTCCCGGCGCGTCGACGGGCGCCGACGGGTACGTCGCGACCCTGCGCTTCGTCGGCGAGCAGCTCGGCATCGCCTACCAGGTCGTCGGCGTGATCGCTTCGGGCGACGACGCGGTCGTCCACACGATCGCCCGCGGCAGCTACACCGCGCCGCTGCTCGGGATCCCCGCCACCGGGCGCCCGTTCGCGGTGCCCGCGATGCACTGGTACCGAGCACGAGGCGACCGGCTGGCCGAGCACTGGGGCGTCATCGACCAGCTGGGCATGTTGACCCAGGCGGGGGCGCTCCCGCTGACCTGACTATTTGGCCTGACTGTTTGGCCTGACTGCTGACCTGACTGGAGCGACTGCTGGCCCGACCGATGACTCCGGCTTGTCCCGAGGGTCCACCACGGTGAGTGCCCGTCGCCGAACCCTCCGCAGGAGCAGTCGTGAGTGATCTGGTCGTCGTCATGTCCATGTCCCTGGACGGCTTCGTCGCCGCGCCCGGCGACGGCTCCGGGGCCGGTCTCGGGGTCGGCGGCAAGGCGCTGCACGCCTGGCTCGCTCCCGGCGACGCCGACCCGACCACGCACCGTCCGGCCGGCGGTGCCGACGCCGCGATCTTCGACGAACTGCTGGCCACCGGCGCGGTGCTCACCGGTCACCACACCTCCGCCTGGGCCGGGGAGTGGGGTGGTGATCATCACGACGGCGTGCCCGTGTTCGTGCTGACGAGGACCCCGCCGGCGACACCCGTGCAGGGCTTGGTGCACTACGTCAGCGATCCGGCCGACGCCGCCGCGCGCGCCAAGGCGGCGGCCGGCGACCGGGACGCCCTGGTCCACGGCGCGTCCTCGGTGCAGGCTCTGCACGCCGCCGGGCTGGTCGATCGCTACCTGATCACCCTGGTGCCGATCGTCCTGGGCGCAGGGAAGCGGCTGTTCGCCGCCGAGCCCGAGTCCGGACGTCTGCAGCTGACCGAAGCGGTGCCGGGTCGGGACGTCCTCCACCTGCGCTACCGCGTCGGCCCGCGCTGTCGCCCGGTCGCCCGGTCGCCCGGTCGCCCGGTTGCCCCGTCGCCTGGTCAGCCCGTCAGGAAGTCGGCGAACGGTGCGACGACGCCGGGGCGGGCGACGTTCAACGCGTTGTGGGTCCCGCGGGGGATCCGGACGCTGACGGCATCCGGCATTGCGGCGGCGAGGGCAGCGCAGACCGTGCCGAAGTACCGGGCGCTGCGCGCGCCGGCGGCCAGCAGGGTCGGCGCACTGATCGCGGCGTAGTCGGTCGCTGGTCCGTCGTGCGCGACGATCTGTCCGACCTCGGTCGCCACGGTCGGCAGTTGCTCGGCGATCCGTCTTCCCACCCCGGCGCGGAGCAGCAGCCGGCACATCAGCAGCTGGACGGCGAACGGCAGCCGGGCGGCGGCGCCGTCCGGGTCGGCCCCGGCGCCCATCAGCGCCATCGCCCGCGGGGTGTCGCCACGCCGGACGGCCTCGCGGAACGGCTCGAGCCAGGCGCTCGCGACCGATCCGTCGACGGAGACCCCCGGGTCGTAGACGGCGATCCGTTCGACCGGGAGCCGCAGTCCGGCGCGCAGGGCGACGAAGGCCCCGCCCGAGTGGCCGAGCAGCCGGCGCGCCCCGGTGCCCTCGAGCACGTGCGCGAGGTCGTCGACGTCGGTCTCGACCGTGTGCGTGTGGTCGGAGAGGTAGGGCGGTGCCCCGGGACGGCCTCGACGGTCGTAGAGGTGGACGGTGCACCGCTCGCCGAGCACCCGCGCGAGGCGCTCGTACTCGCGGGAGTCGATACCGCCGCCGTGGAGCACGACCACGCCCGGGCCCTGGCCTGTCGACCGCACCCGGAACCCGCCGCCGCGACCGTCCGGAACGCTGATCTCGTCCACTGCGCCTCCTACTGTGAACAGTGTTCGCAGTTTAGACTGCGGGAGTGCCGGATCGCCAGCGTGACGAGCGTCGGGGGACGCGCGGGCCGGCCCGGTCGCGGACGCCGGGCGAGATCGCCGATGCGGCCGTGCGCCTGGCCGACGCCGCCGGTCTCGACGCGGTCACCGTCCGGTCGGTGGCGGGGCGGCTGGGGCTGGCGCCCGCGGCGCTCTACCGCTATCACCCCTCGAAGGACGCCCTGGTCGAGGCCGCCGCGGACCGCGCCATGGACGACCTCGCCCTCCCGCCGGTGACCGGGGAGCTGGCCGCGGACCTGCTCGCGCTGGTGCGGGCCCAGATCGACGTCCTGCGTGCCCATCCCTGGCTGATGGACACCCTGCCCGGGATCCGTCCGGGCGCCCGGGCGATCGCGGTGCTCGAACAGGGCCTGGTGATCATGGACGACACGACGGCCCCCTCGTCGCGCAAGCTCGAGCTGCTGGGCGTGCTCACCGGCATCGCGACACTGTTCGCCCGGTCGGGCGGCGCCGCGGCACCGCGCACGCTCGAGGCGCTGGTCGCCGCGGCCCCGACCCACCCGCAGCTCGCCGCGGCCTTCCGCGAGGGTGCGGGTCCCTCGGCGCCCGACGAGCTGCTGGCGCGGACCACCAAAGCCCTGGTCCGCGCCTTCCTGGACTGACCGGCGCGGGTCGAGTCCGTCCGGGGCCACGGTGGTAGACAGAACCCGATCAGCTTCGAGGAGGGTGCGATGAAGATCATCCGACGCATCACCGTGTTCGACGCCGCGGACGTCGAACGGGAGAGCAGCTTCTGGGCCGGACTGCTGGGTGGCACCGTGCACCGCGACGACGACTGGCACAGCATCGTCGTCGACGGGGAGTGGATCATGGGCGTCCAGCAGGCGCCGAACCACGTCCCGCCGCAGTGGCCCGACGGCCCGCAGCAGCAGCAGGTCCACCTCGACCTGCACGTCGACGACCTCGAGGCCGCGGGCCGGCGCGCGCTCGAGTTCGGCGGCCGTCAGCTGCAGTCGGTCCGCGCTCCTGCGGACAACCCCGACGGCGACGAGCGGTTCGCCGTCTGGGCCAGTCCGGCCGGGCACCCGTTCTGCTTCGGGTCGCACTGACGCCGCCGGGCGCCCGGCCCCGGCCGCGTTCTCACACCGTGGGGACCGTCCCGCCGTCGATCACGTACTCGGCACCGACGATCGCGCCGGCCCGGTCCGACACCAGGAAGCCGATCAGGTCGGCGATCTCCTGGGTGGTCGCGAAGCGTCCGAGCGGCACCCCGCCGAGGGAGTCGAAGATCGTCTGCCGGGCCTGGTCGCGGGTGAGGCCGTTGCCCTCGGCGATCCGGTCGACAAACTGCTCGTAGCCCAGGGTCTGGATCCCACCGGGGCTGACCGTGTTGACCCGGACGCCGCGCGGGGCGAGCTCGTTGGCCAGACCCTTGCTGTACGTCCGCAGGGCGGCCTTCGCGGCGGCGTACGGCAGGGTCGCCTCGTGCAGCGGCTGCTGGCGCTGGATCGAGCCGACGTGGACCACGACCCCCGACCCGGCCGCGACCATGGCGGGCAGCAGGGCCCGGTCGAGCCGGACCGCGCCGAGCAGGTTGAGGTGGAGCTCGGTCAGCCAGTGCTCCTCGGTCGCGGCTGCGAAGCCGCCCGGCGGCGTCGAGGAGCCACCGACGACGTGCACGAGGACGTCGAGGGCGCCGCCGCCCTCGTCGGCGATGCGGGTGGCGACGGACTCGGCCCCGGCCAGCGTCGAGGTGTCGGCCGCGACGAACCGGTCGGGGTGCGGGTAGCCCGCCGGCATCGTGCGGGCCGACACCCAGACGTCGGCCCCCAGCTCACGCAGCCGGTGGGCGACGGCCTCGCCGGCCCCTTTGGTGCCGCCGGTGACCAGGGCTCTGCGGCCGTCGAGACGGTCCGGGTCTGCGTTCGTCACTGTTCTCTCCTCCGTGTGTGTTGCAGGTGTGGGTGGTGCAGGCGGTGGTGCGGATCAGGCCTCGTGATTGGCGATCACGAGCTCGGCGATGCGGTCGTCGCGCAGCGTGAACCGGTAGTCGAGGTCGGCGAGGCCGCCCGGGAACGTCCCCTCGAGCCGCAGGGTGACCACCCAGTGGGTGTCGTCGATGCGGCGGGAGCCGATCTGCTCGGTGGTGTAGCTGAACTCGGCGCCGGCGTCGCGGAGGAACGCGTGGATGTCGTCGTGGCCGCGGAAGGTCTCGCCCTGATCGACGACGACGGCGTCGTCGGCGACGAACCGCATCGCCGTGTCGGCGTCGTGGACGATCGAGGCGGCGAGGAAGTCGCGCAGCGGGGTCGGGATCGGATCGGTCGGACGGTCGGTGTGGGTCATGCGAGGAGCGTGTGGCCTCGCCGCGACAGAGGGTCAAGCGTTGGACTCTCCCCCGGGGGGAACGTCCAGACTGCAGAGGTGCTGACCATCGGTGAGTTCTCGCGGCTGACCCAGCTGAGCGTGCGGACGCTGCGGCGCTACCACGAGGGCGCCCTGCTCGAGCCGGCCGTGGTGGACGAGGCCACCGGCTACCGCTACTACAGCCTCGACCAGATCCCCACCGCACAGGTGATCCACCGGCTGCGCGAGCTCGACGTCCCGCTCGGCGACGTGCAGCGGATCCTCCGCACGCCGGATCCGGAGGTCCGCGCCGGGCTGGTCGCCGACCATCTGCAACGGCTGGAGGCCGAGCTGGACCGCACGCGGGCCGCCGTCGTCTCGCTGCGTCGGCTGCTGCGACCCGACCCCGCACCGATCGCGGTGGAGCTCCGCGCCGAACCCGCCCGGACGGTGGCGGCGGTCGAGGCGGTGGTGCGACACGGTGACGTGGCGTCCTGGTTCGCGGGCGCGATGGCCGAGCTCGGAGCCGCCGTCGGCACGGCGGTCACCGGCCCGCCCGGGGGGACCTTCGAGAACGCGCTGTTCGAGCAGGAACGCGGACGGGCGCTCGTCTATCTGCCGACCGACGCGCCGCCCCGCACCGGACGCGTCCACCCGGTCACCCTGCCCGCGGTCGAGCTGGCGGTGACCACCCACGTCGGCGAGCACGACGGGGTCGAGGTGACCTACGGGCAGTTCGGCACCTGGGTTATCGAGAACGCGATGTCCGTGGCCGGGCCGGTGCGCGAGCGCTATCTGGTCGGCCCCGCGGACGCCGAGGACCCCGAGGCGTGGCGCACCGAGATCGGTTGGCCGGTCTTCCGCGTCTCCTGAAGGCTTTCGTCGCGGGACCTCAGCGACGGAGAACGAAGCCGAGTTGCAAGCCGTCGCTCTCGAGCACCTCAGGTTCGGCCAGGACGGCGATCTCGTCGAGGAGCTGGTCGCGGGTGAACCAGTGGACGAAGCCAGCCCCGGCACTGAAGGTGTCCAGAGGTTCCAACGCGTCGAACCGCGCCGCGGCCGCGCGGTGTTCGGCGTCTCCGTCGAGTGCGGCCCGCGCCTCTGCCTCCGACGAGACGACGTGCGAGGTGAGCGCCAGGATCCCGCCGGGGCGCAGCAGCTCCCACAACCTCGTCAGGTAGTTCTTCCGCAGGTCCGCTCCCGGCAGGTAGCCGTATTGCTTGCAGGACAGGATGGCGTCGAACGAGGCTGCGGTGAAGGGCATCTCTGTACCCGACACCTGGACCAGGCTCACACGGGTGCCCGCCGCTGTTGCCCAGGCCCGGGCTTCGTCGAGCATCCGGCGACTGACGTCGGTGCCGGTGACCCGATACCCCTGGCGGGCGAGCGGTACGGCGATGCGTCCGGCGCCACATCCGACGTCGAGGACATCGGCGGGAGGTGCCGGGAACCTGTTCAGCACTCTCGACTCGAGAGGCGTTGGACCGTGGGCGGCTTCGGCGCGGTAGTGCTCGACCTGATCATCGCGGTCGAACCAGTCGCGCGCCGTGGCGAGGAGTTGCTCGTCCTGGGGCCGCACGAGAATCGATGCTAGGACCTCCTGACCCCGCACACTGCGGGATCCGACGCCCGGGACCGCGCGGTTCACCGTCCGCGGAGTCGACGAGAGTGCGTCCTCGGGCTGACTAGTCGGTCGTCGCGTCGTCCCGGACCTTCGGCCGCTGACGGCGGGCCAGGACGATCAACGCGACGAGCAGGCCGAGCTGGATGCCGACCGTCGAGACCGAGAGGATGCGGTCGGCCACGGGTAGCCGATGGGTGAGCAGATCGAGCCGGGCGCCGACGACGACCACGGTGGCCGCGGACACCGGGGCCAACAGCCCCCACAGCCGAATCCCGGCGCGGTACGCCCAGGGGAGGACCGCCAGCTCGATCGCGACGACGGCGTCCGACAGGAGCGGTGTCGTGCCGCGGAACGGTGCGCTGCCGGTCCTCGTCGAGACGAAGACGACGATCCCGATCGTCAGGATCAGGACCGCGGCTCCCGCGCTGATCACCCGGTCGGCTCCGCTCACGGGCGGAGCCTGGGACTCCACCAACCGCGTCGTGGCCCGACGGTGCGAATCCGGTGCCGACGTCAGTGCCGACCCCTACGGTGGGAGCCGTGCCGGTCCTCCTCGCCGGCGACAGGTCCTCGTCCCCGAGTTGATCATGGGAGGCAGTCGTGCAGGACGGCCGGACGGTGCGGGCGCTCGACCCGTCGACGTGGGAGGCGTTCGACGAGCTGTGCGCCAGCAGCAACGGATATCCCAGCGGGTGCTACTGCTTGGGGATGCACGCCGAAGGACTCACCCGCAGTGCTCAGGCGAATCGCGAGCGCAAGCACGAGCGCGTGCTCGACGGCAGCACCCACGCTGCGCTGGTCTTCGACGGCGAGCTCTGCGTCGGTTGGTGCCAGTTCGGGTCGCCGGCCGAAATCGTCCGGATCAAGAACCGGAGGGAGTACGACAAGCAGCAGCCCGCCGTCGCGCCCGACTGGCGGATCGGCTGCAACTACGTCCGCGCCGGCCACCGCCGGCAGGGAGTGGCGACGGACGCGCTCGCGGGGGCGCTGCAGCTGATCGCCGCCATGGGCGGCGGGCGGGTGGAGGGCTACCCCGAGCCTGCCGACGCCGTCCCGGCCGGCTTCCTGTTCCACGGCGCGCTGTCGACCTTCGAGCGGCACGGCTTCACCCGAGACCGGCTGATCGGCAAGCACCGATGGCTGGTGACGCGGGACGTCGATCCGGGCTGACCCGCGCCGATGCCGTCCACCCCGCGTCAACCCCGGGCGTCGCAAGGCGGTCGCCACGGCTCGCGCTGGTGCGCCAACCAGGCCAGCTTCGGCCGAAGATCACGGACCCGTCGTTGTCCGGGTGTCCGCGGTGCGTCGAGGTCATGCGAGGTGATCGCGAGGTCTCCGACGACCACGACCGGACCTCCGCTGTCCTCAACCAGGACGATCTGCGACCCGTCGGTGTGGCCGGGTGCAGCCAGCAACCGCAGCCCCGGAAACAGCTCGACGTCGCCGTCGACCGGCACGTACTCGACTCCGGGTGCCTCGACCCAGGCACGGATCGTGTAGTCGTCACCGGCCAGGGCGTCGTCGAGCTCGCGGCGCTGGACGTAGATCGGCTTGCCGGCGAAGAGATGGTTCCCACCGCAGTGGTCCCAGTGCAGGTGGGTGTTGACGACGATGTCGATGGCGTCGGGATCGAGGTCGTCCGGCGCCACCGCATGCAGCCGCGGGTCCATGTCGGCGACCAAGGGATGCAGCTGGGTCACGCCGGTGTCCACGAGGATCGTCGCAGCCGGGTGTTCGATGACGTGGACGATGACCGGCATCCGCTCGTCGCCCGCGAGCAGGTCCGCAACCTGGACCGGCCTGATCCTGATCAGAGTCGCGCCGTTCACCGGTCGGCCCTCCGCAGCAGCGGGCGGACCGCGTAGCGCTGCATGACCACGCCCGATCCGAAGGACTTCAGCTCGAGCAGGTCGAGGTCGAGCGGGTCGAGATCGCCGTCGAACAGGGGCCGTCCGAAGCCGAGCACAGCCGGGTGGACGAAGAGCATCAGCTCGTCGAGCAGATCGGCGCGAAGCAGCTGGGTGGCGACGTCCGCGCCTCCGACCCCGATGTCTCCCTCGGTCTCGGCGCGGAGGCTGGCGAGCCGGCCGATCGCCTCCTCCCCGCCGACAACGCGGGTGTTGTGGCCCGCCTCCCGGCGCGAGCGGCTCAGCAGCACCTTGGGCTTCGACGTCCAGATGGCGCCGTACTCGCGCAGCACGTCGGGGAGTGACTCGTCGTCGATCGCCCGGGGCCAGTACTGCTCCATGATCTCGTAGACGACCCTGCCCTGAACCATGATCGCGAGGCTCTGTGCACGGGCGTTGAACTCCCGGTGCAGCTCCTCGTCGATGCGCAGCCATTCGCCGGCACCGTGATCACCCGGGACCTGTTCGATCCGCAGGTCCAGCGACACGTTCATCCAGTAGACGAACCGACCCACTGGCTCCTCCTAGTGCTTGCAATTTGCAATCACTATAGTGAGGGCGAATCGGCTGTCAAGGAGAAACCGTGGATGCTCGGTCGGGCTGCCCGATCAACGCCGCCGTCGAATTGTTCGGTGATCGCTGGACACTGCTCGTGCTGCGGGACGTGATGTTCGACGACCGTCGTTACTTCCGTGCGCTGTTGGCAGGGTCCGCCGAGGGCATCGCCACCAACATCCTCTCCGACCGACTCGTCCGCCTGGTCGAGGCCGGACTGCTCAGCCGGGGCACGGCAGCGCGTGGGCAGCGTGCGCGCTACAGCCTCACCGAGGCGGGGATCCAGACGCTGCCGATCATCGTGGCTCTGGGGGACTGGGGAATCGCCTGGCGACCCTGCCGTGAACGGCTCCGCGCGCGCCAGCAGTTCCTCCGCGACGGTGGACCCGCCCTGATCGAGGAGGTGATGGACGAGTTGCGGGCTCGACACCTCTCTGCCACGGCGAAACCTGCGCACGAGGAGCCGTCCACGGATCGCTCGCGACTCGCCCAGCTCGCGTCGTTCCAGGATGACGCCGCGGAGCCCGGCTGAACCGATGCTTGCTCCTCACGTCGCGTCAGGTCCTAGCGTCGTCGTCGTGGAGCTCATGATCGGCGAGGTCGCCGCCCGGACCGGCGTCACCGAGCGCACGCTGCGCTACTACGAGGAGCTCGGGCTGCTCGCACCGGCGCGGGACGACGGCGGTCGTCGGCGCTACAGCCACGCTGTCCTCGACCGGCTCTACCGGATCCGGCTGCTCCGCCGGCTCGGCACCCGGCTCGGGGATCTCGATCCGGACGCCGCCGACCTGCGGTCGCTCACCCGCCGGCACCTGGCCGAGCTCGACGCCCGGCTCGCCGAGCTGGCCCGCCAGCGCGAGCGGGTCAGGGCAGTCGAGGACCGCTTGCTCGACGGTACGGCGCCGAGCGACGAGGCGCTGCTCGATCTGCTGTCCGGCCTGGGCGGCGACGAGGCGACGCCGACCCGCCGGATCACCCTGCTGGCCTATCGCGACCTCGCCGCGGCCCACTCCTGGCTGATCGAGGTGTTCGGGCTCGCTCCCGGGCCGGTCAGCCGTCACGACGGACAGGTCGTCCACGCCGAGGTCTTCGCCGGCGACGGCGTGATCTGGCTGCACCGCGAGGCCCCCGAGCACCGGCTGGTGCCGCCGCTCGCCCTGAACGGGTTCTGCACCGCCGCGCTCGCCGTCCACGTCGACGACGTCGACACCCACCACGCCCGTGCCGTCGCGGCCGGTGCGGTGATCACCCAGCCGCCGACCGACCAGGCCTACGGCTACCGCGAATACAGCGTCCTCGACCCGGAGGGCCACCTCTGGTCGTTCCAGACGCCGCTGCCCGAACCGCACCACCTCGAGGAGGACCGATGAGCGAACTGACTCCGTACATCTGCGTCAACGACTCGCGCGCCGCGATCGACTGGTACCGCGACGTGCTCGGTGCCGAGCTGACCGTCGAGCCGATCGTGATGGACGACGGCGCGGTCGGCCACTGCGAGCTCTCCGTCGGCGGAGCGCGCTGGATGATGTCCGACGCGTTCGCCTCCGCCGACGTCGCCCCGCCCGATCCGCGGCGCGGGGCGTGCGTCACCCTGCACCTCGGCGTCGACGACGTCGACCTGGTCGCCGCGCGGGTGGTGGCGTCCGGGCAGACGCTGGCCCGCGGGCCGGAGGACACTCCGGGGGTCGGTCGGGTCGCCGTGTTCCGGGACCCGTTCGGCCACCGCTGGTTCCTCAACCAGCCGCTCCCGGCCGCAGGCTGAGGCTCGCACCGGGTTCGTCCCGCGTGCAGGCCGGGGTGGTCCGGTGTTCACCCGACGGTCACGCCGGGCGCCTAGCTTCGTCGACGTGACACACGTCTACGCCGTGGCCAGCGAGCTCGAGGCCGCCCGGGCCAGCTACTGCCTGGGCACGCACCGCCGGCCGGTCACCCGGCACGCCGGCGTGGACGGGACGGTGCTGGTCGCCGTCGAGGGCTGCCCACTGCCGGAGACGATCGCCGACGCGCTGCGGGTCGCGGCACCGTCGGCGCGGCTGAGCTTCGTCTCGTCGGACGCGGTGGCGCGGACGCGTTCCTGACCACGTCCAGACTGGAGCCGTGGCGGAGGACGAGCGGACGATCTACGGCTACGACCTGGCACCGGACCTCCGGGTGGCGCTGACCGCGCCGGCGCCGGCCGAGGCGATCGCCTGGGTCGAGGACGTCGTCGGCGCCTCGGTGCTGGACCAGCGTGCGCTGCTCGGGGGGACGTCCTCGGCGATCCACCTGGTGACGACCACCGCAGCGCCGCCGCGTGACCGCCTGGTGCTCCGCCGGTACGTGCTCGACTGGGTCCGCGAGGAGCCGGAGATCCCCGGCAACGAGGCGCTGGCCCTCCGTCTGGTCGGCGCGGGTGCGGCAGGCGTCCCGGCGCCCGAGCTGCTGGCCAGCGAGCCGGAGGGAGCGCGACTGGGCTGTCCGGTGACGCTGATGACGGCGCTCCCGGGAACTCCGGTCTGGGACCCGCCGGACCGGACCGCCTGGCTGCGGGCACTGGCCGAGCTGGCGGTCCGGATCCACGCCATCCCGGTCTCTCCCGCGCTGTCGGACTGGGCGCCCTACGCCCCGGCTGCCCGGACGCCGCCGGCCTGGAGCCGTCATCCCGAGGCCTGGCTCACCGCCTATGCGCTCTGGGACGGGCCGACGCCACCGAGCGACCGGGTGTTCCTGCACCGCGACTTCCACCCGGGCAACGTGCTCTGGGCCGACGGCGTGATCACCGGCGTGGTCGACTGGACCTCGACCTGCGCCGGTCCTCCGGAAGAGGACATCGGGCACTGCCGCGCCGACCTGGCGATCCGGCTCGGCCAGGACTGGGCAGACGAGTTCCTGGCGCTGTGGCAGCAGCGGACCGGCACGCGGGACTACCACCCCTACTGGGACCTGACGAACGTGGTCTCGTTCGACCACGACCGTCCCGAGCCGCGGCTCGACGCCTTCGTCGCCGCGGCCGCCGCCCGGCTCTGAGCATCCGGGTGAACATGATCAGAGCCGATGATCAAGGAACGGTGATCAACCGCGCTGGTCAGGCGGGACGCCGAACTGACGGCGCCACCAGAGCAGGCCGAGGCCGGCGAGTCCGAGGGCGGCACCCATCTCGGCCAAGCCACGCAGCAGCGGCCAGTAGGTGCCCTGGGACTCGACGTCGGCACGGGCCATGGCGACGTAGGAACCGTCGTCGCGCTCCAGGTAGAGCACTTCGAACGGCGCCACGTAACCCGTGAGGGGCGTGGCGGGCTGCCAGCCCGGTGCGGGCGGCCGCTTCAGGGCGTCGAAATCCGTCCCCGGTCGCCTGATGTCGTCGAGGTAGACGAGGTTCGGCCGCCGGCCGATGCGGACCCGCACCTGTTCGAGGGTCAGACCCTTGCCCTGCTCGAGGTAGACCAGCGAGGCGGTCGCCGTCGCGGAGTGTCCGGAGTCGCGCAGCTCCCGAGCCGGTTGAATGTCTTGGGCACCGGTGATCGTCGTCGGCAAACCACTCACGCCGAGCACCCAGGCGCCGACCAGCGCGGCCGGGGCGAAGGCCGCGGCCGCGAAGCGGCGGATCTCTGAGGGCACGTGCCAGTGTGACCTGGCGCTCGGGTCACCGCCTAGGGTCGTGACGTCGGACTTCGTGCACCTGCGAGGTCCGCCCTGCGCTCGATCCCGATCATCCGGGCCTCATCCCCGACACGGAGGACCTCCCATGGCCACCTGGCTCATCACCGGCTGCTCGACCGGGCTCGGACGCGCGTTCGCCGAGGCGACCCTCGAGCGCGGCCACCGGGTCGTGGTCACCGCCCGCGATCCGGAATCGGTGCGCGACCTGGCCGACCGCTACCCCGAGACGGCGCTCGCCACCGCGCTCGACGTCACCGACGACGCGCAGGTGGCGGCTGCTGTGGCCGCCGCGGAGGAACGTTTCGGCGCAGTCGATGTGTTGGTGAACAACGCCGGGTACGGCTACCGCGCGGCGGTCGAGGAGGGCGAGGACGACGCGGTCCGCCGGCTCTTCGAGACCCACGTGTTCGGCACCGTCCGGACGATCAAGGCCGTGCTGCCGGCGATGCGGGCGCGCCGGTCCGGGACGATCGTCAACCTGTCGTCGATCGGCGCCCGGATCTGTCCCGAGGGGTCGGGCTACTACGCCGCGGTCAAGGCGGCGGTCGAGGCCCTGACCGCCTCGCTGCGCAAGGAGGTCGCTCCGCTCGGCATCGCCGCGATGGTGGTCGAACCGGGCGCGTTCCGCACCGACTTCGCCGGCCGGTCGCTGACCCAGTCCGCCGAACCGATCGCCGACTACGCCGAGACGGCGGGCCGTCGTCGCAAGGAGCACGACACCGTCCACGGCCACCAGAAGGGCGACCCGGCCGAGGCGGCGCGGGCCCTGATCGAGGCGGTCGAGTCCGAGGACCCGCCGTACCTGCTGCTGCTCGGCAACGACGCGTCCGACGCCTTCCGGCACGTGCTCGACGGCCTGCGGACCGAGATCGACCAGTGGGAGACGCTCAGCCGGGGCACCGACTTCGCCGACTGAGCAGGGGAGTCGCCCTTGCCGCGGGAATCGGCTAGCAACGCGGACGCCGACCTGGCACGGTGTCGGCGTGATCGCGATCGACGAGGCCCTGGTGCGGCGGCTGGTCGCCGACCAGTTCCCCGAGTGGGCCGGGCTGCCGGTGCGCTCGGTGCCGCGCCAGGGCTGGGACAACCGCACCTTCCGGCTGGGCGACCAGCTCACCGTCCGGCTGCCGAGCGCGGCCGGGTACGTCGCCGCGGTGGCCAAGGAGGACCGCTGGCTGCCCGAGCTCGCGCCGCTGCTGCCGGTGCCGATCCCGACGCCGGTGGCGGTGGGAGAGCCCGCTCACGGCTATCCCTTCCCCTGGTCGGTGCGGCGCTGGCTCGACGGTCGGCCGCTCGACGCCACCGCACCCGCCAGCCGGTCGGCCCTCGCCGCCGCGATCGGGGACTTCCTGGTCGCGCTGCGCGGCGTCCGGCTGCCCGGAGCGCCGGTCGGCCCGCTGGCCGGGGCGCACAGCTTCTTCCGCGGCTGCCACCCCGGTGCGTACGCCGACGAGGTGCAGCGCGCGCTCGAGACGCTCGGCAGCCGGGTGGACTCCGCCGCCTGCTGGCGGATCTGGCGCGAGGGGATGGTCACCGTGTGGACCGACGACCCGGTGTGGTTCCACGGTGACGTCGCGGTCGGGAACATCCTGCTCGACGAGGCGGGCGCGCTCGGGGCCATGATCGACTTCGGCACCTGCGGGGTCGGTGATCCGGCCTGTGACCTGCAGATCGCCTGGACCTACTTCGACGGCCCGGACCGCCGCGTGCTGCGCGAGCACGCCGCGCTCGACGACGACTGCTGGCGGCGCGCCCGGGCCTGGGCGCTGTGGAAGGAGCTGATCACGGTGGATCCTGTCGCGCTCGACCGATCTGACGGGACGCCGGTGCTCCGCGCCCTCCTCGACGACCCGGTGGTGACCGCGTCGTGACGGCCGGACCGGGTGCGGACCGGGCGATCCTCGACCACCTGCTCGACGCGCTGCGGCAGCTGCCGACCTCCCCGGACCGCGACCGCTATCTCGGTTTCCTCGCGGAACAGGGCACCGACGCGCTCCGCCGCGACGGGGGCCCCGAGCACGTCACCGCGTCCTGCTTCGTGCTGTGTCCGGAGCTCGACCGGGTGCTGCTCTGCTATCACCGCAAGGGACGCTTCTGGGTCCAGTTCGGCGGCCACCTCGAGCCGGAGGACCGCGACGTCGCCGAGGCCGCTCGACGCGAGGCGCGGGAGGAGTCCGGGCTCGCCGACCTCGAGCTGGCGTCGCCCGACATCGTCGACCTCGACCGCCACGACCTCGGCCCCGGGTTTGCCTGCCGGGCGCACTGGGACCTCGGCTTCGTCGCGTTCGCCTCACCGGCCGCGGAGACGACGGTCAGCGCCGAGAGCGAGGACGTCGGCTGGTTCGGGATCGCCGCGCTGCCGCCGGAGATCCCGAGCGGGTTCGCCAACCGGCTGCAGACGGTCGTGGACCGGATGCGTCACCGCCCAGTCTGATCAAGACCTGATGATCACGACCTGATGATCAACGCCCGATGACCAACGGGTGAGGATCAACAGGTGATCGGGCCCCGATCACCAGTCGTCCACGCCGAAGAGCTTGCGACCGAGCTCGCCCATCGCCTCGGTCTGGTGCGTGTTGTAGGCCCCCGGGGCCGGCTTGGCTCCGGCGCCCCAGGTCTGGTCCTCGCGAACCCAGCGGACGAAGTAGGCGACCCGGGTGGTCGGGTTCCGGTTGTGCGAGGCGCCGTGCGGCATCAGGTGGTGCAGCAGCGCGAAGTCGCCGGCCTCGCCGGTGATCTCGATGCTCTCCATGTCCTCGATCCGCTTCCAGTTCTCGCGCAGGTGACGGCCGCCGGGACCGTGCGCCTTCGCCTCCTCGGCCACCCGACGGTGCCCGCCGGGCACGACGTGGATGCCGCCGCCGCCCGGCTCGACGTCGGTCAGGTAGTAGCAGCCACCCACCTGGAGCTCGGCCGGCTCGAAGGTGAAGTCGTCGGCCGTGTTGGGCACCGAGGCGTCGATGTGCAGCGTCTGGCTCAACGCGGTGTCTCGGTGCGCGTCGTTGCGGAGGGTGATCCCGATCGAGCCGTCGAGCACCCGGAGCTTCGGGGACCCGAGCAGCTGGCTCGCCGCGGCGTAGAGCGTCGGGTTGGCCATCAGCGGGATCAGGTCGGGGGTGTCGAAGGTGTGGTTGCCGGCGGAGTACATCGGCTTGATCCGGCCGTCGTGCGAGCCCCAGGTCGCCGGCAGCTCGAGGGTCGGCGGCACCAGCGAGAGGATCTGCTGGCGGTAGTGCTCGGCCTCGGCCCGGGACAGCGCTCCCTTGACCACGACATAGCCGAGTTCGTCGAACTGCTCGAGATCGGACGTTGACAGGACCGGACGGGCGTCGGTGATCGTCATGTCCCCACGCTAGGCCGGGTCACCCGAGCGGCGGAAGGGGGTCGGGAAAGCCCTTGCGCACGGGTTGCCGGTCGCCCGCGGATTCAGCAGCGGCCGGGTGCGAAGACGAGGTGCTCGCCGGTCACGGTGGTGAAGGTCGCCTGCGGTTCCCCGGTGCCGGTCACGAATCCGACCGACCGGATGCCGGTGGTGCGGGCGTCGGGGTCGACGGAGGCGTAGACGACGCCGTCGTAGCGGAACTGCGGCCGCCCGCACACCCCCAGTCCGACCTGGACGACGTGGTCGCGCAGCAGCACGACCGGGACGCCGAGGACGACGAGGACGGTCAGCGCGGCCGCGCGGACCCCGCGATGGGCGGCCATCAGCGTCGCCGGTTGGGCCAGGTCCTGAGGTCGGCACGGAAGATGAAGAACGCGTTGCCGCCGAGCGCGAGGAACTCCACTCCGACCAGGAAAGGCAGCGGAGCCGTCGTCCACGCCGCACCTCGCGTCGCGAAGCAGAGGACGATCAGGACGACCATCGACACGGCCACGGCCATCAGCACAGCGAGCGCGATCTTCTGCCCGAGGGGAACGGCGCGCACCAGCGTCAGCATCGGATCCTCCTGATGTACGGCTGAGTCGCACGCTAGTCCAGTGCCGCCATCCCGTCACCCGGTACCGAGGCTCGTGATGCAGAACGTGCGCTGAGCTTGTCGAAGCGCCGGCACGCCCTTCGACAGGCTCAGGGCACCGTGGGTCAGCGCACCGGCTCGCGGCGGTAATCCTCGATCAGCGCCGACCAGCGGGCGCCGAGGTCACAGCGATCGCCGCTGGCGAGGGTGGCGGCCAGGTCCTCGAGGTGCACCTGCCAGCCGGCGCCGTAGGCGGGCAGCTCGTCGACGGGCAGGTCGTACTCCTCGATGATCAAGCGGCAGCGGTCGCCGTCGGGGACCAGGGTCGCCTCGAGACGGTGGTCCTCGGCTTCGCCGTCCTCGCGGGTGACCAGCACCAGTCGGCGTGGCGGTTCGCAGACCTCGACCCGGCCGGTGCCCGCCCAGCCGCTGGTGAAAACGGCGCGGAACGTCCCGTCCGGTCGCAGGTCGCCCTCCACCTCGGCGATCCAGCGGGCGAGCCGCTCGGGCCGCGTGCAGGCGTCCCAGAGGTCCGCGGCGTCGGTGGTGAAGACGTCGTCCACCCGCACCGAGCCCCGGCCGTCGGTTCCTTCGTGCAACGAGGCGGTCAACTTCATCGTCGTTCCTTCTTCCCTCGGGCGATCTCGGTCTGTAGGGCCGCCATCCGGCCCTGCCACAGTGCGCGGTACCCGTCCAGCCACTGGTCGACCTCGGCCAGCGGATCGGTGCGCAGGCTGTAGATCCGGCGCTGCGCCTCCTGACGGACGTCGACCAGGCCGGCCTCGCGGAGCACGCGCAGGTGCCGGGACACCCCGGGACGGGCGATCGGCAGCGCGTCGGCGAGCTCGCCGGCCGTCGCCGGGTGGTCACGCAGGATCTCCAGCACGGTGCGACGGCTCGGATCGGCCAGGGCCTGCAGCACGGCGTCCACCGCCGCAAAGTAACCGATCAGGTACGTAACCGCAAGGGTACCTAGCGGCGATCAGTCACCGGTCGTCGGTGAGCCCACGGCGGTGTAGACCTGCTCGGCGTAGCTGTCGAAGGTCGCCTCGCACTGCTTGAGCTGCTCGGCGGCCGAGCTCGCCCCTGGGGTGCCGAGCACGTCGCGGCGCCGGAGATCGCGGTACCAGCGCCGGAGCCGATCGAGGCTCTGCTCCTCCTCCTCGAGCTCACCGAGGGTGAACTTCCGGATCCGCTGCTCCTTGGCGATCTCCTCGAGGTACTTGTCGCAGTCCGCCTCGAACTCGGTCCACTCGTCCCGTCGGGCGTCGTGGTAGCGCTGCAGCAACCGCTCGGCGTCCCGCGGTGCGTAGCCGCTCGCCCCCAGGGCCACCAGTGACCCGCCGGCCCGGTCGGTGAGCTCGCGGACCCGGTCGAGCAGCGGGCCACCGGCCGGCACGTCGGGCATCGCCCAGGTCGAGGTGCCGATCAGGATGGCCCCGGCGCGGCGGAGCTCCCGCCAGACCGCCATCCGGTGCCGGGCCGGCTCGTTGGGCAGTCGCGCCAGCAGCACCAGCCAGCGCACAGGTTCGTCCGGGCGCCTACTTGTCACGGCCGTCACCAGCCCCTAGGTTTCGATCACGAGGTACGACGACCCGCCGACCGGTCCATCCGGGCGGTGGGAAGACGGGCGAACCGGCCACCGGCTTGCTCGCCCCGCATGTCGATCGATGATGCACCGCCCCCGGTCGTCGATCCAACCGCCCGGCCGAACACCGTGCCGGGCACCGCAAGATCGAACCGGCAGCGAAGGGACCCCAGCACGACGGGCGTCCGCCTGTCGTCGTTCCGCGTCCCCGGACTGCATCCACGCGCGGCCCGACCGGCCGCCGACACAGGAGGTCCTGATGGGCACCATCATCGGTTACATCGTCATCGGCCTGATCGCCGGAGCCATCGCCAAGGCGATCCTGCCCGGCCGCCAAGGGGGCGGGATCATCGTCACGATGCTCCTCGGCATCGTCGGGGCCCTGCTCGGCGGCTTCCTCGGCGGCGCGCTCTTCGGGGTCAAGTACGACAAGATCTTCAGCTTCCAGGGCCTCATCACGGCGGTCGTCGGTGCCCTGATCGTGTTGATCATCTACGGCTTCATCCGCCGCCGGACCGGTGGCTCGCGCGCCTGAGGCATCACGACGTCCGTCGCTCGGCCACGCGTTCCGTCCGGGGGGTTCCGGCGGGTCGGGCGGGGCGACGGCGCAGAGATCGGCGCGGGGCTCCGGCCTGACCCGTTGACGGGCCGTGGGCCCCGCGCCGGTCTTGATCTTCTGGTCACGCCCCGGCGAGGGCCGGGCGCCGTTCAGCGCCGGGTCCGCGTCTGAGGTGACCGCCGCAGCACCCAGAGCAGGACGAGCGCGCCGACCACCTGGGTGGCGACGACGTAGCCCACCAGCGCAGGCAGCGAGCGGCCCGAGAGCGCACCGGCCACAAGGCCGCCGAGCACCGCCGCTCCGCCCTGGACGGCGGCGAACAGGCCGTAGGCGGTCCCGCGCCGGGCCGGCTCGACCTGGTCGGCGACCAGCGCCTTGACCGTCGAGTCCTGCAGCCCGGTCGCCGCACCCCAGACCACCACGCCGGCCACCACCACCGGCAGCCCGGACCCGAACGCGGTCAGCGGCACCGCGATCACCAGCACCGGCAGGGCGAGCAGGATGCGCCCGTGCCAGCGGTCGTAGAGCGGGCCGGCGGCCAGGGCGGCGAGCCCGCCGGCGCCCATCGCCACCGCGTAGAGCACCGGGACCGCGGCCGCACCGACCAACCGGCTCTGCACCAGGTGGTAGCCGATGACCGCCCAGCTGACCAGGCCCGCCGTGCTCAGCGCCGCGGTGATCGCGTAGAGCCAGAACGTCCGCGGCAGTCCGCCGGTCGTGCCGGGGACCGGCCCAGGCGCCGCCGGCCTCGCGGGTGCGCTGCCGGGTGCGCGGTCCGCGCCCCGGTCGCGGGCGCGCAGCACCAGCACGACGGCGACCGAGACCGCGCCGGGAACGGCCAGGGTCGCCAGCCCGGTGGCGAGCCCGCCGGTGAGCGCGGCCAGTCCGGCCACCAGCAACGGCCCGGCCACCGCTCCGAGCTGGTCGAGCGCCTTGTGGACACCGAACCCGCGGCCGAGCCCGACGACCTGCGAGGCCCGGGCGAGCAGCACGGTCTTGGCCGGGCTGCGGACCGCCTTGCCGAAGCGCTCGAGCAGGATCAGCGCCACGCCGGCCGCCAGCCCCGCGCCACCGAGCCACGGGGTGACGGCGAGCAGCGGCACGCTGAGAGCGGTGAGCAGATAGCCCGCCAGCGTCCAGCCCCAGTAGCGCCCGCTCCGGTCGGCGCGCGCGCCGGTGAACAACCGGGCCACCAGCGCCACGGCCTCACCGACGCCGCCGACCAGGCCGACCAGGGTGGCGCCGGCACCCAGCGAGGCCAGCAACGGCCCGTAGACCGACCGGGCTCCCTCGTAGACCATGTCGGCGGCCAGGCTGGTCACCCCGAGCCCGACGACCAGTCGCCAGGCCGCCCGGGCCGTGGGGGATCGTTCCCCCGCGCGCGACGGCCCGTCGCGGTCCGTCTCCTGGGCGGTCACCGGCCGCTCACCCCGCAGGACGGTCGCCGGCCCCGACCGTCGGTGCCGCGGGTTCGTCGGTGGTCTCCGACCGCGCCGCCCGGTCGCGGCGCTGCACCCGCCACTCGCGGACGGTCAGCGCGACGATCAGCGCGTCGAACACCGTCAGGGCGATCAGTCCCGCGGACGGCTGCAGGGTGATCTTGTAAACCTGATAGACGATGAAGGCGCCGAGGACGCCGATCATCCAGGGGTAGGCCCAGATCTTGTTCCGCAGCAGCGCGACCACGAGCACGATCTTCACGACGCCGTGGATCAGCAGGTAGGCGGCGCCGAACTCGACCGCGGAGCCGTTCAGCTTGTCGGTGGTGTGCAGCAGGTGGGTGGCGATGAAGTCGTGCGGGTCCTCGGACAGCTCGCCCTGGGTCAGCTGGCGCACCCAGCCCTTGATCCGCTCCGGGCTGACCAGCAACAGCAGCAGACCGCCGACCAGCTCGGACAGCCCGTTCAGCCCCTTGAGCACGATGCCGATCTCGAAGACGCGGTCGAGCCAGCCGTGCGGGCGGAAGCCGCTGCCCGCCCTCCGGGTCCGGAGCGCCGGCGATCCGGCCGTGGGGGTGGTGCTGCTCACCCGGCCACGCTAGGCGATGTCACATGTGTGACGACTGAGTCGTCACTGGTGTCACGCGAAATGGCGACCGTGACCCGTCGCCCGCTACACTTAGCGGCGAGGGGAGTACCTCGACAAGTTCCATCGGTCATGACGACGCGCCTTCGCGTCCCGGTGGACGCCCACCGCCTTCTGGGCGGGAGGTGAGGGAGACCTCGAGCCGTGACCTGACTCGAGGAGCCCACTGTGACTCTGACCCCCGTCGTTCCGTTCCAGATCGACACCGTCGGTACGCCCATGCTCTGGGCGGCGACCATCGGCGCCGTCGTCGCGTTGCTGGTCGTCGACTTCCTCGCCACCCGCAAACCGCACGAGGTCTCGATGAAGGAGGCCATCGGCTGGTCGGCGTTCTACATCGCCCTGCCGCTCGCCTTCGGCGTGTTCATCTGGACGCAGTTCGGCGGTGAGCGCGGGGTCGAGTACTACACCGGCTATCTCGTCGAGAAGAGCCTCAGCGTCGACAACCTGTTCGTGTTCATGCTGCTGCTGGCCGCGTTCGCCGTGCCGGCCGCGCTGCAGCAGCGGGTGCTGCTCTACGGCATCATCGGCGCGCTGGTGCTGCGCGGCGTCTTCATCGGTCTCGGCGCTGCGGCGCTGTCCCGCTTCGACTGGGTGTTCCTGATCTTCGGCGCGATCCTGCTGGTCACCGGCGTCAAACTGCTCAAGGACGCCGTCAGCGGGCACGACCACGACGAGAAGGACGTCTCGACGATGCGCTCGGTCCGGCTGATGCGCCGCATCATGCCGGTCAGCGACGACTACGACGGCCCGAAAATGTTCACCAAGCTCGGCGGCAAGCGCGCGCTGACCCCGCTGGCCCTGGTCACGGTCGCGGTCTTCGCCACCGACATCGTCTTCGCCGTCGACTCCGTCCCGGCCGTCTACGGCATCACCGGCGATCCCTACCTGGTCTTCGCGACCAACGCCTTCGCTCTGCTCGGCCTCCGCGCCCTCTACTTCGTGCTCCAGGGCGCGCTGTCCAAGCTGGTCCACCTCAGCTACGGCCTGGCCGCGATCCTCGGCTTCATCGGCGCCAAGCTGGTGCTGCACTGGGCCCACCTGGTCTGGCCGTCGGTGCCGGAGATCCCGACGCTGGTCAGCCTGGTCGTGATCGTCGGGATCCTGGTGCTCACCACGATCACCAGCCTGCTGGCCACCCGTCGTCGGGAGGCTGCGGCGGACCCGGCCGCCCAGGCGACCGAGAACGACAAGGCCCCGACCGCCGGCTGAACCCGTGCGAGCACCCCGGACTATCACGGTCCGGGGTGCTTCGTCGGAGCCGGAGCAAAAGGCATTACTTCCGACAGGGAACGGACCTCGGATGCACGAAAGCCCGTGGTCACGGCGATTTCTTCGGTTCCGCGCGTGACGATCGGCGGCTGCGCGACGTCTTTGTGGTCATGAGCCAGTCGATCTCCGAGGGCGTCCCCCCGACGCCGAAAGGTCTCCGTCGTGACCCCCGCGAGCTCGTCGCCGACCGCGCGCGGCAACGGCTCGAACGCCAGGTCGACGTGTGGCTCGCGGAAGAGGCCGGCGGCCTGACTGCTGCCGAGTTCGTGGCGGTGGTGACCAGCGTCTTCGCCGACACCCTGAGCAGCTGGGCGCGGCACGAGATCCGCAGCGAGCGCGACGTCGAGGACGACCGACAGGGCCGGGGGAGCCGCGGCGGCCGCTGAGGCACCGCTCGGTAGGGTTCGGACGTTACCGGTCCGGACGGCACCGTCGTCGGCCGGATCTTCGTCTCTGCAGGAGGTCTCGTGCGCGTCGTCGTCACCGGAGGGTCCGGCAAGGCCGGTCAGTGGGTGGTCCGTGAGCTCGCGGCCGCCGGTCACGAGGTCACCAACCTCGACCTGGTGAACCCGCCGGAGCTCGACCTGCCGGGCGCCTTCTGCCGGGTGCCGCTGACCGACGCCGGCCGCGTCTACGACGCGCTGCTGCAGTTCCGCCCCGAGGCGGTCGCGCACCTGGCCGCGAACCCCGCCCCGAGCGGCCAGGCCCGGATCGACGTCTTCGACAACAACGTGCTCAGCGCGCACAACGTGCTGCAGGCGGCCGGCGACCTCGGTGTCCGCCGGGTGGTCTACGCCTCGAGCGAGATGGCCACCGGGTTGCTGACCGACGGCGTCGTCCCGGGGCGGATCCCGTTCGACGAGAGCGACCGACGACCCTCGCCGAACGCCTATGCGCTGAGCAAGTACATCAGCGAGGTGATCGCCGACTCGCTCGCGCTGGCCCACCCCGACACCGCCTGGGTAGGGCTGCGGATCAACAACGTCATCCCGCCCGACGACTACGGCCGGTTCCGCGCCGAGTGGGACGACCCGGCCCGCAGCAAGGGCAACTTCTGGAGCTACATCGACGCCCGCGACGTCGGCACCGCCTACCGTGCGGCCGTCGAGGGGGAGAGCACCGGTCACGAGGTCTGCCTGATCGCCGCCGCGGACACCCGGGCGAAGCGTGGGCTCCGTGAGCTGATGGCCGAGCACTACGACGGGTACGACCGGTTCGCCGCGGACTACCAGGATCCGCAGTCGGCCTTCGACTGCCGGCGGATGCGTGAGCTGTTCGGCTGGACCCCGAGCTACAGCTGGCGCGACCGCGACGACCGCGGCTGAGACCCGCTCCCTGAGCCCGAGCCCCGCTCCCTGAGCCTGTCGAAGGGCGATGGGCGCTTCGACGGGCTCAGCGTGCGTCGGGGGCTTCGACGGGCTCAGCGTGCGTCGGGCGCTTCGACGGGCTCAGCGTGCGTCGGCCGCTTCGACGGGCTCAGCGTGCGTCGGGGTCAGTGCTGGGGTTCGGTGAACGGGTCGGCGGCGTGCTCGCTGAGGATGCCGGTGCCCTTGCGCTGGTAGTAGAGCATCACCAGCGCGCCGATCACCAGCCAGACGACACCGCCGATCTTGGCCGCGGGCTCGGCGTTCCAGAGCACGAAACCGATGATCGCGAAGCCGAGCACCGGGCAGATCAGGTGCAGCAGGACGTTGCGGCTGCGCTGCCGGACCAGGTACCAGCCGACCACCGAGACGTGCAGCAGCAGGAAGCTGGTCAGCGCACCGAAGTTGACCAGGGTGCTGATCAGGTCGATCTGTCCGACGAAGAACAGCCCGGCCACCAGGGTCAGCCCGGCCACCACCAGGATCGCGCGCTCCGGGCTCTTGGTGCGCGGGTTGACGTGCGACAGGAAACGCGGCAGCCGGCCGTCCCGGCTCATCGAGAACAGCAGCCGCGAGGTGGCGCTCTGGGCGGCCACCGCGTTGGCGATGCCGACGGCGAGCGCGTTCATGGCCAGGAAGGCGATCTGCCAGCCGTGGTTGCTGATCGTCGCGACGATCCCGAAGAAGGCGTTGTTGACGTCGGCGTCGGCGAACTGGGTGGTGTTCGGCACCAGCATCGCGGCGAGCCAGGTCTGCGCGACGAAGAAGAAGGCCACCAGGACCAGCCCGGTGATCATGGCCACCCCGGCGGCCTTGCGCCCGCCCTTGGCCTCCTCGCTCAGGGTGGCGATGCCGTCGAAGCCGAGGAAGCTCAGCACCGCGATCGACAGCGCCGTCGCGGCCAGGCCCGGGGTGAACTGGTCGGGGTTGAACAGCGGGGTGGTGGTGAACCGGGCGCCGTTGACCCCGCGGACGATCGCGCTCACCGCCATCACCACGAAGATCACCACGAAGACCAGCTCGGCGGCCAGGAACAGCCGGTTGACCAGCGCGGTGAAGGAGATGCCGATGTAGTTGACCGCGGTGTTGACCAGCAGGAAGACGATGATCCACACCGGCTTGGGCACCGCCGGGAAGATCCCGGACATCGACTCCGCCGCGAACACGTAGAGCAGGGTCGGCACCAGCAGGTAGTCGAGCAGGATCGTCCAGCCGGCGAAGAAGCCGACGACCGGGTGCAGCCCGCGGCCGACGTAGGAGTAGACCGAGCCGGCGATCGGGAACGCGCGCGACATCTGGGCGTAGGACAGCGCGGTGAAGATCATCGCGACCAGGCCGATCAGGTAGACCAGCGGGACCATGCCCTTGGCCTCGTTGAAGACCACGCCGAAGATCGCCCACGGTGCGATCGGCACCATGAACACCAACCCGTAGATGATCAGGTCGGGGGTGGACAGGGTGCGGTTGAGCTCCTGCTTGTAGCCGAAGCCGGCGAGGTCGGCGGAGGCGTCGGTGCGGGCGGTGGAGGTGGGGTCGGCGCTGCCGGTGCTCATGGTGTTCTCCTGCGGACGGGAACCGGACGAGGTGGGACGAGCGTGCAGGGCGGGCGGACCGGCGTCAGTGCGGGTCGTGCTCGCGGAGGAAGCCGCCGACGACCCGGGTGAACTCCTCCGGCTCCTCGACGTGCGGCATGTGGCTGGACCCGGCGAAGACGTGGCTGCGGACGTCGGCGATCCGGTCGAGGAAGGGCTGCCAGACGATCGGCATCGCCTCGTCGTAGGCGCCCGCGACCACCAGGGTGGGCACCCGGATCCCGTCGAGCCGGTCGACCACGCTCCACTCCTTGAGGCTGCCGACGACGTGGAACTCCGAGGGCCCGTTCATGGTGTGGTAGACGGTCGGGTCGTCGTCGATCTGGGCGAAGCTCGCCGTGACCTCCGGCGGCACCGGCCGGGCCCGGCAGACGTGCCGGCCGTAGAAGACGTCCATCGCGGCCACGTACTCCTGGCTGTCGGTGGTGCCGGCCGCCTCGTGCTCGAGCAGCGTCCGCTGCACCTCCGGCGGCAGCTGCTCGCGGAGGGTGTTCGCCGCCTCCAGCCACAACGCCATCGAGGCCGGGCTGTCGCAGATGCTCAGCGAGGCGACGCCGGTGTCGTCGGCGAGGACGACCTCCGGGCCGAGCATCCCGCCCCAGGACTGCCCGAGCAGGTGGAACCGCTCGATCCCGAGCGCCCCGACCAGGTTGCGGAACTCGCGCACGAACAGGTCGACGGTCCAGAAGCCGGGGTCGGCGTCGGGCAGGTGGGTGCTGTTGCCGCAGCCGAGCTGGTCGTAGTGGACGACCGCGCGGCCGTCGTCGGCGAGCCCGGTCATGGCCAGGCAGTAGTTGTGCGCGGCGCCGGGTCCGCCGTGGAGCACGACGACCGGCGGCTTCCCCGTCGCTGCGGAGGCGTCCAGGTCACCGGTGACGCGGTACCAGGTCTGGTGCCCGTCGAAGTCGACGGTGCCGGTGCGGACCTCGGGCGTGGCCATGGCGGTACTCAAGCACAGCAGGCGATCCGGGTGGTCCCGGGTCGCGATCCGGGCAGGTGCACCGGTCGCCGGCGTCAGGCCGCGGCGAGCATCCGGTCGGCGGTCCGCAGCGACAGCGCCATGATCGTGAGCGCCGGGTTCGCCACCACCGAGCTCGGGAACACCGAGTTGTCGCAGATCCAGAGGTTGGGCACCTCGAAGCTGCGGCCGTCGGGGTCGACCACGGCGGCGGCCGGGTCGGTTCCCATCCGGCAGGTGCCGATGGTGTGCGCGGTCCGGGCCACCACGGTGGTGGTCCGGGCGCCCGCCGCCTCGAGGATCGCGATCATGGTCCGGGTGGCGTGGGCGTCGATGGCCTGTTCGTTCGGTCCGGCGCTGAAGCTGACCCGGGCCTTCGGCACCCCGAGCGCGTCGGTCTCGTCGGCGAGCGTGAGCCGGTTCTCCGCACGCGGCAGGCACTCGGCGTTGATCCCCACCCCGGCCATGTGCGGGTAGGCGTCGAGCGCCTCGACCAGCGCCCGGCCCCACAGCCCGGCCCCGCGGGCCAGCGTGGTGGCGAAGGTCAGCGGCTGCACCCCGAGGCTTTGGATCAGGTAGCCACCGGCGAAGTCGGCGTCGGCGGGGCGGACGAAGTCCTCGGTGATCGCGGCCGACGGATACCCGCGGTAGCTGCGGATCTCCCGGTCGAACCGGCCCCAGACCTGGGTGGCGCCGTGCGCCATGAAGTTCGCGCCGACCTGCCCGCTGCCCAGCGCAAGCCCGGTGTGCAACAGCAGACGTGGCGTCTCCACCGCCCCGGCGGCGAGCACGAGCCGGTCGCAGCGCTGGCGGACGTCGCGGCCGTCCTGGCGGTAGACCACGCCGGTGACCTGACCGGTCGCGTCGGTCTCGACGGTGTGGACGGTGGCCCCGGCGCGGATCTCCGCCCCGGCGGCCACCGCGCGGGGCAGGTAGCTGACGTCGGTGCCGCCCTTGGCGCCCGTGCGGCAGCCCTGGTGGCAGCTGCCGCAGTTGACGCAGGCCAGCCGCAGCCCGGCCTGCGGGTCGTCGCGGTCGCGGGTGAGGACCGCCGCCGGGGCGTCGGTGGCCCGGATGCCCAGCTCGGTGCAGGCGGCGATCATCAGCTCGGCCGGTGCGTTCCGGCGCGGCGGTGGCATCGCGTAGCGGCGGTCCGGGTCCCACGGGTAGTCGGCCGGACCGGAGACCCCGACGTCGGTCTCGACCTGTTCGAGATAGCCGGTCAGCTCGGCGTGGCCGATCGGCCAGTCGACCCCGACGCCGGCCAGGCTCCGCAGCCGCAGGTCGCGCGGGTCGGGTCTGGGGGTGAACGCACCCCAGTGCAGCAACGACCCGCCGACCCCGCGGCCGCTGTTGTTCGGGCCGAACGCGGTCGGGTCGTCGCCCGCGCTGATCCGCTCCTCCATCCAGTTGATGCCCGCCGCGGCGGTGTCCTCGTCCGGGGTGTGGTCGCGGGGGTCGTGGTTCATCCCCGCCTCGAGCGCGACCACCCGGAGCCCGGCGTCGGCCAGCCGGGCCAGCAGCGGACCGCCGCCCGCCCCGGTGCCGACGACCACGACGTCGGCCGGCTCGTTCGGGTCGTAGCGCGGCATCGACTCGAGGTTCACGGGGTCACCTCCGCGGCACCGGCGCCCGGCTCCCACGGCTCGCGCTCGTCCGCACCGATCAGCCGGAAGCCCTGCTGCCGGGGCGCGTCGGCGCCGCCCGCCCACCCGTCGTAGCCGATCCGGGCCATCGTCGCCGGGTGCGTCACGTACGGGCGGACCAGGTCGACCCGGAGGTCGTCGAACCACAGCCGCAGCTGCGCGGCGGTCAGCCGGGACCCGACCGGGGCGTAGTCACCGTCGGCCACCGCCGCGAGGATCGCCTCGCGCTGGGCGGCGTCGAGGTCGGTCAGGCCCTCGAGCGCGTCCAGGGCGGCCCGGTAGGCCTCGACGTCGCCGGGCAGCCCGTCGTGCCGCCAGCCGTCCCCGCCGCCGTCGGCCAGCGCCCGGTCGACCCGCCGGGCCAGATCGATCGTCGGCCCGGTCTGCGGGACGACCACCTCGGCGAGCGCGCCGAGGGTGGCGAGCTGGCGGCGGTCCAGCACCTGCGGCTCCGCGTCCGGGACGTCGGGCAGGGCGCGCTCGGCCAGGGCGGCGCGGGTGCGGGGGCTGGTGCGGTCGGAGCCGATCACGGCGGCCACGTCGTCCGACACCCGGGGCCCGCGACCGGCGGTGCTGCGCCAGAAGTCGAGCACCGCCTCGGCCACCTCGGCCGGGCGCTCGACCGGCAGCAGGTGCCCGGCGCCGTCGAGCACCCGCACCCGGTGCCGCGGGTAGACCGGTCCGTTGAGGTCGCGCTGGGCGTCCGGTCCGAGGTCACCGTCGGAACCGCCGGCCACGATCAACGCCGGCACCGGGAGCGCGCCGACCTCACCGCTGACGTCGGTGCGGCTGCCGCGCTCGAGCCAGTCGCGCCAGGCGGTCGGTGAGCAGCGGCGCAGGTCGTCGATGATCATCCGGCGGACCTCGGGCCGGAGCGGGCCACCGACGTTGGCGTCGACGAACGCGTTCGCCGCGTCGTCGTCCATCGGCCCGCGGGCGACCCAGTCGATCATCGTGGCGCGGCGGTCCTCGTCCATCGGCTCCGGTGACGGCGGTGACCCGGCGAGCAGCACCACACCGCGCAGCCCGAACAGCGGCGTCGCGCCCTGCAGGGTCCGGGCCGCGACCAGGGTGACGATCTTGGCCCCCATGCTGTGCCCGAGCAGCAGCCAGCAGGAGGGCTGCGCGGCCGCGATCGCCCGCACCACCGCGTCCACCGTCGTCTCGAGACCGTCCACCCGATCGCCGGCCCGGTCGCCGAAGCCCGGCAGGTCCAGGGCGATCAGGTCGAGCCCGTCGGGGTCGCCGACGGGGCACAGGTCGGCCAGCCGGTCGGCCACGGGGTCGAAGAGGCGGTGGGACAGGCCGAGCCCGTGCAGGGCGAAGACGGTGGGACGGTGACCGGGCATGAGCGCAGATCCTCGGGTCCGGCGTGGTGGCCGCACGGGCTCGGCGGCGCGATCGTTGTCGTCCGGAGTCCTTCCCTCCGCGGACCCCGTCGCGGATGCAGGGACGGGACACCCGGCCCCGGTCCGCGGGCTCAGGCGGCGGGGACCGGCTCGATCGACCAGTTGGAGATCAGGTGTCCGACACCCAGCGAGCGCAGCACCCGGTTCCCGACCCAGGTCGGGTCGAACCGGGTGCCCCCGCACCAGGCGCCGAGCCGGGGGAGCCGGCCGGTGGCCGCCTCGATCCGGCGCACCGGACCGGTGACCTCGGCTTCGACGTTCGCCTCGTCGACCTCGGTGATGTAGAGGTGGCTGGCCGTGTGGTAGCCGATCTCGTGTCGCTCGGCGAGGGCGGCGAGGTCGTCGTCGGACAGCCCGGCCTGGCCCGGCTCGTCCCCGACGAAGATCGGGAAGAACCGGGCGGTCAGCCCGATCCGGTTGCACAGCTCCGCGCCCCACATGGCCGTCTCCCGGTAGCCGTCGTAGAAGCCGACGAACACGCTCGGCCCGTCGTGCGGCGCCTCCGGGTCCCACGACGGACCGACCCGGGCCAGGGCACGCAGGCGTGCCTCGGCCTCGTCCCGGTTCTCCGGGCGGAGCTCGTGGAAGTTGACCGCCAGGATCCCGTGCCGGGTCAGCCGGCGGCTGTCGGCGGCCGTCCAGGTGCTCACCGCACGACCTCGGCGTCCGGCGCGGCGAGGTGGCGATCGAGCAGCGCCTGGCCCAGTCCGCACTGCAGCACGTAGGCCTCCGAGGTGTGCAGGGACACCGTCGCGAGGTCGTAGCCCAGCCGGTCGGCCAGGGCGGCCGCACCGCCGTCCGACTCCTCGTGGCCGCCGGCGTCCTCCGCGTCCGCGGGGTCGGGACCGAACAGCAGCACGGGCACCGCGACGCCCTCGGCGCTCTGCGCCAGGATGAACGCGGTGAGCGCGTCACCGTCCCCGGGCAGCGGGTCGGGTCGGCTGGCAGAGGTCACGGACGAATCCAATCAGTCGGGCCCCGGGTAACCATGATCGCCGTCCGGCCGCGGCCGGTGGTCCCGGCCGGAGCGCCGGGGAGCATGATCGACAACGCCGACCATTCCACACCAGCCCGACGAAGGGATGCGCGTGACCCACGCCGACGAGGCCTACCGCGAGACGCTCGCCCGGTTCGGGACGGTGATCGACTTCGACCTGTCGTCGCTGGACCGCACCGGGGTGCCGGTGACCAGCTGCTCGCTGGCGGTGGACGGCCGATTCGCTCACCACGGCAACGGGTACGGCGCCACCGACCAGGCGGCTCGGGTCAGCGGGCTGGGAGAGCTGACCGAGGGCGTGCTCGGCGCGCAGACCGTGCGCGGGCTCGAACCCGAGACCGGGTCGCGGCGCGAGCTGGTCGGCCGGTACGGGGCCGGCGCCGTGGTCGACCCGCGGCTGCTCTGCCTGCCCGCGGGTGCCGACTACGACGACGACCAGCCGGTGTCCTGGGTGGTCGCCACCCGGCTCCGCGACGACGCCCCGGTCCGGGTGCCGCTGGCCTTCGTGGCCAGTGAACCCGACGAGCTCGCCGCCGACCGGGGCCGTTCCCTGATCACGCCGATCACCAACGGTCTCGGGGCCGGGCTCGACCGCGACCGGGCGATCGCGCACGGCATCGGCGAGATCATCCAGCGGCACACCAACGGGCTCCGGTTCCGCGCCCTCGACGCCCGCTCGCCCGTGATCGCCACCGACACCCTGCCGGCCCCGGTGCGCGAGCTCGTCGACCGGTTCGCCGGGCTCGGCATCACCGTGGTGGTGAAGTACGCGGGAACCGCGTTCGGGTCCTTCTCCTGCTACGCGATGGGTCTCGACGACGAGCTCGCCGACCCGATCCGGCTGACCGCGGGCGGCGAGGCCGCGGACCCGTCGCCGGAACGGGCGCTGACCAAGGCGGTGCTCGAGTACGCCAACTCGCGGGCCCGCAAGGCGTTCTGCTTCGGGTCGAACCTGTCGGCGGTGCGTGCGGTCGCGCCGGCGGCCTACTGGGAGGCGCTGCCGCCGTCCCGGGGCGAGCCACGGGCGGTCGAGGCGATGCGGGCCTGGGCGGAACTGCCGGCCGAGCGGCTGCGAGCCCTGACCGCTCCCGACCTGAGCCGGACGGTCAGCTTCGCCGAGGTGGCCGGCGACCCGGCTCCCGCGCCGGCGTCGGTGGCCGACTGGGTGGCGCGGCTGGAGGGCCGCGAGGCCTACGCCGTCACCGGCGAGGTCGACGGGGTCTGGTACGCCAAGACGATGATCACCGGCGCCGAGGTGGAGACCCTCTCCTACGGCCGGATCGGCGAGGACAACGCGCGGGTCTCGCTCGAGGGTGACCTCGACCTGGTCCGGGTGCAGGACACCCCGACCGGCGACCACCGCGCCCGGGTGGCGCTGACCGCCGAGGCCGAGGAACGGCTGGGGGGACCGGTCTGGTTCTCCCCGGCCCGGGCGGCCGAGATCGTCGGCCCGCTCTATCCGCTCTACCGCGAGCCACCCCGGCACTCGGTGGCCGTCGGCGCCGCTGCGGCCGGACGGGAGGTCCGGGCGTGAGCGCGCGGGTGCTGGTACTCGGTGGTGGCGGGTTCCTCGGGTACCACGCGGTCACCGAGGCGCTGGCCGCCGGCCACGAGGTCAGCGTGTTCAGCCGCTCGGGGCGCGCTCCGGTCGAGGGCGTCGAGGTGGTCACCGGGGACCGCGAGGGTGACCTGTCGGCCCTCCGGGGCCGCGAGTGGGACGCCGTCTTCGACACCTACAACGACCGGGCCGACGGGGCACCGGCGATCCGGGCCACCGCCCGGCTGCTCTCCGGGTCGGTCGGTGCCTACGGCTACGTGTCCGGGATGAGCGTCTACGCGCCGATGGGGCCCGCGGTGCCCGACGAGACCGGACCGGTGCGCGCCCGGGGTGTCGAGCCGGACACCGACCGGCTGCAGCTGCGGTCGTTGGCCAAGCTGGCCGGCGAGGCGGCGGTCACCGAGGAGTTCGACGGCGTCGCGCTGTTCCCGCGGGTGGGGATCATGGTGGGACCGCGGTCGACCCGGATGTCCTACTGGCCGGTGCGGTTCGCCTCGGCGCTGGCCGGGGAGACGCCGCGCCGGGTGGTGCTGCCGGGTGACCCCGAGCGTCCGGTCCAGTACTCCGACGCCCGCGACATCGCGGCCTGGTGCTGGCGGATGCTGGTGGACGGCCGCGGCGGCACCTACAACACCGTCGGGCCGTGCCGGCCCGATCCGCTCCGCCAGGTGCTGCTGGCGTGCCTCGAAGCGGCGGGTGGTGGCCCCGACGACGTCGAGCTGGTCACCGCACGGGACGAGGACGCGTTGCGGGCCCAGCTGGCCTCGGTCGACGAGGAGGAGCGTCCGCTCTGGTACCCCGAGGACCAGATCCCGCAGGTGGCGATCGACTCCGCGAAGGCGGCCGCGGCCGGGCTGGTCTTCCGCAGCGCGCGGGAGACCGCAGCCGACATCCTCCGCTGGGCCGAGGAGGCGGGGGAACGTCCGCTGCTCGACCGGTTCGTCGGGCAGGAACGGCTCATCCTCGAACGGCTGGCCGGCCGGGGCTGAGCGACGGGGTGGCGACCGGTGGTCGAGTTCCCCGGAACGGCCCCGCGGGGGTGTGGCTGAGCCTAGGCTGAGCGCACCCCCTGCGCTCCGCGCAGCAGTGAACCGAGGAGCCCCCGTGCCCGGTCAGCCGTCGTCGTCCGCCCCGTCCTCCCGCCGCGGAAGGCTCGTCGTGCGTCACCGACGGTCGGTCGTGGCCGGGCTCGCGCTGGTTCTCGCGCTGGCTGGTCTCCGGCCGGTCACCGCCCAGGCGGCGACCACCCCGCCCACCGTCACCGCCCCGGCGAGCGTGGCCACCGGGAGCACGGTCACCGTCACCGGCAGCGGGTTCACGCCCGGACGGAGCGTCGCGCTGGCCTTCGGGATCGTCCCGGCCGGGTCGGTCACCGCCGGTAGCGCGGGCACCTTCAGCACCGCGGTCACCGTGCCGTCGACGGTGATCGCCGGTCCGCAGCCGCTGGCCGCCACCGAGGCGACCAGCCGGCGCACCGCCACCGTCGCGGTGAGCGTCCGGACCGACTGGCTGCAGCCGGGCGGTGGGCCTGCCCATGTCGGGGCCAACCCGGCGCAGGTGCTGCTGGACCAGAGCTCGGCGGCGAGCTCGGCGGTGAAGTGGTCGGTCGCCACGGGTCAGGACTACCCGTCGGAGCCGGTCGTCGGCAGCGGACTGCTGGTCGTGGCCGGTTCCGGGTCGGTGCAGGCGCGGCGGACCTCGGACGGCGCTCGGGTCTGGTCGGTCGACGGCTCGGCCTATGCCCCGGCGATCGGCGGATCCACGCTGGTGGTGACGTCGGGCGCGGTCCTGACGGCCCGCGACCTCGGCACCGGCGCCCGGCGGTGGCAACGCGACCTCCGGGGCGCCCAGCAGTACGGCGGCCTCGGGCAGCCGGTCGTCGACGGCGCGCGGGTCTTCGTCCCGGTCACCCGCTACGACGCCGGCGCCACGTCGTTCGGCTACGCCGTGGTCGCGCTCGACCTGGCCACCGGGACGACGCTCTGGTCCACGACGCTGGCGAGCGACAGCGGGCTGGCGGTGAGCGGGGGCCGGGTCTATGCCGCCACCGGCACCGGCAAGCTGGCGGCGCTGTCCGCGTCGGCCGGCAACCTGCTCTGGGTGACCCAGTCGCCGGCCGAGAGCCTGGGCGACCCGGTCGTGGCCGAGGGATACGTGCTCGCCGGGAGCCACGTCTCCAGCGGACCGGGCTACGGGGTGAAGCCGGTCGGTGTGGTGGCCTTCGACGCCTCCACCGGCGCGGTCCGCTGGACGTTCTCGAGCGGACTCCAGCAGGGGGACGCCAGCCGCCCCGCGGTGGCGGACGGATCGGTGTTCGTGGCGGTGAACGGCGGCGAGTTCGAGGACTACGAGAGCGCCGCCTGGTACGGCCTGAACCTGACCACGGGCCTGCCGCGCTGGTACGCCTCGCCGCCGCTCTCGGGTCAGTCCGTCCCGACCGACCCGGTGGTCGCGGCCGGGGTGGTGTGGAGCGGTTCGTGCGGACCGAACGCCAAGTTCCTCGGCTTCGACGCGACGAGCGGAGCCAAGCTGCGTGACTACAACCCGGTCCGCTGCGCCACGGCCGTGGCGATCAACTCCCGGGTGTTCGTGCTGGACCGGGGCGGCAACCTGTCCGTGCTCGGGCTGCCGACCGAGGTCGGTGCGGTGCGCAGCCTGGACGACGACGACACCGGCTCGGGCTCCGAGCGGCTGGCCTACACGGGGTCGTGGGTGACCGGTTCGAGCACCGGGTCCTACGGCGGCGGACAGCACGCGAGCACCACGCCCGGGTCGCGGGTCACGGTGCCGTTCACCGGGACCGGGGTCCGCTACTGGTTCTCGGTCCAGCCGGACGGCGGCAGCGCCGAGGTGCAGATCGACGGCACCACCGTCGCGACCGTCGACCAGTACGCGGCCGCCCGCACCAACGGGCTCACCTCCTGGACCAGCCCGGTGCTGCCGCGCGGCCCGCACACGCTGACCGTGGTGGCGCGGGCGAGGACCACCGCAGCCTCCACCGGGAACCGGGTCGCCGTGGACCGCATCGACGTCGCCCACTGAGGTCACGGATCGAGGCGAACGCCCTTCGACAGGCTCAGGGCACCGTTGGTCAGTCGAGGGAGGCGAGCCGGACGATCCCCGCGATCATGATCAACAGGCCGAGTAGCTGGGTGATCACCTGGCCGGTGGAGGTGCCGATCGGTTCGGCCAGCACCACGACGCCGAACAGCAGGGCGATCAGCACCTGCGCGACGTTGAGGGTCGGTGCGCTGATCGACAGCTTGGTGGCCGAGTAGGCCCGCTGGTTCAAGATCACCGCCCAGACCCCGACGACCACCAGGGCGTACAGCGGCCAGTGCGTGAACACCCCGGACAGGCCCTCCGTGCCGAGGTTGCGCAGGCACAGCTTGAGCAGCCCGGCGACCAGCCCGAACAGCAGTCCGGCCGAGCCGCCGAGGAGCAGCCCGCGGGTGCGGTCGGCGTGGCGACCGCGACCGCGGGTCCGGGCCGCGACCACCCGCAGTCCCAGCACCCCGCTGGCCACCACCAGGGTGAGCACCAGCGCCAGGGTGGCGTGGACGTCGCGCTCACGGTCGTCGGGCCGGACGGCGAGGAACAGGGCCAGCCCGCCCCAGGTCAGCACCAGCCAGATGATCGTCCGGACCGGCGGGAAGCTCCGTTCGAGCCCGGCGCGGATGATCACCGCGAAGACGATGCCGCTGACGATGATCGGCTGCACCAGCACCAGCGCGCCCTGGCTGAGGGCGACGGCGTGCAACGCGAAGGCCAGCAGGCTGAGCAGCAACCCGAGCGTCCAGCTCGGACGCCGGACCAGCCGCTGGACGGTGCGCCGGGTGCTCCCGCGGGTGGTGGACTGGCCGACCGCCCGGTGCTGGAGCGCGGAGCCGGTGGCGAAGCTGGCCGCCGAGGCGAACGCCGCGATCACCGCGAGCACTGAGTTCAGGATCGGACCTCTCGTGAGTCGCGGCGTGGCTCGTCGCCGGTCACCGCTGCTGGCGCCGACCCTACTGGGCGTCCGCCGTCGCCCGGCGGCGCGGACCCGCCGACAGCGGTTTGGGACGACGTGGTTGGCTGGGATTCGTAGCCGAGGAACGCGCTGCTTCCGGATACCGACCGAGGGCGGCTCGTGACGGTCACGGCGAAACCCGACTCCGCGGCGTTGGACCAGCGGACGGCAACCCAGGCGGAGGACCTGCTCGCGCAGGCCTGCTGCGCCGAGCCCGGACGACGTGAGCAGCTGCTCAACGAGGTCGTGGTGCTCTATCTCCCGCTCGCCAGGCGACTGGCGATGCGCTACAGCGGACGCGGCGAGGAGTTCGACGACCTCGAACAGGTGGCGCGCGACGGACTGGTCGAGGCCAGCCGCCGCTACCAGCCTGGTCACGGGGGCTTCGTCGCCTTCGCGGTGCCGACGATCCAGGGCAAGCTCAAGCGCCACTTCCGTGACCACGGCTGGCTGGTCCGGCCGCCGCGCCAGCTCCAGGAGGTGCTGATCGGCGTCCGCCGGCAGTGGGCGCAGTCCGCGCAGGAGCTGGGTTCCGAGCCCGACGACGGGGCGCTCGCCGCGGCGGTCGGGGTCGACGCGCAGGTGGTCAAGGAGGCCCGGCAGGCGGCCGCCGGCTACCGCGGCGGCTCGCTCGACACCCCGGCGGTGGCCGGCGCCGAGTCCCGGGTCGAGACCGGCGAGGACGGCATCGACACCCGGGTGCTGATCGGCAAGGCGATCGCCCGGCTCGACGAGCCCGAGCGCCGACTGCTGAAGCTCCGCTACGTCGACGAGCTCTCGCAGGACGCGATCGCGACCGAGATCCGCACCAGCCAGATGCAGGTCTCCCGGTTGCTGGCCCGCACCCACGGCCGGCTCCGCGAGATCATCGGCGAGGTCGGCTGACGCGGGACGCCGTCCGGGGCGAACGGCGCGATCGGGTCCCCGCGATCAGATCGTCGCGACCGATCCGGCGTCCACCCGGTAGTTGGCGCCGTTGACGAAGCTGGCCCGCTCCGAGCAGAGGAAGACGATGACACTGGCGACCTCGACCGGTTCGCCCCGACGGCGGAGCTCGAGATAGGGCCGCTCCTCGTCGAGGAAGCTCTCGATCGCCTCGTCGACGTCGGTGCCGCGCTCCTCAGCCCGCTTGCTCATCATCGCGTCGGTCATCGGGGTGTGGATGAACGCCGGCGAGACGCAGTTCACCAGCAGGCCCTCCCGGGCGTAGCTCCGCGACAACCCCTTGGCCATCGCCAGCACCCCGGCCTTGGCCGCGCAGTAGGGCAGCTCGTCGTCGTAGGGCTGGACCGCGTCCTCGCTGCAGAGATAGACGATCCGGCCCCAGCCGCCGCGGCGGAGCGCGGGCAGGAAGGCGCGGGTCAGCCGCACCGGACCGAGCAGGTCGACGGTGATCGTGTCGACCCAGCCGGCGTCGTCGATCTCGTCGAAGGTGCCTTGTGCCCCGGTGATCCCGGATGCCTGCACCAGCACGTCGATGTCGCCGACCGCCGAGTGCACCCGGTCGCGCAGCGTCTCGAGCTGGGCCAGGTCGGTGACGTCGGCGGCGAACGCGTGCAGCTGCCCGTCTTCCAGGCCGTCCTCTCCCAGGCGTGCGGCGGCCTCGTCGAGCCGGTGCTGCTCGCGGTCGGTGATCACCACGGTGGCGCCCTCGGCCAGCAGCTGACGCGCGGTCTCCCACCCGATCCCCGAGTCGGCCCCGCTCACCAGCGCCGTCCGTCCGCGCAGCCCCAGGTCCATGATCGCCGCGCTCAGGCGCTCAGCGCGCTGACGATCGCGTCCGAGAACGCGTCGAGGTCGTCGGGCTTCCGGCTGGTGATCAAGGTCCAGCCGTGCGCCGGGCAGACGTAGACCTCCTGGTCGCGCCAGTCGCCGCCGGCGTTGCGGATGTCGGTCTTGAGGCTGGGCCAGCTGGTCAGGGTCTTGCCCTCGAGCACGCCGGCCTCGACCAGCGTCCAGGGGCCGTGGCAGATCGCGGCGACGACCTTGCCGGTGTCGACGAAGTCGCGGACGAACTCGACCGCGTCGTCGTCCAGCCGCAGGCTGTCGGGGTTGGTGGTGCCGCCGGGCAGCACCAGGGCGTCGTAGTCGTTGACGTCGGCGTCGGCGACCGCCAGGTCGGCCCGGAACTCGTCGCCGGGTTCGACGTCGTTGTTCATCGCCCGGATGGTGTCCTGCTCGGGGGCGAGCAGGACGACCCGCGCGCCGGCGTCGGTGAGCGCGTCACGGGGTTCGGTGAGCTCGACCTGCTCAACCCCGGAGTTGGCCATCAGGAAAGCGATCGTGCGTCCGTCGAGCGAGGGCATGGTTCTCCTCCCGGGCCGGTCGGGGCCGGCCGCAGCGGTACGGGATCCGCCGTCGGGAACTGGTCGAGCGCGACCCGCCCTGAGGCGGACGCACCGGGACGGGAGGCCGGGGCGGAGCGGGCGTCCCGCTGGTCTCGAGGACGTGCTGCGACGCTACCACCGGGCGGTGGGCCGCCGACGGCCCGCGGCCGTGCTCCGGCCTGCGTCAGCGCTTCGGCTCGGGCCGCTCGGAGTCCGGTGAGACCTCGGATCCGCCGTAGGTGGTCGAGCCGTCGTAGCGGTCGTGGTCGGCGTCGCGCCCGCGGCGCCGGAAGTCCTGCTGCTCGCTGTCGCCGATGTTGTCCTCGGCGACCCCGTCGGGGGTGTCGGGCACGCCGTCCGCGCCACCGAACGCGGTCTGCGGGTCGCTGAAGCTCGAGCCGCCCATGGAGACCTCCCCGCCCTCGTCGTCCTCCTCGCCGCGGGCGGCGAGGACGGCGGCGGGATCGTCGACACGGTGTTCGGAGCTCTCGGCCATGCCCCCGACTCTAGTCAGCGGGCACCAAGGCCCCGTCGTGACGGACGGAGGCGACGGCGCAGGTTTGACCTGCCGGGCCCCGGGGTAGGGCAGCGACGACCAGGCTCGAGCGCCCGTCCCGCGTCCGCGGTGGGTGCCCGGGCTGAAGCAGTGACGACATCTCGAGCGAAGGAGCCAGCGTGACCCGGTTCGGCTACACCCTGATGACGGAGCAGAGCGGACCGAAGGAGCTGGTCGGCTATGCGGTCGAGGCCGAGCGCCGCGGCTTCGACTTCGAGGTCTCGAGCGACCACTACTTCCCCTGGCTCTCCTCGATGGGTCACGCCCCGAACGCCTGGACGATGCTCGGTGCGGTCGCGCACGCCACGTCGCGGGTCGAGCTGATGACGTATGTGACCTGCCCGATCCGGCGCTACCACCCGGCCGTGGTCGCCCAGCAGGCCGCCACCCTGCAGATCCTCTCCGACGGGCGCTTCACCCTTGGTCTGGGCAGCGGGGAGAACCTCAACGAGCACGTGGTCGGCCAGGGCTGGCCCCCGGTCGCCCAGCGGCAGGACATGTTCGAGGAGGCCCTGACGATCATCCGCGAGCTGCTCACCGGCGAGCTGGTCACCTGGGAGGGCAAGCACTTCCGGGTCGACTCGGCCCGGCTGTGGGACCTGCCCGACGGCGGGCTGGAGCTCGCGGCCGCGGTCTCCGGGGACGCGTCGATCGAGCGGTTCGCCCCGCTGGCCGACCACCTGATCACCACCGAGCCCGAGGCCGACCTGATCGAGAAGTGGGGCACCGAGCGCCGCAAGGCGAAGCTCGACGCGCAGACCCGGACGATCGGCCAGATCCCGATCTGCTGGGACCCCGACGAGGACGCCGCGGTCGCCCGGGCCCACGACCTGTTCCGCTGGTTCGGGCTGGGCTGGTCGGTCAACGCCGATCTGCCGACGACCGCCGGGTTCGCCGGCGCCAGCCAGTTCGTCAAGCCCGAGGACGTGGCCGAGGCGATCCCGTGCGGGCCCGACCTCGACGCGATCGTCGAGGCGGTCAAGCCGTTCTGGGAGGCCGGGTTCACCGACATCGCGCTGGTCCAGATCGGCGACAGCGCCCAGCAGGCGTTTCTCGACCAGGTGGCCGAGCCGCTGCTGGAGAAGCTGCGGTCGGCGGCCCGCTGACCCGGCGTCGGGGGCGCGGCGTAGATTCCGTCCCGGACCGCAGGGTCCGGACCACGAGGAGGTGACCGGTGGCGCGGAAGACGTTGCTGGACTGGCCGGTGCTGCGTCAGCTGACCGGCCGCGACCCGCTCGGCCGCGGCGCCGCGGTGACCTCGGAACGCACCCGGAGCCTGGAGCCGCGCACCGTCCAGGCCGACACCGTGGTCAAGAGCATCTGCCCCTACTGCGCGGTCGGCTGCGGGCAGAACGTCTACGTCCGCGACGGCCGGGTCACCCAGATCGAGGGCGACCCGGACTCGCCGGTCAGCCGCGGTCGGCTCTGCCCGAAGGGCTCGGCCAGCGAGCAGCTGGTCAACTCACCGGGACGGGCCACCCGGATGCTCTACCGACGTCCGGGCGGGACCGCGTGGGAGCCGCTCGACCTCGAGCAGGCCACCGACATGATCGCCGACCGGGTGGTCGAGTCGCGGCGCCGGCACTGGCAGGACACCGACGAGCACGGCAAGCCGCTCCGCCGGACGATGGGGGTGGCCGCGCTGGGCGGCGCCACCCTGGACAACGAAGAGAACTATCTGATCAAGAAGCTCTTCACCGCGCTCGGCGCCATCCAGATCGAGAACCAAGCCCGTATTTGACACTCCGCCACGGTTCCCAGTCTGGGAGCCTCGTTCGGCCGGGGCGGTGCCACCGGCTTCCTGCAGGACCTGGCCAACAGCGACTGCATCGTCATCCAGGGCTCGAACATGGCCGAGTGCCACCCGGTCGGGTTCCAGTGGGTGATGGAGGCCAAGGCGCGCGGCGCGAAGGTGATCCACGTCGACCCGCGGTTCACCCGGACCTCGGCGGTGGCCGACACCCACGTCCCGATCCGGGCCGGCAGCGACATCGCCTTCCTCGGCGCGATCGTCAACCACATCCTGAGCAACGACCTGTACTTCGCCGACTACGTCAAGGCCTACACGAACGCCTCGCACCTGGTCGGTGAGGACTTCCGCGACGTCGACGACCTCGACGGCGTCTTCTCCGGCTACGACCCGGAGACCGGGAAGTACGACACCGACAGCTGGGCCTACGAGGGCGAGACCGAGCACGCCGCCACCACCGGGCCGACCGCGCACGCGGACGATCAGGACGGCGATGATCAGGACGGCGATGATCACGACGGCGATGATCACGCGAGCACGGCGCACGAGGGCGGGGTCAGCCCGGGCGGCGAGTCCGAGCAGTCCGAGTCGAGCCGCGGCGCGGCCCACGAGCTCGGCGGACACGGCGCCAGCGTCGAGCACCAGCAGATCCAGCGCGACGAGACGCTGCAGCACCCGCGCTGCGTGTTCCAGGTGCTCAAGCGGCACTTCGCCCGCTACACCCCCGAGCTGGTCCAGCAGGCCTGCGGCATCACCCCCGAGCAGTTCCTCGAGGTCTGCGAGGCGGTGACCGCCAACAGCGGCCGCGACCGCACCACCGCCTGGGTCTACTCGGTCGGCTGGACCCACCACACCGTGGCCATCCAGTACATCCGCACCTCGGCGATCATCCAGCTGCTGCTGGGCAACACCGGGCGTCCGGGCGGCGGGATCATGGCGCTCCGCGGTCACGCCAGCATCCAGGGCAGCACCGACATCCCGACGCTCTACAACCTGCTGCCCGGCTATCTGCCGATGCCGATGGCCGGCCAGCACGACACCCTGGCCGAGATGGCCGCCGGGATCGCCAGCTCCTCGCAGAAGGGCTACTGGGCCAACGCGCGGACCTACGTCGTCAACCTGCTCAAGGCGTGGTGGGGCGACGCGGCCACCGAGGACAACGACTTCGCCTACGACTACCTGCCGCGGCTGACCGGCGACCACGGCACCTACGCGACCGTGATGGACATGCTGGCCGACAAGATCGACGGCTACTTCCTGGTCGGTCAGAACCCGGCCGTCGGGTCGGCGCACGCGAAGATGCAACGACTGGGCCTGGCCCACCTCAAGTGGCTGGTGGTCCGTGACCTCAACCTGATCGAGTCGGCCACGTTCTGGAAGGACGCGCCGGAGATCGAGACCGGTGAGCTCCGCACCGCCGACATCGACACCGAGGTGTTCTTCTTCCCGGCGGCCAGCCACGTGGAGAAGTCCGGTTCGTTCACCCAGACCCAGCGGATGCTCCAGTGGCACCACAAGGCGGTCGATCCGCCGGGGGACTGCCAGAGCGACCTCGACTTCTTCCACCGGCTCGGCGTCAAGATCAGGGAGCGGCTGGCCGACAGCGGCGACGACCGCGACCGACCGGTGCTCGACCTGACCTGGGACTACCCGGTCGACGAGCACGGCGAGGTCAGCGCCGACGCGGTGCTGCGCGAGATCAACGGGTTCCACCTCGGCGGCGAGAAGGCCGGCCAGGCGCTCGGCAGCTACCTCGAGATGGAGGACGACGGGTCGACGGCCGGCGGCTGCTGGATCTACACCGGTGTCTACGCCGACGAGGTGAACCAGGCCGCCCGGCGCAAGCCCGGCCGTGACCAGTCCTGGGTGGCGCCGGAGTGGGGCTGGGCCTGGCCGGCCAACCGGCGGATCCTCTACAACCGCGCCTCGGCCGACCCGGACGGGAAGCCGTGGAGCGAGCGCAAGGCCTACGTCTGGTGGGACGAGGACCAGCAGAAGTGGGTCGGTCACGACGTCCCCGACTTCGAGCCGGACAAGCCGCCGAGCTACCGGCCGCCGGAGGGCGCCACCGGGATCGCCGCGCTGGCCGGGGACGACCCGTTCATCATGCAGGCCGACGGGAAGGGCTGGCTGTACGCGCCGTCGGGGCTGCTCGACGGGCCGATGCCCAGCCACTACGAGCCGCAGGAGAGCCCGGTGGCCAACCCGGTCTACCGGCAGCAGTCCAACCCGACCCGCGAGGTGTTCCCGCGCGAGGACAACCTGCAGAACCCGTCGGGCGACGAGCCGGGAGCCGAGGTCTACCCCTACGTGTTCACCACCTACCGGCTCACCGAGCACCACACCGCGGGCGGGATGAGCCGCTGGCAGCCGTACCTGGCCGAGCTCCAGCCGGAGTTCTTCTGCGAGGTGTCGCCGGAGCTGGCCCGCGAGCGCGGACTCGAGCACCTCGGCTGGGCCACCATCGTCAGCGCCCGGACCGCGATCGAGGCCCGGGTGATGGTCACCGACCGGGTGGTGCCGCTGCGGATGGGGGACCGGGTGGTGCACCAGATCGGGTTGCCCTACCACTGGGGGGTCGGGAACGAGGCACTGGTCAGCGGCGACTCGGCGAACGACCTGTTCGGCGTCACCCTCGACCCCAACGTCCACATCCAGGAGAGCAAGGTGGCCTCCTGCGACATCCGGGCCGGCCGCCGTCCGCGCGGCCCGGCGCTGCTCGACTTCGTCGCCGACTACCGGCGGCGAGCCGGGATCACCACCGAGACCGGCAACCAGCGCCGGACCCCGGGCACCGAGGGAGCCACGTCATGAGCCTCGCCGACACCGGCCCCGGGACCGGGCTGCCGGGCTTCCGGGCCGGAGCCGAGGGCCCGGCTGCCGACGCCGGCTGGACCGACCGGCCGGCGCGCAAGGGGTTCTTCACCGACACCTCGATCTGCATCGGCTGCAAGGCGTGCGAGGTCGCCTGCAAGGAGTGGAACGGCGTCCCGCAGGACGGGCTGTTCGAGCTGCTCGGCAGCTCCTACGACAACACCGGCGCGCTCGGTGCGAGCACCTGGCGGCACGTCGCGTTCGTCGAGCAGCGCAAGCCGCTCGGCGGCCAGCGCACCGGCGTGACCGACCTCGGGATGCCGGCCTTCGACAAGCCCGGTGCGGTCGCCGACCCGGACGAACGCACCGATTTCCGCTGGCTGATGAGCTCGGACGTCTGCAAGCACTGCACTAACGCCGCCTGTCTGGACGTCTGCCCCACCGGTGCGCTGTTCCGGACCGAGTTCGGCACCGTGGTGGTCCAGCCGGACGTCTGCAACGGCTGCGGCTACTGCGTCCCCGCCTGCCCGTACGGGGTGATCGAGCGTCGCGAGGGCGACGCCGCGCACGTGCCGAACGTCGGTGTCGCGCAGAAGTGCACCCTCTGCTACGACCGGCTGCGGGAGGACCAGACCCCGGCCTGCGCCAAGGCCTGCCCGACCGAGTCGATCCAGTTCGGCGACCTCGACGAGCTCCGCCAGCGTGCCGACCGCCGGGTCGCCGCGCTGCACGAGCAGGGGGTGATGGACGCCCGGCTGTACGGCAACGACCCCGACGACGGCGTCGGCGGCGCGGGCGCGTTCTTCCTGCTGCTCGACGAACCCGAGACCTACGGTCTGCCGCCCGACCCGGTGGTCACCACCGCCGACCTGCCGAGCATGTGGCGCCGGGCGGGCTTGGCCGCCGCCGGGCTGCTCGCCGCGGCCGCCGTCGCCTTCGTCGGGAGGTCGCGGTGACCCACACCCTCCGTGCCCTGAGCCGCCCTTCCCGTGCCCTGAGCCGCCCTTCCCGTGCCCTGAGCCCGTCGAAGGGCCGGCTCCGAGGAGCGAGCGCGTGAGCACCCCGAACCCGCCGGGCGGCCCGACCACCCCGAACCCCACCGGCCGCGACGACGCCCGGAACCCGACGGCCGGACGCGAGGGCGTCCCCGGCTCGCAGGGACCGGGCCCGCGAACCGGCGAGGGCAGAAGCGGCGGCCGGCGACGCGGACGCGGCGGGCGGGGCGAGCAGGCCGTGGTCCCGGACGCCACCTTCACCTCCTACTACGGACGCCCGGTGGTCAAGGCCTCGCCGTGGGAGGCCGACATCCCGGCCTACCTGTTCCTGGGCGGGGTGGCCGCCGGGTCGTCGCTGCTCGCCGCCGGGGGTGACCTGACCGGACGGCCCGCGGTGCGCCGGGCCGGGCGGATCGCCGCCCTCGGCGCGCTCGCCGTCAGCTTCGCCGCGCTGGTGCACGACCTGGGCAAGCCGGTCCGCTTCGTCAACATGCTGCGGGTGATCAAGCCGACCTCGCCGATGTCGGTCGGCACCTGGATCCTCTCCGCCTACGCCCCCGGCACCGCGCTCGCCGGTGCGGCCGAGGTGGCCGCCCTGCTGCCGTGGAGCTTCGGGTGGCCCGGCCGGCTGCTCCGGGCGTCCGCGCGTCCGGGTGGGATCGCCGCCGCCGTGATCGCCCCGGGGGTCGCCTCGTACACGGCGGTGCTGCTCACCGACACCGCGACCCCGGCCTGGCACAGCGCCTACCGCGAGCTGCCGTTCGTCTTCGTCGGATCGGCCGCCGCCGCGGCCGGGGGCCTGTCGATGATCACCGCGCCGACCGCCCAGGCCGGGCCGGCGCGTCGGCTCGCGCTGGCCGGTGCCGCCACCGAGCTGACCGCCGAGACGATCATGGAACGCTCGATGGGACTGTCGGAGGAGACGCTCCGGACCGGGACCGCCGGCACCCTGATGCGGATCAGCAAGCTCAGCACGGCGCTCGGCGCGGCCGGCACCCTGCTCGCCGGGCGCAGCCGGGTGGCCGCCGTGCTCTCCGGGCTGGCGCTGCTCACCGGCTCGGTGTGCACCCGGTTCGGGATCTTCCACGCCGGTCAGGCCTCGGCCCGGGACCCGAAGTACACCGTGGTCCCGCAGCGGGAACGGCTCGACGAGCGCGACGGACGTCCGGCGCAGGATCCCGCCGGCTCCTGACCGCCGCTCGGGACCCGGAACTGTCAGACCCGACGGGCAGAGTGGGGACGATGCCTGACACGGAAACCGACCGCTCCACCCGACCGCTGCTCGACATCGGCCGGATCTACGCCGAGCCCGAGGCTGCCGCGTCCCCGCGCGGTCGGCAGGTGCTCGACCGCTGGCCCGACGCCGAGGTCGTCGAGGTGCCCAGCCACTGGCAGATCCCCGAGCTCCACGGCAACGAGGCGAACGTCGCGCGCTGGGTGCGGATCAAACGCGAGGCGCTGGTCCTCGGCGTGAAGAAGTCGCTGAGCGCCCGGCCCAACGGGCGTTCGACCGACTTCATCGCCCCGTCGACCTCCAACGGGTGCGCGATGGCCTGCGCCTACTGCTACGTCCCGCGGCGTAAGGGCTACAGCAACCCGATCACCGTCTTCACCAACATCGACAAGATCACCGGCTATCTCTCCCGGCACGCGCGGCGCCAGGGTCCCAAGCCGCAGCCCAACCAGTGCGACCCGGTCGACTGGGTCTACGACCTCGGCGAGAACAGCGACTGCAGCGTCGACGCGCTGGTCAGCGACAACGTCGCCGACCTGGTCGCCACCTTCCGCGGGCTGCCCAACGCCAAGGCCTCGTTCGCCACCAAGTACGTCAACCGGGAGCTGCTCGACCTCGACCCCCAGGGCCGCACCCGGGTGCGGTTCTCGCTGATGCCGGCCGCCCAGGCCATGCTGCTCGACATCCGCACCTCGCCGATCGTGGCGCGGCTGGCCGCGATGGACGACTTCGTGGCCGCCGGGTACGAAGTGCAGGTCAACTTCTCCCCGGTGGTGGTGGTCGACGGCTGGCTGGAGGCCTGGGCCGAGCTGCTCGGGCAGCTCGACGACGCCACCTCGGCGGCGACCAAGGCCCAGCTGGCCTGCGAGGTGATCTTCCTGACCCACAACGACCGGTTGCACGAGGTCAACCTCGGCTGGCACCCGCAGGCCGAGCAGGTGCTCTGGCGCCCCGAGCTGCAGGAGCCCAAGCGGTCCGAGAACGGGATGATCAACGTCCGCTACCGGTGGCGGGAGAAGCAGCGCTATCTCGAGCAGTTCCTCGGGCTGCTGGCCGACCGGGCACCCTGGTGCCCGGTCCGTTACGCCTTCTGAGCGCCGCTCGGCCGGCCGGCGTTGGTTGGCGGCCCGCCGGTCCGGGTACCCCGGCGGCATGAGCGAGCGCCCCGAGGACCCGACCGAACGCTTCGACCAGCCCGAGAACACCGGTGACCAGATCCCGCACCCCGGGCTGACCGGCGAGATGGACGACCAGCCCGACCACGGCGAGGACAGCTACGTCGGTCACGAGCGGCTGGTCGGCAAGCGGGCGGTGATCACCGGGGGTGACTCGGGCATCGGTCGCGCCGTCGCCATCGCCTTCGCCCGCGAGGGCGCCGACGTGGTGATCAGCTATCTGCCCGAGGAGGAGCCCGACGGCGCCGAGACCGCCCGGCTGATCGAGGCCGCCGGCCGCAAGGCGGTGCGCTGCCCCGGGGACATCCGCACCGAGGAGGCCTGCCAGCAGCTGATCGACACCGCGGTCTCCGAGCTCGGCGGCCTCGACATCCTGGTCAACAACGCGGCCTTCCAGATGGCGCAGCCCGGCGGCATCGCGGACATCACCACCGAGCAGTTCGACCGGGTGATGAAGACCAACCTCTATGCGATGTTCTGGCTGTGCAAGCAGGCGTTGCCGCACCTCGGGGCCGGCTCGTCGATCATCAACACCGCCTCGGTCCAGGCCGTCGACCCGTCGCCGCACCTGCTCGACTACGCCACCACCAAGGCCGGGATCCACAACTTCACCCGCGGGCTGGCCGCCGAGCTGGCCGAGCAGGGCGTCCGGGTGAACGCGGTGGCGCCCGGCCCGATCTGGACCCCGCTGATCCCGGCGACGATGCCGACCGACACCGCCGAGGGACACGGCGAGTCCGCGCCGATGGGGCGCGCCGGTCAACCGGCTGAGCTGGCGCCGGCCTACGTGTTCTTCGCCTCGACCGACTCGAGCTACATCACCGGCGAGATGCTCGGCGTCGCGGGCGGCAAACCGGTCTCCTGACCCGACGGCACGTCGGAGGGATCTGACCGCTCGTCGCGTCCGGGGCACCCGCCCCCGCGTGGCCCGGGGCCCGAGGTGCGATCGAGCGGTCGGATCCTGCCGTCAGCTCACGACCAGGGCGTGCTCGCCGGCCGGGACGGTCTCGCCGATCACCGGGTAGCCCGGCACCTCGCCGACCACCAGCAGCCCGCCGGAGGTCTGCGCGTCGGCGAGCAGCAGCAGCTCGTCCTCGTCGACCGTCGCCTCGAGGTGCGGGCGCACCCAGTCGAGGTTGCGCCGGGTGCCGCCGCTGACGAACCCGTCGGCCAGGGCCTGCCGTGCGTCGTCGAGGTAGGGCACGGCCGCGGCGTCGATCCGGAGCGTGAGGCCCGAGGCCCGGGCCAGTTTGTAGCCGTGGCCGAGCAGCCCGAACCCGGTGACGTCGGTGGCCGCGACCGCACCGGCGGCCAGCGCCGCGGTCGAGGCGTCGGCGTTGAGGGTGGTCATCGAGGCGATCGCCTGGGCGAAGACCTGACCGGTCGCCTTGTGCCGGTTGTTGAGCACGCCGACCCCGAGCGGCTTGGTCAGGGTGAGCGGCAGCCCGGATCGGCCGGCGTCGTTGCGGAGCAGCCGGTCGACGGCGACGATCCCGGTGATCGCCATCCCGTACTTGGGCTCGGGGTCGTCGATGCTCTGGCCGCCGGCCAGGTGCACCCGCGCCTCGCGGGCGATGTCCGCGCCGCCGCGGAGCACCTCGGCGAGCAGCTCGGTCGGCAGCCGGTCACGCGGCCAGCCGACCAGGTTGAGCGCGACCAGCGGGGTGCCGCCCATCGCGTAGACGTCGGAGAGCGCGTTCGCGGCGGCGATCCGGCCGAAGTCGTAGGCGTCGTCGACCACCGCGGTGAAGAAGTCGGTGGTCGCCACCATCGCGCGTTCCGGGTCGCCGGGGATCCGGACCACCGCGGCGTCGTCACCGGTGTCGAGCCCGACCACCAGGGCGTCGTCGGTCCACGGGGTGAACCCCGCCACCGCCTGCTCGAGCTCGCCCGGCGGGATCTTGCACGCGCACCCGCCGCCGTGGGCGTACTGGGTCAGCCGGTAGCTCTCGCGCGTGGTGGTCACCTCCCCACCCTAGGGAGCGGGTCCGCGGGGAGGAGTGGGTAGGTTGGCGCCGGCGCGGAGGCGTATAGGTGCCTGGTGGCCCTCCCGGTCTTCAACACCGGCGGAGCCGAGGATCTCGGCTCGGCGGGTTCGATTCCCGTCCGCCTCCGCCACACTGTCGTGTGTTCGCTCGCGGAGCGCCGGAACTAGGCTGCCGGGAGTGAACGCCGATCCGCGCCGACGGGTGCCGCGCACCGACGCGGTGCTGGCCGACCCGCGGCTCCGCGACGCGGCGACCCGGCTCGACCCGGCGGCGGTCAAGGACGCGGTCCGTGCCGCGCAGCAGCAGGCCCGCGACGGTGCGATCGCCCCCGAGGCGGTCGCCGATCACGCGGTCGCCGCGCTGCCCCGGCCGTCGAGCACCCGCGCGGTGATCAACGCGACCGGCGTGGTGCTGCACACCAACCTGGGCCGAGCCCCGCTGTCGCCGGCGGCGGTCGAGGCGATGATCACCGCGTCCGGGTCGACCGACGTGGAGTTCGACCTGACCACCGGGCAACGCGCCCGTCGCGGTCGGGGAGCGCTCGCGGCCCTGGCCGCAGCGGTCCCGGCCGCCGAGGAGGTCGCGGTGGTCAACAACGGCGCTGCCGCGCTGCTGCTGGCCACCACCACGCTGGCCGCCGGACGCGAGGTGATCATCAGCCGGGGCGAGCTGGTGGAGATCGGTGACGGTTTCCGGCTCCCCGACCTGATCACCTCGGCCGGCGCGCGTTTGCGCGAGGTCGGCACCACCAACCGCACCACGTTCGCCGACTACGCCGACGCCATCGGTCCGGAGACCGCCGCGATGCTCAAGATCCACCCGAGCAACTTCGTGATCACCGGGTTCACCGCCGGGGTCGGGGTGGCCGACCTGGCCCGGCTCGGCCCGCCGGTGATCACCGACATCGGCAGCGGGCTGCTCGCTCCGGATCCGCTGCTGCCGGACGAACCCGACGCCGACACCGCGCTGCGGGCCGGGGCCGCGGTGATCACCGCGAGCGGGGACAAGCTGCTCGGTGGCCCGCAGGCCGGGCTGCTGCTCGGCCGGGCCGAGGTGGTCGACCGGCTGCGCCGGCACCCGATGGCCCGCGCGCTCCGGGTCGACAAGCTCACGCTGGCCGCGCTCGAGGCGACCCTGCGCGGCCCGCTCACCCCCACCTGGGCCGCGCTGCGGGCCGACGCCGCGCTGCTGCGCACCCGCGCCGAGGCGGTGGTGGCGGCGGTCGGGGCCGACGCCGTCGTGGTGCCCTCGGACGGCGTGGTCGGCGGCGGTGGCGCTCCGGGGCTCACGCTGCCCGGCTGGGCGGTCGCGCTGCCCGAGGACCACGCGGTCGCGCTGCGCACCGGTGAGCCGCCGGTGGTCGGCCGGGTCGAACGCGGTCGTTGCCTGCTCGACCTGCGCTGCGTGCCGCCGGAGCGGGACGCCGAGCTGATCGCCGCCGTCCGGGCGGCCGGCGTGGCCACCGGCACCGACCGGGACTGACCGTGCACGTCGTCGCCACCGCCGGCCACGTCGACCACGGCAAGTCGACGCTGGTCCGCGCCCTGACCGGGATGGAGCCCGACCGGTTCGCCGAGGAGCGCCGCCGCGGGATGACCATCGACCTCGGCTACGCCTGGACCCGGCTCCCGGACGGCGCCGCCGAGGACCCGGTGCTCGCCTTCGTCGACGTCCCCGGGCACGAGCGGTTCATCGGGACGATGCTCGCCGGGCTCGGGCCGGCCCCCGCGGTGCTGTTCGTGGTCGCCGCGGACGAGGGCTGGCGGCGGCAGTCGGCCGAGCACCTCGCCGCCGTCGACGCGCTCGGCCTCCGGCACGGGCTGCTGGTGGTCACCCGCGCCGACCTCGCCGACCCCGCGGCGGCGACCGGGCAGGCGCTGGCCGAGCTGGCCCGGTCGACTCTGGGGGCCGTGCCGACGGTCGCCGTCTCCGCGGCCACCGGCGACGGGCTCGACGCGCTCCGGCGCGCGCTGGGCGGACTGGTGGCCACGCTGCCCGCGGCGGACCCGACGGCGCCGGTCCGGCTGTGGGTCGACCGGTCGTTCAGCATCCGCGGCGCCGGCACGGTGGTCACCGGGACGCTGGGGGCGGGGACGCTGACCGTCGGCGACGAGCTCCGGCTCGGCGACCGGACCGTCCGGGTCCGCGGCCTGCAGACCCTCGGCTCCGACACCGACCGGGTCGCCGCGGTCGCCCGGGTCGCGGTCAACCTCCGCGGGGTCGAGGTGGCCGAGGTCGGACGCGGCGACGCGCTCCTCACCCCGGACGCCTGGTGGAACAGCGACGTCGTCGACGCGGTGCTCGGCACCGCTCCCGACGAGCTGCCGGCCGAGCTGACCGCCCATCTCGGGACGGCGTCGGTCCCGGTGCGGCTGCGGCCGCTCGGCGGCAGGGTCGTCCGGCTGGCGTTCGGACAGGACGACCGCCGCCCGCGGCTCCCGGTCCGGGCCGGCGACCGGCTGGTGCTGCGTGATCCGGGACGTCGGACGGTGGCCACCGGGGCCACGGTGCTCGACCCCGACCCGCCCGCGCTGACCCGCCGGGGGAGTGCGCGGGCCCGGGCGGCGGCGCTGGGGGTCGCTGACCAGACAGCGCAGGTCCTCGACCAGATCCGCCGTCGCGGCGCGGTGACCGGGGCGGCGCTGACCGTCCGCGGGTACACCGTCCCGGACCGGCTCGACGGCGTCCGCCGGGTGGGCGACTGGCTGGTCAGCGGCGAATGCTGGCAGGCCTGGGTGGAGGGTCTGCGGTCGGCGGTGGCCGAGGCCGCGGCGGCCGACCCGCTCGACCCGCGTGTCCCGGTCGAGGCGGCCCGTCGGCGGCTCGACGTCCCCGATGCCGGTCTGCTCGACGCGGTGATCACCGGCGCCGGGTTGACCGCCGTCGACGGCCGGGTCACCGATCCGTCGCGGACGACCGGTCTCGGCGCGGCCGAGCCCGGGCTCCGCGCGCTCGAGGCCGCGCTCGCGGAGGCCCCGTTCGTCGCGCCGGAGCACGATCAGCTGGCCGGCTGGGGGTTGGGTCCGCGGGAGCTCGCCGCCGCCGAGCGGCTCGGTCGGGTGGTCCGGCTGACCCCCGAGCTGGTGCTGCTGCCCACCGGCCCGGCGCTGGCCATGCGGACCCTGGCGACCCTGCCGCAGCCGTTCACCGCCAGTGAGGCGCGGCGCGCGCTCGACACCACCCGGCGGACGGTGATCCCCCTGCTCGAGCACCTCGACCGGCGCGGGTGGACCGTCCGGGTCGACGACCAGCGCCGCCGGGTGCGTGGCCGGTGAGACCGTCAGGCGTGAGGTCGGCGCTTCGACAGGCTCAGCGTGCTGGGTAGGGGTGGGCTCGGCGCTTCGACAGGCTCAGCGCGCTGGTGAGGGGTGGGCTCCGCGTGCGGGGTCCTCAGCGGGAGCGGTAACCGGCGGCGAGCTGCCGGACGGCCTGCTCGAGGATCGGGCGCGGGGTGGCGAAGATCATCCGGACGAATCCCGGGGAGCCGCAGGCGGCACCGTCGGTGAGCGCGACTCCGGCGCGCTCGCGGAAGAAGGTCGCGGGGTCGTCGAGGCCGAGCGCGCGGCAGTCGAGCCACCCAATGTAGGTGCCCTCGGGCGGGGTGTAGCCGACCTCGGGCAGGTGCTCGGCCAGCAGCGCGGCGAGGGCCGTCCGGTTCCCGTCCAGGTAGCTCAGCACCTCCTCCAGCCAGCCGCGGCCCTCGCGGTAGGCCACGGTGTTGGCGATCACGCCGAGGTTGGCCGCACCGTGCTCGGCCAGGAAGCCGACCTGCTCCCAGACCGCGGCGTCGGCGTCGTTGCTCAGCACCAGCTGCGCGCACTTGAGACCGGGCAGGTTCCAGGCTTTGGACGCCGAGGTCGCGGTGATCGTGTGCGCGGCGGTCACGTCGCTGAGCGAGGCGTACGGCACGTGCCGGTGCCCGGGGTGGACCAGCGGCGCGTGGATCTCGTCGGCGAACACCCGGCCGCCGTGCCGCTCGACCACCGCGGCGACGGCCTCGAGCTCGTCGGTCCGGAACACCCGGCCGGCCGGGTTGTACGGGTTGCACAGCACCAGCAGGTGACCGCCCTCGGTGAACGCGGCGTCGATCGCGTCGAGGTCGAACCGGTACTCGCCGTCCACCCGGGCCAGCGGCACCTCGAGGATCTCGCGGCCGAGCGATCCCGGTACCTGCAGGAACGGCATGTACGCGGGCACCGGCACGATCACCTTCGACCCGGGCCGCGAGTAGTGCTCGATCGCCACCTCGAGGCCCTTGATCACGTCGGGCAGCGGCCGGATCCGCTCCGCCGGCACCGACCAGCCGTAGGAGGTCGCGATCCAGTCGGCGCAGGCCGTCCCGAGCTCGTCGGCCAGCGCCGCCGGCAGGTAGCCGAACGCCCCGGCGTCGACCGCGGCGTGCAGCGCCTCGGTGATCACCGGCGCGGTGCCGAAGTCCATCTCGGCGATGAACGCCCCGATCGCGTCCGGATAGAGGCTCCACTTCACGCTGCCGTGGCCGCGGAGCTGGTCGAGGTCGATCGCGTCGAAGAGAACGGACACGCCAGGAGCCTAGACAGAACCGGCGCGACAGCACCCCGTCGGGGTTGAGAGTGTGTCCGGGTGGAGCCCAAGACACCCGCTGCCCCCGCGTCGACGCCGGGGCCGGTGCCTGCGCCCGTGCCGGGTCGTGGCCGGCGGGCACCCGGCCGGCTCGCCGTGCTGGTGGTCTCGCAGCTGCTGGCCGGGGTCGGCGTGGCCAGCGGGATCGCGGTCGGCGGAGTGCTGGCCGAGCGGCTGACCGGGACCACCGCGCTCGCCGGGTTCGCCCAGACCTGCTCGGTGCTCGGCGCGGGCCTCTGGGCCATCCCGCTGGCCCGGCTGGCCCAGCGCCGCGGCCGCCGCTGGGGGCTCGGCGCGGGCTACCTGCTCGCCTTCCTCGGCACCCTGCTGGTGCTGACCGCGGTGGCCGCCGACCTGGTCCCGCTGCTGTTCCTCGGGTTCGGCTGCTTCGGGGCCGCCACCGCCGCCGGGCTGCAGGCCCGGTTCGCCGCCACCGAGCTGGTCGACCCCGGCTACCGGGCACGGGCGATGTCGATCGTGCTCTGGGCGACCACCCTCGGCTCGGTCGCCGGGCCGAACCTCTCCGAGGTGGGCGCCGCGCTCGGGCGCCGGCTGGGCATCGAACCGCTCTCGGGGCCCTACCTGTTCAGCCTGGTCGCCTTCGCCGCGGCCGCCGTGGTGATCGGCATCGCCCTCCAGCCGGCGCCGGTGCGGGCCGGGACGCGGCCCGAGGCGGCCCGTCCGTCGCTGCTCGACAGCCTGCGGACCACCCGTCGCAACCGGGCCGCGGTGCTCGCCGTGGTGGCGATCACCTGCAGCCACACCGTGATGGTCGGGGTGATGGTGATGACCCCGGTGCACATGGTCAACGACGGTTTCGGGCTCGGGCTGGTCGGTCTGGTGATCAGCATCCACATCCTCGGGATGTACGGCGCCAGCCCGTTGTTCGGCGTGCTCACCGACCGGATCGGCGCCCGCGGGGTGCTACTGATCGCGGTGCTCGTCTTCGCCGCCGCGCTGCTGGTCGCCGGGCTTTCCGGGCACGCCCACTTCCCGACGATGTCGCTGGCCCTCGGGCTGCTCGGGCTCGGCTGGTCGGCGGGCATGATCGGCGGCTCGACGCTGCTGACCACCACGGTGGCCGACCGGGACCGCACCTCGGTGCAGGGCGCCACCGACGCGATCATGAACGTCGCCGCGGCCGCGTCGTCGGCCCTCTCCGGGCTGGTGATGGGGTGGGCCGGCTACCCCGCGCTGGCGCTGGTCGCCGCGGTGGTGGTGGTGCCGATGGCGGTGCTGGTGCTCCGGGCCCGGCCGCGGACGTTGGCCGCCTGAGCCGCCCTTCGACAGGCTCAGGGCACGGGCCCTTCGACTGGCTCAGGGCACAAGAGGCGGGCTCAGGGCGCGGAGGGTGGGCTCAGGGCACGGGCCCTTCGACGGGCTCGGGGCACGGGCCCTTCGACAGGCTCAGGGCGCGGGAGGGCGGGCGCAGGGCACGGGCCCTTCGCCAGGCTCAGGGTGCGTCGCGGGGTGGGGTGCTCTCCCGGACCATCACCGCACCCTCGATCGGCAGCCGGGCCGGGTCGGCGCCGTCCTCGTCGTCGCGAAGGGCCAGCTCGACGGCCGCGCGGCCGATCTGGGCCAGCGGCAGGGCCACCGTGGTCAGCGAGGGGGTGACGTCGCGCAGGCTGTCGATGTCGTCGAACCCGGCCACCGCGACGTCGCGCGGCACCGCGACCCCGACGTCGCGCAGATAGACCATCGCGCCGACCGCCATCACGTCGTTGACCGCGAAGACCAGGTCGACGTCGGACAGCCCGCGGCGCCGCAGCTGCTCGGCGGCCAGGAAGCCGCCGTTGCGGGTGAACTCGCCGGGGATGATCCGGTCCTCGGGCACCGGGTGACCGTGCGCGGCGAAGGTGTCGACGAACCCGGCAGTGCGTTCCCGGGCGGTGGCCAGCCCGGCCGGTCCGGAGAGCACCGCGGGGGAGCGGTAGCCGAGCTGGATCATCCGCTCGGCCAGCGCCGCCGCCCCGGCCCCGTTCTGGATGTCGACGGTGCGGAAGGGCAGCGACGGCTGCGAGATCAGCGCCACCCGGCCGCCGTTGCGGCCGAACGCGGCCAGCTCGGCGGCGAGCTCGTCGTCCTGCGCGGAGCCGGTTCGCGACCCGGCCACGATGATCACCTTGGGCCGCTGGCCGCGGAGCACCCGGACCAGCACGCTCTCGCGCTCGGGCTGCCGCTCGGTGATGGCCAGCGTGGTGATCAGCCCGAGCTCCTCGGCGGCGTGCAGCACGCCCGAGGTGATCGAGGAGAAGTACGGGTCGGTGATGTCGGCGACCACCAGCGCGACGGTCAGGCTGCCGCCCTTGGCCACCGCCTGGGCGGCCAGGTTGGGGGAGTAGTCGAGCCGGCGGGCGGCGGCCAGCACCCGTTCGCGGTACTCGGGCCGGACGTTGCGGGTGCTGCCGTTGAGCGCCCGGGACGCGGTGGCCAGCGACACCCCGGCCTCGCGCGCGACCTGCTCGAGGGTCGGTGAGCCTGCGGGACCGGAGGGCGGCGGGACGGACGCCTCGCCGTCGGCGGTCGCTCCGGCGTGGGTGGGATCGGCCGGTTCTCGTCGGCTCACCACGCGACCCCCTGGGACGTCGTCGGCGGCGCGACGCACCGCCCGGGGCTCGCATCCTGCCAGAGCCGGACGCACTGTGGCCGCACTCGAGACCGTCGTCCGATCATTGACCCGCCCGCTCCGGCGGGGCTACGCTGGGAAAGCCCTTTCCGATCACCGACCAGCGCCGGTCCGCCGGCGACGAACAGGGGAACCGTGACCGACGACCGTCGTCCGCAGGCGCGGACCGCACCGCGGGTGCTCAAGATCGCCATGAACGGCGTCACGGGACGGATGGGGCTGCGCCAGCACCTGCTGCGGTCGATCCTGCCGATCCGCGACGAGGGTGGGCTGCAGCTCGCCGACGGCAGTCGGGTGCAGCTCGAACCGGTGCTGGTCGGGCGCAACGAGGCCAAGCTGGCCGAGCTGGCCGAGCGGCACAAGATCTCCGCCTGGACCACCGACGTCGACGAGGTGCTCGCCGACCCCAGCGTCGACGTGTTCTTCGACGCGGCGCTGACCACGCTGCGGTACGACCTGCTGCGGCGGGCGATCGGCGCCGGCAAGCACGTGTTCACCGAGAAGCCGACCGCCGACACCCTCGACCAGGCGGTCGATCTGGCCCGGCTGGCCCGGGGGGCCGGGATCACCGCAGGGGTCGTGCACGACAAGGTCTACCTGCCCGGGCTGATCAAGCTCCGCCGACTGGTCGAGGAGGGCTTCTTCGGCCGGATGCTCTCGCTGCGCGGCGAGTTCGGCTACTGGGTCTTCGACGGCACCACCCAGCCGGCCCAGCGCCCGTCCTGGAACTACCGCGCCGAGGACGGCGGCGGCATCGTCACCGACATGTTCTGCCACTGGAACTACGTGCTGGAGAACGTCATCGGTCCGGTCCGGTCGGTTACCGCCAAGGCCGTCACCCACCTGCCCGAGCGCCGCGACGAGCAGGGCCGGCCCTACGCCGCCACCGCCGACGACGCGGCATACGCGATCTTCGAGTGCGAGACCCCCGACGGGGACCGGGTGATCGCGCAGATCAACTCCTCCTGGACCGTCCGGGTGCACCGCGACGAGCTGGTCGAGTTCCAGGTCGACGGCACCGCGGGCTCGGCGGTCGCCGGGCTGCACCGCTGCGTCGCGCAGCAGCGGTCGCAGACCCCGATGCCGGTCTGGAACCCCGACCTCGCGCCGGACGGCAGCAAGGACCAGGACTTCCGCGCCCAGTGGCTCGAGGTGCCGGCGAACGCCCGGCTCGACAACGGCTTCCGGGTGCAGTGGGAGGAGTTCCTCCGCGACCTGCTGGCCGGGCGGCCGCACCGCTACGACCTGCTCTCGGCCGCCCGCGGCGTCCAGCTGGCCCAGCTCGGACTGGCCTCCTCGGCGCAGCGGCGCACCCTCGACGTCCCGGAGCTCGCGCTGTGAGCACCACCCTGCGGCTGCCGGGCCCGGACGGCCGGCCCGAGACCCACAGCCTCGGCGCCCCGGGCGACTGGACCCGGCCGACCGCCCCGATCAGCTCCCGGGTGGTGTTCGCCGCCGCGCACGTGGTGCCGCAGCCGCTGGCCGCCAACGTCCCCGGTGCGCCGGCGGAGATCGACTGGGACACCACCCTCGGGCTCCGGCACGAGCTGTGGGGCTGGGGTCTCGGGGTGGCCGACGCGATGGACACCGCGCAGCGCGGGATGGGCCTCGACTGGGCCGCGACCACCGAGCTGATCAAGCGCTCGGCGGCCGAGGCCGCCTCGGTCGGCGGCCGGGTGGCCTGCGGCGCGGGCACCGACCACCTCGACCTCACCGGGCTCGCTCCCGGCCCGCGCGGCCTGCAGACGGTGATCGACGCCTACCGCGACCAGCTCGACGTGGTCGCCGGGTCCGGCGCGCAGGTGATCATGATGGCCTCGCGCGCGCTGGCCGCGGTGGCCACCGGTCCGGACGACTACGCGCACGTCTACGGCACCCTGCTCGACGAGGTCGACGCGCCGGTGATCCTGCACTGGCTCGGCCCGATGTTCGACCCGGCGCTGGCCGGCTACTGGGGCAGCGACGACCTCGCGACGGCCACCGACACGGTGCTGTCGATCATCGCCGACCACGCCGACAAGGTCGACGGGATCAAGATCAGCCTGCTCGACGCCGACCACGAGCGCGACGTCCGGGCCCGGCTGGCGGCCGTCCCCGGCGCCCCGCGGCTCTACACCGGCGACGACTTCAACTATCCCGAGCTGCTCGACGACGACGCCGACGGCCGGCACTCCGACGCCCTGCTCGGGGTGTTCGCGGCGATCTTCCCGGCCGCCTCGACCGCCCTGCAGGCCTGGGACGCCGGTGACGGCGCCCGCGCCCGGTCGATCATGGACGACACCCGCGAGCTCGGCCGGACCCTGTTCGAGGCGCCGACCTTCTACTACAAGACCGGGATCGCCTTCCTGTCCTGGCTCAACGGGCGCCAGCCGGGCTTCGCCATGGTCGGCGGGCTGCACGCCGGACGCTCGGTGCCGCACCTGGCCCGGGTGTTCCGGCTGGCCGACGCCGCCGGGCTGCTGCTCGACCCCGAGCTCGCGGCGGACCGGATGCGGCAGTACCTGCGCGTCCAGGGCGTTCCCGCGTGACCGGTCCCGACCGGCTGTCGCTCAACACCGCGACGATCAAGCACGCCGACCTGCCCACCGCGGTCGAGCTGGCCGCGGGCGCGGGGCTCGGCTGGGTCGGCCTGTGGCGCGACCGGGTGGCCGAGGTCGGGCTGGAGGTGGCGGCGAAGACGGTCGCCGAGGCCGGGCTGCGGGTCAGCTCGCTGTGCCGCGGCGGGTTCCTGACCGCGGCCGACGAGGACGGGCGACGGTCGGCGCTGGAGGACAACCGGCGGGCGATCGAGGAGGCCGCGGCCCTCGGCACCGGTGAGCTGATCATGGTCGTCGGCGGGTTGCCGACCGGCAGCCGCGACCTGGTCGGCGCCCGGCAGCGGGTGGCCGACCGGCTCGCCGAGCTCGCGCCGTACGCCGCCGAGCACCGGGTCCGGCTGGTGCTCGAGGCGCTGCACCCGATGTACGCCGCCGACCGGGCGGTGATCTCGACCCTCGGTCAGGCGCTCGACCTGGCCGCGCCGTTCGACCCGGCTGTGGTGGGCGTGGTGGTCGACACCTTCCACGTCTGGTGGGATCCCGAGCTGCCGCAGCAGGTCGCCCGGGCCGGTCGCGAGGGACGGGTCGCCTCCTACCAGGTCTGCGACTTCAACCTGCCGATCGCCGCCGACGCGTTGCTCTCGCGCGGGATGATGGGCGACGGCGTGATCGACTTCGCCGCGGTCAGCCGGATGGTCGCGGCCACCGGCTACGCCGGACCGGTCGAGGTCGAGATCTTCAATGCCGACGTCTGGGCGGCGCCTCCCGGCGAGGTCGTCCGGACGATGTGCGACCGTTGGGTCGACCTGGTGGCGCCCTGGATCTGAGGCGCTCCCGCCGCGTCGCCCGGGTGCCCCGGGCGAGAGGAGTCCCGTGTCCGACACCCCCGACCCGACCACCGGTGCGCGTCCGGCCCGTCGTGTGCTCGTCACCGGCGCGTCCGGTCGGATCGGCACCGGGGTGGTCCGGTCGCTGACCGATGCCGGTGACACCGTGGTCGCGCTCGACCGCGCCGGCACGCCCGATCCGTCCGGGCCGTCCGGCGGCGAGCGCCTCGACGGCGTCGAGCGCATCGAGGGCGACGCCACCGACCGCGCCGTGGTCGTCCGGGCCCTCGACGGGGTGGACGCGGTGGTGCACCTGGCGGCCATCCCGCACCCGTCGCTCGACACCCCGTTCGCGGTCTACGCCCAGAACGTCGTCGGCACCTGGGCGGTGCTGACCGCCGCCGTCGAGGCCGGGATCCGCCGGGTGGTCGCGGCCTCGAGCATCAACGCGCTGGGCATCCCGTTCAACCCGCACCGGCCGCTGCCGCCCTACTTCCCCCTCGACGAGGACGTCCCGCCCGATCTGGCCGACGCCTACTCGCTGTCCAAGCGGTCCGGCGAGCTCGCCGCCGAGACGGCCGCCCGCGCCTGGGGGCTGTCGGTGGTGTCGTTCCGGTTCCCGCTGACCGCCGACGCCGACGCGCTCCGGCACGCCTCGGCCCGCACCACCGAGGCCCCGGAGACCGCGGTCCGCGAGGGCTGGTCCTACCTCGACGTCCGCGACGCCGGGGCGGCCTGCCGGGCCGCGCTGGAGTCCACCCACCCCGACCTCGACGGCCGGGCGGTGGCGCTGCACCTCGGAGCCGAGGACACCCTGATCGACGCGCCCACCGCAGCGCTGCTCGACCGCTGGGCCCCGGACGTGCCGCGCCGCCGGCCGCTGCCCGGGCGCGCGGCGCTGGTCGACACCGGGCGGGCGCGGCGACTGATCGGCTTCCGCCCGGTGCACTCCGTGCACTCCGAGCACACCGCCGATTTGTGAGCCGACCCACCCGCTGAGTTGCCCACCGAAATCCTGGCCACTTCCGAGGAGGACACCGATGTCCCTGCCCGCTGACGAATCGGTCGGCGCCCCCGCCGACGCGCCCACGGCCGAGGCCCCGAGCCGGCCCGCGACCTTCGACGACCCCTGGGCGGTCGCCGCGGACGTCCGGATCACCGGTGTCCGGGCGATCGCCACCGCTCCCGAGGGGATCGCCCTGGTGGTGGTCCGGGTCGACACCGACGTCGACGGGCTCTACGGGCTCGGCTGCGCGACCTACACCCAGCGCTGGCGGGCGGTGATCCCGTTCGTCGAGGAGCACCTGGCCCGGCTGGTGGTCGGGCGCTACCCCGGCGACATCGAGGACCTGACCCGGCTGGTGCGCTTCTCCGGCTACTGGCGCGAGGGGCCGGTGGAGAACAACGCGCTGTCCGGGCTGGACATGGCGCTGTGGGACATCGCGGGGAAGCGCGCTGGGCTGCCGGTCCACGAGCTGCTCGGCGGCCGGGTCCGGGCCGCCGCCGACACCTACCTGCACGCCGGCGGCGCCACCGTCGAGGAGACTCTCGACCAGGCTGAGGCGCTGGTCGCCCGCGGCCAGCGGCACGTCCGGATCCAGACCGGGCAACCGGGCATCGGCGCCTACGGCGCGCCCGGGCTCGACGAGCCGCCGGACCGGCGGGTGCCCTATCCGGCCGGCTGGGACGTCGAGCGGTACCTCGGCGACGTCCCGCGGCTGTTCGCCGCCGCCCGGGAGCGGTTCGGCGAGCGGATCGAGCTGCTGCACGACGTCCACAACCGGCTGACGCCCAAGCAGGCGGTCTGGCTGGCCCGCGCGGTCGAGCCGTACCGGCCGTTCTTCCTCGAGGACGTGCTCGCGCCCGAGCACTGGGACCGGCTGCCCGAGGTGCGCGCCGCCTCGCCGGTGCCGATCGCGGTCGGCGAGCTGGCCACCAGCCAGACCGACGCGGCCCGGCTGATCCTGGGCGGCGGGGTCGACCTGATCCGCTGCCACATCTCGGCGATCGGCGGGCTGACCCCGGCCAAGAAGCTCAGCGTGCTGGCCGAGTACACCGGCGTCCGGACCGCCTGGCACGCCCCGGGCGACACCTCACCGATCGCGGCCGCGGCCAACGTGGCGGTCGACGTCACCACCGCCGCCTTCGGGATCCAGGAGGGCCACGTCTACCCCGAGGCCGTGCACGAGGTCTTCCCCGGCACCCTCGACATCGTCGACGGCTGGCTGACCCCGAACGAGGCGCCCGGCTGGGGCATCGACCTCGACGAGGCGGCGGCCGCGCGCTACCCGGCCGAGCTGTCCGGGCACGACGCCTGGGCGGCCGGGGTCCGCGGTCACGACGGCGGTCTGATCGCTCCCTGACCGACCAGCCCGGCCGGGCCGTCGATGTCCTCGACCCGGTAGAGCAGGCTCGAGGTCTCGCTGACCGCCCGGCAGGTCAGCCGGGCCTCCGGGGCGGCCGAGGCGCTCATCTGCACCTCGATCCCGTCGTCACCGACCGCGAAGCTCACCTGCCAGCCGTTGAACCGGTCGCCGACGGTGCCGAGGTAGCGCAGCGTGTGGGCGTCGCGGCCGAGCCGGTCCAGCAGCACGGTCATCGCCGCCTGGGCGGGCGGCGGGTAGCCGGCGTACCCGCGCAGGTGGTCGGTCCGGACCCGGCCGGCCAGGTGGTCGGCCACCACGCCGGGTGCGGTCTCCGGGTCGAGCCGTCCGTAGTAGACGCCGTCGGGCAGCAGCACCACGTTGGGGGCGAACCGGTCGCCGCCGACGTGGCTCACCTCCCAGGTCTCCTCGGGCCAGTGCCGGGCCAGCTCGGCAGCCACCGGACGCCCGCGCAGCGCGCAGCAGACGTCCCGCGCGCCCTGGGTGCAGACCAGGATCAGCGGGCTCCCGGTGGCGCGCTCCGACGTCGGCTGCTCGAGCTCGCGGACCGCCGCCTCGAGGTCGGCCGGTTCGCGCCAGTGGCCCTGGACGGTGGCGGCCCCGCGGCGGGCGACCATCCAGCGCTTCTCGGCGGGCACCAGCGAACCGCGCCGACCGGGTCGCCGGATGGTCAGCAGCCGGGCTTCGGCGTGGTTCGCCGCGGCCCGCAGGTGGCGCTGGGTGGCCTCGTCGAGGTCGGAGCCGGCCAGCTCGTCGAGGCCCCAGGCACCCGGGTGCTCGACCAGCAGCCAGCGGGTGGCCGGCGGGGCGGTGCCGCTCAGCTGGTCGCCGCGCTCGCGGGCCGCGTCGGAGCAGCGCGCCGTGGTGCCGCGGGCCAGCCGCTCGAGCTCCGGCGTCGACGGGCTCTCCGGACCACCCGCGGCGCGGGAGGGGTCGACACCGGTCGTCGGGGGCACCGCGCCGTCAGCCCGTCAGCCGCGGACCGCGACCGCGGCGCGCAACAGCGTGCGGGCGAGCTCGACCCCGAGCTCGGCGACCGGCGTGGGCTCACCGGCCAGCAGGGGTTTGACCGCCGCCACCTGGGCGGGCTCGAGGGTGAGCCGTCCGGCCCGGCTGACCAGCACGGTGCCGTCGGGCTCGTCGACCAGCTCGGCCCGCAGGTGCGGACGCAGCACCAGCCGGTCCTCGGGCTCGAGGCCCGCCGCCGCCCGGAGCTGGGCCAGCGGACCGACCGGCGCGGCGCGCTGGGCGTCGCGGGCCTGCCGGCCGAGCGCCCGGGCCACCACGTGGTCGGGCACCGCCCGGACCGCGGCGACGAGCTTCTCGCGGATCAGGTCTATCGCGGGCCCGAGGTCGTCGGTGGCCCCGGCGTCGACACCGAACGGAAGCGAGCCGCGCGCCTCGACGTCGGTGGTCAGCGCCTCGAGCGCCGCGGCGCCGAGCTGCTCGGCGAGGTGGTAGCGGGTCCAGGCGTGGACGCCGATGGTCAGGTGGGTGCTGACCCCGCCGAGCGCCTTGGCCGCGTGCAGGTAGCCCCGCGGCAGGTACAGGCAGTCGCCAGGCCGGAGCACGGTGTGGATCAGCGGCTCGCGGGCCGCCTCGGCGCGGACGTCGGACCGCCGGTCGGTCCACGGCTGGGTGCGCAGCGGTGCGTCGAGGACGGGAGCGTGGATGGTCCACTCCTTCTCGCCGTCGATCTGCAGCACGAACACGTCGTGCACGTCGTAGTGGTCGTCGAACCCCTGGTTCTGCGGCGGGGTGACGTAGGCGTTGGCCTGGACGGGGTGGCCGAGCTCGGCGGCCAGCTGCTGGCAGAAGTCGAGGATCGGCGGCCAGACCCGGTGCAGCCCCTGCAGCACCATCGTGGCGCCGGAGGCGAAGAGCTCGGTCAGCTTGTCGTCGCTGACCTGGTCACCCACGGTGGCGCCGATCCCGCCGCCGGCGGTGAACGAGGCCACCGGGAGGGTCGAGCCGTCCTTGGCCACCCGGAGGAACGGGCTGCGCAGCCCACGGTCGGAGACCAGCTCGTCGACCGCGGCGGCGTCGAGCAGGTCGGTGAAGTCGCCGCCCAGCTCGGCGGCGGTGGAGAGCAGCGGCGCCCGGCCCCAGTGGGCGCCGGCGAACGCCTCGGCGCCCAGGGTGATCAGCCGGTCGAGAGCGGGCGTCGCGCCGGCCGGGTGCCCGGCGACCGTGGGGTCGCCGGGCACACCTGCGTCGTTCGTCATGCGGTGGGTTCGGTCCGCGGCTCAGGCGCCGCCGTCGGCGCCGCCGTCAGCGCCGCCGTCCTGCTGACCGGGAACGCCGTCAGCGCCGCCGTCGGCCGGGCCCTCGGCCCCGCCGTCCGCACCGCCGTCAGCACCACCGTCAGCACCACCGTCGTGCTGGCCGGGGGTACCCGACGCACCACCGTCCGCGGGGCCCTCGGTGTGGGCGCCGCCGTCGGCACCGCCGTCCGCGCCGCCGTCGTGCTGTCCGGGAACGCCCTCGGCGCCGCCGTCGGCCGGACCCTCGGTCTCTTCGCTCATCGCACACCTCCGTGTCTCCCGCGGGTCGGGCCCGCGAGCTCGGAACGGAGCCGGACGGCACCGTCACCCCGAGGTATATCAACCCCGGGCAAGCACTCCGGTGCCGCCCTCGGCCCCCGACGACGGCCGCATCCGCGGCCGACCAGAGGCGCGAAGGAACGCGTTTGAGGCGGTGCCCGACGGGGTACACACACCCTCTGGCCGACGGCGCGGGCCACCGCCGGTCAGCTGCGGACGACCTCGGCGGCCAGCGCCTCCGCACGCGCGGCCAGCCGGTCCATCCCCAGCCGCTCCGCCTCCCGGCGGACCGCGGCGACCTCGTCCGGATCGGGGCCACCAGCTTCGCCCGGCCGGTCGTCGAGAGCGAGCTCGAGATCGAGCAGCCGGGCCCGGAGCAGATGTCGGGACGCGCGCTGCGCACGACACAGCTCGCGGGCTGCGGCGACCCGGGTCCGCGCCGTCGTCGGGTCGCCGACCAGCCGGCTGAGCCGGGCCAGCGCGAGGTCGACCGGGCCGACGTTGCCCACGTGGCCGATCGCCGCGACCTGCCCCGACCAGCGCGACAACCGCGTCCGCAGCGGCTCGGCCAGCTCGGCCAGCCCCAGGTCGGCGACGGTGTGGGCGAGCAGGGTCAGCCGTCCGTGGGTGGTCCAGATGACCGGCTCGGGGCGGGCGATCTCCGCGGTCAGCGCCTCCACCGACCCGGGACGCCGCTGCAGTGCGGCGACGATCACCCGCAGCCAGAACAGCGCCGGGCCGGCCAGCGGGATCTCCAACCCGTCGAGCCGGTCGCGGTCCCAGGCCACCGAGATCTTCGACAGCTCGAAGACGCCGTCGTTGTAGAGCTCGGTCTCCGCGTGCACCTGCCAGGCGCGCTCGAACTGCTCGGCCGCCCGGTCGAGGTCCTCGCCGTGCCACTGGGTGAGCTCGGCCTCGATCCAGCGCAGCTGCGCCCGGCTGACCGGGAGCCGTAGCTCGTCGGCGGCGGCGATCCCGTCGCGGACGTGGGCGGCGGCCTCGTCGACCCGGCCGAGCAGCAGCGAGGTCAGCGCCCCGAGGTTGTGGCAGAACACGGCGTCGAGCCGGGACTGGTCGTGCGGCAGCCCGGCCAGCCGGGTCAGCACCGCGTCCACCTCGGCGGCCCGGTCCGCGACGCCGGAGTAGGTGATGGCCCGGGCCAGCAGCGCGTCGGCCAGCGCGTCGGGGTCGTCGAGCCGCTCGGCCACCGCGATCGCCTCGCGCCCGAGCCGGTCGGGGACGTCCGGGTCCGGGTGGTAGCAGGAGCCGACCGCGAGGGTGGCCAGCACCCGCACCCGGTCGGCCGGGCTGTCCTCGAGCAGCCCGGTCAGCTGCTCGAGCCGCCGGATCAGCACGCTGTCCGGGGTGGTGCCGTAGACCGCCCACGGCCAGGCGCCGCTCGACCTCAGCAGCGAGACGGCGATCCGCCCGCAGGCCTCGAGCCGACCGGTGTCGATGGCCCGGGCCAGCTCCTCGTCGACGGTCTCGACCGCGGTGGTGCCGCGTCCGGACCGGGCGTAGGCGGTCACCTGCGCAGCGACCAGGTCGCCACGGTCCTGCTGGGCCGACGGCGGGAGCAGGTCGAGCGCCTGCAGCGCGCCGCCCCACCAGTAGGCGGCGTCGGCGGACTGCCAGCGCGCGGCCGCCTGTTCGGCGGCGGCCCGGCAGGCCGCGACGGTCTCGGCCGGGTCGCCGAGCGGGAGCGCGGCCAGCAGGTGCGCGGCCCGTTGGTGGACGGCCTCGGGACGTCCGCGGTCGGCCACCTCGTCCGCGATCCGCAGGTGCAGCCGCTGCCGACGGAGTCCGGTCAGCCCGTCGGCCACCTGTTCGCGCATCAGCGCGTGCACGAACGCGTACCCGCCGGGGGTGCCGTCGCCGCCGGCCACGATCAGGTGCTCGTCGGCGGCGTCATCGAGCAGGTCGGCGAGCTCGTCGCGGTCGAGCCGGAGGATCCGCTCGAGCAGGTCGACGTCGAGGGTCTGGCCGACCAGCGCGGCCACCCGGAGCACCCGCAGCACCTCGGCGTCGACGGTGGCGAGCCGTCGGTCGAGCACCGAGCGGACCGCGCCGGGGATCTCGCCCGCGCCCCGGCCCGACTCGGGCAGCCGGGCGTACTCGGCGACGAAGAACGGGTTGCCGCCGGTCCGCTCGGCCAGGGCGTCGGCCTCGGCCGGGGTGAGCGGGGTGGCGCTGACCCGGTCGGCGAGCCGGGCCACCTCGTCGGGCGACAGCGGCGGCACCACCACGTGCCGGGACCGGCTGGCCCGGACGACCGCGGCCAGCAGCCGGGCCTGCGGCAGGTCCCCGCCCGCCGGCACCGGACGGGTGGTCAGCAGCACGGCCAGCCCCGGCACCGGGGGTGACTGGGCGAGCACGGTCAGGAAGCCCAGCGTGGTGGGGTCGGCCCAGTGCACGTCGTCGAGATGGAGCAGCAGGCCGCCCGCCCCGGCGGCGTGCCGGGCCAGCACCGCGCGGACCCGTTCGATGGTGGCGAACCGGGCCGCGTCGACCTCCACCCCGGCGGGCGGGAGCAGCACGGCGTCCGGGTCCTCCCCGAGGTCGCGGAGCACCTGCCGGAGCGGCCACCAGGCCGGCTGGCCGGGCTCGTCCGGGCAGCGGCCGACGACGAGCGAGCCGCCGGCGTCGGCCCAGCGGGCCAGGCAGGCCTGGGCCAGCCGGCTCTTGCCGATCCCGGCGACGCCCTCGAGCACCGCCCAGCCGGTGCGCCCGGGCTCCAGCACCGCGGCCAGCGCGGCCAGCTCGGTGCTGCGGCCGATCAGGGTGTCGCTCTCCTCGCCGGCGCTGCTCGGGTCGCTCGGGTCTCCCGGGCCTCCCGGGGCGCGGTCTGCCGACGGGTCGCCCGGGTCCGCGGCCGGTCGGGTCGTCCTCGGGTGCGCCGCGTGGACCGGGGCCGGCTCGACCACCGGAGGGACCGACGAGACCGCGGCGGCGGGCGGGCGACCAGCCGTGAGACCCACGGTCGCGAGCGGGACGGCCGGCCCGGGCCAGCCGGCGAGCGCGGCGTCCTGGCGCAGGATGGCGCCCTGCAGGTCGCGGAGCGCGGGCCCGGGTTCGAGGCCGAGCTCTTCGTCGAGGCGGGTGGCGTGGGCGCGGTAGGTGTCCAGGGCCTCGGCGGTGCGACCGGCCCGGTGCAGCGCGACCAGGTGCAGCCAGCAGGCGCGCTCGTCGAGCGGGTGGTCGGCGTGCAGGGCGGCCGAGGTGTGCACGGCCTCGGTGACCCGGTCGAGCCCGAGCAGCCCGGCGACCAGCGTCTGTCGACAGGCGGTGCGCCGCTCCTCGGCGGCCGCGACCGCCGGGACGACCCAGTTTTCGTCGGCGAAGTCGGCGAGCAGCGGGCCCCGCCAGCGGTCGAGCGCGGCGGTGGCCGCGGTGACCGCGGTCGCCCAGTCCCGGTCGTCGGCGGCCCGGACGGCGCGGTCGGCGTCCTCGCGGAACCGGGCCAGGTCGAGCCCACCGGGGCCGACGGTGCAGCGGTAGCCCGGGGGCTGGCGGACGATCGGGGTGGTGGCGTCCTCGTCGCGGAGGACGCGGCGCAGGTTCGAGACGTAGGCCTGCAGGCTGGTGAGCACGCTGCCGGGCGGGTCGTCCCCCCAGACGTCGGCGACGATCCGGTCGGTCGAGACGGCGCGACCGGCCTCGAGCAGCAGCACGGCGAGCACCGCGCGCTGCTTGGGCGGGCCGAGCGGGAGCTGGACGCCGTCGCGCCGGACCTCGAGCGGGCCGAGGACGGCGAACTCCAGCACGGAGCCATTCTGTCGAGTCCCGGCCCGCGGCGTGGGCGGTTGGTCCAGCATCGGCCGGCTTTCTGTCGGGTCCGCACGATTTGGACCGGGGACCGGACGGGCGAGCGGCCGCCCCGGGTCGGACCCGGGACGGCCGCTCGCGTGCGGTGCGGACGAGGGCGTCAGCCGCGGAACGGCTCGGCGGCCACCAGCACCCGGTGCGGGTCGTAGCTGTCGGCCAGCGACCCGAGCCGGGCGAACGTCGCCGCGTCGTACATCCGGGCCACGCCGGCCGGGTCGGCGGTGGCGCTGAAGTTGGGCAGGTTGGTCGCGCTCGCCCCACCCAGGCTCCACGGCGCCAGTGCGTCGAGCAGCGCCGCGGCGTGCTGCTGGGCCGGCCCGACCACCGGCGGGACACCGAGCGAGATGGCCAGCAGGGTGAAGGCCGCCTCGCGGTGGCAGAGCGCGCTCGGCGTCGCCCCCGGCTCGGCCAGCGCCCCGCCGAGCAGCCGGAGCTCGACGATGATCTGCGGGCACGGCCGGTCCGGCTGGTCCGCGTCCGGCCCGGCCAGGGCCAGCAGCGTCTCGACCGCGGCCTCGGGCAGCTCGGCCAACAGGGTGGCCGTCTCGGTGCTCGGCATCGGGTCGACCGGGTCGGCGTGGATCATCCCGATCGCCGCGTACGGCATCGGCCCGACCCCACCGAACACCGGGGCGGCCACGCCGGTGACCGGCGCCAGCAGCGCCTGCGCCCGCTCGGGGTCGCCACCGACGTCGGCGAACCGGACGGCCAGCGTGGTCCGGCCGGCCAGCGGCTCGGGGACGCCGGGCATCGGCGGCAGCCGCAGCAGCGCGACCGAGGTGCTCACCTCGCGGGGCAGGGCCGGCGCCCAGGCGGCCCAGGCGCGGAGGACCTCGGCCGCGTGCTCGGCGGCGAAGAACAGGCAGCCGCCGACCAGCTCGGCGAGCTCGACCAGCTCGAACTCGACCGCGGTGACGATCCCCAGCGCGCCCTTGCCGCCGCGGAGCGCCCAGAACAGCGCCGGGTTCTCGGTGGCGGTGGCCCGACGGAGCTCGCCGTCGCCGGTCACCACGTCGAAGGCGACCACCCGGTCGGAGGCCCAGCCGTAGCTGCGGGCGACCGGGCCGAGCCCGCCGCCGGTCAGGTAACCAACCACGCCGACGTCGGGGGAGGAGCCGGCCAGCCCGGCCAGCCCGTGCGGGGCGGCGGCCTCGAGCACCTGCGCCCACTTCACGCCGGCGCCGACCCGGGCGATCCGGGTGGCCGGGTCGACGGTCAGCTCCTGCAGCGCCCCGGTGCGCAGCAGCACGCTCGGCCCGCCGACGGCGTACGCGCCGTGCCCGGTGGCCCGGACGGTGACGGTGAGCCCGTGGCCGGCGGCGTGCCGGACGGTGGCAGCGACGTCGGCGGCGTCCGCGGCCTCGACCACGGCCAGGTGCGCGGTGGCGTCGGCGGGGACGGCCACGTTCCACGGCATCGCCGCCCCGAGGAAGTCGGGGTGGTCGGGCAGCAGCAACCGGCCGCGGAGCGTGGCGGCGAGCAGGTCGAGCCCGGCGGTCGGGTCGGTGGTCGGGCTGGTGCTGATCGGGCTGGCGACGGTGGTCATGGCGACTCCTGCGGTGCGGTTCCGGTGGGCGATGACCGCAGCCTCACCGCAACCGCTTGGCGATCTCTTGGCCCCGCGGCCCGGGCTGCGTCGGGGCCCCGCCAAGCCGTCTCCAAGCCCGCTTGTCCCGACCGCCCTCCGCACCTTTGCGCCCCGCGCGTCATGGCTGCGCCCGGTCTACCGGGCGCCACCATGACCGCCGAGGCGCAAAGGTGGCGAGAGGGGGCGGGAGGAGGGGTGTCAGGCGGTGACCGTGTGCCGACCGGGGTCGAGGGTCTGTTCCTCGCGGCCGGGCAGCCGCAGGGTCGCGGTGGTGCCCGCCGGCACCGTCGCCTCGACGGTCAGCCGGTCGCCGTCGAGCTCCCAGTGGACGGCCGCCTCGCCGTGCGGGGTCTCCAGGCTGGTCTCGGCCCAGGTCAGCCCGCCGCCCGGCTGCGGGGCGATGAGCAGCGAGGCGTAGCCCGGCTCGGCCGGGGCGAGCCCGCCCACCACCCGGTGCATCCAGTCGGCCACCGCGCCGAGCGCGTAGTGGTTGAAGCTGGTCATCTGACCGGGGTTGATGGTGCCGTCGGGGAGCATCGAGTCCCAGCGCTCCCAGACCGTGGTGGCCCCCATGGTCACCGGGTAGAGCCACGACGGACAGCCCTCCTCGAGCAGCAGCCCGTACGCCTCGTCGAGGTGCCCGGTCAGGGTCAGCGCGTCGGTGACGAACGGGGTCCCGGCGAAGCCGGTGGAGATCCTGAACCCGCTCTCCACGGCGAGCGCGGCCAGCCGGTCGCCGGCCGCGCGCTGGTGGTCCTCGTCGAGCAACCCGAACACGATGGCCAGCGCGTAGACGGTCTGGCAGTCGCTGTGCACGACCTGACCGTCGCGGTCGACGTACTCGCGGGTGAACGCCGCCCGCAGGTCGGCGGCCTGGGTCTCGAACTCGCCGGCGTCCTCGTCGTGGCCGAGCAGCCGGGCCGCCGCCGCGGTGAGCACCGCCGTCCGGTAGGCGCAGGCGGTGGCCACCACGCCGATGTCGGCGCGTGCCTTGAACGGGTCGTCCGGCGGGGCCCCCGGGTCGAGCCAGTCGCCGAACTGGAAGCCGGTGTCCCAGACCCCGTTCGCGCTCAGCTGGGCGCGTTCGCGGCGGGTGTGTGCGGCCATCGTCGGGTAGGCCTCAGCCAGCGCGCCGAGGTCGCCGTAGGCCTGCCAGGCCGACCACGGCACCCACACCGCGGCGTCGCTCCACAGGCAGGTGGTCTCCTGCGGCTCGCCGGTGCCGTCGACGTGCCGCGGGCTGTACTTGAGCACGTCGGGGATGACGAAGGGGACCATGCCGTCGGCGTGCGCGGCCTCCTGGGCGACGTCGCGCAGCCAGTCGCGCAGGAACGCCGACGCGTCGTAGAGGTAGACCGCGCTCGGGGCGAACGCGGCGATGTCGCCGGTCCAGCCGAGCCGCTCGTCGCGCTGCGGGCAGTCGGTGGGGACGTCGACGAAGTTGCCGCGCATGCCCCAGACCACGTTGGCGTGGAACTGGTTGAGCAGGTCGTGGCTCGAGGCGAACCGGCCGGTGCGACGCAGGTCGGAGCCGATCACCACCGCGGTCAGCGCGTCCGGGTCGGCCTGCAGCGCGTCGATCCCGCCCGGCCAGCCGTCGACCTCGGCGTAGCGGAACCCGTGGAAGGTGAAGGTGGGTTCGAAGACGTCCTCGCCGCCGCTGAGGGTGACGTGGTCGGTGGCCCGGGCGGTCCGCAGCGGGCGGGTGCCGAGCTCGTCGTGCTCGAGCACCTCGGCGTGCCGCAGGGTGATCACCGCACCCGCGTCGCCCCGGGCCCTCACGCGCAGCCACCCGACCAGGTTCTGGCCGAAGTCGACCAGCACCTTGCCGGCCGGGGAGGTCCAGATGCGCTGCGGGGCGCGCTCCTCGGTGCGGACCACCGGCGGGCCGACGTACGGCTCGAGCATCACGGGATCGAGGTCGAGGGCGTGCACGCCGGTCCAGCCGTCCCCGGCGAAGCCGGGCGCCCGCCAGCCGTCGACCCGGCGCCGGGCGTCGATGTCCTCGCCGTCGTAGAGGTCGTTGGCGGTGACCGCGCTCGGCCCGGCGGTCCAGTGCTCGGTGTCGGTGGTGACCACCGCGGTGTGGCCGTCGGCGTAGGTCAGCTCGAGCTGCACCCAGCCACCGAGCTGCTCGCCGTAGATGTTCCGGCCGCCCGACCAGCCCAGCCGGCCGCGGTACCAGCCGTTGCCGAGCGCCAGCCCGATCACCAGCGGCCCGTCGCCCCCGGCGAGCACCTGCTCGGTGACGTCGTGGGTGCGGTAGCGGATCCGCCACTCGTAGCTCGTCCAGCCCGGGGTGAGCAGCTCGGCCGAGACCGGGCGGTCGTTGACCCAGGCCTCGACGACGCCCAGCGCGGACAGGTGCAGGGTGGCGCTGCTCACCTCCCCGTGCCCGGTCTCGAGGGTGAACTCGCCGCGGAGCAGCGGCGCGCCGTCGAACTCCTCGTCGGCGCTGATCATGGTGGCCTGCCAGTCGGGCATGGGGTTCCTTCGGTCTCGTCGGTGAGCGGTGGACGGAACGGGTGGAGGTGGTGTCCTCAGCGGACGATGATCACCTCGAGGGTGCGGGGGCCGTGGACGCCCTCGACCCGGTTGAGCTCGATGTCGCTGGTCGCGCTGGGTCCGCTGATCATGGTGATCGGCTCGGTCACCCCGTCGAGCCGGGCGACCGCCTGCGGGACGTCGGCGCAGACCTGGTCGAGACGCACCACGCAGAGGTGGTAGTCGGGCACCAGGGTGATCGCGCGGCGGCCCTGGTCGGCGGACCCGTCGAGGATCAGGGTGCCGGTCTCGGCCACCGCCACCGCGCACGCGGTGATCACCCCGTCGGCCCCGTCGAGCTCGGCGACGCTCAGCGGCTGGTCGCGGCTGTCGGCGAGCTGATCATGGGGGTAGCCGGCCAGCCAGGCCCCCTCGAGGCCGGAGGGCCGGACCAGCCGGTGGACGCCTCGGTCGGCCAGCGCCGCCGCGACGGTGTCGGCCAGCCCGTCGGCGTCGGTCCGCCGGACCAGTGCCTTGTAGTCGACCAGCCGGTCCACCAGCAGCTCGACCAGCTGATCATGGTCGCCGCGGCTGTCGTCGGCGGCCGACCGGTAGTCGCGGCTGATCGCCTCGTAGGGCAGGTCGGGCGGGGGTGCCGTCCGGTGCGCCGCCGCGATCCGGGCCAGGATCTCGCTCCGGGCGCTCACGGCTGCTGCCCTTCGACAGGCTCAGGGCGCGTGGGGGTGGGCTCAGGGCGCGTGGGTGCAGCGGACTGGTGGTGGGTGGCCCACCAGTCGCGGAAGGTCTGGCTCGGCGGCTGCGGCAGGTCGCGGGTGGCGCCCCACTGCCGGGCCACCGGGAGCGGGAGCTCGCCGATCACCCCGCGGCGGCGTCCGAGCACCCGGCCGAGCCGGCCGCCGCGGAGCGCCCGGGTCCACCGGCCCGGGTCGGCCATCACCCAGGACGCCGCCTTCATCGCGGCCGCCTCGGCGCCGGGCAGCCGCCGCTCGGCCGCGCGGGCCTCGGTGTGCTCGGCCCGCAGGTGCACCAGGATCGAGGGGATGTCGATCTTGACCGGGCAGGCGTCGTAGCAGGCGCCGCACAGCGACGACGCGTACGGCAGCGACGCGTTGTCCTCCACGCCGGTCAGCTGCGGGGAGAGGATCGCGCCGATCGGGCCGGGATAGACCGACCCGTAGGCGTGCCCGCCGGCCCGTTCGTAGACCGGGCAGACGTTGAGACAGGCGCTGCAGCGGATGCAGTTGAGCGCGTCGCGGCCCTGGTCGTCGGACAGCACCGCGGTCCGGCCGTTGTCCATCAGCACCAGGTGGAAGGCCTGTGGCCCGTCGCCCGGCGTCACCCCGGTCCACATCGACGTGTACGGGTTCATCCGCTCGCCGGTCGAGCTGCGCGGCAGCAGCTGGAGGAAGACCTCGAGGTCGCGCATCCGCGGGACCAGCTTTTCGATCCCCATCACGGTGATCAGAGTGTCGGGCAGGGTCAGGCACATCCGGCCGTTGCCCTCGGACTCGACCACGCCGAGGGTGCCGGTCTCGGCCACCGCGAAGTTCGCCCCGCTGATCGCCACCTTCGCCGAGAGGAACTTGCGCCGCAGGTGCAGCCGGGCCGCTCCGGCCAGCACCGCGGGCTCGTCGGTGAGGTCGGGGTCGACGTCGCCCATCTCGCGCAGGAAGATCTCCCGGATCTCCGCCCGGTTGCGGTGGATCGCCGGCACCAGGATGTGGCTCGGTTTGTCGTGCCCCAGCTGGACGATCAGCTCGGCCAGGTCGGTCTCGAAGGCGGCGATCCCGGCCGCCTCGAGCGCCTCGTTGAGCCCGGTCTCCTGGGTGGCCATCGACTTGATCTTGACCACCTCGTCGGACCCGGTGGCCCGGACCAGCTCGGTGACGATCGCGTTGGCCTCGGCGGCGTCGCGGGCCCAGTGCACCACGCCGCCGCGGGCGGTGACCTGCTGCTCGAGCTGGACGAGGTAGTCGGGCAGGTGCGCCATGGTGTGCACCTTGAGCTGGCGGCCGGCCTCGCGGAGCGCCTCCCAGTCGGGCAGCTCGGCGACCACCCGGGCCCGCTTGGCCCGGATGGTGCGGGTGGCGTTGCCAAGGTTGGCCCGCAGCTGGGTGTCGCTCAGCGCGTGCCGGGCGGCGTCGGGGAACGACTCCTCGCCGCGCAGGTGCCCGACCCCGGCGGGCGCGGTCGGCACCGCTCCGCGGCGCTGCGGCATGCCGAGCATGGTGGTGCTCATCGGGCCCGCTCCTCGACCACGGCGCCGACCGCGCGGACGGTGGACGACGGCCCGGCCGGCGCGGTCGGGGTGATGATCAACGGGTCCTCCCGGGTCGAGGCGAGGATCTGGGCCAGGTGGACGGTCCGGGTGCCGGCCCGCAGCCGGGACAGCCCGCCGCCGATGTGCATCAGGCAGGAGCTGTCGCCCGCGGTGCAGATCTCGGCACCGGTGTCGAGCACGTGGCGCATCTTGTCGGTCAGCATTGCCGCCGAGGTCTCGGCGTTCTTGATCGCGAAGGTGCCGCCGAACCCGCAGCACTGGTCGGCGTCGGGCAGCTCCCGCAGGTCGAGGCCCTCCACGGCCCCGAGCAGCTGCAGCGGCTTCTCCCCGACGCGGAGCATCCGCAGCGAGTGACAGGTCGGGTGGTAGGTGACCGTGTGCGGGAAGTACGCGCCGACGTCGGTCAGCCCGAGCACGTCGACCAGCAGCTCGGAGAGCTCGTAGGTCTTGGCCGCGGCCGCCGCCACCTGGGTCTCGAGCGCGGCGTCGCCGAACCGGCGCGCGACGATCGCGTGCTGGTGGCGGACCGAGCCCACGCACGAGCCCGACGGCACCACCACCGCGTCGCAGTCGGCGAACACCTCGCCGAAGCTGCGCACCATCGGCAGCGCGTCGGCCTGGTAGCCGGTGTTGACGTGCATCTGGCCGCAGCAGGTCTGGTCGACGGGGAAGACCACCTCGTGCCCGAGCCGTTCGAGCAGCCGGACGGTGGCCCGACCGACGTCGGGGAACAGCGCGTCGGCCAGGCAGGTGATGAACAAGCCGATTCTCACCGAGCGAGTCTCCCCTCCGGGCGGTGGCGGGCGGTCATCGGGGCTCGTAGCCGGTCGGCGGGTGGGCGTCGGCGACCAGCGTCCGGAGCTCGGCCAGCCCGCCGCTCACCGTCCCGGCGGCGCGGGACTGCACCAGCACGTTGCCGATCGCGGTGGCCTCGACCGGTCCGGCCAGCACCCGGCGGCCGGTCCGGTCGGCGGTCAGCTGGCAGAGCAGCGGGTTCTGGCTGCCGCCGCCGACGACGTGGATCACCTCGACCCGACGTCCGCTCAGTCGTTCGGCCGACTCCAGGGTGGCGGCGTAGGCGGCGGCCAGGCTCGCGCAGATGCTGCGGACCAGCAGCACCCGCGCGCGGTCGGTGTCCCCGGTCAGCCCGGCACCGCCGGACCCGCAGAGCGCGGCGATCCGCTCGGGCATGTCGTCACCGGCCCGGAGCAGGCTGTCGTCCTCGGCGTCGAAGACCGGCACCTCGGCCGGGTCGACGTCGGCGGCGTCCGCGAGCAGCGCGGGCAGGTCGACCTCGACGCCGTCGCGCTCCCAGCGGCGGACCGACTCGTTGAGCAGCCACAGCCCCATCACGTTGTGCAGGAACCGGATCCGGTCGTCGACCCCGCCCTCGTTGGTGAAGCCGGCGGCGCGGGCGTCCTCGGTGAGCACCGGCGCGTCGAGCTCGAGCCCGACCAGCGACCAGGTGCCCGAGGAGATGTAGGCGGCAGTCGTCGGGTCGGCCATCGGGACGGCCACCACCGCCGAGGCGGTGTCGTGCGAGCCGACGGCGACCAGGGCGGGACCGCCCGGGTGCCTCCCGGGGTCGAGCCCGAGCTCGTCGGCGGCCGCACCGGTGACCGCGCCGATCCGGGTGCCCGGCTCGACCAGGTCGGGCAGCAGCCCGCCGGGGAGCCCGAGCTTGTCGAGCAGCGTCGTGTTCCAGCCACCGGTGCGGACGTCGAGCAGCCCGGTGGTGGAGGCGTTGGTGCGCTCGGCGACCAGCGCGCCGGTCAGCCAGTGGCCGAACAGGTCGGGCAGCAGCAGCGCCCGGGTGCGGTCGTCGAGCTGCCCGTCGGCGGCGTCGACGGCCAGCTGGTAGAGCGTGTTGAACGGGAGGAACTGCAGTCCCGCGGACTGGTAAAGGACGTCGGGCTCGACCACGGCGTGCACCGCCTCGACCCCCCGGGCGGTGCGGTCGTCGCGGTAGTGGAACGGGCTGCCGACCAGCAGCGGCGGTGCGTCGTCGCGGACCCGGACCAGCCCGTAGTCGACCGCCCACGAGCAGATCCCGATGCTGACCAGCCCGGGACGCCGGCGGACCGCCTCGCGCAGCCCGGTGAGCACCTGCCGGTAGAGCTCGAGGACGTTCCAGCGCAGCCCGTCGGGGGTGCGGACCGGCTGGTTGGGGAACCGGTGCACCACGTCGATCTCGAGCGACCCGTCGTGCACCCGGCCGACCAATACCCGGCCGCTGGTCGCCCCGAGGTCGACCGCGGCCACCCAGCCCTCGGCGGGCGTCGGCGTCGGGGCGTCGGGCGTCATCGCAGGAACGCCGCCGCGACCCCGGCGTCGACCGGGATGTGCAGACCGGTGGTGTGGTCGAGGTCGCGGCTGCAGACCACGAAGACCGCGTTGGCCACGTGCTCGGGCAGCACCTCGCGCTTGAGGATGGTGCGGCCGGCGTAGTACTTGCCGAGGTCGTCCTCGGCCACGCCGTAGACGGCGGCCCGCTGCGCACCCCAGCCCCCGGCGAAGATCCCCGAGCCGCGGACCACGCCGTCGGGGTTGATCCCGTTGACCCGGATGCCGTGCTCGCCGAGCTCGGCGGCCAGCAGCCGCACCTGGTGGGCCTGGTCGGCCTTGGTGGCGGAGTAGGCGATGTTGTTGGGCCCGGCGAAGATCGAGTTCTTGCTCGAGATGTAGACGATGTCGCCGCCGAGCCGCTGCTCGATCATCGGGCCGGCCGCGGTCCGCGAGACCAGGAACGAGCCGCGGGCCATCACGTCGTGCTGCAGGTCCCAGTCGGCCACCGTGGTCTCGAGCAGCGGCTTGGAGAGCGACAGCCCGGCGTTGTTGACCACCAGGTCGAGCCCGCCGAAGGCGAGCAGCGCGTCGTCCACCGCCCGCTGCACCGCAGCCTCGTCGGTGACGTCGGCGACGATGCCCACCGCCACGTCGGCGGTGTTCTGCGCCGAGGCCCCGACGCCCCGGGCGATCTCGGCCGCCGCGGCCTCGGCCTTGGCCGCGTCGAGGTCGGCGATCACCACGCAGGCGCCTTCGGCGGCCAGCCGGGCGGCGGTCGCCTTGCCGATCCCGGACGCGGCCCCGGTGACCAGGGCGATCCGCCCGGCGAGCTCCTTCGGCTGCGGCATCCGGGCCAGCTTGGCCTCCTCGAGCGCCCAGTACTCGATCCGGAACTTCTCCGCCTCGTCGATCGGGGCGTAGGTCGAGACCGACTCGGCGCCGCGCATCACGTTGATCGCGTTGAGGTAGAACTCGCCGGCCACCCGGGCGGTCTGCTTGTCCTTGCCGAACGAGAACATCCCGACACCGGGCACCAGCACGATCGCGGGGTCGGTGCCGCGGATGGCGGGGGAGTCGGGCTCCGCGTGCGCGTCGTAGTAGGCCTGGTAGTCGGCGCGGTAGCTCTCGTGCAGCGCGCGGAGCCGCGCGGTCAGCTCCTCCACCGGCCGGTCCGGCGGCAGGTCCAGCAGCAGCGGCCGCACCTTGGTGCGGAGGAAGTGGTCGGGGCAGCTGGTGCCCAGCGCCGCCAGCCGCGGCGCCTCGCTGCCGGCCAGGAACTCGAGCACCCGCTCGTCGTCGGTGAAGTGGCCGACCATCCGGCGGCCCTGGGCGCCGCTGTCCTGCGAGGCGATCGAGCGGGCGGTCGGGGCCAGTGCGGCGGCGAGCGCGCGCCGGCGTTCGCGCGGCAGCGGTCCGAATCCGTCGCGCGGCGGACCGAACGGGTCCGGCCGTCCGTGCTCGGCCAGATAGCGGGCCGCGGTGTCGATGATGGTCAGCGAGTGCCGCTCGGTCTCGGCCGAGGTGTCGCCCCAGGCGGTGATCCCGTGCCCGCCGAGGACACAGCCGATCGCCTGCGGGTTCGCCTGCTTGATCGCGGCGATGTCCAGGCCGAGCTGGAACCCCGGACGCCGCCAGGGCACCCAGACCACGGTGTCGCCGAAGATCTCCCGGGTCAGCCGCTCGCCGTCGGCCGCCGTGGCCAGCGCGATGCCCGAGTCGGGGTGCAGGTGGTCGACGTGCGGGGCGTCGACCAGCCCGTGCATCGCGGTGTCGATGCTCGGCGCGGCACCGCCCTTGCCGAACAGGCAGTGGTCGAAGGCGGCCACCATCTCGTCCTCGCGCTCGACGCCGGGGTAGACGTCGACCAGCGCGCGGAGCCGGTCGAGCCGGAGCACCGAGAGCCCGGGCTCGGTCAGGGTGCCGAGGTCGCCGCCGGAACCCTTGACCCAGAGCAGCTCGACCGGTTGCGAGGTCACCGGGTCGGTCGCGGTGCCCTTGGCCGAGGTGTTGCCGCCTGCGTAGTTGGTGTTCTTCTTGTCCGCGCCGAGGCGGTGGGACCGTTCGATCAGCTCGGTCACGGCCTGGTTCGTCATGATCACTTTCCGGTGGGGCCCTTCGACAGGCTCAGGGCGCGGGTGGGGTGGCTCAGGGCGCGGGTGGTGACGGGATCACGCGCCCCAGCCGGCCTGGGTGCCGCCGACCCGCTCGGACTCGATCCGGGTCTGGTAACCGGAGGCGGCATAGGCGGCCATCGGGTCGGCCGGCAGTCCGCGGGACTCGCGCCAGGTGGCCAGGCCGGGCCGGACGTCGGTGTAGAAGGCGTCCATCAGGATCCCGTTGGCACCGAGCACGTCGCCGGACTCCTGGGCCTTGGCCAGCGCGTCGGTGTCGACCAGCAGCGCGCGCGCGGTCATCTCCTGGACGTTGAGCACCGAGCGGATCTGGCCGGGCACCTTGTCCTCGACGTTGTGGCACTGGTCGAGCATGAAGGCGACGGTCGAGTCCGGACCGAACCCGCCGCCCCGGATCACCTCGTAGAGGATCCGGAACAGCTGGAACGGGTCCGCCGCGCCGACGATCAGGTCGTCGTCGGCGTAGAACCGCGAGTTGAAGTCGAACGAGCCGAGCTTCCCCAGCCGGAGCAGCTGGGCGACGATGAACTCGATGTTGGTGCCCGGGGCGTGGTGGCCGGTGTCCAGGCAGACCACGGCACGCTCGCCGAGCGCGGCGGTCTGGGCGTACGCGGTTCCCCAGTCGGGGACGTCGGTGTGGTAGAAGGCGGGCTCGAAGAACTTGTACTCCAGCACCAGCCGCTGGTCGCCGGTCAGCCGGTCGTAGATCTGGGCCAGGCTGTCGGCCAGCCGGTCCTGCCGGCCGCGCAGGTCGCCCTGGCCGGGGTAGTTGGTGCCGTCGGCCAGCCAGATCTTGAGGTCCTGCGACCCGGTGGCGTCCATGATCGCGATGCACTCGAGGTGGTGGTCGATCGCCTTGCGGCGGACCGCTTCGTCGACGTGCGTCAGGCTGCCGAACTTGTAGACGTCGTCCTGGAAGGTGTTCGAGTTGATCGTCCCGAGCCGGACGCCGAGGGATTCGGCGTGCGACCGGAGCGCGGCGTAGTCGTCCACCTTGTCCCAGGGGATGTGCAGCGCAACCGACGGGGCCAGCCCGGTGAGCCGGTGGACCTCGGCGGCGTCGGCGATCTTCTCCTCGACGGTGCGCGGGGTGCCGGGAGTGCTGAACACCTTGAACCGGGTGCCCGAGTTGCCGAACGCCCACGAGGGCAGCTCGATCGCCTGGGTGGCGAGTTGGTCCAACACGTCGGACGGGATCACGACGTCGCTCCTGTCTGGTGGGGTGTGCTGCGGTTCCATGATCGTCCGACCGCTCGGCGGGCTCGCGGCCGGGTGCGGGTCAGCCCTTGACCGCGCCCGAGGTCATCCCGGCCACGATCTGCCGGTTGAAGAAGATGTACATGACCAGCGGCGGGATGGTGATCAGCAGGATGTCGGCGAACAACAGGTTCCACTGGTTCAGGGTCTGGCTCTGGAAGTTGTAGAGCGTGAGCTGCACCGTGACCCCGGCGTCGCCCGGCAGGAAGTAGAGCGGGCCGGTGAAGTCGTTGAACACCGCCACCGCCTGCACCACGATCACCGTGATCATCACCGGCCGCAGCAGCGGGACGATCACCGAGAAGAACAGCCGGAGCGGCCCCGCGCCGTCGACGATCGCGGCCTCGTCGAGCTCGCGCGGGATGGTGCCCACGAAGGCCCGGAAGAGCAGCACGCAGAACGACAGCCCGAAGGTGACCTCGATCAGGATCATCCCGATCATGGTCTTGAAGATCCCCAGGCCCTGCAGCACCCAGATGGTGGGCACCACGGCCGGCGGGACGATCAGCCCGGCCAGCACCAGGAAGTGCACCACCGTGTTGATCCGCGACCGGCGGCGCTGCAGCACGTAGCCGACCATCGCGGCCAGCACCACCATGACGGTCACGCTGCCCACGGTCAGGGTGATCGAGTTGATGAAGGCCCGCAGCACGACGTAGTCCTGGGTGTGCAGCACCTCCTTGATGTTCTCGATCAGCACCCACTGCTTCGGCAGGCTGAACGAGAGGTCGGAGGCGTCCGGGCCGGTCTTGCTCGCGGTCAGCAGGATGAACGCGAAGGGCACCAGGAACACGACGGCCGAGGCGGCGATGGCGACGATCCCGACCGGCCAACGGAGCTTCCAGGTCACCGGTTCACCTCCCGTCGGGTCAGCAGGTAGGAGATCGGGACGACGATCGCGGTGACCACCACGAACAGCACCACGTTGCCCGCAGTGGAGAGGCCGTAGAAGCCGGCTTGGTACTGCTTGTAGATCACCGAGGCGATCACGTCGCTGGTGAAGCCGGGCCCGCCGTTGGTCATCGCCCAGATCAGGTCGAAGCTGCGCAGGCCGCCGATCAGCGAGAGCAGGATGACCGTGTTGGTGGCCGGCTGGACCAGGGGGACGGTGATGTTCCAGAAGTTGCGCCACCCGCTGGCCCCGTCGACCCGGGCCGCCTCGAAGTACTCCTGCGGGATGGCCACCAGCCCGGCGATGTAGATCAGGGTGGCGATGCCGACGCCCTTCCAGATGTCCACCGCGGCCACCGAGTAGAGCGCCAGGCTCGGGTCGGTCAGCCAGCCCGGCCCGCTCACCCCGAACCAGCTCAGGGTGGTGTTGATCAGCCCGGTGTCCGGCTTCATCATGATCTTGAACGTGACGCCGACCCCGATGGTCGAGACCAGCACCGGGAAGAAGATCACCGCACGCAGGTAGCCGCGGCCGACGATCGAGCTGGTCAGCAGCAGCCCGAGCAGCAGCCCGAGCACCACCTTGGCGGCCGAGGTGAGGAAGCCGTAGATGAAGGCGTGCCCGAAGGCGCTGACCAGCATCGGTTCGCTGAAGAACTGGACGAAGTTGTCCAGCCCGATGAACTCGGTCTTGAACAGCGTCCAGCGGGTCAGGCTGAAGTAGAACGAGGCGAAGGTCGGGATCGCGAACAGCACGACGAAGAGCACCCCGGCCGGGAGGTAGAACCACAGCGGGTAGGGGCTCTTGCGGCGCCGGGCCCGCGGGGCGGAGGCGACGACGCCGGTCGTCTCGACCCCGCGGGCGACGGTGGTGGCCATCAGGCGGTCACGACCAGCCGGGCAGGCCGAGCTGCTGCGCCTGCTTCTTCACGTCCTCGTCGTAGAGCTTCGCGCCCTGCGCCGCGGTGCTGATCCCCGAGCCCACCTGCACGGTGATGTTCGGCAGGCTCGGGCCCTTGATCGGCGAGCTGAACTCGAGCGCGGAGACGAAGTCCTTGCTGTCGAAGTAGGGCTGGAGGTCCTTGACCAGGGTGGGGGCGTCGCTCGGCAGCTTGCAGCTGCTGATCACGTACGGCCCGCTGGGCGGCGACTTCTCGGACTGGACCGCACAGCCCTCGGTCCCGTTGACCCAGGCGACGAACTTCTTGGCGGCGTCGAGCTTGGCACCGGTGGTGGTCTTGGGGATGTAGAGCGCGTTCGGCTGCCAGACGGTCAGCTTGGTGTCACTGGCCTTCTGCGCCGGCAGCGGGAAGACGCCGATGTCGTTGACGTCGTCGGGGTAGTTGGCCTGCAGCGCCGAGACCGCGCCGGTCAGCATCGGGTACTGGGCGCCCATCCCGGTGGCCAGCATCTTGATGCCGTCGTCGTAGGTGGCCGAGGCGTAGTTCTTGTTGAACAGCCCGGCCTGGTGGGCGTTCTGCTGGTTGAGGAAGCCCTGCAGCGCCGGCTGGTCGCTGTAGTGCACCTTGTTCTCGGTGTAGAGGGTGGCGAAGTCCGGCTGCTGCGCGGCCACGTTGCCGTAGTCGCCGAGGACGAACAGCTGGGCCGTCCAGTCGGTGCCGTAGGTCTGGATGATCGCGGTCTTGCCGGCCGCCTTGATCTTCTCGCTGTTGCTCATCAGGGTCGCCCAGTCCTTGGGGACCGACAGGCCGAGCTGGCTGTAGACCTTCTTGTTGTAGAGCACGGCCCCGGCCTGCGAGCTGCCCAGCGGCGCGCCGTAGAGCCCCTTCGAGGTGCTGACGGTGGCCTTGAACTGGTCGGTCAGCTGAGACACCCACGGCTGGTCGCCGAGCGGGGTCAGCGTGTTGTCGGGGTTGAGCGCCTGGAAGAGCGAGCCGTCGTTGTAGTTGAAGACGTCGTCCATCTCGCCGGTGCTGAGCTTGGTCTTGGTGAGGTTGTCACCCTCGGTCCCGCCCGGCTGGGTCTCCAGGTTGATCTTGATGTCGGGGTTCGCCTTCATGAACCCGTCGATCAGCGCGGTCTGGAAGGCGACGTTGGTCTGGTCGTTGCCGGTCAGGTAGGTGATCGTGGTCGTCCCGGATCCGGACGAGTCGCTGCCGGACCCGATGGATCCGACCGAGCAGGCGGACGCGGTCAGGGCCGCGACGGCCAGGACGGCCCCGGCCCGCAGTGCGCGCCGCGCACGTGATGGAAACAACGCTGTTCCTCCTCAGGTCGCCGGGCGCTTCGTTGCCACCGGTCGATGGTGAGTGCGGTGGCCGGGCCACCTGGCCGGATTGAATCGGTTCATTCCGGTTGGCTGGAACAGTAGGGGCGCCGTCCGGTGGACGTCAAGGCACACCCGCCCAGGGTGGCGGAACCGTGATCTGGCGGGTCGGGCGCCGATAGGTAGCCGGGCTGTTGAATCGTTCGTACGGCCCGCACCGGTCGGGTCCGTCGTCCGCCGGACCGGTCGTGTCCGCCGGGACTGCGATCGCCGGGTTGCTTACGATGAGGGCGATGGGAACCCCCCGATCCCAGCCGCGGACGCACCCTGCCCCCCGTGCGCGACGCGGCTCCGGAACCGCCGCCGGCCCCGACGGGCCCGCCCGGTCCGACGCGCAGGCCGTCACCGATGCGGTGGACGGTTCGTCGGACCGCACCCTCGGCCCGCTGCTGAGCACGGCCGTGCTCGACATGGTCCACCGGCTGACGGGGTTCCCGACCGCCTACCTGGTGGCCGTGGACGCCGGCCAGGACCGGCGAGAGGTGCTCGTCGCGAGCACCCGGCACGCCGCCGACGCCCAGCCCGGTCCCCGGCCCGACCTCGAACCGGGGGACGCACGACGGTGGCAGGGGTCGCTCGAGCAGCAGGCGGTCGACGCCGGCATCTGGGCCACCGCCGACGTCGGGCGCGAGCTCGGCGGGTCCCGGACCCCGGTGCGCTCACTGGTCGCGGTCCCCGTGTACGGCCCGGACACCGGTCCGGACGCGGCCCCGGTGGCCGTGCTCTGTGCGGCCGACCCGGCCAGCCGTGAGGTCCCGGACGCGGTGCGGACCGCGCTGACCGCGTTGACCCAGCTGGTGGCCGACCAGTGGCGGGTCGACCGCGACCACGCCGACCAGCTCGAGCGGCTGGTGCAGGCGGAGAGCCGATCGACCGAGCAGTCGCTGCGGCTGTCCGAGGACGAGCACAAGCTCAAGACCCCGCTCGCGGTGGTCAACGGCTGGACCGAGCTGCTGGTCGGCGACTGGGACGACCTCACCCCGGAGCACCGCGACCGGGCGGTCCGGACCGTGCTCCGCGCGGTGGCGACCGCCCGCGACCAGGCGTCCCAGCTGCTCGCCGACGCCCGACGGGGGGACGCGGGGCCGCTGTCCGACCAGCTCGCCTCGGCGCCGCTCGACCTGTCCGCGCTCCTCGAGCGGCTGGCCGGCCAGCTCGACGGCGTCCGGACGTCCGGCCAGCGGCTCCGCACCGCGATCGAGCCGGGACTGTGGGTGCTCGGCGACCGCGACGCCGTCTGGCAGCTGGTCTGGCACCTCGCCGAGAACGCGGTCAAGTACTCACCCGGCGGCGGCACGATCACCCTGGCCGGCCGCCGGACCGACGTCGGGACCGGTCCGGGCGAGATCGAGGTCACCGTCGACGACGAGGGGATCGGCGTCCCGGTCGACGTCGACGTGTTCACCCCGTTCGTCCGCGGTGCCGGGGTCGGTGCGATCAAGGGCACCGGGCTGGGGCTGCACATCGTCCGCCGGCTCGTCACGGCCAGTGGCGGGACGGTGACGGCCGCCCGGCGCCCGACCGGTGGGTCCCGGTTCACCGTCCGGCTGCCGTCCATCGACCCATCCGACGACCAGGCCGAGCCCGCGTCCGAGTGGGAGTCCGAGTCCGAGTCGGGGGCCGAGTCCGGGTCCGAGGACGCCGGCAGCGCCCGGCACGTCCCCGACGGCGTCGTGCTGCCGTCGGCCGAGCCGCGCGTCGACGTCCCCCCGGCGCCGACGGCGTCCGCGCGGCCCGGGCAGCCGCGCGACTGGCGACGGGTCGACCCGGCGGTGCTCGACCTGGTGCACGAGCTGACCGGGCTCGACACCACCTACATCTCCGAGCTCGCCCCACCCGACGACCTGGTGATGGTGGAGGCCGAGGCGCGGGGGGCCATCGAGCTGACCGCCGGGGAGGTCGTCTCCTGGCCCGACTCGGTCTGCCGGAGTGCCCTCGACCGCGGGATCTGGGCGACCACCGACGCCCAGCACGACCTCCCGGACAGCCCGGTGGCGCGGTCGATGGACCTGCGGACCTACGTCGGGGTGCCGATCGTCGCCGCCGACCAGCAGGTGGTCGGGACGCTGTGCGGGATCGGCCGGGAGGCGGTCACCGTGCCGCCGACGGTGCGTCCGGTGCTGCTGGTGCTGGCCCAGCTGGTGGCCGAGCAGTGGGACCGCGGGCGGCTGCGCGACGGCGAGCTCGGGCAGGCCGCGGCGGCGGCGGTCCGGCTCCGCGAGCACGCCTGGCGGCTGGAGGGTGCGGCGCGCCGGCTGCTGGCCGCCCTCGACACCGTCGAACGCGAGCTGCAGCGGCTGCTCGTGCCGGTCGACCCGGACGAACGCCGACGCGTGCTCGGACTGGTCGCCGGGGCCGCCCGGGCGGCCGTGGTGCAGGTGGAGCGGCTGCTCGACGCCGGCCGGAGCGGGTCGCGCGCGCCGGCGCCGGTCGCCGCGCCGTTCGCGCTCGAGCCGCTGATCGCGACCGCGGCGGACGATCTGGCCGCGGTCTCCGGCCGTCCGGTCGACCGCGACCTCACCCCGGGTCTGGTGGTGACGGGCGATCCCGACGCCGTCCGGCAGGCGCTCTGGCACCTGACCGACAACGCGGTCCGCTACTCGCCGGAGGGCAGCGCGATCGAGCTGGTGCTGGCCGCCGACCCGGGCGGGCGCTGGGCCCGGATCGTGGTCGGGGACCGCGGGCCCGGGCTCGACCCGGCGATCGACGCCTTCGCCCCCGTGGTCCGCGCCTCGCAGGCGCAGACCAGCGGCGAGACGACCGTCGGAACCGCCGGGCCCGCCCGGAGCGCCGGGCTCGGGCTCCACATCGTCCGCACCCTGGTCGGCGCGCTCGGCGGCACGGTCGCGGTCCACCCCCGGCCCGGTGGCGGCTCGCGGTTCACCATCGCGCTGCCGCTCACCGCGTCCGACCCGGCGTCCGACCCCACGACGCCGGTGGCGTGACTTTCCGACATCCCCGGACAGCCGGTCGGCAGCGGCCTACCGTGGCCGCACCCCGTCCCGCTCGTCGCGGCCCGGGAGCCGGACACGATCGGACGCGCACCATGGCCAGACCCCCCGCGAACGTCACCACGCCCCCTCCCGTGCGACCCACCGGGACGACGACCCCGCTGACGTCGCGCGTCGGGGCCCGCCGGACCCGCGCCCTGCTGGTGGCGCTGCTGCTCGCCCTCGCCGGCACGGCCGTCGTCGGCGCGGCCGGGCCGGTCGCGCCGGCCCGGGCGGCCACCGGCACCGTGCCGCGACCGGACCACGTCGTGATCGTGGTGGAGGAGAACGAGTCGGCCGCCCAGATCCTCGGCAACCCGGATGCGCCCTACATCAACGCGCTCGCCCGGCAGGGCGCGAACTTCACCCAGTCCTACGCGCTGACCCACCCGAGCCAGCCGAACTACCTGGCGCTGTTCTCCGGGTCGACCCAGGGGGTCACCGACGACAGCTGCCCGCACAGCTTCGGCACCGGGAACCTCGGGGACCAGCTGCTGTCCGCCGGGCTCGGCTTCGTCGGCTACTCCGAGGACCTGCCGGCGGCCGGATCGACGGTCTGCGCCAGCGGGAAGTACGCCCGCAAGCACGCTCCCTGGACCGACTGGCCGTCGCTGCCCGCCGCCACCCAGCAGCCGATGAGCGCGTTCCCGACCGACTTCTCGACCCTGCCGGCGGTCTCGTTCGTGATCCCGAACCTCGATCACGACATGCACGACGGCACGGTCGCCCAGGCCGACGGCTGGCTGCACGACCACCTCGACGGCTACGTCCAGTGGGCCCGCACCCACAACAGCGTGCTGCTGTTCACCTTCGACGAGGACGACAGCCACAACGGCAACCGGATCCCCACCTTCCTGGTCGGCCAGCCGGTGGTGCCGGGCAGTTACGACGAGTACGTCGACCACTACGCGGTGCTGCGGACCCTCGAGGACGCCTACGGGCTGCCCCCGCTCGGGGCGGCGGCGAGCGCCACCCCGATCACCGACGTCTGGACCGGACAGACCACCCCGCCGCCGGCGAGCGGCACCCTGGCCACCGACGCCTTCGCCCGCACCGTCACCGGCGGGCTCGGGGCGGCCGACGTCGGTGGCGCCTGGTCGACCACCGGATCGACCGCCAACTACGCGGTCAGCCCCGGGTCGGCGACCCTGCGGATGGCGTCCGGCGGGAGCCAGGTGGAGGCCCGGCTCGGTGCGGTCCGCAGCACCGACACCGACCTGCTGACCACCGTCGGGCTCGACCGGGCCACCACCGGGAGCGGCGTCTACCTGTCGGTGCTGCCGCGGTCGGTCGCGCCCGGGGTGCAGTACCGGGCCCGGCTGCTGATGCAGGCGTCCGGGGCGGTCGCCCTCGGCCTGTGGGCCGCGGTGCCGGCGGAGACGACGATCGTCGCCCCGCGGATCGTCCCCGGGCTGACCTGGTCGCCGGGGAGCACCCTGTCGGTCCGGGCCGAGGCGGTCGGCACCAACCCGACCACCCTGCGTGCCCGGGTCTGGGCCACCGGGACCCCCGAGCCGACGGGCTGGTTCGCCTCGGCCACCGACACCACGGCCGCGCTGCAGGCCGCGGGCGGGGTCGGGCTGAACAGCTATCTGTCGAGCACGGCGACCAACGCCCCGGTGACGGCCCGGCTCACCTCGCTGAGCGCGACGCCGAGCGGCAGCGCCAACCCGCCGACCCCGCCGCCCCCGAACCAGCCGCCGCACGCCGTCTTCACCACCTCGTGCACCGCCCTGACCTGCACCGTCGACGCGTCGGGGTCGAGCGACCCCGACGGGACGCTCACGGGGTACGCCTGGACCTTCGGCGACGGCACCGGCGCCACCGGGCGGACCGCCACCCACACCTATCCGGCGGCCGGGAGCTACCCGGTCGGCCTGACCGTCACCGACGACGCCGGGGCGACCGACCGGGCCACCGCGACGGCCACCGCGGTCGCGCCGAGCCCGTCGGTGCTGGCCGCCGACACCTTCGCCCGCTCGGTCAGCGCCGGGTTCGGCAGCGCGGACGTCGGTGGACCGTGGACGACCACCGGCAGCGCCGGGGCCTATGCCGTCGGCGGCGGCGTCGGGACCGTCCGGCTCGACCGGCCGGGCACCCAGCTCGCCGGGGCACTCGGCCAGGTCTCGGCGGTCGACCAGGACGTCACCCTCGACCTCGCCACCGACAAGGCGGTGGCCGGCAACGGGCTCTACGTCACCCTGGGCGCCCGACGGACGGCGGCGACCACCGAGTACCGGGCCCGCGTCCGACTGCTCGCCTCGGGGGCGGTGGTGCTCAACCTCAGCCGGCTGGTCGCCGGCAACGAGACCGCGCTGACCGGCGAGACCGTCCAGTCCGGGGTCAGCGGGGCGCCGGGCACCGTCGTCCACCTGCGGCTGCGCGTCACCGGCACCGCCCCGGCGACCCTGCGGGCCCACGTCTGGAACGGCACGAACGAGCCGACCGGCTGGCTGACCGCCACCGACGGCACCGCCGCGCTGCAGACCGCCGGTGCGCTCGGCTTCTGGACCTATCTGTCCAGCCAGGCCACCGACGTCCCGGTCACGCTGCGGCTGACCGGCCTCCGGGCGGTGGTCCCGACCGCCTGAGCGGTCGCCGGGCCGGGTCGTCGGGATCGACCTCGCCGAACCCGGACCCGACGCCCGGGGAGGGGTCCGGGTCGGTCCGGGGATCGTGACCGGTGTGCCCCTGAACGTCTCCTGTGACCGGTGGTGTATCTCTTGTCCAGGCGATCCGACCGACCCGGTCCGGACGCCCTCCATCGAGAGGAGTTCGTCGTGATCGGTCTCATCATCAGCTTGATCGTCATCGGCCTGATCGCCGGTGCCGTCGCTCGCCTGGTCGTCCCCGGCAAGCAGAACCTGTCCATCCCGATGACGATCCTGCTGGGCGTCATCGGTTCGTTCGTGGGTGGCTTCCTCGGCTACCTGATCTTCCGGACGAACTCGCCGCTGTCGCCCTCGGGCATCATCGGTTCGATCATCGGCGCGATCATCGTGCTGCTGCTCTGGACCCGCTTCGGGAACCGCAGCCGCCGCGCCTGACGCGACTCCCGGACCCCCGGGACTCAGGAACGGGCTCGACCGCGTGCGGTCGGGCCCGTTCGTCGTTCGGGACCTCCGCGCCGGTGGGTCCCGACCGGGGCGGCGCTGGACCGGCGGACCACCAGCTCGGGACTGAACCGGACGTGCTCGTGCCGGTGCTCGCCCTCGTCGTCGGCGATCTCGCTGAACAGCAGCGCCGCCGCGCGTTCGCCGAGGGTCTCGCGCGGCTGCCGGACCGAGGACAGCGGGATCGCCGCCGCCTCGGCGAAGCTGATGTCGTCGTAGCCGACGATCGCCACGTCGTCGGGCACCCGCAGCCCGGAGGTGATCAACCCCTGCAGCAGGCCGAGGGCGAGCAGGTCGTTGGCCGCGAACACGGCGGTCGGGCGCTCGGCGACCGGCGTCGCGGCGATCTGCTCGGCGGCGGCCACCCCGGCCCCGACCTCGAGCCGGGTGGTGGGGACGACGACCAGCTCGGCGTCCGGGACGGCGCCGACGGCGAGCTCGGCGCCCAGCCGCCGGTCGCGGACCTGCTTGACCGAGCCCGGCCCGCCGACGAAGGCGATCCGCCGGTGCCCGGTCCCGACCAGGTGGTCGACGGCGAGCCGGCCGCCCTCGAGGTCGTCGACCGAGACCGAGCAGCAGTCGAGGTCGTCTCCGGCCCGGTCGACGATCACCACCGGGATCCCGCGCCGGTGCAGCTGGAGCAGGTAGTCGGCGACGCCCTCGATCGGGGCCAGCAGCACGCCGCGGACCCGCTGCTCCTCGAACAGCCGCAGCTGGGCGCGTTCGCGGTCGACCCGGCCGCCGCTGTTGCCGAGCTGGACCGACAGCCCGCGCTCCTCGACCGCCCGCTCGGCGCCGCTGATCACGTCGGTGAAGAACGGGTTGGCGATGTCCATCACCACCATCCCGATCGAGTGGCTGACGCCCGCGCGGAGCTGGCGGGCGGACTCGTTCCGCGACCAGCCGAGCTTGCGGATGGCGTCCTCGACCCGCAGCCGGGTCGGCTCGGAGACCTTGTCGGGAGAGTTGAGGACGTTGGAGACGGTGCCCATCGAGACGCCCGCGAGCGCGGCGACGTCCTTCACGCTCGCCTGCCTGCGGGCCATCCGGGCTCCCGTCGGTCGCGGGGCCGGTCGGCCCCCGGACGCTGTCGGGGCCGAGCCTAACGGCCGCGGGGCGCGGTGCGGGGTCATCGTCCACCTCCCGCTGAATCGTTTCGAGCGGCCGGACCGCACCGGGACGCACGGTCCGCGTGCGGAGCGGGGAGCGACGGTCGCCGGTGACGTGGCTGAAACGTATCAAACCGAGCGCCGGCTGACCGGTGGGCTCGCGGACGTCCGGATCGGGACGGCGGTCGACGGCCGGACGGCGCCGGGCGGGTGTGATGTGCTGGCGGGGTGGACGCACACCTGAGGGCCTGGCAGCCGGGCGACACCGAGGCGCTGGTGGCTGCCCTGCGGTCGAGCCCGGAGGTGGCCGACCAGCTCGGCGTCGGCGGCGTGGTCGGCTCGGCCGAGGCGCAGCGGCTGCTCCACCACCAGCTGATCAGCGACGGCCCGACGGCCTGGAACTTCGCCGTGGTGGTCGACGGCACGGCGGTCGGCAACGTCGGGGTCAGCCACGTCGAGCACCAGCACGACACCGGCTGGATGCACTACTGGGTGGCCACCCCGCACCGTGGCCGAGGGCTGGCCAGCGCCGGCCTGGTCGCCGTCTCCGAGTTCGCGGTCACCGATCTCGGGCTCTTCCGGCTCGAGCTCGGGCACCGGGTCAACAACCCCGGGTCCTGCCGGGTCGCCGTCGCGGCCGGCTACCCCGCCGAGGGGATCGAGCGGTCCAAGCTGCGGTACGGCGACCTGCGGTTCGACGTCGAGACCCACGCCCGGCTGGCCACCGACCCGCCGACCGGACGCGCCGCGCTGCCGTTCGGCTGAGCCGACCGCCACCACCGGGCGATATCCGGTTGCCCGGCTCCCGGGCGGTCGCTGATCGTGGACCATGCCCTCGGCAACCTTCCTGCACGGCGTCCGGACCCCGTGGTCGGCCGTCCCGGCGGCGCTCCGGGACCGGCTGCTGGCCCGGACCGGACCTCTGGTCGCCGAGCCGGAGGACCGCACCGGCGGGATGGCCACCGGGCTCGCCGTGGTCCTCCACGGCCGGCGCGGATCGTTCTTCGCTAAGGCGATCGACGCGGTCGAGAACCCGGTCGGCGCGCAGATGTACCGGCGCGAGTCCGAGGTCGCCGACGCACTGCCGGCGCACCCGACCGTGCCCGCCCTGGTCGGCGCCGAGCAGGTCGACCTGCCCGACGGCGGCCGCTGGTGGGTCAACCTGCTCGAGGCGCGCCCCGGCGAGCCCGTCACCCACCCCTGGTCGGGCCGCGACCTCGACCGGGTGCTGACCGCCTGGTGCGACCTGCGCACGCGTCTGCGCGCCACCCCGTGGTCGGGGTCGGCCGGTCTCTCGGAGCTGCTGACCGGGTGGCGCCGGATCGCCGAGGACCCGGACGACGACTGGCACCGGCTCGCGCTCCGGTGGAGGGACCGGGAGGCCGCGATGGCCGCGGTGGTCGACGGCGGCGCGGACGGCCGCAGCGGCGTGCTGAGTCACATCGACCTCCGTGCCGACAACATCCTGGTCACCGGTCCCGGTGACGATCCGCACACCGGTGATCATGGTGCGGTCGATCACGGCAGCGATGATCACCGCGGCGATGATCACGGCGCGGATGATCACCGCGGCGATGACCACGGCCGGGATGATCACCGCGGCGATGATCACGGTGGGGCGGGACGCGAGGGCGTGACCTTCGTCGACTGGGCCCACCCGGGGCTCGCCGCACCCTGGGCCGACGTCGCGATCCTGCTGGCCGACGTGGTCGGCTCGGGCGCGGCGGTCGAGTGCGGCGGGACGATCGACGTCGTGGACGCCTTCTGCCGTTGCGAGCCCGGGACCGATCCCGAGCTGGCCGTCGGTCTGATCACCGGGCTCGGCGCGTTCCTGCACCTGCGGGCCGTCCGCGAGCCGGTGAACCCGCTGATGCCGCACCGGCACACCTGGTCGGCGGCACAGTCCGAGCAGCTCGGCCGGTTCGCCGAGGTGCACACCCGCTAGGCGTGGGGCGGACCTCCACCAGGGCACGAAAAAGCCGGGATCGTCTCCCGGCATCTCCAAGGTATAGCTGAGGTGGGGGCTTGTGGCAAGGCCCCGGTAGGGGCGCAGAATCGCCGGCCGGACCCGTTCCCGACCACCCGGAGATGATCAGTGCCCGCTGCGGCCACCGTGTTCGACCTGCCCGCCCGTCTCGCCGCCAAGACCGACGACGCCCTGATCGGCGCCGACGAGGCCCACCTGAGCGCCGTCGCCGCCGCGCTCGACGCCCAGGTCGCCGACCTGGTCGACCGGCTCGGTGCGCTCCGTCGCGCCCCGGGCGGGACGGGGCGTGCGGCGATGGACCGCGACCTCGAGATCCACCGGTTGACCGCCGACCTGCGGGTGCTCCGCCGGTTCGGGCTCGACGTCTGCCTCGGCCGGATGATCACCGACGACCCTGCGGCCGGACCGCTCTACGTCGGTCGGATCGGGGTGACCGACCCGGACGGGGAGCGCCTGCTGATCGACTGGCGGACGCCCGCCGCCGAGCCGTTCTTCGCCGCCACACCGGCCGACCCGCAGGGGCTGGTCGCCCGCCGCCGCTACCGCTGGTCGGCCGGGCGGATCGTCGACTACTGGGACGAGGTGTTCACGCCCGAGGCGGCGGACGGGCCGTACGCGCTCGACGACGACTCCGCCTTCCTCCGCGGGCTCGCCGACAGCCGGTCGCCGCAGATGCGCGACGTGCTCGCCACCATCGCCGCCGACCAGGACGCGATCATCCGGGCCGACTCGCACGGTGCGCTGGTGGTCGACGGCGGACCCGGCACCGGGAAGACGGTGGTGGCCCTGCACCGCGCCGCCTACCTGCTCTACGCCGACCCGCGGCTGTCCGGCCGGCGCGGCGGGGTGCTCGTCGTCGGTCCGCACCGGCCCTATCTGGCCTACGTCGCCGACGTGCTGCCCAGCCTGGGTGAGGACGGCGTCCAGACCTGCACGCTCGCCGACCTGGTGCCGGAGGGGGCGACCGCGCTCGCCGAGTCCGATCCGGTGGTGGCGCGGCTCAAGGCCGGGGCGCGGATGGTCGAGGCGATCGAGCCGGCGGTCCGGCTGTACGAGGACCCGCCCCGGCAGCGGGTCGTGGTGGACACCGACTGGGGCGAGGTGAGCATCGGCCGGTCCGACTGGGCGGAGGCGTTCGCCGCGGTCGACCCCGGGACGCCGCACAACCTGGCCCACGACCAGATCTGGGACGCGCTCGCCGTCGGCGCGCTCGACCGGCTCGACCCCGGCCGTGGCCGCTGGCCGCGTGCCGACCCGGACGACGCCTTCGCCGACCCCGACGACGACTCTGACGACGACCCTGGCGAGGACCTCGACGACCTCGACGACGAGCTACCGACGGTCGCCGAGCTGGGCCGGGTGCTGCGGGCCGACGGCGAGCTGGCCGAGCTGCTCCGGCGGTCCTGGACGCTGGTCGACCCGGCCGACCTGGTCGGCGACCTCTGGTCGGTGCCGGCCTACCTGCGGCGCTGTGCTCCCTGGCTGAGCGACGACGAGGTCGCCCGGCTCCAGCGTCCGGAACCGCAGGCCTGGACCGCTGCGGACCTGCCGCTGCTCGACGCCGCCCGGCAGCGGCTGGGCGACCGCGACGCCGCGCTGCAGCGTCGCCGGCGGCAAGCCCTCGCCGACGCCGAGCGGGAACGGATGTACGAGGTGGTCGACGACCTGGTCCGCACCGACGACACCGGGCTGATGATCATGCTCCGGCAGGAGATCTTCGCCGACGCGCTGGTCGACGAGGCGTCGCTGCCGGGACTCGCCCCGGACCGGCTGGCCGGGCCGTTCGCCCACGTGGTGGTCGACGAGGCGCAGGAGCTCACCGACGCCGAGTGGCAGGTGCTGCTGCGCCGCTGCCCGTCGCGGAGCTTCACCGTGGTCGGGGACCGCGCGCAGGCCCGGGCCGGGTTCCTCGAGACCTGGGCGGAGCGGCTCGGTCGGGTCGGCTTCGGTGCGCTCCGGCAGGCCGAGCTGACGCTCAACTACCGGACGCCGGCCGAGATCATGGAGGCCGCGACCCCGGTGATCACCGCGGTGTTCCCGGAGGCCAACGTGCCGCGCTCGGTGCGGCGCAGCGGGCGGGGGGTGCTCCGCGACATGCTCGACCGGCTGCCCGCGCTGGTCGGGGAGTGGCTGGCCGGCCACGCCGAGGGGACCGTCTGTGTGATCACCGACCCCGGCCGACGTCCCGCGGTCGAGCAGGCGGTCGCGCAAGCGGTCGCGGGACTCCGCACCGGCACGGCCGACCGCGACGACGAGGCGAACGCCCGCGTGCGGGTGCTCCCGCCCGAGCAGGTCAAGGGGCTGGAGTTCGACCTGGTGGTGCTGGTCGACGAGCCGGCCCCGGCCGACGGCGTCCCGGTGCCGGTGATCACCGCCGCGGTGGACCGCTACGTGGCGATGACCCGGGCCACCCGCGAGCTGGTGGTGCTCAGCCCGGCGGGCTGAGCCCGCGCGGGCTCAGACTGCGGTGATCACGCCGGTGCCGATCAGCACCGCGACCACGATGGCGACCAGCACCCGGTAGGCCACGAAGACGGTGATCGGGTGCTTGGCCACGAACCGGAGCAGCCAGGCGATCGCGACGTAGGCGGTGATCAGGCTGACCACGGTGGCCACGATGGTCGGCAGCCAGCCCACCGAGGCCGAGATCTGGTCGGCGCTGGTCGCCGCCTCGTAGGCACCGGCCGCGATCAGCGCCGGAATGGCCAGGAAGAAGGAGACCCGGGTGGCGGCGACCCGGTCGAGGCCGCGGAGCAGGCCGGCGCTGATCGTCGCGCCGGAGCGGGAGACGCCCGGGACCAGGGCGATGCACTGGACCACGCCGATGACGATCGCGTCGACCAGCCGGAGCTCGCCCTCGCCGCGGTTCTGCTTGCCGAGCCGCTCGGCGACGATCATCACCACGCTCCAGACCACCAGTGCCCCGGCGACCACCCACAGGCTGCGGAGCGGCCCGGAGATCAGGTGTCGGCCGGCGAACCCGACGATGCCGATCGGGATCGAACCGACGATCACGTACCAGGCGAGCCGGTAGTCCGGGTCGGTGCGCGCCTCGGCCGACCGCAGACCGCGGAACCAGGCCAGCGCCAGCCGGACGATGTCGGACCGGAAGTAGATGATGCTGGCGATGATCGCGCCCACCTGGATGATCGCGGTGAACGCGGTCACCCCCGGATCGTCGACGCGGAGCCCGAGCAGCTTCTCGACGATGGTCAGGTGGCCGGTGCTCGACACGGGGAGGAACTCGGTGATCCCCTCCACGATGCCGAGCAGGATCGCTTGCAGCAGGTTCATGGTGTCTTTCGCTGGTCCGTCGGAGTCCGGAGGAGTCTTTCACGAGGTGGGCCGCCGGGCCGGGCGCTCTCAGCGGCCTGTGATCCGGTCCACACCGGCCGGGCCGGGGTTCAGGCGGGGGAGGCGAGCAGCAGCGCGCTGACCAGCAGCGCGATGATCACCGAGTTGAAGACGAAGGCGATCAAGGTCTGCCGGGTCACCTGGCGCCGCATCCGCCGGGTGGTCACGCTGACGTCCGAGCTGGAGTGGGTGGTGCTGATCTGCAGCGCCAGATAGAGGTAGTCGCCGAACACCGGCGGTTCGTCCCCGGGGAACTCCAGGCCGCCGAGGCTGACGTCGCTGCGCAGGTAGTGCACCGCGAAGCTGATCGCCACCACCGCCCAGCCGGTCACCACCAGCGCGACGCAGACCAGCAGCGTGGAGGTCGTGGTGCGGATCGCCGGGGTGAAGGCGACGTAGACCACGACCCCGAGCGCGAACAGCGCGGCGGTGGAGGACCAGCTGGTCGAGCCGCCGCCGCTGAGCACCAGCGAGACCCGGGCCCACCGGGCGCGCGGCGTGGTGGCCGGCACCAGGTGTTCCAGCTCGGCGCGGTCACGGCGGTGGAACACCCACCAGGTGAGCACGGCGTAGAGCAGGAAGAACAGCGCCATCAGGCCGAGGAAGAGGTCGAACTGCACCCGGTCCACCAGGTCGAGCCGGTCGGTGCGGGCCAGCACGAAGCCGATCACGAACCCGGCGACCAGCGAGGCCGGCACGGTGGCCAGCAGGGCCACCCAGGCCCGGCGCGCGTCCGGGGCCAGCCACGGCACCCGCGCCGCCGGTGGGGCCGGGCTCACCCGCCCTGGCCCGCGCCCGCGTCCGAGGTGACCGCGGCGGCCGGCTCGTCCGGCACCAGCCGGTAGCCCATGCCGCGGACGTTCTGCAGGGTGGCGACACCGAAGGGGGCGTCGATCTTGCGCCGCAGGTAGCCGACGTAGACCTCGACGACGTTCTCGCCGCCCTCGTAGGCCGGGTCCCAGACGTTGTCGAGGATCTCGGCCTTGCTGACCACGTCGCCGGGGTTGCGCATCAGGTAGTGCAGCAGCCCGAACTCGCGGGCGGTGAGGGTGATCTCGGCGTCCCCGCGCTTGACGCTGCGACGGGCCGGGTCGAGGGTCAGCGTCCCCACGGTCAGGGTGGCCGGCCGGCGCGGCGCGCCGCGCCGGACCAGGGCGCGCAGGTGCGCAGCCAGCACGATCAGGTGGAACGGCTTGATCAGGTAGTCGTCGGCGCCCAGCTCGAAGGCGTCGGTCTGGTCGTACTCGCCGTCCTTGGCGGTCAGCATCAGCACCGGCGTCCAGACCTCGCGCTCGCGGAGCGTCTCGAGCACCTTGTAGCCGTTGAGTCGCGGCAACATGATGTCGAGCACGATCACGTCGTAGGTGTTCTCGGTGGCCGACCAGAGACCGCTCAGGCCGTCCCGGACCCAGTCCACGACGAAGCCCTCGGCGGTCAACCCCGCCTTGATCGATGTGCCGAGCAGCTTCTCGTCCTCGACGACCAGCACCTTCACGCTCAGCACTCCTCACTGCCACGCTGCCGGGGCTCTCAGTATTCCCGATGGTGACGGTGCCCGCCTCCCCCGATCGCGGTCCTGGACCTGAATCCAAGCTGAGAAATGGCTGAAGCATAGGTCACCAAACGTTCACCTGCCGTTGCCCCGGCACCCGGTTCCACCAGTACGTCCGGCGGCCCAGACTGGCGGATCGTGACCATGAACCAGAGCTCCACCGCAGGCCGCAGCGGCCTGACACGCCCGTCGAACCACCCGATGACCGTCGACGAGTACGCCGACTGGAACGCCACCGGTCTGGCCCGTCAGCAGGTCACCCGCCGCTCCGTGCTCAGGGGCGTGATGGCCGGCGCCGGCGGGATCGCGGCGGCCCAGTTCGGGCTCGCGCAGACCGCCTTCGCCGCCGGCGGCGGGGTCGCCGGGACCGCGGGGGTGGTGATCGCGGGACGCCACCTCTCGTTCGTCCAGGACCGGCACGGCCGGCCCGAGAACGCGATGGCCGTCACCGCCCAGCTGGTGAGCCGGACCGGGACGCTGCCCCGGCGGCTCCGCGCGTTCCTCGAGATCGGCAGCGAGGTCGGGCGTTACGGCACCCGGATCGAGGCCGAGATCGTCCACCTGACCGGGATGTACACCATCCCCGGCGGGCCGGTGGGCAGCCAGTTCTACGTCAAGGCACGGGCCGAGGGCCTGCACGCCGACACCGTCTACCACTACCGGCTGCGGCTCTCCGACGGCACCCGCAGCGGCGACGCCTACTTCACCACCGCGCCGAAGCACCGCAACGGTCACGGGTCGGGGCACCGCCAGGTCGCGGCGCCGTTCACCTTCACCGCGTTCGCCGACGTCGGCACCAACAACGCGCCGACCGACCCGCGCTATGCCTGGGGCAACGACCCCGACACGGTGCGGACCGCGGGCGGGACCTGGACCCGGGGCACCTTCGACAACAACTACTACAAGGACTCCGACCCGGTGGCCGGCCCGACCGGCACCGACCAGCGGCCGGCCGCGACGCTGACCAACCTGATGGCCAGCCAGCGCCCGGTGTTCACCCTGCTGGCCGGCGACATCTGCTACGCCGACCCGAGCGGTAGCGGGCTGCCCGCCGACGACACCGGCGCCCTGACCGGCACCACCAAGCCGGGCACGAACCTCTACAACCCCTACGTCTGGGACGTCTTCCTCAACCAGATCGAGTCGCAGGCCGCCTTCAGCCCGTGGATGTTCGCCACCGGCAACCACGACATGGAGCCGCTCTACGGCAACACCCAGGCGCTCGGCGGCGACACCGCGACCCACGGGTACGGCGGCCACGCGGCCCGGCTCGACCTGCCGAAGAACGGCCCGCGGTCCTGCCCGTCGGTCTACCAGTTCGTCTACGGCAACGTCGCGGTGATCTCGGTCGACGCGAACGACCTGTCGAACGAGATCCAGACCAACAAGGGCTACTCCGACGGGGCGCAGCTGACCTGGCTGACCCGGACCCTGCACAGCTGGCGCACCGACCCCGACCTGGCACCCGGGATCGACTTCGTGGTGGCGTTCTTCCACCACTGCGCCTACTCGACCACCAACCAGCACGCCTCCGACGGCGGGCTGCGCGAGGCGCTCGACCCGCTGTTCAGCAAGTACCAGGTCGACCTCGTGGTGCAGGGCCACAACCACATCCTCGAGCGCACCGACCCGATCCGGTACGGCAAGAAGACCCGCTCGGCGCCGGACGGCTCGACCCTGCACCCGGCCAAGGACGGCGTCACCTACCTGACCGTGGGCAGCGGCGGCCGCCCGCGCTACCAGTTCCGGCCGGCGCCCGGCACCGCGGCGCCCGCGCCCGCCGGGGTCACCCCGTCCGGCCCGCAGCTGCTGCCCGAGGGCCAGCGCTACCGCGGCTACCAGCCGGCCGGGGGCAGGAACACCGCGGAGAACAACACCGAGAACGTCGTCAACAGCTACTACTGGGCCGCCGAGGTCTCCAGCACCGCCTCCGGGTACGCCCAGGGCACCCAGGTGCCGGAGCAGATCGACTGGTCGCAGGTGCGCTACGACGACTACGCGTTCATCGCGGTCGACGTGGTCCCGGCGGCCACCGGCAGGACCACGACCTTCACCATCCGGACGCTCGCCGACGCCCTGCCGGGCACCAACGAGCCCTACACCGAGATCGACGTGCTGACCCTGGAGCGGACCGCCGGCCACGGCCGGATCCGGCACCTGGCCTGATCGGCTCTCCCTCCACCGCGCACCCCGCAGGCTCCACCCTGCGGGGTGTTCGCGTCCCCGGGCGTCGGCGCCGGGTTCAGCGGGCCGACGCCACCCGTCCCGGCGCCCGGACGGTGGTGTCGCCGTGGGTGCTGTCGGCGTGCACGGCGAGCAGCGGCCAGGAGCGGATCCGGCGCAGGCTGGCCTCGGTGAAGGCGAGGTAGTCCGGGCCCTGCAGCCGGCTGAGCACCGTGGTGGCGCCCGAGCCGAGGTAGGCCAGGGCGGCGGTCTGGAACGCCGGGCTGTCGGCCCGCGGGACCTCGTGGCCGTGCACCCGCTCGTCGTAGATGAAGCCGCCGAGGTCGACCACCACCCGACAGCGGCGGGCGATGTTGCGGCCGACGACGTCGAGCTCGATGAGGTTGATCGGGTCGTCGCTGGTGACGCAACCCCGGGTCCGGGCGGCCACCGCGAGCGTCCGGTGCGGGAACCGGAGGCCGATCCGGGTGGTCAGGCTCGGGACGGCGACCGCGGCCAGGGCGGCCACGGTGACCAGCGCCAGCCCGGCGGTGCCGGCGCGCCGGAGCCGTGCCCGGTCCGCCGAGCGCCGGTGCCAGCGGTCGAGGACCACGGCGAAGGCCGAGCCGACGACCAGCGCCAGCGGTCCGGCGGCGAAGGCCGGGTAGTGCTGGTACCAGGTCGGGGTCAGCAGCAGGGCGCCGGCCTCGACCGCGAACAGGGCGACCAGCGGGCGGGCACCCCGGTCGGTCGCGGCCAGCACCACCACCAGCAGCAGCGCCAGGCCGGGCAGCACGGAGAGCAGCAGTCCGGGGTGGTCGATCCCGTAGTTCTGCAGCCCGACGATCGCCGCGACCCGGGTGGTCGGCGGGAGCGACGAGTGCTGCCGGCCCAGCTGGTCGAGCACCACCTCGCGCCACATCGGGCCCGGCGCGGCCAGCCAGAACGGCAGACAGACCGCCACCGCGGTGGCGGCGGCACCGGCCACGACGAGCAGCGCCCGGCGGGCGCCGCGGACGGCGAGCACCCAGCCGGCCAGCACCAGCACCGAGGCCGCGCCCCAGATCTTGAGACACGGGGAGGCGCCGACCAGCACGCCGGCCAGCAACCAGGGCACCCAGCGGTCGGTCGGCCGCGCTCCCGCCCCGCCTGTCGTCTCGTCCGTCGTCCTGTCCGCCGTCCCGTCCGCAGCCCGCGCGGCCGGATGCGTGCGTCCGAGCGCGCGCACCAGCACCAGCACCGCGAGCAGCTGGACCAGCGCCTGCGGGGTCTCGAGCAGGGTCAGGTGCTCGTCGAACACCGCGGGCCAGTAGCCGGCGTAGAACAGTCCGGCCACCCAGGCGGCCGGCCGGGACCGGCGCCGGAGGACGGCGACCACCAGGGCCGCGTTGACGCCGCCGAGTAGGCACCAGGCGATCCGCGCCACCGCGAACGCGGCGGGCTCCCTGACCCACCGGCTCAACGCGGCGAACGGGCTCAGCACCAACAGGATCCCCGGCGGGTGCAGCAGCAGGAAGTCGCGGTACGGCAACCGCCCGTCGACCAGGGCCAGCGCGGCCGCGAAGTGGACGCCGTCGTCGTAGTTGCCGTAGCCGTACAGCCCGGTGCCGCGGAGCAGCAGGGCGAGCCGGACCGCGGCGGCCAGCGCGCCGACCACCACCGGGGCCGGGTCCGGCCGCGGTCGACGGTCGCGCAGCCGTCGGCCGCCGACCTTGCCGGACAGCCCTGCCTGCCCTCCTGCCCGCACCCGCGCCCGCACCCCTGTCTCGGTGCTCACCACCCCGGTCGCCACGGCGGGCACCGTAGGTCGACCCGGTGGCCGGCCGGGAACGCGCGGGCGGACACCACAGGCGCGGCTCACCAGCCCTCAGCCGCTCCCCAGCCGCCCGTCGGACCATTCCGGACGGGGGTGGCCGGCTGAGAATCCGCCGCGGATCCCGGGCTCGGGACAATCCGCGGCCGGGTGGGCTGCGAATCGCCGGTGTCCAGTGACCAGCAGGACCGACCACCGGGTGACAGCCCGGCCACCACGCGAGGAGCCCACGTGACCGACCACCCGACGTGTCCGGTCCCGGCCTCCGCGACCAGGGCCGGCTGATGCCGTTGCACGCGGTCCCCGACGGCGCCGGTCGCGGCGCCGACCCGGGTCGCAGTGCGACGGACCCGGCCGTCGCGGCGTCCGCCGCCGGTGCGGCGACGTCGGGGCCGGAGCTCAACGTACGGCTCACCACGTTGCTCGCGGCCAGCGCCCGCGGCGACGAGCAGGCGTTCGCCGAGCTGTACGACGTCACCAACGCCCGCATGTACGGCGTGATCCTCCGCGTGCTCCGCGCGGTCGACCACGCCACCGAGGTCACCCAGGAGTTCTACGTGGAGGTCTGGCGCCAGGCCGGTCGGTACGACCGCAGCCGCGGCTCCGTGCTGGCCTGGATGACCACGATGGCGCACCGCCGGGCCGTCGACCGGGTGCGGACGGTGACCAGCGACACGGCGCGCGACGACCGGTACGCCCGCGAGACCGAACCGCGGGCCTTCGACCAGGTCTGGGGCGAGGTCGAGCAGAGCCTCGACCGGCAGCGGGTCCGCAGTGCGCTCGAAGGGCTGACCCCGGTGCAGCGCGAGGCCGTCACCCTTACCTACTTCGGCGGCTACACCCACGTCCAGGCCGCCGAGCTGCTCCAGGTGCCGCTCGGCACCGTCAAGACCAGGATCCGGGACGGACTGATCCGGCTCCGCGACACGCTCGGGATCGACCATGGCTAGCCGTCTCTTCGGGCCCCGTCCGCGCCGCTCGGTGCCCTCGCCCGGACCCGAGCCGGAGGAAGCGCACGTCGGTCTCGGCGCGCTGGCCACCGACGCGCTCGAGCCGTGGGAGCTCGCCGACCTCGACGCGCACCTCGCCGAGTGCCGCTGGTGCCGCCAGGAGGCCGTCGGGTTCACCGAGACCACCGCCGAGCTGGCGCGGCTGACCGCGAGCCCGGCACCGGCCGCGGTCCGGGTCGCGGTGCTCGAGGCCATCACCACCGTCCGGCAGCTGCCGCCGACGCCGCGGGCGATCGGCGGGCTGGGGGAGCGCCGTGAGGTCGAGGCCGCCGAGGCCATCGCCGTCGGCGCCGACCCGCGCGACCAGAGCCGCCGCCGGGCCGGTCGTCGACCCGGCCGACGGACGCTGCCGCTGCGGGCGGCGATCGGGCTGGCCGCCGCGGTCGCGGTGGTCGCCGGGTTCGGCGGGGTCGCGGTGCACGGCGAGCTGCAGCAGCGGGCCGACCAGCGGGCGGCGCAGGCGGTCCCGGGCGCGGACGCCTCGACGCGTGCGGCCGCGGACCGGCAGGAGTCGGAGATCCTCGCCGCCCCGGACGCCCGGGTGGTCAACCGGCGAATGCCGGACGGCAGCACCCTGACCTTCCTGGTCTCGCGGAGCCGGAACGCCGCGCTGGTGATCACCGCCCAGCTGGCCGACCCCGGTGCCGGGCGCACCTACCAGCTCTGGACCGGGCTCGGCTCGGGCCAGGACGCGACGTTCCTGCCCGACCGGACCTTCGGCGGCGGGTCGGGCCAGCGGATCCTGGTCAGCGGGGACGTCCGCGACGCCACCGCGCTCGCGGTCACCGTCGAGCACGCCGGCGGAGCGCTGACCCCTTCCGGGCCGCCCGTCGCGGTCGCGCCGATCTGAGCCCCGCCCGGCCGGCTCCTGCTGGTCAGGCGGTGAACCCGCGCCCGGGCGTCAGCGCGTCGGCCAGGTCGGCGGCCAGCCGCGGCACCGCACCGGGGTCGAGGTGGCTGACCGTGATCCGGATCCCGGGGGCGGCGCGGAGCCGGAACCGGGTGCCCGGGGCCACCGCCCACCCGGCGGTCAGCAGCCGGGCGGTCACCGCCGCCTCGTCGGGCACCCGGACCCAGACGTTGAGCCCGGTGCCGCCGACGGCGTCCAGACCGGCGCCGGTCAGCGCCTGGACCAGCGTGGAGCGCCGGAGGTCGTAGGCCGCGGCCGCCCGACCGACCTGGGCGGCGACGTCCGCCGACTGCCAGCAGCCGAGCAGCAGCCGCTGCAGCACGGTGCTGACCCAGCCCGGACCGACCCGGAGCCCGTCCTCGACCCGGGTCATCGTCTCCTCGTCGCCGGTGACCACCGCGGCCCGCAGGTCCGGCCCGTACGGCTTCGAGGCGGAACGAACGAAGGCCCACCACCGGGTGGCGCCGGCCAGCGCGTGCAGCGGGGTGCCGGCCAGCTCGGCGGCGTGGTCGTCCTCGACCAGCAGCGTGTCCGGGTGCCGGGTGAGCACGGCGCGCAGCTCGGCCGCGCGGTCGGCGTCGAGCCGGGCGCCGGTCGGGTTCTGCGCCCGGTCGGTGACCACCACCGCGGTGGCACCGCCGGCCAGCGCCCGGTCGAGCGCGTCGGGTCGCGGCCCGGCGTCGTCGACGGCCACCGGGACCGTCCGCAGCCCGAGCCCGGCGGCCAGTGCCAGCGCGTTGGGCCAGCCCGGGTCCTCGACCGCGACCGCGTCCCCGGGACGCAGCCGGGTCCGCAGCACCCGGCCGAGGCCGTCGAGCCCGCCGTGGGTCAACGCCACCGGCCCGGCGGGCACCCCGTCGCCGTCGAGCCGGCGCCGCGCCTCGGCGGCCACCTCGGGCAGCACGCCGCCGGTCGGGGCGGCCGCCACCAGCCCGGCGCCGAAGACGTCGCCGGCCAGGGCGGACAGATCAGGCAGCAGCTGCGGGTCGGGCTGTCCGCCGGCCAGGTCGACCGCACCGGGCGGTGCGTCGTCGAGCACCCGGGTGGCTCCGGCCGGGCGGTAGCGGACGAACGTCCCGGCCCGCCCGCGGGTCTCGAGCAGGCCGCGGTCGCGGAGGGTGGCGTAGGCGCCGGCCACCGTCCCCGGAGCGACCCCGAGGTCGTCGGCCAGCGCCCGGATCGGCGGCAACGGTGCCTCGGGCGGCAGCGTCCCGGCGGCGATCGCCTGCTCGAGGTCGGCCACCAGCTCTTTGACCGTGCCACCGCGCGGGCGATATCGTACTGCGTCCATAGACGCAATGTATCATTACAAAGTGAGGAGCTCCGGTGGACTACCAGGTCACCGCGGCGACCACCCCGACCCGGCTCCGCGAGCGGGTCGGCTACGACCGGGAGGCCGTGCACGCGGTGCTCGACGAGGCGCTGCTGTGTCACGTCGGGTTCGTGGTCGACGGCACGCCGGTGGTGCTGCCGCAGCTGCACGCCCGGGTGGGGGAGGAGCTGCTGCTCCACGGGTCGACCGGCGCCCGCGCGCTCCGCGCCGCCCGCACCGGCGGTCTCGACGTCTGCGTCACGGTGACCCTGGTCGACGGGCTGGTGCTGGCCCGGTCCGCGTTCCACCACTCGATCAACTACCGGTCGGTGGTGGTGATCGGCCGCGCCGTCGAGGTGGTTGGCGAGGGGGCCAAGCAGCAGGCACTCCGGGCGCTGGTCGACGCGGTGGTGCCGGGGCGTTCCGACCACGTCCGCGGCCCGTCCCGCCGCGAGCTCGCGGCGACCACCGTGCTCTCGGTGTCGCTGGCCCAGTCCTCGGTCAAGACCCGCTCCGGTCCGCCGGGCGACGACGCCGAGGACCTCGGGCTGCCGTTCTGGGCCGGCGTGCTGCCGGTCAGCGGACCGGCACCCGGCCGTCCCGAGCCCGCGCCCGACCTCGCCGCCGGCATCGAGGTGCCCGCCCACGTCCGCGGGTGGAGCCGGCCCGGTGGGGGCGTGTCGAGCCGCTGAGGTCGGCTCCGTCCGGCTGGCGTGCACCGCCCGAGCGCGTGCCGCAGGATGGACGACGACACGAGGAGCCGACATGCCCACCTACCTGATCGGGGTCACCTTCGCCGCCGGAGCGGAGGAGGTGCCGATGGACCAGTGGCGCCCGGAGGAGATCCAGGCGCACCTCGACTACTACGCCGCGCTCGACGCCGAGCTGCGCCGCACCGGCGAGCTGGTCGGCGGCTCGATCCTCACCGGACCCGACCTGGCCAAGATCGTCACCGTCGACCCCGACGACCCGGACCGGGCCCCGGTGGTCAGCGACGGTCCGTTCGCCGAGTTCAAGGAGTGGCTGGCCGGCTTCCAGCTGGTCGAGGTCGATAGCGAGGAACGCGCCGTCGAGATCGCCGCGCTCGTCTCGGCGGTGCCCGGCCGTGGCGGGCGCCCGACCGCGCAGCCGATCCAGCTGCGTCGGGTGATGGACGACACCCCCGGGGACGTCACCGGGATGGAGGCCTACCTGCGTACCGCCGACGGCCCGGCTCACGACTCTGCCGACGACTCTGCCGACGACTCTGCCGAGGGCTGAGGACGGGGCAGGGCCGGTGGAGCGGGCCGGGGCGGACCGGGAGGTCGAGGCGGTGCTGCGGGCCGAGGCTCCGCACGTGCTGGCTCGGCTGGCCCGCCGGGTCGGTGACTTCGCCTCCGCCGAGGATGCCGTCCAGGAGGCGATGATCGCGGCCGCCCGGCACTGGCCCGCCGAGGGCGTCCCGGACCGGCCGCGCGGCTGGCTGCTGCGCACCGCGGAGCGCCGGTTCGTCGACCAGGTGCGTTCGGAGCAGAGCCGCCGCGCTCGCGAGCAGGCGGTGGCCCGGGACCGGGAACGGCTGGCGCCGGCGACCGACGCGCAGGACGGCTCCGACGACGAGGACGACTCGCTCCAGCTGCTGTTCCTGTGCTGTCACCCGGTCCTCAGCCCCGGGTCGGCGGTCGCCCTGACCCTGCGCGCGGTCGGCGGGCTCGGCACCGCCGCGATCGCGGCCGCCTTCCTGGTCCCGGAGAACACCGTCGCCACCCGCATCAGCCGGGCCAAGCAGCAGATCCGCGCGGCCGGGGCCAGGTTCGTCCCGCCCGACCCGGCGGAGGAACGCCGCCGGCTGCGCAGCGTCCGGCAGGTGCTCTACCTGATGTTCAACGAGGGGTACGCGGCCACGGCCAGCGACCAGCTCCAGCGGCGCGCGCTGGCCGACGAGGCGGTCCGACTGACCCGGACGGTCCACGACCGTCGGCCCGCGGACGCCGAGACCGCCGGACTGCTGGCCCTGCTGCTGCTGGCCCACGCCCGGCGCGACGCCCGGACGACGGCCGACGGCACGCTGGTCCCGCTCGCCGACCAGGACCGGCGGCGCTGGGACGTGACCATGATCGCGGACGGGCTGCGGCTGCTGGACGCGGCGCTGGTGGAGGGCGCGGTGGGGGAGTACCAGCTGCAGGCCGCGATCGCCGCCGAGCACGCACGCGCCCCTCACGCCGACGCGGTGGACTGGACCCGGATCGCCACCCTCTACGGGCTGCTCGAGCAGGTGACCCGGAACCCGGTGGTCCGGCTCAACCGCGCGGTCGCGGTGGCCGAGGCGGACGGCCCCGAGGCCGGACTGATGATCATGGACGGGGCCGCCGACCATGATCATCCCGGGCAGCCCGACCATGATCGCGCCCGGGACGGCCGCGGTGATCAGGAGCGCGGGCGCGTCCACGACCAGCTGCGGCAGACCCACCGCTGGTGGGCGGTCCGGGCCCAGCTGCTGGAGCGGGCGGGACGGCTCGACGAGGCGAGGGCGCACTACCGCGAGGCCGCCGCGCGGGCCACCAACCGGGTCGAGCAGCGCTACTTGGTCGGCCGGGCCGCGGCGCTCGGCCCGGACGACGACAGCGAGCCGCGGTGACCCACGCGGCCGGCCCGGGATCGGCGCCGACCGAGCTCGGGGCGGCGGCGCGGGCCGCCCTCGCGCACGTCGCCGCGGCCGTCACGCCGGACGGACCACCGCTCGACCCGCGCTGGCGGGTCACCGTGCACTTCCACCCCGACCGCGCGGTGCCCGGCGGCGGGACGGTGATCGAGCGGCTGGTGCGCGACGGGATCTACCGCAGCCAGTTCGAGACCATGATCAGCAACGGCGGGCTGACCGCCCACCCCGGCGGCGACCGGTGGCGGTGGGAGCAGCGGATCTTCGGCGGCGCCTACGACCGGGCACCCGCCTCGGAGCGGCCCGTCTACGGCTCGCTCGACCACCGCGGGCGGGCCGAGGGCGGGTCGATCCGGTTCGGGTCGGCGCACCTGCGGCTGACCGCCGACGCGCTCGACCGCTGCACCTTCTGCTATCCGGACAGCACCTTCGCGCCGACCGCGTTCGGCACCCGGGCGCAGGCCGGGCTGGTCGGGCTGGCGGACGCCGACCGGCGCGACCGGCTCGACGACTACGTCGAGGCCCAGCTGCACGGCGGGCTCCGGATCGCCCGCGACGTCGAGGCGCTCGTGCTCGACCCGGCCCACCGGGGCACCCGGGTGGAGCAGCAGGCCCGAGCGCTCGGCGTCTCGCTCGCCTGGCACCAGGGCTTCCGGCTCCGCGTCGCGGTGCTCGCCGCCCACGCCGTCTACCGGGGGCCCGACGTCGTCGCGCTCGGGCGGGCGGTGGCCGTGGACGGGGTTATCGACGCCGACGTGCTCGGCCGGGCCGCCCGTGCCGGTCACGACCTGCAGACCGTCAAGCGGCTCTGGCACTGCGTCGCCCGGTTCGGCGACCCGGCGGACTGACGGTCCGACCGGGATCAGCCGTCGACGGCGGGCGCGTCCTGCTGGGTCCCACCGGGCCGGCCCTGGCTCGTCCCGCCCGGCTGCTGCGATCCGGTCGGTCGCTGCGTCGCCGAGGTGCCGGCCAGGATCCGGTCGGCGACCAGCCCGCTGGTGCCGGTGCCGCCGGCTCCACCGGCCGCACCGGGAGCGCCGGTCAGCACGACGACGGTCTCGCCGGTGGACAGGTCGGAGAGGGCAGCCGTGGCGCCGTCCTTCTGCACCGTGGTGTCGGCGGTGACCGTGTAGGTGGTCGTGCCGCTGGTCGTCCTCACGGTCAGCGTGCCGGCGGTGAGCGCGCTGATCGTGCCCTGCGCCGGGCGTCCGGCCCCGTCCCGCCCGCCGGAGCCGCCCTGCCCGCCGAACCCGCTCCCGACACCGCCCGGGCCGCCGCCGGTGACCGAGGCGGCCGCGGTGCCGTCCGCGTGCACCGCCGCGTAGGTGCCGCCGCCGGCCACCGCGGCGACCGCGAACAGCGTGCCGACGACCACCGCGCGCCGGCGGCCGGGCCGGGCGGTGCGGTCGCCGCCCGGCGGCGGGTCGCCCGCCCGGAGGTCTCTTCGGTCTGGTTCGGGCTGCGGCGTCGAGCCGGTCGGGCCGGTCGGGCCGGTCGGGTGGTCGGTCATCGTCGTTCCTGTCGTCGTGCTGATCGGTCCCCCGCCGGTCGCGGTGGGCGTCCCCAGCGTGCGGACGCTGCTTGTCCCCGGCATGTCCCCGGGCTGGGAGCCCGCTGTCGGTTCCGGATCCGGCCGGACGCGTCCGCCGGGCCTGCCGGGGAGGAACAAGTGGTGTCGGCGCAGAAGCCCGCTGCCGGTCCCCGGCGACGGCAGCGGGCCCGCGCCGAACCACGGACACCCACGCACAACGGGGGCGATCCGCACCGATCTCGGTGCGGATCGCCCCCGTTGTGGCATTCCGGGCTGGATGCGGCCGCTCAGCCCCGGGCCAGCGCCGCCTCGGCGAGCCGGCGACCCGAGACGAACGCTGCCTCGACGCTCGGCTTCGCCGCCCAGCCGTCGCCGCACGCGGCCAGGCCGGACGGAGTGAGCAGGTAGGGCTCGTCGCGGGGCGTGGCCGGGCGGGCGAAGCTCCACCGCTGGACGTGGGTGCTGGCCGGCGGCCCGGCCAGCCCGAGCCGGTCGACCAGCCGCTCGGCCATCGGGCCGGCCGCCGCGGCCGGGTCCTCGAGCCGTGGCCGGGCGAAGTCCGGGGTGGAGTGCGCCACCAGCACCGGGGCGCGGTCGCCGCGGCGGAGCCCGTCGTCGGCCACCCAGGCCAGCACGTCGTCGCCGTTCACGAAGACCCCGTCGCGATCGGGCCAGCTGCGCTCGGGCCAGGCCGCGGTCAGCGCCAGCACCGGCTCGAACTCCAGCCCGAACGCCTCGCGCTCCGGACCGTCGGCGAGCAGCCGCCGGGCCTGCGGGTCGGGCATGGCCAGCACCACCACGTCGGCCGGACCGGCGTCGCCGGTGCTGCGGCCGTCGTCGGTGCGGGTCTCGGTGCGGACCGTCCAGCCGTCGTCGCCGTGCTCGACCGCGGTGACCGTGACCGAGCTGCTGACGTCGAGCCCGGCGGCCAGGTCGTCGACCAGCGAGCGCAGCCCGCTCGGGGCCGCCCACCGGGTCGGGCCCTGCTTGGTCTGTTCGCCGTCGTCGTCGATCACCGCGAAGGTGTCGGTCCACGGCCGGGCCAGCCCCCGTGCCCGCCAGTCCTCGGCCACCGCGCCGAACCCGTCGTCGGAGACGGTGAAGTACGAGCCGCCGGTGTCGACGACCCGCTCACCGCCGTCGACCGTGAGCCGGCGCAGCCCGAGCCGCCCGCCGGGACGTCGTCCCCGGTCGAGCACCCGCACCGGCACGCCGGCCGCCGCCAGCGTCCGGGCGCAGCTCACCCCGGCGATCCCCGCGCCGACCACGATCACGCTCATGCCGCCCACCGTGTCACGAGGATGGTCTTCGGTCTCACTAGGGTGACCGGATGCCCGACGCGGAGACCCCGGCCGAGAACGTCCCCGAGAGCGGGCTGGTCGTGGTGGTCGACGAGGCCCGACCGCTGGTCGACGGGGTGCGCGCCGAGTTCGACGCCGGCGCCGCGCTCGGCGTCCCGCCGCACGTCACGGTGCTCTATCCGTTCCTGCCGCCCGAGCAAATAGACGCCACGGTCCTCGACCGGCTGACCGCGCTGCTGGCCGGCGACGCCGGGTTCGACACGGTGTTCCGCGGTCTCGGGTGGTTCGACGACCGGGTGCTCTGGCTGGCCCCCGAACCCGCCGACGCCTTCCGCGACCTCACCGGCCGGCTGGTCGAGGCCTACCCCGAGTGCCCGCCCTACGGCGGCCGGCACGACACGGTCGTCCCGCACCTGACCGTCGGCGCCCTGGGCGACCAGCCGGAACCGGACCGGCGGGAGCGGCTGGAGGCGGCGGCCGCGACGCTCACCGCCGGGCTGCCGCTGCACGCCCGGGTCCGCGAGGTGGCGCTGCTGGTCCAGGACGCCCCGGGTGGGAGCTTCCGCCGTCGGGCCACCTTCCCCCTCGGTCCAGCCGGCGGCTGACCCGACCGGCTCAGTCGAGCCTGATCACGGTGGCGCCGGCCCGGCCGGTCACCGGCGCGTCCATCGCGGTGAGGGCCTCGGCGGCCCCGTCGAGACCGATCACCGCCCCGACCAGCCGGTCCGGGCGGAGCCGGCCCTCCGCGATCAGCGCGAGCATCTCCGGGTAGTCGGCCGCGGCCATCCCGTGGCTGCCGTGCACCGACAGCTCACGGGCGACCAGGAGGTCCCAGGGCAGCGGGGCGGCGGCCTCCGGCCCGAGCATCAACCCGGCCTGGACGTGGTGACCGCGGCGGGCCAGCGACCGGACCGACGCCTCCGCGGTCGCGGCCGACCCGAAGCAGTCGATCGCCAGCACGGCCCCGTCCACGTCGTCCTCGCGGTCCGGGGACCGCAGGGCCGCGGCGACCTCTGCGGCGGTCGCGGCGGGTTCGCCGGCGGCCAGCGCGGCGACCGCGCCGAGCTCGCGGGCTCGCGTCCGCGCCGCCTCGGACGGGTCGACGGCGACCACCCGGGCGCCCAGGGCGGTGGCGATCATCACCGCGGACAGCCCGACGCCGCCGCAGCCGACCACCGCGACCGGGTCGCCGGGTGCGGGTCGGTGGTGCCCGGTGACCGCGCGGAACGCGGTGGCGAACCGGCAGCCGAGGGCGGCAGCGGCGACGAAGTCGACCTGGTCGGGCAGTCGGACCAGGTTGGTCCCGGCGGCCCGGACGACCACGCGTTCGGCGAACGACCCGGGGCCGGTGAAGCCCGGCTGGGTCTGGTCCGGGCAGACCTGGGCCTGCCCGGTCCGGCACCAGCGGCACCGGCCGCACCCGTTGACGAACGGCGCGGTGACCCGGTCACCGACGGCGAACCCCTCGACCGCCGAGCCGACCTCGGCCACCGTGCCGGCGAACTCGTGTCCGGGAACGTGCGGCAGCGGCACCGCCTCGTGGCCGCGCCAGGCGTGCCAGTCGGACCGGCAGACGCCGGTGGCCCGGACCGCGACCACTACCCCGTCCGCCGGGCAGACCGGATCGGCGGTCTCGGTCAGCCGGGGCGGTGCCCCGACCGCGGAGTAGACGACGGCCCGCATGCGCCCATTCTGCGACGTGCCGCGCGCCGGGTTCAGCCGCGAGCGGTCCGGCGGCGCCCCACCGAGACCCAGATCAGCAGGACGATGATCGCCCCGATGATCGAGCCGATGATCCCGGCCGGCTGGAAGAAGCCGCTACCGGCGTCCTTGCCGAAGAGCAGGTAGCCGAGGAAGCCACCCACGAACGAGCCGACGATCCCGAGCAGGATCGTCATCGGGATGGACAGGTTCTGCCGGCCCGGCACGACCAGGCGGGCGACCGCTCCGGCGATCAGGCCGATCACGATCAGGCTGACGATGAGTCCCAACATGGTGGGTCCTTCCGGTGGAGGTCGGGCCGCCGGACGGCGACCGCAGGCTCGACGTTTCCACCCCCACGGGGGCTGCGGTACACCCCAAAGGGGGTTAGCGTCGGCCGGGTGAGCGACCTGCGGACGTCCCCCGGCGACCCCCGGCCGATCAGCGTCGCGCTGGTCGACGACTACGACGTGGTCGTGATGGGCGTGGCCAACATGCTCGAGCGCTACCGCGACCGCGTGGTGATCGCCGAGATCGACACCAACCGGCCGCTGCACGACACCGTCGACATCGTGCTCTACGACTCGTTCGCCCAGCAGGAGGCCGACGGCGACCACGTCGCCGAGCTGGTGGCCAGCCCGCACGCCGGCCGGGTGGTGGTCTACACCTGGAACTTCGAACCGGACCTGGTGCAGACGGCCCTCCGGAAGGGAGCGGCGGGCTATCTGTCCAAGGCGCTGCCCGCCCGGGAGCTGGTCGAGGCGCTCGAGGCGGTGCACCGCGGCGAGCGGGTGGTCAGCGACCCGCCGCGCCGGACCCGGCCGGCCAGCGGGCTCGACTGGCCCGGGCGCGGCGAGGGGCTGACCGACCGCGAGGCCGAGATCCTCGCGCTGATCACCCAGGGCCGCAGCAACGCCGATGTGGCCCGGCTGACCTACCTCAGCCCGAACACCGTGAAGTCCTACATCCGCACCGTCTATCGCAAGATCGGCGCAGGCAGCAGGACCCAGGCGGTGCTCTGGGGGATCGACCACGGCTTCGCACCGGACCACCGGCGGATCGACCACTGGCGCGGCGGCCCCTGACCATCAGGCCCTGGTGATCAGGCCCCGGTGATTGGCCCCGGTGATCGGCCCCTGTGACCGGCCCCGGTGATCGGCCGGGCCCGTCCCGGATCGCGACACGCGTGTCTGCCGACTGAGACGTGCTCAGGATCGCGGCCGACTCCCGGCACGATTTACCCACTATCCCGTGTCCGACTGCCGGGATAGCTGGCTTACTCGGGAGACTTCTCATGCGCACCCTTTCTCGGCGGACCCTGCTGGCCGGTCTCGGCGGCCTCGGCGCGGCCGCGATCACCGCCGGCTGCAGCAGCGTCGGCCCGTCCTCGTCGGGCTCGGGCGCGGGTGCCGGCGGCTCCGGCGCGGGCGCGAAGCTCGCGCTGGTCGCGTTCTCGGTGCCCAAGCCCGCCTACGACGACCTGCAGAAGCAGTTCGCGGACACTCCCGACGGCAAGGGCGTCAGCTGGACCTCCTCCTACGGGGCCAGCGGCGACCAGGCCCGCGCGGTGATCTCCGGGCTGCCCGCCGACTACGTGGCGTTCTCGCTGAGCTCGGACATGACCAAGCTGGTCGACAAGGGGCTGGTCGCCGAGGACTGGGACTCCGGCGCGAACAAGGGGATCGTCAGCACCTCGGTGGTGGTGATGGCGGTCCGCAAGGGCAACCCGAAGAACATCCGCACCTGGGCCGACCTCACCCGCAGCGACGTCAAGATCGTCACCCCCAACCCGGGCTCGTCCGGCTCGGCGCGCTGGAACGTGCTGGCCGCCTGGACCCAGATCACTGCGAACGGTGGCAGCGAGGACGACGCCAAGGCCTACCTGACCAAGTTCTACGCCAACGTGGTGAGCCTGCCGTCGTCCGGACGGGAGGCGACCAGCGCCTTCACCAGCGGCACCGGTGACGTGCTGATCTCCTACGAGAACGAGGCGATCGCGGCCCGGCAGAAGGGCCAGGACCTCGAGTACCTCGTGCCCGACACCACCCTCAAGATCGAGAACCCCGGGGCGGTCACCGCCAAGGCACCCGCCGCGGCGAAGGCGTTCCTCGGCTACGTCGGGTCCGACACCGGGCAGAAGATCTTCGCCGCCCACGGCTTCCGGCCGCTGAACAACTCCGACGTCCCGTCGAGCGTCGAGGGCGCGACCGACCCGGCGAATCCGTTCCCGGCGGTGCAGAAGCTGGTGACCATCGATCAGCTCGGCGGCTGGAAGGCGGTGACGAGCAAGTTCTTCGACGAGAACACCGGCATCGTCACCAAGATCCAGGACGCCGCGAAGATCAGCTGATCCGATGGCCGCCACCACGACGACCCCGGTCCGTCCGACCCGTGCGCGGGCCGGACGCCGGCCGCTGCCGCCGGGGGTGCTGCCGCTCGGAGCCGGCTCCGGCCTGGGCCTCGGGCTGGTCACGCTCTACCTGAGCATCCTGGTGCTGCTGCCGTTGATCGCGGTGGTGATCACCTCGACCGAGGGCGGGGTCGCCGGCTTCGTCGACACCCTGACCAACCCCGCCGTCAGCTCCGCGATCGTGCTCACCGTGCTGTCCGCGCTGGCCGCCACCGCGGTCAACGTGGTGGCCGGGACGCTGGTGGCCTGGGTGCTGGTGCGGGACCGCTTCGTCGGCCGTCGGCTGCTCAGCCTGGTGATCGACATCCCGTTCGCGCTGCCGACGATCGTCGCTGGGCTGGTGCTGATCGCGCTCTACGGTATCGACAGCCCGATCGGCATCACCCTGGCCCAGACCCGGGCGGCGATCTTCGTCGCGCTGCTCTTCGTCACGCTGCCCTTCGTGGTGCGAGCGGTGCAGCCGGTGCTCGAGGAGCTCGACCCCGACGTCGAGCAGGCCGGGGCCTCGCTGGGGGCCGGCCGGCTGGCGATCTTCGTCCGGCTGGTGCTGCCCAACCTGGTGCCCGCCATCGCGGCCGGCGCGGCGCTGTCCTTCGCCCGCAGCCTGGGGGAGTACGGCTCGGTGACGCTGATCTCCGGGAGCCTGCCGCGACGGACCGAGGTCGCCTCGGCCCGGATGCTCTCGCAGATCGAGAACGACAACCTGACCGGGGCGTCCGTGGTCGCGGTGGTGCTGCTGGTGATCGCGCTGATCGTGATCGTCGGGCTCAACCTGGTGCAACGACGGGCGGCCCGCCGTGGCTGAGCGCACCCGCGAGGACGTCCTCGACGACCTCGACCGCGTCGACCGGATCGACGGCGCGGGATCGTCCGGTCCGGACCAGCCGGGGGAGCCGGACGGCAGCGTCGGAGGACCGACGCCGCGTCCCGGGCGGACCCGTCCGCCGCGACCGGCCGGCTCCGGCCCGGTGCGCTGGACGTTGCGGCTGGTGGCGATCGGTTACGTGGTGGTGCTGGTGCTGCTGCCGCTGGCGGTGATGCTGGTCCGGGTGTTCGGCGACGGGCTCGGGGCCTTCGTGGCCTCGGTCACCGCACCCGAGGCGGTCACCTCGATCATCCTGTCGGTCGAGGTGGCGGTGCAGTCGGTGGTGATCAACACCGTGTTCGGGCTGGCCGCCGCGTTGTTGATCACCCGCTACCGGTTCTGGGGGCGGTCGGCGCTGAACGCGCTGATCGACGTCCCGGTGTCCGTGTCGCCGGTGATCGCCGGTCTGGCCCTGATCCTGGTCTACGGGCAGAACGGCTGGTTCGGCGGCGCACTGGCCGCGGTCGGCGTCCAGGTGATCTACAACGCCCCCGGCATCGTGCTCGCGACGTCGTTCGTCACGTTGCCGCTGGTGGTGCGCGAGCTGGTGCCGGTGCTGGAGGAGATCGGGCTCGAGCAGGACCAGGCCGGCCGAGCGCTCGGGGCCAACGCCTGGCAGCGGCTGTGGCGGCTCACGCTGCCGAGCGTCCGCTGGGCGCTGGCCTACGGCGTGGTGCTGAGCCTGGCCCGCGCGCTCGGCGAGTACGGCGCGGTCCGGGTGGTGGCCGGCAACATCTTGGGCTACACCCAGACCATGCCGCTGCTGGCGGCGCAGCGCTACACCGACCTGGACGAGAACGGCGCCTTCGCCATCAGCTTCGTGATGGTGGCGATCGCCGTGCTGAGCATCGTGGTGGTCGCGATCCTGCGGCCCAAGGAGGAGTCGTAGGGATGGCGGACGCACAGCGCGCGGCGGGGATCCGCGCCGACGGGATCAGCAAGCGGTTCGGCGACTTCGTCGCACTCGACGACGTCGACCTGGCGGTGCCGAGCGGCCGGCTGACCGCACTGCTCGGGCCGAGCGGGGGCGGCAAGTCGACGCTGCTGCGGATCATCGCCGGGCTCGACACCGCCGACACCGGCACCGTGGTGATCGACGGCCAGGACGCCACCCGACTGCCGCCGCAGCGTCGTGAGGTCGGGTTCGTCTTCCAGCACTACGCCGCGTTCAAGCACCTCAGCGTGTTCCGCAACGTGGCCTTCGGGCTCGAGGTGCGGCGCCGGCCCAAGGCCGAGATCCGGGCCCGGGTGCACGAGCTGCTCGAGCTGGTGCACCTGACCCAGTTCGCCGACCGGTTGCCCGCGCAGCTCTCCGGCGGGCAGCGGCAGCGGATGGCGCTGGCCCGCGCGCTGGCCGCCGAACCCAAGGTGCTGCTGCTCGACGAGCCGTTCGGCGCGCTCGACGCCAAGGTGCGCAAGGAGCTCCGCGACTGGCTCCGCCGGCTGCACGACGAGGTGCACGTGACCACGGTCTTCGTCACCCACGACCAGGAGGAGGCGCTCGAGGTCTCCGACGAGATCGTGGTGATCAACCACGGTCGAGTCGAGCAGGTCGGCAGCCCCAACGACCTCTACGACCGCCCGGCCAACGAGTTCGTGATGGAGTTCCTCGGCCCGACCACCCGGCTCGACGGCCGGCTGCTCCGCCCGCACGACATCGACGTCTTCGCCGACGCGGCGCCGGGCACCGTGCCCGCGGTGGTCCAGCGGCTGCAGCGCGTCGGCTTCGAGGTGCGGGCCGATCTCAGGCGGACCGACGGCGACCAGCAGACCTTCTGGGTCCAGCTCACCCCCGGCCAGGTCGAGACCCTCGACCTCGCCGTCGACACCCCGGTCTGGGTCCGCCCGGCCCGACGCGCCGCGGTGATCGAACCCGCCCTGACCTGAGGCGCCGCGAGGAACGCCATCGACGTTCCCTGAGCCTGTCGAAGGGGCGGAGCGGCGCTTCGACAGGCTCAGCGCGCGTGCGACGGGCTCAGCGCGCGTGCGACGGGCTCAGCGCGCGGACGCCACGTTCCCTGAGCCTGTCGAAGGGAGAGCGGCGCTTCGACAGGCTCAGCGCGCGTGCGACGAGGTCGCCGCAGAAGGGCTCAGCGGGTGCCGGTGATGATCACCGTGGGGAGGGTGATGGTGGCGCCGGTGGCGGTGCAGGTGGCCGAACCGGTGGTGCCGGTGGGGACGATCCGGTCGGCGATCTGACGGGCGCTCGAGGTCCGGTCGACGCCGAAGCCCTTGAGCCGGGCGCTGCCGGTGGCGTCAGTAACCGTCATGGTGAGGTCGTCCGGGCTGCCGGAGTAGTCCCCGGTGATCGTCCCGTCGAAGGTCAGGTCGACGGTGCCGGGGCCGACGTCGAGCTTCATCGCCGAGGCGCCGTCGGAGTCGAGGGTCCAGCGTCCGTCGGTGAAGGCCAGGGTGAGGTCGCCGCCGGTCCCGGTGCCCAGTGCGGACGCCGATCCCTGCCCCTCCAGCCGGGTGATCGTGTACCGGCCGTCGGGGCAGCGGTCGCTCGCCGTCGGGCTCGCAGCGGCGCTGGTCGCGCTGCTGGCCGGGGCCGGCACCGGGCTGGGCGGGCTCGACGGCGACCCGGTGCACCCGGCGGTGAACGCCGTCAGCAGCACCGTCGCGGCCGCAGGCACCCCGCCGACCACACCCCACCGTCGTCCCGACACCATGGTGCGGATCTCCCCCCGATCGTCCGTCCGAGGTGATCACTCTAGGTGGGCGTTCCTGTGCGTGATCATCACCGGCGGCTCGGGACGCGGCGCCCGGCTCAGGCCCGGGCCTCGCGGGCCACCCGTTCGAGCCGGTCGCGGTAGCCGGCCCACCAGTCGGCGTCCCCGCCGGGGAGGTTGGCGTTGCCCTGCTGCATCCCCGCCGCACCGTCGACCAGCTCGCGCACCAGGTCGGCCTGGCCGGCGTGCCGGTGGGTCTCGGCGATCATGTGGGTGAGGATCTGCAGCAGGGTCACCGTGGACCGCTCCGGCGGCCACCACGGGACGGTGCCGGTGGCGTCCAGCGCGAGCGCCTCGATCGTCGCGTCGGCGTGTGCGGCGACCCGACGGTAGAGCCCGGTGACCTGCTCGGCGGTCTCGTCGGCGGTCGCCCACATGTCGGCGTTGTCCTCGGCGTCGTCGTCCATCCAGGGCATCGGCTCGGGGAACGGCCGGCCGAAGCAGTCGCCGAAGTAGCCGGCCTCGGTGCTCGCCGCGTGCTTGACCAGCCCGAGCAGGTTGGTCCCGGTCGGCACCAGCGGGCGGCGCTGGTCGTACGGCGACAGCCCCTCGACCTTCCACAACAGCGCGTCCCGCCCGCGCCGCAGGTAGCCGTGCAGGTGCTGCTTGGCCGCCGCGGCCGCCGCCTCGTCCAGACCGGTCATCGCCCCATGCTGGCAGACCCCGCCGAGGCCGACGAGCCCTCACCGGCCGGTCGCCCGTCCCGGTCGACCAGCGGCAGCCGGTAGTCGACGGTCTCGGGATAGATCAGCCCGCTGCCGGTGTTGAGCACCACCACGCGCTCGGAGCCGTCGAGCCAGCCGTCGGCGCGGAGCCGACGCACCGCGGCCAGGCAGGCGCCGCCCTCGGGACAGACGAACAGCCCCTCGGCCGCCGTCACCGCCCGTTCCTCGGCCAGCAGGTCGGCGTCGCCCACCGCCACCGCGGTGCCGCCGGTCTCGCGGACCGCGGTGAGCATCAGCCGGTCGCCCAGCGCGGTGGGCACGTTGATCCCGAACGCGACGCTCGGGGTGACCTCGACCGGCTCGGCGTGGTCGAGCCCCGCCTCGTACGCCGCGACGATCGGCGCGCAGCCCGCAGCCTGGACCGCAACCAGCCGGGGCAGCGGCCCCTCGACCCAGCCGAGCATGACCAGCTCCTGCAGCGCCTTGTGGATGCCGATCAGCCCGACGCCGCCGCCGGCCGGGTAGACGATCACCTCGGGCAGCCGCCAGCCGAGCTGCTCGGCGATCTCGTAGCCCATGGTCTTCTTGCCCTCGATCCGGTACGGCTCGCGCAGCGTCGAGACGTCCTGCCAGCCGGCGAACCGCTCGGGCTCGGCGGCCATCCGCTCGCGGACCAGCCGCCCGGCGTCGTTGATTAGGCCGTCGACCAGCACCACGTCGGCGCCGGCGGCCACCGCCTCGCGCCGGCAGACGTCCGGCGCACCCACCGGCATCATGATCATCGACGCCAGCCCGGCCCGCGCCGCGTAGAGCGCCCAGGCCGCGCCGGCGTTCCCGTTGCTGGGCATGGCGATGCCGCCGACGCCGAGCTCGCGGGCCCGGGACACCCCGACCGCCGCGCCCCGCGCCTTGAACGACGCCGTGGGCAGCGCGCCCTCGTCCTTGATCATCAGCCCGGGGACGCTGATCGCCGCGCCGTACCGAGCGGCCGGCAGCAACGGCGTCCAGCCCTCCCCGAGGGTGGTCACGTGCGCGGGGCCACGGACCGGGAGCACCTCGTGGTAGCGCCACAGGTCGGCCGGCCGGGCGGCCAGCGCGTCCCGGTCGACGGTGGCCCGGACGTGGTCGAGGTCGTAGCGGACCAGCAGCGGGGCACCCGTCGGGCTCAGCCCGGCGACGACGTCGGCGTCCTGGCGGGTGCCGGTGCGCGAGCACTCGAGGTGGCTGAGGGCGGAGAAGTCGTTCACCGGGTCAGTCAACCGTCCCGCTCCGACCCGGTCGCGGCCGGTCCGTCACCGACCGGACGCCACTCGCGGAGGAAGGCCAGCACCCGTTCCGCGGGCATCTCGCACGGACGGAGCAGGTCCCCGGCCCGGGTCCGGTAGACGTTGGTGGACACCAGACCGTCGCCGCCGAGCTCCTCGGCCACCACAGCGACCGCACCGCCGCCGGCGGCGTCGGTGCGGCGCATCCCGTACCGGCGTCCGCGCCAGACCACCGCTGTCCACCCCGTCGGCACCCGCGCGAGCAGCGCAGCCAGCCCGTCGTCGGCGTCCTCGCTCATCGGGTGATCACCCGAGCCAGTCTGCAGCGCGCGCATACATTGGCGGGCATGACCACCCGCCGCTGGCTGCTGACCGCGGGGGCCGCGGCCGCGCTGGTCGGCGGTCCGCTGGCCTTCGGTGCCCGGCCGGTGCGCGCGCCCGCCGTCTCGGCGCCCGAGCTGGCCCGACGGATCCGCGGCACCGCAGGACTCGGCTGGTCGGGTCTGGTCGAGACCACCGGCGGGCTCCGGGTCCCGGCCGCCGCCACCTTCGCCAACCTCGGTCCGCTGCTCGGCAGCGACCAGCGGTTGCGGGCCTGGTGGCGCGGGGCGACCGACTGGCGGATCGACCGGATCACCGGCAGCGGCGAGACCGACCTGGTCCGGCACCACGACCTCCAGCTGCGCTGGACGTTCGGTTCGCAGCGCGCGGTCTTCACCCCGGTCTCGGCGCTCCGGCTGCCCGACGTCTCCGACCTGCTCCCGCCGACGCTCGGACGGCGCCTGCTGGCCGGCGCCCGCGACGCCGAGCTGACCGCGCTACCCTCCGCCCGCGTCGCCGGAGTGGCCGCCGCCGGGCTCCGGCTGGTGCCCCAGCAGGAGGGCGGGACGATCCGCCGGGTCGACCTCTGGGCCGACCCGGCGACCGGGACGGTGCTGCGGCTCGCGGTGCACGCGACCGATCCGGACCGGCCGGTGCTGACCACCGGGTTCACCGAGGTCGACCTGGCCGTCCCACCAGCCGAGCGGACCCAGTTCGTCCCGGCCGAGGGCATGCGGGTCAGCGTCGACCAGTCCGTCGACGCGGCCGCCGAGGCCAACGCGCTCACCGGCGTCCGGCTGCCCGCCAGCCTGGCCGGGTTGCCGCTGCGGACCGCGGCCGACGGCCGGCTCGGGGTCTACGGCCGTGGACCGACGTCGATCTTCCTGCTCCCGCTGCGCGCCACGGTGGCCCGGCCGTTGCGGCTCCAGCTGCGCCGCACCGGTGCCCGCCGCGACCCGGCCGGGACGCTCGGCCGGACCGGCCCGATCGGGCTGCTGCTCACCGGCTGGCGGCGTCCGACCTCCGGCACCCCGGGGTCGAGCGCCGGCTACGGCGGGGTCCCGGGCGGCGGGTTCGGCTCGGGCTACCTGCTCACCGGGACGGTGACCGACCCGCTGCTCCGCCGGGCGGCCGGTGGGCTGGTGTTCGGCTCGTGATCCGCACCCGGGGGCTGACCAAGCAGTACGGCGCCGTCCGCGCGGTCGACGGCGTCGGTCTGGACGTCCGCGAGGGCGACGTCTACGGCTTCCTCGGCGCCAACGGCTCGGGCAAGACCACCACGGTCCGGATGCTGCTCGGGCTGGTGCTCCCCACCTCGGGGGCGATGGAGGTGCTGGGCTCGTCGATGCCCGCGGCCCGCGCCCAGGTGCTGCCCCGGGTGGGCGCTCTGGTCGAGGGGCCGGGGGCGCACGCGCACCTCTCGGGCCGGACCAATCTCGACCTGCTCGACCGGGCCGGTCGCGACCGGCTGGCCACCGGGGCCCGGGCCGAGCGGATCACCGAGGTGCTGGCCGAGGTCGGGCTCGACCCGGCCGACCGGCGTCCGGTCCGGACCTACTCGCTCGGGATGCGGCAGCGGCTCGGGCTGGCCGCCGCGCTGCTCCGGCGCCCGGCGCTGCTGGTGCTCGACGAGCCGACCAACGGGCTCGACCCGCAGGGCATCGGCGAGATCCGCGACCTGCTGCTCCGGCTCAACGCCGCGGGCACCACCGTCTTCCTGTCCAGCCACCTGCTCGCCGAGGTCGAGCAGCTGTGCACCCGGGTCGGGGTGATCGACCGCGGCCGACTGGTCCTGCAGGAGCCGCTCGAGGGCCTGCTGACCCCGCCGGGGGTGGTCGCGGTGAGCACCCCGGAGACCGGGCGGGCCGCGTCGCTGCTCGGGCGTCGGGTGCTCGGCGCCGAGCCCGGCCGGCTGCTGGTGGAGTCCTGGGACCCGGCGGCGCTCAACGCCGAGCTGGTCGGCGCCGGGGTGCCGGTCACCGCGTTCGGACCCTGGCGCCGCGAGCTCGAGCAGGTGGTGCGGGAGGCGACCGCGGTGCGCCGCGATCCCGTGCTGCCGGACCCGCCCGAGGACGCGGCCCCGGCCGGCACCCGCGAGTACCTGAGCACCCGACCATGATCACGTTGCTCCAGGTCGAGCTGATCAAGCTGTTCCGCCGGCCGCGGACCTGGGTGATCATCGCGATGCTGCTCGCGCTGCCCACCCTGGTCGCGGTGCTGCTGGCGATCACCGGGATCGCGCCCGGGCCGGGGGAGGGGCCGCCGTTCCTGTCCGCGGTGCTCAGCGACGGCACGCTGTTCCCGCTGGCCGCGCTCGGCGTGGTGCTGCCGCTGTTCCTGCCGATCGCGGTGGCGGTGCTCGGTGGCGACGCGATCGCCGGCGAGGCCCAGGCGGGCACCCTGCGCTATCTGCTGATCCGGCCGGTCGGCCGGGCCCAGCTGCTGGTCGCCAAGCTGGTCACGGTGGTGGTCTTCGTGGTCGTCGCGGTGGCGGTGGTGGCGGCGGTCACCGCGCTCGAGGGCCGGCTGCTGCTCGGCCAGGCCCCGCCGGGCGCCGGCGTGATCGGGCTCAGCGGCCAGTCGCTGGACCCGCAGGAGCTGGCCTGGCGGACGGCGCTGGCGCTCGCCTACGTGGTGGTGTGCATGCTCGGTGTCGCCGCCGTCGCGGTGTTCTTCTCCACCGTCACCGGCTCGTCGGTCGGGGCCGCGCTGGCCACCATCGGGGTGCTGATCGCCTCCACCGTGCTGCTCGGGCTGGACGCCGCCGCCGCGCTGCACCCCTATCTGCCGACCCGCTACTGGCTGGCCTTCGTCGACCTGTTCCGCGAGCCGATCCTGTGGCGCGACGTGGTCCGCGGCTTCCAGGTGCAGCTCGGCTACCTGGTTGTGTTCGGGCTGGCCGCCTGGGCCAGCTTCGGCACCAAGGACGTCGTCGACTGAGGCCGGCGCGGCCGTCCGGGCGAGCCGGACTCAGCCGGACTCAGCCGGACTCAGCAGCGGACGACGGTGGGGGCGCTCGGCGGCCCGACCCCGAGCGCGGACCGGACCAGCGCCCGGGTGACCGGGTCGTCCGGCAGCCCGGCGTGCGTCGTCCGGGCCGCCGGGCAGACCTGCTGGACGACCACGTTGAGCGCGCCGTCGAGCGCGGCGCTGTCCACCGGGGTCACCACCTGGTCGGCGGTCGAGCGCAGCGTCACCCAGACCGGCCCGGGCGGGGTCTCACCGTCGGCGGCCAGCCGCCGCAGGAGCGGGCTGTCGGGGACCAGCTGCTCACAGGCCGTCGGACAGCCGCCGCCGAGCTCGCCGGCGAGCTGGGCCTGGGTGGTGCCGTGCTGGGGCGCGCCGAGCGACACCACCCGGCGGGCCAGCCGGTGGCCGGTGCCGTCGGCGACCCAGAGCCGGGCGACCACGCCGCCGGCCGAGTAGCCGACCACGTCCACCGACGGAGCGCCGGTGCGGTCCAGCACCGACGCGGCGAACCGCCCGAGCGCGTCGGCCTGCGCGGACAGGTCACCCGTGCCGTCGCCGACCTCGGGGACCACCAGCGCGTCGCGTCCGGTGCCACGCAGCTCGGCGGCCAGCCCCTGCAGCGAGGCGCCGGTGCCGCCGTACCCGGGGACCAGCAGCACCGGACCGGGCCGGTCCTGCGGCGCCGTGCGGCTCTCGCGGACCGTTCGGACCACCACCGCCGTCCCCACCGCGAGCACCAGAGCGACTGCGAGTGCGAGCAGCCCGAGCCCCAGCCGGCGACGCGGCGGTGATAGCGCCTCGAACATCGGTCTCCTCGGACGGCGAGCGGGGTCTCCAGCCTGACCGGTCGCTCCAACCCGACCGCGTCGGGGATCCGACCGGGTCCACGCGGCCGGATCCCCGACGCGCCGACCGGAGGCGATGCGCAACCGTCACCCGCCGGGCCTGGTCGGGACCCGTCGCCGGTCCGTACGATCCGAAGCCTCACCCCCCGGAGGCCCGATGACGCCGCACGCTCGTCCGCCCGCTGCCCGTTCCCGCGTCCGCGCCGCGCTCGCGGTCGGAGCCCTGACGCTGCTGGTCGCGAGCGCGCTGGCGGTGCCGGCCGCACCACCGGCCGGCGCCGCGACCCCGCCGCCGATCGTGACGACGACCAACCCCACCGTGGTGGCCGGCCGGCCGATGGAGGTGTTCGTCGGCTTCTTCCCGACCGACCACCTGGTCCGCACCTACCTCGGGGTCACCCCGCTGGCCGAGCTGAGGACGGGGTCGAGCGGGAGCGCCGAGACCTACGTGCCGGTCCCGGTCGGGCTGATCGCGGGACCGACCCAGCTGGTGGCCACCGACGCGCTGACCGGACTCACCGTGACGACGCCGGTGACCGTCCGCACCGACTGGCAGCAGCAGGGCTCCGATCCGGGCCACGCCGGCTCGAACCCCGGCCAACAGCTGTTGACCCCCTCGACGGTCGGCCAGGCGGTCACCCGCTGGCAGGTCACCGATCCCGGTCCCGACGAGATCCCGAGTCAGCCGGTGGTCACCCTCGACTCCCGCGGAGCCAGCCGGGTGCTGGTGCTGCGCGGGGCGAGACTGACCGCCAGCCGCACCACCGACGGTGGCACGGTCTGGGAGCGGACCTTCACCGGATCCGGCTACGGCACGGACTTCGCGGCCGGCCCGGACGGCTTCGGCTACGTCGTCCGCGGCGGCTCGGTGTCCCGGATCGACCTGTTCGACGGCTCCACGGTGTGGACCAAGGACCTCGGTCTCGGTGCGTCGGTCTCCGCGCAGAGCCTCACCTGGGCGTCCCGCATCGAGGGCGCCGTCGTGGTGACCGCGAACACCGTGCCGGCCGACCCCGCCGTCGCCGGCACCGGGCTGGTCGCCTGCTACGACGCGGTCAGCGGCCGGCTGCTGTGGGCGTTCCGGACCGGCGTCCCGGTGACCGAGGCCGCGGTCCAGGACGGCAGCGGCCCCCCGGCCCGGGTCTTCGTCGGCACCACCACCGGCAAGGTGTTCGCGCTCTCGCTCACCGACTCCGCGTTGCTGTGGTCGGTGCAGACCGGCGCGCAGCGACTCGGCCGGCCGTCCTACGCCGACGGCACCGTGGTCTTCGCGGCGACCACCGTCTTCGGACCGAACCCGTCCGGACCGGTCGGTGCCTACGCGTTCACCGCCGACCGCGGTCGCGCGCTGTGGCATTACGACACCGGCTACGGCGTCGGCACGGCGACCCGGGCCGCGATCGCGGGCGGCACCGCCTACCTCGGCTTCACCGAGTCGGGCTATTACCCGGAGCGGGCGGAGATCCGTGCCGTCGACCTGGCCACCGGGAGCACCCGCTGGGTCACCCCGGCCCCGTTCCAGACCGCCTGGGAGCGGGGGATGAGCGATCCCGCGGTCGCCGGCGGCGTCGTCTACCTCGGGTCCTGCGGCCCCAACCACCTGTTCCTGGGGTACGCCGCCGCCTCCGGCACGAAGCTGCTCGACCTCGCGCAGAACTGCGGCAGCGGGGCGCCGGCCAACCAGCGGCTCTACCTGGCCGACCAGCTGCGGTCGACCGCCCTCGGGCTGCGCACCGAGGTCGCCCCGCTGGCCGTGCTCAACGACAGCGTGACCGGGACCGGGGCCGAGCAGATCGACTACTCGGGGGGCTGGCGGGTCGGGCACACCGCCGGCGAGTACCGCGGCGACGACCACTACAGCTACACCATGGACGCGACGGCGACCGTGCGGTTCACCGGCACCGGCGTCCGCTGGTGGTACACCGAGCAGCGCGACCACGGGATCGCCGCGGTGAGCATCGACGGCGGCCCGGAGACGTTGGTCAACCAGCAGACCGCCTCGGGTACCGTCCTCGCCGCCTGGACCAGCCCGGTGCTCAGCCGGGGGCCGCACGTGCTCCGGGTCCGGGTCACCGGGACCAAGAGCAACGGTTCGACGTCGTCGGTGGTGACGCTGGACCGGGTCGACGTCGTCCGCTGACCCGGGAGGCCGGTCAGTCCAGGTGCGGCTGCCCGGTGGAGGCGGTGGTGCCGCCGTCGACGGCCAGCGTCGTCCCGGTGATGTAGCGCGCGTCCTCGCTGGCCAGGAACAGCACCGCCGGCGCGACGTCCTCGGGACGGCCCGGACGGCCGAGCGCGACCCGGTTGGTGAAGCGGGCCAGCAGCTGCTCGTCCTCGGCGATCCCCTCGGTGATCGGGGTGACTGTGAAGGCCGGCGCCACCGAGTTGAGCCGGACCCCGCGCGGACCGTAGTCGAGGGCCAGCGACTGGACCAGGTTCATGATCAGCGCCTTGGTCGCGTTGTAGACCGACTGGCCCCAGTCGCCGCGGAGCCCGGACACCGAGCCGACCACCACCACGTTGCCGCCGGTCCGCTCGAGCTCGGGCAGCGCCCGCTGCAGCAGGTGGACGAAGGCGTCCGCGTTCGCGCTGCGGATCCCGGTCCACTCCTCCCGGGTCACCTCGGTGAACGGCTTGGCCACGAACTGGGCGGCGTTGTTGACCAGCACGTCGAGCCGGCCGAACCGCTCGACCACCCGGTCGATCACCCCGGCCGCCTGGTCGGGGTCGGCCAGGTCCGCCCCGATCGCCAGCGTGGTGTCCGGGTCGGCCCCAGCCAGGGTCTCGTCCAGCGGCGCGGTCCGGCGCCCGGTGACCGCCACGGTCGCCCCGTTGTTGAGGAACGCCCGGGCGATGGCGCGGCCGATCCCGCTGCCGCCGCCCGTCACCAGCACGACCTTGCCGCCGAAGGGGTAGGAGTTGCTCGTCATGCCCGGGCCAACCGCGGCGGTCCGGACGGCATTCCCCCGGGCCGGACCGGCCGCCGGATCAGCCGGCGAGCCGCAGGTCGGTCAGCTGGTCGCGCTCGGCCTCGACCGCCGGACGCAGGGTGCGCGGCCGCGAGGACGCCCGCGAGGCGTAGGTGATCTGGGCCAGCACCCGCTCCTGCGTGGTGGCGAAGCCACCCTTGTGGATCCCCCGGGTGTCGGCGAAGACCACGGTGCCGAGGTCGCCGCGACCGACGGTGATCCGGTCGGCGCCGAAGTGCGCGGCCACGTCGTCGTCGCTCAGCCGGTAACCGATCCCGTCGAACTCGGCCGGCAGCTTCTGCTTGCGTCCGGCGCGGGTGTTGCTGCCGGTCACGTAGGACAGCGGGCCGGCGCCGTCGGGGACGTCGGAGAGGTAGACGAAGCACTTGACGATGTCGTGGTCCTCCGGCAGGTCGCGGTGCCAGCGCTGCGACTGCGTCGGGCCGCCGTCGACCGGGGTGTTGACCCAGATGTTGACGTCCTGGATCTGCAGCTCCATCCCGCTGTAGGCCTCGGCGATGCCGCGGACCTGGCTGTGCCGGGCGAAGCGGAGCAGCGCGTCCGAGGGCCGGACCGCGGGGCGGTCGCCGAGCAGCTCGGTGAGGAACGGCTTGGCCGGGTCGCGGGGCAGATCGGGCCGGGCCCGCAGCTCGGCGGTCTCGGCCCGCAGGTCCTCGAACAGCGCGCTGTCCCCGAGCAGGTCGATCACGTTGGTGATCGCGATCCCGTCGTGGGCCAGCGTGCGGTGCACCCGTGCCGCCTCCGGCGTGAGCACGGCGGGGCGCCGGTTGTAGCGACGGACCGGACCGGCGTTGAACAGGTAGCGGGCCACGTGCCGCTGGCTGCGGACCGCCCGCAGGCCCACCCGGGCGCCGCGTCGGGCCGTGCCCACCGCCTGCTCGAGCCGGCCGGGCGTGGACACGGCGGGGCTCCCGCCGTTCGTGCTGTGCGTGGTGGTCATGCATCCCCCTGAGACGGTTTCCCCAAGAAACGTCCGGCCGCGGGACGGTGCGTTCGGCCGACGTCGCGGGTGGGATCCGTCGGGGTCGTGGCGGGCGACCGGGACCGGTGCGCCCGGGCGACCTGGCCGCTCTGCCCGCCCCACCCGGTGAGGTCAGCCTAAGCAGGGCCCGTCGTGGTGTCCATTCCCCGGTCCGGCGGCCCGGCCCCGGAGAACGACGCACGCCCGACCGGTCGGTCGGGCGTGCGTCGGTGGAGGTGGAGCAAGGGGTGCTCCGGTCGGGGAGGTCAGGCGCGCCGGTAGTGGGCCACCCAGTCGATCGAGATGGCCGCGGACTTCGGGGTCTTCTTCGACAGGCACTGCCCGGTGGAGACCCGGCAGTCCTTGACCCCGGCCTGGATGCCGAGCCACATCGGCACCTTGGGGGAGTTCTTGGTCTTGACGGTGGCCCAGACCTTGCCGTCGATCGTGTACTGGATCTTGTTGGTGGACAGGATCACGCCGTAGGTGTGCCACTTGGTCATGTCGACGTCGTGCCGGAACCGCTGAATCTGCTTGTGGTTCTTGGCGGTGCCGTAGTGGACGGTCGACATGATCCGCGGGCCGCCCATGACGCCCTCGGCGAAGTCGACCTCGGGCGGCCAGGCGCCGCCCTTGGGGTAGAGCAGGAAGACGTAGCCGACGCCGTAGGCCCGGTCGAACTTGGCCTTGACCTGCCACATGCCCTGCTTGGCGGCGAAGCCGCGGCCCGAGGACATCCCGGCCGAGGTCCACTTGCCGTTGCTGTAGCGGGTGCGCATCTGCAGGATGCCGTTGTTCGCCTTGAGCGGCGACGGGGTGACGGTCGCGTTGTCGAGCATGTAGGTGCTCTTGGTGCCCTGCGGGATGCCGCCCATGTAGCGGCCCCAGACGTTGGTGTTGAGCGGGCCGTTGAAGTTCTCGACGAAGTCGGCCTTCCAGCCCTTCTGCGTGCGGGGCGCACTGGGCATCCAGGTGCCGGCCTCGGTGAACAGCTTGGCGGTCGCGGCGCGGGCCTTGGCCTGCGCGGCCCGGTCCGCGGCGGTGGACGCGGCGGCGGCGCTCGAGCTGGTGGTGGTCGGGGTGACGCTGGCCTCGGCGGGAGCGGTGGCGAAGCCGGCGTAGGCGGCGGTCGGGAGGGCGGCGGCCAGAGCGAGGCCGGTGAGCCGACGGGCGGCGCGGGCGGAAGTCGCGTTGATCATGGCGGGGGGCTCCACGGAATCGGGGTGGTGTGCAGGAAGGTGGTCTTCGCCCCCGCGAATCGATGTCGCTCCCCTGAGCTGACACCGGAAATCCTCGCAGCGGCTCCGGCGGGGGCCAAGGGCGCGGTGTGCACGGCGATCGGCATTCCGTGCACAGCTCAGAGGGCTCCCGCCGCCGGGGGTCCCGGCGGACGACGGAGCCCGCGCCGCCGGCAGCTGGGCCGGTGGCGCGGGCTCCGGGTCGGGCTCGCTGGGTGTGCGTTCGGTTGTGGGGTTCTGTTGTGGGATGCGGTTGTGGGATGCGGTTGTGGGATGCGGTTGTGGCAGCGCGGTGGTGCAGGTGACCGGGGTCAGGACTGCTTGTAGTGGGCGATCCAGTCGATCGAGATGGCCGAGTCCTTGGGGGTGTCGGGGGAGAGGCACTCGCCGGTGGTGATGGCGCAGTCCTTGACGCCGGACTGGACGCCGAGCCACATCGGCACCTTCGGGACGTGCGGGGTGGTGACGGTGGCCCAGGTGCGGCCGTCGATCGTGTACTCGATGGTGTTGTCGCCGAGGATGACGCCGTAGGTGTGCCACTTGGTCATGTCGACGTTGTGCAGCCAGCGCTGGATCTGGTAGTTCTTCGGGTCGTAGTGGACGGTGGCCATGATCGACTTGCCGCCGGCGGTGCCCTCGGCAAAGTCGACCTCGGGCGGCCAGGCGCCACCCTTGGGGTAGAGCAGGAACGCGTAGCCGACGCCGTAGGCGCGGTCGAACTTGGCCTTGACGACCCACTTGCCGCCGGTGGCGGCGAAGCCGCGGCCCGAGGACATCCCGGCCGAGGTCCAGCGGCCGTTCTCGTACTTGGTGTGCAGCTGGAGGATGCCGCTGCCCGGGGCGCTGGGCGAGGGGGTGACGGTGGCGTTGTCGAGCATGTAGGTGGCGTGGCTGCCGTGCGGGGCGCCACCCATGTAGCGGCCCCAGGTCTTGACGTCGAGCGGGGCGTCGAAGTTGTCGACGAAGTCGGCGGTCCAGCCGCCGGTGCTCTTCGGCGCCTTGGGCATGTAGGACCCGGCGCTGGTGAACATCGCGGCGGTGCGGGCGGCCTGGGCGGCCTGGGCGGACTGGGCGCTCGAGCTGTTGGTGGTCGGGCCGGTGGCGGTCGGGCTGGTGCTGCCGCCGGCCGGGGCGTCGGCGCGGGCGGTGCCCGGGGTGAGGGTGCCGACGAGGGCCACCGGGATCAGGGTGGCGGCGGCGAGGCCGGCCAGCTTGCGGAGCCGGAACCGACGCTTCGGGTCGACGGCGGTGGGCGAGCTGGTGGTGGGGATCGAGGCGATCATGGGGGACTCCAGGCGAGAGACGTGCGGTCGGATGAGAGGTGGTCTTCGCCCCCGCGAATCTGGTCGCTCCCCAGAGCTGACGAGAAGAACTCTGCCAGCGCACCGGAGTCCGCGCGATGGCCTCAGGTGCACACCGCTCGGCAATCTGTGCACTCCCTGAGCCGGCCGGTCCCACGCCCGGAACGACGACGGCCCCGGCGCCGGGGCCGGGTCGGAGATGATCATGACGGGCGGCGCGGCCGCCCGGTGATCATGACGCGGGCGTGATGTTCTCGATCAGGAACATGTTGTCGTTGTAGTCGTAGTTGATCCCGTTGAGGTCCTCGGTGAAGAGGTAGCTGCCGGGGATCACGTTGCCGTCGGCGTCGCGCGCGACGAAGGCCCGGACGTGCTGGCCGCACTGGGCGGCGGTGCAGCCCGAGCTCCGGTCGATCGCGGAGTTGTTCAGCGTCGGGTCGGTGTACTCGCTGTCCAGCTTGAGCCCTGCCGTGCCCGACAGGGTGAAGGTGGCGGTGCCACGACCCCAGGCGGAGTTGCGCGGGAGCGCCGACTGGGCGTCCTGCGGCAGGCCGGCGAAGATCTTGTAGAGCGTGTTCGGGCTGCCCTTGGCGTACTTGCTCACGGTCAGCGTGGACGGGTAGCCCCGCCAGGCGCCGAGCTGGGTGATCCGGGCCGGCTGGCTCGGGTCGCGCTGCTTCCAGTAGGGCACCAGCACCTCGTCGCTGCTGAACGCCTGGTAGGCCCCGCGGCTGTACATGCTGGTCGGGGTCACCGTGGTGTAGCCGAAGTGGTGGATCAGGTCCGGGAAGGTCGGCTCGAGGTTGTGCTCGGAGTACTTCTGCCACCAGCCGGTCAGCCGCAGCGTGCTGGTCTGGGTGCTGCCGTTGCTCCAGCCGATGCTGGCGGTGCCGTCGTGCCAGGCGCCGCCGGTGGCGGTGAAGGCCACGGTGAAGCTGACCGACGCGCCGGTGGAGAGCGTGAACGGGAGCTTCCACGGCGAGGTGATCGCGAAGTCGGTGGTGGCGGTGGCCGAGCTCACGGTGAGCGGGGCGCTGCCGGTGTTCTTGAGGGTGATCGCGACCTGGTTGTGGAAGCGCTGGTAGCTGTCCGCGGGGGTCTGGATCTTGTTGAAGACGATCGCGTCGTTGCCCGGCAGCACGTCGGGGTTGGTGATGCTGAGCTGCCCGGTACCGGCCGCGGCGGCGGTCGGCGCGGTGACGGTGGCCCCGGCGACGGCCAGCGACGAGCCGAGCAGCGCGGCCGCGGCGAGGACGCCGGTCAGCCGCCGGCGGGCGGTGTGGAGGTGGGTCATGGTCTGCCTTTCGGGTGTCGCGCCACCGCCCACCCGGGAACGGGTCCCGGGTGGGCGGCGCACGTCGTGCTGGGGTGAGGGGGCTCGACGCGCCGCGGGGTGCGGTGCGGCCGGGATCAGGCCGGCTTGATGCCCTGGACGAGGAACACGGCGTCGTTGAAGTCGTAGTTCACGCCGGCGAGGTCCTCGGTGAAGAGGTAGGCGTTCTTGACGACCTTGCCGTTGGCGCCGCGGACCTGGAAGACCCGGACGTGCTGACCGCACTGCTTGGTGTCACAACCGACGGCCTTGTCCGCGCCGATGGTCTTCTGCAGCTTGGGGTCGGAGAACTCGGTCTTGAGCTTCCAGCCGAAGACGCCGGCCCGCTTGAACGAGAAGCTGCCCTTGCCCCACTTCTGGTTGCGCGGCATCGCCGACTGGGCGTCGAACCGGTTGCTGGTCTGGAGCAGCCGCAGCTTGCCCGGCTTGCCCTTGCTGTAGACGCTGATCGTCGACGTGTCGGGGTAGGTGTGCCAGGCGGCGAGCTGGGTGACCTTGACCGACTTCTTGCCGTCGGCCATCCGCCAGTACGGGCTGAGCACCTCGTCGGCGCTGAACTTCTTGTACTCGCCGCGGCTGTACATGCTCTTCGGGGTCTTCGTCTTGTAGCCGAAGTGGCTGACGAGGGCCTGGAAGGTCGGCTCCTGGTTGTGCTCGGAGTACTTCTGCCACCAGCCGGTCAGCTTGATGGTGTTGGTGTGGCTGGTGCCGTTGTTCCAGACGATCTTGGCGGCGTCGTTGTGCCAGGCACCCCCGTCGGCGGTGAAGTTCACCGTGAGGTTGACCGACTTGCCGGTGCCCAGGCTGAACGGCAGCTTCCAGGGTGAGGTGATCGAGAAGTCCGAGGTGCCGGTGGTCGCCGAGGTGACCCGGAGCGGCGACTTGCCGGTGTTCTTCAGGGTCACCGTGACCTTGTCCAGCGTCCGCTGGTTGGCGTCGGCGTGGTTCTGGATCTTGTTCATCACGATCAGGCTGTTGCTCGGGGCGCGGCCGTTGGTGATCGAGAGCTTGCCGGGCGTCGCGGCGGAGGCCGGGAGCAGCGAGGTCGTGGCGACCAGCGCGGTGCCGGCGAGGACGACGGCGCCGGCGCGGAGCGGTGTGGACATCAGGGGCCCTTTCGGTGGAGGTGGGTCGTTCCGCGTCCGGCTCCGGCCAGCAGGACGCTGGACGCGGTGGTACCGGTCAGGGACGGGGTGGAACGGGACGGGTGGAACAGGTGGAGGGAGGCGGGGCGGATCGCACGGATCCGGCCCGCGCCGTCGTGCGGCTCGAGGGACGGGGGACGCGACCGGGGAACCCGGTCAGTGCTCCTCGCCGGCAGCCCGGCGGGGCATCGGGCGGGACGGTCGGCGACCACCCCGCGTGCCGGGGTCGCGTCGTTGCGACCCGGTGCGCAGTTGCTTGAGCCGCAGCCACAGCCACGGCAGGCAGAGCAGCCCGGCAGCGAACCGGGCCACGTTCCAGGGGAGGGTCTGCGGCAGCAGCACGGTGGCACCGGCCACCAGGCAGACCACGAGGCAGGCCAGCACCGTGCGCCACCCGGGCCAGCGCGGCCCGAGGTCCCGGGGCAGCGCCCGGTACTGCACGGCGGCCTGAGCGGAGACCGCGACCAGGGTGGAGGCGGCGGCGCCGGCGATCCCGAACAGCGGGATCAGGGCCAGGTTGGCCCCGAGCTTGATCACCACGCCGACCGCCGCGCTCAGCCCGAGCGGGCGCCCGCGGCGGAGCGTGATCAACATGGTCGACGACGCGCCGAGGGTGGCCATCGGGAACGAGGCCAGGGCCACCAGGTAGGTGACCAGCAGCAGGCCCTCGGGCCGGAACGACGGCGGGGCCAGCACCCGGAGCGCCACCGGCGCGGCCAGGGTGATGCCGAGCACGCACGGCATGATCAACTTGAAGACGCCCTCGCGCGAGTCGCGGACGACCTCCCAGCGCTGGCCGAGGTCGGCGATCTTGGCCAGTCGCGGGACCCAGGCGCGGTTGGTGAAGGAGAGGATCAACATCACGACGTAGCCGAGGGTGTAGGCCACCTGGAAGCGGCCGACCTCGACGGTGCCGAGCAGCCGCTGGGTGACCAGCCGGTCGCTGACGTTGATCACGAACACGCTCAGCCCGGTGAGCATCAGCGGCAGCCCGAGCCGGAACGCGCGGCGCAGCACCTGCCGGTCGGCGATCCCGCGGAGACGCGGCCGGGCCATGGTCAGCCCGATGGCCAGGGCGGCGAACTGGCTGATCACGCCGCCGGCGGCGTAGACCACCGCGGTGGACGCGATCAGCGCCATCCCGGCCAGCCCGAGCACCTGGCCGCCGACCGAGGCGATCACGCTCACCGTGGCGAACCCGCGGAGCCGGTCCTCGCTCTGCAGCAGCGCGAGCACCATCAGCACCGCGCCGCCGGGGGCGGTCCAGAGCAGGGCGATCCAGACCAGGTGGGCGTCGGGGAAGCCGAGCGGGGCGATCCACAGCGGCGAGGTGGCGGCGGCGAGCACGGCGACCAGCGCGGCCAGCGCGATCCCGCTGGCCAGCAGCCCGCGCGCGGCCCGGTCGTCCTCGCCCGCGGCGCGCTCCACCTGGAGGGCCTGGTCGAGCCCGAAGACCGCGACGATGATCAGCAGCTGGTAGAGCGCGATGATCGAGGCCAGCGCGCCGAACTCGCCCGGGCCGAGGACGTGGGCGAGGACCGGGGAGACCACGGTGCTGACCACGGTCTGCATCGACCAGACGACGACGTAGAGCATCCCGCGGCCGAACAGGTCGCGGCCGTGCTGCTGCTGGGCCTTCTCCGACGCGGTCCCGGTGGGAGCGGTCCCGGCGGTGCCGGTGGCCGGGGCCTGGTCGCGGGTCGGCGTGCTCACCGGACCGCCTCGGGGACGGCGGTGCGGGCCGGGTCGCGCAGCTCGGCGTCGATCCGGTCCAGCAGCGGTCCGCTCACCGTGCTCGACACCTTGCGGGCGAACAGCGCGGGGACGGTGCGCGGACGTTCGGGGTCGACGCCGCGGGCGGCGGCCTCGAGCCGGTCGAAGTGACCGGCGGTCAGGGTCGGCGGGCTCTTCTGCCGGGTGCCGTCCCAGCCGATCCACCAGGCGGCTTCGTTGATGCTCTCGTTCTCCCAGTCGACGCCGCTGATCGGGCTGCGCAGCAGGGTGGGGACGAACGTCTCGTCGGCGCACCAGCTCCGCCGCCAGAACGCCACCAGGTCGGGCCGGGCGTCGACCAGGTCGACCACCGCCCGGGCGTGCGCCCGGCTGATGATCTTCCACACGCTGGCGCCGGACGGCGACACGTCTGCCGGGATCCGGCGTGGGACGGGCAGCCGGAGCATGTGCTTGCGCCAGGCCCAGTGCCGGTAGCGCAGCCGGGCGAGCCCGCCGCTGCGCCCCCAGGCGGGGAACGGCAGCGGCCACAGCTCGGCCACCGACCGTCCGCCGGTGCCGACGATCCAGTCGGCGACCGCGGCGGCCGGGTGCAGCGGGTAGTCGGCGCCCGACAGCACCACCAGGTGGCCGGCCTCGGTGGTCTCGAGGAACCGGCGGTAGCCGGCCAGCTCGGCCTCGACCAGCCCGAAGCCGGCCCACTCGCAGACCTGGCGCGGGGTGACCACGGCGCTCGGCTCGAGCCCCTCGGTCATCGCGGCGAAGACGGCCGGGTCGGTGCGGGCGTCGCAGTGCAGCAGCACCGGCATCGGGGCCAGCGCCGACCGCAGCCGTAGCACCTGCGGGGCGTCGCCGTGGGCGAGCACCAGGCAGGCGACCCGCCCGGTGCTTGCCCCGGGCGGCGACGGGTCGTCCCGGTCGTCGGCGGTCACCGGTCGGCCTGCAGGTCGCGCTTGAGCTCGTAGAGCCGGGCGGTGTCGGACCGACCGACCTCGACCCAGTAGGGCGAGTCGGCCACCGCGGCGCGGAGCCGCTGGTAGTCGTTCCAGGTCTGCAGCCCGTAGCGGTCGTCGTAGCCGCCGATCGAGTCGGAGACGTAGAGGTAGACGTCGCCGCGGATCGGGGTGCTCTGCAGGGTGTAGGTGACCTGGTTGAGGTCGGCCACCGGGTCGTAGGCGCTGCCGGTGGTGGTCGGGAAGCCGTCCACCCGCACCCGGCTGGAGTAGTCGACCTGGTCGTAGCGGTCGGTGATCCGGGCCGGGGTGGCGTTCTTGGTGCCGAGCGAGAACAGCATTGAGCCGAAGACCGCACGCTGCTCGTAGATGCTGGTCACCTGGGCGTCGCCCGGCCGCAGGATGCGGGCCCAGTCGAGCCCGGTCTGGCCGTAGACGTTGACTGCCATCATCGCGGCGAAGCCGAGCGCGATCACCGGGGCGAGCGCGGCGGCCCCGGTGCGGACGGCCCGACGGCCGAGGCCGGCGGCCCGCTCGGCCACCAGGGAGCCGAAGCCCGTCGGGAGCGCCGCGGCGACCAGCACGCCGAGCCACGGGGCGGCGAACAGGACGATCCGGAAGACGCCCTCCTGGCCGTAGTTGGTGCCGAAGGCGAGCCCGACCGGGCTGACGAAGGCGAAGGCCAGGCCCCAGTGCAGCCGGTCGCGGCGCTGGAGCACGGTGACCAGGGCGACGATCCCGAAGACGACCAGCGCGGCCGCGGGGACGTAGAAGGCGAGCCGGGTGACCGCCGCCACCGGGGCGGCGCTGACCGGGTGCTCGGGCGGCGCGATGTTGGCCAGCACGGCTCCGAGGTCGCCGATGTTGATGTAGCGGGCGATCAGCCGCCAGTTGAAGCCGGCCCAGCCGATCGCCGGGACGATGGCCAGCAGCGGGAGCCACCAGGGCTTGACCAGCCGGAAGGCCACCAGCGCGATCAGCGCGAAGGCGAGCATGAACGGCGAGATCTGGTGGGTGACGGTGACGGCGACCGACAGCCCCAGCGCCACCCCCCAGCGGGTCAGCCGGACCCGGCGGAGGGCCCGCTCGTCGAGGCCGTCGGTGGCGGGCGGCGCGACCAGCAGGGCGAGCACGGTGATCGCCAGCAGGAAGCCGTAGGCCTGCGGGGAGAAGTAGGTGCTGTTGACGGCGTCGCCAAGGGCGAACACCGCGGCGGCGATCCAGGCGCGCTGCGGGTCGAGGAACCGGCCGGCGAGCAGCCGGACCGCGGCGACGGTGATCGGGGTGATCACGACCGGCCACCAGGTGGCGATCCCGAGCAGACCGGACAGGCTGCCGAGCCCGGTGGAGGCGGCGATCCACGCGCCGCCGACGAAGAGCCCGGCCCAGCCCTGGTAGATGTCACCGGCCAGGTCCAGCCGGCCGAAGCCGAGGACGTACTGCTCGATCCCGATGTGCCGGGCGGCGGCCATCACCGTCGGCGCCTCGTAGAGCAGCGCCTGGGACAGGATCACCACGGTGCCGGCGGCCAGCACCGGGGCGGCGACCAGTACCCGGCGGAGCAGCGCGACCACGAACGAGACCGCGATCAGTGCGTATCCGACGTACCAGAGCGGGCCGACGGTGCCGAGCAGGCCGGACGGCTGCGGCAGGGTCGCGTGGGTGGCGGCGTCGACCGCGGCGAGCACGGTGCCGAGACCGGCCAGCGCTCCGACGACGGCGAGGTCGCGGGTCGCCCCGGCCGGCCGGTGGTGCGCGGTGCGGGGGCGGCCCGCGGAGACCCGGCGGGCCTCGACGACGACCGCGCGGACCAGCAGGGCGGCCGCGGCGACGGCGGCGACCGCGAAGGCGACCCGCGGGTACCAGAGACCGGTCAGCGCCATCGCGTAGCCGACCGCGCTGGTGACGGCCAGCCCGGACGCGGCGGCATAGACGACGAACCCGAGCCGGGTCAGCCGCGGCACCAGCGACACCACGGCGACGCCGAAGCCGACGGTCATGAAGACGGCGAGCAGCACACTGCCGAGCGTCCCGGCGCCGGTCGCCCGGGCCAGCAGACCGAGCGGCAGCGGCACCAGACTGAGCAGCGCCGCCAGCAGTCGGCTGGTCGGGTCCATCACGGCGTCGGTGGGGCCGTCGGCGGCGGTGCGCCGGGTCAGCGGCTCGAGCGCGCACCAGCGGTCGCGGAGCGTGCGCCGGCTGGGCAGCTGCTCGCGCACGGCCGGGCTGACCCGGGTCTCGGTCTCGCTCTCGAGGGTGTGCGGGGTCTGGTCGGAGGTGATCGTCATGAGTGCGTCCCTGATCGGTGGAGGTCGGCAGGTGCTCCCGGGCTGCGGACCAGCGGGCTGGCGGCAGACAAGGGGCCGGGAACACCGGACGGACGGGTGGCGCGGGCCGGGTGGTGGCGGTGCGCCGCGAGGGCGGACGGCCCGACCGGACGGGTGCGGCGGGCGCGGTCGACGTGGGCGGGGGGACCGGGGCGGGCGGCGTCGCGCGCGGACCGGGGGCCGGGGGGCGTCATCGCCAGGCCTCGGCTTCGAGCCAGTCGACCTCGATGGTGGCCTTGCTGTGCAGGGCCGGCTGCCGGAGGGCGTCGGTGCCGGTCTGGAGCACCCAGTGCATGGACCGGGTCGGGACCATCGTGGTCGACTGCCCGACGATCGAGCCGTCGAGCGTGAAGGTCACGAGGTCGGGGCTCCACTCGATGGTGGCGGTGTGCCAGCTGTTGAAACCCGCGTCGGTGTCGAACTCTTTGAACGTGCCCTTCTCGGTGGCGTAGTGCGCCACTGCCTTCATCTTGCCGTCCAACGGCCCTTCGGGAAAATCGATCTCGCCGTCGCGCGGCCACTTCTCTGAGTCCGGCCACAGCAGGAAGGCCAGTCCGTAGCCCGGGACGGCGTCGGCGCGGAACCGGACGGTGTAGCGGCCGTAGATCTGTCCGTAGGTCGGCAGGGTGGGCAGCACGGCCGCTCCGAGCGGGGTGCCGTCGGGGTTCTGCATGGTCCAGCGGAGCGACCCGTCGGCCACGCTGAGCACCTTCGACGGGGCGTAGCGGCCCTTGCCGCTGGTGTCGGACCAGCCGTCGGGATAGACGGTGAACCGCTTGGCGTAGGTGGTGCCGGGGAACTGGCCCGCGGGCACCGGGGTGTCGAAGTCCTCGCGGAAGACCTCCCGCCAGCCCTGGGCGTACACCGAGCGCATCACGACCACGGTGACCGTGCTGCTGATCGCCATGGCCAGCAGCAGCACGGCGACCGACAGCAGCGCGCGGCGCCAGCGTCGACGCGGCCGCGGTCCGGGCGTGCTGGGGGCGGCCGGCGGTTGCGGGGGCTGCGGGGCCCGGAAGTCCGGTCCCGGGGAGCCGAGCGCGCTGTAGCGCGGCGGGCCGTCGGGGCGGGAGATCAGACCGGTGTCGGGCACGCCAGCACCTCCTGGTCGCGGTCGCGCTCGCGGTCGCCCGGGGTCGGGGCCGCGGTCCGGCTCCCGGCGTGCGCGGCGCGCAGCGCCTGCTCGACCCGGTCGGTGGTGGCCTCGAGGCTGAAGTGCGCCTCGACGTGGGCCCGGCCCGCCGGGCCGAGGGCCGGGTCGGAACGCCGCCAGCCGAGCCGGCGGTCGATCGCGGCGGCCAGCGCGGGCACCAACGCGTCGGGGTCGGTGGCCGGGACCAGCTGGTCGGCGAACCGGCCGGTGAGGATCTCCGGGATGCCGCCGGTCGCGGTCGCCACCACCGGCACCTGGGCGGCCATCGCCTCGATGACCACCCGGCCGAACGGCTCGTGCCACACCGCGGGGAGCACCATCAGGTCGGCGGCGTGCAGCAGCGCGGTGACGTCGGACTGTCGCGGCAGGTGCCGGACCGGGCGCGGCGTCCCGGCGTGCGCGGCCACCCGCGCGGCCAGCACCGGGGCCACCTCCGGGGTGGGGTCGCCGACCAGCAGCAGGGTGGCCGGGCGGGTGGACGAGACCGGGTCGGCCGCCAGCCGGGCCCAGGCCTCGAGGAGCTGCGGGACGCCCTTGTCGGCGGCCAGCCGGCCGTAGTGCAGCACCACCGGGTGCTCGGGACCGCCCGCCCCCGAGCCGACGGGCGCGGCGGCGAGGTCGGGGAGCAGCCGGGCCCGGGCGGCGGCGCGTCCGGCGTCGTCGGTGGGGGTGTAGCGGGCGGGGTCGATGCCGTTGGGGACGACCTCGACGAGCGCCGGGTCGAGCCCGGCGGCCACCCACTCCCGGGCCAGCCAGGCCGAGACCGCGAGGTAGCGGTCCGCGCGACCGGTCAGCGCACCGACCAGCGCGCGGCCGGCGCGGCGAGGACCGAGCGGGCCGAGCCGGTAGGGGTGGTGACGCAGGTGGACGACCAGCGGCGCGTCGGTGGCGCGGGCGGCACCGAGGCCCCAGAGCAGCTGCTCGGACCGGTTGAGCCAGATCACGTCGGGTTGCAGCGCCCGGGTCGCGCGGACCGCGGGCGGCAGGTGGTGCAGGGTCCGCCAGGGCCGGGCGGCGGCGACCGTGAACCCGGGCACCCGGGTGATGCCGGCGGCGAAGGTCTCCCACTCCGGACGCAGCCCGGCGTCCGCGGCGCCCGCTCGGTGGGTGCGGTCGGCGTGCAGCAGGTCGATCCGGTGGCCGCGGGCGGCGAGCGCCCGGGACACCTGCAGCGTGCTGTGCTCCACCCCGCCGAGCGGGGAGAAGTCCTCGGTGTTGACCAGCACCCGGAGCCCGGGACCGGTCATGGGGCCGGTCATGGGGCCGGTCATCGGCGGACCAGCGCGCGGGCCGGGCGGTCGGCGGCCGGGCGGCGCGCCGGGTGACGGGCGGTGCGTCGCCCCCGCAGGTAGAGGAACGGCCCGCCGGCCAGCCCGAGCAGCTCGGCCCGGGTCAGCGACCGCGGGAACCCGGCCGCCTTGCGGGCGTTCTTGGGGGAGCGGGCGCTGAACAGGTGCTGCAGCCCGGGGAGCGTCCGGCGCAGGATCCGCGCCCGGCTGGTGCGGTCGGTGACCAGCTGCTTGGTGATCATCGCCGACAGCCCCGAGCCGTAGGAGCGGACCTGGCTGCGGAGGGTGGCCACGTCGATCCGGTGGCTGTGCAGGATCAGCGCGTCGGGCTCGTAGAGCAGCACCCGGCCGGCGAGGACCAGCCGGATGAACATGTCCAGGTCCTCGCCGCCGCCGGCGGGCGAATCCGGCGCCTAGTGCCTCGTCGAACGGCCCGAGCGCGGCGAGCGCGTCGGCGGTGAAGGCCATGTTGTTGCCCGAGCCGAAGACGCCCGCGTACGGGTAGATCCGCGGTGGGTCGATGGTCCCCGCCCAGGACGTCAGCGCCGGGTCGAGCTCGACGCCCGGAGCCGCTTCGGGGAACCACCACAGCAGCCGGTCCGGGCCGCGGTTGAACGAGCCGAAGTCCTCGAACAGCTGCTGCACCGGCGTCGGCTCGCCGTCGGGGACGGTCCGGCCGGTGACGGCGGAGAGCTGCGGGTGCAGGTCGAAGCCGCGCCGCAGCGCGGCCAGCCAGCCGGGGTCGACGACGCAGTCGTCGTCGGTGAAGGCGATCACGTCGCCGGCGGCGGCGCGGACGCCCCGGTTGCGGGCCGCGGACAGGCCGCGACGCGGCTCGGTGACCAGCCGGAGCGCGGGACCGGTGCCCGGGCCGCCGAGCCCGGCCCGGATCTCGCTGACGATCCCGGCGGCCCGGCCGACGCCGGGCGCGTTGTCGACCACGACGATCTCGAAGGCGGGGCCACGCTGGGCGAGCAGCGAGAGCAGCGTCTGCCGCAGGGTGTCGCGGCGGCCGTCGGTGCAGACGACCGCGGTGGTCAACGACGAGGCACCGGACCGTTGGTCCGGTGTCCCCACGTGGCCCGGGCGGGCCTGGTGCGCCTGAGTGGTGGCGGAGTCGGTGCGGGCGGTGGAGTGGTGCTCCCCGTGTGTCTCCCCCGAGACGAGCCCGGGCGTGGAGGACCGGGCAGGCGACACGGAAGCGTTCATAGGCCCACCGCGACGGGGTCGGGCCGCGTGGCCCCGGCCACCGGACGGTCGCCGACGTGCTCGTCGAGCACTGCCTCGATCCGTGCGGTCTGCGTATCGAAGTAGGCCCGGACCCGGTCGAGAATCTCCTCGCGGCGGGCCTGGAGCCCGGCCAGATGGGCTTCGAGCGCGGCCGGGGTGAGGCCGTCGAGCGGCACCAGCAGCTCGGGCAGCCCCATCTCGGTGACGATCCCGACGATCTTGCCGTGGGTGGCGGGGTCGGTGACCACGACGGCCAGCGCGCCCTCGCTGAGCGAGAACAGGAAGCTGTGCAGCCGGTTGGTCAGCACCAGGTCGGCGCTGCTGTAGGTGCGGAAGATCCGCTCGGCGCTGACCGCGTCGCGGTCGAAGCTGACCCGGGCCACCTCAGCGTTCCCGGCCAGCACGGTGTCGCCGAAGGCGGCGTCCCGGACCACCTGCGCGCACCAGGTCAGCTCCGGGTGGTCCTCGCGGGCCAGCATCGCGGCGACGTAGTCCTGCAGGAACGCCGACAGCTGCTGGGCGTAGGCGGGCTGGACGTGACCGTCGGTGCTGCCGGCGAAGCTCAGCACGACACCGCGGCGCTGGTCGGCGGGCAGCCCGCCGACGCCGAGGGTGTAGGCGAGATCGGCCGACCGGCCGGTGGTGCGGATGCCGACCCGGCGGGCGTAGGCGACGCTGACGTCGTCGCGCGGCGCGTAGACCTGCTGGGCCCGGGACTGCAGCCGCTCGAGGTGGAGCAGCGCGCCCTGGCAGTCGTTGACCGAGAACCCGAGCCGGACCGTGGTGATCCCGCAGAGCCGGCCGAGCAGGGTGAGGCCGAGCAGGCCGACCCGGCCGAGGCTGTAGCGGAAGCCGTACCGGCCGCCGATGTGACCCGGCTTGAGGAACAGGTAGACCGGGCGCTTGCTGCGGCCGAGCCGCCGGGCCAGCCCGGCGGCCAGCAGCCGGCGCGGGAAGCCGGGCCGGTCGTCGGCGGTGTCGACGTGGACGCCGATCACCTGCCGGGCCCACTCGGGCACCCGGCTGACGTCGACCCGGACGGTGCCGCGACGCTCGAGGAAGCGGAGCAGCTGACGCAGGATGATGTCGTCGCCCAGGTTCTCGATCTGGGTGGCGGCGTCGATGAAGATCAGCGGCGTGCGGTCAGCGGGCATGCTGGACCATCTCCCTGGGGGCGTCGGTGGAGTGCAGGGGGGTGGCGGGTCCGGTCGCGCTGTGCGGTGCCGGGGTGGTGGCGATCGGTGCGAGGGCGAGCGGACGCCGGCCGGAGGCGAGCGAGCCGCCGCGGCCGAGCAGCCGACCGAGGGTCAGCAGCCCGCCCTCGACCATCCCGCGCCACTCGGTCCGGCGCAGGGCGGCCGGGTAGTCCTCGGTCCGGGCCTCGTTCTTGTCCGAGTGCGGGTCGAGCAGGTGCCGGACGCCGGCGGGCACCCGGCGGGCGATCTGGACCGCCTGCTCCGGGCTGGACAGCGCCCAGCTGAGCATCACCGCGGTCAGCCCGCGGCCGTAGTCGCGCAGCTGCTTGCCGAGCAGCGCGACGCTGTCGCGGTGGTGGTGGAACACCCAGGCCCGCGGCTGGTAGTAGATCGTCGCGCCGTCGAACATCAGGGTCAGGAACAGGTCCAGGTCCTCGCCGGACTTGACCGGGGTGCCCGGGCCCAGGGTGCGGTTGTACCCGCCGAGCCGGGCGACCAGGTCGCGGCGGTAGGCCATGTTGTTGCCCGACCCGTAGACGCCCGGGGCGTAGGGGAACAGCGGGTGGTCGGGGTGGGCGTCGGCCAGCCGGTAGCGGGCCGGGCGGAAGCCCTTGCTGAACCCGCCGAACTCCTCGAACATCTCCTGCGCCGGTGAGGCGAACCCGGCCGGCAGCACGAGGCCGGTGACGCAGCCGACGCTCGCGTCGGCGAACGGGGCGACCAGCTCGCGCAGCCACTGCCGCGAGACCACCACGTCGTCGTCGGTCGCGGCGATGATCTCCCCGCGGGCGCCGGCGATGCCGCGGTTGCGGGCCGGGCTGACGCCGGCCACCGGCTCGTGCACCACGCTCAGTCGGGTGTCGCCGGCGTACGGCGCGAGCAGCGCGGCCACCGATCCGGCGGTGTCGTTGTTGTCGACCACGACGACGTCGAAGTCGGGGTAGTCGCTGGCCAGCACCGAGGCGACGGCGCGGCGCAGCTCGGCGGAGCGTCCGCGGGTCGGGATCACCACGGTGACCGACGGGGTGTGGCCGTCGGCCCCGGTGAACACGTCGGCCCCGACCTCGGGGACGGTCATCGCCGCGGCGGCGGCCGCGAGCTCGCGCAGCCGGGGCTCCGGCAGCGGGTGGCCGGGGGCCAGGTCGAGGGTGTCGACCGGGTTGCCGTCGCGGGTGACCAGCAGCCGGGTGCGCACCGGGTGCGCGGGCTGGTCGGGCCCGTCTCCGGACGGGGAGTCCGCCGGGGAGTCAGCCAGGGCGTCGGCCAGCGCGTCGGCGTAGCCGAGCTCCCCGACCGGACGGCCGTCGGCGTCGATCGCGAGCTCGGCGATCCGCAGCGGGGCCCAGCCACCTCCGCCGGTCTGCTCGGGAGCGCCGGCGGCGTGCGCGACGCGGGAGACCTTGGCGCCGACGTAGCCGGTGACGGTGGCCGAGAAGCCGGCCACGATGGCGGCCGAGCGCAGCGGGAGCCCGCGGAGCACGCCGGTGGTGAGCACCGAGGCGACGTAGCCGACCTCGCTGGACAGCCCGTCGCCGCTGCCCACCCGGTCGGTGAGCACGGCCTTGGAGCGGCCCTCGTGGTAGCAGCGGGAGAGGAAGTAGGAGAGCCGGCCGCGGTCGGCGGGGACCGCGTGCCGGACCGAGGCCTCGGTGGTGCGGATGATCACGGCCCGCGGGTCGGCCTGCCGGATCCGGATGCAGAGATCGGTCTCCTCGCAGCCGACCGGCAGCGTCCCGACCCGGCCGACCACGGCCGAGAAGCCGTCGACCAGGTCGAACGCCGAACGGCGGATCGCCATGTTGGCGCCGATCGGGTTGCGCACGACCGATCCGTCCGGCGGCAGCCCGCGGTAGTCGCAGCCGACCACCCAGCCGAACTCGTCGGGGAACCAGGACGGTGCCCGGCCCGCTTCCCAGTTCGGGGCGACGGCTCCGCTGACCACGGTCACCTCGGGCCGGGCGAAGCTGCGTCGGTAGGCGGCCAGCCAGCCGGGCTCGGGGCAGGCGTCGTCGTCGAGGAAGATCGTCACGTCACCGGTCGCGGCGGCGACGCCGGTGTTCCGGGCGCCGGACAGCCCCCGCTCCTCGGCGTTCTCGATCACCCGGGCGCGGGTGAAGGCCGAGACGGCGCGGGCCAGCAGGTCCGGGTTGTGGTCGATGACGACGATCACCTCGTCGCCCTCGCGGGCCTGGTCCGCGGACGTCCGGTAGGCCAGCTCGAGCTGGTCCCACCGACGCTCGGTGTAGGCGCAGATGATGACCGAGCAGCTGATCGAACCGTCGAGGACCGGAGCGGCCTCGGCGATCACGACGCTCTCTTGATCACGACGTCGTCGGCGAGGTCTGCCGGCTGACGCACGTGCGCCGTGGTCTCGCGGCGCACGGAATCCCTGCTAGCCAGGGGCTTCGTGGCCGGAGCCGCGGTCCGCCTGGTGCCGAACCGCTCGCTGAGGATGGTCCGCATCACCCGCAGGCCGTCGCTGACCGCGTTGAGGTTGCTCTCCCCGTGGATCCGCTCGGCCTCGATGCTGGCGACCTCGGCGATCTGCTTGCGGAAGGCGCGGGCGACCCGGATGTTGATCAAGGTCTCGATCTCGAAGCCGTCGCCCCACAGCTTGCTGCCGTCGGCCGGCTGCGCCAGGTCGGTGCTCGGCAGCTGGAGCACCGGCAGGACGTCGCGCCAGAAGGCGTTGTAGCCGTAGCAGAGATCGGAGAACCGGGTCCGGAACAGCACGTTCACCACGGTGTTGAGCATCAGGTTGCCCAACCGGCGGCGGAAGGTGATGTCGAGGCTGCGGCCGCCCTTGGCGAACCGGGTGCCCTTGGCGAACGCGGCCCCGCCGGTGAGCGCGGCGACGAAGTCCGGGATCTCCTTGGGGCTGGTCGATCCGTCGGCGTCGATCATGACGATGATGTCGCCGGTGCAGCGCTCGAAGCCGCAGGCCAGGGCGTTGCCCTTGCCCTTGCGGGTCTGCTGGACGACCTCGACCCGCGGGAAGAGCGAGCGGGCCACGTCGACGGTGCCGTCGACGGAACCGCCGTCGACCAAGATCAACTGGTGCACGTCCTGCGGGATGTCGCAGAGCACGTGCGGCAGGTTGGCCGCCTCGTTGAGCGTCGGCAGAACGATGCTGATCGTCGGATCGGGGGTGGGCGTGGTGGACGGGGAGAATGCCTGAAGGGTGGTCACGGGTTGCCTTCGCGTTGGGGTGGAGGGAGCGGCGCCCAAGGACTTGCTGAGCACCGGCTGACAAAACGCAACTTTGCGACCACAGCACCGTAGCCAGGCTCGCGTTAACGGCGAAAGCCAGAATGTGACAGCCAGGTTACAGTGCCGTTACATCGGGGCGACAGACTGAGCCCAGCGGGGTGTCTGGTCTGACCTGGGAGCCGGGTAAGCGCTGCAGACGTTTTGCTGCGGAGTGAGCGGATGGCCGGTTATCTTGCGCTCGTGCCTGTGGTCGACTCGACGCCGTGTGGCCGCTGCGGGCACCCGTGGCGGGCCCACGAGCACTTCCGTCGCGGCACCGAGTGCTCGCTCTGCGCGCCCGGTGACTGCCCGGCGTTCCGGGGTCCGCGACTGATCGACCGCATCCTGCGGCGTCCGTCCGGACGCTGATCCCCGGCGGGGTCAGAACAGGGTCGGCGCCTCGGGTGCCGTCGGGTCCGGCACCGGCGACCGGCGCGGCTGCAGGTGGCCCGACCGCGTCCAGCGCGCCTCCCGACCCTGCAGCCCGTAGCGGCGGAGCAGCGGTTCGGCGCGGCGGGCCAGGTCGTGGCGATAGGACGGCAGCACGGTCGACCCGCCGCGGTAGAGCTCGCGGTAGGCGCCGACGAGCTCCGGGTGCCGTTCGGCCAGGTAGCGACCGAACCACTCGCGCGCCCCGGGCCGCAGGTGCAGGGCGAACACCGTCGCCCCGGTGGCGCCTGCGTCGGCGACCGCGGCCAGGATCGTCTCGAGGTCCTCGTCGCGATCCGTGATCAACGGCAGCACCGGGGCCACCAGCACCTGGCAGGGCAGTCCGGTCGAGCGGATGGCCCGCACCAGGTCGAGCCGGGCCCGGGGGGTCGGCGCGCCCGGCTCGAGCGCGGCGTGCACCTCCTCGTCGGCCAGCGCGATCGAGACCGCCGTGCTGACCGGGACGTCCCCGGCCGCCGCGGCGAGCAGCCCGAGGTCGCGGCGCGCGGTGGTGCCCTTGGTCAGCACCGAGAACGGCGTCCGGCTGGCCGCCAGGGCGCCGATGATCCCCGGCATCAGCCGGTAGCGCCCCTCAGCCCGCTGGTAGGGGTCGGTGTTGGTCCCGAGGGCGACCGGCTCGCCGCGCCAGGACGCCCGGGCGAGCTCGCGCTCGAGCACCTCGACGACATTGACCTTGACCACGATCCGGCTGTCGAAGTCGTGCCCGGCGTCGAGGTCGAGGTAGGTGTGGGTCTGCCGGGCGAAGCAGTAGGTGCACCCGTGGCTGCACCCGCGGTAGGGGTTGATGGTCCAGTCGAACGGGACGCCGGAGGCCGGCGGCACCCGGTTGAGGGCCGACCGGGCCAGCACCTCGTGGAAGGTGATGCCGGCGAACTCCGGGGTCTGCACGGTCCGGACCAGACCGGCGATGCCCTCGAGACCCGGCAGTGCGCCCGGGTCGGTCGCGTCGACCTGCTGTCCCGACCACCGCACCCACCTATTCAAACACACGTTCGGATCCGCGGACAGCGGTCGTCAGCGGTCCGGACACCACCGGGCGGGCCTACAGTGCGGCCATGAACCCCGCACCCCACACGGTCCGACGCAGCGGGCTCGTGCCCGCCCCGGTCGAGGACGTCTTCGAGGTCGCGCTGTCGACCCCGCTGCCGGAGCTCTACCGACGGCGGTGGGGCCCGATGCCCCCGATCGTCTCCGTCCGCGACCAGCAGGGGGAGTGGACCACTCCCGGCCAGACCCGCATCTTCCGCACCGCCGACGGCGGGGAGTTCGAGGAGCGCTGCGGAGCCGTCGACCGGCCGCACGGCTTCGCCAACCGGTTGACCGTGCTGCGCGGCCCGTTCGCCCCGCTGGTCGGCGTGGTCGAGGAGTCCTGGTCGTTCCGCCCGCAGGGGACGGGGACCGAGGCGACCTGGGAGTGGAACCTCTACCCGAAGGCGGCGCCGGCTCGGCTGGCGCTGCCCGTGGTCGGACGGCTCTGGCGCGGGTACGCCGGCGCGGTGCTGGCGCAGCTGGTCGAGGAGGTGGCCCGGCGGCGCTGACCACGGGCCTCGAGCGGCGGGGGTGCCCGGGAGCCCTGGACGCGGCCCCGGGCGTCGGTTCTAAGGTTCCCTATGGACTTCTCCGACCTCCGCTCCCGGGCCGGCGCGCTGGCACCCGAGCTCGTCGACTTCCGCCGCCGGATGCACGCCGACCCCGAGGTCGGCCTGGAGCTGCCCCGCACCCAGCAGCGGGTGCTCGAGGCGATCGACGGGCTCGGGCTCGAGCTGACCACCGGGACCCGGACCACCTCGGTGGGCGCCGTGCTCCGCGGCGGCCCCGGTGCGGCCGGCTCCGATCGTCCGGTGGTGCTGCTCCGCGCCGACATGGACGCGCTGCCGGTGGCCGAGGAGGTCGACGTCGACTACCGCTCGACCAACGGCGCGATGCACGCCTGCGGGCACGACCTGCACACCGCGATGCTGGTCGGGGCGGCCCGGCTGCTGGCCGAGCAACGCGATCGGCTGCCCGGCGACGTCGTGCTGATGTTCCAGCCCGGCGAGGAGGGCATGGGCGGCGCCCGGATCATGATCGAGGAGGGGATCCTCGACCTGGCCGGCCCGCGGGCCTCGGCCGCGTTCGGGATGCACGTCTTCGCCGCGATGGCCCCGGGCGGGATCTTCCTCACCTGCCCCGGACCGATGCTCGCCGCCTCCGACGGGTTCCGGGTCGTGGTCCGCGGTCGCGGCGGGCACGGATCGGCCCCGCACCGCAGCGCCGACCCGGTGCCGGTGCTCGCCGAGATCATCACCGCCCTGCAGACCGTGGTCACCCGGCGGTTCGACGCGTTCGACCCGGCGGTCGTCACCGTCGGCTACGTCCGGGCCGGGACCAAGCGCAACGTCATCCCCGACACCGCCGAGTTCGACGCGACCGTGCGCACCTTCAGCAGCGCGCACGCCGAGCGGATGCGCGAGGTGCTGCCCCGGGTGGCCCGCGGGATCGCCGAGGCGCACGGGCTGACCGCCGAGGTGACTTACAGCACCGAGTACCCGGTCACGGTCACCGATGCGGACGAGACCGCCCGCGCCGAGCAGCTGATCACCGGGCTGGTCGGCTCCGACCGGCACAGCCGGATGGAGCACGCACTGACCGGCTCGGAGGACTTCTCGTTCGTGCTCGACGAGGTGCCGGGCACGTTCGTCGGACTGTCCGCGGTGCCACCGGGGGTCGACCCGGCGACGTCGGACTACAACCACTCACCGCGGGCGACCTTCGACGACGCCGTGCTCGCCGACGGCACCGCGCTGTACGCGGCCTGGGCGCTCGACCGGCTGGCCGCGCTGTCCGGCAGCGCCGAGCAGGAGGCCTCGTGAGCACCGCCGCCGGGACCCGGACGGCCCCGGTCTCGCAGCGTCGGACGTTCGTCGCCACCGGGATCGGCAACGCGCTCGAGTGGTACGACTGGGGCATCTACGCGAGCTACGCCAAGTTCATCGCCACCCATCACTTCAACCCCGACAACCCGACCTCGGCGGTGCTCAACACCCTCGCGGTGTTCGCGGTCGGCTTCGTCGCCCGCCCGTTCGGCGGGCTGTTGCTGGGCTGGGTGGCCGACCGCAAGGGCCGCAAGTTCTCACTGATGCTCTCGGTGCTGGTCGCCTCGTTCGGCGGACTGCTGATCGCGGTCACCCCCGGGTACGCCACCCTCGGGGTCGGAGCCTCGCTGATCCTCGTGGTGGCCCGGCTGCTCCAGGGGCTGGCGCACGGCGGCGAGCTGCCCGCGGCGCAGACCTACCTGACCGAGCAGGCGCCGCGCGAACGGCGCGGGCTGTGGTCGAGCTGGATCTACTTCTCCGGGACGATCGGCAACATGGCCGGCCTGGCGGTCGGCGCGCTGCTGGCGGTGGTGCTCAGCACCGCCCAGCTCGACGACTTCGGCTGGCGGATCCCGTTCCTGATCGGCGCACTGCTCGGGCTGTACGCGCTCTACCTGCGCCGGGGGCTCGACGAGAGCACGGTGTTCACCGCCGACGTCGCGCAGGAGAAGGCGGCCCGGCGTCCGATGGCCCGCGAGATCGGCCGGCACTGGAAGCGCGCGCTGCAGGTGATCGGGATGACCATGGGCGCGACGGTCATCTACTACACCTGGGCGATCAACGCGCCGTCCTACGCGCAGACGACGCTCAAGATCGACTCCGGGGCGGCGCTGACCGCCGGACTGGTCGGCAACCTCGTCTTCCTGGTGTTCCTGCCGCTGTGGGGACGGTTGTCCGACCGGATCGGTCGCAAGCCGTGCATGGCCATCGCCCTGTTCGGCAGCGCCGCGCTGGCTCTGCCGATGAACGCGCTGCTGCGGGACTCGGCCTGGCAGCTGGCCCTGACCATGTCGATCATGCTCGCCGTGGTGGCCGCGTTCAGCGCGGTCGGTCCGGCGGTGTTCGCGGAGATCTTCCCGACCCACATCCGGGCCGCCGGCTTCGGCATCCCCTACTCGATCGCCATCGCGCTCTTCGGTGGCACCGCGCCCTACCTGCAGGCCTACCTGGCCGACCGCTACCAGTCGACCACGGTCTTCCCGATCTACGCGGTGGTGCTGCTGGTGATCTCCGGCCTGGTCGTGCTCACGCTGCCCGAGACCCGAGCCGTCGACCTGCACGAGGAGCAGCCGGTCGCGGCCCGGCGGGCGTGATCACCGGCGGATGATCACCAGCGGATGATCACCAGCAGATGATCACGGGGCGGGGGCGTAGACCAGCTCGACGACACCGGTGTCGAGACTGCGGCTGCCGGTGAGCGCCAGCGGGACGCGGCCGTCCTCGAACAGCCGACGACCCTGTCCCACGGCCACCGGGAAGACCAGCAGCCGCAGCTCGTCGAGCAGTCTGTGGGTGGCCAGCCAGGCCACCGTGGTGCCGCTCCCCGAGACCCCGATCACGCCGTCGGTCCGCTCCTTGAGGGCCCGGACCTGCTGCTCGGCCTCGGCACCCGGGATGATCGTGGTCGCGTTCCAGTCGGCCGTGGTGAGGCTGTCGCTGATCACGTACTTGTCCACCTGGTTGATGAACCCGCCGAACGGGTCCTCGGCGGTCGGCCAGTAGGCCGACCACTCCGCGTAGAGCTGGCGGCCCATGATCATCGCCCGGCTCTGCTCGGTCGACGCCGACACCGCGGCACCGACCTCGTCGCTGAAGTAGGGGAAGACGAACAGGTTCGGGGACTCGACGACCCCGTCGAGGCTCATGAAGAAGTTGGCGCTGATGGTGCCCATGGTGGCGTCCTCCGGTAGCTCGCTGGTGCTGTGTGGTGATCGACCCCGCCCGTCCCGGGAACTCATCGGGTCGCACGCCACCGCTCCGAGATCATCGACGCGCACCGGGCCTGTCGACGTGCCCTGTCCTGCTCAGAGCAACCGGAGCTCGGGCATCCGCAGCTCGTAGCCCACGCCGAGCCCGGTCAGCTCGTGCAGCCAGCCGTTGCCGACGGCCCCGCTCCCGAGTCCGTTCCCGACGACACCGCCCCCGAGTCCGCCGAGCAGACCGAGGCCCGCCCGGGCGCGGGGGTCGTCGCTGTTCCGGGGCCGGCCCAATCGGGCGACCGGGGGCACTCGCAGCGCCGGACGCACCGGAGCCTCCTCGTCCAGCCCGCCCCGCAGTCGGGCGATCCGTGCGGCGTCGCGGAGCCCGCCCAGCTCGTCGACCAGCCCGGCCTCGAGGGCGTCGCGTCCGGTCCAGACCCGGCCACCGGCCACCGCGTCGATCTCGTCGACGGTGCGGCCACGGCCGACCGCCACCTTGGCCACGAAGTCGCGGTAGATGGCGTCGATCGCCGCGGCGATCCGGGCCTGCTCGGACTCGGTCCAGCGGCGCCGGGAGGAGTTGATCAGGGCCTGCTCGCCCTGGGTCACCGCGTCGGTGGTCACCCCGAACCGGTCGAGCAGCCGCGCGACGACCAGCTTCCCGCCGAAGACGCCGATCGAACCGGTCAGCGTGGCCGGGGCGGCGACGATCACGTCGGCCGGGCAGGAGACGTAGTAGCCGCCGGAGGCCGCCACCGATCCCATCGAGACCACCACCGGCTTGCCGGCCTCACGGACCCGGACCACCTCGCGCCAGATCGTCTCGGAGGCGACCGCCGAGCCGCCGGGGGAGTCGACCCGCAGCAGCAGCGCGGCGGCGCGGTCGTCCTCGGCTGCCGCCCGCAGCTGGGCGGCGACCGTGTCCGAGCCGACCTGCCGGCCCATCGGCCCGCGCCGGCTGCGGCCCGAGCCGATCCCGCCGCGGACCTCGACCAGCGCGACGTGCCGCCGGGCCGGGAGCCGCGGCAGCCGACGCGGCGACCAGCGGTCGGCGAACAGCAGCTCGGTGCCCTCCGGCAGGTCGTGCCGGGCGTGGGCGTGCACCTCGTCGCGGTAGCCGAGCCGGTCGGCCAACCCGGCCTGGACCGCCTCGGCGGCGGTCAGCGGTCCGCCGTCGGCCAGCTGTTGCACCCGGTCGCGCTCCAACCCGCGGCCCTCGGCGATCGCGGCGGCCGCGTCCTGCCAGAGGCTGGCGGTGAGCCGGGTCAGCGACTCCCGGTGCGCCTCCGTGTACGCGGTCTGGAGCAGCTGGTCGGGCGCGTTCTTGTACTCCCGGCGCCGCTCGACCTGCGGCTCGATCCCGGCCCGGTCGAGCGCGCCGCGCAGGAAGGTGGTCTCGGTGGCCACGCCGAGCGGTCCCAGCCCGCCGCCGGGTTGGAGCCAGAACGTGTCGAACCCGGCGGCCAACGCCACGGCGGCGGTCGTCCCGGGTCCCTCGAGGCTCTCCGCCCAGGCCCAGGTCGGCTTGCCCGAGGCCCGGAAGACGGCCAGGCCCGCGCGCAGCTCCTGCGCGGTCACCCAGTCCAGGCCCGGCCCGAGCCGGGCGAGCAGCCCGACCACCCGCGGGTCGTCCCCGGCCTCGTGCAGCGCGCGCAGGGTAGGTCGCAACAGCCGTCGGCCGCGGCTGCGGAACCGCTCGAGCGGGTCCTCGCCGGGTTCGGCGGGCGGCTCGGTGAGGTCGAGCTCGAGCAGCAGGCGGGTCGTCCCGGGACGGCGCAGCTCCATGACCGCCACGCTAGTTTCGCCGGCCAAAGGCCCGGCCTGGCCTCGCTGCCGAGAGGGGCGGAGGGGGACCGCAGACCGTCGGCGGCCGCGAGTAGCGTCGTGGACGTGTCAGAGAACGTCTCGCAGAACGATGACCAGCAGACCTACCCACTGGCCGGCCACCGGGTCCACCGGGTCGGCTTCGGCGCCATGCAGCTCCCCGGCCCGGGGGTGATGGGGCCGCCGCGCGACCACGACCAGGCGATCGCCGTGCTCCGCCGCGCCGTCGAGCTCGGCGTCGACCACATCGACACCGCGCAGTTCTACGGGCCGAACGTGGCCAACAAGCTGATCCACGAGGCGCTGCACCCCTATCCGGACGACCTGGTGCTGGTCTCGAAGGTCGGGGCGGTCCGCGACGACGCCGGCAACTGGCTCATGGCGCAGGCGCCCGACCAGCTGCGGCAGGGCGTCGAGGACAACCTGCGCACCCTCGAGGTGGAGCAGCTCGGGGCGGTCAACCTCCGGCTGCCGGACGCCGCCCACCGCGGTCCCGAGGACGCGGAGATCCCGCTCGAGGACAAGCTGGCCGCGATGGCCGCGCTGCGCGACGAGGGCAAGATCGCCGGGATCGGCATCTCCACCGCCAGCCTCGAGGAGGTCCGCACCGCGCACGAGAGCGTCGGGCTGGTCTGCGTGCAGAACGCGTTCAGCCTGGCCGACCGGAGCGACCGGCCGGTGCTCGACTACTGCCTCGAGCAGGGCATCGCCTACGTGCCGTACTTCCCGCTGGGATCGGCGTTCCCGGGGATGCCCAAGGTGAGCGAGCAGCCGCAGGCGATCGACGTGGCCCAGCGGCTCGGCCACAGCCCGGCGCAGGTCGGGCTGGCCTGGCTGCTGGCCCTCGCGCCGAACACGCTGTTGATCCCGGGCACGTCGAGCCCGGACCACCTCGAGGAGAACCTCGCCGTCGCCGGCATCCGGCTCAGCGCCGAGGACGTCGCCGAGCTCGAGCAGATCGGCGGCTGAGCCGGCCGCTGAACCAGGCCTAAGGACGTCAGTCGCGACCGGCCGGGTCCGTCTCCCACCAGGGGCGGGTCCGGCCGTCGCCGTCCGCAGTGGCCTGCTGGCCCTGCGCGGCGGCCGCCGCGGCCCGGGCCGCCTCTTCGGCGTCGAGCCGGGCGTCCAGCTCGGCGGTCCGGGCGCGCTCGTGCCGCCACCACTCGACGAACACCGCGACCAGGAACGGCAGGGCGACCAGCTCGGCCAGGCTGAACAGCACCCCGCCGGCGATCTGCTGGTCGAGCCGGACGCTCGGTCCCCAGTCGCGCGGCTGGCGGGCGTACCAGCCGCCGGCCAGCAGCGACGAGCTGACCATGATGAAGATGCCCGGCAGCGAGTCGAACAGTCCGTCGACGAACACCAGCGGCACCCGGACGCCCGGCGTGCACCAGGCCGGCAGCAGCTCGACCCCGCTGAGCATCGGCAGCACGAACAGCAGCCCGGTGACCAGCAGCTGCAGGTGCATCAGCTGCCAGACCGCGGGGTGGGTGAGCGCGGCCTCGAGGTAGGGCGTGAAGTAGATCGACAGCTCCGAGGCTAGTACCGCAGCCGAGCTGACCAGCGGGAACGTCCAGAACCGCAGCAGCGGCGAGGCCAGCACCGCCGCCAGCCGGGCCCGGCCCGGCGGGCCGGAGCCCTCGCGGACCAGGCCGATCGGGTCCCCGATCGCCAGCCCGAGCGGCGCGAGCAGGTCGAGCATGATGTTCGCGGTGGTCACCGGCCAGAGCAGCACCCGGGCGTAGACCGCCAGCACCGAGCAGGTCGCGATCACCACCGCGCCGAGCCCGAGCCCGTAGAACGCCGCGGTCCGGCCGGCCGACCAGCGGCCCCCGGCCCGCCGCACCCGGCGGATGCCGGCCGCGTACAGGGCCCCGGCCAGCACCACGAAGCCGAGGGCGAACGGGTCGAACCGCCAGCGTCCGAACACCGCACCGGCGGTCAGCCGGGGCAGTGCGGTCGGCACGGTGAGCGGCAGCGCCCCCAGCGGGACGGACAGGACCAGCGCGCTCACCCGGCCACCCTGCCACGCCCGCCCCGCTCACCCCTCGCCACCTCGCACCCCCAGCGACCACCTCGCACCCCCAGCGACCACCTCGCACCCCAGCGACCACCTCGCTCACCCCTCGCCACCTCGCACCCTCAGCGACCACCTCGCACCGTGTATTTGGGGTGCGACGTCGACGTAGGTGGTGCGACGTCGCGCGTGGGAGTCGACGTAGGTGGTGCGACGTCGCGCGTGCGACGTCGACGTAGGTGGTGCGACGTCGACACAGGCGGTGCGACGTCCCGCGGGAACGACGGCGCTGGGCCCGTGCCGGGGCCGTTTGGTTAGCTGGCCGGGTGAGTGACGCCTCCGAGCTGCCCGTGGGGATCGCCGACGTCGAGGCGGCGGCCGTGCGGATCCGCGACCAGGCCGTCCGGACGCCGTTGCTCGGCTCGGCCGCGCTCGACGCCCGGGCCGGCGGACGGGTGCTGCTCAAGGCCGAGACGCTGCAGCGGACCGGGTCGTTCAAGTTCCGCGGCGCCTACAACCTGATCTCCGCGCTCGACCCGGCCGAGCGCGACCGGGGTGTGGTGGCGTTCTCGTCCGGCAACCACGCGCAGGGGGTCGCGCACGCGGCCAGCCTGCTCGGGTGGGCGTCGACCGTGGTGATGCCGGCCGACGCCCCGCCGCTCAAGATCGAGCGCACCCGGGCCTTCGGGGCGACGGTGGTCACCTACGACCGCGCCACCGAGAGCCGCGAGGAGATCGCCGCCGCGCTGGCCGCACGGACCGGGGCGGTCACCGTGCCGCCCTACGACCACTCGATGATCATGGCCGGCCAGGGCACCGTCGGGCTCGAGCTGGCCGCGCAGGCCGCCGAGCGGGAGCTGGTGCCCGACCAGGTGCTGGTGCCGTGCGGCGGCGGGGGCCTGACCGCCGGCATCGCCACCGCGCTGGCCGACCGGCTCCCACGAGCCGTGGTCCGACCGGTCGAACCGGCCGGCTACGACGACACCACCCGTTCGCTGGCCGCCGGGGAGCGGGTGGCCAACGCGGCCGGGGCGAGCTCGATCTGCGACGCGCTGCTCGCCCCCACACCGGGCGAGCTCACCTTCGCGGTCAACGCGGCGCTGGCCGGTCCCGGTCTGGTGGTCGACGACGACCAGGTGCGCGCTGCGGTGCGGTGGGCGTTCGAGGAGCTCAAGCTCGCGGTCGAGCCCGGCGGCGCGGTCGCGCTGGCCGCCGTCCTCGCGGGGGTGGCGGACACCGCCGACCGGGTCAGCGTGGTGGTGCTGTCGGGCGGCAACACCGACGCCCGCTGGCTGACCTGATCCACCCGCACGACCGGACGGCGGGACCCGAACGGCAGGACGGTCAGTCGGGCAGCGCGTAGCTCCGGCTGAAGTGCAACGGGTGCTCCAGGCACCGGGTGCGGGCCGACAGCAGCGCGCCGTCGACCACCGCACCGCACGGTTCGCGGACGGTCCGGACGCTCAGCGGGGACTCGTCCTCGCGACGCGAGCCGCCGCCCACCGCGGCCGGCCAGCGCAGGCTGAGCCGTGGTTCGAGGTGCCGGCCGAGCGCGCCGAGGAAACCGCCGATCAGGACGCGCTCGGGGTCGAGCAGCGCCTGCAGGCCGTGCAGCACGGAGGTGAGTCCGTCGGCGCTCTCCTGGAGCGCGGCGTCCACGCCGGGGTCGCCCGCGTCGGCCGCGGCGTCCACCCGGGCGAGCGCGGCCCGACGGTCGGTGCGGACCAGCTCCTCGGCCTCGTCGGGGCCCATCCCGGTGCTGGTCAACAGGCCGCGCAGGTTGGCCACCGTGCACAGGCAGCCGCGGCGTCCGCACCAGCAGGGACGGCCGCGCGGGTCGACCACCCAGTGCGCGATCTCCCCGGCGCCGCCGGCGCCGCGGAGCAGGTTCGGGCCGACCAGGACGGTGCCACCGACCGCCTCCTCGCCGCCGACGTAGATCGTCACCGCGCGGTCGTCGGTGGGTCCGGCCTCGGCGACGGTGGCCAGCGCGGCGAAGTTGCAGTCGTTGTCGATCCCGACCGCGGCGTCGAAGCCGAGGCGGTCGAGGTGGTCGAGCAGCTCGTCCCCGAGCGGCCGGTCGTGCAGCCCCACCGCCTTGGCGTTGATGACCCGGCCGGTGGCGCGCCGGATCACGCCGCCCACCCCCACCTCGACGGCGAGCAGCGGCTGGTCGGGGGAGACCTCGACGAGCAGCCGACGGAGCAGGTCGGTGATCACCGTGCCGGCGTCGTCCTGGCCGGGTTCCCAGCGGCGCTCGGCCCGGCCGAGCTCGCGCCCGCCGAGGGTGGCCAGCCGGGCCTCGGACCGCGACGCGGCCAGGTGCACCGCGGCGACCAGGTAGCCGTCGCCGTCGAGCCGGAGCTGCCGGAGCGGACGGCCGACCGTCCGGGTCCGGACCGGCGCCGACTCGGTCACCAGCCGGCGGCCGCGGAGCTCGCCGACCAGCTCGCTCAGGGTGGAGGTGCCCAGGCCGCAGCGCTCGGCGATCGACGCCCGGCTGTCCGGCCCGTGTCGCTGCAGCTCACCGAGGATCGCCGCCAGGTGGCGCTCGCGCGGGTTCTCCGGACCGTGGCCGCCGACCTCCAGCGAGCCCAGGTGACGAACCCTCAGCACGCGCCGAGGGTAGTACGGCCGCTCAGCCACCCAGCTGCGCGCGGACGACCGCGTCGAGCTCGGCGGCGTAGCGGGCGGGGGAGAACCGCTCGGCGGTGGGCGCCGCCTCGCGCTCCGCCGCGGCCGCGAACCGCGTCCAGTCGTCGCGGATCCGCACCACCGCCGCGGCCAGCGCCTCCGGGTCGCCGGGCGGCACCCGGACGCACGCGGTCAGCCCCTCGACCGCCTCGGGCAGCCCACCGGTGTCGGTCACCACCTGCGGCCGGGCGGCCAGCGCCGCCTCGACCGCGACGTTGCCGAACGGCTCGTCCGCGACCGACGGCACGAGCACGACGTCGGCCTCGGCGGTGTCGGGCCAGCGGTCGGAGCGGAACCCGGCCAGCTGCACCCGATCGGCCAGCCCGGAGGTCGCGACGGTCTCGCGGAGCTGCTGCTCGAACCACTCGTACCCGGTGAACACCGAGCCCAGCAGCGTGAGCCGGGCGTCGAGGCCGCGGTCGCGGAGGACGCGCAGCGCGGCCACGGCGACGTCGGGCCCCTTCCGTGGTGAGAGCCGGCCGACGTAGAGCAGCCGCAGCGGCTCCGGGTGTGGGCGCGGCGGGGTCGGCGCGGGCGGTCCGGCCACCGCGTTGTAGACCACGGTCGACCTCCGGCGCAGCGCAGGAGCGGCCGCCGCGACCACGTCGAGGCTGAAGCGGCTGTTGACCACGAGGTGGTGGGCGAGGTGCAGGGGAAGGTGCAGCAGCACGGCCAGCGGTCGGGCCAGCCCGGTCTCGCCCTCGTGCACGTGGCAGACCACCCGGACGCCGCGGAGCCGACCGAGCGCCAGCCAGAGCGGGGCGACGATCGAGTTCACCACCAGCACGTCGGGGCGGACGTCGGCCAGCAGCCGCAGCCCCGGCCGGACCGAGCCGACGGCGTCCCGGACCAGGCCGAGCAGACCGCGCGGGCGCAGCGCGGACTTGCGGACGATCGCCGTGGGTGCGGTCCGGACCGGGATCCCGGCGTCGGTGAGCAGGTCGGCCAGCGGGCCCGGACCGGGCAGCACGACGGTGACGTCGTGGCCGGCGCCCCGCAGGCCGGTGGCGGTCTCCCACGCCATCCGGTCGGCGCCGTAGAGCTCGGCGCCGAGATTGGCGATCAGGACCTTCGCCACACTGGCTCCTCGTGGGTTTCCGGACCCGAATACATCTCGGGAAGATCACGCATTGTGACGATTCGACGTCGAAGTCCTGGCGTTCGCGGCGACGCCGACGCTGTAATCGCCAGCAATCCGAGAATTGGGTAAAGAGTTCACGTCCGTGCGTCCGGTCTTGCCCGCGAGCACCGATCGACGCACCGACCGGACGGTAAGGTACCGGTCGTTCGTTCCCTCCACGAACCGGAAAGCCAGCCGGGACCCTCTGTGGTGGGCAAGAACCTCGGCCGGGGGGCTTTCACGATGAATGGATATCTTTCAGCGCCGTTCGACCTGCTCAACGTCGAAGACCTCGACGTGCTCGAGCAGGCCCGCGCGCTGTCCGACCGACTGCTCGTCGGGGTCTGGTCCGACGAGCTCGTCGAGCGCGTCTACGGGCGTCCGCCGGTCGTCAGTCTGGACGAGCGGATGGCGCTGCTGCGCCGGCTGCGCGGGGTCGAGGACGTGCTGGTGCACGACGACGTCGACCCGGTCGCGCTGACCGACGCGGACGAGGGCCTCCGGATGTTCGTGGTGGCCGACCGTCCCGCCGACGACCTCGACGCGTGGGCGGACCACGACGTCGAGCTGCTGCCGGTCCGCCGGACGACCGCGAGCCTCGCCCTGCGGCGGGCCCTCGCCCTGCGGGTGCCCGCCGAGCTCGCCGACGCGGCCGTGGCATGACCACCGGGGTGCGCGGCCCGGACCTCGGGACGCGCGAGGAGACCGACGCCGAAGGGTTCGGCGCGGCGCTGCGCCGGCTGCGTCAGGCGCAGAAGAGTCCCAAGGGTGCGCCCTTCTACTCGCTCTGGGTGAACCGGCCGCTCGGCCGCGTGTTCGCCGCCCTGATGTACACCTGGGGCCGGACGCCGAACCAGGTGACCGCGATCAGCGCCTGCTTCACCTTCGCCGCGCTGGTCGCCGTCGCCCTGGTCCCGCCCGGCCCGCTGGCCGGGGTGCTGATCGGCCTCGGGCTGGTGGTCGGCTACGCGCTCGACTCGGCCGACGGCCAGGTGGCCCGGCTGCGCGGTGGCGGCAGCGTCACCGGCGAGTGGCTGGACCACGTGATCGACAGCGTGAAGAACGGGTCGCTGCACCTGGCGGTGGCCATCGGGTTCTACCGGTTCGTGCTGCCCGAGCACCCGGCCCTCGACCCGTGGTGGCTGCTGGTGCCGCTCGGGTTCTCGGTGGTCGCCGGGGTCCACTTCGCCGGCATGCTGCTGACCGAGCAGCTGTCCCGGGCGCGGCGGATCAGCCTCGGGATGACCGCGGTGGCACCGGGCACCACCCCGCGCTGGATGTCGCTGGCCAAGCTGCCGACCGACTACGGCGTGCTCTGCCTGAGCTTCGTGCTGCTCGGCGCGCCGCTGGTCTTCGCCACGGTCTACACGGTGCTGGCCGTGGCGAGCGCCGGCTACCTGGTGCTGGTGCTCGGCAAGTGGTACCGCGACCTGCGGGCGCTCGACCGGACCGCGGCCGCCGGGAGCGCGCCGTGACCGACCCCGGGGTGGACGGGCCGGTCGTCGGCTACGTGCCCGGCGCCTGGGACATGTTCCACGTCGGTCACCTCAACATCCTGCTGCGGTCGCGCGAGCAGTGCGACCGGCTGGTCGTCGGCGTGGTCACCGACGAGGTGCTGTTGGCGGCCAAGGGCAAGGCGCCGGTGGTGCCGCTGGCCGAGCGGATGGACGTCGTCGCCGCCTTCGACCTGGTCGACGAGGTGGTGGTCGACTACTCGAGCAACAAGATCGAGGCCTGGCAGCGGGTGGGTTTCGACGTGCTCTTCAAGGGCGACGACTGGCGCGGGACGCCGAAGGGTGACCGGCTCGAGCGCGAGATGGCCAGCGTCGGGGCCCGGTTGGCCTATTTCCCGTACACGGTGCACACCTCGAGCACGATCCTGCGCGAGATGATCTCGCACCGGGGCTGACCGCGCGCGAACCGGCGGCGGCGGGAAGGCGCCGACGGTGGTCGAACTCTTTCGACGAACTGGCGCGGTGTCGGACTTTCTTCCCTTAAGCTTCACCTGCGGTGTGGGCCGCGTCGGCGATGGGGATGTCGCCATCTTGGGGATTGTTTCTTTTTCGGGGGACTTCGGATGAATGCTCGGCCGTCCCGCCGTGCACGCGTACTCGCGCGTGCCCTGGCGGTCACCACTTCGGTTCTCGTCGCGTTGACGGCCCTGGGCAGCATCGCTCCCACCGCCTCCGCCGCCACCAGCTCGGCACCCCCGGTGATCAGCCGGCCGACCGGTGCGGTCACCGCCGACGCCTTGCCCACCGTGCAGATCGACGGCGTCGTGTGGGACCAGGCGATCGTGGGCAACACCGTCTACGCCGGTGGCCAGTTCACCACCGCCCGCCCGGCCGGTGCCGCGGCCGGCACGAACACCACCCCCCGCTCCAATCTGCTGGCCTACGACATCACCACCGGCAATCTGATCACCTCCTTCGCGCCGACGGTCAACGGACGAGTGCGGACCGTGGCCGTGTCCCCCGACGGCTCGAAGCTCTACATCGGCGGGTCGTTCACCTCGGTGAACGGGGTCAGCCGCTATCGGATCGCCGCCTTCAACACCGCGACCGGTGCGCTGATCAGCAGCTTCGCCCCCACCGTCGGCTCCGACGTCTTCTCGATCACCGTCACCAACAATGCCGTCTACCTCGGCGGCTGGTTCACCACGGTCAACGGGGTCGCGCGGACCCGGCTGGCGGCTGTCGACCCCACCAGCGGTGCCCTGCTCGGCTGGGCCCCGACCGCGGACAACACGGTCTACTCGCTGGCGGCCAGCGGTGACGGCTCCAAGGTGATCGTCGGCGGCAGCTTCGCCAACGTCAACGGCTCGTTCTCCCCGGGGATCGCCTCGCTCGACGGCACGACCGGCACCTCGCTGCCGTTCGCCGCGAACAGCCTGATCCAGAACTACGGCGACAGCGCGGGCTCCTACAGCGTGCGGGTGACCGGGAACGTGGTCACCGTGACCGGCTTCTGGTTCGGCGGCACCGGCAACTTCGAAGGGGTGTACGCCGCCGACCTGAACACCGGCACCATCCAGATGATGGCCGACTGCCACGGCGACACCTACGACTCGACCGTGATGAACAACGTCGTCTACCTGGTGAGCCACGAGCACGACTGCAGCAACGTCGGCGGCTTCCCGGACACGAACCCGCGCAACCGCTGGCAGCGCGCGAACGCCTGGACGCTCGCCGCGGCCGGCACCGTCCAGCCGAACACCGCGGGCGGGTACTACAACTTCGCGGGTCAGCCGGCCCCGTCGCTGATCAACTGGTTCCCCGACGTCGCGTCGGGCACCTACACCGGCCAGAGCCAGGGTGGCTGGACCACCGAGTCCAACGGGTCCTACGTGATCGAGGGCGGGGAGTTCCCGACCGTCAACGGCACGGCCCAGCAGGGACTGGTCCGCTTCGCCGTCCCGTCCATCGCCCCGAACAAGCAGGGCCCGCGCGCCACGAAGGTCGAGAGCACCCCGACGCTGCGCGCCGTGGGCGACACCTCGATGCGGATCAGCTGGCTGACCAACTACGACCGGGACGACCAGGTGCTCACCTACAAGGTCTACCGGTCCGGGACGGCGGCGCCGATCTACACCACGACCGCGACCTCGCAGTTCTGGAACCGGCCGACCCTGAACTTCACCGACACCGGCCTGACCAAGGGCAAGGCCTACACCTACTCGATCACCGCCTCGGACGCGAGCGGCAACACCTCGACCAGCAACCAGGCGACGGCGACCGCCGGCGTCAACGCGGTCGACCAGTCGCCGTACTCGCAGGCCGTGATCGCCGACGGTGCCAGCAACTACTGGCGGCTCGACGAGGCCACCGGCGTGACCACCTCGACCGACTGGGCCGGCGGCAACGACCTGACCCTGTCCAGCGGCGTGACCAACGGCAAGGCCGGCGCCATCTCCGGGTCGACCGACACCGCCGCCGGGTTCGACGGCACCGCGAACGGGGTGGCCGTCGGCCGCAACCCGCAGACGGCTCCCGACACCTTCAGCGCCGAGGCGTGGTTCAACACCACCACGACGAGCGGCGGCAAGATCCTCGGCTTCGGCAGCAGCAGCACCACGGCGAACAGCGGCTCGTACGACCGGCACGTCTACATGGACAACGCCGGCCACCTGGTCTTCGGGGTCTACCCGGGATCGGTCCAGGTGCTCACCACCTCGAAGACGTACAACGACGGCAGCTGGCACCACGTGGTGGCCGAGCTGTCGCCGGCCGGGATGCGGCTCTACGTCGACGGGCTGGCGGCCGGCGCCAAGTCCAACGTCACCAACGGCCAGGCCTACACCGGCTACTGGCGCGTGGGCGGCGACAACCTGGGCGGCTGGCCGAACCAGCCGAGCAGCGCGAACTTCGCGGGCACGATCGACGACGTCGCGATCTACCCGAGCGCCCTCAGCCTGACCCAGGTGCGCGACCACTACCTCAAGAGCGGTCGCAGCCTCGGTGGCACGGCGCCGACCGACGGCTACGGCAAGGCGGTCTACGCCGACAACCCGGACCTGTTCTGGCGGCTCGACGAGACCTCCGGCAGCACCGCGGCCGACGCCAGCCCGAACGGCAACAGCGGCGTCCTCTCCGGCGGCTTCACCCAGGGGGTCAGCAGCCCGGTGACCACCGCCGGCAAGGCCGTCACCTTCAACGGCAGCAACGGGACGATCGGCTCGAGCCAGCAGGTCAGCGATCCGAGCGTCTACTCCGAGGAGCTGTGGTTCAACACGACCACCACCCACGGGGGCAAGCTGATCGGTTTCGGTGACCGGCAGTCGGGCACCTCGGGCAACTACGACCGGCACGTCTACATGGAGAACAGCGGTCAGCTGACCTTCGGGGTCTGGACCGGTCAGACCAACCTGATCACCTCGCCGAAGAGCTACAACGACGGCTCGTGGCACTACCTGGTCGCCACCCAGGGCGCCGACGGGATGAAGCTCTACGTCGACGGCCAGCTGGTCGGCACCAACCCGCAGACCGACCAGCAGGCCTACGCCGGCTACTGGCGCGTCGGTGGCGACAGCGACTGGGGCGGCGACAGCCCGTTCTTCGCCGGCACCATCGACGAGGTCGCGGTCTACTCCGGGGTGCTCACCGCGGCGCAGATCAGCGCGCACTACGCCGCCTCGCCGGCCGGCCAGCCGGCGCCGAACCAGCCGCCGACGGCCGCTTTCAGCCAGACCTGCAGCCAGGGCGCGTGCAGCTTCGACGCCAGCGCGTCGACCGACCCCGACGGCACGGTGGCGAGCTACGCCTGGGACTTCGGGGACCAGTCGACCGGCACCGGGGCGAAGCCGAGCCACACCTACACCGCCTCCGGCACCTACACGGTCAAGCTCACGGTCACCGACGACCAGGGCGCGACCGACACCGAGACGGCGCAGGTCACCGTCACGGTGCCGGCGCCCAACCAGGCACCGACGGCGGCGTTCACCAGCAGCACGCAGAACCTGGCGGCGACCTTCGACGGCACCGGGTCGAGCGATCCCGACGGCACGGTGGCGAGCTACGCCTGGGACTTCGGTGACCAGTCGACCGGCACCGGGGCGAAGCCGAGCCACACCTACACGGCCGCGGGCACCTACACGGTCAAGCTGACGGTCACCGACGACCAGGGCGCGACCGACTCGGTGACCCACACCGTCACGGTGAGCGCCGCGAACCAGCCGCCGACGGCGTCGTTCACGGCCACGACCACCGGGCTGTCGGTGGCGGTCGACGCCTCGGCGTCGAGCGATCCGGACGGCACCGTGGCCGGGTACGCCTGGGACTTCGGTGACAACGGCACCGACACCGGGAAGACCACCAGCCACACCTATGCGGCGGCCGGCACCTACACGGTGAAGCTGACGGTGACCGACAACCAGGGCGCCACCACCACCGTGTCCAAGTCGGTCACGGTGGCCGCGGCCAGCCCGGTCATCGCCGCCGACACGTTCACCCGCACGCAGACGAAGTGGGGGACCGCCGACACGGGCGGCAGCTGGACGCTATCGGCCGGGACGCCGTTCAGCACCGACGGCGCCTCGGGCCTGATCAACCTCGCCAGTGCGGGCACCGGGCCGAGCGCATCTCTCGGGTCGGTCTCGGCCGCCGACGTCCGCTTCGACAGCCAGTTCTCGCTGAGCAAGGTGGCGACCGGGGGCGGCGTCTACTACTACGTCGACGCCCGCAAGACCAGCCAGGGCAACTACCGCGCCAGCGTGCAGGTCACCTCGAGCGGTGCGGCGGTGCTGAGCCTCCGCAAGGTGGTGAACGGGACGGAGACCACGCTGAAGTCGGCCACCGTCTCCGGGCTCACCGTCTCGGCGAACACCGTGCTGGACGTCCGGTTCGAGGTGAGCGGCAGCACCCTCGGCGCCCGGGTGTGGAAGGACGGCTCGACCATGCCCGCCAGTGCTCAGGTCACGGCCACCGACACCACCCTGACCTCGCCGGGGTCCGTCGGGCTCGCCACCTACCTCAGCGGCAGCGCCACCAACGCCCCGCTCGTCGTCAAGGTGGACAACGTCTCGGTCACCAAGCCGAACTGATCGAGCTCTCCCGACGCCGGCCATCCGCTCCGCGGGTGGCCGGCGTCGTCTTGGGGACTGACCCGAGGGATGTCATGATTCCCTTTCGGGTTGTTCTCGCGCATTCCCGTCATTCCCCAGATTCCCGCGCACCTCGGCGAATTCTTCGCCGGGTGGGTGCTGCTCACCATCGAGGAGGTCGGATGAACGTCGGTTCTGCCGAGCTCCCGCGCCGGGTGGCGGCCAGGCGGTGCCGGTGAGCAGCCTCGGTCTCACGTCGGCCCGGGTCGACCAGACGCCCGCGCAGCGAACGGACGGTCCAGCCGCGGGCGACCCGAACCTCGACCGTGAGGTCGGGCGGGACGAACCGCCGGCGCCTCGACCCGGACGGCGGCGCGCGCTGCTGGTCGCCGCCGTCGTCGCGGTGGTGCTCGCGCTGGTGGCCGGTCTGGTCGTCCTGCTGCTGCACCGCACCGAGCCGGCGTCGTCCGCGAGCTCCGCCGCGCCCACCGAACCGCAGATCCCGGCCAACGCGGCGGCCGCCCTCGACACCGACTACCCGGTGCCGGCCGATGCGGTGGTGGTGGCGCCGAGCGGCGAGGACGGCTGGCCCGGCAGCCTCCAGCAGCCCGTCCGCACGCTCCGACAGGCCATCGCGGTGGCTCGGCCCGGAGCGACGATCGTGATGCGGGCCGGGGTCTACCGGGAGGGCTCGACCGGCTGGGTCACGAAGTCCCTGACCGTCCAGGCCTATCCGCACGAACAGGTCTGGTTGGACGGGAGCGACGTGGTCGCGCAGTGGCGGCGGGACGGCGACGGACTCTGGAGCACGCCCTGGCGCACGCCCGGGCTCTGCGGCGGCGACTACGAGTCGACACTGCTCGGCCGGCAGACGGCCGACGGCCCCTGCAGTCATCCCGACATGGCCTCGGGCGTCGTGGGTGACCCGCAGCAGGCGTGGCTGGACGGTGCGGCCCTGACGCAGTACGCGACCCGCGCCGAGGCAGCCCGCCGTGGGGGGTTCTCCTACGACCACGCGGGTCACCGGCTCTATCTCGGGGTCGATCCGGCCGGGCACCGGGTCGAGCTGGCCCGGCGGCCCACCGGCCTCGCCGTCTTCGGCGGCGGCACCCGCTCCTTCACGGTGCGCGGGATCGGTTTCCGGCACTACGCGACCAACGAGTACACCAACCAGACGTCTGGCGCCCTGGTCCTCAACCGGACCCTCGGCGGCCGGATCGAGCGGGTCGCCGCGACGGCCAACTCGGGGGGCGGCGTCCTCACCTGGCAGGCGAGGAAGCTGGTGATCAGCGGCGCCTACCTCTCGGGGAACGGCTTCGACGGTCTGTGGGTCGACGGCTCGGCGCGGACCGGGGAGCGCGACGACTTCCGGCTCGAGAACTCCAGTGTCGACGGGAACAACACGGCCGGGTTCGGCGCCGACTGCGACGAGTCGTGCGGAGCGGCCGGGGCCAAGATGTCGTTCCTCCGCGGCGCGGTCATCCGCGACAACTCGTTCTCCCACAACCGCGGGCGTGCCTCCGGGTGGTGGTGTGACACCTGGTGCTCCGACGTCACCGTCAGCGGCAACCTCGTCGTCGGCAACGGCAACTTCGGCCTCGGCTACGAGTTGTCGGAGACGGGACTGCTCGCCGACAACCTGGTGCTGCACAACGGCTGGCAGAGCAAGGCCAGCGGGATCATGGTGGGGTCGACCCGGACCGGGGTCTACAACAACTCGATCGTCGACAACTACTCCGGCGCGCTGCTCTACGACGACCCGCGCTCCGGCACCTTCAAGGGCTACCGGCTCCCACCCGACACCCGCGAGCTGCGCTTCGTCGACAACCTGGTGAGCGGGGGAGCGGAACAGCGTCCCCAGGTCGACGTCCGAGCCGGAGGGCCGGGCGGGGCGGGGAACACCACGCCGTCGGAGTTCGTCCGACAGTCCGACGCGAACAGCTACTTCCGCCCGCCGGGGTCCTCCGCCTGGGTCTACTACTGGGAGGAGAAGATCGGCAGCCACGAGCTGTACACCGACCTCGCGGCGCTGACCGCCCGCCGCCGGGTCGAACAGCACTCCTCGCAGATCGAGGACGGCGACCGGGCACCCTTCTTCGTCGATCCCGCCACGGGTGACTACGACCTCGACCCCGGCTACCGGGCGGCCAACCCCGGCGTGCCGGTCCCGCCCCGGGTGGCGGCGGTTCTCGGTCTGCCGACCGGCGAGGCGGTGCCGCGTGGGGCTCCCGGCGTGACCGGGGTCGGCCGGCTCGACCTCGGCGGGATCCCGGGCAGTGCCGTGCCGGCGGAGCCGGTGGCCGTCCAGGCGAACGTGGTCGGCCCGCCGCCTGCGACCCTGGTCGCACGGCTCGACGGCTCCGAGCGCAGCCTGACGCTGCCGGTCGCGCTCAACGCCGGCGGGTGGGCGGTGGAGCTCGCACCGAAGGCCTTCACCGGTCTCGGACCGGCGACCGACGGCTACCGCCTGACCGTCAGCGCCTACGACGGCCGGGGACGGCTCCTCGCGGCCGCCGAACACCGTTTCGGCTGACCCCGCAACCCGATCGGTGACCCGTTCGAATTCCGGGCCGCACACTGAATAACTGCTGAAATTTCCCGGCATCCGGCGAGTGCACCGAAAAGCAGGGTGATCCCTTTTCGGTTATGATCAGGGAATTCGAGTCAGGCGCTGGGGGAGGCGCCGGTGGGCGGTGGTTCGCCCGCAGGCTCGCTGACGGGGGAACATCCATGACACCGGTTCGTCGTACCGCTGCGCGCGCTTCGTGGCGGAGCAGCATCGTGTTGGTCGCGCTCAGCCTGGTCGCGGCGACCCTGTCGGTTCTCGGCAGCGCCCGCCCGGCCGCCGCGGCGACGGTGCCGCCGATCCTGAGCCGCACGAGTTCGATGGTGACCGCCGACGCGCTCCCGACGGCACAGATCAACGGCGTCGTCTGGGACCAGGCGATCGTGGGCGACACCGTGTACGCGGGTGGCCAGTTCACCTCGGCACGGCCGGCCGGCTCGCCGGCCGGGACCAACGAGTCGCCGCGCAGCAACCTGATGGCCTACAGCCTCAGCACCGGCAAGATGACGAGCTTCGCTCCGACGGTCAACGGTCCGATCAAGGTGATGGCCCTCTCGCCGGACAAGAAGCGCCTCTACATCGGCGGCTCCTTCACCTCGGTGAACGGCAAGACCCGCAACCGGGTCGCCGCCTTCGACACCACGACCGGTGCGCTGGTCACCACGTTCGCCCCGAACGTCAGCTCGAACGTCTTCTCGATCGCCGTCTCGTCCTCGGCGGTCTACCTCGGCGGCTGGTTCAAGGCCGTCAACGGCGTGGCCCGCACCGACCTGGCGGCCGTGTCGCCGAGCACCGGAGCGACGCTCGGCTGGGCGCCGACGGCCGACAGCACGCCCTACTCGATGGCGCTGAGCACGGACGGCACCCGGCTGATCGTCGGCGGCATCTTCAGCACGCTCAACGGGGTCAGCGCACCCGGCATCGGGTCGCTGAGCACGAGCACGGGGGCGTCGCTGCCGTTCGCCGCGAACAAGGTCGTCAAGAACTACGGCAACAGCGCCGGCATCTACAGCGTGCACGTCTCCGGGTCGCTGGTGCTCGCCACCGCATTCTGGTTCGGCGGCACCGGGAACTTCGAAGGCATGTTCACCGCCGACGTGGCCACCGGCACCATCAAGTCGATGGAGGACTGCCACGGCGACACCTACGACGCCAACGTGTTCGGCGGCGCCGTCTACACCGTGAGCCACCACCACTACTGCGCCAACATCGGCTCCTTCCCCGACACCAGCCCGCGCAGCCGCTGGCAGCGGACCGACGCGGTGAGCCTCAGCCCGGTGGGCACCGTGCAGACCAACGGCCAGAACGGGTACGCGAACTTCGCCGGACAGCCGGCGGCGGCGATGTACAACTGGTTCCCCGACCTGACCATCGGCACCTTCACCGGCCAGAGCCAGGCAGCCTGGACCGTCGAGTCGAGCGGCAGCTACCTGGTCGAGGGCGGTGAGTTCCTCACCGTCAACGGGGTCAAGCAGCAGGGCCTGGTCCGGTTCACCGTCCCGTCCCTCGCGCCCGACAAGATGGGCCCGCAGGTGTCGTCCGCGGCCAGCACGCCGACCGCGATGGCCACCAGCGCCACCAGCGTCCAGCTGACCTGGCCGAGCACCTGGGACCGCGACGACCAGAACCTGACCTACACCGTCTACCGGTCGGACCTCAGCACCCCGCTGACCACGCTGACCGGCACCTCACAGTTCTGGAACCTGCCGACCCGGAGCTTCCAGGACACGACCGTGGCCCCGTCGACGACCTACAGCTACACGGTGAAGGCGACCGACCTCAACGGCAACTCCGTGACCAGCGGTGCGGCGACCGTCACCACGCCGGCCGACGACGGCTCGTCGCGGCAGGCCAGCCCGACCCCGACCCCGACGCCGACGCCGACGCCCACCCCGGCTCCGGCCCCCGCGCCGGCCAAGCCGGCTGCCGGCACCGTGCTGGCCCGCGACCAGTTCGGCTCCTCGGCCACCTCCGGCTGGCCGGCGGCGCAGCCGGGTGGCTCCTGGACGCTGAGCAGCTCGCGGGCGTTCTCGGTCACCCAGGGCTCCGGCCGGACCGCCGTCAAGGCGGGCAGCACGACGAGCGCCGCCCTGCGCAAGGTCACCGCGGCGAACAGCACGACCACCGTCGACGTCACCGCGCCGGCGGTGCCCAAGAGCGGTGCGGTGGTCTACGCGGTCCAGAGCCGCGGCACCAGCTCCGGCGACTACCGCCTCCAGCTCCGGCTGCAGGCCGGGGGCACGGTGAAGCTCGTCCTCGCGTCGGTGCGGTCCGGCAAGACGACCACCCTCGCGTCGACCACGCCCAAAGGACTCACCTACAAGGCCGGCACGGTCCTCCACCTCCAGCTGGCGACCACCACCCCGGGTTCCGGATCGGGGGCGGTCCTGGCCGGCCGGGTCTGGACCGGGTCGACGGTGCCGAGCAAGCCGCAGCTGACCAAGGGCGTCACCGGTGGCCCGGCCGCCGGCTGGTCCGGGGTGGTCGCGAGCATCGACCCGAAGTCCACGGTCAGCGTGAAGGGTCGCACCGTCGCGGCCGCGCTCACGCTGCGCTTCGACAACCTCGTCGTCAAGGCGCTCTGAACGCCCGGAGCGTCCCGGCCCGCCGGCCGTGGGCGCCCCACGATCGACTCACACCCCCTCACAATGGACACCGGTCGCGTCGAGGCGTCGGCCACCAGGCTCCGGACGCTCCGGAGCGGAGAAAGGATCCGCACGTGCCGGCGTGTTCCCCGTCCCCCCTGCCCCGCGGTGGTCACCGACCGGAGTTCCCGCGACGGCTGACCGCCTGGTCGGTCGGGCTGGTCGCCGTCGGCGTCCTGCTGGCGGGCTGCAGCGGCAACACCCCGGACGCCGGCGGCACCCCGACCCCGACGAGCCCCACCAGCGGGAGCGGATCGCCGACCTCGGCTCCGACGAGCGTCACCCCGCCACCGGCCACCGGGTCCTCGGGCAGCGGGGCCACCGGGACGCCCGCCAGCACCCCGGTCGCGCCGCCCACCCCGGGCAGCGTCACCAGCACGGTGTCACCCAGCGCCGTCCCGACGAAGTCGCCGGTGGCGATCGACAAGCCCGCCACCGTGAACGCGGTCCGGGTCCAGGTGACCGGACAGAAGTCGATCACCTCGAAGGCCCAGGGCCCGGGAGAGGTGGCGGGGCCGGCGGTCGCCCTCACCTTCACGGTGACGAACACCGGGAACCGACGGGTCGGGCTCTCCACGGTGGTGATCAACGTGTCCGATGCGGCCGGCGCCCCGGCGTCACAGATGACCGCGAGCCCGGCGCGCCCGTTCTCGGGCTCGCTCGCGCCCGGTGCCAAGGCGACCGGTGTGTACGTCTACAACATCGCCCAGAGCGCGCGCGGCAAGATCAGGATCGAGGTCTCGGTCGCGCCGACCCTGCCCACCGTCGTCTTCGTCGGCCGGGCGATCTGAGCCGTGGCCCACCCTGAGGGCCGGCTCGCGGTGGTGATCGTCAACTACGGGTCGCACGCCCTGCTCGAGGAGCTCCAGCTCCCGCAGGTCCCGTGGCTGGAGGTCGTCGTCGTCGACAACCTGCACACCCCCGCGTCGCGCGAAGCCGCTCTCGCGCTCTGTTCGGCGCGGGGCTGGACCTGTCTGCCCCAGCCGGCCAACCTCGGCTTCGGCGGTGGGGTGAACGCCGGCCTGCGGTACGCCCGCGAGCGCGGATTCGCCTGCTTCCTGCTGCTCAACCCGGACGCCCGCATGACCCCGGAGGCGTTGTCGGTGCTGCGTGACCGCTGCCTCCAGCGTCCCGACGCGCTGATCAGCCCGGTGATGGTCACCAGCACCGGGCGGCGCTACTTCCGCGGATCGCAGCTCGACCTGCGCAGCGGGCGGACGCGCGGCGGGTGGTCCGGGTCCTCGACGCCGGAAGGGTCGCGACCCGGTGGTGAGGGCGAGCCGACCGGCCGGTGGGTCGACTGGCTGACCGGTGCCTGCCTGGCCTTCCACCGCGACGTCCTCGACCACCTCGACGGGTTCGACGAGCCCTACTTCCTCTACTGGGAAGACGTCGACTTCAGCGTCCGGGCGGTGCGCGCCGGACTCTCGCTGGTACTGCTCGAGGACCTGACGGTCGTCCACGACGAGGGCGGGACCCACCGCGACGCGCACTCCGGCCGTGACCGCGACGACGTCAAGTCGGCCGTCTACTACCGCTACAACTGCCGGAACCGACTGCTGTTCGGGGCGCGCCACCTGGACCGCGGCGGGCTCGTGCGCTGGATCGTGCTGACCCCGCGCGAGAGCTGGCAGATCCTCTGCCGCGGTGGGCGCCGACACCTGCTGACCCACCCCGCGCACCTGCGAGCCGGTGTCCGGGGATCGCTCGAGGGCATGCTGGTCGCGCTGCGGGCCCTGCTCAGTCGTCGGCGGCCGGGGCCGTCGACGGGGTGAGCGCCTGCCGGCGCGCGGTGCGACGGACGTAGAGCGCGTTGGCCAGCACCTGGAACAGGCCGACCCCGATCGCCGACCCGATCACCGGACCCATCGCCCCCAGCGGCACCGCGAGAGCGATCGACAGCCCGAGGTTGACCGGCAGCATGGCCAGGATCATGTAGGCCTGGAAGCGGAGACCGGGCGGGTCGGTCAGGAACATCCCCAGCGGGTACTTCGCCGCCTGGAAGACCATCAGCACCGCGAACGCGACCAGCAGCCCGACGGGCAGCGTGATGGCGCCACCGCTGGCCAACCGCGCCAGCAGCCCCGAGCAGAGCGCGACGACGACCGCGACCAGCGCGGCGGTTCCCGCGAAGACCAGCGACATCCGGAATGCCGAACCGGCGTCGCGCCGGCCCCGCGCCCGGTCCTTGGCGAAGATCGGCCACAGTGCGACCCCGGCGGCGCTGGTGACGGCCCAGATGGGGGTGAACATCTGCGAGGCGAGGTTGTAGCGCGGCAGCTCGGCCAGGCGCCCGACGTGGCTGAGGACGAGGCGGTCGGTCTGCATCGCGATCGGCAGCGCGATCATCTGGATGAGCATGGGCCAGGCGGTCGAGAAGACCGGGGCCCCGCGGACCGTGCGCAGTCGGGGTGCGGCGCGCACAGCCCTGCCCAGCGTCGGCGTGATCATCCTGGCCGCCGCCAGCGTGGTGGCGATCGAGAGCACGAGGGTCGCCGCGAAGGCCACGACAGCCACGTACCCCCCGCCCGGCAGACCGAGCGTCACCATGGCGACCAGCACCAGCAGCACGATCGGGGTCTGCAACCCGACGGTCAGCACGGTGACGTGGTTCCTGCCGAGTCCGCTGAGGATCCGTTGTCCCACGCCGAGGGGCACCGTGATCCCGATCAGGGCCAGACACCACGCGGCCGCGGCCGGCCCGGAGACCGGATCGAGCCCGCCGCCCAGCAGCAGCGGCCAGATCCCGAGCAGCGTGATGATCACGCTGACCAGCACGATCACGGCCGCGGAGAGCGTCAGCAACCGCAGCGAGGTGATCAGGGTCCGACGCAGCCGGTCGTCGTCGCGCGGGTTCTCGGACTGGGCGACCACGTTCATGATCGCGGCCGAGATGCCGAGGTCGGCGAAGGGCAGCAGCGTGCCGATGCCGACCAGCAGCCCGTACTGCCCGAAGGCGGCCGTGCCGTAGTTCTCGATCACCAGGCGCGTCACCACGATCCCCAGCAGGGCGCTCACCGGCAGCACGAGGATGCGGGCACCCGCGCTCTTGCCGACGCTCCGCCAGACAGTCCGGGCTCCCCGCCGGCCCGTCGCCGGGGCGGCGGCCGGTTCGCTCGTCGGCGGTGCCAGGCTCTCGACGGCCTCGGTCGCCACCAGGTCCTGGTCGGCGTCCGCGGTCCCGTTCACCGTCTCCTGCCCGGTCTCGGGGATCCCGCCCGGCGGTTTCATGCGTCCGCCCGGTGCTCTGCCGGCTCGTCGGGCAGCAGCCACTCGTCCGCGGTCCGTCGGCCGTCGACCGCGGGCAGGTCGCCGAGGACGTCCCCGGCGCTGCGGCCCTCGGTGAGAGCAGCCACCACGGCCTGCGCCAGCAGCTCCGGTCCGCAGTCCGGGTCGAGCACGCGGTGGCCGTGTCCGGCCAGCCAGTCGGCCAGCCCGGTCTCGGTGGAGGCGACCACGGCGCACCCGTGCGCCAGGCCCTCGACCACCGGGAGGCCGACCTGCTCCCGCCAGCGCGGAGAACGCTGCGAGAGCAGCACGGCGACGGAGGCGCTCCGCTGCGCCGCGTGGATCTCGGCCCGCGGCGGGTCGACGACGACCTCGACGCTCCCGGCGACCGCGGGCCGCGCGGCCGCGTCCCGGACCTCCGGCAGGAGGTCTCCGGCACCCAGCACCAGGAGCCGGGCCGACGGCCGGGCCGCGAGCACTCCGGGCCAGGCCGCCAGCAGCTGGGTGATGCCCTTGCGCGAATGGAGCGCTCCGACGAACAGCACGCGATCGGCGTCGCGATCCCGGGGTGGGCAGGTGCACGGCGCGGGCAGCGCCGGCAGAGTCCGCTGGGCCACGCCGCGCAGCGCCGGACCCAGGCGGCGACGATAGAGCGACTCGGCGCCGGGGGTGCCGAAGGCGAGGCGATCCAGGCTTGCCGCGAGCAGTTGGGCACCGGCGAGCTGACCGGCCAGCTTCACCCGCCGCTTCGCGGCGGTGACCGCCCCGGCCCCCCGGACGAGCTGCGCACGGGCGGCCCGGTCGAACGGGTCGCGGTTCTCGATCGCGTAGCTGACCACCTGGAGCGGTCGACCGCGCAGTTTCCGCAGCCGGGCGGCCGCGACCACCGCCAGTGACCGGGGCAGCGCGTCGAGCTGGAGTGGTTCGTTCACCTCGACCGCGGTGACCCGCGGGTTGCGGAGCAGTGCCGTCAGCACGGCCGGCGGGCTCGTCGGGTGCAGATCGAGTCCCTCGGCCAGGCTCGGATCGAAGTCGTAACGGCGCCGTCCGTAGAGGATGCTGGCCGGACGGAAGTCGCGGGCGCGTTCCAGATGGGCGGTGCGGAGCACCGTGTAGCTGCGCGCGCGGGGGTGGCGGAGCGTGGCGGGGGGCATGGACCGGTGCTCAGCTCGTGGAGTGCGCCGGCGCGAAGGTCGTGTCCGCTCGGGACGGCGCGAACCGGGGCTGCTTCCGGGAGGTCGTCAGCACCACCCCCGACGCCGCGACCCCGGCCAGCCCGAGGACCTGGACCGCGCGGGACAGCTCGTCGCGCTGGGTGAGGTCCGCGTCGGCGACGACCAGCGTGGCGTCGCTGAAGGACCCGAGGACCACCGGATCGACGACGGTGAGCACGGCGCCGGCGTCGAGGATGACCACCTCGTAACGCCGGCCGAGGTCGTCCAGCACCGCTCGGAGCGCGGACCCCTCGACTGTGTGGCGAGCGCCGTGTCGCTCGCCCGGGGCGGCATCGGCCTCTGCGGTGTGCCCGGAGCCGAGCACGTCGTAGGCCGTCCCGGGCGCCCTGACCACGGCGTCGCCGACCGGGTGCTGCCCGCTGAGCACGTCGGCCAGACCGGCCTCGGCGCGAGCGGGGAGCGGTCGCTCGTTCGCGGGACGCCGCAGCTGGGTGTCGACGACCACCACGGGTCGGCCCTGGTCGGCCAGCACCCGCGCGATCTGGTGGGCGACCACCGAGCTCCCGCAGTCCGGGGTCGGCGCGGTGACCATCAGCCGCGTCGGGCCGTCGCCGCGGAGCAGCACCGACACCGACTCGGCCAGCCGGCTGTCGGCCGCCGAGGCGGTCGCCCGCGCGCCGGAGGCAGTCGGCGCGCTCCGACCGATCGTGGCGAGCAGCGGGACGCCGACCGTGCGGGCCACGACCCCGGGGGTCCGCACCCGGTCGTCCTGGCCGGTGAGCAGCAGCACCAGCGCCGCTCCGACGGCGAGCCCGACGACGGCGCCGAGCACCACGTCGCGGCTGGTCCGGGGCGCCGAGGGCCCGGACGGCGGCTGCGCGGTCTCGATGGTCTGGACCGAGAGCAGGCTCTGACCGGTCGTACCCCGAGGGCCGATCGCATCGATCAGGTCGACGAACTGGTCACCGACGGCGTTGGCGATCCGTGCCGCTCGTGCCGGGTCCGGGTCGGTGACCTCGAGCTGGAGCACGACGGTGCCGCGCGGAGTGGTGGCCACCACACGCTTCTGGAGCTGGCTCACGGTGTCGGTGAGGCCGAGCTGCTCGATCACCGGTCGCAACACCCGGGCCGAGGTGGCCAGCTCGCCGAAGGACTGCATCTGGTTGGTCGTGTAGGCCGCGCCCTGCTGCAGCTGGTTGGGTGAGTTGGCGCCGTTGAAGGTCACGTACTCCTGCCGCGTCGCCGTGTACTGCTTCTGCTGGGTCAGGGTCAGCCCGAGCACGGCGACCGCTCCCAGCACGGTGCAGACCAGCACCAGCAGGGCTCGGCGGCCCCGCGTCCGGAGCAGGGAGATCGGGGTCATCGGCGTGCTCCTGACACTCGGGGGAACGACGGGGGTGCGGTCAGCACCGGGGTGGCGGCGTCGCGTGCTCGGACCGGCACCGTGAACGGGATCGCCGGTCGGCGCCGCGGCGAGCGTCGTGCGCCGGTCTCGAGCTCGGTGGCCGCGAGCCCGACCACGAACCAGGCGACCAGCGCGTACTGGGTGATGAAGGCCACCGTGAAGAAGGCGGGCACCAGGGCGATCACCGCGATCGTCGCCGCGCCCGCACGCCGCTGCACGGCGCGCAGGACAGCACCGGCGAGCAGGACGAGCAGCACCAGCACCGGGACCCAGCCGTAGGTCAGGCCCGTCAGCAACGCCGCGTTGTCGATCGAGGCGAACCCGCCGTAGGACGGCGTGCCGGTCGACGACAGGGAGTACTGCGAGGTGAGGCCGAAGGGACTCATCGCCGTGACCAGGTCGAGCAGCCGACCGCGGTAGGCCGCGCTGTTCGTGGCCTCGGCACCGGACTCGACGAACACCGTGCGCAACAGCACCAGCAGGACGGCCCCACCGACGACGAGGCCACCGCCCAGGATCACCCGCAGACGTCGCCCGAGCCCGTGTCGCAGACAGACCACGCTGAGCAGGACGGCCAGGATGCAGCACACCATCCCGGTCCGCGAGAGGGTGACCGCTGCCGCCGCGGCCATCACCGCGACCAGCGCGAGGCGGACGGCCGGCCGGAACCGGCTGCTCAGGGCCAGCGCCACCCCGACGGCCATCGACGACCCCAACGCGAGCGAGTGGCCGAAGGCACCTTCCGCGCGGGGGAGTCCGGCCCGCGTCTGGATCGTGCCCCAGACCGACAGGAGGTCGGCGTCGCCGAAGCGGAGATAGGTGGTGAACGGGTTCAGACCCGTCACGAACTCGACCACGGCGAGTGCGCCGGCGAGACCGAAGACCACGGCCACCAGTCCGTTCAGCCATCCGGCGTCGACCGAACGCCCCACCAGCCGCCCGGCCAGGTAGGCGAAGCCGTAGACCGTGACCGCGGTGAAGGCGGGCGTCAGGCCGATCATCCCGAATCCGAGCTCGACCGCGACGACGAACAGCAGGGCCACCCCGACCAGGTCCGGCAGGCTCCAGACGTGCCGGGAGCGGCGGAGCAGCAGGGCGACCACCACGGCGCCGGCGGCGACGCTGGCCGGCTGCCAGTAGGCGATCACCGTCACACCGAGCCAGATCGGGACGAAGGCGAAGGTGACCACCAGGACCGCCGCAGCCAGTCGGGGCCACCGCCGCAGCGCCACCACTCCGAGCACGCCGAGCGCCGCCAGTGCGGCGTACGCCAGCAGGCGGTCGAGTTCGGTGGCCGACATCTGTCTGTTCCGTCCTGCACGCGAGATCGTCTCGGGCGATCTTAGACTCCGCGCCGTCGCTCGACCGCGCTCTGACGAGGCCACGGAGGAATTCCGGGAACGATCTCAGCTTTCCCGGCCGCGCCATTCCGCTGCACCGGCATTTCGATACCGGGACCGTTAGAATCCCCGATCGGACTCCGGCCTTTCGCGCGCCCCGTTTCAGCGTGGACCGGCAGTGGACGGCACCCGACAACCAGCTCCCCTGGTCCCGGAAGGATCGATCGCGATGGGTCTTCGCCCCTTTCTGCGGGCACTGCGGCGGCGCTGGGTCGCGCTGCTGATCGCGGTCGTGATCGGGCTGGCTGCCGGTGTGGCCGCTTTCGTCGTCGTCCCTCAGCGCTGGACCAGCACGGTGACCTTCTACGTGGCGACCACGGCCGCCAGCAGCGGCGCCGTCGACACCGGCCAGTTCGCGCAGAACCGGGTCGCTTCCTACGGCGCCATCCTCACCAGCGAACGCGTCGCCCAGCTGGTCAGCCGGCGCAGCGGTGTCCCCGTCGACTCGGTCCGCGGCCACCTGGCCTCCACCTACAACCAGAACACGGTGCTGGTCACCGGGATCGCCACCGCAGCCGACGCGGCGACCGCGCAGCGGATGGCCACCGCGCTGGTCGAGGTGTTCCCGGGCCTGGTCGAGGGCCTGGACAACCAGAACAAGAACGGGGTGGGGGTCGACGTCGCGCTCGTCTCCGGCCCGCAGTCGTCGACCGGGCCGGTGTTCCCGGTGCTCTGGCAGTTCGGCCTCGGCGGTCTGTTCCTCGGACTCGTCGTGGGCGTGGTGGTCGCACTGGTCCAGCAGGCCCGTCGCCCGACCATGGTCGGGGTGGCGGAGACCGAGACGAGCACCGGGCTGCCGGTGCTCGCGACGGTGCCCGAGGACCCCGTCGTCCAGAGCGGCACCTGGCAGCCGGCACCGGCGTCCGCGCGTGCCGAGGCCTACCGCCAGCTCCGGGCCCAGGTGCTCGCCCAGCGGGTCGGGTCGGCGGACGAGGCCGGACTGGTCGTCGCCGTGGTGTCGGCGACGGCCGCCGAGGGGCGCACCCAGGTCGCGCTCGGCCTGGCCGACGCCGTCGCCGAGACCGGGGCCCGGGTGGTCCTCGTCGACGCCGACCTCGATCGCGCGGCGCTGGCCCAGCTCACCGGTGCCCCGACCGAACCAGGTCTGGTCGAGCTGCTCGGCGCAGCCCGCACGCTCGAGCCGGTGGGCGCGCACGCCGTCGCCCACGACGAGGGCAGCCAGCCGCCCGTCCGCGATCTCGAGGGTTCACCGCTGAAACTGGTGACCGCCGGGGCACGCACCGAGCGAGCCGGTGACCTGCTCGCGGGCGAGGCATTCGGTGCCGTGCTCGCCGACCTCCGCCGGAGCTATCAGGTGATCGTGATCGACACCGCTCCGCTGACCACGGCCGACGGGCTCAGCGCCGCCGGCCGCGCCGACTTCGCCGTCGCCGTCGTGGCCGAGGACCGGACCCGGCGCGACGTCGCGCTCGCTGCGCTGCGCACCGCCGGCACCGCCGGCGTCCGGGTGCTCGGCGTGGTGGTCAACAGGCATCGCGCCGGCCGGACGGAGCTCCGCCGCTACGAGCGATCGGTGGCGGGCGCCGCCCGACGCTGACCACCCGCCCGCCGGGTTCGCCGCGCGCCGCGCCGCCGGCCGCCGGCGTCGGTGGTCGTCCTCGGACGCCTTCGTCGTCGTGCACGTTTTGCCGCGCGATCGTGCACACAGCGTCATTGTTGGGCCGGCGGGGCCGTTGCTAGCGTTCAGAACACCCGATCGGACGGTGTGGTGACACCACCGGCGGCGAGGAAGTCCTAGGGGAAACGGGACGGCTTCTCTCGCGATCGATGCGGGCACGGGGATTCAGGGGATCGGGGACCGACCACGTCCGTCGGCCGAAGCTCGGCCCAATCGCGAGGAACAACTCCCGTGACCACCTTCCGTTCCGTTGCCGCTCTGGCCGCCGTCAGCACCGTGCTGGCCGGCTTCGGCGCCACCGCTCTGCCCGTGCTGAGCACGGCCAGCGCTGCGTCCTCCTCCTCCACGTCCTCCACCGCCGGCTCCAAGCCGACCAAGGTCGTCAAGAAGGCCAAGAAGACCACCACGAAGAAGTCGACCGCCAAGAAGGCGACCACCAAGACCACCGCCAAGACGACGGCCAAGACGACCGCCAAGACGACCGCGAAGGCGCCCGCCCCGGTGAACTGCGCCGCCATGAAGCAGCCGGTCTACCAGCGGGTCAACCCGGCCATCGGGATGCAGCTGCTCACCACGAGCGCCACCGAGGCCGCGAACGCCGGATCCCGCTACGGCTACAGCACCGACCTGTCGGTCGCCTTCAAGGCTGCGACCTCGGGCACGGGCCTGGTCCAGGTGCACCGCCTCGTGCGGGCGAAGGCGTGGGACGCCTACTGGACCGCGGACGCGACCGAGATCAAGACGCTGGTCAAGGCCGGCTACACGGACAACGGCACCAACTTCCTCGCCAGCTCGGTCAGCGCCGCGTGCACCACGCCGGTGCTGACCTTCACCAAGGGCGGGCTGCACCGGCAGACCGCGAGCACCGCCACCGCCACCGCCCTGCAGAAGAGCGGATGGACCAAGAAGGGCATCGGCTTCTACGCCGTCCCCGCAACCAGCGCGTCGACCGTGACCGCTCCTTCGCCGGCTCCGGGCAGCAGCCCGAGCAAGGCCCCGACCAGCGCTCCGTCGAGTGCGGCTCCGGCGAGTGCGGCTCCGTCAAGTGCGGCTCCGTCGAGTGCGGCTCCGACGAGTGCGGCTCCGGCGAGTGCGGCTCCGACGAGCGCGGCTCCGACGAGCGCGGCTCCGTCGAGTGCGGCTCCGTCGAGTGCGGCTCCGACGAGCGCGGCCCCGACGAGCGCGGCTCCGACGAGCGCGGCCCCGACGAGCGCGGCTCCGACCAGTGCGGCCCCGACCAGCGCGCCGGTTCCGGACGCGCGTCGGCTGCCCACCGGCCCGACCGACCTCGACACCTCGGGACGGACGATCCCCGACACCAACTACGCCTTCCCCGCCAACGCGATCTTCCTGTCGACCACCGGCGACGACGCGAACAACGGTTCGCAGGGCAGCCCGGTCCGCACGCTCAACCGCGCCGTCGCCCTCGCGCCGGCCGGCGGCACCATCGTCATCCGCGGCGGCGTCTACCGGGACTGGTACCACGACGCATCCGGGAACTGGGGCTTCATCGGCAAGGCGCTGACCTTCCAGAACTTCCCGCACGAGCAGGTCTGGTTCGACGGCACCGACATCGTCCCCAGCTCCTCGTTCACCGCGGACAGCCTGGGTCGGTACTCCCTGGCCTGGAGCACCCCGCAGTTCTGCCAGGGGCAGTACTACAGCCGGGCCCTCACCGACCAGTCGGTCTCGCCGAACAACGGCCCCTGCGCGCACTACGACAACGCGAACAACCCGTCGAACCCGATGGCCATGGACCCGCAAATGGTCTTCGTCGACGGCGTCCAGCTCCGTCAGGTCGCCGACGTCTCCCAGCTGACCCCGAGCTCCTTCGTCTACGACTGGACGAACCGCAAGGTCGTGCTCGGGTTCAACCCGGCCGGTCACCAGATCGAGGTGACGAAGCGGCCCATCGCGATGATCCTGGCCAACAAGACCAGCTACACCATCCGCGGCATCGGCTTCCGCAAGTACGCCACCAACGAGTACAACAACCTGACCCAGGCGGCGGTCTACGTCGGCTCCTCGATGGCCGTCTTCGAGAACGACGTGTTCAGCCAGAACGCGGCGGGCGGGGTGATGCTGTACAACCCGGTCGAGGGCTCCGCCCTGCGGCACAACGTGTTCGCCGACAACGGCTACACCGGGCTCTGGCAGTACAGCAGCGCCTCCAGCCCGGTGAACAATTTGGTGATCGACTCGAACGTCTTCGAGCACAACAACGCCGAGGGCTTCGGTGAGAAGTGCGCGGCGTCCTGCGGGCAGGCCGCGCTCAAGCTGACCCAGATCAAGGGCGCCACCATCACCAACAACCTGGTCGAGAACTCGGGCGGCCCGGCCAACGGCATCTGGTGCGACCTGGCCTGTGTCGACGTCAACATCACCTACAACGTCGTCCGCAACCAGAACAACCGCGGCATCTTCTACGAGGTGTCCGACCGGGGCGTGATCGCGGCCAACCTCGTGGTCAACAACAACTACGGCATCGTGGTCGGGTCGGCCCACACCCGGGTCTACAACAACACGATGATCAACAACAACAACGGGATCTGGGTCTACGACGACACCCGCCAGTACGGGGTCGGTGGCTGGACCAACGTCGGTCCGGACACCACCGCCACCGAGCTCGTCGGCAACGTGCTCTGGGGGACCCAGAACTACAGCTTCAAGATCAGCACCCAGGTCAACGGGCAGCCGGCGTCGCCGGCCGTCGCCGCGGCCATGATCACCCGGATGGACCACAACGTGGTCTACGCCGGCGCTGCCGGCCAGACCCCGAACTACGTCTGGTGGCAGACCAGCGGGACGACGCTCTACAAGACCCTCGCCGGCTTCCAGCAGGCGACCGGCCTGGAGGGCGGGAGCGTCTGGGCGAACAACCCGGCGGCCAGCTTCGTCGACCCGAGTGCGGGTGACTACCGACTCGCCGCCGCGCCGACCGGACTCGCCGACTCGCTGCCCGGCGACATCGCCGGGCTGCTCGGTGGGATCGCCGGCCAGCTCCTCCCGGGCGCGTTCGGCCCGGGCCGCTGATCTCCGGACGCCGACCGGTCTGACCCGACCGGTCCGGCCCAGAGCGGCGACCGCAGGAAGGGCGGTCGCCCAGGGTCCGGGTGACAAGGGCGAGACCCGGACCCGGGGAGCACCGTGGGCCGCGACCTCTGGTCGCGGCCCACAGCGCTGTCCCCGGTCGACCCGGTGAGCGACCCGATCAGTAGGCCCCGCGGCGGGCGAGCACCGCGAAGACCGTCTTCCACAGGATCAACAGGTCCAGCGTGAGCGACCAGTTCTCGACGTAGCGGAGATCGAGACGGACCGTCTCCTCCCAGCTCAGCAGCGAGCGGCCGCTGACCTGCCAGAGCCCGGTGAGTCCCGGGGTCACCAGCAGCCGGCGCCGGGCGTCGCGGGCGTAGGCGTCCACCTCGGACTGCAGCGGCGGGCGGGGCCCGACCAGCGACATCGAGCCGGCCAGCACGTTGAAGAGCTGCGGCAGCTCGTCGAGGCTGAACTTGCGGAGGAAGCGACCGACCCGGGTCACCCGCGGGTCGTCGACCATCTTGAACAGCGGGCCGGCCCCCTCGTTCTGCTCCAGCAGAGCGGCCAGCCGCTGCTCGGCGTCGACGGCCATCGAGCGGAACTTGAGCATGGTGAACGTGCGGCCGTCGAGACCGACCCGGGTCTGGCGGAACAGCACCGGGCCGCCGTCCTCGAGCTTGACCGCCACCGCGATCGCCAGCAGCACCGGGGAGATCAGCAGCAGGCCGATCCCGGTCAGCACGATGTCGACCAGCCGCTTGAACACTCGGCGCCAGCCCGCGAAGTGCGGCTGGTCGATGTGCAGCAACGGCAGACCGACGTACGGGCGGATGTGCATGCGCGGGCCGGCCACCTCGACCAGGCCGGGGTGCACCAGCAGCTCGACCCGTTCGCCCTCGAGCGACCAGGCGAGCTCGCGCAGGTAGTTGTGCCGCGTGGCCTCACCACCCGTGACCGCGACCGCGTCGCAGCCGAACTCACGGATCACGGCGGGGACGTGGTCGAGGTCGCCGAGCACGGTGAGTCCGAGCTCGGCGGCTCGGGCCGCCTCCGCGGCGGGAACGCACACACCGACGACCTGCATGCCGTTGTGGGTGGCGTGGCCCAGCACACCGACCAGGTCGGCGGTCGACCAGAGGCTGCCGACCACGACGACACGTCGCACGCTGAGGCCGCTGCGCTGGCGGCGGTGCAGGATCTTGCGGCCGACGTAGCGGACGCCGATGCTCCCGAGCATCGCCGGCAGCGCGGTGAAGACCGCGAGCGCGAGAAACGAGCGGAGGTCGAACAGGCCGGCCGGCAGGGCCGTGAGCACCACGAGCACGATCGCCGCGCGGAGCACGGCCCGCATCTCGTCGCCACCGACGCCGACCTTGCGGCGCTCGTACCCGTGGGCCGAGGCGATGGCGACCGGCCAGGCGACGGCCCCCGCGAGCAGCGCGATCGAGACCGGCCAGAACGGACGGTCGAGCGCCTCGAGCACGTGGGTCGCGACGAGCACGGCGATCAGTCCGACGGCCACGTCGGCCAGCACGGTGGCCGCGACGTAGCGCCGGGTCCAGGTGGTGAAACGACTGGTGCGCCCGCTCGACGGAGCGGGGGCAGGCAGCAACGGCGCCGCGGTCCCGAGCATGTCCTCCCGGTCGAGCTCGGAGAGCTCGTCCAGGGCGTGGTCGGTCCGGGCAGTGATCGAGCGGTCCAGTGCGGAGGCGGTATCCCCAACCGTCTCCGGGCCTGAACGCGACTCACCGGCAAGGCTTCGCATTCGACTGTTTCCCCCGTTGTCCCCCAAGTCGAATATCGGAGCAGATATTCGACTCGTGCACGCGGAAACAGCCGCTTGAGCGGTGTCAAGAGTGTGGCCGGTGGTCCCATCCCACCGTCGAGGCCCCCAAGGCTTCGAACGTTCCCCCGTGAACGCCATGAATATTACCGGACAGGGGGACGACGTCCAGAGGTTGACGCGACGTTTCGTGATCGCCGCGTGTCGTTCACGGGCAGGACAGCTCGCGACAGCCGGCCCCCGGTGGTTCCGAGGTCGCAAGATCGCGCACCGGGTGGACCGGAATCGCTGTGTGCACAGAAATCCCGGCCCTCGCTGGGGTAGGGAACACGGAGCGCACCCGCGCACCGGCTCTTTCTCGGGGAACGTGGGCTGTGGCCGAGGACACACGCCCGGAGTGCCGCCGTCTGAGGAAAGGTAATTCCCGCATTCAGTGCTGCTTCAGCAAATATTCAGGAACTTTGCCCGATCGCTTTTTCGCGGCGAATGGACCGGCTCAGAGCCGGTCAGCCGAAGCGCAAGAAGATCAGCTGTCCCTGATCCAGGTGCGACCAAGCGTCCTCGACGGTGATCCGGGCCAGGGTCGCGGTGGGAAAACGCCTCTCGAGCTGCCCCAGCAGCTCCGCGTCCGACCCCGGTCCCGCCAGGTCGAGCGCGAGCTGCGGGACGCCTGGGGCGTGGCCGACCACCAGGGCGGTGCGGACGTCCGCGGGCAGAGCGCGGACGAGTTCGAGCAGCGTGTCGCTGCCCGCCTCGTAGACGGCGTCGGCGAGCTCGACCCGTTCGGAGGCCGGGTCGAGCCCGGGCAGCCCGAGGCCCTCGAGGGTCTGGCGGGTGCGCAGCGACGGGGAGCAGAGGACCCGGTCGGGGAGCAGCCCTGCGGCGCGGAGCACCTGGCCGACGGCCGCCGCCTGGCCGCGGCCGTGCGCGCTGAGCGGGCGGTCCCGGTCGCGTCCGCCACCGACCTCCTCGGCGTCGGCGTGCCGGAGCAGGAGGAGGGTGCGGGACGCGGTGGGTGCGGTCACCCGTCCATCCAACCCGACGGCACGGGTCCCCGTGACCCGCTTACCCTCGTGCCGTGGACGCACCGATCCGGGTCCTGGTGGCCGACGACGACCCGCTCGCCCGGATGTTGATGGTCGGCCGGCTCGGGTCGGAGCCCGGGCTCGAGGTGGTGGCGGAGGCCGACGACGGGGCCGCGGTCGTCGCCCGCGCCGCTGCGGCCCGCCCGGACGTCGTGCTGCTCGACTTCGCGATGCCCGACCTCGACCAGCACCGGGTGATCGGCGCGCTGAGTGGCGCTGCGGACGGCCCGGCCGTCATCCTGCTGACCCAGTTCGAGTCCGACGCGGTGGTGGACGCGGCGCTCCGGGCCGGTGCCCGCGCACAGCTGGTCAAGACCGCCCGCCAGGACGAGCTGGTCCGGCTGATCGCGACGGTGGCCGCCGAGCGCCGCTGACCCGGCTGCCCGCTGACCCGGCTGCCCTGGCCGGACCGGCGTCGTTAGGCTGCCGCGCGTGGCCCTGGTGGAACTGGATCTGGACGCCCTGCAGGAGTACCGGCCCGAGGTGGCCGAGCCCGCGGACTTCGACGCGTTCTGGGACGAGACGCTCGCGACCGTCGACCGGCTCGACCTCGATCCGACGTTCACCCCGATCGACAACCACCTGGCGCTGATCGACAGCTACGACGTCGTCTTCACCGGCTGGGGCGGGACCCGGGTGCGCGCCTGGCTGCACGTTCCCGCCGGCACCCAGCCCGGCGCCGGGCTGCCCTGCGTGGTCCAGTTCCAGGGCTACTCAGGCAGCCGCGGGCTGCCGTACGCCGACACCGTGTACGCCCAGGCCGGCTGGGCGCACCTGATCATGGACACCCGCGGCCAGGGCTGGAGCACCGGCGGCGTCGACCCGACCCCCGACGACGCGCCCGAGGCCGGCATCCACCACTCGCCGGGCTTCATGACCGCCGGCATCGCCGACCCGCACACCTACTACTACCGGCGGGTCTACGTCGACACCGTCCGCGCGCTGCAGACCGCGGCCACCAGCCCGCTGGTCGACCCCGGCCGGTTGCTGGTCACCGGCGCGAGCCAGGGCGGCGGCCTGTCGATCGCCGCGGCCGGCCTCGCGCCCCGGGTGGGCATCCGGCTGCTCGGCTCCGCACCGGACGTCCCGTTCCTGTGCCACTTCCGGCGCGCGGTCGCGCTGACCGACGCCCACCCCTACGGCGAGATCACCCAGTTCCTGGCGGGCTGGCGTGACCAGGTACCGGCCGCCGAACGGACGCTCTCGTACTTCGACGGCGTGAACCTGGCCCGCCGGGCGGACGCGCCGACGCTGTTCTCGGCCGCGCTGATGGACCCGGTCTGCCCGCCGTCGACGGTCTTCGCCGCCTACCACGCCTACGCCGAGCGCACCGGGCAGACCGACAAGCACATCGCGGTCTACAGCCACAACGGGCACGAGGGCGGTGGCCCCTACCAGCTCGGCGCGCGGCTGGCCTGGATCGCCGACCGCTTCGCCTGAGCCGGCTCAGGCCGGGCGCACCGCCACGAAGACGTCGCGGTGGATCGAGGCGTCCACCCGGTGGGCGAACTGCAGGTACGCGTCGTCGTCCCGGGGCTCGAGACCGGCGTCGACGGCCACCGCGCTCAGCGCCTCGCGGGTCATCCCGTAGGTGTTCCAGCTCAGCGCCAGCGCGCCGCCCTTCTTGAGCTGACCCGCCCACACCGGCAGCGCCTCGGTGAGCAGGTCGGCGGCCGACCGGCTCCGTCGCTTCCCGGTGGTGCTCCCGCTGGTGCTGCCGTGGGCGACGCCGTAGGGCGCGTCGGTGACCACCAGGTCGAACCGGCGCCGGCCGAACAGCGCGGCCGAGTCGCGGGCGTCGCCGGTGAACACCTCGAGGTCGAGCTTCCGGCCGTCGACCGGTGAGGTGACCTCGGCCTCGAGCCGCCGGCCGAGGCTCCGGCCCTCGCGGCGGACCGGGTGCAGCTCGCAGCGGTGCTTGAGCCGCTTGCGGCGCAGGTAGGTCTTGAGGAACGCGGCATAGGCCTCGACCGCCTTGCCGTCGGTCTCGACGCCGGCGACGTCGTACCCCTGCCGCAGCCCGGTGCTGAGCGTGGTGCCGCGGCCGCACAGCGGATCGAGCAGCACGGCGTCGTCGAGCGGGCGGGTGGCCGACGCCGCGGCGAGGCCGACCAGCAACCGGGTGAACTGCTCGTTGGTCTTGCCCGGGTACTTCGGGATGGTGACCAGGTCGTCCTCGAAGTGGTCGAGCACCGGCCGCTCGACCGGGCGCAGGAGGTCGCCCTCGCGGACGTAGACGGCGAAGCAGACGCTCGACCGGGCGGCCAGCTCGGCGGCCCGCGGTTCGTCGAGCCCGGTCTCGACCTCGAGGTAGTCGACTCCGGCGACGGTCACCGGCGTGGCGGAGCCGACGGCGGACCCGCCGAGCACGGTCAGCTCGGCGGCGGCCAGCGCAGGGGCCTGCTGGGCGTAGACACGGTTGGCCGAGGGCTCGACCAGGATCAGCAACCGCACCGGAGACCCCCGGTCAGCCGGTCGGCGAGGGCCGGATCAGTGATGACCGGCGGCCTTCGCCCGCTCGAAGCTGGCGCGCACCTCGGCCTCGGCCTCCTCGACCCCCGTCCAGGTGGCGCCCTCGACCGACTTGCCCGGCTCGAGGTCCTTGTAGACGGTGAAGAAGTGCTCGATCTCCAGCAGCAGGTACGGCCGGACGTCGCCGAGGTCGCTGACGTGGTCGCGCCGGCTGTCGTCGGCCGGGACGCAGAGCACCTTGTCGTCGCCCCCGGCCTCGTCGGTCATCCGGAACATCGCGACCGCCCGGCACTTGATCAGGCAGCCGGGGAAGGTGGGCTCGGAGACCAGCACGAGCGCGTCGAGCGGGTCGCCGTCCTGCCCGAGCGTGCCCTCGATGAAGCCGTAGTCGGCCGGGTAGGCGGTGGAGGTGAAGAGCGTGCGGTCGAGCCGGATCCGCCCGGTCTCGTGGTCGACCTCGTACTTGTTCTTGTTGCCCTTCGGGATCTCGACGGTGACATCGAAGGTCAGACCGCTCAGCGGCTTGCTCGGCTTGGACGGTGCACCGATGTTGTGACTGCTCACGGCTGACCTCTCTTATGATGTGCGAACCCGAGGTACCCCTCGGCTGACCTTATCGGCAGCCGCCCCCGGGAACCGAACCGAGACCGCGGCCGGCGGGACCACCTCCACAGGGAGCCGGGTCCGGTCCAGCAGCGACGGACGGAGACGAGTGGCCGGACCCCGGGTGCGCCGCCTCGGCATCGCCGCGGGCGTGCTGGTGGCCGTCGCCGCGCTCGTCGTCGCGGGCCTGCTGACCGGGATCGTCCCGACCGGGCGAGCGGGCGAGATCGCCGGCACCCGGCCGTCCGCGACGAGCACCGGCGCGACCGGCGGACCGTCGGCGGTCGCGTCCGGGACGCCGACCGGTGTGCCCAGCCCGGCGCTGCCGTCCGGGGGTCCGGACACGCCCGCCCCGGTGCTGGCCCCGGTCAGCGGCGACGCCGGGCTCGACGGCTCGGAGCTCGCGGACCGGATCCGGTCGGTCAGCACCAAGGGGCTCAAGGGGAAGGTCGGGATCGCGGTCGCCGACCTGGCCAGCGGCAAGGTCGCCTGGTCCCAGAACGGCCGCACCGGGTTCGCGCCCGCGTCGACCACCAAGCTGCTCACCACCACGGCGGCGCTCGACCTGCTCGGCCCCGACCACCGCTTCACCACCTCGGTCACGCTGAGCGGCAAGCGGGTGGTGCTGGTCGGCGGCGGCGACCCCTACCTGGCGGCGAAGACCGACAGCTCCAGCTATCCGGCCCGGCCGTCGCTCCAGCAGCTGGCTGCCAGCACCGCGACGGCGCTCAAGGCCCGCAAGCTGACCACGGTCAGCCTCGGCTACGACGACAGCCTGTTCAGCGGGCCGTCGTGGAACCCGAAGTGGCCGGCGACGTACAGCGACCAGGTCAGCCCGATCAGCGCATTGTGGGCCGACGAAGGACGGGTCACGGGGTACAGCCCGGGACCGCGGGTCTCCGACCCGCCGCTGGAGGCGGCCAAGGACTTCGCCGGCTATCTCGAGAAGCAGGGGATCGAGGTCACCGGCACGCCGTCGAGCGCGGACGCCCCGGGATCGGCGGCCGCGCCGACCGGGGTGATCGCCTCGATCCGGTCGCTGCCGCTGTCGATGATCGTCGAGCGGCTGTTGACCTTCAGCGACAACGACGCCGCCGAGGTGGTGTTCCGGCAGGCCGCGCTGGCCGCCGGCCAGCCCGGCAGCTTCACCGGCGGCCAGAAGGCGGTGCACGCCACCCTGGTCAAGCTCGGGGTCTGGGTGCCGGGCACGGTGATCTGGGACGGCAGCGGGCTGACCCGGCAGACCCGGGTCGCACCCGACACGATGGTCAAGGTGATCGGGATCGCCGCGGGGGAGGGGACGCTCGCCGATCCCGCGCTCCGCCCGGTGCTCACCGGGATGCCGGTGGCCGGTGCGGCCGGCAGCCTGCTGCAGAGCCACGGCCGGTACGTGGCCAGCGGCACCGGTGCCGCCCTCGGGCTGGTCCGGGCCAAGACCGGCACGCTGACCGGGGTGCACGCGCTCGCGGGCTACGTCCGCACCCGCAGCGGAGCCACCGCCGTGTTCGACCTGGTGATCAACGACACCACCACCGACTACGCGGCCGAGGTCTACCTGCAGCGGGTCACCGCCGCGATCACCGGCTGCGGCTGCTGAATCCGGTGCGGGTCGGTGCGGAGGCCCCACCCGTGAACGATCGTCTGCCGTCTGACGCGTGCCACCCGTTGTCCGGTCGGCGGCACTGCGCCTTCGGTACACTCGTGCTTCACTCGGCGGCCTTGCCGGAGTCGCCGGGTGGACCGTTCGATCCCTTTTCGACCTCCCGTCGAGGATCAAGGACGGCTCGCGAGCTTCTGTCCCCCCGCCGCGCACCGTGGCCAGCACGAGGACGTCGACGCACATGTCCGGCGCATTGGTGCGACGGTGCCACGGCACCCGCCCCGGCCCCGGGTCGGGATGCGGTGGCGTCACCGTCGGGCCGTGGAGCTGGCCAGGGGAGGACGTTCGTGCGCATCGCCATGATCGGGACGCGAGGAGTACCCGCTCGCTACGGCGGATTCGAGACATGTGTCGAGGAGGTCGGCTCACGGCTGGCCGAGGCAGGCCACCAGGTCGTGGTGTTCTGTCGGTCCGGTAACGGACACGCAGAGGACCCGGTTGGAGAGCAGCCCGCCCGCTACCGTGGGATGGAGCTCGTCTGGCTCCCGGCGGTTCACCGACGTGCTCTCGAGACTCTGAGCCACACAGCACGGTCAGTGCTCCACCCTGCTCTGTCAGGGAGTGATGTCGCCTTGGTCTTCAACGCGGCGAACGCCCCTCTCCTGCCTGTGCTCCGGGCGCGACGGATCCCGGTCGCCACACACGTCGACGGGCTGGAGTGGAAACGCGCCAAGTGGTCAGGCTTGGGTGCCCGCTATTACCGAGCGGCCGAGAGTCTTGCGGTGAGCTGGTCGAACGCGCTGATCGCCGACGCCGCCGGCATCGTCGAGTACTACAACTCGGAGTTCGGCGTCGAAACCCGCCTGATCGCCTACGGGGCGCCGATCACCGACCGGAGCGATCTCGGTAGGCTCGACGACCTCGATCTGCCGGCAGGCAAGTTCCATCTCCTGGTTGCCCGCTTCGAACCTGAGAACCACGTGCTCGAGATCGTGCAGGGTTATGTTCGTAGTCGGGCCGAGCTCCCGCTCGTGGTGGTAGGTTCCGCTCCCTACTCGGCGTCTTACACCCAGGCGGTCCGCGCGGCTGCGGATCGCCGCGTCCGCTTCCTCGGCGGGATCTGGGACCAGGAGCAGCTCGATCAGCTCTATGCCGGTGCACTCACCTATCTCCACGGGCACTCGGTCGGTGGCACCAACCCGTCGCTGCTTCGGGCAGCCGGGGCAGCTGCGTACACGATCGCCTACGACGTCGGGTTCAACCGGGAGGTGCTCGAGCAGTTCGGTGACTACTTCCGAACTCCTGACGACGTCGCCGCCCTCGTCGAAGCAGCGGAGGCCCAGCCGTCTCGAGTCACGGACCGCGGCCTTCTGCTGCAGTCAGCCGCGCGACGTTACGACTGGGACGAGGTTGCTTCCGCCTACGCGCTCCTCTGTGAGGACCTGGCCGGCCGTCGAGCGCGCCTCCGTGGCTGGACCCGCGGGGTGCGGAGGGGGGCCGCCGCCGGTGCGACTTCTGGCTCGAACGTCGTGGCCGGGCTCGCGGCCCGCGGCAGAAGCACGACTCGCGGAGCGTGAGAAAGCTGCGCAGCTGAGTTGTCCTAGGAGATTCTTCGTCATCCGCTTGCGCGGCGCGGATCGCTGGCACGATGTTGCCGTTACCGGACGTACTCGGGCTCCTGACGGATTCACCATCTGCCATCGAACCCCCTAGTCGTCCGGTTTCCTCCGGAATCTTCCGGAGGTCCGGGGGGACACAGGAGCGGGACAGATGGCGGAGAACGCCGAGGTGTTCGTGCACGCCTTGGGAGCGTGCGAGAGCGACACAGTCGGGAGCGGGACCCGGGTGTGGGCGTTCGCCCACGTGCTCAAGGGTGCCGTGGTGGGTCGCGACTGCAACGTCTGCGACGGGGCCTACGTCGAGACCGGGGCCGTGGTCGGGGACCGGGTCACGATCAAGAATCAGGTGATGATCTTCGACGGCGTCACCGTCGAGGACGACGTCTTCCTCGGCCCCGGGGTGACCTTCACCAACGACCTGAACCCGCGGGCGCGGATCAAGCGGCACGGCGACGCGTTGCTCCCGACGCTGGTGCGGTCCGGCGCCACCCTCGGCGCCCGGGTCACCGTGGTCTGCGGCACGACCATCGGGGCGGACGCGTTCGTCGGGGCCGGCGCGGTGGTCACCGCCGACGTGCCCGACCGGGCGTTCGTGGTCGGCAACCCGGCCCGGCGGATCGGCTGGGCCTGCGACTGCGGCCTCCGGCTGCCCGACGCGCCCGACGGCCGGCCGGCCTGCCGCTGCGGGCGCCGCTGGGCCACGGTCGGGGATCGGCTCGAGCCCGTCGGCTGATCATGTACATCACCCTGCGCGGCGTCCCGGAGACCGAGGACGCCGGTCCCGAGGCCGACGGCGCCGCGGTCGTCGACCGTCCGGGGCGTGTCGCCACCCCACGCGCCCGGCTGCGCCGCGGAGCCGTGCCCCGCACCGTGCTGGCCCTCGGGGTGGTCAGCCTGCTCACCGACGTCTCGTCGGAGTCGGTCTCGGCGGTGCTGCCGCTCTACATCACCGCGATCATGGGGATGGGGCCGCTCGCGTACGGCTTCATCGACGCGATCTACCAGGGCACCTCGGCCGCCGTGCGGCTGCTCGGCGGCTGGTGGGCCGACCGCACCCGGCGCCCGAAGTGGGTCGCCTTCGCCGGGTACCTGGTCTCGGCGGTCTCCAAGTTCGGCCTGCTGGCCTTCACCGGCTTCGGCTCGTTGACCGGGGTGATCGCGGTCGACCGGCTGGGCAAGGGGCTCCGCACCGGGCCGCGGGACGCGCTGATCGTGACCGCGTCGGAGCCGCACCGGCTGGGGCGCAACTTCGGCGTGCACCGTGCGCTCGACACCGCCGGCGCGCTGATCGGCCCGCTGATCGCCTTCGCCGTGCTGGCCGCGATCCCGCTCGGGCTCGGCGGCTACCACGCGGTCTTCGTGATCAGCACCGCGTTCGCGATCATCGGCGTGGTGGCGCTGGCGCTGATCGTCCCCGACCTCCGCAGCGAGCGCCGGGCGGAGCCGTCGCCGGGGCCGCGGATCGCCCTCCGCCGAGCCGACTTCCTGCGTCCCGGCCTGCGCCGGGTGCTCGTCGCCGCCGCCGTGCTCGGCGTCGCCACCATCGGCGACGGCTTCATCTACCTGGCCCTCGCCGACGGGGGATCGCTGGCCACGCAGTACTTCCCGCTGCTCTTCGTCGGCACCAACGCGGTCTACCTGCTCCTCGCCGTCCCGCTCGGCCGGCTCTCCGACCGGGTGGGGCGCGGCACGGTGTTCCTGGTCGGCCACCTGCTGCTGCTCGCGGCCTACCTGCTGATCGGTGCCCACCTGGTCGGGACGCCCGGCGCCATCCTGGACCTCGTCTTGCTCGGGGCCTTCTACGCCGCCACCGACGGTGTCCTGTCCGCGCTGACCGCCCGGGTGGTCGCCGAGCAGCACCGGGCCAGCGGGATCGCCGCGGCGCAGACGGTGGTCGCGCTCGCCCGCTTCGTCTGCTCGATCGGCTTCGGGCTGCTCTGGCAGCTCACCGCCCGCTCCGACGCGGTCACCGCGATGGCAGTGGTGCTCGGGGTCGCCGTGGTCGTCGCGGGCTGGGCGCTCCGACCGCTGCTCGGTCGCACCGCCGTCCCGGCGTCGGGTGGTGCGGAGTGAACCGGATCAAGATCATCGTGCTGACCGGCGTCACCGTGCTGTGCCTGGTGGTGGCGGGCGGGTACTTCCTGTACGCGCGGGGGCTCGACCGGGCCATGGCCGCCCCCTCGGTCACCGGGTCGGCCGCTCCGTCGCTCGACCTGGCGGCCGTGCTCCGCGGCCCGCACATCGTCTTCCGCAGCACCCTGCTCGGCACCGGCTACGACCAGCTCGCCGCGGTCCCGCTGGACGCCCCGGGTGGGCCGCGGGCGTTCTCCCCGCTCAGCTGCGAACGGGTCTACGCCACCCGGACCGCCGGCGTCTGCGTCAGCGCCGACCGCGGCGTCGTCCAGACCTACGCCCTGCTCGGTCTGGACGCCACGATGACGAAGATCACCAACACCCCGCTGGCCGGCCTGCCCAGCCGGGCCCGGATGTCGCCCGACGGCACCCTGGTGTCGACCACCACCTTCGTCACCGGGCACTCCTACGCGCAGGCCAGCTTCTCGACCTCGACGATCGTCCGTCGGGACGGCCGCAGCCTGGGAAATCTCGAGACGTTCACCACCACGTTGCCCGACGGCCAGCAGCTCGTCGCCGCGGACCGCAACTACTGGGGGGTCACGTTCGCACCGGACGACGACACCTTCTACGCGACGGCGGCGTCGAACGGCACCACCTGGCTGGTCCGGGGATCGCTGGCGAAGCGGACCATGCAGGCGCTCCGCACCGACGCCGAGTGTCCGTCGCTCTCACCCGACGGGAAGCACGTGGCCTACAAGAAGCGGCTCGGCAACCGGACGCCCGGCGTCTGGCGGCTGGCCGTGCTCGACCTGGCCACCGGCCAAGAGACCCTGCTCGACGAGACCCGCAGCGCGGACGACCAGATGGAGTGGCTCGACGACAGCCACGTCCTCTACGGGATGCCCCGCGGCGGCTCGCAGGCGACCACGTCCGACGTCTGGGTGGCCCCGATCGACGGCAGCCGGCCGCCCCGGGTGCTGATTCCGGGTGCCGACTCGCCGGCGGTGGTCCGGATGTGACACCGGCCGTGCCGGCAGCAGGAACGGCCGAGGTGGCCTCGGCTCCAACGCATTCGTGAATGCGGCAGTTGTCTGAATCGGGGGGATTCACATGACTATTGACTCGAGCAAGCACTCGAACAACTTTGAGGTGGACTGGGGGTCCATCCAGCCCGGCCGGGTTCAGCGCTTCGAGCGCGCGGTCGACACCCAGGGTGTCGCCGACCGTCTCGACCGGTTGGCGGCCGTCGCCGTCACCGGTCTCGGCCGGATGTACGAACGGGAGCGCCGGAGCTTTCCGCAGACGGTCCGGGGCTTCCGCTCGGACACCGGACCGGACATCCGGCCCGAGGGCGACAGCCTGCGGTACGCCGCCATCGCCGCTCTCGGGATCGGCCTGCTGCCGATCGCGCAGCAGCGGCAGATCCTGAACGGTGACGATGCCCGCGGTCTGACGGCGCTGGTCATCGAGCGGGCACTCCGGGTCGAGGATCTTGGCGCGGTGGCTCTGGCGGCCTGGGCGGCGGCGGAAGTGGGGCACCACTTCGCTGAGGACCTGTTCCTGCACATCGACCGTCGGATCTCGAGCTCGCACCCGATCGACGTCGTCGAGTGCTCCTGGGCGCTGACCGCGGCCGTCAGCGCGTCGCGGTTGGCCAAGCTCGACGATCTCACCCGCAAGATCGAGCGGCGGTTGTCGGCGGCGCAGGGTCCGGGCGGTCTGTTCCCGCACGTCCTGTCCCCGCTACCCCAGAAGGGCGTCCGCTCGCACGTCGGGTGCTTCGCCGACCAGGTCTACCCGATCCAGGCGCTGGCCCGGCTGCACCTGCTCACCGGCAACCCGGCCGCTCTGGAGCGGGCCGACGCCTGCGCCGAACGGATCGTCGCCCTGCAGGGCAAGCAGGGCCAGTGGTGGTGGCACTACGACGCCCGGAGCGATGCAGTCGTCGAGCGCTTCCCGGTCTACAGCGTGCACCAGCACGCGATGGCGCCGATGGCCCTGCTCGATCTGGCCGAGGCGGGTGGGGCCAACCACTCCGCGGCCATCGCCCGCGGCCTCGGCTGGATCGACAACCACCCGGAGGCGCTCGCGGACCTGGTGTCGGAGCGTTTAGGGGTGATCTGGCGCAAGGTCGGGCGACGCGAACCGCGCAAGCTGGCTCGCGGGCTCGCCGCGACCCTGACGTCGAGACGACCCGGATCGACGCTTCCACTGCTGGACCGGCTGCTCCCGCCGGGCCCGATCGACTACGAGTGCCGCCCCTACGAGCTGGGCTGGCTGCTGTACGCCTGGTCCGGCACCGGGGCGCTCTCGGCGATCAGCGGGGCGGACTCCCGTGCTTAAGCCGGCCGCCCCGGCCCGGCAGATGTTCGGCCTCAAGATCGACGCCCTGACGCTCGACGACGTGATCTGGTACTCCCGTCGCGCCATCGAGAACCGGCAGCGGCTGCTGATCGGTGTGGTCAACGCGGCTAAGGTGATCAACCTGCGCACCGACGCGTCGCTGCGCGAGTCGTTGATGGAGTGCGATCTGGTCCTCGCCGACGGTCAGTCGGTGGTCTGGGCCGGCGTCGTGCTCAAGCAGCGGTTGCCCGAGCGGGTGGCCGGGATCGACATCTTCCAGGAGCTTCTGGCTCTGGCCGACGCGGAGCACCGGTCGGTCTACCTGCTCGGCGCCAGAGCGGAGGTGCTGGAGAAGCTGGTGGCGGTGATCAACCAGCGCTACCCCGGTGCACGGGTGGTGGGCAGCCGGGACGGCTACTTCACCGAGGATGAGAGCGCCGGAGTCGCCGCCAAGATCCGCGAGGCCGGGGCCGACATGCTCTTCCTCGGTATCACCTCGCCGAAGAAGGAGATCTTTCTCGGCACCTACGGGTCGCAGCTCGACGTCCCCGTGCTGCACGGGGTCGGCGGCTCGTTCGACGTCCTCGCCGGGGTGACGCAGCGGGCGCCGCAGCTGTGGCAGCGGGTCGGGATGGAGTGGGCCTACCGGTTGAAGCAGGAGCCGAGCCGGCTCTGGCGCCGCTACTTGAACACCAACTCCCGTTTCGTCGGCTTGGTGGTGCAGGAATACAGGAACCGCGGCGGTATCGGCCGCAAGATCACGAAGGAACGTTCATGAGCGCGACATTCTCCGGCCGGGTCGCCGTCGTCGGCCTCGGCTACATCGGCCTTCCCACCGCGGTCGTGCTGGCCACCCGCGGCGTCGACGTCGTCGGCGTCGATGTGAACCCCGCCACGGTCGACGCGGTGGAGCACGGTCAGGTCCCCTTCGTGGAGCCCGACCTCGCCGTCGGTGTGACCGGCGCGGTGGCCATGGGCCGCCTGAAGGCGACCACCGAAGTCCCCAGTGCCGACGCCTACATCATCGCCGTCCCGACGCCGTTCAACCCCGACCACACCGCGGATCTGAGCTACGTGCGTTCGGCGGTCGAGTCGGTGGCGCCCAAGCTCCGCGGCGGTGAGGTGGTGGTGATCGAGTCGACGTCACCGCCGGGCACCACCGAGACCGTGAGCCGGTGGCTCGGTGAGCTGCGTCCCGACTTGCGGATGCCGCACGCCACGGAGGGGATCCCCGACGTGTTTCTGGCCCATTGTCCCGAACGCGTCCTGCCGGGCCGGATCATGGTCGAGATGATCACCAACGACCGGGTGGTCGGTGGCATCTCCCCGCGCTGCGCGGAGAAGGCGGCCGCGATCTACCGGGTGTTCTGCCAGGGCGAGATCCTGCTGACCGACGCGGCCAGCGCCGAGATGGCCAAGCTCGTCGAGAACTCCTACCGCGACGTCAACATCGCCTTCGCCAACGAGCTGTCGCTGATCTGCGACTCGCTGCAGCTGGACGTTTGGGAAGTCATCCGGATGGCGAACCGGCATCCCCGGGTCAACATCCTGACGCCGGGTCCCGGTGTGGGTGGTCACTGCATAGCCGTCGATCCGTGGTTCATCGTGGGCGCCGCGCCGGGCCTGTCTAAGCTGATCAAGGTCGCCCGTGAGGTGAACGACAGCAAGCCCCACCACGTCGCCGCCCAGGTGGCCCGTCGGGCGGCGCGGTTCCGCGACCCGGTGATCGCCTGCCTCGGGCTCACCTTCAAGGCGAACGTCGACGACGTCAGGGAGAGCCCGGCCCGCGAGGTCGTGTCGTTGATCGCCGAGTCGCTTCCCGACGCGGAGATCATGGTCTGCGACCCCTACGTCGAGGAGCTGCCGCGCGAGCTCGCCGACCGGTCGAACGTGAGGCTTCAGCGGGCGACCGCCGCGATCACTGGTGCGGACATCGTCGTGATGCTGGTCGAGCACGACCAGTTCCGGGCGCTCTCCCGCAACCTCCTGGAGGGCAAGGTCGTGTTCGACACGCAGGGTGTCCTCCGGCGCTGACCTCGGGCGTGCAACGCGCAGGGCGGGCAGTCATCGGCTGCCCGCTCTCGGCGTTCCCTGCGCTGCCTCTGCGGCGATGGTCAGGCGGTCGGGGGCGCCGGGTCGAAGTCGTCGATCCGGGGGCCGAGACCGAAGTAGTGCTCGATCGCCGCGACGGCACGAGCCGAGGCCTTGCCGTCACCGTAGGGATTCACGGCCTGGGCCATCCGCCGGTAGGCGTCGGGAGCGGTCAGCAGCTGGGTGACGCGAGCGACGATGGTCCGGGTGTCGGTGCCCACCAGCTCGACTGTGCCGGCCTCGACCGCCTCGGGCCGCTCGGTCGTCTCCCGCATCACCAGGACCGGCTTCCCGAGACTGGGAGCCTCCTCCTGCACACCACCGCTGTCGGTCAGCACCACGGTGCTGGCGGCCAGCGTCTGCGAGAAGTCGCTGTAGGCCAAGGGCTCTGTGACCACGACGTTGGTCAGGCCCTCGAGGGGCGGCAGGAGCACCTCCCGGACGACCGGGTTGAGGTGCGCCGGCAGCAGGATAGTCAGCTCGGGGAACGCGACGGCGATCTCGGCCAGCGCGGCCGCCGTTCGCGCCATCGGCTCGCCCCAGGACTCCCGCCGGTGGCTGGTGACGAGGAGCAACGGCCCCCCATCGAGTTCCTCCAGACAGCGGGCGAGGACTGGATCAGTGATCGGTCGTGGCTCCGCTACCACGCCGAGCAGGGCGTCGATCACCGTGTTTCCGGTGATCACGATCCGCCCCAGATCGACGTTGTCGCGCAGCAGGTTCGCCCGCGAGTTCGCGGTGGGCGCGAGGTGCAGCGCGCTCAGCTGGGTCGTCAGCCGCCGGTTCACCTCCTCCGGGAAGGGGTTGTAGACCTCGCCGGTGCGCAGACCCGCCTCCAGGTGGAACACCGGGACCTGTTGGTAGAAGGCCGCCAGCGCGGCGGCGAAACAGGTGGTGGTGTCACCCTGGACGAGGACCGCGTCGGGCCGCAGGTCGATGATCACCTCGCTGAGGCCCTGCAGCGCGCGGCTGGTGATCGATTCCAGGGTCTGCCTCGGCGCGATGATGTTCAGATCGCGGTCGGGGACGATCCCGAACAGCTGGTTCACCTGGTCGAGCATCTCGCGGTGCTGCCCGGTGACGGCCACGATGGGCCGGCAGTGCTCGCTGCGCTCCAGCTCGCGTACCAGCGGGGCCAGCTTGATGGCCTCGGGCCGGGTGCCGTAGATCATCAGCACGGTCTTCACGCGAGGGCTCCTGCGGTGGTCGGGACGGTTCGTCGACGGAGAGGGGAGAGGAGTGCGGCGACCGAGAGCGCGCCGCCGATCAGCAGGACGGTTCCGGCCGCCCGGCCGCGCGACCCGTCGCTGAAACGCACCTGGAGCTGTCGCGGGGAGATGCTGGTGGTGATCATCTGCGAGGCGTCGACCCCGAGCTGCTGCTGGTTGTCCCTGACCTTGGCCTCGATCTCGGCGAAGGTGCGGACCATCCGCTGCTGGACGATCTCGGGAGTCGGGCCGCTCGCCTCGACATCGAGGACCGGCTGGCTGAAGTTCGTGGCCCACTGACCTCCGAAGTTCGGCACGCGGACCGTGATGCCGTTCGTGATCCCGCGGTCGACGATCGTCACGTCCGGGCCGTTCGGGTTGTACTGCGTCGACCGACCGGACATCTGACGTTCGACGATGCCCGCCAGCGAGACGAGGCTGCCAGAGCCGTCCTGCAGATTGTTCGGACGGCTCTGCACCGCCGGTGCGATCAGGAGGACGCTGCTCCGAGCCCAGTAGACGCCGGGCCGGGTGATCACGACACCGCAGGTGGCCAGGGTGACGGCCAGCAGCGCCGCAGCGATCATCAGGTGACGCAACCGCGCGATCCGCTTCATGGCGAGGACTTCCTTAGTCGGTCAGGTCTCGACCGCGGTGCTCCGAGATCATCGACCTAACCCGGCGCGGGAGATACGAACTGCACTTAGACTAGTGCGCAGGCGGGCAGGTAGCCGCCGATTCGGGGGAATCACGGGCACATCGCCGAGAGCGCCGTCAAGGCGTCGATCCGGCTGCGTCCCGGCAACATGAAGTAGGCCGCATGGAACTGCGCGAGATCGTGGCGAGCGTCCGGAGACAGTGGGCGATCGCCCTCGTCGGAATCCTCGTCACCGTAGGACTCGGGGTAGGAGCGGTGGTGATCGTCCCACCGAGTTATCAGTACGAGGCCAACATCGTCCTGTTGCCACCGCGGACGAGCGTCGATACCGGGGGCAACCCGTATCTCCTGCTCAGCGGGCTCAGTCAGCCGTTGGACGTGTTGTCCGTCTCACTCCAGGACCAGTCGACTCTCGAGCTCGTCCACGGCATCGACCGGAACGCCGAGGTCACGGTCGCCCCGGACGCCAACTCCAGTGGCCCGATCCTCGTCATCACCGCGGAGGCCCCGACCGCCGCGAAGGCGCGTGAGGCGCGGGACGCGGTGGCGGCCCTCGTGCCTAGCCGGCTGCTGACGCTGCAGGACCAGCTGAACATCGTGCCCCGTGCGCAGATCACCTCGATGGTGCTGACGGCTGATCAGGTGCCCCAAGTGGTGAACAAGACACGTCTGCGCGCCGCCGTCGGCGTGGTCGGTCTCGGGCTCGTCGCTACCCTGCTGCTGATCGCGCTGCGCGACGGCCGGATCGGACGTCGGGGGCGCCGCCGGGCGACGGTGGACGACGATGCCTGGGCCGAGGCGGGCACTGGACCCGGGCCGGTGGACGAGATTCAGCCTGTCGGCGCGAGTCCGGCTTCCCGGTCGGCGCCGGGCCAAGGCAAACCCCGCCGTGAAGCGCAGGCGACGGCTGGTCGGCGCCAGGACCCTGACGAACCGGACCATGGTGGAGCGGAGCGGGCGACGCTTCGCGGGCGAGCTCGCGGCGATTCCGGTTCATCTCGGGTGCGGGAGCACCGGCCGGGTCGGCGGTCGGGTGGCGTCGAGCCCGCGCCGGCAACAGCGACGGCCGGGGTGGAGTGGTCCTGGGAGGCTGCCGAGAACGCGGACGAGCGTACCGGGATGGCGGCTGACGACCGGGAACACGTGACTTCGTGAGCAGTGGCGCTGAGCCGCGGGCTCGCTGGTGGCGCCATCGCTTCGACGCGACCTCGCTGCTGAGCATCTACGTCTTCCTGCTTTTCGCAATCCCCTCGCGACTGATCATCGCCCCGCTCGGAGGCGCCGGTTCTCCGGCGCTCCTGGTCGGCTTCGCGGCGCTGCTCTGGTGGGGCTGGAACGCGGTGCGCCAGCTCGCCCGACGCACGGGCACGACGTCGACCGGCACGCCGGCCTCGGGTATCAGTCCCGGTCCACGAGGGGCACGGGTGGAACGCGTGTCCTTGGCCGGCTTTGTCCTCCTGTGCGCGGTTCTGGCGTCCTACGTGATGGCGACGTTGCGTCCGATCAGTGCGGACGAGCTGAGCACCGCGACGCTCGGGGTCGTCTCCTGCCTCGGATGGCTCGGCTTGCTGCTGCTGGGCGCGACCATGATCGGCAGAGCCGACCGGCTGACGCAGCTCTTCGACCGGGTGGTCCTCGCCGGTGGCCTGCTGGCGCTGCTCGGGCTCGCCCAGTTCTTCTTCCACCAGACCTTCATCGACATCATCCAGATCCCCGGGCTCTCGGCCACCCAGCCGATCTACGGTGTGCAGTCCCGGGAGGGGTTCACCCGGCCCGCCGGGACCGCGATCCACCCCATCGAGTTCGGGGTGGTGCTCACGACGGTATTGCCGATGGCCATCGCCCGCGCGATCGACGGACGCGAGCTGCGGCCCGTGCGGCGGTACTTCCCTGCCTCCGCGATCCTGCTCGCGATCCTGCTGTCCGTGTCGCGGTCGGCGCTGGTGTGTGCCGCCGTCGGCATCATCGTCTGCATCCCGGGCTGGCCGCGGCGGGCCCGCGGTCCGATCATGGTGGCCTGCGGCGGGCTCGGCGTGCTGGTCTTCCTCACCGTCCCCGGCATGCTCGGGTCGATCCTCGGGCTGTTCTCCGGGATCGGCACGGACTCCAGCGCGCAGTCGCGGGTAGACAGCTGGGGATTCGCTCTGCACTACTTCGCCGAGTCCCCGATCCTCGGTCGCGGCTTCGCCACGTTCCTCCCGAAGTACCACATCCTCGACAACCAGTACCTGCTGCTGTTGGTGGAGATGGGTGTGGTCGGTCTCGTTGCCGTCCTGGCGCTGGTCGCCAGCGGTCTCCGGTCGGCGTTCGCCGCCGCCTCCTTCCTGCCGCCCGAGTCCAGGGTGCAGCCGATCGCCCTGGCGGGTGGCATCGCCGCGGCGGCCAGCAGCCTGGCGCTCTTCGATGCGTTCTCCTTCCCGATGGTTCCGGGGCTGCTGTTCCTGTTGCTGGGAATGGCCGGCGGGTGGCTGGGCTGCTCGGCAGCCCCGTCCGACACTGGCGTCCTTGCAGCGGTCGCCGGTCGGGGCGAGAGCTATCGGTGCTGACTGAGGATTGGGCAAATGTTCGGCGGCTCGCTTGCGTGACCCGCGGCCGCGGAGCTTGAATGCCGCTGTCTTCGGGGGATCGCATCGAGCGCCGGACCAGTGGGGGTACTGTCCGCGGAAAGCCCAGGGCCCCCCATGCACCCACGTCACGACCGCCGGCCAGGCGGTCGCACTCCGCACCTCACGACCCGGTCCGGCCGCGCCGGACTGCTCGGTGTCGCCGTCACGCTGACTGTCGTCGGGGCGATTAGCTCGTCGACCACCAGCGGCACGGCCGAGGCGACCCCGCGACATGCCACACCGGCCAGCGCCTACGGCTTCTTCGGTGGATCGGTCAAGCCGACCCGTCCGAACTATCCCGACCCGGCCGCCGTCACCGTGGGGTTCCGCTTCTTCTCACGAACGGCCGGCGCCGTGACGCAGATCCGCTTCTACAAGGGTGCCGGCAACACCGGCACCCACCGAGGCGCGGTGTGGGACGGCTCGGGCAGGAAGCTGGCCGAGGTCACCTTCACCAAGGAAACCGCGGCAGGTTGGCAGACCGCGACGTTCGCCAAGCCGGTGGCGGTCCGGGCGAACGCCGCCTACGTGGTTGGCTATCGCGCCCCGCACGGTCACTACGCGGCGAAGGCGGGCCAGTTCGCTGCGGGGAAGCCGCTCACGGTCCGGGATCTGACGGCGAGCACCGGCCTCTACAGCTACGGAACCGGGATGCCCGACCAAACCTGGCGCGGCACCGGCTACTACGTCGATCTGCGTTTCGTCCCGGCCAAGGTCGCGCCGAGCCCGATCCCGAGCCCGTCGCAGAGTCCGGTTCCCTCGCAGAGTCCGGCTCCCTCGCAGAGTCCGGCTCCCTCGCAGAGCCCGACGGCTCCGGCATCACCGACGACGGCACCCGATCCGTCGTCGGGACCCGGCGGCGCGGGGCGGACGCATTGCGCCGCGGATCCGGGAGCCTGCGGCTATCCGGATGCCTCGACCACGGGACCGGCGCCGGGAACGGTCTTCACGCGGAAGGTCGGCTCGGTCATCGTCGACAAGCCGGGAACGGTGATCGACGGTCTCGACGTCACCGGTGAGATCGTGGTTCAGGCCCCGGACGTCACGATCAGGAACACCCGTGTGGTCGGGGGTCGCGGAGCAGGGAGCTCGGACTGGGTGCTCCTGGTCCGACCCGGTGCCGACAACCTCATGATCGAGGACAGCGACCTGAGCACCCCGACCGGAAGCGCGCAGGACCTCGCTTGCGTCCTCAACATCGGGGACAGCGCGCCGACGGTGCTGCGATCGAACCTGCACGGTTGCACGATCGGCGTCTCCAGCGGTGGAGGTCTGGTGGCCGACAACTACATCCACAACCTGTCACAGGTGAGGGGGCTCTCCCACAACAACGGCGTCGCCTCGATGGGCGGAGGCGGTCTCACCGTCCGCCACAACACGATCCTCAACCAGTTCGAGCAGACCTCGGCCGTCGCGCTCTACCAGGACTTCGGCACGCAAAGGAACGACCTCGTGGTCGACAACATCCTGGCCGGTGGGGGCTACTGCGTGTACGGCGGGCAGGGGGAGAACGGCCCGACGGCCGACATCCGCATCACCGGCAACCGCTTCTCTGCGAAGTTCGCCCAGGGCTGCGGGGCGTTCGGGCCGCTGGCCCACTTCACCGAGAGCGATCCCGGGAACAGCTTCAGCGGCAACGTCTGGGACGAGACGCTGGACCCGGTGCGGTGACCCCGTTGCGAGAACGAGGATGCGGTACGGGGCGCGCGGCGCGCTGGGCGGACCGCGGGACGAAGTCTCTCGACGAAGGCGGGCCTGCCTAGTGCGACGTCATCCTCCGGGGAGCTGGCGCGGTGCCCGGGCACGGCGGTGTCCGCCGCGGGCCTGGTTTGCGTTCCGTCCCGATGATTGCGTTATGGTGACGACCGTCCGGCCGGGGTAAGAGCCGATCGCGTGCGAGCCAGGTGCGCAATCGGGAGAGTCGGTTCCTGTTCGGGACCGGCCCGATCTGGGAGGCCCCGTGTCCCAACGCATCCAGCAACGACTGAAGTCTGCCCGGAAACGCCCGCGGCCGCGGCCGCGGTATGCGGCGCCGGTGCCGCGGCGGTCTCGCCTGACACCGCTCGTCCTCATGATCACCGGCCTGCTGACGGTGGCCAGCCCGTTCGTGGTCGTGGAACGCGCAGCCGCCGAGACGGTGTCGCTCTGGTCGACCTCGGCCGTCCCTCAGACCCGAACCGACCCGGACACCCGCTCGGTGGAGGTGGGGACTCGATTCCGCACCGCCGTCGCCGGATCCCTGGTGGGGATCCGCTTCTACGCCTCGGCCGACAACGACGGGCCGCACCAGGTGCACCTCTGGGGCGACGACGGCGGCGTGCTCGCCCAGCAGGCGGTCGGCCAAGCGGACCCGGGCTGGCAGACCGTCCGTTTCGACCGCCCGATCCCGCTCAGGGCCGGTAGCGACTACGTCGCCTCTTACGTCGCGCCGCACGGTGGCTACTCCGATGATCAGAACAGCCTCTCGCCGCGCAGCCCGCGGGTGAGCGGTCCGCTGACCGCTTTGGCCGGGGTGTACAGCTACGGCGGCGACATGCCGTCCCAGACCTGGAACGACTCGAGCTACTACGTCGACGTGATCTTCGATCCGGCATCGGCCAGCACGGCGACCACGACCGCTCCCAGCCCCGAGCCTGGTGCGGGATCGATGGCGCCGACTGCGGCTCCCACCCGGTCGGTGACGAGCTCGCCGAGCGCCACCCCTACCAACAGTGCACCCGCCACCGGAGCGTCGTCGTCGAGCGCACCGGCCACGGCCCCGTCGTCGACACAGACCACGACGAAGCCGGCGACGAGCCCCACGGCGCCGTCCAGCCCGGCCACGAGCGCGAAGCCCACCAGTTCCGCGTCGACCCTGCCGACGTCCACCTCCGGCAGCAGCTCAGATGGACTAAGGCTCGGCTGTGCGCTGGTCCCGAGCGGCTGCGGGTATCCGGACGCGACCAACACCGGCGTGCCCTCCGGCACCAAGCTGGTCCGGATCCCCGCTGACGTCAGCTCGGGCAGCGGCTGGTCGTTCCACGACGGCTACCTCGACATCACCGGGTCGCGCACGACCCTCAGTGGCTACGCGATCACCGGTGACGTGAGCGTGTCGGCGGACGACGTGACCATCGAGAACTCCTCGATCACCGTCGGCGGTGAGTCGTTCGGCGTTGCCGTCCGGCACGCCGACGACCTGCGTCTGGACCATGTCGAGATCAAGCCGCCGAGCACGGCGGACCGGCTGCTGGTCGGGGTCAAGGACATCTACGGGGACTCGAACGGCACCACGATCGTCGACTCCGAGATCTCCGGTGTCTCGACGGGGATCCAGATCGGCGGAGGCACCATCGAGGACAACTACATCCACGGCCTGATCGCCAACGACGGTGATCATCTGAACGGCGTGACCAGCAATGGGTCGACCCAGCAGCTCACGATCCGTCATAACACGATCCTGAACCCGGTCAGCCAGACCGACGCCATCGGCCTGTTCCAGGACTTCGGTGTGGAGGCGAACCGGTCGATCGACGACAACCTTCTCGGCGGGGGCGGCTACACGCTCTACGCCGGCTCGGGCACCCATGGGACGACGAGCGGGATCAAGATCACCAACAACCGCTTCACCGCCTCGTTGTTCCCTCTCGGGGGCTACTGGGGTCCGGCGACCGCCTACGACCGGAACGGTTCGGGCAACACCTGGAGCGGAAACGTCTGGGATCTGACCGGGCTTCCCGTCGGTACCCCGTGATCAGCGAGCGGTCCGGGTCGTCGGACGGATGACTGACGGCCGGTCGCGCGAGCCGTGAGGGCTCAGTCCGGCAACAGCCGGAGGTTCTCACCCAGCTCGGGCGGCCGGAGCCGCGGTCTCCACAGGAGGTAGAGGGCGGTCCGTGACTGAGGATGACCGCGGACGACCCAGGTCAGTTCGCTGGCCGTTGCCAGCAGGAAATACAGGAGCCCGGCCGGTGCGCCGTGCCGCCGGCGGTAGAGCCGGACGCGGTTGATGATCTGCATGGCGTGGATCACCGGTGACGTCCCGGAGCCGCCGCCGTCGTGCGTCGCCTCTGCTGTCGGCTCGTAGACGGTGGCCCAGCCCAGATCCCGGGCGCGCAGGCAGAAGTCGGTCTCTTCCGAGTACAGGAAATACGACTCGTCCCAGCCCCGGAGGTCCTCGAAGACACGGCGCCGGAACATCAGCACGGCACCCAGGGCCCAGTCGACACGATGGCGGTGCTGGTAGGCCGTGCGATCGGTGACGTACTCGCTGAAGACGGGGAGGCCGGTGAACGACAGCCCGGTGGCGTTCGCCAGAGTCGGCGTCCGGCGCAGCGACCAGGTCAACTGCCCTGCGGCGTCGACGACCCTCGGCGCCACGATCCCCACGTCCGCGCCGTCGAAGGCGTCGAGCATCGCAGCGACGGCACCGGGGGCGAGCACGAGATCGGGATTGAGGGCCAGGGCGAACTCCGCCGGCCCGGCGCGACGGACACCGGCGTTGATGCCGGCCGAGTAGCCGAGGTTCTGCTGCTCGATTAGGAGGCAGTCGGAGCGCTTCCGCACCAGGGCGGCGGTGTCGTCGTCCGATCCGTTGTCCACCACGACGACCTCGTGCTCGATCATCGAGCCGTCGGGACGCTGCAGCCCGGCCGGCAGGGAGTCGAGCACGCGATCGATGGCCGCGGCGCTGTTGTAGGTGACGATCACCACCGTGACGTCGGCTGCGGACACGTTCGTCATGCTATCGGGCCGATCGGTCGGGAGCGTCCCCCACGAGCGATCCGCTCGCTACCCTTGGGGGCGTGATCAAGTTGTTGTTGATCGCCCCGACCTGCGACGGCGAGGACGTGGGCGAGGCCTGGGTCGCCTACCAGTGGGCCTCGCGACTGGCGCGAAGGACGGACCTGACGGTCCTCACCTACCACAAGCGCGGGCGCCGCCCGCTGTCCGACCAGCTGACCGGGGCCAGGGTCGTGGAGTGGAGCGAACCACCCCTCCTGGGCCGCGCGGAGCGACTCAATTCGATCATGAAGCCGGGGTACCTGCCGTTCTACGTGGAGTCTCGTCGATGGATCCGGGCTCGACTCGCGGCCGGCGAGCACTTCGACTGCGGGCACCAGCCGGTGCCGGTGGCGATGCGTTATCCGAGCCCGATGGCCGGACTGGGCATCCCGTGGGTGCTGGGTCCGGTCGGGGGTGGCCTGCAGTCACCGCCGGGCTTCGCGGGTGCGGAGCAGGGAGCCCCCTGGTTCATGAACCTCCGTCGCCTCGACCGGTTCCGGATGTCGTTGGACCGGACTCTGCGGTCCACCTACCAGGACGCCGACTGCGTGCTCGGAATCGCCGACTACGTGGCTGACCTGCTCGAACCGCTGACCCTCAAGAGGTTCGAGGTGCTCAGCGAGACCGCCCTGACCGAGCTCCCGGACGGGCCGGGGCCGGCCCCTGTCGCCGTGGGCACCGAGAGCGGCGGTCCGCTGTCGTTGCTGTTCGTCGGTCGGCTGGTGCGGACGAAGGGGCCGCACGAGGCGATCCGGTCGATGGCGCGGCTGCGGGACCTTGACGTGCGGCTCGATCTGGTAGGTGACGGTCCGTGTCGCTCGGAGCTTGAGCAGTTGGTCGAGGCTCTGGCGCTCGGTGACCGGGTCACTCTGCACGGAAGCCTGCCGCGCACCGAGGTGGAGCGGTTCTACCGGGCCGCCGATGTGTTCGTCTTCCCCAGTTATCGCGAGCCCGGGGGCAATGTTCCCTACGAGGCGATGGGCCACGGGCTCCCCCTGATCGTCACGGATCGCGGTGGCCCCGCATCCTCGACCGATGCGTCCTGCGCAATCCGATTGCCGGCGATCGATCCCGACCAGCTCACGACCGCGGTGGCGGAGGCGGTGAGACATCTGCACGACCGGCCCGAGCTGCGCCGGGAGATGTCGGCAGCCGCGCTGCGGCGGGTGCGAGGGTCGGGGCTCTGGTCGGCCAAGATCGACCGCATCGAGGACCTCTACCGTGAGGTGATTGGCCGCGGCGCATCGGCCTGAGCGACCGAGCCTGAGCGATCGAGCCCGAGCGACCGAGCCCTACCGACCGGATCCGACCGGCCGGTGGGACTGACGGATCGGCCGACTCGCAGGCCCCCGTGACCCGGCGCGAAGGGGTCACGGCTCGGGGACCAGACTTCCGTCCGAGTCCCAGATGTTGTTGGACCAGACGTTGCCCGGGCCGTCGGGGGCCCAGGCGGTCGCGTACCCGAACTGGCCGCTCTTGCGGTAGTAGGGCGTGGCGAAGCGGTTCCCGGTGACGACGATGTGCGAGGTCGTCGGGGCGCCGGTGTTCTGTCCGGCGTAGAGCGTGTAGCTGCCGCCGGCCAGCAGGTTGTCGGTGATCGTCCGGTTCGCCTCGATGCCGAAGTCCTGGAACAGACCGATCGCATCGGTCTGCGAGTGGCTGTTGAGCACGGTGTTGTGCTGGATCGTCAGCGGCGTCGAGGCACCGTTCGAGGTGATCCCGTTGACGTGGTCGGTGCTCTTCATCTTGAGGTCGTGGATGTAGTTGTCCTTGATCGTGCCGGCCACGATCTGGATCCCGGTCGAGGTCCCGGAGACGTCGCAGGCGGAGATCACGGTGCCCTGGCTGTCGCCGTAGATGTCCTTGATCCCGACCAGCAGTCGGCCACCGGTCGGCGCCGAGGCGATGGTCACGTGCTGGATCTTGACGCCGTTGGCGTGCCGCAGGGCGATGCCCCAGACCTCCCCGGAGACCGAGATCCGGACGTCGGTGATGCGCGCACCGTCGGCGGTCACGTCGATCGGCACGGCGAGCTCGAGACCGTCCAGCACGGCTCCCGGTTCCGTCACGGCGACATAGCCGCGGTCGTCGTAGTACCAGCCGCTCCCGCTCGTCTGCTGCTCAGGCACCTTAACCAGGTTCCGGCCGGGCGTCACCCCGGTGTTGGTGGCGTCCGGGTACCCACAGCGGCTCGGCACGTCGATGCACTGGTGCACCGTCCCCGGCGCACCGTCGGTCTCGACGGTCTGCTCGGGCACCGGGACGCCGTCCGCCTGCTGATCGTTGTGGTGGGGCAGCCGCAGGGCGAACACGCCGACGGCCAACATCATCAGCACGACGAGGCCGGCAGCAGGTATCGCGCGGCGCGGCGAACGGAGGGATCCGACGAACCGGCGGAGGCGAGTCATCAGCGGGCGCATCGACAGGGGTTCCGATCTGTTCGGGCGGCCGGGGGCGGCTCTGCCGGGTCGGTGCGAACCGACCGGCGAGCCGGCCGGCTTCTGGGACAATCGGCAGCATGCAGAGCGGATCGCCGGCGGCTCCCGACCGGGCGGGGGCAGGACCCCGGGCCGGGAGCGTGATCATCCCGGCGCACAACGAGGAACGCGGGATCGGACGGACACTGCGGACGGCCCTCGGGTCCGAGGAGCACCGGTCGGCAGCCGACGTCCGCTCCGGCCGCCGTCCCGGCCTGGAGTTCGTCGTCGTGTGCAACGGCTGCACCGACCGCACGGCCGACGCGGCGCGGGCCGTGGGGTCCGAGCTCGGGGCGGACATCCGCGTGATCGAGCTGGAGGAGCCGGGCAAGCAGAGTGCGCTGCGCGCCGGTGACGCGGCGGTCGGGAGCTTCCCGCGGATCTATCTGGACGCCGACGTCGAGATCGACGCGGAGAGCCTCCAGCAGCTCGTCGGGGCTCTCCGGACCGACGGCGTCGAGGCGGCGGCACCCGAGCGGGTGATCGACTTCGGTGGGGGCTCGGCGCTGGTCCGTGCCTACTACCGGGTCTGGCTGAGCCTGCCCTCTGTCCGCGCCGGACTGTTCGGGCGCGGCGTGATCGCCTTCACCGAGGAAGGTCATCGCAGGATCCTCGCCCAGCCCGCACTGATGTCGGACGACCTCGGCTTGTCCGAGGCCTTCACCCCCGCCGAGCGACGGGTGGTCGAGCAGGCGCAAGTGATCATCAGGGCACCGCGACGCGCCGAGGACCTGCTGAAGCGGAGGATCCGGGTGGTCACCGGGAACGCGCAGGCCGACGTGACCGGGGTCAGGACCGAGGAGGCCCGCACGTCGCCGGCGACGCTGATCGGGATCCTTCGCGAGCAGCCCACGGTGGTCCCGGCGATGGTGGTGTTCGTCGGCATCACGCTGGTGGCGCGGATGCGGGCCCGCCGCGCCATCCGCCAGAGCGACTTCAGCACCTGGCTGCGGGACGAGAGCTCGCGGGACTGAGCCGACGTCCGGTCGGTGTGACGGAGGAGATCCGGTCCTCGAGATCAGCCGCCCGGACGACCCAGCTGTGTCGGCCGGCGAACTCGCGTCGGCGGTCGGCGAGAGCGGGGTCCGGTGGCGTGGCCACGGCCGCTCGGACCGCGGCCGCGAACCTGGCCGGCGTCGAGGCGGTCGTGATCAGGTCCGTGGCCAGCCAACGGGTCGCCTCCAGGTCGGTGCTGACGACGGGCAGCCCGGCGGCGAGGTATTCCAGGGATTTCAATGGGAAGCTCGCGCGGTTGAAGGCGTTCACGGCGTAGGGCGTCAGCCCGACGCTCGCCGCGCGGAGATAGCGGTCGAGATCCTCCTGCGGTCGGCGACCGAGCCACCGGACGCGCGGCGCGGCGATCAGTGCGTCGAGAGCACGGGTGACGGCAGGGTCCCGTTCGGTCCGGGGCCCGAGGAGCACGAGGTCGGTGCCGTAGGCAGCCACCGCGGTGAGGAGCTCCAGATCGAGACGCTCGTTGAGCTGCCCGACGACGAGCGCGAACGGACCGTCCGGCAGGTCGGCGGGTCGGTGCTCGCCCGGGGCCGGCGAGATGGCGCGGGTGCCGTTCGGCAGCACCAGCGTCTGCCGCGGCCCGGGGGCCAGGTCGACGACCGTGTCGACGAGCGCGGGGGTGACCCCGCAGACGAGATCGGCCGCACGGACGTTGGCGCGCAGGACCGAGACGATCCGGTCGCGGTCGAGCCCCATCAGATCGGCGCCGGCCGGCCAGTCGTCGGTGACGTGCAGGACCCGCACTCCGGGCAGGGCGGGGAAGTGGTTCTCCGGTCCGGCGTTGACCACGGCGGCGACCCGACCCAGCCGTCGGCAGATCACCCGCAGGGCCAGCGCGACCCCGCCCGCCGTCACCGAGCGGACTCCGGGTCTGGTCACCCCAGGGAGCGCGGGCAGGCGCAGCCTGACGATGCCGGGGGCGATGGGTGTGAGCCCGGGCGCGGGTGGGCGTTGGGCGGGTGGGCGTCTGATCCAGGAGAGCACCGATTCCGGCGGGTCCACCCACAGGACTGGGCCGTGGGCGGCCAGTTCCCCCACCAGTTGTCGGTCCGTACCGGCCACGCCGTGCCAGGCCCCGCCGGCCAGGTAGACGATCCACGGCCGGTCGGGCACCCACCGGGGGGTCATCCCGACACCGCCGGCCGTTTCGGGCCCAGCGAGGCGACCGGTCTGGAGTTGAAGTCGTCGGTGCGGTGCCGACCGCGGAGCTTCTTCCACCGCCGCGCCGTCTTGTGGCCGACGTAGCGCACGCCCGAGAGCACGCCGTCTTGGAGCCGAGCGCCCGTGCCGGTGGAGCCCGCCAGGGCCGACCGATAGATCTGTTCCTGGAGCTGGGCGGCGACCTGCAGGCTGTAGTGCTGCTCCACCAGTGACCGACCGAGATCGCCGAGCCTGGCTCGGCCGGCGGGGTCGCGCAGCAGAGGGATCAGCTCGGCCGCGAGCCGGTCGGCACCGGTGGCCCGACCGGCACCGACTCCGTACCAGCCGGTCCAGCGGAACTCGAGTAGCGACTCGGGGGTCAGGGTGCGCCAGAAGCCGTGCTCGCCCTGGACGATCAGCGGCCGGTGGTGGGCCATGGCCCGCAGGGCCGAACCGCCCATGCCGAGGACGATGTCGGCCGCGGCGTAGGCCGGTCGGGGATCCTTGAGCTCACCGGTTACCACGACCGCGGCACGACCCGCGCGGCGGTTCGCGGTCTCGGCGGCCGTGCGCACCTCGGCCTCCGCCGACCCACCGCCGACCACGACGAGCTGGGCCCGCGGTTCGCCCGGACGCTGGGCGCCGACGACGTCGATGGCGGTCAGCAGACCCTCGAGCTTGAGCTCGGGGACCAGGCGAGCGACGATCACCACCGTCACCGCCGTGCCGTCGAGGTCGTGGGTCCGGTGGAAGGTGTCGACCTCGCGCGTCGTGCAGTCGTCGGCATGGCGCAGGTCGACGGGCGGCTCGATCACCGAGACCCGACGTCGTCCGCGTTCGCGTTCGCTCGCCGCGATCTGTTCGGTGCCCACGACGAGATCCAGCTGTTGCGGGATGAACGGAGCCACGGCCATCGACATCACCGTGCTCACCGCCCGGACCGACGGATGCCTGACCGCGGCGAGCCAGCACTCGAGCGACGGAGGCCACTCGTAGCCGTGCAGGATCTCGAAGCCCCGGTCCGTCACGAGGGCGGACAGGGCACGGACCACCGCCGGGGACGGCCGGCGACGCGGATTCGGAGCCTCGATGAACTCGAGCCCCAGCTCGTCGATCCGATCGAGCAGACGCCCCGGACGTCCGAAGATCGCGACCTCGTGCCCGGACGCGGCCATCTCGGCGGCGATCTCGACGGCGTTCAGCTGGCTACCGCCGATCTCGAGGTCATGCGGGTAGACGAGGATCCTCATGCGGGTTCGACCCCGGTCACCTGGACGGAACGCATCCGGCGGTAGGTCGCGAGGGTGTCCCGCCGCAGGACGAGGAGGATCGCCACCCCGGCGAGGGCGCCGAGACCGGCCAGCAGACAGGCGAGGAGCCTCCCCGGGACGGCTCCTGCGATCATCCAGGCGAGACCGGCGACCGCGAGGCCAACCGCGACAGGCAGCACCAGGACGCGCACCACGGCGCCGACCCGCACCCCGTTGCGATGCAGCAGCGCGCCATAGCACGGAAGCACGATCCAGGCCGCGACCAGCAGCTGTGCGACCGCGACACCACTAATGCCACCGAGCCGCGCTCCGAGCACCAGAGCCGGCACCAGCACAACCAGCCACAGGCCCTGGACGGCGAGGATGCTGCTGGTCCGACCGAGGACGACGAGGAAGTCGTAGCTCAGTTCGAACAGGATCCGGCACACGGCGAGGGCGCCGAGGGCCACCAGGGCCTCGGCAGCCGGCAGCCACCGACTTCCGTAGACGAAACCGACGACCGGACCGGCGGCTCCGACCAGGACCAGACACACCGGGAAGGTGACGGCGCTCAACACACCCAGCACGGCGCGGAACGTCGAGGCCATTCTCGGTCGGTCGTCCTGCAGCCGGGCGAAGGCAGCGGGCGCGACGCTGCGGAGCGGCTGGGAGAAGATGCTCACCGGCCAGCTGGAGAGGTTGAAGGCCAAGACGTAGAACCCGAGCGCGGTGGCGCCGAGCACCGAGCCCGCGACAAGCTGATCGGCATAGCCGACGGCGAAGACGATCATGCTCGATCCGGCGAGTGGCAGACCGAAGCCGAGCAGACGCCGGGCCACAGCCCGGTCGAACCCGAACCGGTAGGGCAGCGGCGACCAGATCAGGAACAGGACTGCCGACACCAGGGCGCCGGTGATCCGGCCGACGGCCAGGCTCATCGCACCGAACCCGAGCCAGGCCAGCAGCAACGAGACCCCCGCCCCGAGCCAGGCGTTGAGCTGGTCGACGATCAGCCGCCGCCGCTGCTGGAACTCCCGCTGCATAAGGGCCGCCGGGGTCGCGACGGCTCCGTTGATCAGGATCGCCACCGACATCAGCCGGACCACGTCGGTCGCTCCGGGGTCGCCCATCGCGGTGGCGAAGGCCGGAGCGGTGGCCAGTACGACCAGCAGCAACACCGTGCTCGACACGGTCGAGATCGTGTTGACCGTCGGGACGATCGTGGCCGGGTCGTCCCGCCAGCGCACCACGGCGAGGCTCACGCCGAGCTCGTTGAAGCTGAGCATCGCGAGCATCGCCACGGTGGCCACGGCAAATGTGCCGAACTCGGCCGGGCCGAGCAGGCGAGCCAGGGCGATCCCGATCGCCAGCGTGCCGAGCCGGGACCCTACGGTGTTGAGGAAGCTCCAGCCGAAGGCCTGGCCCGCGCGCTGCGCCAGTTCGGTCGGCGTCGCGGTGCTCATTGGGCCCTGATCACGGCCTTCCTCAGCGCGTCGATCACCCAGTCCTGCTGCTGCTCGGTTAGGTGCGGATAGATCGGCAGCGACAGGATCTCGCCGGCCGCGCGCTCGGCGACCGGGAAGGCGCCGGGCTTGTAGCCCAGGTAGCGGTAGGCCTCGGTCAGGTGGACCGGCACCGGGTAGTGGATCCCGGCCCCGATGCCCGCGCGGTGCAGCTCGTCGAGCACCCGGTCGCGCTCGGCGACCCGGACCACGTAGAGGTGCCAGACGTCCTCGTTGCCGGGCGCCGACACCGGGGTGCGGACGCCGTCGAGGTCGGCCAGCAGCTCGGTGTAGCGCGCGGCCAGCTCACGGCGGCGGGCGTTCCAGGCCGTCAGCCGCTTGAGCTTCGCCTGCAGCACGACCGCCTGCAGGGTGTCGAGCCGGGAGTTGATGCCGATCACGTCGTGGTGGTACTTCCGCGCCGAACCGTGGTTGGCGATCAGCCGGACCTGCTCGGCCACCTCGGCGGAGTTGGTGGTGACCGCGCCGGCGTCGCCGGCGGCCCCGAGGTTCTTGCCCGGGTAGAAGCTGGTCCCGGCGGCACGCCCGAGGCTGCCGGCGTACCGCCCGAACCGGGTGGCGCCCTGGGACTGGGCAGCGTCCTCGACGACCGCTGCGCCGGCGCTCTCGGCGAGGTCGAGCAACCGCTCGACCGGGGCGACCTGACCGAAGAGGTGCACCGGGACGATGGCCCGGGTCAGCCGGGAGGTCACGGCGGCCACCAGGTCCGGGTCGATCAGCAGGTGCTCCGGGTCGACGTCGACCAGCACCGGGGTGGCCCCGATCCGCGACACCGCCTCCGCGGTGGCGATGAAGGTGTTGGCCGGCAGCACCACCTCGGTGCCGGCCGTGACCCCGCTGCCCCGCAGGGCCAGCTCGAGCGCGTCGGTGCCGTTGGCGACGCCGACGCAGTAGGCCACGTCGGTGGCCTCGGCGTAGCGCTGCTCGAACTCGGTCACCGGCTTGCCGCCGATGAAGGCGGTGGTGGCGAAGACCTCGTCGAGGCCGGCCCGCACCTCGGCGTCCACCTCCTGCTGCTGTGCGGCCAGGTCGACCAGCGGAACGCTCATGAGACTCTCTCCTGGATGGCGGGGATCGCGGCCGCGCGGCCGTCCCCGAGGTCGTGGGCGGGAACGCCGGCCCAGGTGCGGCCGGCGGGAAGATCACCGAGCAGGACGGCGCCCATGCCGAGCACCGCGTGGTCGCCGATCCGGCTGTGCTCCCGGACCGACGAGGACATGCCCAGGTAGGCGCCCCGGCCGACCTGGACGTGACCGCCGAGGGTGACCCCGGCGCAGAGGGTGGCGAAGTCCTCGACGCGGTCGTCGTGGGTCAGCACGACGCGGGGCATGATCACCACGTGCCGCCCGACGCCGACGTCGGCGGTGAGCACCGTGCCGGACAGCACGATGCTGCCCGGACCGACCGTGCAGCCCGGCGACAGCGTGACGTCCGGTGCGACCACCGTGGCGAAGCGGTGCTCGTCCACGCCGAGCCCGGCCAGCCGTTCGGCCATGATCATCCGCAAGCGGCCCTTGCCCGCGCAGAGCACGAGCTCGGTGTCCGGGTGGTCCGTCACCGCGTCGAGCGGACCGAGCACCGGGACCTCGCCGACCCGGGTGCCGTGCAGCCCGGGTTCGTCGTCGAGGATCCCGGCGACCGGGCGACCCAGTCGGCGGAGGACGGCGAGCGTCTCGCGGGCCAGCCCGCTCGCCGCGAGCAGCAGGACCGGCGCGGTCACGACCGGGCCCCGTCGACGAGCACGTCGATCACCCGGGCCTGGTCGTCCTCTGTCATCTGGTGGAAGAGCGGCAGGATCAGCGTGTTCGCCGTCAGCCGCTCGGTGACGGGAAGGGTGGCGGGCACCGAAGCGTACGGTGGCTGAGAGTGGGTGGACATGATCCCGCGTCGCGCCGAGACATCGGCGGAAGCCAGGCGGGATAACACATCGTCCCTGGACAGGGGATAGGCCGGGGTGACCTCTGTCCAGAAGGACTGATAGTTGCACGTCCCCCATGTGGGATCAGCCACCGTACGCAGTCCGGTGACGTCCGAGATCTGCTTCTGGTACGCCGCCGCCAGCTCTCGGCGACGTCGAACGATCTCGGGCAGGCGGTTGAGCTGGACCAGTCCGACCGACGCCTGCAGATCGGTCATCCTGAAGTTGTACCCCACTTCGAGGTACGACTCGGCCGGAGCCAGCACGGCGCTGTGCCGGTCCGCAGCCGAGACACTCATGGCGTGCTCGCGGAGACGCCGGGCGCGGCTCGCCCAGTCCTCCCGAGACGTGGTGATCATCCCGCCCTCGCCGGTGGTGATGATCTTGCGAGGGTGGAACGACCAGGCCGTGATCTCCGCCCCGGCGCCCACCGGACGACCGTGGTAGGTCGAGCCGGCGCCGCACGCGGCGTCCTCGACCACGGTGATCCCTCGCGGGTCACAGAGAGAGCGGACGGAGTCGAGATCGACGGGGACGCCGCCCTGGTCGACCACGATCACCGCGCGGGTGCGCTTGGTGATCACGGCCGCCACCGTGTCCGCGGTGAGGTTGCCGGTCTGCTGATCGACATCCGCGAACACCGGGGTGGCGCCCACGTAGCGTACCGCGTTGGAGGTCGCGATGAAGGAGAAAGACGGAACCACGACCTCGTCGTCGACGCCGATCCCGGCGACGACCAGTGCGAGGTGCAGACCGGTCGTGCACGACGAGACCGCCAGCGCGTGGTCGGCCTCCATCGCCTGGGCGAACGCCTGCTCGAACGCCGCCACCCGCGGACCCTGGGCGACCCAGCCGGAGCTGATCACCTCGCTGACCGCCGCGATCTCCTCCTCGCCGAGGAAGGGCATCATCACGTTGAGCCGGCTCATCGCGCAGCTCCTGCGGTGACCGGGGCCTGGCTGGTCTCCTCGTCGCGGCCGCGCTCGGCCTGCCACCAGGCCACCAGCCGGCGGAGCCCGTCGGTCAGCCCGACCGTGGCCTCGAAGCCGAGGTCGCGTCGAGCGGCCTCGGTGCTGGCCAGCCGCCGGGTCACGCCGTTGACGGCTCGCGCGGGACCGAAGTCGACGCCGAGGTCGGAGTCCATCGCCTCGAGCATCGCCTCGGCCAGCCCGAGCAGCGAGGTCTCCACGCCGCTGGCGATGTTGTAGACCCGGCCGCTCACGTCCGCGGTGGCGGCGAGCAGGTTCGCGCGGGCGATGTCGGTGGTGTAGACGAAGTCCATCGTCTGCCGTCCGTCACCGAAGATCAGCGGGGGCAGACCCTGCGCGATCCGTTCCATCCACCGGATCAGCACCTCGGTGTAGACGCCGTGGATGTCCATCCGCGGGCCGTAAACGTTGAAGTAGCGCAGCGCCACCCAGTCCAGGCCGTACATCGCGGCGAAGCTGCGGAGCATCCCCTCGTTGAACGACTTGGCCGCGCCGTAGAACGTGTCGTTGTGGTACGGGTGGTGGTCCTCGGTGGTCGGGAAGCTGTCGGCCAGACCGTAGACCGAGGCCGACGAGGCCGCGACGACCCTGGACACCCGGTGCGCCGCCGCCGCCTCGAGCACCGTGAAGGTGCCGTCGACCAGCACCTCGAGGGCCAGCCGCGGGTCCTCCGCGCACTGGGTGATCCGGATCGCCGCCTGGTGGAAGACGACGTCGGTTCCCCGGGTCAGGTCGTGGACGAGATCACGGTCGCGGAGGTCGCCGACCACCAGGTTCAGTCGAGGATCCTCGGCGACCGCGCGCAGGTTGGCGCGGCGGCCGCGGACCAGGTTGTCGAGCACCCGCACCTCGGCGACCCGCTGGTCACCCTCGAGGGCGAGCAGCTGCTCGACGATGGTCGACCCGATGGTGCCGGCGCCCCCGGTCACCAGCACGGTGGCACCCTGCAGGCCGGTCACGCCAGCACCCCCGCCGCAACCGGGAGGGCCACCGGGCGGAGCGGCACCGGCGAGCCGCCGCGCCCGAGGCTGGCGTTGGCCGCCTCGAGGACGGAGAGCACCCGGAGCCCTGCGGTGCCGTCGGTGCGCGGCGCACGGCCCTCGTCGATCGCGGCGGCGAACTCGCCGGCCATCCCGGCCAGCGCCTCGCGCTCGGTCAGCGCCGGCACGACGACGTCGCCCATCCGGTAGGACACCGTCACCGCCTCGCGCTGCACCTGGGCGTCGAGCGCCTGCGTGGTGAGGTCGACCCCGCGGTCGTGGATCGAGACGCGTTGCTGCGGGTTGAGGTCGTCCCAGACCAGCGTCCGGCGACTCCCCCCGATGACCATCTGGCGGATCTTGGTCGGGCTGAGCCAGTTGACGTTGACGTGCGCGATCCCACCCGAGCTGAGCGGCATGGTCAGGTAGCCCACGCAGGACTTGCCTGCGCCGAGCGGGTCGGCACCGTGGGCCGAGACCGACTCCGGCACCAGGCCGCCCGGGAGGATGAAGTCGAGGATCGAGAGGTCGTGCGGGGCGAGGTCCCAGAACACGTCGACGTCGGGCTGCACCAGACCGAGGTTGATCCGGGTCGAGTCGACGTAGAGGATCTCGCCGAGCTCGCCGGACGCGATGACCTCGCGGATGTAGCCGACCGCGCTGGTGTAGCAGTAGGTGTGGTCGATCATCAGCACCCGGCCGGCCTCCTCGGCGGCCGCGACCATCGTGGCCGCCGCCTCGGCGCTGTCGGCCAGCGGCTTTTCGCAGACCACGTGCTTGCCCGCCTCCAGGGCGGCCAGCGCCAGGGCGGCGTGGGTCCGCGCCGGGGTGGCGATGGCCACCGCGTCGAGGTCGCGGCGGGACAGCAGCGCCGAGACCGAGGTCTCCACCTCGACGGTCGAGCGGTCCCCGATCACCCGGCGGGCGCGGTCGGCGTCGAGGTCGCAGACGGCGACCAGGTCCCAGTCTTTGCTCGCGCGGAAGTTCCGCACCAGGTTGGGCCCCCAGTAGCCCGCGCCGATCACGGCGATGCTTCTCATGTGCTGCTTCCCCCCGGATTGCAGTGTCTGTTCAGGTGTGTGGTCGAGCGTTGATCGTGTGCGGTGGTCAGGAAGGTGTCGGGTGGTCAGATGACGACCACCACGTCGACCCAGTAGTTGGTGTTCGAGGTGGCCGTCGGATAGCCGTTCGGGTACCGGTAGGTGGCCCCGTTCGGCGGCACCGACAGCGGACCTGCGGTGTAGCCGTTGGTGAACGCCCCCGAGGTCACCGAGTAGTGGCCGGTCGGTCCGTAGTAGCCGACGACGTAGGTGGTGTTCGCCTTGATCGCCACCGGCGTGCCGAGCGTCACCGTCCGCCACCCGACGCCGGATCCGCTCGCGGTGCCGGTGGCCAGCTGGTTGCCGCTGTTGTCCCACAGGTAGACGGTCTGGCCGCCGGTGTTCCCGCTGCCGGCGTAGAACTTGATCGCGGTGACCGAGCCGGCCTGGCTCGAGCTGAACCGGACCCCGGTCAGCACCGGGCCGTTGTCCCCGTAGGCCGGGACGTCCGGCGTGGCCGTGCTGGCGAACAGGCTGTACGGCGTGCCGGTCGGCGGCGGTCCGGTGGTGGTGAAGGTCCAGGTCTTCGGGCTGGCCATCGCCACCCCGGAAGCGCTGGTGGCGCTCACCGAGACCGTGTAGGCGGTCGACTGCGCCAGACTGGCCGCCGGCGCGAAGGTGACCGTGTTCGAGCCGCTGGCGTAGGTCGTGGTCCCGCTGACCAGGGTGCCGTTGGCGGCCGTGACCGTCATCGAGAGCGTCGTCGGGTCGATGGCGCGGTCGAACGTCGCGCTCGGGCTGACCCCCGGGTCGGCGGTCGACCCGTCGGTCGGGGTGACCGCGGTGACCGTCGGCGGAGCGGTGGCGCTGGTCGAGAACACCACGTCCACGTAGTAGTTGCTGTCCATGTAGCTGGCGGTCGGGAAGCCGGTGCCGTAGACGTAGGTGCTGTCGATCCCGGTGATCGGGGTGTTGACCACCGGTGAGGCGAAGTAGCTCTGGTCGGCCGAGTAGTGACCGTTCGGGGCGTAGTAGCTCGCCACATAGGTCGTCCCAGCGGTGATGCTCACCGGTGAGGAGAAGCTGGCGGTCTGCCACCCCGTCCCGCTGTCGGTGAAGGTCAGGCCGGCGAGCTTCGTCCCCCCGCTGGTCCACAGCGCCCCGGTGTGGGTGCCGGTGTTGGCGGCGTCCCGGTAATAGCGCAGCCCGGTGATCGTCCCGTTCACGCTCGAGGAGAACTTGAGGCCGAGCGTCACCGCGGCGGTGTCACCGGAGTCGGAGAGCGACGGCGTGGTGGTGCTGGCGAACAACGAGCACGGACAGGCGCCGGCTCCGGCGGTGGTGAACGAGACCGAGGTGCTGCCGCTCATGGCCGTCCCGGACAGGTTCTTCGCCCCGCTGATGGTCGCGGTGTACGTCGTGCCCGGGTCGAACGAGCTGCTCGGGGTGAAGGTGGCGACCGACCCCTGCGACTCGTTGGAGACCGTGCCGCTGATCACCGTGCCGTCGGACTTGCGCTTGACCGTGATCACCGCGGACCCGGCCTGGACCGGCGTGCTGAAGGTGGCCGACACCGTGCCGGACACCGAGACGCCCGTCGCACCGTCGCCGGGCGTCGTCGAGACGACGGTGGGTGCGGCGTTCGGTGACGGGACGTAGACGGGGTCCACGTAGTAGTTCGTGCTCGAGGTGCTGGTCAGCGCCCCGCTGCCGTAGCTGTAGCGCCCGCCGGTGGACACCGACGAGAGCGGGCCCTTGGTGATCGCGCTGCTGAGGCCGCCGGAGGTGTAGTCGTACCGTCCCTGCGGTGCGGTGTAGGAGATCACGTAGGTGGTGCCGGTGCTGACCGCGACGGGGTTGCTGAAGGTGACGCTCTGCCAACCGCTGCTGGTCTCGTTCGTCGCGGTTCCGGTGGCGAGCTGCGTGCTGCCCTTCCACAGGCTGACGGTGTGGGTGCCGCCGTTCTCGACGTTCTTGAAGAAGCGACCCCCGGTGATCTGACCGGACTGGCTGACCGTGAAGGCCATGCCGAGCTGCACGCTGACCGTGTCGGAGTCGGGTCCGGCCGACGGTTGATCGGAGTCGGCGAACAGCGAGCACGGGCAGCTGCCGTTCGGGTTGGCCGCCGACGCCGTGGTGAAGGTCCACTGATAGGGCGCGGCCATCCCGGTCGCGCTGACCGTCGCGGTGTAGGTGGTGCCGGCGGCCAGCGTCTGGGTCGGGTTGAAGGTCGCTGTCCTGGACGTCGAGCTGTAGCTCGTGGTCCCGCTCACCGCGTTGTTGGCAGCGTCCTGCACCGCCATGGTGACACCCGAGGAGCCGACGTCCTTGGAGAAGGTGGCGGTCACCGAGGTGCTCGACTGCACCGAGGTCGCCCCGGACGAGGGGGTGACGGCGGTCACCGTCGTCGGCGTGTTGTTGGTCTGGGTGTAGGTGACGTCGACGTAGTAGTTCGTCTGGGCGTAGCTCGACTGCGGGAAGGCGCTGCCGTTGGCGTAGACGCCGTTGGTCACGCTGCTGCCGCCCGGCGCGGTGAGGATGCCGGCGGCGTGGCCCCGGCCGCTGAAGAACGTGCTGTCGGCCGAGTAGTGGCCCTTCGGCGCGTAGTAGGCGGCGACGTAGGTGGTGTTCGCGGTGATCGCGACCGGGTTGGCGAAGGCGAGCGTCTGCCACCCGCTGGTCGTCTCGTTGGAGAAGGTGCCGGTGGCCAGCACGTTGCCGTTGCCGTCGTAGAGCGTGCCGGTGTGGGTGCCGGTGTTCGTGCTCGCCTTATAGAAGCGGATGCCGCTGATGAAACCGGCCTGCGAGGCGGTGAACTTCACCCCGAGGGTGACCGCCGATCCGTCCGCGCCGTCGACCACCGTCGGGGTGATGACGCCGAAGATCGAGCACGGGCAGGGCGAGGTGATGCTGACCGAGGTCGGGGCCGAGGTGTTGGCCGAGTCGTCGGTGGCCCGCACCTGGATGGCGTTCGCGCCGTTCCCGGTCAGGATGTCCTGGTAGCTCCAGCTCGTGGTCCCCGCGGCCGGGTGCCAGCTGGCTCCGCCGTCGACCGACACCTCGACTCCGGCGACCCGCCCGCCCACGTCGGTCGCGGTGCCGGAGACGGTCACCAGCGAGCCCTGGGCGATGGTCGAGCCTGAGGTGGGGCTGCTGACCGTGACGGTCGGCGGTGTGGTGTCCGTGCTCTTCGTGGTGGCCGTGAGGTCCGCTGTCAGAGTGGTCGCGGTCGCCCCCATGTCGGTCAGCACATTGAGGGTCGCCTGTCGGATCCGCGGATCCGCCGGCTGGATGTCGTCCCCGTCGTGGTTGGCGTCGAGTCCCCAGGCCCACTGGATGGTGCCCGCGCCGAAGACCAGCGCCCCGCTGGCCGCACGGTAGAGGGTGATGTGATGGGTGGTGGTTCCCGGGGCGACGGTCTTGCCGTAGTCCTGGAGGTACTCCGGCGTGCTCCCGGTCGTCGTCGACATGTCGATGAGGCCGGCGGGTCGGTAGCCGTTGTCGACGTCCTCGTCGGACTCGTACCCGACCAGGTGGTTGGCGAGGGTGGTCGAGGAGCCGGCCATCGAGTCGAGACCGGTGTTGCGCCACACCCGGTACTTGCCCTCGTTGGCCTGCACGGTCATCGGCAGGTCGTCGGAGTTGGCCATGAACATGGTGCCAGTGAGGTTGTTCTCGGCGGGGAAGCCCAGGTCGCCGTACCGGGGGTCGCGCCACGTCGGGGTCGGACCCGCCGGGTCGGTGTCGATCCGGACGATGGCGTTGGCGCTACTCTCCCAGGTGTCCTTGTAGCAGACCAGGGTGCGGTTGGCGGTGTTGGTGCCGTCCTGTGACGGCTCCAGCCGCGTCTTCCAGTAGACCTCGTTGCCCGAGAAGAACGCCAGGTTCACCCCGGCGTCGCGGGCCGCCGTGACGTTGGCCCGCTCGCTCTTCGACCAGTACTCGTCGTGTCCGACCGAGAGGAAGACCTTGTGCTTGGTCAACAGCGACGAGTCGGTGCTGACGTCGATGTCCGACACGTAGGAGACGTCGAAGCCGTTCTGCTCGAGGTAGCGGATCATCGGGTACTCGTTGCTGAACAGGTAGTCGCGCTTCTCGATCCCGGTCCGGTTGATGAACGGGCGGTTGTAACTCAGCTTGTAGGCGCGGCCGTTGGCGCCGCCGCTGTAGAAGTCGTTACCGCCGTACAGGTTGTAGGCCTGCCAGGTTGCGTCCGAGGTCTTCATGATCACCGTCGAGGTGTTCCCGTCGTTCCGCACCACGAACGGGATGTGCGACGCGTCGCCGTTCTGCAACGTGACCTTGGCCAGGTAGACGCCGGACACCGCAGTGGTGGGAACCGACCAGGTGGCACCGACCTTCCAGGTGCCGCAGTCGTAGATCTCGGTCGACGTGCTGCTGGCGCATGCGGGCTGGGTCTGCACCGTGGTGGTCAGCGAGGTGATCTTGCGTGCCCCGTTGCCCTGGTAGTAGCCGAGCCGGTAGATGTCGAGGGTGTAGGGCTTGCCGCCGCTGGTGACCTTGAACGAGACCGATCCGCCGGCGTTGACGCTCATCTGGGTCGCGAAGCCGAGGATGGTCGTGTCGTCGCCCTGGTCCCAGACGTTCGGACTCGTACCGGGGAGCTGGTTCTCACAAGCGATCGCGTTGCCGCTGCAGGCGGCCGCGGCCTTCGGTGCCGGAACCGCGACCAGCAGGCCGGCGACCAGCAGGATCGAGCCGAGCAGCCCGAGGAGGCGAGTGCGGTTGGGACGGAGCGCGGCCCGGATCCGAGGCCGTGAGGGGTGGGTCATGTCAGCGGGCTCCTCGCTTGCCGAGAACGGCGAAGGCGGTCTTCCACAGGATCAGCAGATCGAGGGTGAGGGACCAGTTCTCGACGTACCGCAGGTCCAGCCGGACCGAGGCGGCGGCGTCGAGGTCGGACCGGCCGCTGACCTGCCAGAGGCCGGTCAGTCCGGGCGTCACCAGCGAGCGGCGGACGGCATCAGCCGGCATCGCCGCGACCTCGCTGGCCAGGTGCGGGCGCGGGCCGACGAGCGACATCGACCCCGCGAGCACGTTGAACAGCTGCGGCAGCTCGTCGAGCGAGAAGTCCCGCAGGAGCTGGCCGATCCGCGTCACCCGGGGGTCACGCGCCAGCTTGAACAGCGCGCCGTGCCCCTCGTTCCGGTCCATCAGCTCGGCCTTGCGGGCCTCCGCGTCCACCACCATCGAACGGAACTTGAGCATGGTGAACGGCTTGCCGTCCCGACCGACGCGGGTCTGCCGGAACAGCACAGGGCCGCCGTCGTTCAGCTTGACCGCGATCGCGATCACCAGCAGGGCCGGCCAGATCACCGCGAGACCGGCCGAGGTGAGGACGACGTCGGTGATCCGCTTGATCACCCGCGGCCACCCGGTGAACCGGGGCTGGGCGACGTGGACGAGCGGCAGGCCGAGGATCGGACGGATGTGCATCCGGGGGCCGGCCACCTCGACCAGCCCGGGATCGACCAGCATCTCGACGCCGACACCCTCCAGCGACCAGGCGATCTTGCGCAGGTAGCTGTTCCGGGTGGCGTCGTCGCTGGTCACCGCGACGGCGTCGCAGCCGAACTCGCGGACCGCGCGGGTCACCGAGGACAGGTCGCCGAGGACCGGGACGTCGAGCTCGGCGTCTGCGTCGCCGACCGGGACGCAGGCGCCGACCACCGCCATCCCGTGGTGCGACTCGCTCGACAACCGCTCGTGCAGCGCGCGGACCGAGTCGACGCTGCCTGCCACGATCACCCGCCGCAGGTTCCGGCCCTGGCGCTGGGTGAAGTGCAGCGTCTTGCGGAGCACGAACCGGGCACCGAGGCTGAGCACCGCGGCCAGCGGGGCCGCCGTGAGCAGCAGGGCGAGCAACGTGTGCCCGTCCACAAGCTGGGCGGTGAAGGCGCCGACGACCACCACGGCCACCGCCGCCCGGAGCGGCCCGCGGAGCTCCTCGCCGCCGAACCCGACCTGGTTGTGGTGGTAGCCGCGGACCAGGGTGACCGCCAGCGGCCAGGCGAGCAGGCCGAGAAGGATGAGGCCAGCGGTGGTTGGGCTGTCGTGGCGGAGCGTGCTGCTGAAGAGCGTGGGGACGAGCGTCGCGATCGCGCCGAGGACCGCGTCGAGAGCGACGGTGAGGCCGATGTAGCGCCGGCTCCAGGACAGGAAGTTGCGGCCCGCGTGCGGCACGGGGTCGGCCGCGCGCCGCGCCCTGCCCGGGTTGGATGCGCGGAGCAGCGCCTCGGCTCCGGAGACGACGTCGGCCTGGGTGTTCTGCGCGAGCTCGGTCTCGATCCCGTCCGGTGCGAGGTCGACCGGGGAAAGCGTGAGGTTGCCGTGGTCGGCGCGGTCGGGAAGCGTCGGGATCTGCCCGGTCGGGCTCGTCGCGTGCAGCGCGCGGCGTGGCGTGTAGTCGCTGCCCGCCCGGTCGCTCGCCTGTGCCGAAGGGCTGTCATCCGCGCCGTTGCCGGTCTGCGCGCGCGCAGCACTCAGCACGGACCCGTCCGGTCCGACCATGTGTGTTTCCCCCGATGCGATTCATCGGTCCCCCGACCGAAAAACCAGGTCGGCCGCGATGCGTTCCTCGTCGTCGAGGCGTGCGACTCAGGGGTGGAAACTCGAGCTGACTGCCGTTGTGATCTCCCCCGAGAACGGCCGAGCGGTCGTAAACGTATCGCCCTGGTCAGGGGGCCGCTGGGGCGTTATCCAATCGTGACAATGATCCGGCGCTCGAACGGTCCGGCCGTGCCTGCAGCGCCCGAATTCCCTGCTCACATGGGAAAAGTCACCCGGGGCTTCGTCTGCCGGTTGCTTCCCCACCCGGTCCCAGGAGCTCAGTCCTCGGGGTCGAAGATCTGCTCGATCCGGAGACCGAAGGTGGCGGCGATCTTGAAGGCCAGCGGGAGGCTCGGGTCGTAGCGGCCCTTCTCCAGCGCGTTGACGGTCTGACGGGAGACGTCGAGCCGGGTGGCGAGGTCGGACTGGGTCCAGTCACGGTCGGCGCGGAGCTCGCGCAGGCGGTTCTTCACGGTCGGCCCGGGTCAGCGGTACCGGTAGCGGGCGATCGCGCTGCCGATCAGCCAGCAGACCGCGTAGACCGGCCAGACGTAGAGCCACGACAGGGTCGGCGCGCCGGCGCGCTCGAGCATGCCGTAGGCGAAGGTGATCACCGAGCCGGCCGCGAAGCCGACGGCCAGCGCCTCCAGCTGGATCCGCCGCTGCAGCTCGTCGGTCTCGATCAGCAGCCGGCGGACCGCCCAGCCCACCACGCCCAGAGGGATCACCGGGACCAGCACCAGCAGGTACCGGCCGACCCCGGTCGGTACACGCGGCAGCAGAGCCAGACAGATCGGCAGCAGGACCACGTAACAGGCCATAGCGACCGCGAACCGGATCAGGTAGCGACGACCGGCGCGGGCCGGGCTGGTCGAGGACGGCTTCGGCACGGTCACATCCTGCCGGTCGCCGCGAGGACCATCGGCACACCCAGGAACAGGGCGTCGATCAGCCAGTGCGCGATCACCAGCGGCCACAGGGTGCGGAACCGCCGGCGCAGCAGGCCGAAGACCAGCCCGGCGAGGAAGGTCGTGATCACCCGCGCCACCACGGCGTCGACCGACAGCGCGGACAGGCCGGCGTGCTGGAGCCCGAACCCGAGCGCCACCAGCACCAGCGCGGGCCAGCGCCCGATGCGCGCAGCGAACGCGGGCTGCAGGGTCCCGCGGTAGAGCAGCTCCTCGGCGAAGGCCACGGTCACCGGCATCACGGTCAGCGTCCAGAGCGCGAAGGGCAGCGAGGGAGTGGCCAGTCCGGTCGCGGTCGCCGGGGGAGCGCCGTGGTAGACGGCCAGGTTCCCCAGGTAGGTCGCGACCACGAACGCCGGCAGCACGATGACGAAGGCGAGCAGCCCGCGGGGCACCTCGCCGGCGCGGAACCGGCCCAGCACCCCGCGCAGGCTCCGACCGTCGCGCCTCAGCAGCAGGCCGAGCGTGAGCAGCGTGATCACGTCGATCGCGACGACGTGCAGGTCGGAGGCGGCGACCGCGGTCGGCCAGGCCGGCGACAGGTGCAGGGCCCGGGCGACGGCGTACGCCGCACCGTCCCCGACGAAGATCAGCGCGCAGCGCATCAGCAACAGCCCGAGCAGCACCACCGTCGGGACCGCGGCCAGGAGCGCGCTGTCCCCGGGGCCCGTTCCGGTCGCCGGCTCCGGACTCTGCTGGGTGGTCGGTTCCGCGACCGTGTGTGACATGGTTCCTCCTGAGGTCAAGGACGCTTGACACAAGGAAAGCACCCTTGACACCGCGTTGGCAAGCACCCTTTCCATTCGGTCCACCGGAACCCTGTCGGCCGGCGGTCGGTCGCGATACTGAACCGGTGACCACTGCCGGACCGCCTGCACCCGACGCCGTCCCGCCGATCGGCCCGCCGGACGCGTCCCGCAGCCCGCGCTACACCGGTCCGGCCACCTTCGCCCGGCTGCCGCGCACCGAGGACCTGCCCGCCGGCCGACCGGTCGACGTCGCCGTGCTCGGCATCCCGTTCGACACCGGGGTCAGCTACCGGCCGGGTGCCCGGTTCGGCCCGGCACACGTCCGGCAGAGCTCGCGACTGCTCCGTCCCTACAACCCCGAGCTCGACGTCTCGCCGTTCGGCGTCCTGCAGGTGGCCGACGCCGGAGACCTCGAGGTCAACCCGTTCCACATCGACGAGGCGATCGCCCAGATCGAGCAGGGGGCGGCCGCGGTCACCGCCGACGGTGCCCGGCTGCTCAGCCTCGGCGGCGACCACACCATCGCGCTGCCGCTGCTCCGGGTGGCGCACCGTCGGCACGGGCCGCTCGCCGTCCTGCACTTCGACGCCCACCTCGACACCTGGGACACCTACTTCGGCGAGCCCTACACCCACGGCACCCCCTTCCGACGGGCCTCGGAGGAGGGATTGCTCGACCGCGACCACTGCCTGCACGTCGGCACCCGCGCCTCGCTCTACGGCCCCGAGGACCTGCCCGCCTCGGCCGATCTCGGGTTCGCCACCCTCGGCTGCACCGAGCTGGAGCGGATAGGCGTCGACGCCGTCGTCGAGCGGATGCGCGCACGGCTCGGCGACCGTCCGGTCTACGTCTCGGTGGACATCGACGTGCTCGACCCAGGGTTCGCCCCCGGCACCGGGACCCCGGAGTCGGGCGGGATGAGCTCGCGCGAGCTGCTCGCCGCGATCCGCGGTCTGGCCGGGCTGGAGATCGTCGGGGCCGACGTGGTCGAGGTCGCTCCGGCCTACGACCACGCCGAGGTCACCGGGATCGCCGCCGCGCACGTCGCCTACGAGCTGCTCAGCGTGCTCGCCGCAGGACGGTAGGGCGACCTCCGCCCTCCGACGGTCTCACGGGCCTTCGCTGGGCTCGGACGACGGGCGTGGTGCTGGTCGGGACCGGCCCGGCGGGTCCAGAGTGTGCCCATGACCACCACCGATGGCGGCACGAGCAGCCGCGGGGCGCTCGAGGTCCGGTCGATCGACTACGTGCCGCTGCGCGAACGGCACGGCAAGACCTGGCACCTGGGTCCGCTCTGGTTCATGTCCAACGCCCAGATCGCCACCCTCGCGGTCGGACTGATCAGCATCACCGACGGCGCCTCGCTGTTCTGGTCGGTGCTGGCGATCATCGTCGGGGTGCTGGTCGGCACCCTGTTCATGGCCTTCCACTCCGCGCAGGGGCCGCAGCTCGGGCTGCCGCAGATGATCCAGTCGCGGCCCCAGTTCGGCTACCTCGGGGCCCTGCTGGTCTGGTTGTTCGCCTATCTCCAGTACGCCGGCTTCAACGTGTTCAACACCATCCTGGCTGGCAACGCGCTCAGCACCGCGACCGCCGGCTCGACCAAGCTCTGGGTGGTCGTGGTCACCGTGGTCGCGCTGGTGGTCGCGCTGGTCGGCTACGACCTGATCCACCGGGCCGAGCGGGTCCTGACCTACCTGATGCTGGTGATCTTCGGCCTGTTCACCGTCAGCCTGTTCCTGGTCGACTACCCGGCCGGGACGTTCGCCGTCGGCGAGTTCCACGCGGCCCCCTTCCTGGCCCAGTTCGGGGTGGTCGCCGGCTACCAGATCAGCTGGGCGATCTACGTCTCGGACTACTCGCGCTATCTCCGGCCCGACGTTCCGGTGCGCACGACCTTCTGGTGGACCTACCTCGGCTCCGCGCTCGGCGGCGGCTGGATGATGATCGTCGGCTCGGTGCTGGTCGCCTGGATCGGCGCGGACAAGTTCAGCGGCACCGGCATCCCGGAGATCGAGCAGATCGGTGACCGGCTGTTCACCGGGTTCGGGCCGATCGTGCTGATCCTCGCCGCGCTCGGACTGGTCTCGGTCACCGCGCTCAACATGTACGGCGGGTCCCTGACCCTGATCAGCGCGGTCGACTCGTTCCGCCGCGTCCGCCCGACGGTCGCGATCCGCGCGCTGATGATCGGCTTCACCGCCCTGCTCTCGCTGATCGGCGCGCTGGCCGCGAGCGACAGCTTCCTCAAGACCTTCAACGTCTTCCTGCTGCTGATCTTGTACCTGTTCATCCCCTGGACGGCGGTCAACCTGGTCGACTTCTACCTGGTCCGCCGCGGCCACTACGCCATCGCCGAGATCTTCAAGCCGCGGGGCCTGTACGGCCGCTGGGGCTGGCGGGGCATCGTCAGCTACGTCGTCGGCTTCGTGGTGATGGTGCCGTTCTTCGACCTGGGGGACCCCTACACCGGGCCGGTGGCCAAGGCGCTCGGTGGCGCCGACATCTCCTTCTTCGTCGGGCTGCCGGTGGCCGGCGTCCTCTACTACCTGCTGTCCCGTTCGATCGACGTGGCGGCCGAGCGGCGCGCGGCCGAGGCGGAGGCCGACGAGCTCGAACGGGCCGCCGAGCAGCACCAGACCGTCTGACCGCCGGCGGCGCCGGCGCATAGAGTGCCGACATGACCTCGCAGACCCAGCGCCCGCCCGAGGGGATGGTCGACTGGGAGGTGGCCCTGGCCACCGCACGCAGGCTGGTCAAGCCCGGTCCGCCGATCTCCCGCACCGGTGCCCAGCAGGCGGTCGCCGACCTGCGCCGGGCGGCCGGACGGGCCGAGAGCTACGTCGCCGAGGTCACCGGACTGGCCGCGCCGAGCGCCACCGCGCCGGTGCTGGTGGTCGACCGGCCCGGCTGGATCCAGGCCAACGTCGACGCCTTCGCCCAGATCCTCACCCCGCTCACCGCGCGGCTGGCCGACCGGGTCGGCAGTTCGGCGTTCGCCCCGATCGGCTCGCGGATCAGCGGCGCCGAGGTCGGAGCCCTGCTCAGCTACCTGGCACCCAAGGTGCTCGGTCAGTTCGATCCGTTCTTCCCGGGTGGACCGGGGGAGCCCGGCGGCCGGCTGCTGCTGGTCGCCCCCAACGTGGTGGCCGTCGAGCGCGAGCTCCGGCTCGACCCGGCCGACTTCCGGCTCTGGGTCTGCCTGCACGAGGAGACGCACCGGGTCCAGTTCACCGCCGTGCCGTGGCTGCGCGACCACCTCAACGCCCAGATCGCCGCCGTGGTCGACGGCACCGAGGTGGACGCCGCCGCGGTGCTCTCGATGATCAGGAACGCCGCCTCGGCGATCGGCGAGGCGCTGCGCGGGAACGAGGAGATCTCGATCACCGACCTGGTGCAGACGCCGGCCCAGCGCGGCGTGGTCGAGCACATCACCGCGTTGATGTCGCTGCTCGAGGGTCACGCCGACGTGGTGATGGACAGCGTCGGACCCGAGGTGGTGCCGAGCGTGGCCACCATCCGCAGCCGGTTCGACGTCCGTCGCGACGGGCGCGGGCCGGACAAGATCATCCGCCGGCTGCTCGGGCTCGACGCCAAGCTCCGGCAGTACCGCGACGGTGCCCGGTTCTGCCGGCAGGTCATCGAGCAGGTCGGGATGGACGGCTTCAACCGGGTCTGGACCTCACCGGAGACGCTCCCCACCAAGGACGAGATCGCCGACCCGGGGCTGTGGGTGGCCCGGGTGGGTCGTCCGGCGGTCGGCGACCCGCGGGACTGACCCGGGTGGCGCGGCGCGCGCTCGGTCCGGCGACCCTCCGGGCGGTCCAGGCCCTCGCGGCCGCCGCCCGCGACACCGCGGCGCCGCCGCGCTGGCTGCTCGGCTGCTCCGGCGGACCGGACTCGCTCGCGCTGGCCGCCGCGGCGGTCCGGGTGGCCGCCGGCCGGGACGACCTCCGGGTCGGGGCCGTCGTGGTCGACCACGGTCTCCAACCCGGCTCCGCCGACGCCGCTGCCCGCGCCGCGGACGCGGTGCGCGCGATCGGCCTGACCGACGTGGTCGTCCGCGCCGCCGGCCCCGGCCCGGCCGACGCGGGTCCCGAGGGGGCCGCCCGGACCGCCCGCTACGCCGTGCTCGAGGAGGAGGCCGCCGCGCGCGAGGCCGACCTGCTGCTCGGCCACACCCTCGACGACCAGGCCGAGACCGTGCTGCTCGGGCTGCTCCGCGGCTCGGGCCCGCGGTCGCTGGCCGCGATGGCGCCGCGCGCGGGCCGCCGGCTGCGGCCGTTCCTGGGGGGCGACGCTCCCGGGCTACGGCGCGCCGACACCGAGGCGGTCTGCGCCGAGCTCGGGCTTGACCCCTGGCGCGACCCGCACAACGCCGACCCCCGGTTCCGCCGGGTGGCCGTCCGCGAGCGGCTGCTCCCGGCGCTCGCCGCCCTGGCGGACGCCCCGCCGGACGCGCTGACCGACGCCCTGGTGCGGACCGCCGCCCTCGCCCGCGACGACGCCGACCTGCTCGACGAGCTGGCCGACGGGCTGGCCCGGGAGTGCCGGACCACCGAGCCGACCGGCCCCGCCGGTCTGCGCTGCGCCCCGCTCGGTCCGGCACCGCGTGCCCTCCGGACCCGGGTGCTCCGCCGCTGGCTGGTCGAGGCCGGCGCACCCGAGCCGGCTCTGGTCCACGTCCGGGCCGTCGAGGCGCTGGTCACCGACTGGCGCGGGCAGCGGTTCGTCGAGGTCCCCGGGCTCCGGGTCCGCCGGGCGGGCGACCGGCTGCTCGCGGTGCCCGCCGGCGCCGGGCCGAGCGGTGTGGGCGGTCCCGAACCCGTCTCGTAGGGTGTCGCCCGTGGACAGCGCGCACGTCGCCGACGATCTGACCCGGGTCCTCTACACCCCCGAGCAGGTGACCGAGCGGCTGCAGGCCGTGGCCGCCGAGATCGACCGGGACTACGCCGGTCAGGACCTGCTGCTGGTCGGAGTGCTCAACGGCGCGGTGATGGTGATGGCCGACCTGTCCCGCAGCCTCAGCATCCACTGCCGGATGGACTGGATGGCCATCTCCTCCTACGGATCGGGCACCCAGTCCAGCGGGGTGGTCCGGATCCTCAAGGACCTCAACACCGACATCTCGGGTCGGCACGTGCTGGTGGTCGAGGACATCATCGACACCGGGCTGACGCTGTCCTACCTGATCAGCAACCTGCGCTCCCGCGAGCCGGCCAGCCTCGAGATCATGACGATGTTCCGCAAGCCCGAGGCCCAGCGGAACGCGGTCGAGGTCAAGTACGTCGGCTTCGACATCCCGAACGAGTTCGTCGTGGGCTACGGCCTCGACTACGACGGCCGCTACCGGAACCTGACCGCGGTCGGCACGCTGGCTCCGCACGTCTACAGCTGAGCCGGTCGGCAGGGCCCGCGGGCCAGTCTCAACGAGCGGTACCGGGGCCCGGTTCCCGGCATCCGCGGAGCGGACCCGGGTTGGGTTCTGCCGCTAGCCTTGCCCCCATGTACGCTCGTCGGGCCGTCCCCGCCGGTCGGTGGACCGTGCGGCGTGACGTCGTGGCGCGGTTCCGGGTGTCAGCGCCCCGGCCGATCGCCCACCGCCCTCATCACTCGAACCGGGCCACTCCCGTAGGCAGGTCATGAACTTCAAGCGTGTGCTCCGCGGACCGTTGGTCTGGATCGCCCTGGTCCTGATCGCGATCGTCGTCGCCTTCCAGATCGTCAACAGCGCGGACGGCTACAAGGAGGTCCCGACCTCCCAGGTGATCTCGATCATCAACGGCAACGAGCAGTTGAAGAAGGTCACCCTCAAGGACGGCGAGCAGCTGATCCAGGTGGAGGTGGCCGACGCCAGCGACACCAAGCTGGAGGCCGACTGGGTCGGCAACCAGAGCGACACCATCGTCGAGCGGCTCAACCAGCGGGTGGCCGACAAGACGCTCGACAGCTGGGTCGGCATCAAGCAGACCCCGGGCTTCTTCACCACCATCCTGAGCACGCTGATCCCGTTCCTGATCCTCGGCGTCCTCTTCTTCTTCCTGATCAACTCCGTCCAGGGCGGCGGCGGCCGGGTCATGCAGTTCGGCAAGTCCAAGGCCAAGATCGCCAACAAGGACACCCCCAAGACCACCTTCGGTGACGTCGCAGGCGTCGAGGAGGCGATCGAGGAGCTCGAGGAGATCAAGGAGTTCCTGGCCGAGCCGGCGAAGTTCCAGGCCGTCGGGGCCAAGATCCCCAAGGGTGTGCTGCTCTATGGCCCGCCCGGCACCGGCAAGACGCTGCTGGCCCGCGCGGTCGCCGGCGAGGCCGGAGTCCCGTTCTACTCGATCTCCGGCTCGGACTTCGTCGAGATGTTCGTCGGCGTCGGCGCGTCCCGGGTCCGCGACCTGTTCGAGCAGGCCAAGGAGAACGCCCCGGCGATCGTCTTCATCGACGAGATCGACGCCGTCGGTCGGCACCGCGGCGCCGGTATGGGCGGCGGCCACGACGAGCGCGAGCAGACCCTGAACCAGCTGCTGGTCGAGATGGACGGCTTCGACGTCCGCGGCGGCGTGATCCTGATCGCGGCCACCAACCGGCCCGACGTGCTCGACCCGGCGCTGCTGCGTCCGGGGCGGTTCGACCGGCAGATCGCCGTCGAGGGCCCCGACCTCAAGGGCCGGCTGGCGATCCTCAAGGTGCACGCGCAGGGCAAGCCGATGGACCGCAGCGTCGACCTCGAGGCCGTGGCCCGCCGGACCCCGGGCTTCACCGGTGCCGACCTGGCCAACGTGCTCAACGAGGCCGCGCTGCTTACCGCGCGCAGCAACACCAACGTCATCACCGACGCGTTCCTCGACGAGGCCATCGACCGCGTGGTCGCCGGTCCGCAGAAGCGCAGCCGGCTGATGAACGACCGCGAGCGCCTGATCACCGCCTACCACGAGGGCGGCCACGCGCTGGTCGCCGCGGCGATGCCGGGCACCGACCCGGTGCAGAAGGTGACGATCCTGCCCCGCGGCCGCGCGCTGGGCTACACGATGGTGCTCCCGGAGAACGACAAGTACTCCAACACCCGCGGCGAGCTGCTCGACCAGCTGGCCTACATGATGGGCGGCCGGGCGGCCGAGGAGCTGGTCTTCCACGACCCGACCACCGGCGCCAGCAACGACATCGAGAAGGCCACCAGCCTGGCCCGCGCCATGGTCACCCAGTACGGGATGACCGAGCGGCTCGGCGCGATCAAGCTCGGCTCCGACAACTCCGAGCCGTTCCTGGGCCGCGACTACGGGCACGGGCGCGACTACTCCGAGGAGGTCGCGGCGATCGTCGACGAGGAGGTATCGGTGCTGATCGGCACCGCCCACCAGGAGGCGTTCGACGTGCTCACCGAGAACCGCGAGGTGCTCGACGACCTGGTGCGGGCGCTGTTCGAGAAGGAGACGCTCGACCGTGCCCAGGTGGCCGAGGTCTTCAAGCCGCTCAAGCTGCGGCCGAAGCGACCGGCCTGGACCGGCTCGGACAAGCGGAAGCCGTCGGACCTGCCGCCGGTCACCCCGCCGCCGCAGCTGAACGGGCAGAACGGGCGCTACCCGGGCTCGAACGGCTCCAACGGCTCGTCCAACGGGCACGCGCCCGGCGGTCAGCAGCTGCCGCCCGGACAGCCGCCGGCCCCGCCGCAGCTCCCGACCGGTGGCCCCGGCTACCCCGGCCAGCAGCCCGGTCAGGACATCCCCAACTACCCGCCGCAGGGCGCCGGCCAGCCCGGCGGCTACCCTCCCCAGGGCGCCGGGCAACCCGGCTACCCGCCGCACCCGGGTCCCGGGTACGACGGGGGCCCCGGCTACGGGGGTCAGCCGCAGGGCGGCCCGAACCAGGGCCCGCAGGGCGGCCAGGGCTGGCCCGGAGGTCAGTCCTAGGGAGAGCGGTGACCACGGGTCACCGGGTCGAGGAGAGGCACGTCGATGACAGGGATTGAGCAGCAGTCCCGGATCGACCCGATCACCAGCAACCACGAGACGCGCGGGTTCGACCACGACCGCGTGGTCGCCGCCGTGCGCGAGCTGTTGATCGGGATCGGTGAAGACCCCGAGCGCGACGGTCTGGTGGACACCCCGCAGCGGGTGGCCCGGGCCTACGCCGAGATGTTCCGCGGGCTCGAGCAGCGGCCCGAGGAGGTGCTGGCCACCACCTTCGACCTCGGGCACGACGAGCTCGTGCTGGTCAAGGACATCGAGGTGTGGAGCTGCTGCGAGCACCACCTGGTGCCGTTCACCGGGGTCGCGCACGTCGGGTACATCCCGGCGGCCAACGGCCGGATCACCGGGCTGAGCAAGCTCGCCCGGTTGGTCGACGTCTACGCCAAGCGGCCGCAGGTGCAGGAGCGGCTGACCAGTCAGGTCGCCGACGCGCTGGTCCGGCTGCTCGACCCCCGCGGGGTGATCGTGGTGCTCGAGTGCGAGCACCTGTGCATGACCATGCGCGGCGTCCGCAAGCCGGGTGCCAAGACGGTGACCAGTGCGGTCCGCGGCGGGATGCGCGAACCGGCCACCCGGGCCGAGGTGCTCAGCCTGATCAACGCTCAGCGTCGGTGACCCGCTCGCCTCTGAGCTGCTGACCCTCCCGGTTCTCGCAGGATCCTGACCCACCGGTCCGGCCCGGGTCGGCAGCGGTCCGGGTCGGCAGCGGTGCGGGTCGGGTCGTGGCTGGCAGGATGTCCCGGTGACCGTCTCAGCCGTGGTCGACGGGCTCCCCGACCCCGGCCGCACCCTGGTGATGGGTGTGGTCAACGTGACCCCGGACAGCTTCTCCGACGGCGGTGAGTGGCTCGAGCCCGAGGCGGCCGTCCGGCACGGTCTCGAGCTGGTCGCCGAGGGGGCGGACCTCGTCGACGTCGGCGGGGAGTCCACCCGTCCCGGGGCCGGGCGCCCGAGCCAGCACGAGGAGCTCCGTCGGGTGCTCCCGGTGGTCGGGGCGCTGGCCGCTGCCGGTGCGGTGGTCAGCGTGGACACGATGCGTGCCGAGGTGGCCCGTCAGGCTGTCGAGGCGGGCGCGCGGCTGGTCAACGACGTGTCGGGCGGTCAGGCCGACCCGGCGATGATGCCGCTGGTGGCCGAGCTCGGCGTCCCCTACGTGTGCATGCACTGGCGCGGACACGCGGCCGGGATGCAGCGCCGGGCCGTCTACGGCGACGTGGTCGCCGAGGTCGCGGCCGAGCTGCGTCGGCAGGCCGAACGGGCCGTCCGGGCCGGGATCGCGCCCGAGCGGCTGGTGCTCGACCCCGGTTTCGGGTTCGCCAAGACCGGTGAGCACAACTGGACCCTGCTCGCCAGGCTGCAGCGGCTGGACCTCGGCTTCCCCCTGCTCGCCGGCGTCTCGCGCAAGGCCTTCCTCGGTCACCTGCTGGCCGGGCCCGACGGCGCGCCCCGTCCGGCCCGCGAGCGCGACGACGCCTCGCTCGCCCTCACCACCGTGCTCGCCGGGCTCGGGATCTGGGGCGTCCGGACGCACACCGTCCGACCCCACCGCGACGCGGTGGCCGTCGTGCAGCGGTTGCTCGACGTCCGCTGACCGGACCCGGATCACCGATTCGGGGTCTGTCGGCCCATCCGGCTAGTCTGGCGATGCAATTCACAGCTGGAACTGTGCCCGGACACAGCCCTCCCGGGGCCGGCCCCACCAGCATCCCGAGCGAGCCGACCGTCGGTCGGTCCCGACCCGAGAGACGAGGTGACATGTCGGCTGCCGACCCCACCACACCGCCCGCGACCGGCGCCACGCCGGGCCGGATCGCCGTCTCCGGCATCGTCGGGACCGGGCACCACGGCGTCTTCGACTTCGAGCGCGAGCGCGGGCAGCGCTTCGTGGTCGACGTCGTCTGCCACCTCGACCTCGACGCCGCCGCGACCAGCGACGACGTGGCCGATACCGTGGACTACGGTTCGCTCGCCGCCGCGGTCAAGGCGGACATCGAGGGCGAGCCGCTCAACCTGATCGAGGCTCTCGCCGCCCGGATCGCCTCCACCTGCCTCTCCGACCCCCGGGTCGGGTCCGTCGACGTCACCGTGCACAAGCCCGGGGCGCCGATGCCGGTCGAGACGAGTGACGTCTCGGTGACTCTGACAAGGAGCCGACTGTGAGCACCAGCCCGAACCCCTACGCCATCGACGCGGACACCCTCAGCGGGATGAAGCCGCTGCGCAAGGTCGTCTACTCGGTCGGGTCCAACCTGGGCGACCGGCTGGCCAACCTCCAGGGTGCGGTGGACGCCATCCGCGACACCCCGGACGTGATCGTCGTCGAGGTCTCCAGCGTCTACGAGACCGAGCCGGTCGGCGGCCCAGCAGACAGCCCGAAGTTCCTCAACCTGGTGATCCTGGCCGAGACCACCCTCGAGCCGCGGACGCTGCTCGAGCGCGCGCTGGCCGTCGAGGACGCGTTCGGCCGCGAGCGGACCGAGCACTGGGGTCCGCGCACCCTCGACGTCGACCTGGTCGTCGTCGGGACCACCCAGACCGACCAGCCGGACCTCAAGCTGCCGCACCCGCAGGCCCACGCCCGCGCGTTCGTCCTCGCCCCGTGGGTCGAGGTCGACCCGGAGGCCGAGCTGCCCGGCCGCGGGCGGATCGCCGACCTGCTGGGCCAGGCCGACCTCTCGGGCATCGTCCGCCGTGACGACCTCGTCATCGACAACGACTGAGGCCCACCACCCGTCCGCACCCGGGGTGCGGTCGTGGTGAGCCGCGACGAGCGGGGGACCGCCCGGCGGTCCGGCGCGGGGCGCGGTTCCGGCGGCGGGTCCGGTCGACACCCGCGCGGTGGCGGGTCCGGGTCGGGTCGTCCCGACGGTCCGGACGACGGCCGGCTGCGCCGCACCCAACCGCGGGCGCTGCTCTTCGCGGCGGTGGTCGGCGCGGTGCTCGGCTGGCTCCTGGTCACCACCACCGACTACCTGGGCATGAGCGCGCCGCTCGTGCCCTGGCTGGCCCCGGCTGCGCTGTGGCTCGGCGCGATCGTGGTCGGCGGGCTGGCCTGGGCGCTGTACCGCCGGCTCCGGGTGCGACGGCTCCGGATCGACCCGAGCCAGGCCGTCACCTACCTCGCCCTGGCCAAGGCCTCCGCGCTGGCCGGTGCCCTGGTCGCCGGCGGCTACCTGGCCTTCGGGGCGCTCTTCGTCGGTCGCTGGGAGGCCGAGTCGCCGCGCGAGCGCGTGGTCCGCTCCGCGGTGGCCGCGGTCGCCGGGATCGCCCTGATGATCGCCGGGCTGCTGATGGAGCGCGCCTGTGAGGTGCCGCCCTCCGACGACGACGAGGACCCCGAACCGACCCGCTGACCCCGGACGCGACGGCGGGGACGTCCGCCGGCCGCGCCGGTCCCGCGGAGTGCCGTCGGCGACGTCCGGCCGGGCTTAGACTCCGCGCGTGACCGCGATCGCACCGTCCACGGCCGCCACCACCCGTGCCCGGGAGCGTGCGGCTCGAGCCCGCCGGCGCGCGGTGACCTCGGTCTGGCACCGCGCCGCACTGGTGGTCCTCCCGGCCGGCGCCCTGCTCTCGCTCGGTGCCGCGTTCGGTCCGGTCTGGGTGGTGCGCGCCGGCGTGCTGGCCGCACTGGTCACCGCCGCTGTCGTGCTCTGGCTCTGCCGGCAGGAGCTCGCCGAGGCCCGGGCCGACCACGCCGTCCGCTCCGACCGGGCCGCCGCCGACCACAGGTCGGCACGGGCCCGCACCGAGCGCGTCGCGGCGGCGGCGGCCCAGCAGGCCGAGCGGACCCTCGCCGAGCGGGAGACCAGCATCGCGACGCTCGAGCACCGGGTCGGTGAGCTCTACGCCGAGTCGGTGGCACTCAGCGGCCGCAACCACGACCTGACGATCCGGCTCCAGCTCTGCGAGGACGAGCTCGCCCGGCTGACCGCGCTCACCGCCGAGCGGCCGGACGGTCTGCGGGGGGAGGCCGGCGCTGCGGAGGCCGAGCCCACCGCCGAGGTCCGCCCGCTCCCGCGCCGGGTGCTCCGCGAGCCGGCGCAGCCCGACCCGGGCTGGGACAACCTCGAGGTCGACGTCAGCTGAGGTCCGGCCGGGGTCGCGGGGCGACCGGGACGGGCCGACCGGCCGTCACTTGTCGAGGTCGCCGACGACGTAACCGAGCGAGGCCAGCGCGGCCTCCAGGTCGACCACCCGGCACCCCGGCAGCACCGCCTCCCAGGCGGCCACGTTGTTGAAGCTGGCCGTCCGCAGCTTGAGCCGCCACGGCGTCCGCTCCCCGCGCGAGACCAGGTAGACCCCGGACCTGCCGAGCGGCGCCTCGGTGCACAGGTAGCCGTCGCCGTCGGGCAGCCGCAGGTTCTTGCCGGCGTCGACGCGGACCGGGCCCGGGAGGCCGCTGAGCCGCTCCGCACAGGCGGTGACCAGGGCTGCGCTGACCGCGAGCTCGGCAGCCAGCACCGCGAACCGTCGCCCCGCCCCGCCCGGGGGACCGGGCAGGGCCGCCGCCGGGAAGGTGCTCAGCACGTCGGCCAGCTCGGCGTAGGCCAGGTAGGGCGCCTCGATCCGCAGGTCGGCCACGCAGCCGGCCGCGCGGGCTGCAGGCCCGCTGACCCCGAAGGCGGCGACCAGGTCGGGCCCGAGTGCGGCGGTGGGGCCGTCGGACGGCGCCGACGACCCGGCCGGTCCCTCGCCGTCGAGCAGGGTGATCGCCGCGTCGGTGTCGAGCCGGTCCAGCAGCCGGGCGGCCAGGGCGGGCACCCCGTCCAGCCGGGCGGTCTCGGCCCGCAGCCACCCGGGGTCGGGATCGACGGCCAGGCCACCGACCTGGGTGACCATCGGGTGCACGCGGTTGCCGGTGAGCCCGGCCAAACCCACCCGCAGCCGCTCGCGGAGCCCGCGGACCTCGACAGCCAGGCCGGGGTCGAGCCGGTCGGTGAGCCAACCGAGGAAACCGAGGTGGCTGGCCACCCGGGTGTGCTCGGCCAGCAGGGTGCGGGCCCAGGTCGCCCGCGCCGGCACCTCGAGACCCAGCTGCTGCTCGCAGAGCAGCGCCACCGCGAGCTCGCCGGCGAACGGCGCGTGCCAGTCGTGCCGGTCGGCGAGCATGATCACCTGGCGGTAGTCGCGGACCTCGAACAGCTTCTCCGCGCCGCGGTGGAGGGCGCCGATCCGCACCTCGGCGCGCACCACCCGCTCGGCCGTCGGGTCGGTGGCGCCGTCGGTCCAGACCCGCAGCTCGAGCAGTCCGGCCCGACTCGGGTGGTCCTCGCCGAGGTCGAGCAGGATCGTGCCGTCGGGGACGGGGGCGGACGCGTCCGGGAGCAGCCCGGCGGCCGGCGACCCGACCAGCACCCGGAGCTCGCGGCCGGTGCCGCCGGCCGGGCTCACACGCCCACCCGATCCCGCGCCTGCAGCAGCCACCGGTACCGGCCGAACCCGGTGGGGGCGGTCAGCGCCGCGGCGGCGCTCCGGGCGGCGAGCCGCGCCAACGGTCGCTGCGGCAGCGCGTCCGGTCCGGCCCAGCGGTGCAGCGCCTCGCGCTGGCTGAGGTCGGCCAGCGTGGTCGCCCCGGCCGCTTCGCCCGCGGCCCGGACCGCGTCGACCGCCACGTCGCAGGTGAGGTTGCGGCGACCGTCCGGCACCGCGGCGACCCGGTGGCCGCCGGCGTAGGCCCGCAGGCTGCCGTCGGCCGGTCGGGTGTCGCGGGTGTGTCCGTAGTCGACGGCCAGCGCCACCCCGCCGCACCGGGACAGCAGCCGGATCGCGTCCGCCCAGGCCCGGTCCCGGCTCGTTCCGACCTCGACCCGCCGCGAGCCGGCGGCCGAGCGGTCCGGGGCCGGCCACCAGCGCTCGGCCCAGGCGAGCTCGTCGGGCGCGGCCGGCTCGAGCAGCAGCTCGGTGCCGGTCGGCCCGACCCCGACCCGCCGCCAGCCGTCCGGGTCGAGCACGGTGACCGGCAGCTCGTCGAGCCACTCGTGGGCGATCAGCAGTGTCGGCGGGGCGGCGGGACCGAACAACGCCGGCACCCGACCCTGTTCCCAGCCCGAACCAGGCGACCCGGTGCCGGCGTCGCGCCAGCGGTCGACCACCCAGCCGATCCCCGGACCGTCGACCCCGGCCCCGGCGACCCGCGTCGGTGCGAGCCGGAGGTCGACCCCGAGGCACGACAGCCCCGGGGACGACCGGGCCAGGGCGGTCAGCAGCTCGCCGTCGCCGGCGCCGAGCTCGACCACCCGGGCGATGCGTGGGTGTTCGTCGAGCAGGGCGGCGACCGCCGCGGCGACCTGCGGCCCGGTGGCCGGCGCGGTCCGGAACCCCTCGGCGACGCCGTGAGCCCGCCAGTAGCCGGCGGGTCCGGTGGCGGCGCGCTCCCACATCTCGGCCCACGGCCCCGCGACCGGCGTCGAGCAGGCGTGGGAGAGCATGGCTCCTATGCTGCCTCGCCGAGCCCGTGCGGCGCGCCCCGGTCGTCCGGTGGGTCGCCCGTGCTGAACGGCTCGACCGACGTGACCCCTGCGAGGACGGGCGACGCGCCCGCACCGGCCGAGCCGCCAGTGGCCCCGACCCTGCCCGAGCTGCCCGAGCTCCCGGACGTCCCGGCCCGGCTCGCCTCGGACGGACCCGGCTGGCACCGCGAGGTGGACGTCGTGGTGGTCGGTTCCGGGGTGGCCGGCCTCACCGTGGCCCTCGAGTCGGCCGACCTGGGACGGGTGCTCGTGGTGACCAAGGACGTCCTGGCCACCGGGTCGACGCCGTGGGCACAGGGAGGCATCGCCTTCGTCCACGACCGCGGCGACAGCGTCGCCCAGCACGTCCGCGACACCCTGATCGCCGGGGCGGGCCTGTGCGAGCCGGCGGCCGTCGAGGTGCTGGTCTCCGAGGGCCCGGACGCCGTCGCCGAGCTGATCGAGCGCGGGGCCCGGTTCGATCGCGACCTCGCCGGCGACCTGCTGCTGACCCGTGAGGGCGGCCACCGGCACAACCGGATCGCGCACGCGGGCGGCGACGCCACCGGCGCGGAGATCGAACGGGCGCTGGTCGCCGCGGTCCGCGCCGATCCGCGGATCGAGGTGATCGAGCACGCGCTGGTGCTCGACCTGCTGCCGGCCGCCGGCGGGTTCGCCGCCGGGGTGGGCGGGGTGGTGCTGCACGTCATGGGCGCGGGCAGCCGGGCCGGCACCGGAGCGGTGTCCGCGGGCGCGGTGGTGCTGGCCACCGGCGGGATCGGCCAGATCTACGCCGCCAGCACCAACCCGCCGGTCTCCACCGGTGACGGGGTCGCCGCCGCGCTGCGCGCCGGCGCCGCCGTCCGCGACGTCGAGTTCATCCAGTTCCACCCGACCGTGCTCTACCTCGGTCCGGACGCCCGCGGTCAGCTGCCCCTGGTCAGCGAGGCGGTCCGCGGCGAGGGCGCGCGCCTGCTCAACGCGGCGGGCGAGGCGTTCATGGCCGACCGGCACGAGCTGGCCGACCTCGCGCCGCGCGACGTCGTGGCCCGTGCCGTGATGGCCGAGATGACCGCGGCCGGCACCGACCACGTCTTCCTCGACGGCCGGATGCTCGGCGAGGAGACCTGGCGGGTGCGGTTCCCGACGATCTGGCAGAGCTGTCGGCGGCAGGGGATCAACCCGGCCACCGACCCGATCCCGGTCGCCCCGGCCAGCCACTACTTCTGCGGCGGCATCGCGGTCGACCTCGACGGCGCCACCGGGCTGGCCAACCTCTACGCCTGCGGGGAGGTGGCCGGGACCGGCGTCCACGGGGCCAACCGGCTGGCCTCGAACTCGCTGCTCGAGGGGCTCGTCTTCGCCCGGCGGATCGCCGCCGCGCTCCGCCGGGCCGGGGCCGCGCCCGCCCCCACCGCGGAGGACGGTCGGGCGCCCGGGCTGGTCGACCGCTCGCTGGTCGCCCCGCTGCAGCAGGCGATGAGCCGGTGGGCGGGCCCGCTCCGCGACGCCGACGGCCTGACCGCCTGCGTCGTCGCGCTGCGCACGGCCGCCGCGCAGCACCACGCCGGGCCGGGGGCCGTTCCCGGGCTCGAAGCCTGGGAAGCCGGCAACCTGCTCACCGTGGCCACCGCGATCCTGACCGCGGCGCACGCCCGGCTGGAGTCGCGCGGTGCGCACGGTCGACGCGACCACCCGGCGACCGACGAGCGCTGGCGGCAGCACCTGCTGGTCGACCGGACGGCCGAGGGCTGGCGGCGTACCCCGCAGCCGTTGCTGCCCGGCCCCGTCCGCTGACCGCCCGACCCGATCCAGTCCCGATCCAGTCCCGACGAGAGAGCGCCCGGGCACGCCCGGCGGAGGAGTGACGTGAGCGAACAGGCCGTGCCCGCGACCGGCAGCACCTGGACCGGTGTCGACGACGTCCGCGCGCAGCTGACGGCGGACGGACTCGACGTCGCCGCCTGCGAGCTGATCGTCCAGGAGGCGCTCGACGAGGACCTCGGCGGCCGCGGCGTCGTCCCCGACCTGACCGGCGAGCGGGTCGACGTCACCTCGGTGGCCACGGTCCCGGCCGAGGACACCGCCGTCGGTGACCTGGTCGCCCGGCAGCCCGGGACCGTGGCGGGACTGGCGGTGGCTGGACTGGTGTTCGCGGTCTGCGCCGGCGACCGCCCGGTCCGGATCACCGCCCACGTGGTCGACGGCACCCGGGTGGAGACCGGCACCGTGCTGATGACCGTGGAGGGCAACACTCGGGCCCTGCTGACTGCCGAGCGGACCGCGCTCAACCTGGTCAGCCTGGTCTCCGGGGTGGCCACCGCGACCCGCGCCTGGGTGGACGCCCTCGACGGCACCGGGGCCCGGGTGCGCGACTCGCGCAAGACCACGCCGGGCCTGCGGATGCTGCAGAAGTACGCCGTCCGGGCGGCCGGCGGGCTGAATCACCGGATGGCCCTGTCCGATGCCGCGTTGATCAAGGACAACCACGTGATCGCCGCCGGCGGCGTGGTGCCGGCCTACCGCGCGGTGCGGGAACGCTTTCCGGACCTGCCGGTGCAGGTGGAGGCGACCACCGCCGAGCAGGTCGACGCGCTGGTCGCCGCCGGGGCCCGGGAGATCCTGCTCGACAACATGTCGGTCGAGCAGATGACCGCGATCGTGTCCGCTCATCGCGAACAGGTCGTTTTCGAAGCCAGTGGCGGACTGGGACTCGCTAATGCGATCGAGGTCGCGTCGAGTGGCGTTCAGCTGATTGCCGTCGGCGCCATTACCCATTCTGCGAAGATCATGGATATCGCTTTGGATCTGCGCTCACTCACAGCGTGAATCGGATAGGGTGAGCGCGTCTCGCTCATCCGTGCCAATCGGTACGGACTTTCCAGCAGGAGGAAGCCCGATGGCTCAACGCGTCCAGATCATCCTGGAAGACGATTACGACGGCGGCGAAGCCGACGAGACCGTGACTTTCGGTCTCGACGGCGCCGACTACGAGATCGACCTCTCGGAGAAGAACGCCAACCAGCTCCGCGACGCCCTGGCGCCGTGGCTGGCGAACGCACGCAAGGTCGGCGGCCGCCGCCGACGCACGAACGGCGTCGCGGCCCCCGCGGCCAAGACCGCCACCAACGGGGCCGGCTCGGCGGAGATCCGCGCCTGGGCTCAGGAGAACGGCATGCAGGTCTCGGCTCGCGGCCGGGTCCCCGCGGAGGTCCGCGAGGCCTACGCCCGGGCGAACGGCTGAATCCGGCCGCTCGCCGGTGACACCGGGAAACACCGAGGACGCATGACCATCCACCACCAGCCCCCCGGCGACCGCAGAGCGCGGGTATTCACCCCGCGCTGACACGGACGACCACCGGGTGAGGTGTCGGATTCTGGGCCGAGACTTCTGCACCCGCCGTCGATGGGTACCGATCCAGGTGATCGGTACCCATCGTCGCGTTCGGGGTCCGATGACGCGAATACGTCTTTTACAACGCCGGTATTCCTGCCGAATGCCCTGCGGTCGCCGGGCGAGTGGATTTCGAGGGCGAGCAAAACACCGCTTCACCATTCTCGGGCTGACCTCAGGATTCGCCTCGTCGGTAAGCGCGGTAATTTCCGGTCGGAACTATTGAGGCTTCATCCGTCTGCCCCGCGACCGGCGGGAATGAACGACCGCCGCGCGGCGCTGAACCCGGTGCCGGCAGGGAAGGGCTCACCGCCGGGATCGCCGAGCGGTCCCGCTGCGTGGTTCCGGTCGCCCGGTCGTCCGCGGGTGGGCGACTAGAGTTGAGCCCGAGGTACGCAGCCCCTCCGGGGCCGTGTCCCTGACATCGCACGCGAGGGAGATCACCACCATGTTCGAGCGTTTCACCGATCGCGCCCGTCGAGTCGTCGTGCTGGCCCAGGAAGAGGCCCGCATGCTCAACCACAACTACATCGGGACCGAGCACATCCTGCTCGGGCTCATCCACGAGGGCGAGGGTGTCGCCGCCAAGGCGCTCGAGTCGCTCGGGATCTCGCTGGAGGCCGTCCGCGAGAAGGTCGAGGAGATCATCGGCCACGGCCAGCAGAGCCCGTCCGGCCACATCCCCTTCACGCCGCGCGCCAAGAAGGTGCTCGAGCTGAGCCTCCGCGAGGCTCTCCAGATCAACCACAGCTACATCGGGACCGAGCACATCCTGCTCGGCCTGATCCGCGAGGGCGAGGGTGTCGCCGCCCAGGTGCTGGTCAAGCTGGGCGCCGACCTCAACCGGGTCCGCAACCAGGTCCTCCAGCTGCTCAGCGGCTTCCAGGGCAAGGAGCAGGCCACCTCGGGTGCGCCCGAGCAGGGCAACGCCCCGTCGAGCTCGATGGTGCTCGACCAGTTCGGCCGCAACCTCACCCAGGCCGCGCGGGAGAACAAGCTCGACCCGGTCATCGGGCGCGAGACCGAGATCGAGCGCGTGATGACCGTGCTCAGCCGACGCACCAAGAACAACCCGGTGCTGATCGGTGACCCGGGCGTCGGCAAGACCGCGGTGGTCGAGGGCCTGGCCCAGGCGATCGTCCGCGGCGACGTCCCCGAGACGCTGCGCGACAAGCAGATCTACACTCTCGACCTCGGCGCGTTGGTCGCCGGCAGCCGCTACCGCGGCGACTTCGAGGAGCGGCTCCGCAAGGTGCTCAAGGAGATCAAGACCCGCGGCGACGTGGTGCTCTTCATCGACGAGATCCACACCCTGGTCGGTGCGGGGGCCGCCGAGGGCGCCATCGACGCCGCCAGCATCCTCAAGCCGATGCTGGCCCGCGGCGAGCTGCAGACCATCGGCGCGACCACCCTCGACGAGTACCGCAAGTACGTCGAGAAGGACGCCGCGCTCGAGCGCCGGTTCCAGCCGATCCAGGTGGCCGAGCCGTCGATCGCGCTGACCATCGACATCCTGCGCGGTCTCCGTGACCGCTACGAGGCCCACCACCGGGTGACCATCACCGACGAGGCGCTGGTCGGGGCGGCCACCATGGCCGACCGCTACATCTCCGACCGGTTCCTGCCCGACAAGGCTATCGACCTGATCGACGAGGCCGGCGCCCGGCTCCGGATCCGCCGGATGACCGCGCCGCCGGACCTGCGCGAGTTCGACGAGAAGGTGGCCAGCGTCCGGCTGGAGAAGGAAGCGGCCATCGACGCCCAGGACTTCGAGCGCGCCGCGGGGCTCCGCGACGACGAGAAGAAGCTGCTGGCCAAGCGCGCCGAGCGCGAGGCGCAGTGGAAGTCCGGCGACCTCGACGCGGTGGCCGAGGTGGACGAGGAGATCATCGCCGAGGTGCTCTCCACCGCCACCGGCATCCCGGTGTTCAAGCTCACCGAGGAGGAGTCGGCGCGACTGCTCCGGATGGAGGAGGAGCTGGGCAAGCGCTACATCGGCCAGCACGACGCCGTCCGGGCGCTGTCCCGGTCGATCCGCCGCACCCGTGCGGGTCTGAAGGACCCGAAGCGGCCGAGCGGCTCGTTCATCTTCGCCGGCCCGTCCGGCGTCGGGAAGACCGAGCTGACCAAGGCGCTGACCGAGTTCCTGTTCGGGGACGAGGACGCCATGATCAGCCTGGACATGAGCGAGTACTCCGAGAAGCACACCGCGTCCCGGCTGTTCGGTTCGCCTCCCGGCTACGTGGGCTACGAGGAGGGCGGCCAGCTCACCGAGAAGGTGCGGCGCAAGCCGTTCAGCGTGGTCCTCTTCGACGAGGTCGAGAAGGCGCACCCGGACATCTTCAACTCGCTGCTGCAGATCCTGGACGAGGGTCGTCTGACCGACGCCCAGGGCCGGGTGGTCGACTTCAAGAACACCGTGATCGTCATGACCACCAACCTCGGTACCCGCGACATCGCCAAGAGCGTCAGCCTCGGCTTCAGCCAGCAGGGTGACTCCGAGGGCAGCTACGACCGGATGAAGGCCAAGGTCGCCGACGAGCTCAAGCAGCACTTCCGTCCCGAGTTCCTGAACCGGGTGGACGAGATCGTCGTCTTCCGCCAGCTGACCCAGGCCGACATCGAGCGGATCGTCGACCTGATGGTGGCCGAGATCGAGAGCCGGCTGAAGGACAAGGACATGGGGATCGAGCTGACCCAGGCGGCCAAGAGCCTGGTCGCCCAGCGTGGCTTCGACCCGGTGCTCGGCGCCCGTCCGCTCCGTCGTGCCCTGCAGCGCGACATCGAGGACACGCTCGCCGAGAAGATCCTCTTCTCCGAGCTGCACCCGGGCGAGATCGTGCTGGTCGACGTGGCTCCGGAGGGTTCAGAGCTCCCGTTCACCTTCACCGGCAACAAGCGCTCGGAGCTTCCGGACGCGCCGCCGGTCGAGTTCGAAGGAATCGTCGACGGGATCGGCGACGGCGAGGGCGACAGCGGCGAAGGCCGGTCCGCCCAGGCCTGACCCCGGTCGCCCACGACCGCAGGCAAGACCCCGTCCGGCTCGCCGGGCGGGGTCTTCCGCCGTCCGGGGCCGGAGGCTGCGGAGTGTCGGCGGGAGTCGCTAGCGTGCCCCGCGTGAGCGACATCACCCCGCCGGGTCCCGAGGACTACCTCGCGCACCTCGCCTCCGACTCGGCCCGCTTCGTCGAGGTGCTCCGGGACACCGCTCCGGACGCGCCCGTGCCGAGCTGCCCGGGCTGGACGACCGACGACCTGCTCTTCCACCTGGCCGAGGTGCAGCGGTTCTGGGCGACGGTGGTGGGCGAGCGGTTGCAGACCGGCGAGCAGGCCGAGGCGGTCACCACCGAGCGCCCGGAGGGTCGCGACACCCTGCTCGCGTTGTTCGAGACGTCCACGCACCAGCTGCAGTCGGCGCTCCGCACGACGCCACCGGAGACCCCGGTGTGGAGCTGGGCGGACGAGCAGACCGCCGCGTTCAGTTACCGCCGGCAGGCGCACGAGGCCCTCGTGCACCGCATCGACGCCGAGCTGACCGCCGGGGTCGACCGCCGGCCGGTCGACCGCCGATTCGCGGCGGACGGGGTGGTCGAGGCGATCGACGTGATGTACGGCGAACCGCAGGCCTGGCTCGAGTTCCGGCCCGAGCCCGGTGGCGTCGTCGGGTTCGTGGCCGACGACGTCGGCGGGCGGTGGGTGCGGGCCGTCGGTCGGGCCGTCGGGACCAGCGCGAGCGGACGGGCGATCGACTGGCGCTGCTTCGACCACGCCGCGGCCGACGCCGTCCCCACCGTGGTGGTCCGCGGCACGGCCGCCGACCTCGACTGCTGGCTGTGGAACCGGCCGACGGTCGGACCGGTCACCACCGAGGGCGATCCGTCGGTGCTGGCCGCCGTCCGCGCGGTGGTCGAGGACGGCATCCAGTGACCGGAACCCGCACCGGGTCCGCGACCGGGCTCGCGTAGCGTCGGGGTCGTGCCGGCTCCGACCCCTCCGTCCGACGCGACCTCGGCGGGACGGGCCCTCGACCACCTGCCGCTGCTCGACCGCGAGTGCCGGGCCTTCGCCGAGGCGCTCGGGCAGGCCGACCCGGACGCACCGGTTCCCGGCTGCCCGGGTTGGACCGCGCGGGACCTCGGCACCCACGTCCTCGGCGTGCAACGCTTCTGGACCGGCGTGGTCCGCGACCGCACCCCCGGTCGCGCCGAACGCAGCCAGCTGGTCGCCGACCCGCCGCCGGTCTGGTCCGAGCTGGTGGCCGCGGTCACCGCAGCCAGCGACGAGCTGGTCGACGCCCTCGCCGCGACCCCGCCCGAGACCCCGGTCTGGACCTTCGCCGCCGAGAAGACCGCGGGCTTCGTCCGACGACGCCAGTCGCACGAGATCCTCATCCACCGGATCGACGCCGAGCAGACGGCGGGTCTGCGCACGCCGGTCGACCCCGCGCTGGCCGCCGACGGCGTCGACGAGATGATCCGGGTGCTCTACGGCGACCTCCCCGAGGGCTGGACGTTCATGCCGGTTCCGGGGCTGGTCATGGAGCTCCGGGCCACCGACACCGGCGACCGCTGGACGGTCGCGATGGGCGACGGTCTGGCGATCGGGCCGCAGGGCAGCTTCCAGCGACGCCCACGGTTGGCGGCACTCGAGATCGAGGGCGAGCCCGAGCCCTGGCAGCAGCCGACGGCGTCGCTGACGGGCACCGCCGAGGCACTCGACCGCTGGTTCTGGCACCGGGCCGAGCCGGCCTCGGGGGCGGGTCGCGAGGGTGCTGTCGCGGGTGCGGTCGAGGGTGCAGTCGACCCGGCGCGGGACGCGGTGGTCGCCGAGGGCGACCCGGACGTCCACGCTGCGCTGGCGCGGCTGCTCGCCGACGGCATCCGGCAGTGACCGGCTCCGCGATCGCGTCGTGAGGTCGCGCTCCGGGGTGCCGGGCGAGGGGACGTCATGACCTGGCGCGACCGGGTCCGGGCGGTGCCCGCGCCGTGGCTGGTGACCGGCGGCATCGTCAGCGTCCAGCTGGGCGCCGCCATCGCCAAGCACCTGTTCGAGCTGGTGCCGCCGACCGCGATGGTCTGGCTGCGGTTGCTGACCTCGGCGGTGATCTTCCTGGTCGTGGTGCGCCCGGACCCGCGGGGGCACAGCCGCCGCGACTGGCTGGTCGTGCTCGGCTTCGGCGTCGCGCTCACCACCATGAACTGGTCGATCTACCAGGCCTTCGCGCGGATCCCGCTCGGGGTCGCGGTGACGCTGGAGTTCCTGGGCCCGCTGGTGCTCGCGGTCGTCGCCTCGCGCCGGGCCCGCGACCTGGTGTGGGTGGCGCTGGCCGGGGGTGGGGTGCTGCTGCTCGGCTTCACCCCGCAGGGCCTGACGGTGGCCGGCGTCGCGCTGGCGCTGCTCGCCGGGCTGGCGTGGGCCGGCTACATCCTGCTCAGTGCGCAGACCGGGCGGCGCTGGCCGGGGATCTCCGGGCTTGCGGTGGCCAGCCTGCTCGGGGCGGTGGTGCTCGCGCCGCCCGCCGTGCTCGACGCGGGCAGCCGGCTGCTGGACCCGACCGTGCTGCTGCTCGGGGCCGCGGTCGGGGTGCTCAGCTCGGTGATCCCGTACAGCCTCGAGCTGGTCGCGCTGCGGCGGATCCGGGCCGGGACCTTCGCCATCCTGATGAGCCTCGAACCGGCCGCCGCGGCGTTGGCGGCGTTGGTGGTCCTCGGCGAGCTGCTCCGGCCGACGCAGTGGCTGGCGGTCGCCTGCGTGGTGGCCGCGAGCATCGGGGCCAGCCGCAGCTCCCGGCAGCACCCGCCGACCAGCGAGCCGCTGCCCGGCTGACCGTGGTGCCGCATCCCGGCCGTGCCCGGTGTGGCAGCCGGGACTCAGGTGTCGGCTGTGTCAGCATCGGGACATCCCGACGCACGTCGGTGACCATTCCGTATCGCCGAACGGCGGGAAGGACTTCCTCATGGCCACCACCATCGACCAGGCCACCGGCAAGGCCGTGGCCCGGCGCACCGCGCTGCTCGACCTCGGTCTGCTCGTCCTGCGGGTGACCGTCGGCGTCGTCTTCATCCTGCACGGCTGGCAGAAGTTCAACGACCAGGGCGTCGCCGCCGTGACCCAGATGCTCACCGGCTTCGCGATCCCGTACCCCGAGGTCGCCGCCTACCTGCTGATCGCGCTGGAGATGGTCGGCGGGCTGTTCCTGATGATCGGCCTGCTGGTCCGGGTGCTCGGGCTGCTGTTCCTGGTCGACATGGCCGGCGCGTTCTGGTTCGTCCACTACAGCAAGGGTTTCTTCGCCGCCGGGGGCGGCTACGAGCTCGTCCTCGTGCTCGGTGCGGTCGCGCTGATGCTGGTCTGCACCGGCGGTGGCCGCTTCGGCATCGACGGTGCCTACGCCGGACGTCGCCGGGCCCGTGTCCAGGACCGGGTCGACGCCCCGGAGCTCGAGCCGGCCTACTGACCGAGGTGCCCGTCGTCGCCGATGGGCAGCACGGCCTCCTGAGGACCGCGGAACGGACCCCCGTTCCGCGGTCCTTCTGCGTGGTCCGCGCGCGCTGACCCGATCGCACGGAGCAACGGGGCGGATCCGCCGCGACTACGCGGTCGGATCCGCCCCGTTCGTACGTCCGGGCGGGGTCAGCGGGGGAGGGACCAGAGGGCGTCGCCGGCGGGGACGACCAGGCCGTCGGCGACCAGCGAGGCCAGACAGCGGTCACGCTGGGACGCCTCCGGCCAGGCGGCCTCGAGATCGGCGTCGGTGACCGGTTCGTCGCTCGACCGGAGCACGGCGAGCAGGGCACCGCGGCACTGGCGGTCGGTGCCGTCGTAGCCCTGCCCGCGTCGTGGCGGTCCGTCCCACGCGGGCCGGCCCTCGGCGTACCAGACGCAGGCCGAGGTCACCGGGCAGGCCTCGCACCGGGGCGAGCGGGCCGTGCAGACCAGCGCGCCGAGCTCCATCGAGGCGACCGCCCAGCGCGCCGCCCGCTCCGGCCGGGTCGGCAGGAACTCGACGGCCAGGTCGCGCTCGGCCCGGGTCGGCGTCGGGTCCGGGTGCGCCCGCCCCTGCGCCACCCGGCTCAGCACCCGCCGGACGTTGGTGTCGAGCACCAGGTGGCGTTGGCGGAAGGCGAAGCTGGCGATCGCCGCCGCGGTGTAGCTGCCGACGCCGGGCAGCGCCAGGAGGTCGTCGATTCCACGGGGGACCTGGCCGTCGTGGTGGTCACGGATGGCGGTGGCGGCCTGGTGCAGCCGGAGCGCCCGGCGCGGATAGCCCAGGCGACCCCACGCCCGCACCGCCTCGCCCGCCGGGGCGTCGGCCAGGGCGGTGGGGGTCGGCCAGCGCTCGACCCAGCTCGCCCACGGCCCGCGGACCCGCTCGACCGGCGTCTGCTGGAGCATGAACTCGCTGACCATGATCATCCACGGGGTGGCGTCGCGGTGCCGCCACGGCAGGTCGCGCGCCTCCTGGTCGTACCAGCGCACGACCCTGCGCACCACGGTCGATCGGTCCACCCCGGAAGCCTAGGCAGGGCGCGGTTTTGAACGCCGGCTGAGCCCGTGCTGGGGACGGCGTGGCACCGCTCAGCGAGCGGACAGCGTGCTTAACCTCACGTCATGAGCGGTGTGATGCACCCGGTCGGTCCGGAGCCGCAGGAGACCTACTGGGTCCGGCGCGCGGTGGTGATCGGCAGCGCCCTGGTGTTGATGATCATCCTGTTGCTGGTGCTGTTCAACCTCAACGGGAGCCAGCAACCGGCACCGGCCGCGCCGCCCAACCCGCTGCCCTCGCTCACGCCGATGACCCCGAGCGCGTCACCGTCGAGCGCGTCGCCCTCGCCCAGCGGGTCGGCGAGCGCGTCGGCCTCGGCCAGCGGCAAGGCCACCCCGAGCGCGTCGGCCAGCGGCAAGGCGAGCAGCTCCGCGAGCGCCTCCGCCTCGGCCAGCGGCTCGCCGAAGGCCGCCGGCAAGGCGTCCAGCAGCCCGAGCACCAAGAGCACCAGCACCGCAGTGACCCAGCAGACGCTGACGGTCTGCGACCCGTCGGACCTCGACCTGTCGGTCGACAGCCCCCGGACGGCGGGGGTCTCCTCGTCGGTCGGCTTCAAGCTCAGCCTGACCAACACCGGCAGCAACACCTGCGTGGTGACGGTGAACCCGAACGACTTCAGCCTCAAGCTCGTGTCCGGCAGCGACCGGATCTGGAGCACCGCCGACTGCAGCACCCTGGTCGGCCAGCGGCTCGCCCAGCTGACGCCGAAGCAGAGCCTGAACTGGACCGTCGAATGGAACGGCAAGCGGTCCGCGTCCGGCTGCAAGACCCGACCCGGGACGCCGGGCGCCGGTTACTACTGGGCCACCGCCAGCTTCACCGGGGTCGCCTCCGACCGGGCGAGGCTCATCCTCACCTGACGGCTCGTCACGCGCGCTGAGTTCGTCGAAGCGCCGACCGTCTGCCCTTCGACAGGCTCAGGGCACAGCTTTCACGCACGCTGAGCCTGTCGAAGCGTTGAGCCTGTCGAAGCGCCGACCGCTCGCCCTTCGACAGGCTCAGGGCACGGGTCTCCACGCTCAGGCCACCACTTCACGCACGCTGAGCCTGTCGAAGCGCCGACCGCTCGCCCTTCGACAGGCTCAGGGCACGGTCCCCGCGCGCTCAGGGCACGGTCCACGGGCTCAGGGCGCTGCGAGGCGGCGCCGAGCAGCCGGTGGGTCGGTCAGCTGTAGGCGGACTCGGCCAGCCGGGTCAGGCCCTCGCGGATGATCCGGGCCCGGCTCTCGCCGACGCCCTCGACCTCTTGGAGCTCGGCGCTGCTGGCGCCGAGGACCGCCTGCAGGCTGCCGAAGTGGTCGATCAGCCGGGCGCTGTAGGCGCCGGGCAGCCGGTTGATCTGGGCCAGCTGGCGGTAACCGCGCGCGGCGATCCGGGTGTCGAGGTGCTCCCCGGCGCCGTAGCCGAGCGCCCGGGAGACCGCGTGCGGGTCGAGCAGCTCGGTGGTGCTCAGGGCCTCCAGCCCGCTCAGGCTGAACACGCTGTCCGGATCGGCGGGCCGGTAGTCGAGTTCGAGCTGCTGGCGCAGCTCGTCGGTGCCGGCCGACAGCTCGTGCAGCTGCAGGCTGAGCAGCCGTCCGTCGGTGCCGAGCTCGACCACGTACCCGGACAGCTCGAGATCGAGCCGACGGACCATCTCCAGCCGCTGGGCCACGATCGCCAGGTCGCGGATGGTGACCTGATCCTCGACCTCGAGCACCGAGAGCCGCCGGGTCACCTCCTGCAGCCGGCTGCGGTAGCGCTCGAGCGTCTGCAGTGCCTGGTCGGCGCGCGACAGGATCTGCTCGGAGTTCTCCACCAGCCGGCGCTCGCTGTCCAGGAACAGCGCGATGGTCGACATCGACGCCGACACGCTCACCACCGGCACCCCGGTCTGTCGCGAGGTCCGGTCGGCGGTCCGGTGCCGGGTGCCGGTCTCGACGGTCGGCAGGGCCGCGTCCGGCATCAGCTGGACCCCGGCCGCCACGATCCGCGCGATGTCGTCGCTGAGCAGGATCGCGCCGTCCATCTTGGCCAGCTCACGCAGCGCGGTCGGGGTGTAGGCGACGTCGAGGGCGAACCCGCCGGTGGAGATCTCCTGCACCGCGCGGTTGTTGCCGAGGACGACCAGCGCCCCGGTACGGCCGCGGAGGATCCGTTCGAAGCCCTCGCGCAGCGGGGTCCCGGGAGCCATCAGCGCCAGGGTGTCCAGCAGTCTCGAGCCCCGCACCTGATCCAACGCCAACTCATCCCCCGATCGTCACGCGCGTTCACGTATCGCGCTGCTGGAGCCCTGCCGCGGACCCCGCTCGAGGTGTCGATCCAGGTCGACGGCGGCAGTCCGGGGAGGTGGCCGGACCCCCAAGTTCGGCCACCGGACGGCGTCAGCCTAGACGAGCAGGGCGTCCAGAACCGTGCCAGCGAGCGCGCTGGTCTCCCGGGACGCTGTCACTGCTGGGGCCGATGGGACGCGTCAGCACGCATGGGACCGTCCGTGCCGTCCCGCAGGTGACCGCCATCACGTTGAGGCTGGGGTCGAGGATCGGCGCCGTCCGGGGCCGGCCCCGGACGGCGCCGCGGCGGCCGGCGCGGTCCGACCCAGCCGATGCCTGGTGCCGGACGGCGGCTCAGTCGGGGACGGCGGCCAACCGGTCGGCACGTGCCTCGCCGCGACCGCCGCGCTGGACGCCGAGCACGGCGAGCGCCTCGGCCAGCGTGTCCGCGCTGTGGACCCGGAGACCACCGATCGAGCGGACCTCGCGGCGACCGTCGCGGGTCGGCCGCGGCTCGCGGTCGGAGCCGACGCCCTGGGCCGGCACCACCGCCTCGGTGAAGCCCAGCCGCGCCGCCTCGGCCAGCCGGCGGTCCGTCCCCGGCACCCGCCGGAGCTCGCCGGCCAGGCCGATCTCACCGATGGCGATCACCCCGCCGCGGAGTCCGGTGTCGGTGACCGCCGAGGCGACCGCGACGGCCGCCGCCAGGTCGGCGCCCGGGTCGATCACCCGCGCGCCGCCGACCGTGGAGACGTAGACGTCACGGTCGTAGAGCCGGTGCCGGGCCCGGCGCTCGAGCACGGCGAGCACCATGGCCATCCGGCCCGCCTCGACGCCGTGCATGGTCCGCCGGGGCACCTGGAGCGCCGACGGCGCGACCAGCGCCTGGAGCTCGGCCAGCAGCGGTCGCCGGCCCTCCATGGTCACGGTCACACAGGTGCCCGGCTCCGGGGTCTCCCGGTGGCTGGTGAACAGCCCCGACGGGTCGGGGACCTCGACGATCCCGTTCTCGGCCATCTCGAAGCAGCCGACCTCGTCGGCCGGGCCGAACCGGTTCTTGGTCGCGCGCACCATCCGGAAGCCCGAGTGCCGGTCGCCCTCGAAGGCGAGCACCACGTCGACCAGGTGCTCGAGCAGCCGCGGACCCGCGATCGAGCCCTCCTTGGTCACGTGTCCGACGATCATCACCGCCATCCCGCGCCGCTTGGCCACCCGGACCAGGGCGGCGGTGACCTCGCGGACCTGGCTGACCCCGCCGGGGGAGCCGTCGGCCTCGGCCGCACCGATGGTCTGCACCGAGTCGACCACCAGCAGCGACGGCCCGACCTCCTCGATGTGCCCGAGTACGGTGCCGAGGTCGGTCTCGGCGGCCAGGTAGAGGTCGTCGGCCAGTGCGTCCGTGCGGCCGGCGCGCAGCCGGACCTGGGCCGCGGACTCCTCACCGGTCACGTACAGCGTGGTCCGGCCGGCCTTGGCCCAGCGGGCGGCGACCTCGAGCAACAGGGTCGACTTCCCGACGCCCGGCTCGCCGGCCAGCAGCACCACCGCCCCGGGCACCAGGCCGTCGCCGAGCACCCGGTCGAGCTCGCCGATCCCGGTGGCGGCCCGGGCGGCGTCCTGCGCGTTCACCTGGGCGATCGGGACCGCGCGCGAGGTGGGCGCGGACGTGCGGACCTCGCGGAGCTTGGGGGCGCCGACGTCGGCGATGCTGCCCCAGGTCTGGCACTCGCCGCAGCGGCCGACCCAGCGCATCGTGGTCCAGCCGCACTCGGTGCACGCGTACGAGCTCCGGGGACGTCCGGTGGTGGTCTTCGCCATGACCGACACGCTAGGGGTGGGCACCGACAGTCCGGTGGCGACAGGCGCGGGGGCCGCGCTTCGACGGGCTCAGCGCGCGTGGGAGACGGGCTCGGTGGTCGTGGGGGCCGCGTTTCGACGGGCTCAGCGGGCGCGGTCCGGTTCAGCGGGCGTGGGGGCCGCGTTTCGACGGGCTCAGCGCGCGGGTCACCGCGGGTGTGCCGCGGCGACCTCGAGGACGCGGTCGTTGGCCTCGGTCTCGCCGACGGTGATCCGCAGGCCGTCCCAGCGGCCCCCGTCGGCGAACGGACGGACGGTCAGCCCGGCGGCGGCGAAGCGGTCGTTCCAGGTGGCGGTCCCGGCGGCCGTCGGCAGCCAGAAGAAGTTGCCCTGCGCCTCCGGGACGTCCCAGCCGAGCCCGCGGAGCCCGTCGACCACCCGGGTCCGCTCCGCCACCAGCGCGGCCACCCGGTCGAGCAGCTCGGTCTCGTGCGCCAGCGAGGCGACCACCGCGGCCTGCGCCGGGATCGAGACCCCGAAGGGCAGCGAGACCGCCCGGACCGCCCGGATCAGCTCCGGGTCGCCGAGGCAGTAGCCGACCCGGAACCCGGCCAGCCCGTAGGCCTTGGACAGCGTCCGCAGCACCACCACGTTCGGCCGGTCGAGCAGCTCCGGGCCGCGGCAGACCCCGGGCCGGTCGCTGAACTCGACGTAGGCCTCGTCGACCACGACCAGGACGTCCTCGGGCACCTGCGCCACGAACGCAGCCACGGCGTCGTGGTCCAGCGCCGGCCCGGTCGGGTTGTTCGGCGTGCACAGCAGCACCGCGCGGGTGCGGTCGGTGATCGCGGCGGCCATCGCGTCGAGGTCGTGCCGGGCCCCGTCGGTCAGCGGCACCCGGACGCCGGTGGCGCCGGTCAGCTGGACGGCGATCGGGTAGGCCTCGAAGCTCCGCCAGGCGTGGACGACCTCGTCCCCGGGCCCGGAGACGGCCTGCAGCAGGTGATAGAGCACCGCCACCGACCCGGTGCCCAGGGCGACCCGGTCGGTGCCGAGCCCCAGCCGGCCGGCCAACGCCTCGGTGGCCTCGGTGTTGGCCAGGTCGGGATAGCGGTTCATCCGCGCGCACGCCGCGGTCACCGCCTCGAGCACTCCGGGCAGCGGCGGGTAGGGGTTCTCGTTGCTCGACAGCTTGTACGCCGGGCCGCCCGCACCACCGCCCGCACCGCCGGCCGGGCGGCCGGGGACGTAGGCGGGCAGCGAGGCGACCTCGGGTCGGATCGGGAGCGGCACGGTGCGAGAGGTGGGGCCGGATCAGATCCGGACGGTCCCGTCGGGGGTGTCGAAGTGGGCCGCGACGATGCCGGGCTCGGTCCCGTCGGTGTCGATCCAGTCGATCCGGACGTCGCTGAGCACCGGGTCGGTGCGCCCGCCCAGCCAGTCGTCGATGCGGTCGGGGTCGCCGGCCACCTCGAGTCCGAGCAGCTGGACCTTGGGTCCGGTGCCGTTCTCGCCGGCGCCTCCGGCCCGCGACGGGTGCAGCGCTGGCTCGCTCAGCCACTGGATGAAGAAGGGCAGCTGCGGGTCGGACCGCAGGTCGTTGACCCCGATCTGCAGCCACTCGAGCCGGGTGCCGTCGGGCAGCTGCCGGTTGCCGGCGCGGGCCGGCCGTTCGAGCCGCCGCTCGATCGGGGCGATGTCGTCGACCGCGACCACCCAGCCGAGCCAGCCGCCACCCTTGAGCGAGCGCTCGCGGACCGCCTGGCCGAAGGCCATCTTGTCCGCGGCCGGGTGGTCGAGCACCTCGACCACCTCGAGGTAGTGACCGCCGGTCAGCGGCAGCACCCGGTTCCGGGTGCCGAACCGCGGGTGGAAACCGCCGTCGACGAACGGGGCACCGAGCTGCGCACTCAGTCGCTCCGCCGTCGCGGCCAGCCCGTCCGGGCCGGCCGCGTAGGAGAGGTGGTCGAAGCGCATGGGAGCATCGTGCCCGAGCGGTCCGCCGCTCACGGAATCGGGGTCCGCGGGCTGGAACCCGCCGTCCGGACGGACGCCGCCCGCCTCAGGAGGGGTCGGCCGGGTGCCGCAGCAGGCTCCCCGTGCGGCTCTCGAACTCGCGGCAGAGCTTGCGCACCGTCTTGTAGGCCCGCTCACCCATCAGCGCGACCAGCTCGGCCCGGTTGGCCAGGTAGACCGGCTCGCGGCCCTGGTGCGCCTCGGTGTTCGACGTGCAGTACCAGTCCAGGTCGTGCCCGCCGGGGCCCCAGCCCTCGCGGGTGTACTCGCCGATCGACACCTCGGTGTAGGTGGTCTGGTCGGTCCGGGTGACCTCGCGGAACTGACGCCGGATCGGCAGCTGCCAGCAGACGTCGGGCTTGGTCTCGACGAAGTCGCGGCCCTGGCTCAGCGCGAGCGTGTGCAGCGCGCAGCCCTCGCCGGCCGCGAACCCCGGCCGGTTGAGGAAGATGCAGGCCCCGTCGACCACCCGGGTCTTGCGGGCCGGCTCCTCGCCCGGCGTGACGGTCTCCTCGTCCTCGAGCTCGACCCAGCCGTTCCGGCGGCCCTCGGCCCGGTACTGCCACAGCGAGGCGGGCAGCTGCTTGACCGCCTGCGCCACCCGGCGCTCGTCGTCCGCGTCGGCGAAGTGCGCGCCGAGGGTGCAGCAGCCGTCGTCGGGGCGGTCGGCGTAGATGCCGCGGCAGCCGGAGCCGAAGATGCACGACCAGCGCGAGGTGAGCCAGGTCAGGTCGATGCGGAACACCTCGTCGGCGTCATCGGGGTTGACGAACTCGGCGAAGGCGCGGGGGAAGGGGAGCAGCACCTCGGGCACGGGTGCACCCTACGCAGCCGGCGTCGCGGCACCGGCCGACCGGGCCGACGGCGGGATACGCTGGCGAGGTGCCGATGCCGCCTGCCCAGGACCCCGGGGCCTCCGCCGGGGACGCCGAGGAGCCCGAGGCCGAGCACCCGCCGGTGATCAAGGTGTCGCCGGCCCGGATCGGGCTGTCGACCTCCTCGGTCTATCCCGAGACCACCTCGAGCGCGTTCGAGCTGTCCCGCCGGCTCGGCTACGACGGCATCGAGCTGATGGTCGGGATCGACCCGGTGGCCGCCGACATCGACGCCGTCGAGAAGCTGCGCGACTACCACGGCGTGCCGGTGCTGTCGGTGCACGCACCCTGCCTGCTGATCACCCAGCGGGTCTGGGGGACCGACCACTGGGAGAAGCTCCGGCGGTCGGCCGAGGCGGCCAAGCGGCTCGACGCCGACGTCGTGGTCGTGCACCCGCCGTTCCGCTGGCAGCGCGAGTACGCCCGCGGCTTCGTCGAGGGCGTCCGCCGGCTCACCGAGGAGACCGGGATCCTCATCAGCGTCGAGAACATGTACCCCTGGCGCACCCCGGGCGGGGAGTTCAAGGCCTACCTGCCCGGCTGGGACCCGACCGAGCGCGACTACGACCACCTGACGCTCGACCTGTCGCACGCCTCGACGGCCAACCAGCAGAGTCTCGAGCTGGCCCGGTCCTGGGGGTCGCGGCTGCGGCACCTGCACCTGACCGACGGCACCGGGTCGATCAAGGACGAGCACCTCAACCCGGGCGAGGGCGACCAGAAGGCCGGCGAAGTGCTCGAGTTCCTGGCCGGCAGCGACTTCGCCGGACACGTCGTGCTCGAGGTGAACTCGCGCAAGGCCGAGTCGCGGGCCCGCCGCGAGGAGCAGCTGGCCGAGGCGCTGGCCTTCACCCGGCTGCACCTGGCCAGCCCGGTGCACAGCGATTACGCGGTCGATTCCACCGGCACGGCGAGCGCGGTCGGCACCGGCTGAGGCCGGCCGCACGCCCGCGGTGCCGCTCCGGACCGGGGGTAGCGTGAGGAACGTGATGCGCGGTGCCCTGCTCGGCATGTCCCGGAGCTCGACGATCAAGAACGTGGTGACCCGGGCGCCGGTGACCCGCGGCGTGGTGACCCGGTTCGTGGCCGGCGACAGCACCGCCGACGCCGTCGAGGCCACCCGGGCGCTGGCCGCCGACGACCTGCGGGTGACCATCGACCACCTCGGCGAGGACACCACCGACCGCGGCCAGGCCGCCCGGGTCGCCGTCGCCTACGTCGAGCTGCTCGGCGCCCTGCACACCGCCGGGCTGTCGGACCGGGCCGAGGTCTCGGTCAAGCTGTCCGCGCTCGGCCAGTACCTGCCGCAGGGCGGCGAGGACCTCGCGCTGGAGAACGCGCGGACCATCTGCCAGGCGGCCGCCAACGCGGGCACCACCGTCACCCTCGACGCCGAGGACCACACCACCACCGACTCGACCCTCGGCGTGCTCGCCGAGCTCCGGCGCGACTTCCCCGACACCGGCGCGGTGCTCCAGGCCTACCTGCGGCGCACCGAGGAGGACTGCGCGGCGCTCGCGGTCGCCGGGTCGCGGGTCCGGCTCTGCAAGGGCGCCTACCAGGAGCACGAATCGGTCGCCTTCAGCGATCCGCACGCCGTCGACCTGTCCTACGTCCGGTGCCTGCGGGTGCTGATCGACGGCCCCGGCTACCCGATGGTGGCCAGCCACGACCCGCGGTTGATCGCCATCGCCGCGGACCTGGTGACCCGGGCCGGTCGGAGCCGGGACAGCTACGAGTTCCAGATGCTCTACGGCGTCCGTCCGGCCGAGCAGGTGCGGCTGGCCCGGCTCGGCCACACCGTCCGGATCTACCTGCCCTACGGCGACGACTGGTACGGCTACCTGGTCCGCCGCCTGGCCGAGCGGCCCGCCAACCTGGCCTTCTTCGCCCGCAGCCTGGTCGGACGTCGCTGAGCAGGCCCAGTGCGGCTCGACCGGCTCAGGCGAGGGCGAGCAGCACGATCCCGACCAGCACCACCGCGGCCCCGACCAGCCGCGGTCGCGGGTTCGGTTCGCGCAACCACAGCCAGCCGGCCAGCGCGACCAGCACCACGCTGACCTCGCGGCCCGGGGCGACCAGCGCGACCGGGGCCAGCCGGGTGGCGTAGAGGATCAGCACGTAGGCCAGCGGCGACCCGACGCCGACCAGCAGCACCGCCCGGCGGTGCGTCGTCCAGATCGCCGGGACCCGGTCGGCGCTCGAGCGCCGCGCCTGCCGGAGCGCGAACGGGGTCAGCACCAGGGTGAGCGCCAGGCACGAGCCCCACATCTGCACCACCGGGTCGAGCCCGAGGCCGCCGACCGCACCGGACCCGACTGCGCGGGTCGGCGCCACCGCGTGCGAGTCCCACAGCGTGTAGGCGGCGATGGCCACCCCGGTGCCGAGCCCGAACCCGACGGCGGCGGGGGACACCGAGGCGCCGCGGCTGCCGGCCAGCGAGATCACCAGCACGCCGCCGATCAGCACCGCGGCCCCCACCAGCCCGAGCCAGCCGGGCCGCTCGCCGAGCCCCACCACGGCCACCACCACGGTGAGCAGCGGGCCGCTCCCGCGGGCCAGCGGGTAGACGATCGAGACGTCGCCGGCCCGGTAGCCGGCCTGCAGCACCGTGAAGTAGGTCGCGTGACACAGCCCGCTCACCACCCCGGCCAGCACGAACACCGCCGGGGAGACCGGGTCCCGGGCCAGCAGCACCACCGCGAACGGGGTCAGCGCCAGCACCGAGACCACCGCGGTGAGCCAGACGAACACCGGGCCGCCGTGCGCGCCGCCCTTGGCGGCCAGGTTCCAGATCGCGTGCGTGCAGGCGCCGGCCAGCACCAGCACGATCGCCAGCGCCGGCACTCAGCCGCCCCGGTTCCAGACCGTCGCCCGCACCCTCGTCCGGGCGGGAGGGCGCGGCCTCACAACCACGAGACGTACGGCGCGACCAGGGCGTACCCGACGAACGCGGTCACGTCGAGCAGCGTGTGGGTGACCACCATCGGCATCACCCGGCGGAACCGGGTGTAGAGGAAGCCGAAGATCACGCCCATGATCAGGTTGCCGACGAAGCCGCCGAAGCCCTGGTAGAGGTGGTAGCTGCCGCGGATGGTCGCGCTGACCGCGATGATCACGCCGATCCGCCAGCCCAGCTGGCGGAACCGGGTGAAGAGGAAGCCGAGCATGATCGTCTCCTCGAGCACCGCGTTCTCGGCGGCGGCCAGGACCAGCACCGGCACCGTCCACCAGTGGTCGGTCAGCGCCGAGGCCGCCACGGTGGTGTTGAGCCCGAGAGCGCGGGCGCCCAGGTAGAGCCCGAGCCCGGGGATGCCGATCCCGACCGCGATGAGCAGACCGGCCACCAGGTCGGGCAGCGGCCGGCGCAGGTCGAAGCCGATCAGCCGCCACGGCCGGCTCGTCCGCGGCAGGAAGCCGGTGCCGAGCCCGGACGCCGGTCCCGACCGGGCGGACCCGACGGACCGGTCGAGGCTCAGCAGATAGAAGGCCAGTACCACGGGCACCAGCGGGAAGGCGATGTTGACCAGCTGGTAGCTGAGGTCGAGCCACGGCCGGTCGGGGGTGACCGACGAGTTCATCGTCGTGGTCTGCGCCGACAACGCCTGCCGCTGGGTGAGCTTGTCGATCAGCGCGAGCAGCGAGTAGACCGCCGACTGGCCGAGCGAGACGCCGAGCACGATCAGCACCTCGGCCCGGAGCTGTCCGGGGGTGCGGGCCGTCCTCACGGCCTCAGTCTGCCCGACCCGGCCGGTGGAACGGGCTCGGTCCGGCTCCGCGCCGGGCCTAGGCTCGGGTCCATGCGCGTAGGAGTCTTCGGGGCGACCGGGCAGGTCGGCGGCGTGATGCGCACGCTGCTCGCCGAGCGGTCGTTCCCCGTCACCGAGATCCGCTACTTCGCCTCCGCCCGGTCCGCGGGCAGCACCCTGCCGTGGCAGGACGGCGAGGTGACCGTCGAGGACACCGAGACCGCCGACTTCGCCGGGCTCGACCTGGCGCTGTTCTCGAACGGCAAGTACGCCTCGAAGGCGACCGCGCCGCGGGTCGCCGCGGCCGGCGCGGTGGTGATCGACAACTCCTCCGCCTGGCGGATGGACCCGGACGTCCCGCTGGTGGTCAGTGAGGTCAACCCCGAGGACACCGTCGACCCGCCGAAGGGGATCATCGCCAACCCCAACTGCACCACGATGGCCGCGATGCCGGTGCTCGCGCCGCTGCACGCCGAGTCCGGCCTGGTCCGGCTGCAGGTCGCGACCTACCAGGCGGTCTCCGGGTCCGGCGGCGCCGGGGTCGCCGAGCTGCAGCGGCAGGCCGCGGTCGGCGACGCCAGCGGGCTCGCCTTCGACGGTCGCGCGGTGGGCTTCCCCGACCCCCAGCAGTACGCCAAGACCATCGCCTACAACGTGCTCCCGCTAGCCGGCTCGATCGTCGAGGACGGTTGGGCCGAGACCGACGAGGAGCAGAAGCTCCGCAACGAGTCGCGCAAGATCCTGCACCTGCCCGACCTGCGGGTGGCCGGGACCTGCGTCCGGGTGCCGGTCTACACCGGGCACTCGCTGGCCATCCACGCCGAGTTCGACCGCGACCTCAGCCCGGAGCGGGCCACCGAGCTGCTCGGCCGGGCGCCGGGGGTCGAGCTGCTCGACGTCCCCACCCCGCTCGACGCCGCCGGCCGCGACCCGTCCTACGTCGGCCGGATCCGCGCCGACCGCTCCGCGCCCGAGGGCAAGGGGCTGATCCTCTTCGTCTCCAACGACAACCTGCGCAAGGGTGCCGCGCTCAACGCGGTGCAGATCGCCGAACTGGTCGCCGACCGGCTCACCGGCCGGGTCGGCGCCGACCGGTGACCGCCCGGCAGGAGGACGCGACCGGCACCGAGCGCCCGACCCGGCTGGCCGTCCTGGGGGCCGGGGTGATGGGGGAGACCGTGCTGTCCGGGCTGATCCGGGCGGGCTGGGACCCGGGCCGGATCGTGGCCACCGACCGCCGTCCCGAGCGGTGCACCGAGCTCACCGAGCGCTACGGCATCGCCACCACCGGCAACACCGAGGCCGCCGCCGGCGCCGACACCGTCGTCGTGGTGGTCAAGCCGCAGGACATGACCGCGCTGCTCGACGAGATCGCCCCGGCGCTCCGGCCGGGCACCCTGGTCGCCTCGCTGGCGGCCGGCGTGGCCACCGACGTCATCGAGGCCCATCTGCCCGCCGGCACCCCGGTGGTCCGGGTGATGCCGAACACCCCGGCCCAGGTCGACGAGGGCATGGCGGCGATCTCGCCGGGCGCGCACGCCGACGCCGACCACGTCGAGCGGGTCGCCTCGATCCTGGCCGGGACCGGTCGGGTGCTGAGCCTGCCCGAGCGCTACCTCGACGCGGTCACCGCGATCTCCGGCACCGGGCCGGCGTACCTGTTCTTCGTGGTCGAGGCGATGATCGAGGCCGGTGTCCACCTCGGGCTGCCGCGCGACGTCGCCACCCAGCTGGTCGGCCAGACCATGTACGGCTCGGCCAAGCTGCTGCTCGAGACCGGCGAGCACCCGACGGTGCTCCGCGAGCAGGTCACCTCACCGGGCGGCACCACCGCGGCCGCGATCCGGACCCTCGAGGACCACAAGGTGCGCGCCGCCTTCCTCGGGGCGATCGAGGACGCCCGCGACCGCAGCCGGGCGCTCGCCCAGGCGGCCCGCGAGGCCGGTACGGGGAGCGTCCGGTGACCCCGGCACCGGCCGGGCGGACGCGGCTGCTGCACTCCGACGAGCTGACCCGCTACGACTTCGGAGAGGACCACCCGATGGCGCCCGGCCGGGTCCGGCACGCGGTCGAGCTGGCCCGCAGCCTCGGGGTGCTCGACGCGATGGAGGTGGTCGAGCCCCCGCCCGCCGACCTCGAGCTGGTCCGCAGCGTCCACACCGACGACTACATCGATGCGGTCCGGCTCGCGGTCAGCGACCCGCGCCACGGCCTCGGCACCACCGACAACCCGGTCCGTCCGGGGATGCACGAGGTGAGCGCGCGGGTGCTCACGGCGACGGTGGCCGCGGCCCGCGCGGTCTGGACCGGCGAGGTCGACCGGGCGGTCAACATCAGCGGCGGGCTGCACCACGCCATGCCCGACCGGGCCAGCGGCTTCTGCATCTACAACGACGGGGCCGCGGCGATCCGCTGGCTGCTCGACCAGGGCTGCGAGCGGGTGGCCTACGTCGACGTCGACGTCCACCACGGCGACGGCGTCCAGGCGATCTTCTACGACGACCCGCGGGTGCTGACCGTCAGCCTGCACGAGACCCCGCAGGTGCTGTTCCCGGGCACCGGTTTCCCGACCGAGACCGGCGGCCCGAACGCGCCGGGGTCGGCGGTCAACCTCGCGCTGCCGCCGCACACCAACGACGCGGGCTGGCTGCGTGCGTTCGAGGCGGTGGTGCCCGAGGCGCTGGCGGCGTTCGCGCCGCAGGTGCTGATCACCCAGCACGGCTGCGACAGCCACCGGCACGACCCGCTGGCCGACCTCGAGCTGACCGTGGACGGGCAGCGCGCCTCCTACCTGCGGCTGTCGGAGCTGGCCGACGAGCTGTGCGAGGGCCGCTGGGTGGCCACCGGGGGCGGCGGGTACGCCGTGGTCGACGTGGTGCCGCGGGCCTGGGCGCACCTGATGGCGATCGCCGCGCGGCAGCCGGTCGAGGTGTCCACCCCGATCCCGCAGAGCTGGCGCGACGCGGTGGGGGAGCGGGCGCCACGGGCGATGGGCGACGGCGTCGACGTCGGTTACACCCCGATCACCGCGGGCTTCGACCCGGCCAGCCGGCTCGACCAGGCGATCCTCGCCACCCGGCGGGCGGTGTTCCCGGAGCTGGGGCTCGACCCGGGCCTCTGAGCCGGTCCGGTGCTGCCGCCACGCCCGCCGGCTCGTCCCGGTGAGTGCAGTCGACGGTCGGTTGTCCAGCACCGACGGGGTGTGTCTGAGTGATTCCTTTCCCAAACGCCACTGTTACCACTACGCTCACTCCAGACGCGCGCCCGACCGGTGGGGAAGCCGGTGCGGAGCGCGCGGGAAACGGTGCGCAGAGATGGCAGAGAAGTCCGAGCCGGGCGACGTCACCCCGTTCTCGGGGTCCCTGTCCGGCGTCAAGTTCCTGACCGTGGCCGAGGTGGCCTCGATCATGCGCGTCTCCAAGATGAGCGTCTACCGGATGATCCACGCCGGCGAGCTCGAGGCGGCCCGGTTCGGCCGCAGCTTCCGGGTGCCCGAGAAGGCGGTCCACGACTACCTCCGCGGCTCCTACTACGAGACCGGCTAGACCCCGCCCGGCCGGTCGTCCCGGCTGCGGGCCGGGCTGGCAGGATCGGGGGATGGACCGGTTGCCGATCCCCCGCACCGTCGCCGCCGCCGGCGAGGCCGCGCCCGACGAGGTGTGGCGCCGCTACGTCGAACTCTCCCGCTGGCCGTCGTGGGCGCCGCCGATCCAGACGGTCGAGGCCGACGGCGGACGGCTCCGGCCCGGGCTGACCGGGCTGGTGCACGGACCGGCGGGCCTGCGGGTGCCGTTCGAGGTGCTCTCCTTCGACGCCGTCGCCCGGACCTGGCGCTGGCGGGTGCGGTTCGGCCCGACCTCGGTGGTGATGGCGCACGAGGTGCTGCCCCGGCCCGGTGGCGGGACGGTGGCCACGTTGGCGCTCGAGGGGGCGCCGTGGTGGAGCGCCTACCTGCCGGCGGCCCGGGTGGCGCTCGGTCGTCTCGTCGCTCCCTGACGCCCACCGACTCCTGAGGACCGGCCGGGATTGGCCGGGTGTGGGGAGGGCCGGGTAGCATCGGCAAGTCCGGCGGACGGGCGCGACCCGCGCTCGCGCCGACACCTGTTCCGAGAAGTTTCGTCGAGATCGTCGCGAGGGGTTCGTCACTGTGGGTTCGGTCATCAAGAAGCGTCGCAAGCGGATGGCGAAGAAGAAGCACCGCAAGCTGCTGAAGCGCACGCGCATCCAGCGTCGCCGCGCCGGCAAGTAAGCCGCGCGCAGGACCGGACCGAGGGGCACCGGCCCGCCGGTGCGTCCTGTCCGTGACGGGGTCGAACAGGGTCGAGAGGGGGCGCGCGTGACCGCAACCGGCCGCGTGGTCCTGGTCACCGGGGTCTCCCGGGACCTGGCTGCCCGGTTCGCCCGCACGCTCGCCGCCGGTTCGCCCGAGCACCCGCCGACCACGGTCGTCGGCGTCGACGTCACCCCGCCGAGACACGATCTCGGCGGGGCGACGTTCGTCCGGGCCGACATCCGCAACCCGGTCATCGGCAAGGTGATCGAGTCCCGCGGCGTCGACACCGTCGTCCACATGGCGATGGTGGCGACCCCGAGCGGGGTCGGTGGCCGGTCGTCGATGAAGGAGATCAACGTCATCGGCACCATGCAACTGCTGGCCGCCTGTCAGCGCGCGGAGGGCTTCCGGACGCTGGTGGTGCAGTCCTCGGCCGGGGTCTACGGGTCCTCGCCGCGGGATCCGGCGCAGTTCACCGAGGACCTGTCGCCGCGGGTCCAGCCGCGCACCGGGTTCGGCAAGGACTCCGTGGAGATCGAGACGTTCGTCCGGGGTCTGGCCCGGCGCCGGCCCGACGTCACCGTGACCACGCTCCGGCTGGCCAGCCTGATGGGCGCCGGGGTGGACAGCCAGATCACCCGCTATCTCGGCCTGCCGGTGGTGCCGAAGGTGATGGGCTTCGACGCCCGGCTGCAGTTCCTGCACCCGAGCGACGCGGTCTCCGCGCTGGTCGCGGCCACCCGGCAGGACCTGCCCGGCACCTACAACGTCGCCGCGCCCGACGTGGTCGTGCTCAGTCAGGCGCTGCGGATGCTCGGCCGGCCGGTGGTCGGCGTGCCGCAGCAGGCCGCCGCTCCGTTGGCCTCGGCCCTCCGCTCGCTGCGGCTCACCGACCTCTCCGCCGACCAGCTCGAGGTGCTCACCTACGGCCGTGGGCTCGACGTCACCCGGTTCGTGCGGGCAGCCGGCTGGCAGCCGGCCTACAGCTCGCGGGCCGCGCTGGCCGAGTTCGTGGCCACCGCCCGGCCCGGCGTGCTCGCCCCGCAGCGCTTGCAGCGGTTGGTCGGGACGGTCGCCGACCGGATCAGCGCCGGCACCGGTCCGGCCCGGGGAGGCGTGGATGGCTGACGCCGAGGTGATCCAGCTCGGCAGCCGCGGCCCCGCCGGCCGCGGCAGCCGGAGCACCCCGTCCGCCGCGGCCCGCGGGCTGGCCGGGGCCTCGGGGGCGAGCCGGCCCCGTCCGGGCCGCCCGGCGGATCCGGGCCGCGCCCGCGCCGGGCGGGCGTCCGCTCGCGCCGACACCCCGGACCTCACCGCCGTTCCCGACCAGCCGTCCACCGAGCCGTCCACCGAGCCGTCGAGCGAGCCGCCGGTTGGCGAATCCGCACCCGCCGGGCGGTCGTCCGGGCGGTCGTCCGGGCGTCGGCGCGCGGCCCGGACCCGCGGGCGTCGTCCCGACGCGGGCGAGGTGCCCCCCTGCCCGGCCGCCGGTGCGGGCCAGGAGGAGGCAGCCGGCGCGCACCGACATCCGGGCGGGGCCGACAGCCACCGGCGTCCGGAACCCTCGTCGCTGGTCTCCGGGGTCGCCGAGCTGCTCGGCGGGATGCTCGACCTGCTCCGGCAGGCCCCGGTCGAGCTGGTCCGCGACGCCGCGGCCGACCCGCTCCGCACGCTGGCCGCGGTCGCCGAGGCCGCCGGGGTCGACTGGCAGGCCGGGGTCGAGGAGATCGCCGACTTCGCCCGGTCGCGGTTCAGCGGCGACTACGCCGTCGACGCATTCGGCTTCGACCCGGAGTTCACCGAGCGGGTGTTCCTGCCGCTGCTCCGACCGCTGGTCCACAGCTGGTTCCGGGTCGAGGTGCAGGGCATCGAGAACCTGCCGACCACCGGCCCCGCGCTGCTGGTCTCCAACCACGCCGGCACGCTCCCGCTCGACGGGATGGTGCTGCACGCGGTGATCCACGACGAGATCGGCCGGCACGTCCGGATGCTCGGCGCGGACCTGATCTTCTCCACCCCCTACAGCCACGACCTGGCCCGCCGGATTGGCTGCACGCTGGCCTGCCAGGAGGACGCCGAGCGGCTGCTGGCCGGCGGCGAGCTGGTCTCGGTGTTCCCCGAGGGGTTCAAGGGCCTGGGCAAGCCGTTCTCCGACCGGTACAAGCTGCAGCGCTTCGGCCGCGGCGGCTTCGTCTCGGCGGCCGTCCGCGCGCAGGTGCCGATCGTGCCGATCTCGATCGTCGGGTCCGAGGAGATCTACCCGCTGGTGGCCACCGCGCCGTCCCTGGCCCGGGCGCTGGGCTGGCCCTACGTCCCGATCACCCCGCTGTTCCCCTGGTTCGGTCTGCTCGGCGCGATCCCGCTGCCCAGCAAGTGGATCATCCGGATCGGCGAGCAGATCGCCACCGACGAGCTGCCGGCCGGTGCCGCCGACGACCCGATGATCACCTTCAACGTCACCGACCAGGTCCGCGAGACCATCCAGCAGACCCTCTATGCGCTGCTGATGCAGCGCCCGCACCCCTTCCGCTGAACGGGGCCGGAGCACCCACCTCCCCGCGCCCTGAGCACTGACCTCCAGGCGCCCTGAGCACTGACCTCCACGTGCCCTGAGCTCTGACCCCCACGTGCCCTGAGCACTGACCTCCCTGCGCCCTGAGCCTGTCGAAGGGCCTGCCCTCAGCGGCGGATCCGGTTGCGGACGGCGAGCGCGGTGGCCACCGCTCCGACGGCCGCGCCGGCCACCCCGGTGCCGAGCAGCCCGGCCTTGGCCGCCCGCCGGTGGGTCCGGAAGTCGCGGATCTGCCAGCCCTCGCGGGCCGCGTGCCGGGCCAGCCGGAAGTCCGGGTTGATCGCCGAGGGCCGGCCGACCGCGGTGAGCATCGGTAGGTCGTTCGAGGAGTCGGAGTAGGCGAAGCACCGCTCGAGGTCGAGCCCGCGCTCGGCGGCCAGCCGGCGGACCGCCTCACCCTTGGCCGGGCCGTGCAGCAGCTCGCCACGCAACCGGCCGGTGTAGACGCCCTCGACGTGCTCGGCGGTGGTGCCGAGCGCGCCGGTCATCCCGAGCCGGGTGGCGATGATGGTGGCCATCTCCACCGGTGCCGCGGTGACCAGCCAGACCTCCTGGCCGACGTCGAGGTGCATCTGGGCGATGGCCCGGGTGCCCGGCCAGATCCGCGCGGCGATCGACTCCTCGTAGATCTCCTCGCCGATCTCCTGGATCTCGGCCACGGTGTGCCCGGCGATGAACCCGAGGGTGGCCTGCCGGGCCTGCTCGATGTGCCCGGCGTTCTCGCGGCCGGCCAGCCGGAACCAGACCTGCAGCCACAGCCCCTTGACGATCAGCCGCATCGGGAAGAAGTCGCGGCGGTAGAGCCCCTTGGCCAGGTGGAACATCGACGCGCCCTGGACCACCGTGTTGTCGACGTCGAAGAACGCCGCGGCCCGCGGGTCCGGCTCGATCGGCGCCGGGGTGGCGGCCGGGACGACGGTGGGTGCTGCCTGCTCGGCCTCGCGGATGGTGTCCGGACGGGGTGCGCTGAGCACGGCCTCGGCCCGGCGGCGCTCCGCCTTAGCCACCCGGCGTTCGGCCCGGGCCAGCCGGCGCTCGGCGCGGGCGACCTGTCGCCGGCCGTGCCCGCCGAAGCTGTGTCGCCGGGGCTTGCGGGGCCGGGCCGGACGGGTCCCGTCCGTCGGGCTCCGGCGTCCGGGAGACGGGGCCGGGTCGGCTTGCGCGGCCTCCGGGACGGGACCGTCGCCGGGCGTGGCGGACGGCTCCGGACGACTCACGCGCTCACCCTAGTCTCCGCTCCGGACGGGGCGGCCGAACCGGCCCGCGCGACCCGTCCGAACGGCTCCCCGGGACCCCCGGCTGTGGAAGGATCCGACCCGTGACCTCCTCCGCCGCCGACGTGCCGGCCCGCGTGCTGGTGCTGACCCGCGTGGGCTGCCACCTGTGCGACGAGGCGCTCCGGGTGGTCGCCGAGGTGTGCGCGGAGACCGGCGACACCTGGGTCGCCCGCGACATCGACGAGGACCCGGACCTGCGGGCCCGGTTCACCGACGAGGTGCCGGTCACCTTCGTCGACGGACGCCAGCACGACTTCTGGCGGGTGGACGCCGCCCGCCTCCGCCAGGCGTTGACCGAGCCGGGGCTGCGCCCGGCCTGATCCGCGGACCCGTGCGGGAGCCGTGACGCGCGCCGAGCCCGTCGAAGCGCTCCGATCACGCGCGCTGACACCGTCGGAGCACCGGTCGTAGGCTGGTCCGATGCTGTTCGACGCCCGCACCCTGAGCGGGATCGCGGACGGCAGCATCACGACCACCTACCGCCGCTGGGCCGCGCCGCGGGTCCGCGCCGGGGGCAGCCAGCTGACCAAGGTGGGCCGGGTCTCGTTCACCAGCGTCGAGCAGGTCGACCCGGCCCGGCTGACCGCACGCGACCTCCGCGGCACCGGCTTCGACAGCGTGGCCGCCCTGCTCGCCCGGGCCGACGGCCGCGACCGCGGCGACCTGCCGCTGTGGCGGATCCGGCTGGTGCTGGCCGGGGAGGACCCCCGGGTCGCGCTCCGCGCCGACGCCCACCTGGACGACCGGACGCTGGCCTCGCTCGACGCCTCGCTCGACCGGATGGACGCCGCCGCCGACCACCCGTGGACCCGCGACGTCCTGGCCCTGATCGGGCGCCGCCCCGGAGTGGTCTCCACCGAGCTGGCCGCCGAGCGCGGCGAGGAGCGCTACTTCTTCAAGAACCGGGTCCGGCGGCTCAAGACCCTGGGCCTCACCGAGAGCCTGGAGGTCGGCTACCGGCTGTCCCCGCGCGGGGAGGCGTTCCTGAGGCTGCACGGGTCCGATGCGGCCCGCCGGCCCGGCACCACCTAGACTCGTCCCAGCAGTCCGTCGAGCGTCTCGCCCCGGACTGCCGGCGACTCGGGCACACGGCCTGATTCCGCCCCGCACTCTCCGCGCCGACGACGGCGCGTCGAGAGTTCCGTTCGGCGAGACACCGAAAGCGTGTGTCCACAGTTGTCCAGTTCCTCCTTCGCCTCGTTCGGCGTGCCCGCAGACCTCGTCCGGGTGCTCGCCGAGCGTGACATCACCCAGCCCACCCCCATCCAGGCCGCGACCCTGGCCGACGCGATCGGCGGCCGCGACGTGCTCGGCCGCGGCCGCACCGGCTCCGGCAAGACCTACGCCTTCCTGCTGCCGCTGGTCACCCGGCTGGCCGCAGGGCGCGATCGCCGCCGCCCGCGCCAGCCGCGGGCGCTGATCCTGGCTCCGACCCGTGAGCTCGTCACCCAGATCGACGAGTCCCTGCAGCCGCTGGCCGCGGCCACCGGGCTGCGCACCCGTACCGTCTTCGGCGGCGTCGGCCAGGGCCCGCAGGCGCAGGCGCTGGCCGCCGGCGTCGACGTCCTGGTCGCCTGCCCGGGCCGGCTCGAGGACCTCATCAAGCAGGGCCTGTGCCGGCTCGACCAGGTGCAGGTCACCGTGCTCGACGAGGCCGACCACATGGCCGACCTCGGCTTCCTGCCCGCCGTCACCCGGCTGCTCGCGCAGACCGCGCCGACCGGCCAGCGGCTGTTCTTCTCCGCCACCCTCGACCGCGGGGTGGACGGGCTGGTCAAGCGGTTCCTCCGCAAGCCCGCGGTCCACCACGCCGACTCCGTCGAGGCCCCGGTGACCGCGATGGAGCACCACGTGCTCCAGGTCTCGGCGGCCGACCGGATCGACGTCGCCGTCGACCTGGCCGCCGCCCCCGGCCGGACGGTGATCTTCACCCGCACCAAGTCGCGGGCCAAGGCGCTCACCCGGCAGCTCAACGCCCGCGGCGTCCCGGCGGTCGAGCTGCACGGCAACCTCGGCCAGTCGGCGCGGACCCGCAACATGGAGGCCTTCCACTCCGGTCGGGCCGAGACACTGGTCGCCACCGACATCGCGGCCCGCGGCATCCACGTCGACGACGTCGCGCTGGTGCTGCACGCCGACCCGCCCGCCGAGTCCAAGGCCTACCTGCACCGCTCGGGTCGCACCGCACGCGCCGGCAAGGCGGGCACCGTGGTCACGCTGATGACCCCGGACCAGATCGGCGACGTCCGGGCGCTGACCCGGGCCGCCGGGATCCGGCCCACCACCACCGTGCTCTCCGGGCCGTCGGACCCGGTGCTGCGGACCATCGCCGAGGGTGAGCGCCGGTTCCAGACCGTCGTGGCCCCGGTGGCCGAGCCGGTCGAGGCCGGCCGGGGTCGGGGCACCGGCGGCCAGCGCGGCCGCGGGCGGCGACCCGCGGGCTCGGCGCCCCGCGGCACCGGCTCCACCACCGGCTCGACCACCGGCTCCAGCAAGGGCTCGGGCCAGGGCCGCCGCCGGTCACGGGGTCGCTCGGGCGCCGCGGCCACGCCGACCGCCGCGAGCAGCACCGGCGCGCGGACCGGTTCCCGCTCCGGGGGCCAGGCCGCCGCGCGCGGTGCCGCGACGACCGCGGCGCGCAGCCACTCGGCCAGCAACTTCAGCCGCCGGGTCCGGAGCCGCTGAGGCCCACCCGCCCCCACCTGCGCCCCGACCAGACGCTCGTCGGGGCAGGATGGGGCGGATGAGCCCACGCGACCTCCCCGACGGCACCGAGCCGCTGCGGGGGACCGGTCCACGGATCCGCGACGTCGAGGTGGTCCCGGTGGCCGGTCGCGACAGCATGCTGCTCAACCTGAGCGGTGCGCACGGCCCGTTCTTCACCCGGACGGTCTGCCTGGTCACCGACGAGGACGGCCGGGTCGGTCTCGGCGAGGTGCCCGGCGGAGACGCGATCGTCCGCACGCTCCGCGACGCGGCGCCGCTGCTGATCGGCCGGCCGGTCGCGCAGTACCGACGGCTGCTCGCCGCCGTGGCCGCCCGCTTCGCGGACCGCGACGCCGGCGGTCGCGGGCGGCAGACCTTCGACCAGCGGGTCGCCGTCCACGCGGTCACCGCGCTGGAGTCGTGCCTGCTCGACCTCTTCGGGCAGGTGCTCGGTCTCGGGGTCGCCGACCTGCTGGGCGACGGACGGCAGCGCGAGGTCGTCCCGGTGCTCGGCTATCTGTTCTACGTCGGCGATGCCGCCCGGACGGACCTGTCCTACGAGCAGCCCGACCCAGCCGCCGCTCCCGGCAGCTGGGCCGACCTGCGGCGGCGTCCGGTCCTGACCCCCGAGGCGGTGGTCGCGCTGGCCGAGGCCGCGGTCGCCCGCTACGGGTTCGCCGACCTCAAGCTCAAGGGCGGTGTGTTCGCCCCCGACGCCGAGGCCGAGGCGGTGACCGCGCTGCACCGCCGGTTCCCGGCCGCGCGGATCACCCTCGACCCGAACGGCTGCTGGTCGCTCGCCGAGGCCGTCCGGCTGGTCGACGGCCTCGAACCCGGCACCCTCGCCTACGCCGAGGACCCGGTGGGCGCCGAGGGCGGCTACAGCGGCCGCGAGGTGATGGCCGAGTTCCGCCGGGCCACCGGGCTGCCCACCGCGACCAACATGATCGCCACCGACTGGCGTCAGCTCGGGCACGCCGTCCGCGCCCAGGCCGTCGACATTCCGCTCGCCGACCCCCATTTCTGGACCCTGCGCGGTGCCGTCCGGGTCGCGCAGCTGTGCGCCGACTGGGGCCTGACCTGGGGCTCGCACTCGAACAACCACTTCGACGTCTCGCTGGCCGTGATCGCCCACGTCGGCGCCGCCGCCCCGGACCCGGTCACCGCGCTCGACACGCACTGGATCTGGCAGGACGGCCAGCGGCTGACCCTCGACCCGCCGGTGATCCGCGACGGCGGCCTGCGGGTGCCCGACGGGCCCGGGCTCGGCGTCCGGATCGACCGGGAGGCGCTCGCCGCCGCCCACGAGCTCCACCAGCAGCACGGCCTCGGCGCCCGCGACGACGCCGCGGCGATGCAGTTCCTGGCCCCGGGCTGGACCTTCGACCCGAAGCGGCCCGCGCTGGCCAGGACCGGCCCGGCGGAGCGGTCGTGAAGGCGGTGGTGCTCGGCGTCTCCGGGCTGACCGGGCGGGCGGTCGCGGCCGAGCTCGCCGTGCACGGCTGGCAGGTCGTCGGCACCGGACGCGACGCCGGCCGGTTCCCGGCCGCGCTGGCCGAGCGCGGGGTCGGCTTCGTCCGGTCCGACCGGACCTCGCGCGCCGAGCTGGCGGCGGTGCTCGGGCCCGGTGCCGACCTGGTCGTCGACTGCGTCTGCTACACCGGCGCCCAGGCCCGCGACCTGGTCGAGCACGCCCCGGGCATCGGCTCGGCGGTGGTGCTGTCGAGCAAGGCCGTCTACGTGGACGACCACGGCCGCGGCAGCAACACCGACGAACCGCCCGACTTCGGTGGCCCGGTGACCGAGACCCGGGCGACGCTGCCGCCGGACTGGTCGGGCGACTACGACAGCCGCGAGGGCTACGGCGGCAACAAGGTGGCGGCCGAGCAGGTGCTGCTCGACAGCGGCTGGCCGGTGTCGGTGCTCCGGCCGTCCCGGATCCACGGGGTCGGCGGGGCCCGGCCGCGCGAGTGGTTCGTGGTCCGCCGGGTGCTCGACGGCCGGACCCGGGTGCCGCTCGCCCACGGCGGACGCACCGCCAACCACCCGAACGCCGCCGTCAACCTGGCCCGGCTGGTGCGCACCTGCGCCGAGCACCCCGGCACCCGGGTGCTCAACGCCGCCGACCCGGACACCCCCACCGCCGCCGAGGTGGTCACCGCGGTCGCCGCGGCGTGCGGCGCGGCGCTGGAACCGGTCGGTCTGCCCGACGAGGTGCCGGGCGGGGGCAACCCGTGGTCGACCTGGCCGCCCTACCTGCTCGACACCGCCGCGGCGCGGGCTCTCGGCTGGCAGCCGGTGGGGACCTACGCCGAGGTGGTCCGGCTCGAGACGGACTGGCTGACCGGGCTCGAACCGGTCGCGCGCGATGCGCTCGACGCCGACCCCTACTTCGCCGGGTCGTTCGACTACGCCGCCGAGGACGCGCTGCTCGCCGACCTGGGTCGGCGCTGAGAAATCCCTGTCCCAGCAGCGATCCGGGCCGTCACGGACCGACCGTGACGACGCCGTGACCTGCCCCGGACGCGGTCGTGACCGGCCGGTCCTAACGTCCCTTCCATGATCATCAACCACCTGTCCGGCCGCCGCGTCGCCGCCGTGCTCGCCGCCGCCGCCGTCAGCACCGGTCTCGCCGCCACCCTGTCGCCCGCGGCGCAGGCCGCCACCACCAGCCCGGCCCCGGCCGTCGCCGCCTACCGCGCGCCCGCGGCCACCGCCGCCGACCTGAAGATCACCGTCAAGCCGATCCACGACAACTCGGCCGGTGCCTCCTACGTCGACCTCGTCTACACCAACGTCAGCCGGCACGCCGTCTCGATCAAGGGCTACGCCGGGCTGTCGTTCGTCGCCCACCGCACCGCGCACCACGCCGGCACCCAGGTCGGCAAGCCCGCCGTCTGGCTGACCAACCGTCGGGCCGTGCTGGTCACCCTGAAGCCGGGGCAGAGCACCACCCAGATCGTCACCGTCGAGGACGCGCTCAACTTCGGCTCCCCGAAGCACCACACGGTGATGACCAGCGGCTTCCGGGTCTACGTCCCGGGGTCGAGGACGTCGGTGTTCGTGAAGTACCGCGTGCTGGCCAGCACCCGCCACGTGGCCCAGCTCCGCGAGGACCCGATCGGCGCCCGGATCTGATCCGGTCTCAGCCGATCAGCAGGCCCGCGGCGAGACCGACCGCGCCGATCAGCATGGCCAGCGAGGTGTCCTTGAGCACCGGGATCAGCTCCCGGCCGAGCGCCCCGCGCAGCACCAGCCTGATCGCGCGGCCGGCCGCCAGCGGGCCGGCCAGCCCGAGCAGAGCCCACCAGGCCCCGCTCAGCGCGGCGATCAGCACCACCAGCACCGCCGCGCCGAGCTGCAGCCCCACGTAGAACGTCCGGGTGCCGCGGTCGCCGAGCCGGGTGGCCAGCGTCCGCTTCCCGGCCACCTGGTCGCCGGGGATGTCGCGCAGGTTGTTGGCCACCAGTGCCGCGGTGGCCAACAACCCGGCCTGCACCGCGCCGAGCACGGTCACCCCGGTGATCCGGCCGGTCTGGATCAGCACCGTGCCGCAGACCGCGACCAGCCCGAAGAACACGAAGACGAAGACCTCGCCGAGGCCGAGGTAGCCGTAGGGCCGCCGGCCGCCGGTGTAGTACCAGGCGGCGAGCACCGAAGCGGCCCCGACCAGCAGCAGCCACCACAGTCCGGACAGCACCACCGCGGCCAGCCCGGCCACCGCGGCCACCCCGAAGGCGAGGAACGCGGCCCGCTTGACCGCCGCGGGCCGGGCGATCCCGCTGCCCACCAGCCGCATCGGGCCGACCCGGTCGGCGTCGGTGCCGCGGATGCCGTCGGAGTAGTCGTTGGCGTAGTTGACGCCGATGTCGAGGGCCAGCGACACCACCAGCGCGAGCACCGCCAGCAGCGGGCGGAGACCGCCCTCGAGCCCGGCCAACCCGGTGCCGACCACCACCGGGGCGATCGCGATCGGCCAGATCCGCGGCCGGGCTCCGGCCAGCCACTGCGCGGCCGTCGGCGTCCCCGTCGTGCTCACGGGCGTCCCGCCGGGCTCGTGGCCGCCGGCTCTGCGGCGAGCTCGGTGACCAGCCTCGTGCGGTCCGGTTTGCCGCTGCTGGTCCGCGGCACCGGGCGGCGGACCACCTGACGCGGCAGCGCGGCGGCCGGCAGCCGATCGGCGAGCACGCCGCGGACGGCCGTCAGATCGAGGTCGCGGCTGCTGACCAGCACGACCCGGGTGCCCCACTCGGTGTCGGCAACACCGACCGCGACCGCCTCGGGGTCGGCCAGCACCTGCTGGGCCGCTCGTTCGACCGCGGCCAAGTCGACGTTCACGCCGCCGCTGATCACCACGTCGTCGGTGCGCCCGAGGATCTCCAGGGTCCCCTCGGCGGACAGCCGACCGCGGTCGGAGGTGGCGAACCGACGCCGGCCGCCGGCGGTGTCGAGCACCTCCGCGGTCAGGTCCGGGCGCAGCCGGTAGCCGGCGAACACCGGCGCGCCGGTGATCCGGACCCGGCCCACCCCGTCGCCGACTCGCTCCGCGTCGAGGTCGTCGAGGTCGATCCCGACGCCGTCGAGCGGCACCCCGTCGTAGACGCAGCCGCCGCAGGTCTCGCTCATCCCGTAGGTGGTGCGGACCCGCACCCCGGCCGAGCGGGCCCGGTCGAGCAGCTCGGCCGGAGTGGCGGCGCCGCCGAGCAGGACGCCGTCCAGCGCCGCCAGCCGCCGGGTCAGCCGCGGGTCGGCGAGGGCGCGGACCAGCTGGGTCGGCACCACCGACAGATAGCGCGGGCGCTCGGCCGGCGCGAGGGTGGCCAGCCCGGACAGGTCGGCGCCGACCGCGACCACCGGGGTGCCGGCGACCACCGCCCGGGCCACCACCATCAGTCCGGCCACGTAGTGGGTCGGCAGCGCGAGCAGCCACTCGCCGGGTCCGCCGACCCGTCGGTGGGTCGCCCGGGCCGAGGCGACGATCCCGTCCCGGGTGAGCACCACGCCCTTGGGTCGGCCGGTCGACCCGGAGGTTGCCACCACCACGGCGGCGTCGTCCTCGTCGACCGGCCGGTCGGGCTGCAGCATGGCCAGCGCCTGCTCGCGTTCGAGGTCGTGACTCGGCAGCGGGGCCAGCACCCGGTCGGCGCCGTCGAGCACCGCGGCCAGCTCGGCGCGCAGCCGGTCGAGGCCGCCCGGATCGGTCGGCACGGTCGTCAGCTGCGCCACGCGGTCATCCTCGCCGGTCCCCGCCGGAGCGCCCAAATCCGCTCGTAGGCTGGCGCGGTGCCCGCCGACGACCAGCCGCGCGTCTACGCGATCGCCATGCGGCAGCGGTTCCGCGGGATCACCGAGCGCCAGGGCGTGCTCTGGCGCGGACGGGCCGGCTGGACCGAGTGGAGCCCGTTCCTCGACTACGACGACGCCACCGCGGCCGCCTGGCTGGCCGCCGCCGACGAGGCCGCCGAGCAGGGCTTCCCGGCGCCGGTCCGGGACCGGGTCCCGGTCAACTGCACGGTGCCCGCGGTGGACCCCGCCACCGCACACCGGCTGGTCGCCGCGTCGGGCTGCCGGACGGCAAAGGTCAAGGTGGCCGAGCCCGGCCAGCGGCTCGACGACGACCGCGAACGGGTGGCCGCCGTCCGGGACGCGCTCGGCGCCGCCGGCCGGGTCCGGGTGGACGCCAACGGCGGCTGGGACGTCGACACCGCGGTCGAGGCGCTGACGGCGCTCGACCGCTGGGACCTCGAGTACGCCGAGCAGCCGTGTCCGCGGGTCGAGGACCTGGCCGCGCTCCGCGTCCGGCTGGCGGGGAAGGGACGCTCGGTGCCGGTGGCCGCCGACGAGTCGATCCGGCGGGCCGCCGACCCCTACCGGGTGGCCGAGCTCGAGGCTGCCGACGTCGCGGTGCTCAAGGTGCAGCCGCTCGGCGGCGTCCGGGCCTGTCTGGAGATCGCCGAGCGGATCGGGCTGCCGGTGGTGGTCTCCAGCGCGCTCGAGACCGGCGTCGGGCTCGCCGCCGGGCTGGCGCTGGCCGCGGCCCTGCCCGAGCTGCCGTACGCCTGCGGACTCAACACCGGCCCGCTGCTCACCGACGATCCGGTGGCCGCGCCGCTCCGCGCCGTCGACGGCGTGATGCCGGTGCCCACCCAGGACGCGCTGGTGCTCGACGAGGCGGCCTGGTCGCGCTGCGCCGCCGGCGTGCGGACCGCCGAGGGCTGGGCCGAGCGGCTGGCCCGGGTCCGGGGGGTGCTCGGTGCACGCGACACCGAGGGCCCGCGCGACGGGGGAGCCCGGTGAACACCGCCACGTCGGCGGCCCGGCTGGTCGTCGACCAGCTGGTCGGCTGGGGCGTCACCGACGCGGTGCTGGCGCCCGGGTCGCGGAGCGCGCCGCTCGCGTACGCGCTGGAAACGGCCGACCGCCGGGGACAGCTGCGGCTGCACGTCCGGATCGACGAACGCGGGGCCGGCTTCCTCGCGCTCGGGCTGGCCCGGGCCACCGGGCGCTGCGTCCCGGTGGTCACGACCTCGGGGACGGCCGCCGCCAACCTGCACCCGGCGGTGCTCGAGGCCCGGCACAGCGGGGTCCCGCTGCTGGTGGTCACGGCCGACCGGCCGACCGCGCTCCGCGACCGCGGGGCCAACCAGACCACCACCCAGAACGGGCTCTACGCCGCAGCCGTGCGAGCCGAGGCCCAGCTCGACGCCGCCGACCAGGACCCGGCCGGCTGGCGGCACCAGCTGGCCCGGCTGGTCACCGCCGCACAGGGGCTCCGGACCCGGACGCCCGGGCCGGTGCACCTCAACCTCGGGCTCGTCGAGCCGCTGCTCCCACCTGCCGACGACCTCGACGGTCCCGGACCGGCGGTCGCCGGTCCGGCGGTGGTGCAGGCGGCCCGACCGGACCCGCCCGAGGTGCTGCCCGCAGGGCCACCGACCGTGGTGCTGGTCGGCGACGCGCGACCGGCGGTCGGGGCCGCGGCGGTCGCCCTGGCCCGGGCGTCCGGGCTGCCGCTGCTGGCCGAACCGTCGAGCAACGCGCGGGTGGCCGAGGCGGTGGCGGGCTACCGGCTGCTGCTCGGCGACGACCGGCCGGAGGCGGTGCGCCGCCGGATCGAGCGGGTGATCATGGTCGGTCACCCGACGCTGTCCCGGCCGGTGACCCGGCTGCTCGGACGGTCCGACGTCGAGCTGGTCGTGGTCGCCGACGGGGCCGAGTGGGTCGACCCCGGTGCGCGAGCCGCCCGGGTCTGCGACGCGGTCCGGCTCGACGGGCCCGGCGATCCGGGCTGGCTCGCCGCCTGGCGGGACGCCGACCGCGCGCTGCGACCGCGGGTCGAGGCGGTGCTCGCGGGAGCCGGGGTGACCGGGCCGGCGGTGGCCGAACGGGTCTGGCGCTCGTCGGGCGCCGACGACGTGCTGGTCGCCGGGTCGTCGAACCCGATCCGCGACCTCGACCTCGCCGGACCCCACCCGGCGCCGCCGGAGGTGCACGCGAACCGCGGGCTCGCCGGGATCGACGGGACGCTGTCCACGGCCATCGGGATCGCCCTCGGCACCGGACGTCCGACCACGGCGCTGGTCGGCGACCTCACCTTCCTGCACGACGTCACCGCGCTCGCCGTCGGACCGGCGGAGCCGCGGCCCGACCTGCGGATCGTGGTGGTCAACGACGACGGCGGCAGCATCTTCGCCACCCTCGAGCAGGGCGGACCCGACCACGCCGGGCCGTTCGAGCGGGTCTTCGGCACCCCGCACCACGCCGACCTCGGCGCGATCTGCGCCGGTTTCGGGGTGCCGTTCCGCCGGGCCACCACCCTCGACGAACTCGACGCGGTGCTGGCGACCCCGCCGCGGGGCCTCGAGGTGGTCGAGGTCCCGCTCGACCGCACCCGACGCCGCGACCTCGACGCAGCCCTCCGCGCCCTGGTGCGCTGACGCGTGGGTTGAGCTTGTCGAAGCCCTGGGTGGAGACGTGGGCTGAGCTTGTCGAAGCCCCGGGTGGAGACGGTGGCTGAGCTTGTCGAGGCCCTGGGTGGGGGCGGTGGCTGAGCTTGTCGAGGCCCTGGGTGGGGGCGGTGGCTGAGCCTGTCGAAGCCCCGGGTGGGAACGGTGGCTGAGCTTGTCGAAGCCCCGGGTGGGAACGGTGGCTGAGCTTGTCGAAGCCGTGCTCGTGCGCTCAGCGCGTAAAAGCCTGTCGGGTTTCCGTGCACTTCGACAGGCTCAGTGCACGGTGTGCAGTCCCGTGGGCTGAGCGGTTGCACTTCGACAGGCTCGGTGCGCGCGGGTGTGCAGTCCCGTGGCAGAGCGGTGGCACTTCGACAGGCTCAGTGCGCGTGGGCGCGGTGCCGTCGGCTGAGCTTGTCGAAGCCCTCGGTGGGGACGGTGGCTGAGCTTGTCGAAGCCCTTTTTCCTGCACCTCGACAGGCTCAGTGCGCGTGGGTGCGGTCCCGTCGGCTGAGCTTGTCGAAGCCCGCTGGGTTCCCGTGCACTTCGACAGGCTCAGTGCACGGGGTGCGGTCCCGTGGGCTGAGCGGTGGCACTTCGACAGGCTCAGTGTGCGTGGGTGCGATCACACTTCGAGAGGCTCCGGGCACGTGGGTGCGCGATCAGGGAGCGGCGGGGTGGACCACGGCGGCGAGGGCGGCGATGTCGGCGGGGCCGACCTGGCAGCAGCCGCCGACGAAGCGGGCGCCGGCGTCGATCCAGGCGCGGGCGACCGTGACGTCGATCTGCGGCTCGTCGATCCAGCGGTGCTCGACGGCGTCCCAGCCGGAGCCGCGGTTGGGATAGACGACCCCGGGTTTCCCGGTGGCGCCGACCTGCTCGAGGGCGGGAAGCACCTCGGCCGGGTCGGAGCAGTTGATCCCGACCGCGATCACCGCGGGGCAGCCGGCGACCAGGGCGAACGCCTCGTCGAGCGGCTGACCGGCCCGGGTCCGGCCGCGGGCCACCGTGTAGCTGAACCATGCGGTCAGCCCGGTCCGGGCGTGCAGGTCGGCGAGCAGGTCGACCAGCACCGCCGCCTCGTCGAGGTCCGGGACGGTCTCGACCGCCAGCAGGTCGGGCCCGGCCGCGGCGAGCAGCTCGAGCCGGTCGGCGTGGAAGGCACGCAGGGCGGCCGCCGGCACCCCGTACCGACCGCGGTACTCCGACCCGTCGGCCAGCACCGCCCCGTACGGACCGACCGAGGCCGCCACCAGCCGCGGCCGGTCCCGCGGGTCCTCGGCGTCGACCGCGTCGCGCACCTCCCGGGCCAGGGTCACGCTCCGCTGGATCGCCCGCTCCGCCTCGACCGCGCTCAGCCCGGCGTGGACGAACCCCTCGGTGCTCGCCTGGTAGCTCGCGGTGGTCGCCACCTCCGCCCCGGCGTCGAAGTAGGTCCGGTGCGCCGCGGCGATCTCGCCGGGCGCCTCCTGGAGCAATCGCGCGGTCCACAGCTGGCCGCCGAGCCGGTGGCCACGCTCGGCCAGGGCGTCGGACAGCCCGCCGTCCAGCACGACCGTCCGGTCCGCGCTGGTCACGGCTGCGACCGCAACCAGTCCCGGACCCGGGCGGTGGCGATCACGTCGTCCTCGTTGTAGGCGAGCAGCCGCTCGCGGGCCGCGCGGCGCTCGGTCCCGGTCTCGCCGTGGACGGCGTCGAGGAACCAGCGCTGCGAGTTCAGCCCGCCCGGGTCGTCGTCGCGCCAGGCGAAACCGGCGCCGTCGCTGGCCACCACCTTGAGCCCCAGACCGCGCGCCCCGAAGAAGTGGGCCTTGACCACGCCGAGCAGGTCGACGAACCCGCCGAGCCCGGCCAGACCCCCACGCCCGGTGGCGAATGCGTCGACCCAGGCGAACAGCTCGTGCTGGTCCGGTGTGGCCCCCGGGTCGGTCGCCAGCCGGTGCAGGTGGTTCGTCTCGAACTCGGAGTAGTGGTAGACCCCGGTCCGCCCGCCGGCCAGCACCGTCTCCCGGAGCCAACCGAGCGCCTCGGCGGCCAGCGCCCGCTCCGCCTCGTCGTCGAGGTCCTCGAACGCGGCGAAGGACCGGTAGCGGCCGCCGAGCAGGAAGCCCCACAGATAGACCCGGCCGTCGGCCGAGGTCTCGATGTCGAGGTCGACCTCGGTGGCGAACGCCGGCCCGTCGGCCGGCACCCGGATCGGGCCGTCGGTGGTCCGGACGAAGGCGACGTCGGCCAGCAGCATCCGGGCCCGCCGGGCGGCCGCGGCCAGCCGGTCGGCCGCACTGGTCCGGTGCGCGACCTCGGGCAGGTACCAGACCGCGACCTCGTCGAGATCGGCCGCGGCCAGCTGCGCGACCGTCCGGATGCCGTGGGCCCGCAGGGTGCCGATCTCGCGGATGTCGAGCGCCCCGGACCCGATCCGCAGGCTGATGTCGTCGGGGTCGAGCCGGGTGGCGCAGTGCTCCCACCACTCGCAGCGCCCGCACTCCTTGACCACCACCGGCTCGACCAGCGGGGCCGGCGGGTCCGGCTGGTCCTGACGGCGCGCGACCTCGGCCACCGCCACCCGGAAGCCGAACTCGTGGTCGTAGCGCTCGAGCGGGCTGTGCAGCGTCCACCCCTCGCCCGACGCCGCGCCCTCGTCCGCGCGGGTGCGGTCCGACCGCGGGTCGGCGCTGCGCGAGAACGTCCGGAGCAGCGGCTCGTCGAGGTCGACCCAGGTCACCAAGGTGCGTCCGGCCCAGTCGTCGGTGCCGACCAGCATCGCGGCGGGCCGCCCGGGGGCCGACCAGCCGGCCGCCTCGAGCATCCGGTGGTAGTGCGCGACCTGGAGCAGATCGGCCTCGCGGGTGTGGGTCCGGAACCCGTAGCCCCACTTGCGCACCGCGCGGTCCCGGGCCGGCGCGTCGAGCTCGGCGAGCAGCAGCGCCGTGTTCGGACGGGTGGTGCCGGTCAGCGTCCGGCGTTCGTGCAGCTTGTGCCACTTGATCTCGCCGGCGTGATAGCCGTGGCGGCCGTCGGGACGTCGTCCGCCGCGGACCAGCAGATCGACCGATCCGAGCCGGCCGGCGGTGCCGTCGGTCCGGCCGGCCGCGCCCCGGCCGACGGTTCGCTCCGATCCGCCGGAGCCGTTCGCGCCGTCGGCCAGCGTCGGGGGAAGCAGCGCACCGACGATCAGGTCGACGCCGTCGGCCACCGCCTGCGCCGAGGCCGCCTGCTGCACCGGCCACGGCTGGTCGGCGAGCAGCCGCAGGTCGACGACGCTGAGCCCGCTCTCCCGGACGAGCCGGTCGACCACCGCGCTCTCGAACCCGTCGCCGCCGTTGAACAGCTCCTGCAGCGTCTCGTCCGGCTGCCAGCTGACCGTGGCCACCGTCGGGTCGAACTGGTTGTGGGTCTTCACCGCGCAGCTGCGGGCGGCGTACGCATTGAGCCAGATCGGGCCGTCGGCCGCTCCGCTGCCGACCTCGCCCGAGGGTGCGCCGACCTCGGGACCGGTCGGGGCTCCGTCGGGCACCGGCCGGTCGTCGAGGCCGAGCCGGCCGGCCAGTCCGAGCCGGTGGGTCAGGTCGAGCCCGGAGCGGCCGCTGCTCACCGCGCGACCGCCCGGTGCAGCGCGACGATCCCCCCGGAGAGGTTGCGCCACCGGACCTCGCCCCAGCCGGCCGCGCCGATCAGCTCGGCCAGCGCACGCTGGTCGGGCCAGGCCAGGATCGACTCGGCCAGGTAGACGTAGGCCGACGGGCTGGGGGAGAGCCGGCGGGCGATCCGGGGCAGCGCCGCCAGCAGGTAGTTGCGGTAGACCGAGCGGAACGCGGCCGAGGTCGGCTGGGAGAACTCGCAGATCACCATCCGGCCCCCCGGCCGGGTCACCCGCCGCAGCTCGGCCAGCGCGGCCGCGGTGTCCTCGACGTTGCGCAGCCCGAAGGAGATCGTCACCGCGTCGAAGACGCCGTCGCCGAAGGGCAGCCGGAGCGCGTCCCCGGCGACGAACCAGAAGTCCGGACGGCGGCGCTTGCCCACCGTCAGCATCCCCAGCGACAGGTCGGTCGGCACCACCTGGGCGCCGGCCTCGGCGAACGGCACGCTCGAGGTGCCGGTGCCGGCGGCGAGGTCGAGCACCCGCTCGCCGCGGCGGGCCCCGACGGCCTGGGTCACCCGGCGCCGCCAGACCCGGTCCTGGCCGAGCGACAGCACGTCGTTGGTCAGGTCGTAGCGGCCGGCGACCGCGTCGAACATCTCCGCGACGTCGGCCCGGCGCTTGGCCAGGGTGGCGCGGTGGTCGCCCGGAGCGGTCACCGGGGCGGAAGGATCGGACACGCGTTCAGCCTGCCATGCGGCACCGACAAGTCCGGGTGCTCGCCGCTGAGCAGCGGGCTCAGCTCAGAGCTTCACCACGGCGAACGGCGTCATCGTCGGAGCGGTCGGCGTCGACCCGGCCCGCTCGACGGTGATGGCCAGGGCACCCGCCCGGTCGATGTCCCCGGTCATGAAGACCCGCTGGTTGGTGCCGGCGACGAAGGTCGTGTCGCGGACCGGCTGACCCGACCCGGGCACCGTCCACAGCTGCCAGACCCTGTCGGCGCCCGGGCTGCGGACGTCGGCGGCCACCAGCATCGCCTGGTTGAGCCGCTTCGACACCACGTAGGAGACCGGGGTGCCGTCGTTGAGCGTGGTCGCGTAGACCGTGGCGTCGGGGGCGTTGAGCAGCGCCGACTCGCGCTGGTTGAGCTGCTGCCCGGCGACCTGCGCCTGCTGCTGCTGCTCGAGCTGTCGGTTGAGGTTGACCGCCCAGCCACCGGCGCCGACGGCGATCACCGCGGCGGCGGCCGCCACCGCGATCCAGGCCCGACCGCGGCCGGTCCGCCGCTCACGCCGCTCGCGGGCCGCGCCGAGATCGGCCACCGTTCCCCCGCTGCGTTCGGCGACGGTCCCGCGGACCCCGTCCTCGCTCGCGCTCGCCGTCCGGCTGTCGGGCTCGCCGCTCTGCCGGCTGTCCGGCTGGCTGTCCGGCTGGCCGTCCGGCTGGCCGTCGAGCTGCGCGGCGTGCCGCGGCCCGTCGGCGGCCTCGATCGGGGGCAGCTGCGCGGTCCCCGCGATGGCGGCCAGCACGTTGCTGCGCACAGCCGGGGGCGGGGCCACCTCGATCACCCCGTCGAGCTCGGTCAGCGCCTCGCGGAAGGAGCGGACCTCCTCGCGGCACTGCGCGCAGTCGTGCAGGTGCGCCTCGAACTCGCTCAGCTCGGTGCCGGTCAGCGCGTGCACCGCGTAGCTGCCGCTGAGCTCGTGCAGCGACTCCTCGATGGGCGGGGTCATGCGTTCACCCCCAGCACCGACCGGAGGCCGCTGAGGCCGTCGCGGATCCGGGTCTTGACGGTGCCCAGCGGCACGCCGAGGTGCTCGGCGACCTGGCTCTGGCTGTAGCCGCCGAAGTAGGCGAGGGTCAGCGCCTCGCGCTGGATGCTGGTGAGCTGGGCCATCCCCTCACGCACGCGCTCGACGTCGAGCCGCTGGTCGACACCGGCCCAGACCTCGTCGTGCGCGACCTCGACGGTGTGCTCGGCGTACTTCACGTCGCGCGCGGTCTCGCTGGTCACCGAACGCACCCGGTCGACGGCACGGCGGTGCGCCATCGTGGTGATCCAGGCCAGCACCGAGCCGCGGCCGGCCGAGTAGCGGGTCGCCTGTCGCCAGACGTCGACGAAGACCTCCTGGGTGACCTCGGCGGCGTGGTCGGGCGAGCGGAGGACGCGCAGCGCGACGCCGTGGACCCGGGCACTGGTGCGGTCATAGAGCTCGGCGAAGGCCTGCTGGTCACCCTCGGCGGCCGCGGCGAGCAGAGCGGCGAGCTGGTCGTTGCCGCGCTCGGGGCGGTCCTCGGGAAGCTCGGACGAACCGGCGGAGGCGGGGTCGTCCCCGCCGTGCACCGCGCCGTCCATGGAGGCAGCTTCTCACATGCGCTGTAAAACCCGCGGGTGCGAATCCCGGGCACGGCGGTGCGCAGGCTGACGCCTCTGCTCATGCCACCTCCGCCCGCTCCCCGGCCGCCGTGCGACCGGTCGTCCGTCCCGTCACCGTTGGTTCGCAGCGGGATCCGTCCCGGATTGGGCGAACCGCCTCCGGGTGCCGTGAGGTGGGTCCGTTCTCAGTCGGCCCGCAGCACGGCAGCTTCGCCGGGTTCGTCCGGCGCGGACGGAACAGGCAGAATCAGTGACTATGGCCAAGGGCAGCAACACCGTCGTCAGGGTGTCCGGACTCCGTCGGGCGTTCGGGTCGACGGTGATCCTCGACCGCTTCAACCTCCAGGTGCGTGAGGGTGAGGCGATCGCGCTGACCGGCCGCAACGGGGCCGGCAAGTCGACGCTGCTCCGGCTGCTGGTCGGCGCCGACAAGGCCGACGAGGGCACCATCGAGGTCTGCGGCACCCCGATGACCGAGACCTCGGCGGCGATCCGTCGCGACATGGCCACCGTCATCGACGACCTCGACTTCTTCCCCGACCTCAGCGTGGTCGAGCACCTCGACCTGCTGGCCCGCGCCCACGGCGTCGAGAACCCCGACCCGCTGGTCGACGAGGTGCTCGAGGAGGTCCAGCTGGTGCCGCAGTCCGGCCAGCTGCCCGGGACGCTCTCCTCGGGTCAGCGCCGCCGGCTGGCGCTGGCCACCGCCTTCGTCCGGCCGCGCCGGCTGCTCATCCTCGACGAGCCCGAGCAGCGGCTCGACGTCGAGGGCGTCACCTGGCTGGCCAACCGGCTCAAGAACGAGCGCGAGCAGGGGCTGGCCATCATCTTCGCGAGCCACGAGCCCCGACTGGTGCAGACCGTGGCCACCCGGGTGGTGACGCTCGGTGCGCCGCGCGCCGGCGCCGAGAACCTGCTCGCCGGCACCGACCCCGACGAGGTCCTCAGCGCCGACGGGGAGACCCCGGTGGCCGACGACGTCGCCCCGAAGCCGCCGAAGCCGCAGGCCGCGAAGCAGCAGGGCGGCAAGGGGGGTGGTCGTCCCGGCCAGCCCAAGGGCCGTCCGCGTCCGCGGCAGGGTGGTCGCCGGTGACCGCGTCCACCGTTGGGTCCTCCGGCCCCTACGACCCGCTCGAGGCGATCCGCCGCGCCGACCTGACCCCGGCGCGGCCGCGCGAGCTCAAGCTGATGGTCCGCGACTGGCGGTCGGGCCGGGCCACCAAGAAGCTGTCCGAGGCGATCTTCGACGGCTACGTCGTGCTGTTCGGCGTCGTCCTGGTCGGCGCGATGATCGTCAACGTCGTGCTCCAGGCGCAGCGGGTCGTCGCCTCCTGCGCGACCGGGCCCTGCCTGTCCGGCCGCACCGTACTGCCCTGGGCGGCGTACGCGCTCGCCGCCGCCGGCGCGCTGGCCGCGGCCCGGCTGTTCGGCCCCGTGCTGGCCTCGGCCGCCGAGGGCTTCTGGATGCTCGACGCCCCGATCCGCCGGTCCTCGATGCTCCGGGCGCGGATGGCCGGGATCATCGCCGGCGCCGGGGTGATCTGCTTCGTGCTCGGCGGGCTGGTCTCGGCCCTCACCGGCTCGACCTGGACCTCGATCCTGATCTGGGCCGCCGCCACCGGCGTCGCGGGGGCCGGCGCGGTCGCCTTCGCCGCGGCCCAGCAGGGAGCCGAACGCCGCCTGCTCACCAAGCTGGCGACCTGGCTGTTCACCGCGCTCGGGGTGGCCGCCCTGCTCGCGGTGATCGCGGTCGCCGCCGGCTGGGTGACCCTCGCGCTGCCCACCGGCTTCAACCCCGAGCTCGGGGTCGCGCTGCTCGGGCTGGCCCTGGTGGTGCTCGTGATCGGCGCCGTGATCGCCAGCGCCCGGCTGGGCCGGATCCGACGCAGCACCCTGACCAGCGGCGGCGCGCTGGTCAGCGGCATCTCCGGAGCGTTCTTCGCGCTCGACCTCGGCCTGGTCCGCGACATCGTGGTCGAGCGCCGGGCCCTCGAGATCGGCCAGGTCCGCTCGAAGCCGGGCCGCTCGGTCGGGCTCCAGACCCTGGTCTGGCGCGAGCTGCAGCGGCTGGGCCGCGCCCCGCAGGTGCTGATCGCGGTCGCGGTGGTGCTGGTCGTCCCCTACGCCGCCGACGCCCTCGGGCTCGGCCAGGTGGCCCCGGTCTTCTCCGCACTCGCGCTGTTCGGGTCGCTGATCCCGCTGATGGGCGGGCTGCGCGTCTTCACCCGGACGCCCGGGCTGGCCCGCTGCCTGCCCTTCACCACCGGCCAGATCAAGCGGGCGGTGGTCACCGTCCCGGCGATCGTCGCGGCGGTCTGGGCGTTGCTGGCCACTCCGGCCTTCGCGGGGTTCGGTCAGGGCAGCACCCGACGCGACGTCGTCGCCGCGTTCCTGTACGCGGTGGCGGTCGGCGCCGCCGGGTTCCTCGGTGCGGTCCGCTGGACCACCGCCAAGGGCCCGGACTTCAGCAAGCCGGCGATCTCCACCAACGCCGGGGCGGTGCCGCCCGGGCTGATGACCAACATCTTCCGCGGCTTCGACATGTGCCTGTTGATCACCGCCCCGCTGCTGCTCAACCTGTCCCCGGTGATCTCGCTGGTGCTGGCCGGCATCGTGGCGCTCTTCCTGCTGGCCTTCGACTTCGAGGCGATGCGGATCCAGAGCGAGCAGCAGCGCAAGCAGATGGAAGCCGAGCGGGCCAAGCGGAACGCCGCCCGCAAGTAGCGCTCGTTCGCCGGCGGCGAAAGGCCTCGGCGCAGGTACGGGTCCCGGCCTAGCGTGGGCAGCGGTCGGCGACCCTCTGTCGCGGCCGTGGATGGTCGCCGGAGGGAGCCCGATGTCCGAGCCAGCCACCCCGCGCCGGGACCCGGCGACCCGGACCCCGGACGGCCGTGACCGCGCCCCGGTGCTCCGGCCGGTGCCCGGGCGCCAGCGGCCCGATCCGCTGCTCCGGACGCTCGAGGGCGCCGCGCTGCGCCGGGCCCGGCACCGTCAGGGGCTGACGCTCACCCGGCTGGCCGCCCGGTCCGGGGTCTCGCTGGCCTACCTGTCGGAGATCGAGCGCGGGCGCAAGGAGGCCTCCTCCGAGATCCTGGCCGACGTCTGCAGCGCGCTGGGGATCGGGCTGTCCGACCTGCTCCGCGACTGCGTGCTCGACCTCACCACCCGCAACCGCGACGACCGGCTCCGACGAGGCGACCGACCGGGGACGCCCGACCGACCGGGGACGCCCGACGGGAAGGGGCGTCCGGACGTGGGACGTCCGCTCGCCGTCCGCCCGCTCCGGGTGCGGCCGGCGCCGGTGGCCGACCGCCCCCGGGTGGACCTGCTGCTCGCGGCCTGAGCGGGGCCACGCTCAGGCGGCCATCCGTGCCTTCCGGCTGCCGATCACGCTGTCGGCCAGTCCGTAGGCCACGGTGGCGCGGGCGTCGAGGACGAGGTCCCGGTCGGTGTCGGCGCGGATCTTCTCCACCGGGTGCCCGGTGTGCGCGGCCAGGATGGTCTCCATCTCGGCCCGCACCTTGGCGATCTCGGCGGCCTGGACGGCCAGGTCGGGGATGGTGCCCTGCGCCCGGGCCGACGGCTGGTGCAGCAGCACCGTGGCGTGCGGGAGCACCGACCGCTTGCCCGGCGCCCCGGCGGCCAGCAGCACCGCGGCGGCGCTGGCGGCCTGACCCATGACGGTGGTGGCCACGTCGGGCCGGATGAACTGCATGGTGTCGTAGATCGCCGTCATCGCCCGGTAGTCGCCGCCGGGGGAGTTGATGTAGAGGTTGATGTCGAGGTCCGGGCTGACCGACTCGAGGTGGATCAGCTGGGCCATGATCACGTTGGCCACGCCGTCGTCGATCTCGGTGCCGACGAAGACGATCCGGTCGCCGAGCAGCCGGCTGTAGATGTCGAAGGCCCGCTCCCCGGTGAGCGTCCGCTCGACCACGGTGGGGATCGTGTACTGCCCGCTCACAGCCCGGCCCTCCGCGCGACGCCCGCCGGGCGGACGTCGTCGAGCCGTTCGACCACCGCATCGATCATCCCGTAGTCGAGCGCCTCGGCGGCGGTGAACCAGCGGTCCCGCTCGCTGTCGGCCCGCACCCGGTCGGGGCTCTGGCCGGTGTGCCGGGCGATCAGCTCGGTCATCAGCCGGTTGGTGTGGTCGAGGTTCTCGGCCTGGATCTCGATGTCGGCCGCGGTCCCGCCGAGCCCGGCGGAACCCTGGTGCATCAGCACCCGGGCGTGCGGCAGGCTGAACCGCTTGCCGGGGGCGCCGGCGCAGAGCAGGAACTGGCCCATGCTCGCGGCCAGGCCCATGGCCAGCGTGCCGACGTCGTTCGGGATCAGTCGCATGGTGTCGTAGATGGCCAACCCGGCGGAGACCGAGCCGCCGGGGGAGTTGATGTAGAGACTGATGTCGCTGCGCGGGTCCTCGGCCGAGAGCAGCAGCAGCTGCGCGCAGATCCGGTTGGCGATCGGGTCGTCGACCTCCTGGCCGAGCACGACGATCCGCTGCTGGAGCAGCCGGGCGCCGAGCTGATCGTCGCTGGGGGCGAGCGGTGCGGCAGTGGGTGTGGCGGTCGCCGCCGTCCGTGCGGAGCTGCCGCGGGGCAGCGTGGGCGAGGTGTGCATCGGTCCTCCTGGCGTCGGGTCCGGGTGCCGGGGTCGGCTCCGGACACCGCCAGCCTGCGGCGGCGCGGCCCGGGATCGCGGACGCTTCTGCCGGCGGCGGATCCGCTCCTGGCAGAACCAGATGCTTCGAAGATCGAACGGTCAGACCGTCAACCATCCGGGAAAAACTCCCCCGATGAGCCGATTCGAGGTAAAGTTCCACCAATCCAGCCGATCAGCGGGATCGAATTAGGCTGGGAGTCTCACGAGAGCCCACCGCGGTGTTCACCTCGGGGGAGGGCGCCGGCGCGGGCCGCGTGAGCACCTCACGTCTCCAACGGGGGGATGTGATCCCAGGGCGCGGGGCGACCGTTTCGACGGGAGCCCCGCGCTTTGGTCTCTCCCGGGGGCTGTCCCGCCCTGACGCGAGGCGACGGCGCCCGTCATTCCGACGGGGTCGGGACGGATGCAGCCCGAGGGGCGTTCCATCTCACACCGTCCGGGCCGCTCCGCCGCACGGTCCCCGACCCCGCGCGCATACGCTGGCGCCGTGATCTCGTCGCCACGGCTCTACGTGCGCACCGAGGCCATCGCCGACCCCGGACCGCTCGACCAGGTGCTCGAGCAGCTCGCCGCGAGCGATCCCCGGGCGCTGGTCTGGATCCGGGCCGGCGACGGCATGATCGGCCTCGGCGAGGTGATCCGGCACAAGGCGACCGACGTGGCCGACGCCGAGGCCTGGTGGGGCGAGGTCTGTCGCGCGGTCGTCGACGTCTCCACCGACCCGGACGCGACCGCTGGGCTCTTCGGGTCGGGCCTGCTCTGCTTCGGCAGCTTCGTCTTCGATCCCGACAACACGGCCGGCCAGTCGGTGATGATCGTCCCGCAGCAGGTGATCGGCCGCCGCGCCGGCCGGGCCTGGCGGACCCGAGTCGCCGAGACCGAGGAGGCGCTCGACCAGCCGCCGGTTCCCGACCCCGTGTCCCGCTCCTTGCCGGCGTCGGTGAGCCTGCCGGTCGCCGCCCCGGGCCGGGTCGGGCCCGCGAGCCCCGCCAGTGCTGACAGTCCCGCCAGCCTCGACGGCACGGACAGCGTCGACGGGCGGGCCGAGCGCGACCCGCGGTGGGAGCGGGCGGTCGCCGACGCGGTCGGGCGGATCCGCGCCGGACGGCTCGACAAGGTGGTGCTGGCCCGCGACCTGACGCTGGTCGCCGAGCGTCCGGTCGACCCGCGGTGGGTGGCCACCCGGCTGGCCGACCGCTACCGGCGTTGCTGGACCTACCACGTCGACGGACTGGTCGGGGCGACGCCGGAGATGCTGATCCGTCGCGAGGGCGGGCTGGCCGTCTCGCGGGTGCTGGCCGGAACCATCCGCCGATCCGCCGAGCCGGCCGGGGCAGCGGGTCGCGGCGCGACCGGCGACCAGGCGCTGGCCGCCGCCCTGGCCTCGTCGACCAAGGACGTCGAGGAGCACGAGTACGCGGTCAGCTCGGTGGCGGCGGCGCTGGCGCCGTTCTGTTCCGCGATGAACGTCCCCGACGCGCCCTACGTGCTCGAGCTGCCCAACGTGCTGCACCTGGCCACCGATGTGACCGCGGTGGCGAGGCCCGAGGCGACCGCCCTCCGGCTGGCCGCCGCGCTGCACCCGAGCGCCGCCGTCTGCGGCACCCCGACCGCGGTGGCCCGCGAGACCATCGCCGAGCTCGAGCGGATGGACCGTGACCGCTACGCCGGTCCGGTCGGCTGGGTGGACGCCGACGGTGACGGCGAGTGGGCGATCGCGCTCCGCTGCGGGCTGGTCGACGCCGACGACCCGCACCGGATCCGGCTGTTCGCCGGCTGCGGCATCGTCGCCGGCTCCGAGCCGGTCGCCGAGTCCGCCGAGGCCGCAGCCAAGTTCCTGCCGATGCGCGAGGCGCTCGGCGCGGGCTGAGGGGTTGCGAGGTCGGCCCGACGCGCGGGGACGCGCGCAGCCGGCCGGACGGGTGGCATTGTCCGGCCCGACCGCCTAGGCTCGACGGGCCCCTCCGGTCCGCACACCGATGTCCGGTCCGTGCAGCACGCCACCACAGCGTCAGGACGGAGGATCGATGACCTCGGCGACCACCCCGGCCGCGACCACCATCCCGGCCGGGACGACGACCACCGTCGCCGGCCGCAGGTCCGACCCGCACCCGCAGAGCGACCACGACACCGACGAGGCCGTCGAGCCGATCCGGCTCCGGGTGGTCGGGGGCGGCGAGATCGCGGTCGCGCTCGCCCAGCTGGCCAGCGTGCTCCGCTGGGACTGCACCATCTGCGAACGCCTCGACGACGCCGACGACCTCCGCGGCACCCACGCGCTGGTCGTGCTCAGCCACGACCTCGAGGTCGCGGGCACGGCGCTGTGCCGCGGGCTGGCCGGCCCGCTCGACTACGTCGGCGGGCTCGGCGGCCACACCACCCAGCGGCTGCGCCGCGACTGGCTGCGCAGCCGACGGGTCGACCCGCAGCGGATCGACCGGATCCACGGCCCGGCCGGGCTCGACATCGGGGCCTCGGCGCCGGTCGAGATCGCGCTCGCGATCGTGGCCGAGATCGTCGCCGTCCGGCACGGCGCCGCGGGCGGCCCGCTCAGCTGAACGGCCCGCCCAGCCGAACGAACGGTTCAGCCGAACGAAGGGTTCAGCCGAACGATCGGTTCAGCTGAACGGCGGCCGGGTGTCCAGCGCGATCGAGCGCCGGCCGGCCCAGCGCCACAGGCGCGCGGTCAGGTCGTGGTCGGCCTCGGTGACCAGGTTGCCCATCACCCGCAGCGCGACCGTCATCAGCAGCCGCGACCGCATCCCGATCGGGCCGAGCCGGGCCAGCAGCCCGGGCACGGTGATCAGCGCGGCCAGCCGCCGGGCGATCGAGAACGCCGGCCCGTAGTGCTCGCGCAGCAGCGCCGGCCAGGCCGCGTCGAGGGTCTCGCCGGCGGCGAGCAGCTCGGCCAGCACCCGTCCGGTCTCCAGCCCGTAGTCGATGCCCTCGCCGTTGAGCGGGTTGACGCAGCCGGCCGCGTCCCCGACGAGCGCCCAGTTCGGGCCGGCCACCCCGCTGACCGCGCCGCCCATCGGCAGCATCGCGGAGGTCGGGTGCTCGAGCTCGGTGCCGAGCTGCCACTCCTCGCGCCGGGCGCCGGCGTAGAAGTTCATCAGCGGCCGGAGGGCGACGTGCGCCGGCCGCTTGGCGGTGGCCAGCGTCCCGACGCCGAGGTTCACCCGGCCGTCGCCGAGCGGGAAGATCCAGCCGTAGCCCGACAGCAGCTCGCCGGCCTCGCCGCGCAGCTCGAGGTGCGAGGAGATCCAGGCGTCGTCGCGTCCGGTGGTCAGGTAGCTGCGACCCGCCACCCCGTAGACCGACTCCCGGTGCCAGCTGCGGCCGAGCAGCCGCCCGAGCGGTGACCGGACGCCGTCGGCCACCACCAGCCGCCGGCAGCGGACGCGGTGCTGCTCACCGGAGGAGAGCGTGAACCCGACGCCGGTGATCCGGCTGCCGTCGCGCTCGACCTCGACCGCCCGCGCACCCTCCAGCGGGCGGGCGCCGTCGTCGAGGGCGACCTGGCGGATCCGGGCGTCCAGCTCGGTGCGCGGGACCGCGGAGCCGTGGTCGGGGAGCGAGCCGCCCGGCCAGGGGAGCTCGAGCACCTGACCGAAGCCGTGCGCCCGCAGCCCCCGGTTGACCGCCCGGCCGCGGGCCCAGTCACCCAGCCCGAGCCGGTCGAGCTCGGCCATCGCGCGCGGGGTCAGGCCGTCGCCGCAGGTCTTGTCGCGCGGGAAGGTCGCCTGGTCGGCGAGCACGACGTCGAGCCCGCGTCGCGCCGCCCAGGCCGCCGCCGACGCCCCCGCGGGACCGGCGCCGACGACCAGCACGTCGGTCTCGGCGGGCCGGGCCGCGGTCGTCTCGGTCACGAGATCGAAGTCTTCCATCGGGGACCAACGCGCCCAACCCGTCGGCCCGCGATCACGGGATTTACGCGCCGGCCGCGTTGCCGAATGGCGACCGGAAGCCGTGGCGCACAAAGCGTTCCGCACCGGTCCCGCGCGTCGTCGCAACCCGACTGCGGCAGCCCTGAGAACCGTCGTAGAGTGTGGGCCGGAGTTCGTGAAGAAATTCACGAAGTCGGTCCGGATCGGCTCCCCGCGTGCTCGGTCCGCCCGTCCCACTCCGCTCGGCAAGGCGGCCGACGACGGCAGGAGCGATCATGAACGTCCACCCCCGACGGGCGATCCGGTGAACCCGTACGCGCCGCTCGTCGTGCTGCTGGTGATCGCCGCCGGCTTCGTCGCCCTGACCATCATCACCAGCGTCTCGGTCGGACCCAAGCGCTACAACCGCGCCAAGCTCGACTCCTACGAGTGCGGCATCGAACCCACCCCGCAGCCGATCGGCGGCGGTCGGGTGCCGGTGAAGTACTACATCACCGCGATGCTCTTCATCGTCTTCGACATCGAGATCGTCTTCCTCTATCCCTGGGCCGTCTCGTTCAACCAGATGGGCACCTTCGCGCTGGTCGAGATGGTGCTGTTCATGGTCACGGTCTTCATCGCCTACCTCTACGTGCTGCGCCGCGGGGGGCTGGATTGGGACTGACCGGCCCCTGCGCCACCACGACCACCACCACGATCACCACCACCGTCACTCGTCCGGGAAGGGGTTGAGCCGATGCCCGGCGGCTTCGAGGAGAAACTCCCCAGCGGCGTCCTGCTGACCACCCTGGAGGGCCTGTTCGGCTACATGCGTAGCGCCTCGTTCTGGCCGGCCACCTTCGGGCTGGCCTGCTGCGCGATCGAGATGATGACCTACGGCGCCCCGCGCTACGACTCGGGTCGCTGGGGCCAGGAGGTCTTCCGGGCCAGCCCGCGGCAGGCCGACCTGATGATCGTGGCCGGCCGCGTGAGCCAGAAGATGGCACCGGTGCTGCGGCAGATCTACGACCAGATGCCCAACCCGAAGTGGGTGCTGGCGATGGGCGTCTGCGCCAGCTCGGGCGGGATGTTCAACAACTACGCGATCGTCCAGGGCGTCGACCACGTCGTCCCGGTCGACATCTACCTGCCCGGCTGCCCGCCGCGTCCGGAGATGCTGATCGACGCGATGTTCAAGCTGCGCGACAAGGTGCGGCACACCCCGATCGGGATCAACGCGGTGAACGCCGTCGAGGAGCAGGAGCAGGCCGCGCTCGAGGCGCCGGCCTCGATCGAGCTCAAGGGGCTGCTGCGGTGAGCCCCGCCGACGGCGACCGCACCGCCGGCGAGGCGGAGAGCGCCGGGGTCCGGGCCGCCAACCCGAGCAACCGGCCCGGCGAGTCCGACGACTACAGCGCCACCGAGGGACGCCGGACCGGGACGGTGACCCCCGGTGAGCCGGCGGTGGGGAGCGAGCAGACCGAGGCGGCGACCGCGGAGATCGACCGGGCCGGGACGCTCGACGAACCCAGCGGGTCGCGCACCGAGGTGCTCTCCACCCGACGCGGCATGTTCGGCGTCCGGGGCAGCGGCGACACGTCCGGCTACGGCGGGCTGAACAAGATCATCGAGTTCCCGCCGGCGGCCGAGCGCCCCTACGGCGGCTGGTTCGACCAGGTCGCCGACCGGATCGGTCAGCTGGTCCCCAACAGCTCCGAGGTGATCACCAAGGTGGTCGTCTTCCGCGGCGAGATCACCTTCCACGTCGCCCGCCGGCACGTCGCCACCCTGGCCCGGATGCTGCGCGACGACCCGCACCTGCGGTTCGAGTTCTGCAGTGCGGTGTCGGGGGTGCACTACCCGGCCGACACCGGAGCGGAGCTGCACGCGGTCTACCACCTGCAGTCGATGACCCACAACCGGCGGATCCGGCTCGAGGTGTCCTGCCCCGACGACGACCCGCACATCCCGTCGGTGGTCGGGACCTACCCGACCGCCGACTGGCACGAGCGCGAGACCTACGACATGTTCGGGATCGTCTTCGACGGCCACCCGGCGCTCACCCGCATCCTGATGCCGGACGACTGGCCCGGCCACCCGCAGCGCAAGGACTATCCGCTCGGCGGCATCCCGGTGGAGTACAAGGGCGCCACCGTCCCGCCGCCCGACCAGCGGAGGAGCTACTCATGAGCACCGACCAGCAGACCGACCGGCAGACCGACCCGTACGGCGCCTCCGACCCGGCCGAGGGCACCGTCTACACGGTCACCGGGCAGGACTGGGACGACATCGTCAACGCGCAGGCCGAGCGCGAGGACGAGCGGATCGTGGTCAACATGGGTCCGCAGCACCCGTCGACCCACGGCGTGCTCCGGCTGATCCTCGAGCTCGAGGGCGAGTCGATCACCGAGGCCCGGTGCGGCATCGGCTACCTGCACACCGGCATCGAGAAGAACATGGAGTTCCGCACCTGGACCCAGGGCGTGACCTTCTGCACCCGGATGGACTATCTGTCGCCGTTCAGCCAGGAGACCTCCTACTGCCTCGGAGTGGAGCGGCTGCTCGACATCGAGGACGACATCCCCGAGCGGGCCAAGGTCATCCGGGTGATGATGCTCGAGCTCAACCGGATCTCCAGCCACCTGGTCTGCATCGCCACCGGGGGGATGGAGATCGGCGCGCTGACGGTGATGACCATCGGGTTCCGCGAGCGCGAGAAGGTGCTCGACGTCTTCGAGCTGATCACCGGGCTGCGGATGAACCACGCCTACGTCCGTCCCGGCGGGGTGGCCCAGGACCTGCCGCCCAAGGGGCTGGATGCGGTCCGCGACTTGGTCGCTTGGCTCAAGAAGCACCTGCCCGAGTACGCCGCGTTCTGCAACGCCAACCACATCTTCAAGGGTCGGCTGGTCGACGTCGGCCACCTCGACCTGGCCGGCTGCCTGGCCCTCGGGATCACCGGCCCACCGCTGCGGGCCACCGGCTACGACTGGGACCTGCGCAAGAAGCAGCCCTACCTGGGTTACGAGACCTACGACTTCGACGTGATCACCCGCACCGAGGCCGATTCCTACGCCCGGTTCCGGATCCGGCTCGACGAGATGTGGGAGAGCCTCAGGATCGTCGAGCAGTGCGTCGAGCGGCTCGCCGGCACCGAGGGCCAGCCGGTGATGGTCGACGACCCCAAGATCGCCTGGCCGGCGCAGATGTCGATCGGTCACGACGGCATGGGCAACTCCAACGAGCACCTGAAGCACATCATGGGCGAGTCGATGGAGTCGTTGATCCACCACTTCAAGCTGGTCACCGAGGGCTTCCGGGTGCCGGCCGGCCAGGCCTACGTCCCGGTCGAGAGCCCCCGCGGCGAGCTGGGCGCGCACGTCGTCTCCGACGGCGGCACCAAGCCGTTCCGGGCCCACTTCCGCGACCCGAGCTTCGTCAACCTGCAGGCGATGCCCGCGCTCAGCGAGGGCGGGATGGTCTCCGACGTGATCGTCGCGGTGGCCAGCCTCGACCCGGTGATGGGCGGGGTCGACCGGTGACCCGGACCCACACGAACGGGCACGCGCCCGCGGGCGTCCACCACGGCGACCCGAACGCGCACCGGCCCGAGCCGATCGACGTCGAGGAGACCTCGACGCTGATCGACGAGGGCGTCCGCGAGGAGCTGCGGGCGATCGTCGCCCGCTACCCGCAGCCCCGCTCGGCACTGCTGCCGATGCTGCACCTGGTGCAGAGCGTCGAGGGCCGGGTGACCGCCGCCGGGATCGAGGCCTGCGCGGAGATCCTGCAGATCAGCGCCGCCGACGTCAGCGGGGTGGCGACGTTCTACACGATGTACAAACGGCGTCCGGTCGGCCGCTACCACGTCGGGGTCTGCACCACCTCGCTCTGCGCGATCATGGGCGGCGACGAGCTGTTCGCGGCGCTGCAGGACCACCTCGGCGTCGGGAACGACGAGACCACCGAGGACGGCGTCTTCACCCTCGAGCACATCGAGTGCAACGCCGCCTGCGACCTGGCGCCGGTGATGACCGTCAACTGGGAGTTCTTCGACTCCCAGACCCCGGACAGCGCGGTCGACGTGCTCGAGCGGCTGCGGTCCGGCGAGGAGGTCCGGGCCACCCGCGGGGCCCGGGTCTGCACCTGGAAGCAGGCCGAGCGGGTGCTCGCGGGGTTCCCCGACGGCCGTGCCGACGAGGGCCCGACCTCGGCGCCCGAGTCGCGGCTCGGGCTCCGGATCGCCGCCGAGCGCGGCTGGACCGCACCCCCGGTGCCCGGGCGGGACGAGCCGAGCGGCGACCGCAACCCCCAGGCCCAGACCCAGGCCGCCGGTGCGCAGGGCCACGCCGAGGACGCCTCGCTCAAGCAGGCCGAGAGCAAGGAGTCGGGCGTCAGCGCCGACGAGGCCCGGCCGGCTTCGGGCCCGGCCGGCGGGCAGACCGGCACCAGCACCGCGACCGAAGAGGGCAGCGCCCGGCGGGGCGAGGGCGAGAACGGCACGACGAAAGGCGGCGAGGCCTGATGGCCGACACCCTGACCCCCGTGCTCACCGCGAACTGGGGTGACGAGCGCGCCTGGAAACTGGCCAACTACGAACGCCGGGACGGCTACCAGGGACTGCGCCGGGCGCTGACCATGGAGCCGGCCGAGGTGGTCGCGCTGGTCAAGGACTCCGGGCTCCGCGGCCGCGGCGGCGCGGGTTTCCCGACCGGGATGAAGTGGAGCTTCATCCCGCAGGACAACCCGAAGCCCAAGTACCTGGTGGTCAACGCCGACGAGTCCGAGCCGGGCACCTGCAAGGACATCCCGCTGATGATGGCCAGCCCGCACACGCTGGTCGAGGGCGTGATCATCTCGGCCTACGCGATCAACTGCCACACCGCGTTCATCTACGTCCGCGGCGAGGTGCTGCACGTGGTTCGCCGGGTGCAGCAGGCCGTCCGCGAGGCCTACTCGGCCGGGTACGCGGGCAAGAACATCCTCGGCTCGGGCTACGACCTCGACATCGTCGTCCACGCCGGGGCGGGCGCCTACATCTGCGGCGAGGAGACCGCGCTGCTCGACTCGCTCGAGGGCCGCCGCGGCCAGCCGCGCCTGCGTCCCCCGTTCCCCGCGGTGGCCGGGCTTTACGCCAGCCCGACGGTGATCAACAACGTCGAGTCGATCAGCTCGGTGCCGGCCATCGTCCGCGGCGGCGCCGAGTGGTTCTCCTCGATGGGCACCGAGAAGTCCAAGGGCATGACGATCTACAGCCTGTCCGGGCACGTGCGGAACACCGGCCAGTTCGAGGCGCCGCTGGGCATCACCCTGCGCCAGCTGCTCGAGCTGGCCGGCGGGATGCGCGAGGGCCACCGGCTCAAGTTCTGGACGCCGGGTGGCTCGTCCACCCCGATCCTCACCCCCGAGCACCTCGACGTCCCGCTCGACTACGAGGGCGTGGCCGGGGTGAGGTCCATGCTCGGGACCAAGGCGCTGCAGTGCTTCGACGAGACCACCTCGGTGGTCCGGGCGGTGCTGCGCTGGACCGAGTTCTACAAGCACGAGTCCTGCGGCAAGTGCACGCCGTGTCGCGAGGGCACCTGGTGGCTGGTCCAGATCTTGTCCCGGCTGGAGGCCGGCCGCGGCGAGCCCGGGGACATCGAGAAGCTGCTCGACCTGTGCGAGAACATCCTCGGCCGGTCGTTCTGCGCGCTGGGCGACGGGGCCACCAGCCCGATCAGCTCGGCCATCCAGCACTTCCGCGACGAGTTCGAGGCCGGCATGCACACCCCCGCCTGGGAGCTGTTCCCCTACGAGGCCAGCCGGAGGTTCGCCCCGGCGCCGGCCACCGCCGGAGCCGGCGCATGACGGTCACCGACGGCACCCGCGCCGGCGAGCTGGAGAAGCGCGAGGACCTGGTCACCCTGACCATCGACGACGTCGAGGTCAGCGTCCCCAAGGGCACCCTGGTGATCCGGGCCGCCGAGCTGATCGGGGTGGAGATCCCGCGGTTCTGCGACCACCCGCTGCTCGACCCGGTCGGCGCCTGTCGGCAGTGCCTGGTCGAGGTGCCGGACATGGGCAACGGGCGCGGCATGCCCAAGCCGCAGGCGTCCTGCACCCTCGAGGTGATGCCGGGGATGCAGATCCGCACCCAGTTCAGCTCGTCGGTGGCGGACAAGGCGCAGCGGGGACAGATGGAGTTCCTGCTGATCAACCACCCGCTCGACTGCCCGATCTGCGACAAGGGTGGCGAGTGCCCGCTGCAGAACCAGGCGATGACCCGCGGCTCCGGCGAGAGCCGGTTCGACGGGGTCAAGCGGACCTACCCGAAGCCGATCAGGATCAGCAGCCAGGTGCTGCTCGACCGCGAGCGGTGCGTGCTCTGCGCCCGCTGCACCCGGTTCAGCGAGCAGGTCGCCGGCGACCCCTTCATCGCGCTGGTCGAGCGCGGCGCCCTCCAGCAGGTCGGCATCTACGAGCGCCAGCCGTTCGAGAGCTACTTCTCGGGCAACACCATCCAGATCTGCCCGGTCGGCGCGCTGACCAGCTCGGCCTACCGGTTCCGGTCGCGGCCGTTCGACCTGGTCTCGACCCCGAGCGTCGGCGAGCACGACGCCTGCGGCTCGGCGATCCGGGTCGACCACCGTCGCGGTACCGTGATGCGACGGCTCTCCGGGGACGACCCCGAGGTCAACGAGGAGTGGATCACCGACAAGGACCGCTTCGCCTTCCGCTACGGCCGGGGCGCGGACCGACTGACCACACCGCTGGTCCGCGTCACCGACGAGAGCGGGGCGAGCGTGCTCCGGCCGGCGTCCTGGCCCGAGGCGATCGACGCCGCGGTCGAGGGACTCCGTCGCGCCGGGACGTCGGTCGGCGTGCTGACCGGGGGCCGGCTGACCCTCGAGGACGCCTACGCCTACAGCAAGTTCGCCCGGACGGTGATCGGCACCAACGACATCGACTTCCGGGCCCGTCCGCACAGCAGCGAGGAGGCCGCCTTCCTCGCCGCCGTGGTGGCGGGCAGCGGGGTCAGCGCCGAGCAGCCGGGCGGTCTGCGCTCGGCGAGCTTCGCCGACCTCGAGCACGCCTCGAGCGTGCTGATGGTCTGCTTCGAGCCCGAGGAGGAGGCCGGCACGGTCTTCCTCCGGCTGCGCAAGGGCTTCCGCAAGCGCGGGCTGCGGTCCTGGACCATCGCGCCGTTCCTCAGCCCGGGAGCCCGCAAGGCGGGTGCGCAGCTGATCGCCACCGTGCCCGGGGGCGAGGCCGCGGCGGTCAGCGACCTGCCCGACGACGTCTTCGACAGCCTCGACGCCGACAGCGTGATCATCGTCGGCGAGCGCGCCGCGCTGCAGGCCGGCACCCTGACCGCGGTGCTCCGGGTCGCCGAGCACACCGGCGCCCGGCTGGCCTGGATCCCGCGCCGGGCCGGGGACCGCGGGGCGCTCGACGCCGGGTGCCTGCCGACCCTGCTGCCCGGCGGCCGGCCGGTGGCCGACGCCACCGCCCGGGTCGACGCGGCCAGCGTCTGGGGGGTCGAGAGCCTCCCGCGCGGCGAGGGCCGCGACGCCGACGAGATGCTCACCGCCACCGACGACCGGTCGCTCGACGCGTTGGTCGTCGCCGGGATCGAGCCGTCCGACTTCGCCGACCCGGCCGCCGTCCGCGCCGGGCTCGAGAACGCCGGCTTCCTCATCAGCCTGGAGACCCGGACCTCGGAGGTCACCGAGCGGGCCGACGTGGTCTTCCCGGTCAGCCTGGTGGAGGAGCGCGAGGGCAGCTTCGTCAACTGGGAGGGCCGGCCCCGGCCCTTCCCGACGGTGATCAGCAAGCCCAACGCGCTCAGCGACCTCCGGGTGCTGGCCGCCCTGGCCGACGGGCTGGGCCGCGACCTCGGCTTCCGGACCGCCGGGCAGGCCCGCAGCGAGTTCGCCGAGTTCGCCGGCTGGGACGGCGCCCGCGTCGAGCAGCCCGCCATCGACCCGCCGAGCCGTCCCGAGGGCGACCACCCGCACCTGCCGCACCTGCCGCACTGGCTGCACCGGTTGACCACGGCCCGGCCGGGCGGCAGCCCGGCCCCGGGAACCCCGCTGGTGCTGGCCGGCTGGCGGATGGCCCTCGACGACTCCCGGGCCGTCCGGGCCGAGCTCGACCTGCTCGACACCGCGCGCCGCCCGGTGGCCCGGGTCAGCCCGGCCACCGCCGAGCGCGCCGGGCTGGCCGGCCGGGTGGTGGTCAGCAGCGACCGCGGTTCGCTGGCCTTCCCGCTCGAGGTGACCGAGGGGATGGTCGACGGCGTGGTGTGGGTGCCGGTCAACGCTCCGGGTCTGTCGGTGCCGGAGAATCTCGCCGCCGGGGCCGGTGACGTGGTCCACGTCCAGGCCGGGCAGTGAGTGCCGTGAGGAGGAGGAGCCGATGAGTCCGTCCGGTCCCGCCGGGATCCCGGTGCCGCTCGACCTGAGCCTGTTCGGCAACGACGTCTGGTGGCTGGTGCTGCTCAAGGCGCTGTTCGCCTTCGTGGTGCTGCTGGTGATGACGCTGTTCACGATCGTCTACGAGCGCAAGGTCGTGGGCAAGATGCAGCACCGCAAGGGCCCGACCATGAACGGCCCGTTCGGCTCGCTGCAGAGCCTGGCCGACGGCATGAAGCTGATGTTCAAGGAGGACATCACCCCGACCGCCGCCGACCGGGTGGTGTTCACCCTGGCCCCGTTCATCACCTCGATCCCGGCGATCACCGCGTTCGCGGTGATCCCGATGGCCGGCACCGTCCCGCTGCCGTTCCGGAACCACCCGACCACCCAGCTCCAGGTCACCGACCTGCCGGTCTCGGTGCTGTTCGTGGTCGCGGTCGCCTCCATCGGCGTCTACGGCATCGTGCTGGCGGGCTGGTCCTCCGGCTCCACCTACGCGCTGCTCGGCGGCCTGCGGTCGAGCGCCCAGGTGATCAGCTACGAGGTCGCGATGGGCCTCAGCCTGGTCGCGGTCTTCCTCTACGCGAACTCGATGTCCACCTCGGAGATCGTCGAGGCGCAGGCCCGGGTGAGCTACGCCGACCTGTTCGGCGTCCAGGTCCCGCTGCCCAGCTGGTACGCGATCGTGCTGATCCCGTCCTTCGCGATCTACCTGATCTCGATGGTGGGGGAGACCAACCGGGCGCCCTTCGACCTGGCCGAGGCCGAGGGCGAGCTGGTCGGCGGCTTCCACACCGAGTACACCTCGATGCGGTTCGCCATGTTCTTCATGGCCGAGTACATGAACATGATCACCGTCTCGGCCCTGGCCACCACCATGTTCCTCGGCGGCTACCACGCGCCGCTGCCGTTCAACCTGCTCGGGATGGACGGCGGCTGGTGGGGACTGCTGTGGTTCCTGGTCAAGGTGCTGATCTGCCTGTTCGTCTTCGTCTGGCTCCGCGGCACCCTGCCCCGGATGCGCTACGACCAGTTCATGCGGCTCGGCTGGCGCTGGCTGATCCCGATCTCGCTGGTCTGGATCCTCGCCGTGGCCGCGTTCAACGTCGGCCGCCGCGAGGGCTGGTTCTCCACCAAGGCGTTCTGGATCGTCACCGCGGTGATCTTCGTGGTGCTGCTGCTGGTCGCCTTCTTCGGTGGCCGGGCCGAGGAGCAGGAGACCGAAAAGCCGCAGGGCGAGTTCGACGCCTTCGCCGGCGGCTACCCGGTGCCGCCGATGCCCGGGCAGGAGCTGCCCGAGCTCGCCGGGGTGGTCACCGGTCAGCCGGCCGACCCCGCCCAGGCGCCCGGCGGGGTGACCCCGTCCACCGGTGCCGGCCCCGAGACCGAGAGGAGGCCCGATGGGTCTGCTTGACCCGATCGCCGGTTTCGGCGTCACCTTCAAGACGATGTTCCGCAAGACCTTCACCCAGGCCTACCCGGAAGCACCGAAGGTCACCGCGCCGCGGTTCCACGGTCGGCACCAGCTCAACCGGTGGCCGGACGGACTCGAGAAGTGCGTCGGCTGCGAGCTGTGCGCGTGGGCCTGCCCGGCCGACGCGATCTACGTCGAGGGCGCCTCGAACCGGGACGAGGAGCGGTTCAGCCCCGGTGAGCGGTACGGCCGCGTCTACCAGATCAACTACCTGCGCTGCATCCTCTGCGGGCTGTGCATCGAGGCCTGTCCGACCCGGGCGCTGACCATGACCAACGAGTTCGAGCTGGCCGACGACAGCCGGCAGAAGCTGATCTACGAGAAGAGCGATCTGCTGGCCCCGCTGCTTCCGGGGATGACCGCGCCGCCGCACGAGCGGCAGCTCGGCGACTCCGAGCGGGCCTACTTCCTCGGGCTGCCCGAGACCCGCCCGGTCGACCTGCCGCAGGGCACCGGCAACCCGAACCTCGGGCTGGCCGGCTGGAAGGACAAGAAGAAGAAGGCCAAGGCGGAGGCGGAGCTGGCCCGCAAGGGTGCCGCCGTCGCGCCCGCCGTCGACGGCGGCGACGTCCCCGCCGAACACACCCAGGGGGTGCGCGAGTGACGCCGACCGTCACGCTGGTCCCGATGGTCACCGGCGCCGAGGTGGCCTTCTGGCTGCTGGTTCCGGTGATGGTGCTCGGCGCGCTGGGGATGGTGCTGAGCCGCAAGGCGGTGCACTCGGCGCTCTGCCTGGCCGCGGTGATGATCTGCCTAGCCGTGCAGTACGCGGCCCAGGACGCGCCGTTCCTGTTCGCGGTGCAGATCATCGTCTACACGGGCGCGATCCTGATGCTGTTCCTCTTCGTGCTCATGCTGGTGGGCGTCGACGTCTCGGACTCGTTGGTCGAGACGATCAAGGGCCAGCGGGTGGCGGCGGTGGTCGCCGGGGTCGCGTTCGCGGTGCTGCTGGTCGTCGCCGTCGGCAACGCGGTCGTCGGCAGCCCGGTCGGGCTCTCCGAGGCCAACGCCGCCAACGGCGGCAACGTCCAGGGCCTGGCCGCGCTGATCTTCAACCGCTACGTCTTCGCCTTCGAGGCGACCTCGGCGTTGCTGATCACCGCGGCGGTCGGCGCGATGGTGCTCGCCCACCGCGAGCGGCTGACCAAGAAGAAGGGCCAGGCCGAGCTGGTCACCGAGCGGATGCAGCGCTACGCCCGGACCGGCCAGCACCCGGGCCCGCTGCCGACCCCGGGCGTGTTCGCGCGGCACAACGCGGTCGACACCCCGGCGCTGCTGCCCGACGGGAGCATCGCGGAGGACTCGGTGTCGGCCACCCTGCGGGCTCGCGGGGAGATCTCCGACGCCGAGTCGCTGATCCGGCCGACCCGGGCCACGGTCCGCGAGATCGCCCCGGAGGACCCGAGCCAGCCACCCGGCAAGACGGTCCCGCGGGGCCAGGGCTGAGAGGAGTGAGCCGATGAACCCGGACAACTACATCGTGCTGTCGGCGATCCTGTTCACCATCGGCGCGGTCGGCTTCCTGGTCCGCCGGAACGCCATCGTCGCCTTCATGTGCGTCGAGCTGATGCTCAACGCCGCCAACCTGGCGCTGGTCACCTTCTCCCGGATGTACGGGAAGCTCGACGGCCAGGTCGCCGCCTTCTTCGTGATGGTGGTCGCCGCCGCCGAGGTGGTGGTCGGGCTGGCGATCATCGTCAGCATCTTCCGCACCCGACGCTCGGCCTCGGTCGACGACGCCAACCTGCTGAAGTTCTAGGAGACCCGTGAGTCCGCTCCTGCTCGCACTTGCCGTCCCTCTGCAGGTCGTCCCGCTGGAGGTCCCCACGCCGGTCGCCGCGACCGGCGTCTTCTCGGTCGCCTGGCTGTCCATCGCGGCTCCCGCGGTGGTGGCGGCCTTCCTGATGCTGTCGGGCCGGGTGGCCGACCGGTGGGGCCACCTGCTGGCCACGCTGGCCCCGATCGTCTCCTTCGGGGTCGCCGCCGCGATGTTCGTCGCCCTGCTCGGCCGACCGGTCGAGCAGCGTTCGGTGGCCCTGCCGCTGTGGAGCTGGATCCCCACCGGCGGCTGGGACATCTCGGTCGGGTTGCAGGTCGACCAGCTGTCGATCACCTTCGCGTTGCTGATCACCGGGGTCGGCAGCCTGATCCACGTCTACTCGATCGGCTACATGGCCCACGACGAGCGGCGGCGGCGGTTCTTCGCCTACCTCAACCTGTTCGTCGCCGCGATGCTGCTGCTGGTGCTGAGCGACAACTACCTGGTGCTCTTCGTCGGCTGGGAGGGTGTCGGTCTGGCCTCCTACCTGCTGATCGGTTTCTGGCAGCACAAGCCGACCGCGGCCACCGCGGCCAAGAAGGCGTTCGTGGTCAACCGGGTCGGTGACATCGGCATGTCGATCGCGGTGATGCTGATGCTGGCCACCTTCGGCTCGTCGGCCTTCACCGCGGTCAACGCCGGCTCGCCGCAGATGAACGGCACCACCGCCACCGTGATGGGGCTGCTGCTGCTGCTCGGGGCGTGTGGCAAGTCCGCCCAGGTGCCGCTGCAGTCCTGGTTGCTCGACGCGATGGAGGGGCCGACCCCGGTGTCGGCGCTGATCCACGCGGCCACCATGGTCACCGCCGGGGTCTACCTGGTGGTCCGCAGCCACGCGGTCTTCGCCCAGAGCGAGGTCGCCTCGCTGGTCGTGGTCGTCGTCGGCACGGTGACGCTGCTGTTCGGCGCCTGGATCGGCTGCGCCAAGGACGACATCAAGAAGGTGCTGGCCGGCTCGACCATGAGCCAGATCGGCTACATGATGCTGGCCGCCGGGATCGGCCCGGCCGGCTACGCGTTCGCGATCTTCCACCTGGTCACCCACGGCTTCTTCAAGGCCAACATGTTCCTGGGGGCCGGCTCGGTGATGCACGCGATGGACGACGACGTCGACATGCGGCACTACGGGGCGCTGGCCCGGGCGCTGCCGGTCACCTTCGTCACCTTCGCCGCCGGCTACCTGGCGATCATCGGTTTCCCGTTCTTCGCCGGCTTCTACTCCAAGGACCACATCATCGAGGCGGCCTGGGAGCACAGCACGGTGGCCGGGGCCTGTGCGATCATCGGCGCCGGCGTCACCGCCTTCTACATGACCCGGCTGATGCTGATGACCTTCGCCGGCCAGAAGCGCTGGCGCGAACACGTCCATCCGCACGAGTCGCCGCTGGTCATGACGATCCCGCTGGTCGTGCTCGGGATCGGCTCGGTGCTCGGCGGCCTGGTGCTCAACAACGCGATCGGGTCCTGGCTCAACCCGGCGGTCGACGGCGAGAGCGAGGGGGCGCCCGCGCTGATCCACGTCACCGTGATCGGGGTGGTCACCATGGTGGTGGTGCTGGCCGGGGTGGCGGTCTCGTTCGCCTTCTTCGGCCCGCGCCGCTCGATCCCCGACACCGCGCCGGCCAGCCGGTCGCCGTTCACGGTCGCGGGTCGGAACGACCTCTACGGCGACGCCTTCAACGAGGCGGTGTTCATGCGCCCGGGCCAGTCGCTGACCACCACGCTGGCCTACGTCGACGCGCACGGCGTCGACGGCGCGGTCCGCGGGCTGGCCGCGCTCTTCGCCGGGGTGTCGGCGGGCCTGCGCCGCTGGCAGTCCGGGTTCGTCCGCTCCTACGCCCTGACCATGCTGGCCGGCGCCGCCGTCGTCGGCGCGGTCCTGATCCTCGGCCGGCTCGGCTGACGAGGGGATGATCATGAGCTTCCCGTGGCTGACCGTGCTCGCCCTGCTCCCGCTGGTCGGGGCGGTGCTGATGCTGGTGGTGAAGGGCCCCCGGGCCAAGCCGCTCGCGCTGGCCTTCTCGCTCGCCACCCTGGTGCTGGCCGTGGTGGTCGCGCTGCAGTACCGGCCGGGCGGCGGGATGCAGTTCGTCGAGCAGGTGGTCTGGATCCGTCCGCTCGGCGCCCACTACGCGCTCGGGCTCGACGGCATCGGGCTGACCCTGGTGCTGCTCACCGCGGTGCTCACCCCGATCGTCATGATCGCCAGCTGGAACGACGCCGAGGAGCGCAAGCCCGGCGAGACCGACGCCCCCGAGCCCGGCCGGAACAAGTGGGGACCGGCGGCGTTCATGGGCCTGGTGCTGTGCATCGAGAGCTTCGGGCTGTTCGCCTTCACCTCGATCGACGTCTTCCTGTTCTACCTGTTCTTCGAGGTCATCCTGATCCCGATGTACTTCCTGATCGGCGCGTTCGGCGGCTCCCGCCGCTCCTACGCGGCCGGGAAGTTCCTGCTCTTCGGGCTGTTCGGCGGCTTCGTCATGCTCGCCTCGGTGATCGGCCTCTACGTGGTCTCGGCCCGGGCCGGCACCCCGAGCTACCTGCTCAGCGACCTGATGCGGCTCGACATCCCGGAGACCACCGGGCGCTGGCTGTTCGTCGGTTTCATGGTCGCCTTCGCGATCAAGGCCCCGCTGGTGCCGTTCCACAGCTGGATGCCCGACGCGGCCGAACAGTCCACCCCCGGCGGTGCGGTGCTGCTGGCGGGCGTGCTCGACAAGGTCGGCACCTTCGGGATGATCCGGTTCTGCCTCTACCTGTTCCCCGAGGCGAGCCGGTGGGCGACGCCGGTGGTGCTCACCCTGGCCACCGTCTCGATCATCTACGGCGCGCTGATGGCCATCGTCAGCAAGGACCTGCACCGGCTCATCGGCTGGACCTCGATCAGCCACTTCGGCTTCATCGTCCTCGGCATCTTCGCCTTCACCAGCCAGTCGATGGTCGGCTCGACGCTCTACATGCTCAACCACGGGCTGTCGACCGCCGCCCTGTTCCTGGCCGCCGGGTTCATGATCAAGCGGCGCAACAGCCGGCAGATCGGCGACTTCGGCGGGGTGCAGAAGGTGGCGCCGGTGCTGACCGGGCTGTTGCTCTTCGCCGGGCTGTCCACCATGGCGCTGCCCGGGCTGTCGAGCTTCGTCAGCGAGTTCATGGTGCTCGGGGGGACGTTCTCCCGGCACCCGGCGTTCGCCTCGATCGCCACCGTCGGCATCGTGCTGGCCGCGCTCTACGTGCTGATCATGTACCAGCGCACCGCGACCGGTCCGGTCACCGAGCAGGTGCGCGAGCACGTCACCAGCGACCTGGGGACGCGCGAGCGGTTGGCCCTGGCCCCGCTGGTGCTGCTGATCCTGGTGCTCGGCTTCTTCCCCAAGCCGTTGCTCGGGGCGATCGAGCCGACGGTGGCCGCGACCATGACCCACGTGGGTGTCAGTGACCCGGCCCATCCGGTGGCCGAGGAAGGGCGGTGAGCGTGCTCAGCTCGTCGGTGGCGGCGGTGACCATGGAGATCACCGCCCCGAAGATCGAGTACGGCACGCTGATGCCGTTCATCCTGGTCTTCCTGGTCGCCTGTCTGGGCGTGCTGGTCGAGGCGCTCGCGCCGCGCACGCTCCGTTTCGGGCTGCAGATGCTGCTCACCTTCGGCGGCATCGTCGTCGCGCTGCTGATCACCGTGCTCAACTGGCTGACCGGCGCCCGCGGCGAGGTGGCCGTCGGCGCGGTCACCGCGGACGTCCCGACCTACTTCTTCTGGGTCGTGCTGCTGGTGTTCAGCGGGCTCTCGTTCCTGATCTTCGCCGACCGCAAGCTCGAGAACGGGGCGCTGGCCTTCACCCCGCAGGGCGCGGCCACGCCGGGCAGCGCGGCCGAGCAGGAGGCGATCACCGCCCGGGTCGAGCACACCGAGGTCTTCCCGCTGGCCATGTTCGCGCTCTCCGGGATGATGCTGTTCCCGGCCTCGAACGACCTGCTGACCATGTTCGTCGCGCTGGAGATCCTGTCGCTGCCGCTCTATCTGCTCTGCGGGCTCGGCCGGCGCCGCCGGCTGCTCAGCCAGGAGTCGAGCCTCAAGTACTTCCTGCTCGGTGCGCTGAGCTCGGCCTTCTTCCTCTACGGGGTCGCGCTGGTCTACGGCTACGCCGGCAGCTTCCAGCTCTCCGACATCGCCGTCGCGCTCAACACCTCCGACCAGAAGGACGGGCTGCTGCTCGCCGGGATGGCGCTGATCGGGGTCGGGCTGCTGTTCAAGTTCGGCGCGGTGCCCTTCCATTCCTGGACGCCCGACGTCTACGCCGGCGCCCCGACCGGCGTCACCGCCTTCATGGCCGCCTGCACCAAGATCGCCGCGGTCGGCGCGCTGCTGCGGGTCTTCTACGTCGCCTTCGGCGGGATGCGCTGGGACTGGCAGCCGTTGCTGCTGATCGTCACCGTGGCCACCATGTTCGTCGGCGCGGTGCTCGGCATCACCCAGACCGACGTCAAGCGGATGCTGGCCTACTCCTCGATCGCGCACGCCGGGTTCATCCTCACCGCGGTCACCGCGGCCTCCCAGCTCGGCACCGGCAAACCGGCCGGGTCCCTGTCGAGCATCTCGGCCGTCGGCTTCTACCTGGTCGCCTACGGGGCGGCCACGCTCGGGGCGTTCGGGATCGTCACCATGGTCCGCGACCGCGGCGGCGAGGCGACCCTGCTGTCCAGCTGGGCCGGGCTCGGCCGCCGGTCCCCACTGACCGCGACGGTGTTCAGCCTGTTCCTGCTCAGCTTCGCCGGCATCCCGCTGACCAGCGGGTTCATCGGCAAGTGGTCGGTGTTCGCCGCCGCCTGGGCGGCCCGGGACTACTGGCTGGTGGTGGTCGCGGTGGTGCTCAGCCTGGTCGCCGCGTTCTTCTACCTGCGGGTCATCATCGTCATGTTCTTCTCCGAGCCCGAGCTCGAGGCGACCGGGGCGCAGCCGGGCACCGTGGTGCGGCCGGGCTGGACCACGTTGACGGCCGTCGGGGTTGGGGTGGTCGCTACTGTTGCGTTGGGTGTCTTTCCCGGGCCGGTGCTCGCGCTGGCCCAGCAGGCCGGCGAATTCCTCCGCTGACCGAGCGGCACCGGGCGTGGCCCGGGCCGTCGATCGGACGGGAGGCGGTCTCGGCGTGTGGAAGGATTCTCACCGGTCGGCCGTGGTGGTCGGCCGGGTGATCCTGCTGTGACCGGGCGGGGTGCCGGTTCGACACCGCGCGGACGCGTCCGAGAACAGGAGCAGGGGTGCCAGAGCTGACGCAGGCCGACCTGCCCGCGCCTGTCCGCGCGCAGCTCGAGGTGATCGAGACCGAGCTGCTCCGGGTCGCCGAGGCCCAGACCGAGCTGGTCACCGAGGCCGCCCGCTGGAGCATCGAGGCCGGCGGCAAGCGGTTCCGCCCGCTGCTGGTGCTGCTCGGGGCCGCGTTCGGCCCCGAGGTGGACGCGATCGAGCGCGACCGGATCGACGCCGACGTGATCCGCGGTGCGCTGGTGGTCGAGTTGACCCACGTGGCCAGCCTCTACCACGACGACGTGATGGACGACGCGAACGTGCGGCGAGGGGCGCCGAGCGCGAACGCCCGGTGGGGCAACTCGATGGCCATCCTGGTCGGTGACTTCCTCTTCGCGCGCGCCTCGGACCTGGTGGCCGAGCTCGGCCCGGACTACGTCCGGCTGCAGGCGCGGACCTTCGCCCGGCTGGTGCAGGGCCAGATCGCCGAGACCGTCGGACCGCGGGCCGGGGACGACCCGCTGCACCACTACCTGCAGGTGGTCGCCGACAAGACCGGAGCGCTGATCGCCACCTCGGCGCTGTTCGGCGCCAAGATCGCCGGCGCCGGACCGGACGTCCAGGCCCTGCTGGCCGAGTTCGGCGAACAGATCGGCGTGGTGTTCCAGCTCAGCGACGACATCATCGACGTGACCAGCGACGAGACCGGCAAGACGCCGGGGACCGACCTGCGCGAGGGCGTCCCGACGCTGCCCACGCTGCTGGTCCGCTCGACCTCGGACCCGGCCGACCCGGGCCACCGGCGGCTGCTCGAGCTGCTCGACAGCGACCTGCACGACGACGACCACCTCGCCGAGGCGCTCCGGCTGCTCCGCGCCCACCCGGCGCTGGACCGGGCCCGCGCCGACGTGCTGGCCCGGGCCGAGACGGCCCGACGGCTGCTCGACCCGCTCCCCGCCGGTCGGGCCAAGGACGCCCTGGTCGAGCTCTGCGACAGCGTCGTCACCCGCACCACCTGAGGTCAGACGGGGGACCGGGCACCGAGCCCGCTGCCCGCGCGCTGAGCCCACTGCCCACGCGCTGAGCCCACTGCCCACGCGCTGAGCCGCTGCCCGCGCGCCGAGTTCACTGGCGCGCCTTGAGCCACTGCCCGCGCGCTGAGCCTGTCGAAGCGTGTGTGTGCCCTTCGACGAGCTCAGGGCGTGGGTGGGCTCGTGCTCGGTCTCCGTGCGCTGAGCCTGTCGACGCGTGTGCGTGCCCTTCGACGAGCTCAGGGCGCGTGGGTGGGCTCGTGCTCGGTGTCCGCGCGGGGAGCCTGTCGAAGCGGGTGTGCCATTCGACGAGCTCAGGGCGCGTGGTTGGGCTCGTGCTCGGTGTTCGCGCGCTGAGCCTGTCGAAGCGCCTGCTCGCCCTTCGACCAGCTCAGGGCACCGGGATGCTGGGGCTCAGGGCAGCGTGCGGCTGCCCGGGCTCACTCGTGCTTGTAGGAGATGGTGAAGCGGCCGGTCGGGGTGACGGTGGCGGTGTGGTTCTGCTTGTGGGTGCTGGTCGAGGCGTCGAGCCGGAGCAGCGGATAGCGGGTGACCGGTCGCTTGTTGGCGCTGGCACCGGTGAAGGTCAGGGTGCTGAACTTCGGGTAGCGGCCGCTGGGGGACTCGAGGGCGATCTCGGCGCTGGTGTGGTCGGCGTCGGCGTGCCGGACCGTGGTGCGGGTCCAGTGCCGGGTGTGGTTGGTCAGCTTGAGGGTGTAGCGACCACCGACCCGGCTGACCGAGGCGGTGATCTTGTCCCCGGCCTTGACCGTGTTGCGGTAGTAGACCGGCGGCTCGGGGTACATCTCGTACCAGCCGCGGTAGCGGGCCTGGCCGTTGTGGCAGCTGGTCTCCACCCCGGTCTGCTGGACGGTGTTGCTGTCCCAGCCGTCGATCCCGACCCAGGGCGCCATCAGGTTGTTGTGGTGGGTGCAGCTGACCTTGGGCTCGGTCCAGCTGGCGCTGACCGAGGTGAAGGTGCCGCGGCGGACCACCACGCCGGCCCAGTTGCCGCCGTCGATGTTGCGCTGGCTCCCGTAGCGCACCGACCCGTCGCCCACCACGTCCCCGGGCGCCACGGCCGCGGCGACCGACGCGCCGGTCGCCGACGCGGGTACGTCGGCAGCCGCTCGCGACCCGTCGGTGGCGGTCAGCGCGCCGACCAGCAGCACCGGTGCGACGAGGGCCGCCAGGCCGGCGCGGAGACGCCGGAGGGAGCGCGATCGGGAGCGATCAGACGGGGTGGGAACGGGCACGGTCGTCCTTCCGGCGTGGACGGAAATCTGGAGGCATCGTAGGTCGGCGCACCCCCGACACGCCGAACGACAGACGGCCGTTTGGCCTGATCGTTACCGGTTTCCAGCGTGAGATAAGAGACTGCTGAACAGCCCCTGAACGAACCCCCGGACGCCCCGTTCCGGACGCGGTCCGACGGCTCCGGCCGTCGGCCCCGCAGGGTCGGTGACCTAGGCGTGCGCCTCGGCGAAGGCCTGCTGGATCGCCGCCGGGATCCGGCCGCGGGCGTTGATGCTGTGGCCGTTCTGCTTGGCCCAGGAACGGATCTTGGCCAGCTGACTGCGGTCGGTCGGCGCGCTCGCCCGGCGAACCGGGGCCCCGACCCGTCGGGCCGCGGCGACCCACGGACCGAGGTCGTCCCGCAACCGGGCCGCGTTGGCCCGGCTGAGCGGCAGCAGGTAGATGGTGCCGTCGAGGGTCACCTGCACCGACACCTCGGCGGGTGAGCCGTCGACGACGTCGCGGACCTCCGAGGTCTCGTCGTAGCCGTACCGCGTCACCGCGTCCCCCCGTTGGACCATGCACCGATCGTTTCATGTGCCGGGCAGGCGTGTACCCCAACACACCGAATCCGCCAGGGTCGGGCGCGATCGGTCGCTTCCTTCCCCACTCGGTCAGGGCAGCGCGGCGGCCAGGTCGAGCACCCGGGTGATCTGGGTCGGGTTGAAGTTGTCGTCGCTGATCAGCGCCACCCGGTAGAGGCCGCCGCCGAGCGGCCGGGTGGTCATCCCCTCGTAGTTGTCCATCAGCGGGTTCGCCTGCGGCTGCTTGGCGGTGGCGCCGAGCGTCGGGCAGGCGGTCACGTCGGCGATCAGCGTCTTGTGCATCACCGCGGACGGCGCGGTCGACAGGTTGCCGATCCGGCTGACGTCGCGGGCCCGGTTCAGCCCGGTCACCGCGTACAGCTTGATGGTGTTGCCGGTGGTCGGGTCGTAGGCCGCCTCCATCACCAGCAGCTTCCCGGGCGCGTACTCCTGCACCTCGGAGATCCGCAGCCCCGCGTCGACCCGGTAGCCGACCTGCTTGACCAACCGGAAGCGGTCCGACGCACCGTGGCGGGCCTGGTAGACGAGGAAGCGGCGGAAGTCACCCGCGGTCGCGCCGGCGGGCAGGTCACCCGACAGCGTGCCCTCCATCGCCGCGACCGCCGTCCTCCCGTCGGGGCTCAGCGTCAGGCCCTCCAGCGTGGCGTTGGCGGTCGCCTCGCCGGCCGGCGCGACCCGGAACCGGGCAGGCACCGGGAGCTCGGAACGCTGCCGGCCGTCCCGGCCGAACACCCGGATCGAGGGCTCGACCTCCGAGCTGACCAGGAAGCGTCCGTCGTTGAGCACCGCCAGCCCCTCGTTGTCGGCGGTCTCCCCGGTCCAGGCGGTGCCGTCGGGCTTGCGGAGCACCAGCGGCTTGCGCCAGACCCGGGGGTGGTCGAGGTCACGGTAGAACCACAGCCGCGACGGGTCGCTGGCGTGGTTGTCGACCGAGGAGACGTAGGACCGCAGGCGCTTGTCGAAGCCGATGTCCGACAGCCCGCCGATCGTCGCGCCGTCGACGACCTTCTTGTCGAGCGCGTCGCTGTAGTGCAGCGCCAGCGCGCGCGGCGGGCAGGCGCCGGGAGCCGAGCCGGTGGTGGCCGACGTCCGGGGCCCGGTGCCGGACGACGCCGGCGCCGCACCGGCACCGGCGGCCGAGCCGACGAGCGCGCTGAGCACCGCACCGCCGGCGAGGGTGGCGGCGAGGGCCGCGCGGGCGACGCGGCGGCCAGGGATCACGGTCGAGGTCATCACGGTGTCCTTCCGGGCTCGGGATCTGGGGGCAGCATGGCACCGGGGACCGACAGCCTCCAGGGCCGGGTCGGACTGTTCGCCCGCTGTTCAGCGAGCCCCCGGTCCGGACGGCCGCGAGGCTCGCGGACGGGCTCAGGCGCCGGTCCGGCCGTAGCCGGCCGGCATCCGGAACGGGCAGTAGGCCTCCATCTGCGGCGCCACCCGCGCCTGCGCCTGCTCGAGGGCCGACTGGGCGGTCTGCGAGCCGATCTCCATCGCGCTGTGCGCCTGCACCAGCGCGTCCCACCACAGCGAGCTGACCGGGAAGGGCGGCCGCGAGGTGGAGTAGCGGAGCTGGTCGATGAACGGCTTCATGTCGGCCAGCGGCTGGTAGTCGAACAGCGAGGTCAGCGTGGGCAGCGACTTGGTGGCCGGCATGAAGATCTCCTGGCCGGGCCGGCCGCCGTAGAACTTCATCAGGTCCCAGACGTTCTTGTTCAGCTGCGAGCCCTTGGGGGCGACCACCGAGAAGCCGCCGGACCAGGTGTAGGGCTGGTCGCCCTCGTTGAACACCGGCAGGTAGGTGTAGCCGTAGTCGAGCTTCGGCGCGTACTTGGCCAGCGCGAACACCGTGGTCGACGTCTGCACGGTGAACGCCGTCCGCTCGCTCAGGAACACCGTCTGCGACGGCGGCGCGTTCAGCGGCTGGTAGCTCGAGGTGAACGCGTTCACCTGCGACCAGCCCATCTCCTTGCCCCAGTCGTAGAGCATCCCGAACGCGTCGACGATCGGCTTGGCCGTCAGGTCCATCGAGCAGTTGCGGTCGTCGAAGTAGCTGGCCCCGGTGCCGATCGACCAGGTGTAGCCCCAGCCCTGCGCGTCCCAGGGGATCAGGCCCATCTGGGTGTAGTTGCCGCTGCCGTCCTTCTTGGTGACCTTCTCGCTGATCTCGAAGATCCGCTGCAGGGTCGGCGGCCCGTTCTTCGGGTCGAGCTCGTCGAGGTCGACGCCGGCGTTCCGCAGCAGCGTCTTGTTGTAGTAGAGCGCGCGGACGTCGGTGCCGACCGGGAGCCCGTAGAGCTGGTTGTCGTAGGTCAGCTCGTTGAGGCCGAACTTGAGGTAGCCGTCGGTGAACCCGGGCTCCTCGTAGCGCTCGATCAGCGGGGTGATCGGCTCGAGCAGCCCGATCGCCGCGTACTGCGCGCCGGTGAAGCGGTCCATGTACCAGACGTCCGGGGCGTCCCCGCCGCGGACCGCGGTGATCACCGGGGTGGCGTCGCCGTCCACCGCGCTCGGCACGCTGCGGGCGTCGATGGTGACGCCGGGATGGGTCTTCAGGTAGCCGTCCAGCACCTTCTGCTGGTTGGGGATCTGGTCGCCGCCGACGCCCCAGAGGATCAGGTGGTTGGGGTCGCGCGGGCCGCCGGAGCACCCGCCGAGCACCCCGGTCCCGGCCGCGGCGCCGAGCGCGGCGGCCCCGCCGAGCAGACGACGTCGGGTGATCATGGCTTCCTCCTGCGGTGTCTCGGGCCCGGCTGCGGGATCACTTGAAACCCCCGAGCGAGATGCCGCGGAGGAAGTAGCGCTGGAAGACGAAGAACAGCACGATCAGCGGCAGCACCACCAGGAACGAGGCGGCCATCAGCTGGTTGTACTGCAGGTCCTCGGTCTGGGTCTCGCGAAAGTACTGCAGGCCGATCGAGAGCGTCTGCACCCGGGTGTCCTGCAGGTAGATCAGCGGCCCGAGGAAGTCGTTCCAGGCCGCGACCGCGCTGAAGATCGCCACCGCGGTGATCGCGGGCAGGGCGGAGGGGAAGACCAGGGTCCAGGCGATCTTCCACTCCCCGGCCCCGTCGACCCGGGCGGCGTCGAGCATGTCCTTGGGCACCTGCAGCAGGAACTGGCGGAGCAGGAAGGTGTAGAACGCCGAGGCGAACAGGTGCGGGACGATCAGCGGCAGGAACGTGTTGACCCAGCCGAGCTTGGCGTACAGGTCGAACATCGGGATCAGGGTGACCGGGAACGGCAGGAACAGCGTGGCCAGCACGACGTAGAACACCTTGTTGCGCCCGATCCACTCGACGCAGGCGAACCCGTAGGCGACCAGGAAGTTGCTGACCACCGAGAAGACCACGGTCGCGACGGTGATGATCGCGCTGTTGGCGAACATCCGCCAGAACGGGAACGTCCGGACCGCGTCGGCGTAGTTGGAGAACTGAGGCCGGGCCGGCCACCAGGCCGGCGGATAGGTGGCCATCTCCTGGTTGGTCTTGAGCGAGGACGAGACCATCCAGAAGAGCGGCAGCAGGAACAGCAGGCACAGCGCGATCATCACGATCCGCGCCAGCGCCGAGGTGTACCAGGGCTGCCGGCTGCCGTCGGCGGCGCGACCGCTGTCGCGACTGGGCCGGACGGCCAGATCGGGCCCCGGGGTGCCGGTGAGAGTGGCCATGATCGGGTTCCTCCTGCCTCAGCCGGCCGAGACGTCGTAGTTGACGAACCGGCGGGACAGCCAGTAGACGACGACGGCGAGCACCATGCCGACCAGGAACAGCAGCACGGCCAGCGCCGAGGCGTAGCCGAGCGAGGCGTAGCTGAAGGCGTTCTTGTAGAGGTACATCATGTAGAACAACGTGCCGTTGTCCGGGTTCCCGGTGCCGTTGGTCAGCACGTACGCCTCGGTGAACACCTGCAGGGCGCCGGAGATCCCGGTGATCAGGTTGAACAGGATCGCCGGGCTCAGCAGCGGCAGGGTGATCGCGGTGAACTGGCGGAACGGGCTCGCGCCGTCGACCCGGGCCGCCTCGTAGATCGTCTTGGGGATGTTCCGCAGCCCGGCGAGGAAGATCAGGGCCGCGTTGCCGGCACCGAGCTGGGCCATGATCACGATCACCACCTTGGCGGTGGTCGGGTCCTGCAGCAGGTCCACCCGCTGGAAGCCGACGGCGCTGAGCACCCGGCTGATCAGCCCGAAGGTCGGGTTGACGAAGACCGCGAACACGAAAGCCAGCGCGAACGCTGGGACCAGCGAGGGGATGTAGAGCGCGGCCCGGTAGACGGCGACCTCGCGGACGTTGCGGTTCATGCAGAGCGCGAGCACCACCGCCACCACCAGCCCGATCGGGACGGCCAGGCAGGCGTAGAAGACGGTGTTGCCGGCCGCGGTGCGGGTCAGCGGGTCGGTAAAGGCACTGACGTAGTTCTGCAACCCGACGAAGGTCGGGCTGAGCATCCCGGAGTAGCGGGTCAGGCTGATGACCACCGAGTAGATCAGCGGATAGAGCACGAAGACGCAGACCCCGACGATCCAGGGGGAGACGAAGAGCAGTCCGGTGCGGAGCCGGCGCTTGTCGCCCGCCGACCAGCGGTGCCGGACGCGGCGCCCGGGGGCAGCGGTCGGCGCGGTCCGGGTGGTGGTGTCGGTCGTCCCCTGGGCGGTGCCCACGGTGCTGGCCATCGGTTCTCCTGCCCGACTCGGTCGTCCTCGACTGCCTGCGTCCGACCATAGGCTAGGGTAGGGAAGTGATACAACCACTGGACTAATCAGTCGAAGGTAGGAAAATCACTTCTCGCGGTCCGCGGGCGTCCAGCCCGGTCGGCCGCAGGTCCCCAACAGCCGTGGCGCCGTCGCCGGTCCTGGTTCTCCTGCCCTGCCTTCGACGACGTGGTGCGCCCGGCCCGCCCAGCCGAGAGGAACCACCGATCACCATGACCGAGCCCGTCCCCACCGACGCGGGCGCGCAGCCGATCCGCGTCGCCGTCCTGAGCTTCTGGCACGTCCACGCCGGCGACTACGCCCGCAGCACCGTCGAGCACCCCGGGACCGAGCTGGTCGCCGTCTGGGACGACGACGCCGAGCGCGGCCGCGCGGGGGCCGAGCGGTTCGGTGTCGAGTTCGTCGCCGACCTCGACGCCCTGCTGGCCCGGGACGACGTCGACGCGGTCACCGTCACCACCGAGACCAGCGTCCACGCCGACGTGATGACCCGCGCCGCCCGGGCCGGCAAGCACGTCTTCACCGAGAAGCTGCTCGCGCCCACCGTCGAGGAGGCCGAGCAGATCATCGCCGCCTGCGACCAGGCCGGGGTGAAGCTGATCGTCTCGCTGCCGCGGCTCTACCACGGCTACACCGCCGCCATCGACCAGGTGCTGGCCGACGGCAAGCTCGGCACCCTCGACTACGGCCGGGTCCGGCTGTCGCACGACGGGGCCACCGCGGGCTGGCTGCCCGACCGGTTCTTCGACCCCGATCCCTCGATCGGCGGCGCCCTGACCGACCTCGGCTGCCACCCGGTCTACCTGACCCAGCGGTTCCTGGGCGCCCGGCCCACCGACGTCCAGGCGGTCTACCGCTCGGTCACCGGCAAGGCCGTCGAGGACAACGCCGTGGTCACCGTGGGCTACGACAGCGGCGCGATCGGCGTGATCGAGGCCGGCTTCGCCGCCCGGACGCCGTTCAGCATCGAGCTGGCCGGCACCCAGGGGTGGCTCCGCTACAGCGACGACACCAAGCAGCTCACCGCGATCGGCGCCGCCTTCGGTGACGGCCCGGTCACCCTGGAGATCCCGGCCGACGCCGAGGACGCCTTCGGCCAGTGGGTCGGGCACATCCGCGACGGTGGCCGCGCCGACGCCAACCTCGAGGCCGCGGTCGAGCTGACCCGGCTGGTGGTGGCCGCCAACCGCGCCGCCGGCGAAGGCCGCACGGTCGCGCCCTGAGCGGTCGCGCCCTACCGAGACCCCGCTGCGACCCTGCAGCACCCGTCCCCCGACACATCCGAGAACGATCCAGCAGAGAGGAACACCCGTGCCCGACACCCTGACCGCGCCGGTGAAGGTCGGCCTGATCGGCGCCGGCGGCATCGCGAACGCCCACGCCAAGGGCTATCAGCAGCACGCCGACGTGATCACCGTCGCCGCCGTCGCCGACGTCTCCGAGGAGGCGGCGCAGCGCCGCGCCGAAGAGCTCGGCGCGACCCCGTACACCGACTACCGGACCATGATCAGCGAGGCCGAGCTCGACGCCGTCGACATCTGCCTGCCCCACCACCTGCACGCCGACGCGATCGTCGCGGCGGCCGGGGCCGGTCTGCACATCCTGTGCGAGAAGCCGCTCTGCCTCACCCCGGAGGAGGCCCGCCGGGTGCAGGCGGCGATCCGCGAGGCCGGCGTCACCCTGATGTGCGGCCACAACCAGCTGTTCATGCCGGCGGTGGCCAAGGCCAAGGAGCTGCTCGAGCAGGGCGTGCTCGGCAAGGTCTACGAGGTCCGCACCACCGACAGCTTCTACAACAACTTCGACCCCGAGAACATGGGGTGGCGTGCGCACGCCTCGACCTCGGGCGGCGGGGAGCTGATCGACACCGGCTACCACCCGAGCTACCTGATGCTGCACCTGGCCGGTGGGTCGCCGGTGGAGGCCACCGCGATGCTGTCCACGCACCGGCTGACCTTCATGGAGGGCGAGGACTCCGCGCAGGTGCTGATCCGGTTCGACAACGGCGTGGTCGGCCAGCTGATGACCTCGTGGGCCTACGTGCCCTCGGCGAACACCGAGCGGTTCTCCGCGGTGGGCGAGCTCGGCTCGCTGCACAGCGACGGCACCACGCTCAGCTACCGGCTGCACGACGGCACCACCGAGAGCTTCACCTTCGACCCGGTGGAGACCATCCCGGCCGAGATCGGCCACTTCGGTCGCTGCCTGCTCGACGGGGTGCGGCCGCCGCACACCGAGAAGGAGGGCATCGAGGTGCTCGGGATGATCCTCGCCGCCTACGAGGGCGCGCGGACCAAGACCATCGCGCCGGTCCTCCAGGCCTGAGGCCCGCTCCCGGCTCCGCTGAGTGCGGGCTGGGACCGGCTGATATCCGGCTGGCCGGGGAGCCGGCCGATCGCGGGGTTCGGAGCAACCTCCGGGATCCTCGCTCCGGGACGAGCGGTGGTCCGCCCGGGGACGGGCGGGCCACCGGTCCCGGAGAGGAGCCCGATGACCCCGCCCGCCGTGCCGGTCCCGCGTCGTACGCGTCCACGTCGGTCGCGCGCGATCCGATCGGGGACGCCCGGTCGGCGCCGCGTGCTGGCCGGCGTGCTGGCCGCGGCGCTCGTGCTGCTGGCGTTCCCCGGCGTCTCGCTCGGTCGCGCGCTGGCGGCTCCCACCAGTGACCCCCTGGGCGCCAAGGCGGCCGAGTGGGCCCGGGACCACGGTCTCGGGTTCGCGGTCACCGCGGCCGAACAGGTCGTCTACTGGCTCCACCCACCGAAGACCGGTGGCACCCCCGACCCGTCGCTGCTGCAGCCGCCGGCGGGCAGCGCCGACGGCGGCTCGGACACCACCGCGCCGGGGCGCGACGCAACCGGGTCGACGGGCCGGCACCATGCCGTCGCCTGGGCGCTCCCGCACGCGCCGCTGACCACCGTGGCCACCCCGGCGCTGCCCGGGGAGGGCGTCTTCCGCACGGTGGTCCGGGTCGACGGCCACCCGGCCGTCCAGGTCGCGTACCTGCGTCCCGACCCGGTGCACACCTCCTACCTGGCCGCGGTCACCGTCTTCGACCCCCGGCTGGTCCGCTTCGTCCAGCACCCGGGGGCCACCGAACCCGGGCACCTCGGGCTGTTCCGCCAGCCGGACTGGCTGCCGCCGAGCGAGCGCAGCGGACTGCTGGCCACGTTCAACAACGGCTTCAAGCTGGCCGACGCCCACGGCGGCTACCAGGCCGACCACCACACGGTGGTGCCGCTACGCACCGGCGCGGCCTCGCTGGTCGTCGACGTCTCCGGTCGGATCGACGTCGGCAGCTGGGGCACCGAGGTCGGCCCAGGTCCGCAGGTGGCGGCGGTCCGGCAGAACCTCCAGCTGCTGGTCGACCACGGCCGGGTCTGCGCCGACGTCGCCTCCAACGACCCCGCGGTCTGGGGCCTGACCATCGCGGGTGCCGACTACGTCTGGCGCTCCGGGATCGGTGTGGACGCCCACGGCACGGTGATCGAGGTGTCCGGCCCGTCGCTGTCCGCGCCGTCGCTGGCCCGGCTGCTCCAGCGCGCCGGTGCGGTGCGGGCGATGGAGCTCGACATCAACCCGGCCTGGGTGTCGACGATGTGGTACTCGGGCTCGGGCAGCACCCCGCACAAGGTGCTGCCCTTCAGCCGCCCGGCCGACCGCTACTTCACCCCGTCGACCCGGGACTTCGTCGCGGTCTACGCCCGCTGACCGCCACAGCCCGTCGCCGGGCTCACCAGATCGAGACGCGCTGCTCCGGGTCGAGCCAGAGCCCGTCGCCCGGCTGCACGCCGAAGGCCGCGTAGAACGGGTCGAGGTTGCGGACGATCTGGTTGCAGCGGAACTCCCCGGGGGAGTGCGGGTCGGTGGCCAGCCGGTTGAGCAGCGCCTCGGTCCTGATCTTGACCTGCCAGATCGCCCCCCAGCTGCAGAACAGCCGCTGGTCGGCGGTCAGCCCGTCGACCGGCTCGGGCTCCTGCCCGTCGAGTGAGATCCGGAACGCCTCGTAGGCGATCGACAGACCGCCCAGGTCGCCGATGTTCTCGCCGATGGTCAGCGCGCCGTTGACGTGGTGGCCGGGCGCCTGCTCGGGCTCGAGCGCGTCGTACTGCGCGATCAGGCTCTTGGTCCGGGTCTCGAACGCCTCGCGGTCGGCGTCGGTCCACCAGTTCACCAGCCGGCCGTCGCCGTCGCAGGTCGAGCCCTGGTCGTCGAACCCGTGGCCGATCTCGTGGCCGATCACCGACCCGATCCCGCCGTAGTTGACCGCGTCGTCGGCGTGCTCGTTGAAGAACGGCGGCTGCAGGATGGCGGCCGGGAAGACGACCTCGTTGCGCAGCGGGTGGTAGTAGGCGTTGACCGTCTGCGGGGTCATCAGCCACTCGTCGCGGTCGATCGGCTGGCCGATCTTGCGGATCGAGCGGTCGAGCTCGAAGCTCGAGGCCCGCATCACGTTGCCGAGCAGGTCGTCGGGCTTGATCTCGAGGCTCGAGTAGTCCCGCCAGACGTCGGGGTAGCCGATCTTGGGGGTGAACTTGCCGAGCTTGTCGAGCGCCTTGGCCTTGGTGTCGTCGGTCATCCAGTCCAGCGCGGTGATCGAGCGCCGGTAGGCCTCGATCAGGTTGGCCACCAGCTCGTCCATCCGCTGCTTGGCCACCGGCGAGAAGTGCCGCTGGACGTAGATCTTGCCGACCGCCTCGCCGAGCGCGCCCTCGACCAGCTCGACCCCGCGCTTCCAGCGGTCCTTGAGCTGCGGCGTGCCGGAGAGCACCGTGCCGTAGAAGGAGAACTTCTCGTTCACGAAGTCCGACGAGAGGTAGTCGGCCAGCGCGTTGACCAGCCGGAACCGGGTCCAGGCCTTCCAGTCCGCGAGCCGGTCGTCGGACAGCAGCGGCGCGACGTCGGTGAAGAAGGACGGCTGGGTGACCACCATCTCGGTGAAGGCCGACTCGTCGATCTCCGCGGCGGCCAGGAACAGCCGGAAGTGCAGGCCCGGGGCGGCGTCGACGAACTCGTCGAGGGTGCGCAGGTTGTACATCGCCCGCATGTCCCGGCAGCGGACCCGGTCCCAGTGGTGCGAGGCGATCTCGGTCTCGAGCGCGAGCACGCGGTCGGCGTCCGCCTCGGCGTCGGCGACCCCGGCCAGCCCGAGGGCGCGGGCCACGTGGTCGCGGTAGTGGCGGCGGATCTCGGCGTGCTCGTCCAGCCGGTAGTAGGCCTCGTCGGGCAGCCCGAGCCCGGACTGGCCGATGAACATCACGTAGCGGGTCGGGTCGCCCGGGTCGGACTCGGCCTCGATGTCGAACAGGCCGCCGATCCCGCGGCGGGAGAACCCGCCGAGCAGGGTGACCAGCGCGTCCATCTCGGTGACGGCGTCGACCCGGGCCAACGGCGGCTGCAGCGGCTCCGCGCCGGCGGTCTCGATCGTCGCCTCGTCCATGAAGCTGGTGTAGAGGTCGGCCACCTTGCGGGTCTCGGGATCGGCGTCGTCCCCGGCGCCCTGGTCGGCCAGGCCGGTGATGATGTCGCGGACCGCTTCCTCGGCCTCGTCCCGGAGCCGGACGAACGAGCCCGCCAGCGGCCGGTCCGACGGGATCTCCGCCGTGGCCAGCCAGCCGCCGTTGACGTGCCGGAACAGGTCGTCCTGGACCCGGACGTCGTGGTCGAAGGTGCTGAAGTCGAGGGCGGGACTGGTCGGGGCGGTCGCGTCGGTCACCCGGGCGATGCTACCCAGCCGGTCCGCCGCCGGGGACCGTGCTCCGTGGCGGTCGGCACGGTCCCCGCGGCGGTCCGCTCAGTCCTCCCAGCTGACCTTCAGCGGCTCGGAGAAGAGGTTGACCACCGGCTTGTCGACGAACTCGGTCGAGTAGGAGCTGAAGTTCGTCTTGCGGCCCTTGTAGGTGCCGACGTACTTGGCCTTCATGCCGACCGAGACGTAGCCGACGGCCTGGCGCCCGTCCTCGTAGTTGAGCCGGACGCTCGAGAGCTTGCTGAAGGAGCCGAACGACACCGACCAGCGGATCGTGCTGGTGTCGACCTTGGTCCCGCTCGGCGGGTGGATCGACGGACCGCAGGAGGTGGTGGCCTTGCGCTCCTTCACGCACGCCTCACCGGCCGACTTCACCGCGGCGGTGACCGCGGAGGTGCCCGCGCTGGTCAGCTTCGGCGACAGCCCGGACATCGAGACGTAGCCCTCCGGGTCCTTGACGGTGATCGAGGACGTCCCCCAGGTCACGTACTTGCTGCCGGTCGAGATGGCGTAGGTGCCGGGGAAGAGGTAGATCGTGTCGCCGGTGACCTTGACCCCGGAGACCAGCAGCGGCAGGCCCTCGTAGCTGCTCGAGTACAACTTGACGTCGTTGGCGACGTTCTCCAGCTTCCAGGTCGAGCCGAACTTCTCCACCCGGAAGCTGCCGGTGACCAGCGAGTTGCCGACCTTGTAGGAGGCATCCACCGAGGTGGAGTAGTTGCTGCTCACCGGGGCGACCTGGATGTCGGTGATCGGCGCGGCCTGCTGCGAGGCCTTGAGCACCTCGTCGGTGAGGAAGGTGGTGTCGGACGGGGTGTTGGCGGCGTAGGCGAGGGCCTGCTTGGCGTTGCCGGCCGCCAGCGCGCCGAGGAAGCCCTTGACCGCGCCGGCCTGGTCCTCGGCGGCCGGGGCCGTCGTGGTGGTCGGGTCCGGGTCGGCGACCGGGGTGTTCTTCTTGCCGAACAGCGCGACCCCGCCGATCACCGCGATCAGCAGCAGGACGAGCGCTCCGCCGGCGATCATCAGCACGAGCTTGGTCCGGCCGCCGCCCTTGGGGGGCTGGCCGGGGCCGCCCGGGTAGGGCGAGGGCGGCTGCGGCCCGCCGTAGCCCTGCGGTCCGGTCGGGTTCCAGGTCTGCGGGCCGGTCGGACCGGTCGGACCGGTCGGGCCGTAGCCGCCAGGTCCCTGGGGCCCGGGCTGCTGCGGTTGCGGGGTCCACGGGGCGCCGCCGCCGTAGCCCGGCTGCGGGCCGTTCGCGGGGTTCGGGCCGCCCGGGCCGCCCCCGAAGCCGGGGCCGCTGGGCCGGCCGAAGCCGGGCTGGTCGCCGCGCGGGCCGTCCGCGCCGGGGCCGTTCGGGTTCTGGCCGCCGTAGGGGTGGTCGGGTCCAGGCGTGTTGCCGCTCAAGGTGTGCTCCGAAGGTCGCAGATCGAGGGACGGGACGCCCGGAACGATAGGTGTTCACAGGTTCACCCAAGGCATCGTCCGCGCCGAGGGGGCCGGCGCGTCGGCGCCACCTTTCCGCGTCGCGATCAGCGGCGGCGATCGGCGGCGATGATCACAGGCGAAGATCAGCGGCAGCCGGGGTCAGCGGCCGCGGCGCAGCAGCAGCCCCAGGTACTCGCCGTAGCCGGACTTGGCGAACCGCTCGGCCCGCTGCGCCAGCTGTTCGTCGGTGAGGAACCCCCGGCGCCAGGCCGCCTCCTCCGGGGCGCCGACCTTGAGCCCCTGCCGGGCCTCCAACGTGCGGACGAAGTTGTTCGCGTCGTTCAGCGAGTCGAAGGTGCCGGTGTCGAGCCAGGCGGTGCCGCGGGGAAGCACGCCGACCTGCAGCCGGCCCTCCCGCAGGTAGTGCCGGTTGACGTCGGTGATCTCGTACTCGCCGCGGGCCGACGGCTCGAGCGCGGCGGCGATCCGCACCACGTCGTTGTCGTAGAAGTAGAGCCCCGGGACGGCGTAGTTGGACCGCGGCTCGGCCGGCTTCTCCTCGAGCGAGACCGCGCGGCCGTCGGCGTCGAACTCGACCACGCCGTAGGCGTGCGGGTCGGCCACCCAGTAGGCGAACACCGCGCCGCCGTCGACCTCGGCGAACCGCTCCAGCTGGCTGCCCAGCCCCGGCCCGTAGAAGATGTTGTCGCCGAGCACCAGGGCGACCTTCTCGTCACCGATGAAGTCGGCGCCGATCACGAACGCCTGCGCCAGCCCGTTCGGTTCCGGCTGGGTGGCGTAGCTGATCGCGATGCCGAACTGCGAGCCGTCGCCGAGCAGCCGGACGAAGCCGTCCGCGTCGTGCGGGGTGGTGATCACCAGCACCTCGGAGATCCCGGCGAAGATCAACGTCGAGAGCGGGTAGTAGATCATCGGCTTGTCGTAGACCGGGACCAGCTGCTTGCTGACGCCCAGGGTCACCGGGTGCAGCCGGGTGCCGGAACCGCCGGCCAGGATGATGCCACGCACGGTGCACCAGTGTGGACCAGCAATCCGTAGCTGTCGTCCCGTCCTGCCGATTCCTCACCTAAGATCCCGCCACGTGGCTGAACTGTTGGTGACCGGTGGCGCCGGGTTCATCGGGTCGAACTTCGTGCACCACGTGCTCGCTCACACCGACCACACGGTGACCGTGCTCGACAAGCTGACCTACGCCGGCAACCGTGCCTCGCTCGACGGGCTCGATCCCGACCGGTTCCGCTTCGTCCAGGGCGACATCTGCGACGCCGACGCCGTCGACCCGCTGGTGGCGGCCGCCGACGCGGTGGTGCACTACGCCGCCGAGTCGCACAACGACAACTCGCTGAACGACCCGACGCCGTTCCTGCACACCAACCTGATCGGCACCTTCACCCTGCTCGAGGCGGTCCGCCGGCACCGGGTGCGCTACCACCACATCTCCACCGACGAGGTCTACGGCGACCTCGAGCTCGACGACCCGCAGCGGTTCACCGAGGCGACGCCGTACAACCCGTCCAGCCCGTACAGCTCGACCAAGGCCGGTTCCGACCTGCTGGTGCGGGCCTGGGTGCGCTCGTTCGGCATCGAGGCGACGCTGAGCAACTGCTCGAACAACTACGGGCCCTACCAGCACGTCGAGAAGTTCATCCCGCGCCAGGTCACCAACGTGCTCGACGGCGGCCGGCCGAAGCTCTACGGCCAGGGCCTCAACGTCCGCGACTGGATCCACGCCGACGACCACAGCTCGGCGGTGCTGACCATCCTCGAGCGCGGCCGGATCGGCGAGACCTACCTGATCGGTGCCGACGGGGAGCGGAACAACCGGCAGGTGATCGAGACGATCCTGCGGCTGCTCGGCCGGCCGGTCGACGGCTACGACCACGTCAACGACCGGGCCGGCCACGACCTGCGGTACGCGATCGACTCGACCAAGCTGCGCACCGAGCTCGGCTGGGCCCCGGCGTTCGGCGACTTCGAGGCCGGGCTGGCCCGGACCATCGACTGGTACCGCGACCACGAGTCGTGGTGGCGTCCGCAGAAGCAGGCCACCGAGGCCAAGTACGCCGCCGTCGGTCAGTGACCGGAACCCGACCGAGGAGAAGTCGATCATGGCCGACCTGACTGTAACGGCGACCCCGATCCCGGGGCTGCTGCTGCTCGCGCTGCCGGTGCACGGCGACAACCGCGGCTGGTTCAAGGAGAACTGGCAGCGGGCCAAGATGACCGCGCTCGGGCTGCCCGACTTCGGCCCGGTGCAGAACAACGTCTCCTACAACGCGAGCGTCGGCGCGACCCGCGGGTTCCACGCCGAGCCGTGGGACAAGTACGTCTCGGTCGCCGCCGGGAAGATCTTCGGCGCCTGGGTGGATCTGCGCGAGGGCCCGACCTTCGGCACCGTGTTCACCACGGTGATGGGGCCGGACGCCGCGGTGTTCGTCCCGCGGGGGGTGGGCAATGCGTTCCAGACCCTCGAGCAGGGCACCGTCTACTCCTATCTGGTCAACGAGCACTGGAGTGCCGAGGCCAAGGCCGACTACCTGTTCGTCAACCTGGCCGACGAGCAGCTCGCCGTCGACTGGCCGCTGCCGCTGGTCGACGCCGAGATGTCGCAGGCCGACCGTGATCATCGGCGGCTGGCCGAGGTCCGCCCGATGCCGGCCAAACCGGTGGTGATCGTCGGCGGGAACGGCCAGGTGGGACGGGCGCTGCGGCGTCGGCTGCCCGGTGCGGTGGCCACCGACCGGAGCACGCTCGACCTGACCGACCCGGACTCGGTCGCGGCCTACCCGTGGCGGGAGGTCGGCGCGATCGTCAACGCCGCCGCCTGGACCGCGGTGGACGCCGCCGAGACGCCGGACGGTCGCCGGGACTGCTGGCGCGCCAACGTCGACGGGATCGCGGCGCTGGTCCGGGTCGCCGCCGAGCACCGGCTGCCGCTGGTGCACCTGAGCTCGGACTACGTCTTCGACGGCACCGCCGAGTGGCACACCGAGGACGAGCCGCTCAGCCCGCTCGGGGTCTACGGGCAGACCAAGGCGGCCGGTGACGTGCTGGTGGGGACGCTGCCGGAGCACTGGGTGCTGCGGACCAGCTGGGTGATCGGCGACGGCGGCAACTTCGTCCGGACGATGGCCTCGCTGGCCGACCGGGGCGTCGCGCCGTCGGTGGTCGACGACCAGTGGGGCCGGCTGACCTTCGCCGACGACCTGGCCCGCGCCGTCGAGCACCTGCTGACCACCCGTCCGGCGCCGGGCGTCTACAACGTCTCGTGCGACGGCCCGGTGCAGAGCTGGGCCGAGATCGCCGCCGCCGTCTACGCCGCCCGCGGGAAGGACCCGGCGGTGATCACCCCGGTGAGCACCGAGACCTACGGGGCGGGCAAGGCGCTGGCGCCCCGGCCGCGGCACAGCGCGCTCGACCTCACCAAGATCATCGCCAGCGGGTTCGCCCCGGCCGACGGGCCCGCGGCGCTGGCCGACTACCTGGCCGCCCTGGACTGACCCGACGCGCAGGATCCGACCGCTCGATCGCGGTGGCCGCTGCGCCTCCCGCGTGAACGGAGCGGCGGGCGCCGTCGAGCGGTCAGATCCTGCCAGCGCGCTTGCGTTCGGCAGTTCAATCCACTCCCTCATCTCCGAACGACGAAGACGCGCGAGATACCTTGCTCTAGAGGCGTGCCTTTGACGACTTGACGAGAGCTGCTGCAACCGAGAGGGGAATCCATGCCCGCCGCCTGGGTCGTTCGATCAGGAAAGAACGGGGAAAGGGAGGCGTGGTCGCTGCAGAACGGCGTGGCCGGCACCGGTTGGTGGGAGTTCCCCGACCTGACCCCGATTGGATCGCGACAAGAACTGACCGAGCTCGTTCTCCACCGGCTCACCGGCCTGAAGTCCGGCGCTGTCGCGGGTTACGTCGGTCAACTCTGGGCTTTGAGCAAGCGCATCCAGGTCGGCGACTTGATGGTGCTGCCGCTCAAGACGACTAAGCAGATCGCCCTCGGTCGGGTCACGGGTCACTACGAATACCGGGCGAATGAGACCGATCTCAGCCTTCGTCATGTGATCCCCGTGGACTGGATACGCACTGACGTGGCCCGCAACGCAGTGAAGCAGGATCTCCTCTTCACCCTTGGAAGTGCGCTGACCGTCTTCGCACCAACGAAGAACCACGCCATAGCTCGATTGGAGGCGGTTCTCGCGACCGGCCAGGACCCCGGTCAGGTTCCGTCCATCGGCGGCTCCCTCTCCAATATTTCGAGCGCGGGAGCGTCCGAGACGGACGGAACCGTCGATGAACCCGAGTTGAGCCCAGACATCGAGGATGTCGCCCAGGTCAAGATCACAGCCCGGATTGCGGAGGAATTTGCGGGGCACGATCTCGCGACGCTGGTCACCGCGTTGCTCAGTATCGACGGCTTCGATTGCCGACAGTCGCCGCCCGGACCGGACGGAGGTGTCGACATCCTCGCCGGCAGGGGCCTTCTCGGGCTCGATGAGCCATTGCTGCTCGTTCAGGTGAAATCAGGGAGCCAGGTCGGCGCTCCGGTGGTGCAGCAGTTGCACGGTGCGATGGCGCAATTCGGTGCCAGCCAGGGACTCCTGGTTTCTTGGGGTGGTGTGACGAAGCCAGCAGCTGCCCAGCTCCACAACCAGAAGCTGCGGGTCCGACTGTGGGAGGCTCCCGATGTGGTGGAGGCGGTTCTGAGCCGATACGACCAACTCCCCGAGGACATTCGCGTCAAGCTGCCGCTCAAGCGAGTTTGGACCCTTTCCGGCGAGTGAGCGCCGAGGGGCCAATCGTCGGCGCTTGAACCCACCTTGCGGCTCAGACCGGTTCGGGGACCTCGAGCGGGGCGCGACGGCGGCGCCGGGCGGCGGTGAGCGAGCCGACGGTGAGCACGACCAGGGCCAGCCAGACGATCCCGAAGCCGATCCAGCGGCCGGTGGACATCGCCTCGCCGAACCAGAGCACGCCGAGCAGGAACTGGCAGGTCGGGGTCACGTACTGGAGCAGCCCGATCACGCTCAGCGGCAGCCGGGTGGCCGCCGCGCTGAACAGGATCAACGGGATCAGGGTGACCAGGCCGCCGGCCACCAGCAGCAGGCTGTGCGCCCAGCCCTGGTGGCCGAAGGTCAGCCGGCCCCGGCTCTCGAGGAAGACCAGGTAGCCGAGCGCCGGCAGGAACAGGAACGCCGACTCGACGACCAGGGTCTGCAGCGCGCCGCCGTTGACCCGGTTCTTGATCAACCCGTAGCCGCCGAAGCTCAGCGCCAGGGTGAGCGAGATCCACGGCGGACGGCCGTAGTCGACCGTCAGCACGACGACCGCGACCAGCGCCAGTCCGACCGCCACCCACTGCCAACGGGCCAGCCGCTCGCGGAGCACCAGCACGCCGAGCACGATCGAGACGATCGGGTTGACGTAATAGCCGAGGGCGGTCTCGGTCACGTGGTCGTGGTTGGTCGCCCAGATGTAGACGCCCCAGTTGACCGAGATCAGCACCGCCGCGACGCCGAGCAGCAGCAGGGAGCGCCGGTTGGCCAGCGGGCGGAACCAGCGCCGGGGCAGCGCGACCGCCGCGGTGATCACCGCGAAGACCAGCGACCACACCACCCGGCTGGCCAGGATCTCCAGTGCGCCGGCCGACTCGACCAACCGCCAGAACAGCGGCACCAGACCCCAGATGCCGTACGCGCCCAATCCGTAGGCGATCCCGCGCGAGGAGCGGTCAGCCACGGCGGGTGCCCTTCGACAGGCTCAGGCCCTTCGACAGGCTCAGGGCACCGTGGTGGCCCTTCGACGGGCTCAGGCCCTTCGACGGGCTCAGGGTGCTCGGCGGGCTCAGGGTGCTCGGCGGGCTCAGAGGGCCGGGATCACCGGACAGTCCAGGTGTCCTTCCCGGCGATCATGGCCTGCAGGGCGTCGTCGTCGTTCGGGCCGCCGGACGCGGCGAGCTGGACCTGCTCGCGGGCCAGGTCGTCGTAGACCGGGGCGTCGACGTCGCGGAAGATGCCGATCGGCGAGCGCTGCAGCACGCCGGCGTCGGTCAGCCGGGACAGCCCGAAGGCCCAGGACGGGTCCTGCCGGTGCGCGTCGTGGACGGCCAGCGCCTCGACGCCGACCTCGGCCACCTCGGCCACCGAGAACTCGCCGGTCTGCGGATCGCGGACCACGCCGAGCCGGTCACCGGCGCCGAAGACGATCGGCTCGCCGTGCCGGAGCGGGATGATCGCGTCCGCCTTGCTGTCGGCGTCCTTGACCGCGTCGAACGCGCCGTCGTTGAAGATCGGGCAGTTCTGATAGATCTCGACGAACGACGCGCCGCGGTGCTCGGCGGCCGCGCGGAGCACCTCGGTGAGGTGCTTGCGGTCGGAGTCGACCGTGCGGGCCACGAAGCTCGCCTCGGCCCCGAGGGCCAGCGAGACCGGGTTGAACGGGTTGTCCAGCGAGCCCATCGGCGTCGACTTGGTGATCTTGCCGATCTCCGAGGTGGGGGAGTACTGGCCCTTGGTCAGCCCGTAGATCCGGTTGTTGAACAGCAGGATCGTGAAGTTGACGTTGCGGCGCAGCGCGTGGATCAGGTGGTTGCCGCCGATCGACAGCGCGTCACCGTCGCCGGTGACCACCCAGACGCCGACGTCGGGTCGCGCGGTGGCCACGCCGGTGGCGATCGCCGGCGCCCGGCCGTGGATCGAGTGCATCCCGTAGGAGTCGACGTAGTAGGGGAACCGCGACGAGCACCCGATCCCCGAGACGATCACGGTGTTCTCGCGGGTGATGCCGATCTCGGGCATGAAGCCCTGGAACGCGGCCAGCACGGCGTAGTCCCCGCAGCCGGGGCACCAGCGGACCTCCTGGTCGCTGGTGAAGTCCTTGCGGTTGAGCGGGGTCAGCGACAGCGGGACGCCGGCCAGGCCCTTCGGCCGGCCCGCGGGCTCGCCGAGACCGGGATGGGTGGTGTCGAGCGCGGTCACAGCGCGGCTCCTTCCAGGGTTGCGTCGGCCGGCGTCGGGGCGCCGTCGAGGGCGTCGATCTCCACCTCGAGGTCGAGGGCGAGCTCGCTCAGCGAGATCGGCAGCCCCCGGACCCGGCTGTAGGAGTGGACGTCGACGAGGTACTTGGCCCGCAGCAGCATGGCCAGCTGGCCGAGGTTCATCTCGGGGACGATCACCCGGTCGTAGCGGTGCAGGACCTCGCCGAGGTTGCCCGGGAACGGGTTGAGGTGGCGCAGGTGGGTCTGGGCGACCCGGCGGCCCCCGGCCCGGACCCGGCGGACCGCGGCGGTGATCGGCCCGTAGGTCGAACCCCAGCCGACCACCAGCACCCGCGCGCCGTCGCCGTCCTCGGCGCCCGGGTCGTCGACCACCAGGTCGGGGATGTCGCGGACGATGCCGTCCACCTTGGCCTGCCGGGTGCGCACCATCGCGTCGTGGTTGGCCGGGTCGTAGGAGACGTTGCCGGTCTCGGCGTCCTTCTCGATGCCGCCGATCCGGTGCTCCAGACCCGCGGTGCCGGGGATCGCCCACGGCCGGGCCAGCGTCTCCGGGTCGCGCTTGTAGGGCAGGAAGGCGGGCGAGCCGTCCTTGCCGGTGGCGTTCGGCTCGGTGGCGAAGCCGGGGTCGATCTCGGGGATGGCGGCGACGTCCGGCACCCGCCACGGCTCGGCGCCGTTGGCGATGTAGCCGTCGGAGAGCAGGAAGACCGGCGTCCGGTAGGTGACGGCGATCCGGACCGCCTCGATTGCGGTGTCGAAGCAGTCGGCCGGGCTCTGCGCGGCGAGCACCGGGACCGGTGCCTCGCCGTTGCGCCCGAACATCACCTGCAGCAGGTCGGACTGCTCGGTCTTGGTCGGCATGCCGGTGCTGGGCCCGGCGCGCTGGATGTCGCAGACGATCAGCGGCAGCTCGGTCATCACCCCGAGCCCGATGGTCTCGGCCTTGAGCGCGATGCCAGGGCCCGAGGAGGTGGTCACGCCGAGGTGGCCGGCGAAGCTGGCGCCGAGCGCGGAGCCGACGCCGGCGATCTCGTCCTCGGCCTGGAAGGTGGTCACGCCGAAGCGCTTGTGCTTGCTGAGCTCGTGCAGCACCTCGGAGGCCGGGGTGATCGGGTAGGCGCCGAGGAACAGCGGCAGCCCGGCCTTCCGGGCCGCGGTGACCAGGCCGTAGGCGAGCGCGGTGTTGCCCGAGATCTGCCGGTAGCGGCCGCTCGGCATCGGCGCCGGGGCGACCTCGTAGCGGACCGCGAACACCTCGGTGGTCTCGCCGAACGCGTAGCCGGTGCGGAACGCGGTGATGTTGGCGTCGCGGATGGCCGGCTTGGAGGCGAACTTGGTGGCCAGGAAGTCGAGCGTGCCCTCCACCGGCCGGTGGTACAGCCAGGACAGCAGCCCGAGGGCGAACATGTTCTTGGCCCGGGAGGCGTCCTTGCGGCTCAGCCCGAACTCCTTGACCGCCTCGACGGTCATCCCGGTCAGGTCGAGCGCGTGCACCTGGTAGTCGGCCAGCGAGTCGTCGGTCAGCGGGTCCGCGGCGTAGCCGACCTTGGCCAGGTTGCGCTTGGTGAAGTCGGCGGTGTCGGCGATGATCACGCCGCCGCGCGGCAGGTCGGCGATGTTCGCTTTGAGCGCCGCCGGGTTCATCGCCACCAGCACGTCCGGCCGGTCACCCGGCGTCATGATGTCGTAGTTGGCGAAGTGCAGCTGGAAGCTCGACACGCCGGGCAGGGTGCCGGCAGGCGCGCGGATCTCGGCGGGGAAGTTCGGGAGCGTCGAGATGTCGTTGCCCCACAGCGCGGAGTCGGCGGTGAAGCGGTCGCCGGTCAGCTGCATGCCGTCGCCGGAGTCGCCGGCGAACCGGATCACGACACGGTCGAGCGTCTGGACCTTGTGCACGGCGGTGATGCCTTCTTTCCCCGATGTCGTCGGTGGTCTCGATCGGTGCGCCTCGTCGCGCGGCTCCGCACGGGATCCGGGTGCTGGAGGGTCGGCCGGAGCGCTGGCCGTCGGGTCACGCCGGCGATCCGACGTCCGGGCGCGGCTCGGCAACCTGGTCCATGTTAGGGGCGTCGGGAAACCCGGTCGGCGACGTCCGGGCGCTGGACCCGGAGCGGGCTTCCGTAGGGTCTGCTGCTGTGCGGATCGAGCCGACGGTCTTCGCCGACCCCGCGACGCTGGGGGAGGCGGTCGCTGCGCTGGTGCTGGCCCGGATCGGGGCCCGGCCGGCGGGCGCGCCGTTCGTCCTCGGCTGTCCGGGCGGCCGGAGCGCGCTGAGCAGCTATCGGGCGCTGGCCCGGCGGGCCGCCGCCGAGGGCACCGACCTGTCCGGGCTGCGGGTGCTGATGATGGACGAGTACGTCGAGCAGGGCCCCGACGGACCGGCGCCCGTCGACCCCGGGCTGGCGCACTCCTGCCGCCGGTTCGGCCGGGTGGAGATCGTCGAGCCGCTCCGCGCGGCCGCCGCGGACGCCGGGGTGCCGGAGTCGCGCCGGGTGGCCGTCGACGCGCTCGAGGTGCCCGACCCGGCCGACCCGGAGGCCTACGAGCACCGGCTGGACGCCCTCGGTGGCGTCGACCTGTTCCTGCTGGCCAGCGGCGCCGGCGACGGTCACGTGGCCTTCAACACGCCGGGCTCCGCCCCGGACAGCCGGACCCGGGTGGTGCCGTTGCCGGACAGCACCCGCACCGACAACCTGGCCACCTTCCCCAGCTTCGGCGGCCGGCTCGAGAACGTCCCCGCCCACGGCGTCACCGTCGGGGTCGGGACCATCCGGGACCGCTCGGCCGAGGTCGTGATGATCGTCCACGGCCGCGACAAGCAGACCGCCTTCGGCCGGCTCACCGCGGCCGAGGGCTACCAGTCGGACTGGCCGGCGACCGTGGTCGCCGACTGCCGCACCCCGCACCTGTACGCCGACCGGGCCGCCGCGGGCGGACCCGAGCGAAGGAGTTGACCATGGCCGCCATCTCGATCGCCTACGTGGGCGGCGGGTCGTCCCGGGCCGCCGGGACGATGGCCTCCCTGTTCAGCAAGGGCGACGCGTTCGACGGGTCGCGGGTGGTGCTGATCGACCAGCGCGCCGACACCCTCGAGCTGGTCGCGACCATCGCCCGCAAGATCGCCGCCCGCCAGGGGCTCGACATCACCGTCGAGACCAGCACCGACCAGCGGGCCGGGTTGACCGGCGTCGACGCGGTGCTCACCAGCTTCCGCCCGGGCGGGTTCGAGATGCGGCTGGCCGACGAGCAGATCCCGATGCGGCACGGGGTGATCGGCCAGGAGACCCAGGGCCCCGGCGGGATGATGATGGCGTTCCGCTCGGTCGCCGCCATGAAGACGATCCTCGACGACCTCGACGCCGTCGCCCCGGACGCGGTGATCTTCAACTACACCAACCCGGTGAACCTGGTGAGCCAGGCGATCACCACCCACAGCGACCGGACGATCTGGTCGATGTGCGAAGGACCGATCACCTTCTGGCCGCCGATCCTCCGCACCGCCGGCCTCGATCCCGACCGGGCCGAGGTGATGATGGCCGGGGTCAACCACAACTGCTGGTCGACCGTGCACCGCTACGACGGTGAGGACCTGATCCCGCGGCTCGCCGAGGGGTACGCGGCGGTCGCCGACGACCCGACCGTCGACGTCTGGTCGAAGCGGCTGCTGCACCTGGCGGTGGCCGTCGGCTCGGTGCCCAGCGACTACTTCCGCTACTACTACTTCGGCGAGGAGGCGTTCCGCGAGGCCCAGGCCGGGCGGCTGACCCGGGCCGGGGTGCTGCTGGAGGCGCTGCCCGGCTACTGGCAGCACTACGCCGAGCAGGCCGCCTCCGACGACCCGCAGCTCGACCCGACCCGCTCGCGCGGCGGCATCCACGAGCTCGAGCTGGCCATCGACGTGATGAGCGCCTACTACAACCGCACCCCGGGCACCGACGCCCCGGCGCGGCTGCCGGTCAACCTGCCCAACGCCGGGCCAGGGCGGCCGGCCGCGCTGCCGGGCTTCGACGACGACACCGTGGTCGAGGTGTGGTGCGAGGTCGACGGCGACGGCGTGCGTCCGGTCCCGCAGGAGCCGCTCCCGCACGCGGTCCGCGGGATCACCCAGACGCTGGCCGAGTACCAGCGGCTGGCCGCCGACGCGGCCTGGGACGGCACCCGCGCGGACGCCGTGCGGGCGCTGGTCAGTCACCCGTTCGTCCGCAACCTGCACGTCGCCGAGGAGCTCTACGACGAGCTCGCCTTCGCCAACCGCGACTACCTGCCGGAGCGGTTGCTCCGGTGACCGACCGCGCCCTGCACCTCGGGGTCGACGCCGGCAACTCGAAGACGGTCGCGCTGGTCGCCGACGACACCGGGCGCGTGCTCGGCCGCGGCCGGAGCGGCAACGGCGACATCTACGGCGCCGGTGAGCGGGCGGCCACCCGGGCGGTGGCCGAGGCGGTCGCCGCCGCGCTGACCGGGGCGGACAGCCCGCCCGACGGTGCCGGTCTGGTCTCGGCGGCGTTCTGCCTGGCCGGGGTGGATTATGACGACGACCACGCCTTCTGGCACGCGGAGCTGGCCGACCGGATGCCCGGGCTCGGCGCGCGGTACACGCTGCTCAACGACGGCTTCGCGCTGCTCCGGGCCGGTGCTCCCGACGGCCTCGGCGTCGCGCTGTCGGCGGGGACCGGGGCGGCCGCGGTCGCGCGCGGGCCGGCCGGCCCGGACGGGGCGGTCCCGGAATGGTCGGCCTCGTTCTGGATCGTCGGCCGGTTCGGCGGCACCGACCTCGGCTCGGCAGCGGTCGACGCGGTGATCAGTGCCGAGCTCGGGCTCGCCCCGACCACGGCGCTGACCGCGCGGGTGCTCGAGCGCTGGGACTATCCGGACGTCGCCACGCTGCTCGAGCGCACCACCCGGCGCGGCGCCGACCGGCGGAGCCGCCCGGCGCTGGCCCGCGACGTGCTCGCCGCCGCGGCGGAAGGCGACGCGGTGGCGCGGGCGATCGTCCTCGACCAGGCCGAGCGGATCGCCGGGTACGGCGTCGCCGCCCGTGACCGGGTCGGGCTCTCCGCGCCGTTCCCGGTGGTGCTCGGCGGCTCGGTGCTGAGCAGCGACCACGGGCTGCTCCGCGAAGCCACCGTCGAGGCGCTCGGCCGCCGGCTGCCCGGCTGCCCGGTGGTCGCCACCCACCGGTCCCCGGTGCTCGGCGCGCTGGCCGAGTCCTACGCCCGGGTCGGCCGGCTCGACGCGGACGTCCTGGCCGAGCTCGACCGACAGGTCTTCCCGCCGGACTTCCTGCTCACCTGACGCGCGGAGCGTTCGTCGAAGCGCCCTTCGACAAGCTCAGGGCACGGGGCGGGGTGGGCTCAGGGCACCTTGTGGGCTCAGGCACGGCCTGAGGCGCGCCCAGGTCACGCTGGATGAGGACCGCACGAACGCGCGCTGAGCTTGTCGAAGCGCCCTTCGACAAGCTCAGGGCACGCTGGATGAGGCCCGCACGAACGCGCGCTGAGCTTGTCGATGCGCCCTTCGACGGGCTCAGGGCACGGGGTGGGGTGCGCTGAGGCACGGGGTGGGGGTGGGCTCAGGCACGGCGTGAGGCGCGCCCAGGGCGCGCTGGATGAGGACCGCACGAACGCGCGCTGAGCTTGTCGAAGCGCTCTCGACGTATGTCAGCGGCCGAGCCGGTAGCGGATGTGGGTGGCCCAGGGTGAGTGGACCGCTTCGACGACCTCGAGGCCGGGGTCGTCGAGACCGTCGAGCAACCGGGCGCCCGACCCGAGCAGCGCCGGGGCGATGTCGATCAGCAGCTCGTCGAGCGCACCCAGCCGGATCACCTGCTGCACCGTCGAGGCGCCGCCGGCGACGTCCACCACGCCGTCCGGGCCGGCGGCCTCACGCGCGCGGTCCAGCGCCGCCGCGACACCGTCGGTGACGAAGTGGAAGGTGGTGCCCTGCAGCTCCAGCGGCGGACGCGGGTGGTGGGTCAGCACGAACACCGGCGCGTGGTACGGCGGCTCCTCGCCCCACCAGCCGCGCCACTCGGCCGGCTCGCCGTCGGGTGCCCAGCTGTCCCAGCCGCCGCGGACCGGCCCGAACATGTTCCGGCCCATCACGTAGGCGGCGCCGCGGCCGAGCAGCTGGTCGCGGAAGCCGGCGTCGACCTCGTGCCCGGGCTCGTCCGCTTCGAAGTGCCAGCGGTGCAGCCGCGGACCGCCGATCCCGAGCGGGTTCTCCAGGCTCTGGTCGGGACCGGCGACGAAGCCGTCGACCGACACCGACATGTGGCTGATCACGAGGGTCATGGCTGCTCCGACCTCCGACGGCGGCAGAAGTCATCGGCCTCCGCGACCAGGGCGACGGCGTGCTCGACGGCTGCGCCGAGCACGTCCGGAGCGTCGGTCAGACCGGAGAGCACGGCGCGAGCCCGCCCGGCGAACCCGGCCGGCGTGCCGGGCAGCGCGCCCACCTCGTCGACCAGCCCCTTCTCGGTGATCATCCACCGGTGCTGGGCCGCGGCCACCGCGTGTGCGGCCAGCCCCACCGCCCGGAACAGGGTCCCGGCCACGAAGACGAGGTCACCGCGGCGCGCCGATTTGGTCACCGCGCCCAGCAGGAACCGGGCCTCATCGAGCCGGTCGGCGAAGGCGGCGGCCAGCGCGTCCGGGTAGGGGTCCAGCCCGGCCCGCAACCGACCGAGCTCGCCGTCCGGGTCGGCCAGCACCCGTCCCAGCGCCAGTTCGCCGGCGTAGGCCACCTCGGCGAAGCCGAAGGGGTGGCCGACCTGGAAACCGAAGTCGAGCGCGCCGCGCCGGGCGGCGGCGCAGGCGGCGGCCACCCGGTCGAGGTCGCGATAGAGCCAGTCGACCGGGACGCCGTCGATCGTCAGCCAGCCGCCGCCGTCGACCCAGCGGCCCCAGCCGCCGGGCTCGGTCAACTCCGGCGTCGCCCCGCCGTCGCGGTCGGTGGCGAGCTCGGCGGCCAGCTTCCGCAGCCCGGGCACGTCGAGCGGGCCGCGGTAGTAGAGCCCGAGGTCGACGTCGGAGTCGGGGCGGGCCACGCCCCGGGCCCGGCTGCCGCCGAGCGCCACTCCGACCACGCCGCCGACGCGGGCCAGCCGGTCGGCCACGGCGGTCGGCCGGTCATCGCTCAGCACGGCGCCATCCTCGACCAGCCGGCCCGGCCGGGACAGTCCTTTTCGGGCCGGGGCTTTCGGTCCGGTGTTCTCGATCCGGGTGGGAGGGGTGCGGCTCAGCCCCCGTCGAGCACGTCGAGCAGGGACCGCGGGCCGAACGGCACCGCGCCGAGCGCCTCGACCCGACGGCGGAGCTCGCGGTCGGCGGTGACCACCAGCGTCGGACGGTCGTCCCCCTGCCCGACCACCTCCACGATCGCGTCGTCACCGGAGCCCGGCGCAGCGACCACCTCGACCCCCGGCACCGGCTCGAGCTCGCGGGCGGCCCCCTCGACCACCAGCACCACCGGGCAGTGCCGGCGGAGCGGTTCGAGGCCGGGACGTCCGAGCCAGCGGCCGAGCAACGGGTCCGGCCAGGAATCGACGGCGGCGAGCTGGTCGCGCAGCCGGGCCGCTGCGCCGGCCCGGTCGCGCCACCAGCCGTCCGGTCGGCTGCCCATGGTGTTGGCGACGTCGACCACCAGCCGCGGCGACCGGTCGAGCGGACGGAGCAGTGGCCAGGTGCGGCCGAAGCCGGGGTGCAGCTCGAGCCGGTCGGTCTCGGCGACCGCGAACCAGCGCAGGTCGTCGCTCTCCGGGCCACGGGGTCGTGGCGCCGGCTCGGCGTCGGCCCACCCGATCACCGTGGTGTAGGTCCAGCCGCCGTGGTCGTCGGTGTAGGTGGCCTCGACCTGCACCCGGCCGGGGTCGAGCGTGGTCTCCTCGGCGACCTCGCGGAGCGCGCCGGCGACCACTGTCTCGTCGTCGTCGCGGGCGCCGCCGGGGATGCCCCAGGTACCGCCGTGGTGGCTCCAGCAGACCCGCTGCTGGAGCAGGATCCGGTCGACGGCCACGCCGGGCGGGCTGCCGGCGTCGGGGAAGGCGTGCAGCAGCACGCCTGCCGCACCGAACAGCCCCCAGTGCCGGTGGCCGCGTCCGCAGGTCGTCCAGCCGTCGCCGCTGCCCCTCACCGGAGCCGACGACCGTTCGGATCAGGCGCCGACGGGCTCCCGGCTGATCTTGCCCTCGACCGCAGCGAGGACGTCGGGGGTGATGGTGGTGATGCCGTGGTCGGCCGCCGCGTGGGCGGCGACGGCACCGAGCAGCTGGTCGCGGTCGGTGTTCTCGAAGTGGGCGGTGCAGCCAGGCATGACGTCACCACAGGCGAGCTTGAAGACCATCGGGGGACTCCGTTCGGGGGGCGGACGTCACGACGTCCGGGAGCGACAGGGGGCAGCACACGCGCCACCTCACGTGCCCTCGGGCTGGGGAACGGCGTCGCCGGTCGGCCGGCGACGCGGCACCCGGACCCAGAAGGCCGCGCCGGCGTCGTTCTGGTCGACCCCGATCGTCCCGCCGTGCGCCACAGCGAGAGCTCGCGCCAGATGCAGGCCCATCGTAACCCCGGTGCTGTCGGAGTTGCTGTCGAACGGATCGAACAGGGCACCCAGCACCCGGACGTCCACCGGGTCGCCGCGACGCCGGGCCCGGAACTCGACCCACGGCTCGACCGCCCGGACCTCCCACCACCGCTCCTGCGGCGCGGGTGGGTGGCCGGCGGTCCGCCACAGGTCGCGGAGCACGCGGGTGAACTGGTCGAGGTCGACCTCCACCAGCGGCACCTCGGCGGTGTCCGCGCCGAGCCGCACCGGGGCGTCCGGCGCGGTCCGGGCCAGCAACGCGTCGGCCGGGACGGTCTCCGGCTCCAGCTCGAGACGCCCCAGCGACGAGGCGGCCAGCAGCTCCATCTCCTCGACCCGCTCGTTGAGCCGTTCCAGTGCCGCGGACAGCTTGGCCACGGCGCGGTCGCGCTCGGCCTCGGTGAGCTCTTCCTCGCGCAGCACGGTCGCCCAGCCCGAGGCGACCCCCAGCGGGGTGCGGGTCTCGTGGGCGTACGCGGCGAGGAACCGGTCGCGCTGCCGGGCCGCCCGCGGGTTCGGCTGGTTGGTCACCTCGGCGGCGCCGGCGTCGACGAAGGCCTCGACCCAGCGTTCGAGCAGCGCCGGCTCGACCACCTGACGACGGGCGACCTCGGCGAGCGGCTCGCCACCGAGCACCGCGAGCACCGCGGCGACGCGCAGGTCGAGCCCGTCGTCCGGCACCAGATCCACTCCCGTCGGGACTGCGCGGCGGGTGGAGGGCTCCGCCGGGATCGCGACCGGCACGGGCCGGAGCGGTCGGGCCCATCATCGCCCCTGGGCCGGCGACGGTCGGCGACCGGGCTCCTGCCCGCGCGGCGGTCGCTGGCTACCCTGCAGCCGTGACGACGCTGCGGGCCTGGCGGCTGACCGGGCGCGGGCCGGCCGACGGCCCGGACCCCGCGCTGGTCGACGTCGGGCTGGCCTGCTGCACGCTCGAGTTCGAGGCCGCGCTGGCCGCCTTCCCGGAGGCGGTGCCGGTCCCGGTGGGCGAGCTGCCACCCGGGACCCCGCGGCTGGTGGTGATCTCGGGGACGGTCACTGACCGGCTGGCCCCGGCGGTGCAGGCGGTGGTCGAGGCCTGCGCGGCGGTCGGACCGGTGACGGTGGCCGCGTTCGGGGCCTGCGCGTCGTCCGGCGGCCCCTACTGGGACAGCTACGCGGTCACCAACGGGATCGACCAGGTCGTCGGCGTCGACGTCTACCTGCCGGGGTGCCCGCCGCCGCCGGACGCGCTGGTCACCGTGGTCGAGGAGCTGCTGGCCGAGCCGCGGGACGCCGTCCGGGAGGCGTCGTGAGCGACGGCGACCTCGTCGAGCAGGTCGAGGTCGGTGACTGGCGGCGGCGGGTCGCCGAGGCCCGCGACCAGGGCTGGTCCTGGTTCGACTGGCTCGGTTGTGTCGACGAGATCGGCCGCGACGACACCTTCACCGTGGTGCTGCGGCTGATCGACCCCGCCCGGCCGGGCGTCGGACTCCGGCTGTCCACCACGGTCCCGCGGTCGACGCCGCAGCTCGCCAGCATCGCCGGGGTCTTCGCCGGCGCGGGCTGGCACGAGCGCGAGGGCACCGACCTGTTCGGGATCGACTTCGTCGGCGGCGACTCCCGTCCGCTGCTGCTCGACCACCACGCCGGGACGCCCCCGCTGCGCAAGGACGCCGTGCTCGGCGCGCGGGCGGCCACCGGTTGGCCGGGGGCCAAGGACCCGTCGGACCGGGGCGCGGTCCCGCGGTCGTCGCGTCCGACCGGTGCGGCCGAGCGTCCGGGCCCGGCGGGGCCGTCCGGTTCGTCGGGCTCGTCGGGCTCGTCGGGCTCGTCAGGCTCGTCAGGCTCGTCAGGGGCCCCGAGCCGGCGGCGGATGCTGCCGCCCGGCGTGCCCGAGCCGGAGGTCTGGGGTGACCGGACCGAACCCGACCCGGCCGGCCCGGAGGAGATCGCCGGGTCGGTGACCGGGGGCCGGGTGCGGAGGCGACGACGGTGACCGTTCCGCCCGGCCCGTCCGCCGGCCCTGCGACCGGGCACCGCTCGATCCGGCTGGTCCCGCAGGCGTGCACCTCGTGCATGATCTGCGCCCGCGAGTGCCCGAGCTGGTGCATCGACATCACCTCGCACACCGCGCCCGCCACCGACGTCCCGGCGGGCGCCCGGACCCGGACGGTGAATGTGCTCGACGCCTTCACCCTCGACTGGTCGCTGTGCATGTTCTGCGGGATCTGCGTCGACGAGTGCCCCTTCGACGCGCTCGCCTGGTCGGCCGACGCCGTGCCGGCGGGGGACCGGGTCGACCTGCTCCGGCACGGGATCGAACGGCTCGCGGACCCCGCGGTCACGGACTGAGCCCGACGGGCGACGGCCGCCCGGTCGGCCCGCAGTGCACGGCGTGCACGGCGTGCGCGCTCACCGGGGGGGGGCCGACTGTGCACTTCTGGCCGATGCACTGTGCACACCAGGCCCTGCTGGTCCGACCCGGTCCGCGCCATGATCGTCTCGTGCTTGCCGACCCCCGGGCGAACGCCGCCGACCTCGCCTCCTCCGCGCCGGACGCGTCCGGTCTGGCGCTGCTCGCCCGGCCGGCCCGGACGCTGGCCCCCGAGACCGTCCCGTCGGTCCCGGCCGCCCCGGTCGCTGCGGCTCCGGTCTGGGACGCCCCGACCGCGCCCGACCACGTCGGCGGCGCCCGGAGCTGGAAGCTGCTGCACAGCGACCTCGGTCTCGACGACGTCCACGGGCTCCGCCCGGTGGTCCGCCGGCTCCGCAGCGCGGTCCGCCGCGCCGAGCGCCTCGCCGCGGTCGGCCGGAGCGCCGGCCTGCTGCTCTATGGCCCGCAGGGCTGTGGCCGCACCCTGCTGGTCCGCGCGGTCGCCGGGGAGCTCGGCGGCAGTCTGGTCCGGCTCCAGGTCGCCGACCTGGTCACCCGCGCCTCACGCACCGCCGACCCGGCCGAGACCGTCGAGCTCGAGCTCGCCGCCCTGTTCGCCGCGGCCGTCCGCACCCCGTCCACCGTCGTGCTGCTCGACGAGCTCGACGCGCTGACCCCCGGCTCCGAGGCCGGCCGCACCGTCTGGACCGCCGCCGACGCCGTCGTCGGCCGGCTCGCCGCCGAGCTGGACGGGTCCTCGTCCACCGCCCGCCGGGGTCGCCGGGTCGTCCTGGTCGGCTCGACCGAACGCCCCTGGCTGGTGCCGCCGGCGCTGCGCGGCAGCGACCGGCTCGGCCCCGAGGTCCTGGTCGCCGAACCCGACCGGCACGCCCGCCGGGCGATCCTCGAGCGCCGGCTCGCCGGCCCGTCGGTCGGGCTGGTCAACCTCCGCCGGCTGGTCCGCAGCACCACCGGTCTGTCGGCCGCCGACCTGGTCTGGGTCTGCACCCGGGCCCGGGCGCTCGCGTCCTGGGACCAGCTGACCGGACGTGGTCCCGGGCTCGTCGGGATGGCCGAGCTGGCCGCCGCGGTCTCCGAGGTCCGTCCCACCGCCCGGCTCTGGCGGGCCGAGCGCACCCGCGTCGAGGAGCACACCGACGTCCCGCTCTCGCTGCTCCCCGCACGCTCCTGACCCCGGTCACGCGCCCTGAGCCGCCACCACGGTGCCCTGAGCCGCCACGACCGCGCCCTGAGCCTGTCGAACGGGCACGGTGCCCTGAGCCGCCACCACGGTGCCATGAGCCACCACCACCGCGCCCTGAGCCTGTCGAAGGGCGATCATGATCACGGTGCCCCGAGCCGCCACCACGGTGCCCTGAGCCTGTCGAAGGGTGATCACCCGCCCGCGCAGAGCCGGCCGATGATCACCGCGGCGACAGCGTCGCCAGCCGTTCGGCTGCGGCGCTGAGCACCGCGGGCCGCTTGCAGAAGGCGAAACGGACGAAGCTCGCCGCCGGTCCCGGGTCGGTGTAGAAGACCCGGCTGGGCACCGCGACCACCCCGCAGAGCTCGGGCAGCCGACGGCAGAAGTCGAGACCATCGTCGAAGCCGAGCCTGGCCACGTCGACGGTGAGGAAGTACGTGCCCTGGCAGCGGAACGGTTCGAGCCCGGCGGCCCGCAGCCCGTCGGCCAGCAGGTCACGGCCGGCGCGCAGGTCGTCGCGGATCGTGGTGATCACGGAGTCGGGCAGACCGAGCCCGGTGGCCACCGCCCACTGGAACGGCGCCCCGTTGACGTAGGTCAGGAACTGCTTGGTGGTGGTGATCGCGGTGATCAGCTCGGGCCGGGCGCAGGCCCAGCCGATCTTCCAGCCGGTCACCGCGAACGTCTTGCCCGCCGAGCTGACGGTGATCGTCCGTTCCGCCATGCCGGGGAAGCGGGCCAGCGGCAGGTGCTCGCCGTCGTAGACCAGGTGCTCGTAGACCTCGTCGGTGATCACCAACAGGTCGTGCGCGACCGCCAGCCGGGCGATCCCGGCCAGCTCCTGCTCGTCGAGCACCCGGCCGGTCGGGTTGTGCGGGGTGTTGATCAACAACAACCGGGTGCGCGGGGTAATCGCCGCGGCCAGCCGGTCGAGGTCGACACCGAAGTCCGGCGGCTCGAGCCGCACCGGGACGAGTCGCGCGCCGGCCAGCGCGATCGAGGCGGCGTAGGAGTCGTAGGTCGGCTCGAGCGCGATCACCTCGTCGCCGGCCTCGCAGAGCGCCAGGACCGCCGCGGTGATCGCCTCGGTGGCGCCGGCGGTGACCAGCACCTCGGTCTCGGGGTCGAACCGCTGCCCGCGCCGCCGCTCGCGGTCGGCGGCGATCGCCTGCCGCAGCTCGGGGATGCCGCGACCCGGCGGGTACTGGTTGTGGCCGTCGGAGATCGCCTGCCGCGCGGCGGCCAGCACCTCCTCGGGCCCGTCGGTGTCGGGGAAGCCCTGACCGAGGTTGATCGACCCGGTCCGGGTGGCCAGCGCCGACATCTCGGCGAAGATCGTCGTCCCGAACGCCCGCATCCGCTCGGCCAGCGGCGGCGTCCCCGCCGCCCGGGCGGGGGCCGGCACCGGTCCCCGCGCCGGACCGGGCTGCCCGGTGATCGTCATCGGCGGTGCGTCGCCGGCCGGGCGTAGCGGCCGGTCCCGCCCTGCTGGTACGGACGCGGGCCGGCCTCGGGGCGGTAGCCGACGCCGAGCGCGTCGAGCCGGGTCAGGTGCCCGGCCAGCCGGGCGGAGAACTCGGTCCAGTCGCGGCCCTCGGCATCGGACCAGGCGACCTCGGAGTGCGCGCACCCTCGCGGCCAGAGCGCGTACTCCACCCGGGCGGTGGTCGGCATGTACTCCCGCCAGACCTGGCACTGGGTGCCGATCACCCGCGGCTGTGCGTCCTCGGGGATGTTCTCCAGCGGGTCGAAGGCGTAGGCCATCTCGGTCGTGATCAGCCCGCCGATCGCGTAGGGCTCGTCGTCGCGGTCCGAGGGGTAGTAGTCGAAGTAGGTCGACGGACTCGGCGACATCACCACGTCCTGGCCGGCCCGGGCGCCCTCGACGCCGTACTTGGCGTCCCGCCAGGCCATCAGCACCGCGCCGTCGAGGATGCCCTCGTCGTTGATCTCGTCCCAGCCGACCAGCTGCCGGTCGCGGGCGGCCAGCCAGTCGCGGAGCTGGCGGGTGAACCAGTTCTGCAGCTCGGTGGCGTCGTCGAGCCCGCGTTCGGCGGCCAGCGCGTGCGCGGCCTCGCTGCGCTGCCACTCGACCCGCGGGCACTCGTCGCCGCCGACGTGGACCCAGCGGCTCGGGAACACCTCGAGCACCTCGGTGAAGATGTCGTAGACCAGCTGCATCGCCTGGTCGGACATGTTGAGCACCTCGTCGAAGATGCCCCAGGTGGTGGCCGGCTCGTAGGTCCGCGACGGGTCGTTGCTGAGCTCGGGATAGGCGGCCAGCACCGCGAGCACGTGGCCCGGGAACTCGATCTCGGGGACGATCGTCACCCCGCGCTGCTCGGCGTAGCGGACCAGCGAGCGCAGCTGGTCCTGGGTGTAGAGCCCCCCGTGCGGGGTGCCGTCGCCGCTCTCCCAGGCCGGGTTGCGGGTCTCGCGGCGGACGCTGGCCACGGTGTTGAGCTCGGGGTGCGTCTTCGACTCGAACCGCCAGCCCTGGTCCTCGGTGAGGTGCAGGTGGAAGCGGTTGTACTTGTGCAGCGCGAGCTGGTCGACGAAGCCGTAGAGGTCGTGCAGGGGCATGAAGTGCCGGCCCACGTCGAGCATCACGCCGCGCCAGGCGAACCGCGGCTGGTCGGTGATCTCGACGCAGGGCACGGCCAGCGCCCCGCCCGACGGGGCCGGGCGCAGCGTCGAGGCCGGCAGCAGCTGGCGCAGCGTCTGGGTGGCCCAGTTGACGCCGGCGAAGTCCGCGGCGGCGATGGTGACGCCCTCGGTGCCGACGGAGAGCCGGTAGCCCTCGGCCGGGACGGACGGGTCGGTCTCGATCCGGATGGTGCCGGCCTCGCCGTCGGCGGAGTCGGGCAGACCGAACCCGGTGCCCGGACCGAGCAACCGGCGGACCACCGCGGTCCACTCCGGCGGCCCGGAGACGGTCAGGTCGGGCGGCAGCCGGAACTCGCCCTCGCGGGGCTCGACCGAGGCGGGCTGGGGCAGCAGGTGCAGGTCGTCGGACGTCAGAGCCACGGGGCCACGCTACGGCGCGGGCGCGGGTGCGGACCCTGGGGTCCCGGCCGTGGCCGGTGGTCAGCGGTCGGTCGGCCGGACCCGGACGGTCAGAGCCTGCGGGACCACCTCGGCGACCAGCCGGGTGCAGTGCCCGATCGGGTCCCCGTCGAGCTCGTAGGCCTCCTCGTGGTCGACGGTGATCTCCACCCGCCGCCCGCTGAGCAGGTCGAACGCCTCGTCCTCGTGGTGCCGCCGGAACAGCACCTCGAGCAGCAGCTTGAGCCGGCCGGGCTGGGACTTGGGCGAGGCGACCAGCACGTCGAGCCGGCCGTCGTCGGGCTCGGCGTCGGGGATCAGCGGGATCTGCGCCTGCAGGTAGCCGACGTTGCCGACCAGCATCAGCACGGCCTCGCGGTCGAAGGTCTCGATCTTCTTGTCCTCGCGGCGCCGGCCCTTGTCGAGCACGATGTGCGCCTTGAGCGGCGGGCGGTCGGCGTTCTGGATGGCCGAGAACACGTAGGCGGCCGATCCCATCACCCGCTTGAGGTCGGGGTTGGCCGACTCCATCACCACCGCGTCGGCGCCGATCCCGGCCATCACCGCGAAGTGGTCGGGCTCGCCGTCGTCGGCGCTGATCCGCACCAGGTCGATCCGTCGTTCACCCTCGCCGACCGCAACCTCGAGGGCCTCGTCGAGCTTCTGCGGCAGGTCGAGGTTCCGGGCCAGCAGGTTGGCCGTCCCCATCGGCAGCACGCCGAGCGCGATGTCGCTCTCGCCGAGCCCGGCGGCGACCATCCGGACGGTGCCGTCACCGCCGGCGGCCAGCACCAGTCCGACGCCGGCCTCGCGGGCCTGTGCGGTCATCGCCCGGCCGGGGTCGTCCTCGGTGGTCTCGAGCCAGAGCGGCTCCTCGTATCCGGCGCCGGTGAGCGCCGCCGTGACGGTGCGGCGGAACTCCTCGCGGGCGTCGTCGTCGTCGAACTTGGAGGGGTTGACCACCACGGCCGCCCCGCGGCGGTCCTGCCCCGGCCCGCCGGCCGGGGTGCTGTCGGGGCTCACGCGACGGCTCCGGTCACCAGGTGGGCGTAGGGGTCGGTGCGCTCGCGGCCGCCGCGCAGGACGCAGAACTCGTTGCCCTCGGGATCGGCGAGCACCATCCAGCCCCGTCCGTCGTCGAGCCGCCGGTCGTCGACCTCGGTGGCGCCGAGCGCCAGCACCCGGTCGATCTCCTCGTCACGCGTCCGGTCGGTCGGGGCCAGATCGAGGTGCACCCGGTTGCGGACCTGCTTGGCGTCGGGCACCGCGATGAACAGCAGCCGGGTCCGGCCGTCCGGGGAGAAGATCATGCACTCCTCGTGGTCGGGCTGGTTCGGGTCCTGTGGGTCCTCGGCCATCCCGAGCACCGCACCCCAGAACCTCGCCTGACCGTAGGGATCCCGGGCGTTGACGGTGGTGTGCGAGATGCGGCTGGTCACGAGCGAAGTCTGCTGCATCAGCCTCAGCATCACCTCAGGAGGTACGGCTGACCAGCGCCTCGTCGCGCGCCCGGGTGCGGGCGGTGGCCACGGTGGCGACCAGCGGCTGGCTGAGTCCGACCGCCGCGGTCACCAGCAGCACCGAGACGACGATGCCACCGAGGAAGACCGCCACCCCGCCCGGATCCGACCAGGCCAGCGGGATCCCGATCGGCGCGATGATGATCAGCGAGGTCGCCGCGGCGATGGCCACCGACGCGGTCAGCGGCAGCCAGGTCTCACGCAGCCGGGCGGCGCGCAGGACCGTCAGGTCGGTGCCGGCCAGGTGGAGCAGCGCGTACTGGTCGCGCTGGTCGAGCAGCCGGGACGCCTGGCTGACCCCGCTGGACACGGCGGCCAGCACGGCGGCGATCACCAGGGTGAGGATCGCGCCGGTCATCAGGTCGGTGCCGAGCATCGCGCCCTCGGCGTCGCCCCGGCTGCCGGTGGCGTCGTGCAGGGCGGGGGCGATCGACAGCACGCCTGCGACGAAGGTGGCCAGGGTGACCCCGGCGACCGTCCGCCAGGCGCTCCTCGGGTCGTCCACCAGCCGCCGGGCGGCCAGCAGCATCGGGACCGTCCGGGCCCGGCCGGCAGCGATCCGGCCGACCACACCGAGGACGAACGGCCCGAGCAGGTTGAGGATCGCGAAGCAGATCCCCAGCACCACGAGGATCCCGGTCATCGCGGCGACGGTGGTCACGGTGCGGAACAGCGGGGCCCAGGCCGCCAGCACGACGACGGCGACGACCACCCGGAGCCAGCTCAGCCGGCTGGGGGTGGTGCGCCGGGCGACGCCGAGCGGGCTGATCACCACCTTCGCGAGGCTGAGCGCGGCGGAGACCACGGCGAGGGCGACCACGCCGGCCACGGCACCGAGCAGCAGCGGCCAGCCGACCCAGAGCTCGGCCCAGGCGAACGGGCGTCCCTGGAAGTGCAGCAGCGCGATCCCCGGCAGGGCGACCAGATAGAGCCCGACGCCGAGCACGGCACCGGCCAGCGCCTGGGCGGCGGCGTCGACCACGGCCATCGCCCCGACCTGGCCGCCGGTCATCCCGGCCAGCCGGAGCGCAGCGAGCCGCTCGTCGCGGCGCGCGACGCTGAGCCGGGCCGCCGCACCGCCGAGGGTGAGGATCGGGACCATCAGGATCACCGTGGCGGTCTCGGCCAGCACGACGTAGAACGAGCCGATGCCGGTGTCGCCGCGGCCGAGGAAGGCGTGGAGCCCGCCGAGCACGGTGAGCAGCACCCCGGTGGTCACGGTGAAGGCGGTCAGGGTGAGCGCGATGGTGAGGCGTTGGGCTTCCTGGCGCCGGAGCAGCCGCCACCAGAGCCTGAGCGCGATCACCGGGCCACCGCCGTCGCGGCCTGGGGACGGTGGTGCTCGGCGACGATCCGGCCGTCGGCCATGGTCACCGTGCGGGCGCAGGTGCGGGCCACGCCGGGGTCGTGGGTGACGACCACCAGCGCGGCGCCGGTGGCAACGACAGCGTGCTCGAGCAGCCCCATCACCTCGGCGCCGGTGCGCTGGTCGAGCGCGCCGGTGGGCTCGTCGGCGAAGACGATCCGCGGTTCGGTGACCAGGGCGCGGGCGATCGCGACCCGCTGGAGCTGGCCGCCGGAGAGCTCGCCCGGGCGGCGGCGTTCCATCCCGGCCAACCCGAGCCGGCCGAGCCAGACGTCGGCCCGACCGACGGCCTCGCGCAGCGACAGCCCGCCGAGCATCAGCGGCAGCGCGACGTTCTCGTTCGCGGGCAGCTCGGCGAGCAGCTGACCGCTCTGGAAGACGAAGCCGAAGTCATCGCGGCGGAGCCGGGTGCGCAGCCGGTCGGAGAGCGTGGTGAGGTCGGTGCCCTGGTACTGGACGTGGCCGCTGCTCGGCCGGACGATCCCGGCCAGGCAGTGCAGCAGCGAGGTCTTGCCCGAGCCCGAAGGCCCCATCACCGCCAGCGAGCCGGGGTGGACGTCGAGGTCGACGCCGGCCAGCGCGTGCACGGTCGAGGGGCCGCTGCCGTAGGTCATGGTCAGCCCGCGGCCGCTGATCACCGGGGCGGAGCGGTGGCCGGTGGTCGGCGGCTGGGTGGTCGGGGTGGTGTCGATCATGATCAGCAGTCTGGTCAGCGACGGCCCGGCGGCCATCCGGCGACGGTGCCGACCTCGGGGGCGGTCGGTGCGACTCGGGAGCACCCGGGCGCAGACTGTGGTCGTAGCCGGGCGGGCGCGTCCGGCGGCGACGCGAGGAGGCGGCGATGGAGCTCGGGTGGGACCTGCCGGTGTGCGCGACCTGCGCGGTGCAGTACGAGGCGGACGCCGACCGGGCGCACTGCCCGGTCTGCGAGGACGAGCGGCAGTACGTCGGACCGGACGGCCAGCAGTGGACGACGCTCCGCGAGCTGGCCGAGTCCGGGCACCGCACCGAGCTCCGCGAGGAGGTGACCGGGCTGTGGGGCGTCGGGACCACGCCGGCGGTGGCCATCGGCCAGCGGGCGCTGCTGGTGCCGGGGGAGGGCGGCAACCTGCTCTGGGACTGCACGCCCTATCTCGACGACGACACGGTGGCCGCGGTCGAGGCCCACGGCGGGATCGCGGCGATCGCGGTCTCGCACCCGCACTTCTTCTCCACGATCAGCGACTGGAGCGCTGCGTTCGACGCGCCGGTCTGGGTGCACGCGAGCGACGCCCGTTGGCTGGGGCGCCGGTCCGGGGTGCGGACCTGGGACGGGGAGAGCGCCGGGGTGTTGCCGGGCCGGACGCTGCTCGACCTGGGGATGCACTTCCCGGGCGGCTCGGTGGTGCACTGGCCGGGGCTCGACGGCCGCGGCGCGCTCTGCACCGGCGACATCATCACGGTCGTCGCGGACCGGCGCTGGGCCAGCTTCATGTACAGCTATCCGAACCTGATCCCCGAACATCCCGACACCATCGCCCACGCGCTCGGCGTGCTCGAGCGGTTCGACTACGACTCCGTGTTCGGCGGCTGGTGGGGCAAGACGATGATCGGGGACGCCAAGACCAAGGTGCTCCGGTCAGCCCATCGCTACTTCGCCCACCTCGGCGCCGACCCCTCGGCCCTCCCGCCGCTGAGGTAGTCGACGTGCGCTGAGCCCGTCGAAGCGCTCACCCGCGCGCTGAGCCTGTCGAAGCGCTGACCCGTGCGCTGAGCCTGTCGAAGCGCTGACCCGTGCGCTGAGCCTGTCGAAGCGCTGACCCGTGCGCTGAGCCTGTCGAAGCGCTGACCCGTGCGCTGAGCCTGTCGAAGCGCTGACCCGTGCGCTGAGCCTGTCGAAGCGCTCACCCGTGCGCTGAGCCTGTCGAAGCGCCGTCCACAGCCCGCGCCGCCCCCGGAGCACCGACCGCTCCCTGTGCACGAGCCCGGACCCGCCGCGCGCCACCCGCCCACGGTGAGGGCATGAACGCCGGACTCATCGTCGTCGACCTCCTCGCGCCGCGCGGGGACGACGTGGTCAACCTCCGCGAGGACGTGCTGTCGCTCGCGCTCGACCAGCGGGCGTTCGGTCCGCGCCGGCTGCTGGTCGCCTTCGGCACCGAGGACGGTGAGCTGACCGCCCTCGCCCACGCGCGGAGGACCGACCCGCCCGATCTCGGGCTGGAGGCGTGTCTGTTCGAGTGGGCGACGGTCGACCTGCGTTCGCGGACCGCGATAGCTCTGAGCGACGAGCCGGTCGTGTCGGACCAACCGCTCCGGCCGATCGCGGAACGCCTGGCCCTGGCCCGTGGGCTGGCCGCGGGGTTCGGCGTACACCTGGTCGACTGGATCGCCTGCGACGACCAGTCCTACCGCTCGTTCGCGCTCAGCGTGGGCCAGCCGGAGGAGTGGTGGAGTCGACCCGAGCCCTGGCCGGAGCGGGTGGCGGTCCCGGGGACGGGACGGCTGTCAGCGATGCCCGGGTACGCCGACGGGCCGGCGCACCGGCACAGAGCGAAGCGCCGGCCGGGCGGTCGCGCCGGGCGCGTCGGGTCGGCGGCTGGGCCGCGAGCGACGCGGGGTCAGCGGTAGTTGGTGAACTGCACCGCGAAGTCGTACTCCTGCTCCTTGACCAGCCGCTGCACGGTCTGCAGGTCGTCCCGGCTCTTGGAGGTGACGCGGAGCTCCTCGCCCTGGATCTGGGTCTTGACGCCCTTGGGTCCCTCGTCGCGGATGAGCTTGGAGACCTTCTTGGCGTTCTCGGAGCTGATGCCCTCGGTGATGGTCGCGGTGATCTTGACCAGCTTGCCGGAGGTCCGGGGTTCGGCGGCCTCGAGCGCCTTGAGGCTGATCCCGCGCTTGACGAGCTTGGACTGGAAGACGTCGAGGACGGCGCGGACCCGGTCCTCGGACACCGCCTCCATCTCGATCGCCTCGCCCGACCAGGCGATGGCCGCCTCGGTGTTCTTGAAGTCGAACCGCTGCCGGATCTCCTTGGCCGCCTGGTTCAGCGCGTTGTCGACCTCCTGGTGGTCGACCTTGCTGACGATGTCGAACGAGCTCTCCGAGGCCATCGGGCTTCCTCTCACGGTCGGCGGCGGCTGGGCAGGGTCATTGTGCCCGGAGCCGGCCCGACCCTTCACCACGGTCGGCACCGTCCCGATCCGACTTGGGCGAGCCCGCCCGGGCTTGCTATCGTTCTGCGTCGCGGCGCCTCCGGGTGTTGCACGGCAGGTTGCCCGAGTGGCCAAAGGGAGCGGACTGTAAATCCGTCGGCTCAGCCTACGAAGGTTCGAATCCTTCACCTGCCACCACGCGTGAAACAGCCTCTGGCCAGGCCGGATACTCTCCGGCCGGTCGATGCGGCTGTCTGGCTGTGAACGGCCGGATCCGGCTCCGGCCGGAAGTTTTCTCCCAATGCTCTCCCACGGGAGACGCGCCCTGAGGAGCCCGGAGCGCCAGCGGAGGGCGTCTCGAAGGGCACGGCCGACGGTTCAACCCGACCGGTCAGGTGGTCGCGTCCAGGATCTTCTGCAGGCTCGCCGACTGGGTGCCGTCGACGCACTTCGCGTAGACGCGGAGTAGCACCATCACGCTGTGCCCGGCCCACGCGGCGACCTGGGCGGGATCGCCGGTCGCCTTCAGCCAGGTCGACACGGCGGCGTGGCGCAGTGAGTAGGGGACTCCCATCAGGGGTGAGTCGGCTTCCTCGGGTGTGAAGGCGGCGGCCCGCGCCTCGTGGAAGATCCGCAGGTAGGTTCGATCGGTGACGGCGCCGCCGTGCATTCCCACGAAGAGGTGGCCGTCGGCTGAATAGCCGAATCGGTCGAGGTGGCGGCGGAGCATCTCGGCGAGTTCGGGGTGCATGGGCACGCTCCGGCTGTCGCCGCTGGCGCGGTGCTTGAGCGGTGCCTGCTCCCTCGGCCGGCCGCTCTCGGTCCACCGGCTTCCTGACCTGGGCACGGAGTGGGTGAGTTGGATCTCGCCCCAGCGGTTCGAGTTCGCCCCGGGCAGCCGGCTCAGGTTGCTCATGCGCAGCTCTGCCGCTTCCTCCGGCCGCATGCCGGCGTAGTACATGCAGCCGAAGAAGGCGGCCAGGCGCGCGCCGCGATCGCTGTGCTGATCGACTGCGGTCAGGAATCGGCGCGCCTGCTCGGCGTTCACCACGATCCTCGGATCGACCGAGGAGACGGAGCGTGGTCGCGTCCACTTCACGTAGGTCAGCGGGTTGACCGCGATGACGCCGGTCTCGCAGGCGTGGTCGAGTGCGTTGTAGATCACAGCCCGCTTGCGGGTCGCCGTGCTCGGTGCGGCGCTGCCGCCTGACTTCGTCTGGCTCAACCTGACCAGCACCTCGCGGACGAGCTTCGCGCCGGCTGCACGGTCGCCGATCGCGTCCATCCGGCTCGTGTTGCGTCGGAGCCATGCGAGCGCGTGCGCGGTCTGGCGGTCTGGATCCGCCTCCGGCTTGGCGAGTGCGGTGCTGAACGCCCATCGCATCGCGGCCCGGAGCTGCTCGCGGTCGGGACCGTCGCTCTTGGTGATCAAGGCCTCGGTGGCGTCGGTGAGCGACTCTGCGATGCCCCGTCGGTGGTTCGGGGAGGCCCGTGACCATTTGCTGGCGGCGTAGGACTCGGCGAAGGCGAACCAGGTGATCTTCTGACCCGGGCGTTGCCACGCTGCTGGCTCGCCGGTGTCCACGCGGAACGCCTCACCGCGACGCGCGACCGCGATCAGCTCGGCACGGAAGGCGTCGGCCTGAGTGCGGGTCCCGAAACTGCGCCGATGGAGCTGCCGATCGACCCGCCAGCAGACGCGGAACGAGGAAATCTTGCCCTCAGCGGTCTTCCGCTTCTCGAGGTTCTGAACCCGCGCGTCGTAGGAAAGTTCAGCCACCGAATCCTTCCTCGTGTTCGGCGAGCCAGGCGTCGAGGTCGCTGCGGCGGATCCGGAGGTCACCATTCGGCAGCTTGATGCAGCGCGGTGCGTGTCCCTTGGATCGCCAGTCATAGAACGTCGATCGGGCGATCTGCAACTCGTCGCAGAGCTGGGCGAGGGTGAGCTTGTCGAGCCGGTACTCGCTGCCTCGCACACCGGCTGTGCCGTTGATCGGAGTCGGTCGGGCGGTGGTGGTCATTCGTCGCCATCCTCGGTCCGGACGGGAGCGATCGTGACGTTGGGAAGGGGCACAACGGCGTGAGCTCGCATCCAGCTCTCGTCGACCAGCGGGTCGCCGAGCGGGTCGGCGTTCAAGATCGACTTGGTCTCGCCGTCCCACCAGAGCGACTCGGGATCGGCGTCGCTGATCACGGTAACGCTGGTCCGGAGCCGGAGCTCGCTGACCACAGCGGTCACTACCGTCTCGAAGCGCTCTGCGTACTCCGCGTAGCTCAGGTGGTAGCGCCGCTCGAGGCTCGCTGCGTCGCGGTCGTAGTCATCGGCTCGCGGGTCGTCGTCGGTGAGGTCTGGATACCGGTCGCCGAGGAGTTCGACCGCATCCGCGAGGCCCAACAGCCCGGGATGCAGGACGCCGTCCTCGACCAGCTGGGCGACGTTGAGCGGAACGGTCACCGCTTCGGTGCGCAGCCTGATCCAGTGCGAGGGGTCGTCGCCCATGGCGCCCGACAACAGGCTGGAGATGCGGGAAGACTCCCAGGAGGCCGGCCGACCGGACAGGAGCAGGTCGGGCCCGCCGACGTTGGCCGCGGCCGCAGCCAGGGAGTAGGTGAGGATGTCGGCGAAGTCGGTACCGCTCGCGTGGGTGAGGGTGTGCCGCGCGATCGCAGTCAGCAGTCCCGTCAGACGATCGGCGGCGTCACCCGTCGACTCGAACGCGCTCACCGCTGAGACCCGTTCGCCTTGGTCAGCTGTGCCGGAGTGCGCGGCCCACGCGCCAGTCGGTCGACGTCGAGCTTCATCAGCTCGAGATCACGAACCTCGCGGTAGGTGCGCTCCATCCCGGCCCAGAGCCGCTCGCGATCCTCACGGTCGAGCCCGCCCCGCCATTCCGCGCGGTCATCGCTGGCGATCGCAGCCGCCAGGCACTCGGCCGCAACGGGACAGTGCTGGCAGGTGTCTTCGGTCGCCGTGAGGCGGTTGGCGCACGCCGCCGAGTCGGTCCACTCCAGGACTCTCCACTCCGCCGTCACGCCGAGCCGGCGTACCACGAGAGTCCGGTACTCGTAGACGACGAGATCCATCAGTCGCTGCCTGCTCATCGGCCCGCCCTGCTGTTCCTGTTCGCTCACGATGACGCTCCTCTGCTGCTGGTCAGTTGACCGGAGCGTGGTCCGCCGGTCACCTCTCCGTGAGCGTCGCCGAGAAGCTGTGGACATCTGCAGCCCATCTAGAGGACATCTGTGGACATCTACTGTGGAGACGGACGATCGGCGTGATGGTAACCTGAGTTAGTGGTCAACCATCGGCTCCGCGGAGCGATGCTGAACGCCGAGCTGACCCCGGCACGCCTTGCCGCGATCGTCCAGGTCGACATCAAGACTGTCCAGCGCTGGCTGACTGAAGACCGTGTTCCATACCCGGTTACACGCGCGCGGATCGCCCGCGCCACAGGCGAACTCGAGACCTCGTTGTGGCCGGCGCTCCTGCTCGAGCAAGACGATGATCCGGGGTGTAACGCCGTGCATCGCATCTGGCCCAGCCTCAATGCGGTTCATCCAGACGTGTGGTACGCGCTGTTCAGTAGAGTCCGTCGTCAGCTCGACATCATCGACTACTCCGGTCGCTTCCTCTTCGAGATCCTCGATGTCGTCGACGTTCTCAGGGCGAAGTCGGCGGAGGGAATCAGCATCCGCCTTCTCCTGGCTGACAGCGCATCGATCGCCCTCGAGCAGCGAGCTCGCGAACTCAGTGCGCCGTGGCTGGCCGACGAGAGCGCTGGCGTGCTTCGCCTGCTGAGCAGAGCCGAGCTGCCAATGGCAGTTCGATCGCACCAGTTGGGGCTCGCGGCCAGCAGCTTCCGCTTCGACGACACCATGATCGTCAACCTGCATGCCTACGGCGCATGGCCATCGCAGTCTCCGACTGAGCGGGTGCTCTGCGGTGCAGGCCCCCTCTTCAGCTTCTACGCGGATGCATTCGAGCGAGCATGGGTCATGGCGGTGTAGGTCCTCACTCGGCTGGTAAGGCCACCATCAGGTAGGCGTGCGGGCGCGGGCTGGTCGTCCGAGATGTTCGGCTGAGCGGCTGTTGACCCGGCCGGCGAAAACAATGGGGCGGTCCCGTGTTGGGCCTGGGCTTGGCAAGATGCTCACAACCGGGAAGCTCTACGCCTTTCGAGTTGGCACGGTCTGATCAGGGTGTCGGATGATGTCGAGGTCGATGCCGGGTCTGCGGGCCACTTGACGAAATCCGATATCCGGGTCGTAGGCAATCACCTGGCCGCGTTCAGCCAGACCCTTGAGCCAACCGGTCAGGCGGATGCGTGCGGCCTCAGTCAGTTCAGCGCCTGCACGGCGACGAGCCTCCCACCGCAGGCACATGAGGTCGGCATGTTCCCGGTCAGGTTCCTGCACGATCCAAGGGATTAGCTCAAGATCTCGGACAGCCCGCGGGTCCATCCCGCGCTTGCGCCGGATCTCAGAGAACATACTGGTGGTGGTCTCGACGTTGTATTTTTCTGCGTACTGTTCCACCATCCAGCGGTAGGTCCTTCCCTCACTGATCCAGCGATACACCTCGGGATAGTTGACGACCTTTGATCGCGCCGGCACTAACGCCTCACCCTCCTTGATCTGGCTGCGAGAGGAGAATTGTACTTCGCTCTCGTGAGCCCGCAAACGCTCGGCGTGTCGGCAGCGCAATTCTCATGCATCTGATGGAAATGGTGCACGTGCTAAGGACTCCGTTTACGATTCAAGAGGGTGTTACAGCCTTGCGTCAGATGGAATTTCGAAAGACGGTGCATGCAAGCGCCTGAAATCCTACCGGATATTTTTCCTCGTGCTTTCAGCAGATCTTGAGAGAAGGGCATCTACAACTTCGGGATTGCCCGGCGCCAAGGCTTGCGCCATCCATCCGAACATCGTGACGGACGAGGTTGTCGACCTGGTACCCAAGAGTTTGACCCCTGAAGCCAGGAAAGCATCTGCAGTAGCTAAGCCTCGGGCTACCCGGGCCCGGGATCCCCACACACACTTGCTGAATGGTTCAAGAAAACGAGTGTCGCGACGACGACTCACCTGATGCTCGGACCTGAAGCTATCGTGTGCCGGGTGACCTCCCCCACCACGCTCGAAGTCGGACAGCTCGTCCGGGCACGGGGTCAGCAGTGGATCGTCTCCGACATCGACGTCTCGACGCTGCCGGTGGATGAGCTGTCGGCCAGTGCGATCCCCGGTCGCACCCTCGCCCGACTGACCTCGGTCTCCGAGGACGACCTGGGTGAGGAATTGACCGTCGTTTGGGAGGTTGAGCCGGGCCGCGGGGTCGTTTCCGCCGCGGAACTCCCGGCGGTGCCCTCTCCTGAGCATTGGGACGACCCGCAGCAGCTCGGCGCGCTGATCGACGCTGTGCGTTGGGGCACTGTCGCTTCGGCCGACGTGAATACCCTGCAGGCACCGTTCCGTTCGGGCATCCAGATCAAGGACTACCAGCTCGAACCGGTGGCCAAGGCGTTGCGGATGCCGCGAGTGGCCCTGCTGATCGCCGACGACGTGGGTCTTGGCAAGACGATCGAGGCCGGTCTGGTGGTCCAGGAGATGCTGCTGCGCCACCGGGCCCGACGGGTCATCGTCGTCTGTCCGGCATCCCTGACGCTCAAGTGGCGCGAGGAGATGCGCGACAAGTTCGGCCTCGACTTCACCATCGTGGACACCGAGATGCTGCGGCAGCTGCGCCGCACTCACGGGCTGCAGGCCAATCCGTTCACCATCTATCCGCGGATGATCATCAGTCTGCCCTGGCTGCGGACCCCACGCGTCCAACGGCTGCTCGACGAGGTGCTCGACCCCGATCTGCACGGACCAGCATTCTTCGACCTCATGGTCGTCGATGAGGCCCACCATTGCGCCCCTCCGGCACCCGCCCGCGCCCGGCGGGGCTATGCCGTCGACAGCCTGCAGACGAAAGCTGTCCGCCGACTTAGCCACCACACTCAGCACCGCGTACTCCTGTCGGCCACTCCGCACAACGGCCACAGTGAATCCTGGCAAGCCTTACTCGAGATCGTCGACTCACGCCGCTTCCAGCGTGGTCTGGCGCCCACCCAAGAGTTGGTGGACGAGGTGTGCGTCCGACGACTCAAGGACGAGATCCGCACTGCTGACGGCCGGCCAGAGTTTGCCGAACGGCTGCCCGCCACTCCGCTCGAGGTCCACTACACCGACGACGAACGCCGCGGCCACGAACTTCTCCATCAGTACTCCACGCTGCGCACGGGTTCGCCACGCCGCAACGATCTGGTCACGTTGCTCCTCAAGAAGCGGCTCTTCTCCTCACCGGCCGCATTCGCCAGGACGCTCGCGCAGCACGCTCAAACCGTGCGCGGCCTCGGCGCCGCCCCCGATGACGACCCGTGGGACACCGGCTACGACTACGACGATGAGCCCGATGACTCCGTCGGTTCGGATCGCGAGGCTGCTGAGTTCGTCGCCACAGCGACTGCCCTGACCCCCGAAGCCGCTGCCGCGCTCGATGAGCTACTCCGATGGGCGGACCTGCATACCGGCCCGGCCGACAGGAAGGCCGAACGGCTGGTCGCCGAGCTGAAGACGATCTGCACGCCCAACGGACCCTGGAATGACGCGCGGGTCGTTGTTTTCACCGAGTACCGCGACACTCAGCTGTGGCTCGCCCAGTTGCTGAGCGCCCGGGGTCTGGGCGGTAACCGGCTCGGCCTGCTGCATGGCGGCATGGACTCCAAGGAACGCGAACTGCTCAAGCACGCCTTCCAGGCGCCACCGGATCGGCACCCGGTCCGCATCTTGCTCGCGACGGACGCCGCCAGCGAAGGCATCGACCTGCAGGCCCACTGCCACCAGATCATCAACTACGACATTCCCTTCAACCCCAACCGCCTCGAGCAACGCATCGGCCGCGTGGACCGCTTCGGTCAGACCCTGCCCGTCCATGTCGCCCACTTCGTCGGGGCCGACTGGCAGCAGGCGTCAGCCGGCTCGTATGAGGCGGACCTGGAGTTCCTCAGCCGAGTGGCGAGCAAGGTGGCCCAGGAGCGGGCGGACCTCGGGCGCGTAAACCCGGTCCTGGCTCAAGCGGTAGAGGCACGGATGCTGGGCCGGCCGATCTTCGACGATCCGCTCGCCGCGCGGCCTGGACCGAATCCGCTGCGGGCCGAGCGCGACCTCCGCGCGCAAGTGGCTCGGCTCCGGACACAGCTGGACACCAGCGTCGAGACGCTGCACGTCGCGTCGGCGAACATCCGCCGCCTCGTCGACACCGCCCTGAGCCTGGCTAGTCAGCCCCCACTCGTGGAGCGCGCCGATGGGCTACTGGAGCCGCCCGAGTTGAGTCGGGGCTGGGAGCGCACCCTCGATGGTCTCGCCGATCCCCTGTCACCGCATGTGCTTCGTCCGATCACCTTCGATGCTGAACGAGGCAACCGAGATGTTGTCCGTCTCCATCTCGGGTCGCAGCTAGTCGACCAAGCACAGCGGCTGGTCCGCAGCGCGGTGTGGGGTGAGGTGTCCGGTATGAGCCGAGTCAGCGGCGTGGTCGCCGACCTTCCGTCCGAGGTCCGACCGGGCGAGCGGCTTGCCACAGTGATCAACCGCCTGGTGCTGGTCGGCACCGATGGCTCCCGGCTACATGAGGAAGTGATCCTCGCCGCGCGCGCCGTGCCGGAGACCGGGCGTCCTCGCCGGATCGAGGTGGAGGAGCGCCGTTTCGACGAGCTGCGCCGAGTCGTCGAGGACGCCCTCGACCCTGATCGATGTCTGCCGGTCAGCCGTACCGACGCCCAGGCCTTCGCCGAACAGTGGCCCACCTTGTCCGACCAGCTCGTCGGCGATGTCGCCGCCCGCGCCGCGGTCCGCAAGGCGGCGCTCCAGCGCGACCTCGAGCGCCGCAAGGAGGACGACCTGCGCCGCGTCGACGCCATGACCGAGCAGCTTCGCCGACTTCTCACCGACGCGCTGAGCGAGTCACCGGCGGAGTACCAGCCGACCTTAGATGAACTCGACGAACCTCAGCGCGACCAGCTGGCCCGAGACCGTGCCGCCTGGGTTGCGCGCCTGGACGGCCTCGACGCCGAGAACGAGCGCGAGCGTGCAGCCGTCACCCACCGCTACGAATCCGTGCGCGAGCTGACCTTCCCGGTGGCGGTGCTCCTCGTCACCCGGCCGGAGGGATCATGAGCACCGACGCCGCCGCCCGCCGACACGGGTGGCTGGAACTGCTGCAGATCTCCGGTCCGTTCGTGACGATCCCGGTCGCCGACAGTGTCTGGCCGACCGGACTGCCTGCGGTCTCGACGGCGACCCGGGCCCAGGTCCGGGCTGCTGTCTCTGGCCTGCTGGACGGCGACGGGCGGACCCAGAGCGAGGTCATCCGCACCGTCTTGTCCGAGATCCTCGGATGGAACGAGGCATTGTTGACCGGTCCGGCGATTCCGGCCGCCTTGATTGAGGTGGTTGGCGAGCACGGCACCACGGTCGCGCCCGATTTTGCCTTCCACGTCTCGCCCGAAGCAGACGCCGAGGACGACGAGCTGCTCGAGCCCGAGGCGTCGGACCACCTCGACGAGGACGTGGCTGATGAAGGGGACGAAAGCGAGGAAGGCGACGAGCCTGGGCCTGCCGCTGATCAGGCCGGTACCGTCGTTGACAGTCCATGGCGGCTGCTGGGTCTCATCTCGCCGTGGGGCTCACACCCGCTGGCCCGGACACTGAACGCCGGTTGGGCTGCGAGCCCAGCCGAGCGGTTGGCCGCCCTCCTCCGCGCCCGGAATGTCCCAATCGGGCTGGTCACCGACGGCCGATGGTGGGCCGTGGTGTCGGCGCCCCGGGGGAAGCCGATGGGCGTCGCGGTCTGGGACGCCAGCCTGTGGAGCGAAGAGCCGGAAACACTGGCAGCCTTCGTCGCTCTGCTTGAGCGTCGACGATTCGTCGGCGTGGCCGCCGCCGACCGTCTACCGGCCATCTTGTCCCGCAGTGCCGAGGCGCAGGAAGACGTCACCACCGCCCTCGGTGGGCAGGTCCGCACCGCCGTGGAGATGCTGGTGCGCCGGTTCGACGCGCTGGACCGCAACAGTGGCGGTCAGCTCCTTCGCGACGTCAACAACGACGACCTGTACGCCGGGATCGTCACCGTGATGATGCGGATCGTCTTTCTGCTCTTCGCCGAGGAACGACGGCTTCTACCCAGCGACGACGACGCCTACGACCGCGGCTACTCCGTCGGTCGGCTGGTCGAGCAGCTGCGGCAGCGCGCCAGTCTGAACGGCGAGCAGACCCTTGAACACCGGACCGGCGCCTGGCATCGGCTGCTCGCTTTGACCCGGGCACTCCACTCCGGGGTGCACCACCAAGATCTGCGGCTCCCGGCCTATGGCGGTGCGCTCTTCGACCCCGACCGTTACCCCTGGCTCGAAGTCCAGGGATCGACCACGCCCCCGGTGGACGACCTCACCGTGCTGCGGATGCTCGAAGCGGTCCAGTTCGTCCGGATCGGAGGCGAGTCCCGCCGGCTCAGCTTCCGTACCCTCGATGTGGAGCAGATCGGCTATGTCTACGAGGGCTTGCTTGAGCTCGAGGTGCGAACCGCGACTGAGCCCGTTCTTTTCCTGCGCCGGCGGCCGGGTGTCGTCGACTTCGTCTTTGAGTCCGAAGCCTTGCAGGTTCTCGTGGACCTCCCGGAATGGACCGCTAGCACCTACCTGGGGAAGAAGAAGGCAACGGCGGCAACCCGGAAACAGGCCGGACGGCTCCTAGCCCCTGACGGCAAGGACGCGTCGCCCGTGGTTCCGAGTTCGCCGCTGGAGCGGCGGCTCGGTGAGGAGCTCGCCGCGTTGGGCCCACTCTTCCGGCGGGACGAGAGCGATCGGCCAGTGATCACCCCGCCTGGTGGCCGCTATCTGGCCGCGTCATCGCGTCGGACGGCGACTGGCGCCTACTACACCCCCCGGTCGCTGGCCGAAGAGATCGTCAAGCACACGCTCGAACCCTTGGTCTACCGGCCCGGCCCGCTGCAGACGCTGGACCGCGACCAATGGGTCTTGCGTCCGTCGGCGGAGCTCGAGCGGCTCCGGGTGGCCGACATCGCCATGGGCAGCGGCGCATTCCTGGTGGCAGCCTGCCGATTCCTGGCTGACCGGTGGGTGGAGGCCCGCGACACGGAAGGCGACCTGGCCGCTACCCGTTCGCTGGCCGACCGCACCGAGGGTGCCGCGGACACCGAGGTCGATGAGATCATCCTCGCCGCGCGGCGGGAGATCGCCGAGCACTGCCTCTACGGTGTCGACATCAACCCGCTCGCCGTGGAGATGGCCAAGCTGTCGCTGTGGCTCGTCACCATGGACAGGGAACGACCTTTCGGATTCCTCGACGACCGGCTCGTGTGCGGTGACTCCCTGCTCGGCATCGCATCGATGGACCAGCTTGAGACGCTGCACCTCGATCCGGTCGCTGGCCGCGCGCTGACCCACGGAACGCTCGACTTCGGCCACTCCTGGCGCACTCAGCTTGCCGGGATCGCCGACATTCGTCGCCGCATCGTCGCCACGCCGGTAGTCACCGTCCGCGACGTGGAGTTGAAGGCAATTCGCCTCCACGAGGCCATCGCCGCGTCCGCGACCCTGTCCCGGGTCGCCGACGCGCTTACAGGAGCCGGCATGCTGGCGGCCGGTCAGAGCGTGGCCAAGCGACGGGCCACGTTCCTCACCCTGCAGACTCACCTGTCCAGTGACCAGGCGGTGGCCGACGACCCGTACCTCGACACCTTGACCGCTCACGTTCAGGAAGGTCGGCCGGCAGGCAAGGAGCGAAGGCGCCCCTTCCACTGGCCAGTCGCCTTCCCCGAAGTCTTCGCCGACACCAGCGCGCCGGGCTTCGACGCGATCATCGGGAACCCCCCGTTCCAGGGCGGCAAGAAGATCTCCGGCGCTCTGGGTTCCGACTACTTGGCGTGGCTGATGGCTTGGGACGGCCGTGGCGCGCGCGGCAATACTGATCTGGCGGCGCGCTTCGTCCTTCGAGCAGCGCGGCTACTGAAGGCGTCCGGGCAGCTGGGCTACGTCACCACGAACACGCTAGTTGAGGGAGACACCCTCGCTGTCGGGTTGCTTCAGCTGGAAGGCGATGGGTGGCATGTCCGCCGCGCCGTCAGCGCCCACGCCTGGCCCAGCCGGAGCGCCAGCTTGTCCGTGGTGGAGGTCTGGTTGGCTCGCGGAAAGCAGGCTGCCAGCGCAGTCCTGGACAGCGAGGCAGTGCCCCACCTCGGCGTCGACCTTCAGCCGTACCTGACCGAGACAGGCCGCCCGGAGCGGCTGTCCGAAAACGAGGACATTGCCTTCATTGGCTCTTACGTTCTCGGGCTTGGCTTCACGATGACCGACGATGAGGCGGCAAACATGATCGCCGCCGACCCCAAGAGCGCTGACGTGATCTTTCCTTACATTATCGGCGCCGACTTGAACCGCCGGCCCGACTGCTCCGCGAGCCGATCAATCATCAATTTTCACGACTGGTCTCTCGAACGCGCCGCGCGGTACGAATTACCGATTGAACGGGTCCGCCAGTTCGTGAAGCCAGAACGCGAAGCCAAAAAGGCTCGGGACTACCGCCATTATTGGTGGCGTTATGGCCGTCGAGGAGCGGATCTGTACGAGGAAATTCGCGATCTAGACCACGTGCTTGCACTTTCACGAGTTGGCAACACGCTGCTGCCGGTGCGAGTGCCATACAGTCGCCTAGTCTTCTCGGAGCAGTGTGTCGTATTCGCAATGAACAAACTCGCGAGCCTTAGCATGCTCTCGTCTTCGGCCCATCAAGTCTGGGCCATCCGCTACACCTCGACCCTGGGTACAGGAATCCGGTACGCCCCGTCCGATGTCTTCCTGACCTGGCCGCGTCCGGCGCCAACCGTTGAGCTCGAACAGCTCGGCCAAACGCTGGACGCCGAACGGCGCAAGGTCATGCTCGGCCGCTCGCTCGGTCTGACCAAACTTCACAACCAGATCAACGACCCGGCGGTCACCGATCCGGCCATCGTTCGCCTACGTGAGATCCATGCTGAGATCGACCAGGCCATGCTCGATGCTTACGGGTGGACCGAGCTCGATCTGGAGATCGGGCACCACCCGACCAAGATCGGCACCCGCTGGACGGTCTCACCACGGGCCCGCTTCGAACTGCTCGACCGGCTGCTCATCGAGAACCACCGCCGCGCCCGGGAGCAGGACTCCACCGCAGGCAGCCAACGCAAGGTGTCAGAGCCCCGGTCTACCGTCTTCGCGTCAGTCGAGGTCGAGGAGGCGAGGAGACGATGACGGTGACCCAGAGCGCGACCGGGTATAACGTGCGGGCCGAGCTCGAGAATCTGTTGGTCCGCGATCTGCTCGGCCCGTGGGACGGCGACACCGAAGAGTTGCCGCCCGGGTCGACTCCCGGGGAGCGCTATCTGCTGGGCCGGCTCGTTCCCCGTCGCCCGGAGGCCGGTGAGCCGGCGCCCGAGACGGCTGCCGAGGACGATGATGTCGAGGACCGGCCCGAGCTGGTAGAAGAGCCGACACTCGACCTCGATGGTGACGATGCCGACCCACCCTCACCCGCGGCCGTCCGTACCCGGGCCATGGCCGCTTCTTCGCTCGGCTTGGTCTGTTCGGTGCCTGTCGATGTTGACGTTGTCGTCGTCACCGCTTCCTGGGGTCGGTATGAACGTGGCCCGTCCGACCACCACACCACCGAGACCGGCAGCCCCCGGACGGTGTGGAAGCGGGTGCCGACCGCTGGCAGTGTCGAGGTCCCGACCGACACGGATAGCGCCGGTGAACTGGTCCCCGTCCCCGAGCATGATGGCGTGCGGCTGCGCTGGCGGGTCCGGCACCGGGACGGTCGGCGGACCGTCGAGTTGTTTCTGGTGAACGGCCAGCCGATCCCCGCCGACACCCCCGACCGCGGCCGGCTCTTCCAGGCCAAGCTCGGGGTAGTCGCCCTCGACGGCGGGGCCCCGATCTTCCTCGGCCACAACGACCCGGCATTGCCGGACGCAGCGCAGGGCTTGGAGGCCGAGCAGCGACTCCTCGCCCTGCAGCACCGACGCCAGCGCGAGTACGCGATCGGTCGCCTCTGCGCGGTCGACGCTGACGTCCGCCCTGGTGAGGCGCGGGCCTGGCGCCTGACGACCACCTCCTTCCCCGCCGCTGACGTGCGCATGGTGATCCCCGGCGACCCAGACGACACTCCCGGCCTGGTTCTCGATATGGCCCGTCTGGGTAGTCACGATCTCCAACCCGACGACCTCGTGCGCGCATTGCGGCCGCTCGTCGACGGCTACCGGGTCTGGCTGACTGGCCAAGCGACGGTTATCGATACCGACCCCGAGGTGAACCGCTTCGCCGACGTCGCCCGCCCGGCCCTCGAGCGCGCGCACGCGGTCGCCGACCGGCTCGACCGGTCGATCGACCTGCTCGCCGGCAATCCACGGGCCCGAGAGGCGTTCCGTTTCGCGAACCAGGCGATGGCCCGGCAGCGGGTCCGAAGCGAGATCGTCCGGCGACGCATCGGTGACCCGACCGCAAGCCTCAAGTCGCTGCAGGCCGAGTTGGACGTCGCGAAGAACCGCAGCTGGCGACCCTTCCAGCTGGCCTTCCTCCTGCTCTGCCTACCCGGACTGACCGACCCTGCGCACGAGGACGCACGACGCGGACCGATGCTCGACGGCGAGGTGGAACTGCTCTTCTTCCCCACCGGCGGCGGCAAGACCGAGGCCTACCTCGGCCTCACCGCGTACACCATCGCCATCCGACGCCTGCAGGGCACGCTCGGCACCTCGTCGGGTGCGCTCGACGGCACCGACGGGGTCGCGGTGCTGATGCGCTACACCCTCCGGCTGCTGACGGCCCAGCAGTTCCAGCGCGCCACCGCACTGATCTGCGCCTGCGAACTGCTCCGCCGCGAGCGGGTCGCGGCCGGAGACGGGCGATGGGGTGACACTCCGATCCGCATCGGACTGTGGGTGGGATCAAAGGTCACGCCGAACACCTTCGACGACGCGGTCAGCCAGCTCGAGGATGCCGTTGGCCGTTCCTCGGAGGGCCAGGTCGGCGGGGTCCAGCAGTTCGCGAACTGCCCCTGGTGTGGAGCCCGGCTCGACCTCGGCCGGGACGGGCACGCGGACCGGCAGCGCCGCCGCACGGTGCTGTTCTGCGGCGACCCCGACGGGCGCTGCGCCTTCAGCCGGGCGCGATCCACCGAGGGCATTCCGGCCGTGGTCGTCGACGAGGAGATCTACCGGCTGACCCCCGCGCTACTGATCGGCACCGTCGACAAGTTCGCCGCGCTTCCGTGGAACGACGCCACCTCGCAACTTTTCGGCCTGGTCACCACCGCCTGCGAACGTCACGGCTACCGAGCAGCCGACCCACCTATCTGGTGCCGGGACGGCGGCCACCCCAAAACCCGCGACCTGCCGGCCACCAGCCCGGTCCCTGTGCAGCGACTGCGCCCACCAGACCTGATCATCCAGGACGAGCTGCACCTGATCAGCGATGCGCTGGGCTCGATGGTGGGGCTGTACGAGACCGCGATCGATGAACTCTGCACCCGCCAGCAGGACGGGCAACCAGTGCGGCCCGTGTTCGTCGCCTCAACGGCCACCGTCCGGCGGGCCGAAGCGCAGGTCAAGCAGGTCTTCGCCCGGAGCCTGACCGTCTTCCCGCCGCCGTTGCTGGATGCCGGAGACACCTTCTTCTCTCGCCGGGTCGACCCGTCACCCGCCACTCCCTCGCGCCGGTACCGCGGCATCCTCGCCTCCGGCGAACGGCTGACGGCGATCGAGATCCGGGTGATGACCGCGGTACTGGAGTACGGGCAATACCTTTTCGACACCTATGGCGAGGCGGCTGACCCCTACCTGACCGCGGTCGACTACTTCACCAGCACCCGCGAGCTGGCCGGCATGCGGCGGCTGGTCGAGGACGACATCAGCGACCGACTCGGCCGGCAGGCGGCGCTCACTCGGCGCCGGCGGCCCTCGGTGAGCGAGCTGACCAGCCGGATGGACTCGCGCAAGATCACCCAATCCTTGGCCGACCTCGAGCGGGGGTTCACAACCGAGCACGACAGCACCGCCGCACTCGATCGACTCCGAGCGATGCCGAAGGACGAGCGCGACAGGTACACACCGCCGTTGCGACCCATCGACGTGCTGCTGGCCACCTCGATGCTGCAAGTGGGGGTCGACGTCCAACGCCTCGGACTCATGATCGTCACCGGACAGCCGAAGAACATGGCCGAGTACATCCAGGCGAGCTCACGGGTCGGCCGGTCGATCGCCGGCCCGGGCCTTGTCCTCACGATCTTCCAGTGGAACCGGCCCCGCGACCTGGCGCACTACGAACACTTCGGCTACGAGCACACCACCTTCGGTCGCAACGTCGAGGGCCTGACCACGACACCCTTCAGCAAGCGAGCACTCGACCGTGGACTCACTGCCGTTCTCGTGGCGCTCGTCCGGCAACGGTCCGACGTGTTCCGACCCAACCTCGGCGCGCAAGTTGCCACCCTTGGCGAGCAGGCCAACCACCAATTGCTGGAACTGCTGAAAGCGCGCGCTGAGCTGGTGTCGGAGGACGCTGGCACGGGGCAGGACGTCCGCGATGCCAGTCTCGGACGCCTGGACAGATGGCTGCACAAGCGTGCGACCTTGCCCGTCGGGCAACTCGGCTACGAGCCAGGAGGGCAGGCTAGCGCTGGGCTGCTGCGTCCGCCGGACGAACAGCCGTGGGGCACCTGGAGCGCTCCGCGAAGCCTGCGCGACGTTGAGCCCGAGATCCTGCTTCAACTCCGATCGGCCGACTCGACCTGGGATTCGGCGCCGCCGTGGGATTTCACACCTCGACCGGGCCAAGGGGCCGGGGCGTGACCGGCTCGCAGCGCCAGCCGACGCGCATCGGCAACGCGCGCCCGAGCCAGCTGATGACAGCGGCCGGTATCGGAGCGGTAGCCGACCTCCCCGGCATGAGCGTCCTGGTCCGCGGCCTCGAGGCGTGGGGTGCCGGCGGGCCCGTCATCGCCGAGCCCCGGCTGCTGGCCGAGGTACGCGCCGCACTGCCCGGAAAGAACGTAACGTCGCTCCGGGCTGCGCCATTCGACCCGGCCACCGCCGACGATCCATACACCTCCGTGGGCATACCGGTAACCACCTTTCCGCGATGGCTGCGCTGCCCCGCCTGCAACCAGCTGCTGCCGATCGATGGTGTGAACCAACTGCAGCTGATCCACCGGTGGGGCCGCCGTCCGGACCTGGCCAAATGGATACATCAGTACTGCGCGAAGCAGGGCAACCGGCCGGCGGCCAGGCGGCGCGCCTGCATCCCCGCTCGCTTTGTCGTCGCCTGCGCCCGAGGGCATCTCGACGAATTCCCTTACGTCGACTTCGTCCACCAGGCCGACCTCAGCGCCTGCCCCGGACCCCAACTCGAGATCCGCGATGCCGGCAGCGTGCTCGGGCCGCGGGTGTCGGTCACCTGCACGGCCTGTAAGGCCCGACGCAACATCTCCGAGGCCGCAGGTACGCGCAACGCTGGCAACCTGCCCCGGTGCCGTGGACGACATCCACACCTCCAGACCTTCGAGACCTGCCCGGAGCAGCTGAAACTCATGGTCCTCGGAGCCTCCAACCTCTGGTTCGGCGAAACGATCAGTGCCCTCCACCTCCCGACGGCCGACCCGGCGCACACCGAGATCGACGAAAACTGGGACATCCTGAGCCTGGCGCCGGAAGCCGCCCTCCTGCACCGGATGGTCGCCGGCATGTCGAACGTTGGGGTCCTCCGGGAACTCGGGGCTGACGAACTCTGGGCGATGGTCGAGGAGGAGCGACATCGCCGGGCCGACGACTCCGGTTCGGACGAGGAGAACGGGGAAAGCCTTCTCGACGCCGAGTGGCAGCTCCTCTGCCACCCCACCACCATCGAGCAGGACGACGACTTCCGCGCGGTACCGACCCCACCACCCGCAGCACACGACAGACTGCTGAAGCAGGTGGTGCAGGTCGAACGGTTGCGCGAGGTGCAAGCCGCCATTGGCTTTACCCGTGTGGAGGCGCCATCCTCAGGCGGACCAGGTGTGCAGCGTCGAGCCCCGCTGTCGCGAAGCCATATTGGCTGGGTGCCCGCGGTCGAACGGCGCGGGGAGGGCATTTTCCTGGAGCTGCAGGAGCCGGCCGTGGCCGCCTGGGCTGAGTCCCAGCAAGATCATCCCGACGTGGTCGCACTGCGCGGCGCCTACCGGCGATGGCTGATCAACCGCGACCGACAGCCCGACCCCGACTTCCCCATCCAGCGCTACCTGCTCCTGCACACCCTCAGCCACCTCCTTCTACGCCAGGTCGCCCTAGAGTGCGGGTACTCCGCCGCCAGCATCCGCGAACGCCTCTACGTCGGCACCCCGAACGTGCCGACCGCGGGGATCCTGCTGTCGACGGCAGCGAGCGACAGCGAAGGCACCCTGGGTGGCCTGGTCGCGCTCGCCAACCGGCGATTCCTCGGACCTCTACTCGACCACGCATTGAGAGGCGCGGAACTATGCTCATCTGACCCGCTGTGCGCCGAGCACCTGCCCGCTGAGCCCAGCGACGCACTGCACGGTGCTGCCTGCCACGCCTGTCTGTACGCGTCCGAGACCAGCTGTGAGAGCGGCAACCGCTGGCTACACCGAGGAGTGCTCGCCAACCTCGGGACCGGCCTGGCGATCCAGCCGTGAGCGACGTCGAGGCTCTTGCCCGGCAGGTCGCGCGATCCATGCCCGCGGCTGCCGTCAGTGCGCTCGTCACCGCGTTACGGACGTCCGCGCCCGCTGTGGCGCAGCTGCAGCATGGCGCCTACAACGCGGCAACCCAGGACCTCCTGAAGAGGGCCGGCGAGGCAGCCAAGAATGGAGACGGTCCGTACCTGGCCGGGCTGATCCGGGCCTTCCGCGACTCCTACGCGACGCGCCCGGAAGTCACGCCAGTCTGGACCGGGCCGACCTCGTCCGTGCCCGGTGAGCGTCTCACGCTCGCGGTCGTTGCCGGTCTCATCGACGAGGCCGAGTCGGAGATCGTCCTGGTCAGCTACGCAACTCTCCCGAGCGTCGAGGTACGTGATGCGCTGAGACGTGCGGTGGCACGCCAGGTGAACATCACCACGCTGCTCGAGCGGAGTGTGGACAACCCGTCCTATTCCGGCTCGTCGAACCCGCTCGGCAACCTGCCGCACGCGGCGCTGGCCTGGCCCGCCACCGAACGCCCGCTGGGCGCTTCGATGCACGCCAAGATCCTGGTCGTCGACCGGAAAAGCGCTCTTGTAGGCAGCGCCAACCTGACCGGGTATGGCGTCGAACGCAACCTCGAGTGCAGCCTCCTCGTCCGGGGCGGACACTTGCCTGCAGCCTTGGCCAAGCACGTCCTCAACGCCGACGGACTCGTCATGATCTGCTAAAGCATCCGCCGAACACGGAAGCTTCAGTGTCAGACCCTCAGGTGATCCTGGTCTCGTGAGATCTCTTCCGGACGACTTGCTCCCGGGACCGGTGTTCGCGGTGGCTCGGGGCCATCTGGCAAGCGCACAAGCAAGTCGCGCGCTAGTCAACGCCCTCTGGAACTCGATGCGGGCCAGTGACCCCTTCTCTGCGTGGGTCGAGTCGCCCGAACCTCTCGTCCGTGAGCTGTGGTGTCGCTTCGAGCCGGATGACGCCCTGAAACGGGGGGCCGACCGCGCCATGGCCACTTTCGTGCGGGAGATCAAGAACGCACTAGACGCCTGCGTCGTGGCCACCGCGAACCACGTCTGCCATCCAGTTCGCTTGGTGGAGGCCAGCCACCACAAGATGCCGATCTTGTCGAGCGCCGAAGAATTTGACGCCCTTATTAACCAGGACGAGCTTACAGGATTACGCCCGGATCAGGTCCGCACCGTCCGGCTCTTCCAGCCTTTCGCCGAATACATGCAGGCGGATGCTAATTCTGTTCGGACTGTCGCCCGAGACATGGCGCACCTCGCAGCCGGGCTGGAAGCGGTGATGGCCTGGGAGGCATCTAAGGAAGTACGCACACTGTTTACTGCATGGGCCTCTCGGGCAGATCCAGAGCCCGTGCTTCCGGAAGGCGTTTCTATCGAAAGCACTGCAGTCGATCCGGCGGGCGCGCTCGATCAGCCAAAGCGTTTAGCGAGGTTTATGCTTCGCGCAGGCTCTTATGGGGCGTCGTTCTCTGGGAACCCGAATGTGTCATTCGACGTGATCTTGAATGCCCTCCCGCAGCCGTGTAACCCTGATGACAACTTCGCCAATCGCTCGCATAGGCTGATTGTTATCACAAGGCACCTCATTGAAGGACTGGAACGGTCGGTCAGTGATCGCCATTACGGAGATCTGCTCCGGGCGCTGGCACGTCGCTTTCCCCAAGAACGGGAGGCCGTATGGCTACCCGTCAAGTTTAACGGTCGGGAGGAGGAAGCCGAGGTCAGATCGGCCATCGCCGAGTCCGACAGGGGCATGGCCGTCTACCTCAACGACGACGGCACGCTTGTGTACATGCGGATCGTCGACAACGGCATCGTCGTGGGCCGCGAGATCGCACCAGCGCGAGACCTCCTGAATTTCAGCCAAGATGGGGTGGCCGTCGAGGAAGCTACGCGGGCCGCCGCCGGCAGGTGGGGCCTCGCTGATCTGGTGCTTCGGCCAGTCATCGTCCCGAAGGGCAGCGGAATCCGCGAACTCGGTGATGGAACGATCTTCGCCGGTCGCCGTGGCGTCAGCCTTCAAGTCAAAGCCCGAGGCGTCACCGGCGACAGTCCGGACAAGGCAGCAAGATGGATGTTGAAGAACGCTGCCCGCGGGCTCCGGCAGGCGCACGGAACTATCCGCACCACCCTACAGAACCCCACTGTCGACCTGACCAACCTGCGCGGGCGCACTGTGAGGATTCATGGCAGCACCGTCAGTTGGATCCCTGTCGTCGTGATCGACCACCCGAACCCTCCACCGACCGGTGTCGTTCCAGCGCCGGACCTCAAAGGCCCCAGCGTTGTGTTGACCCGCCGTGACTGGGAGTTTCTCTGGGACCAACTGCGCTCCGCAACAGCTATCGTCGACTACCTTCATCGGGTCGCCGAGGAAGTAGAACCTCTCGAGCTCGGCGCCGAGACCGATCGGTATCTCGACCTTGCAGAGAAGGATGCGCTGGCCCCGCCAGCGTCCTTGCCGACCTGGATCTCTGGGACCGACGCCGAGCCCACAACGACGCCCCTACTTCCCCGCGATCCGGTGGCGTCGGTCGACCGGCTCGGGCATGCCATCTTCCAGCAGATACTTGAGGACGTTGCCAGCACTGACTTCGCTGGAGAAGAAGCCGACCGCATCCGGCTTCTATCCCACATCGACCGAGTAGCGGTCGGAGCGCGAGCCGAGCTAGGCAGACTTCTTTTGCAGCGGCTGATTCGTTGTGCCGAGGCGGTGCCGGAGGGACACCGGATGGAGCACCGGATTCTCTATCTCGACCATGGAGCCCTACAGGTGACCTTCACGACCATGTCACAGCTAACCGGCTACCACCAAGACTTCTACCGCTCGTGGCTACTATTACGTCGCCAGACCTTTCTGGAGCAGTCCGGCGCCCAGGGTCCGATCTACCCGTGGACGGTCGGGGTGCTTCTCACACCCCGTCCCGACGGCCCACGGGCGTGGGACACGACGACCATATCCACGAACGGGCCGCCCGCCTACGACGATGCGGACTATGAACGTCTCACTGAGGTCTTCTTGCCGAGCGATTCAAGCACGTAGGTCGCCCGCGTGATCATCCTCCAAATCCGGGGCCAGTCATTGTCGTCGTTTAACCTCCAGGGCGGCGTTGGTGCGCGTCATCTGGCGCCAACTACGAATGTCTACTCAGGAGTGACTCGAGTGCGAATCCCCGTTGCCGTAGACGAAGACGTGTATCCACGGGTAGGAGCAGGTGATTCCAACTTGGCTTGGTTCGCAAACCTTGAACTGATAGTCAGTCTCGAATTCTCCGTGGCTCTGGCCCGCCCACGTCTGCCAGTAGCTCTCGTGATGGGCCACACTGATGTCAGGACCGTTGCCCTGCCCAACGGTCCAGTGATTGTTCTCAGAGGTGATGACGCAACCCGCGTTCGCTGTCCAGGCCACGTCGACATACACCTTGAGCCTGTTGATGCTGCCGACCTCCATTCCAGGGTGGGTGTAGTAGCTACCCGACGTGCAGCCGCCCCCTGGAAGGGTGCTCGCACTGGGCCCTGCGCAGATCCCAACGCGGCTGCACCTGCGAGGGTCACGGCTGCAGCCGCGGTCGTCAGGCGCGTGATCGCTTGCCTCGCCATACTCATCTTGCGTCTCCCGCTTGGCTCGGAGGTAGATCGTTCTACTCGCATCTAGACCTGATCGCGGTATCACTGAGGCGTCTGTCGAGAACTCGGTCATCTCCGGCCGGCATCAGGAGTACGCCAGGTTCCGCCCGCGTCAGGCGCCGTCGGGAAGGAGAGATGGGACGGCAGTGCGCGTCGGACTCAGGTCAAGATCCGAGAAGCGTTCACAGACCCGTGAATGAACCGTGACGGGCAGGCTGAAGCGGCGCCGGTGGTGACCGACGCCGAAGTGGGGCCAGGGTTCAGGCGGCCGGGGCGAGGGTGACGGTGTGTCCGAGCTTCTCCAGTTGCGCGACGAGCCTGCGGGCGTGGGCCTCGGCGTTTCGCTTTTCGCGCCAGTCCGGGCCGAGGTCGCGGTAGGGCTCGTCTCGGATCAGCATCCAGTAGGCGGTGACCAGGATGGAGTGCGCGACCGCGACCTGGGCCCGGCCCATCCCGCGGCGGCGGGTCAGGCGGGCGTGCTTCGCGGCCAGGTAGTTCTTCGACTTCATCCGGCCGACCGATCCGGCCGCCTCGACCAGCATCGCGGTCAGCCACTTGTTGCCATGCCGCTTCCCCGCCGGGGTGACCCCGGCCGGCGGACTCGTTCATCGCCGGCACCAGGCCGGCCCAGGCGGCCAGATGGGCTGCGGTCGGGAACCGGGTCATGTCAGCGCCGGTCTCGGCGATGATCACCTGCGCCACCTTCGGCCCGACCCCGGGGATCGTCATCAGCAGGTCGATCTGGTGCTGCCAGGGCCGGCAGGCCTCCACGATCACGGCGTCCAGCTCGGCCAGGGCGTCCTCGACCAGTTGCAGCCGACGCAGCAGCGCTTTGGCCAGCTGGGCATCGTGGGCATCGAAGGTGCCGGTCAACGCCTGGGCCAGCTCGGGGATCTTGCGGCGCATCGGCCCGCGGGCCAACTCGGCCAGCTGCAGCGGGTCGGTCTGCCCGTCGATCATCGCAGTCAGCATCGCCCGCGCCGACACCGTGTTCAGACTCGAGGCGACCGAGGACAGTTTGATGCTGGCGTCTTCCAACATCAGCTCCAGCCGGGTGGTGTCGCGGGTCCGATCACCCATCAGCTGCACGCGGTAGCGGGTCAGCAGCCGCAGCCGGCGGATCTCCGGCGGCGGCACGAACGACGGCGACAACAACCCGTGCTCCAACAGCTGCGCGATCCACTCCGCGTCGCGGACATCGCTCTTACGGCCCGGGACAGCCTTCATGTGGGCTGCGTTCAGCAGCCACACCGTCATCACCTCCTCCAGGCAGTAGTACGGCGGCTACCAATAAGTCGAGGTTGACTCCATCGCCGCGATCTCCACCCCGGCCTCGACCAGCCAGTCCCGCATCAACCGCAACGACCCGAACGTCGTCTTGAACGTCCGCGTCTCCGCACGCCGGCCCCGCCGGGCACCCGGCGTCCGCAGGCACACCGTGACCGAGTCGTTCCCGACATCCAGCCCGGCGACCCGGTCATACATCACCTCCATGATCACCAACCCCTTCCCGACACCGCGGGACGGCCATCGCCCCACAGGCGTCGACCGGAGGGCGCCAGGACACAGACCCACGTGCTCGCAGCAACAATCAAGCGGCTACCGACAACCCGCGCCATACACCTCTACCGGCTCACCCGGACCAGTGTGTGTCGACGTCGCCGGCCGCCCCCCCACTCTCATCAGCCAGCGCAGCGATCTCGAAGAGTCGCAAGTCGGTTACACCTCTTGCAGATCCCTCTGAGTGGTAACTACAGTTACCTTCATGATGACCATCCACGTGCTGCACGCTGGGGATGGCTACCTCTACCTGATCCGGTCGGTGGCCGCTCACGACGCCCAGCGTGCGCCGGGCGAGACGTTGGCTGGCTACTACGCGGCCGCCGGTCAGCCGCCCGGCCGATGGGCGGGCAGGCTCGCCACGGATCTCGGCGTCGCCGGCGAGGTAACTGAGGAACAGATGTGCTCGCTGTTCGGTGAGGGTCGGCACCCCAATGCTGACCAGGTCCGACAGGGCCTCCTCCACGACGGCTTCAGCGCCGACGAGGCCGACCGAGCCGTTCGTCTCGGTCGTCGTTTCCCCGTCTACGGCCGAGCCGCGACCCTGAACCCTGCCTTCGCGGAGGCGTACCGAGCCGAGGAGCGCTCGATCGGGAGAGGCCTCACCGACGAGGAGCGACTGACGATCCGGCAGCGGGTGGCCGCGGAGGACTTCGAGCGCCGCACCGGCCGTCTGCCGGTCGATCCGGTCGAACTGGAGGCCGTCGACCGCGGCACGTCCCGGAGCGCGGTGGCCGGCTACGACTTCGTCTTCACGCCGGTGAAGTCGGTGTCGGTGCTCTGGGGTCTCGGGTCACCCGAGACGCGGCGACAGATCCACGAGGCTCACCGAGCCGCCGTCGCTGACGCCATCCACTGGCTGGAGTCGAACGCCGCGTTCACCCGCACGGGCACCGAGGGTCAGGCGCAGATCGACACGACCGGGGTCATGGCGGCCACCTTCGACCACTGGGATTCGCGCGCCGGAGACCCCGACCTGCACACCCACGTCGCCGTCTCCAACAAGGTGCGAGGCGCCGACAGCAAGTGGCGCTCGCTCGACGGGCGGGCACTCTTCGCCGCAGCGGTCTCGCTCTCCGAGCGCTACAACACCCGAATCGAGGATGAGCTCCGCACCCGTCTCGGCGTCCGGTTCACCGAGCGCGGCGACGGCGAGGGGCGCCGGCCGGTCCGCGAGATCGACGGCGTCCTGCCCGCGCTGCTGAGGCAGTTCTCAAAGCGTCGGCTGAGCATCGAGGGCATCTACCGCGACCAGCTCGGCGACTACCGGGCCACCCACGGCCGCGAACCGTCCGAACCCGCCCGGCTCAGCCTCTACCAGCAGGCGACGCTCTCCGAACGACCCGAGAAGCAGCGTGGACGCTCGCTCGAGCAGATGGTCAGTGCCTGGCGCGTCGAGGCCGAGCGCGTGCTCGGGACCCCCGGGATCTCGGCTGCGATCGAGTCAGCCGCGCTCGGCCATCGCGCCGACCGCTCTGCCGTCGACGTCGATGCCTTGGCCGACGCCGTCCTGAACGTGCTCGCGAGCGAGCGGTCGACCTGGGCCATCCACCACGTCCGCGCCGAGGCGCACCGGCAGTCGCGGTGGGCGACCACCGACGACCGGGATGGTCTGGTCGAGCAGATCGCGAAGCTCGCCACGGCCCCGGACCGGAGCATCCGGATCGAGACCCCGCGCGCGGTCGCCGAGCCCGCCGAGCTGCGGCGGGCCGACGGTCTGTCGGTGTTCGTCGAGCACGGCTCGGCCCGGTTCACCACCCGAACCATCCTCGACGCCGAGGAACGCATCGTCACCGCGGCTCGGAAGCGCGACGCGATCACGCTCGATCGCGACATCGTCCGGGCCGCCGTCGATCGGGCCGGGACCGGATCCCGCAGGCTCAACGACGGTCAGCGCGCGCTCGTTCGGTCGTTCTGCCTGTCGGGCCGACGGGCCCAGCTGGCGCTCGCGCCGGCCGGGGCCGGCAAGACCACGGCGATGCGCGCCGTCGCCGATGCCTGGTCCGCGGCCGGCCACGAGGTGATCGCGCTGGCGCCCTCCGCCGCAGCGGCCGACGTCCTCGCCTCGGAGATCGGCGTCCCGGCGGACACTGCGGCCAAGTTCGACCACGACCGGCCGGACGTCCGACCAGGAACGCTGATACTGGTCGACGAGGCCGGCATGACCGGGACCCTGGTGCTCGACCGTCTCGTCGCAAGGGCGGGCGCAGCCGGGGCGGTCGTCCGGCTCGTCGGTGATGACCAGCAGCTCGGCGCGGTCGAAGCCGGTGGGGTGATCCGCCAGATCGCCCACGACGTCGGCGCCGTCCGGATGGAGCAGGTGGTCCGGTTCGCCGACTCCGCCGAGGCCGCCGTCACGCTGCAGGTCCGTCGCGGGGACGTCCGGGCCATCGCCTTCTACCTCGCCAAGGACCGGGTCGTCGCTGGCACCACCGAGACCGTCCCCGACGCGGCTTATGTCGCCTGGCTGACCGACCTCGACGCCGGCCGCGACAGCCTGTTGCTCGCTCCCTCGGCGAGTCAGGTGACCGCCCTGAACGCCCGAGCCCGCGCCGACCGGGTGCTGGCCGGAAAGGTGGCGGCGGACGGCGTCGCGCTGCGGGACGGGACGGTCGCGGGGGTGGGTGACCACATCACCACCCGCCGTAACGAACGCCTGCTGCTGGTCCACTCGGGCCGCGACTGGGTCAAGAACGGCGACTCCTGGCGGGTCGAACAGGTCGGCGATGACGGAACGGTCACCGCCGTCCACCGACGGCACCGCGGGCAGGTCACCCTTCCGGCCGACTACGTCGGCGCCCAGGTCGAGCTCGACTACGCCCGGACCATCCGCCGGTCGCAGGGGCTGACCGTGGACCGCGCGCACCTCCTCGTCGATCCCCGGATGGCACGGGAGGACCTCTACGTCGGCCTCACCCGGGCGCGGGAGTCCACCAGGCTCTACGTGGCGATCATGACCGAGCCGGGACCGGACCATCTGCCCGAAGTGTCGGGCAGCGCAGCCGACGTGCTCCGCGGCGTCCTGGCGCGCACCGGTGTCGAGCTGTCGGCGGCCGAGACGATCCGCGAGTCGCTGGCGGCCGCGGGTGACCTGCGCCGGATGGCCGTGGAGTACGAGCACGCGCTCGGCGTGAGCGTCGGCACCCGTTATGCCACCGCCGCGGAGTCCGTCCGCGCTGGGATCACCGCCGATGCCGCCTGGCCGTACGTGGCCCGCCGACTCCACCGGGCGGAGGCCGATGGCTGGTCGGTGACGGAGCTGCTCCGGCGGGCCGAAAGCCTGAGCGGCTGGGCGGATGCCCGGTCGGAGGCGGAGGTGATGGCCTACCGGATCGACCGGCTGATGTCAGCTGGCGAGCGGCGAACCGAGCGGCCCGTACCGACCTGGCTGGCACCACCGCCGGCCCGGCACCTCGAGGCACCCTGGGACGACTACCTGCCGAAGCGGTACCGGCAGCTCGCCGAGCGCGTGAGAGACCTGGCCGCCGAGACCGAACGCGACGGTCCACAGTGGCTGACCGATCTCGAGGCAGCACCGAACCGGCCCGAGGCGTTGCGGCAGGTCGTCAGCTACCGCGCCGTCTACGGCATCACGGATCCGTCGCCGCTGGGTCCGGAGCCAGCCCTTCGGTCCCGGCAGCACGAGGCTTGGACCGAAGCGACGAGAGCGGCGCGACACCACGACGAACCCGAACCCGAGCCGGCGGCAGCGCAACGCCTTCTGGCCGAACTCGAAGGGCCGTCGGTCGCGTACGACGAAGCGCCCCCAGACGTCCACCGAGCTCACGCACGCCACCTCTGACCACCCACCCGAGAGGAACCAGACCATGATCACTTCCGAGTCGCCGACAGTCCCGACCCCGAGAGCCCGCCGCGCTCCCGACCTGACCTTCGTGATCGAGCAGCTGCAGAACCAGCTCGACGACCTGACCGAGACCGTCCGTCTGCAGCAGGAGCAGATCGACCGGCAGGCGTCGCAGATCCGCGCACTCGAACGCGTCTGAGCCGACCGTGCCCGATGAAGACGCTCGCCGGACGCCGGGCGTCGATGAACTCCACGCCCGGCTGCTGGCCGCGGTCAAGTCGATCGAGACCGGCCAGAACTGGCAGGACTGGCTCGACCTCGCCGGTCGGCTGCACCGCTACAGCTTCCGCAACCTGATGTTGATCACGTCGCAGCGTCCGGATGCCACGGCAGTCGCCGGTTACTCGACCTGGAAGGCGGCGGGACGTCAGGTCCGACGCGGTGAGAAGTCGATCAAGGTGCTGGCCCCCGTCTCGAAGCGGGTCACGAGCAACGACGATGATCTTGACGCGGAACCGGACGGGCGGAGCCGTGCAGACCGCAAGATCGTCGGCTTCCGGTCCGCAGCCGTCTTCGACATCGCGCAGACCGAGGGACCTCCGCTGCCCAGCCGGTCAGAGCCCCGGCTGCTCGACGGCGACGCTCCCGCCGGGCTCTGGTACGCGTTGGTGGCCGAGACGTCCGCCCGCGGCTACCGCCTGCTCCGCGGCGATGCGGACAGGCTGGGTGAGGCGAACGGGCTCACCGACGTCGAGCGACGCGAGGTCTGGGTGCGCGACGACCTCACCGGTGCCCAGGCGGCCAAGACCCTCGCGCACGAACTCGGCCACGTCCTCCTGCACGCAGACGGCGAAGCCGAGCAGTGTCGCGGCGTCGTCGAAGTGGAGGCCGAGTCCGTCGCCTTCGTGGTGATGGGCAGCCACGGCGTTCGCTCCGACGACTTCTCGTTCCCCTACGTGGCGCACTGGGCCTACCCGCTCGCCGCCGTCGAGCACGTGCCGATCACCGAGATCGTCAGCCGCACCGGTCAGCGCGTCGTCGAAGCTGCCCAGGCGCTGATCGACTCCACCCAGACCAACCACACCGATGATCACGTCATTCGCGCGCTCGCGGACCGGGTTTCAGAGGCGGCCGAACGAACTGCCTCGCTGCGTAGCCGGGCGGAGGCGACGGCGCCCGCGGAGGTCGATCACCGTGTGCTGCTGGCCGTCGTCGCCGATACCCAGGAGTTCTTCCGTCGCAGGGCCGCGGGCTCGTGGGTCCCCGGCTACCTCGAGGGCCGCGGGCTCGGAGCGGCCGTCGGCAGCCACGAGATCGGCTACGCGCCGAGGGGTTGGACGACGCTGGTCGATCACCTGCGCAGTCTCGGGTACACCGACACTCGGATCGAGGAGTCCGGCGTCGCGGGCCGGGCCCGGACCGGGCAGCTCATCGACCGCTTCCGGGACCGTCTGACGCTGCCGCTCCGGGACCACCACGGCATGCTCGTCGGCTTCACCGCCCGCGTCGGACCCGACGCCCCCATCGACGCTCCGAAGTACCTGAACTCGCCCGAGACGGCGATCTTCCACAAGCACGAGGTGCTCTACACGCGAGCCGGCGGTTGGGGTCAGATCGCTGGGGGAGCACGTGCCGTCGTCTGCGAGGGGGCCTTGGACGCGGTGGCCGTCGACCTGGCCTCGGTGGCCTCGAGGAAACGGCTCGTCGGCGTCGCCTCCTGCGGGACCGCCTTCACCGACGACCACGGTCGAGCGCTCGCCGGCCAACTCGGTGGCGCGACGGTCTGCCTGGCCTTCGACGGCGACGACGCGGGTGTCAAAGCAGTCGAACGTGCCTGGTCGGCCCTGGCCGGTTCCGGGCACCTGGCCGTGGTCGCCGCCGAGCTGCCGTCTGGAGAGGATCCGGCGTCGTTTCAGCAAGGGAGTCCGGAGCGACTGGTCGAGATCCTGGTGGGTGCTCGTGGCGCCGCGTGGATGCTGGCAGACCGGAGAACCGGGGAGCGTCCACCGGACGATCCGGGACGGGCTCTCCTGGCCTATCGCAATCTCAGCGACTGGGCGGACCGGGTCCCGCGCGACCAGCGCATCGATTTCGTACTGCACATCGCCGGCAGGCTCGGCATCGATCCGACCGAAGCAGCCGCAGACCTCGGTCGACGGCACCCGCAGGTCCTGGCCGAGAGCACCGGCCTGGCGACCGTGCTGAACTGTGCGCGATGGGCACAGGAGCTGGGCCAGCCCACCCAGACCGATCGCGAGTTTCGAGCCGAGCCGGCGAACCTGCCTGCTCTGACGCGAGGGAGATGAGGATCCGCATGGACGCCGACCACGATGAGCCCGAGCCGACGGCCGCCGAGGAGTTCGAGCATCCGGCCTGGGACCCGTCGGAGATCCTGCGGCAGCGTGCGTGCAGGTCGCGTGCGGAGGCCGACGCCGCGCTGGGCGAGCTCCGCGAGTCCATGTCGGACAAGGAGATCCTGGACGAGTTCGGGATCGACGTCGCCAGGTTCGAGGACTGAGCCGTGGAACGCGCTGTCGCCGAGACCGTCGTTCGCGGGACCCGTGACGATGCCGAGCAGGCGGCTCGAACGGACCTGTCCGAGCTGCGTCGGCGTGCGCTCGAAGCCGGTCGAGAGCGCTCCCGCGAGTTGATCAAGGTCACCCGCTTCGGCGCCGACGGGTCGATCAGGCACAACCCGGCCGGTCGTGTCCTCCGGGACTGGTACGTGCACGCCTACATGAACGGGCTACGTGCTTCACTCGGGCTGCCGCATGAGCCGGTCGACGCCCAGCAGACCGAGGAGACCGCCGCGCTGCTGCGCCGACTCCAGCCGGACTTCGAGCCGCTCCGCACGCTCCAGGCCGCCGGAGCGGTCCGGAAGCGGGCCGACGCGGACGCAGCCGAGGCCGTCGTGCACGTCGTCGAGGCCCTACGTCGGGGCGCGATCGAACGCGCGGTTCGTCATGCCGCCGATGATCGCTTCGACGGCGACGAGCTGCGCGTCCACGTCACCCGGCACTGGTACCAACGCTGCTACGACACCATCGTTGACGAGATGGTCGGCGCCCGCCACCCGCTCGCCGCGATCACCGCCGGCGAGGACGCGGAGGTCGCGCGGGCCCTCGCCACGGGCGAGGTCCGCCGGCTGATCGGCCGCGACGGCATCCCACTCGTCACCGCCCACCAGACCGTGATGAACGACCTCGACCGGCGACTCGCGGCAGGCGAGACCGGGCTCGTGCCGCCGTCGATCGTCGAGGTCCGCAACCACGACGGCTTCAAGCCGCTCGAGCAGCGGGTTCGGGCAGCCTGGACGTCGGTCGACCGCACGATGCGCGGCGAATGGTTGTTCCTGGCCGATGCGCTTCCGTTGCCGGACGACTCCCGCTGGAGCCGGCTCAGTTCCGAGCAGCAGACGCGACTGGTCGGGCACTACCTGAAGACCCACCGACTCGAGCTGCTCGGTCGGGACTTCGACCGGCCGATACTGCAGGGCGACAGTGCGGACGTAGCCCGCCGGATGTTCAACCACCGGGCGCCACTCGTCGCCGAAGGGGCGGAACCGGCCGCCGAGGCGCGAGGAGCAGGCTTCGAGCCCGTCGAGTCAGCCAACCGGTCGATCGAGTCGAGCCGCGGTCTGACCCGCTGAGCCGAGGGCAGCGCGGTCGCTGGACCGGGTTCGGTCGACCGGACCGTCAGCTGTGCGCGGCCTGGAAGGCTTCCTGAACCTTCGCCGGTATCCGGCCACGAGCACTGACCTCATGCCCGTTCGCGTTCGCCCACGACCGGATCGCCGCGGTCTGCGCCGGGTCGGTCCGCGTCGAGCCGCTCGACTTACGGCTTGGCGCGGGAGCGTCCGGCTGCGTACGCCGCCCTCCGGTGCGTCGCGCCTTCTCCAGCCACGGCGCGAACGACGCCCGTAGCTCGTCGATGTGCACCTCAGACAGGTCGATCTCGTACGACGCCCCATCGAGCGCGAACTCGACGGTCGCCGCCGCCTCCGATCCGTCCAGGTCGTCTTCGAGCAATACCTCTACGCGTTGAGCCACGCCGACAGTCTCCGCGCTCTACCCATCGACGCGGGTCAGCCGCGCCGGAGCCACACACTGTCCGGTTGGACGAGAGTCAACTCGCGTTGCAGGTGGTGAGATCATGGTTGCCTTCGATGGCGATAGAGACGGGACACGCATGGCTGGTGCTCGCGGTACGGGCTACTTCGAGTCCGATCTCTCTCGAGCCCGCGGTCTGAACCGCGATGAGTCTGAGCTTCGGATAGCACTTCGTCGCCTGCATCAGGCAGAGAGTCGGTTGAGGGATCGCGCGCCTGAGGGTGTCCCCCTCACTGCTGAGCGCGAGCTCATACTTGCGCGCTCAGATCTCCAGTTCAGGCTGCTTAGCTTGATCCAGACTATGCGAGCGATTCAGCGCGATGAATCTTTCTGGGATTCGCTGGTCTCGGGATCGCACTTGGGAATCCGCGAGAAGAATTGGGCCTCGTGGGTCAGTTTGGCGGAGGTTGGTGTTCAAGATTTCGCGGCAATCCTTCAAGCCTGCGGTTACGTCACCCCACCACCGCCGCCTGCCACTAGACTTGCTGAATCCTTGATGGACGCGATAGGTGAAATCGGCGCTATTCGTTCTGTCTCCGACCCCACGGTGCTAATCCGCAACGTTCAGCAAGAGATGATTTACGCGGTTCTTCGGATTGAGCGGCAGGTCAAAAAGATCGATCCCAAGTCATCTGGCGGTTCGTTAGCTGCTGTAGCAAAGCAGCTCGGTAAGCACGCTCGAGAAATTGTGCCGATCGCCTCGGTGATGGCGGCCGGAGCTGTGGTGGAGGAGGCGTCGGTGCTCGCAGTGGAGTCCATGACCGGGTCTATCAGCAGCGGTCAGGCCATTAGTGCTGTTGCGTCTGCCGCCGGGCTCATTGCTTCGGCTTCCGTGGTCGAATTGGGTCGACGAATGATGATTGCACCCCCTCGGTCGGCCGAGAATGATGATCGGCCGCGCGTGCTTCCAGTTGAGCACGGATATGTTGAACCAATTGAAGAATCGCGCAGAGAACTGGTCAGGTTTCTGACGAGGACGGCACGGCCAACTGGTGAGCAGGTCGGCCCCTACGTCGAGAGGCTGATTAATAATCTGGAAGACACGGGTCAAGAGCCTCCTGTACCACTGCGGAAACTTGCCTTGATTTGTCGCGAAAGTCCCGGCAGCCCGCTTGATTCGTCTGCTATTCAATTGGCTCGCAAGATGCGCATCGAAAGGACATTCCAACCGAGGGGACCAAGCTTGCGCATGTAGCTTGAGCTCGCCGTCGGGGGTGGCTACCCAGATCGGCTCTGATTAAGCTTGTCGATTTTGCAAACTGTGGGTACGGCGCTCGTCAATCCCATGGTCATCGTCGAGACAGTTCGCAGGAATCCACAGATGCATTCGCTGTTGGAAACCCGGTAGCCACCGGTCGTGCCACATCTGGGCGGCGTCGGAGTTCGCCTTGGCGTCATGGAACGCTCGCTGCCAACTCACCGCGAGCGTCGCGATCTCCGCGGCGAGACCAGGGTGCTCCTGCCAGCAGTAGGGGATGCGCTTGTTCTGGTCGAGCGGTGCGTATCGAAGGTTGAACCAGGCGACCCAGGTCGGGAGGACGTCGACGTCCTTCATCGGCGGTGGCTCGTGGTAGCACCAGGGCGCTCGCTTGAGCTTGCCCTCGCGGACGTCGATCAGCTTGCCGAGCACGGTGTCGATGGCTTCGATCGCTCGGCGCTGCTGGTCGACCGCGGTGCGGAGCGCTTCCACCTCCTTCCGCAGCTTCTCGACTTCGCTCTCGCCTCGAGCTGAGCCTCCGAAGAAGTCGGTGGGCTCGTCGAACGGGTCGAAGTCGTCTTCACTCATGCGGCGACCCCGATCTCCGGAGGCGTAGCTTCGACCGGCCGACCCTCCCCGGCCCGAACCGCCCCTGCGTCAGCCTGCAGCTGCTTCCAGTCCGGACGCTTCCAGGCCGGGACGAGCCGAACGATCGCCGCCGGCATTGAGCGCATGATCAGGAGCGCTCGGCCGCGCGGGAGTTGTCGGACGGCTGCGGGGTCGAGGATGTCCGTTCTCTCGCTGCCGATGTGCATGGACCCGATGTCGGTCCAGCCTCTGCCGGTCTGACGACTCCGTCGCTCCTCGAGCCGCCGGCCGACCAGGAGCGAGGCCCACTTGAGCGTCTCCTCCGACTTCAGCCCGCCAAAGATGGTCAGCGCCGTCGTGTTGTCGAAGAGCGTCGCGGCGGCCTTGCCCCACCGGGCCTGCGCCTGGGCCGGCGACTGCAGCGCGTAGTGGATCAGCACCCCGCGGCCGGCCGAGTCCGACAAGGTGTCCGGCAGATCGGGCAGCGGGCAGATCGAGGCGATCTCGTCGAGCACGGCGCTGAACGGGGGAGTGAGCCGCTCGCGGCCGGTTGAGGCGCTGCCCGCAATCGCCATCCGTCGAGCGGTGTCGAGCACGTCCTGAACGAACGCGGTGATCAGAGGAGCCTGCGATGCGGCGTCGTCCTCCGACCCGATCACGTAGACCGTCCCGCCCCCGCGGATGAAGTCCTCGGGGTCGAACTCGTCCCAGCCCCGGCCGGGCAGCGTGTTCTCGATCACCTCGGGATCGGTCAGACAGGCCACCGAGTCGCGGATCGTCTCCCAGATGCCCGACCGGGTCTCGTCGACCACACCCTGAGCCTGCTGGAGCGTCCGGCGGACAGCGGCGAACTCCGGCCGGGTGCGGAGGATCGTGGCAGCCTCGGTCCCCAGGTCGTTCTGGCACCAGCCGACGAACTCCGGCACCGACGCCCCGGAGATGCCGGCGGCCAGCAGGTACGCGGTCAACACGTCCACCGCCCGACGCTCGAAGAAGTGGTGGTTGCCCGCGGCGCCGTCGAGCCCGTCGCCGGCGGTTGCCCGGAGCAACGCCTGGGCGCGGCGCTTCGCAGCGCGGACCGTCTCGCAGCCACGGATCGGGTTCCAGCGGACACGGGCCGGCCAGCGGACCGCGCCGGTCGGGTCGAGCACCCGCACGCTCGAGCCGCCGCGCTCCCGGGCGCGCGCTGTCAGCAGGAACAGGTCGAGCTTGGTCGAGGTGACGATCAAACCTCCCGGCGCGGCCAGCACCTTGTGCAGCAGGTCCATCAGCGTCTTCCCGGACTGCTGTGGTGCGATCACACCGGTCGCGTTCTCCAACGGCAGCCAGAGGGCGCTGCCGCCGATCGCCGAGCGGTGCAACGGAATCCCGATCGTGCCCGCACCAGCCCGTCGTCGCCCACGCCGATCGAGATCGGGCCGGGTCGTCCTCGACCGAGCACGGCAGGTGCCCAACGACAGGTCTCGTGCGAGATCGGCACGTGAGGCGAAGCCAGCGCCGAGCGGAGCCGTCAGTCCGTAGGCGGTGACGGCGAACCAGCCGTAGCCGACCAACAGGGCGATGATCACGAGTGCGGTCACGGCCCAGAACAGAACAGGCTCGGCGCTGCCTCCGAAGATCAGATCCGGTCGGGAAGGGCGCTGCCAGAAGCGGATCGCGGAGGTGATCCACGGCGACCGGATCGGACTTCCGACCCACGAGAGGCGAGCGAGAAGCAGGCCGGTGATCATGGGCGACAGCGCCGCAACGAACATGCCGCCGACCGCGAACAGCAAGATCAGCGCCGCAGCCTGGCGGCGGTCCTCAGCTGTGTACCAACGCCACATCGCTAACTCCCCAACGATTCCGAGCCGTCGACCCCCGAGCCGCGAAGCTCTTCCGCCATCGCCGCATCAGGGTTGTGGATCGACTCGTACTTGTGGCTGCCCATCCGTGAGTCGGTCTGAATCAGGTCCCACTCGAGCCCGTCCCGCAGCACGGTGTGGTCGACCAGGAACGAACGCTGCGCCACCTTCCAGAGCGCGGTCGCCTGCGGCAGCTTCGGCAGCAGCTCGGACTCGACGTCGGTCAGGTTGAGCGTCGTCCGGGTCAACGGGATTTGGTCGTCGGCCTGGTTGTACATGATTCGGGTCGAGCAGTCGGCCAGCAGACCGAGGGCAAGGTCGCGCACCTCCGGGGCTGCGCCCATCAGGTCGGAAATGCGGTGCAGCGAGATCAGGGTCGCCGAGCCCGACGTGACGTCGTCGCCGCGGGCGAGCTTCTGGCCTTCCGAGATCCTGCGGACAATGTGCGGGTAGCGGATCTGTCGCCAGCACTCGTCGAGCAGCCGTACCCACTGGTGGTCGGTGAAGGTGAGGATTTGGTCGACGAGGGCTTGCGCGCAGGTCATGGTGAGCGCGACGCCCGCGTCGGAGGCCCGGATCCGCGAGATGTCGATCACCACCCCGGGCCGGTCCCAGTCCACCTCGACCGACTCGCCGTCGAAGACGCCCTTCAACGATCCCTTGACCATCGCGCGGAAGCGCAGCGCGAGATCAAGGCAGTCGTCCGCCAGCACCGAGAGCGGCACCGGGATGGCCGCGGCCATCTCCGGTGTGGGGCTCAGCATCAGTTCGCAGAACTCAGTGAGGTTCGGCTGCCGCATCCGGTCCGCGGCGACGTGGTCGGACTGACGGGTCAGCTGCGCCAGCGCCTGCTCTACCCCGGTCTCCTCACGGGCGCTCAGCGGCCGGCCGGAGGCGGTGGCGCCGAGCGCGTTGAGCAGCAGCAGCCGGTGCTGTTCGATCAGCTCGATGTAGCGGCGTTCGTCGACGTGGGGCGGACGGGCCGGCGCGTGCAGGGGGTTCAGGGCCTTGCCCATCCCCGGTCCGAGCTGGACCAGGGTCGCTCCGACCGCCCGGGCCATCGCGGCCATCTCGCCCTTGGTGTCGGCTGGGTTGATGAACCGCACCCCGAAGGCGAGCAGCCGGAGCGCCAGGGTCTTGATCAGCGACGACTTGCCGGAGCCGATGGTGCCGAAGATCGCGACGTTCGGGTTCGGCAGCAGGCCTGCGCGGTAGAGCTCGAACGGGTCGAACCGGAAGGCGCCGCGGGTGAACCGGTCACGGCCGATGAACGCGCCGTCGGCGGTGAAACCGCGTTCGGCGACGAAGGGGTAGGTGCCGGCCACCTGGGCGGTGGTCTCCTCCTGCGCGCGAAGGTGCATCCGGTGGAAAACACGACCGGCGTGGGGTCCACGCGGGCCGCGGCCGGCGGGCGCGAGATCCAGCGCGCCGAGTACGTCGGAGAGCGGGTTGTCGGTCTGCGGGACGGGCTGCTGCGTCCGCCACGGCGTCCTCGGGGCTGTGACGGGAAGATCAGATCGCCCGTCCGCGAGCGGGGTCGGTCGGCGCCTCACCGGAGACCTCTGGCCAGCGGCAACGCGGCCGCCCCGAACGCCTGGTCGTGCTCGCCGGACATCCGGGCCACCTCGAGCTGCGAACGCTGCGCCAACGACTCGATCTCTCCCGAAGCCGCCTCCAGGGTGGGCAGGTCGGCCGCGGAGACCGACAGGAACCCGAGCATCCGGTACAGGCCGTGACCGGCGACGAGCTCGGCCTCGCGACGGTCGACGTCGCCGGCCTCGACCTCCTGCCGCCGGGTGGTGCGGCGCCGAAACCGCTGCCGGAGCGCCGCCTCCGAGGTCACCCCCGACTGTCGTAGCGTCACCCGGCGGTTCGCCCGGCTGGGGCCCAACGGCTCGAGGACGATCGACACCGTCCGCCGGTGCTGGCTGGACAGCAGCAACGGCGAGAGGAAGCCGGAGTCGACGTACTGACGCGGCCACTGCAGGATCCACCAACAGCGGTGGACGGCGGAGTCGGTGCGGTAGTGCGACCAGACGTTCTCGGCCCGCATCGGCCCGCAGACCCTCGGGTCGACGCCGGACGGCAAGCCCATGTCGCCGCCGACGGTGTCCGCCGTCCCGCCGCCACGTCGCTGCACCATCGAGCGGGCGGCCGGATCGTAGGCGGTCCTGATCACCTCACCGAGCAGTCGGGGCGGGCACCAACCGTCCACCCGGACGCCGGCGGTCCTCAGCCCGTCGGCGATCTTGTCCAGCTCACGCAGCACCACGGCGGCGGCGCCTTCGTGCCCGCCGCCGGCCTGCCGGATCTCCGCGCCGGCCCGACGGGCGTCGACGCTCACCGCGACGAAGCACTCGTGCGCCTGGGTCGAGCCGTCGACCGCGGCGAGCAGCTGCTCGTAGTTGGCAGCCTGCAGGGATCCGTCGTGGACACCGCGCCGGGTCCAGTCGCGCAGCAGCGCGTCGCCGGAGTCGGGCAGCGTCCGCTCGAGGATCTGCAGGCGGGCGATCGCGCTGCCCTCGGTGCAGAGCTGGGCCAGCAGGGTGCCCCAGGCGTCGACCCGGGCGGTCTGCACCGTCGTCTCCAGCAGCGCGAAGGTCGAACCCTCGAGTACGAGAACGGCGGTGTAGGTCTTGAGGTGGGAGTCGTGGACCACGGCGATCTCGGCCTCGTCACTGCCGGCGACGGTGAAGGTGATCAGCTGCAGGTGGGCGAGGTCCCCGGGCAGGAACATCGAAGCCGCATCGTCACGGGACATCCGGAACACGCCCCCTCGGTAGATGTCGTGGCCGCTGGCCCGCTGCGCCCAGTAGTTGACGGCGACCGGCAGGTACTCGACCACCGTCCGTCCGCGCAGCGGAAGGAAGGCGACGATCAGGCAGACGGCGGCGAGCAGGATCCAACCCGCCCGCGCGGCCGCTCCCGTGTCGGTGTCGAAGATGCGGGTCGTCGTCCAGACCGCCACGACGCCCAGCAGCAGCTGAGGCGTCGTCATCCCGAGCAGCCAGCCGCGCGACTCCCGCGGCCCGAAGCGGACCTGTCGGCTAGTCATGATCACTCGCCTTCGAGGGCAGGGCACGCGGTGCGGTCGGCAGCTCGTTGGTCGGTTCGACGATGGTGCCGGGCATGATCACGCTGGTCGGGTCGTCACGTGTCAGTGCGGGTCGGCCCGCGCCCGCCGGTGGATGCTGGAGCACGGTGATCACCGCGGTCTGCGGGCGCTGCGACGCGCCAGCGGCCGGCTGTGCCGGCTGCTGTTGTGGCTGCGTACGTGGGGTTCCGGAGCCATAGGGGGCGCGCGAGATCGGCGGCGATGGCACATGGGGCGCCTCGACGTCTCCGAGGACGCCGCCGCCGGTGGCGGCGTGGCCGGCCATCCAGCGTCCACCGGACTCGAGCGCGCCGGCGGCCAGCACCGCGCCGACGGCGGCCAGGCCGATCGGGCCGGCCGCGGCCCCGGCACCGGCGCCCGCGGTCCGGGCCGCAGTTGTCCCGCGGGCCGAGCCGACGGCGAGCGCCGGTCGTGGAGCATTGCGATCCATGATCATCCGGGTCATGTCCATCGTCGACTGCGCGGACTGCGCCGTCTGCGTGCTCAGCCCTCCGCCGGACCGTGGACCGGAACCGGCCGAGGTGTTCATCAGGCCTCCCGAGAACCGGTAGACCACCCCCGGCAGGAGCGCCGCGACCAGGATGATCGCCACGCCCAGCAGTGCGTCGGAGAACGTTGCCCGGGGTTCGCCGACGTTCGGGACCGACACCATCACCGCGCCGAGCCTGACCGCGATCACGATCAACGGTTTGGCGAGCAGCAGTGCGACGAACATCCGGACGGCCGCGGAGAACCACTCGCGGCTCATCCGTGGTCCGGCGGTGCCGGCCAGGCTGAGCGGCAGCGCCATGATGATCATGAGCAGACCGACATTGCGCATCAGCAGCGCGATTAGGGTCGAGACGATCGCGGCGATCAGCAACAGGCAGACGAGCAGCGCGGTGAGACTGCCGGGCTCGTAGGACGGGGTGAGCGGAAGCGAGCCGGTCGCGTCGGAGATGTACTCGATCCAGCTGGCGAACCGCTGGCCGGCGCGGTCAAGGTCGGTGTGGCCCGTGGCGTCAGGGCGTCCGGCCAGCCAACGGGAGATCTCGTCGGACGCCTTCATCAACAGCACGGCCGCACTCACCCCGCCGGACCAGAACAGTCCCCAGACGACAACGCCGAGGATCGTGTTGCCGAACTGGCGGAAGTCGAACCGAATGGCCGAGATGATCAAGGACATCAGCAGCACGCCGAGCAGCAGGACGGCGCCGACGCTGCCGATGTCGCTGTAAAGCGAGACGATCCCGGCGTTGCGCCAGCCGTCGAGCAACGAGATCACCGCAGTGTTCCCGGTGAGGACGGTCAACAGGCCCTGCCAGAGGCTGACGATGGACTGCTCGAGCCAGAGGTGCACCTGCTGGGTGAGGCAATCGTAGGCGCCGGGCGAGGTGGCGAGGCAGGCCAGCTTCTGCGCGGTCGGGGCGATCCTGTCCAGGAACAGCGTCCGTGCCGGGTCGAGCAGCCTGTCGAGAGCCTCGGCGCAGAACGGGACGGCGGCACGCGCCGGGCCGGGAAGGGCGGCCTGGCAGGCTGCGCGGATACCGCTGTTGTCGCCGTCTGGGTCGACGTTCTCGACGATCACCGATCGGCACACCTTGTTGGCGTCCACGGTGCTCGGCAGCTTGGGGATCTCCGGTACGGACCGGCAGACATCGGCGGCGACCTGCTCGGCCACCACTCGGCGCTCGTCCGTCGACGGGCCGGCCTCGGCCCTCGGAGTTGCCGAGGCCAGCAGGCCGGTCGCCAGCAGCAGCGTCACCGCGGCGACGAGCGCGGTTCTACCGCGGCGCGTCGGCATACTCGAACCAGGTCTGTCGGGCGGTGTCGGTGATCTCGCCCGGATCGGCAGGGGTCCGCGACAGGATGGAGTGTTTCTCCGCGGGCGTCGGGTTGCCGCTCGGGTCGGTGGGGTCGGCCGCGGCGCCGCCGGTGGCGGAGATCAGTGCGCCGTCGAGCTTCCAGTCGTCCTGCGCCCAGGTGAGGTCGATGGCGACGATCGGCCAGACCTGGTCGGTCACTCCAGCGGAGTCCTTGGTGACCTCGGGCGCCCAGATGTAGATGCGCGCCGCGGTGGCGGAATAGGAGCGGACGGCGTAGGCGCCACGCGCGGGCTCGGGCTGGTCCTCGCTCAGCGACGACATGCCGGAGCGGAGATCGGCGAAGGACGCCTCGAGCTTGCCCTTGGCCGCGGCGTCAGTGGTGGTGGCGGCCGCCAGGCTGGCGGCAGTGGTTGCGTTCTTGATCCGGATCGAGTTCATCCACATCAGGTAGTTGGTGGCTGCGGCGATGGCGCCCGACCGGTCATGGGCGTAGCCGAGCGGCACTCCGTCCGGTCCGGTGGTGTGGCCGCCGGCGGCGGTGGTTACGTTGCCCGTGGTGAGCGCCGGCTCGGGCGACCCTTGCTGGTTCGTCGGGGAATAGCTCGGGCTCGGCGAAGGGGTCGGAGCCGCGGAGGTCGCCGGGGTCTGCGGAGTGGTGGGCGGCGGCGTGGCGGTCCCGCTCCGGCCGGCCGTGTAGGCCACGAGGGCGACGACTCCGAGCACGACGACCAGCCCGACGATCACGGCAACAGTCCGACGGGAGGTTTGGGCCACGGTGCTCTCCTTCGCGTACCGCCTCGGCTCATGCTCCGGCGTTGTAGAAGAAGTTGATCAGAGTTGCCGAGATCCCGACCAGGAACGCAACGCCGAGCGAGGCGAAGATCCCGACCTTCCCTACGGTGCTGGCCTGGTGGAAGCCGAGCCGCGGCCCGATGGCGAGGATGAGCCCCGAGAGCAGCAGGCCGACCAGGCAGGCGACGATCGCGTAGAAGCCGATGGTGTTGATCAGGTCGCCGATCGCAGCGCTCCCGGGGGCGTTCTGCGCCCCGGCGGCGATGTCCGGGCCCTCCACCACGTTCTTGCCGCCCTTGGGTGCGGCGACAGCGACGGTAGGCGTCAGGACGCCGGCGAGCGTGACGTAGCCGATGGTGAGCAGGCGGACGAATCTGGGCATGGGTCCTCCGGAGGGGATGGGCGGGTCAGCGCGGGATGGTGACGCGGTGGATGTCGAGACACAGCTGGGTGAGGATCAGGCGAAGACTTGGTCGCAGCTGCCCGTGCGGCGGTAGCGACCCGAGGGGTCCGAGCGATCGATCCGCCGGCAGTCGCCGGACGGTGGTGGTGCGGATACCCAGCGCGGTGGCGGTCGCCCGGCTTCGCCGGTCTGACGACCCCAGCTGGTCGTTGATTACGACCACGGTCCGAGAACGAGGAAGCTCACCCGTCGAGTGCAGCCAGGCCAGCGCCGAGGCGAGATCGTTCAGGCTGTGCTGGTCCGGACGAACGACCAGCACAACGGCGGCCGAGGGCGATGCGGTGACGGCTCGCAGGCAGGGCGCAAGGCCAGCGGAAACGTCGAGGACGGCTAGCCCGGAGGTCTCGCTCGGGACTCCCGCTCGGTCCTGGAGGTCAACGAGCGGGCTAATGCCTTTCCACCTCCGCCGAATCGTGGTGACGGTGTCCGGTTCGACCTCGCCCACCACGAGCCGACGCATCGCGTGCTGCTGTGCGGGGAGCGCGGAAGCGAGGGTGCCGGCGATCAGCCCGACGAGCGTCGTACGGCCTACGCCGCCGGCCAGGCTGCAGACCAGGATGCGGTGGCTGTCCGGCCATTGGGCGTTGGCCAGCTGGTCCGCGGGCCACACCCTGTCGCGCCGTGGACCAGCCAGTCGTCGCACCGCGCGGTCTCCCCCCGAAGACGCGACCGCGGTCAGCCTCTGACCCCGAACGAGGTCGACCGAGACCGGGCGGGATCCGTATCCCGCGCCGACCGGCTCGGCGTACTCAAGGTCATCAGGCATGGTTGTAATGGTAACTGTAGTTAGGGCACATGCCAAGCGTGCTTTCTGACGATTTGGCTGCCTTCCGCCTCCGGAAGCGCTCTGGGCACGTATTCTTCGTCGGGTCCGGCCCCCTTTCAGAATCCGGAGCGCCTCCAGTGAGCAATGAGATCGAGCTGATCACCGACGACGAGGGAATCGCTGTCATCGGGGAGTCGTCGGCCGTCGAGCGCTTTCTCTCCTCAGCCAATCTGCCGTCCCGGGACCTCGGGCTGCACGAACGCCTGGGATCGGCCCTCAGCACGGGCGCAGGCCTCGCGCAGGCCGGCTCGGAGCTCGCGGCGACCTCGGGACGTTGGGTCAAGCTGACGGAGAAGTCGGCGCAAGCGATGAAGACCGGTCAGCTGATGACCGGCTCGTCCTCGGATGTCGCTCGGGCGATCGTTGTCGATAAGGGCAAGCAGACCAAGCACATCCTCGAGATCGTCAAGACGACAACGCCCACGTCGATGCTGACGAACCCGGCGATCCTGGCGGGTGCGGCCGGCATCATGGCCCAGTTGGCGATGCAGCAGACAATGGACGAGATCACCGACTATCTCGCCGTGATCGACGAGAAGGTCAGTGACGTCCTTCGCGCGCAACGGGACGCCGCGCTGGCTCAGCTGGTCGGCGTGGGCTCGGTCATCGACGAGGCGATGACGATCCGCGAACACACCGGCCGCGTGTCGGAGACCACGTGGTCGAAGATCCAGGCCACCTCCCTGACGGTCGCACAGGCGCAGTCGTATGCCCTGTTCCAGCTCGACGCGCTGGCCCAGAAGATGGAGAAGAAGAAGCAGGCACCCGACCTGGCGAAGGTGACGAAGGAGGCCGAGGAGAAGGTCGGTGAATGGCTTGCCGTGCTGGCCCGCTGTTTCCAGCTTCAGGACGCGATCGCCGTCCTGGAACTAGACCGCGTGCTCGACGCGAGTCCTGACGAACTCGACCGGCATCGCATCGCGCTGCAGGCCGCCCGCAGTCACCGGCGAGAGGCGATCGGGCGCAGCACCGAACGCCTGATGGCGCGGATGGATGCCGCGTCGGTGACCGCCGACGCACAGGTGCTCCTCCATCCGATCGCCTCCCACGCCGTGACGCGCTCGAGCAACCAGGTCGGAGACGGCGTCGTCGCTTTTCACGCCCGCCTGGGCATCGACTCGGACCGCCAGGCGCTCGAAGCGAAGGCATGGGTGGCGGCCGCCACTGACATGAAGGACCTCGCACTGGAGACAGGGGTCGACGGGGTCGAGGCCGCTCGACGGTTCGGGGTCAAGACCCTCGGCAGCGCGCGGACCGCCGCCTCCAACGTCGGTGGTGGCCTGACCCAACGACTCGCACGGCGTAGGAAGGACGAGGATCCGGAGCCCGTTGACTGACATTGCGCGTCTCGGCAGGCCCAGGTTGTAATCGAAAGTTTGGTGGTTGAGCGTGCGCGCGTTCCACAGTTCAGCGATTGTGGGACACTCGCGCCGAGAGGACAGCTGGCCTGTGAGGAGGATCGTGGCGTCGGACGGCATCCCCGGCCTGGCCGAGAAGGTGAACCATCTCTTCGCCACCGTTCCGGCTCCCACCAGAAGCGGCTTGTACTCGAACGACACGGCCGCCGCGGCGTTGGCTGAGCGCGGGATCACCGTGTCGGGTGTTCATCTGTCGCACCTGCGGTCCGGGCGTCGGGACAACCCGTCGGCGCGGCTGCTGGCCGCCATTGCCGAGCTCTTCGGGGTGCCGATCGGCTACTTCTTCGACCCGACCATGGAAGACACCCTCAACTCCGAGCTGGACGCGCTGTCGGCGATCAAGGACCCGCGGGCCAAGGAGCTGATGGTGCGGGCACAGGGCCTGAGCCCGGAGAGCATGGACCAGGTCACGGCGATGCTCGACCGGATCCGTGCTCTGGAAGGTTTGGACGGCGGCCCGGGCGGCAAGGCGAAGAAGTCGCGGTGAGGCTGCTCGTCCTCGGTGGCACGGGCTTCATCGGCCGTGCCGTGGTCGAGGCCGCCCTGAGCGCCGGGCACGAGGTGACGACCTTCAACCGCGGGGTGAGCGACACCGACGTCATGGGCGTGCAAGTGATCCGGGGCGACCGAGGAGATGCCGAGTCGATCGCCGCGCTGGTCCGCTCCGGCCCTTGGTCCGTTGTGATCGACTGCTCCGGCTATGTCCCACGGAACGTGCTGGCGGTCACCCGAGCGCTCGAGCCGGTCGCCGGTCACCTCGTCTTCATGTCGTCGGTCAGTGCCTACGCCGGCTGGCCGGTCGCGCCGCTCGACGAGGCATCCCCGCTCCTCGAGGCGCCGGCCGACGCCGGGCCCGACTTCGGCACGGACACCGAGGACGGGCCCACCCGCTACGGCTACCAGAAGGCCGGGTGCGAGGCCGCCGTGCACGAGGTCTTCGGTCCGAGCCGGTCGACGGTTCTTCGTCCCGGTGTGGTGCTCGGGCCGCGCGAATATGTAGGTCGGCTGGTGTGGTGGCTCAACCGTGTCGCCACCGGGAAACGGGTGATCGCCCCTGCGCCAGCCGAACGCCACATCCAGCCCATCGACGTCCGCGACCTCGCCGACTTCACCCTCCGCTGCTCCGAGCTCCACCTGTCCCGAGCGTTCACCATCGCCGGCCCGGTGCGGCAGACCACGTTCAAGGATCTGATCGACGCCTGTCGCTCGGTCACCGGATCGAGTGCCGAGGTGAGCTGGGTGCCTCCCGACATCCTCACGCGCCTAGGTGTGCGGCAATGGTCGGAGCTGCCGCTGTGGCGCACGGCGGACGGCGTGTGGAAGCTCGACAGCACCCGTGCCTTCGACGCGGGGCTCAGCTCCCGTCCGATCGCCGGGACTGCAGCCGCGACCTGGTCGTGGATGCAGTTGGGCGGCCTCGTCGACGGCCGGGAACGCGCCTCGGAGATTGGATTGTCGCCGGCGCACGAGCAGGCTCTTCTCGCCGTCATCTGATGCAGGTGCGGTCGCAGCCGGGCCGGCGTGATCAGGGAGCGAGGCCTCGCCGCTTGGCCTCCGCGACGGCCTCGGAGATACCCGCCCTGGCGGAGAGCACGACCCGAGGTCGCTCTGCTTTGTCCAGTCCACGCTGGCAGGATCGACGATCGTCATGGTGCTTCCTTTCAAGCGGTTCGTGGGGCCACGGTACGGCTGCCTTCCGACAGTCCGACCTAGTCGAAGCTCGGGTCAATCGCCGAGCGGCCGCGGCTTCGCGGCTTCCGCGGCGAGTCGACCGGCAGCGAGGTAGGCCTCGGCCTGTTCCGCGAGCTCGCGTGCTTCCCGGTTCGCTTCCAGGGGTCGGAGGACCGTGAGCACGTTCTTGAGTCGGCCTGTTGTGGAGACCGTGCTGCGGTCAGGGCTCAGGTCGAGCGCGGGGGTTATCAGGGCTCGGGCGGTGGCGATGTCGCCGTCGAGCGCACTGGCAGCGGCGCCGTCGATGAGCAGGCCGTTGACCACGTTCGTCGACGGCGCTGGGTCGCTGACCAGGGCCCGGATCGCGCGGTAGGTCGTCTTGAGGGCCTGGTGTCCGTCGCCGACGCGCAGCCAGGCGGCTCCGGCGCACGCGGTGCCCCGGACGTAGCCGAAGGCGAACTCACCGCCGATGCCGTCGTGGAGGTCGTCACGAAGCCCCTCCATAAAGTCGAGCTGGGCGTTGGCGGCCCCGATCGAGGCACGGACGCCCTCGACGTTGCCGGCCACGGCGTGAGCGCGGGCCTCGATGTGGTGCAGCCGGTAGCTGGGGGCACCCATTGGAGCGATCGCGAGGCCGTGGTCGACGTGGTCGAGGGCGAGCCGAGGGTCGGCCCGCCAGAACGCGAGCGTGGCCCGTAGACCGAGGGTCCAGGCGTGCAAGGAACTGTGTCCGGACATATCTGCATAGCTCGACGCGGTCCTTGCCAGCGTCTCGGCCGCATCCCACCGGTCGAGGTCGAAGGCGAGCGAGGCCATCAGCGCGTTCAGCTGGCCGAGCGAAGCGTAGAGGTCGACCAGCTCGGACGGCCGTCGCGTCCGGTCCGCGAGCGTGCTGGCGACCTCGCTGACGTCGCGGGCGTGCCGCAGACCGGCCAGCCGCGACTCGGTGTCGTAGCCGTTGGCCAGACTCATGACCTCCTGGACCAGAGTCGGCAGCACGTCGGCCGACAGCCGTCCGGAGCGCAGCAGTGCCTCGGTCGAGGACTGCTGGGCGACGCGGCGGATCCAGTCGCCGTCGGGCTCCGGTTCGGGTCGGGCACGGTCGATCGCCATCAGCAGCGAGAAACGTTCCCGCTCGGCAGGGGCGAGACCGGTCAGCACGGTGTCGAGCAGGGCTGCGGTCTCGGTGCGAAGCCGGCTGTCGGGCCGTTCGTGCCAGCGAGCGACACCGCGGGTCGAGAGGCCGAGGCGGTGGGCGAACGACTCCTGCGTCTCGCGAGTGGCCTCCTGCAGGGCGACGGCGAGCGCGCCGGTCCACTCGGTGACGGCCGTCGGACGTGCAGTGCCAGTTCGGTCTGGCTGCAGTGCCGGTTCATGGTCGACCGGATGGGGGAGCGGTTGGCTTCCAGCCATGACGATCAGGATGGGGCACGCCTCTGACAATCGGAAGCACCGATCGGCTCCCGCGCCGACGCGGCAGCACCGATGAGCGACACACCGGTCGACGGGTCGGTGATCATGACGCTCGCGGAGCAGCAGTACCGGGCGTCGGTGATCCGGCAGCTGCAGATCAGCGTCGACTGGCAGCTGGTGGAGTGGGTCGACGGAGCGGCCTGCCGCGACAGCGGACGCGCTGATCGTCCGACCTGCGCACGCTGCCCGGTCCGGGCCGAGTGCCTGGCCGCGGCGCTGGTGGCCGGCGACACGGCCGAGTGGCGCGGGGGAGCAGACCGGGAGGAACGCGCCGGCCTGTGGGAAGACCTCGAGCGGGTCTACCTCGGCCATCGCGACCGCGGGTTCATGCAGCTGGACCGCTCGCTCACCGGGCGGTGGGGATGACCTGGTCGGTGACCGTACCGGTGCGGCCGCTGCCACGGTGGTCTGGCGACCGGTGGTGCGCGGTCGAGGCCGCACGGACGGCGGTGCGCTGCCGGGACGATCTGGCCGTTTTCTATCGCAGCGCGACGCTGCCGAAGCCAAGGAGACAGCTGCAACCGGCGCCGGTGGTTCGGCACCTCGCGCGTGCACTCACCGAGTGGGAAGACCTCCCCGACGGTGCGAGCGCGTCGGAGCTCACACGGCGCTCGCTGGAGCTGGGGCTGGCCGCGCAGCCGGTCCACGACCCGATCAGGCTGGCGGTCCGCTGTGGCGCCGACCGCTCGGAGCGTCTGCGCCGGCTGCCGGCGTACGTCCTCACCCCGGACATGGTCGACGTCTGCATCGCGGCCGCCAACACTCTCGACTACGACAACATCGCCGAGACAGTTCCGGAGCCCGACCTCACGTCGGGGTTCCTGCTGCTGCCCCAACCGCTGCCGATGTTGAGTGCGGGTACGGAGCACCTGATGTTGCCGCGGGCGCTGGCCTGGTTCCCCAGCCAGACCGTCGACCGCGGACGCGTCTGGGGTCCGGCCCACTTCGACAGCCTCGAAGACGTCCCGCTCGTTCCGACCACCCGGATGATGTGCTGGGGCGATCCCGGGGCCGACAACAGACTCGGTCCGCCGATGGCGCTGCTCGGTGACCACTGGTGGTCGGCCGGCCGGCACTACGCCGAGGACGAGCTCGCCGGATGTGTTGCCACCACACAGGCATTGGTCCGGAAGATGCGCGCGGATCGGACCGACCCGGGACCACCGAGGGCGGAACGGGTCGGCAGCCACACCGCAGGTGAGCCGGTCAACGATCATGACTGCCACTTCTTGCCCCGGTTCCTGCTGGCGTTCTGGCGGCTGTGCGAGCAGTCTCTCACCGAGACCACGCCTCAGCACTCGACCGGACGCGGGCCTCGGCACCAGCAGGCCGGGGACCCGGCGGATGTGCGGGTCGTCGCGCTCCGGACGCGACGGTCACGGCAGTGCGAGCCGGACGCCTCCGGTCTCACGCCGCGGAGCTGGTCGCACCGCTGGATCGTGTCCATGCACCGACGACACCAGTGGTACCCCAGCGAAGGCCGGCACAAGATCATCTTCGTCGGCCCGTACGTCAAGGGACCGGCTGATCGACCGCTGCAGCCCAGCCCCGAGACCGTCCGCGCACTGGCCCGCTGAAAGATCCTGGCGAACATCACTCGTGTCAAATGGTAACTGTGGTTACCATCTAGTCATGGGAACGGTGAGGCTGAGGTGATTGGGCGCATGCTTGCAGGGCTTGTCCTGGTGCTCGGTCTCGCGGTCGCCCTCCCGGCTGGTGGCTTCCTGGCCACCCAGAGCGCGTCGACGGGATGCACCGACACCGCGGCGGTGAGCGAAACGGCAACGGCGGCGGGCGGATCCGTGTCCGCACAGCAGATCCGCAACGCCCGGACGATCGACCAAGTCGTCCGCTCGCTCGGATTCTCCGGACAGGCTGCGCTGGTCACTCTCGTCGCCGCGGTCGGCGAATCGGACCTGGTCAACGTCGACTACGGCGACACCGCCGGGCCCGACAGCCGCGGCCTGTTCCAGCAGCGCTCGAGTTGGGGCACCGAGGCCCAACGCATGGACCCGGTCTACGCCACTCAGTCCTTCCTGCTCGGACCTCAGCACGACGGCAAGGCCCATGGTCCCGGCGGGACCGGTCTCGTCGCCATCCCCGGCTGGCAGTCGATGACGCCGGCCGCGGCCATCCACGCCGTCCAGATCAACGCCGACCCGAACCACTACACGAAATTCATCCCCGAGGCCCGCCAGATCGCCGCCCGAGCCGGCATCGACCTGACCCACGCCGGCTCGGACTTAACGTCCGCGGGCCTGGCCGCTGTCAGCTCCGGCGGCTGCACGGGGATTACCGCCGACGCCGCGGCTGTCGGCACCGGCGCCTGCCCCCTCGACGGAGTCTTCGCCCCCGGCCACAAGAACCCGAACACCTGCAACCAAGCCCTCGCCTTCGAGCAGGCCCAGATCGACAGCGGCACCCACCAGTGGCACCGCGCCTGCCTCGCCCTCGTCGCCCGCGCGTACGGCTGGCACGGCTCCGGTGAAGCAACCGCCCGCCAGGCCGCCCAGACGATCATCGACGCCGGCCAGATGCACACCGACACCACCGACATTCCTCGCGGCGCGATCCTCTGGTGGGACGGCTCCGCCGTCGGCAACTCAGCCGGCCACGTCGCCATCTACGCCGGTGGCGGCCTCATCTACTCCAGCGACGCACCGGCCAACGATGGCAGCGTCGGCCGGGTGCCCTGGGACTACCCGATGTCGCGCTGGCACCAGCGGCTGCTCGGTTGGTCGCCGCCGTACTTCCTTCATAGTGCGTGAGCAGCAAGCTAGAGCGCCTCCAGCCTGGGGGTCCACAATTCAGCGAGCGATCAGAGTTGCAGGACTACCGAAGAAAAAGTTAGCAATGAGCCGCAAGAACGAGCGGCGCGGGTCGATCGGAGGCTCGGCGTGACGCAACCACCTGGAGGGCCACCGATCAGCGGCCACCTTGATTCGATGACTCAGGCACTGTGGCACGGAGCGTGACTCAGAGCGAAATAAACGGCGGCGTCTAGTTAGCGACGGTAGCTGGGTTGGGCCGCGTCGAAGGTCGCTGTAGAGCTCACTGGTTTCAGATCTTCGCTTCCTCAACCGATCGGATCGCCGACCCGCTAGTCAACCCCCTTGACGTCTTGGCAAACTGCATCGATTGCAGTCCAGAACGGCAACCGACATAACCCGAAAGGTTTCGCTGCCGACTGCGCTTCGACCGTGTCCATGACCTTCTAGACAAACGAGTCTTCCATGTGCGACCATCCGGAAATGCGCGTTGAGCAAGCTCTCGAGGAGTACAAGGCGGCGACACGGAGTTTGCACTTTCTAAAACGGCTGACCCCGCGTTCGATTACGCAAGACCGGGCTGACTTGATCAATTACGCGAAAAGCGGTAAAAAAAGTTCTCTCTCCTGGGTGCTCGAGCCGAACTCAGATCTTGCCTCAGAACGACTCAGAACCGCGGCGGCACGGATCGAGCAGGTTCTTCCAGGCCACGCTGGCTCATTGCTTAACCTTGCTGAGGGATTAGAGTTGGCCGGATCCGAGCATAAGTCGCATGAATTTCTGGAGTGGTCGGAAAATAGGTACGGATCACCGTCCGACGACCTCATACGCTCGGCGAACAGCATCCTGGAACGAGACGCACTACCCGAGAGGAAGAACATTCCGTCTAACGGGGTTTTCGATGTTTTCAGTGAGGTTGTTACTCAAGTCCTGCCAAGCCGGTTCGTTGTAAGGCTTGACATGCAGTCTGGCGCAAAGGCAAGCGTGTCTGGTCATACAATTCGAGTTCGTGATCAGGAAGTATTTAGTCACGACGAAGTGCTGCGGTTGGTTGTTCACGAAATTGGGACCCATGCATTTCGAAGAGCTAACTCGGACGCTCAGCAAGTCACCGAATTGCTTTCATCACATGACTCAGATGCATGGACAGAAGAGGGACTGGCAGTCTATAACGAGCACCACCTTGGCGTCGCAAGCGACAATACGAATCGCATCTATGCGGCACGCGCTATTGCGGCACAAACTGCTCAGACGAATGGAATATTCGAGGTCCTAGACTTCCTCACACAGCACTTCGAGCCGAGTCGAGCTGTAGATATCGCCATCCGTTGCAAGAGAGGCCTTGTGAGACCGACTCGCCAAGGGGCCTTCACGAAAGATCTAGCTTACCTGGGGGGGTTTTTGGCGGTCAGTCAGCAAATTGAAGGTAACTGTGGTCTGTGGAGCGTACTGATGTCCGCCAAGGTTGCCTTGCACCGGCTCCCTGAAATGCTTGAAGCCAAGAACAGGGGTGCCCTAGTCTCACCCGAGTATCTTCCTTCGACAAGCCTCGTTGAGCTTTCCACGAAAGCCCTCGCGCTCGGAGGATGGCGGGAGTGATCCACGACGGAATCATCGCTGTCACCGCCGCGTTTATCGCGGCATTTCTAAGCTACGCGTTCGGGCGAATTGTGCTACGACCGAGACTCAGGTCGTCTCGTGTCCTTCGGGAACGAGTTTACGACGGCAAGCATGTGACCCAGATCAAGATCATGAACGGGAGCCCCCTTCGATCAATTGTGGATATCCGTATTTATGCTGCCGTTCTTATTCCTTTTATTGATCGTGAGTTCGATCAGCAAGCAAAAAACTTACTCCGAGTTCCCTTGCCCTTAAGCGTGCAAGATGCACTTCGTCTCGAGCAGCGGCGAACTCGCGTCATAAATCTAAGGGCGGATGACTTAACAAATTTCAGCCGCGTCCGACTTACTGAGCTGGGTTGTGGCGATATTGCCGATGCAACAGCCGATGGTTCACGCCAGGTTCGAGATTTGCTGGATCTAAAGCTCGTGGAACCGGGGATTTATGATTCTCAGCATGATCCAAGGACTCGCTTGGTGATAGAGATACTTTGCAAGGATAGCATTACTGGAAGAGATTTTGCTCTGCAGATCGGACCTATTTATTCGTCGGACCTAAAGCATGGGCATTGGAAACATGGCGACGACAGTCCGTCGGGTAGACTTGCAAGAGCTGTGGCCAAGTGGGTTGTGCGGTGGCGGAACGCTGTGAACCGGCAGGACGCAATTGGCTTTATAGAGGAGAAAGAAAGCAGAGCCAGCGATCACTTAAGCTCGGTCGCTGCAGATCGAGAGTAGCAGACCCTTGGTATTAGTTTTTGGATAGTGCGCGAATCTCTCCAAAAGTTAATAGGTCAAGATCAACGAATCCTCATTGCTCAGCGGTGGTCAAGGTTGCCGCTTAAGCAGAGAATAAAGGATTCTTGAGAAATAGTGTGAGGCCTCGTTGCACTCAGCGTAGCAAGCATCGCGTTCTTTCGAACCGGCTAAAGCGCGACTTCGATCGCTGCCAGCACATTTGCGGCAGCCGGTGGTCATGCTCGCAAGCGGTTGGCATACTCTAGAAATTCACCGGCGCTGTCGCTGGTCTGCAGGCGCATCGCTGGTCGAGTCAGCGTGGCCGATCGGGATAAACGAGGGTTGTTCTTGAAGGGGGCCGAGTTGGCCGCGGGCAAGATCCGTGCGTCCGCAGCGCTCAGCTGAAGACTCAGAGTGTGTGAGTGGAGAGCGTCGTGCTGCCAAAGGAATCGGCCGTGAATCAGGTCAGATGGTCCACATGGGTGGGGACATGGCGGGTTAACAGCTGACCGAGGGCAGGGTCCGCCGGCGGGCGCGGGACACGTCGTCACAGTCGTAAGATGCGCCGTCGTCCGATGGGACAACCGAGTTATACTTGAGGATTCCGCATGCGTCCGGTCTAATGAATCGTTTGGCGAGTTCACACCAGATCAGCCCTCTCTCGCTTGAAACGTTCCCTGCCTGGTGGCCATCGCCCAGAAGCACAGCGGGGTCTGGGGTGCATGCTATTGCTCGTACTTTCACGGCGACACCGAGCACACGGTGAGAGACGACTACGGCCGGGCGACATTCAAGCAGAGACTGGTCGCCGAGGGCATCGCGCATGCGGCTCTCGTCTTCGATGGTGCAGGCGCCATCGCTTGGTGTGAGTTCGGGAGACCCGTCGAGCTGCCCAACATCTATCACCGCAAGCAGTACGACGCCGGTGAGTCAAGGCCGGCACCGTGGCGGATCACCTGCTTCTTCGTCGAGCGCAGCGGCCACGGGTTTGCTGCCCCTCGATCGCTATCTCGAGCTTCATACCCTGGCGTCCCTGCCAGGGATCGTCCTTCAACCGGTCGCTCTTGCTCTGCACGCCCTGGTGCTCGCGCAAGCCGGGGGGTCGCTTTGGTGGACTGGTCTAGCAGTTGGTGTGGCTTGTTGCTTCTTGGCCGTAATCTTCGTGCTGCGTTTGGACACGCAGTGGGGCGGGCTGCTGGAGCGAGCAGCGATCTGGCCCTGCCTCCTTGCGCTCCCGATGCTTGCTGCGTCCTTCGTGCGGAAACGCAGCGGTTCACGGGTTGGCTGATCGTCAAAAATCGTTGACGGGTGCCCTTGCCACGATTCGACCGTAATCCAGCGACAGCGCTGTAGGCCCGGTCGGGGTGTCGAAACCAGTGACGCAAGATCGGAGTCCATGCCGCAACCGGCTACCTTGTTGCGGAGCTTGCGGAACTCTTGGGCCCTGTGCCAGGGTGCCGAAACCCTCCGATTGACACCCGCGTTGACCTTTGTTGGACCCCGCGGAGGTAGCCATGATTTCAGAGCTTCGTCACCGCATCCGTCACCCGGCGGTGACCCCATCGGAGCCGCAGCCCCGATGATCACGTGGTGTTCAGCGGGCGGTGATGTCAGGGGTGGCCGAAGGCATCGCGTAGCGACGCGCAGCGCTCCCGATCCTGACGGCTGTCGGTCCCGGAACGTGACGAGTGAGTGAGGCGGCTCGCGCGACCAGCTCTCCGGGTACATACTGACAGTGTCTTCGGGCTCGGTAGTGGGGCTTACCGGACACAACCTCGACGCTTCGTCGACAACAGTCCCTATCTCAGCTAGTCGCGCCTTTGCGCGCCCGAGGTAGGGAGTGTTGTGTCAGAACCAGTCGGAAGCGGACCAGTCGTGGTCGGTGTCCTTCCAGGCTTCGCGCCGGGGGTCGTCGAGGTGGCGGCATCCATCGCTCGTCGCTTCGGTACGACGCTGGTGTGCGTTAGCGTCGACACCTCGCTCGTTGATCTCGGTACGCGTCCGGACGGGTCGGTGATGATGGAGCCGATCGACCCTGACACCGCTGACACGACCCCGCGCGGCCTGTCAGACGGCGACGAGACGACAGTTCGTGCCGCCGCCTCGACCTACGGCGTCGACGTCTCGTTCGTCCCGCGGATCGGAGATGCCAGCCGGGCATTGTCGCAGGTGGCGGAGGACCGCGACGCGGTGATGCTGGTCGTCGGAACCAGGACGGCAGGTGGGCGGATCGCGGAGTTCTTCACGGGGTCGGTTGCCGCACGGCTGGCCCATCAGCAGCACCGCCCGGTACTCGTGGTGCCGGTCGACCCGGTCGGGTTCGACGCCTCGCTGCCCTGGGACACCCTGTGACCGGGCAACTGGTGCTGCTCCGCCACGGGCAGAGCACGGCCAACGCTGCCGGAATCTTCACCGGGTTGCGGGACGCGGCGTTGACCGAGAAGGGCATCACGGAAGCGACCCGGGCAGGGTCGCTGCTGCTGCACGCCGGCATTCGACCGGACCATCTGCTCACGTCGACACTCGAGCGGGCTCTGCACACGGCGGAGATCGTTACCGACCTCCTCGGACGTGGGGCGCCGATCGAGTCCACGTGGCGGTTGAACGAGCGGAACTACGGCGCCCTCACCGGCATGTCGAAGCAAGGCGCGAAGGCGGCGTTGGGGACGGAGGAGTTTTTTGCCATGCGTCGGACCCGCACGGGTCGGCCACCACGCATGTCGATCTGTGCGTGGTTGGCGCTGGGGCGGACGCCGGCTCTTCGTGGGCTGCCGTGGCCGGCAGTTCGTCGAACCGAATCGCTTCTCGACGTCATCCGCCGAGTACGACCCGTCTTGTCGGACTGCATCATCCCACTGCTCCGCGACGGGAGGTCGGTGCTCGTCGTCGCGCACGGCAACTCACTGCGGGCACTGTGCGCCTGCATGGACGACCTGACGGACGGTGAGATCGCGGACCTGAACCTTCCTACCGGCGAACCCCTGCTCTACCGGTTCGACGGCGACGGTGGGCTCTGTCCACGGGGTGGGCAGTACCTGCATCCGGCAGCACGAGCGGCAGCGGCGGCGGTCGCCGCGGAAGGTGGAACATGACGTCCCGATCGGACACGGACCTGCTCGATGGGCAGCTTCCGCCCGACCCTGACATCGACGCCGACGATCCCGAACCTGGTGCCCGGCCTGTGCATCTGCGGTGGCGGTACGTGGGCGCCGTCGCAGTCGGCGGCACCGTCGGTACCGCCGCACGCGACGGACTCAGCACCGCGTTCCCCGCTGAGCACGAAGTGTCGTGGGCGATCTTCTGGATCAACATCGCCGGTGCGCTCATGCTTGGTGTGCTCCTGGAACATCTCGCGCATCGCGGACCGGACGAAGGTCGCCGGCGAACCCTCCGGCTGCTGCTCGGAACTGGAGTCCTCGGCGGGTTCACCACCTACAGCACTCTTGCGACCAGTACCGCGGTGTTGTTCCTCGGCGGCCGGGGGCTGGCCGGCACCGGCTACGCACTCCTGACGGTTCTCGCCGGCGCGATCGCCACCGGACTCGGCCTCGCGATCGCGGGCTGGGTCCGACCGAACGGAGCTACCTCATGAGCGTCCTGGCCTTCCTCGCTGTCGCTGTCGCTGGCGGTGTCGGCGCAGCGACTCGGTTCTTCGTCGACGGGGCGATCAACCGGGGCCGGGAGTTCCGGCTCCCCGTTGGCACTCTGGCGATCAACATCACCGGCTCGTTCCTCCTCGGCGTCGTCACCGGCGTTGCCAGTCACCTCGGCGCTACTCCAGTAGCGGTGCTTGGGACGGGGTTGATGGGTGGCTACACCACGTTCAGCACCGCCAGCTTGGAAACCGTCCGCCTCGCCCGCACCGGCCGCACCACCGCAGCCGCGATGAACGGGCTCGGGATGCTCGTCCTCTCCGTCGCTGCAGCAGCCGGAGGGGTCGCCCTCGGCAACCTCACCTGATCAGTCGACGGAGTCGACCAATTCATGCCCGTCGACATCTCAGACGAGATCCCCTGCGGCAGCGGCAGAAGGTACGAGGTCGACCAGAACCAGTTCGCGGTGATCGCGCAGAACAACCAGCGCAGGCGCAGGACGCCGAGCTCTGACAAAGGTCGGGGATCGACGTCAGCCAGCCGGGTGAGCGTTGATGACGTAACCAGGGATCGTTGGCTGGACCTGTGGCGGCGGTTCACGATCGCTTTGCATCGTGGGTCTTGTGCGGTGCTCGGCTTCACCAAGCTCAGCGCCCCTTCTCGGTAGGAACGGGTCGGCGCTCTGCAACCGGCCCCAGCTCAGACGCCGGCGTAGGAGTGCAGACCGGTCACCAACAAATTGATGCCGATGAAGTTGAACCAGAAGACCGCCACGCCCACGATGGCGATGATCGCGGCATTTCGGCCCCGCCAGCCGGCAGTAGCGCGCGCGTGCAGGTAGCAGGCATAGATCACCCAGGTGACCAGCGCCCAGGTCTCCTTGGGGTCCCAACCCCAGTAGCGGCCCCAGGCGTACTCGGCCCAGACCGCCCCGGCGGCGACGGTGAACGTCCACAACGGAAAGGCGAAGGCGTTGAACCGATAGGCCCAGACGTCGAGCTGGGCGGCCGTCGGAAGTCGACAGAGGTGGCCCTGGACCTGGCCGCGGCGCTCGGCGTTCCGCCGGATCAGGTAGAGCACGGAGGTCGCGGCGCCGAGATTGAAGGCGGCCGCCGAGACCGTGGCCCCGGCGATGTGGATCAGGAACCAGACCGAGTGCAGCGCCGGCACCAACGGGGCCACGGCGACGTAGAAGACGGTGACCGCCAGCCCGTTGCCCAGCGCGGCCAGGAGGGTGACCGGCAGGCCAAGCCAGCCGAGCCCGGCTCGTCTGACCAGCACCAGGTAACCGCCCACCACCAGCACCATCGCCGCGGTCAGGAACTCGAGCATGTTGCCCCAGGGAGCCCGCTGGGCGGCGAGTCCGCGAAGCACCACCCCGCCGAGGTCGAGGGCGAACCCGAGGACGGTGAGCGTCAGCCCGACCCGGGCGGCGGCCGCCGAGACACGGGGAACGGGCACCGGGGAGGTGGGCGACGGAGAGGTGGGCGACGGGCAGACGGGCGCCGTGGAGGCGGCCGCTGACCGGGCCGTGAACCGCCGAGACGTCATCGCGCCGGTGGACGTCCCCCTGGTCGTCGTCGCGGCGGCGAGTCGCGGTCCGGCGACCCGCGTGCTCGTGACCAGCGGGAGTGCCACCATCCGACCCGCCGACCATTCGACCGCGTGGGCGATCATCGCCAGGACGTAGAGCATCGTCGCACTGACCAGACTCAGGCTCGAGAGCGCTTCCACCGAATCTCCTCCGCTCCGCCGGCGCCCAGAACGGGCCCGGAGTGGTCCGGTCGGCAGGATTCGCCGCCAGCAGCGGGACCTCCGGCAGATCCCGACGACGGCCACCCCGGGGCCGAACTACTATGAAGCATAGGAGATGGCTGCCGGCAGGACCCGATCGGGGCTTACCGGTACCGGACGAATCTGGAGACAGCAGCATGGCAACAGAGAACGAGCATCCCTCGAGCGACGAGGGCACGACGGGGCCGGTCCCAGCCGGCATGCCCATGCGTGCTGGGGGCCTCAGTCGCCGCCGGGTACTGGGGGCCGCGGCCGGAGGTCTGGCTGTGGCCGGGGTGGGGACCGGAGCGTGGCTGGTCGGACGACCGCGACCGGTCGCACCAGGTGGTCCGCAGGTTCTGGCGGTGGAACGTGATCGACCGACCACCGGACGGGTGGTCGAGAGGGTTCTCCGGCTCGGCCCGGCCGAACTCGACCTGGGCGGCCGGGTGGTCCGCACCTGGGCCTTCGACGGACAGGTCCCGGCCGCCCCGATCCGGGCCGAACCGGGGGACGAACTGCGGATCCGGGTGCGCAACGGGCTGCCCGAGCCGACCACCGTCCACTGGCACGGTCTAGCGCTCCGCAACGACATGGACGGGGTGCCCGACGTGACGATGGCGCCGATCGCGCCGGGCGCGGGCTTCGACTACGGCTACGTCGTCCCGGAACACCCTGGAACCTACTGGTTCCACCCTCATGTCGGGACCCAGCCCGACACCGGCCTCTACGGTCCGCTGATCGTGACCGATCCGGCCGACAACGGCTACGACGAGGACGTCGTCCTGGTCCTCGACGACTGGACGGACGGCTGGGGTCGTTCTCCGCAGGCTCTGTTGACCGACGCTCGCCGCAACGGCATGGGTGGCGGAGCGGGAGGGAGCGGCGGAATGGGCGGAATGGCGGGGATGGGGATGCCGTCGGCGACCGAGCCGTTGGGCGCCGATACCGGCGACGTCAGCTACCCGGCTCATCTGATCAACGGCCGGGTGCCGTCCGACCCCTTCGTCGTCTCGTCGTCGCCGGGGCGTCGACTGCGGCTGCGGTTGATCAACGCCGGTGCCGACACCGCCTACCGGTTCGCGGTCGGTGGCCATCGGTTGACCGTGACCCATGCCGACGGCTTCCCGGTCCGGCCGGTCGAGGTCGACACCCTGCTGCTCGGGATGGGGGAGCGCTACGACGTCACGGTGACCGCCGGTAGCGGTGTCTTCCCCGTCGTCGCCGTACCGGAGGGGAAGAAGGATCCGATCGCTGCCGGGCTGCTGCGCACGGCCCGCGGGCGTACGCCGCCGATGGGGACCCGACCCGCCGAGCTGCGCGGCCGGATGCTCGGTTACGGCGACCTGGTCGCCACCGATGCGGTTGCGCTGAGGTCGAGAGCCCCGGATCTGAGCCTGTCGATGTCCCTCACGATGGCCGACGGCGGCAGGCAGTGGCTGATCAACGGGCGCCCGTACGACGACCGGCAACCGCTGCCGGTCGAGCAGGGGCAGCGGGTTCGCCTCGACCTGGTGAACCGATCGATGATGTTCCACCCGATGCATCTGCACGGGCACAGCTTCGCGCTCGCCCGGGGCGACGGGAACGGCCCGCGCAAGGACACGGTGAACGTGCTGCCGATGGGCCGGACGAGCATCGAACTGGACGCCGACAACCCGGGTCAGTGGCTCGCGCACTGCCACAACACCTACCACCTGGAACTCGGGATGGGCACCGTGCTCTCCTACCGGACCTGACCCGCGCCGCCGGACCGGACCGCCCAGCGAGGTGATCGGCGCCGATCAGGACAACAGACCGGAGGCCGGGCATACCCGGTCCAGCCAGGCGGCCACCGCAGGTGTCAGGGCCACCAGCACCGGGGCCAGGGCCAGCGCGGTCGTGAATGCGACAGCAGCCAGTCCGGCGCCCGGTGGGTGCGACTCGCGGGTGAGTCGGGCGATCCGGGCCGGTACGTCCGCCCCGCCGGCTCCGAGGGTGCCGATCGGTGGCTCGGCGCCGCCCAACGCCACCATCGCGGTGGCGACGGCGCGCCGTCCGGAGACGCGGACCGCGGCGTCGTCGGCAGCCATCTCGACCAGGGTCCGGAGTTCGCGGGCGGCCAGTGCGAAGACACCAACCGATGCGAAGGTGCGTTGCAGCACGCCCGCGCCGAACAGGATCCGGTCGTGGCGGTGGGTCAGGTGATCGCGTTCGTGGGCGAGCACGGCGGCCAGCTCGCCCGGGTCCAGCCGCCCCAGCGCGCCGCTGGTGAGCACCACGACCGATCTGCGGCCGGGCAGCACGTAGGCGGCTGGACGTGGGTGCGGCAGGACCAGGGCCGCCGAGACCGGCTCGAGCTCGGCGACCAGGTTCAACGCGGCACGGTGCCGGCGTTGGCTGGACCGGGTCGCCCGCCACACCCCGTGTCCGACCACGGCCAGCCGGAGCACCGGGATGCTCACCGTCACCGCCAGCGCGACGACCGCAGCCGTCCGCGACCATCCCGGCATCGAGGCGAGGGGATGGTCAATCGGACCGGCGCCCAGGCAGAGCCGGGCCAACGCGGCGAGCCAGTGCTGACGCTCGTCCGGCGGGACGACCGGGCCGGGCCGGAGCGGGGCGGCCGGGAGGAGGCCGGGAGCGACCGGCCGCCAGCGTGGCACGGGTACCAGCGCCATCACGGCGACCACCGCGGCCGCGAACGGGGTGAGCAGTACCGACACCGTCAGTCCCCGCCAGGCGGCGATGCCCAGTCGGGGGTGCCGGTGTGGCCAGGACGCTGCGGACAGCGTCCGTGCGCCCCCGGTGGCGAGCAGGACCGTGCCGGTCAGCAGCAGCGACACCAGCGCTGCGTTCATCGCGACCGCTCCGGGGGCTCGGGCTCACGGTCCAGCCAGGCCCGCACCCGTTCGACCTCGGCGGCACTCATCGTTTCGACGAAGTGCAGCAGGACGGACTCCCGGTCGTCGCTGGTCGCGAACACCTCGCGCAACAGGTCGGCCGCGTGCTGCTCGCGGGTCCGGGTCGGCCGGTAGTGGAAGGCCCGACCCTGCTTGCGGCGTTCGAGCAACGCCTTGCGGCCGAGGTTCTGCAGCACGGTCTGGACGGTGGTGTACGCGAGCGGGCCCACCCGGTCGCGGTTCAGCTCGGTCAGCACCTCCCGGGCCGAGGCGTCCCGGTCGCGGTTCCAGAGGAGCGCCATCACCTCGGCCTCGAGCGATCCAAGACGCGGCACGCTCCTGCGTTCCTCCTCGATCCCACTGCGTGGGCGACGGTCTTCCTCGCAGCACCGGATTCAGCCTGCACCGATCACGCGCCAGAGTAGTGCCGAAGCGATGCCGAGGAGCACGCTCAGGCCCGCGACGGCGACCGCCACCGTCGCGCCCCAGCGCCGGACCGAGGTGACCGGTCGCCCCGACCGCACCAGTGGGGCGATCCAACGCAGGTAGTAGAACAGGCTGAGCAGCGAGTTCAGCAGCACCACGAGGGCCAGCCAGGCGTCGCCCCCCTCCCAGGCGGCCACGGTGATCGCCAGCTTGCCGGCGAAGACCGCGGCCGGCGGGGTGCCGACCAGACCCAGCAGCGCCACCAGCAGCGCCCCGGCCAACCAGGGTTGCCGGCCGGCCAGACCGGTGTACTCGGTCAGGGTCCGGCGCCCGGGAACGGCGGCGATCACCGCGAACGCAGCCAGGTTGGTCACCGCGTAGCCGGCCAGGTAGACCACCAGCGCACCCGTGGCCAGTCCGCTGCGGCCGGCCATCGCCACCGGCACCAGCAGATAGCCGGCCTGACTCACCGTCGACCAGCCGAGCAGCCGCTGCGGGTCGTTCTGGCTGAAGGCGGCCAGGTTGCCCAGCGTCATGGTGACCACGGCCAGGATCGCCACCAACAGCGCGGCCCGGGACGGACCTGGCAGCACGGTGACGAGCCGGAAGGCCGCCACCAGCGCGCCGATCTTGGGCACGGTGGTCAGGTAGGAGGCAGCCAGTACGCCGCTGCCCTGGGCGGCGTCCGGCACCCAGAAGTGGCCGGGCACGGCGCCGATCTTGAACATCAGACCGGCGAACAGCGCGACGGTGCCGACGATCAACGGGCCGGTCGGGGCGGTGGCCAGCCCGGCCTCCAGCCCGGGGTAGTCGGTCCGGCCGCCGAGACCGTACAGGACGGTGACCCCGGCCATCAGGACGATGCCGGAGAGCGAGCCGAACAGATAGGTCTTGAGCGAGGCCTCGGCGGCCAGCGGTGTCCGGGTCAGCCCGACCAGGGCGTACAGCGGGACGCTGGCCAGTAGGAAGCCGGTGATCACCAGCAGCAGGTCCTGCGCCCCGGCCAGCACCAGGGTGCCGGTGGTGGCCAGCAGCAGCAGGACGCAGAGCTCGGCCTGGCGTGCCGATCCGGCCAGTTCGTCCCCGGCCAGCAGCACGACGATCGCCGTGGCTCCGACCGCGATCAGCCGCACGGCGGTGGTCGCGTGGTCGATCGCGAAGTTGCCCTCGAAGACCGTCCGGATGCCCCGACCGAGGGTGAGCGTCGTGCTGCCCAGGCTGCCCGCGCAGCTGACCAGGGTGAGCAGGCGGGCCAGGTTCAGCCGTCGGCGGGGCAGGAACGAGCCGGCCAGCAGCACCACCAGGGCGCCGGCCACCAGCCACAGCTCGGGCAGCAGACCGAGCACATCGGCGCCGGAGGCCATCTGCGGCACCATCTGCGACACCAACTCAGCCGCCCAGCTGGCGGATCAGGGTCTGCGCGGCCGGCGTGATCACGGCGAGCAGCGGCCGGGGGACCAGCCCGATCGCCACCGCCGGCACCAGCAGCAGTCCGGCGGCCAGGACCTCGTGCGGACTCAGGTCGGCGAAGTCGACCGATGCGCCCCGCTGCGGACCGGTGAAGACGCGCTGGAGCGCCCGGAGGAACAATCCGGCGGTGATCAGGATGCCGAGCAACGCGACCGCGGTCACCGGGGCGAGTGCGATGCTCCCGGTGAAGATCTGGAATTCGGCCACGAAGCCGCTGAAGCCGGGCAGGCCGAGCGAGGCGAACGCGGCGAGCCCGAACATCGCGGTCAGCCGGGGTGCACTGCGGGCCAGGCCGCCGTAGTCGTCGAGGGCGTAGCTCTGCCGGCGCTCCCAGAAGGTGCCGGCGAGCAGGAACAGCGCGCCGGTGATCAGACCGTGGCTGACCATCTGGGTGACCGCTCCGGTGACCGCGATCTGCCGGGCCACTTCGTCGCTGCGTGCGGTCAGGCCGGCCACCCCGACCCCGAGGACGACGTAGCCCATGTGGTTCACCGAGGTGTAGGCGATCGTCCGCTTCAGATCGGTCTGAGCCAGCGCGACCAGCGCGCCGTAGAGCACCGACACCACGCCGACCACGATGATCACCCACGACCACTGTCGCCAGCTCTCGGGCAGCATCGGCATCGCGATCCGGACGAAGCCGTAGGTGCCCATCTTCAACAGCACGGCCGCCAGCACCAGCGACCCGACGGTGGGGGCGTCGGTGTGGGCCGGCGGCAGCCAGGTGTGGAACGGGACGGTCGGGGTCTTGACCGCCAACCCGATCAGCAGCAGGACGATCACCAGCGTGGCCGCGCCGGGCCGGCCGACCAGCGGCGGATGAGCGGCCAGGGCCACCATGTCGAAGGTGTGCGGATTCGACGCGACGAACAGCCCGATGAACGCGCCGAGCAGGGCCAACGAGCCCAGAAACGTGTACAGGAAGAACTTCAGAGCCGAACGGCGGTGGGTCGCGCCGTGGCCCCAACGCGCTATGACCAGATACATCGCCACGATCGACAGGTCGAAGAAGACGAAGAAGAGGATCAGGTCCTGGGCCGCGAACAGCCCGAAGCAGGTGCTCTGCAGGAACAGGTTGACCGCGGCGTACAGCCGGGGCCGGTCGTGCTGGGCGAACGCGTACGCCGCAGCCGCGACGAAGATCACCGCGGTCAGCCCGAGCAGCGGCAGGGACAGCCCGTCCACGCCGACGTGGTAGCTGACGCCCACGCTCGGGATCCAGCGCAGCTGCTCCTCGGCCCACAGTCCGGAGGAGCCGGGCCGGGCCGTGACCCAGAGGGTCACCACCAGGACGAACTCGGCCAGCGCCGTGACCACCCAGACCCAGCGGGCGACCAGGTCCGGCAGCCGAACCACGCATAGCAGCAGCCCGACAACCAGCGGCAGGAAGATGATCAAGGAGAGCATGTCAGCCGATCACGATCAGGAGCACGGCGACGACGATCACGACGGCCGCGCTCTGCAGGTAGTACTGATGGATCTGGCCGGTCTGCGGTCGGCGGGCCAGCCGGGCCAACCGGCGGACGGCGCGGCCAAGACCCTCGACCAGCCCGTCCAGGTCGGACCGGTCGAATCGGGCTGCCGCCCCGGCGAGCGCGACGGTGCGCCCGGCCGCGGTTTCGACGCCGGCGTCCAGCATCCGGTCGTCGAAGCGGGCCAGCAGGCCGGCCAGCCGGTCGACCGGCGCTACCAGCCCGGCCCGGGCCGCCCGCTCGAGTCCGAACCAGTCCAGCAGCAGCCGGGTCGGGCGGGTCGACCGGACGGGCCGGCGTTCGGCCACCGCGGTCCGACGCCAGGCGATCGCGGTCACCACCAGGGCCAGCCCCGCGGAGCCGATCAGCTCGACCACGCCCTCGGCCGGGTGCGGGCCGCCCACCGCGGCGGCCAGTGGGTCCGAGACGGCCGGCAGCGCCAGCACCCCGAGCGCCACCGCAGCCAGGGCGAGCAGGATCAACGGCGGCCACATCGCGGGCTCGATCCGGCGCGTCCCGGGTTCGAACTCGTCCCACCGGTCGGTCTCGGGTGAGCGACCCGACCAGATGATCTGCAGCACCCGGCCGGCGTAGGCCGCCGACAGCGCCGTGCCGAGTAGACCGAGCAAATAGAGCGGCCACCCGCCCTCGGATGAAATTCTGGATGAGGTTGTGGACAGGGCCACGGCCAGCACGCCCTCCTTGCCGGCCCACAGCGACAACGGGGCGATCCCGGCCAGACTGAGCAGACCGACCGTGGCCAGAGCGCCGAGCAGCGGCCACCGCCGGGCGACGCCCCGCAACGCGCTCAGGCGACGGGTGCCGAGCGCCGACAACCAGGCTCCGGCGGCCAGGAACAGCAGCGCCTTGGTGGCCGCGTGCGCCAACAACTGACCGACGCCGGCGCTCACCCCGCCCAGCCCGGCCGCCAGCACCACGAAGCCGAGCTGGGCCGAGGTGGAGGCAGCCAGCACCTGCTTCACATCGCGCTGGGCCAGCGCGACCAGGCCGAGCCCGACCGTGGTCAGCGCGCCGATCCAGGCCACCGTCGTCCCCACCACCGGCGTCCGTGCGAGCAGCTCGGGCACCCGGAGCAGCAGGTAGCCGCCCATCGCCACCATCGCCGCCGAGTGCAACAACGCGCTGACCGGACTCGGGCCCTCCATCGCCCGGGAGATCCAGAACGTGAACGGCAGTTGCGCGGCCTTGCCGATCGCCGCCGCCGCGATGCCCGCGGCCACCACGGTGCGCCACGGCTCGGCCACGTCGGACATGCGGGCCAGGTCGAGCGTCCCGCCGCCCGCCAGAGCCGCGCCGGCGGCCAGGTAGAGACCCAGGTCGGCGGTCCGGGTGGTGACAAAGGCGACCACGCCCCCGGTCACCGCGGCCGGCCGGCGCCAGTCGAAGCCGATCAGCGCGTACGAGGTCGCGCCCATCACCTCCCACCCGAGGATCAGCGTCGGCAGCGTGCGGGCGGCCACCGTGGTCAGCACAGCGGCCACAAACAGCAGCATCAGACCGCCGAACCGGGCCGGCGACTCGGTCACGTCGGCGCCGGCGAACACCAGCACCAGGACGGCGACCACCACCACCGCGACCCCGACCACCCCAGCCAGCGGATCCATCCCCAGCGCAAGATCGGCCTTGGCCAGGAACGGCGTCCGCACCGTCGACTGACCGACGGCGAACCCCGTGGTCAGCACCAGCGTCAGCGCCGCGACCGTCAGGGTGATCGTCACCGCGGCCCGGCGGGACCGGACCCCGGAGAGGGCCAGCACCGCCCCGGCCGCGGCGGGCAGTCCGGGGACCAGCCAGAGCAGGGCGTTCACCGGGCCGGGTCCTCGGCCAGATCGGTCAGCTGGTCCGTCATGTCCGAGCCGCGCGTGCGGTGCACGAGGACGGCGACTGCGAAGCCCATCGCCATCTCCAGCGTCATCACCGCCAGCACCACCAGCACCAGCACCTGCCCGCTGACGTCCGGAGCCAGGAACAGCCAGAGCGCGCCGGCGGCCAGCACCACAGCGTTGAGCATCAGCTCGAGGCCCATCATCACCATCACCACGACCTGCTGGGACAGCGCGCCGTAGAGCCCGACGCAGAACAGCGCGGCGGCGACGATCAGCACCAGGGGGAGGATCATCGGCCCACCCCGCCCGGTTGCGGATCGCTGGCCACGCGGCGGTCCAGGTCGTCGCCGAACCGGTCGTAGCGGGTCCGGTGCGAGGCCAGCACCACGCCGGCGACGATAGTGGCGAACATGACCGGACTGATCGTCATCATCACCAGCATCTTGTCGCCCATCAGCGCCTGACCGAGCTGCCGGGCCCGGGCCGGCGCCGCGTGGGGATGCTGCGGCCACGGAGCGAGCAGGATGCCGACCACCAGCAGGACGAACAGCCCGGCCGAGGCCACCAGCGCCGGTCTCTGGCCGTGCACCATGCTCATCGGTATCAGGGCCGGGTTCATCCCCATGAACATGATCATGAAGACCGCCATGATCGCCATCTCCATGATCATCATCAGGATGGTGATCACGCCGGGATAGGTCAGACCGAACAGCACCAGGGCCCCGCCGACGGCGACGAAGGAAATCGCGAGGGCGTAGGTAGCCCGGGCCATCGAGTCGATAACGAAGACCAGAGCGCCGCTGACCACCGCGACGAGCGCCAGCACGAGGAAGACGATGATGAAGACGACGACGTTCATGACCACCCCCCGACGGTGACCAGCAGCGAGACCACCAGCAGTTGCAGCAGTGCGGCCGGCAGCAGGATCAGCCAGCCGATCTCCATGAACCGGTCGGGCCGAAGCAGCACCAGCCGGTTGCGCAGCACGACCAAGGCGGCGACCAGCACCGCGGACTTGACCAGCAGCCAGCACCAGGACGGCAGCAGTGGTCCCGCGCCGCCGCCGAGGAACAGGGCGGCGGTGAACACCGACCCGGCGACCAGCAGCAGGTAGCGACCGGTGAGGGCCAGCCACCGGTCCGGCCCAGACAGTTCGCCGAGGACGCCGCCGGCCAGATCCGGGCCGGCCGCCGGGCCGAGCGAACCCCAGACCGAGAACCCGGCCACGCCGACCAGCAGCACGACGAAGGCCAGCGGCATCCAGACCACGTACGGCAGCCCGGCCTGGGCGGCGACGATGTCGGTGACCCGGAGGCTGTGGGCGGCCACCGCCGGCGCGGTCAGGGCGAACATCAGCGGGAGCTCGTACGCCAGCGCCGAGGCCAGGAAGCGGAACGCCCCGACCAGGGCGAAGGTGGCGTTGGCGCCCCAGCCGAGCAGCCAGACGAGAGCCCAGACGGCGACGTCGGCGGTGTTGAACCAGACGACGCCGACGGCGGAATCGAGCACCGGGGGCGGGCCGAGCGGCACCACGGCCAGCATCAGCAACGGCACCAGCACCAGCCCGGCGCCGGCGATCCGCCACAAGAGCAGGTCCGCACCGGGCGCTGAGCGACGCCGTTGGCGCAGCAGCCGGGCGGTTTCGGCCAGCGGCAGGGTCAGGCCGTGCCGCACCGACGGTCCGGCCAATACGCCGCCGAACGCCGCCGCGCAGAGACCGCCGACCCCAAGCACGACGACGGTCAGCACGACGCTCAGCACGGCCGAGGCTGCGTCGGTCATCCGGCGGCTCCGACCGGGTGGTCGACCGGGCTGCCCGCGGAGGTTTCCGCAGCGATGAAAGCCAGCCCGGCCAGGCTGGCCACGGTCAGGCGGACGTCGGCCAGTTCGGACCCGGTCAGTAGACCGGGCAGCAGTTCGGCCAGGGCGGGCAGATCCTGCACCGCCGGTCCAGGCGCAGTCCGGTCGTTCCCGGGATCGACCAACCGGAGCAGTCGGTCGTAGCAGTCGCCGCCCCACTCCACCGGGACGTCGACGGCGTCGACGGGTCCGACCCCGCGCAGAGCGCGTTTCAGCGGCCAGGACCGCGCGATCCGACGCCGGAGGTCGACCGGGTCCGGGCCAGAACCGGTCAGACCGAGCCGGTGGTCGCGGGCGGCCAGTACTCGGTCGGCCAGTGCGCCCGCACCGGTCAGCTGCAGCAGCCGAGCGGCCCAGTCCAGCCGGTAGGCGAACGGATCGTGGACCGGAATCCGCTGGGCGGCGGTGACCTCGACCGCGGCGACCACGTCGCCCTGCAGGGTCAGCAGCAGGCTCAGACCGGCCGGCCAGTCGGGCAGCGCCGGCCCGAGCGGCAGGTGCAGGACGTCCATCTCCAGTCCGTCGCGGTCGTCGGCGCCCGAGGCCAGCGCGATCCCTCCCGGCCCGCCCATGTCCATGTCGCCCATGTGGTCGCCCATGTCCATGTCGCCCATGTCGTGGTCGCCCATGTCGTGGCCGCCGTGCTGATCGGGCTCCGCCGACGGCAACGGGTCCTCGGCGCGGTTCCAGGCGAGGTAGTCGGCGGCCAGCTCGTCGAGCACTCCGGGGAGCTCGGGAACTGCTGAGAGCGTCCCCCGGACCCGCGGTCCCGGCATGGCCTGCCACACCCGGTCCAGCGCCGCGGCGAGGTCCCCGTGGGGCTCAGAGCCGCAGACCACCAGCAGATCCGCGTCCGCCGGAGAGGTGGCCAGCGGCCAGCCACGCACCCGGCAGGCGTGCTCCAGCCGCATCCGCAGCTCACCCGCGCCGGGCACCTCCACCGGCAGCACGTGCAGCCGGCCGAGCGCCAGCCGCCCGAGCAGCCGGTCGACCGTCGCGCTCAGGCCCATCGCAGGGCACCTTCGCGCCAGGCCCAGACCACGCCCACCAGCAGCACCCCGAGGAAGACGAACATCTCGGTGACCGCACCGATGCCCTCCATCGCCACCACCAGCGTCCAGGGGTACATGAACAGCATCTCGACGTCGAAGGCGAGGAAGAGCAGGGTGGCGACGTACCAGCGGGCGTGGTAGCGGGAGAGCGCGTGTTCGCTCGGCGCCAGCCCGGACAGGAACGGCAACGCGACCGCGGCCGGCTCGCGGTACAGGAGCCGGTGGCCGGCGTAGAGGACGGCGAGCCCCAGCGACCCGACGATCAGCAGAGCGAGCACCGGGAGAGCCTGCATGCGGTCCGCTCCTCTCCCGATCGACGCCATGGCCGCCAGCCCCATACCCCCCTGGGGTAAGCTGTGCGGTGTGGACCGGGAAGGGTTCCCGGACGCGCGAGGGTTACCTTACACATACCCCTGGGGGGTAAGTCGAGGGAAGTCTGAGAGGAGACCGTGATGACGACTGGTGAGTATCGGGTGACCGGGATGACCTGCGAACACTGCGAGATGTCGGTCCGCGAGGAGGTCGAGACCATCGGCGGGGTCGAACAGGTCGAGGTCGACGCCGGAACCGGTCGGCTGGTGGTGACCGCGGCTGGCGGGATCGACGACCGGGCCGTGCTGGCCGCGGTGGACGAGGCCGGCTATTCGGCGGTCAGGGTCTGATCGGGGTGGCGGTGTCGACGGCCCCGACCGATCGCGATCCGGGTAGCCCCGCGGGCTCGGACCTCGAGCTGCAGATCGCCGGGATGACGTGCGCCTCCTGCGCGATGCGGATCGAGAAGAAGCTGAACAAGCTGGAGGCGGTGAGCGCGACCGTCAACTACGCCACCGAGAAGGCGCGGGTCAGCGTCCCGGCCGGCTACGACCCCGCACTGCTGATCGCCGAGGTGACCAAAGCCGGCTACACCGCGACGCTGCCGCCCCCGCCCGCCCCGGAGATCCCGGCCGCCCAGGCCGACGGGTCCGCCGAGGGCGACGGGTCCGCGCGCGCCGGCGAGGACCCTGAGCTGAGGGGTCTGCGGCACCGGCTGACCGGTTCGATCGCGCTGTCGGTGCCGGTGATCCTGCTCGCCATGGTGCCGCCGCTCCAGTTCACCGACTGGCAGTGGGCCTCGCTCACGCTGGCCGCACCGGTGGTGGTCTGGGGCGCCTGGCCGTTCCACCGCGCCGCCTGGCTGAACGCCCGGCACCGGACCGCGACCATGGACACCCTGGTCTCGCTCGGCACCACGGCCGCCTTTCTGTGGTCGCTCTACGCGCTGTTCCTCGGCACCGCCGGTGCACCCGGGATGACCGACCACTTCAGCCTGCGGCCGGCCCACTCGGGCGCGTCCGACACGATCTACCTCGAGGTCGCCGCGGGAGTGACCACCTTCATCCTGGCCGGCCGGTTCTTCGAGAAGCGGGCCAAGCGGCGGGCCGGAGCGGCGCTCCGGTCGTTGCTCGAACTCGGCGCCAAGGACGTGACACTGCTCGCCGACGGGATCGAGACCCGAGTCGGCATCGCCGCACTCCGGGTCGGTTCGGAGTTCGTCGTGCGGCCGGGGGAGAAGATCGCCACCGACGGCGTCGTCATCGCCGGCACCTCGGCGGTCGATGTCTCGATGATGACCGGGGAGTCCGTGCCGGTCGAGGTCGGCATGGGCGACGCGGTCGCCGGCGCCACGGTGAACGCGGGCGGTCGGCTGGTGGTGCGGGCCACCCGGGTCGGCACCGACACCCAGCTCGCGCAGATGGCCACGCTGGTCGAAGAGGCGCAGACCGGCAAGGCCCCGGTCCAGCGGCTGGCCGACCGGGTGGCCGGGGTCTTCGTCCCGGTCGTGCTGGGGATCGCAGTGCTGACGCTGATCGGTTGGCTGGTCGCCGGCGCGACCGCAGTCGAGGCCTTCACCGCCGCGGTGGCCGTGCTGGTGATCGCGTGCCCGTGCGCGCTCGGGCTGGCCACGCCGACCGCGCTGCTGGTCGGCACCGGCCGGGGCGCGCAGCTGGGCGTGCTGATCAAGGGTCCGGAGGTGTTGGAGTCGACCCGCCGGGTCGACACCGTCGTCCTGGACAAGACCGGCACCGTCACCGTCGGCGCCATGAGCCTGGTCGACGTGCTGCCGGCGGCCGGCGAGGACGCCGCCGAGGTGCTCAGGCTGGCCGGAGCGCTCGAGCACGCCTCCGAACACCCGATCGGCCGGGCGGTGGCCGCCGCGGCCGCCGACCGGCTCGGCCCACTACCGGACGTGCAGGAGTTCGCGAACCTCGAGGGCCGCGGGGTCCGCGGTCGGGTGGAGGACCGGCTGGTCCTGGTCGGCCGTGGCTCGTTGGTCGGCGGCCCCGACGGTCCTGACGGAAGTGACGGACCTGAGAGCACCGACCGCACCGGTGCGGGGCTGGTTGCCGCCCGGACGGAGGCGGAGCGGGCCGGTCGGACAGTCGTCACGGTCGGCTGGAGCGGTGCGGTCCGCGGGCTGCTGGTGCTGGCCGACCGGGTGCGACCGACCAGCGCGGAGGCGGTGGCCGGACTGCGTCGGCTCGGGTTGACGCCGGTGATGCTGACCGGCGACAACGCGGTGGTGGCCCGCCGGATCGCCGACGAGGTCGGGATCGGTGAGGTCGTCGCCGAGGTGCTGCCGACCGACAAGGCTGCGGTGGTGGCGCGGCTGCAGGCCGAGGGTCGGGTGGTGGCGATGGTCGGTGACGGCGTCAACGACGCCCCCGCGCTCGCCCGGGCCGATCTCGGTCTGGCCATGGGCACCGGGACCGACGTGGCGATCGAGGCCTCAGACATCACCCTGGTGCGGGCCGACCTGCGGAGCGCCGTGGATGCGATCCGGCTGTCCCGGCGCACGCTCGGCACCATCAAGGTCAATCTGTTCTGGGCCTTCGCCTACAACGTCGCGGCGATCCCGGTCGCCGCCTTCGGGCTGCTCAACCCGATGCTCGCCGGTGCGGCGATGGCGTTGTCGAGCGTGTTCGTGGTCGGCAACAGCCTGCGGTTGCGTCGTTTCCGGGGGACGGATCGATGACGAGCGGCGATGATGGTGGTCCATCCCGTCGGCGCCCGACGGGCCCGGACCGAGGAGGCAGCCCGGTGACCGAACCGATCGGCGACGGCGGCGACCAGGTCGAGGTCGCCCATCACGGGTACATCAGCGACAAGCAGCAGTACCTCCGACGACTGCGCCGGATCGAGGGGCAGGCGCGCGGCCTCTCCCGGATGATCGAGGAGGAGAAGTACTGCATCGATATCCTGACCCAGGTCAGTGCGCTGACCCGGGCCCTGCAGGCGGTGGCGATGGGGTTGCTCGACGACCACCTGGAGCACTGCGTCATGGACGCGGCCCGCGTCGGCGGCGATGAGGCCGAGGCGAAGCTCAAGGAGGCGAGCGAGGCGATCGGCCGGCTGGTCCGCTCCTGACCGGCCGCTGAAGAACCGCCCCGGTCCACGACCCGTCGGGTCGTGGACCGAGGCGTTGCGTCGGTTCAGAGTTTCGGGGTTCAGAGTTTCGACAGCAGCCCCGTCATGGTGGTGATCTCTTCGTTCTGGGTCCGGACGATGCTGCGGGCCAGGGCGATCGCGTCCGGGTTCGACCCGTCGGCGATCTCGGTCTTCGCCATCACCACCGCCCCGCGGTGGTGGCCGATCATGCCCTGCAGGTACAGCTTCTGCGCGGTCGCGGTGGAAGCGGAGCGGAGCTCGGCCAGTTCGGCCGTGGTGAGCATCCCGTCGCTGCCGCCATGGTTCATCCCTCCCATGCTGCCGGCGGTCGGGGCGCCCCAGATCTTCAGCCAGCCGGTCATCGTGGTGATCTCCGGTGCCTGTTCGGCCTTGATCTGTTCGGCCAGCTTCTGCGCCCGCGGATCGAGCCCGGGCTTGGCCAGGAGCAGGTCGCTCATCTGCACCGCCTGCTGGTGGTGCGGGATCATCATCTGGGCGAACATGACGTCGGCCTCGTTCGCCGCCCGGGCACCGGCGCTCGGGCTCGCCGAGGGCATGCCGGACATCGAGGGCATGCCGGACATCGAGGGCATGCCGGACATCGAGGGCATGCCGGACATCGAGGGCATGCCGGAGGACGATCCGGTCGAGCCGCAACCGGCGGCGGCGGCAACCGCCAGGCCGAGGACGACCGCGGCCGCGGCCCGACGGCGGGGCATGCGGAACTGCTGGATGGTTCGGTAGAACACGGAAAACTCCTTGCTGGGTTCGGGTCGGTGCGGATTCGATCGGGCAGCGCGTGCCGATCAGGTCCGACAGACCCCGAACTCCAGCCGGGAGGGTGACCGGGCCCTCAGTCGGGGGAGCGGGCCGGTGCGACTCTGGCCCGGGCCGCGGATCCGGCGGCTCGCCAGCGCCCGGACCGATCCGAGCCGGTGTGCCGGCCGCAGCACGGTCAGCACCAGTAACAGCAGACAACCGGCCGCCAGCGCGCAGTCCATGGCCGGGGCGCTGGCTCGCGTGTCGACCTGGGTGCTCGGAACGGTGTGCTGGGTGTACTCGGTGTGCTGCCCGGACGAGGTGACGCTGAGGGCGCTCGGCGGTTCGGTCCGGCCGGCGTCTGGGCGGAGTTGGTGCATGGCCACCAGCGCGAGGGCCAGCGCCACGACCACACCGAGCAGGGTAAGGCGCAGCAATCGGAGCAACACGGTCCGCATCACACCCTCCCTCCGTGATTACCCCCCTAGGGTACCTTCTCGTTCGTCGATGGAGACGGATCGGGTGGACCACTACGATGCCTTCACCGCAGCCGGTAACACCTGCGAGCGGGCGATCGCCGCGGCCATCGGCACCTTCGGTGCCACCAGCGGCCAGGCACTGGCCGGGGTGGTCGGCCCGCTGATCGAAGTGCCGGTACTGCTGGGGGCGGTCCACCTCGCGCTCCGAGCAGGCCGGACATTTCCGGGCCGACGGCCCGGACTGCGCACCTTACAAAGAAATTTTGTGACCCCGCCTGTAGAGCGCCGCGGACTGTTCCTCCTAGCCTGCGGTGCATGACCACCGAGGCGCTCGACCACGACACGGGTACCGCGCCGCAGCGCTGGGTGAAGGTGCTCGACCAGACCCGGTGTATCGGCTGCCACGCCTGCAGCACCGCCTGCAAGAGCGAGAACGAGGTGCCCCTCGGGGTCAACCGCACCTACGTCAAGTCGGTCGACGTCGGGGTCTTCCCGCAGGTACGTCGGGCTTTCCAGGTGACCCGGTGCAACCAGTGCACCGACGCGCCGTGCGTGAACGCCTGCCCGACCCAGGCTATGTACAAGCGCGACGACGGCATCGTCGACTTTGACAAGTCGATCTGCATCGGCTGCAAGGCCTGTATGGCGGCCTGCCCCTACGACGCGATCTTCATCAATCCCGAGGATCACTCGGCCGAGAAGTGCAACTTCTGCGCGCATCGGCTCGATGTCGGGCTCGAGCCGGCCTGCGTCAGCGTCTGCCCGACCGAGGCGATCCTGGTCGGTGACCTGAACGACCCCACCTCGAAGGTCGCCCAGTTGGTCCAGCGCAAGGCGGCGGTGGTCCGGCGACCGGAGAAGGAGACCGGCCCCGGCGTCTTCTACCTCGGCGCACACCAGGCCACCCTCGACCCGCTGGCGGCCCGCCGCCCGGACGGTGGGCTCTACGCCTGGGCCACCCAAGGGCCCGCCGACCCGCAGCTGGTCCCGGCCGGTCATCCCGGCCACAACACCTCTTCCGCCGCGGCGTTGGTCTCCTACGACGTCCCGCACCGGGCGCCATGGGGGTGGCGGGTCAGCCTCTACACCTGGACCAAGAGCCTGTCCGCCGGGATGTTCGTCGTGGCGCTGGCGCTGGCGTTCGTCGGTCTGCTCGGCTGGTCCGACCCGGTGGTCGAGTGGGTGGCACCGCTCGGTGCGATCTTCTTCCTCGGGGTCACCGGCGTGCTGCTGATCTGGGACCTCAAGCACCCGTTCCGGTTCTGGATGATCTTCACCAAGCACCACTGGCGGAGCTGGCTGGTTCGCGGCTCGTTCGTGATCGGCGGCTACGGCGGAGTGGCTGTGCTCTACCTGGCCGCGACCTTCTTCGGCCTGCGTCCTGCGGTGCTGGTCACCGGCGCGGTCGGGATCGTGCTCGGTCTGGGCACCGCCTGCTACACCGCGTTCCTGTTCGCCCAGGCCAAGGCCCGCGACCTCTGGCAGAGCCCGCTGCTGCCGCCGCACCTGGCCGTCCAGGCGGTACTGGCCGGATCGGCCGGGCTGCTGCCCTTCACCGCGGGCCTGTCCGGGGCCGCCGGCACCGACGTGGTGGCAGTGGTGCTCGCCGTGTCCGCCGCCGTCCACCTGCTGATGGTGGCCGGTGAGACCACGCTGCCGCACGTCACCGCACACGCCCACCTGGCCACCCACACCATGACCCGGGGCCGCTACGCCCGGTTCTTCTGGGTCGGTGTGGTCGGGGTGGCGATCGGCCTGGCCGCACCCTGGATCGGGGTGTTCGCCGTGCCGTTCGCGCTGATCGGCCTGCTGGCCCACGAACACGCCTATGTCCAGGCCGGCCAGTCGGTACCGCTGGCATGACCGTCAGCCGCCCCGGTGTTTGCATCGCCTACGGATTCGAGGAGCATCGATGACCGCGCACGATGATCGTGGTGCCGCTGATGATCTTGGCGCCAGGGCCCGACGGGTTTCAGCCGCCCGCCGGGCCACCGAGGCCCGGGGCGAGACCTTCTACCCGGGCCCGAGCCGGATCCACCTGGCTGCCTTCCCGCCGAAGGAGCGTTGGGACGACTGGGTCGAACTCGACTCCCGGTCCTGGCCGAAGCGCGTCGAGCACCGGTACATGCTGGTGCCCACCACCTGCTTCAACTGCGAGTCAGCCTGCGGTCTGCTTGCCTACGTCGACAAGGACGACCTGCACGTCCGCAAGTTCGAGGGCAACCCGGAGCACCCGGGCTCGCGAGGGCGGAACTGCGCCAAGGGGCCGGCCACCATCAACCAGGTCACCGATCCCGACCGGATCCTGTACCCGCTGAAGCGGGTCGGGGCTCGCGGTGAGGGCAAGTGGCAGCGGGTCAGCTGGGACGAGGCGCTGGACGCGCTCGGCGATCGGTTGCGCACGGCGATCACCGAGCAACGGCAGAACGAGATCATGGTCCACCTCGGTCGTCCGGGCGAGGACGGTTACACGGAGCGGGTGCTGGCCAGCTGGGGCGTCGATGGCCACAACAGCCACACGAACGTCTGCTCCAGCGGCGGCCGGACCGGATACCAGTTCTGGATGGGGATCGACCGGCCCAGCCCTGACCACGCCAACGCGAAGGTGATCTACCTGATCAGCTCGCACCTGGAGACCGGGCACTACTTCAACCCGCACGCCCAGCGGATCACCGAGGCCCGTGCAAACGGGGCCAAGGTGATCGTGCTCGACACCCGACTGTCCAACACCGCCACCCAGGCCGACTACTGGCTGTCACCACAGCCGGGCAGCGAGGCGGCGATCAACCTGGCCATCGCCCGTCACCTGATCACCACCGGCCGCTACGACCGCGAGTTCGTCCGCCGCTGGTTTAACTGGGTCGAGTACCTCGAGCACTGCTGCCCCGACCTGCCGGTGACCTTCGAATCGTTCGAGGCCCAACTCGTCCGGCTCTACGACGAGTTCACCTTCGACTACGCCGCGTCCGAGTCAGGGATCGACGCCGCGACCCTGGCCGAGGTGGCCGAGGTGGTAGCCGGAGCCGGGCACCGCTTCACGTCGCACAGCTGGCGTTCAGCCGCCGCGGCCAACCTCGGTGGCTGGCAGGTTTCTCGGACCCTGTTCTTCCTGCAGGCGTTGCTCGGGGCGGTCGCCACCGAGGGCGGCTTGTTCCCCAACGCCTACAACAAGTTCGTCCCGAAGCCGATCCACACCCCGCCACATCCCGGCGTCTGGCAGGACCTGACCTGGCCGCTGGAGTACCCGCTGGCCCAAAACGAGCTCAGCTTCCTGTTGCCGCACCTGATCAAGGACGGCCGCGGCACCCTCGACACCTACTTCACCCGGGTCTACAACCCGGTCTGGACCAACCCGGACGGGCTCAGCTGGATGGAGGTGCTGACCGACGAGAAGCAGGTCGGCTGCTTCGTCGCGCTCACCCCGACCTGGAACGAATCGGCCTACCTGGCCGACTGGGTGCTGCCGATGGGACATGCCTCAGAACGTCACGACACCCACTCCTACGAGCAGTACGACGGCCAGTGGCTGGGCTTCCGGCAGCCGGTCCTCCGGGCAGCCCGGGAACGACTCGGCGAGACGATCACCGACAGCCGGGAGATCAACCCGGGTGAGGTGTGGGAGGAGAACGAGTTCTGGATCGAGCTGTCCTGGCGGATCGACCCGGACGGCAGCCTGGGCATCCGGCAGTACCACGAGTCCAAGGCCGAGCCCGGGACCAAGCTCAGCGTCGACGAGTACTACGGGTGGATGTTCGAGAACTCGGTCCCGGGGCTGCCCGAGCGGGCCGCGGCCGAGGGGCTGACCCCGCTGCAGTTCATGCGCCGGTACGGCGCCTTCGAGATCGCCAGGGGAATCGGCGCGGTCCACGAGCAGCCGGTGCCGATCGACGAGCTCAGAGACCTCAACATCACCGACCACGGCCGGGTCTACACCGCCACCGACAAGCCGGCCAGCCCGAACATCGTCCCGCTCGGCGCCCCGGATCCCGACGCCCAAGGGCGACGCGCGGTGGGCGTCCGGGTGGAGGGAGAGATCCTCCGCGGCTTCCCGACCCCGAGCGGTCTACTCGAGTTCTGGTCTTCGACGCTGGCCGACTGGGGCTGGCCCGAGCATGCCTTGCCGGGATACATCAAGAGTCACGTACACCCCGAGGCCATGGACGCCGACCAGATGGTGCTGCTGTCCACGTTCCGGCTGCCGACCCAGATCCACACCCGATCGGCGAACTCGAAATGGCTCGACGAGCTGGCCCACACCAACCCGGTCTGGGTGAACCCCGTGGATGCCCGCCGACTCGGAGTCGCCCGGACCGGCGATCTCCTGCGGGTGGAGACGACGATCGGGTACTTCGTGGCCAAGGCCTGGATCACCGAGGGGATCCGACCCGGGGTGGTGGCCTGCAGCCACCACATGGGCCGGTGGAAGACCGCCGCCCAGGACGGTGCGGTCGGGGCGATGATGGCCACGGTCGACCTGGTCCACGACGGGTCGGAGTGGTCGATGCACAAGACCGCCTCGGTCGCGCCGCACCCCAGCAGCGACCCCGACACCCAGCGGATCTGGTGGAGCGACACCGGGGTGCACCAGAACCTGACCTTCGGCGTCCACCCGGACCCGATCTCGGGCATGCACTGCTGGCACCAGGCCGTCCGGGTCACGCCGGCCCGGCCCGACGACCGGGCCGGTGACATCAGCGTCGACACCGCGAAGTCGCGCGAGGTCTACCTGGAGTGGCTGGCCAAGACCCGGGCGGCGGCCCTGGTCTCCCCGGACGGGAAGCGCCGGCCCGACTGGCTGATGCGTCCGCTCAAGCCCACCCCGGAGGCGCGGCTGATCCCGGCCGCGCCGGGCCCGTCGTGAGCGCACACCTGGCCGACCCCGAGGTGTCCGAGCGAACCGAGAAGACGGACCGGATCGAGTTGATCCGGGCGCTGGGAGCGATCGCGCTGACCCCACCGCCGTCGTCGGACCGTCTGTGCGAGGCCGTCGGGCTGGCGTCGATCGCCCCCGCCGATCACACCGAGGCATTCGTCCTGCTGCTCCCGCCGCACGCGGCCATCTACCTCGGACCCGACGGCCAGCTGGGCGGCGAGGGACTGGACCGGGTCGAGGGCTTCTGGCGGGCCCTCGGGCTGCGACCCCCCGCCGACGCCGATCACCTCGGCGTCCTGCTGATGGCCTACGCCGACCTGCTCGAGCAGACGGCTCCGTTCGCCGAGCGTGTCGATGCGTCCGCCGAGCTCTCCAACGGACTCAGGATGGCACCCACCGAAGCGCGGACCGATCCTGCGGCCCGGGCTGCGGCCACCGTGTTCCACGAGCATCTATGGCCGTTCGCCCCCGGCTATCTGGTCGCGTTGTCCCGGCTCGGTCTACCCGAGGTCAGCGCCTGGGCCGACCTCGTTCTGGCGCTGCTCAGGGACGAACGTCACCGGCACCCGGCGCCACCGAGCCTGCCGCTGGCACTGCGCGAGGCGCCCGGACCGATCGAGGTGGGGATCGGCTTCGACGACCTGCTCGACGCCGTGGTCACCCCGGTCCGGATCGGGATGGTGCTGACCCAGCGCGACCTGGCCGCCGGCGCCGCCGAGGTCGGTCTGGGCTACCGCCGGGGCGAGCGGCGCTATGCCCTCAAGGCGATGGTCGAGCAGGACAAGCCGGCCACCCTGTCCTGGCTCGCTCGGCTCGCCCATCGCGCGGCTGGACGCGATATGGCGCACACAGGTGCGGCCGGAGGTGACGAGACCGAGCGCTGGTGGACCCGACGAGCCACCCACTCCGCCGACGTGCTGGACACCCTGGCCGCCCAGGCGGAAACGTCTCGAGAGCCGTCCGAGCACCGTCTCGCACCGCACGACCCCGCACCGCACGACGCAGCCCGATGAGCCGCGCCGAGTTGGACGATCGCGTCCGGTCAGCGATCGAGGCGGTGGTCGAGCCGGAACTCGGCCGGAGCCTGGCTGATCTCGGCCTGGTCAGGGAGGTCCGGACCGGCCCGCTCGGAGGGGTCCGGGTCGAGGTGGCCCTGACCAGCCGCGGCTACCCGATGGCCGCGGAGTTGCGGACTGCGGTCACCGCCGCCGCCGAGTCGGTGACCGGGGTCCGGAAGGTGAGTCTGGACTTCACCGTGCTCAGTGAGGCTGAACGCGAGCGCGTGGCCGGCAGCGTTCGGTCGGTGCCCGAGGGGGTCAGCCCGGCCCGAGCCGTCTACGCCGTGGCCAGCGGCAAGGGTGGCGTCGGCAAGTCCAGCGTGGCAGCGAACCTCGCGGTGGCCTGGGCCACCGAGGGCAAGCGGGTCGGCCTCATCGACGCCGACGTCTGGGGCTACTCGGTGCCGCAGCTGTTCGGGATCCACCGCGCCCCGACCGCGATGAACCAGCGCATGCTCCCGGTGCCGGCCCACGGGGTCGGGCTGATGTCGCTCGGGTTCTTCGTGGCCGAGAACGAGCCGGTGGTCTGGCGGGGTCCGATGTTGCACAAGGCGCTCAGCCAGTTCGTCACCGACGTCGCCTGGGACGACCTCGACGTGCTGGTTCTCGATCTGCCACCGGGCACTGGCGACGTCACCCTGTCGGTGCTCGAGCTGCTCCCGGACGCCGCTCTGCTCGCCGTCACGACCCCGCAGCCGGCCGCCCGGTCGGTGGCCAGCCGCGTCGGCGCGATGGCCCGGAGCGTGTCGATGCCGGTGGCGGGTGTGATCGAGAACATGACCGAGCTGGTGTGCGCGGACTGCTCGGCGCGGACACCGGTGTTCGGCAGCGGCGGCGGTACCCAGCTGGCCGCGGAGCTCGGTTGTCCACTGGTCGGGCAGATCCCCCTCGATATCCAGCTCCGCGAGGCCGGCGACGCCGGCGTGCCCGTCGTCCTGTCCCACCCGGACAGCCCGTCGGCCCGTGCGCTGCGGCAGACGGCGGCCGCGGTCCGCCCGGTCCGGCGCAGCCTGCTCGGCCGCTCGCTGTCGCTCACCCCCGTGACCCGATAGGCGGGCCGCACGGTGGCGGATCACAGCTGGTCGGCGGCCCGGCAGGTGGCCGCGACAGCCTGCCGCGCGCTCGAGCCGGTCGCGGTACCGGTGCGGGAGGCGCTGGGGTGTGTGCTGGCCGGGGACGTACGCGCTCAGGTTGGGCTGCCAGTCGCCCCGACGGCCGCCATGGACGGCTATGCGGTGCGCGGGACTGGACCGTGGCGACGGATCGGCGCGCTCCTCGCGGGTGAGGAGTGGAGCGGCGTACTCAGGACGGGTGAGGCGGTCGAGATCGCCACCGGTGCGCCGGTCCCAGCCGGCGCTACCGCGGTGCTGAGGTACGAGGATGCCGAGGCCGGTTGCCTGGCCGGCTCGTTCCCGGGGGTGTCTCCGACCTCGATGCCGGTCTCGCTTCCCGCCTTGTCACCGATGCCGTCCGCGGATGACAGGGCGGTCCTGGTCGGTTCCCGCACTGCAGATCTGCCTCACGGGCGACACATCAGAGCAGCCGGCAACGAACTGGCGGCCGGCCAGCTGCTCGCCTCCGCCGGAGAGCGGGTCACCGCGCTGACGGTGGGCCTGCTCGCCGCGGCCGGGCTCGACCGGGTCGGGGTCCGACCGGTTCCGCGCGTCGCCGTGCTGGTGACCGGGGACGAGCTGGTCGACGAGGGTCTTCCCACGGCGAGTCGACCACGCGACGCCCTCGGGCCCGCGTTGCCCGGTCTGCTCGCCGGCCTCGGGGCGGACGCGGCGCACCCGACCCGGGTGGGCGACACCGTCGAAGAGCTAACCCGCGCGCTCCGGCTCGCGCTCGACGTCCGCGAGCCGACAGCCCAGGTCGACCTGGTCCTGGTCACCGGCGCGTCCTCGCTCGGTCCGGCTGATCACCTGCACAAGGCCCTGGCCGACCTGGGTGCCGAGCTGTTGGTCGATGGCGTCGCCTGCCGGCCCGGGCATCCGCAACTGCTGGCCCGGTTGCCGGGCGGCACCCCGGTCTGTGGCCTCCCCGGGCACCCGTTCGCGGCGGTGGCCGCGGTGATGACCCTGGTGGCGCCGATCCTCGCGGTCCTCGACGGTCGCCGCCCGGACCCGGTCACCCGGTGCCGTTGGGATGGGCCACGGCGCGAACACGACGTCATGCTGGTGCCGGTCCGGTTGATCGGTGGCACACCGCAACCGGTTGGCCCGTCACACTCGGCGTCGCTGGTCGCGGTGGCGGCGGCGACTCACCTGCTCGTCGTCCCGCCCGGCTCGGACGACCCGCAGATGCTCCGCCTGCCCACCGGTCTGGTGCACTGAGCCCGGCCGCCGGAAACTGATCTGTCGGAACGCTTCGGTCGGAAAGGAGCCCGCAGTGGGCACCGCACGTCAACGCCAGCCCGCGCCGTTGATCAAGCGTCGGCTGCCCTCGGGCGTTGGCGCGATGATGCAACCGAACGCCACCGGAGACGGCCAGGCCCGGCTGACGGCGAAGTTCTGGTTGATGGTCGCCTTGACCGGCGTGGTGACCGGCCTCTTCGGCGATCTGATGATGTGGATCCTGTTCGGCGTTCAACACCTGGCCTTCGGGGTCGAGGGCACCGGCGGTGGCTTCGAGGCAGCGGTGGAGCGGGCCTCGGCCTGGCACCGGGCGATCCCGCTGCTGATCGCCGGGGTGTTCGGCGGCGTGGCCTGGTACCTGCTGCGCCGGTTCACCCCGGGGAAGAAGTCCGAGGTCGACGATGTGCTGTGGACCGGTCAGGGGCGGTTGTCGTTCCGACGCAGCCTGGGCACCTCTGTCATCTCGGAGATCGTGATCGGGCTCGGCGCCTCACTGGGACGGGAGTCGGCGCCGAAGCTGATGGGGGCGGTCGGTGGCAGCCTGCTGGCCGAGTGGAGCCGGCTGAGCGGGGCGCAACGCCGGCTGCTGGTGGCCTGCGGTGGGGGAGCCGGTCTGGCCTGCGTCTATAACGTCCCGCTGGGTGGGGCGCTGTTCACGGCCGAGGTGCTGCTCGGGGCGGTCAACCTGCCGGTGATCCTGCCGGCTCTGGCCTGCTCCGGGATCGCCACCCTGACCGCGTGGCTCTATCTCCCGTCGCACGCGACGTATGCCGACATCCCGAGCTACCCCTTCGCCTTCCGGCTGTTGGTGTGGTCGGCTCCCGCCGGGGTGGTGATCGGCGTCCTGGCCGCCGGCTACGTCCGGTTGATCGGCTGGATCTCCCACCACCGGATCACCGGCTGGAAGTCGATCTTCGCGCCCCTGGTCGCGTTCGGTCTGACGGCCGGGCTGGCGGTCTGGTTCCCGCAGCTCTATGGCAATGGCAAGGGGATGGCCCACGACGCGTTCGTCGGGGTCGGGGGTCTCGGTCTGCTGGTGGCGTTGAGCGTGCTGAAGCCGCTGGTCACCGTGCTGTGCCTGGGCAGCGGTGCCTCCGGCGGCCTGTTCACCCCGGTCCTGAGCACCGGAGCGGTCCTGGGTGCCGCGCTCGGGCTGCTGTTCGACCGGCTGTGGCCGGGCAGCCCGGTCGGTGCCTACGCGATGATCGGTGCCGCGGCCATGATCGGCGCCGGCATGCAGGCGCCACTGGCCGCGCTGGCTCTGGTGCTCGAACTCACCCACGACGGCTTCTCGCTGATGGTGCCGATGGTGATTGCGACCGTGATCGCGACCGCGATCACCCGCTGGATCGACGGATACTCGATCTACTCGGCCCGGCTCAGCGCCCCGGCCGATGTCACGGTCTGAGACAGCAATCTCAGCTGACGACCTGCCAGGCGGGCAGGCCGCGCAGGGTCAGTTCGCGCACCAGGGCCTCGACCTGACGGTCGTCGGCGCCACAGACCAGGATCGGGCGTTCGAGCAGTGAGGCGTCCTCGGGCAGCTCGGTCCGGGCTCCCCACTGGGTGATCTCCAGGGTGTGGGCGTCGAGGCAGAGCGCACCCTCGGCCTGCAAGCGGCCCGCGCTCGCCGCGTCGACGATGACCATCTCTGCTCCCTTCTCTGCGTCGGTTCGACGATGCCCTTCGACGCGAGCGACCGGTAGCGGCCCGGCGGATGTGGGGTTACAACAGCCTGCTGTGGCTTCGCTAGGCTGTCCGCGTGGAACTGAGCACCCGGATGCCTGATCTGACCGGGCTGGAGACCTTCTTGGCCGTCGCACGTCTCGGCAGCATCAATGCCGCCGCGCACGAGCTGGGGATCAGCCAGCAGGCGACCTCGGCCCGAATGGCCGCGCTGGAGGCCCAGACCGGCGTGCAAATGCTGGTCCGGACCGCTCGTGGTTCGCAACTGACCCCGGCCGGGGTCGTCACCGCAGAGTGGGCCACCCGTGTCATCTCGGCCGCGGTGCACCTGGACCGGGGTCTGGCCACCCTTCGACAGGACCGGCAGACGCGGCTGCGGCTGGCGGCCAGCCTGACCGTGGCCGAGCTCCTGCTGCCCGGCTGGTTGGTCTCGCTCGATGCCGCCCGCCGCGCCCAGGGTCGCTCCCATGTCGAAGTGATGCTGACCGCGGCCAACAGCGAGACCGTGATCGCCACCGTCCGGTCCGGCGAGGCCGATCTGGGCTTCGTGGAGAGCCCGCGGGTGCCGCGCGACATCCGCAGCACGGTCGTCGCCCACGACCGGCTGGTCCTGGTGGCCCGGCCCGACGACCGGCTCGCGCGGCGGAGCCGACCGGTCACGGCGGACGAGCTGGCGCGGACGCCGTTGGTCAGCCGGGAGACCGGCTCCGGCACCAGGGAGGCACTGGTCGCGGCACTCCGCAGCGTGCTCGGCGCGGACACCGCCGAACCTCCGGTGATCTTGTCGTTGTCCACGACCTCGGCGGTACGGTCGGCGGTCCTGGCCGGCGCCGGCCCGGCCGCGCTGAGCGAACTGGCGGTCAACGACGACGTCCACACCGGCCGGCTCGCCCGGATCGATGTCGACGGGCTCGACCTGCGCCGCGCACTCCGAGCGGTCTGGCTCGGCCCGGCCAAGCCGCCGGCTGGGGCCGGGCGCGACCTGGTCGCCCACATCCAGTCCGGTCGACGGTGAGGATCAGGGGCGGACGATCCGCGCAGCCAGGGCGAAGGCCTGCTCCGTCCGGACCGCTGCCTCGTCCCGCCGGTGGGGGTTGGCCGGCGACGGGTGTGGCACCTGCAACGTGACCGGAAGCTCACCCCTACCGGTCGAGGCCTCCCACCCGTCAGCCAGGGTCAGGAACCGCATCCACCCGTCGAGCGCTGTCTTTCCGACGGTGATCACCAGCTCGAGCTCCGGTAACAGCGCGACCACTTCGCCGAGGGCGGGGCGGGCTCTCTCGAGATCGTCCGTCGTCGGTCTGCGTCGTCGACCATCGAGGTCGGCGATCGGCCAGGGAACGACGTTCCAGCGCAGATAGTCCTTCCGCCGCAGCGCAGTGCTCCGACGGAGCTCGCGCAATCGTCGACCGCTCGGATCCTGGTTGTCCTCGGACGCTATGGCCCGCGCGCCGGCGCGGATGGTCGCCGGGCCGGGCGACTCGAGCAGCACCAGGATCCGGGCCGCGATCCCGGCGCCGTCGGGATCGAACCACGGCACGGTCCGCGGCGCAGCATTCGGGGGACTGCGCCAGTCTGCCGCGAGACGGTTGAGCGGAGCGACGGGTGGGGTCCAGATCCGGCCGAGCTTGTCCGCGCGCAGCTCCGGATTCACCGCGAGCCGCCGATTCCGGCCTCTCGCAGACCGGCTCGGGTCGGTTCGCCCAGCTGCTGTCCGGCGCGGATGGCGGTCAGACTGCCGTCGCTCTCGTAGAGCACGACGGCGAGTGAAGCGAGCTCGTCGGTTCCGCCACGGCGCAGCAGGGCGAGCAGATCGTTCCGGGTCAGCCCGGCCCGGGCCAGCGCGGCCGCCTGGACTTGGCCATCCCGGACCACGGCCATCGGCCGGCGGTCGATCAGCCGGCCCAGCAGCCCGTGGCGGCGCAGCACCGAGATGAGCCGGTGCGCCACCAGCAGCGTGACCAGGGCCACCGCACCGGTGACGAACGAGGTGTCCGACGACGTCGAGGTACGGCCAATGATCGCCCCCACCGCCACCGCCACCGCGAAGTCGAAGATGCCGAGCTCGGCCAGCGTCCGGCGTTCCGCCAGCCGCAGCCCGACCACGGCGACCACCAGTAGCAGCAGCGCCTTCGCCGCCGTCCAGCCGAGATCCTGGTATTGACCGATCAGGTGCTCCATCCGCCGATCATGGCCCGCGCCGGCTCCGAAACACCCACAACTCTGGGTTGTAGCTGCACAGCGGTCGCCGGGATACTGGCGCCGCCCCGGACACGGCAGGGTTGGTGCCATGGCGATCACCACCGCTCGCGAGGCGAGCTACGACACCACATCCGGTGCCCCGGAACCGGCCCGGCACGCGGCACCGAACCGTCGGTTCCGACGCGGTTCCTTCCTCCGCGACCTCGAGGGCCAGCCGACCTTCGGTCACATCGGACCGAACTGGTTCGCCTCGGTGATGGGCACCGGCATCGTGGCGAACGCTGCTGCGACGCTGCCGGTTCAGGTTCCGGGACTGCTGGTCTTCGCCCGGGCGATCTGGGTACTGGACGTACTGCTGCTGGCCGTCGTGTTGACCGCGACCGCAGTGCACTGGCTCCGGCACGGCGAGCGGGCCCGGGCACACCTGGACCACCCGGTGATGAGCCACTTCTACGGGGCGCCGGCGATGGGACTGATGACCGTCGGCGCCGGAGCGCTGCTGGTCGGGCAGCCGGTCATCGGCACCCATCCGGCAGTGGTCATGGACGCGGTGCTCTGGACCGCGGGCACCGCGCTCGGTCTGTGGACGGCAGTCGCCGTTCCTTTCAGGGCTTTCACCGGTCACGAGGTCAAGGCCGACTCCGCCTTCGGTGGCTGGTTGATGCCGGTGGTGCCGCCCATGGTCAGCGCCGCCACCGGGCCGCTGTTGATCGCGCACCTGCCCGCCGGGCAAGCCAGGACCACGCTGCTGCTCGGTTGTTACGTGATGTTCGGGCTGACCCTGATGGTCAGCGTGGTGATGATCACGATGATCTGGAGCCGCCTGGTGCACCACAAGGTCGGCGCGGCGGCCGCCGTCCCCACCCTCTGGATCGTGCTCGGGCCGCTCGGCCAGTCGATCACCGCGGCGCACAACCTCGGCGAGAAGGCGCCTGCCCTGCTGCCGGCGCCCTACGGCACCGCCTTTCACGCCCTCGGTCTGGTCTATGGGGTCCCGATGTGGGGCTTCGCACTGCTCTGGGGTGCGCTGGCCCTGGCGATCACGATTCGGACTGCGCGCCAGCACCTGCCGTTCAGCCTGACCTGGTGGTCTTTCACCTTCCCGGTCGGCACCGTGGTCACCGGCACCTCCGGGCTGGCTGCGGCCACCGGGCTGGACCTGTTCACCGGGGCGGCGGTGCTGTTCTACCTCGGTCTGCTGACCGCCTGGGCCACGGTCTTCGTCCGGACCGCGCGGGGTGCCTGGGCCGGACGGCTGCTGAAGGCGGTCTGAGTCAGTCCCCGGCCGCGGTGCCTGGCTCCGCGCTGAGGCCGGCGACCGGTGGCACCGGGGCCTGTGGGAGGTTGGAGCGCGTCCTACGTTCCGACCATGAACGTCCGACATCCAACCGAGGCGAGGAAGTGCGATGACGCAGGTCGTGGTAGTCACTGGGGCATCCGGGGGCATCGGCCGGGCGGTGACCCGGAAGTTCGCCGAGCGGGGCGCAAAATTGGCGCTGATCGCCCGTGGTGAGAAGGGGCTCGAGGCGGCGGCGGCCGAAGTTCAGGAGGCGGGCGGGACCGCACTCGTCCTGCCGCTGGACGTGGCCGACCACGAGGCGGTCGAGGCCGCGGTGGCGCGGGTGGAGGACGAGCTCGGCCCGATCGACGTCTGGGTCAACGTGGCCTTCACCGCCGTGTTCAGCCGGTTCTGGCACGTCAGCCCAGAGGAGTACAAGCGGGCCACCGAGGTCAGTTACCTCGGCTACGTGTACTCGACCATGGCCGTGCTCAAGCCGATGATGGAGCGTGACCGCGGCACGATCGTGCATGTCGGGTCGGCGCTGGCCTACCGCGGGATCCCCCTGCAGACGGCCTACTGCGGCTCCAAGCACGCCATCCAGGGCTTCCACGAGGCCTTGCGTTGCGAGCTGATCCACGAGAAGAGCAACGTGCACGTGACGATGGTGCAGATGCCGGCGGTGAACACCCCGCAGTTCTCCTGGGTGCTGTCCCGACTGCCCGATCACGCCCAGCCGGTGCCGCCGATCTACCAGCCCGAGGTGGCCGCCAAGGCGGTGCTGTTCGCCGCCGACCACCCGAAGCGACGCGAGTACTGGGTGGGCGCCAGCACGGTGGGCACCCTGATCGGGGACAAGTTCATCCCCGGGCTGCTCGACCAGTACCTGGGCTGGAAGGGTTTCTCCTCCCAGCAGACCGGTCGACGCAAGGATCCCGACCAGCCGCACAACCTGTGGGACCCGGCGGACGGGCCGGACGGGAGGGACTTCGGCGCGCACGGCGCCTTCGACGACCGGGCCACCGCGAACGCACCGCAGCTGTGGTTCTCCCACCATCACAAGACCCTGATCGGTGCCGGTGCCGCCATGGTGGCTGGAGCCCTCGTGGTGGTCGGCCGCAGGATGGCTCGGTGAACGCCAGGTCGGCCCGACGGTCATCGGGCACCCTGAGGTCTTCCGGAGCGGCCGGTCTGCTGTGGGGTGCGACTCTCCTCTGGCGCGGACGGACCCTCTTCGCCGCGCTCGAGCATCGGGAGCCGACTCGTGGTGAGCAGGATGCGATCACCGTTCTGGGCGCCCGACACCTGGCTCAGGGCGTGGTGCAGGTTCTGGTGCCCGGGCACTTCGGCCCGCTCTACGCCGGCGTCGACGGCATCCACGCAGCCAGCATGGTCGTCCTCGCGGTCCGGGATCCGCAGCGTCGCCGCGCCGTCCTGCTCAGCGCGGCGGTCGCCGCGGTCTCGGGGCTCTCGGCTGCCCGTGCCACTGCGGTCCGACGACGCAACCGGTGAGCACCGTGAGCACGAGGCGACCGCATGATGTGGCGGTCGTGTATCCGCCGCACACGCTGCGCGACTACGCGCTGATCGCTGACGGGTGCCGCGGTGCCCTGGTCGGACCCCGGGGCGACATCAGCTGGCTCTGCGCGCCGCGATGGGATTCGCCCGCCGTGATCAGCCATCTGGTCGGCGGTGACGGCATCTACGCCGTCACCCCCACCGACACCTTTGTCTGGGGTGGTTGCTACGAGCCGAACTCGATGATCTGGCGCAGCCACTGGGTCGCCGGCGACACCATGGTCGAGTCCCGCGATGCGCTGGCCTTCCCAGGAGAAGAGCACCGCCTCGTCCTGCTGCGAAGGATCTCGGCCGACGACCGTCCGGTGCGGGTCGGGGTGCTGCTCCGGTTGAGCGGCGACTTCGGCACCACCCCGATGACCAGGCCCCGGCTGGACGACGACGGCCGTTGGCACAGCCGGGTGGGCGAGCTCTACCTGCGCTGGTCGGGTGCACCGGAGGCCAGCTGGACCGACCACGCGCTGCGCACCGAGATCACCGTCGAGCCGGGTCGAAGCGCCGATCTGGTGCTCGAGATCAGCGACCGGCCGCTGCTGGACCCGCCTCAGCCCGACCGGGCCTGGTCCGCCACCGAGAACGCCTGGCGCGAAGCCGTCCCCGATCTCGCTCACGCCGCCGCGCCCCGGGACGCCGGACATGCCTACGCGGTCCTCCGCTCGCTGACCTCACCCGGCGGCGGGATGGTGGCCGCGGCCACCCTCGGGCTCCCGGAGCGGGCCGAGGCAGGGAAGAACTACGACTACCGCTACGCCTGGATCAGGGACCAGGTGTACGCGGGGATGGCCTGTGCGGTGGACCAGCCCTTCCCGCTGCTGGGAGATGCGCTCGACTTCACCTGCGCCCGGTTGCTCGAACACGGTGACGCGATCGCCCCGGGCTACCGGATCGACGGCAGCGACATCCCGGGCGAGACCACCCTCGACCTGCCCGGCTACCCGGGCGGCGCGGTCAAGGTCGGCAACTGGGTCCGGCAGCAGTTCCAGCTCGACGCGCTCGGCGAGATGCTCGAACTGCTCGCTGCGGGCGCGCGCTTGGACCACCTGGACAGCCACCACGTCGAGGCGATCGACGTGGCGATCGGCGTGATCGAGCGCAAGTGGACCGACGCCGAAGCCGGCATCTGGGAACTCGACGACGCCTGGTGGACCCAGTCGCGGTTGGCCGCTGTCGCCGGTCTCCGCGCGGTGGCCCAGCAATTGCCGTCGGGGCAGGGCGCGAAGGCCACCGGACTGGCTGACGCGATCCTGGCCGAGACCTCGCGCCGCTGTCTGGCCCCCGACGGGTCGTGGCAACGCAGCCCCGAGCATCCGGGGGTGGACGCCTCGCTCTTGCTGCCCGCTGTTCGTGGCGGCCTGCCGGCCCACGACCCCCGAACTCTCGCCACGCTGGCTCGGGTGGAGAGCGACCTGGTCCAGGACCACCACGTCTACCGCTACCGGCCGGACGAGCGCGCGCTCGGTGAAGCTGAAGGGTCGTTCACCCTGTGCGGATTCATCCTCAGCCTGGCCCTGCTGCAGCAGGGAGACGTCACCGAGGCCTACCGCTACTTCGACATCCAGCGATCGGTCTGCGGGCCGCCGGGGCTGCTGAGCGAGGAGTTCGACGTCGCCCAGCGGCAGCTGCGCGGAAACGCGCCGCAGGCGTTCGTCCACGCGATGCTGCTGGAGACCGCCCAGCGGTTGGCCCTGGCCTGAGGGGGGTCACACGGCGATGGTGAGGTCGTGACCGTGTCCCCGGACGCCTGGCAGCGACGGGTCGAATGGCCGCTCGCAGTCGCGGCACTGGTGTTCTTGGCTGCCTACTCATGGCTGGTGCTCGACCCGGGCCTGCCCACCACGGTCCGGCGGACGTTGGTGCTGCTCGACTACGCCACCTGGGCATTGTTCGCGATCGATTACGCCATGCGAGTGCTGTTGGCCGGCGGCGGGCTCCGCGGTCGGCTGAGCTATCTCCGCCACCACCTACTGGATCTGCTGATCGTGCTGCTGCCCGTGCTCCGACCGCTGCGGTTGCTGCGGTTGATCGCTCTGCTGCGCTTCATCGACCGGCGAGCCTCAAAATCGCTGCAGGGGCGGGTCGCGGTCTACGTGGCGCTGTCGACGGTGCTGGTTCTCTATGCCGGAGCATTGGCCGAGCTGGCCGCCGAGCGTGGCGCGCCCGGTGCCAACATCGAGACGTTCGGCACGAGTCTGTGGTGGGCGGTGACCACCATCACCACCGTCGGCTACGGCGACGTCTACCCGGTCACCACCGAGGGCCGGTGGGTGGCGGCAGCCTTGATGGTGGCCGGGGTCGCGCTGCTCGGGGTGGTGACCGCATCGTTGGCCTCGTGGTTCGTCGCCCGGGTCCGCCGGGACGAGCCGCCGGCCGAGCCGACGGTGCACCCCGAGGTGATCGCGCTGCGGGCGGAGGTGCGCGAGCTGACCGCCGAACTGCGTGTCCACCGCGCCGGTCGAGAGCCCCCGGGATCATGAAGATGAACGACGTGGAGAGGACGAAGAGATGAAGGTGGTCGAGCCACCCCCCGACCCGAGCGGGCGCGACGCACGCGAACGACGGCAGAGCTGGCCGCGTCGGCTGTCCTGGATCGCCGTGCTGGTGGCAGGGGTCGTGGCCTACCTGCTCGTGTTGCGCACTATGATCAGAACCGAGAACCCCAACTTTCTGCCCTCGCTGATCCTGCTCGGGTCGATCGTGGTGCCCGCCACCGTGCTGGTGTTCGCTGCTTCGGGCGGGCGGAAGGTCCTGGCCTCTCCAGGTCTGATCACCCTGGTCGCGGTGATCGGCGGGGTGATCGGCACGGTTGCAGCCGGGACGTTGGAATACGACACCCTGGTCCGGCTCCGGACCATGTCGATGATCTTCGTCGGGCTGATCGAGGAATCGGTCAAGCTGATCATGCCCGTGCTGGTCTTGATCATCGTCCGGCTGCGGAAGTCCTCGGCGGTCGGCGCCGAGGCCGGGGTGATCATCGGCGTGGCCAGCGGGATGGGGTTCGCCACCCTGGAGACGATGGGCTACGGCTTCACCGCCCTGCTCCGCAGCGGGAGTGTGGGCGCGGTCGAGCAGACCTTGTTGCTCCGGGCGATCCTGTCACCAGCCGGGCACGTGGCCTGGACCGGTATGGCCGCGGCTGCGATCTGGGCCATTCCCGGCTCCCGACGGAAGGGACTCGCGGTGCTCCGGGCGGTTGGGGTATTCGTCCTGGTCGTCTTGCTACACGCCGCTTGGGACGGCTTCGACAGCGACACCGTCCGACTGATCGTCGGACTGTTCAGCTTCGTCGCGCTGCTGGCGGTGATCCATCGGGCACACGCCGGTCGCCGGCGGCGGCCGCATCCGCCGACCACGTCCGAGCCGCGGAGTGGTCCGTGGACGCAGCAGGAGAGCGCCCCGCCCACGGGGTGAAGCGAGGGGTCAGACGAGCTGGTTGCCTGGCGCCTCGCCCTCGTCGTCGACCTCTCTGCGTGTCTCCTCCGACGGTTGCAGATGGTGGCCGCCAACACGTTGCCCGGCACGCTCGGCGTGCGGGTTGCTGAAGTAGTCGTTCGGCACCGACCCGTTACCCACCACGTAAAGGTGGTCGGCAGCGATCTCGCTGGCCACCGATCGCAGCCAGGGAGACGGCGGTGGCGTCAGCCCTCTCTCGGTGAGCCCGTGCCGCAGCACCGCCTCGATCTCGTCCTCGGACAGGCCACGGCACTCTTCGAGCAGTTCGATGATGACCTGTTGCTGCTGGGCCTGGACGTCGGTCGGCCCGTCAGCCTGTTCAGTCACTGTCAGCTCCTTCGATGGTCGTGGTTGCAGCGTGCCTGAGTGTCCCTCCGGCTCACCCGTGCGTTTCCCAGGGCAGTGGGCCTCCGTCGACCACGGGCGAGTCCGGCACCACCAGCACCGGCCGGGTTTGGCGGTGTACCAGCTGGACAGCGATGGATCCACCGAAGAACTCACTCATCGCAGCCCGGAGTCCACCGTGGCGGGCACCCACGACCAGGTAGTCGGCATCGACGTCGTGGGCCAGTCGGTTGAGAGCGCTCGCCGGATCCCCGGCCAGCAGTTGCACACGGAGATCGCCGGAGAACTGGTGCAGGACGGTACGAACCCGGTGCCGGAGATCGGCCGCAAGCCGAGAAGACCGCTCCTCGTCCTCGACCAGGTCCGGGTCGAGAGGCTCGACTCTCGGCGTTCCGTCGGGGTCGAGGTCGGCGACGTACTCCGAGACGTCGGCACAGCCGCAGACCAGACCGGCACCGAGGTCGGTGGCCAGCCGAGCGGCGGCGTGCAACACCGCTTCCGACGGATCGGGGGTGACACCGACGAGGACGGTGCGGCGTCGCTGCTCGGATGCGCCGGACGATTCAGCTCCGGTGATGGACATCGGCGCGACTCCTCCCGGGCCAAGGCCCTGCGAAAGGGGTAGGGATCATCAGCGTCGCGCGGTTCGAACTCTGGCCGACCAACGTCGACCATTGGTTCCGGCGGATTCCATCGCCAATTGAAAAGTAGCACGGCGATCCGAAGAACGGACTGTGGACCCGCCCTGGCCGACTTCACCGGTCGTCCGCTACGGTTCGGATATCAGGCGATGGGGCTCGCCTTCGACCGCCGATCCGGCTGATAGCTCCTGCACTCGACAACCCCTCGAATGAAGGGCTGTGCAGGAGGCTGTGTGTCCGGACAAGCAGTGGCGACAATCAGTGTGGCGTTCGACGGATCGGCTGGCGGAGCCGACAGCGACGCCGATCCCGACTATTTCCAGGATCTCCGGCTGGACCAGGTCCAGGCGTCACTTCGACGGCGCGGCAGGATCGACGTCAGTCCGCTGTTCCGGCGACGGCTCGACGATGTCGGCACGATCCGTCGACGGCTCGGTGTGTTCGCCGATCTGCAGCGAGACAGCGAACTGCGCGCCGGTCTGCTGCGTTTCGTGGAGACGATGGAGCGGGTGCGCGGCTGCCGGAAGAACGCCACCGACCTGCACCACGACCACCAACGGCGCGGCTGGCTGCTCGAGGGTGCCCGCAGCTACCTCCGTGCGGTCCGCGATCTCGTCGGGTTGTTGAACGCCGCCGCCGAGCTCGGCAGCGGGCTCGCAGCGATTGCCGATCACCTCAGCTCCCTGCAGCAGGGGGAGGCGTTCCGGTCGTTCGCGACCGAGACTGCTGAGGTGGACAGGGGTCTGGCCACGATCCGGTATGTGGTGCGGATCAAGGGCCTGCGGGTCACGGTGTCGCTGGAGACCGACCAGCCGAGCGACGACGGGTACGACTACAGTGCCCAGGTCGCCGACACCTTCGCCCGGCTGCAGCAGATGGCGGCGAAGAGCCATGTGAGCAAGCTGACCGATACCACCTCGATGAGTTATGTCGAGTCAGACATCCTCGATCGGGTCGCTCGTCTCGACCCCGCACCGTTCGACGCACTGCGGCGCTTCTGCGACGATCACACCGACTTCCTCGATCCGGTGCTGGTGCGCTTCGACGAGGAGGTCCAGTTCTTCCTGCGCTATCTCGATGTCGTCACCAGGCTGTCGGCACGCGGAGTCAGCTTCTGTCACCCGGAACTGATCGAGCCCGGTGACCCCGACCGGGACGAGCAGGTCGAGGACGTGGTCGATCTCGCCCTCGCCCTCGCCCTCGCCCCGGGCACCGACGGTAGACCGGTGGGCAACGACTTCGCCCGTTCCGGTGCCGAGCGGGTGCTGGTGGTCAGCGGGCCGAATCAGGGTGGCAAGTCGACTTTCTGCCGGAGCGTTGGGCAGCTCTACCACCTCGCCGCGATCGGCTGTCCGGTCCCGGCCCGCTCGGCGCGAGTGAGGTTGGCCTCCTCGATCGACACCCACTTCGAACGGCAGGAGGAATCGGCCGACGTCGGCGGGAAGCTCGAGAACGACCTCCGTCGCATCCACGCGGTGCTCAGCCGTGCCGACGCCGGCTCGGTCATCCTGATCAACGAGATGTTCTCGTCGACCACGCTCGCCGACGCGGAGTTCCTGGGCACCAAGATCATCGAGCAGATCGCCGCGAAGGAAGCCTTCGGGGTCTACGTCACCTTCGTAGAAGCGCTGGCCACACTCGGGCAGGAGACAGTCAGCATGGTCAGCGCGACCGACCCGGAGGACCCCACGCGACGGACGTTCCAGGTGCTCCGCAGCGCTCCGACCGGTCACCACTATGCGAAGGCACTGGCCGAGAGGTACGGCTTGGTGCGGGGGGCGGTGACCGACGCGATCGAGGCCCGCCCAGCGGCGGTCGAACTGGACCGTGACCGACCGGCTCGGCAAGGTCGACACGACCAGGAGGCGAACTCGTGAAGGTCCGACTGATGCTCCCCGACGACGATCTGGACCTGGATGCGCCGCTGCCGTCCTGGACCGACGACCTGGTCGTCGACCTGCAGGCCGAACCCCTGTTCGAGGCGATGGCCGGTGGCGATGACCTGCTGTACGCGGTCGCCCGGCAGGTGCTGCTACGGCCGCTCGACGACGTTGCGCTGATCGAGTACCGGCAGCAGATCCTGCGCGACTGCAGCCGCGTACCCGAGGTCGTCCGCGCTCTCTACGAGCTGGCCGGCGACGCGTTGGACGTCCGTCGCCGGGTGTTCGGCGGCTTCATGCGCGACAACCCCAGGGTCGTGTTGCACCACGCCATCGACGTCCTCGCCGACCTGTTGCCCTACCTGCGTCGGCTCCGCAGGATCGCCGACGAGGCTATGGACCGGCTCGGGGACAGCGGACTCCGAACCTTGTTCGCGGCGATCGTCACCGATCTCGACGAGAACTACTGCCAGCAGGTCGAGGCCGAGATCGCACGGTTGCAGCTTCCCGGTGGTGTGGTGATCGGCAAGCGGCTCGGCCTCGGCAACGCAGGTGTCGGCGATGTCCTCCACCGTCCCGAGCGTCAGCATCTCGCCGATCGGCTCGGCTTCGGCGACACCCGATCGTTCTCCTTTCAGGTAGCTGCCCGTGACCAGGCCGGCGTCGACGCGTTGTCGGATCTGGAGAGCCGAGGCGTGAACAGGGTCGCCGACGCCGCCGGGCAGGCTGCCGACCACCTCGTCGGGCTGTTCCGCAAGCTGCGCGTCGAGCTCGGCTTCTATCTGGGCTGCGCCCAGCTGCAGACCGCCCTCGAGACCGCCGGGGTTGCGGTGACCCGCCCGGAGCCGTTGCGGACTGACGGGTCCCGGCTGACCGCCCACGGTCTCTACGACCCCTGCCTGGTCCTGGGCGGAGCCGGCGGTGCGGCGGCGAGGCCGGTGGGTAACGACCTGAACGCTGACGACCGGACGACCGTGGTGATCACCGGCGCGAACTCGGGTGGAAAGTCCACCTTCCTCCGCGCGGTCGGGCTTGGGGTGCTGATGTCCCAGTGCGGTCTGTTCGTCTGCGCCGAGGACTGGACCTGGACCCTACGTTCCGGTCTGTTCACCCATTTCCTCCGGGAGGAGGACGCGACGTTGACGAGCGGGCGATTCGACGACGAGCTGCGACGGATGAAGGACATCGTGGATGCGGTGACCCCGGGCGGACTCGTGCTGATGAACGAGTCGTTCGCCTCCACCAACGAATCCGAAGCTGCCGAGATCGGGGCCGAGGTCGTGCAGGGGCTGACGCGAGCGGGCGTCGGGGTGGTGGTGGTCACCCATCTGTACGCTCTCGCCGACAGGTTGCAGCACAGCCGGGACGAGCCTCTGTTCCTCCGCGCCGAGCGGCGCGGAGACGGCGTCCGGACCTACCGTCTGGTCGAGGCCGAGCCGCTGCCGACCAGCTTCGGGGCCGATCTCTACGCCCGGCTGTCACCGTGGCCCGAGCCCCAGCGATGATCTGGTCGCTGTCCGGCACATCTCGTCCCGAACGCATATCCGGGCGCCCGACGCTCAGGAGGCGGCACGGGCGAGAGTGGCGATCAGCGTGGACAGGCGCTCGCGTCGTTCGATCAGTGCGGCCCGTCGGACATCCGTTCCCCCCTGGCGGGCCGCCGAACCGGCCCGGTCGGTGGCCAGGATCGCGGCCAGTCGGTCCAGCCGGTCCAGGTGTTGCTCGCGCAATTGGCCGGCGAGCTTGCGGGTGGCCTGCTCGAGCCGATACTGCAGGTCGGAGCGGGAACGCCCGACCTGGCGGTCGATCAGATCGGGCAGGCCGTCGAGCAACCGCTGCCGGGCTCGACGGGCCGCACCGGGAGTCCTGTGCCGGACCAGGTCGGCGCCGGGTGCCCGCCAGCCCGCGTCCGGCTCCCAGGCGTAACGGAAGTCCGGCGACTCAGGCAGCTCGAAGCGGTCTCCGGCAGCATCCAGCCGGACCCCGACCAGAGTCGAGGCGTCGCTGCGCAGCTGCTGCAGCTGCTCTCCCACCCGGGTGCCGACAAGGTCGCGCAGGGCGCCGAGGCCGCTCTCGATCCGGAACACCTGGTCTTCCCGCCACGCGGTCAGACCGGGGCGGACCGCGCTCTCGACTGCCGCTCGTCCGAGCGACTCGATCTGCTCGGACGTCCCCCTGCTGACAGCGGACGCGTCTGCTGCCGCCTGCCGACCGCACCGGACCAACCGGAGCGTGAGCTCGGTCGCTGCGGCGTCCAGGCGCCGCCTGAGCCGGATTGCGACGCGTTCGCACTCCTCGGTCAGGCCGTCGGTCTCGGCGCTCAGCAACACGATCCGCTTACGGAGCTCGGCCGCCCGGGCCCGGTCCGCCATGCTGTCCGCGGCCAGCACCGCGAGTTCGACGGAGACCTCCTCGGACAGTTCGACGGCCAACCGGTGAAGGTGCCGGGCCATGGCCCGCTCGGCGTCGACGTGACCGCGGTCGCGCAGGTACTCGACGAAAGCGGCCGCGAAGGCGCAGAAGCCTTCGTCGCCCGCCGACCGGGATCCGGTCGGTCGGGCCGAGCCCGACCACAGCGAGGCCGGGTCCAGCCCGGCCCGGCGGCACACGTCGGCGGTGAAGGAGACCACCTCGGCCCGCTCGGCGGGCTCCAGTCGGTCGAGTTTGTTGACGAAGACGAAGGTGCGTACGGCCCGGTCCGCGACCCCGACCAGCAGATCGCGGTCGGCCGCGGTGACCGGCGGGTCGGCGCCGAGCACCACGATCACCGCGTCCAGGGTCACCAGAGCGGTGCGGGCCGCCGCCGTGTTGTGCTGCCAGATCGAGCCGAGCCCTGGTGTGTCGACCAGCTCGACCCCGGCCAGACCGGGCGGTGCAGCGGCCAGCTCGAGACGGACCTCTCGCACTCCGCGCGCGTTGCCGGGGTTGAGCCGCTCGGTGACCAGCCCGGGCAGCGCTTCGACCGGCAGCCGCTCCTGGCGTCCATCCGTGTGGTCGACGAGCAGCCAGCTCGGCGGACCGGTGGGCTCCGGACCCTCGACGTCTTGGGCGGGGCACACGACCGTGGTCGGCACCGCAGTCAGCGGGATCGCGCCGGTGGGCAGCAGGTCGACCCCGATCAGCCGGTTCACCAGGGTGCTCTTGCCGCGTTTGGCCTCGCCGGCCACCAATACCCTCAGCCGGGGCTGCTCGACCCGGGCGGCCAGTGCCTGCAGGCGCGGACGAACGGACTCCGGCGCCAGCCGGTCGAGCTCGGCCACGGTCACGGCCAGGCCCGGCGGCGCATCCGGGTCGTCGCTCACTGCGCCGGGTCCGGGTCGGCGGCGCCATCCGAGCCGGGGGATTCGGACCGGAAGCGGGTCCTGACCACCAGACAGCCGATCACCGCGAGCAGCATCCACCCGGTGGCGTAACCGAAGCCGACGGCCGCCGAGACGCCGGCCCAGAGCGCCCCGACCACCGCGGTCGAGCCGAGGTCGGCGAGCGCCTGCACGAGCCCGAGCAGGCCGAATCCGTGCGCCCGCAACTCCTCGGGCAGCCCGCGGGCCAGCAGGACCGATTCGGCAGGCTCGGCGAAGCCGATACCCGCTCCCGCCATCAGGAAGCCGCCGAGGAGTACCGGCCAGCCGTGCGGGCCGACGGCGAAGACGCCGTAACCCACCAGGTAGAGCGCCGCCCCGATTCCCAACACCAGCCGCGGTCGGCCGGTGGAGTCGGCGACCCGGCCGGCCAGCAGCGCGGCCAGTGCGGCGGCGACGTTGTGGCCGGCGTAGAGCAGCACCGCGAGGCTGGTCGCCGCGGCCAGGGTCCGAGTCGGTGCCCCCGACCCGGCCACACGCAGCAGGTCGGTGGCCCGCAGGATCAGCATCGTGGTGGCCACGTTGCCCAGCTCGAACATCGCCACCGGGATCAGCAGGCGGACCACTCCGGCCCGGCGCAGCGCCGCCAGGTTGAGCCCGAGGCCCCGGCGCGCCGCCGGGGAACCGAGGTTGCGGCGCGCCTCCCGGGCAGCGATCAGGATCGCAAGCGCCGCCAGCAGTCCGGGCACGATGGCCAGCAGGATGGTGTGACGGACGCCGAGGACACCGACCAGGCCGGCGGCCAGGAGCGGCCCGACCACGGCACCGGCGTTGTCGCCGAACCGCTCGACCCCGAACGCCCGGCCATAGCGGTCGGACCGCGCGAGCGAGGTGAGCACGAGGTCGCGCGCCGGCGAGCGGATCCCGCGCGAGACCCAGGCGACGGCCCGGAGCACCGCGACCTGCCAGACGGCGGTGGTCAGACCGATCGCCGCGGTGGCCACCGCCGTCCCCAGATAGCCCGAGGAGGCCAGCCGGGCCCGTCGGCGCGGGTCGGCGGCGAGCGGACCACCGGCCAGTTTCGAGAGACCGGTGAGCGCATCCGAGATCGACTCGATCACCCCGAGCAGACCGGGGCCGGCGTGCAGGGTGGAACTGAGGAACGTGGGCAGCAAGGACGTGACCAGCTCGTGACTGCTGTCGCTGCAAAGAGACGCAGCACCGACACCGAGGACTCCGGGCGTGAGCCACTGCTCCGAGCGCTCGTGCTCGTCGGTGGAAGGTTCGGTCTGGTCGGGGCGCACGCCTACCTCACGATCGCAATCGATCCGGGTAGGGACTGTTGGCGACGGCTGTCACGGTTCGGGTCCGGCGAGCCCCACCGCCGTGTTGTCGAGCATAGCAAACCTCGGCTACACTCCGATTGGCGATGGAGTCCGCCCGAGACCCTTGTGTTCGGATCTCGAACCGCGTGCGCTGATGACCCCTGTCGATGATCTTCGCCAGGAGCAATCATGTCCGTGAGCAATGCCGCCCCACTCCGCCCGACGCACCCACGCTCCGGCCAGGTGTTGTTGGTGCGACACGGCCGGACCGCCCTCAATGCCGGCGACCGGTTGCGTGGTCGATTGGATCCTCCGCTCGATCGCGTCGGTCTGGCCGAAGTCCGCCGGACCGCTCAGGCCCTCGCCGGCCAGTCGCTGCTCGCGGTGTTCTGCAGTCCGCTGCGCCGGGCGGTCCAGACCGCGGAGGCCATCTGCCGGGTCGCCAACCTGGGTGAGCCGAGACTCCGGGAGGAGCTCCTCGATCGCGACTACGGCGACTGGGCTGGAGAACCGGAGTCGGAGGTCATCGAGCAGTGGGGGAGCATCGACGCTGCTCCGGGCATCGAGTCCCGGGCTTCCGTCGCCGACCGGGCCGGTCGACTGCTCGCCGGTCGTCGGCCGCTGCTGGAGCGGGGCAACATCGCCTTCGTCACCCACGACGCGGTGCTGCGTGAGTTGGTCGGCACGGTCGCAGCGAGAACGGACCTGCAAGATCACCACTTCCGCACCGCCGGCTGGAGCGTGATCGAACGGGTCGGACCGGACGAGTGGCGGCTGCTGGCGATGGACCGGACAGCGCGCGAACCGGAGGGCCAGGAGAGATCGTGAACGTGCGTCGGCTGCAGCTGGACGTGGACAAGGCCGTCCAGCGTCCCGACCTGCTCGAACTGGCCGCGGCGATGGAGTCCGTCGCCGGGGTGGAGGCGGTCAACATCACCGTCACCGACATCGACGTCGAGACCGTCGGGACCGAGGTGACGGTGGAGGGTGACGGGATCGACGTCCAGGCGCTGATCCGGGCGATCGAGCGGGTCGGCGCGGCCCTGCACTCGATCGACGAAGTGGTGGTCGGGGACCGGATTGTGGAACGCGTGGCCCGGGTCCGCGGATCCACTGGCGGGTGAGCGGCCTCCGCGGTTCGTGGCGCCAGCAGTACTTGCTGCCGCTGTCCCTCGGGCTGGCCGACGGGATCGTCAATGCGCTCACCCTTGCGTCGGCATCGGTGCTGCACGGCCGCGGCCTCGGGGTTTCGCTCGGCCTCAAAGTCGGGGCGGTCGCACTGGTCTCGGCGGTGTTCACGATCTTCGTGGCCGAGTACGCGCAGCTCCGCTCTGAGCTGACCCGCGCCGAGCACGAACTCAGTCTGACCCGCTCGGGCCGGCTGGCGGCCGGCTCACTGGGCCGACAGGTGCTGCGCGAGGCGCTCACGGCAGCGGGTGTCGGGTGTCTCGCCAGTTTCGTCGGCGCGGTCACGCCCCTCTTGGTCGGCGCCTTGTTGGCGCCGTACAGCTGGACGGCACTGCTCGTCTCGGTCCTCGGTCTCGGCGGGCTGGGCGCGGGGTTGGCCGTTTCGGTGCACGGTCGGGTCTGGCGCTGGGTCACGTCGATGACGCTGATGGGCGCGGTCGTGGCCTACATCGGTGTGCTGCTCAACATCGCCTGACGTGTCGCTGACCGAAGCCCGCCGCATGCCTCACACCGCTCGCTCGGCAAAGTGCGCATTGATCTACTCGCTGGTCACGCCTTTCGCTTAGAGGCTGAGGACGATCACGTCGACGCCGGTCGCCTTCGTTGCGCTTCTTCACGATCTGCGGCTTGAAGGTCCCGTCCCGGTCCTGGGGCACCTCGATCTCGACCTGACTGCGGGCCTCGGTCAAGACGGTCTTCGGCCGGGACCCATTGCGCACGTCATTTGAGTCCCAGCCGGCCGGGGCATCACGGCTCGGTTCGGCAGCTTGCTGATCGTCACGCATAGTGTGACGCCTGTCGACATGGAGATGGTCAGCGTCGCTGCCCCGCGGGCGGCGCATTGGGCGTTGTCGCATGGTCGGTCTTCGTTGACGGTGGAGGAGTTGGCCGCGCTGTTGGGGGTGCCGGTCGATCAGGTGCGGCGGCGGTTGCATGTGCCGGCTCGGCGGGGAGAGTGGGTGCAGCCGGTGCGGGGGTTGTGGGTGCCGGTGTCGCCGGAGTTTCGCACCTGGGGTGGTCCGCCAGGGATCGAGTTGATCGATCTGATGATGGGGTATCTGGGGATCGGCTACGACGTGGGCTGGTTGACCGCCGCCGGGTTGCACGGGGTCGGGCATCAGGCGGCGCAGGTGTTCCAGGTGGCGGTGGTTCGGCAGGTGCGCGGCCGGGTGGTGGGTCGGACGCCATTCGAGTTCGCGCAGCGGAAGGTGGCGGGGATCCCGACGGTGGCGCATCCGACGCGGGCGGGGTCGGCTCGGGTGTCGTCGGTTGCAGCGACGATGTTGGACCTGGCCACGGATGTGGCACGTCGGGAGGGATCGACAACGCGGCGACGGTGATCGGCGAGCTGGCCGAGCTGGAGGGCTTCGAGCTGGCCGATCTGGTGGCGTTGGTGCCGCGGTTCCCGGGGGCGGCGGGTCGCCGGGTCGGTTGGGTGCTGGACCGGTTCACGGATGTCGATGATCTTGACGAGCTGGCGGCGGAGGTGGTGTCGGCGACGCCGACGCCGTCGCGGCTGGACCCGGCTGGAGGAGCGTCGGGATGCATCGATCGGGACTGGATGGTGTTTCTGAACCGGGTCGTGGAGCCGGACCTGTGATCCCGGCGGAGGCGATCACCACCTGGGGCGTGGCGAGGCCGTCGCCGACCCGGGAGCCGAGCGAATCTGGACCGCAAGATCACCAACCCGACCTTCCGGCGCGATCTCGACCTGCTGGTCACCGCCTGGCCCGACGGCTACACGGTCGGGGCCGCCGGCGAGATCATCGGTCGCCGGCTACTCGACCAACTCGACGGCTGAGCCCTGGCCGATCGGCGATTCCCAATGTTTCCGTGTACTGCGCTTCGCTTGCCCGGGTGACTCTGACCGACACCGATGCGCGACGGCCAGTTTGTCCCCATTTCGTCCCGCACAGCCGCAATCTCAAGCGTTTTCCCTTGTCAGAAGAGGTTTGGTGGACGGTCTGTAAATCCGTCGGCTCAGCCTACGAAGGTTCGAATCCTTCACCTGCCACCATGTGTCGAGGGAGTTGAAAGAGGGAGGCATGGCCTCGGCTGCTGGCAGTCAGCTGTCCAGTGAGGCCGCCATATCCACAGGGCTGTCTCGGACCGGCGCCGCAGGTCCCATTGCCATGTTCTTGTTGCCGCTTGTCGGCTTCGAGCTCCGGAGACGACTCTGACCCTCTCTTGAGCGGCGCGATTTGCTGGCCGCTCACCGCGACTCCAGATTCATTCTCAGGGCAGATCGGATCGACGGAGCGAGCGGCACACGCCGCTCCTCAGCGTCGGTTGATGACTCATCTTGGGCCGTCGGTCGTCCCATGACAACGTCGAACCAGCCGGCGCGATCTTTCACGACCCGGAACATCTTTTCATCATGAGTGCCTCCCAAGTACGGCTCCCAGACGGCTATATCGGCCCTCTCCGCCTCGGCCAGGGCGCCGATGCGGTCGAGCCGTCCAGTGCGCTGCTCCAAGACGCTCGGATTCCAATCAAGATCGTGGTGGATGACATGGCGGCATTCCCTGTGTAAGTCGATGCCTTCCCCCATGACCGAACTCGCTACCAGGAGATCCGGAGCGAAGGGAGTGTTGAAGACAGCGATCAGTCGTTCACGGAGTGATCGCTCCGTTCCGCCATGAGCACGACGCACGGGTCGGAGGCTGGTACCACGGCCTTGGACCTCGTCGCTCTCATTCGAGCCAGCCTCAGTCTGCTCTCCGAGCAAGGCGTCGAAGATCCGGACTCGTTCGTCGGCGCTCATCTGCGCGACTCTCGCAGCAAAACGACGCCAGCGGATCCGGAGATCGATCTTGCCGGGGTTGTCGCCTGAGGCCCCGCGCCACAGCTCTTCGGCGGTCATCGAGGGGTGCAGGGGCGTGAACCTGACAAGAGATCCGGGTGTGCGGAGCTGACGGATTGCGGCTTCGGTCAGTGTCACGACCGACTCCTGGTCCACCCCTAGGTCGACTGAGAACAGCTCATGGAGCCTACGGCGAATGAAGTCATGGGATCCCGATCCCCGCCTGAGCAGTCGTTCGGCTAGACGCTCGAGCTCGTCGTCCGTGGCAGTCATGTCGACCGAGAGTGCCGTCGCTGCACGTCGGGTGATCATGGCATCGACGCGTTCGGAGAGGACCCTCTCGACGGCTTGGCCGGTGCGGATAAACCAACAGAAGATTAAGCATTTGTCGCCCCGCGACCACAGGTCCAGTGCCCGGTCGACAGTTGCCGCGATCTTCGGGTGCCGCCCGAGATCAAGGTCGCCTTCTTGCAGCAGGAGATTTATCTGATGGCGGTACCAACCGGCGCCGCTCGCATCTCGGGTCGGAGACTCCGGCGGGGCCCGCCTTTCCTCTGGATCATCGTTGTCGAGCTCGGCACCGACCCCACCCAAGCGGCCGAACGCCTCGAAGGACGAGGCGATCCCGTAGGCGAAGTAGGGGCGGGACCCTCCCTGCGATTCCTCCGTCGCCAGCGATTGCGCTCGGGCAGCCAAGAGGAAGGGGAGGGCGATGTCGTCTTCGATCTGGATTCCACCGGTTTGCTGAGACGCCCCGGGCGAGACCGCTGCTCCGTCGATATAGCTGCGTCGCAGCGCGCGCTGGTGCCGGATCACCCAGGGCGCCAAGACGTCGTGCATCTGCTGGCGGGTGCGAACGGCCTCCTGCGCCGCACGCCAAGCGCTCGTCGCGGCGGCCGATACTTCCGCCGGGACGGGCGCGTCGGGAGTCCAGGTGTCGAAGTCATTCGCTTCGTGTGGTTGGAGCGCCGACCAGCGCCCGTCAAGGTGCACGGCAGCGCCCTGGGCGAGACGGAGCACTTCGGCCAGGGTAGCCAATCGGTCGTGGAGCGGCGGCTGAGCGGGGAGTGGACCCCGCACTGCGCTGAGCCGACTCAGTACGCGTATCAACTCGTGATGACCGAGTTCGAACGGTGTGGCGGTCAGCATGAGCATCCGGTCGAAGTGCCCGGTTAGCGCACCTGCGCTTGCGGCGGCTTTGCGTGGGGCGAAAAGCTGGGAGATCAGTGTCTGGTCGTTCTTGAGTCGGTGTGCCTCGTCCACGATCAGCAGTGGCATCTGCAGGCGCGTTGACGCCAGGGCGATCTTCCACGTTGATTGCGTTGCCGCAGAGATCTGCGCCCGTGCCGCTTTCAGTCGCAGGTCGATGTTCTTGGAGCTGTACTTGGGCAACGCATCGACGCAAGACCTGACGGCAGCGAGATCGAGACCGCCTAACGCCTGGATCACGGCCTCGGGGACGGGGTCGTCGGGCAACTCCTCGCCGGCAATCTCCGCCCAGTCCGACCTCCACCCCTGCGGTGGTCGTTGTAGGAGGCGACGCACTCGGTCAGGGGTGAGCCGTCGATCTTGGATCAAGCCACGCTGACGATCACACCAACGGGCGATCCGGCTTCTCGCGTCATCGGCTCCGGGGCGACCACGGACCGCGGCCTGGAGGACGGCCAATTGGACGAAGGTGTCCTTGAGCCGGGAGGTCAAAGCCGTGTGTGTCGCCACGACGAGGTGGGCCCGCCGGTCGGGCGGATCGTCCAGCGCAGCTAGGAGCGCCTCGCCGCTGCGCAAGGCGCCTGGGGAGCAGCGCACCTCCGGGCCCCCGGGAAGCAGGAGCGAGGCGCTCAGGGCGGACCATTCCCGCACCCATTTGTCAGCCACCGCGGCGGGGGCTAGGACGAGTACCTGTCCCAATGGCTTGGTGGCCAGGATCTGGGAGACGGCCACCGCGAGCGCAACGTAGGTCTTTCCCATACCGACCTGGTCGGCCAGAATCACCCCTTCCTGGCGGCGGAACCGATTCAGGATGTCGCTGGCGGTTCGTCGCTGCCGAGTCCAGTCCTCTTGAAAGGCGGGCACAGGTGAATCGATGCGGAGTCGTGCCGTCAGTTCGACAGACATCGCTGGGCCTCCTTCGCAGCGCGCTTCGTGTAGAGCGTCATGAGGCTGCCGCTCGACCCGACTGCCTGTTGAACTTCCTCGAGGTGGGCCAGTGTCCTTTCGACCGCCAGCATCCCGAGCTGGACGTCGATGTCGGCGCACACCCGCCCCCAGTCGACCCGACCAACGGTGAGGGCCACCTCGGCTACCGTGAACGCCCCCTCAGCCTTGGACAGTGTTGCGTTGCGGACCTCTTCCAGTGCCTTGTCAGCGAGGTGCCGAGGACCGAGGGGACTAGCCAAGCGCGCCTGCAGAGCGTCCAGGTGCAGCGCGGGTCTGCTCAAGCGCTCGTGCAACTGAGCCAGCGCCTTCGAGAGGGCGCGACCCCGCCGAAGCAGGTTCTCCTGGTCGTCGAACCGGCGCAGAGGGTCGAGGGCCACGGAGTTTTCGGCGTGGGTGTCGAGCTGTGCCGCCAGCGCCTCGCGCATCGCCGCTGACAGCGAATGACCCCGAGCAAGAGCCTCGAGCAGTTGGCGAAGAGACAAAGCCGCGATTGCGGGCCCATTTGGCAGGGCTGCTGGATCGTCCACCAAGACCGTCCAGGGTGCCGCGTTCCCGTCCCAGCGCACCACCACGTAGGCCGGCAGGCTCGCCTCGTCGAGCTTGAACTCGGCTCGCCTCGGGCGACCCTCAGCGGCCCAGTCCGCGCCCGACCATAGAGGTTCTTCGCTGGCTGTGCTCACCGTCCAGTCGGACGGCAACTGTTCCGGATCGAACTGCATGATCAAGGTCCAGCAGGAGGCGTCCCGTTGCAGTCGGCAGAGCGTGAAGCCCAGGGGCAGGGCAGGCAGATCCTCGTCACTCTCGTCGACATCGAGGCCGTCGACGCTGAGCGTCTCGTCCGCCAGTTCCTCGGCTGGCGCGACGAGTGCCATCAACCAGACCCCCTCGGCACTTCCGGCCGGCGCTCCGAGCCACACATTGAGCTCGCGGTGGGAGTTCCCACCGTTCAGCCCAAGGCCTGCGCGTGTGTGGTTGGAGCTGCCGACTAGCGCCGCGACGAAGCGGTCGCTCTCGATGACCAGACACTTCGCGTGGAGCGCGCGCAGTTCGCGATCCTCGCGCGCCAGTTCGTACACATGGTCGACTCGGGCTCGGACGGCCGTCGGAACGGGCACCATCCCCTCCGGGGTCCGCACAGTGACCACTTGGTGGGAGCGGGCTCCGTGCCCGGTGAGCAGTCGGCGAACGCGGTTGACCACTGCGAGATCGTGGCTGTCCCAAAATGGTGAGAGGTGGGTCGCACGGAGCGGTCGCGGGCCATCCCACACTTCCTTGAGACTGTCGAGTGGACTTCTCCCAAGCCCGGACGGAGCCAGACAGACCCCCAGGGCAGCGCGGCGTCCCGGGCGGGCTGGCCTCTGGCTGATGGCCCGGTCCCGGAAGAGATCCAGTGCCGAGCGGGCTCGAGCGATTCCCGGCGTGACCAGGTCGGCCCCCGGCACGAGGTTGAGGTAGTCCTTCAGCTCGTCGGCCAGCGCGACCAACAGGTCAGATGGAAAAAGGCACCGAGGGCCGAGGTCAGCGGCGAGGCTCAACTCGATCTGTCGGCGATAGCCGGCAGGAGTCAGATTGGCTGACCCGAGCAGCAGCCGGGTGGCGTCCGCCCACAACAGCACGGCAACCTTGGCGTGCAGTAGTCCTCCGGGGACGTGTCCGTGAAGCAGATCCCACCGCAGCGAGGTGCGGTCAGCACGGGTGGCGCGATCGGCAAGGACCGTCACGGGGACTTCGGCCAGCTTCTCCTCGAGTTCGATCCGCGCGACAAGATCGTGGACTGTGCCGTTCCCCTCCTCGACACTAGAGACCGCCGTGAACCTGGCCAGGCAGTCACGCTCGAAAAAGTCGGGATCCAGGGTGAAGGTCGTGGCGAAGACAGCCACGGGTGCGCCGGCGCCTGGAGGAGGGTCCCAAAGGTCGAGCAACGGGGTCGGTCTCATCCTGTGGCTCGCAGGAAGTCAGTGATCGTGCGTAACCGCATCGGGTGTATCCAGGTGGTGTCGTCGTCCGGGACACGCTGATCTCGGTAGAGCGGTCTGACGACGAATCCGTCGCGCACCTCTTCCACCCACATCCGTCTGCCCTTCTCGGCCTGGACGGCGCTGTGCCGGTTCAGAAGCTCCTGGACGAAGTCCGGGGTGCGGCGACCGCCTCGGAAGGCAGCCAGCGCAGTCTCGACCTCTGCCCCGAGTCGCTGATCGATCGCGCCGACGCGGGTGACCGCCTCGTCGACGAGCCCGTGAAGATCTTGGGACGCACGGTCGGCGAAGGACAACTGCTCCGTCGGACTGTTCCGGATCACCCCCTGAGCTTGGACGACGCCGTGTCGCAGGAGGCGACGGAAGGTATTGGTCAGGAGCGCAGTGCAACGTTCGTACGCGATGGCCGCAGTGAGCAGGTCGCGGACCCGGCCATGGGACTTTGGCAGCAGTCGGCCCGCGATCTTGTGCTCAGGCATCTCGCGGGGCGGAGGCTCAGCGCTGAGCAAGCTGGCGATGACGTGTCGCGCCTCGTGGCGGTCGCTGTTGATGAGGCGGCTCAGTACGGCTCGCTCCCGCCGACCAGCGCCGCCAGGTGTCAGCGTGCGGGCGAACTGCTGCGCCATCCATCCCCACTGCGGGAAGTTGCACTCGCCGGCCTGAAGCGACGCACCGATGTACTTCGAAGCCTCTTGCCGGAGCTGCGCCCCAGCCGAGCCAGAGGCCTCGGCCAAGAAGCCCGACATGTCCTGATCTGCCTCCCAGGCGAGCACCAGTTCCTCGGCTGACCGACCCGGGCTGCCATCGGTTTCGAGCACACCGGAGTCCAGGGAGAACGGACGGTAGACGCCAGTGAAGCCGAAGACGCGAGGGCCGCGAAGATAGCGCCCAAGGCTCAGCCGTTCGTTGGCCCGCATAGCGCGCCTGGCCTTCTGGCTGCCGGGCAGACCTACCAGGTCGCCATCCTTCAAGCGTCGGACGAGGGCCTCGACCGTGATCCACTCAAAGGCGATGTCCGGCGTTGTGGCATGGTCAACCGCCACCGTGCCGCGATGCTCCATCCCGGCGAATGCGCCGATGGCCGAATGGGTGACGAAACGTGGATGGCTCATTCGAGCGCGTAGACCCGGAGCGAGGAGGTCCGCGATCCGGTCCGCGATCGCTGCGACTCCCATCGGGTCGAGGCTGCCCTCACCGAGGACCTCGGGATCGTACTTTGAGAGCCGGGGGAGTTGCGTGGCATATGCGCTCGGGGTCACGTTTGAATCGCGCGCTCCACCTCGCGACCCAGCGATTCGGGGGGCGCGGGTACCTCCGCTACGGGCAAGCGCATGCGCGACGCCAGCAGTTGATTTGCCCAGGCAACTATTTTCCACATCTCTCCGGTGGGCCATTCCCAGGAAAACGCGCCCTCAGTTGTAGCCATCTCGACAAGTCGGGTGCCCGTGGGAGTCCGCACGTAACGAATGGAGTCACCGTCGATCTCGTGAGTCAAGACGTGAGAGTTGAAGAAATCTCTCTCTGCGGTGAGGACGATGCGTTCGTCAAGGACGAACAGCAGCGCTCGAGATGAAGATTCCGTGGTGCAGGTTGAAGCCAGTTGCACATGCTCTCTGCGACCGGTAATCAACGGCAGCATGCGGACCGCTCGACGCACCTTCTCTGGAACACCCATCAAGACGGCAGAAGTAGGTTCCTCGGTCTTCAGCGCCGGCAAATTGGACACGATGCCTGACCTGATCAGCTCAGCTCGTGCTCTGGCTTCGCGAGCCGACTTAAACCGTCCAAGTTTGCGGTCACCGTCCTCAGCCATCAAACCGAGTTGACGTTGGAGGTGATCTGCCAACGACGTGACCTGCTCCATGGTCCCGTCGTACTCGGTTCGGGCTTCATCGCGAATGCGGGTGACCAGCTGTTGCCCCCGCTCGGTCGGGTTAGCCCCTGACACAAACTCGGCTCGAAGCGCCCGGACGACGTACGCACTCTGTTGGATCTGCACGAGTGACTGAAGGTCGGCCAGGCTCTTCTCGGCGTTCTCGATCAACCACTTGCGGCGGGCATCCTTCGACCCGGCATTGCCCAGCCGTTCACTGTAGGAGGTCACGCGAGCAAGAAGAGTTCGTCGCGACTTGTCGAGGAGGTGCGCTTTACCGCGAACTTCGGCGTAAATCTCCTCGGTGACAGCCCCGATGGCCATTGCCTCGCCGTAGGCTCGCCGAACGTCAGCGATCAAAGCCTTCAGTTCAGCGTCGCTCTGCCAGGTCAGCTCGGCCAGGACCTCCTTGGTCAGCTCGATGTTGGCGTCGACCTTCTTACTGATCTGAGCGAGCTGAATCTGGATGGCGATCAACGCGACGGAGGTCCCCATGCTGGCCACGAATGTCGCGGCCGACGGGGCGGCGGCAGGCGTCCATCGGACAACGTGCCCGATCTTCCCAGCTGCATCCACCAGCACGCCGAGGTTGTTGCCGCCGGTGCCCACCATCGGCGTCAGGGTCTGCAACGCTGCCAGGGTCTCCGGGGCGAGGTGCACCAGCCCTTGCGCAGCCGTGACGCCCCCGCCGACCTGAGCCAAAGCATTCGCGAGGCCAACACTGACCGCTGCCGCATCGACGAGCTGGCGTCGCTCCTCGGCGGTCACACCGACCAAGGGTTGGACGTCGAGCCACGCCGGCGCTTGGGCTCCGAAAACGAGCGCGACGTCTTCGGCGACCTGGATCAGCGCAACTTCGGCCGACTCAGACGTTGGTGGTTGCTCACCTTGGACAAGCGAGTCGCTCACGATGATCCCCTCTGAGGTGCACTTGGCGATGGGTCGGTTGGTCCGGTTTTGGCTTTGTGCCCATTCTCTTTTCAGGCATCTGGAAATACCCGCTCATAGAGCACAGGCTCGGCCGCAAGTATGTCGCGCTCAACCGACTCGGCGAGGTTCGGCGAGTCGATACGTACGCCAAACTCAACGTTGGCGTACTCGGCGCTCTTCGAGAAATTTGCGCTGGTCACCAGGACGAAACGATGGTCAACCACGAGGTACTTGGCGTGGTTGCGGACGAGCTTTCCGTTGAGCGACCTCGTGCGGAACACTCGTGCTGGCGCGAGATGTTCGGCCACCTGCGCGGGCGATGGCGGCGTCCACCCGCTCTTTGGGTCAGCAGCCTGAGTGTCGAGGTAGACGCGGACACGCATCGCATCGCGTTGCGCTGCCTCGCGCAAGGCTGCCCACAGCCCGGAGGTCTGCTGGAAGTTGTAGGTCGAGCACACGATGGACGTGCGCGCGTTGTTCACGAGTTGAGGAATTGAGCTCGTCAGCGGGCCGGTCTGCGCCAACTGGCCAGGCATCGTCCAGAGTGGATCGATGCGGGTGCTTCGCGAGCGCGCCCCCTCGATAGCTCGGCACACCGCGGCCACAGCGCCCAGATCGGGCAATCCCGCCTGAGCGATGAGGGACCGGATGGTGGCCCGACGCGAGGGATCGACCGTCTTGAGGCTCCCCGTCAACGACTCACCCGCGACCAGCCCGTCGGCGAGATTTCGAGCCTCGGTCCCCGTCAGGCACCGTCCCAGCTCGACGATCGCTCCGCTGGCCGAAGGCTCACTTGAAGAAGCCAAGGCTGCTCCCCGGCAGGTCGATCACGAAACGGCGATCGAGGAACCGGTTGGCGCGCTCGCAGGAGGTCTCCGAAGCCATCGCGCAGCAGTGGCAGGCCGCGCCGTGCAGGAAGTCTTCGGGATCGCGCGGGGTGCGGCTCGCGCAGACCGGATCAGACGAACAGCGTCTGGCTCGATGGAGTGCCGTCTCGACCACCCGAGCCAGCCGGTCCGGCTGGCTGAGCGCCACCAGGCCGCCCAGGGTTCCGTCGCTGTCGGACGCGGTGGTGCAGATCAGCACCCCTGCCGCTGGCTCTCGATCCCCAACACCCGGCCAGGAGTAGATGCGTTCACTGAGACTCGCGGCAGAGTAGCCGCACTCCATGGCCATGCCCCGAATCAGCAGATGAGCGAAGGTGTGGAGCAGCCAATAGCGCGGTGGCGGCAGCCGTTCGTCGGGGTCGACAGACTTCGCCGTCTCCGACATGCGGTTTCTGTAGTTGCGCCAGTGAGCCTCGCGGTGAGCGTGCCAGATCTCCGAGTCGGCGATCTCGGCCTCCCACTGGGCGACGGACGGCTCATCGAACTGCAGAAAAACGCCCTCGCCGCGGTCTTCGGTGGCTACGGTCCACGTGGGTCTCGCCCGTGCCAGCGGGACCAGGCGGCTGCCCAGATCGTTGACACGGTCAAGCTCGTCGATGCGCGTGAAGCCGAACAAGGCGTTGACTTTTCGCAACTTGTCCACGGCCAGCACACGAGCCACACCCGTCGGCATCGATCGGCCGAGCGGACGCGTGGAGAGCATAAGACCGCTCGGGTCGTCGTGTTGTGCGCCGAGTGGCTCCCGTTGCAGATAGCGCCATTCGGGGACCAGGAGATCGACGGGGCTCCACTTCTCCTGGCGAGCTCGCCGCTCGTCTTCGGCCATCACCGGGGCGGACGCCCGGGCCAACAACTCTTCGAGCTCAGCGTCACTGACCTCGGAGATGTCAATGGTCTGCTTGAGCCGACCGCGTACGAGCCTTGGGTTGGCTCGGTAGTCGTCCAACTCGTCGGCCAGCTCGATCCGGATCCGATCGGCGAGATCATCAACGGCTTCCGCCTTCGTTTGCGGCATCACGATCACCGACTGCGTCGCTGCGAACCACAGATTGGACGCCCCGACGAGCATCAATCGGGTCTCGTTGTCACAGCCTGCGGGATTGAAGCTGTCCAAGTGCGGGTGCCGCCCGCGGCATCTCGGCAGTTTGAGCCGCCCCAGCTCGCCCAGGGCCTCGTTCATCCCCCGACGCAGCGTGCACGAGTCGCAGGTGATCACCGCCGATCCGCGTCCCGCCGTGCTGTCGGTCATCCGTAATACGGGCGCCTCGGCCTTTTCACAAGGCTGTCCGCGATGTACCCAGAGCTGATAGGGGAACTCGTCGACGTGCCCGTCGGCGCAGACCAGCAGATAGCGGGCTGCCACGGCGGTGCGCCGTGCTCCAGATAGCGTTGCCGCTCCTCGGCCAACGCCTCGTGCGGCCGCTCGGCCGCGGCAGTTGGCGTGTTCGAAGCGGGCTTCGTCGGCGCGATAGGGATGGGTGTTGCGGTAGTCGAACTTGGGTAACGGCCCGAGCAGATCACAGCCCGTACACCGCAGCCATTGTGGGAAGACCCGGGCCGGGACGCCGAGGTCAGCACCCTCGCGTGACCGCGTGTTCGGAGCGGGCTGCCAAGGGAAGGGCCGCAGCTGCTCGACCTGAGGGCCGAGCATCAGCCGGACGACTTCGAGCAGACGGGGGGCGTGGATACGGGGGATACCGTCGCGGCGTCTCCAGATCCGATCCCAATCGTCTAAACCGGCCGGCATGATCGTGAACTGCGGCAGATCCATGATGGCGCCCGGACCGTACGTGAAGATCAGCGACGAGGGCCGGCCCGAGCCGACGCGAGCAAAGTTTCGTTTAGAGCCTTCCGTGGACACGCGTTCCGCATCGCCTAGCGGGTCCAGCGGCTCGTTGGCCGGAAGCAGGACTTGATCGCCAGCGATCCCGACCGGTGGTGGCTGAACAGTCACTGGCTCACGCCTCGGTTCCGTCTGTCGGCAGCACAAACTGGCGAGTGCCGGGCGGCTCGGCCGCAAAGAGCTTGTCGGCGACCGGGCTGACGAGCAAGTTGATTTCCGGCTGGACCTCGCGCATGGAGTTGGGCACCACAAACGGGGCACCGCTCACCTGCCCAGAGCGAGAGCGCGCCTTCTCTGCGCTGATCATGAGCGGCGACTGGCCGCTTGTGTCGGTGACCCGCTCGTAGACCAGCACCTTGTTCTTGGCCAGTTCGGCGGCTCGATGCTTCTGCCATTGGCCCAGGCGGTTGAGCAAGCGGAGCCGGACCGCTTCCGCGCTCTCTTCGCCCGAGGCGGCGAGGGCGCGCTCGGTGAGCGTGTCGATGATCGAGACCAAGAGACTGTGCTCGTCCTCCACCTTGTAGGCCGCCTTCTCCGGAGACAGCCCATCAGCCCGGGCCGCGTCGAGCACGCGGGCGACGCTGACCAACACCCCGTCGAGTCCACGTTCGATGGAGGTCGCCGAGAAGGGCGTGACCGAGAGAGCTTCCACCTGAGCATAGAAGGTCTCGTGATAGTGCCGGAACTGCTCATAGTGCGCGAGGTCTCGAGGCCGGGCCCAGTTGCCGAGTGTCACCACAAGCCCCGGTCGCGCGGGGTCACGACCGACCCGGGAGGACGCCTGGATGTATTCGGCGGTGTTCTTCGGTTGGCCAACCATGAGCATCAGGCCGAGCCGGGTGACGTCCACGCCTACCTGGAGCATGGCGGTGGCCAGGATGGCGTCGTAGGGCTGCCGCTCCCGGCCCGGCATCTTCACCTTGGTGTCCGCCGACGACCGGAAGCGGGCCTTGCTGGCTGTGGAGTCCTGCGCGGGATCGAAGCTGACGGCCATCTGGTCGAGGGTGGAGGTGATGTCGGCGCTCGCCACGCGGGAGGTGAGCTCGGCGATGTTGAGGTTGCCGTAATCGGTGCCGGTGCGCCGGGGCAGCCCGGTCCACGGACGGCCCTTGGCGAGCGCGGTCTGGACGTCGTCACTGAGATAGCGGGTCATACCCGCCAGCTCGCGTACGGCACTGAAATAGCCAACGAGGCTGAGGTAGGGGTCGGCCTCGACGCCACCGTGGTCGAGCAAGAACTGACCAGCAGCAAGGAGGACCTCAGCGATCCGGACCTCGGCCGCAGTTAGCCGGACTCCGGTGGTGCTGATGCCGAGGTAGCGCCGGCCGGGGTGGTGCTCGTCGACCGGCACCTCGGTGGAGAAGAAGGTGTCGGCGACATCGAGCACCTGGGGCGGGAAGATCGTGACCCCGCGGCCGTAGAGCCCGCGGATCTGGTCGGCGGCATTGCGGACCGTGGCGGTCGAGGCGACGATGAGCGGCTTGACACGCTCGCCGGTGGCGCTGCGCCAGGTCGTGACCGCGTCGATGGCGATCTCAAACAACCCGACGGTCGTCCCGAGCGCCCCGGTGATGAGGTGCAGCTCGTCCTGAATGATCAGGTCCGGCGGGCGCAGCCGCGCGACCGGGCGAAGGGCCGCCGCCGGGAGCCCGTCCTTGGCAGGGTGCTTGCTTCCGTCCTTGAGGCTGCACGGCAGGTAGTCGTCGTGAACGAAGCCGTGCCGATCGCAGCGTTGCCGGACATAGCCGAACAGTGCCGCAGCGTGACCCTCACGAGCCAGTCGCGCAAACTTGTCGACCGTGGCGATCACAAAGGCTGGCGCGAGGCGGTAGATCTCCTCGTCCACAGTGAGTACCGGCAGCCCGTCGACCACCGAGCCGCCGTCGGCGAACGGGCACTCCGCGAGGTCGTCCCCGCAGAAGATCAGCACGCGTCGGCGGCCGCCGTCGGCTCGCACATTCTTCGGATCGATGCGGGTTCCGCACCAGGGACAGCGTTGGATCTGGCGCACGGTGAGCCGGTGCGACTGCCCGTCGTTGACCTTTCGCAGCTGCTCGTCAGCCTCTTCGAAACGCTTGGGCGACACGTCGGTGCCCACCCACAGGCCGATCCGGAGCGGCTCGGTGCCCCACATGTCCTCGTCGGACCGCCTGATCAGCTCAGCCGCGCAGACCATCGCCGTCGCCCGCTGGAACTGTTGGGAGGTCAGCAACCGCAACGTGTAGCGCATGAGCACGGTCACACCGGAACGTCCGTCCAGTGCCCCGTCGGCGCCGTCGACCACGCCTTGACGTCGTCGGATGGCGAAGGCATACGCAGCCAGCCCCAGATAGGCCTCGGTCTTGCCGCCGCCGGTCGGGAAGAAGAGCAGCTCGACCTTCGCCAAGTGCCCCGATCGTCGGTTGGTGGTCGGTTCGGTGAGGCCGCGAAGTTGCATCAGGACGAAGGCAAGCTGGAACGTGCGCCACGAGTGGGCCCGCGTCGCCCCCTGAGCCAGCACAGCTTCACGCGCTGCCGCGCGGCTGAGCCTCGGGTCGGCGGTGCGTCTTTCCGAGACCTGAGTCTGGATGCGTTGATCGGCCATCACCTGATTCATGAAGGCGAAGCATCGGCGCGCCTCCACGTTCGACAGCAGGAAGGCGAGGCCATCAGCGAGCTGATCCGCGACCTGGGTGGCGTCGATCACGGCGTCGCGGGCATCGGCACGCAAGTGGTCGGGCAAGGCGTCGGTTTCACGCTCCTGCTGATTGAGCCATGCGCGATACCCGTCCACAATGGGCCGCAGGCCCCACTCGAGCTGCGCTACGTCCGCTGTGGCGAGGGCGGTCATGTCCAAAAGGGCTCCGTCGATCTCGACGGCACGGGTCTGCGGAGTCTCGCTGGTCGGCAGCCAGGTCGTGCGCACGGTCGTCGCGCGGCGCGCACCCTCGGCCACCGTCCAGTCGGCCGAGCAGGTTCGTCCGACGGCGAACTCCAGCCGCTTGCGGTACTGCAGATTGAGCCGACGGAGCTCATCGTCCGTTTCGTACCAGTCATCGGCCAGCACATCGGTCACCGGTAGAAAAGCCGCTTCCCCGCCGGCAGCGACGCTCAGCTCGGTCTGAAACATCCAGGCGTCCATAGGGATCTTGCGCGGCGTCTCGCGGTCGTTGCAGAGGGCGATCTCGACGAGCCGGCATCCACGATGCGGTTCGGCATAGGTGTCGACGCGAAGTGTGACGTCGTCGACGAGCGGGTACGACGCCGTCTCGCCTGGCGTCAGCTCGCCCAGAGCCATCCGCACCGGCAGGGCCACATCGGTGCGCTGGTAGGCCCGAATCGGCCGGCCGGAGGCGCTGACCTTCTCGGTCTTGACCGAGCGGTAGACCCCCCAGCGGGCGGTGACGGTGACGTGATCGAGGTCGAGGGGTACCTGGAAACGCAGCCCCATCGACGCAGGGATCATGAGTCCGCGCTTCTGCGGTTCGTCCTCGATGCCGTGCGCGGTGGCGGCATCCTCGCTGCCGTCCGGCCTCTCTTCCTCGACTCCACTGGCCGGGACGCCGCGACCATCGCGGGCCTCAGCGAGGTCGAGGTCGGGGACCTCATCGTCGTCGCCATCTCCTGCTGCGCCGGAGAGGAGTCGGACTGGAGCGATCCGTCCGACCAGATAGCGGACGTCGGGTGCGACCTCGATCAGCTCCTCGGGGCCCTCCGACGGTCCGAGGAGTTCCCGGTGCAGCACGTCGGTCAGATTTTCGCGGGCTGTCCAGGACCGCCCGTCGGGCTCGTGCGCCAGTGAGTAGTGGCGCTGAGCCGCTGCCCCCGGTTGCGGTGCGCGGACCGAACTCTCACGAGCTGGACGAGTCGACGGGCTCATGCGATGACCTCCTCGTCGGTCAGCTCGTCGTCGTCGAGGTCACTCCCGGAGGCCGAGCCGCTGCCGGCCGCGCGGCGGTGATTCTCGGCCAGCAGCCGGTCGAGGATCTCGACACGGGCGGCCGGACTAACCGTCCACCGCGTCATCTGCCGGTAGGTGTGAAACCCGTGATCGAGCGGCACGTCCCCCCAGCCGTAGGCGTCCATGACCGCCCGGTCGAGCTCGACGTGGATCGCCCGCATCCGGGCGACGTCGGCGTCCGCCTCATCCGTGATCTCGGGATCGTTGATCAGGTTGTACAGCTTCGTCAGCCCAAGCTGCCGGCTGAGCATGAGCTGCCTTCGCTCGGAGTCAAGCTCCCGGCCCCGACGTGCGAGTTCCTCGCTCGATGCTGGCCGCGGGAAGGTCTCGAAGACATCCGAGGGCGTGTAGCGAGGATCGTTTCTCATCCCCGACCCATACTTGATGGCCCATATCTGGTGGAGGCTCGATGAGAGTACAGCCTGGTCGGCGCAGGAGTTTGTTGCGAACACCACCAGTGAGTCGCTGAAGATTGAGCTATTCGGTACGCGGACCGGCATCACTGTCTTGCTCACGCGAGTCAGGACGAGGACCTCGTCGAGGTCGGCGATGGCTTTGCGCAAGGCAGGTCGAGAACGAAGAAAGAGCCACCAGGGTGCACTCGACACCGCCTTCGGCTTTCTCTGGCGTTCGATCCTGACTGTTTCACTCACGCGAGCGAAAGGAAGCGGAAAGGTTCTACATCGAGCCTCTGTCCAGCTGCCGAAATCAATCACCCAGCGTGACGGAGACGCGTCGGGCCGTGAATTCAAGTCCTCGCCGTTGAGGTAGGGGAACAAGACTTCCGCATTGCGTCGGTCTGCCTCGATCCAGGCTTTCGCTTCGGCGGGCTCGAGCACGAACCCCATCCCCAAGACGTAGCATCCGATAAACGCAATCCCCGTGTTCTCGGCAAGGCGCTTTGGGTGACCATCAAGTTGGCCGGCCGGCTCCAGCAGCGTTGAGATCCGCGGCACGGGGACATCATCCGACACCCTCTCGGCTTGCTCGCTGACGTGGCCGAACGTCCCCCAGACGGCTGCGTACTCCAGGTTCGCCGAGGCGGCCGGCCAGGATCGGCTCTGAATTGCTCGGGTGATGGTCAAGCCGTTGGACACCAACGGGTCGAGCCCAACCTGGCGGGTGTCGCCCTGGGCCACCGTGTTGGTGGCGATAAGGCCCAGCGTCCCAGTCGGATTGAGCACTTGCGCGGCGCGAAGGAAGAAGTAGGCCACAAGATCGGCACTCCCGCGCTGTCCGCCGGCCAGCTGGGTCACGAACCAGTCGCGGATGTTGCTCCCCATGGACCCGGTGAGCTTCTGCCCACCCAGAAAAGGCGGATTGCCTACCACCGCGTCGAACCCACCGCGTTGGATCACGTCGGGCACCGCGAGAACCCAATGCAGCGGCTGCCAGCGGTCGTAGTCGGTGGCCACGGTCGGAGTGAGACCGCGCTCGATGATGCGATCGAGTTCACCGCCATCCCCTCCTCCCTGAGCAGGAAAGGCGTCAGCGACGGCGAGAGCGAGGTTGGTGTAGCGCTCATTCAGGGCCTTGCCAGGCTTCCCGCCCACGGCAAGCCCAGCAGCGATCACCCCGTCGGCCACCGTCGACAGGGTGGCCATCTCGTCCCGATAGGCCGCCCACAGTCTCCGCTTGGTGGTCGCCGACCGTTGGGGGTCGGCGTCGTCCACGGCCGAGGCCAGTTGCCCTCGAAGCCGGACCGCCCGGTCCACGGTGGCGTCGATGTCAAGGTCGAACAGGCTGGCCTGGGGCGGCGCCGAATCGGGGTCGATGTGCAGGGCCTTCAGCTGACGAAGGTCCGTGATGCCGAGCAACGAGTTGCCATGCAGCACTTTGTCGTCCACAAACGAGAACGGAAGTTTCGGGTCGAGCGAGACCAACCACAGCGACAGCTTGGCCATCTCGACAGCCATGCTGTTGATGTCGGCGCCGTACAGGCATGAGGCCACCACCTCGCGGACGGCCCGTACGTAGAGCTGCTGCGGTTCGCCGACCCCAACCCGCTCGTCGTGCCATGCCTCGACCAGTCGGGCGGCCAGATAGCGCGCGGCCGCCACCAGGAAGGCGCCGGAGCCGCAGGCGATGTCAGCCACCTTCAGGTCGAGCAGGCGGTCGGAGGAGACCCTCCGCCACTGGTCTCGGTCGCCTGTTTGGTGGGGGCCCGGGTGATAGACGAGCGGCTCGAGCGCGTGCTCCACCACCTCCTCGGCCAACGACCGTGGCGTGTAGTGCGCCCCTGCCGTCGCACGCGACGGGGTCTCCACTACGATCAAGCCACCCGGCAGCAGAACGGTCAACCGCTCGCGCAGATCGCGTCGGATCAGTCCGACGAGGGGGCGAAGCCGCTCGCGCAGATCATCGTCTCGGGTGATCGCGAGCAGAGCCAGTTCTGTCTCGGCCGCATCACCGGGCCGCAGTGCCTTGGCGAGTGCAGCTTTGCTGGGCGGCTTGGCTGCCGGTTGATGTTCTTTGACCCAGGCGATCAGCGCCTCGGCGACCTTCGACGGATCAGAATGACTCACGGTGATCGACTCCAGCACCGCGAGCGGCACCTCGGGCTCAGCCCCGGACGCGCCCAGCACCCCGACCGTGATCTCCTCGACGTCCGCGCAGCTGTAACCGAGCAAACCCTCGTAGATATAGCCGATCTGCTCGACGTCGATGTCGCGAAAGCTGATCGGACGCGGAGGCTGTCCCTTGAGCTTGGCCACCTGCACGGCGTCGAGCACCTCGCGCATGACCCGATCGCTGACCGCCAGGCGAAGCGTGCCCCTCGCGGTCCGGTCGAGCAGGAAGGTGAACCGACTGGGGTCAAAGAGTGAGCCCCCGTAAGCCGGCAATCTGAGATCTTCGAAGCTGGCGCCGGCATAGAGGGCTTGCGAGGTCGCCAGCAGCCGGTGCCAGGTCAGATGGCTCGCGTCGAGCGAGTCGGGTCCGCTGTCGCGGGATCGGTTGTCCAGGTCGGTCAGACGGTCGCTGATCCCGTAGCCCTCGGTGAAGAGCTCGCTGCCCGGCAACAGCGACCGCTCTTCGGCGAACAGCAGGAAGACCACCCTCATCATCACCGTGACGGCGGCGTCGTACACCTGATGACGATCGGCGGGCAGAGGATCGGGCTCACCTCGCTCCTGTGCGTCCAGTGCTGCCTCGGACAATGCGCTCACCAGCAACTCGACGGCCCGGCGGACCTGAACCCCAAGCGCCTCGGTGATCTCTTCGGCAGCGGCGACCGACTCGGCAAACAGCGCTGGCAGGCGGTCGCCTGGCTGGCCGCCCAGCAGACGCTGCCGGGAGAGGAGGGCGGCGAAGGCGTCCCGAACGCCGGACTCCTCGGTCCAGGTCTGCGCGTCGGTGATCCCGGAGGCGACCATCGCGCCGGCCCGTGCGCAGACGATCGCCCACCAGCGGCCATCGGTGACGACCCCGATCGGCACTTCGTTTGCGCGGAGCAGACCCTCCATGCGGTCCAGTGGAGAGGCCGCCCAGCCATCGTCCAGCACCGCCGACAGGTTGTCGACGGGGTCGACGACCAGCACCAGCGCCGCCGGTCGGTCATCGCGAACGAGAGCCGCGGTTGCCTCGATGCTCATCCGGTGGTCTGGTGAGGTCGCCGGCGTCAGAGGTAGCAGCAGCCTCTTTCCCTCGATCGGTTGCGCCGCGGCCAAGAGATCCTGCCAGCCGATGACCTCTCGCAGCACCGTCTGAACCCAGCGATCCCTCGTTGCTCGGTAGTCGCTGAGGCTGTTGTCGTCCTCCCGGCGGCGGTCCCAACGATCCCAGGCCTGCTCGAACCCCGGCTTCGTCTCGGCGAGCACCGCACGTGCCTCAGGATCAAGGGTCGGCATCCCCTGCGGCCAGACTCGCTTCAACGCCGGCACGGCGACGAAGGGCCCGTCGGTCGCCATCAGCTGAAGCCATCGACGGTGTAGTTCGACAGCGCTCGGGACGCCCCGCCCGACCTGCTGGGCTGACCGCGCCATCAGCCGAGCCTGCCGTCGGCCACGTCGGAGGGGTTGAGCGCGAACACCACAGCGGCGGCGGACACATGCGGGCGGATGTCGGTGTAACGCTCTTCGATCGCGGCGACCTCGCGGCGCTCCTCCTCAGCCAGCGTGGCCAGACGTTCCTCCATCGTGTGCACGTCTCGCCGTCGCTGCAGGCGCTGATCGTCACTGAACAGGCGTTGGGAATCTTCCTCTTCCGCCTGGTGCAGCGCCGCGAGCGATGCGGTCAGGTTGCGCCGGAAGGCTCCGAAGATCTCGTGTGCGCGAGCTGTGTCGGCGTCCCGCCGTCCGATGAGCCGCTCCGCGACTTGGCGCTGACGGTCGGACGCTCGGGTGCTCATGGCCGCCAGCAGGCGTGATCGCAGCGACGATCTGGGGTCGTTCCACAGACCCGCGGACGCACCCCGGACGGCCGGATCGGCGAGGATCAGTTCGTCAGCATCGAGTGCCTCGTCCAGGAGCGCCTCCACCTTCGCCTCGGCCATCGCCTGGCCACGGATCCGGATGCCGGTGAGGAAGACCTCCTCGTGGAGCCGGAGCCCACCGCGGCCCACCAGCACCAGACGCGAGACGGCTGCGAGGCACGACTGCGGCAGACCCGGCATGACCACCGCGGTGACTCGGCTGAGCTCGGACTCGGCGCTGAACAGCGAACTGCGCAGCACCCGGGCTGCCTTTTGCAGCAGAGGATGGCCCAGATGGACGTGCACCAGATCGGTACGACCTTGGGCCGCGCGGTCGTCGAAGGTGATCGGCCGCGGTGCTCCTGGCCGCAGTCGGGTGTCCAGCCCGCGCAGCGCCGGCTGCCAGGCTGGGCTGAGGGCGGGAACCGTGAACACGTCCGCATCGGTCAGCTCGTCGCCGGTCAGCACGAGGGTGGGCTGGGCGCTCAGGCGCAGAGCGGTGTCGACGACCCGGCGGGCGTTGGCCGGGCGGAGGTGCATGGCGTTTTTCCGCTCGCTGTAGGTGGACGACAGTGCGGTCAGCTGGCGATTAAGTTCGAGTCCGCCGGCCAGGGTCTGGTTGATGATTGCGTTACCGTCAGCGGCCGCCCGTCTGGCGCGGCGTGGAGTGGTCGAGCTGAATCGAGCCTGGATCTCGGCGTCGACAACCTGGTTCACCGAACCGAGGTCGGTCGCGATCGTTCCCACCTTCTCGGCAATCCTGCCCATGAAGTCGAGGTCGGCGGCGTAGGTCGTGGAGGTGGCCACGGGTACGAAGTGATAGACCTCCGGCGGGTGTGGCTGGCCGTACCGGTCAATGCGCCCGATGCGCTGCTCCAACCGGGACGGGTTGAAAGGAATGTCGTAGTTGACCAGACGGTGGCAGTGCGCTTGCAGGTCGATGCCCTCCCCGGCCGAGTCGGTGGCGACCAAGACACGGATGGGTTCGATGCTGGGGTCTTCGCTGAACCGCGCGCGGATGTCCTCGCGTTCCTCAGCCGAGGTTGAGCCGCGGATGGACGACAGCACCGCGCCATAGCCGCGCTGCTCGAGCACGTCCACGATCCACTCGAGAGTGGTCGTGTATTCGGTGAAGACCACCACGCGCTCGTTGCTCCACGTGCGACCGTCCGGACGACAGATGCCGTCGAGGAACTTGATGAGCGCGGTGAGCCGTGCGTCTGGCTGGTGCTCGAAACCGAACCCCCACGTTGCCAATCGGCTGATCTGGCCCGGAGCTGCGGCGACCAGGGGGTCGGAGCCTTTGCTCTGCCGCAACGCCGTGAACTCGGGCTGCTCCAGTTCACCCTCTTCCTCGTCGCTGCCGTCGCTACCGAGGACCTCCGCGTAGTAGTCGTCTTCGTCGTCCAGCATTGGCAGGCCGCGTCCGCCCGCAAGGGATTCGTACAAGCTGATCGTCGTGGCAAAGGCGTAGGGGCTGGAGAGGAAGCGCTTCTTCAGCAGCATCGCGACGATGTCGCCAGACCGCTTGCGTCCATTTCGGCGTGCACTCTCGGAAAGCAGGCCGTCGAGTTCGGCGAAGGCCTCCTGCTCATCGTCGCTTGGCGTGAATGGCAATCGTCGAACGACTCGGGGGTGGAAGTCCTTGTCTTTGAGTTCCGTCTTCAACCTTCGGACCGTCACGTCGCGCAGAGCGTCAGCGTCGATCAGTCCGCCGCGACTGAAGCGACGGTCGTCGATCATGGCCAGCAGGGCCGTGAACGACTCCGGGTGCCCGTTGTGCGGCGTGGCGCTCAGGAACAGCCGGTGTTCACACCGCTCGGCCAGCTCCCGGGTGGCGATCGTGCGCTGGCTGTCGACCGCGTAGCCGCGGTTGCTGCCGGTCGTGCTCGGGCTGGCGGGCGCGACATGGTGGGCTTCGTCGACGACGAGGATGTCGAACGCGAACCGCCGCGCGCTGTTGACGCGCCCGGTCTGAGCGTAGATGTCTCTGAGCAGTCGCTGGGCGCGGAGCGAGGCCAGCCAAGCCATGCTGACGATCACGCGAGGGAAGAGGCGAAAGGGGTTGGCGTTGAGGCCATGGCTACGGCGGACCTCAGCCATCCTCGCGGTGTTGACGATGACGAAGTCGAGCCCGAACTTCTCGGCCATCTCGTCTTGCCACTTCAACGCAAGGCTGGGCGGGCAGACGATGACCACGGAGCGGGCGCGGTGCCGCAGCAGCAGCTCCTGAATGACGAGGCCAGCCTCGATGGTCTTTCCGAGCCCGACGTCGTCGGCCAGAAGAAGGTTGGTGCGCGGGGCCTGGAGGGCGCGACGGAGCGGTTCGAGCTGGTAGGCCTCGACGTTCGCTCCGCTGCGGAAAGGGGCTTGGTAGGCGTTGGCGTCGGCCGAGGTCACCGCACCCCAGCGAACGGCATCGACGAAGGCCGCCAACGTGCTGGGGTCGTCGAAGGCGTCTGGGTTGATCGCCTCCGGCAAACCCTGGTCGGGGGCGACGGTGTGGCCGACCTCAAGCTGCCAGACCACCCGGAGCTCCTCACCGAGACGGTCCTCCTCCAATGACTGGAGGGTGACGACGTGTGTCAGGCCGGCCGCCGACTCATCGGCTGGGCTGCGGGGGAGCCCTTGGGCCCGGACGTCGGCCACGGCCCAGGTGGATCCGCGGACTTCGACGACCTGACCTGGATCGGGAAGCGGGGGTGGGGGAGTGGGAACCGTCGACTCAGCCTGACGGAGAGCCGAGTTGGGGGGAGTCACTATCAGTTCCTACCTACGGGGTCTAGATCGGAGGGCGCGGAGGTCATTGGCGAAGCAGCTGACCGTACGGGCTACGTTGAACGCTTTCCCAGGCCTGGCGCTCCGCCTGACACTACCGACCGGATGCTCCTCGGGAGGACGCGCGAGCCCATCTGTGCCGGTCGGGAGACAGGTCGACCCGACGCGACCGCGTGGATCTGTCTCTCGAGACTCTTGATCTGATGGTGAAGTTTGGCGGCCTTGGCTCGCTCGGCGACAGACCATGGGGAACCGTAGAGCTGTCCATATTGAAGGCGCGCAAGTCGTGATCGAACCTGTTTGTGGCGGGATTTGAGCTGTTCAAGACTTTCTCGCTCGCCGCCACTCAGCCGAAATTTCCTCCGTGGCGCCGTCATTGCATGATCTTACGCATAGCGCTACTGGGTGATTCAAGGGCATGTCGTCGATGAGGATGTGCTAGAACTCACCAGCACACCTGCTGGCGCGATGGAGCCGCTGCCAGGGCGGGTCGAATTTGGGTCGGACTTCCATCAGGTTCGTCGGTCTCGGCCGAAGATGCGGCACCTAGCTGCGCCAGGCGCCTCGTGAAGGCGAACCTCTTGCTCGCCAGTCGCTAGGCGTTGACGCCGGGTCTAGGTCTCACGGGCCCCCGCACACCTCTGACAGACTGCGCCGCAATGATCACTCCGCAGCTCGTCCCGATCCCGACCGCGGTGCCGGCATGACCACATCGCAGGAAGGCACCCTCCCGCGGCACGAGCAGACTGCCGGGGCGTCCTCTCGGGGCCGTGGCGGACCGGTCGCCGTCTCGCTGGTGCTGACTCTGGCGCTGCAGAGCGCGGTGCCGCCCTTCGCCACCGACACGTACACGCCGGCCTTCCCGCGGGTCACCGCCGACCTGCAGACCTCGGCGTCGCTGGTCGGGCTGACGCTGACCGCCTTCTTCATCGGGCTCGCGCTCGGCCAGCTCACCGGCGGCCCGTTCTCCGACCAGCGCGGACGACGGCTGCCGCTGGTGGCCGGTGGTCTGATCTGCATGATCGGCGCGGCCGGCTGTGCGCTCGCCCCGTCGATCGCGGTCCTGATCATCTTCCGGGTCGTGCAGGGGTTCGGCGGCGGTGTCGCCGCGGTCGTGGCCCGTGCGGTGATCGTCGACGTCGCCCACGGCAATGCGCTGGCCAGGGTAATGTCGCTGATGATGGCGATCGGCGGTCTCTCGCCGATGATCGCCCCGGTCGTCGGCGGCACCATCCTCACCGCTGGTGGCGGCTGGCGCACCGTGTTCTGGGCGTTGACCGGTCTGGCGCTGGCGATGGTGGTCACGGCGCTCGTCCGTGTCCGGGAGACGTTACCGCCCGAACGTCGTCACGCCGGCGGGCTGCGGCGGTTCGCGTCCGGGCTCGTGCTGGTGATCCGGATCCGCAGCTTCGTCCTTTACGGGCTGACCGGCTCGCTGTCGGGCTTCACGATGATGGCCTACGTCGCCAACTCCTCCTACGTCCTCCAGGAGCAGAAGGGGCTGGCGCCGCTGCCGTTCTCGCTGTTCTTCGCCTCGACCGCCCTCTCGCAGGTCCTGCTGGCCGTCCTCAACGCGCGGATCGTCGGCCGGTTCGCGCCGCGACGGCTGATCGCGGTCGGACTCGGGCTCGCTGCCGCCGCCGTCGCGACGCTGACTCTCGGCGTGCTGGTGCTCGACACCCCGCTCGTGCTCACCTGCGTCGGGTTCCTGGTGCTGATGGCCGCCCAGGCCTTCGTCTTCGGCAACGCGGGCGCCCTCGCGGCCGGTCATGCCCGCCAGGTCGCCGGTTCGGCGTCGGCCGTGCTCGGCGTCTTCACCGCGATCGCCATGGCGGTCTCGGCACCGCTGGCCAGCTCGGGTGGCGCGACCACCGCGGTGCCGATGATCGTCGTGATGCTGCTCGGGGTCACCGGTGCGATCACCGCCTTCCTGCTCGCTGGCCGGGCCGCGAGGGCGGCCGCCGTCGCCTGACGGCGCTCGTTCCGACGACCCCGCTCACCCCGCCACCTCTGAATCGATTTAGGCTGGATGTGTGGCGGTCATCGGCAGGGCGCGACCGACGACGGGGACGAGACCCTCGTTCGTCGCGCTGATGATGGTGACGGGGACGACCGCGCTGTCCACCGACACGTACATCTCCGCGCTGCCGGACGTGCAGCGCTCACTCGGCACCACGGCCTCGGCCGCCCAGCTGACCCTGACCGCGTGCATCGCCGGCATGGCGGTGGGGCAGCTGCTCACCGGACCGGTCAGTGACGCGCGGGGCCGACGACGGCTGATCCTGGCCGCCGTCGTCGTGTTCACGATCACCTCCGCACTCTGCGCCCTGGTCTCGACGGACTGGCTGTTGATCAGCCTGCGCGCCGTGCAGGGGATGGCCTGCGGCGCGGCGGCGGCGCTCGGCCGTGCGGTGGTCAGCGACGTCTGGACCGGCCGCGAGGCGGCGGCCAAGTTCGGCACCCTGTCGGCGCTCGGTCTGATCGCGCCGGTCGCCGGACCGGCCATCGGCAGCGTGCTGCTGCGGTTCGGCAGCTGGCGATTGATCTTCGGCTTCCTCGCGGTGGTCGGCATCGCGATGACCGTCTCCGCGGTGTTCGGGCTGCCCGAGACGCTGCCGCAGTCCCGGCGCCATCCGGGAGGTCTGCGGCAGCTCGGCCGGCGGACCCGCAGCCTGCTCACCGATCGCGCGTTCGCCACTCCGGTGGTCGTCCAGTGCCTGACGACGAGCGGCTTCTTCATCTACATCGGCGGCTCGTCCTTCGTGCTCCAGCAGGGCGGCGGCCTGTCCCAGCAGCAGTACGCGCTGCTGTTCGGGACGAACGCCGCCGTGATGATGGCCTCGAGCGTGGTCTTCCGGCTGCTCGTCCGCCGCACCGGCCCAGGGCTGCTGCGTCGGATCGCGATGATCGTCCAGACGACGGCCGTGGTCGTGCTCGTGCTGGTGTCGGTGCTGGCCGCTCCGCACGTGCCGCCGCTGGCGGCGGTCTGGTGCTGCCTCGCGGCCATGACGGCGGGTCTGGGCAGCTATCTGCCGGCCAACGCCGCGATCTGCCAGCAGGCCGGACGCCGGTACGGCGGCACCGCCTCGGCGCTTGGTGGCGGTCTGCCGTTCCTGGCGGGCTCGCTCACCACGCCGCTGACCGGCTTCCTGCGGGCGGAGTCGGTGCTGGCCATGTCCGCCGGGATGGCGATCTTCTTCGGGTGCGCGGCGATCGCGGCGATCGGGCTGCGTCAGAAGGCGTTCAGCGACGCCACCGAGGCGGAGGCCGACCGAGAGCCGGTCGACGCGCTGGCTCGCGAAGGCTGACCACCGCTGTGGGAAAGCGCGGAGGGCGGGCCGCTCAGTGGCTGGTCGGCGGCGTGAACGCGGCCAGCGCGTCGAGGTCGCTGTTGGCCGCGCGCACGTACTCCTCGGCCCATGCCCGCCGATCCGGGAAGGACGATCCGGCGATGACGGCCTCGATGGCGCGGTCGAGATCGACGGCGGTGTGGCGGAGGGCCACCTGACCGTGATCCAGCAGCGCCCACGACCCTCCCGGACGCCCGTAGGGGATGCCGATGCTGCCCGGATTGATCACCAGCCGTCGATCGACCAGCCGGACGAACGGCATGTGGGTGTGGCCGCAGACGATCGTGCGGACGGCCGGCGGGACGTTCACGAGGACCTCCGCCCACCGGTCGGGCGCGGAGTCCACCAGGACGGTCTCGTCGTCGCGTCGCGGGGTCCCGTGGCAGAACAGCACCGGCCCGAAGCCGTCGACCTCGACCGTCAGCGGGTGCGGCAGCCCGTCCAGCTGGGCGACCTGCTCGTCGGTGAGCTGGGCGGCTGCCCAGCGGCTGACGGCGTCGGCCGACGGGACGGCGGCACCGCGGGCGCACGCGACGAGTTCGCGATCAGCGTTGCCGCGGACCAGCCGGACACGATCGCCCTCGGCGGCCAGCCGGTCGAAGACCGCCCCGGGTTGGGGCCCGGCGGCGTGGTCGCCGGTGATCACCACCAGCGATGCCGAGCGGACGTCCGGCTCGGCCAGGACGGCCTCCAGCACCGGCAGTACACCGTGGATGTCGGAGAGGACGGCGACGTTCGCGACCACCGGATCACGGTAAGCCGCCGCCTGTCACTCGGCTCGGTTCGCCTCGGTCGGCAGGTGCGTCGCCCACCAGCGCAGCAGGTGGTCGAACCGCTGCCGGCGGTGGCGCGGCTGGCCCTCGCGGGTCAGGCCGTGGCTCTCGCCCGGGAAGATCAACAGCTCGCTCGGGACGCCACGCTTCTGCAGCCCGTGGAACCAGCGCTGGCCCTGCTCCAGCGGGCAGCGGAAGTCGCGCTCCGAGTGGATCACCAGCGTCGGGGTCTCGACCCGGTCGAGGGCGGCCATCGGCGACTGGGCGGCCAGCTGCTCGGGGTCGGTGCCGACCAGCTGGTCACCGAAGAACCAGCCGATGTCGGAGGTGCCGGCGAAACTGACCGGGTCGAGGAAGCCGCGCTCGACCACCGCGGCGGCGAACCGGCCTGCCGCCCGCGGGTGCGCGGTCAGCCAGGCGGTCATGTAGCCGCCGTACGAGCCGCCGAGCACGCCCATCCGGCTGCTGTCGAGCGCCAGCTCGGGATCGGCAAGCACACCGTCGAGGAAGTCGAGCAGGTCGTCCGCGTCACGCCGGCCGAGCGCCCCGATGATCGACCGCCCGTGCTCCTGGCCGTACCCGGCCGAACCACGCGGGTTGGCCAGCAGCACCGCATAGCCGGCCGCGGCCAGCACCTGCGCCTCGTCGTAGACCTGCCAGCCGTACTGAGCGAACGGTCCGCCGTGGATGTCGAGCAGCACCGGGTGCGGCCCCGGACCGTCCGGCAGTACCACCCAGCCGTGCACCGGGTAGCCGTCGTCGGCGGTGACCGTCCGCTCGTGCAGCGGCCGGACGCCCGGACCCTCGCGCAGCGGCGCCCCGAAGTCGGTCAGCACCCGCTCCTCGCCGCTGGTCACCGCCACCAGCTCGCCCGGGGTCACGGCGTCGAGCGTCGTCGCCACCACCACCGCGTCCGCACCCGTGCCGACCACGTCGTGCGCGGTGACGATCCGCGGCCCGCCGACCACGACCGTCGGCTCACCGTCCGCCCCGATCCGGAGCAGCTCGACCGCACCGCGGGTGCGGCGCTGGACGTGGACCCCGTCGGCGGTCACGGTCAGCCGGGTGCCGATCTCGCCGAGGTCGATCGTCTCGGCGTCGGTGTGCCGGGTCGGCCGCCCGGAGCCGTCGGCCGGAACCGACCACAAGCCGGTGTGCCGACCGACGAAGTCGAGGCCGCTCGGCCCGGGGTCCGAGGCGAGCAGCCACAGGGTCGCGCCGTCGGGGGACCAGGCGACCTTCTCGACGGTCAGCGCGCCGTCGGTCACCCGCTGCAGGTCGGTGCCGTCCGAAGCGCAGGTCCAGGCGTCCACCACCAGGTCGGTCGTCCGGGTCTCGTGCCGCGCGCTGACCAAGGCCAGCCGCTGTCCGTCGGGCCGCCAGACCACCTCGACGCTGTCGGCGGCGGCATCGCTCAGCTGCCGCGACTCCGGGACGTCATCGCCCGGCCCCGGCGCCGCGTCGAGCTCCGAGACGTCGACCACGAAGACCTGCTGTCGCCGGTCGCCGACGTAGCCGACACCGTCGCCGAGATAGCGCAGGTCGGTGATCAGCCGCGGCGCCTCCTCGCCGTCGCCGATCTCGGGGTCGGTCCCGTAGCGGCCCGGCTCGGGAACCCGTGCCGTGTAGGCGATCCGGTGCCCGTCCGGCGCCCAGGCGAACCCGCCGGCCCCGAGCGGCGCGTCGGTCAGCCGGACCGGCTCGCCGCCGGTCGCCGCGACGACGTGCAGCTGAGGTTTGGCCTTGGCGTCGGTGGCCCGGAGGAACCCGATCATGGTGCCGTCGGGGGAGTACTGCGGCGCGGTGTCGCGGAACCCGCGGGTCAGCCGGCGCGGCCCGTCACCGGTGACCGGAACCTCCCAGAGCTGACCGACGTAGCTGTTGCTGGCCAGGTCCGGTCGGGTCACCGCGACCACGGCCCGCTCACCCGACGGGTGCAGGGTGGGGGAGGACAGGGTGGTCAGCAGGTCGAGCTGGTCGGGTCGCACGGGCGCGCCTTTCGGGTCGGGTCTTCGTGGAGCGGTCTCGGGGAGCGATCAAGATCAGCGACGACGTCGGCCGACCGCGCCGGCGGCCGCGCGGACCAGGGCCACGGTCTGGTCGACGACCGCGCGTCGGTCCGCCTCGAAGGCGCCGTCGGTGATCACGGTCGGGTCGTCGGGGTAGGCGAGCGCGGAGACGTGCAGGTGGCCGCCGGGGACGTCCCAGGCCTGCAGCCCCTGCCGCAGCCGGTTGGCCCGGTACATGCTCTCGTTGCTGAGGTAGTCGCCGCCGGTGCCCGCGGCCGCGCTGCTGCCCGGGCTCGGGTCCGGTCGGTCGCGGAGCGCCCGCGGGTCGGGCAAGGTTCCGGCCGGCCACTCGCGGATGCCGTCGCGCAGCGCCACCGGCCACGGCCCGCTGCCGGCGGCGATCATCGCGGCGTACGGCAGCGTGGTCTCGATCCACTCGGGCGAGTCGAACGGCTGCGGCCAGTGCGAGGCTCGCGAGACCGCCCCGAACCGCTGCGCCCGCTCGTTGTCGGGGCTGCCACCCCGCGCGTTGCCGGCCCACTTCTCGACGTCCATCCGGCCGCGGCCGGTCATGCTGATGGTCATGATCAGATCGGCGCGGTCCGGCCCCGGTCGCAGCACCGGACCGAAGGCGTCCTCGACGACCCCCTGGTCGAAGGCCCCCCAGCTCACCGGCAGCACCACCGACCGGACGCGGGCGGTGCCGTGCGGGGTCTCCAGCAGCGCGCCGTCCAGCCGCAGCGCCGCCGCGCCGGACGGGTTCGAGTGCCGCAGGCTGGTGTCGAGCCCGAAGACGTCGAAGCCGCTGACCATGATCAGGACCTCGGCGTCGGACCGGTCCGGCCAGAGCGGTCGGTCGATGCCGCGGGTGGTCCGGTCCCAGCGGTGGAGCAGCGCCTCCCGCTGTTGCCGGTCGAGTGGGGGCGTCTCCAGCCTGCGAAGGGCCGCGCCGACCGAGAGTCGCGCCCAGTAGAGCGGCCGGTCGTCGAGACCGTCCCACGCCGTCGCCTCGTCCGCGCGGGCGCGACGGACCGCGTCGTTCCAGCAGCAACGACCAGCGTCGTCCACCACCTCGAACAGTTCGTCGAGGGACTCGCAGGCGGTGATCCGCTCGAGGGCGTCGTCGACGAGCCGGTCCCAGCCGGACGCCTGCAGCAGCGCGGTGGCGAACGGCGCCGAGCCGCCGCCACCTAGGCGCAGCGACAGCCGGCTCTCCTCGACGGTGGACGCCACCGCTGCGGCTCGCGTACGGGTCAGTCGACCGAGTTGCTCAGCTGGTCGAGGGTCGCAACGTCGTCGGCGTCGAGGCTGAAGTCGAGCTCGGCGTTGGCGCGGATCCGCTCCGGCGTGACCGACTTGGGCAGCGGCAGCACGTCCTTCTCGAGGAGGTAGCGCAGCGACAGCTGGGCGACGCTCTTGCCGTACTTCTCGGCGATCCCGGTCAGCCGGTCGTCGTCGAGCAGCTTGCCGGTGGCCAGCGGCGAGTAGCCCTCGACCAGGATGTCGTGCTGCTGGCAGTAGGCGGTCGTCTCGGGCTGGGTGTTGCCGATGAACCACCGGATCTGGTTGACGTGCGGACGGACGTCGGTGCCCGAGGCGAGCGACTCGAGGTCGTCGACGTCGAAGTTGGAGACGCCGATCGATCGCACGCGACCGGCCGCGTGCATCTCCTCGAAGACCTTCCAGACCTCGATGTTGCCCGCGCGGTGGTCGGAGCCCATGTCGCTCCACGGCCACGGCGCGTGGATCAGCCAGAGGTCGATCGGACCGAGGTCGAGGTTGCCGAACGAGGTCTCGAACGCCTCGCGGGCCCCCGCGGCGTCCTTGATCTCCGCCGGGAGCTTGGTGGTCACGTAGATCTCGTCGCGGGCGATCCCGGAGTCGCGGACCGCCCGTCCGACGCTCTTCTCGTTGCCGTAGGCCAGCGCCGAGTCGATGTGGCGGTAGCCGATCTTCAGAGCCTCGGCGGTCGAGTCGTAGGCCTCGGAGCCCTCGGGGATCTGCCAGGTGCCGAAGCCGACCTTGGGGATCGAGTGGCCGGAGGCGAGCGGGAAGGTGTCGGTGAGCACGGACATGCTCGTGACGCTACCGCCCGCTCTCGGCGGCGATCCGGCGGGGCTGACGTCCGGCGAGCACCAGCAGCAGCTCGCCCGCCATGTCCTCGAAGGGCTCTCCGTTCCCGGTACCCCAGTCGAGGTCGAGGGCCCGGAACCTGAAGCCGGGCAGGCTCACCCCGAACGGGTTCGTCGCCGGGTCGGCCAGGTGGTCGAGGACGATCCGGGTCGCCCGGTCGTCCGCGCTACGGGGCAGGGCGTTGGCCGTGGTCACGTCGAGTCCGTGGATGACGACGTGGCTGAGCGCGCCCATCGGCCCACCCTGGGGCGGCACCCACCCGGCCAGCACGTCGCTGCGCAGGTCGGACAACAGGTCGGTGAACGGCCGCTCGGCGTCGCGGCGGGCGATGGTCTCGGACAGCGCTGCGAAGTCGTAGCCGGCCGCGGCGAGCTCGCGTCCGAAGGCCTGCTCGTCGTAGCGCGCCGGCATGGTCAGGTGGGCGACGACGTGCCGCACCGCCCAGCCGGCGCAGCGGCTCGGCCCGTCGGCGATCGCCGGTGGTGCAGCGGCGAGAGTGTCGGCCAGCGCGGCGTACTGCGGGCCGAGCAGGGTGGTGAGGTCATCGGTGATCATGGTCGGCTCCCCGGGTTCGGGTCGGTGCTGCGGGACGGATGGAGGTCGTGCTGCGGCGGGGCCAGAGTGGCGGTGTAGGCGACGCTCCGGTCGAGCGCGGTCCGCCACCCGGCCCGGGCCTGCGGCGAACGCCGTGCCGGCGGCAGCCCGTACTGGGTGGTGATCACCTCGGTGGTGCCGTCGCCGCGGTCGGTCAGGACGATCTCGGTGACCACCGCCGAGTCCGTCTCGCGCCAGCGGAGCAGCCCTGGCCGCTCGACGTCCAGGTAGACGGCGCGCATGGTGTGCTGTTGCCCGTTTGCGTCGTTGATCATGGTCGTCTCGAACCGACCGCCGACCCGGAGCTCGACCACGATCCGGTCGGCGGGGGTGTGGGTGCCGACCGGCCCCCAGAAGTGCTGCAGGTGCTCGGGTTCGGTGAGTGCGGCGAAGACCAGCTCGCGCGGAGCCCGGTGGATCGTCGTCACGGTGAAGAGCTCGTCCTCGGTCGGCTCGGGCCGGGCGCCGCTCACCGCTGCTCCTCCTGGATCTCGGCAAGATGTCCGGCCAGCCGCTCGTGGCGGTCGAGCCACTCGCGGCGTCGGTCGCCGACCCAGGCCAGCACCTCCTCGAGCCGTTCGACCTCCAGGTGCGCGGGCCGGGCCTGCGCCTGCCGGCCGCGGCTGACCAGCCCGGCGTCCTCCAGCACCCGCAGGTGCCGCGACACCGCTTGCTGGGTCATCGGCAGCGGTTCGGCCAGCTGGGTGACGCTGGCGTCGCCGGTCGCGAGCCGCGTCACCAGCTCTACCCGGGTCGGGTCGCCCAGCGCGGCGAACACCCGGGCCAGCATCGTCGGTGTTTGCACAACCGAATAGTTGTGCAAGGAGGAGGTTGTCGTCAAGCCTTCGGCGGACCTGAGACCTCGGCCGTCAGCCCGCCGCTTCTGGCCGATCCCTTATCCGGGCCCTGCGACGCTCGCGGTCGCGTCCGCGCGGACGCGCCGCACCCGCCGACCGTCCTCGGAGGCCACCATGATCACCAACGACACCCTGCCCCGCCCACGTCCCTCGGGCGTCCGGGCGCTGCTCGTGCGTCCGCTCGCGGTCAAGGTGCCGGCGGTGACGGCGGTGTTCTGGCTGGTCAAGGTGCTCACCACCGGGATGGGGGAGGCCGCCTCGGACTACCTCGGCTCGGTCAGCCTGGTGCTCGGCGGGGCGGTCGGGGTGCTCGGGCTCGCGCTGGCCCTCGGCCTTCAGCTCCGGGCCCGGAGCTTCCACCCGGCGCGCTACTGGTTCGCGGTGGCCATGGTCGCGGTGTTCGGGACGATGGCCGCCGACGTGCTCCACGCGATCGTCGGCGTCCCCTACCTGTGGTCGTCGCTGTTCTGGGCGGCTGCGGTCGCCGCGCTCTTCCTGGTCTGGCGCCGGGTCGAGGGCACGGTCTCGATCCACAGCATCACCACCACCCGGCGCGAGCTCTTCTACTGGTGCACCGTGCTGGCCACCTTCGCGCTCGGCACCGCCGCCGGCGACCTGACGGCGATCGCCCTCGGCTGGGGCTTCCTCACCTCCGCGGTCGTCTTCGGCCTCGCGCTGCTCGTTCCCCTGCTCGCCTGGCGGCTCGGCGCCAGCCCGCTGGTGACCTTCTGGACCGCCTACGTGCTCACCCGACCCTTCGGTGCCTCGGTCGCCGACTGGCTCGGCAAGCCGGTCGCCGCCGGCGGGCTCGGCTGGGGCGACGGGCCGGTCGCGCTCGGCGGCTGCCTGGCCATCGCGGCGCTGGTCGCGCTGCTGGCGCGCCGGGTCCCGACCCCGGAGGTCGCCGTCCGCGGCTAAGAGGGGACCCAGAGTTCACCGACCGGGTCCGTGGGATCGGCCGACGCCGCCTACCGTGGCGTCATGACGGCGCTCCTCGGTCTCGCCCCGGTCGCGCAGCTGGTGCCCCTGCTGCTGCCGAGCTGGCTCGACCCCGAGGTGATCATCAAGGCGTTCGGGCCCTACGCGCTCTGGGGCGTCGCGTTCATCATCTTCGCCGAGTGCGGGCTGTTCGCGGTGCTGCCCGGCGACTCGCTGCTCTTCACGGTCGGGATCTTCACCGGCATCGGCACGATCGACCACTCGATGGTCTTCGTCTGTGCGGTGCTCACGGTCTGCGCGATCGCCGGCAACGCCTGCGGGTACGCCATCGGCCGGGCCGTCGGGCCACCGCTGTTCAAGCCGCGGCGCGGTCTGGCCGGCAAGATCTTCAACCCCACCTACGTGGAGAAGACCCGGCTCTTCTACGACCGCTACGGCAACCGGGCGCTGATCCTGGCCCGGTTCGTCCCGATCATCCGCACCTTCGTGACCTTCAGCGCGGGCGTCACCCGGATGCCGTTCCGACGGTTCATCCTCTACACCGGCATCGGTGGCCTGATCTGGGCGCCCGGCGTCACCGTGCTCGGCTACTTCCTCGGCAACGTCACCTTCATCCGCACCCACATCGACGCGGTGCTGGTGCTGATCGTGGTCGTCTCGCTGATCCCGATGGGCATCGAGTACCTGATGTCGCGCCGGCACCGTCCGGCCGGCCCGGCCCCCGCGGACGAGCCGTCGCCGCCGGAGGCCGAGCTGTCGCGCGACCCCCGGTGAGCGGCTTCCTCACCTCCCCCCTCGCCCCGGTCCTAGCGGCGCTGCTCGCCGCCGTCGGCTCGATCGTCTTCGGGCTCGCCGCCGTCCGGCAGCACGGCGCCGTCCAGGACGCCACCGCGGACGAACGGGCCGGGCGCCGGCACTGGTGGCGCCAGGTCACCGCGGTGCTGCGCGACCGCTCCTGGCTGGTCGGGGCCGCTCAGGCCACCGCCGGCGGCGGTCTGCACGTCGTCGCCCTGGCGCTCGCGCCGATCACGCTCGTCCAGCCCATCGGTGTGCTCGCGGTGCCCACCACCGTGATCGCCGCCGCTGCCCGTCAGCACCGCCGCCCACCCCGCAGCCAGCTGATCGGGATGGTGCTCGCGGTGGCGGGGATCGTCGTGGTCACCGTCGTCCTGCTGCTGCCCGGCAGCACCCGCCCGCTCGTCCCGGCGGCCGGTGCGGTCGCGCTCGCGGTCGCGGTGCTGGTGGTGCCCAGCCTGCTCGTCCTGCTGCTGGCCCGCCGGTTGCCCCCGCTGGCCCGGACGCTGGCGCTCGCCGTGGCCGCGGCGGCGCTGTTCGGGCTGAACTCGGTGATGATCAGGATCGGCACCGCCCTGCTGGCCGATCACACGTTCGCCGCCCGCTGGCCGACCACCGTGCTCGCCGTCGTCGGCCTGGTGGTCGGACTGCCGCTCGGACTGCTGTGCATGCAGGCCGCGTACCGCTCCGGGTCGGCCCACGCGGTGATCTGCTGCCTCACCCTGTTCGACCCGGTGTCCGCGGTCACCGGCGGACGGCTGCTGCTTCACGACGGCGGCGGCCTGGCCGGCTGGATCGTCGCCGCGGCGGCCGTCGGCGCGGTGCTCACCGTGGTCGGGGTGCTGGTGCTGTCCCGCGAGTACCCGGTCGAGGTGGGGCGCTAGGTCGCGCCCTTCGACAGGCTCAGGGTCCGTCGACAGGTTCAGGGTCCGTCGACAGGCTCAGGGCACGTCGACCGGCTCAGGGCACGTCGACCGGCTCAGAACGCGTCTCACTCGGGCTAGGCGGCGGGGACGGTCACCGTGCGCACCACCACGTGGCCGGACCGGGCCGCCGTCGGCCAGGACCCGACCAGCCGACGGGTGGTCGGGTCGAACGGGTGGTTGGACGGCTGGTCGAAGCGGCTGAGCACCACCCGGGTGCCGCCGGCCAGGTAGTCCCGCACGGTGGCCTGCCAGAGCTCGTTGCGGCGCCGCGCGATGGTCGGTCCCGCCGGGTGCCGGTCGTAGGAGTACCCGCCCAGGTCGACGACCAACGGGCACCCGCGAGTCAGGTTGCGGCTCAGAACGTCCAGCTCGACGAGGTTGACCGGGTCGTCGGTGGTCACGCACCCCGGCGCACCGGCCACCGTGGGACGCAGGGTGGCCGCGGGGAACGCGGTGCCGAACCGGACGCCCGCCAGCGGGACCGCGGTCAGGGCCACCAGCGCCAGCGCCGCCCCGCCGAGCAAACGGCGGGTCGGCGCCGACGCAGCGAGCCGGCTCCGGACGAGCTCGGCGAGGGTCCGAGCCGCCGACCCGGCGACCAGCGCGGCGGTCGCGGCAACGAAGCCGGCGTAGTGGGTGAACCACACCGGGGTGGCCAGCAGCAGAGCGCCCATCCCGAGGTGCAGCACGGCGAACAGGCGGCCGCGGGAGTCCAGCAGAGCCACGAGCACCAGCGTCGCCCAGCCGACCGCGGCCAGCCCGGCGACCACGGTGGACAGTGCGCCGGCATGGACGTCGCCAACCCCGGTGAGCGCCGCCACCCGCGAGACCAGCTGCCAGTGCGCGGAGCTGCGTCCGAGCTGGTCGGCGACCACCAGCCGGGCCATCGCCGTCGGCGCCGCGACGAAGAACGGCCCGAGCAGGACGACCGACCCGAGACCGGCGCCCGCGGCGTACCAGCCGGCCGCCCGGCGACCCCGGCTGATCGCCAGCCACCCGCCCACCAGGGCCAGCGGGACGACACCCCAGATCTTGAACGCCGGCGACCAGGCCAGCACCGCCCCGACGGCCAGCCAGCGCGCCGCGGAGACGCGAGCGGTCGCCGCCCTCGCCTCGCCGAGGCCCGGGACCAGCAGCAGGGCGACGAGCAGCACCGTGTTCGCCGGCGCCTCGAGCAGGGTCAGGTGCTCGCTGTAGACCGCCGGGTAGAACACCGCGTACGCCAAGCCGCCGACCGCGGCGGCGAACCGCCCCTGCCGCCGCAGCAGCCGGACGACCAGCGCGCAGTTCAGCACGCCGAGCAGCATCCAGCCGACCCGGGCGGTGGCGAGCGCATCGGCGTCGGAGATCACCCAGGTCAGCGCCGCGAACGGACTGAGCGCGAGCAGGATGCCCGGCGGGTGGAGCAACAGGAAGTCCCGGTAGGGCAGTCGACCGTGCACCAGCCCGACCGCACCGGCGAAGTAGACGCCGTCGTCGTAGTTGCCGTAGCCGAACAGACCACCGCCGCGGAGCGTCGGCAGCAGTCGGGCGAGCAGGGCGACCACCAGCACCACCGGTGTCTCCCAGTGGTGGCGGAGCGACCTGCCGGACAGCACCGGGCGCGCGAGTGGAACGGACGGGGAAGACACCCGGCGAGGGTGGCGCGGCTGGTTCAGAGCTTTCTGTGAAGGCCGTCGGCGGGTGGCTCCGGGTGGCGTCCGCCCCCCCCCCGTGATCACCTCAGGGGTTCCTTAACCGGGCTGTCGACACTCGAGGAGACGGCGCAGCACGGTGGACGACCGGTGACGCGCGCGTGACGATCGGGGGTCGGAATGGTGGGAAGCGGGTCGTCGGCTCGCCGGCCCGAGCGGACCCGACGCAGGCTGGTGTCCGGGAGAAGGATCGCCTGGTCGGCCTGGATCGAGTCGATCATGATCACGCTCGGTCTGGTGATCATGGTCCGGACGGTGGCCCGGGACCGGGAGATCCGTCGGGTCGTGACGACAGGAGATCGGTGATGCGGATCGCGATGATCACCGAGACCTGGCGTCCCGGGATCGACGGCGTGGTCACCCGGCTCGAGCACACCGTGCGCGAGCTGATCACCCGTGGCCACCAGGTCGCCGTCTGGGCCCCCAGCACCGACCCCTCGCTCGCGGTGCGGCAGCACCGGACGGCCGGGGTGGTCTTCCCTTTCGTGGACCGCCACCGGCGCTGGGGCGTCCCGGACCCCGGCCTGGCCGCCGCGGTGCGGGCCTGGGCCCCGGACGTCGTGCACCTGGTCAACCCGGTGATGCAGGGCAGCGCGGCGCTGCTCGGGCTGGCCGGCCGGGTGCCGGTGGTGTCGAGCCTGCACACCGACCTGACCGCCTACGCCACCCGCTATCACCTCGGCTTCACGCGTCCGGCGCTGCGCGCGATCAACCGGGCCACCTACCGCCGGGCGGACGTCCGGTTGGCCACGTCCGGGTTCGGCGCCGCGTTGCTCGACCGGATCGGTGCCGGCCCGGTGGAGTTGTGGCCCGCCGCCGTCGACCCTCGGTTCGGCCAGGCCCGCGCTGCCCGGGGCGCCGCCCCGGCCGGCGACCCGTCGGTGCTCCGGCTGCTCGCCGTCGGTCGGCTCGCGCCGGAGAAAGACTGGGACGCGCTGGTCCCGCTGCTCCGGACCGGGCGGCTGGACGGCCGGGCGCTGTGCCTCGACGTGGTCGGTGACGGGCCCGAACGGCGTCGGCTCGAACAGGCCTTCGCGGGCACCCGGACACACTTCCGCGGCGTGCTGCGGGGCGACGACCTGGTCGCCGCCTACCGGGACGCCGACGTGCTGCTCACCGCCTCCACCACCGAGACCGTCGGCCTCACCCTGCTCGAGGCTGTCGCCGCCGGGCTGCCGGTGGTGGCCGTCGACGGGCCGCAGGTGCGGGCGACCATGGCCGGCCATCCCCGCCTCGGGCTGGTCGCCGCGGACCGGCGGCGTCACGACCGGGCCTGGGTCGACGCCCTCCGGGTCGCCCTCGGCCGCGCGGCGCTGCCGGACGGCGCGCCGCCGACCTGGGCCGAGGCCACCGGGGTGCTGCTCGACCACTACGCGACCGCGGCCGAGGCGTTCGGCCGCCGGACGCTCGGCGCCGAGTGGCGTCCACCCGCACAGCCGCTGACCCGGGTCCCGGGGTGAGGCTCGCGCAGGTCGCGACCCCGGGGGCCCCGCGGGTGGACGATGGGGGCGTGCCCAGCCACCCGGCGCACCCGTATGCGAGCGCCGCCGCAGACACCGCCGCAGACACCGCCGCAGACATCGCCCCGGACTCCGCCGAGGCCGCCACCCCGTCACCGCTCACCCCTGCCGCGGCGGCCGGGACCGGGGCGCGCCCGACTCCCCGGCTGCGGCACGGCATCCGCCTCCGGCTGGTGCTGGTGGCCGTCGCGGTCGTGCTGCTCGCCCTGGTGGCCGGTGGCGGCCTGTTGCTGGTGCTGCTGCAGACCAGCCTGCGGTCCTCGGTCTCGGCCGCCGCGATGGCCCGCGCCGCCGAGGTCAGTGCGGACGTCACCACCTCCGGGGTCTCCGGGGCGGTCGCCGGGCTGCGTCCGGGCTCGCGGGACGGCCAGGTCGTCCAGCTGCTCGACCCGTCCGGACGGGTGCTCGGGTCATCCAGCGCCGTCCTGGCCGGGCAGCCGATGAGCCAGCAGCGCCCGGCCGACGGCGTCGCGGTGAGCCAGCAGCGCGACCTCGACGACCTCGGCACGCCCGGCGAGTGGCTGGTCGTCTCGCGCGGCGTCAGCGCGGACGGACGGCTGTACACCGTTCAGGTCGGGGTGCCCTTCGAGTTCCAGCGGCAGGCCGTCCGGACGGTGGCGCTGTTCCTGCTCGCGGCGGCCCCGGTGCTGTTGCTGGGTGTGGCCGTCGCGGTCTGGTTGCTGGTGGGTCGCACCCTGCGGCCGGTGGAGGAGATCCGCCGGACGGTGGCCGGCATCCGCGCCCGCCGCCTCGGTGACCGGGTGCCGGTGCCCCCGGTGCACGACGAGATCGCCGCCCTGGCCACCACCATGAACGACATGCTGGGTCGGCTCGAGCGCGCGGACGCGGCACAGCGCGCCTTCCTCTCCGACGCCGGGCACGAGCTGCGGAGCCCGCTCGCGGGACTGAGCGCGACCCTCGACCTGGCCGCGGGCGCGGACGACCGCACCCGACGCGAGCTGGTCCCGGTGATGGTCTCCGAGGTCGACCGGATGAGTGCCCTGGTGGCCGATCTGATGACCCTCGCCCGGGGGGACGACCGCACCCTGGTCACCCAGCGGGTCGACGTCGACCTGGACGACGTCGTGCTCGCCGAGGTCCAGCGGCTCCGGCTGACCAGCCGCCACCGGGTCGTGCTGCAGGTCTCGCCGGCCCGGGTCGTCGGGGACGCCCGCCGGCTCAGCCAGGTGGTCCGCAACCTGCTCGACAACGCCGACCGGCACGCCCGGACGACGATCCGGGTGGAGCTGGCTCCAGGTCCGGAGGCGTGCGTGCTGCGGGTGGACAACGACGGGCCGGTCGTCCCGGCCGCTGACCGCGAGCGCATCTTCGACCGCTTCGTCCGGCTCGAGGACGCCCGCAGTCGCGAGGACGGCGGGCACGGGCTGGGGCTGGCCATCAGCCGCCAGATCGCCGAGGCCCACGCGGGACGGATCGTGGCCACCGTCGGCCCGGCGGGCGAGTGCCGGTTCGAGCTGACCCTGCCCGCGCGCGAGGTCGGGGAGGCGTCGTGAGGACGCTGCTGGTCGAGGACGAGCGCGTGCTCGGCACCTCGCTCTCCGAGGGGCTGACCGGGCTCGGGTTCGTCGTCGACTGGGTCCGCGACGGCGGCACCGGGCTGCTGGCCGCCACCGGGAACCGCTACGACGTGATCGTGCTCGACATCATGCTGCCGCGGCTCAACGGCTACAAGATCGTCGAGACGCTGCGGCAGCGCGGCGACACCACCCCGGTGCTGATGCTGTCGGCCAAGGACGGCGAGTACGACCAGACCGACGCCTTCGAGCTCGGGGCCGACGACTACCTGGTCAAGCCGATCAAGCTCACCGTGCTCGCCGCCCATTTGCGGGCGCTGGTGCGCCGCGGGGCGCCGCCACGGGAGCCCGAGCTGACGGTCGGGACGCTCCGGCTCGACCCGCGCTCGAAGCAGGTCCGCCGCGGGGACCAGGAGATCGTCCTGACCCCGCGCGAGTTCGAGCTGCTGCAGTTCCTGATGCACAACAGCGGCCAGGTGCTGTCGAAGGCGGCCATCCTCACCGCGGTGTGGGACTCGGTCTTCGAGCTGAGCAACAACGTGGTGGAGGTCTACGTCGGCTACCTCCGGAACAAGATCGACGTGCCGTTCGGGGTGCGGACCGTGCAGAACGTCCGGGGGATGGGCTACCGGATCGTCAGCGACCGATGAGCGGTCGACGTCCCGTGCCGCTGAACGCGTGCTGTGAGGACGCCCGGCCCCCGGCGTCGACGTCGGTGCCGTCGTGTGTTTCGCTCGCCGGGTGATCCCCCTGCGCCGGACGGCCGGGCTGGTGCTGGCCGCCGCCGTGTCCGTGACGATGGTCGCCTGCTCCTCGAGCCCCTCGACGGTGCCCGACCGCGGCTCCGCCCCGACCCCGGGGTCGGCCGGCAGCGCGACCGCGGCCACCACCGAGAACGCGGCGCTCCGCCAGGTCCGGGTGGAGGTCCCGGCCGGGCTCCGAGCCGCTCCCTTCGACGTCGCCCGGACGGTGCGGTTGCCGGCCGGCTGGAGGATGTCGGTGTGGGCGCGGGTCGACGGCGCGCGGCTCGCGGTCTGGACGCCCGACCGGCGGCTGCTGGTCTCGAGGCCCGGGCACGGGGACGTGGTGGTGCTCACGCCGCGCGGCGACCGGACGCCGAGCCAGGCGACGCTGGTCCGCGGGCTCCGCAAGCCGCACGGGATGGCGTTCGCCGGGTCGACGCTCTACGTGGCCGAGTCCGACCGGATCGACGCCTACCGGTACCGCGACGGCAGGGCCAGCGATCGCCGGTTGGTCGTCTCCGGGTTGCCCGACGCCAGCCTGCCCGGGCTCGGCGGACGCTACGCGCACGCACTCAAGTCGGTGGTGGTCGGGCACGACGGGTCGCTCTACTTCTCCATCGGCAGCAGCGGCAACCTGGTTCCCGCCGACCGCACCGCGCGCCCCGAGCGGGCGACGATCATGCGCTGGTCGCCGAAGACCCGGAAGCTGACCGTCTTCGCCCGCGGTGTCCGCAACGGCACCGGACTGGCCCTCGACCCCGACGGCGCGCTGTGGACCGCGGTCAACAACCGCGACCAGATGCCCTACCCGTTGCACCGCGACTGGGACGGCGACGGCCGCGACGACTACGGCAAGGTCATCCAGTCCTACGTCAACGACCACCCGCTCGAACCGGTCGCCAAGCTGACCGCCGGCCGCGACCTCGGCTGGCCGTTCTGCGACCCCGACCCGAGCCAGCCCACCGACGTCCCCGGCGCCGTGCTGCGCTACGCGGACCGTCCGTTCGTCGACGACCCGCAGACCAACCCCGACGGTCGCCGGCTCGACTGCGCCCGGCTGCCACGGATCGAGCAGGGTCTGCCGGCCCACTCCGCCCCGCTGCAGATGATCTTCACCACGCTGCCGCAGCCCTACGGCACCGGCGCGCTGATCGCGGCCCACGGCTCCTGGAACCGCACGCCGCCGCGACCGAGCCAGGTCTGGTTCCTGCCCTGGTCGAAGGGCCGGCTCGGGAACGCGATCCCGCTGATCACCGGTTTCCAGCTGCCCGACGGCAGCCGCTGGGGCCGATTGGTCGGGCTGGCCGTCGGCCCGGACCGCGCGCTCTACGTCACCGACGACAGCGCGGGCGCGGTCTACCGGGTCACCCTCGGCTGACCGCTCCTGAGTCTCCGCTGAGCAGAGCCGGGTCGGCGCCCTCGTCGGCAACCGCGCACCGCGGTGATCACGAACAGACGTTCACCGAGCGAGCCCGCCCCACCCCCGGACAGGACCCACGATGACCGACACCCAGCAGAGCACCACCGCCGCCGCCCCGGCGGCCGTCCGTCCACGCAGCACCCTGTTCAGCGCCCTGATCGGGCTCGCCGCGCTCGCCGTGCTGCTGCAGGGCCTGTGGGCGGGTCTGTTCATCCACGAGGGCCGGAAGTACGACGACTCCTGGGTCGAGGTGCACGCCCGCGGGGCCGACGTGGCCATCGCGCTCGCGCTGGTCGCCACCATCGTGGCGATCGTCAAGCTCCGCTCGCGGCTGGACATCCTGGTCGGCAGCATCGCCTTCACCGTGCTGCTGGTGCTCGAGGCGTTCCTCGGCGGGCTGATCGGCGACTCCCCGGCCGTGACGGCGGTGCACTTCCCGTTGGCCATGGCGCTGATGGGGCTGGCGGTCTGGTTGCCGCTCCGCGCCACCCGCCGCTGACCGGGGGGTCTCCTCGCCGGAGGCTCAACGTCGTCTTAACCGACCGCGCCACCCTGACCGGGTGGTGCGGACTCGGGGGATCCGGACGGCGTCTGCGCCGTCGCGCCGGCTGGCGCTCGGTGTCGTGGGCATCGTCGTCGCGTCGTTGGTGCTGCCCGTCCTGATCCCCTTCGGTCTCGCGGTCGCGGGTGCCGGCGAGGGGACGTGGTCGGCTCGGGCCGCGGACTGGGTGCGCGACCACGGCGGGGCGGCACTCGTCGACACCGTCGAGAACGCCTGGTACACGCTGCGGGCACCGTCCGACGCGTCGCCGCCGTCGTCCGCGCTGCCCGCGCCCGCCGGGGCGCCGGTGGCCGCCGGCCACGGGCCGGCGACCGTGCTCCCGGTGATCACCGGCCGGCCGACGCTGGCCGGTGAAGCGCGCTGGTATCCCGGGCGTCCGGGACGGGACGGTCGTCCGAGCCTCTACACCGCCTGGTTCCGCCCCGACGCGGCCCACGCCGGCGTGGTGGTCGGGGTGGCGTCGTTGCGCACCGCCTCGCTGCGGTTCCGGTTGTTCACCGGAACCGTCCAGCCGGTGACCGGTGCGGCCGGGCCCCACGCAGTGGATCCGAGCCGGGATCCCGGGCTGGTGGCGATCTTCAACTCGGGCTGGCGGATGGCCGACGTGCACGACGGCTTCTTCCTCGACGGCCGGACCTACCGTCCCCTGGTGCCCGGCCAGGCGTCGGCGGTGATCGACCGCCAGGGCCGGCTGACCGTGGGGTCCTGGGGCCGTGAGGTCGGCCCCGGGCCCGGCGTCGTCGCCGTCCGGCAGAACCTCCGGCTGATCGTCGACGGCGGGACGCTCACCCCCGGGCTCGACGCGAATCCGCACCAGGCCTGGGGGAGCGCCAAGAACCAGTTTGAGTACACCGACCGGTCCGCCCTCGGCGTCGACCGGTCGGGGAACGTGATCTATCTGGCCGGCCGCGGTCTCACCCTGCACACGCTCGCGGTGGCGCTGGTGGACGCCGGGGCGGTGCGCGGGATGGAGCTCGACATCCACAGCGGGCTGCCGATGATGAGCCTGTGGACGCCGGGTCCGCACGGTCCGGTCGGACGCAAGCTGCTGCCGACGATGATCTCCCCGCTTGACCGCTACCTCCGTCCCGAGCAGCGCGACTTCTTCGACGCCACGCTGCGCTGACCGCTCAGGCGGCGCGGCGGAACAGCGTCAGCAGCTCCTCGCCGACCGTCGAGGTGCGCAGCGCCTCCTCGACGGTGGACGGCCGACTCATCAGGTCGGTCCAGCCCTCGAGGTCGACCGGGCCGTCGGTCAGGTCGCGGAAGCTCATCGACCAGTCCGGGAACAGCCGATCGGGACGCTCGTCGGCCCACAACGGGACCACGTCATGGTGCCGGGGATCCACGCTGATCGTCGCGTAGAGCGAGCGCACGGTCTCCTCCTCACCCTCGAGCAGCTGGATGATCCGGCCGTCCCGGTAGAGCAGCATCCCGGTGACGCCGGCCGCCCGGTTGTTGGCCAGGCTCTGGCCGAGGATGCCCTCGAGGGTGCTGCGGGTGAACGGTCCGGTGGCGGCGCTGCTGTAGACCAGGGCGAAGGGCACGGGCGTGAGCCTAGAGGCGGCTCCGCCGCCGTCGTCCCAGGGGCCGCGGGCCGGCTGACGGGCGTTTCGATCACGGAGCTCAGTCGCGCGCGAGCGACCGCGTCAGCGCGTCGAGCGAGGGCCACGGGGGTCCCTGCCGCAGCGTCCGGACGAAGGTGTGGGCCCACCGCTCACGGTCGGGGAACGCGTCGCCGCGCTGCCAGCGCCACGCGGCGACGACGGCCAGCACCAGCTGACGGCAGTGGGCGAGCAACGACGGGTCGAGCCCGGGGTAGTGCGCGCAGGCGGCGTCCGGCACGTGGGCCAGGTCGAAGGCGACCGGGCCGACGCAGAGCGTCTCGAAGTCGATGAACCGTGGCCCGTCCGCGGTGCGGAGCACGTTGCCGCGGTGCGGTTCGCCGTGCAGCAGCTGCTCGGGGGCGCCGCGCTGCTCGACCGCAGCGCGCAGCCGGGCCATCCGTCCGGCCAGGAACGTCCGGTCGTCGTCGGTCAGCGCGGGGGACTCTGCCGGGCTCTCGATGACCGTCAGGGCCTCGCCCACCCGGTCGGTCCACCGTGGGACGGGCAGGGCGAGCGTCCGCATCCCCGCGTGCAGCCGGGCGAGCGCGTCGGCGTAGGCGGACGGCGTGAGCTCCGGAGCGGCCGGCGGGTAGTAGACCCACAGGGTCACCGCGAACCCGTCGTGGGTCCGGACCACCGGGTCGAGGTCCGGCAGCACGTCCCCCACCGGGCAGCCGGCGTCGCGGAGCGCGAGCGCGCGGTCGAGCTCGAGAGCGGTGCCGTGGCCGGCGGCCTCGCCGACCCGGGCCAGCACCTCGCACGGCGTGAGCCGCAGGGCCACCTTGTTCGAGTCGTGCAGCACGACCGCATCGTCGGCGGACAGCCCCACCGACCGGGCCACCGCGAGGGCGGCCCCGGTCGCGCGGGCGAGGTCGGCAGGGCGCACACCGCGACCCTAGGGCGTCCGAGTCTGGTCGGTCGCTGAGCAACGGGTGAGCAGACGCTGAGAGGGACGGCTCCCGTCGCTCCGCTGTCACCTCGCGGTCACCTGTCGTCACCGTCCGTTGGGCCACCGGGTCGACGTTCGGCTCGGCCATCGGGGCCGTCCACCCGGGCCAGGAGAGACCATGATCAGGATCCGCCGGCCGCGCCGGTCCCGCACGCTGCTCGCCACCCTCGGCGCCCCCGCCCTCGCCGTCGCGATGATCGGTAGCGGTCTCGCGGCCGCACCGGCCGACGGCGCCGCCACGTCGCACGCGCGGCCCGACCGGCAGCGTCACGTGCTGCTGCTCTCGGTCGACGGCCTGCACAGCTCCGACCTGCGCTGGTACGTCCGGGAGCACCCCGGTTCCGCGCTGGCCCAGCTGGTGCGGGGCGGGACCACCTACAGCGACGCGCGGACCACCTTCCCCTCGGACTCGTTCCCCGGCATGGTCGGTCAGGTCACCGGCGGCACCCCGGGGGTCACCGGGATCTACTACGACGACACCTGGAACCGGGCGCTGCTCCCCGCGGGCACCACCCACTGCGCCGGCGCGACGCGGGGCACCGAGGTCGACCTGACCGAGGACCTCGACCGCGACAAGACCCGGCTCGACGCCGGTCAGGGCCTGAGCGGCCTGCCCGGCTCGATCCTGTCGATGACCGGCCACCCGCTGTCGGTGATCGACCGGGCCAAGCTGCCGGTCGACCCGCGCACCTGCCGTCCGGTGCTGCCGAGCTCCTACCTGCGGGTCAACACCGTCTTCGACGTCGCCCACCACGCCGGCCTGCGGACCGCCTGGTCGGACAAGCACCCGGCCTACCAGATCCTCAACGGCCCGGACCCGCGGGCGATCGACGACGAGTTCACGCCGGAGATCAACAGTGCGGCGACCGGGTACGCGGCCGGCGACGACTGGACCACCGACAACGCCGCCACCCAGCAGTACGACGGCTACAAGGTGCGCGCGGTGCTCAACGAGATCGCGGGGTACGACCACGCCGGCCGGCGCCGGGTCGGCGAGCCCGCCGTTTTCGGGATGAACTTCCAGGCCGTCTCGACGGCGCAGAAGCTGCCGTCCTCGGACGGGCTCACCGGCGGCTACCTGCCGGGCACCCGCACCCCCGGACCGCTCCTCCGCCGGGCGCTCGACTTCGTCGACGCCAGCGTCGGCGCGATGGAGACCGCGCTGGCCGCCCGCGGCCACGCGGGGGACACCACGGTGATCCTGTCCTCCAAGCACGGTCAGTCCCCGGTCGATCCGCGGGCCCTGACCCGGATCGACGACGGGGCGATCATCGACGCCATCGACCACGGCTGGGCGGCGAGCCACCCCGGCGCCAAGCCGCTGGTCGCCTTCGCGGTGGACGACGACGTGATGCTGCTCTGGCTCTCCGACCGTTCGCCGGCCGCCCTCGACTACGTCCGCGGCTACCTGCTCGGGCACAGCGCCACCGGGAACACCGTGACCGGGGCGTCGCGGACCCTGAGCTCCTCGGGGCTGCGGGCGGTCGACGCGGGCGCGGCGGCGGCGCGGCTGTTCGGGGTCAGCGTGGGCGAGAGCCGGCACCCCGACGTCGTCGGTCTGGTCCAGCACGGCGTGGTCTACACGGGCAAGAAGTCCAAGATCGCCGAGCACGGTGGCGACGCGGGCGACGACCGCGACGTCGCTCTGGTGGTCGCCGGTCCGGGTGCTCCCCGCGGGGTGACGGTCCGGCGCGCGGTCTCGACCACCCAGATCGCGCCGACGATCCTGCGGCTGCTCGGCCTGCGGACCACGGCCCTGCAGGCGGTCCGGGTCGAGCACACCGCGGTGCTGCCCCGGATCTGAGCTCCGTTCCGGCGCGACCGCGGTCCGGTCGCGCCGGAATCGGTCACGCCGGTGCGCGTGCGGGAACTCGTTCTGGTGGGATGTCGAGAACCGAGCGTCGGCCTCGTCCCCTGATCGAGAGCGACCCGCACCCGCCACGGAGGTCAGATCATGGAGCCCAGCCGCATCACCGAGATCCTGCGCGACCCGGTCACACGGGACCTCACCGACCGGCAGCCGATCGGGCAGATCGCCTACGCCGCCGCGGACGGCAGCCCCCGCGTCGTCCCGCTCGGCTACCTGCTCCGCGAGGACCGGTTCGTGTTCTTCACCGTTCCCGGCTCGGACAAGGTCGCGGCCTTGCGTCGGGATCCGCGGATCGCCCTCAGCGTCGACACCTATCCGCCGCCGTGCTGCCTGCTGGTCCGCGGTACCGCCGAGCTCCGCGAGGAACCCGGCGTGCCCGAGGAGTACCTCGAAGCGTCCTACCGGACGATGCCGGCCGAGCAGCACGCCGGCTTCGCCGCCCAGGTCCGCTCGCTCTACGACTCGATGGTCCGCATCACCGTCACCCCGACCTGGGTGCGGCTGAACGACTTCCAGCGCACCGCCCCGCGCGCGGTCGAGCGGCTCGTCGCCGCCAAGCGCGCCGGCGGCGCAGCGGTGTGAGTGGTCGCCGCGCTCGTTGATGGTGCAGACCGTCGGGTTCGGCCCTGTAGACCCTGCCGGACCCGACGGTGCGGGACCCGCTCAGCGCTGCGGGTGGATGATCGCCTTGACCGAGTCGGGCACGGCGCTGCCCAGGGTCAACGCCCGCTCGGTCTCGGCCAGCCCGAAGTGGTGGGTGATCAACGGCTCGACGTCCACCCGCCCGGAGGCGATCAGCGCGATGGCCAGCGGCCAGGTGTTCCGGTAGCGGTTGACCAGGCTGATGGTCAGCTCGTTGACGTTGAGCTGGGAGAGCGGCAGTGCGATCGCCTCCTCCTTGGACATCCCGATCATCGCCGCGCGCCCCGCCGGCCGGAGCCGACGGATGCCGCCGGCGAGCGCGCCCTTCGCGCCCGAGCACTCGAGCAGCACGTCGAACGCCTCGGTGCTCGGTTCGTCGGCCCGCTCGGTGGCGAAGCCGAGCCGGCGGGCCAGGTCGAGCCGGAACTCGGACACGTCGGTCACCGTCACCGCGATCGCGCCGAGCGCCCGGGCGGCCGAGGCGGCGAGCAGCCCCACCGGTCCGGCCCCGGTGACCAGCACCTCGTCACCCGGCTGCAGCCCCGCCCGTCGGCAACCCCAGAGGCCGACCGAGAGCGGCTCGCACATCGCTCCCTGCTCGTAGGACATGGCCTCGGGCAGCGGGAACAGGTTGCGGGCGTCGATGGTCAGCTGCTCGAGCAGCGCACCGTCGTAGGGCGGGGTGGCCAGGAAGACCAGGTCGGGACACAGGTGGTAGCGGCCGGCGAAGCACTCCCGGCAGTTGCGGCAGGGCGTGCCGGGTTCGATCGCCACCCGGTCCCCGACCTGCACGGTGGTCACCTCGGCCCCCACCGCGACGACCTGACCGGCGGCCTCGTGGCCGAGGACCAGCGGTCCGCTGACCACGTAGTCACCGATCCGGCCGACCTTGTAGTAGGCGGTGTCGGAGCCGCAGACCCCCACCGCCTCGACCCGCACCACCGCCTGGTGCGGCTCGGGGGCCGGGTCGGGACGGTCCTGGATCTCGATCCGGCACGGTTCGGGCATGACGGCGGCACGGTTGGACATCGGCGTTCTCCTGAGCGTCGGGACGGGCTGCAGACGGTAACGGACGCGGCCCTCAGGCGCGGCCGTGGCTGGCGCGGCTCCGCCGGGCCAGGGAGTCGATGCCGACGGCCACCGCGAGCACCACGCCGGTGATCACGAAGCGCCAGGACGACTCGAGGTTGAGCAGCGTCAGCCCGCTGGCGATGGCACCGATGACGAGGGTGCCGAGCAGGGCCGAGAACGCGCTGCCGCGACCACCGAACAGGCTCGTCCCGCCGATCACCGCGGCCGCGATCGCGTTGAGGTTGACGTCGCCGGTGCCGCTGCTGAGGTTGGCCGAGGCCAGCCGGCCGGCCGAGAGCAGGCCGCCGACGCAGGCCAGCAGGGCGGTGAGCACGAAGGCGCTCCAGTAGATGCCGTTGACGTTGATGCCGGAGCGGCGGGCGGCCTCACGGTTGCCGCCGACGGCGAGCAGCGAGCGGCCCCACTTCGTCCGGGTGATCGCGTAGTTCGCGACCAGCACCATGACCAGGAAGGTGATCACCATCCAGCCGACGCCCCGGGCCTGGTTGAGGTACCAGAAGGCGAACTCGAGGGCGAGCAACAGCAGGACGGTGCCGACGACCAACAGGCTGAGCGGCGTGGTGGACAGGTTCGCCCGGGCCCGCCGACGGCGGCGGTCGAGCCGGGAGAGCAGGAAGCCGAGGGCGAAGACGGCGGCCAGCGCGTACGACACCGGTGCGGGCAGGAAGGCGAGCTGGGCGAACTGGACCAGTCCCGAGTCGTAGGGCAGGTTGATCGAGCCCTGGCTGCCGAGGATGGCCAGCTGGAGGCCGAGGAAGGCGAGCAGCCCGGCCAGCGAGGCGACGAAGCTCGGCATCCCGAACTTGGTCAGCAGGACCCCGTAGAGCAGCCCGATCGCGCAGGCCACCAGGCAGGCGATCAGCACGGCCAGCCCGAGGTTGACGCCGTGGCGGACGAAGAGCACGGCCATGATCGCGGCGGAGAAGCCGCTGAGCGACCCCACCGAGAGGTCGATCTCGCCGACCAGCAGCACGAACACGATGCCCAGCGAGATCACGCCGACCGCGGCCGAGTCGAGGGCGAGGTTGACCAGGTTGGCGCTGGACAGGAACACCGGGTTGAGGATCTGGAAGATCACCGCGATGATCACCAGCCCGATGATCACCGGCAGGAAGCCGAGATCACCGTCGCGGATGTTGCGGATCGACGAGCGGACCAGGCCGCGGGCCCCGGCGTCGCCGGTGAGCCGTTCGTCGGTCCGGTCGAGTGCCGGCTGGGTCGTCTGGGTGGTCATCGGTGGTCCTCCGCTCCGGTGATGGCTCCGACCAGGGTCTGGGTGGTCACGGTCCGGGCGTCGAAGACGCCGTTGTTGCGACCCAGGCGGAGCACCACGACCCGGTCGGCGACCTGGCGGACGTCCTCCATGTTGTGACTGATGACGACGACGCCGAGCCCGCGCTCGCTGACCCGCCGGATCATGGCGAGCACCTCGGCGGTCTGGGCCACGCCGAGCGCCGCGGTGGGCTCGTCGAGCATGATCAGCCGCGGGTCACCCAGCAGCGAGCGGGCGATGGCCACGGTCTGGCGTTGCCCGCCGGACAGCGAGGCGATGGGGATCCGGACGGTCGGGATCTTGGCCGAGAGCGAGCGCAGCAGCTCCCAGGACCGGACCTCCATGGTGGTCTCGTCGAGCGCGAGCGGCGACAGCTCGCGGCCGAGGAACAGGTTGTCGACCACCGACAGGTTCTCGCAGAGCGCGAGGTCCTGGAACACCGTGGCGATGCCGAGGTCGATGGCGTCGGAGGGCCCGCCGAGGGTCACCGGCCGGCCGTCGAACAGGAACGTCCCCGAGCTCGGCTGGTGCACCCCGGCGAGCACCTTGACCAGGGTGGACTTGCCGGCGCCGTTGTCGCCGACCAGCGCGACCACCTCACCGGCGTGCACCTCGAGGTCGATGTCGGTGAGCGCCTGGACGGCACCGAAGCTCTTGCTCACCCCGCGCAGCGAGAGCAGCGGCTCCCCGGTCGCGGACGGCGCGCCGCTCGCCCCGGGCACGACGCTGGTGCTCACTGGATGCCCAGCTTCGAGCAGGCGGCCTGGTACTCGGCGGTGCAGAGGTCGGAGGCCGGGGTGATGTTCTTGTCGACGATCTCGGCCTTGAGGTTCTGCTGCGTGATCAGGGTCGGGGTGAACAGCCGGGTCGGGGAGCCGAAGACGTCGCCGGTGGACTGCGGGGTCTTGTTGTTCAACAGGTCGACCGCGGCCTCGGCGGCGGCGCCGCCGACGATCTCGCTCGGCTTGCTGATGGTGTTGTACTGGTCGCCGGCGATGATCAGCTGCAGACCGGCGACGGTCGCGTCGTTGCCGCTGACCGGCGGCACCTTGACCCCGGCCGACTTGAAGGCGGCGATGGTCCCGCCGGCGGTGCCGTCGTTGGCCGCGACGACGCCCACGATCTTGTTCGCGCCGAAGCGGGAGATCTGTCCGGCGACCCACTTCTGCGCGTTCTCGGGCTGCCAGTCGATCGTGTCGTACTCGGCGAGCACCGGGACGCCGCTGTTGTCGACCGCGCTGTGCACACCCTTCTTGATCAAGCCGGCGGCCGCGTCGGTGGGGGAGCCGTTGACCAGCAGCAACCCGCCGCCGCTGGGGATCGGGCTCTGCTTGACCTTCTTCACCAGCGACTCGCCGATGGTCTTGCCGATCCCCTCGTTGTCGAAGGAGACGTAGAAGTCGACCTTGACGCTGGGGATCGGCCGGTCGTAGGCGATGACTTTGACGCCCTGGCTCTGCGCGGTCTTGACCAGCGACGCGGCGGCCGCCGAGTCGACCGGGTCGAGCACGATCACCTTGGCGCCCTGGGCGAGCGCCGAGTTGAACTGCTGCTGCTGCTTGTCGGCGTCGGCGTCCGCGTTGTTGTAGAGCGGCTTGCAGTCGGCGCACAGCTCCTTGAGCTTCTTCTCGAAGCCCGGGCGGTCGTGCAGCTCGTACCGGGTGGAGGCGGTGTCGGGCATCAGGAAGGCGACAGTCGCGCCGGCCGATCCGCCGGAGGACTGCCCGCTGCTGTTGCCCTGGGAGGCGTTGGTGGTGCAGGCGGCGAGACCGACCACGGCCAGCGTGCTCGCGAGCATCGCACCCAGCTTCTTCGACGGCGTTGTCATGGGGATCCTCCAGTCAGCGGTGACGGCCCGGGAATGACTCGTGTCAAACCCGAGTGGAAGCGAAAGTAGTGGCATGCTTTGGCTCGTGTCAAGGGATTCGCGCGACCCCGTGCGCCGGGTCAGCAGGGGCGACGTGGCCGACCGCGCCGGGGTGTCGCACGGGACGGTCTCGCACGTGCTGAACCACCCGGAGCGGGTGCGGCCGGAGACCCGGGCCCGGGTCGAGGCCGCCATCGCCGAGCTCGGCTTCGTCCGCGACGAGGCGGCCCGGCACCTGCGGGCGGGCTATTCGACGACCATCGGGCTGATGCTGCTCGACGCCTGGAACCCGAGCTTCCTGGACATCGCCCGTGGGGTGGAGGAGAGGATCGGCGACGGACCGTGGACCGTGCTGATGAGCAACAGCGCGCGCGACACCCGCCGCGAGCAGCGCTATCTGACCGAGTACGCCTCGCGCCGGGTGGCCGGGCTGATCGTGATCCCCAACGACCAGGTGCACGCCGAGTCACGCTTGCCGCTGCGGCTGGACGTGCCGACGGTCGTGGTCGACCGCGCGGAGCAGGGACCCGCGACGATGTCGGTGGCCGTCGACGACCGGCTCGGCGGCCGGCTGCTCGCCGAGCACCTGCTCGCGCTCGGCCACCGGCGGATCGCCTTCGTCGGCGACCCGGAGTCGGCGATCCCGGTGCAGGCCCGGTTCACCGGGTTCACCGATGCGCTCGCCGCGGCCCCCGACGCCGACCTCGAGACCGTGCCCGCGCCGCTGACCGTCGAGGCCGGTCTCGAGGTGGGGCGCGCGTTGGCCGAGCGGCGGCCGACCGCCCGACCGACCGTCGTGGCCACGGCGGTCGATCTGTTGGCCTTCGGGGTGCTGCAGAGCCTGCTGTCCGCCGGCATCCGGGTCCCCGAGGACCTCTCGCTCACCGGCTACGACGACATCTCCTTCACCGCGCAGCTGTCGGTGCCGCTGACCGCGGTCGCCCGCCCGCACCTGCGGATGGGCGTCGACGCCGCCGACCTGCTGCTCCGTTCGCTGGGCGGCGAGGAACCGGACCCTCGTCACCTGGTCCGGGCCCCCGAGCTGAAGATCAGGGCCTCGACCGCTCCGCCGCGACGACCGCGGTCAGCCTGACCGTCGGGTTCGGCCCGGTAGGCCCTGTCGAAGTCGACGATCGGGCACCGGGGACCGTCCCGCGGAGATCTTGAGGTGACGCCGAGGATCCGAAGAATCCTCGTTTGTTTCTGATCGAGACCGAAGGCTCAGCCGACGGAAAGCCTGATGTCGGACCGGTTCTCTTCTCTCACCCGGCAACCGCCGGGGCGAGAAGGAGCCCCCTGATGTCACTGCGTATCGCCGCCCTCATCCCCGCCTACAACGAGGCCGGGTCGATCGGGTCCACCCTGACGGCCGTCCTCGGCCAGCACCGCGTACCGGACCTGGTCGTCTGCATCCCCAACGGGTGCAGCGATGCGACCGCGGAGGTCGCCCGTGGCTTCGAGGGCGTCACCGTCCTCGAGCTGCCGCGTCTGGAGCACAAGAAGTCCGAGGCGCTGAACCGGGCCTGGAACACCTACGCCCGCGACTACGACGTGATCATCTGCCTGGACGCCGACACCGTGCTGCCCCCGAACGCCGTCGGCGACTGGGAGCAGGAGTTCCTCGCCGAGGCCGCGACGGACCGGTCGCGCACGACCCGTCGGGTCAAGGTCCGTGATCTTCCGCTGGGTGGCTCCTCGTCGAAGTTCACCATGCTGGGCGGCGACTTCCTGACCCGGCTGCAGCGCGCCGAGTTCGCCCGCTGGACCGACACCTCGCTCAAGCGGGGGTGGACCAGTGTGCTCGCCGGCACCGGTTGCGCGATCAGCGGACGGGCGCTCCGCGAGGTGGTCGCCCTGACCGGTCGCGAGGGTCCGTGGTCCTACGACAGCCAGGTCGAGGACTTCGAGCTCACCCACGAGATCCGCAAGCTCGGCTACCGCTGCCAGGTCAGCCCGACGGTCCGGGCCTACACCGACTCGATGACCACGGTGAAGGCGCTCTGGGGTCAGCGGATGAAGTGGCAGACCGGCACCGTCGAGGACCTGATGCGGATCGGCGTCTCCCGGCTGACGCTGCTCGACTGGTGGCAGCAGGCCGCCGGCCTGTTCGCCGCTGCCGTCCGGCTGCTCTGGCTGGTGATCATGGTCGGCCTGGTCAGCACCGGCACGCTGCACTTCATCTGGTTCTGGTGGGTGATCGTCCCCGTCGTCTTCGTGGCCAGTGAGTTCAAGGCGGCGCTTCGTATCCCGCACCGCGACCGGCGCGACCTGCTGATGGCGCTCGCGATCGTGCCCTCGGAGGTCTTCGCCTGGCTCCGGGCCGGCTGGTTCATCGCCGCCTGGGCCGCGGTGGCTCGGACGCTGGTCACCGGTCGACGCAAGGACCGCTGGGCGCTGCAGTACGCGGCCGAAGGCGTCTGACCCCGTTCCCTCCACCCCGCACGACCAGTTCCGTCTTACCGGGACTCACCGGATCAACCGCACGACCACCGCTCGTCCCAACCCATCACCCTCATCACAGAAGGAGTCACCTCATGTACGGACACGGAGCCAGCCTCTCGGGCCTCGGCATCACCGCCACCGGCCTCGGCATCGGATCGGCCGTCCTCGCGGTCATCGGCATCGTCCTCACCGTCATCGCCCTGATCGGGCTCTTCCGCAAGCCGGGCGCCGTCAGGCCCTGACCCGTCCAGCTCGTCGCACCTCCACGAAGGCCGGACTCCTGCGGGGGTCCGGCCTTCCGCGTCCCGACGTGGGAAGCGGGGTTGTCGGAGGTCGGCCCTAGGGTTCGGGTCACCGGCGCGAGGGGAGGGCCCGATGGGCGAGCTGACCTGGGCGGCGGCGCGGGCCTGGCGGCTGGGTCGTCAGCTGCTCGCGCCGCCGACCGACGACCCGGAGAGCACCCTGGAGGCGGTCGTCGACCGGCTCGGGGCGCTGCCGGCCTGGTCGGGCGATGCGCCGACCGCGCTCGGGCTCCGGCTCGGCCGACCGGCCGGAGACGAGCTGCGCCGGGCGGTCCAGGAGGGACGGGTGTTCTCCGGCTACGCCTTCCGCGGTGCCAGCCACTACCTGACCGCGCGGAGCGCCGCCGCCTACCTCGCCCTGAGGTGTGCCGGCCGGCAGTGGGAGCTCCGCAGCTGGCGTGAGCACTACGGTCTCGAACCCGAGGACTGGCCGCCGCTCCGGGCAGCGGTGCGCGAGGCGTTGGCCGACGGCCCGCTCGGACGCGAGGAGCTGGCCGCCGCGATCGCCGCGGTGCCGCGGTACCGGCACCTGCGGGCCGCGTTCCTCGCTCCGTCGCAGACCCTGCTCAAGCCCTTCTGCTGGCAGGGCGATCTCTGCTTCGCCCCGACCGACGAGGGCGTCGCGTTCCGTCGGCTCGACGGCCTGCCCGGCTGGACCGGGCTGCTCGACCTCGACGCGGCCGGGCACTGGGCGGTGCTGCACTACCTCGACGCCTACGGCCCGGCCGGGGCGGACCGGATCCACTACTGGCTCGGCGAGGGTCTGAGCGCCGGTCGTCGCCGGATCGACCGCTGGATCGAGGAGCTCGGTGACCGGCTCGCCGTGCTGCCGATCGAGGGCACCCCGGCGCTCTGCCGAGCCGAGGACGTCGACGCGATCCGCCGCTCGGCGCCGAGCGCGGCGGTGACCCTGCTGCCCGGCTCGGACCAGTGGGTGCTCGGCGCGGGCACGGCCGCGACCGTCGTCGTCCCGGCGGCCGAGCGGCCGGCGGCGACCCGCGGTCTCCCGCTGGTGCTGGTCGGCGGGCAGGTGGCCGGCACCTGGACGACCGCGGGCGAGGTGATCACGGTGTCGTGGTCCGACGGGCGTCCACCCGCGGGATCGGACGCGCTCGAGGCGGCGGTGGCGGCGCTCGGACGGGCGACCGGACGCGCCTTCACGCTCGGCTAGGCGTCCGGAGGCTCAGTCGGCTGCGCCAGTGAACGCGCCGGGTGCCCGCAGCCGGTCCAGCCGGTCCCACTCGGCGCGGGTCAACCGCAGGATGGTGCCGTGCTTGGTGGACGGCGGGATGTCGACCTCGGCGGCCGGCACCGGCTCCCACCGGCCCGACTCGATGTCGTCGGTGCTCAGCGCGAAGTAGCCCTGCGGCCAGTCGCGGTACTGGTCGAGGAACAGCAGCCAGCGGCCCGACGGCTCGCGGAGCAGGATCGGTGCCTCGACCCCGCCGTGCCCGTAGAGGTCCTCGGCGAGTCGGGTGGTGATCACCTCGAAGTCGTCGGCGAACAGTCCCGAGCCGGCCTCGAGGTAGACCCCGCGTCCGTCGTCGTCGCGGTTCTCGTCCTTGCTCACCCGGTAGACCCGGCCGTCGGCCTGGGCGATCGCGGTGTCGATGATGTCGCGGCCGCCGGTGTCGATCAGGATCCCGGCCGGCCCGAAGGTCTCGAAGTCGCGGGTCCGGGCGTACAGGATCCGGCTGTAGGAGTCTTCCCGGTGGTCGGGGTCGTCGGGGGAGAACAGCCGCGACGACCAGAAGACGATGTGCTCGCCGGTCTCCGGGTCGACCGTGGTCTCCGGGGCCCAGGCCATCCCGGCCTCGGGTGGGGCCACCTCGACCAGCCGCGGCTCGGACCAGTGCACCAGGTCCTCGGAGTGCCAGACGACCAGCGAACGGCTGCCCGCCCGTCGCCAGGTCGGCCAGTCGAGCTCCGGTCCGTTGGCCCACACCCGCAGGTCGGTCGCCAGGATGTGGAAGCGCCCCGCCGCGTCCCGGACGATCGCCGGGTCGCGGACGCCGGTGGTCCCGATCAGCGACTCGAGCACGGGCTCGTTGCCGTTCAACGGGTCCCAGCGGAGCGGGGTGTCACCACGGCTCAGCGACAGGAAGATCTTCTCCGCGTGCCCGACCTGGTCCTCGCGGAAGTGCGCGAACAGGTACCCCCACGGCTGGTCGGAACCCTGGTCGGTCGCGTCGTCGGCCACCGCCGCAGTGTGTCACCCCTGGTCGGAGCGACCGGAGGACACCGACCACCCAGCGGTCGATCCGTCGAGGGCTCTGGCGTGTCGCATCCGGGGAGAGCATCCTGTGGCCCGACACCCCTCCTGATCATGAGCCAGTGGCGGATGCGCATCGCGCCCTCCTCCCAGGCTCGATGCGGGTAGGACACCTGCACGCTGTGCCCGGGTTGGGGTTGGGAAGGGCAGCGCAGGCCCGCCTCCGGACGGTGCCTGCGCTGCCCGTCACATCCCCGGCTCGTCACACCTCCGACCCGGAACGGGGGCCGGCCGCGGGGTGGTCCGGTCGGCGCGCGATGCTGGCCGGGTGACACCCGACTCGAAGAACGCCCTGGTCGTCGGCGCCTCGCGCGGACTCGGTCTCGGGCTCGCCGCACGGCTGCTCGAACGCGGGTGGCGGGTCACCGCCACCGGTCGCGGCGCCGGCTCCGACGGCCTCCGCGCGCTGGCCGGACGCCACGGCGGACTGACTCCCGAGACCGTCGACATCGACGACCCGGCCGCGGTCGCCGCGCTGCACGACCGGCTGGCCGGGACGCCGCTCGACCTGCTCTTCGTCAACGCCGGCGTCACCCACGACCGGTGGGAGACCGTGGCCGACGTGTCCACCGAGACCTTCCAGCGGGTGATGCTGACCAACGCGCTGAGCCCGGTGCGGTTCGTCGAGGCCTTCGCCGACCTGGTGGTCCCGAGCGGCACCCTCGCGGTGATGTCGTCCGGGCAGGGCAGCATCACCAACAACACCCGGGTCACCGGCTGGGAGATCTACCGGGCCAGCAAGGCCGCGCTCAACCAGCTGATGCGCAGCTGGGCGGCGCGGCACCCGGACGACCCGCGGACCCTGCTGCTGGTCGCGCCCGGCTGGGTGCGGACCGACCTCGGCGGCCCCGACGCCGGGCTGAGCGTCGAGGAGAGCACCGCCGGGGTCGCGGACGTCCTCGAGGCCCAGGCCGGCCGCGGCGGTCTGCAGTTCCTCGACCACCGCGGCGCGACCGTGCCGTGGTGACTGCCGACCGCTGTCAGCCCAGCCGGCGGGCGACCACGGCGTAGAGCGGGTCGCCGCGGTAACCGGGAGCCAGCGGGGTCCGCAGGCTCAGCTCCGGTTGCTTGAAGCCGCCGGCCCGGCGCAGGTAGTCCGCGACGATCGCCAGGTGGCCGGCGTCGTCGGTCGACAGCCAGCCGAGGATCGCCTTGGTGGGGAAGCAGCGGTTGGAGAAGGTGATCACCACCGGGGCGCCGGGCCGGAGCACCCGGGCGGTCTCGGCCAGCACCTCGACCGGCCGCACCAGATAGTCGATCGACACGCAGCACAGCACCGCGTCGAAGGACGCGTCCGGGAACGGCAGCGACGGATCGACGTTGAGGTCGGCCACCACGCGCTCGGTCGCGAAGGCGTTGGCGTCGAGCTCCCGCCGGTTCATCCCGAGCACCGTGAGCGCGCCCGGACGCCGACGCAGGTGCGAGGTCCACGACGACATCAGGTCGAGCACCGCCGCGTCCGCGCTGTCGACCCCGAGCTCGGTGTAGAGCGCACCGACCGCCGCGACCGCGCCCTCGTCGATGTGGGTGACCATCCGCGGCACCGCGTAAAAGCGGTCGTCGGAGCTCGGGTCGTCGCGGTCGAAGAAGTGTGCGGGGTAGGGGTCGCTCCCGCCGTCGGGGCTGTCGGACGTCACCCGACCCATGACACCACCGTGATCCAGCGCGGGCCCGGCCCGGGGCTCAGCGCCGGTGCAGCAGGTCGTGCTCCTCGACGGCGCGCCGGGCCAGCGTCTTGTAGCCGACGTCGTCGAACAGCACGGTGAGCCGGTCGTCCTCGACCGACATCACCAGCCCGTCTCCCCACTCCGCGTGGGTGACCGGGGTCTGGTGCGGGAAGGCGCCCTCGTCGGCGGGGCGGTCCTCGGCGGTGCCCTCCTCGCAGTGGTCGCACCGGCCGCACCGGTCGTCGAGCTGCTGTCCGAAGTAGCCGAGCAGCACCTGGCGCCGGCAGCCGGTGGTCTCGGCGTAGCCGCGCATCATCTCGATCCGCGACCGGGTCCGGGCCGCGTGCGCCCGCGCTTCCTCGATCGCGGCGCGGACCGCCTCCGTCGGCGACAGCTCCGGGTCGGCCCAGCGGAGGCGGCCGCGGGCGTCGGTGCGCACGGCCCCGGCGTCCTCGAGCAGGTTGACCGCCCGGACCCGCTTGGCCCGCGGAGCGTCGACCTGCTCGGCGAGCTCGGTCGGACGCAGCGGCCCGGGCGCGTCGTGCAGGGTCGCGGCCACCGCGGCCAGCACCGAGCGCGGGGCCCGGGTCGCGGTCAGGAACCGCTGCAGGTGCAGGTCCTCCGCCCGGTAGTAGAGCGCGATCTCGGCCGGCCCGCCGTCGCGGCCGCCACGGCCGATCTGCTGGTAGTAGGAGTCGAGCGACTCGGGCGCCGAGGCGTGCACCACGAACCGGACGTCGGGCCGGTCGATGCCCATGCCGAACGCCGAGGTGGCCACCACCACGCCGGTGGCGCCGCCGGCGAAGGCCTCGTGGACGCGTTGGCGCTCCGCCACCCGGAGCCCGGCGTGGTAGACCTCAGCCGGCACCCCGGTCCGGCGCACCTCGTCGGCGTACCGCTCGGCGTCGCGCCGGCTGGCCACGTAGAGCAGACCGCAGCCGTCGTCCCCGGCCAGTTCGCGCACCCGGCCCACCACTGCCTCGCGCTTGCCGCGGTCGTCGGTCGCGGTGCCGACGGCGAGCCGCAGGTTGGGCCGGTCGAAGTCGGCGACCACCTCGCCGTGATCCCGGAGGCCGAGCCGGGCAACGATGTCCTCGCGCACCGGCGGCGTCGCGGTCGCGGTGAGGGCGACCACCGGCGGGTGCCCGAGCCGCTCGATCACCGGTCCGAGCCGCAGGTAGTCGGGCCGGAAGTCGTGGCCCCAGGCGGAGACGCAGTGCGCCTCGTCGACCACGAACAGGCTGACGCCGAGGGTGGCGAGCTCGTCCACCACGGCGTCCTTGGCCAGCTGCTCGGGGGAGAGGAACAGGTACTCCGCGCTGCCGTCGCCCAGCGCCGCCCAGGCCCGACGGACGTCGGTGGTGCGCAGGCTCGAGTTGACCGCGACCGCCTCCGGGGCGGTGGACGAGCGCAGCCCGGTGACCTGGTCGCGCTGCAGCGCGATCAGCGGCGAGACCACCAGCGTCGGGCCGTCGAGGAGCAGCGCCGGCACCTGGTAGATGGCGGACTTCCCGGCCCCGGTGGGCAGCACGGCCAGGGTGTCCCGGCCGTCCATGATCAGCTCCATCGCGGCCAGCTGCTCGGGGTGCAGCTCGGCCCACCCGAACCGCTCCGCGGCGACCCGCCGCAGGCGCTCTGCATGTCTCGACACGGCCGCCGCATACCCGCCGGGACCACCGGTGAACCGGGCCCTGCGCCCGGCCCCTGGCCGGGACGGCCGCTTCCCAGCGGTGTCCTAGGCTGTCGGGCACGGCACACATCCTGCGTCCGGCACGAGGAGCCGATCATGGTCAGTACGCACGACGAGGACGATCCCGCCGTCGTCGCGGCGTTCGTCGCGGGCGACGCTGACGCGTTCGCCCGGATCTACGAGCGGTGGTCGCCGCTGGTCTACAGCCTGGCCCTGCGCAGCCTGAAACAGATCCGGGCGGCCGAGGACGTCACCGAGCACGTCTTCACCACCGCCTGGGACCGACGCGCGAGCATCGACCCGGACCAGCTGGTCGTCTCGGCCTGGCTGATCCGGCTCACCCACGACGAGCTGGCCGGACGGGCGGATGCCGCCGGCGGCGCGGTGACCACCGCCCCGGGCGGGCCCGCGGGCGAGGCCGCCGAACAGGACATCATCGAGCGACTGTCGGTGACCGACGGCCTCACCCACCTCGACGCGCCCGACCGCCGGGTGCTGCAGCTCGCGCTGGTCGACCACCTCAGTCACGACGAGATCGCCGAGCGGACCAACCTCCCCCCGCTCGCCGTCCGCGCCAAGATCCACCAGAGCCTGATGACCCTGCGCGACCAGCTGGAGGTGCAGACCGGTGCACACTGACCCGGACCTGCTGAGCCTGGCGGCCCTCGGTGAGCCGCTGGAACCGGACGACCACGCCCATCTCGTCGGCTGTGCCGAGTGCCGCGACCAGCTGGCCGGTCTGCAGCGGGTGGTCGAGCTGGGCCGCGAGGCCGGGCTCGAGCGGCTGCAGGAGCCGCCCGCCCACCTCTGGGACCGGATCCGCGACGAGCTCGGGCTGAGCGTCGCGCCCGAGCGGGGTGCTGACGCCTTCCCGCCGCCCCCGGCCCCGGCCTCGGCGACCGGCCGGACCGACGGGTCCGACCGGGCCGGGTTCGATCTCGGTGCCGTCGACCCCACGTCGCGGGCCACCGCCAGCGTGACCCTGAGCGTCGACGGTCACGGCCGCCGGATCCTCCAGCTGGCCCTCGAGGCGGACGGGCCGCAGCACGGCCTGCGGCACGCCTGGCTGGTCCGGCACGACGACCCGTCCCGCCGCGAGCTGCTCGGGATGCTCGACGGCCCGTTCGGGGTCTGGACGATCGACCAGTCGCTCGACCTCGGTCTGTGGTCGGTGCTCGAGGTCTCCCAGCGGGCCGAGGACGGTGTCGGCGACGAGGCGCTGGTCCGCGGTGACCTCGCCGCGATCAGCTGAGGCAGCCATGACCGACGGCGGGGCGTCGGCGGTCTTCGCGACCGCGCCGCACCCGGTGCCGCCCGAGAGGGCGCGCCGCTTCGACGCCCTGCTCGCCGACCTCGCCGCGCGGCCCGATCATGATCACCAGGGTCCGGTCGACCTGACCGATGCGGTGCCGGGGCCGGTGTGGGAGCTGCTGGTGCACGCCGCGGCGACCGGCCGGTACGCCCTGCACGGCTCGGGCTCCGACGCGATCACCGCGTTCGAGCCGCGGCAGTCCAACGACGTGCACGAGTTCGGCAACCGCAGCGGGGTCTACGCCGCGGCCGACGGGCTGTGGCCGTTCTACTTCGCGATCGTCGACCGCGACCGGATCGACCAGCTGGTCAACGCGGCGTTCGTCGTCGTGGACCGCGAGACCGGTGCCGAGACCGGACCGCTCTACTTCTTCTCGGTGGCCAGCCGCGACCCGGCACCGTGGCGCGACGGCACGGTCTATCTGCTGCCGATCGACGGCTTCGAGCGTGAGGCCGAGGTCGAGCGCCCCGAAGGTCGGGTCCGGTCCGCGCAGCTGTTCCACCCGGGACCGGTCCGCCCGCTGGCCCGGGTCCGGGTCCGGCCGGACGAGTTCCCCCTGCTCTCGGTGATCCGCCACCACGACGCCGACGAGCTCGGTCGCCGCGCCGCCGCCGATCCCGACGGCTTTCCCTGGCTCTGAGCGGGGCCGCGCCGGATGCGCCATGATCGCCGGGTGGGGGACGAGCGGCAGGAGGGCGGCGTCCCGCCGAGCGACTGGACCCGGCGGGCCGAGCAGGCGAAAGCGGACGGGTCCTGGTACTCCGACCGGGAGCCGGTGCCGCTGCCACGGCGGACCCGATGGCGTCGCTTCCTGCTCGGCTTCGGCGGCGTGATGATCACCGGGCTGGTGGTGCAGACGATCCTCGATCTGGTGCGAGGTCGGCCCCTGACGTTCGCAAGCCTGAGCTCGTCCGCCCTCGACTCGGTCTTTCTCGCCCTGATGGCCGGGCTGGCGCTCGCGTTCCCGCCGCGTCGCTGGGGCCGGTTCTGATCACCACGCGTACGGTGACCGGGTGCCTCAACGACGGACCCGGGTCGGTGCCTATGCGGTCTGCGTCCGCGACGGCCGTCTGTTGCTCGTGCACCAGATCTCGCCGGGCCCGGCGGCGAACCGGTGGACGCTGCCGGGTGGCGGCGTTGACTTCGGTGAGGACCCGGTCGACGCGGTGCACCGGGAAGTGCGGGAAGAGACCGGCGGCCGCGTCGAGCTGGGCCGCGTGCTCGGGGTGCACGCCAACGTCTACGAGATCGACCACGTCAGCATCCACGGCGTCCGGCTGCTCTACGCCGCGACGGTCGACGGCGAACTGGCTCCGGGACCGGGCGAAGAGATCGACCGCATCGGCTGGCACCCGGTCGACGACCTGCCGGCCGAGACCACTGCCTGGGCCCGCCTCGGCGCCGAGCTAGCGCACGGGTGACCGCAGGGCGCTTCGACAGGCTCAGCGCGCGGGAGGGAAACGTGCACTGAGCTTGTCGAAGTGCGTTCGGGTGGGCGATGGCGTTTCGACAGGCTCAGCGCGCGTGTGGGTGGCTCAGCGCGCGAGAGGGAACGTGCACTGAGCTTGTCGAAGTGCGTGGGGTGAGCAACTCCACTTCGACAGGCTCAGTGCGCGTGTGGACAGGCTCAGCGCGCAAGGACGCGCGGGAAGCTCAGCGCGGGGTCGGGGGCTCGAGTCCGAGCGCTGCGGCTAGCCAGGCGAGGTCGATCCGGGCCAGCCGGAGGAATACGTCGCGCAGCCAGTCGGGCATCGGGTCCGGCCCGACCGCCCGGGCGACGGTGTCCCCGGTGAGCGGGGCGATCAGCGGCGGCGGCACGCGACCCTGCGTGTCCGGCGCCGGACCACCCTCGAGGTGCAGGGTGGGCAGCAGACGCACCCGATCATGATCACGACAGCCGAGCCCCGAGAGAGACCAGTCGACGAACCTCACCCCGTCGGGGGTGAGGCACAGGTTGTCGCTGCGGACGTCCCCGTGCACCACCACCTCCGGACGCCACACCGCCTCGACGTCCGACCGGGCGAGTGCGGCACCGTGCCGGTGCAGCCAGTCCGGGTCGACCAGCCCGCCCGCGACCAACCGGTCGTCGGAGACCAGGGCCGGCCAGTGCGGGTCCGGCCAGTCGGCCACCGGGGCGAGACCGTCCGGGACACCCAGCTCGGCGAGCCGGTCCAGCCCGGCCAGCACCGCCCCGACGTCCCCCGGGCGCCACCGGGTCACGCACGATCCGGCCGGCCAGTACCCCGCCGACAGGTCCTCGGTGACCAGCACCGGATGATCATGGAACGGCACCCCGTGATCGTCGACGCCGTCGAGCCAACCGAGGACCGCCGGACCCAGCCCCGGACCGACCACCTCCAGCGTCGCGGCCTCGGTGCGCAGCCAGCGCTCGGTCGCCGGATCGGTGGCCCCCTTGACGAACACGGACCGTCCGTCGTCGAGCACCACGACGTGGCGCTCGGCCGCCGAGAGCCCGGTCCCGGGCGAAGTCCAGCGCACCGCCCCGCAGCCGAGCGCCGCCGCGGCGTGCGCGACCGACGCCGGTGGAGCTGCGGTCACGCGGTCAGGTCGAGCAGCAGCGGGGTCACCGCGGTCGGGTCGAGCGTGTCGAGGGCGGGCAGCGTCGCGCCGGGGCAGTGCAGCACCAGGAACGACCGGCGCACCTCGGGTTCGTCCCCGCCGTGCCCGCCCTCCGGCTTGTGGCCGTGGTCGGTGACCACCGCGATCAGCCAGTCCTCGCCGTGGCGTTCCCGCCGTTCGTCGACCGCCTTGACCAGGCAGCGGAGCAGCCCGTCCACCCGGGTGATGGCGGCGCGGTACTCGGCACCGGCCGACCCGTACCGGTGCCCGGCCTCGTCGACGCCCTCGAAGTAGACGAAGGCGGCGTCGGGTCCGCGGTCCGCGATCACCCGCGCCGCGGCGGCCTGCACCTCCTCGTCGGCGGCGACGCAGCCGGTCAGCTCGCCGTCGGCCCAGAACAGCTCGTGCAACCCGTTGCGTTGCTGGTCGATCCGGGTGTGGACGATCGGGCCGCGGCCGTGCGGGTCGAGCAGCTGGCGCCAGGTCGCCGCCGCATAGGTCACCGCGTGGTGGTCGCGCATCCACACCAGGCTGAGCAGATCGGGGCAGGCGCCGAGCTGGTGGTTGATCATGTCGTTGTCCCAGACGCGGGTCTGCTCGTGGCTGCACCCGGTGAGCAGCGACGACCAGCCGGGCCCGGAGTCGGTCGGCGGCACCATCCAGACCGGGGTCGCCGACCCCTCGTCGGCCAGCCGCATCAGCCCCGGGGCGAGTCCGGGTTCGGTGGCCACGTCCCAGCGGAGGCCGTCGAGCCCGATCAGACAGAGCTTGCGTCGCGCGCGGGTCACGGCACCAGCCTGCGCGGTGGCCGGCCGGGAGCTGCGGAGGACGCTCCGAGCGTGCGCCGGACCAGCGGCCCGACCTGGTCGGCCTCGATCAGGAAGCCGTCGTGCCCGTAGGCCGAGGTGATCACGTGCAGCCGCTCGGCGGTCGGGATCAGGTCGACCAGCTCCTGCTGCTGGTGCAGCGGATAGAGCCGGTCGCTGTCGACGCCGGCGACCACCACCGGCACCTCGACGCCGCCCAGGGCCGTGGCGATCCCGCCGCGGCCCCGACCGACGTCGTGGGTGTTCATGGTCTGGGTGAGGACGACGTAGCTGCCGGCGTCGAACCGGCCGACCAGCTTGGCGCCGTGGTGCTCGAGGTAGGAGGTGACCGCGAACCGGCCGTCGGGCTGGACCCGGCGCCCGAACCGGGCCTCGAGCTCGCCCTCGCTGCGGTAGGTCAGGTGGGCGATCCGGCGGGCCAGCGCCAACCCGGTCAGCGGACCCTCGCCGGTGTAGTCACCGCCCTGCCAACCGGGGTCCCCGGTGATCGCGGCCTGCTGGGTGGTCTGGGTGCCGATCTGGTCGGCGCTGGCCGCGGCGCCGACGGCGACCACCAGGGCGGAACCGACCCGGTCGGGGTGGGTGATCACCCACTCGAGCGCGCGCATCCCGCCCATCGAGGCGCCGATCACCGCAGCGAACCGGCGCACGCCGAGCGCGTCGGCCAGCCGGGCCTCGGCCGCCACCTGGTCGCGAGCGGTCAGCTCGGGGAAGCGCGATCCCCAGCGGCGCCCGTCCGGCGCGGGCGAGGCCGGACCGGTCGAGCCGCGGCAACCGCCGAGGACGTTGGCGGCGACGACCCACCACCGGTCGGTGTCGAGCGGACGGCGGGGACCGACCAGCGGCTCCCACCAGCCCGGTGTGGGCTGGTCGGGCCCGGCCGGGCCGGCCAGGTGCGCGTCACCGGTCAGCGCGTGCAGCACGAGGACGGCGTTGACCACCGCCCCGGTGTCGTCGCGCTGCGGCGTGCCCCAGGTCTCGTAGGCCAGGGTCACCTCGGGCAGCTGCCCACCGCGCTCGAGCCGCTGGGGCCCGAGCGCGGCGGACCGCCTCCCGGACCAGCCGGGGAGCGGGTCCTCAGCTGGTCTTCGCGGCACGGAACCCGGCGTCGAGGTCGGCGAGGATGTCGTCGATGTGCTCGAGGCCGACGGCGAGCCGCACCAGGCCCGGGGTGACGCCGGTGCTGGCCTGCTCCTCCGGGCTGAGCTGCGAGTGCGTGGTCGAGGCCGGGTGGATGACCAGGCTGCGGACGTCGCCGATGTTGGCCACGTGCGAGTGCAGCTCGAGCGCCTCGACGAACCGCTTGCCCGCCTCGATCCCGCCGGCGATCTCGAAGCTGAGCACCCCACCGACGCCGCGCGGCGCGTACTTCTGGGCCTGCGCGTGCCAGGGGCTCTCGGCCAGCCCGGCGTAGTTGACCGAGAGCACCTCGTCCCGGCCGGCCAGCCACTCGGCGACCGCCTGCGCGTTCTGGCAGTGCCGCTCGACCCGCAGCGACAGGGTCTCGATCCCCTGCGCGAGCAGGAAGGCGTTGAACGGCGCGATCGCCGCGCCGAGGTCGCGGAGCAGCTGCACCCGGGCCTTGAGGATGAAGGCCAGGTTGGCGCCGAGCTCGGAGCCGACCCCGAGGTCACGGGCGTACACGATGCCGTGGTAGCTCTCGTCGGGGTTGTTGTACTGCGGGTACCGGTCGGGCTGGGCGGCGAAGTCGAACCTGCCGGCGTCGACGATCACGCCGCCGATCGCGGTGCCGTGGCCGCCGAGGTACTTGGTCGCCGAGTGCACCACGATGTCGGCGCCGTGCTCGATCGGGCGGATCAGGTACGGGGTGGCGATGGTGTTGTCGACCACCAGCGGGACGCCGACCTCGTGCGCGATCCCCGCCACGGTGGCGATGTCGAGCACGTCGATCTGCGGGTTGCTGATCGTCTCGGCGAAGAACGCCTTGGTGTTCGGGCGGACCGCGGCCCGCCACTGCTCGGGGTCGTCGGGATCGGCGACGAAGCTGACCTCGATGCCCATCTTGGGGAACGTGTAGTGGAACAGGTTGTAGGTGCCGCCGTAGAGCCGGGCCGAGGAGACGATGTGGCTGCCGGTCTCGGCGAGGTTGAGCAGCGCGAGGGTCTCGGCGGCCTGACCGCTGGCGGTGAGGAGTGCCCCGACGCCGCCCTCGAGCGCGGCGATCCGGTCCTCGACCGCGGCCTGGGTCGGGTTCATGATCCGGGTGTAGATGTTGCCGAACTTCTTCAGCGCGAACAGGTCGGCGGCGTCGGCGGTGTCCTCGAAGACGTACGAGGTGGTCTGGTAGATCGGCAGCGCCCGGGCGCGGGTGGCGCTGTCCGGGGTCTGCCCGGCGTGGATCTGGCGGGTCTCGAACGACCACTGCGCGGCTGACGGTTGGCTCATGACGGCTTCTCTCCCTCGGTGGACGGCTCGGTCGCGGCTTTCCCGAGCGTACTGGTGGGGATTGCGCGGGGGTGCGGTTCTCCGCATGCTGGGCAGCGGGCCGGACGCGGTCAGTCGCGCAGGGTCTCCAGGTCGGCGCGTGCGGCGTCGAGGAGGTGGCTGAGGTCGGAGGCGATGGTGATCATGGTGAAGCCGGCCGCGCGTCGGGCGCCCGCCACCGGGTGGCCGGTGGTGTGCACGCCGGCGATCTTGCCGGCCGCGGCCGCGGCGCCCTGGATACGGTCGAGCGCGGCGTCGAACGCCGGCTGCACCGGGTGGTCCGGATGGGGGGCGCCGAGCCCGAGCGCGAGGTCGCTCGGACCGACGTAGACGCCGTCGATCCCTTCCACCGCGAGGATCTGCTCGACCTGGTCGAAGCCGGAGGCGGTCTCGATCATGGCCAGCACGAGCACCTGGTCGTCGATCTCGGCCGCCGTGCCGGTGACCCGGAGCCCCGACCGGATCGGTCCCCAGGACCGGCGTCCGCGGTAGCGCGCGGCGGCCACCGCGGCGGCGGCCTGCGCGGCGTCGTCGACCAGCGGGACGATCACCCCGCGGGCGCCGAGGTCGAGGGCCCGACCGATGTCGGCGGGCTGCTGGCTGGTCACCCGGACCAGCCCGGCCGGGCCGTGCGCGGCGTCGATCGCCACCAAGCCGGCGTGCAGGGCGCCGTCGTCGAGGACGCCGTGCTGGGCGTCGAGCACCAGGTAGTCGTAACCGACGTGGGCCAGCGCCTCGGTGGAGAGCAGCGAGTCGAGCACCACCCAGAAACCGACCACCGGACGGCGGTCACGCATCGAGGCCACCACCGAGGCGGCCGGGGATCCGTGGTCGTGCGCAGCGCTGGTCACGTCCCGATCGTACGGACGCCCCGGCGCCGGCGCCGGACCCCGGTCAGGACGTCCGTGCTCCCCGGTCGACCGCGTTCCGCCAGGCGCTGAACGAGCGGACCGGGGCCTCGCGCGGCCGCCGCAGCCACGGCCAGGGGTGGGTCTCGACGACGTCGAGCCGCGGGGCGATCCGCTGCCAGCCGGGCACCGGGGTCCAGGTGGCGGCGAGCGGGACGCCGGCGAGCTCGTCGACCGGCCGGCCGCGGCGGACCTCGAGCGGGCGCAGGGTGGCGAGCTCGGCCAGCGTCTCGGCCAGGAAGACCAGCCGCTTGCCCGACAGCCGCAGCCGGCGCAGCAGCGGCTCGTCGAAGACGAACACGGCGGGACGGTCCGGGTCGGCGGCGAGCGCCGGGTCGCCGGTGCCGAGCGATTCGGCGGTCAGCCACACCCGCTCGCCACCGCTGCCCTCGACCGCGGCCGGGCCGGCGGGGATCGGCCCGCGGCCGAGGTCAGGACCGTCGACCGCGGGGCCGGCCTCGGCGTTCGGCCAGTTCTCGATCGGACAGGCGTCCCGGAGCGGGCAGCGGCGGCAGAGCTGCGGGGCGCGCTTCTGCACCTGCCAGCGGCTGAACCCGTACGGCTTGCCGCTGCCGGTGCCCACGGTCCACTGCCAGCCCAGTCGGTTGGCCGCGCGCGAGCCGTCGAGCAGGTGGGCGAACATCCGCTGCTCGCCCTCCCGCCAGTCGGCACCGGCGCGCACCGCCCACTGCGAGGCGAGCCACATCCGGGTCTGGTTGACCACCCAGCCGTCGGTCTCGAGCTCCTCGGTGACCGCGGCCATGCAGGCCATCGACTCCGGCCAGGGCTCGCCGTCCCAGGAGGGCGGCCGCGGCTGCTCGCGGCGCAGCGCGACCCCGAGGTCGCATCCGGTGCGGGCGTAGAGGTGCCGGGCGTACTCGGCCCAGAGCAGCTCGTCGCGATAGCGGCGGCGGTCTTGTGCGGGGGCGTCGGCGACCGCGTCCCAGACCTCGGGGAGCTGCAGCAGGCCGTGCCGCAGATAGGGCGACATCCGGCTCGCTCCGCGAGCCGAGACCGGCAGCACGGTGCTGCGCCGCTTGGCGTAGCCGGTGATGTCGAGCGTGGCCAGCGCCGCGTCGGCGGCCGACTGCCCGCCGCGGAAGCCGCCGGCCGCGATCCCGTCCGGCCCCTCGAGGGTCAGGTCACCGAGGTGTTCGGCCACCCACCCGATCAGGTGCGCGCGATCGGTCGGCGGGGCGGGGAGCATGGTCACCCGCCCAGTGTGCGTCAGGGCTGGGTGCGTCCGGGCTGGGTGCGTCCGGGCTGGGTGCGTCAGGGCTGGGTGCGTCTGGATCCCGCGCCCGCACCGAAGGAGTGGTGGGTGTCGGGCTCAGCGGGAGCCCTGGCGCCCGGATGACGTTCGGTGGTCCAACAGTGCGCCCCGGCGTCATCCCGGTGGCGGGCCCGCACCCGCCACGCGGTCCGACCCGCGCTGGTCGGTCGTCCGCTCACCCTGACGCGGCGGGGGACCACCCGAGCGCCGGACCCAGCCGGGTCGCGATGTCGGTGAGGATCTGGACGTAGTCGTCGGGCGCGAAGGTGAACGGCAACGCGAACGCGACCTCGTCGACCGCCTGAAACCCCGCGTGCCCCCACAGCTGCTCGGCGATCTCCGCTGCGGTGCCGACCAGGTCGGGGGCGAACAGCAGCCGTCCCGGGCCCTGCGGGGTCGCGGTCCGGGGCAGCCGGCCGGCGGCGTAGGCGGCGTACTTCTCGCGCTGGGCGGCGCTGGCGGAGTCGGTGGGGATCACCACCAGACCCTGCGAGACGCGGGCGTCCGGCCCGGCCGGGTGCGCGGCCCGGAACGCGTCGATCTGGGCGCGCTGGAGCGCCGCGAAGTCCCACCGGTCGGGCTGTTCACCGTCGGCGTCGCCCTCGGCCCTGACCACGCTGCTGGTCAGCAGGTTGAGGCCCTGCTCGCCCGCCCAGGTCGCCGACCGGCGGCTGGCTGCGCCGTACCAGAGCCGCGCGGCCAGCCCCGGTGCGTGCGGCTGGACGTGGTCGGAGAACTCCTCGATCCCGACCGTGCCGGAGAACGTGCTGGCGGGCTCGCCGCGGAGCAGCCGCAGCAGCCGCAGCACGCGTGCGTAGCTGAAGTCCTCGGCCTCGGCGGTGTCGGGATAGAGCGCGGCCCGGACGTCGTCCCAGCGCATCGGCGGGCCGACGCTGACGCCCGGGTTGAGCCGGCCGCCGGAGAGGACGTCGACGGTGGCGAGGTCCTCGGCCAGTCGCAGCGGGTTCTCCCACCCGAGCGGCGTCACCGCGGTGCCGAGCTCGATCCGGCGGGTCCGCTGGCTGGCGGCGGCGAGCACGGCGACCGGCGAGCTGATGCCGTGCTGGAGGTGGCGGTGGCGCAGCCAGGCGCTGTCGAACCCGAGCCGCTCGCCGAGCTCGATCAGGGCTAGCGTCGACTCGTGACCGGGCCCCGGATCGGCGGGGTCGAACAGGCCGATGGTCAGGAACCCCAGCCTGCGCAGCGGTGTGGACCGGTCGGGCACGGCAGCTCACCTCTTCCCGGGCCGGCCTGGCAGCCCTCGCCGCGAGCCTAGTGAGGAGGGGCCTAGCCTGCCCCCGTGCCCACCACACCGCTGCCCGAGAAGATCACCGCGATGCTCCGCCGCCCCAACCCCGCCGTGATGGCCACCCTGGCCAAGGACGGGCGGCCGGTGACCGTGGCCACCTGGTACCTGCTCGACGACGACGGGACGGTGCTGCTCAGCCTCGACGCCGAGCGGGCCCGGCTCGACCACATGCGCCGCGACCCGCGGGTCTCGCTGACCGCGCTCGACGAGGACAGCTGGTACACCCAGGTCAGCGTCCAGGGCCGGGTGGTCTCGATCGACGACGACGTCGAGCTCGCCGGGGCGGACCGGATCTCGACCCACTACACCGGCCACCCGTACGCCGACCGCGAGCGTCCACGGGTGATCGCCCGGGTGGAGCTCGACCGTTGGCACGCCTGGGGCGCGCTCCGCGATGACTGAATCCCCCGACGGCCGTCCAGGGCCGACCCGGCGAGTCAGAGCTTGGGCGTGTGCTCGACCGGGTTGACGCTGGGATCGGCGCGACGTTCGAGGCGCTCACGGGCACGGTCGGCCGCCGCGTTGCTGAAGGCCCCACCGCTGACGGAGCCCGGTGCGACCACGTAGAGGCGGTCGTCGGCGATCTCGCTCGCGACGGCGCTGATCCAGGCCCGCGGAGCGTCCGGGAGCCCGCTCTCCGTCAGGCGATCGCGCAGAGCCTGCTCGATCGCCGGCGGCGGCCGGTCGTGCATCTCCTCCAGCAGGTCGACGATGATCTGCTGCTGGGCGGTGATGAGGTCGGCGCGCGCCCGGAGCTCCTGCTGTGCCTGGTGGTCCCTGCTGAACTCTGCGTCCACGGATCGTCCTCTCGTCGTTCGCCGGCCGGGCCAGCTGGTGTGGGGTGCGGGACTCCGACTCGGACGCGCCCGATCTCCGCAGCCTGATTCGCTCCCCGGGCCGGGATCGGATTCCCGGCCCCTGCTGTCGGACTGAGCGGCTTCTCAGCCCCGTCCTCACGTCTTCGCGTCTGCGCCCGCCTCTCCCGCACCTTTGCGCCCCGCCGGTCACGGTTGCGCCCGGTAGACCGGGCGCAACCATCACCGGCGGGGCGCAAAGGTGCCGGGGAGGTGGTGCGGGCGGGGGAGGTGGCGGGCTGAGCTGGAGCGGAGGTGGTGGGGAGGACGGGTCAATCGAGGGCGTCGCCGAGGGACTCGAAGGTCGGCCCGCGGTCGCGTTCGATGTGGGCGTAGGCCACCGACTCGGCCACCCGCTCGTTGCCCGAGGCGATCGCGTCGCGCAGGCTGACGTGGTCGTGGTAGGCGTCGTCCGCCGACAGCCCGCTGGTCAGGTGGAACAGCCAGGTCATCCGTCCCGAGATCGTCCGCATCATCTTGAACATCAGCTCGTTGGCCGCGGTCGCCACCACCGCTTCGTGGTAGGCGGTGCTGGCCCGGGCGATCGCGTAGGCGTCCCGCTCCTCGACGGTGTGGTGGGCGTCGTCGAGGGCAGCGTCGAGGGGGCCGAGCGGCGCACCGAGGGCGACCTGCCGGGCGGCGTGCCGGGCCGCGCCGACCTCGAGGCAGAGCCGTACGTCGAAGAGGTCGTCGACCGCCTTGCGGGTCCAGGTCGAGACCACCGCGCTACGCCGCGGGTTGGTCGAGACGAAGCCGTCGCGCTCGAGCAGCGGCACCGCCTCGCGCAGCGGCACCCGGGAGACCTGCAGTTCCTCGCCGATCCGCTGCTCGGGCAACCGGCTGCCCTGGGCGTAGTAACCGAGGATGATCCGCTCGCGGATCGTGCCGTAGACCAGGGCGGACAGCGACTGGCCGTGCTCGCCGCCCGTCCGCTCGGTCCCGGCACGATCCGCGGTGTGGACGTCGGTCATCCGCCGGCGGTCCGGACCGGACCCGTGGTCCTGACGCTGATCATGGTTCTCTGCACGAGTCCGATCATGCCCGTCATCCTGCCGGTGATCACGATCTCGCCAAGCCCAGCAGTGAGAAGTTCAGCTCGTTGGCCCCGAGGTTCTGGGCCTGCGGCACGTTGGTCAGCCAGCTCTTCGCCACCACCCAGTCCTTGTTGTAGGACAGGTTGAGGAAGCACCCGGTCTTGCCGTAGAGCTCGCCGGCCCTGACGTAGCCGGCGGTGTCGCCGGTGCGCACGGACTGGTCGAGCAGGCTGTTGACTTCCTTCGACTGGCAGCCGAAGTAGTTGATCCCGCCGGAGGCGTCCCAGAAGACGTGGCCCCACATGTACGGGTCCCCGCCGTCGGGCCCGTTGTTGCCGTCGATGAAGGCGTCCGGGCCCTTGCTCGGGTCGTTGATCCAGCCGAACACCGTCGAGGTGTCGTAGCCCTGCGCGGACGCGTTCAGCTTGAGGGTCTGCAGGTTGGCCACCACCAGGTTGGCCATCTGCTGGGCGTTGGCGTTGCCGTTGGCGTAGCCGATGGTCAGCTTGGCCGCCTTGGCCGAGGCCGACAGCCCGTCGACGTAGCTGGACAGCGCCTTCGGGTCGTAGCTGATCTGCTGCTTGTCCTGCCCGTCGGGGATCATCCCCTTGGCGTACATGGTGGTGGCCACCTCGCTGCGCTTGCCGAGCACCTGGTCGACCAGCTTCTGCTGGTCGAGCGAGGACAGGAACGCCACCCGGGCGGCTGCGGTCGAGAAGAACGCGTGGCTCGGGTTCACCGTGACCAGCGCCCCCTGCAGGGTGGGCAGGAAGTAGTTCTTCACCCCGGCGGCGTCGGCGTACTTGTCCAGGCTGGACGACGGCAGCGCGGCCACGATGGTGTCGACGTTGCCCTTGTCGAAGGCCAGCTCCAGGGCCGACTCGTCGGTGTAGACCGGGAGCTCGATCTTGGTGAACGGCGACTTGGGGCCCCAGTAGCCGGGGAACTGCGTCAGCTCGTACTTCTGCCCGGTGACCGCGGCGGTCAGCTGGTAGGGGCCGGTGCCGAGGTCGTGGGTGGCCAGGTAGGTCTGCGCGTCGTCGGACCCGGCGTTCTTCTCCAGCCCGGTGGGCGACTCCATCTTCGGTCCGAACGGCGAGGCCAGATAGCTGAGGAAGGCCGAGTTCGGCTGCTTCAGCGTGATCACCGCGGTCTGCGCGTCCGGGGTGGCCACGCTCTTCACGCCCTCCACCATGTACGCGGCGCCGCCCTTGACGGCGATCCGCCGCTTGAACGCCACCTCCACCGCGGCCGAGGTGAAGTCGGTGCCGTCGTGGAACTTGACGCCCTGCCGCAGGTGGAAGGTGTAGACGGTCTTGGCCGGGTTGACCTCCCAGGAGGTGGCCAGCCGCGGCGCGATCTTCACCTGGTCGGTGTCGTTCGCGTACTGCACCAGCCCCTCGTAGGCGTTGATCATGATCGCGGTGCCGTTGTTGGCGTAGTAGATGTCGGGGTCCGGCGGCTGGCCGATGTCGCCGAGCAGCCCGACGGTCAGCACGCCGTCGGTCGGGGCCGAGGCGTCCCCGCCGGACGAGGCGGTGCGGGTGCCCGAGCTGCAGGCGGCCAGACCGGTCAGCGCGACGGTGACGCCGACCGCGACCAGCCGGCGGGCGACGGCGCCGGCCCGGGTCGGGTGGTGGGTGTGGGACATGGGTGCTCCTGGATGTCGGAACGGATCAGTGGGAACGGGACGGTCGGGATCAGGTGGCGCTGACCCGGGGGTCGGCCAGCGCCTGGAGCAGGTCGACCACGGTGTTGGTGATCACGTAGACGGCGCCGAGCACGAGGGTGACCCCGGCGATGGCCGGGAAGTCGGCCACCGGGATCGAGGCGGCCAGGTAGTTGCCGATGCCCGGCCAGCTGAAGACCTGCTCGACCACCACCACGCCGGCGAACATGAAGCCGAGCTGGAGCCCGGCCATCGACAACGCCGGGCCGATCGCGTTGCGGACCACGTGGCCGACCAGCACCCGGCGTTCGGTCAGCCCCTTGGAGCGGGCGGTGCGGACGTGGTCCATCCCCAGCACGGTGTCGAGCGAGGCGCGCAGCACCCGGCCGACCGCGACCGCCGGGGCCACCGCCAGCACCACCGACGGCAGCGCCAGGTGCCAGATCGCGTCCGCCCAGGCGTCGGCCTGGCCGTGCAGCAGGCTGTCCAGCGCCTGCATCCCGAACGGGCCGGGGTCCTCGAAGTCGCCGACGCCCCCGGCCGGGAGCCAGCCGAGGCTGCCGAAGAACACCACCACGCCGACGATGGCGAGCAGGAACGGCGGGGCGGTGGCGAGCAGCAGCAGCACGCCGCGACCGACGGCGCCGCCCGGCCAGCGCAGCGCCCCGGACACCGCGAACAGGGCGCCGAGGACCAGCGCCAGCACGAACGCGGTGAGCACCAGCTCGACGGTGGCGGGCAGGAAGGCGGCCAGGTCGGCGGTCACCGGGTGCCGGGTCCGCAGCGAGCGGCCCAGGTCGCCGGTCAGCGCGTGGCCGACGAACCGGGCGTAGCGGACCAGGAACGGGTCGTCGAGCCCGAGCCGGGCCCGGGCCTCGGCGACCGCGGCGTTCGAGGCGTTGGCACCGACGTAGGCGCGGGCCGGGTCGCCGGGCGCGATGGTCGACAGGGTGAAGACCACCAGCGACAGCACGAACAGCAGCAGCACCGCCGCGCCGAGCCGACGGAGCAGGAAGCGCACGGTCGGGTGGACGCCGAGGGTCCGGGTGGCCGGCCGGGTGCCGCCGGCGAGCCCGGTGAGCCGGGTCTGGAGCTGGGTCATCGGGTCCTCACCGCCGGGCCGGCAACAGGTTGCGGATGCCGTCGCCGCCGAGGTTGGCGACGAGGCTGAGCACGAGCACGGCGATCCCCGGCACGCCGGGCACCCACCACTGCCGGAGCAGCTGGCTGAGCGCCCGGGCCGTGTCGGCGCCGAGCTCGGGGGCGGGGGCGGCCTGGCCGAGCCCGAGGAACGACAGCCCGGCGAGCAGCAGCACCACGTTGCCGACGTCGAGGCTGGCCGAGACCACCGCGGTGGGCACCACGCCGGGGAGCAGGTGCCGGGTGACCAGCCGGATCCGGCCGGCCCCGGCCAGCCGGGCCGCCTCGAGGTGCGGCCGGGCGGCCAGGGCCTTGGTCTCGCCGCGGATGATCCGGGCGTAGTAGGGCCACCAGAAGATCGACACCCCGATCAGGGTGTGCAGCAGCCCGGGGCCCAGCGCGGCGACGACGGCGATCGCCACCAGCGCGCCGGGCAGGGCCAGGAAGAGGTCGGTGATCCGCATCAGCACCGTGTCGACCCAGCCGCCGGCGGCGCCGGCGACCAGCCCGATCACCCCGCCGACCAGCAGGCCGCTGGCCACCACGGCCAGCGCGCTGAACCAGCTGACCCGGATGCCCAGCAGCGTCCGGGAGAGCAGGTCGCGCCCGATCTGGTCGGTGCCGAGCAGGTGGCCCGGGCTGAGCGGCGGCAGGTTGAGGCCGCCGACCGGCTGCACCGGGTCGAACGGTGCGAGCAGCGGCGCCGCCAGCGCGACCACGGTGACCAGCACCAGCAGCGCCACCAGCAGCCAGGAGACCGGGCGGCCGAGCGCGACCCCGCCGATCGAGCCGGGACGGATCCGCGCCCGCGGCGCGTAGGCGACGGACATCAGGCGGTCCCTCCCTCGAGCGGGGCCGGGCGCTCGTCGAGCTCGGCGATGGTCGGCACCGCGTCGAGCAGCTGCCGGGTGTACGGGTCCTGCGGGTCGGCGAGCAGCGCCTCGGCCTCACCGAGCTCGACCACCCGCCCGGCGCGCATCACCGCGATCCGGTCGCCCATCAGCCGGGCCACCGCGAGGTCGTGGGTGACGAACAGCACCGTGGTGCCGAGCTCGGCGCGGATGTCGCGGATCAGTCCGAGGACGCTGCGGGCCAGCGACGCGTCGAGCGCGCTGGTCGGCTCGTCGCAGAGCAGCACCGCGGGCGGGACGATGGTGGCCCGGGCCAGCGCGACCCGTTGCCGCTGCCCGCCGGACAGCTCCGCCGGACGGGCGCCGACCACGTCGGGGTCCAGCCCGACCAGGGCCAGGGTCTCGACCACCCGGCGCCGGGAGGCGGCCCGGTCGAGCCGCTCGGCCCGCAGCCGCTCGCCCAGCATCTCGCCGACGCTCAGCCACGGCGTCAGCGACGAGCCCGCGTCCTGGAAGACCATCTGGGCGCCGTGGCCGCTGGTCGACTCGGCGATCCGGACGCTGCCCGCGGTCGCCGTCTCCAGCCCGGCGACGATCCGCAGCAGCGTCGACTTGCCCGACCCGGACTCGCCGACGATGGCCAGCGCGGCGCCCCGGTCGACGGTCAGGTCGACCCCGTCGAGCGCGGTGATCACCCCGGCCCGGCGGACCCGGAACTCGCGCCGCAGCCCGCTGATGGTGACCGCGGGGGAGCGGGCCGGACGCGGTTCGCCGGTCGTGTCGCCGGCCATCTCGCCGGCACCGCCGCCGACCGGGCCACCGGCACCGCCGCCGACCGGGCCACCGGTCCCGTCCGGTTCGTCGGCCACGGTGACCGTCCGGGCGAACCGCGGGTCGCGCTCGCCGGTCAGCGAGAGCCGGGCGCCGAGCAGGGCCCGGGTGTAGGCGTGCCGGGGGTGCCGGACCACCTCGCGGGCCGGGCCGAGCTCGACCAGGTCGCCGCGGTAGAGCACGGCCAGCCGGTCGGCGATCTGGTCGGCGACCCCGAGGTCGTGGGTGATCATCAGCACCGAGCAGCCGAAGTCGTCGCGGAGCTCGCGGAGCAGGGTGAGCAGCTGCGCCTGGACGGTGACGTCGAGCGCGGTGGTGGGTTCGTCGGCCACGATCAGTCGCGGGCGACGGGCCACCGCCATCGCCGCCATCACCCGCTGGCGCAGGCCGCCGGAGAGCTCGTGCGGATAGACCGACAGCCGCAGCGCGGCGTCGCGGACCCCGACCCGGTCGAGCAGCCCCACGGAGGTGTCGTCGGCGCCGGTCACCTCGCGGAGTTGGCGGCCGATCCGCATGGTCGGGTTGAGCGAGGTCATCGGGTCCTGGAAGACCGCCCCGAGCGCGGTGCGCCGGACCGGGCGGCGGTCGCGCTCGTCGGCGCGGAGCATGTCGACGCCGGTGACGCTGACCCGGCCCTCGGCCTCGGGCCGCGAGGCGTCCGGGAGCAGTCCGAGCAGGCTGAGGGCCAGCACGCTCTTGCCCGAGCCGGACTCGCCGACCAGCCCGAGGATCTCGCCGGGCGCGACGGACAGGTCGACCCCGTGCAGCACCTCGCGGCGGACGCCGTGCCGGACCAGCGACAGCGAGAAGTTCTCGACCCGTGCCACCGGCTCGGCCGGGCCGGCCGACGCGGTCGGGGCGGCTCCGGTGCTCACGGGCGGGCGCCTTCGGTCGGGGTGGCGGCGGCCACCGGTCGGGACGGCGTCGCGGTGTCCCGGGGATCGCCGGCGGCCAGCGTCGGGTCGGCCAGCACCGCGGCGTGGATGTCGGCGGGGGTGGTCGCGCGGACGCCGGGCAGGGCCAGCACCCGGCCCAGCGCCTCGGCCACCGGGCGGAGCCGGAACGGGACGCCGGTGATGAAGGAGTGCAGCACCACGCTCATCACCAGCGGCCGCTCGGCCGCCTCGGCCAGCAGCTCGGCGCCCTCGTCCTCGATCATCCGGGCGAACTCGACCGGCCCGGCCTGCCGGCCGATCATCGTGCTCGAGTCGTTGAGCTCGGCGGCGTAGGGGATGGCCAGCAGCGGGTCCGAGCCGGTCCGCAGCCAGACCGGCTGGTCGTCGAGCCGCAGGTCGAGCAGATAGCGATAGCCGGTCTCGGCCAGCAGGTCGACGGTCTGCGGGGTGTGGGTCAGCCACGGGCTCGACCAGCCGCCGGGCGGGGTGCCCTCGGCGGCGGCGATCCGGTCGCGGACCGAGGCCAGGTAGGAGCGCTCGTCGCCGCGTGACCGGCCGGCCAGGGTGTCGGAGTTGCTCCGGCCGTGCCCGACGATCTCGGCCCCGGCGGCGCGCGCGGCCGCGACCACCTCGGGTGCCTCGTCGTAGACGTCGGTGTTGAGCAGCACCGCCGGGCGGACGCCGAGCGCGGCCAGCCGGGCGAACAGCCGGAACGCGCCGACCCGGTTGCCGTAGTCGCGCCAGGCCCGGTTGACCAGGTCGGGGGCCGGCACTCCGGGCAGGACGTCCTCGGTCAGCCCGTCGTCGAACCGGTAGGACTCGACGCCGACGCAGACGGTCACGGCCAGCCGGCTGCCGTCGGGCCAGCGCCCGGCCGGCCGGCCGCCGATCGGGCTGTAGCCCCAGCGCGCGGTCACCGTCCCACCCACCGGGTGAAGCCGACGTCGGTCGCGGCCGCGGAGGCCACCATCCGCCGGTAGGCCGGCACCAGCTCCTCGGCGTCGCGCCGGGCCTGCTGCACGGTCGCCCGACGGCGGGCGAACAGCTCGCGCGCCTCGGCCAGCACCGCGTCCTGGTCGACGGTGGTGACCCGGCCGTGTTCGGCCACCACCTGCCCGCCGACCATGGTCAGCACGACGTCGCGTCCGTCCTCGCAGTGCACCAGCTGCTCCCGCAGGTCGTTGAAGGGGGTGAAGGCCACCCGGTCGAGGTCGAGCAGGGCGAGATCGGCGAGCATCCCGGGCTCGACCGCCCCCAGCTCGCCGGCCCGGCGCTGGGCCCGGGCGCCCCCGGTCCAGACCGCGTCGAGGATCTCCGCGGGGGTCGGCCAGTCCCCGGGGTCGGCGCCGGTGATGTTGTGCACCAGGCCGGCGGTCTTGACCACCGGCCACAGGTTGACCGCGTCGTCGCAGATCGCCTCGTCGGTGCCGAGTGCGACCGGGACGCCGGCCCGGTGCACGGCGCGCCAGGGCATCACGCCGCTGCCCAGCCGGAGGTTGCTGACCGGGTTGTGCGCGATCGTCGCGCCCGCGTCGGCGATCAGCGCGAGGTCGTTCTCGTCGACCCAGACCGCGTGGATGACGTTGGTGTGCGGCCTGAGCAGTCCGAGGTGGTGGGTCCAGCCGACCAGCGACCGGCCGCCGAACCGCGGCTGCTCGGTGATCAGGGTCCGCTGCGGCTTGGTCTCCAGCAGGTGCGCGAACAGCGGCAGCCCGTGGGTGGTGGCCAGGTCGTCGAGCGCGGCGAAGTAGTCGGGGCTGACCCGTTGCGGGGCCGACACCGACACCGCGGCACGCAGCCGGTCGTCGCCGGCCCGGTGCCAGCGGGTGATCAGGTGGTCGTAGGCCTCGAGCAGCTGCGGCGCCGGCACCGGGGCCGGCTGGTCGAGCAGCCCGGCGCGCGGGCCGAGGTCGGCGCGGAGCCGGGCGACGAACGGGAGCTTCTCGGCCTCGGTGAGCTCGGGTTGGTCGAGGGCGAGGGTGGCCCGTTGCCCGGCGTCCAGGTAGGCCTGGGCGACCGCGTCGATGATCTCCGGGTCGGGTCCGGGCATCAGGAAGGCGTCGTCCTGGACGCTGGTGACCCCGTTCTGCAGCATCTCCACCGCACCGATCAGGGTGCGCAGGTAGGCCTCGCGCGGGCTCGGGGTGAGCGCCGGGTCGGCCGGCGACTCGAACAGCATGAACAGCTCGAGCGGCAGGCTCGGCACCGACGCCTTGAGGTGGTTGGCCGGCGAGTGGAAGTGGGCGTTGACCAGCCCCGGCACCAGCAGCCGGCGGCCGGCGGCCTCCACCACCCGGTCGCCGGGGGCGGCCTGCAGCCGTTCGCCCGGCCGGCCGACGGCGGCGATGGTCGGCCCCGCGACCCGGACGTCGACCGGGCCGGTCCAGCCGTCCGGGGCCTCGCGGTCCCAGCGGAGGACGTCGCGGAACAGCACGCCCATCTCAGTGCTCCCCTGCGGTGGCGGTGGTGGTGGTGGTGAGGACCGGACCGGGGTGGGCGATCCGCGCGTAGGTGCCCGCGGTCGAGGTGGTCAGCCCCTGGGCGAGCAGCCCCGCGGCCAGGCCCACCGCGGCGGCGACGCCGTCGATCACCGGGACGCCCAGGGCCCGCCCGAGCGGCTCGACCAGCTCGGCCAGCCCGGCGCAGCCGAGCACGATCGCCTCGGCGCCGTCGGCGACCAGCCGGCGGCCCTCGCGGGTGAACGCGGCCAGCTCGGCGGCCGCGCCGTCCTCGAGGTCGAGGACGGCGACGTCGACCGCGGCCACCGTGCAGCGGTGGGCGAGCCCGAGGGCGGCGACCACCCGGTCGGTGTGCGCGATCGTCCGGGGCGGCAGGGTGATCACCGCGAACCGGTGCGCGACCAGGCAGGCGGTCTGCAGCGCGGCCTCGGTCATCCCCACCACCGGGCCGGTGGCCAGCTCGCGGGCGGCGGCCACGCCGGTGTCGCCGAAGCAGGCGACCACGAACGCGTCGGTGTCGGCGTCGTGGTCGCGGACCACCTGGAGCACCCCCACCGCGGCGACCGCCTCCTCGGCGTGGCTCTCCACGCTGGGCACCCCGGCGTCCGGGTGCACCCCGACCAGGGTGGTGCCGACCGGCGCGACGGCCCGGGCGGCGGCGGTGATCGTCGCGGTCAGCGCGTCGCTGGTGTTGGGGTTGACCACGGTGATCCGCCGGGTCGCCCCGACGCCGGTCATCGCCGGCTCCCGGTGGTCAGCGGCCGGTCCGACCCGAGCGCGCGGACCGCCTCGAGCAGCGGGGTGACCCCGGCCCCCCGGACCGCGGTGGCGGCGACCCGGACCGCGGTGCGGGCGGCGGCCAGCGGGTCGCCGGTGCGCAGGTGCGCGACCGCGAAGGCGCCGCAGAAGGCGTCACCGGCGCCGGTGGCGTCGACGGCCTCGACCGGCTCGGCGGCCACGCTCACCGGGTCGGGACGGTCGGTGGTGGCGACCAGGCAGCCGGCGCCCGCCCGCTTGACCACCACCACCCCCGGGCCGAGGGCGAGGAAGCTCCGGACGGCCGCGCGGAGGTCGTTGGTGCCGGCCAGCGCGACCGCCTCGACCTCGCTGGGCAGGAACACGTCGCACCGGGCGACCGCGTCCCGGAGCTCGGGCTCGTGCCCGGCCAGGTAGTCCTCCTGCGGGTCGAAGTAGACCGGGGCGTCGGTCAGCGTCGGCGCGGCGGCGGCCAGCGCGAGCTGCGGGTCGAGGGCCATGCCGGACAGCAGCACGCCGTCGGCGTCGGCGGCGACCGCGGCGAGCTCGTCGGGGGTGGGGGAGAGCGCGGCGAAGTGCTCCTCGCCGTGCACCAGCGTCCAGGTCCGCTGCCCGGCGGCGTCGTAGCGGACGACGTTGCGCACCAGCGGGGCGGCGCGGCGCGGGAGCCGGTCCGGGTCGGTGCCGGAGGTCCGGAGCGCGTCGTGCAGCGCGGCGAGGTCGTCGTCCGCGGCGCCGAGCGGTGCCAGCACCCGCGGACGTCCGCCGGCCAACCGCGCGGCGAGCGCGGCGTACAGCGCGTCACCGCCGACCGAGGTGACCCCGACGCCGGCGGCGTCCACCGCCTCGTCGACCGTCAGGTTGCCCACGCAGACCAGCCGCGGGGCGTCCGGACGTCGGGTGCGGTCAGGCACGGGCACCGTCCCGGGCCGCCTCGGCGGCCGCGAAGCCGGCCTGTCCCAGGTGGTAGCCGAGCAGCTGGGCCGGCACCAGGAAGAGCAGTCCCGCCAACGGTTCGGGCACCGGCGGCAGTTCGAGCACGCCCTCGGGGGCGAGGGCGTCGAAGGCCCGTTCGCCCTCGGTGGTGACCACGTAGAGCCGACCGCCCCAGCGGTGCGCGTCGGTGCCGGTCTCGACGGCGCGCGGGACCGACGGGCCGGTGGGCACCAGCATCACCAGCGGCTCGCCGGCCTTCTGGGAGTTGTAGTGGTGGTACTCCTCGAGCTGGACCTCCACCGCCCGCAGCGGCGTGCACTCCTTGACCTTGGCCGCCCCGACCACCGCGGCGGCCAGGCAGGGCCCGGCGCCGGTGAACAGCACCGTCGGCGCGTCGAGCTCGGCCCGGGCGATCGCCGCGAGCGGGGCGTCGAGGTCGGTGATCACCCGGCCCATCAGCTCGGGCAACCCGTCGAGCGCGACCCGCAGCGCGTCGGCCCCGGCGGCGTCCCGTGCGGTGCCGGCGCGGACGGCCAGCTCGAGCAGCAGCGCCAGCGCCGCGCTGGAGGACTGGGTCGGCCAGCCCTTGCGGGTGGCCCGGATGTGCAGGGTGGTCGCCGCCTCCCGCTCGAGCGTCGAGCTGGGGGTGTTGGTGAGGGCGACGGTATACGCTCCCGCGTTCTGCGCGACCAGCAGCGCCTCGACCGTCCGGGTGGTCTCACCCGAGCTGGAGAGCGCCAGCACCGCGTCTCGCGGGCCCAGCAGGCCGGCCTGGTAGTAGGCGAGCTCGTGGCTCTGCACCGGTTCGCAGGGGACGCCGAGCATGGTCTCGAGGGCCAGTCGGGCGCCGGTCATCACCGCGAGCGAGTCGCCGGCCCCGGCCATCAGCACCCGGCTCGCCTGCCGCAGGCGGTCGGCCACCGCGGTCAGGGCCGCGTCGTTGACGGACAGCGTTTCCCTGATGGCCTGGGGTTGGCCGACCAGTTCGGGTCCGGTCGCGTCCACCCGAGCGCGGCGCTTCGGGTCGAGCGGGTCATCCGACCCGAGCCCGAGGATGAACGCGCGCTCGGCCTCGGCCAGACCGGTGACCAGCGCGCGCTGCCGCTCGTCGAGCACCCCGGCCACCGGGTCGAGCAGCGGCGTCAGGTAGCCCGGCATGTGATCCCCCGATCGCGTCCCGCCCGCTCGTCGTCCGCCGGCTGCTCCGGCGACCGTCCTCTCGGGCGAGCCAAACGGTATACAGAATGCCGTTACGGCGACAGGCGGGAAGTGTTGCGATCTGGTGACGCCGGTCCCCGCCCACGGCCCCTTCTCGCACCTTTGCGCCTCGGCGGTGACCGTTGCGCCCGGTCTACCGGGCGCAACCTCGACCGGCGGGGCGCACAGGTGCGGCGGGATGGGGGCGCTGCGACCGGGGAGGGGTGCGACCGTGCGAGGGCCGTGGTGGCCGGTCACTGGCCCGGCCCACAGCGACGGTGTGCGGTAATGATCGCCGCAGCAGACCGTGATCGTGAGGACGAGCATGACCGTGAACCCCGCAACGCCCGGCCCCGACCCGGCGGCGTCGCAGAGCTGGCCGCGACGGCTCTCCTGGATCGCCGTGCTGGTGGCCGGGGTGATCGCCTACCTGCTGGTGCTGCGGACGATGGTGCGGACCGAGAACCCGAACTTCGTCCCGTCGCTGATCCTGCTCGGCTCGATCGTGGTGCCCGCGACCGTGTTGGTCTTCGCGGCCTCGGGCGGACGCCGGGTGCTGGTCTCGCCCGGGCTGCTCACCCTGGTCGCGGTGGTCGGTGGGGTGATCGGGACGGTGGCCGCCGGCAGCCTCGAGTACGACACCCTGGTCCGGCTGCGGACGGTGCCGATGATCTTCGTAGGGCTGATCGAGGAGTCGGTCAAGCTGATCCTCCCGGTGCTGGTGCTGATCTGGGTCCGGATCCGGCGGAGCTCGCGGGTCGGCGCCGAGGCCGGCGTGATCATCGGGGTGGCCAGCGGGATGGGGTTCGCCACCCTCGAGACGATGGGCTACGGCTTCACCGCCCTGCTCCGCAGCGGCAACGTCGGCGCGGTCGAGGCGACCCTGCTGCTCCGCGCGATCCTCGCGCCGGCCGGGCACGTCGCGTGGACCGGGCTCGCCTCGGCGGCGATCTGGGCGATCCCGGACGCCCCGCACCGCGGCCGGGCGGTGCTCCGGGCCGTCGGGGTGTTCTTCGCGGTCGTGCTCCTGCACGCCGCCTGGGACGGCTTCAACAACAACTGGGTGCGGCTGGTGGTCGGCGTCGGCGGGTTCGTCGCGCTGCTGATCGTCATCCACCGCGCCCACGTCGGTCGACGCCGGCGGACGCCGCCGGCACCGAGCCTGCCGCCGGGCGGCTGGGCACCCGGGCAGCCCTATCCGCCCCAGGCGTACCCCCAGCAGCAGCACCCCCAGCAGCTGCCGCCGCCGGCGTACCCCCAGCAGCAGTACCCCCAGCAGCAGTACCCCCAGCAGCCGTACCCGCAGCCCTACCTGCAGCAGCCGCACCCGCCGGCCGGGCAGGGCTGGGGTGACCCGGGCGCTGGCCAGGCCGGCGAACACCGGCCAGGATGAGGCGTCCCGACCGACCACCGACCACCCACCGGAGGAACCACCGGATGCCGACCATCGCCGAGCGGGCCGAGGACCTGCTGTCCCGGATGACGCCCGAGGAGAAGGCGGGTCAGCTGACCCAGTACTTCTACTTCACCCTGCCCGAGGGGGCCGAGGCCGATCCGGCGCTCGGGCTCGACCCGGGTGCGCAACCGCGCGAGGTCGAGGCGGCGCTGGCCGCCGGGCGGGTCGGCTCGCTGCTGTTCGTCTCCGATCCCGCGCAGGCCAACCGGCTGCAGCGGCTCGCGCTCGACGGCAACCGGCTCGGCATCCCGGTGATCTTCGGGTTCGACGTCATCCACGGCTTCCGGACGATCTTCCCGGTCCCGATCGCGATGGCCGCCAGCTGGGACCTGGCCACCGTCGAGGCCGGGCAGGCGGTCGCCGCCCGCGAGGCGCGGGCGGTCGGGCTGCACTGGGCGTTCGCGCCGATGGTCGACATCGCCCGCGACCCGCGCTGGGGACGGATGATCGAGGGGGCCGGCGAGGACCCTTTCCTCGGCGCCGCCATGGCCGCCGCCCAGGTGCGGGGCTTCCAGGGCCCGGCGCTCGGCACCCCCGAGCACGTGATCGCCGGCCCCAAGCACTTCGCCGGCTACGGCGCCGCGCTCGGTGGCCGTGACTACGACGAGGTCAACCTCTCCGACTCCGAGCTCTGGAACACCTACCTGCCGCCGTTCCGGGCGGCCGTCGAGGCCGGCGCGGGCAACATCATGACCGCCTACATGGACCTCAACGGCGTCCCGGCGACCGGGAACCACTGGTTGTTCACCGAGGTGCTCCGCGACACCTGGGGCTTCGGGGGCTTCGTGGTCAGCGACGCCAACGCCGTCCGCAACCTGCACACCCACGGGTTCGCCCCCGACCTCGAGCAGGCCGGGGCCCGTGCGGTCAACGCCGGCGTCGACATGGAGATGGCGATCAGCGACCCCGCCTACGCCGCGCTGCCCGGCCAGGTCGAGGCCGGGCTCGCGGATCCGGCTGCGATCGACGCCAGCGTCCGCCGGGTGCTCACCGCCAAGCTCACCCTCGGGCTGTTCGAGGAGCCGTTCGTCGACGAGGACCGCGCCCGCCAGGTGCTCGCCGACCCGACCCACCGCGACGTCGCCCGGACCGCCGCCGAGCGGGCCGCCGTGCTGCTCCGCAACGAGGGCGATCTGCTGCCGCTCGACCCGGCCACCGGCTCCATCGCGGTGCTCGGCCCGCTGGCCGACTCGCGCCGCGACACCCTCGGCCCCTGGGTCTTCGACTTCGACCTCGACGAGACCGTCACCGTGCTCGAGGGCATCCGGGCCCGCGCCGGGGCCGACGTCCGGGTCGAGCACGCCCGCGGCGTCCCGGTCGTGCAGCGCACCTTCCCGTCGATGTTCGACATGTTCGGCGGCAACGCGCCCACCGACCCGGAGGGCTTCGACGAGGCGGCCGAGTTCGACCGGGCGGTCGCGCTGGCCGCCGACGCCGACGTCGCCGTGGTGGTGGTCGGGGAGTGGCAGAACATGATCGGCGAGGCGGCCTCGCGGTCCTCGCTCGACCTGCCCGGCCGTCAGCTCGAGCTGCTCCGGGCCGTGGTGGACACCGGCACCCCGACCGTGGCGTTGATCATGAACGGCCGACCGCTCGACCTGCGCTGGGTGGCCGAGCACGTGCCCGCCGTGCTCGACGTCTGGTATCCCGGCAGCCAGGGCGGGGCGGCGGTGGCCAACCTGCTCTTCGGCGACGTCAGCCCGGGCGGGAAGCTGCCGTTCAGCTGGCCGCGGACGGTCGGCCAGCTGCCGATGATCTATGCCCACACCACCTCGCACGAACCGGAGAACCAGGCCCGGCGCTACTGGGACGAGGCGAGCACGCCGCTGTTCCCGTTCGGCCACGGGTTGAGCTACAGCCGCTTCGGCTACGACGGCCTCAGCCTCGACCGCGAGCGCTGCGGGCGCGACGACGTGGTCACCCTCGGCGTCGACGTGACCAACACCGGCGACCGCGCGGCCACCGAGGTCGTCCAGCTCTACCTCCACCAGCGCAGCGGCACCGCCTCCCGGCCGGTCCGCGAGCTCAAGGGGTTCGTCCGGGTCGAGCTGGCGCCCGGCGAGACGCGACGGGTGACCTTCCCGGTCGGCCCGGAGCAGCGGCGGTACTGGAACGCGGCCGTCCGCGACTGGGTGCTCGACGCCTCGACCTTCGACCTGTGGGTGGGCGGGGACTCGACGGCCACGCTCGGGACCGTCCTCGAGGTGACCACCGACTGATCGCGGGGCAGCGACAGACATCCGATCTCTGGCCAGCTCGTCCGGACGGCCGTCTGGTGGTCGGGTAGCGGAATCGCCTAGGCTGCACGCATCGGCTGTCCCGGCGTCGCTCGGTCGTGACCGTTCGCGGCCCCGGACATCCGACCTCCGACGGTGACCGTCTCCGTCGGTGGAGGCCCAGGCCGCTGGGCCCAGGCGCCGAGGACAGGGGACCCGATGACCGCAGCGAACCAGGACACGGCGCCGACGAAGGGTCCGTGGCCCGCCCGGCCGGAACCGCTCGACGACGTCGCCGAGCTCGCCCGGGTCGACGCGGTGATCGCGGCCGGGCCGTACGAGGCGACCTGGGAATCGCTGTCCGGCTACACCGTCCCGGACTGGTTCCGCGACGCCAAGTTCGGCGTCTTCCTGCACTGGGGCGCCTACACCGTGCCCGCCTTCGGCAACGAGTGGTACCCGCGGCACATGTACGTCGAGGGAACGGCCGAGTACGACCACCACCGCCGGACCTACGGCCCGCAGACCGAATTCGGTTACAAGGACTTCCTGGCCGACTTCACCGCCGAGCGCTGGGACCCGGCCGACTGGGCGGACCTGTTCCACCGCGCCGGCGCCCAGTTCGTGGTGCCGGTGGCCGAGCACCACGACGGGTTCGCGATGTACGAGACCGCCCGCTCGCGGTGGAAGACCACCGCGATCGGGCCGCACCGCGACGTCGTCGGCGAGCTCGGTGCGGCGGTCCGCGACCGTTGGATGGTGCTTGGCGTCTCTTCGCACCGGGCCGAGCACTGGTTCTTCATGAACGGCGGCGCGCGGACGCCCTCCGACGTGACCGACCCCGAGTTCGTCGACTTCTACGGCCCCGCCCAGCGCGAGGAGACCTCGCCCAACGAGGCCTGGATGATCGACTGGTTCCTCCGGACCGTCGAGCTGATCGACCGCTACCGGCCGCAGGTGCTGTGGTTCGACTGGTGGATCGAGCGCCCGGTCTTCAAGCCCTGGCTGCGCAAGCTCGCCGCGTACTACTACAACGAGGCCGCTCGCTGGGGCCGCGAGGTGGTGATCCAGTACAAGTGGGACGCCTTCGCCCCCGGCACCGCGGTGCTCGACCTCGAGCGCGGCGCGATGGACACGGTGCACCCGACGGTGTGGCAGAACGACACCTCGGTGGCCCGCACCTCGTGGAGCTGGGTGCCGGACCAGCAGTACAAGACGCTGCCCGAGCTGATCGCCGAGCTGGTCGACGTGGTGGCCAAGAACGGCGTGCTGCTGCTCAACATCGGGCCCAAGTCCGACGGCACGATCGCCGACGAGGAGCGTGAGCTGCTGACCGGGATCGGGGACTGGCTGCGGGTCAACGGGCAGGCGATCTACGGCTCGGTGCCGTGGGCGATCCCCGCCGAGGGTCCGACCGTCCAGGCCGCGGGGTCGTTCATCGACGCGACCGAGCGGGTCTTCGGGGCCGAGGACATCCGGTTCACCAGCCAGCAGCGCTACGGCAACGAGCGGCTCTACGCCACCCTGCTGGCCTGGCCGGAGGACGGCGTGGCCCGGATCCGGGCCTGGGGCAGCGGCTCGGGGCAGCTGGCCCGGCCGATCCGCAGCGTCGACCTGCTCGGTCACGACGGCGAGGTCACCTGGACCCAGACCGAGGACGCGCTCGAGGTCCGGCTGCCCGCCGACCGACCGAGCGCGGTCGGCGCGGTGATCCGGTTGACCCCGGAGCCGGCCGAGGCCGGAACCCGGCTGCCCTTCGACCACGAGCTCTGACCCGGTGAACCAGCCGGGCCCGTCCGCGGCACCCGACGGCGACCCGATCGAGCGGGCGCGGGCCTGGCTGGTCGACCTGCCGGTCGAACGGCTGCGGACCGACGCCGTCCAGCAGTTCGTCAAGCAGGAGACGATCTTCGTCGAGGTGATCACCCGGTCCGGCGTCCAGGGGCTCGGCTACGCCTACACGATCGGCACCGGCGGCACCGCGGTGCTGGCGCTGCTCCGCGACACCCTGCTGGAGCAGGTGATCGGGGCCGACGTCCACCGGGTCGAGGACGTCTGGCGGCGCTGCTTCACGATCACCCGGGCCACCACCACCGGGGTGATCACCGCGCTGGCCCTGGCCGCGGTCGACACCGCCGTCTGGGACGCCCGCAGCCGCGCCTGCGGGGTGCCGCTGTGGCGGCTGGCCGGGGGAGCACAGCCCGACATCGCGGTCTACGACACCGAGGGCGGCTGGCTGCACCTGCCGGTGCCCGAGCTGGTCGAGCAGGCGCTGGCCAGCCGGGAGCGCGGGCTGGGCGGCGTCAAGATCAAGATCGGCAAGCCCAAGGGGTGGGAGGACGCCGAGCGACTGCGGGCCGTCCGCGAGGCCGTCGGTCCGGACTTCGACCTGATGGTCGACGCCAACCAGTCGATGACCGCCGCCGAGGCGATCCGTCGGGCCCGACTGTTCGAGCCGCTCGACCTGTTCTGGCTCGAGGAACCGCTGCCCGCCGACGACCTCGACGGGCACGTCCGGCTGGCCGCCTCGACGAGCATCCCGGTGGCGGTCGGGGAGAGCATGTACGCGCCGCTGCAGTTCCGCGGCTACCTGCAGGCCGGGGCGGCCTCGATCGTCCAGGTCGACGTGGCCCGCGTCGGCGGCATCACCCCGTGGCTCAAGGTGGCGCACCTGGCCGAGACCTTCAACGTCCAGGTCGCCCCGCACTTCCTGATGGAGCTGCACCTGCCGCTCGTCTGCGCGATCCCGAACGGGCTCTACCTCGAGCACATCCCGCAGCTGCGGGCGATCACCACCGAGGGGCTCGACGTCACCGGCGGGCGCGTCCGGCCGTCGGAGGAGCCGGGGCTCGGGATCGCCTGGGACGAGGAGAAGCTCCGGGCGCTGACCGTCGCCTGAGGCCGACCGGGGCGGTCCGCGCTCCCGGCTGGGCCAGCCGGCTGTGTGCCGGCTGTGCGATGGTCACCGGCCCCGGATCCTCTCAGCGACCCCGAGCAGAGTCGCCTCCGTGCGGGCCGGTCCGCACCCGGGGCTCAGGAGTGCAGCATGGTGTGGTCGAGGGGGACGTCGAGGCGGGTGGCGGCGGTGGCGCTGCCGCTGGCCGTGCTGGGTGCGGTGGGGATCGGTGCGGCGACCGCTCCGCCCGCCAGCGCGAAGTCGGACGTGTTGCTCAACGCCGACCGGGCCAGTGTCCGGTCCGGCGAGACGGTGGTGCTGACCGCCACCGGTGACGACGACGCGGCCGGTGGGTACACGCTGATCTGCCTGCAGACCGCGCGGCACCACCGCTGGGCCGATCTGCGGTGCTCGCGACCGGTGGCCGACGAGACCGGCGGCTCGACCCTGGTGGTCCGGCTCCGCTGGCGCGACGCCGGCGACCACCGGCTCCGCGCCCGGCTGTTCGACGTCGACAGCCGCGGCGGCCATGCCGTGGTCGCGCAGGTCAGCCCGGTCGAGGTCGTCCGGGTCCGCTGACGTGCCCTGAGCCTGTCGACGTCCGCCGTTCCGTGCCCTGAGCCTGTCGAAGTGCGCCGTGCACTGAGCTAGTCGAAGTGCTCTGGGCCTCGACAAGCTCAGCCGGCGTCGAGACGTTCAGTCCGCGTGCGCTGCGGCGACCCGCTGCGGGTCGAGGCCGTAGAACGCGGTGGCGGTGCCGGCGAGGACGGCGGTGCGTTCGGCCGGCGTCAGCCCGTCGAACAGCGGGCGGAGCGAGTCCCAGGTGATGCCGTAACCGCCGTGCAGCACCGAGATCGGCCAGTCGCCGCCGTACATCAGCCGGTCGGCGCCGAAGTGGGTGAACGCGTGGTCGACCACCCGGCGGACCTCCTCGGTCCGCTGCGCCGCGGTCCCGTCGCCGGTGGGGTAGAGGCCGCTGACCTTGGCCCGCACGCGCGGGTTGGCGGCGGTGGCCGCGAACAGGTCCCACCACGGCTCGCTCCCGTCGGGTGGGCCGTCCAGGTCGATCGGCGGGTGACCCAGGTGGTCGATCACCAGCGGCAGGTCCGGGTAGCGCTCGGACAGGTCGAGCACCGCCTCGAGGTGGTCGGGCAGCACCGCGACCACGTCGAAGGTCAGTCCGCTCCGCTCGAGCAGCGCCAACCCCTCGCGGACGTCGTCGCGGAACAGCCAGCGCGGGTCGGGCCGGTCGTGGATCAGGTTGCGGATGCCACGGACCACCGGGGTGGACGCCCAGCGTTCGAGCAGCTCGGCCGTCCGGTCCGGCTGGTCCAGCGGCACCCACCCGACCACGCCCGCCACCCGCGGCTCGTCGGCCGCGCAGGCGAGCATCAGCTCGGTGTCCTCGAGGTTGTCGGCCGACTGCACCAGCACGGTGGCGGTGACGTCGCAGGCGTCCAGCTGCGGCCGCAGCTCGTCGAAGGTGAACACCCGGTCCACCGGCGCCAGCTCCTGGGTCAGCCAGGGGTAGTCGGCCCTGCTCTTGTCCCAGATGTGCTGATGGGCGTCGATGATCACGTCGCTGTGCTCGGGCAACCCGGTGCTCCTCTCGCGGGGTTCGCGGGCGCCCAGACTAACGTCGGGCCCGTCGGCGCCGACCGCCGGCGACCGCAGCCGGCGGAGCCGGCCGGACGAGAGGGAGAGCGGATGCGCGCGGCGACGCTGGCCGACCGTGGGGTGATCGAGGTCCGCGACTACCCGGAGCCGGAGCCCGAGCCCGGGCACGTGCTGGTGGCGATGCACTACGCCTCGATCTGCGGCTCCGACCTGCACGTGATCTTCGACGGGTTCCACGACGAGACCCGGCTCGGCCTGCCCGGGTACCCCGGTCACGAGGGCACCGGGACCGTGATCGATCCGGGCGGGACCGGGCTCGCGGCCGGGACGCCGGTGCTCACCGTCCCCTTCGGGCGTCAGGGCGGGTGCTTCGCCGCGGTGCAGTCGGTGCCGGAGGCCCAGCTGGTCCCGCTGCCCGCCGGCGGCGACCTCCGGCGGCTGCTGCTGGCCCAGCAGCTCGGCACCACCGTCTACGCGATGAAGAAGTTCCTGCCCGCCGACCGCGAGGCGCCCGAGATCGCTGTGGTGGTCGGGGCGGGCTCGGCCGGGCTGTTCTTCCTCCAGCAGCTCAAGGCGCGCGGTGCGACGGTGATCATCACCGACCTCGACGCCGAGCGGCTGGCCACCGCGCGCCGGTTCGGGGCGGACGTCACCGTGCACGGACCGGAGGACTCGGTGGCCGAGGCGACGCTCGACCACACCGGCGGCCGCGGGGCGCCGCTGGTGATCGAGGCCGCCGGCGGGATCGAGGCCCGTGCGCTCGCCGTCGCCTCCGCGGCGCACGGTGCCACCCTGGGCGCTTTCGGCTACCCGGACCGGCCGGGGGCCGAGCCGTTCGACGTCGACGGCGCCTTCCGCCGGGCGCTCACGGTGGCCTTCAGCAACAACACCCAGGGTGAGCCGGGGCTGGCCTCGTTCCGCACCGCGGTCGAGCTGATCACCGACGGGGTGATCGAGGTCGACCACTGCCTGCAGGCGATGTACGACCTCGAGGACGCGGCCGAGGCGGTCGCCACGGCCCGCGACCACGGTCGCGGGGCGGCCAAGATCGGCTTGGTGCTCCCGGCCGCCGGCTGAGGCCCGGCCGGGTCCGACCCGACGGGTCAGCGCTGCAGCGGGACCAGCACCGAGCCGGCCCAGACCAGCAGGAGTGCGCCGACCACGATCAGCCCGACGGCCACCGGGCGCCGCAGGTCGCGTCGGCCCACCCCGTCGATCAGCCGGCGGACGGCGCGGCCGAACCCGGGTGCCCGGTGCAGCGCGAACGCGAGCCCGACGTACGGCGCGATCACCCCGAGCAGGAACAGCGAGTAGCCCAGCGACCAGAACACCGGTGCGGTGGTGCCGAGGGCCCGGACGGCCAGGAAGACGGTGGCCAGCCGGGTGGTGCTGATCATGGTCTCGACCGCCACCACGGTGAACAGCACCCGGGGTCTGTCGGTGCCGCCGACCCGGCGCGGTTTGCGTGGAGAGCGGGCCCGCACCCAGCGGACCACGCCGATGATCACCAGCGCGAGCCCGACCGCGGCGTCGAACCAGCGCTGACCGATCAGCGCCCGCACCTGTCCGGTCCACAGCGTGTTGAGCGCCTGCGGGCTGGCCACCGCGAACAGCGCGGCGAGCAGGGTGGCCCCGGCGCAGGCACCGAGGATGATCATCAACAGCTGGAGCCGGGCCCGGCGGGCGCGTTCGAGCACGCCGATCTCGATCCCGAAGGTGGTCGGGCTGAACGCGGTGACCAGCCCGAGCCCGAACAGGGCCAGCACGACCTGCACCAACCGGCCGACGCCGCCGAGGACGGCGGCCAGGTCGAGCGGGTGCACCCGCGAAGGCTACGGGCTCCCGGGCGCGGGTCCGCCTCCCCTCCCGCAAAGGTGCGGAGCGAGGACGCCTACTGCTCGGCGCGGTGGCTCGGACCGACCGCCGAGGCCAGGGCGTCGAGCGAGGAGGCCAGGTCGGCGGCGGGGACCAGCGGGAACTTCACCTTGGCCAGCAGCGCCTTGTCGGTGACCTTCGACCAGTCGTAGGTCAGGGTGACCGTGGTGGCGTCCGAGCCGTCGGCCTCGAGCTCGTACATCCACTCCCAGCCGGGCGGCTGGGTGCCGGCCGGCGCGCTCTGCCAGGCGATCAGCCGGTGCGGCACGAACCCGGTGACGGTGTTGTCCATCTGGTACTCGCCACTCATGTGCGCGCCCTCCATGTTCATCCGGAAGACGTCACCCACCGCGGTGATCGGCTGCGGCTTCTCGGCCGAGCGGACGAACCCGGAGCCGTCGAAGTCGGCGTGCCGGGCGGGATCGACCAGCAGGTCCCAGATCGCGGTGGTCGGGGCGTCAATGGTCCTGCTCACGGACAGGGAGGTGTCGGCCATGCCGCCAGTGTTCCCGGTCGTGGTCGGGGCCGCTGCGGCGGGTCCGGTGGTCAGCCCTGCTCGGCCCAGAACCGACGGAGCGCGGCGGCGAGCGCGGCCGGCTGCTCGAGCGGGACGAGCGTGCTGGCGCCCGGCACGGTGACCGCCCGGGCCCCGGGCACCAGGGCGGCGGTCCGCTCGGCGGCCTCGGGGGTCCAGTCCCCGCGCTGGTCGCCGGTCACGAAGAGGCAGGGGACGGCGATCCGGGACATGCCGGCGGTGACGTCCGTGCGGTCGACCACGAAGCTCCGCAGGGCGAGCGCCAGGCTCCGCCGGGACGGCCGGACCAGGCTCTCGTCGACCACCGCGCGGATCGCCGGATCGGCCACCGAGGCCTCGCTGAGCAGTGCCCGGTGGATGGCGGCGCGCACCGGCCCGACCGGGCCGAGGGCGCGGAGCAGCGGGGCGAGCACGGCGATCTGTCGGCGCAGCTCGTCCGGCACCGGCTCGGTCGGCGCGCTGATCGCCACCAGGGTGCGGAGCAGGGCGGGGTCGCCGGCCAGCTCGTAGCCGACGTGACCGCCGAAGGCGTTGCCGACCCAGTCGACCGGGCCGTCGATCCCGAGCTCGCCGGCCTGCGGGCCGGTCAGCAGGTCGACCGCGGCACCGGCCGCTTCGCGGATCGTGCTCCGGCGGACCAGCGGGTCGCTCCCGCCGATCCCCGGGCCGTCGACCACGACCAACCGGCGGTCGGGGAGCAGCGGCAGCAGGCCGTCCATGGTGTGACCGTCGACGAACATCGACGCCCAGAGCACGGTGGCCGGACCGGTCCCGGTGGTGCGGACGTGCAGCCGGCCCAGCCGTGTCCGCACGCGGTGGCTGGTGATCAGGTCGGTCGGCATCGTCGCCTACTTTCGTGTTAACGTGTCTAACATGAACCGACCGTACCAGATGACCGGTCGGGCTGCCGCCGCCGAACGCACCGCCGACCGGATCCTCGACGCGACGCTGGCGCTGTGGAGCCGCACGCCCTACGACCGGCTCCGGCTCGACCAGGTCGCCACCGACGCGGGGGTCACGGTGCAGACGGTGATCCGGCGGTTCGGCGGCAAACCCGGCCTGGTCACCGCGATGGCGAACCGCGCCCTGGAGGGGATCGCCGCGGGCCGGGCCGACCGGGCGGGTGACGCACCCGACCGGGTGCTCGCCGACCTGGTCGCGCACTACGAGCGCTACGGCGCCGCGATCCTCAAGCTCTACGCCGAGGCGGACGCCGCCCCGGGACTCGCCGAGGTCGCCCGCCGCGGCCGCGACCACCACCTCGCCTGGTGCGCGTCCGCCTTCGCCGACCTGCTCGAGGCGGTGCCCGACCCGGAGGACCGGGCGCGACGCCGGGCGCAGCTGGTGGTGGTGTGCGACGCGACCACCTGGCGCATCCTGCGGGAGGAGGCCGGGCTCTCACCCGGCCAGGTCGAGCAGGCCCTGGGCGAGCTGCTCGCGCCGCTGCTGGTGCCACCGGGCCCGGTCCCGCCGGCACCCGCTCCCACCCGCGGCGTTCCGGCTCGGCCCTAGGCTGGCGGAATGAGCGACCAGACGAGCGAGCCGACCTCCGCCGACGAGCCGGGCACCGAGGAGCTGCCCGAGGGCGGGGTGGACGTCCGCAACAACCGCGAGTCGGTCGCCGGCGCCCGCGACAGCCTGCAGAACGTCGCCCGCGCCTCCGACGGCGGCGCTCCGCCCGCCGACGCGCCGCGGGCCGGTGAGGAGCCGGACCCCGATCCCGAGGGCACCGCCGGCGGCGACCCGCTGGCCGGTCTGACCGAGGACCCGTCCGGGTCCTGACCTGCCTGGCGTGCCGGCCCTGCTGACCTCGCCGACCTCGGGGCGGACGGGGGTCAGCCGGCCAGCACGGTCCGCCCGAGCAGCACCGCGAGGGCGGCACCGGCCACCATGCAGGGACCGAACGCGAAGTGTCCGCGACGGCCCACCCGCCGGGTGGCGAGCAGCACCACGGCGGCCACCGCACCGCAGCCGAACCCGGCGAGCACGCCGAGGACCGCGACCGCGGGGGACAGCCAGCCGAGCGCGAGCCCGAGCACGCCGGCCAGCTTGACGTCGCCGAGCCCGAGGTCGTCCGGGCGCACCCAGGCCAGCGCGAAGTAGCCGGCGGTGATCACCACCGCGGTGAGCGCCGCGACGCCGAGCCGCGGCCAGCGGCCCTCGACGGCGGCGGCCACCAGCAGCGGGACGAGCACGCCGACCGCGGTCGCGCCGACCAGCCGGTCGGGCAGCCGCTGCTCGACGACGTCGACCAGCACCAGCGCCGCGAGCCCGACGGCCAGCAGGCCGAACCCGACCAGCGCGGGCCCGCGCACCCCGGCGACCACCGCGGCCGCACCCAGACCGGCCGCGAGCACCGCCGTGGGCACCGCCGTCGGGCGCCGGACGTCGGGCAGCCAGCGCGGCAGGGTCCGGGCGACGAACCCGCCGGCCAGCGCGCACCCGCCGGCGACCACCAGCAGCAGCGTCACGGCGACCATGATCAGCTGAAGGCCTTGACGATGTCGAGCACCGCGGGGCCGAGCAGCACGATGAACAGCACCGGCAGGACGCAGAACATCAACGGGAAGATCACCTTGACCGGGATCTTCATCGCCTTCTCCTCGGCCCGCTGGCGGCGCTTGAGCCGCATCTCGTCGGCCTGGGTGCGCAGCACGTCGGCGATCGAGACGCCGTAGGCGTCGGCCTGCAGCACGGCCCGGATGAACCGGCGCAGGTCGGCGGTGGCGGTGCGCCGGCTGAGCTCCTCGAAGGCCTCGCGCCGCGATCGTCCCATCCGGGTGTCCTGCAGGGTGCGGAGCAGCTCCTCGGCCAGCGGTCCGGTGCCGTTCTCGCCGGCGCGCGCCATCGCCGCGTCGAAGCCGAGGCCGGCCTCGACCGCGATGGTCATCTGGTCGAGGGTGTCGGCCAGCTCGAGCTGGATCTGCTGGGTGCGCTCCTGGCCACGGCTGTGCAGCAGCAGCTCGGGCAGGAAGGCCGCGATGCCCAGCATCAGCAGGAACGCACAGACCAGCAGCGGCGTCGCCCGCTCGAGCAGGAACAGCCCGCCGAGCACCAGCACCAGCACCGGCAGCACGATCTTGATCACCAGCAGCCGCTCGAGCGGCCAGGCGGCCGGACGCCCGGCGGTGGCGAGCAGCCGGTCGAGCCGGGCGACACCGGCCGGTCGGGCCACCGCGCGGCCGAGCGCGGCCAGCCGGGACGGACGCTGGGGTTGCTGTTCCGGGGATGCCGCCGGGCCGACGAGGCCGCGCTGCAGGTTCTGCAGCGCCGCGGTGCGGACCGGGTCGGGACGGGCGGTCAGCGCGAGGACCAGCAGCGGCACGGCCGCGGTGCAGGCGGCCAGCCCGATCCAGACGGTGACGGGAAGCATCGGTTCCTCCTCTCAGAAGCTGATCTTGGTGACCTTGCGCAGCCAGATCGCCCCGACCGTCATCAGCAGCACGCAGACGCCGATCATGATCCAGCCGATCGGCCCCTCGGTGAACCGCGCCAGATAGCCCGGGTTGGTCATCGAGAGGAAGGCGGTGATGCCGAGCGGGAGCGCCATCAGCACGTAGGCCGACATGGTGCCCTCGGCACTGAGCGACTTGACCTGACGACGGATCTGGTTGCGTTCACGGATGGTCGCGGCCACCCCGTCGAGCACCTCGGCGAGGTTGCCGCCGACCTCGCGGTTGATCGCGATGGCCTGGCTGACCCAGACGAAGTCCTTGCTGTCCATCCGTTCGGCGGTCTCGGTCAGCGTCTCCACCACCGGCCGGCCGACCCGGACCTCGTTGATCACCCGGGTGAACTCGTCCGAGGTGGGCGACTCGGCCTCGGCGGCCACCGAGTTCAGCGCCTGCAGCATGCTGTGGCCGGCCCGCAGGCTGCTCGACATCAGCTGCAGCGAGTCCTCGAGCTGGTCGGCGAAGGCGCGCTGGCGCCGGCCGACGCGCACGGTGAGGTTGAACCGCGAGCCGATGCCCACCAGCAGCGCCAGGGCCAGCGCGGCCAGTGGCCCGCCGGCCACCGCCCCGACCGCCGCCGCGGCCAGCACGAGCCCGGCGCTGACCACCACGTACTCGGGCAGCGACATCCTCAGTCCGGCTCGGTCGAGCAGGTCGGTGCCGTCGGCGCCGCGCCGACCCACCGCGCGTTCGGCCAGCCGGATGGCGGAGGCGCTGAGCCGGGACAGCGCGCTCGGCTGCGCCACGGTCTCGCCGCGACGGCGGCGCAGCGGCAGAGGGGCCGGGCGCGGCGCGAGCAGCACCCAGACCAGCAGGGCCACCGCGAGCGTGCAGGCGCCCAGCGCGCCGAGCACCGGGCCGGTGAGGGTCATCGCCGGCTCCTCGGGTCGGGCAGGGCGAAGATCGCCGGCGAGACCCGGATCCCGAGCTCCTCGAACCGGTCGGTGAATCGCGGCCGGACGCCGGTGGCCACTGGACGGCCGAGGAACCGGCCCCGGTCGTCGAGACCGGCGGAGTAGTCGAACAGGAACGCGTCCTGCATGGTCACTGTCTGGCCCTCCATGCCCTGCACCTCGGTCACCGCCGTCACCCGGCGGGTGCCGTCGCGGAGCCGGGTCAGCTGCACGATCAGGTCGACCGCCGAGGAGATCTGCTCGCGGACCGCGCGGAGCGGCAGGTCCATCCCGGCCATCAGCACCAGCGTCTCGAGCCGGGCGATCGCGTCCCGCGGGGAGTTGGCGTGCACCGTCGACAGCGAGCCGTCGTGACCGGTGTTCATCGCCTGCAGCATGTCGAGCGTCTCGCCGCCACGGACCTCGCCGACCACGATCCGGTCGGGCCGCATCCGCAGCGAGTTGCGGACCAGGTCGCGGATGGTGATCTCGCCCTTGCCCTCGATGTTGGGCGGGCGGCTCTCCAGCCGGACCACGTGGTCCTGCTGGAGCTGGAGCTCGACGGCGTCCTCGATGGTCACGATCCGCTCGTCGTGGGGGATGAACGAGGAGAGCACGTTGAGCAGCGTGGTCTTGCCGGTCCCGGTGCCGCCGGAGACGATGATGTTGAGCCGGGCCCGGACGCACGCGCTGAGCAGCTCGGCCATCTCGGGGGTGAGGCTGCCGAACCGGATCAGGTCCTCGACCCGGAACGGGTCCGTGCTGAACTTGCGGATGGTCAGCGACGAGCCGTTGAAGGCCAGCGGCGGGATCACCGCGTTCACCCGGCTGCCGTCCGCGAGCCGGGCGTCGACCAGCGGCGAGGACTCGTCGATCCGCCGGCCCACCCGCGAGACGATCCGCTCGATGATCTTGCGCAGGTGCTGCTCGGAGGCGAACCGGCTGGTCGAGCGGACCAGCTTGCCGTCCTGCTCGACGAAGATCATCTCGTGGCCGTTGACCATGATCTCGGTGATCGAGGGGTCGTCGAGCAGCCGTTGCAGCGGACCGAGTCCGAGCACGTCGTCCTGGACCTCGCGGATCAGCCGGTGCTGCTCGTCGCCGCTGAGCGGGATCCGCTCGGACTCGACGACCTTGGCCAGCTCACTGCGGACCAGCTCGTGCAGCTGGGCCTCGCCGAGCGTCGGGTCGTTGAGCCGGCTGCCGATCCGGTTGTAGAGCTCGCCGGCCGCCCGGCTCTTGAGCCGGGACAGCGCGTCGTACTCCGACGGGTCGGGCGCAGGCCGGGTCGCGACCGCGACTCCGCCCGCCGGCGTCGGAGCCGCTGTCGCGACGGACGGCGGCGCGGCGACCCCGGCCCGCTCGGGCGTGCCGGGGTTGACGCCGTCGGCGCCGCCCGGGTGCTGGAGGCGTTCGGAGAGCTTCACCGGACCACCGCCGCGGGGACGGCCGGGGCGGCCACCACCGCCGCCGTCGCGCGTCGCCACCGGCTGGCCGCGCGGCGCGGCTCCGGACCCTTGGTCCGGGCGATGCGGCGGCGCTCGGCCGGCCGCGGAGCCGGTCCGGCGCCCCGCGGGCCGTCGGCGGGTCCGGCCAGCCGGGTAACCAGCAGGTCGAGCTGCTTGGTCAGCGGGTCGCGCAGCCGCGACTCGAGCAGCGGGACGCCCTGGTTGACCGAGGTGAGCGCGGCCCGCGACCGCGGCAGGGTGAGGTCGAAGCGGGCCTCGACGGTGGCCTCGGCGTCGGCGACGGTCAGCTGGTTCTTCCGGTCGACCATGTTGAGCACCAGCTGGCGCTGGCCGGGGAGCAGGTTGAGCCGGGACAGCGTGTCCAGCTCCTTGCGCAACCCGCGGATCCCGGGGACGTCCATGCTGGTCACCAGCACCGGGTCGGTGGTCTCGTCGAGCGCGGCGAGGGTGTGCTCGCTCAGCCCGGGCGCGGTGTCGACCACCACGTAGCGAAACTGGCTCTTCAGCGTGCGGAGCAGGGCGGTGATGTCGTCGGCGGTCAGCTCGTCGGCCTGCTCCGGGCTCGGCGGTGCGCAGATCGCGTACAGCCCGGTGCGGTGCTGGGTGAGGAAGCTCTTGAGCACCATCGCGTCGTTCCGGGCCGCGCCGCGGACGGTGTCGGCCAGGAAGAACTCGGGCTCGAGGTCGAGGGCGCTGCCCAGGTCGCCGAACTGGACGTCGAGGTCGACCACCACGGTCGAGGCCGGCTCGCGGAGCGCGAGCCCGACCGCGATGTTCGAGGCCACCGTCGTCTTGCCGACGCCGCCCTTGGGCGACACGACGCTGATCAGCCGACCGGGCGTGACCGGAGCCGCCGTCCCGGCGTGGGTGGAGGCCCGGCCCGCCAGGGCCAGCGAGCGGCGGAGCTGCTCGGCGGTGGCCGTCGGGGGGCAGACGTCGCGGACGCCGGCCCGGAGCGCGGCCAGAGCGAGGTCGTCGGTGCCGACCAGCACCTGGCCGAGCGTCGGGCAGGTGGTGGAGAGCTGGCCGGCCAGCCCGAGCGCCACCGCCGGGTCGGTCCGGGCGTCGATCACCAGCACGGTGGCGGTCCACGGTCCGCCGACCCGGGCGAACAGCTCGGCCGGGACGGCGGGCAGCGGTCCGTCGACGACGGTGAGGGCGTAGTCGGGGGCGGCGGCCCGGAGCCGGTCGGCGAGCTCGGCGGCGGGGGAGACCAGCACGAGGGAGTTCATCGGTAGAGGTTGCCTTCCGTGATCACCGAGCGACCGGTGTCGGTGGTGTCGGCGTTTTGCTTGGACAGCCAGACGGTGCCGTGCTCCGCGGCGAAGACCAGCCGTTCGGCCAGCGGGGTCGCGACGGCCAGGGTGACGGTCACCCCGCCGTTGCCGGCGGCGGCCGCGGTGCCGCCCTTGCCGCCGGCCGACCCGCCGTCGCCGGCGGCGGTGTCGTTGCTCCCGGTGCCGGCGGTGGAGGTCCCGCCGACCACGTTCATCACCAGCACCTCCGAGGCCACCAGGTGGGTGAGCGGGTGGTTGTTGAAGTCGGTGCTGAGGAAGACCCCGACCTTGTCCCCGGCGGCGAGGTTGCCGCCGACCGCGCGCTGCGGGTCGAGCAGCACCGTGACCTGCTGGGTGCCCTTGGGGAGCTCCGGCGGCAGGTGGACTGCGTCCGGAGCGGCGAACCGGGTGGTGAGCACCTGCTCACCGGGGGCCAGGTCGGCGGTGCTCACCTTGCCGGCCAGGCTGGTCAGGTCGTGTGCGGCGGAGTCGGCGACCGCCACCTGCGGCAGGGTGCGGAGCTTGACCATCCCGGCGAGCTCGTCGGCCGGGGTGCCGGCCGGGATGGCCGCGGTGGCCACCAGCACCGAGGTGGTGGCCATGCCGGCCATCGCGCGCCGGTCGGCGCCGGTGACGTAGCGGAGCAGCACCACCCCGCCGCCGAGGGCGAGGACGAGGGCCAGCACGGCGGCCAGCAGACGGCGTTTCACACCGGTCTCCTAGGATGTGAGGACGACCACCTCGGCACCCAGGTCGGGTGCCGACGTGCTGTAGGTGAACGAGGAGTCGAGCGAGACCATCCCGGTGAAGTAGCCGCGGATGCAGCGCGCGTTGCCGCTGCACGGGTCGTTCCAGCCGTACTGACCGGCGAAGTAGTAGCCGGTGATGGTGAAGGCGGCGTAGGCGTAGACCCGGTAGGTCGCGTTGTTGCCGGTGCCGCTCCAGGAGTCGAAGATCGGCAGCAGCACCGTCTTGTTCTGGAAGCCGGCGAACGCGCTCGCGCTGCAGCTGCCGGGCGGGCTGTTCCCGGTGGAGGACGACATCACGCCCGCGACGACGCTGATCGCCTGGCAGCCGCCGGCGTTGGGGTCGACCCAGCCGAAGCCGCCCGGGACGATGTTGCCCGAGGGTCCGGTGCAGCCGGTGTTGGAGGTCTTGGTGAACAGGATGGTGACGGCGGTCGTCGAGGCCGGCAGCCCCAACGAGGCGCTGAGCCCGAACAGCAGGCCGGTCTGGGCGCGCCACTCGCACAGCGAGAAGGTCAGCGGCAGCACGGCGGTGCCGCCGCTCGGGGTGCCCCAGCGGGCGGTGGCCCGCGCGGTGACCGGGGTGCTCCGCGAGCCCAGCACGCCGGCGAACAGGTTGGTCCGGGTGGTGCTGGTGGTGACGGTGACCTGACCTGTGCTCGGCGAGAGCCCGGCCGGCGACACGGCGGCGTTCGCGCTGCCGGTGATCATGTTGGCCGAGGCCAGGCCGGCCGCGGTGGCCGCCGGGGTGCCGCAGGCGCGGCGGGCGCAGTTCTGCGCCACCGCCAGCGCGGCCGCGTCGGCGCCGTTCTGCAGCTGGGCCTTGGTGGCGTAGAGACCGGCCGCGTCGAGCGCGACCGCGGCGAAGCCGAGCACCGGGATCATCAGCAGCGCGACGGTGACGCTGACGCCTCCATGATCAGCGCGGCGGACCCGCCGGCGGCGCGGGCCGAGCAGCCGGCTGACAAGCCGGGTGATCAGCCGTTGCATCGCATGACCGCCCGTCCGTGCAGGGTCACCGGGCCGCCGAGCATCGAGCTGGCCAGGAACGTGAAGGGGTAGTTGATGGTCACCACCGCGGTGGCGGTCGGCGACGACGTGCTGGTGGTGCAGGTCGAGGGGGTGACCGAGATCTGACCGGTGGTCAGGTTCAGGGTCGGTGCGGCGGCCTGGGCGGCGGCCTGGGCGGCCGAGACGTTGCTCTGCAACGCCATGGTGCGCGCGGCCTGCCGGGCGGCGTTGGTCAGCTGGGCCTGGGCGGCGTACGCCCGCCCGAACTGGGTGATCCCCACCACGAGCAGGATCAGCAGCGGTGCGACCAGCGCGAACTCGACGGCGGCGGCACCACGCTCCGTGCGGGTGCGGTCCACGGTGTTCGCTCCATGATCAAGACCCGGTGCGACGGCCGCGCCGTCGCACCGGGTCCGGTGGTCAGTCCGACCGAGCGGTCAGAGCGAGCCGGCGATGTTGTTGAACATCGCCCGCAGGTTGGTGCCGAGCAGCGTGACGGCGGCGATGATCACCACGGCGATCAGACCGACCAGCAGGCCGTACTCGACGGCGGTAGCGCCGCGGTCCTTGCGACCGGCGAAGTGGTCCTCGACGCGACCCTGCAGGGTGAAGAGGGTGCCGTAGAGGTTGAGGAGGAACTGGGACATTCGGGGGCTCCTGTGGAGGATCGGGGGTGGAGAAGGGGGAGATGGTGCTGGAACAGGGCCCCCGCCGCATTCCGTGTCCGGCCCGGGTATCCCACCGATCGGGCCGTGGCAGGAGCATGACAAATCCGGGGGTCTCCGGTCCAGCCGGAAGGGGCCGTTCCGGCTGAGATGTTGATCAACGATTCCCCTGGTCGGCTGGGACTTCCTCAGCCGGGCGGGCGCGACCGTTAGGTTGTCCCCGTGGACGCGTCGGTGGTGCTGGTCGGCGGCGGGCCGCGGGCGATCGCCGTCGCCGCCCGGCTGGTCGCCGACCACCCGGTGCTGGCCCCGGACGTCGAGCTGACCGTGCACGTCGTCGACGCGGTCGAGGTCGGCGCCGGCCGTGCCTGGCGCACCGATCAGGACCGGTTGCTGCTCAACAACACCTACTGCGCCGAGACCACGGTCTTCGCCGACGAGACGGTGCCCACCGCGGGCCCCACCCGGACCGGCCCGACCCTGGCCGAGTGGGCGGCGATGATCACCGGGGACGCCGACGGCCGGACGGGCGGTGCGGAGCTGCCACCGGGGACCGCGCCGTGGGTGCTCGAGGAGGCCCGGACCATCCGGCCCGCCAGCTTCCCGACCCGCGCCTTCCAGGGCGTCTACTTCCGCTGGGCGTTCGACCGGGTGGTCCGCGAGGCGCCGCCCGGGCTGCGCTTCCGGCCGCGCCGCGGCCGGGTGGTCGCGCTGCACGAGCACGACGGGCGCCAGCAGGTGGTGCTGGCCGACGGCGAGCGGATCGAGGCCGACGTGGTGGTGCTGGCCCAGGGCCTGCTCACCGGGGCCGGGGACACCGAGACCGCGCGGCTGGCGACGGCGGCCGAGGAGCTCGGCCTGGTCCACGTCCCGCCCGGGCTGGCCGCCGAGCAGGACTGGGACGTCGTCCCCGCCGGACGGCCGGTGCTGGTCCGCGGGCTCGGGGCCAACTTCTTCGACGTGGTGGGGCTGCTGACCACCGGGCGCGGCGGCCGCTTCGCCCGCCGCGGTGACGGCGAGCTGGTCTATCTCGCCTCCGGCCGCGAACCGCAGCTGGTCGCCGGCTCGCGGCACGCGCTGCCCTACCGGGCCAAGGCCTGGTTCGCCGACGCGTTGCCCCGTCCTGTCGAGCTGCCCCGGCTGTCCGCGAGCTGGGAGCGGAGCGTGCTCGCCGAGCACGCCGGCCGCGAGGACCTCGACGCTGCCGAGACGCTGGCTGCGCTGCGCGCCGACCTGGCCGACGTCCACGCCGCCGCGCGAGCCGCGGACCCGACCGGCCCCGCCCCGCCGGGCCCCGGAACGACCGGCCGCTTCGACCTCGACGCGGCGGCCCACCCGGCCACCGCGCACGGTCCGTTCGCCGACGAGGACGACTGGCAGGCCTTCGTCGACGACTACGTCGCCGCGGAGCTCGACCGGATCCGCCGGCCCGAGCAGAACGCCGACAAGATCGCCCACCGCGCCGTCGACACCGCGCGGCGCCGGATCAGCCGGCTGGTGCTGGCCCGGGTGTTCGAGCCCGCCTCGGTGATCACCGTGCTGCGGGACGTCTTCTGGCCGCGGGCGCTGGCCCTGGCCAGCGGTCCACCGCCCGAGCGCTTCGAACAGCTGGTCGCGCTCCGCCGGGCCGGGCTGGTCGAGCTGCTCGGGCCCGGGCTGCGGATCGACGTCGAGGACGAGCGGTTCGTGGCCCGGACCGCCGTGCCCGGGCAGCGGCGCACCGCGCACGCGCTGGTCGACGCCCGGGTCAGCCTCGGCGACCTGCGGCGCACCGACGACCCGCTGGTCCGCTCGCAGCTCGCCGACGGGCAGGCCCGGTTCCACGCCGTCCGCGGTCCCGACGGCGGGGTGATCGAGACCGCGACCCTCGACGTCACCACCGACGAGTTCCTGCTGATCGACGCGGCGGGACGTCCGCATCCACGGCGGGTCGTGCTCGGCTCGCCGGCCGGCGACATCCAGTGGTACGCGGCCATCGGGGCCATCGCGCACACCGCGGACAAGATGCTGGTCGGGGCCGAGCGGGCCGCCGCGCACGCGCTGCGCACGGTGGCGCGCGACCAGCGGCTCCGCCGCCACTGAGCGGCACCGTTCCGTGACCTCCCGGCCCCGTCGGGCCCGGTCACGGACCGCCTAGCCTGGACGGGCGTCCAGCCGGCGGCGCTGCCGTCCGCGGTCACCGTGCCGCCCGCCGCCCGGAGGCGAGCCCCCTGCAGACGTTCCTCCCGTTCCCCGACGCCGAGACCTCGTTGCGCACGCTCGACGTCAAGCGGCTCGGCAAGCAGCGGGTCGAGGTGATCCAGATCGTCCGCGCCCTGACCGTGCCGGGCTACGCCTGGGCGAACCACCCGGCTGTGCTGATGTGGAAGGGCTTCGAGGAGGCGCTGGGCCGCTACGGGCTGCTGGCCTGCACGCTCTGGACCGCGCACGGCTTCGGCGACACCTGCGCCGACACGATCCGGGCCGACCTCGCGGCCGCCGGGATCACCGGCATCCGCAGCTGGCCCGAGCTCGACGCGGCGGGGGCGCTGCCCGGGTGGCTGGGCGACGAGACCCTGCACCGCAGCCACCGGTCCGCCCTGCTCGGCAAGGACCCCCACCACTACGGGCCGCTGTTCCCGGCCGACACCCCGGCTGACCTGCCCTACCACTGGCCGGTGCGCTCGCCCGCGGTCGTCGAGCGCGAGGCGAAGCGCGCCGCCCGGGCCGCGGCTCGGGCCGAGGGTCAGGCGACCCCGGGAACGCCGACGGCCGGCCCCCGCCCTACCGCTCGGAAGGGAGCGGGGGCAGGACCCGGCCGTCGGAACCGGTCGGACCCGGGAGGTCAGCCCTCCAGCAGGTCGTAGCGGTCGGCGTTCATGACCTTGGTCCAGGCCGCGGCGAAGTCGCGGACGAACTTCTCACCCGCGTCGTCGCTGGCGTAGACCTCGGCCACCGCCCGCAGCTCGGAGTTGGACCCGAAGACGAGGTCGTTGCGGGTGCCGGTCCACTTCTTCTCCCCGGTCGCGCTGTCCACGGCCTGGTAGGTGCCTTCCTCGCCCTCGACCGGCTTCCAGTCGGTCCCGAAGGCCAGCAGGTTGACGAAGAAGTCGTTGCTCAGCGTCCCGAGCCGGTCGGTCAGCTGGCCGTGGGGCGACCCGCCGACGTTGGCGCCGAGCACCCGCAGACCACCGACGAGCACGGTCATCTCCGGCGCGGTCAGCCCGAGCAGGTTGGCCCGGTCGACCAGCTGGTACTCGGCCGGCAGCCGGTGGCCCTTGCCCAGGTAGTTGCGGAAGCCGTCCGCGGTGGGCTCGAGGTGGACGAACGACTCGACGTCGGTCTGCTCCTGGGTGGCGTCGGTCCGGCCCGGGGTGAACGGCACGGTGATCGGGTGACCGCCGTCGGCGGCCGCCTTCTCCAGCGCCGCGTCGCCGGCCAGCACGATCAGGTCGGCCAGCGAGATCTTCGTCCCGCCGCCCGTCCGCTCGTTGAACGCCGACCGGACCCCCTCGAGGGTGGTGAGCACCCGGTGCAGCTCGTCGGGCTCGTTGACCTCCCAGCCGCTCTGCGGCTCCAACCGGATCCGGGCGCCGTTGGCGCCGCCGCGCTTGTCGCTGCTGCGGAACGTCGAGGCCGAGGCCCAGGCGGTCTTGACGAGGTCGGCGACCGACAGACCCGAGTCGAGCACCCGGCTCTTGAGCTCGGCGACGTCGGCGTCGGTGACCAGCGGGTGGTCGACCGCAGGGACGCGGTCCTGCCAGATCAGCTCCTCGGCGGGGACCTCCGGGCCGAGGTAGCGCTGGATCGGCCCCATGTCGCGGTGGGTCAGCTTGAACCAGGCCCGCGCGAAGGCGTCGGCGAACGCGTCCGGGTCGGCGAGGAACCGGTGGCCGATCTCGTTGTAGACCGGGTCGACCTTGAGCGCGATGTCGGTGGTCAGCATCGTCGGCGGCCGGGTGAGGGTGCCGTCCTCGGGATCGGGGACGGTGTTCGCCGCGGCGCCGCCGGCCGGCTGCCACTGGTAGGCGCCGGCGGGGCTCTTGGTCAGCTCCCACTCGAGGTTGTAGAGGTTCTCCAGGTACTTGCTGCTCCACTGCGTGGGGGTGGAGGTCCAGGTCACCTCGATGCCGCTGGTGATCGCGTCGCGGCCCTTGCCCGAGCCGAAGCTGTTGGCCCAGCCGAGGCCCTGCAGCTCGATCGGGGCGCCCTCGGGCTCCGGGCCGACGTACTGGTCGGGATCAGCGGCACCGTGGGTCTTGCCGAAGGTGTGGCCGCCGGCGATCAGGGCGAAGGTCTCCTCGTCGTTCATCGCCATCCGGCCGAAGGTCTCGCGGATGTCCACCGCGGACGCCCGCGGGTCCGGCTTGCCGTTCGGGCCCTCCGGGTTGACGTAGATCAGACCCATCTGGACGGCGGCCAGCGGCGACTCGAGCTCGCGGTCACCGGTGTAGCGCTCGTCACCGAGCCAGGTCTCCTCCGGGCCCCAGTAGACGTCCTGGTCTGGCTCCCAGACGTCGCGGCGCCCGCCGGCGAAACCGAACGGCTTCAGCCCCATCGACTCGAGCGCGCAGTTGCCGGTGAAGATGATCAGGTCGGCCCAGCTGAGCCGCTTGCCGTACTTGGCCTTGACCGGCCAGAGCAGCCGCCGGCCCTTGTCCAGGCTGGCGTTGTCCGGCCAGCTGTTCAGCGGGGCGAACCGCTGCATCCCCGCGCCCGCGCCGCCGCGGCCGTCGGCGACCCGGTAGGTGCCGGCGCTGTGCCAGGCCATCCGGATGAAGAACGGGCCGTAGTGGCCGAAGTCGGCCGGCCACCAGGGCTGCGAGGTGGTCATCACCTGCTGGATGTCGGCCCGGAGCTCGTTGAGGTCGACAGTCGCGAACTCGGCCGCGTAGTCGAAGTCGGCGTCCATCGGGTCGGAGGCCGGGCCGTGCTTGCGGAGCACGGAGAGGTTGAGCGACCGGGGCCACCAGCGCTGGTTGGAGTTACCGCCCTCGGTGGGGTAGCTGCCACGCCCGAAGCCGACCGGGCACCCGCCCGCCTCCTCGGTGTTCATGAACCCTTCGCGGGTGTCGTTGTCGACGTGCTCGGTGCGATCGGTGTCTGACATGGATCCTTCGCTGTCTCGGAGGTCTCGGTGGGGCAGACAGGCGCTGCACCGCCTACGGTGGCGCACAATCTGGAACGAATCAAGTCTTCGGGCGAAGCAGTTCATCCCCGTTCAGCGGGTCGTCAGCCGACCGTCCGACTGTCGGTGCCGTCGGTGATGATGGCGGGGTCATGAGCCGCTGGAGCCACGCCCAGGTCGCCGCCCTGGCCCCCGACCAGGCGTCGCTGGCGGCCGCCCGCCGGCTGGCCCGGCCGGGGCCGTGGTCGGAGACCGGCTCGACCAACCTGCTGGTCTGGGGCCGGTGCCAGGGCTCGGGCCGGACGCCCTACCAGGTGAGCGTCGACCTGACCGGGCCGGCGTTCCGGTGCAGCTGTCCGAGCCGGAAGTTCCCGTGCAAGCACGGTCTCGCGCTGCTGCTGCTCTGGGTCGACGGCCAGGGCTCGGTGGCCGAGGTCGCGACGCCCTCGGACCAGGCGACCGCGGCCTGGGCGGCCGAGCGCGCGGCTCGGAACGCGTCCCGGGACGCCGCGGCGGCCACCACCCGGCAGCCCGACGAGGCCGCCGCGGCCTTGCGGCTGGCCCGCCGGTTGGCGCTGATGGACGCCGGCGTCGACGACTTCTCCCGCTGGCTGACCGACCTGGCCCGCACCGGGACGGCGGCGGCCCGGCAGCAGCCGTACGGCTGGTGGGACCAGGTGGCCGCCCGACTGGTCGACGCCCAGCTGCCCGGGCTGGCCGAGGACGTCCGGTCGGTGGGCGGTGAGGTGGCGGGGCGGACCGACTGGGCCGCGGCGCTGCTCCGCGCGCTGGGCCGGTGGTGGACCGCCACCCGCGCCTGGCTGGGCCGCGACCGGCTCGACGACGACCAGCTCGGCGACCTGCGGGCCTACCTGGGGTGGTCGGTGGCGAGCGAGAGCGTCCGCCGCCGGGGAAGCGTCCGCGACCGCTGGCTGGTGCTCGGTGCGCACCGCACCGACGACGGCCGGCTGCTCCAGCAGCGCACCTGGCTGCGCGGGGCGGAGAGCGGGCTGACCGTCCAGTTCCTCGACTTCGCCGCCGGTGGACAGGTGCTGCCGGTGGCTAGGACGGTCGGCTCGACCCTGGAGGCCGCGGTGGCCCTGTACCCCGGCCGGGGGCCGCGACGCGGGCTGTTCGTCGACGAGCCGCTGGTGGTGGCCACCGGCGAGACCCCGCCGGCCGGGACGCCGCCGGCGCAGGTGGCCGAGGCGTTCGCCGCGCTGGTCGCGGCCAACCCGTGGGCCCAGCGGATGCCGGTGCTGCTCGACCGGGTCACGGTCGGGCCGGACCCGGAGCGCCCCGGGCGGCTGGTGGCCGCGGCCGCCGACGGCACCGGGTTCGCGCTGACCGCCGACGTCGAGCCGTGGCCGCTGCTCGCGCTGACCGGTGGCCGGGCCGACCGGTTGTTCGGCGAGTACGAGCACGGCCGGCTGCGGCCGCTGGCCGCCGCGGTCGGCGGCGGGTTGGTGGGATGGTGACCGTCGTGGACCCGAGCGTGGTCGAGGCGGCCGGATCCGACCCGGTGGACCACTGGTGGCGCGAGCTCGGCACCGCGGCGCTGTTGGGGACGGCCCGCCGCGGTGTCCCGCCGCTGCCGGCGGGGCTCGGCGCGCCCGCGGCGCAGACCGCCGACGGCGGCACCGCGGGCGCCGCCGCGACTCCGGACGCCGCCGCGATTCCGGACGCCGCGGTGGCCCTGCTCGACGCTGCGGCGCTGGCCGGGGTGCTCGACCGCGTCGGCCGCCGTCCCGGTCCGGTGCCGGTCGCCGAACCGGCGCCCGCGGAGACCGCGCCGACGGCCGGGGCCCGCGCCGTGCAGCTGCTCGAGCTGGTGCTGACCAGCCCACCCGGGCCCGTCGACCAGCGCGGTCTGGTCGTCCACTGGCTCGCGCACGCCCGGGCCGCCCGGGTGCTGGTGACCCCGCCGCTGCTGCCCGTGGTGCTGGCCCTCGGGGCCCGCGACCGCGACCTCCGACCGGCCGTCGCCGCGGTGGTCGGCCGGCGTGGCCGGTGGCTGGCCGCGCTCAACCCGGACTGGCGCTGGCTCGGTCGGCTCGAGGAGGCCGTCCCGGCACCGGATCCCTCCGCCCCCGCTGACGCGGCACCTGCCGACGCGGTATCTGTAGACGCGGCCCCTGCTGGAGCGGACTGGGCCCGCACGCCCACCCCGGCCCGGGTCGCGCTGCTCGGGCGACTCCGCCGCACCGACCCGGCGCGCGGCCGGGTGCTGGTGGAGTCGACCTGGACCACCGACGGGGCCCGCGACCGGGCTGACCTGCTCGCCGCGCTGGCCGTCGGGATCGGGCCGGACGACGAGCCGCTGCTCGAGCGTGCGCTCGACGACCGCGGCCGCGCCGTCCGGGAGACCGCGGCCACCCTGCTCGACCGGCTGCCGGGCTCGGCCCGGGCCGGCCGGATGGCCGACCGGTTGCGCACGCTGGTCCACCGGGCCGGGCTGACCGGCCGGCGGCTCGAGATCGGCGTCCCGGCCGACCCGGACCCGGCCGGGGTCCGCGACGGACTCGGACCGCCCCCGCCGCAGCGTTCGGCCCGCGGCTGGTGGCTCGAGCAGATCTGCGCCGCCGCACCGCTGGCCGTCTGGCGCGAGCTCGCCCGGGCCGACCCGGAGACCACGCTCGAACGGATCACCGACCCGGACGTCCTCCGCGGGCTGGCGCGCGCGGCCCGCGACCAGCGCGACCCGGACTGGGCGGGTGCGCTGCTCGACCGCGACCCGGGCCCGGGCCTGCTGCCCGGGCTGCTGCCGGTGCTGCCGCCCGAGCGACGCGAGCGGGTCGTCCTCGGGCTGCTGGAGCCCCGGGTCCGGGACGCCCGATCGGCCGGGCGGGCCGGCGGTCCGTCGGCGGCGGCGCCGGCGAGCCGGCCGGTGCTCGAGTCGGCCTTCGCGACGCTGGACGAGCCCTGGTCGGCGGCATTCAGCCGCGCGGTGCTGGCCCGGCTGCACGCGCTGCCCCACCCGGCGGCCACGGTCACCGCCCTGCGGGCCCCGCTGTCCACGGCCCTCGACCCGGCCGCGTTGCCCGCGGTGGAAGGCTGGCTCTCCGAGGCCGGTCTCGACCGGTCGCTGGCCACCACCCTCCGCGCCGTCCTGCAGGTCCACTCACTCCGCCGATCGATCAGCGAGGCCTTCCGATGACGACGCCACCCGCCCCGGACCACGACCCCGCACCCGGGGCCGAGGTGCTCACGGCCCGCGAGGTGCTCCGCGAACCCGCCGAGGTGGCCTACGCCGACGAGCTCGCCGCGCTGGCCGCCGCCGACGACCGGCCGCGGCCACCGCGCTGGCGGCTGTCGCCGTGGGCGGTCACCACCTACCTGCTCGGCGGCACCCTCGGCGACGGCACGGTGATCACCCCGAAGTACCTGGGCTCGCGGCGGCTGATGGAGATCGCGGTCGCCTCGCTGGCCACCGACCGGGCGCTGCTGCTGCTCGGCGTCCCCGGGACCGCCAAGACCTGGGTCGGTGAGCACCTGGCCGCCGCGGTCTCCGGCAGCTCGGCGCTGGTCGTCCAGGGCACCGCCGGGACGCCCGAGGAGTCGCTGCGCTACGGCTGGAACTACGCCCGGCTGCTGGCCGAGGGACCGAGCCGCGCGGCGCTGGTGCCGAGCCCGGTGATGCGGGCGATGGAGTCGGGCGCGGTCGTCCGCATCGAGGAGCTGACCCGGATCCCCGCCGACGTCCAGGACGCGCTGATCACCATCCTCAGCGAGAAGACGCTCCCGGTGCCCGAGCTCGACACCCAGGTGCCGGCGCGGCCGGGGTTCAACGTGATCGCCACCGCCAACAACCGCGACAAGGGCGTCAACGAGCTGTCCTCGGCGCTCAAGCGCCGGTTCAACACCGTGGTGCTGCCGCTGCCGGACACCCTCGAGCAGGAGGTGGAGATCGTCCGCACCCGGGTGGCGGCGATCGGTGCCGGGCTCGCCCTGCCCGCCGACGTCGGCGCGACCAGCGAGATCGAGCGGGTGGTCACGGTGTTCCGCGAGCTCAGGTCGGGGACCACCGCCGACCAGCGCACCACGGTCAAGTCGCCGTCGGCGACGCTGTCGACGGCCGAGGCGATCTCGGTGATGACCAACGGTCTCGCCCTGGCCGCGCACTTCGGCGACGGCACCGTCCGGGCCGACGACGTCGCCGCCGGGCTCGTCGGCGCGGTGGTCAAGGACCCGGTGCAGGACCGGCTGGTCTGGCAGGAGTACCTGGAGACGGTGGTCAAGGACCGCCGCAGCTGGGCCGACCTCTACCGCGCCTGCCGCGAGCTCGGCTGACCCGTGCCCCCGGTCGAGCAGGTCTCGCAGGTCGCGGCGGCCGAGCAGCCAGAGCAGGTGGGCGGACCGCGGGTCGAGGTGCTCGGCGTCCGGCACCACGGGCCGGGATCGGCACGCTCGGTGCTCCGCGCGCTGGACGAGCTGGGCCCCGAGCTGGTGGTGATCGAGGGCCCGCCCGAGCTCGACGACCTGGTGGCCACCGCGGCCGATCCCGACCTGGTGCCACCGGTGGCCGCGCTGGTCTATGCCGTCGACCAGCCCCGCCGGGCGGTGTTCTATCCGTTCGCGGTGTTCTCGCCCGAGTGGGTGGCGCTGCGCTGGGCGCTGGAGCACGGCGTCGAGGTCCGGTTCGCCGACCTGCCGGCCACCCACCTGCTCGCCGGTGATCACCTCGACCGTGGTCGTGACGACGGTGTTGATCATGACTCTGGTGATCATGACGCTGAGGATGATGACGCTGATGATCATGACGCTGGTGATCACGACGCCGATGATCATGACGCCGAGCCGCGTCGCGGTCGGCCGGGTCGCGCCGCCGGGGTGGCGCTCCGCCGCAGCGACCCGATCGCGGCGCTGGCCGAGGCGGCCGGCTACGACGACCCCGAGCGGTGGTGGGAGGACGCCGTCGAGCAGCGACGGACCGGCGCCGAGACCTCGGCCCTGACGCACTTCGCCGCTCTGCGCGAGGCGATGGCCGGGGCGCGCGACCAGCTCGCCGACGACGACGACCCGCGCCGCGAGGCGTTCATGCGCCGGACGCTGCGGGCCGAGCTCAAGGCCGGCCGGTCGCGGATCGCCGTGGTCTGTGGCGCCTTCCACGCCCCCGTGCTGGATCCCGCGGCCTTTCCGCCGGTCGCGCGCGACACCGCCCTGACGGTCCGGCAGCCCCGGATCAAGGTGCGGGCCACCTGGGTGCCGTGGAGCGCGGCCCGGCTCGGCTACGCCAGCGGCTACGGCGCCGGCGTCCGCTCGCCCGGCTGGTACCGGCACCTGTTCACCACCCCCGACGACGCGGTGGTCGCCTCCTGGTTCGTCCGGGTCGGCCGCGCGCTCCGCGAGCAACAGCTCGACACCTCGGTCGCCTCGGTGGTCGAGGCGACCCGGCTGGCCGGGGCGCTGGCCGCGGTCCGCGGGCGTCCGTCGGTCGGGCTGACCGAGCTCGAGGACGCCGCCCGGACCGTGCTCACCGAGGGCTCCGACCTGCCGCTCCGGCTGATCGACCGGACGCTCGTGGTGGGCGAGGAGCTGGGGCGGGTGCCCGACTCGACCCCGACCGTCCCGCTCGCCGCCGACCTCGCCGCCACCCAGCGCCGGTTGCGGCTGCCGGTCACCGCCGAGCCGCGGACCATCGAGATCGACCTGCGCCGCGAGAGCCAGCTGGCGCGCTCGGTGTTGCTGCACCGGCTCGACCTGCTGGGCATCGGGTGGGGCCGTGAGGTCGACGCCGGTCGCAGCACCGGCACCTTCAAGGAGGCCTGGGAGCTGGCCTGGTCGCCGGAGCTGGCCGTCGCGGTGATCGAGGCCAGCCTCTACGGCACCACCGTGCCCGACGCCGCCGCCGCGCGCGCCGCCGAGCTGGCCCGTGACGCGTCCGACCTGACCGCACTCGGCGTGCTGATCGAGCGGTGCCTGCTCGCCGACCTGCCGGACGGGCTGCGGGCCGCGGTCGCCGTGCTCGCCGAACGCACGGCCCGGCAGCACGACACCCTGGCGCTGCTCCGCACCGTCGAGCCGCTCAGTCGCACCTGCCGCTACGGCGACGTCCGCGGCGTCGACCTCGGCGAGGTGTCCGCCGTGCTGGAGACGGTGGTGGTCCGGGTCGCGGTCGGGTTGCGGGCCGCCTGCGTCGGGCTGGACGACGACGGCGCCCAGACCGCCCGGACGGCGGTGGAGAGTGCCGACCGCGGCATCACGCTGCTCGACCGGCCCGCGCTGACCGGTCCGTGGCGACAGGCGCTGGCCGCGGTGGCCGCCGACGACCGCGTACACGGCTCGGTGTCCGGACGGGCCACCCGGCTGCTGCTCGACGCCGGGCTGGTCGACCGCGACACCGCCGCCCGGCGGCTGGCCCGAAGGCTTTCGACCGGGACGCCGGCCCCCGCGGCGGCGGCTTGGCTCGACGGCTTCCTGACCGGCGAGGCGATGCTGCTGATCCACGGCGACGACCTGCTGGCCACCATCGACGGCTGGCTGGCTGCGGCGCCCGAACCGGTGTTCGAGGACCTGCTGCCGCTGGTTCGGCGGACGTTCGCTCGGTTCGAGCCGGGGGAGCGGCGGCTGCTCGGCGAGCGGCTGCGCCGGATCGGGACCGGGGAACGGGTGGTCGAGGCGTCGCTCGGGCTCGACCTGGCGCTGGCCGCGCCTGCGCTGGCCACCGTGACCCGGCTGCTGGGTCTGCCCGGCCCGGAGGACGACCGGTGAGCGAGGAGGACGTGCTGTCCGACGACGCGGACGCGGGCGAGGACCGGCACCGGCTGATCCGGTGGCGGCTGGTGCTCGGCGGTGAGGACGCCGACGGCATCGGTGAGGCGGCGACGCTCGACGACGACGACCAGCGCCGCGACGCCGCGCTCCGCGAGCTCTACGACGGACCGCGTCGGGGTGGTCTGGGGGCGTCGGCGCCGCGGGTGGCCCGCTGGCTGGGCGACATCCGCACCTACTTCCCGTCCTCGGTGGTCCAGGTGCTCCAGTCGGACGCCATGAGCCGGCTCGGACTGACCGAGCTGCTGCTCGAACCCGAGCTGATGCGGGCCGTCCAGCCCGACCTGGGGCTGGTGACCACGCTGGTCGGGCTCAACCGGGTGATCCCCGAGCGGTCGCGCGAGACGGCCCGCGCGGTGGTGCGGACGGTCACCGACCAGCTCGAGGAGCGGCTGCGGTCGGCCACCGTCCAGGCGGTCACCGGCGCGCTGAACCGGTCGGCGCGGACCCGGCGCCCGCGACCGTCCGACGTGGACTGGCCGGCCACCATCAGCGCGAACCTGCGGCACTACCAGCCCGAGCACCGGACGGTGATCCCGGAGCGGTTGGTCGGGCACGCCCGGCGCAGCACGAGGGTGGAGCGCCGGATCATCCTGTGTCTCGACCAGTCGGGCTCGATGGCCGAGTCGGTGGTCTACGCCAGCGTGTTCGGTGCGGTGCTGGCCTCGCTGCGGTCGGTGGACACACGGCTGGTGGTCTTCGACACCGCGGTGGCCGACCTGACCGACGAGCTCGACGACCCGGTCGACCTGCTGTTCGGGGTCCAGCTCGGTGGCGGCACCGACATCAACCAGGCGCTGGCCTACTGCCAGGGGCTGATCGAGCAACCCGAGGACACCGTGCTGGTGCTGATCTCCGACCTCTACGAGGGCGGGCTCGCCGAGGAGCTGGTCCGTCGGGCCGCCGCGGTGGTCGGCTCCGGGGCGACCATGATCACCCTGCTCGCGCTGAGCGACTCCGGTCGCCCCGGCTACGACGCCGACCACGCTGCGGCCCTCGCCGCCGTCGGCGTCCCGACCTTCGCCTGCACCCCCGACCAGTTCCCGGAGCTGATGGCCACCGCGATCGAGCGCCGCGACATCGGTTCCTGGGCCGCGACCCAGGGCATCGCCCTCGCCGAGCCCGACACCCCCTGAGCCCACGTCCTGCGCTCAGCCAGGACGCGCGCAGAGCCTGCCGAAGCGCTTGTGGTGAGTGGAGGGTCGACCCAACCGTGGAAGGGATGCTCCTCAAGACGCGCGCTGAGCTTGTCGAAGCGCCGAGCTCGCCCTTCGACAGGCTCAGGGCACTGGGTGGGGGTTCGCACTCGCGTCCGCGTGCTGAGCCCGTCGAAGCGCGGAGCCGCAACTGGCGCTCAACCGAAGGCGGGCACCTCGACCTCGCGGCCCCCGGCGAGCGCGGAGGCGTGGGCACAGATGCCCGGGGCCGTCCAGGCGGCCGAGCGGACCGCGTCGATGGCCGGCAGACGTTGCTCGACGATGCTCGAGACGAACTCGTGGACCAGGAACGGGTGCGAGCCGCCGTGGTGGGCGCCGACGTCGACGGGCTCGGTCATCGCGCCGTGCCGGAACCGGGTCGGTCGGACGAACGGCCGCAGTGGCTCGGGCAACAGTTCCGGCCGGTCGGGCACCTCGAGGCTGGACGTCGTCACCTGGTTGCCGCGCCCACCGGCAGGCGGTCCGCTCATGTCGAACACGGTCAGCGGGCCCTCGTTGTCGATCGGCCACTCGATGCCGCGCCGCTGGCCGTAGAGCGAGAAGCCCTCGACGTAGGCCCGCGCGGTCTGCGAGAACGCCATCGTGATGTCGGCGAGCACGTCGCTGTCGTGCAGCCGGAACAGCCCGACCTCGGCCGGGAACGGGTTGTCGAAGCCGCCGACCGCGCGGTCGGGGGTCAGCCGTCCCGCGCCGTGTGTGGTGACCGTCGCCACCGTGGTGTCGAGCAGCGCGAGCAGCGGCGACAGCGCGTGGGTTAGGTAGTGCATCGGCGGGTAGCCCTGCCAGTAGCGCGGGTACCCGTCGAGGTTCTGGACGTGGTAGCCGCGATAGAGGGTCAGCGCGCCGAGCTCGTCGGCCTCCTGCATCCGCCGCACCGCCAGGTACTCGCGGGCGTAGACCGTGGTCTCCATCATCATGTAGTTGCGGCCCGAAGTCCGCTGCGCCTCGATGATCATGGACAGGTCGTCCAGCGTGGTGGCCATCGGGACGGCACAGGCGACGTGCTTGCCGGCTCCGAGTGCGCGCACCACCATCGGTGCGTGCAGGAAGACCGGGGTCAGGACGTGCACCGCGTCCACGTCCGGATCCTCGAGCGCCTGGTCGAGGTCGTCGTAGCCGTCCTCGATCGCGAAGCTCGCGGCCAGCCGTCGTCGCCGCTCGGAGTCGGTGTCGACCATGACCACTCGGGCCACGTCGGGGTGCGAGAGGTAGATCGGGACGAAGTCCGAGCCGAAACCCAGTCCGACGACGGCGATCGTCAGCCCGCGGCTCACGCGAGCGCCACCTCGACCTCGTCACCGGTCAGGAAGACCACCCGCGCCGTCACGAAGTTGTCCAGATCGGCCCGCGCCGCGCGACCCTCGGGAGAATCGAGCATCGCGGTCATCGCCTCCCGGTCCACCGTGTAGAGCTCGGCCACCAGCGCCCAGTCGGTCCCCGCTCCCACCCCGTCCGCGGCCGCGTCCCCGGCGGCCTCGTCGAGCCAGCACAGGTTCCAGCCGGTCAGTCCGGGCATGCGGCGGGCGAGCGGCACGTGGGTGTCCTCGTAGTAGCGCCGGAACGCGGCGAGGTCGTCGGGTCGCTCGTAGAGGATCGTCATCCGGTGCATCAGAGCGTGATCCTGGTGTACCGGCTCATGTGCTCGACCATCGCGACCTCGGTGGGCAGTCGCTCCATGCTCGACGCGCCGAGGAAGCCCTGCACCTCGGGAACCGCGCCGATCACCTCGGCAGCCTCCTCCGGTCCGGCGATGGGCCCGCCGTGGCAGACCACCAGCACGTCGGGGTTCTTCTCGCGGGCGGCCCGGGCCAGCTCGCCGACCTTCACCTTGCTCTCCTCGAGTCCGAGCGCGGTCTGCGCGCCGATCATCCCCGACGTGGTCAAGCCCATGTGCGGGACGACGATGTCGGCCCCGGCGGCGGCCATCGCGGCCGCCTCGTCCGGGTTCGCGACGTAGGTGCAGGTCAGCAGGTCCAGCTCGCGGGCCTGGGCGATCATGTCGACCTCGCGGTCGAAGCCGAGCCCGGTCTCCTCGAGGTTGGCCCGGATGATCCCGTCGAACAGGCAGACCGTCGGGTAGTTCTGGACGCCGGAGAAACCCGCGTCCTTGACCTCGCGGAGGAACCGGTGCATCAGCCGGAACGGGTCCGACCCGCAGACGCCGGCCACCACCGGGATCCGGTCGACCACCGGGAGCACCTCGCCGGCCATCTCCATCACGATCGCGTTGGCGTCGCCGTAGGGCATCAGCCCGGCCATCGACGACCGCCCGGCCATCCGGTAGCGCCCGGAGTTGTAGATGACGATGAAGTCCAGACCGGCGGCCTCGGCGCACTTGGCCGAGAGCCCGGTGCCGGCGCCGCCGCCGATGATCGGGTGGCCGGCGGCGACCTTCTCCCTCAGCCGGGTGAGGATCTCGGTGCGGGTGGGCGGCGCGGGTCGTGTGGGCATGCTCGGGTCACCTCTCGGAGAGTGCGGTCGGTCGGGACGGCGGGACGTGGGTCCGGCCGGTCAGGCGGTCGAGGGTGGCGATGGCCTCGGCGGCGAACTCGGGGTCGTTGACGGCCAGATCGAGGACGTGCAGCGGGATCCGGGGCGCCAGGTCGCGCTCGAGGGCCGCGATCAGCGCGCGGTCGGCATCGGGATCGTGGAAGGGCTCGCCCCGGACGGCGATCGCGGAGAACCCTCGGGCCGGCACCAGCACCTCGACCGGTCCGGTGGACGCGTTGAGCCGGGTGGCGATCACGGCGCCGATGCGCGCGTTCTCCTCCGGACTGGTGCGCACCAGGGTGATCACCGGGTTGTGCTGGTGCAGGCGACGTCCGGCGAAGCGGGCCGGGACGGTGTCCCGCGGTCCGAAGTTGATCATGTCGAGAGCGCCCGCGCTGACCAGCTGGGGGAGCCCGCGCCGACCGGCGGCGGTCATCCGGTCCGGCCCGGCGGTGCAGATCCCGCCGAGCTCGGCGTCGACCAGCTCGGTGGGCGTGAGGTCGGCCACCGCGTCGAAGACGCCGTCGCCGATCATCGCCTCCATCGCGCGCCCACCGGTGCCGGTGCAGTGGAACACGTGCAGCTCGCCGCCACCGGCGACCACGTGCTGCTGGACGGCGGTGACCAGCGGCGTGGTCAGCCCCACCATCGTCGCGGCGATCCGGGCGCCTGCGGGCGGCGGCGGCACCGGTGCCCCGGCGAGCATCCCGGCCACCGCGTCGGCGGCCCGGGCGAGCACCGGCGCGCTGACCGAGTTCAGGCCGGCCAGGTCGACCACCGGCGCGAACATGATCAGATCGCTGGTGCCGACGTAGGGCCGGGTGTCCCCGGCCACCATGGTGGAGACCAGCACCTTGGGCACCCCGAACGGCAACGCCGGGGCGATCCGGCTCATCACGAAGCCGGCGTTCGAGCCGCCGAGCACGACCACTGCGGACACCTCTCCGGCGACCTGCCGCTCGGCGACCAGCCGGGCCGCGCCGGTGGCCATCGCCTCCATCGCCGCGTTCCGGTCGTGGCGGTCGACCAGGCCGTCCAGCGCGACCCCGCCGGCGGCCGCGACCCGGTCGCGCGAGAGGTCGGCCTCGAGCCGGGGTGACCCGAGCACGCCGACGTCGACCACCAGGGTGGCGAGCTCGGAGGCCCGCAGCCGGTCGCGGACGAACCGGTACTCCTCGGCCTTGGTGTCGAGGGCGCCGACCAGCGCGACCGTCGGTCGGCCGGGATCCGTCCCAGTCACTTCACCGCGCCGAGCGAGAGGCCGTTGACCAGCCGCTTCTGCGACACGATGAACACGATCAGCAGCGGCAGCGAGGTCAGCACGGCGAGGGCCATCAGGCTGTTCCAGTTCGCGGCGTAGGTGGTGTTCTGGCTGGCCAGCAGGCCGCTGACCGGCAGCACCGTGCCCTGGGGCAGGAAGTTGATCGCGTAGACGAACTCGCCCCAGGAGGAGATGAAGATGACGCTGATCACGGTGAAGATGCCGTTGCTCATCATCGGCACGGTGATCGAGCGGAAGGAACGCCAGCGGTTGGCGCCGTCGATCTGCGCAGCCTCGTAGAGGGCGGGCGGGATGGCCATGGCGAACGGCCGGAGCAGCATGATCGCGAACGGCAGCAGCAGGGTGATGTCGGCCAGGATCAGCCCGCCGAGGCTGCCGAGGATGTGCCAGCTGGCCAGCACGCTGTAGAGCGGGATGACCGTCATCGGCTGCGGGATCATCTGCAGCACCAGCAGCACGGCCAGGAACACCGAGATGTAGCGGGTGACGCCGGCGCTGAGCCGTCGGGAGATGGCGAAGCTGGCCGGCACCGCCAGCAGCACGACCGCCGCGGTGACGAAGACGGCGATCTGCACCGAGGTGAGGATCGCGCCCAGGCTGGAGCCGATGACCTCGCGGTAGGTCGAGAGCGTCGGGGTGAAGATCACGCTGTTCGGCGCCTGGAGCACCTGGATCTCGCTCTTGAACGAGGTCAGCACGATCCAGACCAGCGGCAGCAGGAAGAGCAGCCCGAGCAGCACCTTGACCACGGTGAACAGCGCCCGGATGCGCGCGGTGGTCACGCCGGTCCTCCCTGGGTGCTCACTCCTGGTCCTCGCGGTTGATGCTGCGGACGTAGGGCACGGCGAAGACCGCCACCACGACCATCGAGAGCACCGCGACGGTCGCGCCGCTGCTCATCTCGAACTGGTTGAACGCGGCGTAGTAGGACAGCACCGGCAGGGTGTTGGTCGCCGTGCCGGGCCCGCCCTGGGTGAGGACGTAGAAGAAGTCGAAGCTCTTGAAGGAGTAGATCACCGTCAGGATGGCCAGGATCCACAGCGTCGGGCGGAGCAGCGGCAGCACGATCGCCACCTGGGTGCGCCAGTAGCCGGCCCCGTCGATCGCCGCCGCCTCGACCACGTCGCGGTTGATGGCGAGCATCCCGCCGCGCAGGATCAGCGTCGAGAACGGCAGCGACGCCCAGGCGGTGACCGCCGAGACGGTCCACAACGCGGCGGTCGGTGAACTCAGCCAGGGGACCGCCGGGATGCCGATCACCCCGAGCACCGCGTTCACCGCACCGTTGTCGTTGAGCACGAACTTCCAGACGCTGCCGCTGACCAGCGGCGGGAGCGCCCAGACGAAGACCATGATCCCCAGCACGAGGTTGGTCAGCCGGCCGGGCTCGGACAGCACCGCTCCGGCGAGGAAACCGAGCACCAGGTTCGAGACCAGCAGCACCGCGCTCAGCGCCAGGGTCCGCAGTGCGGCCGCCCAGGTGGCCGGGTCGCCGACCGCCGCGGCGAAGTTCGCCAGCCCGACGAAGTTCCAGTGCCCGATGATGTTGGTGGGCCCGACGTCGCTGACCGACATCCGGAACAGCACCACCATCGGGTAGAGCGCCATCGCGAGCAGCACCAGCGAAGCCGGGACGCTGTACCCGAGCACCCGGGCCGACCGGTCGCGCCGCCGCCGGCCGACCGGGGCGACCCGGCCGGCCGCGGGCCGGGTGGTGACGGTGAGGGTCATGCGCAGCCCCCGCCGCCCTTCTGCTTCGCCGCGTCGATGGTGCTGATTGCCTTGCTGGTGGCGGCTTCGGCGGTGGTCTGCCCGGAGATCACGCCGCTGACCGCGACGCCCAGAGCCTGCTGCATCGCCGCGGTCTGGCTGTTCTTGGGCCAGGCGGCGGTGTCCTGCGCGGCCTTGACGAACGGGGCGGCGTTCGGGTCCTTGTTCAGCGTGTCGGAGTCGGCGGCTTGCGACTCGACCGGGATCGACCCCGCCTCGGTGTAGATCGACTCACCGGCCTCCGGGGTCAGGATGGCCTCGGTGAGGAACTTCCAGGCCGCGTCCTTGTTCTTGCTCTTGGCGCCGATGCCGTAACCCTCGCCGCCGGGGAACACCTGGCTCTTGCCGCCGGCCGGCGCCGGGAACTGGGTGGTGCCGTAGGCGAAGTTCGCCTTCTTCACGTTGCCGAGCTGCCAGTTGCCGTTGAGCCCGAAGGCGTACTTGCCGGTCATGAACTGCTGCCAGGAGGCGTTCTGGTCCCAGGTGGCCGCCGCCCGCGGCAGCGCGTCGTCGGACCGCCAGGCCGCGACGCGCTGAAACGCGGCCGAGAGCGCCGCCTGGTTGGCGTCGAGGTTGCAGTAGTTCACGCCCAGCCCGAGGAACTGCGGGGCGAACAGCCAGGCACCCTCGACGCTCGGTGCGCCGGAGAGCGCCACGCCCGAGTACTTGCCCGCGGCCCTGATCTTGGTCATCGCCGCGGTCATCTCGTCGAGCGTGGTGGGCGGCTGGATGCCGTACTGCTGGAGGATGTCCTTGTTGTAGTACATCCCGAGCAGGTTGGTGTACGGCAGCAGGTTGTAGACCTTGCCGTCGGTGGTCCAGGTGGTGTTCTCCGGGAAGTTCTTCTTGCCGGAGTAGGCGTCCCAGTACGGCGTCAGGTCGGCCATCACGCCGCCGGCCTGCAGGGTGGGGTAGTCGACCACGATGTTGTTGATGAACAGGTCCGGGGTGGTGCCGGTGGCCACCGAGGCGAGCAACTTCTGGTCGAACTGCTGACCGGTGGCCTGCACCAGGTTGACCTTGATGGTCGGGTTCTTCGCCTCGAAGTCCTTCACCCGCCCCTGCAGCCAGGTCAGCTGGGTGCCCTGGTAGTACTCCCAGAAGGTCAGCGTGGTGGTGCCGGTCCCCGAGCCACCGCCCGAACTGCTCCCGGAGTCGGTCTTGATCGCGCAACCGGTGCCGGCCAGCAACAGCGCGCCGAGCGCCGCCCCGACCTTCACGGCGCCGCTTCTCAGCGACGGCCTGCGCGGATGACGCAACGACATCGTGCCCCCTTGCACTCGCGGCCCGGTGCGGCCGCTCCCGACCGCCCTGCGCTCGACCGTAGGAACCAAATGCATGATCGTCAACCCCTATTCGTCGAAAATCGGCAATATTGTTCGACGGCCCGGCGCACTAGGGTGTGCCCGGCAGCACGGAGAGGGAGGTCGGATGGTGCGGACCGTCGAGATGGCCGCAGCGCCCACGCCTGCCCGGAACGGTTCGGGGCCGACCGCGGCGCAGGTGGACGGCGCCGGGCATCTGCTCGCGCTGGTGCGCGCGGGGCGAGCCACCACGACCTCCGAGCTGGCTGCCGCCACCCAGCTGGCCCGCTCGACCGTCCAGCAGCGGCTGGACTTCCTCTGCGAGGCCGGGCTGCTCGAGGTGGCCGCCCAGCTCACTGGGCAGCGCGGGCGTCCGGCGGGGCGGTACGTCTTCCGTCCGCGTGCCGGCCACGTGCTGTCGGCTCACCTCGGTCTGACCGGGTGCCGCACCGCGCTCTCCGATCTCGACGGCGTCGTGCTGGCCGACCGTCTCGACCCGGTCGATCTCGGCGAGGGCCCCGAGGGACTGGTCCGGGTCGTCGAGCACGGCTTCTCCGCGCTGCTCCGACGCGCTCGGGTGCGTCTCGGCTCGGTGGTCGGGATCGGGGTCGGCGTGCCCAGCGAGCTCGAGCTCCGTGGCTTCGCCCGGTCGCTCGGTACCGCCTCCACCGGGTGGGACCGCGACCGGCTCGAAACGGCGCTGCGTGGACGCTACCGCGTGCCGGTGCTGCTCGACCTCGACGTCAACCTGCTCGCCCTGGCCGAGCACCGGACGTCCTGGCCGGAGAGCGAGGTGATGGTGTGCGCCAAGCTCGGCACGCTGATCGACGCCGCACTGGTCGTCCGTGGCGTCCCGGTCCGCGGGGTGAGCGGGCTGGCCGGCGAGCTCGGCCACATCCGGGTGGCCGGCTCGGAGGTGCCGTGCACCTGCGGGAGCACCGGTTGCCTCAACGCGGTGGCCAGCGGCCAGGCCCTGGTCCGGCGGCTGCAGCAGTCCGGGTTCGCGCTGGACCACGTCCGTGACGTGCTCCGGCTCGCCGAGGACGGTGTGCCCGAGGCGGTCCAGGCCCTCCGCGAGTCGGGTCGCGCCGTCGGCGAGGCGCTCTCCTCGGTGGTCAACCTGCTCAACCCGGGCGCGATCGCCGTCTGGGGTTACCTGGCCGACTCCGAGCCGCTGCTGGCCGGGATCCGCGAGTCGGTCTACCGGCTGGCGCTGCCCGGGTCGAGCGAGCAGCTCGAGGTGGTGACCACCGCGCTCGGCGACCAGGCCGGCGTCCGCGGGGCGGCGATGCACGTGGTCGACCGGGTCCTCGCCCCGACCTCGGTGGACCGGATGCTCGTCACCGGCGACTGGTCCACCGACCTCGATCTCACCGAGCGCTGAGCCGACAGCGGGCAGCCAGCGCCCGGCGAACGGGTCAGACCGCCGTGCTCGGGTCGACACGGTGGTAGCCCCGGTCCTGGTAGAGCAGCGGCGACGCCTCCGGCCGGACGACCCCGTCGAGCGCGGTCAGCACGACCAGCAGGCTCCCGCCGACCGGGACGCGGTCCTCGATCCGGGCCCGGATCCAGCCGCCGACGCCGTCGAGCACCGGCTCGCCGGTCGGCAGCCGGTGCCAGGCGGTGTCGCGGAAGCGGTCGATACCGCTGGTCGCGAACCGCGCCGAGACGTCGGCCTGGTCGGCGCCGAGGAAGTTCACCACCACCGTGGCCGCCGCGTCGAGTGCGGGGCGGCTCGAGGACCGCGCGGCGACGGAGAAGGCGAGCATCGGCGGTGCCGCCGAGACGGAGATCACCGAGGTCGCCGTGAACCCCACGACCTCCTCGCCGGCGACGGTGGTGATCACCGCGACGCCGGCCGGGTGCCGGCGGAAGGCGGCCCGGAAGGTGACGTCGTCGAGCACCGGGTCCGTGGCGCCGCTGCTGGCGGGCACGCGGTCGGGAACGGTCATCGGACTCCGTCCGGGGATGGCGGTCCGGGGGTCGTCCGGGTCGGGCGACCAACGGTGGTCTGTACTGCACGGTACAGTTCGCGGCGTCATGACACTCCTGCGGACGGATGGGTGAGATGCGGGCTTCAGTGCTGCCGGGGCGAGCGGCCGAGAGCGACCTGGCCGGTCGGGGTCTGCCGACCACAGCGCGTGGCCGACGGAGCCGCGCGGTGATCGTCAGCGCCGCCGCCGAGCTGATGCACGAGCACGGGATCGCCCACACCAGTCTCGACGACGTGCTCGCGCACAGCGGGGCCGGCAAGTCGCAGCTCTACCACTACTTCGCGAACAAGCGCGAGCTGGTGGCGGCGGTGATCAGCCACCAGCTCTCGGCAGTCATCGAGGGGCAGCCGCGGCTGACCCAGCTGACCAGCTGGGGCGACTTCGACCGGTGGGCGACCGCTTTCGTCTCGCGGCACGAGGGGATCGGAGGTCCGCGCGCCTGCCGGCTCGGCCGGTTCGCCGCCGAGGTCGACGACGACCCCGAGCTGTCCGGGCTGTTGCTGGCGGCATTCGAGCAGTGGCGTGGCCACCTGCAGCGCGGCCTGGAGCACCTCCGTGACACCGGACGCCTGGATCCGGCGGCCGATCCCGAGGCGCTGTCGACCGGTCTGCTCGCCGCCCTGCAGGGCGGCATCGTGCTGGCCCGGCTGGCCGGTGACGCCGAACCACTGCGTCGCAGTCTCGCGCTGGCCCTCGACGGTCTGCGCGCCCACGCTCGGACGCCGGGCAGTCGGCGCCGAGCGGCGGGGACGGCGTGACGCGATCACGGCAGGACTGTACTGGACGGTACGGTTGTGCCCGTAATCCCTACCGGAAACATCAGCAATGTGAGACGGAGCCACGGTGAGCATCGAGTTCTTCGGGATGATCGGCACCCACGAGGTGTCGGAGACCCGGGCGCGGCAGGGCGCGTTCGTCCAGCCGGACTTCGTCCGGGCCATCAGCCGGGCCCACGAGGACGCGGGCTTCGACCGGGTGCTGATCGGCTACGGCGCGACCGGGGCTGACGGCACCCAGGTCGCCGCCTACGCCGCCGCGCACACCAGCCGGCTGGGCTTCCTCCTCGCGCACCGGCCCGGGGTCGTCTTCCCGACCCTGGCGGCGCGGACCTTTGCCACGCTCGACCAGTTCAGCGAGGGGAGAGTGGCCGTCCACCTCGTCACCGGGGGCGTACCGGCCGACCAACGGCGGGAGGGCGACTACGCCGACAAGGACAGCCGTTACGCCCGCACCGCCGAGTACATGCAGATCCTGCGCCGGAGCTGGACGAGCGCCGAGCCGTTCGACCACGACGGTCCGAGCTATCGCTTCGAAGGCTTCAGCTCCGAGGTGCGGCCGTACCGGCCCGAGGGCATCCCGCTCTACTTCGGTGGTTCCTCCGCGGCGGCCTACCGGGTCGGCGCCGAGCACGCCGACGTCTACATGCTCTGGGGCGAGCCGCTGGCCGAGACCGCCGAGCAGATCGCCACCGTCACCGCCGCGGCCGCGGCCGCCGGACGAGACCGGCCGCCGCGCTTCTCGATCTCCTTCCGGCCGATCCTCGGGGGCACCGAGGACGAGGCCTGGGCCAACGCGCACGCGGTGCTCGACACGATCACCGGCAGCAACGGCGGGCTCGGCGCCTTCGTGTCGAGCACGGCGCTGGTGGGGCAGGGGGCCGGTCGGCCCGACAGCGTCGCCTCGCAGCGGCTGCTCGCCGCAGCCGAGAAGGGGGAGCTGCACGACCGCGCGCTCTGGACGCCGACCGCCGCGGCGACCAACGCCTCGGGCAACACCACCTCGCTGGTCGGCACCGGCGAGACGATCGCCGAGGCGCTGGCCGACTACGCCGAGCTGGGCATCGACACCTTCCTGCTGCGAGGGTTCGACCCGCTGGCCGACGCCACCGCCTACGGTGAGCAGATCATTCCCCAGACCCGGGCCGCCGTGGCGCGTCGGCTGTCCCTCCAGGAGGTTCCGGCGTGACGATCCCCGACCGACCCGCTGGTCGCGGTCCGCACCAGCAGGACGACGCTCACGACCACCAGCATGATCACGATCACCATGATCATCACGACGATCACGGTCCCGATCAGGATGAGATCCCTGGCCCGGTCGACGGGGTCGACTGGTTCCACCGGCAGCTGCACCACATCCCGCCGAGCGGGCTCCGGTCCGACACCACCCAGACCACGGGGATGGCGCGGTACGAGGCGATCAGCGGCAAGAGCGTCGGGGCCGAGAACCTGTGGATGGGCGAGACGCACGTCCCTCCGTCGACCAACTCGGCCAACCACCACCACGGTCATTCCGAGACCGCGATCTACGTGGTGAGCGGCAACCCGTCGTTCGTCTTCCTCGAGGAGGAGACCGAGGAGCATCCGGCCCGCGAGGTGCGGATCGACACCCGTCCGGGGGACTACGTGTTCGTCCCGCCGTGGGTGCCGCACCGCGAGGAGAACCCGGATCCGGAGACCGAGGCGGTGGTGGTGATCGCACGGACCACGCAGGAGGCGATCGTGGTCAACCTGCCCGACCTCAGCTGGGTCGGGCCCGTGCGCACCAACGCGGGTCGTCCTCCTGTCGCCGGACCGGGCGACGCGCCCGCGTGACCGCAGCGTTCCACGCGACCGATCTGCTGGCTGCCGACCGGTTCGGACCGCAGACCCGGCCGGGCAGCCCCTGGCTGGGGGTCGCCGAGGAGGTGGCGGGCACGCTGGCCGAGGACGCCGGTGCCCGCGACGTCGCCGGCGCCCCGCCGTTCGCCGAGGTCGAGCTGCTCCGTTCGTCCGGCCTGCTGGGGTTGTGGATCCCGGCCGCGGCCGGTGGGTCCGGGACCGACCTGGCCACCACCTTCGCCGCGCTCCGCATCCTGGCCAGGGCCGACGGTTCGATCGCCCACCTGCTCGGCTACCACCTCAACTTCTGCGTCGGCACCCTCGGCGACGCCGCCCCGGAGACCGCGAACCGGTTGTGGCGAGACACCCTGCGGCACGGCTGGCTCTGGGCCAGCACCGGGAGTCCGCAGGACGCCCCGATGCGGCTCGAACCCGACGGCACCGGCTGGCGGCTGAACGGCAGCAAGACCTTTGCCACCGGGTCGCGGGTCGCCGACCGCATCGTCGGTTTCGTCCGGTCCCCGGCCGATGACCACGATCTCGTCGTCGTGCTCGACCCGTCCCGCCCGGAGCTGGTCCGGCGCGACGACTGGGACCCGATCGGTCAGCGGCTCACGGCCAGCGACGGGCTCGAGCTGCACGACTACCCGCTCGCCGCCGAGGACGTGGTGATCGACTACGGCCCCGCCGAGGTCCCGCGCGGCTGGGACCACACGCTCGGGGTGTTGTTCTCGCAGCTGCTGTTCAGCCACCTCTGCCTGGGGATGGCCGAGGGCGCGCTCGCGGTCGCCTCCGCGTACCGCCGGAGCGCGTCGCGACCGTGGTTCCACGCCGACGTCAGCGACCCCGGCCAGGACCCCTACGTCCTCGGCCTGCTGGGTGAGCTGACGGCTTCGTCGGCTGCGGTGGCCGCCCTGAACGACCGGGCGACGGCCGGCCTCTCCGCCGCCTACGACCGCGGCGCGGAGCTGACCGCCGAGCACCGGGCGGCGGTCGCCGAGCTGATCGCGGCGACCCGGATCGCCGCCAACCGGACCGCGCTCGACGTCGCGGCCCGGGTGTTCGAGCTGGCCGGAGCCCGGGCCACCGCTCGCGCGCGGCACCTCGACCTGGCCTGGCGCAACATCCGCACGCTGACGTTGCACGACCCGACCGCGTACAAGCAGCGTGAGCTGGGCGACTACGTCCTGAACGGCACCGCACCGACGCCGTCGCCGTACCGCTGAGGTCGCGCGGAACACGGCGACGGTCGAGGCGTTTTCCGTCCCGACGGCCGGGAACGCCAGGGGCCTTTCCCGGTTCCCGACGGCGACGGTCGGGTTCGGTTACCGTGACCGCGTGACAGCTCCCCCCACTGTCGTGCTGGTCGACGACTCCGACGACCTCCGCCTGCTGGTGCGCACCTTCCTCGAACGTTCCGGGCTCGAGGTCGTCGACGAGGGCGGGAACGGCCGCGAGGCGATCGCCCTGGCGCGCACCCACCGGCCGGACCTGCTGCTGCTCGACGTGTCGATGCCGGAGATGGACGGTCTCGAGGCACTGCCGCAGGTCACCGCGGCCTCGCCGCACACCCGGGTGGTCATGTTCACCGGCTTCGAGCAGCAGGGCCTGGACGACCGCGTCCGGCGGCTCGGGGCGTCCGCCCTGCTGGAGAAGTCGATGTCGATGCGTGCGCTCGCGCCGCGGCTGCTCGAGCTGCTCGGCCAACCGGCACCCGGGCGCGGGGAGCCGCGATCGTCGGCCCCGTCCGCCTCGGTCGGACGCGACGGTGACCCCGAGGGCGAAGCCGTCCTCGACGAGCACCGCGAGCGGTTCCGCGAGGTGTTCGAGGAGGCCGCCATCGGGATGGGGACGATGACCCTGGCCGGCCGGCTGGTGCGCGCCAACCGTGCCCTGGCGGAGCTGGTCGCGCTCGCCCCCGACGACCTGGTCGGCACCGCCTACCGGGACCTGGTGGTCGACGACGGCGAGCGTCCGTTCGAGGACCAGCTCGCCGCCGCCCTGGAGCGCGGCGTCGGGATGGTGCAGTTCGAGCACGGACTCCTCCGGATGCCGGCGAGCCGCCGGGTGCTGACGACCCTGGCGCCCATCCGCGACTCGTCGGGCACCCCGCTCTACCTGTTCGCCCAGCTCCAGGACGTCTCCGCGCAGCGGGCGGCGGAAGCCGCGCTGCGGCAGAGTGAGGAACGGTTCCGGCTGCTGGTCGAGGGCGTGTCGGACTACGCGATCTTCATGCTCGACCCGAGCGGCAAGGTCCAGTCCTGGAACGCCGGTGCGCAACGGATGAAGGGTTACGAGGCGCACGAGATCATCGGCCAGCACTTCCGGCGCTTCTACCCGGTCGATCTGCAGCGCGCCGGTCATCCCGAGCACGAGCTCGAGCTGGCCATCCGTGACGGCCGCTACGAGGAGGAGGGCTGGCGGGTCCGCAAGGACGGCAGCCGGTTCTACGCCAACGTGGTGATCACCGCGATCCACGACCCCAGCGGCCACCACGTCGGGTTCGCCAAGATCACCCGCGATGTGACCGAGCGGCAGCGGCTCCAGGACGAGCGCGAGAGCGCCGCGATCGCGCTCGAGCACGCGAACGCCGAGCTCGAGGCGGCCAACCAGCGGTTGGCCCGCGCCGCCGCCGACCAGGCCCAGCTGGTGGCCACCACCGCACACGAGCTGCGGACACCGATCGCGATCCTCAGCGGTGCGGTCCAGACCTTCGCCGACCAGCACGAGCTGGCCGGGGACGAGCGCGAGCAGATGCTGGCCTCGATGAGCACGAACGCGGCCCGGCTGAAGCGGTTGCTCGACGACCTGCTGACCGCCGCCCGGCTCGACGCGCAAGCCGTGGCCCTCGACCTGCGTCCGATGCCGGTGGCGCCGGTGCTGGCCCAGGCTGTCGCGGGTGCTCGGCACCGCTATCCGAGCCTGGAGCTCACGTTGGTCGAGCCCGATCCCGACCTCTGGGTGCGGGCCGACGCCGGGCGGTTCGGCCAGATCGTCGACAACCTGGTCAACAACGCCGTCAACCACGGTCGACCGCCGGTCGAGGTGTCGGCCGTCAGGGTGGGTGACGAGGTCGAGATCCGGGTCCTGGACAGCGGGCCCGGGGTGCCGACGGATCTGCGCGAGCGGCTTTTCGACCGCTACGTCACCGCGGCCCGGAGTGGCACCGGACTGGGGCTCTACATCGTCCGCGAGCTGGCCCAGGCTCACGGCGGCGACGCCCGCTACGAGCCGGGACCACCGCCCGCGTTCGTGGTGACCCTGCCGGGTGGTGGGAAGCCGTCCGAGGGGACCGTCCGCACCGACGGGGGAGACCGCCCGGCGCCCGGGTTGGACGTCCGCTCGCGGGTGTTCTGACCCCTGACAGCGACCCGCGGGCACCCGCAGCGCGCTGAGCCATCGGTCGCCGCGGTGCCGCCGGCTAGGCGGTGAGGGTGATCTTGGCCTTGGTGTCCGGCAGCTCGACGAAGGTCTGGCCGGGCGCCATCAGCAGCGGGCTGCCGTCGGCGAGGGTGAAACGGAACCGGTCGGCGATCGCGCCCTTGCGCCAGGTGCCGCGGACGGACTTCCCGCCGTGCAGGTAGACGAACGCGCCCTGGGTGTCGATCACGTCCTCGAGCGGCTCGTCGTGGCCGCCACCGCGGAAGATCTTGCCGAAGTGCTGGTGCACCTTGATCACCAAGACGTTGTCGCAGCTGACTCGGGTACCGTCGGCGAGCACGTGCGGACCCCACGGCATGCTCCGGAGGTAGCGCTTCTTGCTGGCGTCCCAGCGGTAGCCCATCCGGTAGCCATTGCCCTTGTAGGGCACCTCGAGCCCGCGGGCCGCCTGACCCTCGTCGGTGCTCGGCCGCTGCGTACCGGTCGCGAAGGGGAAGTACGGCGCCGGGGGACCGGAGCGGAACCGGGTCGTCTGCCGGGCCAGCACCTTCGGGTGGCAGATCGTCGCCCGGTCGTAGTAGGTCTGCCCGTTCAGGGTGTACACCCGCGACGGGTCGGTGCCGTAGCTGCCGGTCCCCTGGGTGGCCAGGTAGGAGAGCCCGACCTCGAGGTGCGCGCGGTGGTGCTCCGCGTAGTTGATCACCCACTTCGACCCGCCGGTGTTGCCGACGATCGCGTCCATCGGGCTGAGCAGCGGGACGTCCACCGGCCGCACCGACCGGACCGGGGCCACGCTCCCGGGCAGTTCCGAGTGGAACACCGGGACCAGCCGGGTGGAGCTGTAGCCCTGCGCGTCCAGATACCCCTCGAGCTCGACGAAGACGATGTCGGCCGCGTCGATCCCGCGCTGCGGGTGCTCCCACTGGTTGTCGGGCACCTTGACCGCCACCGCGGCGTGCCGGGCGTCCGAGGCCCGGTCGACCAGCCGACCGGTGAGCGGCCAGCGGGGCCGGGGGTCGGTCGGGGTGGGGGACGGGGTCGGTCTGGGGGTGGCCGACGGCGACCCGGTGGACCCGGTCGTCGTGGTCGGCGCGTTCGGGACCGGCGCGGTCACCGGTCTGCCCGAACAGGCCGTCAGACCCAGTCCCAGCGCTCCCACCAGCGCCGTCCGGCGGCTGACCCGAGCCATCGGCGTCCTTCCCCGACTGCCGTCGTGATCCGATCCGTCTGCCCGCGGCTCACCCTAGGCGGACGCCGGTGCCCCGACCGGGTTGCGAACCGCGTGTCGGCGTCGGGGGCGGCGGCACGCGGAACGGGGCACACTGGTGCCACGTCCGGGGTCCGTCGCGGGCCCGTCCTGGTCACGGCCCGGCGGGAAGAGAGGTCGTGCGCGTGAGTGCCGCTGGCTGGCCGGCCGCCGTCGACGTCCGCGAGGTGGCCCTCCGGGACGGGTTGCAGATCGAGCAGCCGATCAGCACCGGGGCGAAGATCGAGCTGCTCGAGGCGATCGTCGCCACCGGCGTCCGCCGGATCGAGGCGACCGCGTTCGTCTCACCGCGCGCGGTCCCGGCGATGGCCGACGCCGAGGAGGTGGCGACCCACGCCCTCGGGATCGACGGCGTCGAGTGGTCGGCGCTGGTGGCCAGCCCGGGCGGCGCGCGGCGGGCCGTCGACGCCGGGCTGCGGACGATCGAGTACGTCGTCTCCGCGGCCGACGGACACAGCCTGGCCAACGTCCGCCGCACCACCGAGGAGGCCGTCGCCGCGATCGACGAGATCGCCGCCACCGTGCACGGGGTCGGCGGCCGGCTCGAGGTGATCATCGCGACCGCCTGGGACTGCCCGTTCGACGGCCCCACCCCGATCGCGCGGACGGTGTCGGTGGCCCGGCGGGCCCGCGAGCGCGGGGCCGACCAGCTCTGCCTCGGCGACACCATCGGCACCACCAGTCCGGCCCGGGTGATCACGCTGGTGGAGGCGGTGCGGTCGGTGCTCGGTCCGGTCGACCTCGGTGCGCACTTCCACAACACCCGCGGCACCGGGATCGCCAGTGCCTGCGCCGCCCTCCAGGCCGGCGTGACGCGGCTCGACGCCTCGGTCGGCGGGCTCGGCGGGTGCCCGTTCGCCCCGGGCGCGAGCGGCAACATCGCCACCGAGGAACTGCTCTACCTGCTCGACGACGCCGGCGTGGACACCGGGCTCGACGCCGCAGCCACCCTGGCCGCCGCGGCCAGCGCGCAGCGGCTGCTCGGCCATCCGCTGGAGAGCAACCTGCTCCGTGCGGGCGGCCGGTCCCGGCCGCGCGGCCGAGCCGACTGAAGCCCGGTCACCGCCGGGCGGGAATCCGCCGGCAGGCGGGGTTCACCAGACGGGGTTCACCAGAAGGGCCTCACTAGAAGGGGTTCACCAGAAGGCGAGCCGCGGGCTGCTGCGGTCCTCGGTGGCCACCAGCACGTCGAGGGCGAGCTCGGTCATGGCGGCGCGCAACCCGGCCCGGGTCGGGTCGTCCCACAGGTTGACCAGCTCGCCCGGGTCGGTGGTCAGGTCGTAGAGCTCACCGGTCCGCGCCCGGTCGGTGGCCGGCGGCCCGTGGTGGACGATGATCTTGGTCTGCGCCGTCCTGATCATGGTGGTGTGCACCGGCGGGTCGTAGGGGTGGCCGCTGTCCCGGTAGCTGCAGGTGGCCCAGCCGCGGTGCCCGGTCGCCGTGCCGTCGGCCAGTCCGAGCAGCGACCGGCCCTGCTGTCGGGGGAGCGAGGACCCCGACAGCTCGGTGATCGTCGCGGTCAGGTCGATCCACTGGACCAAGTCCTCGACCACCGTGCCGGGTGCGATCCGGCCGGGCCAGCGGACCAGCAGCGGCACCCGCACCGCGCAGTCGTAGAGCATCGGCCCCTTGAGCAGCAGCTGGTGGTCACCGAGCAGCTCACCGTGGTCGGAGGTGAAGACCACCACCGTGTCCTGCGCCAGGCCCTGTTCGTCGAGGAGGTCGAGGATCCGGCCCACTTCGTCGTCGACCAGGCTGACCATCGCGTAGTAGTCGGCGCGGATCTCGGCGAGCTCGGCGGCGGTGTAGTCGAGGTAGCCCGGCGCGTGGCCGGCGTAGGAGGCCCGCGACGCCTCGCGCAGGATCGCCGGCTTGTCGTCGAGCTCGCCGGGCCGGGTGAGAGGCGGGGCCAGCGCGGCCGGGTCGTACCGGGCCCGGTACTCCGCGGGCGCCCCGAACGCGTGGTGCGGGTCGAAGAAGTTGGCCACCAGGAAGAACGGGCGGCCCTCGGGCCGGCCGTCGCGGAGGTACTCCACGGTCCGGTCGCCGACCCAGCGCGAGTAGTGCGCCTCGGTGGGCACCACGTCGACCGCGGTGCCGGCCACCCCGGCGGGTCCTGGTCGGCGCCGGCGGCCGTCCGGCCCGCGCCCGAACAGCCGGTCGTGCAGCACGGGGTGCGCGGTGGCCAGCCAGCGGTGGTAGGCGTTCTCGGAGCTCCCGGGATACGGGTCGTGCGCCCACTGCCAGACCCGCACGCCGGGCGGGGCGGTCTCGGTGCGGCCGCCGTCGCAGGCGTCCAGGTGCCACTTGCCGATCACGCCGCAGTCGTAGCCGACCTCGGCCAGCGCCTGCGGCAGCAGCCGGGTCCCCGGCGGCAGACCGACGCCGTTGGCCCACAGCCCGTGGGTCTGCGGATAGCAGCCGGTCATCAGCGAGGCACGCGACGGCGCGCACACCGGCGACTGGACGTAGCACCCGTCGAACCGGGCGCCCGAGGCGGCCAGCCGATCCAGGTGCGGGGTGTCGATCTCCGGATTGCCCGCCACGCCGAGCGCGTCCGCGCGCTGCTGGTCGGTGCAGATCAGCAGCACGTTCGGTCCCACGACCTCCGGACCCTACGCCGACGGCTGCTGGTGAGCGATTGACGGCGCAGGTCGACCGCGCGGTGGCAAATTACTTCAGGCTTCTGATTGTTGAAGCTTCAGGTGTGACTTATCGTTTCCGCTGGTCACAGCCTTCCGTCGGGGGAGGATGCGCCGGGCCGTCGTCGGTCACCGCTGGTCGCCGCTCGCGCACCGCGCGTCCGGGTCCCGGTACCGCTCCGTCTCGCATCCTCGGTCGCCGGAGGGGGCTGCTGTGTCGTCGGTCGGTCATCGTGCCGCCGTCCCCGTCGCGGGCCGGCTCGCGCCCTGGTGGCGGATGGCGACCCGGGCCGGGAGCACCGGCAGCTCGGCGACCCGTCGGATCGTCCGGCTGGTGGTCTGCGCGCTGGTGGCGATCGTGCTGCTGGTCGTGGTCGGAGCCTCCGCGATGGCGCTGCTCCGGCACCAGCTGGTCACCCTGGCCGACCGGATCGAACCGCAGACCCACCTCAACCGCGAGCTCGAGCAGTCGCTCACCGTCGCGCGCGACCAGGCCCGGGACTACCAGCTCACCGGCGTCGCGGGCTTCGCCGACGCCTACCGGACCGCGCGACCCGAGCTGGGCCGCCGGCTCGACGCGTTCGTCCCGGCGTTCGCCGGCGACCCCGAGCTGGCCGAGGTCGCGGCGGCCGAGCACCGGGCGGCGGTGGCCTGGCTGACCCGGTTCGGCGATCCCGCCGTGGCCGGCCCCGGCAGCGAGGACCGGACGGCCGCCTCGGCCGCCGCCTTCGAGCGGGTGGTCGCCCTCAACGACCGGCTCGAGGACCTGCTCCAGCGCCGCACCGTCGACCTGGTGGCGTCCAGTACCGCGTTGCTGGCGGGCGGGATCGTCGCCATCGCGGCCATCGCCGTGCTCGGCACGCTGCTGGTGCTGTGGCCCGGCCTCGCCGCGCTCCGGTCGATCGGGCCGCCGCTGCAGTCGTTGTACGCGACCGCGCAGGCCCAGCGGTCCGGCCGGCTCGCCGCCCGGGCCGACCCCGAGCACGGGGTGGCCGAGATCCGTGCGGTCGCCTCGGCGTTCAACGACCTCGCCGACAACAACGAGCGCAACCAGGCGCGGCTGGCCGCCGACCTGGCCAACACCCAGTTCGTCGCCCGGCTGAGCCGCCAGGTCAACCACACCCTCGACCTCGACGCCGTCATCACCCCGAGCCTGCCGCCGATCGCGGACTGGTTCGGGGCCGCCGCCGCCTGGATCCGGGTCTGGGACGGCACCGCGGACGTCCCCGGCGAAGGCATCGTCGGCTTCCACCCGCCCGAGGCGGCTCCGTCCTCACCGCTGGTATTGATCAACACCGCCCGGCACGTCGCGACCCTGGCCTGGCTGCGGGAGACCTGCCACGTGATCGACCCCGACGTGCCCCCGGACCGCGACTACCTCGCGCCCGGGGAGCACCAGGCGCTGGTCGGTCACCTGCAGCACCTCGGTCACCGGAACGTGGTGATCGCGCCGCTCGGCTCGGGTCACGACGTCCTCGGCTACCTCGCCCTGGCCCGGCCGCCGGACCGGCGGTGGAGCGCCGAGGACGTCGACGCGCTGCACCGGATCGGCCAGGTGCTCGGCCAGGCCATCGTCCACGCCCGGGTGTTCCGCCGCGAGCAGCAGCTGGTCGCCGAGCTGCAGGAGCTCGACGCCCGCAAGCAGAACTTCGTCTCGATGGTCTCGCACGAGCTGCGGACCCCGTTGGCCGCGATCGTCGGCCACCTCGAGCTGGTCCAGGGCGGCGACCTCGGTGAGGTGGCGCCGACCTTCGAGCGGTCGCTGTCGGCGATGAGCCGGAACAGCGCGCGCCTGGGCCGGCTGATCGAGGACCTGCTGGTGATCTCGCGGGTTGAGGGGTCCGACGAGAGCAGCCACCGGCTGGTCGACCTCTGCGAGCTGGCCGGTGACGTCTGCCAGATGCACGAGAACCGGGCGGCCAGCGGCGAGGTGGCGATCCGGCTGCACACCGCCGGACGGGTCGAGGTGACCGGCAACGACCAGGAGCTCGAGCGGGTCATCAGCAACCTGCTGGGCAACGCGATCAAGTTCAGCCCGCCGGGCAGCCGGATCGACGTCCAGGTCGGCCAGGTCGGCGACGACGCCGTGCTCTGCGTCCGCGACCAGGGTCTGGGCATCTCCGAGGCCGACCAGAGACAGCTGTTCGACCGCTTCTTCCGGGCCTCGAACGCGCTGGCCAGCGGCATCCCGGGGACCGGGCTCGGGCTGGCGATCACCAAGCAGATCGTCACCAAGCACCGCGGGACGATCGCCGTCAGCTCCGAGGTCGGGCGCGGCAGCACCTTCACCGTGACCCTGCCGCGGGACTTCCGGCACGCCCGCCCGCCGACCGACTGAGCGGCCCCGGTCGGAGGTCGGCGCCCGCTCCCGTCGAGCCCGGCGGGACGATTCGCGTTCCGGGCGACCGGGTGTGTATCTTTGTGCGTCGGCGCGGGACCCCTCCCGGATCCCTCGCACCAGACCTGCCCCTATAGCTCAGTCGGCAGAGCGTCTCCATGGTAAGGAGAAGGTCTGCGGTTCGATTCCGCATGGGGGCTCGGAAGTCAGGCAGCGCGACCGGTCGTCGACCGGCCGCGGACGCCAGCACTCCGGGCGGGGTAGCTCAGTTGGTGAGAGCGCACGACTCATAATCGTGAGGTCGCGGGTTCGAGTCCCGCCCCCGCTACCGGCGTCGCGGACCGTTGCCGGACCCCACCGTGGACAGCACGACACCTCGCCCTGGCGGGCGGAAGTGAGGACATCATGGCCAAGGCCTCGGACGTTCGGCCGAAGATCACCATGGCTTGCACCGAGTGCAAGTCGCGGAACTACATCACCAAGAAGAACCGTCGGAACGACCCCGACCGGCTCGAGCTCAAGAAGTTCTGCCCGCGCTGCCACAGCCACACCGCGCACCGCGAGACCCGCTGATCATCGGGGACACCCCGCACCACCCAGAGCCGTCCGCCTCGCGGGCGGCTCTGTCTGTGCTGTCCGGGCCCGGGGCGGGAGCGGCCGGCGTCCCGCTGATCGGGCTCGCCCACGGCAGCCGGCACCCCGACGCGGCCGCCTCGCTCGAGCGGCTGCTCGCGGCCGTCGCCCGGGTCGCGCCGGTACCGGTCCAGCCCGCCTACCTCGACCTGCTCGAGCCGGACCTGCCCGCGGCCGCCGCCGCCCTGGCCGCCGCCGGGCACCGCCGCGCGGTCGCCGTGCCGCTGCTGTTCACCAGCGCCTTCCATGCCACCGTCGACGTCCCGCAGAGCGCGCAGGAGGCGATCGCCGGGACCGGGCTCGACCTGCGGATCGCGCCGATCCTCGGCACCGGCGACGACGCCGCCGCGCTGCTCGACCGCGTCCTCACCGAGCTGCCCGCCGATCCCGGGGCGGAGGTGCTGCTCTACGCCGTCGGTTCGAGCGACGAGGCGGCCAACGACGCCGTCCGCGCGCTCGCCGCCCGGCTGACCGCGCTCCGCGGCGCGCCGGTCCGGGCCGCGTTCGGCACCCGCCCCCCACGCGGCGTCGAGCTGCTCGAGGCCCGGCTGGCCGATCCGCTGCGCACGCGGCCGCTGGTCGTCGTCCCGCTGTTCACTGCGCCCGGGCTGCTGCTCGACCCGATGACCGCCGCGGCCCGCGAGCACGGCGTCCCGATCACCGGGCCGCTCGAGGGGCGGCTGGCCGCCCTCGTCCTCGACCGGTACCGCCAGGCGCTCGGCTGAGCGCGCACGGCGCGCGTCGCCCGGCCCGGTAGGTTGCTGGCATGCCGATCTCCGAGGCGCACGCCGGGCGGACCTACCCGCCCACCGCGCCGTACCCGGTGAGCGCCACCAAGATCGCCGAGTTCGCCGACGCGATCGGCGAGACCGACCCGGCGCACCGGGGACCGGACGCGATCGCCCCGCCCACGTTCGTGGTGGTCGTCTCCCACCACGCCTGGGAGCAGATGTTCGACGACCCCGAGCTGGGCCTCGCGCTGCGCCGGATCGTCCACGGCGACCAGAAGTTCACCTTCCACCGCCCGGTCCGGGCCGGGGACGAGCTCGCCGCCACGGTGACCATCGACAAGGTCCGGGTCCGGGGCAGCGCCGACATCATCTCCGCCTCGCTCGAGGTGACCGCGGGCGACGAGCCCGTGTGCACGGCCGCCGCCACCTTCTTCCACTCCCGCGAGACCGCGGAGGCGAGCGCGTGAGCGTCGAGCCGGGGGACCGGCTGCCCACGCTCACCGTCCGGATCACCCGCACCGACCTGGTCCGCTACGCCGGCGCCTCGGGCGACTTCAACCCGATCCACCACTCCGACTTCTTCGCCGACCGGGTCGGGCTGCCGGGCGTGATCGCGCACGGCATGCTCACCATGGCCACCGCACTGCGGGTGGTCACCGACTGGGCCGGCGGGGCCGCCGCCGTCCGTTCCTACACCGCCCGGTTCACCAAGCCGGTGGTCGTGCCCGACGACGGGGTCGGAGCCGAGCTGGTCGTCGAGGCCACCGTGACCGCGGTCGCCGACGGCGTCGCCACCGTCGGCATCGAGGCGACCTGCGCCGGCGAGAAGGTGCTCGGGATGGCCCGCGCCGAGGTCGACCTGTCGGCCGTCGCCGGGGGCGCCGCGTGAGCACGACCAAGCTCCGGGTCGAGCAGCTCTCCGCGCACACCACGCTCAGGGTCGGCGGTCCGGCCACGCACTGGGTCGAGGCATCCACCGAGGCCGAGATCATCGAGGCGGTCCGCGCGGCCGACCGGGCCGGTGAGCCGGTGCTGATGCTCGGGGGCGGATCGAACCTGCTGGTCGGCGACCAGGGGTTCGACGGCACCGTCGTCGCGGTCACCAGCCGGGGGATCACCGCCGAGGTGAGCGGGTGCTTCGGGGCCGAGGTGACCGTGGCCGCCGGTGAGCCCTGGGACGACCTGGTCGCCCACACCGTCGCGCAGGGCTGGTCCGGGCTCGAGGCGCTGTCCGGGATCCCGGGGCTGACCGGGGCCACCCCGATCCAGAACGTCGGGGCCTACGGCGCCGAGGTCGCCCACACCCTCGCGGTCGTCCACACCTGGGACCGGGAGACCGGGGCCCGGGCCCGGTTCGCCGCCGCCGACTGCAGGTTCGGCTACCGGACGTCGCGGTTCAAGCAGCAACCCGGGCGCTACGTCGTGCTCTCGGTGACCTTCCAGCTGCCGCTCGCCGACCTGTCGGCGCCGGTCCGCTACGCCCAGCTCGCCGACACGCTCGGGGTCGCCGTCGGCAAGCGGGTGCCCGCCGCCGAGGTGCGCGCCGCCGTCCTCGCGCTCCGGCGGAGCAAGGGGATGGTCCTCGACGCCGACGACCCCGACACCTGGAGCGCGGGGTCGTTCTTCACCAACCCGGTGCTGACCGCCGACCGGGCCGAGCTGCTGCCGCCGGAGGCGCCGCGCTTCCCCCAGCCCGACGGCAGCGTCAAGACCAGTGCGGCCTGGCTGATTGAGCACGCCGGCTTCGGCCGCGGCTACGGCATGCCGCCGGCCACGCTGTCGACCAAGCACACGCTCGCCCTGACCAACCGCGGTGGTGCCCGTGCCGCGGACCTGTTGACCCTGGCCCGGTGCGTCCGCACCGGGGTGGCCGACGCGTTCGGGGTCACCCTCGAACCCGAGCCCGTGCTGGTCGGCTGCGCCCTCTGAGGGCGCACCGCCTGCACGCCCCGCACGCCCGCCGGCGGCCAGCGCCGGCCGACCCGTCCGAACCGATCCGCTGATCCGACTGGAGTGACCCGTGCCCACTGCCGACCGTCTGCCGCTGAGCGTCTGGGCCCCGCGGGCCGAGCGCGTCCGCCTGCTCGCCGGGGGCCGCGAGCTGTCGATGCGCCCCGGCGTCGGACCCGACGACGGCCCGTCCGACCGTCCCGAGGACGAGGGCTGGTGGGTGCCGGCCGAGCCGCTGCCCGCCGACCTCGGCGACGAGTTCGACTACGGCTACCTGCTCGACGACGAGACCGAACCGACCCCGGACCCGCGGTCGCGCTGGCAGCCCGAGGGCGTCCACGGGCTCTCGCGGACCTTCGACCCGTCCCGGTACGCCTGGAGCGACGGGCTGTGGAAGGGCCGCCAGCTGCCCGGCGGCGTGATCTACGAGATGCACGTCGGCACCTTCACCCCGGAGGGGACGCTCGACTCGGCGATCGAGCGGCTCGACCACCTGGCCGAGCTCGGCATCGACTTCGTCGAGCTGCTGCCGGTCAACGCCTACAACGGCGAGCACGGCTGGGGCTACGACGGCGTGCTCTGGTACGCCGTGCACCACAGCTACGGCGGGCCCGCGGCCTACCAGCGGTTCGTCGACGCCTGCCACCAGCGCGGCCTCGGGGTGATCCAGGACGTCGTCTACAACCACCTCGGGCCGAGCGGCAACTACCTGCCGAAGTTCGCGCCCTACTTCTCCGAGGGCGGCCAGAACACCTGGGGCGACTCGATCAACCTCGACGGCGAGGAGTCCGACGAGGTCCGCCGCTACATCATCGAGAACGCGCACATGTGGCTGCGCGACTACCACGTCGACGGGCTCCGGCTCGACGCCGTGCACGCGCTGCTCGACACCCGGGCCATCCACGTGCTCGAGGAGCTGGCCATCGAGACCGAGGCCCTGAGCACCTTCCTCGGCCGCCCGCTCACCCTGATCGCCGAGTCGGACCTCAACGACCCGCGGCTGATCACCAGCCGCGAGGGCGGCGGCTACGGGCTCAACGCCCAGTGGAGCGACGACTTCCACCACGCGCTCTACGTCAGCCTGACCGGCGACACCTCCGGTTACTACGCCGACTTCGAGAGCCTGGCCGCGCTGGGCAAGGTCTTCGAGTCCGGCTTCTTCCACGACGGCACCCGGTCGAGCTTCCGCGGCCGCGGTCACGGGATGAAGATCGACACCCTGCGCACCCCGACCTGGCGGCTGGTGGTCTGCCAGGACAACCACGACCAGATCGGCAACCGCGCCGACGGCCAGCGGCTCAGCGGCAAGCTCGACCACCAGCAGCTCCGGCTGGCCGCGCTGGTCACGCTGCTCAGCCCGTTCACCCCGATGATCTTCATGGGGGAGGAGTGGGGCGCGGCGACGCCCTGGCAGTTCTTCACCAGCCACCCGGAGCCCGAGCTGGCCGAGGCGGTGGCCAAGGGCCGGCTCGAGGAGTTCGCCCAGATGGACTGGGACCCCGAGGCGGTCGCCGACCCGCAGGACCCGGAGACGTTCGCCCGGTCGAAGCTGGACTGGTCCGAGCTCGACCGAGCCGAGCACGCCGAGCTGCTGGCCTTCAACCGCGAGCTGCTCCGGCTCCGGCGTCGGTACCCCGACATCAGCGACCCGCGCTTCGACCGGGCCCTGGCCAGCGCGGACGACGAACACGACTGGCTGGTGATCGAGCGGGGCGAGATCATCATCGCGGTCAACTTCAGCGGCGAGCCGGCCGAGCTCGAGGTGCCGGAGGTGCAGCAGGTGCTGCTCACCGTCGGCGGGGTCGAGGTCGACGGCGGCGCCTTCACCCTGCCGCCGCACGGCGCGCTGGTGGCCCGGATCGACCTGCAGGACCGCGAGCGTCCCGGCCCGATCTGATCAGCCCGCGGCGGGAGCGGCGAGCGCCATGGCATAGCGTCCCCGCCATGAGCGCTCCCGCCACCGCCCGCGCCGTCCTCGACCTCGACGTCCCCGGGCCGGTGCTCAGCAGGCACCTCTACGGGCACTTCGCCGAGCACCTGGGCGGCTGCATCTACGGCGGCTTCTACGTCGGCCCGGAGTCCGAGATCCCCAACCAGGACGGGATCCGGCTCGACGTGGTGGAGGCGCTCCGCGAGCTCGGCATCCCCAACCTGCGGTGGCCGGGCGGCTGCTTCGCCGACGAGTACCACTGGAAGGACGGCGTCGGTCCGAAGCAGGACCGGCCCCGCATGATCAACACCCACTGGGGTGACGTCGAGGAGAACAACCACTTCGGCACCCACGAGTTCATGGCGCTCTGCGAGCTGTTGGGCGCCGATCCCTACATCACCGGCAACCTGGGCAGCGGGACGGTCGCCGAGATGAGCGAGTGGGTGGAGTACCTGACCCGCGACGGCGACAGCCCGATGGTCCGGGCCCGCCGCGCCAACGGCCGCGAGGATCCCTGGCGGGTGCCGTTCTGGGGGCTGGGCAACGAGTCCTGGGGGTGCGGCGGCAACCAGCGCGCCGAGGCCTACGCCGACCTGGCCCGCCAGTACGCGACCTACTGCCGCGACCACGGCGACAACCGGCTGTACAAGATCGCCGTCGGTCCCGACCAGGACGACTACCACTGGACCGAGACGCTGATGAAGGCGGTCGGGACGCTCGGCTGCTCACGGAACCCGCGCGGCTACTTCCAGGCCATCGCGCTGCACATGTACACGGTGCTCGGCAGCTGGGAGCACAAGGGCAGCGCCACCGCGTTCGACACCGACGACTACTACGCCACGCTGGTCAGGGCCGCCCGGATGGACGAGCTGATCACCCGGCACAGCTCGATCATGGACTGCTACGACCCCGGCCGCCAGGTCGGTCTGGTGGTCGACGAGTGGGGCACCTGGTGGGACGTCGAGCCCGGCACCAACCCGGGTTTCCTGTACCAGCAGAACACCCTGCGCGACGCCCTGGTCGCCGGGCTGCACTTCGACATCTTCCACGCCCACGCCGAGCGGGTGGTGATGGCCAACATCGCGCAGACGGTCAACGTGCTCCAGGCGATGCTGCTCACCGACCCCGCGACCAACGCCCTGGTCCGGACGCCGACCTTCCACGTGTTCGCGATGAACCGCGGCCACCACGACGCCACCCGGCTGCGGACCGCGCTGGTCGAGGGCCCGGACGCCCGCCCGGTGGGGGAGGGCAGCCTCGACCTGGTCTCGCTGTCGGCCAGCCGCAAGGACGGCACCGCCCTGGTGTCGGTCAGCAACCTCGACGCAGACCGCGAGCTCGAGCTGGTCCTCGACGTCCGCGGCGGCGCGGTCGCCGGTCACACGGCCCGGGTGCTCACCGCGCCGACCCTGCAGACCCACAACACCGCCGAGCAGCCCGACGCCGTCGCCCCCACCGAGCTGACCACGGTCACCGACGATCCCCGCGGGCTGCGGGTCACCCTGCCCGCCCACTCCTTCGCCACCGTCTCCCTGACCCTGGCCTGACCACCCCACCCCCGTGCCCTGAGCCTGTCGAAGGGCGGGTAGGGCGCGCTTCGACAAGCTCAGCGCACGGATGCGCTTGCTCGCCCACGGTGCCCTGAGCCTGTCGAAGGGCGTCCCCATCCACGGTGCCCTGAGTCGACCCACCCGGTGCCCTGAGCCTGTCGAAGGGCAGGTAGGGGCGCGCTTCGACAGGCTCAGCGCACGGATGCGCTTCGACAAGCTCAGCGCACGGTGCGCCCCAGCTACGGCGCCCTGAGCCTGTCGAAGGGCGGGAAGAGCGCGCTTCGACAAGCTCAGCGCACGGAGGCTGGGACCAGCTCAGCGCAGGGATGCGCGCGGGGCTCAGCTCTCGCGGATCTCGATGGCGCGCTTGAGGATCTTGCCGGTCGGGCCCTTGGGCAGCTCGCCGAAGCGCACCACCCGCGGGTACTTGTAGGCGGCGATCCGGTCCCGGACGTAGTCACGGATCTCGTCCTCGGTGACCGCGGCGCCGGGACGCAGGGTGACCAGCGCGGCGATCTCCTCGCCGTGCACCGGGTGCGGGATGCCCAGCACCGCCGCCTCGACCACGTCGGGGTGCGCGTAGAGCACCTCCTCGACCTCGCGGGGGTACACGTTGAAGCCGTTGCGGATGATCATGTCCTTCTTGCGGTCGACGATGAAGAAGAAGCCGTCCTCGTCGCGCCGGGCCAGGTCGCCGCTGTGGAACCAGCCGTCGCGGATCGCCTCCGCGGTCGCCTCGGGTCGGCCCCAGTAGCCCTTCATCACGTTCTCGCCCCGGATTACGATCTCGCCGATCTCGCCGTCGGGGACCTCGTGGTCCTCGGCGTCGACGACCCGCATCTCCACCCCGCGCACCGGCACCCCGATCGAGCCGGCCTTGGTCGGCCGGTCCGGGTGGTTGAAGGAGGCCACCGGCGAGGTCTCGCTGAGCCCGTAGCCCTCGAGCAGCAGCACGTCGAAGGTCTTCTCGATCCCGTGCAGCACCTCGACCGGCAGCGAGGCCCCGCCGGAGGCGCAGATCTTCAGGCTCGAGGTGTCGAACCGCTGCGGGTCGGGCACGTGCAGCAGCGCGATGTACATCGTCGGCACGCCGAGGAAGACCGTCACCCGGTCGCGCTCGACGATCCGCAGCGCCTCCTCGCCGTCGAACTTCGGCAGCAGCGTCAGGCAGGCGCCGGCGAAGACCGCCGAGTTGAGCCCACAGGTCTGGCCGAAGACGTGGAACAACGGCAGCCCGCCGAACAGGACGTCGCCCGGCGCGGTGGTCATCAGCGTCTCGACGTTGGTCCGGACGTTGCTGCTGAGGTTGGCGTGGGTCAGCTCGGCGCCCTTGGGCTGGCCGGTGGTGCCCGAGGTGTAGAGGATCACCGCGGTGTCGTCGTCGGACCGCGGCTCGACCACGGTGACCGGCTCCTGCCGGCCGAGCTCGGCCTCGAAGGTGGCCGGGTCGATGACGATCACGTCGGTCCCGGTGTCGGCCGCCGCCTTGGCCGCCTCCTCGGCGAACATCCCGAAGACCACCGCGACCTTCGCTCCGGAGTCCCGCCAGGTGTAGGCGATCTCGCCCGCCTTGAGCAGCGGGTTCATCGGCACCACGATCGCGCCGAGACGGAGCGCGGCGTAGTAGACGATCGGGAAGTGCACGACGTTGGGGATGATCACCGCCACCCGGTCGCCGGCCCGGATCCCGTGCGCCACCAGCAGCCCGGCGGCGCGTGCCGCGGCCGCGTCGAGCGCGGCATAGCTCAGCGTCACGTCGCCCTGGCGGATCGCGGGGTGGTCGGCGAGGTCGGCGGCGTGGCCGCGCAGCCACTCGGCGATGTTGGCCGAAGCGGGCGCTGTGGCCGCAGCATCCTCGATCTCGGGATCGGTGGGCCGGGCAGACGACAGTGTCATGGCCCGAGGGTAGAACCCCGTTCCACCCCCTGTCAGCCGGTCGCGCGCGCCGACCCGGCGCGCCCGTCCGGCCCCTGGCAGCGGGCTGTTCGGCAGTTCGGCCGCCGGGTCGGTCCCGTTACGCTGGCCCCGTGCTCTCCGAACTCTCCCGCGACCAGCTGACCGAGCTGCACGGCTCGCTCCGGGCCGGCTACGACGAGCTCCGCGGCCGGGGTCTGAGCCTCGACCTGACCCGCGGCAAGCCGAGCGCGCAGCAGCTCGACCTGAGCAACGGGCTGCTCGAGCTCCCAGGCCCCGGGGTCTACCGCGACGCCGCGGGCACCGACCTGCGCAACTACGGCGGGCTCACCGGGCTGCCCGAGCTGCGGGCCATCTTCGGCGAGCTGCTCAACCTCGACCCCGGCCTGCTGGTCGCGGCCAACAACTCGAGCCTCGCGGTGATGCACGACAGCCTCGTGTTCAGCCTGCTGCATGGCCCGGTCGGCGCCGAGCGGCCGTGGAAGGACCAGCCGGTCACCTTCCTGTGCCCGACCCCGGGCTACGACCGGCACTTCGCGCTGACCGACAGCCTGGGCATCCGGATGGTGCCGGTCGGCATCGGCCCGGACGGCCCGGACGTCGACGAGATCGCCCGCCTGGTGGCCGACGACCCCAGCGTCAAGGGGCTGTGGGCCGTCCCGACCTACGCCAACCCGACCGGCGCCGTCTACACCCCGGAGGTGGTCCGGGCCCTGGTCTCGATGCCCACCGCGGCACCCGACTTCCGGATCCTCTGGGACAACGCCTACGCGCTGCACCACCTGACCGACCGGGAGATCACCCCGGTCGACGTGCTCGGGCTGGCCGCCGAGGCCGGCCACCCGGACCGGGTGTTCGGGTACGCGTCGACCTCGAAGATCACCTTCGCCGGCGGCGGGGTGGCCTTCTTCGCCGCCTCGAAGGCCAACCTCGACTGGTACCTGGCCCACCTGGGCAAGCGCACCATCGGCCCGGACAAGATCAACCAGCTGCGCCACGTGCTCTTCTTCGGCGACGCCGAGGGCGTCCGGTCGCTGATGCGCCGGCACCGCGGCCTGATCGCGGAGAAGTTCGCGGTGGTCGACCGGGTGCTGTCGGAGCGGCTCGGTGAGCACGGGGTGGCCCACTGGACCGAGCCCGAGGGCGGCTACTTCATCAGTCTCGACGTGGCCGACCACACCGCCACCCGGGTGGTGGCGCTGTGCAAGGAGGCCGGGATCGCGATGACGCCGGCCGGCTCGGCGTTCCCCTACGGCCGGGACCCGCGGGACCGGAACATCCGGATCGCCCCGACCTTCCCGCCGCTCGACCAGGTCGCCGCGGCGATCGACGGGCTGGCCACCTGCGTGCTGCTGGCTGCGGTCGAGGCCCGGCTGGCGGGCGACGGTCAGGACGCCGGCAGCGACCGCGAGGAGGTCGTCGGCTCGACCTCCCGGTGACGGTCGGTTCGACGCAGGTGGGTCGTCTGCGTACAATCGAATGCTTGGTGGCACCACCACGGCTGGGCCGCGCCCGCGATCCGGGCTCGGGCGGCCGCAGGAGTGGCACCGAAGGGCAATAGCTCAACTGGCAGAGCATCGGTCTCCAAAACCGAAGGTTGGGGGTTCAAGTCCCTCTTGCCCTGCAGGAACCGGACGGGTGCCGTCCGGGCCGGAGTTCGACGAGCGAGACGGGATGCAGCACAGCCGGTCTCGACCGAGGTGACAGGAAAGGTCAGCGTGGCAGACAGGGACGAGCGGGAGTCGGCGGACGAGTCGACGCCTGCTCACCAGCCCGAGCAGCCGACCGACCGCTCCGACGAGGAGGCCCTCGCCGAGCACGTGGCGCCCGACGACGCGCGCGAGCCGACCGTGGAGGAGCTCGAGCAGCTGCTCCAGGCCGACGACAGCGGGGCCGATGACACCGGTGACGGCCGGGTCCGCGACGCCGACGCGAGCGACCCCGACGACGGCTCCGGGGACGACTCGGGGGACGACCTGGTCAGCGTGGGGGCCGCTCCGGCGGGCCGCACCCGGTCGGCGTCCGCGGAGGGCGACACCGCCCGCACCGAGGACGGCGGCGCCGGCAAGGCCCGCGGCAAGAAGGACAAGGCGACCCCTCGGCAGAAGCGCGAGGTGGAGAAGCGCAAGCGGACCACCCCGGTCTCCTTCACCAAGGAGGCGGTCGGCGAGCTGCGCAAGGTCGTCTACCCGACCGGCTCGCAGCTCGGCAACTACTTCGTCGTGGTGCTGGTCTTCGTCCTCGTCATCGTGGCCTTCGTCTACCTGCTCGACCTGGGCTTCGGGTGGGCGATCGTGAAGATCTTCGGGTAGGCCGGAGCACACGACGCCGACCGGCTCCGGCCGGTCCGGGTGGCGCCGATGACGCCCTGGAAGATTTCGAACGCAGCGAGCGCCTGCCGGCGCTCCGGACGACAGTGGAGATGACGAGTGTCTGAGAACGCACCGGCCGCCGACGCGCCGCGTGGTGACGAGGCAGAGGACCGGGTGACCGAGGTGCACACCGAGCCGGCCGACGTGACCGCCGGCGCGGTCCAGGAGCACGACTACGCGCACGCGGTGGGTGCCGAGGACGACGCGGCCGCCGAGCCGGAGATCGACCTCGACGCGATCCGCGACCAGCTCCGCGGCGACGAGGGCGACTCCGCCGCCCCGGCCGCGCAGGCCGACGAGCCCGAGCGCGACTTCGAGATCGACCTCGGCAGCGGCTCCTACAGCTCGCGGGACACCGAGGACGACGTCGACATCGACCTCGACTTCACCAGCCGCACCGAGCCGGAGGCCGAGGAGGACGAGGGCGGTATCAACCTCGACTTCGACGCCGAGCCGGAGGAGGACGAGGACGAGGAGGACGCCGAGGCCGACACCGCCGAGGCCGACGCGCTCGAGGCCTTCCGCACCGAGCTGCGGAGCAAGTTCGGCGACTGGTACGTGGTGCACACCTACTCCGGGATGGAGAACCGGGTGCTGCAGAACCTCGAGAACCGGGTGTCCTCGCTCAACATGGAGGACTTCATCTACGAGATCGTGGTCCCCACCGAGGAGGTCACCGAGATCCGCAACGGCCAGCGCAAGCAGGTCCGGCGGACGGTGCTCCCCGGCTACGTGCTGGTCCGGATGGACCTCACCGACGAGTCCTGGTCGACCGTGCGGCACACGCCGTCGGTCACCGGCTTCGTCGGCCACTCCAACCAGCCGGTGCCGCTGAGCCTCGACGAGGTCGAGAAGATGCTCGCCCCGGCCGTGATCGCCAAGGTCGCCGCCGGCAAGGAGGGCGGGACGACCCGGCGCAAGAAGAAGGTCGAGGTCGCCGACTTCGCCCCCGGAGACTCGGTCATGGTGGTCGACGGCCCGTTCGCGGGCGTGCACGCCACCATCACCGAGATCAACACCAACAGCCAGCGGCTCAAGGCGCTGGTCGAGATCCTCGGCCGGGAGACCCCGGTCGACCTGACCTTCCCGCAGATCCAGAAGGTCTGACCGCACGAGTCCCGCGCGCCGAACGCGGGGCGGAACCACACAGTAAGGACCCGAAACAATGCCACCCAAGAAGAAGGTCGCGGCCCTGGTCAAGGTCGCGCTCAAGGCCGGTGCCGCCACTCCGGCTCCGCCGGTCGGTACCGCGCTCGGCCCGCACGGCGTCAACATCATGGAGTTCTGCAAGGCCTACAACGCGGCCACCGAGGCGCAGCGCGGGCAGGTGATCCCGGTCGAGATCACCATCTACGAGGACCGCAGCTTCACCTTCGTCACCAAGACGCCGCCGGCGGCCGAGCTGATCAAGGCGGCCGCGGGGATCAGCAAGGGTGCGGGCAACCCGCTCAAGGACAAGGTCGGTCGGATCACCGCCGCCCAGGTCCGCGAGATCGCCACCACCAAGCTGCCCGACCTCAACGCCAACGACGTCGAGGGCGCGATGAAGATCGTCGAGGGCACCGCCCGGTCGATGGGCGTCACCGTCGACAAGTGACCCGCTGACCAGCGCGTCACACCACACAGCACACCCGTGGCAGGGCCGGCGCGGCCCGGACCACACCTGGTGACCCCCCGGGGTCGAGAGAGGAACCAGACATGAAGCGCAGCAAGTCCTACCGGGCGGCGGCCGAGAAGGTCGACGCCGACAAGCTCCACACCCCCGCCGAGGCGGTGGGCATCGTCAAGGCGAACGCGTCGGCGAAGTTCGACGAGACCCTCGACGTGGCCATCCGGCTCGGCGTCGATCCGCGCAAGGCCGACCAGATGGTCCGCGGCACGGTCAACCTGCCCAACGGCACCGGCAAGACGGCACGGGTCCTCGTCTTCGCCACCGGTGACCGCGCGCAGCAGGCCCTCGACGCCGGGGCCGACGAGGTCGGTTCCGACGACCTGGTCGAAAAGATCCAGGGCGGCTACCTCGACTTCGACGCCGTGGTCGCCACCCCGGACATGATGGGCAAGATCGGCCGGCTCGGTCGGGTGCTCGGGCCGCGCGGCCTGATGCCGAACCCCAAGACCGGCACCGTGACGATGGACGTGGCCAAGGCGGTCACCGACATCAAGGGCGGCAAGATCGAGTTCCGGGTCGACCGGCACGCGAACCTGCACTTCATCATCGGCAAGGCGTCCTTCACCGACGAGCAGCTGCAGCAGAACTACTTCGCGGCGCTCGACGAGGTGCAGCGGCTCAAGCCGAGCGCCTCGAAGGGCCGCTACATGCGGAAGATCACCATCTCCTCCACGATGGGGCCGGGTGTGCAGGTCGACCCGACCAAGTTCCGCGCCGAGGCCGAGCAGCCCGCCTGAGGTCCGACCTCACGCCGCCAGTCGCACCCCGCACAGACGCCGACGGCCCGGGAAGCATCCGCTTCCCGGGCCGTCGGCGTTTCTGCGCGTGGCGAGCGGATGCCTCAGGCGCGGACCGCCTCGGTCGCCGGTGCGTGGTTCTCCTCGAGCTCCTCGGTGACCTCCTCGAGTTCCTCGGTGACCTCCTCGAGTTCCTCGGTGACCTCCTGGTCGTTGCCCGCGTTCGCGCCGCTGATCAGCCGGTGCGCGGTCATCGCCACCAGCATCCCGGCGAACACCGCCGCACCGCCGATCGCGAACGGCAGCGCGTCGCCGTAGCGGGCGGCCAGCAGGCCGGCGACGAACGGGGCGATGCCACCGCCGATGAACCGGACGAAGCTGTACGCGGCCGAGGCGGTCGGCCGGGGGACCGGGGCGACCAGCATCACCGTGGCGGTGACCAGGGTGTTGTTCATGCCGATGAACGCGCCGCTGAGGATGACGCAGAGCATCACCACCCACGGGGTCTGGACGAACACGGCGATCGCGGCAACGTCGATCGACATCAGGAACAGCGTCAGGTAGAGCGAGCGGGCGGTCCCGATCGCCTTCTGCGCCCGCGGCGCGACGAACACCGCGAAGATCGCCACCAGCACGCCCCAGCCGAAGAAGACGAACCCGAGCTGGTGGACGCCGACCTTCATCGGGTACGGCGCGTAACCCAGGATCGTGAAGAAGCCCCAGTTGTAGAGCAGCGCGGTCAGCGAGACGGTCAGCAGGCCGCGGTAGCGCAGCGCCTTGAGCGGGGCGCTGATCCGCGCCTTCTCGGCCGGCGGCGGGGTCGGCTGCAGCAGCGTGGTGACCAGGACCAGCGCGATGGCCATCAGGGTGGCCACCCCGAAGAACGGGCCGCGCCAGCTGATCCCGCCGAGCAGACCGCCGACCAGCGGGCCGAGCGCGATGCCCAGGCCGAGGGCGGCCTCGTAGAGGATGATCGCGCCCTCGAACCCGCCGCTGGCCGCGCCGACGATGACGGCCAGCGAGGTGGCGATGAACAGGGCGTTGCCGAGGCCCCAGCCGGCCCGGAAGCCGATGATGCCGCTGACGCCGCTGGACAGCCCGGCGAGGGCGCTGAAGACCACGATGATGACCAGCCCGGTGATCAGGGTCTTCTTGGCCCCGATCCGGCTGGACACCCAGCCGGTGATCAGCATGGCCACCGAGGTGACCAGCAGATAGCTGGTGAACAGCAGCGAGATCTGCGCCGGGGTGGCGTCCAGCTGGCTGGCCATGGTGGGCAGGATCGGGTCGACCAGGCCGATGCCCATGAAGGACACCACGCAGGCGAAGGCGACCGCCCAGACCGAGGTCGGCTGGTCGAGCAGCCCGCCCCGGCGTCGGCCGGTGGCCGGTCCGACGGTCTCCGGGTCGGGAACCAGGGCGTGCCGCGGCTGGTGGGTGGTGTGGTGGTCGGAGACGGTGCTCACGAGTTCTCGTCCTCTGTCGTCGTGCGGGTGGGGCTGAGCGGGGTGGCGTCGAGGCGTCGGCCGGACCCGGCGGGCGGGTCGTCACCGCCGGCCTCGCGGGCGGCGGCGACCGCGTCCGGGAGCCCGTCGCGGTCGGCCAGCCGGGCCAGCAGCGGGGCCACCCGGGCCAGCTGCTCGACCTCGTCGGGGTCGAGCCGGTCGACCAGGGTGCCCAGGAAGGCGGCGCGGCCGGCACGGCGCCGACGGCGCACCTCGCGTCCGGCCGGGGTGATCTCGATCAGGGTGCCTCGCGCGTCGCGCGGGTCCGGGCGGCGGTCGACCAGGCCGAGACGTTCGAGCCGGTTGACCATCGTGGTCATCGACGGCTGGCTGACGCCCTCGCGGACGGCGAGCTCGGTGATCCGCAGGGCGCCGCACTCGGCCAGCGAGCCGAGGGTGCTGAGGGCCGAGATGCTCATCGTCGAGTGGGCCGCGGTGTGCCGGACCACGAAACGGACCAGCTCGTCGAGACCGTCGACGACCGCGGCGCTGGTACCCGGGTCCAGGGCGGTGGAGTGACCGACTGACTGCATGCTGTAACTATATATTGCCATTATGGATCGGCTCAAGCCGGTGGGATCGACCGGACTGCCAGGATGGCGGGATGACCGAGCCCCTGCCGCCCGCTCCGGAGGGGACCGGCCTGCGGTTCCGCAGCGCCACCGGCCGGTGGGTGCTGGCGGCCACCGTCGCCGGATCCGGGATGGCGATGCTCGACGGGACGGTGGTCAACGTCGCGCTGGCCCGGATCGGCGCCGAGTTCGGCGCCGGGTTCAGCGCCCTGCAGTGGATCACCAACGGCTACACCCTCACCCTGGCCGCGCTGATCCTGCTTGGTGGCGTGCTCGGCGACCGTTACGGGCGGCGCCGGGTGTTCGTCATCGGTGCCGTCTGGTTCACCGTCGCCTCGGTGCTGTGCGCGGCCGCCCCGAGCGTCGAGGTGCTGATCGCCGCCCGCGCGCTCCAGGGGATCGGTGCGGCGCTGCTGACCCCGGGGAGCCTGGCCATCATCTCGGCCGAGTTCGCCCCCGGCGACCGGTCCCGCGCGGTCGGGGCCTGGTCCGGGCTCGGCGGCGTGGCCAGCGCGCTCGGGCCGCTGCTGGGCGGCTGGCTGACCGGGATCGACTGGCGCTGGGTGTTCCTGATCAACGTGCCCCTGGCCGCGTTCGTGGTCTGGGCGGCCGTCCGGCACGTGCCGGAGTCCCGCGGGACGCCGTCGAACCGGCCGGCCGGCCACCGGCGGCTCGACCTCCCGGGCGTCATCCTGGTCGCGCTGGCCCTCGGGGCGCTCACCTGGGCGCTGACCGCCTCGGGCAGCGAGGGCTGGGGGACCGGCCCCGTGCTCGGGCTCGTGGTCGGGCTGGCGGCCGGCGCGGGCTTCGTGCTGGTCGAGCGGCGCACCGCCGAGCCGCTGGTCCGGCTCGAGCTGTTCGCCGACCGCACCTTCGCGGTGACCAACCTGGTCACGCTGTTCGTCTACGGCGCGCTGTCGGTGTTCTTCTTCCTGCTCGTTCTCCAGCTCCAGGTCGTCGGTGGCTACCCGCCGCTGGCTGCCGGGCTCTCGATGCTGCCCGCCACGGTGCTGATGCTGGTGCTGTCCTCCCGGTTCGGCGGGCTGGCCGACCGCACCGGGCCGCGCCCGCTGATGGCCGCGGGTGCCCTCGTCGCCGCGGCCGGCTTCCTGGCCGCGCTCCGGGTGGGCTCCGGCACGGGGCTCACGGGCTATCTCGCCACGGTGCTCCCGGCGGTCGCGCTGCTCGGACTCGGGCTGTCCGCGCTGGTCGCCCCGCTCACCGCCGCCGTGCTCGGCGCCGCGCCGATCTCCGCTGCGGGAGCCGCGTCCGGGATCAACAACGCGGTCGCCCGGTCCGCCGGGCTGCTCGCCGTCGCCGTGGTGCCGGCGGTGGCGGGGCTGTCGGCGCTCTCCCGCGCCGGGGAGCCGGACCCGGTCGCCTTCGACCGCGGCTACACGGTCAGCATGCTGATCGGGGCCGGTCTGCTGGTGGTGGCCACGGCCGTCTCGGCCCTCCTGCTCCCGAGGCGGGTGCCGTCGGCCGGCCCGCCGCCGGGTGGGGCCGGTCCCGACGACGTCCCCGCGCACCGCCGCACCCACTGTGCGGTCTCGGGTCCGCCGCCGTACGCGGAGGCGCCGAGCCGGCCGTCACCACCCGCCGCGCAGTCCGACCGGCGCGGCTAGCCGGTCACGCCGGTGCGGGTGGCCGCCAGCCGGGCCAGCGGCTCGCCGGTCAGCCGGTAGGGGAGCCAGTCCTCCATCGCCGTCCCGCCGAGGGCGCGGTAGACCTCGATCGCCGGGGTGTTCCAGGCCAGCACCTGCCAGTCGACCCGGGCGTACCCGCGGGCGACGGCGATCCCGGCCAGCTCGGCGAGCAGAGCGCGGCCGAGGCCCTGGCCCCGGGCGGCCGGACGGACGTAGAGGTCCTCGAGGTAGATGCCGTGGACCCCCTCCCAGGTGGAGAAGGTCAGGAACCACAGCGCGAAGCCGACCGGCGTGCCGTATCCGTCCTCGGCGATCAGCGCGTGCACCCGGGGCTGCTCACCGAACAGCGCCCGGTGCAGGTCGTCGACGCTGGTGCGGACCTGGTCGGCCGCCTGCTCGTAGTCGGCCAGCTCGACGACCAGCTCCCGGATCAGCCCCACGTCGTCGGCCCGCGCCGATCGTACCGTCATGCCGCCCACGGTAGGGCGTGAGCGTCCTCGGGCTGTTCGGCGACGGGCGCCCGGGAGACGACAGACCCTCCGGCCGCTGGCCGGAGGGTCTGTCGGGGTGCTGCGGAGGGGGTGCGGCTCAGCTCGGCCGGACGGCCCCGGCGAACGGCATGTAGCTCATCTTGATGTAGCTGACCGTCGAGCCCGGGCGCGGCGCGTGGATGACCTTGCCGCCGCCGGCGTAGATGGCGACGTGGCTGCGACCGGAGTAGAAGAAGACCAGGTCGCCCGGCTTCAGCTGGCTCTTCGACACGTGCTTGCCGTGGTAGTACTGCGTGACCGAGTTGTGCGGCAGGTTGACGCCCACCGACTTCCAGGCGGCCAGGGTCAGGCCCGAGCAGTCGAACGAGCTGGGGCCGTCGGCGCCGAAGCGGTAGGGGTCGCCGAGCTGCTTCTTGGCGTAGGCCAGGGCCCGCTCGCCCTTGCTCGACGACGAGCTCGACTTGTGCGCGCTGTAGCTCACCTTCTTGGTGACGAACTTGCCGCCGTGCTGGAGGACGTTCCAGGTGCCGGCACCGGCGACACCGCTGGTGGTCCAGTGCTGGTTCCGCTGGAGCTTCTTGACCGCGGCCTTGGTGTCGGCGTCGAAGGTGCCGTCGGCGGCGATCCGGTGGCCGAGACCGCGGAGGCCGAGCTGGAGCCGGACCACCGCGGCGCCCTTGGCACCGAGCTTGAGGGTGGGGGTCGAGCCGCGGGTCAACAGCGCGGACCAGGTGTGCCCGTCGACCTTGCCGGTCTGGGCCATCGAGCGCGAACGCTGAAAGCCCTTGACGCCGTTGACGCTGGCCGAGTAGCCGGCGCTCTTGAGGTAGCAGGCTGCAGCGCGGGCGGCGGAGCTCTTGCCGCTCGCGCTGACCGTGGCGACCGAGCTCGGCGCCTTGCAGGTGGCGGCGGAGGCGGTCTGGGTGACCGGGCCGCCGACGGTGAGGCCGGCGGTCAGCGCGACACCGGCGGTGACGCCCATCGCGGCCTTGCCGATCACGCCGGCGCCCACCGGCTCGACGACCGGGGTGAGGCTGTGGCGCGGGCGGCTCTCGCTGCGCCGGACGGTGGTGCCCTCGGCACGGCGCGCGACGGCGGCCCGGCCGGGGGTCTTCGGGTTCTGCTGGTCGAGTCCGCGACTCATGGACTGGGTTCCCCTCGTCAGTGTGCGCCAGTCCTGACCGCGACGACCGCGAGGGGTTCCTCGCTCCGGGGCCGCTGTCCCCGCGTCGGTCCGACCGTTCCGCAACGCTCGATTGGTGCTGCGCCCTGGTGGCGCTCGCGCACGTTATCCATTCGAGACCATGAGAGCAAATTTCGGGGTTTTTCAGGTTGCGATCCCGGGAGACCCTGAGTGGCACGTGCCAGTGACCCTGGCCGCACCACATCCGGGTCCCTCGACCGCAGAATGTGTGGGGGCAGTGCGCGGGCCGCGCCGTCGCGGGCTCGATTCTCTCATCCCTTTCTCATGCGAGGGCTATGGACCGCGTCCCGGCCCGGGCCGGGACGGACCGGGGGCGGACGGGGGAAAGCGCCGGAACGGCTCCGCGAGGCCGCGCGATTTCGTCCCGGGTGCCCGCAGCCGGTACTGTGGGCGACTGCCGAAGACCGCTGGTCGATCGACTCGATCCGAAGACTCCGTTCCGGAGGGCCCGCGCAGGTGACCGTCAGTCGGAGACGACTGGTGAGGAGCAGGACGTCCGTCCAGGAGTCCGATCGCCCCGGGTTGCCCTGCGCACCGGGGCTTTTCGTTTGTCCGGGGTTCTCCACCTCGCGTCGGGCGTCCACCGGGACGCGGCACGACGAGAAGTGGAAGGAGACCCATGGCGAGGCCTGACAAGGCAGCCACCGTCGCCGAGCTGACGAACCGTTTCGCCAACTCGAACGGCGCGGTGCTGACCGAGTACCGCGGACTCACCGTGAAAGCGCTGAAGGAACTGCGCCGCTCACTGGGTGACGACGCCACCTACGCCGTGTCGAAGAACACGCTGACCCAGATCGCGGCCAAGCAGGCCGGTATCGACGGGATCGACGAGCACCTGGTCGGCCCGACGGCGATCGCCTTCATCGACGGTGACCCGGTCGTCGTCGCGAAGGGGCTGCGTGACTTCGCCAAGGCGAATCCGCTTCTGGTGATCAAGGGCGGGATCCTGGACGGCAACGTCCTCAGCTCGGACGAGGTCAGGAAGCTTGCTGACCTCGAGTCGCGCGAGGTGCTGCTGGCCAAGATGGCCGGTGCGCTGCAGGCCAGCCTGCAGAACGCCGTCTCGCTGTTCGCCGCGCCGCTGGCGCAGGCTGCCCGGGCGCTCGGCGCCCTGCAGCAGGCGAGCACCGAGAACCCGAGCCTGATCGGGGGCGCCGGCGAGACCCCGGCCGCCGCCGCGCCGGAGGCGAGCGAGACCGAGGCGGCACCGGCCGCCGAGGGCGAGACCAGCACGACCGAGACTGCCGACGCGGGTGCCGCGTCGGACGAGAACTAAGGAAGGACGCCGACCATGGCGAAGCTCAGCACGGAAGAGCTCCTGGATTCGTTCAAGGAGATGACGCTGATCGAGCTCAGCGAGTTCGTGAAGCAGTTCGAGGACACCTTCGGTGTGACCGCGGCCGCCCCGGTGGCCGTCGCCGCTCCGGCCGCCGGTGGCGCCGGTGGCGGTGCCGCCGCCGAGGAGGAGGAGGCGAGCGACGAGGTCGACGTCATCCTCGACGCCGCGGGCGACAAGAAGATCCAGGTCATCAAGGAGGTGCGCACCCTCACCAGCCTCGGCCTCAAGGAGGCCAAGGACCTGGTCGAGGCCGCGCCGAAGCCGGTCCTGGAGAAGGTCACCAAGGAGGCCGCGAACAAGGCCAAGGAGGCCCTCGAGGCCGCCGGCGCCAAGGTCACCATCAAGTGAGCCTGGCCCTCGGTCGAGGGCACCGCGGTCCGGACGGACCGCAGCACCACCCGTCGGACGGCGGGCTCCCGGGTCGCCCGGGGGCCCGCCGTTCGCGCGTCCGGGCCCGGCGTCCGGCCTCGCGGGCTGCCGACGGGGCGGCTGCGGAGAGGCGGCTGAGGACCCGGCGCCGGGACCGGTGCGGCTTCGTCGAACGGTGCTTGCACCGCCCCGGTGACCAGGTATCATCCTGGTCAGCCCCGGGGCTCTCCCGGTTGGTGGCGGCGTCGCCCGCCCTCAGGGCTTGACTTCTCCTGCTCAGCCCACTATCGTCGAGGTTTGCTCCTCGCATTTGCCGACCCGTTTCGACTTGACTCGGGTCGTTCGCCATGCGCTGAGATCGGGAAGCCCCGGTCTCCGGCTGCCGGGCGGCGTCGTCAGAAGCGCGGGGCGACACAACAGAACACCACGCCAACCACGACCAGCTCAGACGTCTACATCAAGCGAGCCCTCGGAAGGACCACTCTTGGCCGCCTCGCGCACCGCCACAAAGAATCCTGTTGTTTCTGCCACCGGTCGTATCTCCTTCGCGAAGATCGATGAGCCGCTCGAGGTCCCCGATCTGCTGGATCTGCAGATCGACAGCTTCGACTGGCTGATCGGCAACGACGTCTGGCGGCACCGCGTCGACGAGGCCCTCGCGCAGGGCCGTACCGACGTCAACACGAAGTCCGGGCTCGAGGAGATCTTCGAGGAGATCAGCCCGATCGAGGACTTCTCCCAGACGATGTCGCTGTCCTTCCGCGACCACCGCTTCGAGCCGCCGAAGAACTCCGTGGACGAGTGCAAGGAGCGCGACGTCACCTACGCCGCGTCGCTGTTCGTCACCGCCGAGTTCATGAACAACGAGACCGGCGAGATCAAGAGCCAGACCGTCTTCATGGGCGACTTCCCGCTGATGACCGACAAGGGCACCTTCGTCATCAACGGCACCGAGCGCGTCGTGGTGAGCCAGTTGGTCCGCAGCCCGGGCGTCTACTTCGAGCAGACCCCTGACAAGACGTCCGACAAGGACATCTTCACCTGCAAGATCATCCCGTCCCGGGGTGCCTGGCTCGAGTTCGAGATCGACAAGCGCGACATGGTCGGCGTCCGTCTCGACCGCAAGCGCAAGCAGAACGTCACCGTGCTGCTCAAGGCGCTCGGCTGGACCGACGCGCAGATCCTCGAGGAGTTCGGCGACTACGAGTCGATCCGGCTGACCCTGGAGAAGGACCACACCTCCACCCAGGACGAGGCGCTGCTCGACATCTACCGCAAGCTGCGCCCGGGCGAGCCGCCCACGCGCGAGGCCGCGCAGGCGCTGCTGGAGAACTACTACTTCAACCCGAAGCGCTACGACCTGGCCAAGGTCGGTCGGTACAAGATCAACAAGAAGCTGGGTCTCGAGCAGCCGTTCGACCAGCAGGTGCTGACCATCGAGGACATCGTCGCCGCGATCCGCTTCGTGGTGGCGCTGCACGAGGGCAAGGCCACCCTGGACAGCCCGCGCGGCGAGCTCGTGGTCGAAGAGGACGACATCGACCACTTCGGCAACCGCCGGCTCCGCACCGTGGGTGAGCTGATCCAGAACCAGCTCCGCACCGGTCTCGGCCGGATGGAGCGCGTCGTGCGCGACCGGATGACCACCCAGGACGTCGAGGCGATCACGCCGCAGACCCTGATCAACGTCCGGCCAGTGGTGGCCGCGCTGCGCGAGTTCTTCGGGACCAGCCAGCTCAGCCAGTTCATGGACCAGACCAACCCGGTCGCCGGGCTGACCCACAAGCGGCGGCTCTCGGCGTTGGGTCCGGGCGGTCTGTCCCGGGACCGCGCCGGCATGGAGGTCCGCGACGTCCACACCAGCCACTACGGCCGGATGTGCCCGATCGAGACCCCGGAGGGCCCGAACATCGGCCTGATCGGGTCGCTGGCCAGCTTCGCGCGGGTCAACGCCTTCGGTTTCGTCGAGACCCCGTACCGCAAGGCCGAGAACGGCCAGGTCACCGACCAGATCGACTACCTGACCGCCGACGAGGAGGACCGGTTCGTCATCGCGCAGGCCAACGCGCGGCTCGACGAGAACAAGCGGTTCGTCGACGAGCGGGTGCTGGTCCGCAAGCGCCACGGCGAGACCGACGAGGTGCCGAGCGTCGACGTCGACTACATGGACGTCAGCCCGCGGCAGATGGTCTCGGTGGCCACCGCGCTGATCCCGTTCCTCGAGCACGACGACGCCTCCCGGGCGCTGATGGGCTCGAACATGCAGCGCCAGGCGGTGCCGCTGCTCCGGTCGGAGGCGCCGTTCGTCGGCACCGGCATGGAGTACCGCGGTGCGGTCGACGCCGGTGACGTGACCGTGGCCAAGAAGCCGGGCGTGGTGCAGTCGGTGACCGCCGACCTCATCGAGATCGCCGAGGACGAGGGCACCTACACCACCTACCGGCTGGCCAAGTTCCGTCGCTCGAACCAGGGCACCTGCATCAACCAGCGTCCGCTGGTCGCCGCGGGGCAGCGGGTCGAGGCCGGCACTCCGCTGGCCGACGGTCCCTGCACCGACGGCGCCGAGATGGCGCTGGGGCGCAACCTGCTGGTCGCGTTCATGCCGTGGGAGGGCCACAACTACGAGGACGCGATCATCCTCAGCCAGCGGCTGGTCCAGGACGACGTCCTCACCTCGATCCACATCGAGGAGCACGAGGTCGATGCCCGCGACACCAAGCTCGGTGCCGAGGAGATCACCCGCGACATCCCGAACGTCAGCGAGGAGATGCTCGCCGACCTCGACGAGCGCGGCATCATCCGGATCGGTGCCGAGGTCGGCACCGGCGACATCCTGGTCGGCAAGGTCACCCCGAAGGGCGAGACCGAGCTGACCCCGGAGGAGCGGCTGCTCCGCGCGATCTTCGGTGAGAAGGCGCGCGAGGTCCGCGACACCTCGCTCAAGGTCCCGCACGGCGAGTCCGGCACCGTCATCGGCGTCCGGGTCTTCGACCGCGAGTCCGACGACGAGCTGAGCCCGGGCGTCAACCAGCTGGTCCGCGTCTACGTGGCCCAGAAGCGGAAGATCTCCGACGGCGACAAGCTCGCCGGCCGGCACGGCAACAAGGGTGTGATCAGCAAGATCCTCCCGGTCGAGGACATGCCGTTCATGGAGGACGGCACCCCGGTCGACATCGTGCTCAACCCGCTCGGCGTGCCGAGCCGGATGAACGTCGGCCAGGTGCTGGAGACCCACCTCGGGTGGGTGGCCAAGAACGGCTGGGACCTCGACGGGGCCGTCGAGGGCGTCGAGAAGGCCCAGGGCGAGTGGGCCGACCGGCTCCGGGGTCTCGACCTCGGTCGGGTCGAGGGCAACAAGAACCTGGCCACGCCGGTGTTCGACGGTGCCACCGAGGAGGAGATCACCGGTCTGCTCACCTACGGCCTGCCGACCCGCGACGGTCAGCAGCTGGTCAACGGTGACGGCAAGGCGCGGCTCTTCGACGGCCGCTCCGGCGAGCCGTTCCCCGAGCCGGTGGGTGTCGGCTACATCTACATGCTGAAGCTGCACCACCTGGTGGACGACAAGATCCACGCCCGCTCCACCGGTCCGTACTCGATGATCACCCAGCAGCCGCTGGGCGGTAAGGCGCAGTTCGGTGGTCAGCGGTTCGGCGAGATGGAGGTGTGGGCCCTCGAGGCCTACGGCGCCGCCTGGGCCCTGCAGGAGCTGCTGACGATCAAGTCCGACGACATCCCCGGCCGGGTGAAGGTCTACGAGGCGATCGTCAAGGGCGAGAACATCCCCGAGCCCGGCATCCCGGAGTCGTTCAAGGTGCTGGTCAAGGAGATGAAGAGCCTCTGCCTGAACGTCGAGGTGCTGAGCTCCGACGGCACCGAGGTCGAGCTCCGTGACTCCGACGACGACAACTACCGCGCCTCGGACGAGTTCGGCATCGACCTCTCCCGCCGGCCCGGCGAGTCGCTGGGCGTCGAAGAAGTCTGACGTCGCGGGCGCCGGCCGCACCCCACCGGGAGCGGCCGGCGCCGGACGACAGTCACGAGCCAATAGCGCGAACTGAGACAGACGAAGGAAAAGAGACAACGTGCTCGACGTGAACTTCTTCGACACCATCCGGATCGGTCTGGCCACCGCCGACGAGATCCGCGAGTGGAGCTACGGCGAGGTCAAGAAGCCGGAGACGATCAACTACCGCACGCTCAAGCCGGAGCGCGACGGTCTGTTCTGCGAGAAGATCTTCGGTCCCACCCGGGACTGGGAGTGCTACTGCGGCAAGTACAAGCGGGTCCGCTTCAAGGGCATCATCTGCGAGCGCTGTGGCGTCGAGGTGACCCGGAGCAAGGTGCGCCGTGAGCGGATGGGCCACATTGAGCTCGCCGCGCCGGTCACCCACATCTGGTACTTCAAGGGTGTCCCGAGCCGGCTCGGCTACCTGCTGGACATCGCGCCGAAGGACCTCGAGAAGGTCATCTACTTCGCCGCGTACATGATCACCTCGGTCGACGAGGAGGCGCGTCACCGCGACCTGTCCTCGCTGGAGGCCAAGGTCGACGTCGAGCGCAAGCAGATCGAGGGTCGCCGGGACTCCGACATCGAGACCCGGATGAAGAAGCTCGAGGAGGACACCGCGGCCTTGGAGGCCGAGGGCGCCAAGGCCGACGCCAAGCGCAAGGTCCGCGAGGGCGCCGAGCGCGAGGTCAAGCAGTTGCGCGACCGCGCCCAGCGCGAGCTCGACCGTCTCGACGCGGTCTGGAACCGGTTCAAGAACCTGTCGGTCCAGGACCTCGAAGGCGACGAGATCCTCTACCGGGAGATGAAGAACCGGTTCGGCAAGTACTTCGAGGGCTCGATGGGTGCCGCCGCGATCCAGAAGCGGCTGCAGGACTTCGACCTCGAGGCCGAGTCGGCGAACCTGCGCGAGATCATCCAGACCGGCAAGGGCCAGCGGAAGACCCGCGCGCTCAAGCGGCTCAAGGTGGTCTCGGCGTTCCTGAGCACCAAGAACAGCCCCGAGGGCATGGTGCTCGACTGCGTCCCGGTCATCCCGCCGGACCTGCGCCCGATGGTGCAGCTCGACGGTGGCCGGTTCGCGACCTCCGACCTGAACGACCTGTACCGCCGCGTGATCAACCGGAACAACCGGCTCAAGCGGCTGCTCGACCTCGGCGCGCCCGAGATCATCGTCAACAACGAGAAGCGGATGCTCCAGGAGGCGGTCGACTCGCTGTTCGACAACGGCCGCCGCGGGCGTCCGGTCACCGGCCCCGGCAACCGGCCGCTGAAGTCGATCTCGGACATGCTCAAGGGCAAGCAGGGCCGGTTCCGCCAGAACCTGCTCGGCAAGCGCGTCGACTACTCCGGCCGTTCGGTCATCGTGGTCGGCCCGCAGCTCAAGCTGCACCAGTGCGGTCTGCCCAAGGCGATGGCGCTCGAGCTGTTCAAGCCGTTCGTGATGAAGCGGCTCGACGACCTCAACCACGCGCAGAACATCAAGTCCGCCAAGCGGATGGTCGAGCGTCAGCGCCCGGTCGTCTGGGACGTGCTGGAAGAGGTCATCAGCGAGCACCCGGTGCTGCTGAACCGGGCCCCGACCCTGCACCGGCTGGGCATCCAGGCGTTCGAGCCGCAGCTCATCGAGGGCAAGGCCATCCAGATCCACCCGCTCGTCTGCACCGCGTTCAACGCGGACTTCGACGGTGACCAGATGGCCGTGCACCTGCCGCTGAGCGCGGAGGCGCAGGCCGAGGCCCGGATCCTGATGCTGAGCACCAACAACATCCTCAAGCCGGCCGACGGCCGTCCGGTGACCATGCCCACCCAGGACATGATCATCGGGCACTACTACCTGACCATGCAGCGCGACGGTGCTGCCGGCGAGGGTCGTGCCTTCGGTTCGGTGGCCGAGGCGCTGATGGCCCACGACCGCGGCGAGCTGAGCGTGCAGTCGCGGATCCGGATCCGGCTGACCGACGTCGTGCCGCCGGCCGGGGCGACCGCGTCGGCCGACGGGTCGGTGCTGCTCGAGACCACCCTCGGTCGCGCCCTGTTCAACGAGGCGCTGCCGGCGGACTACCCGTACGCCGACTACGAGGTGGGCAAGAAGCAGCTGGGCCAGATCGTCAACGACCTGGCCGAGCGCTACCCGAAGGTCGAGGTGGCGCACTGCCTGGACGCGCTCAAGGACCTCGGTTTCCACTGGGCCACCCGGTCGGGCGTGACCGTGTCCATCGGCGACGTCACCACCCCGGCCGACAAGGCCGAGATCCTGGCGGGCTACGAGTCGCGGGCCGCGAAGATCGACACGCAGTACGAGCGCGGTCTGATCACCGAGGACGAGCGGCGTCAGGAGCTCATCGAGATCTGGACCGACGCCACCAGCCGGCTCGGCCAGGCGATGGAGGAGTCCTTCTCCAAGACCAACCCCATCTACATGATGGTCCACTCCGGGGCCCGCGGGAACATGGTGCAGATGCGCCAGATCGCGGCCATGCGGGGTCTGGTGGTCAACCCGAAGGGCGAGATCATCGCCCGTCCGATCAAGTCGAACTTCCGCGAGGGGCTCACCGTCGGTGAGTACTTCATCTCCACCCACGGTGGGCGGAAGGGCCAGGCCGACACCGCGTTGCGGACCGCCGACTCGGGCTACCTGACCCGGCGTCTGGTCGACGTCAGCCAGGACGTGATCATCCGCGAGGAGGACTGCGGCACCGAGCGCGGCCTGACCAAGACCATCGCGGTCGAGGAGAACGGGCAGTTGGTCGTCGACGAGCACGTCGAGACCGCGGTCTACGCCCGGACGCTGGCCACCGACGTGGTCGGCCCGGACGGCGAGGTGCTGGTGCCGGCCGGGGTCGACCTGGGCGACGTCAACATCAAGCTGCTGGTCGACAACGGCGTGACCCAGGTCAAGGTGCGCTCCGTCCTCACCTGTGAGGCGGTCACCGGGACCTGCGCCATGTGCTACGGCCGGTCGCTGGCCACCGGCAAGCTGGTCGACGTCGGCGAGGCCGTGGGCATCGTGGCCGCGCAGTCGATCGGTGAGCCCGGCACCCAGCTGACGATGCGGACCTTCCACACCGGTGGTGTGGCCGGTGACGACATCACCCAGGGTCTGCCGCGTGTGGTCGAGCTGTTCGAGGCCCGTCAGCCCAAGGGCAAGGCGCCGATCGCCGAGGCGACCGGTCGGGTCGAGGTCGAGGACAGCGACCGCAGCAAGAAGATCGTCGTCATCCCCGACGACGGTTCCGAGCCGACCGAGTACTCGGTCAGCCGTCGTGCGCGGCTGCTGGTCGAGGACGGCGACCGGGTGCAGGTCGGTCAGCAGCTGACCGCCGGTACCCCGGACCCGCAGGACGTGCTCCGCGTGCTCGGCGTCCGCCGGGTGCAGGAGCACCTGGTCGACGAGGTGCAGTCGGTCTACCGGACCCAGGGTGCGCCGATCCACGACAAGCACATCGAGATCATCATCCGGCAGATGCTCCGCCGGGTGACCGTGATCGAGTCGGGCGACAGCGAGCTGCTGGCCGGCGACCTGGTGGACCGGCTCTCCTACGAGGCGGCCAACCGTCAGGTCGTCGCCGAGGGCGGGACCCCCGCCTCCGGTCGTCCGGTGCTGATGGGCATCACCAAGGCCTCGCTCGCGACCGAGTCGTGGCTGTCGGCGGCCTCCTTCCAGGAGACCACCAAGGTGCTCACCGACGCGGCGATCCACGGCAAGTCCGACAGCCTGGTCGGTCTGAAGGAGAACGTCATCCTCGGCAAGCTGATCCCGGCCGGCACCGGCCTGGAGCGCTACCGCAACATCCGGGTGGAGCCCACCGCGGAGGCGAAGGCGCAGGCGTACTCGATGGTCGGCTACGACCCGTTCGACTACGACTTCGGCACCGGCTCGGGCGCGGCCGTCCCGCTGGAGGAGTTCGACATGGGCGACTACCGCTGAGGTAGCGCTCGCTGCCTGCAGAGGCTCGCGGAGGGCGGGTCCGGCTTCGGCCGGGCCCGCCCTTCGGCGTCTCCGGGCACCTGCGCCGAGCCTGTCGAGGCGCGGGCTAGGAGTGACGTGCGCTGAGCCTGTCGAAGCGGGCTCGGGGAGCGGTGGATCCGTCCGTCGCGCGCGGGCTCCGGGGTCGACGCGCTCGCAACCAGTCTCCCTCGCAGGCTCGGTCGACGGCCAGACCCATCCACGCTCGCGCATCGACCCCGGAGCCCCCACGCTCCTCCTGCTCGCGGTGCCGCGCGCTAGGCCTGTCGAAGTGCGCACCCGCGCTGAGAAAGCCGCACTCGACGGGCGTTCCGGCACCCCGCACGGCGTGGCGCGCGATCGAGTGCGGGTTTCTCAGCGGTAGACGTCGACCTCGATCGCCGGGAGCTGTTCGGTCAGCGGGTCGGGGCCGATCAGGGCCAGCAGGTCGGCGTCGAAGGCGGCCAGCCGGTCGCCGAAGAGGTGCGGGGCCGCGTACGACAGCGAGTGGACGGCGTCGAGGACGGTGGCCGGGTCCCGGGTGATCCGGGCGCCGGGGACCTCGAGGCGGCGCTGGTGGGTGAACCCGGCGCGACCGTAGACCTCGGGTTCGTCGCCGCCGGCACCGGGCGGCCGGGTGCCGCGACCGGCCCGCAGCCCGGGGCCGAGGTAGCGCTCGACCAGCGCGGTGATCCGGTCCCAGGACGGCGCCGGCCGACCCGGCACGGGGTCACCACCGTGGGTGGAGGCGTGGACGTGGACCAGCGCACCGCCGTCGGGGACCATCGTCCGGACCGTGGCCGCCACCCGGTCGCGCTCCATCCAGTGGAACGACTGGGCGAAGGTGACCAGGTCGACCGGACCAAGACCGGCGGGCAGGTCCTCGGCCCGCGCCCGCACCCAGGACACCCGGCCGAGGCCACGCTCAGTCGCTGCGGCGGAGGCAACGGCGAGCATCCCGGGGTCCGGATCCAGTCCGACCGCGCTCCCGACGTGCGGGGCGAGCAGCAGGGTCAGCGACCCCGGGCCGCACCCGACGTCGAGCAGTCGTTCCCCACCCCCCAGCCCGACGCCGTCGACGACGGCGGTGGCCAGCTCCTCCGGATAGGGCGCGCGCCCGCGGGCGTAGTGCGCGGCGCTGCCGGCGTACAGCGTGGGGTCCCACGACCAGCGGCTCATGCCCCCAGCCTGGTCCCGGTCCGCCCCTCGCCGCCAGCGCCGGGGGACCGTCCGTCAGGACCGGTCGCGCCGCTCGGGACGCGGCAGGTACCGGACGCCCCAGTGTCGCGTCCAGACGCCGCCGATCAGGGCCAGCACACCGGTGGCGACCCCGGCTCCGACCACGCTGACCAGCGGGGTGAGGATCGCGACCAGGCCGGGGCCGATCAGCGACCCGGCGCCGACCAGCGCGTTCCACCAGCCCATCCAGGCGGCCCGGTTGCGCGGCGGGGTCAGGTCGGCCGACAGGGTCTTGTTGATCCCGGCCCCGAGTCCGTTGCCGAGCGCCAGCACCACCGCGACCGCGAGAAAGCCGGGCACCGACGAGCCGAGCGGGCTGAGCAGGAAGGCGATGCCGGTGCCGAACAGGCAGGGGAGCAGGACGGCCAGCCGGCCGTACCGCTGCATGATCGACCCGGCCGGCAGCACCAGCGCGATCTCCACCGCGGCGGCGACCGCGAAGGTCAGCGAGATGATCTTGGCGTCGTGGCCGAAGGCGTGGCCGAGCAGCGGGATCAGCAGGTCGCGGTTGGTCCGGACCGCGGCCACCACCATCACGCCCAGCCCGACCAGCACGAACGGGCGGACGATCGCCCGCCGCTCCTCCGCGGTCGGCGGCTCGGGCGGAGCGGCCGTGGGGTCGCGGCGTGCGGCGGGCGCGACGAACACCAGCACCGACACGATCGAGAGCAGGGCGGCGACCAGGTGCACGACGAAGACCGCCTCGAGGTCGGCCAGGCTGAGCACCAGCGCGCCGACCGCCGGCCCGAGCACCCGCCCGATCCGCAGCACGCCACCGAAGGTGGTCATCACCCGCGCCCGGGCGGCGTGCGGGACGTGGTCGGCCAGATAGGTCTGCCGACCGAGGTCCCAGGTCTCGTCGCCGAAGGCCAGCACCACCAGGCTGATCACCAGCACCAGCGCGGCCGTCCCCGGTCGGGACGCCTGCGGTTGGCCCGCCGCCCAGAGGCAGCCGAGCAGCGCCAGCACGGCGAGCGAACCGCCGATCACCAGCCCGCGGCGCTCACCGATCCGGGCCATCCCCTGGCCGAGCGGCACCGGGCTGACCACCGCCACCACGCCGATCACCGTGGTCAGCACGGCGACCTGGGCCACCGACAGACCGAGCCGCAGCCCGACCAGCGGGATCACCGGGACGATCGCCGCGGTGCCGGTCGCGTAGAGCAGCGTCGGCAGCATGATCGGCAGCAGCAGCGAGCGGAGGACGGCCCGCGGGGTCGGCTCGGTGGTCGTCGGGTGCTCGTCGGTCCGCGCCGTCATGCCCGCCTCTCGCCAGATGTCTTGACGTCAAGATACCTGGCCGATGCTTCGCTGCCGAGGCTCGGGTCGCGATCTGGACAGGGCTTTCCGCAGTGGGCAAGGTGCCGGGTCGATCGAGCCGCCCGAGAGAGGCGTTTCGACGGGCTCAGCGCACGTGTCGCGTGGGGCGCTTCGACAGGCTCAGCGCGCGTATCGCTTCGACGGGCTCAGTGCGCGTATCGCTTCGACGGGCTCAGTGCGCGTATCGCTTCGACCGGCTCAGCGTGCGGGCTCGGCGGAGGTGTCTGACTTCGCTCGGTGAGCGGGGAGGGTCGAGGCGTGGGACCGGCGGACGCCGGCCAGTGGGGCTGTGCGAGTATCGAGGAATGAGACCAAAGTCTCAAGATGTGAGAGCACCAGGGACGGCCCGGCGGTGGGCGATGCTCGGGGTCGGGCTGCTCGACCAGGCGGTCAGCGCCTACTTCGTCCACGGGGCGGCCTTCCTGCTGCCCGAGCTCGGTCGCCGCGGCTACCGGCTGGCCGAGGCAGGCGTGCTGGTCGCGATGCCCACCGTCGGGGTGATGCTGACGCTGATCATGTGGGGGATCGCGGTCGACCGGTTCGGCGAGCGACGGGTCCTGATCACCGGTCTCACCCTCACCGCGGCCGCCGGTGCCGCGGCGGCCCTGTCCGGTTCGGTCGTCGGGCTGGGCGCCTTCCTGCTGCTCGGCGGGATGGCCGCGGCGAGCAGCAACGCGGCCAGCGGCCGGATCGTGGTCGGCTGGTTCCCGGCGCGCCGGCGCGGGCTGGCCATGGGGATCCGCCAGATGGCGCAGCCGCTGGGGGTGGGGATCGCGGCGCTGACCGTGCCGACGCTCGCGCAGCGGCTCGGGCTCGAGGGCGCGCTGTGGCTGCCCGCCGCGCTCGCGGCGGTGGCCGCGGTGACCACCGCCGTCCTGGTCGTCGACCCGCCGCGTCCGTCGCGGGCGCACGCGGAGCGCACCGGGCAGCTGGCGAGTCCCTACCGTCGGAGCTCCTTCCTCTGGCGGGTGCACGGGGTGTCGGTGCTGCTGGTCGTGCCGCAGTTCACCGTCTGGACGTTCTCGCTGGTCTGGCTGATCGCCGACCGCGGCTGGGCCGCCGGCCCGGCCGGGCTGCTGGTCGCGCTCACCCAACTGCTCGGGGCGGCCGGACGGCTGCTGGCCGGCCAGTTGTCGGACTCGGTGGGCAGCAGGATGCGGCCGCTGCGCTGGGTCGCGGTCGCCGCCGCGCTGACCATGCTCGCGCTCGGGGTGGCCGACGAGCTGGTCCGGGGGAGGGCGTCGTTGCTGCCGGTCGCGGTGCTGGTGGTGGCCTCGGTGATCACCGTGGCCGACAACGGGCTGGCCTTCACCTCGATCGCCGAGGTGGCCGGACCGTTCTGGTCGGGTCGCGCGCTCGGCGCGCAGAACACCGCGCAGTTCCTCGCGGCCTCGGCGGTGGCGCCGGGCGTCGGCGCGCTGATCGGACTCGTCGGGTACGGCTGGGCCTTCGCGCTGGTCGCGGTCTGCCCGGCGGTCGCGGTGCCGCTGGTGCCCGGGCTCCGTGCCGAGCGGGCCGCCGACCGGGAGCGCGCAACCCAGCCGGTCTGAGTGCCGGGCCCGTCCGCGCGGCCCGGGGCGACCGACACGGCCTCGTAACGACGTCGACGTCGGGTGGTGACCGGGCCGCCTGAGAATGCTCTCAGCCGCTACAGTCCTGCACGACCCAGGAGGCAGCATGACCGATCTCGACACCGACGCCCCCACCCGGAACGACGATCCCGGCGGCCAGGGCAGCTCCCTCGACGCGGAGCAGGTCGGCTACAAGCAGACGCTCGGCAGCCGCCACGTCCAGATGATCGCCATCGGCGGCGCGATCGGCACCGGGCTGTTCCTCGGCTCCGCGTCGCGGCTGCACAGCACCGGCCCGGCCCTGCTGTTCAGCTACGCCTTCGTCGGGGTCATCGCCTACTTCCTGATGCGCGCGCTCGGTGAGCTGGTGCTGCACCGGCAGACCTCCGGTGCGTTCGTGTCCTACATGCGCGAGTTCTTCGGCGAGGCCGGGGCCTTCGTCACCGGCTGGATGTACTGGCTCAACTGGGCGCTGACCGGGATCGCCGAGCTCTCTGCGGTCGGGCTCTACGTCCAGTACTGGCTGCCGACCATGCCGACCTGGGCCACCCTGTTGATCGCGCTCGCCGCGGTGCTGGTGATCAACCTGCTGTCGGCCCGGGCGTTCGGCGAGTTCGAGTTCTGGGCCGCCGTACTCAAGGTCGGCGCGATCGTCGTCTTCCTCGTGGTCGGCATCGTGGTGGTCGTCGGCGGGTTCAGCATCGGTGGCCACAAGGCCGGCTTCCAGAACCTGTGGAGCAACCCGGGCGGCTTCTGGCCGCACACCGGCGACTTCGCCTGGTACGGACCGCTGCTGGTGATGTCGGGCGTCGTCTTCGCCTACGCCGCGATCGAGATGGTCGGGGTGGCGGCCGGCGAGATGGCCGACCCGCGCAAGGAGGTGCCCAAGGCGGTCAACGCGGTGATCTTCCGGATCGCCGTGTTCTACATCGGCTCGATCCTGCTGCTGGTCTCGATGCTGCCGACCTCGGACTACAAGTCCGGCACCAGCCCGTTCGTGACCGTCTTCGAGCGGCTCGGCATCACCTGGATGAGCACGGTGATCCAGGCCATCCTGATCATCGCCGCGATGTCCAGCCTCAACTCCGGCCTCTACTCGACCGGTCGGGTGCTACGGAGTCTCGGGATGAGCAAGCAGGCCCCGCAGTTCACCCTCAAGATGAGCAAGTCCGGGGTGCCGTGGGCCGGGATCGTGATGACCTCGGTGGTCTACTTGCTCGGCGGCGTGCTCAACTACTTCGCCGCCGATGCGTTCGAGATCGCACTCGAGGCCTCGGCCATCGGCGTCGTGTTCACCTGGGCGACGATCTTCGTCTGCCAGATCAGGCTCCGTCAGCTGAGCAACCGCGGGGTGGTGCCACCGAGTGCCTTCCGGGCGCCCGGATCACCGTGGACCTCGATCATCGGGCTGGCGTTCCTGGCCTTCGTGATCGTCGGGATGGGCATCTCGGGCTGGCAGAGCTCGCCCTACCTGCTGCACAAGACCACCTTCCTGGTGGTGGCCTTCGGCATCCCGATCCTGGCGGTGGTGATGTTCGTCAGCTGGAAGGTGATCAAGCCCAAGGTGATCGCCAACACCGGTGGGCGGATCCAGTCGGTCTGGACCAACGACGGCCCGCGCTACGGCGACGACGTCGACGCCGACGACCTGGACAGCACCGACGGAGCGGTGGTCTGACCGTGCGGGCGGCGTCCGCGGTCCTGGTCGTGCTGAGCACCGTCGCGCTGCTCGGCGCGGCCGGCTGCAGCTCCGACGCGTCGCCCGGGACGACGCCGTCCCCGGTGCCCGGTGCCTCCAGCGGCGGCTCGCTCACCATCGGCATCTCCTTCGACCAGCCGGGGATCGGGCTCAAGGACGGGGACACCTACACCGGCTTCGACGTCGACACCGCCACCTACGTCGCCCAGGCGCTCGGCGTGCCGAAGGACAAGATCACCTGGAAGGAGGCCGACCCGGCCGACCGCGAGACGCTGCTGACCAGCGGGCAGGTCGACCTGGTGTTCTCCAGCTACTCGATCACCTCGGAGCGGCGCAAGGTCGTCGACTTCGCCGGGCCCTACTTCGTCGCCCACCAGGACCTGCTGGTCCGGCGCAACGACACCGACATCACCGGCCCCGAGACCCTCGACGGCCGGACGCTCTGCTCGGTGCGGAACACCACCTCCGCGCAGCGGGTCACCCAGTTCTACCGGGGCAAGATCACGCTCAGGGAGTACCCGAAGTTCTCCGACTGCGTCGCCGCGCTCGCCGCCGGCGACGTGGACGCGGTGAGCACCGACGACGTGATCCTGGCCGGGTACGCCGCCGAGCCGCGCTACCGCGGCAAGCTCCGGCTGGTCGGCAAGGGCTTCTCCGACGAGGAGTACGGCGTCGGGGTGAAGAAGGGCGACACCGTCCGGGTGCAGCAGGTCGAGGCCGCGCTCAAGCAGTACGTCGCCGACGGCTCGTGGCGACGCTCGCTGGCCCGCAACGTCGAGCCGTCGGGGTACGCCATCCCGGACCCGCCGACGATCGGGTGAGTGCGGCCGGGTCCGCCAGGCCCGAGGATGGTGGGGTGGACGGGGCGTTCGGGTCGGGCGGGGCGGACGAGGAGGGGCGGCAGCGGCTGACCGCGCTGCTCGCCGAGCACCCGCTGTTCGCCGCCACCACCCCCGCCGAGCGCGTCGCGCTGGTGGCCGGGGCCCGGTTCCACCGGTACGGAGCGGGCGAGCTCGTGCTCGACGCCTTCCGGGCGCCGACGTCGGAGGTCCACGTCGTGCTCACCGGGCAGGTCGACGTCTGGAGCGACGCCAGCCGCACCCTCGAACCGGCCGACGAGCGGCGCGGGCCGGGCGAGCTGTTCGGGTTCTCGGCGATGCTCACCGAGCGGTCGGTCGGCCCGCGGGTGATCGCCGCCGAGCGGACGCTGGTCGCCGCGCTGCCCGCCGACGAGGTGGGCCCGGTCTTCTCGAGCCCGGCCGGGGCCCGGTTCCTGGCCGCCGACGCGGCCGTCCGGGTGCTGCCGACCACCCGCTTCGTCAGCTACAGCCTGGTCGACGACCTGATCACCTCGCCGCCGCTGGTGGTCGACCCCGACGAGCCGGTCGGCCGGGTGGCCCGGACGATGAGCGAGCGCGGGCTGGGCTACGCGGCTCTGCCCGTCCCCGGCGGGATCGCCCTGGTCACCGACGCCGTGCTCCGCGACCGGGTGCTCGCGGCCGGACGGTCCACCGACACCCCGGTCGGCACGCTGGTCGACGGGCCGGCCCCGTCGGTGCTGCTGGGCACCTCCGCGGCCGAGGCCCAGATCCTGCTGCTCGAGCAGGAGCTCGACGTGCTCGCCGTGGTCGACCGGGCCGGCCGGTTGCGCGGTGCGGTCTCGGCCCGCGACTTCGCCGTCTCGCCCACCGGGGTCGGGGTGTCGCTGCACGAACGGCTGCGGCGGGCCGCCGACACCGAGGAGCTGGCCCGCCGGGCGCGCCGGATCCCGGCCGCGCTGAGCGAGCTGCTGGCCCGCGGGCTGGCCACGGCGCGGGTCATCGTGCTGCACCAGGCGATGATCGACACCGTGGTCCGGCGGGCCATCGCGCTGGTCTTCGCCGACCGGGACGGCGTCTCGCCCGAGGCGTTCAGCTGGCTCGCGCTGGGCAGCAACGGCCGCCGCGAAGCGGTGCTCAGCTCCGACGTCGACTCCGCGGTGTCGTTCGTCGACGGGCTGGCCCCGGCGGAGTGGCCGGCCTACCGGCAGGCCTTCGCCGTGGTCACCCGGGTGCTCGAACAGGCCGGGCTGCGGACCGACGACCACGGGGCGGCCGCGTTCCGGCCGGCCTTCTCGCGGAGCAACGCGGAGTGGCGTCGCGCCGCCCGCGGCTGGTTGGCCGCCCCCGAACGCGACCAGGGCGCGATCATGACCTCGTTGCTGGTCGACGGCCGGCCGATCCACGGCGACGAGGGCCTGCCCGCGGTGACCCGGGTGTTCGGCGATCTCCGCGAACACCCCGGCACCCTCCGGCTGCTGCTCGAGGAGTCCTTGTCGCGTCGGGCCCGGATGCCGTCGGTGTGGGAGGTGGTCACCCGCAAGGCCGGGGTGTTCGACGTCAAGGAGCACGCGGTGCTCCCGGTGGTCAACCTGGCCCGCTGGGCCGGGCTGGCCGTGCACAGCACCGAGCTGGGGACCGTCGACCGGCTCCGCGCCGCGGCAGGGTCGCCGATGCTGCCGGCGGACCGGGCTGACACCCTGGTCGAGGTGTTCGAGGTGTTGCAGCGGATCCGGCTCCGCTACCAGCTGCTGGCCCAGCAGCGGGGCGACCGGCCCACCGACCGGCTGGCGCTCGACCGGCTCTCGCCGATCGACCGCGGCCTGGTCACCGAGGCGGTCCGGACGATCGCCGCCGCCCAGCGCCGGATGGACAACGTCGCCCAGTACGTCCCGCCGTCCGGCTGGACCGGGCCACGGTGAGCGCCCGGCTGCTCAGTCCGTCCGTCGGCACGCCGCCCGGCCGGGTCGCGGTGATCGGCGACGTCGGCGGTCACCACGACGCGCTGGCCGCCGAGCTCGGTCGGCTCGGCGTCGGCCGCGACGGACGGCTGCCCGACGACCTCACCGTGGTGCAGGTCGGCGACCTGGTGCACCGCGGACCCGACTCGGCCGCGGTGGTCGCGCTGGTCGACCGCTACCGCCGCGAGCAGCCCGATCGCTGGGTGCAGCTGGCCGGGAACCACGAGGCCCAGTACCTGCGCGAGCCCGCCTTCGTCTGGCCCGAGCAGCTCGACGACGGGACCGCCGCGACGCTCCGCGACTGGTGGCGCGACGGCTGGCTCCGGGTCGCCGCCGCCGTCGAGGGCTCCGACGGCGAGCAGTGGCTGGTCACCCACGCCGGGCTGACCCGCGGGTTCTGGCGCGAGGTGCTCGACGCCCCGGTCCGCGCCGGGACCGCCGCCGACCGGCTGAACGCGCTGGGCGCCGCCGACGACGACCGGCTGTTCCGCGCCGGGCGGATGCTCGGCGGCGGTCCGGCCGACCTGGCCGCGGGCCCGCTCTGGGCCGAGGCGGCCGGCGAGCTGCTGGCCGGCTGGACGGCCAGCCGGGTGCCGTTCAGCCAGCTGCACGGTCACGCCGTGGCCACCGGCCGTCACAGCCGGCTCGACCCCTGGCTGGCCGAGGCGACCCGGGTCGACCGGAGTCGGGGGCACGAGGAGACCGCGTTGGCCGGCGGCCGGATCGTCGGCGTCGATCCCGGGCACGGCCGCCGGGCCAGACGCGCGTGGCAGGCCTACGTCCTCGGAGGCTGACCGTTTCTCCGCTTCTGCGGAGCTAGAGTGCGTCTCATGCCGCAGTATCGGATCTCGGAGGCCGCCAGCCTGCTCGGCGTCAGCGACGACACCGTCCGGCGCTGGATCGATGCCGGCCGGCTCACCGCGGTCACCGACCCCGGGCCGGCCGTGGTCGACGGCGCCGAGCTGGCCGCCCTGGCCCAGGAGGTCGCCACCGCACCGAGCCTCGGCGCGCCGGTGAGCGAGAGCGCACGCAACCGGTTCACCGGGCTGGTCACCCGCGTGGTCAAGGACACCGTGATGGCGCAGGTCGACCTGCAGTGCGGCCCGTTCCGGGTGGTGTCGCTGATGTCGGCCGAGGCCGCCGAGGACCTCCGGCTCGAGCCGGGCGTGCTGGCCGTCGCCTCGGTGAAGTCCACCACCGTGGTGATCGAGACCCCGGAGCGCCGGTGACCCGCCGGCGGACCGGGGCCGTCGGCGTGCTGGCCGGGCTGCTGGTCGCGGCCACGGCGCTGGCCGGCTGCGGCGGCTCCGGCTCCCCGGCCGGTGCGCCGAGCCCCGGCGGGTCGAGTGCGACCGCGGTGACCGGGTCGATCACCGTGCTGGCCGCGGCCTCGCTGACCGGCGCGTTCGACCGGATCGGCCGGGACTTCGAGGCGGCGCACCCGGGCACCACGGTGACCTTCTCCTACGGCTCGAGCGCGACCCTGGCCGCCTCGATCACCAACGGCGCCCCGGCCGACGTCTTCGCCGCGGCCAGCGAGAAGACCATGCAGACCGTCAGCAGCGCCGGTGACACCGCCTCGACGCCGACCCCCTTCGTCAGCAACACGCTGGAGATCGCCGTCCCGAAGGGCAACCCGGGCGGCATCACCGGGCTGCGCGACTTCGCCGACGCCGGGAAGAAGATCGCCCTGTGCGCTCCGCAGGTGCCGTGCGGCGCCGCCGCCCAGCAGGTCTTCGCGAAGGCCGGGATCACGCCGAGGCCCGACAGCTACGAGACCGACGTCAAGGCCGCGCTGCAGAAGGTCGCGAGCGACGAGGTGGACGCGGCCCTGGTCTACCGCACCGACGTCATCGCCGCGCCGGGCAGCGTGCAGGGCATCGCGTTCCCCGAAGCGCGCTCGGTGGTCAACGTCTACCCGATCGCCACCCTCACGGGCGCGCGGAATCCGACCGCCGCGACCGCCTTCGTCCGCTACGTCGAGTCCGCGGCCGGCCAGCAGGTGCTGGCCGACGCCGGGTTCGCCAAGCCCTGACCGTGTCCCGCGCCACCGGGAGCGAGGAGCGGACGCGCCGGGCCGGCCGGTCGGGCCGCGGCGCAGGCGGACGCGGGAGCGCCTCCGGGGTGCTCGCGGTCCCGGCGTTGGTCGCGCTGGTCTTCCTGGTGCTGCCGCTGGTCGGGCTGGTCGTCCGCGCCCCCTGGCGGCAGGCCCCGCAGGTGCTGACCAGCCCGGACGCGCTCGCTGCCCTCCGGCTGTCGGTGCTGACCGCCACCGCCTCGACCGGCATCGCGGTGGTGCTCGGCGTCCCGCTGGCCTGGTGGCTGGCCCGGCCGGGGCTCCGGTTCGCCTCGCTGCTCCGCGCCGTGATCACGGTGCCGCTGGTGCTGCCCCCGGTGGTCGGCGGGGTCGCGCTGTTCACCGTCCTCGGCCGTTCCGGGCTGCTCGGCCGCCCGCTCTACGAGGCGACCGGTTTCGCGTTCCCGTTCACCCCGTACGCGGTGGTGCTGGCCCAGACCTTCGTCGCGCTGCCCTATCTGGTGCTCGCGGTCGAGGGCGCGTTGCGCGGGGCCGACCGGCGGTTCGAGGACGCCGCGGCCACCCTGGGAGCGAGCCCGCTGCGGACCTTCCTCCGGGTCACGCTGCCGCTCGTCGGACCCGGGATCGCCGCCGGTGCCGTGCTGGCCTGGGCCCGGGCGCTCGGCGAGTTCGGGGCCACCATCACCTTCGCGGGCAACTTCCCGGGCACCACCCAGACCATGCCGCTGGCCGTCTACCTGGCGCTGGAGACCGATCCCGGGGCGGCCCTGCTGCTCTCGGTCGCGCTGCTCGCCGTCTCGGTGGCCGTGCTGGCTGCTCTCCGCGACCGCTGGACCCGGGCGTGGTGAGCGGGCTGACCGCCCGGGTGCGGGTCGTGCGCGACCACTTCACGCTCGACGTCGCCGTCGACGTGGCGCCGGGGGAGGTGGTGGCGGTGGTCGGGCCGAACGGGGCGGGCAAGTCGACGCTGCTCCGCGCGCTGGCCGGGCTGGAGCCCGTCGGGGCCGGCCGGGTCGTGGTCGACGGGGTGCCGCTGACCGACACCGACCAGGGGATCGCCGTCCCGCCGCACCACCGCCGGATCGGGGTGGTGTTCCAGGACTACCTGCTGTTCCCGCACCTGACCGCGGCGGCCAACGTCGCGTTCGGGCTCCGGGCCGGCGGTGTCGGCCGGGCCGAGGCGACCCGGCGGGCGCAGAACTGGCTCGACCGGGTCGGGCTGGCCGACCTCGCCGCCGTCCGGCCGGGGCGGTTGTCCGGCGGCCAGGCGCAGCGGGTGGCGCTGGCCCGCGCACTGGCGCCCGACCCGCGGCTGCTGCTGCTCGACGAGCCGCTGGCCGCGCTCGACGCCCGCACCCGGCTGCAGGTCCGCGGTGAGCTCCGCCGTCACCTGCGCGACGTCGCCGGAGCCACCCTGGTGGTCACCCACGACCCGGTCGACGCCGCCGTGCTGGCCGACCGGCTGGTGGTGATCGAGGACGGCGCGGTGGTGCAGACCGGGACCCCGGGCGAGGTGGCCCGCCGGCCGCGGACCGAGTACGTGGCGCGGCTGGTGGGGCTCAACCTGCTGGCCGGTACCGCCGAGCCAGCACCCGAGGGCCGCTCGGGCAGCCGGGTCCGGCTCGGGACCGCAGCCCCGGTGGTCGTCCCCGGCCGGCACGCGGGGCCGGTGTACGTCTCCTTCCGACCGGCCGCGGTGGCGCTCTACGCCGAGCCGCCCGGGGGGAGCCCGCGCAACGTCTGGGCCGGCGAGGTGGTCGGGCTCGAGCCGGCCGGCGAGGCCGTCCGGGTCGAGGTCGGGACCGCGCAGGGGCCATCGGTGGTGGCCGAGGTGACCCCGGAGGCCGCCGCCGACCTCGACCTGGTCCCCGGCGCCCCGGTGTGGGCGGTGGTCAAGGCCAGCGAGATCGAGGTCTACGCACGCGGCTGAGGCTGTCTAGCATGGGCGCGTGCAGCAGCGCGCCGTCGTCGGATCGGTCAACCTCGGCCAGCCCGAGCCCAACCCCTACAAGGAGACCCGCGCCACCGGGATCGCCAAGCGGCCGCAGGACGGGCCGGTCGAGGTCCGGGCCCCGGGGCCGAAGAAGGGCGGGCTCGGCAGTGGTCTGGTCGGCGACTTCCTCGGCGACACCAAGCACCACGGCGGCGACGACCAGGCCGTCTACTCCTTCGCCCGCGAGGACCTCGACCGGTGGGCCGAACGGCTCGGACGCGAGCTGCCGAACGGCTTCTTCGGCGAGAACCTCACCACCGAGGGGATCGACGTCAACGCGGCCCGGGTCGGCGAGCGCTGGCGGGTGGGGGACACCGTCGAGCTGGTGGTGACCTGCCCGCGGATCCCGTGCTCGACCTTCCGCGGCTGGGTGGGGGAGCGCGGCTGGCTGCGGACCTTCACCGCCGACGCCCGGCCGGGGGCCTACCTCAGGGTCGCGGTGCCCGGGACGATCCGGGCCGGCGACCCGATCGCGGTGATCAGCCGCCCCGACCACGACGTCACCATCAGCACGGTGTTCCGGGCGACCACCAGGGAGCGCGAGCTGCTCCCCGGGCTGCTGGCCGCCGGCGACGACCTCGACGCCGAGACCCGCGAGGCGGCCGAGGCCGCCCGGGCCGCCGGCTGACGTGACCGACCGTCCGACGAAGGACGACGGGCCCGCCGGGATGATCCCGGCGGGCCCGTCGTCGTCGTGGTCCGGCGTGCGGCTCCGGCCGCCAATCAGGCGCGCGCGACCAGGTCGTTCACGCTCCGCAGCACCGGCGCGGCGGTCAGCGCCTCCGGGTCGAGCTCGGCGCCGGAGCGGACCACGAACGTGTGCGAACGGCCGGCGGGCAGCGTGACCAGCCCGCTGTCCACGGTCGCGGCCGGGTCCAGCCGGTCCGGGAACAGGCAGAGGTCCTTCACCAGCGCCCGCGCGGTGACCGTCACCCGGTAGCCGGGGCCCTCGCCCGCGGCCAGCGGCTCGGCGTGGACCGTGTGGGCCTCCGACGGCGCGGTGAGGGCGAGCTGCGGGTCCTCGTCGAACCAGCCGAACACCACCTCCCCACCCTCCGGCTCGGCCACCAGCACCTCGTCGGTCGGGTGCTCGGTGCGGGTCAGCTCGGGGTCGAGCATGATCGTCCGGCTGCTCCGCGGCTCGAGGGTGAACGGCACCGCGGCCGAGGCCACCGCCGTCCCGTCGGCCAGCCGCTGCCGGGTGATCAGCGCCTCGCCGGCCCACGGGGTGTCCGCGTCGTTGTGCAGCACCAGCGCCAGCCGCTCGGCGCTGTCCTGGGCGAGCGTGCGCTCCCCGACCTGGCGGTCGGTGCCGAGCACCGCCATGCCGAAGCCGAGCCGGGGGTCCGAGGACGGCTCGGGGCGCGGCTGGAGGGTGGCGAACCGGTCGGCGAAGACCCGGCGCAGCGCGTACCAGAGCGGCTTGCGGTGGTCGTGACCGTCGACCGCCGCCCAGCTGATGACCGGCCAGTTGTCGTTGAGCTGCCAGACGATCGCCCCGGCGTTGACCGGGGCGAAGCTGCGGAAGTGCTCGATCCCGAACGCGACCGCGCGGGCCTGGTTGAGCTGGGTCAGCCAGTGCCAGTCGTCGATGGCCACCGCGCCGTCGGCGTCGGTGCCCCAGTGCGGCAGGTGGTCGCCGAGCCCGCGCTCGAGCTTGGCGTTGCCGTCGTAGGCCTTCTGGTGCACCAGCATCTGCGGGCCGAAGGGGTCGAGCGGCTGGTCGTGCACGACCGAGGTCAGCGTCGACCAGGCCGGCGGGCCCTGGAAGCCGAACTCGGAGGCGAACCGCGGGACGCTGTCGCGGTAGTGGCGGTAGTCGAGGGCGTTCCACACCTCCCACAGGTGGGTGCAGCCGTGCCGCGGGTCGTTCGGGTGGTGGTACGGCGCGAAGCTGTACGGGCTGCCGGGGGAGTACGGCGTCCGCGGGTCGAGCTCGGCCACGATCCGCGGGAACAGCTCGGAGTAGTAGCCGTCACCCCAGCTCAGCCCGTTCAGTCGCGGCCGCCAGCCCCACTCGACCGAGCCCCAGATGTTCTCGTTGCCGCCGTTCCACAGGGCCAGGCTGGCGTGCGCGCTGAGCCGGGTGACGGCCTCGCGGGCCTCGGCCTCGAACTCGCTCCACAGCGGCTCGTCCTCGCTGTAGGCCGCGCAGGCCAGCAGGAAGTCCTGCCAAACGAGGATCCCGGCCTCGTCGCAGGCGTCGTAGAAGTCCTCGCGCTCGACGATGCCGCCGCCCCAGACCCGGAGCAGGTTGATCCCGGCGTCGACGGCGTGCTCGACGCCGCGGCGGTAGCGGTCGGCGTCCACCCGGGTGAGGAAGGCGTCGTCGGGGATCCAGTTGGCGCCGCGGACCCAGACCGGGGTGCCGTTGACCGCGATCACGAACGCGGTGCCGAACCGGTCGGGGCTGGTGTCGAGGGTGACCGAGCGGAAACCGACCCGGCCCTGCCACTCGTCCCGGCCGACCTGCCCGTCGGCCACCGACACCCGCACCGGGTAGAGCGGCTGGGCGCCGTACCCGCGCGGCCACCAGGGCGCCACCGCCGGCGCCTGCAGCACGAGGGCGGCGGCGGTCTGCCCGGCGGCGACCTCGACGGTGCCGATCACCTCGTCGTCGCCGTCGCCCAGCTCGACCCGCAGGGTCACCGGCTCGGTGGCCGACGGCTCCCACTCGAGCTCGGCGCGGACGTCGAGCACGCCGGTGGTGTCGTCGAGGCCGGCCAGCGGTCGCACCGCGGCCAGCCGGACGGTCGACCACGACTCGAGCCGCAGCTCCTTCCAGATGCCGACGCCGGCCAGGTCGGGTCCCCAGTCCCAGCCGTAGGCGCTGGCCATCTTGCGGATCGCGTTGAACGGGTGGGTGTTGGTGTACGGCCGCTCGCCGAGCTCCTCCGAGCGCTGTTCGGCCGCGGTCACCGGGCCGGTGAAGCTGATCTCGAGGGTGTTCTCGCCGATCTCGAGCAGCTCGGTGACGTCGAAGCGGTAGCCGCGGTGCTGGTTGGCCGTCCGGCCGATCTCGGCGTCGTTGAGCCGGACCACGGCGACGGTGTCGAGCCCGTCGGCGACCAGGTCGTGCCGGTGCGCGGCGTCGTGCTGCGCCTGCGTCCAGTCGAACCGGGCCCGGAAGGTCCAGTCGGTCCGGCCGATCCAGGCCAGCTCGCTCTCGTGGGCACCGTCGAACGGCTCCGGGATCAGGCCCGCGCGGAGCAGGTCGAGGTGGAGCTCGCCGGGGACCTGCGCCGGCACCCTGCGGTCGCCGACCGGGGTGTCGGGCCGGTCCGCGTCGACGTACCAGTCGACGCCGGCGGCGCTGGTCAACGGGGTGCGGACGAGGACGGAGGACGACGCAGTCACGGGCAGCGATGTTAACCGGTTCAGCGCCCGCGCGGGGGCCCGCACAGGGTTGCGGTCAGCCGGCGGCGATGGCCACCACGGCCAGGGCGCCGAGGACGAGTCCACCGACCTGCCAGCGGTCCGGGCGCTCGCGCAGCACCAGGATCGCCAGCACCACCGTGAACCCGGGGTAGAGCGCGGTCAGCACGGCGGCCACCGCGAGCGAGCCGAGGTGGGTGGCCGCGAAGAAGGCCACGGTCGCGGCCAGCCCGAGCGCGCCGGCCCCGACCGCCTGCCAGCGGGCGACCCGCCCGGACCTGCCGCCGAGCCCGGGTCGGCGGGGGCGCCCCAGCCAGCCGGCGGCGACTGCCAGCCCGAGCAGCGCGAGCGCGACCAGCTGGTCGGCCAGCACCGGCCACAGCCCGGCGGCGTCCCCGGCCCGGCCGAGGGCGACGAAGAGCAGCGCGAAGCCGGCACCCGAGACGATCCCCTCGGCGATCCCCGGGCCGAGTCGGCGCGGTCGGTGCTCCGGGCCCGCCGCGCGGACCTCGGCGGGGGAATCGCCGGGGGAATCGGCGGTCTGGTGGGCCATCAGGGCCACCGCCGGCACCGCGACCACGATCCCGGCCACCGCGAGCGGGGCGAGCCGCTCGCCGGTGGCCACGCCGACCAGCGCCGGCAGCGCGGCCGCACCGACCGCGGACAGCGGTCCGACCACCGTCACCTGGCCCTCGGCGTACCCGCGGTAGAGCGCGAGGATGCCGGCGGCCGACCCGAGACCGGCGAGCGCACCCCAGAGCAGCGGGGCGGCACCGGTGTCCGGGCGGAGCGCGGGCACCACGAGCACCAGCAGCGCCGTCATCGCGGTGCTGACCACCGCGGCGGCGAAGCTGACCCAGAGGAAGTGGACGCGCCGCGACCCCAGACCGCCGAGGAAGTCCGAGACGCCGTAGGCGACCGCGGCCAGCACACCGCACAGGATCGCCACCCGGGGAATGTAGCGGCCGCTCCGGCGGTTGCCCTCACCATGACGACTTCCACCGGTACGCAGATCGACGCCCGCGAGAGCGGCACCTTCGAGGTCAAGGGGCTGGGTCCAGTGGTCCGGCTGGGGTTCGGGGCCATGCGGATCACCGGGGACGGGATCTGGGGCGAACCGAAGGACCGTGAGGTCGCCCGCGCGGTGGTCCGGCGGACGCGTGAGCTCGGCATCGACTTCATCGACACCGCCGACGCCTACGGCCCGGACGTCAGCGAGGAGATCATCGCCGAGGCGATCTACCCCTACGACGGCGTGAAGATCGCCACCAAGGCCGGGCTGACCCGCACCGGCCCCGACCAGTGGATCCCGGTCGGCCGGCCCGAGTACCTGCGTCAGCAGGTCGAGAAGAGCCGCCGCCGGCTGCGGATCGACAGCCTCGACCTGCTCCAGCTGCACCGGATCGACCCGAAGGTCGACGCCGACGAGCAGTTCGCCGAGCTGGCCAAGCTGCAGAGCGAGGGCAAGGTGACCGCGCTCGGGCTGTCCGAGGTGACCGTGGCCGAGATCGAGCAGGCGAGCCGGCACTTCGAGGTGGCCACCGTGCAGAACCGGTTCAACCTCACCGACCGCAAGTCCGAGGACGTCCTCGACTACTGCACCGAGCACGGCATCGGCTTCATCCCGTGGGCGCCGATCAGCGCCGGTGAGCTGGCCGCTCCGGGCGGCCCGGTGGCCCAGGCCGCCGAGAAGCTCGGCGCGACCGCCTCGCAGGTGGCGCTGGCCTGGCTGCTCCGCCGCTCGCCGGTGATCCTGCCCATCCCGGGCACCGGCTCGGTCGAGCACCTCGAGGAGAACACGGCGGCAGCGGGGCTCCGGCTCGACGACGAGGCCTACGCCGCGATCGACGCCGCCAGCTGAACGAGCGGGTCGGGTCGGCCGATCCGCAGGTCAGCAGCCGGGGGCGGGTGGTCGCTGCTCCCGGCTTTGACCCGGGTTGGGGCCGTCGAGTAGCCTTGATCCTTGTGTTCGGGCTTGCCCGACGCGTACGCGTGCCCCGACATCCCGACGGGCGCCAGGCCGGAAACGGCCGGTCCCGGGGATCTGGAGTTCGCCCGGGGCCTCACCGTAGTGCACATCGCCCGCGGTGGCGGTTCGTCGACACGAGCCGATGAGGGCCCCGACTCCTGAGTTGGACCCGAAGCCAGACCCGAGCAAGACATCGCGCAGGACAGACAGAAAGAGACAGCAACCGGTGCCCACCATCCAGCAGCTGGTCCGCAAGGGCCGCGCCGACAAGGTCGCCAAGAACAAGACGCCGGCCCTCAAGGGCTCGCCGCAGCGTCGCGGGGTGTGCACGCGCGTGTACACGACCACGCCGAAGAAGCCGAACTCGGCGCTGCGCAAGGTGGCCCGCGTGAAGCTGTCCTCCGGCATCGAGGTGACCGCCTACATCCCGGGTGTCGGCCACAACCTGCAGGAGCACTCGATGGTGCTGGTCCGCGGCGGCCGGGTGAAGGACCTCCCGGGTGTCCGCTACAAGATCATCCGCGGCTCGCTCGACACCCAGGGCGTCAAGAACCGCAAGCAGGCCCGCAGCCGCTACGGCGCGAAGAAGGAGAAGTAATGCCTCGCAAGGGTCCGGCCCCGAAGCGGGCCGTGCTGGTCGATCCCGTCTACGGCTCCCCGCTGGTCAGCCAGCTGGTGAGCAAGATCCTGCTGGACGGCAAGAAGACCGTCGCGCAGCACATCGTCTACACCGCTCTGGAGGGCACCCGGGCCAAGACCGGTGTCGACCCGGTGCAGACCCTCAAGCGCGCGCTCGACAACGTCCGCCCGAGCCTCGAGGTGAAGAGCCGCCGCGTCGGTGGCGCCACCTACCAGGTGCCGGTCGACGTCAAGCCCGGTCGTTCGACCACGCTGGCGCTCCGCTGGCTGGTCAGCTTCTCCCGGCAGCGCCGCGAGAAGACCATGGCCGAGCGCCTGATGAACGAGCTGCTGGACGCCTCGAACGGCCTGGGTGCCGCGGTCAAGCGCCGCGAGGACACCCACAAGATGGCCGAGGCCAACAAGGCGTTCGCCCACTACCGCTGGTGACCCGCAGGGGCCACTCGCACCCGATCACCCTCCTGGGTACCACCGCGAAGGACTGAATCACAGCAATGGCTGTCGACATCAAGACCGACCTCGGCAAGGTCCGCAACATCGGCATCATGGCCCACATCGATGCCGGCAAGACGACCACCACCGAGCGCATCCTCTTCTACACCGGCATCAACTACAAGATCGGTGAGGTCCACGACGGCGCCGCCACGATGGACTGGATGGAGCAGGAGCAGGAGCGCGGCATCACCATCACGTCCGCCGCGACGACCTGCAGCTGGAAAGACCACCAGATCAACATCATCGACACCCCGGGCCACGTCGACTTCACCGTCGAGGTGGAGCGCAGCCTGCGCGTCCTCGACGGCGCGGTCGCGGTGTTCGACGGGGTCGCCGGCGTGGAGCCGCAGAGCCAGACGGTGTGGCGGCAGGCCGATCGCTACGGGGTGCCCCGGATCTGCTTCGTCAACAAGCTCGACCGCACCGGTGCGAACTTCGACTTCTGCGTCGAGACGATCAAGAACCGGCTGATGGCCGTGCCGGCCGTCATGCAGCTCCCGATCGGTGCGGAGGCGGACTTCATCGGCGTCGTCGACCTGCTCAAGATGCGGGCCCTGACCTGGCGCGGCGAGACCACGATCGGTGAGGACTACACCGTCGAGGAGATCCCGGCCGACATGGTCGAGAAGGCCGAGCAGGCGCGTGCCGACCTGATCGAGCTGATCGCCGACGTCGACGATGAGCTCGCCGAGCTCTACCTCGAGGGCGGCGAGGTCAGCGCCGAGGCGCTGCAGCACGCCGTCCGACGGGCCGTGCTCGCCAGCAGCATCACCGCGGTGTTCTGTGGCAGCGCGTTCAAGAACAAGGGCGTCCAGCCGCTGCTCGACGCGGTGCTGGCCTACCTGCCCGCGCCGATCGACGTGCCCGCCATCAAAGGCTTCAAGCCCGGTGACGAGTCGGTGGAGATGGAGCGGCACCCGAGCGACTCGGACCCGTTCAGCGCGCTGGCCTTCAAGATCGCGGCCGACCCGCACCTGGGCAAGCTGACCTTCATCCGCGTCTACTCGGGCAAGCTCGAGGCCGGCACGCAGGTGCTCAACAGCACCAAGCAGCGCAAGGAGCGGATCGGCAAGATCTACCAGATGCACGCCAACAAGCGTGAGGAGATCGCCACCGTCGGCGCGGGTCAGATCGTCGCCGTGATGGGTCTCAAGGACACCACCACCGGCGAGACCCTCTCGGACTCCGCCAACCCGGTGGTGCTCGAGTCGATGGACTTCCCGGCCCCGGTCATCGAGCAGGCGATCGAGCCGAAGACGAAGTCCGACCAGGAGAAGCTCTCGATGGCGATCCAGCGGCTCGCCGAGGAGGACCCGACCTTCCGCGTCCACACCGACGAGGAGACCGGGCAGACCATCATCGCCGGCATGGGCGAGCTGCACCTCGAGGTGCTGATCGACCGGATGAAGCGCGAGTTCAAGGTCGAGGCCAACATCGGCAAGCCGCAGGTGGCCTACCGCGAGACGCTGCGTCGCCCGGTCGAGAAGGTCGAGTACACCCACAAGAAGCAGTCGGGTGGCTCGGGCCAGTACGCCCGCGTGATCATCAGCCTGGAGCCGCAGGAAGCCGGCACCGGGTACGAGTTCGTCAACGCGATCACCGGTGGCCGCATCCCGCGCGAGTACATCCCGGCGGTGGACGAGGGCATCCAGGAGGCCATGCAGTTCGGCGTCCTGGCCGGCTACCCGGTCGAGGACATCAAGGTGACCCTGACCGACGGTGCCTACCACGACGTGGACTCCTCCGAGCTGGCCTTCAAGATCGCCGGCTCGATGGTCTTCAAGGAGGCCGCCCGGCGTGCCGACCCGGCTCTGCTCGAGCCGATGATGGCCGTCGAGGTGACCACCCCGGAGGACTACCTGGGCACCGTGATCGGCGACCTCAACGCCCGCCGCGGCCAGATCCAGGCCATGAACGACGTGCACGGCAGCAAGGTCGTCGAGGCCCTGGTCCCGCTGTCGGAGATGTTCGGCTACGTCGGCGACCTGCGGAGCAAGACCTCGGGTCAGGCGAACTACTCGATGGAGTTCCACAGCTACGCCGAGACCCCCAAGTCGGTCTCCGACGAGATCGTCCAGAAGGCTCGCGGCGAGTGATCCTGGCCCCGTCCGGTTCGGGTTTGACCTGAGCCGGACGGGCGGGAAAACTTAGGCCGGATTGCGTGCCGGCCGGGCACCAGCACGAGATCACGCAAGCACGACCGAAGACCAAGCAACCAGAAGCGCCCCGCGAAGTGCGCGTGGCGACATCCCAGAAGGAGCCCCAGTGGCAAAGGCCAAGTTCGAGCGGACCAAGCCGCACGTCAACATCGGCACCATCGGGCACATCGACCACGGCAAGACCACGCTCACCGCGGCGATCTCGAAGGTGCTCCACGACAAGGACCCGGTGCTGAACCCCAACACCGAGGCCTTCGACCAGATCGACAAGGCGCCCGAAGAGCGTCAGCGCGGCATCACCATCTCGATCGCCCACATCGAGTACCAGACCGAGGCTCGGCACTACGCCCACGTCGACTGCCCGGGTCACGCCGACTACGTCAAGAACATGATCACCGGTGCGGCCCAGATGGACGGCGCGATCCTCGTGGTCGCCGCCACCGACGGCCCGATGCCGCAGACCCACGAGCACGTGCTGCTGGCCCGCCAGGTCGGCGTCCCCGCGATCGTCGTCGCGCTGAACAAGTGCGACATGGTCGACGACGAGGAGATCCTCGAGCTCGTCGAGCTTGAGGTCCGCGAGCTGCTGAGCAACCAGGAGTTCGACGGCGACAACGCCCCGATCGTCCGGGTCGCCGCCTTCCCGGCGCTGAACGGTGACGAGAAGTGGGGCCAGTCGATCCTGGAGCTGATGGACGCGGTCGACGCCTACATCCCGCAGCCGGAGCGCGAGATCGACAAGCCGTTCCTGATGCCGGTCGAAGACGTCTTCACCATCACCGGTCGTGGCACCGTCGTGACCGGGCGCATCGAGCGCGGCGTGGTCAAGGTCAACGAGACCGTCGACATCATCGGGATCCGCGACACCAAGCAGACCACCACGGTCACCGGTGTCGAGATGTTCCGCAAGCTGCTCGACGAGGGCCAGGCCGGTGAGAACGTCGGTCTGCTGCTCCGTGGCACCAAGCGCGAGGACGTCGAGCGCGGCATGGTCGTCATCAAGCCGGGCACGACCACCCCGCACACCGACTTCGAGGCTCGGGTCTACATCCTGAGCAAGGAGGAGGGCGGCCGTCACACCCCGTTCTTCAACAACTACCGTCCGCAGTTCTACTTCCGCACCACCGACGTGACCGGTGTGGTGAACCTGCCGGAGGGCACCGACATGGTGATGCCGGGTGACAACACGGACATGTCCGTGCAGCTCATCCAGCCGATCGCCATGGAGGAGGAGCTGAAGTTCGCCATCCGCGAGGGCGGGCGCACCGTCGGCGCCGGCCGGGTGACCAAGATCCTCAAGTGATCACCGCGGACGGCCGCTGAGGCCGTCCGAGCGAGCTGTGGGCGAGGGCCCCGGACCTACGAGGTCCGGGGCCCTCGTCGTCTCTGCGCACGCGGCGCGGACGCGCGGGTCCTGTCGGGATCACGCCCTTTCCGCCGCCGTCGCTGTCGGGATCGGTCCCGGACGGCGGGAGCTCGGCAGATCCTGGCCCGGCAGCCCCGGGCGCTTGCATGATCTTCACCCTCCTCTAGGGTGGAGGAATGGTCGGAGCACACCAGACCCTGGAGCGTCCTGCCCAGGTTCCGGCGTCCCGCGACCGCAACTTCCTGCGCTACCTCGGTGGCGTGGCCGCCGCGGACGTCGGTGACCAGGCCTGGCTGACCGTGCTGGCCTGGACCGCGGCCCAGACCGGGCGCCCGGTGGCCGCCACCCTGGTGCTCGCCGCGGGCACCGTCCCGCGCGCGGTGCTGGCCCTGGTCGGCGGGGCGGTCGCCGACCGGTTGCCGTCCCGTCCGCTGCTGATCGGCGCCAACGGCGTCCGGGTGCTCGTGCTGCTGGCCGGGGTCGCCGGGCTGCTCGGGCTGCCGGGGCACACCCTTGCCGTCGCGGTCGGGGTCGCGGTGCTGTTCGGGGCCGCCGACGCGCTTCACATCCCGGCGATCGGCACCATGCCGCGTCAGCTGGTCGACGGCAGCCAGCTGCTCCGGGCCGCCAGCATGCGGCAGCTCGTCCAACGGCTCGCCTCGATCGCCGGTCCCTCAGCGGCCGGCTTCGTGCTCGCCGCGGTCAAGCTGCCCGGTGCGCTGCTCGGGCTGGCCGCGCTGTTCGCGGTGGCCGCCGTGCTGCTCACCACCGTGCGGATCCGCCACCCGCGCGACGAGTCGGTCGACCAGCCGGTGCTCGCCTCGATCCGTGACGTGCTCGGCTATCTGCGCCGGGACCGCAACGCCGGCGGGCTGGTGCTCGCGCTGGTCGGGCTCAACGTCTTCGTCATCCCGGTGGTCTCCGCCGGGGTCGCGCTCCGGGCCCACGAGCAGAGCTGGGGCCCCGAGACGCTCGGTCTGCTGCTCGGCGCGGTCGGGCTGGGCGCGGTGGTCGGCACCGTCTGCACCCTGCGGATCCGGCCCACCCACCCGCTGGCCTTCGCGCTGCTGATGCTGATGCTGCAGGGCGGCGCGCTGGCCGTGGTCGGGGCGGCGCCGCTGGTCGGGGTCGGGGTCGCGCTCGGGGTGGTCGGGCTGACCTCGGGACTGGCCTCGCCGTTGCTCTCCGGCACCCTCCAGGCCACCGTCGAGCAGGTCTACCTCGGCCGGGTGTTCGCGCTGATCAGCCTGTCCGACAACGGGCTGATCCCGCTCTCGCTGGTCGGCTTCGGCGCACTCTCCGGCGGGATCGGGGTCGGCACGACCAGCCTCCTGTTCGGCGCGGCGATGGTGCTGCTGATGTTCAGCGCCTTCGTCCGTCCGACCCTGCGCCGGCTCCGGGTCGACGAGGCCGCCGGCACCCTGGCCGACTGACCCGGAGCCGCGACGCCGTCAGCGGGTGAGCAGCGCCACCGGGTAGGTCCCGAACAGCGCCGCGGCCTGCACCTCGCCGGTGTGCACGGTGCCGGTCAGCGCGTCGGTCCAGCGCCCCTCGGGCAGCGCGACCACGGTCTCGCGCCAGCCGCCGCGCTCGGCCAGCCGGTGCGAGAGCCGGGTGACCAGGGTGAGCGCGCCACCCCGGTCGAAGCCGAGCAGGTGGGCGGCCGAGGGGCCTGTCGCGGTCACCGGCCGGTAGCCGGCGAACAGCTCGGGCCGGTCGCGACGCAGCCGCAGCGCGGTCCGGGTGAGGTGCAGCTTGGCCGCCCCGTCGGCGTCGATCGCGGGCGCCTGGCCGGCGGAGCCGAGCAGGGCCCGGCGGGCGGCGAAGTCCACCGGCCGGCGGTTGTCCGGGTCGACCAGGCTGTCCTCCCAGAGCTCGGTGCCCTGGTAGACGTCGGGGACACCCGGAGCGGTCAGCTGCACCAGCTTCTGCCCGAGGCTGTTGGTCCGCGCGGCCCGGTCGAGGCCGCGGTGGAAGGTCTCCACCCGCTCCCGCAGCTCCGGCTCGGACCAGACCCGGTCGATCGCGGCGTGCACCGCGGACTCGAACTCCTCGTCGTTCTCCAGCCAGGTGGTGGCCAGGGCGGCCTCGCGCATCGCCTTCTCCGCGTAGGCGTGCATCCGCCCGGCCTCGATCAGCCCGACCCCGGCCACGGTCTGCCAGAGCAGGTAGGCGAAGGTCGGCTCGGGCAGCGGGACGTCGGCGATCATCGCGGCGACGAACTCGGCCCAGGCCTCGGGCTGCTCGCTGAGCACGGCCAGCCGCATCCGGACGTCCTCGCCGCGCTTGGTGTCGTGGGTGGACAGCGAGGTCATGGTCTGCGGCCAGACCTCCTGCCGGGTCTGCTGCGCGGTGTGGAAGTCCTCGGGCCGGACGCCGAACAGGCTCGGGTCGCCCCCGACCTCGTTGAGCGCGACGAACCGGTTGTAGCGGTAGAAGGCGGTGTCCTCGACGCCCTTGGCCATCGTCGCCCCGGTGAGCTGCTGGAACCGGCGGGCCAGCTCGTCGGCCGGGTCGGTCAGCCGCGGGTAGAGCGCCCGGACGCTGTCGGCCAGCTGCGGGCGGCGCTCGAGCACCACCTCGAGCGCGTGGTCGAGGTGCTCGCGGCCCTCGGGCAGGTAGGAGCGGTAGACCTCGAAGGCGACCGCGGCGATCGCGATCACCTGGTCGGCGTCGGGGACGTCGGGGGCGAGGGCGGCCAGCCGGGAGATCTCGGCCCGGAGCAGCTCGCGGACCACCATCACCTTGCCGTCCCAGATGTGGTCGTCGAGCTCCTTGGTGTCGCCGGTGGTCATCCGGTAGAGGTTGGTGAGCAGCGCCTCGGCCTCGGTGTCGACGAACACCCCGGTGTACTCGCGCATGGCGTCGTAGCCGGTGGTGCCGGCCACCGGCCAGCTGGTCAGCAGCTGCTCGCCGGGCTCGAGGATCTTCTCGACGGTGATCCAGGCGCCGGGGGCCAGGGCGGCCAGCCGTTCCAGGTACTCCCCGGGGTCGACCAGACCGTCGGGGTGGTCGACCCGGAGCCCGGTGACGCCCTCGGCCACCCAGCGGGCGATCCGCTCGTGGGTGCCGCGGAACACCGCCTCGTCCTCGACCCGGAGCCCGGCCAGCGTCTCGACGGCGAAGAACCGCCGGTAGTTCAGCTCGCTGTTGCCCCGGTGGTAGTCGACCAGCTCGTAGTGCTGGGCGTCGTGGACCTGCTGCAGGGTGCGGCCCGGCTGGTCGCTGCCCGGGGCGAGCGGGAACCGGTGCTCGTAGTAGCGCAGCTCGCCGTCGGTGACCTCGAGCGCCGAGACGTCGTCGGCCGAACCCAGCACCGGGACCAGGATCCGCGGTCGGCTCCAGTCGATGTCGAACCAGTCGGCGTAGGCCGAGTCGCGGCCGTGGGTGAGGACGTCCCACCAGGCCGGGTTCTCGACCGGCTTGGAGATGCCGAGGTGGTTGGGGACGATGTCGGTGACCACGGCCAGCCCGTCGGCGCGCGCGGCCCGGAGCAGGGCGGCCAGGCCGGCCTCACCGCCGCGCTGCGGGTCCACCGTGCGCGGGTCGGTGGCGTCGTAGCCGTGGTCGGAGCCGGTGGTCGAGGTCAGCACCGGTGACAGGTAGACCGCCCCGACGCCGAGGTCGGCCAGGTAGCCGGTGAGCGCGGCGGCCTGGTCGAGGGTGAAGTCCGGCGTGATCTGCAGCCGGTAGGTGGCGGTGGGTGCGTTCGAGGTGGTCGACACCTTCTGAGCCTAGGGGTGACCGACGCTCCCGCCCGCGGCGGGGAGCGGGGCGGACACCCCGGCCGGCTCAGCCCGGGGCGGCCCGGCGGACGAACGTCCGGGTCGCCCGGTCGAACCGCGTCCCCGCGGTGCCGAACGCCCGCGCGATCGCTCCGGAGGCGATCAGCTCGGCCGGCGTCCCGCTGGTGGCGCGGCCGCCGTCGAGCAGCAGCACCCGGGCGTCGGTGCGGAGCGCCAGCTCCACCTCGTGGGTCGACATCAGCACCGCGAGGCCGCGCTCGGCGGCCACCTCGGCCAGCAGCGCCAGCAGGTCGACCCGGGCACCGACGTCGAGGAAGGCGCTGGGCTCGTCGAGGACGAGCAGCCGCGGGTCCTGCACCAGGGCGCGGGCCAGCAGGATCCGCTGCCGCTGCCCGTCGGACAGCTCGGCGAGCCGTTCGCCGGCGATCTCCCGGGCGTCGAGCCGGTCGAGGGTCGACTCGACCAGCCCGCGCTCGGCGGCGTCGAGCCGGCCGTCGAGCAGGCCGTGGTGCGGGTGCCGGCCGAGCTCGACCACCTCGCGCCCGGTCAGCAGCCCGACGTCGACGCGCTCGGTGAGCAGCACCGCGGTCCGCCGGGCCCGGTCGCGGGGGGACATCGCCGCCAGGTCGTCCCCGTCGAGCCGCGCCCGGCCGCCCAGGGCGGGCTGGAGGGCGAGCACGGTGCGCAGCAGCGTCGACTTGCCCGCGCCGTTCGGCCCGATCACCGCGGTGACCAGACCGGGAGGGACGCCGGCCTCGACGTCGGCGACCACGGTCCGATGCGGCCGCGGCCGCCCAAGTCGGCGGTGCCCGACCGGGTAGCCGACGCTCAGCCGCTCCAGCCGCAGCCCCGCCTCGCCCCTCACACCGCCCCGCCCGTCACACCGCCCCCGCGGCGAGCCGTCGGGAGCGGAGCAGCACGGCGACCACCACCGGCGCACCGATCAGCGCGGTGACCACGTTGACCGGGAGCACACCGTCGGCGCCGGGGAGCTGGGCGACCACCGCGCACAGGCTGGAGACGATCACCCCGGTGGCCACCGTGGCCGGCAGCAGCAGCCGGTGGTCGGAGCTGCCGAGCACCAGCCGGGCCAGGTGCGGGACGGCGATACCGAGGAAGCCGATCGGCCCGCAGTAGGCGGTGACGACGCCGGCGGTCACCGCGGTGGCCAGCACCGCGACCGTGCGCACCACCCGGACCCGGACGCCCATCGAGGCGGCGTAGGACTCGCCGAGCAGCAGCGCGTTGAGGGGCCGGGTCAGCGCCGCGGCCAGCAGCAGCCCGAGCAGCACCAGCGGCGCCAGCACCGGCAGGTCGTCCTTGGTCACCCCGCTGTAGGAGCCGAGTCCCCAGAGCACGAACCGCTGCAGCCGGGTCGGGTCGGCGAAGGCGATCAGCAGCGAGGTCACCGCGCCGATGGCCGAGGACAGCATCACGCCGACGATCAGCAGGGTGACCACCGAACGCACCCACCGCCCGAGCAGCAGCACCAGGGCGAGCACGGCGCCCGAGCCCACCGCGGCGGCGACGACCACCCCGATCCGGCCCGAGCCGCCGAGGTCGACGAAGGTGCCGGCCGCGGCCCCGGCCGCGGTGCCGCCGCCCAGGGTGACCACCGCGACGCCGAGGGTGGCCCCGGAGCTGACGCCGAGCACGTAGGGATCGGCCAGCGGGTTGGCGAACAGCGTCTGCATCAGCAGCCCGGCCGCGGCCAGGCCGGCCCCGGCGAGCGCCGCGGTGGCCACCCGGGGCATCCGGATCTGGTCGAGCAGCACCGTCCAGCCCGGGTCACCGACCGGGGCGCCGACCAGGTAGCGCAGCACCGCGGGCAGCGGGATCGTCACCGAGCCGACGGCCATCGCCACCGCGACGCAGAGCACCGCGACCACGGCCAGCACCGGGAGCGTGACCGCCGGACGGAGCCCGATCCGGTGCCGGGGGAGCGCCGCAGCGCGCCCCGCCGCGGGCCGGGAGCCGCCGCGCTCCGCGCTGCCGGTGACGACCACGACCGAGGCTCAGGAGAGCTTGCGGTAGAAGGTGAACCGGTGGTCGGGCATCAGGTCCGGGTGCAGGATCGCGATCAGGTCGGCCTCGACCAGGTCGGGCCGCTGGACGCCGAGCTCGAAGTAGTTATTGCCGCCCGCGGCGTTGACCTGCAGGCTCGGCGACCAGACCTCGCCGGAGCTGAACGCGGTGAAGTCGGCGAACCGCGGCTCCTCCTTGAGCGCCTCGGCCTTGCTGGTCCAGTTCGCGGTGTTGATCCAGACCCGGGCCCGGCCCGAGCGGTCGAGCACCGTCTCGGTGGTGGCGCTGACGCTCCCGGCGGACTCGTTCGACTGCCACGGCCAGTTGGCGCCGGCGTCGGTCAGCAGCTTGCCGGCGAAGCTGCCGCCGGCCGGCATCGACCAGGTGCCCTGGTAGGGCTGGCTGGTCAGCACGTCGACCTTCTTCGCGTCGCGCGCCTTGGCCACCACCGCGTCGTAGGCGTCGGCGATCTGGTCGAACACGGTGGTGGCGCGCTGTTCGGTCCCGGTCAGTGCGGCGAAGTACTTGATCCACTCGGCGCGTCCCAGCGGGTCGGACTCGAGGAAGTCCGCGTCGGCGAGCACCGGGACACCGGCCTTCTCGATCGTCGCGTAGGACGGGTCGTCGGTCCCGCCGGTGACCAGCACGTCGGGCTTGGCCGCGACCACCTTCTCGGCGTCGGTGGTGCCGCTGGCGGCGAACTCGGTCACCCCCGCCCCCTTCGTCCGGGCGATCACCTCGGGCTCGCTGATGTAGGCCTTGGACGCCACCCCGGTCAGCACCCCGAGCTGGCCGAGCTCGACGAGCGCGGGCAGCTGGGTGGTCGAGGCCGAGAACAGGCTCTTCACCGGGGTGGTGACCTCCGGCGCCTGGGCCAGCGCGCCGGTCAGCGCGGGCTTCGGGGCACCGCACTTGACGAGCACGTAGCTGACCGGGCCGCCGCCGACGGTCGGCTGCTCGACGGTGAGCACCTGGTAGCTCTTGTGGTAGCTCAGGGTGAAGTTGTCGGCGTGCTCGATCGTCTGCTTGACCGGGTAGTAGTCGGTGTTCGGGTCGAAGTCGCGGATGCAGCCGTCGGCGCCGGTGCCGGCCGGGGTCGAGACGGGCGTGGCGGGGGCGGCGCCGGTGGTGGTGTCGGTGCCGCAGCCGGCTAGCGCGGTGGTCGCGGTCAGGGCGAGCGCGCCGAGCAGCACGAGCCCCCGGCGGGTGGTGCGGGTCATCTGGAGAGCTCCTCGCGGGCACGGCCCGCCGTCCGGGGATCTGCCCGGGGGACACCCTCCGTGCCCCCGGACGCACGGGTCGGCGACCCGCGCACCGACGGCAGGTTTTCGGACTCGCGGGCGACGGACGCCGGCCCGGACGTGCGGGCCGGTGGGTCCGGGCCTAGTGGGCGTCGCTTCCCGGGCGGACCGTCTCCGGTCCGGGTCCAGTGCGTCTGACGCCGGTCGTTCCCGCTCACCGCTGCGGGGCAGCTCCGGTCTCGCACCGGATTCCCTCCCCGTCGGCGGCGTCAGCCTAGCCCGCCGGGCCCTGCCCCGGCACGGTCGCTCAGCGCGGTGACTCAGCGCGGTCGCCGTTCAGAGGTGGGACAGGATGATCGCGCTCCGCGTCCGGGTGACGCCGGGGTGGTTGCGGATCCGGCCGAGCACCTGCTCGAGGTGGCCGGCGTCGGAGCAGCGGACCAGCAGCACCCCGTCGGCGTCGCCGGTGACCGTGAAGGCGTCGACCACCTCGGGGATCGGCGCCACCATGGTCCGCATCTTCTCCGGCGGGATCCGGCCCTCGCAGTAGACCTCGACGAAGGCCTCGATGCTCCAGCCGAGCGCGGCGTGGTCGACGTCGGCGGTGAACCCGCGGATCACCCCGTCGCGGACCAGCCGGTCCACCCGGCGCTTGGTCGCCGCCACCGACAGGCCGACGGTGTCACCGAGCGCGGCCAGGCTGCGTCGACCGTCCTCGACCAGCGACGCAATGATCTTGCGGTCGATGTCGTCGATGCGCAACACACTGGCCTCCGCTTCGTCGTTTCCATCCTGTTCCTTGCTCCACCCTGATCCTAGGCTTGCCCGGTGACCAGTGTTGTCGAGGCGGCCGTCGCCGCCCCGTCCCGCCGCGTGCGGACCCGGCACTTCCTGATGTGCCCGCCGCGCTACTTCGACGTGTCCTACGCGATCAACCCCTGGATGGACCCGAGCACCCCGGTGAGCCCGCAGCGCGCGCTCGGGCAGTGGACGATGCTGGTCGAGGAGTACGCCCGGTGCGGGCACCGGGTCGACCTGCTCGACCCGCAGCCCGGGCTGCCCGACATGGTCTTCGCGGCCAACGGCGCCACCGTGGTCGACGGTGCGGTGCTCGAGGCCCGGTTCGCCAACCCGCAGCGCACCGCCGAGGCCGGGTGGCACGCGGCCTGGTACCGCCGGCACGGCGACCGGCTGGGGCTGGCCGCGCCGCAGCCGGCCCACGCGGTCAACGAGGCCGAGGGCGACTTCGCCGTCCACCACGTCCCCGGTCGTCCGGGAGCCGGCGAGGGGGCGTCCGGACACACCCGGGTGCTGGCCGGCTGGGGGTTCCGGACCGAGCGGGCTGCGCACGAGGAGCTGGCCCGGGCCACCGGGGCCGAGGTGGTCGCGCTCGAGCTGGTCGACCCGCGCTTCTACCACCTCGACGTCGCGCTGACCGTGCTCGACGACGAGACCGGGCTGATCGCCTACCACCCGCCCGCGTTCGCCCCGCGCAGCCGCGACCTGCTGGCCCGGCTCTACCCGGACGCCGTGCTCGTGGGCGAGACCGACGCGCTGGCCTTCGGGCTGAACAGCGTCAGCGACGGCCGGAACGTCTTCGTCCCGGCCGGTGCCGAGGGGTTCCTGACCGAGCTCGCGGCGCGCGGCTTCACCCCCGTGCCGGTCGACCTGAGCGAGCTGGTCAAGGCGGGCGGCAGCGTCAAGTGCTGCACCCAGGAGATCCGCGGCCCGCGCGCCGCCGAGAGGAGCAGAGGATGACCGTCACCGACACCACCCGTGACACCGGAGCCGACACCGGGAGCGACACCGGCCGCGGGACGGTCCCGGGCGCGGCGACCCGGGCCCTGCTCGCGCAGAACGACGCCCACGTCGCGCACAACTACCACCCGCTCGACGTGGTGATCGCGCACGCCGAGGGTGCCGTGGTCACCGATCTCGACGGCCGTGAGCACCTCGACTTCCTGGCCGGCTACTCGGCGACCAACTTCGGCCACCACCACCCGGTGCTGGTCGAGGCGGCCCGGGCCCAGCTCGACCGGGTCACGCTGACCAGTCGCGCGTTCCACCACGACCAGCTGGCCCCGTTCGCGGCCGGGCTGGCCGCGCTGGTCGGCAAGCAGACGGTGCTGCCGATGAACACCGGGGCCGAGGCGGTGGAGTCCGGGATCAAGGTGGCCCGCAAGTGGGGCTACGAGGTCAAGGGCGTCCCCGACGGACAGGCCGAGATCGTCGTGATGGCCGGCAACTTCCACGGCCGCACCACCACCGTCGTCGGGTTCTCCGACGACCCGGACGCCCGCGACGGGTTCGGCCCGTTCGCGCCCGGCTTCCGCACCGTGCCCTACGGCGACCTCGAGGCGCTGGCCGCGGCGATCACCCCGCGGACGGTCGCGGTGCTGCTCGAACCGATCCAGGGCGAGGCCGGGGTGCTGATCCCGCCCGCCGGCTGGCTGCCCGGCGTGCGGGCGCTGTGCACCGCGCACGACGTGCTGCTGATCGCCGACGAGATCCAGTCCGGGCTCGGCCGCACCGGTCGGACGCTGGCCTGCGAGCACGAGGGCGTGGTCGCCGACCTCTACCTGCTCGGCAAGGCGCTCGGCGGCGGGATCGTCCCGGTCTCGGCCGTGGTGGGTGACGCCGACGTGCTCGGCGTGCTGCGGCCGGGCACGCACGGCAGCACCTTCGGGGGGAACGCGCTGGCCAGCGCGGTCGGCCGCGCGGTGGTCGGGCTGCTGGCCACCGGCGACTACCAGCGTCGGGCCGCCGAGCTCGGCGCCCGGATGCGCGCGCGGCTCGACGCCCTGCTCGGCGAGGGTCTGGTCGGCGTCCGCAGCCGCGGCCTCTGGGCCGGGATCGACATCGACCCCGCCCTGGGCACCGGACGTGAGGTCTGCCACCGGCTGGCCGACTACGGCGTGCTGGCCAAGGACACCCACGGGTCGACGCTGCGGTTCGCCCCGCCGATCGTGATCACCGAGAGTCAGCTCGACCACGGGCTCGACCAGCTCGAGCGGGTGCTCGCCGACCTCCGTCGCTGAGGCCGGAACCCACCGGGCGTCGGACTTCGGGCGTGGGTCAGTCGTCGAGCATCACGACGGCGCCGCTCCGACGCGGGTCGGCCCCGCCGCCGAGCCGGCTGATCGCCGACACGCCGCCGAAGTAGGGGTCCCGGCCGTCGGCGACCAGCACCTCCTCGCCGTCGGCGGCCAGCCCGTGCAGCACGTCGGCGGCGAAGCCCGGCTCGAGCCGCACCCGGCCCTCCATCGCGTTGAGCCGGGGCGCGTCGATCGCGGACTGCGGGTCGGCGCCGGCGAGCATCCGGAGCACGGTCTGCACCAGTGCCGGGCGGATCCGGCTGCCACCGGCCGCCCCGGCCGCCAGCACCGGTGCGCCCGCGGCGTCGAGCACGACGAGCGGCGACATCATCGAGCCCATCCGCGCCCCGGGCGGCAGCGCGGAGCGGATCAGCTCGCCCTCGCCCATCATCGAGTTCAGGTGCACGCCGTACCCGGGCACCCAGACGGCCGAGCCGAGACCCAGGCTGGTGGTCATCGCACAGGCGTTGCCGTCGGCGTCGACGGCGACCAGGTTGGTGGTCTCCGCGCGCCGCTCGGGCCCCCGGAGAGCGGCGACCAGCCCGCGCGCAGCGTCGGCGTCGAGCAGCGGGTCGGCCCCGACCGCGGCCGCGGCCCGGGCCAGGGTGCCGAGGACGTCGTCGAGGTCGTCGCCGCGGGCGTGCACGGTGCCGGCGTACAGGTCGACGCTGCGGCCGGGGTGCTCCACCACCCGGTAGGCCTCGAGGTCGGTGTGGTCGAGCGCGCCGCCGTCGGCCACCGCGTCGACCAGCGCGTCGGCCAGTTCGCCCCGGTAGAGCGCCTCCGGGTCGCGGGCCAGCAGCTCGTAGGCCCGGTGCAGGTCGGGGTGGAACAGCGGGGCCCCGGCGGGCAGCGGGTGGCCCGCCTCGTCGCAGAACATCCGGGCCCCCTCGCCGACGCACATCGCCTGCGCGACCGCGGGCAGCAGCTTCGCGTGGGCGGCCGGGAACGGCGTGCCGAACGACGCCCGCCGGCCGGGTTCGACCACCTGCGGCCAGTCCAGCCGGCCCCACCGGCTCCAGACGTGGTGGGCGCCGGCGGTGTTCCCGGGCACCGCGACGGTCGGCGGCCCGACGTCGTAGGGCATGTCCTGGCCGACGAACCGCACCTCGATCGGCGTCCCGGGCCCGGGCGTCCGGCCGCCCAGCCCGGGCACCGCGACGAAGAAGTCGACGCAGGTCACCGTGCCGTCGGCGGCGTCGTAGTAGGTGGCGAACCCGCCGCCGCTCAGCCCGTTGAAGATCGACTCGGCCGCGCAGCCGACCAGCATCGCGGCCACCGCCGCGTCCGCCGCCGACCCGCCGGCCCGGAGGATCTCGGCGCCGGCGGCCGCGGTGGCCGGGTGGCCGGCCGCCACCCCCGCTCGGATCCTCACCGGGACACCCTAGGACCTGGCCGCGGGCGCCCACGGTGCCGCTCGGCCCGCGTCCCGGTCGTTGCGGGGGAGGGCGCGCCCACCTCGTGACAGCTGTCAGGGCGAACCGGAGCCCGGTGCCGCCAGACTCGGCTCGTGTCCGCGCCCCTCGACTATCGTGAGCCGCGGCCGGGGCGCGACCCGGCCGACGGGGGGCCCGCGGTGCGTCGACGGTGGTCGCTGCTGAGGCTCGAACCGTTCGGCGAGTTCGAGGACCCGCACGCCGCTCCGCTGGCCAACCGCTGCGACGACGAGGGCGGGCCGGCTCCGGCCTGGACGCTGCGCCGGGCGGTGCAGAACCGGCTGGCCATGTTCGTCTTCGGGCTGGTCTTCATGGTCTTCCCGGCGATCACGTTCGCCCAGCTGGTGCACACCCCGGGCCGGATCGCCGTGGCCGTCGCGCAGATGGCGGCGCTGGTGGTGCTGTACGCCGGCACCTCGCTCGTCGCCGACCTCTCGCTGCGGGCCCGGTGCGCCTACCTGGGCGCCTTCGCCGCGGTGATGGCCAGCACCGCGTTCCTGATCGGCTTCTACTTCAGCGGGTTCGGCGTCTACTTCGCGATCATGATCGCCAGCCTGGTGCCGTGGCGGGTCGCCCGCGGTCTGGTCGTGGTCTGGGGGGTCTGGCTCGCGCTGCTCGGTCTGATCACGGCGCAGTGGACGCCGGTGTTCATCGCCCTGATCGCGGTCGGGATCGGCTGGGCGGTCGGCACCGGGATGGAGCAGGGCCGGGTGGCCGCCAAGCTCCGCCAGGTCGAGCTGCGCGCCACCGAGCTGGCGGTGGTCTCCGAACGCGAACGGATCGCCCGCGACCTGCACGACATCCTCGGGCACTCGCTCACCGCGGTGTCGATCAAGGCCGGGCTGGCCGGCCGGCTGGTCGGGATCGACGACGCCGGCGCCCGGGCCCAGATCGCCGACGTCGAGGCGATCGCGCGGCAGGCGCTGGCCGACGTCCGCTCCACCGCCTCGGCGATGCGGCAGGTGCGGCTGGCCACCGAGATCGCCAGTGCCCGGTCGGTGCTGCTCGCCGCCGGGATCACCGCCGAGGCGCCGTCGGCCCTCGACCCGCTGCCCGAGTCGGTGAGCGAGCTGCTCGGCTACGCCGTCCGCGAGGCGGTGACCAACGTCGTCCGGCACAGCGGCGCCACCCGGTGCGTGATCACCGCCGGGCCGGGGACCGTCTGCCTGGCCGACGACGGGATCGGGCTGGGTCGGGTCCGGATGCGCGGTCGCAGCGACGGGTCCGGGCTCCGCGGCCTCGGCCAGCGGCTGGAAGCCGGCGGGGGCGAGCTGGTGCTCGAAGCGGGGCTGCCGCGCGACGGCGGCCACGGCTTGGCCGTCCGGGCCGTCGTCCCGCTCCAGCCGGTCCCCGAACCCGGCGGCGCACCGAGCGCGGTCGCCGTACCAATGCCCGAGCCGGCCGACCGCGCCGCCGAGCCGGCCCGCGGCGAGCGGTGACCCGGTGATCTCGGTGCTGCTGGTCGACGACCAGGCGATGATCCGGCAGGCCTTCGCCGCGCTGCTCGGGCTGGAGCCCGACCTCGAGGTGGCCGGCCAGGCCGCCGACGCCGAGACCGCGGTCCGGCTGGCCGCGGAGACCCGTCCCGACGTGGTGCTGATGGACGTCCAGCTCGGCGCCGGGGCCGACGGGATCGCCGCCACCACGGAGATCCTGCGGATCCACCCGCCGGCCCGGGTGATCATCCTGACCACCTTCGGGCGGCCGGGCTACCTGCGCCGGGCGATGGAGTCGGGTGCGGTCGGCTACATGGTCAAGGACGCCCCTGCCGACCAGCTCGTCGAGGGCATCCGCCGGGTGCACCAGGGGCTGCGGGTGGTCGACCCGACGCTGGCCGCGGCCAGCCTGAGCATCGGACCCTCACCGCTGACCGAGCGGGAGACCGAGGTGCTCCGGGTCGCCGCCTCGGGCGGCTCGACCGCCGCGATCGCCGCCACCGTCTTTCTCTCCGAGGGGACGGTGCGCAACCACCTGTCCGCGGCGATGGGCAAGCTCGGGGCGACCTCGCGGGCCGAGGCGGTCCGGCTGGCCACCGAGAACGGCTGGCTGGGCTGAGCGTGGGCCCGGGCCGCGCACGGTCGGGTCAGACCCGGGTCAGGCTGAGCAGCGAGACCGCCGGCAGCGGCAGCGCGACCGGGAGCACGAGGCGGCCGCCGGCGACCTCCACCGTCCGGTCGGGCTCGCAGGTCTCGAGCCCCTGCCGCGCACGGACGGCCTCGAGCTGTTCCTCGGTCGGGTCCTGCGGGCTGCCCAGGGCGCGCCAGACCGTGTGCGCGTTGCTGTGCCCGGCGTCGATCCGCTCGTGCCGCAGCCGGTACCGGCCGTCGGTCAGCCCGCTCACCACGACCTCGACCGCGGCCGCGTCGTCGGTGGTCCGCCACTGGTCGTCGGTGTGCCGCCAGACCAGCACGCCGAGGGCGGCGGGGTCGCCGGCCGCCAGCACGTCGACCTCCTCGCGCATGCTCGACCCGTCGGCGGCGTCCCGGTCGAGCTCGGTCAGCGACCAGGCGGCGTCCGAGCCCGCTTCGAGCCGCGGTCCGCGCAGCCGGGCGAGCATCCGGTAGGCGTTGAGCAGCGGCTTCTCGATCCGGCCGGCGGTGAGGAACGACCGGGTGCCCTCGAAGAAGCGCTCGCCCTCGAAGTAGAAGCTCCACGAGGTGGCCCGGTCGATCCGGACCCGCTCGGTGGCGTTGAGGTCGAGCACCTTCTTCATCAGTTTCACCTGGAACACGGGGTAGTACTCGGTGTTCTGGAAGCCGTAGTTCGGGTTGTCGTAGCGGCCGAAGTGGGCCGGCACGGCCGCGTCGCACTCGTCGACCACCGCAGGCAGGTCGGCGTAGCGGGGGAACTCGGCGATCACCCGGTCCAGCGTCCGCAGGTCGTGCAGCATCTTGGTCGAGGACGGGCTGAGCCGTTCCGGTGGCGGGTCGTCGGCCGGCCGGTAGAGCCGGCTGGGGAACGCGCAGCCCTTGCTGTGGTAGCTGACGAAGTCGAGCGGGTCGCCGGTGCGGGAGGTGTGGGCGAGGAAGCGGCGCAGGAAGTCGGCCCCGCCGCTGGTCACCGCGGGCCCGCCGACCCGGGCCTCGGGCAGCTCGGCCCGGACCGCCGCCGCGGTCACCGAGTAGAGCGCGCAGAACTCCTCGACGCTGCCGCGCCAGTAGAAGATGTCGGGCTCGTTCCACAACTCCCACAGCCAGGCCGAGACCTCCTGCTCGCCGTAGCGGTCACGGCAGTGCGCGGCCAGGGCGCGGACCAGTCCGGCCCAGCGGTCGAGGTCGCGCGGGGGATAGGCCCAGGCGCCCGCCTCGTAGCTGGTGTAGACGGTCGGGCTCGGGGCCACCGTCAGCTCCGCGGCCCGGTCGGGCACCAGGTCGCGCGGGGTGAAGCCGAGCTCGACCAGCACGTGGTGGCCGGCCCCGACGATCGCGTCGTAGGCCTGGTCGACGATGCCGAAGTCGTGACGCGGACGCCCGTCGGCGTCCTCGTGGTAGACGTTGCCCGAGCCCCAGTGCGGGATGCCGAAGCCGCTGCCCGAGCAGAACACGTAGTGCGGCCGCACCAGGAAGCCGTCGTCGGCCAGGTCGCCGAACGTCCGCAGCAACCGGCGCCCGGTCGGGGTGTAGGTCCAGTTGATCTCGTCGTAGCCGATCGACTCCCAGACTCGGTCGAGCGGTCCGGTCGGCCGGTCGGCCCGGACCTCGACCCGGGCGGCGGTGACGTGCGGCGCGGTGGGGTCGCTCGGGGCGGCCGGCGGGAACGCCGGACCGGTCGCGGGCGTTGCCGGTCCGGCTGTCGTCGTGGCGTGATCGGAGTCGAGCGTGGTCATCCGCCGGGCACGTCCTCACGGTCGGGGCGCGGGAAGATCGGGTCGGCACCCGGATTTGGCTTCCGGGGGCACGTCTGACAATATTGACGGGTTGCTCCGACGGGGTCGCCGGGGTGTGCCATGTCTCCGAGGCGTCGAACGGCCGTGGGAACGGTCGGGACGACGGACGGGATGCGGGCCACCGGACCGCGAGACCCACAGTCCAGGGGCGGGAGTCAGATCCCGCACCCGGGCATCCACCAGCAGGACCGAAGGCGGGCCCGAAGCCCGCTGCCAGCCTGTGCGGTCTGGAGTCGAGCGACACGCCCGACCTCGGGGGTCGGACGCAGGCAGGACAGCACGACAGACGGTGTTCGGACGGAAGAGAAGGACGGACGAGTGGCGGGACAGAAGATCCGCATCAGGCTCAAGGCCTACGACCACGAGGTCATCGACAGCTCGGCGCGCAAGATCGTCGACACGGTGACCCGGACGGGTGCGCGAGTCGCCGGCCCGGTGCCGCTGCCGACCGAGAAGAACGTGTTCTGCGTGATCCGTTCGCCGCACAAGTACAAGGACAGCCGCGAGCACTTCGAGATGCGTACGCACAAGCGGCTGATCGACATCATCGACCCCACGCCGAAGACGGTCGACTCGCTGATGCGTCTCGACCTGCCGGCCGGTGTCGACATCGAGATCAAGCTCTGAGGGATCGGATGAGCAGCATCAAGAACAGGGCCAACACCGCAGCCGACCGCAAGATCAAGGGCCTGCTCGGGACCAAGCTCGGGATGACCCAGCTCTGGGACGAGAACAACCGGGTGGTCCCGGTGACCGTCGTCCAGGCCGGGCCGTGCGTGGTCACCCAGGTCCGCACCCCGGCGACCGACGGGTACTCCGCGGTCCAGCTCGGGTTCGGCGCCATCAAGGCCAAGAAGGTCACCGAGCCGGCCCGCGGGCACTTCGCCAAGGCCGACGTCACCCCGCGCAAGCACCTGGTCGAGATCCGCACCACCGACGCCGGTGAGTACACCGCCGGCCAGGAGGTCACCGCCGACATCTTCGAGGCGGCCGAGATCCTCGACGTCACCGGGGTCAGCAAGGGCAAGGGCACCGCGGGTGTCATGAAGCGGCACGGGTTCGGCGGTCTGCGCGCCAGCCACGGTGTCCACCGCAAGCACCGCTCGCCGGGCTCGATCGGTGGCTGCGCCACCCCGGGTCGCGTGTTCAAGGGCCTGCGGATGGCCGGCCGGATGGGCGTCGAGCGCAAGACGGTGCAGAACCTCGCCGTGCACTCGGTCGACACCGAGCGCAACCTGATCCTGATCAAGGGCGCGATCCCCGGGGCCAAGGGTGGCCTGGTCGTGCTCCGCAGCGCTTCGAAGAAGCCGGTTCCCGGAGAGGACGCCTGATGACCACCACCTCCAACGAGACCCGGACGGTCGACGTGCTCGACGCCCAGGGCGCCAAGTCCGGCAGCGCCGAGCTGCCCGCCGAGCTCTTCGACGTGACCGCGAACATCCCGCTGATCCACCAGGTCGTGACCGCGCAGCTCGCGGCCGCCCGGCAGGGGACGCACTCCACCAAGACCCGCGGCGACGTCCGCGGCGGTGGCACTAAGCCGTACCGGCAGAAGGGCACCGGTCGCGCCCGGCAGGGCTCGATCCGCGCGCCGCACTACACCGGTGGTGGCATCGTCGGCGGCCCGCAGCCGCACGGCTACGCCCAGCGGACACCCAAGAAGATGATCGCCGCCGCGCTCCGCGGGGCGCTCAGCGACCGGGCCCGCGACGGCCGGGTGCGGGTGGTCAGCGAGCTCGTCGCCGGGGAGACCCCGTCGACCAAGGCGGCGCTCGCCGCCCTGGGCGCGGTCACCACCGCGACCAAGCTGCTGGTGGTGCTGGCCCGCGACGAGGACGTGGCCTGGCTCAGCCTGCGCAACGCCCCGACGGTGCACGTGCTGATCGCCGACCAGCTGAACGCCTACGACGTGCTCTGCGCCGACGAGGTCGTCTTCACCAGCGCGGCGCTGGAGGCCTTCGTCTCCGGCCGTGGCGCGAGCGGGGCGGCGACCGGGTCGACCGGGAGCGGCGCCAAGCCGAAGGCGATGCCGACGCTGGGCGCCGACGGCGGCTACCGCGGTGACGAGCCGCCGGCCGGGTTCGAGATCAAGGGCAACGAGGACTCGATGAAGTTCCACGCCCCGAGCTCGCCCTGGTACGGCTCGACCAAGGCCGAGGTGTGGTTCGACACCGCCGAGGCTGCCGAGGCCGCCGGCTTCACCAACGCCGAGCACGCGCACGACGACGAGAAGGGCGAGGACGACAAGTGAGCAACGCGCTGAAGATCCACGACCACCGCGACGTGCTGCTCGCCCCCGTGGTGAGCGAGAAGAGCTACAGCCTGCTCGACGAGAACAAGTACACGTTCCTCGTCGCGCCGCAGGCCAACAAGACCGAGATCAAGATCGCGGTGGAGACCGTGTTCAAGGTCAAGGTCACCGGTGTGAACACGATCAACCGCACGGGCAAGAAGCGCCGCACCCGCTACGGGTTCGGCAAGCGCCCCGACACCAAGCGCGCGATCGTGACCGTGGCCGACGGCCAGAGCATCGACATCTTCTCCTGAGTCGACGCCGAGAGATCTGACAGAGGACTGACCTGACATGGCTATCCGTAAGTACAAGCCGACGTCGGCCGGACGTCGCGGCGGGAGCGTGGCCGACTTCGTCGAGCTGACCCGCTCGACCCCGGAGAAGTCGCTGCTCGTCCCGAGCCCGAAGACCGGCGGCCGCAACAACACCGGCCGGATCACCACCCGGCACATCGGTGGCGGTCACAAGCAGGCCTACCGGCTCATCGACTTCAAGCGCTACGACAAGGACGGCGTGCCGGCGAAGGTCGCGCACATCGAGTACGACCCGAACCGCACCGCGCGGATCGCGCTGCTGCACTTCGCCGACGGCGAGAAGCGCTACATCATCGCGCCGCTCGGCCTGCGCCAGGGCGCGGTCGTCGAGGCCGGCGAGGGCGCCGACATCAAGACCGGCAACAACCTGCCGCTGCGCAACATCCCGGTCGGCACCACCGTGCACGCGGTGGAGCTGCGCCCGGGCGGCGGCGCCAAGCTCGGCCGGTCCGCCGGCGCGAGCATCCAGCTGGTGGCCCGCGAGGGCAAGAACGCCACCCTCCGGATGCCGTCGGGCGAGATGCGGATGGTCGACGTCCGCTGCCGGGCCACCGTCGGCGAAGTCGGCAACGCCGAGCAGGCCAACATCAACTGGGGCAAGGCCGGCCGCAACCGCTGGAAGGGCAAGCGGCCCAGCGTCCGCGGTGTCGCGATGAACCCGATCGACCACCCGCACGGTGGCGGTGAGGGCAAGACCTCCGGTGGTCGTCACCCGGTCAGCCCGTGGGGCAAGCCCGAGGGCCGCACCCGCAACCCCAACAAGCCGAGCTCGCGGATGATCGTCCGTCGTCGCCGGACCGGCAAGAAGCGCTGAGCAGGAAGTAACTGGAGATGCCACGCAGTCTGAAGAAGGGTCCCTTCGTCGACGACCACCTGGCCAAGAAGGTCGAGGTGCAGAACGACAAGGGCACCAAGAACGTGATCAAGACCTGGTCGCGCCGCTCGATGATCGTGCCCGACATGATCGGTCACACCATCGCGGTGCACGACGGCCGCAAGCACGTGCCGGTCTTCATCACCGACTCGATGGTCGGTCACAAGCTCGGCGAGTTCGCCCCGACGCGGACCTTCCGGGGTCACGTCAAGGACGACCGCAAGTCGCGCCGGCGCTGAGGCAGAAGAGGGAGATCTGATGAGCAACACCGACAAGGCACGGCCGAGCCGGCGCTCCGCGCTGCTCGGGGACCGTCCCGGGTCGTACGCGATCGCCCGCGCGGTGCGGATGAGCCCGACCAAGGTGCGCCGGGTCGTCGACCTGGTGCGCGGGATGGACGTCGCCGACGCGCTGACCACGCTGCAGTTCGCGCCGCAGGCCGCCTCCGAGCCGGTCTACAAGGTGCTGGCGAGCGCGGTGGCCAACGCCGAGAACACCGACAACCTCAAGCGCGACGACCTCTACGTCTCGCAGGCGTTCGTCGACGAGGGCATGACCATGCGGCGGATCCGGGCCCGGGCCAAGGGGAGCGCGAGCCGCATCCTCAAGCGCTCGAGCCACATCACCGTCGTCGTCGAGCCCCGCGATCAGGAGAACTGAGCCATGGGTCAGAAGATTCATCCGTACGGCTTCCGGCTGGGCACCAGCACGGACCACAAGAGCCGCTGGTACGCCGACAAGCTCTACGGCTCCTACGTCGGCGAGGACGTCAAGATCCGCCGGCTGCTGACCAAGAGCCTCGAGCGGGCCGGCATCTCCAGCGTGGAGATCGAGCGGACCCGTGACCGGGTCCGGGTCGACATCTACACCGCCCGCCCGGGCATCGTCATCGGCCGCAACGGCGCCGAGGCGGAGCGCGTCCGCGGAGAGCTCGAGAAGCTCACCGGCAAGCAGGTCCAGCTCAACATCCTCGAGGTGAAGAGCCCGGAGACCGACGCGCAGTTGGTGGCCCAGGGCGTCGCCGAGCAGCTGGCCTCCCGGGTCCAGTTCCGCCGGGCGATGCGCAAGGCGCAGCAGACCGCGATGCGGTCCGGCGCCAAGGGCATCCGGATCCAGTGCTCCGGTCGTCTCGGCGGCGCCGAGATGAGCCGCTCGGAGTTCTACCGCGAGGGCCAGGTGCCGCTGCACACGCTGCGCGCCGACGTCGACTACGGGTTCTTCGAGGCCCGGACCAGCTTCGGCCGGATCGGCGTCAAGGTCTGGATCTACAAGGGCGACGTGTCCGGCAGCCGGGCCGAGCGGGCCGCGCAGAAGGCCGCCCGCAACGCGGCCGGCGGGCGTGCCCGTCCGGGTCGCGGTCGCGGTGACCGCCCGACCCGCGGCGACCGCCCGGAGCGTGGTGGCCGTCGCCGCCAGGAGGGTGCCGAGACGCCGTCCGCCCCGTCCGAGGCGGCAGCGCCGGCCGAGGTGAACGAGACCAGTGGAGTGGGTGCCTGACATGTTGGTTCCGCGCAGAGTGAAGTTCCGCAAGCAGCACCACCCGACCCGTCGGGGGATGAGCAAGGGCGGCACCAGCCTGGCGTTCGGTGAGTATGGGATCCAGGCCCTCGAGGCCCACTACGTCACCAACCGGCAGATCGAGTCCGCTCGTATCGCCATGACCCGGCACATCAAGCGTGGCGGCAAGGTGTGGATCAACGTCTACCCCGACCGTCCGCTGACCAAGAAGCCCGCCGAGACCCGGATGGGTTCGGGCAAGGGCTCGCCGGAGTGGTGGATCGCCAACGTCAAGCCCGGCCGGGTGATGTTCGAGCTGTCCGGCGTGGCCGACGACGTGGCCAAGGAGGCCCTCCGGCTGGCCATCCACAAGCTGCCGATGAAGTGCCGGGTGCTGACCCGCGAAGCAGGTGAGAACTGATGCCGACCACGAGCGCCGCTGAGCTGCGGGGCCTGTCCCGCACCGAGCTGAACGCCAAGGTGACCGAGCTGAAGGAGGAGCTGTTCACGCTCCGCTTCCAGGCCGCCACCGGCCAGCTGGAGAACCACGGCCGGCTCCGGGCCGTCCGCAAGGACATCGCCCGGATCTACACGGTGATCCAGGAGCGCACCCTGGGCATCGTCGACGACCCTGACGCCGAGCTGGCCGCCGCCGGCACCGACGAGAAGGCATGAGGATGAGCGAGCAGACGCAGAACGAGACCGCCGCGGACGCCCCGGTCGACAAGGACCGGGTGGCCGCCGAGGTCGCCGCCACGTCGGCCGACCGCGGTCGCCGCAAGGTCCGCGAGGGCCTGGTGGTCAGCGACAAGATGGACAAGACCGTCGTGGTCGCCGTCGAGGACCGGGTGAAGCACAAGCTGTACGGCAAGGTGCTCCGCCAGACCTCGAAGCTCAAGGTGCACGACGAGGAGAACGCCGCCGGCGTGGGTGACCGCGTCGTGGTGATGGAGACCCGTCCGCTCAGCGCCACCAAGCGCTGGCGCCTGGTCACCATCGTCGAGAAGGCCAAGTAACCGCTCGTCCCGATCACGGTGCCCCGGCCCCGTCGATGGGCGCAGCGCCGTCGGAAGTGAAGTTCCACCAGGCCCGTGAGGGAACCGGTGCGACAACCAGGAGAGAAGACAGATGATCCAGCAGGAGTCGCGGCTCAAGGTCGCCGACAACACCGGAGCCAAGGAGATCTTGTGCATCCGCGTGCTCGGCGGCTCCGGACGCCGTTACGCCGGCATCGGTGACGTGATCGTGGCCACGGTCAAGGACGCGATCCCGGGCGGCAACGTGAAGAAGGGCGACGTGGTCAAGGCCGTCGTCGTCCGGACCGTCAAGCAGAACCGTCGGGTCGACGGTTCCTACATCAAGTTCGACGAGAACGCCGCGGTCATCCTGCGTCAGGACGGCGAGCCGCGCGGGACCCGCATCTTCGGCCCGGTCGGCCGCGAGCTGCGCGAGAAGCGCTTCATGCGCATCATCTCGCTCGCCCCGGAGGTGATCTGACATGACCCAGCACAAGACCTCGAGCAAGGCGCAGAACAAGCTGCACGTCGTCAAGGGTGACCGGGTGAAGGTCATCGCCGGCAAGGACAAGGGCCTGGTCGGTGAGGTGCTCGCGGTGTTCCCCGAGCGCCAGAAGGTGACCGTGGCCGGCGTCAACATCGTCAAGCGCCACCTGCGTGACACCTCGAGCCAGCCGCAGGGTGGTCGCACCACCAAGGGCGGCATCGTCAGCTCCGAGGCCCCGATCCACGTCTCGAACGTGCAGCTCGTGGTCAAGGACGCCGACGGCAAGGAGGTCGTCACCCGGGTCGGCTACGAGCGGACCGAGGTGACCAAGCGTCGCCCGGACGGCTCGGAGTACCAGGGTTTCCGCTCGGTGCGGATCGCCCGCAAGACCGGTGAGGAGATCTGATGACCACCGAGACCACCGAGAAGTCCGGTACCACCTCCGGGTACGTGCCGCGGCTGCTCCAGCGCTACCGCGACGAGATCAAGCCGGCCCTGCAGTCCGAGTTCGGCTACGCCAACCCGATGCTGGTGCCCGGCCTGGTCAAGATCACGGTCAACATGGGTGTCGGCGAGGCTGCGCGCGACTCGAAGCTGATCGACGGCGCGACCCGCGACCTGGCCACCATCACCGGGCAGAAGCCGCAGGTGACCCGGGCCCGGAAGTCGATCGCCCAGTTCAAGCTGCGCGAGGGGATGCCGATCGGCGCCCACGTGACGCTGCGCGGGGCCCGGATGTGGGAGTTCGCCGACCGGCTGCTGAGCCTGGCGCTGCCCCGGATCCGCGACTTCCGCGGGCTGAGCCCGAAGCAGTTCGACGGGCACGGCAACTACACCTTCGGGTTGAGCGAGCAGGTGATGTTCCACGAGATCGACCAGGACCGGATCGACCGGTCCCGGGGCATGGACATCACCTTCGTGACCACCGCGAGCACCGACGACGAGGGCCGGGCGCTGCTGCGTCAGCTCGGCTTCCCGTTCCGGACCAACTGAGACCGGGAGAGGAGTAACCATGGCCAAGACCGCCCTCAAGGTGAAGCAGGCCCGCAAGCCGAAGTTCGGCGTCCGCGCCTACACCCGGTGCCAGCGCTGCGGCCGGCCGCAGGCCGTCTACAAGAAGTTCGGCCTGTGCCGGATCTGCCTGCGCGAGATGGCGCACCGCGGCGAGCTGCCCGGTATCACCAAGTCCTCCTGGTGACCCTGACCTCCGAAGCCACACTCCGTGACCGGCCGACGGCCGGGCGCGGACACCACACAGCGATGACAGGTCCCGGCACGGGAAACCACGTCGAGAAAGAAGTACGACAGTCATGACGATGACGGATCCGATTGCGGACATGCTGACCCGCGTCCGGAACGCCAGCCAGGCGTACCACGACGAGACGGTGATGCCGCACAGCAAGATCAAGGTCGGGATCGCCGAGATCCTGGTCAAGGAGGGCTACATCGCCTCCTACCAGGTCGACGACCCCAAGGAGGGCGAGGTCGGCAAGACCCTCAAGATCACCCTCAAGTACGGCCAGAACCGGGAGCGCTCGATCGCTGGCGTGCGGCGGATCTCGAAGCCGGGTCTGCGGGTGTACGCCAAGTCGACCGGTCTCCCCAAGGTGCTCGGCGGCCTCGGGATCGCGATCATCTCCACCTCCCAGGGTCTGCTGACCGACCGGGATGCCCACTACAAGAGCGTTGGCGGGGAAGTCCTCGCCTACGTCTGGTGACCGGGGACTGAGAGAGGAGAGCGAGAGATGTCGCGCATCGGAAAGTTGCCGATCCCCGTCCCGTCGGGCGTCGAGGTGAACCTCGACGGCCAGAACGTGTCGGTCAAGGGCCCCAAGGGCACCCTGCAGCACACCGTGGTCGAGCCGATCACCGTCGTCCGCAACGACGAGGGCCAGATCGAGCTGCGCCGCCCGAACGACGAGCGGGTCGCCAAGTCGCTGCACGGCCTGAGCCGCACCCTGGTCGCCAACATGGTCACCGGGGTCAGCACGGGCTACGAGAAGAAGCTCGAGATCGTCGGCGTGGGTTACCGCGTCCAGGCCAAGAGCCCGACCGAGCTCGAGTTCGCGCTCGGGTTCAGTCACCCGGTGCGGGTGAAGGCCCCCGAGGGCATCACGTTCACCGTCGAGTCGAACACCCGGTTCACGGTCCTCGGGATCGACAAGCAGCAGGTCGGTGAGGTCGCGGCCAACATCCGCAAGCTGCGCAAGCCGGAGCCCTACAAGGGCAAGGGCGTGAGGTACGCGGGCGAGCACGTCCGCCGCAAGGTCGGAAAGGCTGGTAAGTGACGATGCCCCGTTCTCAGAACACGCAGTCGCTGTCCGCTCCCAAGCACACCTCGGCGAAGACCGCCTCGCGGTTCCGTCGGCAGGTGCGGGGCCGGAAGCGGATCTCCGGGCTGCCCGAGCGGCCCCGGCTGGTCGTCTTCCGGTCGGCCCGGCACATCACCGCCCAGGTGATCGACGACGTCGCCGGCCACACGCTGGCCTCGGCGTCCTCGATGGAGGTCCCGGTGCGGACCGCCACCGGCGACAAGTCGGACAAGGCCAAGCAGGTCGGCCAGCTGGTCGCCGAGCGGGCCAAGGCGGCCGGTGTCGAGCAGGTCGTCTTCGACCGGGCCGGCAACAGGTACCACGGGCGGGTCGCGGCACTGGCCGACGGCGCGCGCGAGGGTGGACTGGGCTTCTAGCCCACGACGGAATCGAACCGAGGAGTAAGGAAAAGCGATGAGTGGATCACAGCGCCGCGGTGGCGGTGGCGGTGAGCGTCGCGGCCGGGACGATCGTCGTGGCCAGCAGCAGGACCGCGGGAACTACATCGAGAAGGTCGTGACCATCAACCGGGTCGCGAAGGTCGTCAAGGGCGGCCGCCGGTTCAGCTTCACCGCGCTGGTCGTGGTGGGCGACGGCGACGGCTCGGTCGGCATCGGCTACGGCAAGGCCAAGGAGGTGCCCGCGGCGATCGCCAAGGGCGTCGAGGAGGCCAAGAAGCACTTCTTCCGGGTGCCCCGGGTGCAGAGCACGATCCCGCACCCGGTCCAGGGTGAGAAGGCCGCCGGCGTGGTCATGCTGCGCCCGGCTTCGCCCGGTACCGGCGTGATCGCGGGCGGCGCCTGCCGCGCCGTGCTCGAGTGCGCCGGCGTCCACGACGTGCTGGCCAAGTCGCTGGGCTCGGCGAACGCCATCAACGTGGTGCACGCGACCGTCCAGGCGCTGCAGAACCTGGAGGAGCCGGAGGAGGTGGCGCGTCGCCGCGGCAAGTCCGTGGAGGACGTCGCGCCGGCCGCCCTGCTCAAGGCCCGGGCGGCGGTGCACTGATGCCGCGGCTCAAGGTGACCCAGGTGCGTTCCAGCATCGGCGGCAAGGCGAACCAGCGGAACACGCTGCGCAGCCTCGGGCTGAAGCGGATCGGCGACTGCGCCGCGCACGAGGACCGTCCCGAGATCCGGGGCATGATCGCCACGGTGACCCACCTGGTCAACGTGGAGGAGGTCGAGTAACGACATGAGCGAGACGAGCGACGAGACCCGCCGCGCCGGCACCGGGCTGCGGGTCCACCACCTGCGTCCGGCCCCGGGGGCGAAGACCGCCAAGACCCGGGTCGGCCGTGGTGAGGGGTCCAAGGGCAAGACCGCCGGGCGCGGCACCAAGGGCTCCAAGGCCCGGAACAACATCCGGCCCAACTTCGAGGGCGGGCAGATGCCGCTGCAGCAGCGGCTGCCGAAGCTGCGCGGCTTCAAGAACCCGTTCCGGACCGAGTACCAGGTGGTCAACCTGGACAAGCTGAGCGCGCTCTACCCGCAGGGTGGCGAGGTCAGCGCCGAGTCGCTGGCCGACCTGGGCGCGGTGCGTCCGGGGCTGCCGGTCAAGGTGCTGGGCAGCGGCGAGCTGACGGTGGCCGTCCAGGTCACCGCGCACGCCTTCTCGGCCAGCGCCAAGGAGAAGATCGCGGCCGCCGGCGGCACCGCGACCGAGCTCTGAGGCACGCGCACACCGAACCGACAGGAGGGCGACCCGGGCGACCGGGCCGCCCTTCGTCGTTCCCGGGGCCTCCCCGCCTCCGCTCAGGCGCGTCCGGGGTCACAGCTCGTGAGGGTGTCCGAGCCGGGTCCGCTTGATAGAGTCGAGCGGTCTCCGGCCCGGAGCCGGGCCCGCGGGGACGACAGGTCACAGCAGATCAGAGAGAAGGACTTGGGTTGCTCTCCGCCTTCGTGAACGCGTTCAGGACACCTGACCTGCGCAAGAAGATCCTGTTCACCCTCGGGATCATGGCGATCTTCCGGCTCGGCGCCTCGGTGCCGGTGCCGAACGTCAACATCGGCCAGCTCAACACCTGCGCCACCCAGGCCGCCGCGAGCGACCGGGCCGGGCTGTACTCGCTGATCAACCTGTTCTCCGGCGGCGCGCTGCTGCACCTGGCGGTGTTCGCGCTGGGGATCATGCCCTACATCACCGCGAGCATCATCCTGCAGCTGCTCACCGTGGTGATCCCACGGCTGGAGGCCCTCAAGAAGGAGGGCCAGTCGGGCCAGAACAAGATCACCCAGTACACCCGGTACCTGACCCTGGTGCTGGCGGTGCTGAACGCGACCGCGTTCGTGACCTACGCGGCCAACGACCAGCTGTTCACCAACTGCACCGGCATCGTCTACGACAAGAGCGTCTTCCCGATCGTCGTGATGATCCTGACCATGACCGCCGGCACCAGCGTCATCATGTGGCTCGGCGAACTCATCACCGAGCGCGGCGTCGGCAACGGCATGTCGGTGATGATCTTCACCCAGATCTGCGCCACCGTCCCGCAGGGCCTGTGGAGCATCAAGCAGCAGCGTCCGGGCAGCCAGGGCTGGATCGTCTTCCTGCTGGTCATCGGCGTCGGGCTGCTGGTGATGGCCGGTGTAATCTTCATCGAGCAGAGCCAGCGCCGGATCCCGGTGCAGTACGCCAAGCGGATGGTCGGTCGGCGCCTGTTCGGCGGCACCACCACCTACATCCCGCTCAAGGTCAACCAGGCCGGGGTCATCCCGGTCATCTTCGCCAGCTCGCTGATGTACCTGCCGGTGCTCTACGCGCAGTTCAAACCCGACGGTCCGGGCGCGGCCTGGATCTCGGCCCACCTGGTGCGGGGCAACCACCCGTACTACATGGCGATCTTCTTCGTCCTGATCATCTTCTTCGCCTACTTCTACGTCTCGATCACGTTCAACCCGGTCGAGGTCGCGGACAACATGAAGAAGTACGGCGGGTTCATCCCCGGCATCCGGGCCGGCAAGCCGACCGAGGACTACCTCGGCTTCGTGCTGACCCGGCTGACCGCGCCGGGCTCGCTCTACCTGGGCATCATCGCGTTGCTGCCGATGATCGCGCTGGCCCTGCTCAACGCCAACCAGAACTTCCCTTTCGGTGGCACCTCGCTGCTCATCATCGTCGGGGTGGGGCTGGACACGGTGAAGCAGATCGAGAGCCAGCTGCAGCAACGAAACTACGAAGGGTTCCTCCGCTGATGCGTCTGCTGATCATGGGCCCGCCGGGGGCGGGCAAGGGGACCCAGTCCCTGGCCATCGCCGAGCACTACGGGATCCCGGCGATCTCGACCGGCGACATGTTCCGGGCGATGCGCACCTCGGAGAGCGAGCTGGCCCGCCACGTTCGCCAGATCATGGCCGACGGCGGCTACATCGGCGACGACATCACCAACGCGATGGTGGCCGAGCGCCTCGACCAGCCCGACGCCGAGCCGGGCTTCCTGCTCGACGGCTACCCGCGGACCCTGGTCCAGGTCGAGTCGCTGGACAAGCTGCTGGCCGACCACGGTCACGCGCTCGACGCGGTGATCTCGCTGACCGCCGACCCCGACGAGATCGTCGCCCGGCTCACCAAGCGGGCCGAGATCGAGGGCCGCGAGGACGACAGCGAGGAGGCCATCCGGACCCGGCAGCAGGTCTACGCCGACCAGACCTCACCGCTGCTCGAGGTCTACGCCGAGCGCGGGCTGCTGGTCGAGGTGGACGGCATCGGCGAGGTGGACGAGGTCCGCCGGCGGATCTTCACTGCGCTCGACACCCACCAGACCCCCGCCGCCGCGCACTGAGACGCGACGGGTCGGGCTCTCGGTGTTCGGCTCGCGGCGCAGGATCGAGGTCAAGCGGCCCGACCAGCTGCGCGCCATGCGTCGGGCCGGTCTGGTGGTCGCCCGCGCGCTGAGCGCCGTGGCCGCCGAGCTGCGGCCCGGGATCACCACCGCCGAGCTCGACGCCGTCGCCGCCCAGGTGATCGCCTCCGCGGGCGCGCAGCCGTCGTTCCTCGACTACGGCGCGGTCGACGGCCACGGCGGGTTCGCCGGGGTCACCTGCCTGTCGGTCAACTCCGAGGTCGTCCACGGCGTGCCGGGTGACCGGGTGCTCGCCGAGGGCGACCTGATCTCGGTCGACTGCGGGGCGATCGTGGACGGCTGGCACGGGGACGCGGCCCGCACCCTCCCGGTCGGCTCGATCACCCCCGAGGCGGCCGAGCTGAGCCGGGTCACCCGCGAGGCGATGTGGGCCGGCATCGCCGCGGTCCGCTCCGGGCGGCAGATCGGCGACGTGTCCGCCGCGGTCGAGGCCTTGGTGGCCGGTCGCTACGGGATCGTCGAGGAGTACGTCGGCCACGGGATCGGCTCGGCCATGCACCAGGCCCCGGACGTCCCCAACCTCGGCCGCGCCGGTCGCGGCCCGCGGATCACCGTCGGGATGGCGCTGGCCATCGAGCCGATGCTCACCGCCGGCTCGCCGGCGAACACCCTGCTCGACGACGGCTGGACCGTGGTCACCGACGACGGCTCGCTGGCGGCGCACTGGGAGCACACCGTCGCGGTCACCGAGCACGGGCTCTGGGTGCTGACCGCCGAGGACGGGGGAGAGCAGCGGCTCGCCGAGCTTGGAGCCCCCTTCGGACCCCTGGCCGACTGACGCGCGGCGAGCGCGGGGCGAGCGTGCGCTGAGCCTGTCGGAGCGCGCGGAGGACATCCGCCGAGCGTGTCGAAGCGCGGGGAGAGCGTGCGCTGAGCCTGTCGAAGCGCGGGCAGGACGTCCGCTGAGCCTGTCAAAGCGAGGGGCGAGCGTGCGCTGAGCCTGTCGAAGCGCGAGCGCCGCGCGGGGGTGGGGACAGGGTGTCCCGCCCGCCTCGCGGAGCGCGTACACCCCACTGCCCGGGCTCGGCTCCGCGCGCGCTCCGCTCAGACGCCCGACCACACCCGGTCACCCTGTCCCCACCCCCGGCGCACCTGAGCGGACGGCGCTCGGACGGCGGGGGTGGCGGAGCACCGCACTGCGTGCGGGCTGCCGCTCCGGGGTGACGGGTGCTCGCTCTGCGCGAAAGGGGTCGACGGACGCCGTCGGGGCCGCTGGACTGGGGGGATGCGACTTCTGGTCCTGGGCGGGACCCACTTCCTCGGACGGCACGTGGTGGCGGCGGGGCTGGCGCGCGGGCACGAGGTGGCGACGTTCACCCGGGGCCGGAGCGGGCGGGCGCCGGAGGGCGTCCGGGACCTGCACGGCGACCGCGAGGTGGCGGGCGACCTCGGCGCGGCGCTGGGGGAGTGGCGGCCGGAGCTGGTGGTCGACTGCTCGTGCCAGAGCCGGGCCGCCGCCACCCAGGCGGCCGAGACGCTGGCCGGGCCGGCCGGGGCCGACCTGCGCGGCTACGCCTTCGTCAGCAGCATCAACGCCTACGCGGGCTGGCCGCCCGGGCCGGTCGGCTCCGACGACGACCCGACCTGGCCCGAGGACACCGTCCTCGAGGGGGCCGAGGACTACGGTCCGACCAAGGCCTGGGCCGAGCGCCGGTTGACCGCCGCGCTCGACGTGCCGGTCCTGCTGGCCCGCGCCGGGCTGATCTGCGGTCCGTACGACCCGCTCGAGCGGCTCGGCTGGTGGCTCCGGCGGATCGGGGCCGGCGGGCGGGTGGTGGTCCCGGAGACGCTCGACCAGCCGATGGCGATCGTCGACGCCCGCGACCTCGCCGACTGGCTGGTCCGCGGCGCCGAGCAGGGCTGGCGCGGCGGGGTCAACGCCACCGGACCGTCGGACCTGATCACCCTCGGCGGCCTGCTCGAGACCTGCGTCCGCGTCACCGGCGCCGACGTCGAGCTCGTCCCGCTGCCCGAGGCGACCCTGCTCGAGGCGGGTGTCGAACCGTGGACGCACCTCCCGTTCTGGCTGCCCGCCGACGTCGCCGCGACGGCCTGGCAGGTGGCGACGCCGCGCGCCCGGGAGACCGGGCTGGTCACCCGGACGGTCGAGCAGACCGTCAGCGACGTCTGGGACTGGTTGCGCGCCGAGCAGCCGCCCGCCCGGCCCGGGGCCGGGCTGCCCGCCGAGCTCGAGGCGCGACTGCTCGCCGGCTGACGGCTGCCGCCGCGGCCCGGCGGCCGGTGTGGTGGCATGAGCCCGTGAACGACGTCCCGAGCGCGACCCCGGCCGGGAGCCGGGGGCGGCCCCACGTGCTGCTGGTGCACTGCCACGACCTGGGCCGGCACCTCGGCTGCTACGACAACCCGACGGTGGTCAGCCCGCACCTCGACCGGCTGGCCGGGGACGGCGTCCGCTGCACCTCGATGTCCGCCGCCGCACCCCAGTGCAGCCCGTCGCGGGCCGCGTTGTTCACCGGCCGCTGGCCGCACGCCAACGGCGTCCTCGGGCTCACCCACGACCACTTCGGCTGGGACCTTCACCCCGCCGAGCGCCACCTCGGCGGGCTGCTCGCCGAGGCCGGGTACGCCACCGAGCTGGTCGGCATGCACCACGAGTCGCGCCGTCGTCCGGACGACGAGCTGGCCGCCCGGCTCGGCTTCGACAGGGTCCGGACCGGGGGCCTGGTCGACGAGGTCGCGGCCCGGGGCGAGGAGACGGTCGCCCGGCTGGCCGCCGGCGACCGGCCGTTCTACCTGCAGCTCGGGTTCACCGAACCGCACCGGCTGCCCGGATCCCGCGACCCCGAGGGGGTGATGGGCTTCCTCGGCGACCACCTCGAGCCCGACACCGAGCGCGGGGTGGCGGTGCCGCCGTGGCTGGTCGACGACGCCGGAGCACGCACCGAGGTCGCCGAGCTCCAGGGAGCGATCCGGGCGATGGACGCCGGGGTCGGCCGGGTGCTCGCCGCGCTCGGGGCCAGCGGGGTCGCCGACGACACGGTGACGATCTTCACCACCGACCACGGCCTCGCCCTGCCGCGGGCCAAGTGCTCGCTCTACGAACCCGGGCTCGCCGTCGCCTTCCTGGTCCGCTGGCCGGCCGGTGGGTGGACCGGCGGCCGCCAGGTCGACGCGCCGCTGGCCAACGTCGACGTCGTGCCGACCCTGCTCGACCTGCTCGGGCTCGACCCGGCCGGCCCACAGCGGCACGGGATCAGCTTCCGCGGACTGCTCGACGGCGGGCCCGCGGTCCGCGAGCGGGTGTACGGCGAGATGACCTATCACGACTACTACGACCCGCGACGGAGCGTGCGCGACCGGCGGTGGAAGCTGATCGCCAACTTCAGCTCGGCGCCGGCCTTCATGGACCCCAGCCAGGGCACGGTGCGCCGTTGCACCGCCGCTCCGACCGACCACCCGTGGACCACCTACCACCCGCCGGTCGAGCTCTACGACCTGCTCGAGGACCCGCTCGAGGTCCACGACCGGGCCGACGACCCGGACTGCCGCGAGGAGCGCGACCGGCTGGCCGCGGCGCTGCGGGACTGGATGGCCGCCACCGGCGACCCGCTGCTCGACGGGGCGGTGACCTCGCCGCTGCACCGCGAGACCGCCGCGGTGCTGGACGGCTGACCGCCCCGGAGTGCCGGGCCGGCGGCTCGTAGGCTGCCGACGTGCCCCTGGACTATCCCGAGACCCGTCGCGACGACCTGGTCGAGACCCTGCACGGACGCGAGATCGCCGACCCCTACCGCTGGCTCGAGGATCCTGACAGCGCCGAGACCGGGGACTGGGTGAGCCGGCAGAACGCGTTCAGCCGGGCCCGGCTCGACCGGCTGCCGGCGCGCGACTGGTTCCTCGACACGATGGCCGCGGTGATGCGCCGGCCGCGCGCGGGGGTGCCGTCCCGGCACTGCGGCCGCTACCTGGTCAGCCGCAACGACGGGCGGCAGAACCAGAACGTGGTCTACGCCGCCGACAGCCTCGAGGAGCTGCTCGCGGGCGGCCGGGTGGTGGTCGACCCGAACACGCTCTCGGCCGACGGCACCACCTCGGTGCTCGACTGGTCGGTCAGCGGTGACGGCCGGTTGCTCGCCTACGCGGTCAGCGAGGGGGGCAGCGACTGGCTCGACTTCCGGCTGCTCGACCTCGGCACCGGCGAACCGGTCGAGGACGCCCCGATCCAGACCAAGTTCTCGGTGCCCGAGTGGCTGCCCGACCACGCCTCCTACCTCTACTGCGACTTCCAGCACGAGGGCCGGGCCGCCGGCACCCAGACCGACGCGCTGGGCGGCGCCCGGCTCCGGCTGCACCGGGTCGGCACGCCGCAGAGCGACGACCCGGTGATCATGGAGTTCCCCGACGACGAACGGCTGATGTTCTGGCCGATCGTCAGCCACGACGACCGCTGGGTGGTCGTCCCGATCGTCCGCGGCACCGAGAACGTCAACCGGGTGCGGGTGTTCCCGATCACCGGCGACGACGCCGGCAGCACGCTCGGCGAGGCGCTGGACATCGTCCCGGAGGCCGTCGCGGAGTTCGGCTTCGTGCGGTCCGCCGGGTCCACGCTGATCTTCAGCACCGATCTCGACGCCGAGCGCGGCCGGGTGGTCCGCTGCGACCTCGACGCCCTCGACGGCGGCCGGGCGGTCTGGACCGAGCTGGTCGGCCAGACCGAGCTGACCGTCTCCTCGGTGCTGGCGGCCGGGGACGAGCTGATCGTGGCCGGGCTGGACGACGCCCGTCCGGTGCTGCGCCGCTACGGCCTGGACGGCGCCGACCACGGCCGGGTCGAGGTGCCCGGCGGCGCGCTGGTCGGGTTGACCGGCGAGCCGGGCGACCCGGAGTTCTTCGTCGGGATGTCCGACGTCACCGCGCCGACCACCGCCTACCGCTGCGACGCGGCCACCGGCGAGGTCCGGGCGCTGCCCGAGCTGGTCCAGGGCGGCACCGACGACGCGCCCGCGTTCGTCCCGCCGCAGGTGCGCCAGGTGCGGCGCCGCGCGCGCAGCACCGACGGCACCGAGGTGCCGTACTTCGTGATCACCCGCGCCGACCTCGACCTCGACCAGCCGCGACCGACCCTGCTCTACGGCTACGGCGGGTTCAAGATCCCGGTGCTGGCCGACTACCGGGCGGCCTGGCCGGCCTGGCTGGCGGCCGGCGGCGTGCTGGTGATCGCCAACCTGCGCGGTGGCGGCGAGTTCGGCACCCCCTGGTACGACGCGGGACGGCTGCAGCACAAGCAGAACGTCTTCGACGACTTCGCGGCGGTCGCGCGCGACCTGGCCGCGAGCCGCATCACCAGCCGCGACCAGCTGGCGGTCTACGGCGGCAGCAACGGCGGGCTGCTGGTCGGCGCGACGCTGACCCAGCACCCCGAGCTGATGGCGGCGGCGATCCCGGCGGTCGGCGTGCTCGACCTGCTGCGGTTCCACAGGTTCACCATCGGGTCGGCCTGGGTGTCGGACTACGGCGATCCCGACGACCCCGACGACTTCGCGGTCGCGCTGGCCTACTCGCCGCTGCACAACGTCCGCGACGGCGAGCACTACCCGGCGACCCTGGTGCTGACCGGCGACCACGACGACCGCGTCGTGCCGCTGCACAGCCACAAGTTCACCGCCACCCTGCAGCGGGCCCAGGCCGGGGAGGAACCGATCCTGACCCGGATCGAGACCTCGGTCGGCCACGGTGCCGGCAAGCCGACCGACAAGGCCGTCGCCGAGACCGCGGACATGCTGGCCTTCGCCGCCGCCCACACCGGACTGACCCCGCCGGCCTGACTGCCGCCCGCCTGATCCCGCCGGTCTGATTTCCGCGGGGGCGGTGCGGTCAGGGCGTCGGCAGGGCCTGGACCGGGCCACGGCCCACGTCGAGGAAGAGCGTCTCCCAGACGTGGCCGTCGGGGTCGGTGAAGCTGCGGCCGTAGAGCGGGCCAGCGTCGACCGGCTCCTTCCAGGCCCGGCCGCCGTGGGCGAGGGCGCGGTCGACCTGGGCGTCCACCTCGGCCCGGCTGTCCGCGGACAGCGAGACGATCGCGGCGGTGGCGGCGGCCGGGTCGGCGACCGGCCCGACCACGAAGTCGGCGAACCGGTCCCGGCGGAGCAGCATCAGCTTGAGCCGCGGGCCGATGCTCAGACAGGCGGCGTCGCCGTCGCACCACTCCGGACTCGGGTCGAACCCGATCGCGGCGTAGAACGCGACCGCCCGCCCGAGGTCGTGGACCGGCAGGTTGATGAACGTCATCCGGCTCATCAGCCCTCCTCGCTGGCTCGGTGCGGTCCGGCGCGGGGCTCGCCGGACAGAGGCTCCCGCGCGGTCGCGTGCCTCGTGGAGAAAGACTTCGGAAGGGGTGAAAACTCATCGCGGGTCCCGGTAGCGTCGGCCCATGACCGCGCCGACCCGCCCGGACACCCGCCACTCCGCCGACGACCTGACCGGGACCGACGGCCCCGCGACGCCCACTGCCCCGGAAGCGGACGCGGACGACAGCTTCTGGCCCCAGGTGGAGCCGCTGCGCGGTGAGCTGATCGCGCACTGCTACCGGATGCTCGGGTCCGCGGGGGACGCCGAGGACCTGGTCCAGGAGACCTACCTGCGGGCCTGGCGGGCCTACCACAACTTCGAGCACCGCTCCTCGGTGCGCACCTGGATGTACCAGATCGCCACCAACACCTGCCTGACCGCGTTGCAGAAGCGCGAGAAGCGTCCGCTCCCCACCGGGCTCGGCCAGCCCAGCGCCGACCCGCGCGGTGAGCTCGACTCGCGGCCCGAGATCAGCTGGCTCGAGCCGTTGCCGGACGCCCTGGTCTGGGGCAGGGCCACCGCCGACCCGGCCGCCGAGGCCGTGACCCGGGAGAGCATCCGGCTGGCCTTCGTCGCCGCGCTGCAGCACCTGACCGCCCAGCAGCGGGCCGTGTTGATCCTCCGCGACGTGCTCGCCTGGCACGCCTCCGAGGTCGCCGAGACGCTGGGGATCAGCGTGGCCGCCGCGAACTCGGCGCTCCAGCGGGCCCGGGCGCACCTGGCCAAGCTCGACCCGGAACAGGGTCAGCAGACCGCGGCCGCTGAGCCGAGCGATCCCCGGCAGCGGGAGCTGCTCGGGGCGTACGCGGCGGCGTTCGAGAACTACGACGTCGCCCGGATCGTCGAGCTGCTCAAGGCCGACGCGGTCTGGGAGATGCCGCCGTTCACCGGCTGGTACCAGGGCGCCGAGCAGATCGGCGCGCTGATCAGCGACAAGTGCCCGGCCGAGCGGGCCGGCGACCAGATCATGGTCCCGGTCACGGCCAACGGGCAGCCGTGCTTCGCGCTCTACATGCGCGACCCGGACGACGGGCTGCACAAGGCGTTCCAGATCCAGCAGCTGACCGTCCGGGACGGCCGGGTCGCCCACGTGACCTGCTACTTCGACACCAGCCTGTTCGAGCGGTTCGGGCTGCCGATGACGCACGTGGCGGAGACCCCGGCGCTCGCCTGATCCGGCCCGCCCGCCGGGCCCGGCCGGGTCAGGCGATCCGGCGGACCGCGGTCGGGTCCGGCTCGCCGAGTCCGGGCAGGCCCGGGTGCAGCACCCGGGCGAGGTGCTCGACCCCGTCGACCAGCCGCGGCCCCGGCCGGACCACGAAGGCGTCACCGTCGACCGCCCAGAACCGGGCCGCCGGCAGCCGCGGGGCGAGCGCGTCGACGACGACCGTGGCCTGGGCGGCGGCGCCGTCGAGGCCGAAGCCGCACGGGGACACCAGCACGACCTCGGGGGCGGCGGCGACCACGTCGTCCCAGCCGATCGGCACCGAACGGAGTCCGGGTCGGGCGGCCACCGGCAGCCCGCCGGCCGCGCTGACCTGGTCGGGGATCCAGTGCCCGGCCCCGAACGGCGGGTCCACCCACTCGACGACCGCGGTCCGCGGGCGCGGGCGGCCGGCCCTGAGCGCGGCCACCCGGTCCAGCCGGGCCCGCAGCGCGGCGACGAGGGCCCGGCCTCGGTCGGCCACCCCGGTGACGGCGGCCACCTCGGTCACCGTGTCCAGCACCTGGTCGAGGGTCATCGGGTCGAGGGTGACGACGTCGGCGCGGCAGCCCAGGTGGTCGAGGGCCTCGCGGACGTGGCCGGTGGGGACCGCGCAGACCCGGCAGAGGTCCTGAGTGAGCACCAGGTCGGGGGAGAGGTCGGCGAGCGCGTCGGTGTGCAGGGTGTAGAGGTCACCGCCCTCGGCCAGCCGGCCGCGGACCCAGCGGTCGATCTCGGCCGGGGCGAGGTGGCGGGTGTCGAGCCCGCCGACCACGATCCGCTTCTCCTGGCGGGCGCGGGCCGGTTCGTCGCACTCGAAGGTCACCGCGACCAGGTCGTCCTCGAGACCCAGCGCGTAGACGATCTCGGTGGCCGAGGGCAGCAGCGAGACGATCCGGGGCACCGCCGCAGCCTAGGCGGACCGTGCCCGCCCGGGGCCGGCCCCGCTACTGTGGCGCGGGTGAGCGACCTGCCGATCTCCTCGTCCTACCGCAGCCGGCCGGGCGACCCGGTCGACGAGGACGAGCGCAACCGGGTGGCGGCACGGCTCAACTCCGCCTTCACCGACGGCACCCTCGACCCGGACGAGTACCGCAGCCGGCTGGACCGGCTGTTCGCCGCGGGGACGCTCGGCGAGCTCGTCCCGGTGGTCGACGGGCTCCCGCCAGCGCCGACCTACGACCAGCCCGCCATCGTCGCGCAGTCGCTCTCGACCACCACCGCGCCCGGCGAGCTGACCCCGGCCCGTCACGGCACCCGGGCGGCCGCCATCGCCGTCGGCTCCGTCGCCGCGGCGGTCCTGGTCGTCGTCATCCTGCTGGTCGTCCTGCTCTGAGCGCGGTGGTTTCGCCGAGTCTCTCCCAGCCGTCAAAGGGCGCTTCGACAGGCTCAGCGCACGTGCGCGAGCGGACCGAAGAGGGCCAAATAGGCTGGCGAGTGCCCGGCCGGGGGATCGATACCGGGGCACTCGCCGCCGAGGGCAGCGATCGGCAGAGCCGACGCGCCCTCCAGGCAGCAACCCTCTGGGTGGGTGATCCGCGTGGGAAGTCGGACGACCCGAGCTGCTGCACCTACGAGAGTACCTGCTCAGCGGGGGATTTCCGCGGGGTCGCGCGCATTGGCGGGGACGCCGACGGGGCTCCGGTTCCCGTCACCGGCGGCAGCCCAATCCGGCGCCTCGGACGGCGACGAATCGAAGCCGTCAGACAGCGCTCGATGAGGCCAGGGTTGCCTTACCTAAGCTGTGGCTGACGACACATTCCGCGGGCTCGTCGGCCGGCGGTCCCGTCGATAGGATCCCGCAGTGCCCAAGCAAGTGATCACCGATCAGAAGATCGCCGACCACGTCCGGCGACTCGGCGATCTGTACCCCCCGATCGCGCTCGACTCGGTGGACCGCACGGTGAAGCGCCCGGACCTGGTCCGCGACCGGTTCGGGCACATCCTCAACTACCTCGCCCGGGTCGAGCTCGAGGTCGACCGCAACGTGCTCGAGCTGCTGGTGCTGCTCCCCGACGTCGACGAGACGAACCGGATGTTCTACGCCGACGTGTGGCAGCCGCAGGAGATCCAGCACGGGCTGATCCTCGACCGGCTCCAGCAGGACCTCGGGATGACGCAGGCGGAGCCGGTGCTCGACGTCAGCTTCAAGATCAAGGTGCTGGGGGCGCTGGCCAACCTGCGACCGATCCAGGACGTCGCCCGGCTGCTCTACTTCCTCACCGGTGCGAGCACCGAGCGGCAGGCGGTGCTGGCCTACAACGTCATCAACGACGGGATGAAGCAGCTCGGGGAGGATGCGATCTCCGAGACCGTCATCACCCCGATCAAGCAGCAGGAGCCGGGGCACTTCGCCTTCTACCAGATGTCGGCGACCGCGATGATCCAGCAGGGGCGGCTCAAGCCCTGGCAGATGTTCCTGGCCCGGGTGCTGCGGGAGAAGTCGTACAACCTGGTCGGCACCAACGCGATGCCGCAGTACAAGGCCGACATGGGCGGGGTCATCACCGGGCTCGGGCTCGACGACGACCTCGAGGGCTACGCCCGGGAGATCGGCCGGGTCGAGGCACGGCTGCTGTGGGCCAACAAGAAGGGGATGGAGGTGCCCGGCTACATCCTCCGGGCGCTGCGCGAGTCGGTCGACCTCTACCGCGAGCGCCTCGGCCGCGGCGTCGCCCCCGCCTGACCCCACCCGATCCGCACGGCAGGGTCACCCCGTCCGGTCGCACGGTCCGGGCGGGCCGTCGGGCCCGTCGCCGGCCGCGCTCGACCGCCCGCGGACGATTTGGGCGCGGGGCGGCGATGGCGTAATCTTGCATGTCGGCCATCCGAAGGGTGGTCTGTTCGCGTGTGTCGACAAACAGATCTGAGGCGAATCGGAGTTCATGGCGAAGAAGGAAGGCGCCCTCGAGCTGGAGGGCACCGTGGTCGAGGCGCTGCCCAACGCGATGTTCCGCGTCGAGCTGGCCAACGGTCACAAGGTGCTCGCCACCATCAGCGGCAAGATGCGACAGCACTACATCCGGATCCTCCCGGCTGACCGTGTCGTCGTCGAGCTCTCCGCCTACGACCTCACCCGCGGTCGGATCGTCTACCGACACAAGTGACCGGCGGCTCCGGCCACCACCACCCGTCCACAAGTCGGGCTCGCACCGAGCCCGGCGCGTCCGAAAGAGTTGCTCGATGAAGGTCCAGCCGAGCGTCAAGCGGATCTGCGACAAGTGCAAGGTCATCCGCCGGCACGGTCGCGTGATGGTGATCTGCGAGAACCCGCGCCACAAGCAGCGTCAGGGCTGAGCGAAGCCGCTCCCGCCCGTCGTCCCGAGGGACCGACGCCCCACAACTGAACACCACACACAGTGTGTCGGCACCACCGCCCGGTCCCTGACCGGTCCGGTGTCCACCCCCGGGCGAAGGCCGGGGCCCCGGGTGAGATCGGGGACGCCACACGCCCCACACCTTCGCGGCCCGACCGGGTCGACAACCAGCAAAGGACAACCTCACGATGGCACGTCTCATCGGGGTCGACCTGCCGCGCGACAAGCGGCTCGAGGTCGCCCTCACCTACATCTTCGGCGTGGGCCGCACCCGCGCCCTGGAGACTCTCGAGGCCACCCAGATCAGCGGGGACGTCCGCGTCCACCAGCTGACCGAGGACCAGCTCGTCGCGCTCCGCGACTGGATCGAGGCCAACTACCAGACCGAGGGCGACCTGCGTCGCGAGGTCGCGGCCGACATCCGGCGGAAGGTCGAGATCGGCTCCTACCAGGGCCGCCGGCACCGCAGCGGTCTGCCCGTCCGTGGTCAGCGCACCCGGACGAACGCGCGCAGCCGCAAGGGTGCCCGCAAGCCCGTGGCCGGCAAGAAGAAGGCCCGCTGACGCGGTCCGCCTGATCCTCGAAGACTCCAGGAGAGAAGAAACTCATGGCCCAAGCAGGACGTGGCGCCGCCGCCAAGAAGGTGCGCCGCAAGGAGAAGAAGAACGTGGTGGCCGGCCAGGCCCACATCAAGAGCACGTTCAACAACACCGTCATCTCGATCACCGACCCGTCGGGTGCGGTCATCGCGTGGGCGTCGGCCGGCACCGTCGGCTTCAAGGGCTCGCGCAAGTCGACCCCGTACGCCGCGCAGATGGCCGCCGAGGCCGCCGGGCGCCGCGCCATGGAGCACGGCATGAAGCGGGTCGACGTGTTCGTCAAGGGTCCCGGCTCCGGCCGCGAGACCGCGATCCGTTCGCTGGGGGCCATCGGGCTCGAGGTCGGGGCGATCTCCGACGTCACCCCGGTGCCGCACAACGGCTGCCGCCCGCCCAAGCGCCGTCGCGTCTGACGCCCGCACCCGAGATCGATTGAGGAAGACAGAGAAATGGCTCGCTACACCGGTCCCATGACCAAGAAGTCGCGCCGGCTCGGGACGGACCTGGTCGGCAACGACAAGGCCTTCGAGCGGCGTCCCTACCCGCCCGGCATGCACGGGCGCGGCCGCACCAAGGACTCGGAGTACTCGCTCCAGCTCCGCGAGAAGCAGAAGGCGCGCTACGCCTACGGCGTGCTCGAGAAGCAGCTCCGCCGCTACTACGAGGAAGCGCACCGGGTCACCGGCAAGACCGGCGACATCCTGCTGCAGATCCTCGAGTCCCGGCTCGACAACGTGGTCTACCGCGCCGGCTTCGCCCGGACCCGTCGGCAGGCCCGCCAGCTCGTCGGTCACGAGCACTTCCTGGTCAACGGGAAGAAGGTCAACATCCCGTCCTACCGGGTCAGCCCGCACGACGTGATCGAGATCCGCGAGAAGTCGAAGAACCTCACCCCGATGGTCGTCGCCCGTGAGACCCACGGCGAGCGCGACGTCCCGGGCTGGCTCGACGCGCTGCCCGAGCAGGGCCGGATCCTCGTGCACAGCCTGCCGAGCCGCGAGCAGATCGTGGTCGACGTGGCCGAGCAGCTGATCGTCGAGTACTACTCGAAGTAATCGTCACCGTCCGGCTCCCCTGACCGACCGCGAGGTCGGCGGGGGAGTCGTCGTCAGGCAACCCGGACCGCCGGATGCGGCCCGGGTCCGCGTCGTCAAATAGCGGTCGACGCGGGGAAGGAACGTCATGCTCATCGCACAACGCCCCACGCTCAGCGAAGAGGTCGTCACCGACCACCGGTCGCGGTTCACCATCGAGCCGCTCGAGCCGGGCTTCGGCTACACCCTCGGCAACTCGCTGCGGCGCACGCTGCTGTCCTCGATCCCGGGGGCGGCCGTGACCAGCATCAAGATCGACGGCAACCTGCACGAGTTCTCGACCATCGAGGGCGTCGTGGAGGACGTCACCGAGGTCATCCTCAACCTCAAGGGCCTCGTCGTCTCCTCCGAGGAGGACGAGCCGGTGGTGATGTACCTGCGCAAGGCCGGCCCCGGTGCCGTGACCGCCGCCGACATCGCCCCGCCCGCCGGGGTCGAGGTGCACAACCCCGACCTGCACATCGCCACCCTGAACGAGAACGGGCGGCTGGAGATGGAGCTGGTCGTCGAGCGCGGCCGCGGCTACGTCTCGTCGGTGCAGAACAAGGCCCCGGACGCCGAGATCGGCCGGATCCCGGTCGACTCGATCTACTCGCCGGTGCTCAAGGTCACCTACAAGGTCGAGGCCACCCGCGTCGAGCAGCGGACCGACTTCGACCGGCTGATCCTCGACGTCGAGACCAAGCAGGCCATGCGCCCGCGCGACGCCGTCGCCTCCGCCGGCCGCACCCTGGTCGAGCTGTTCGGCCTGGCCCGCGAGCTCAACGTCGAGGCCGAGGGCATCGAGATCGGCCCGTCGCCGATCGACGAGCAGTTGGCCGCCGACCTGGCCCTGCCGGTGGAGGACCTCAACCTCACCGTCCGGTCCTACAACTGCCTCAAGCGTGAGGGCATCCACACGGTCAGCGAGCTGGTCAGCCGCAGCGAGCAGGACCTGCTGGACATCCGCAACTTCGGTTCCAAGTCGATCGACGAGGTCAAGCTGAAGCTGCACGAGATGGGTCTCTCGCTCAAGGACAGCGCCCCCGGCTTCGACCCGCTGACCGCCATCGGGCGGTACGACGACGAGGTCGAGGACGAGGACGTCGACTACGCCGAGACCGAGCAGTACTGAGCAACGACCCCCGGGCTGCGGCGGCACCTCGCTGACCTGAGTCCGGCCGATCTGGAGAAGAAGAGATGCCTACACCCACCAAGGGTCCGCGGCTCGGCGGGAGCCCGTCGCACGAGCGGATCATCCTGGCCAACCTGGCCAGCCAGCTGTTCGAGCACGGCAAGATCACGACCACCGAGGCCAAGGCCAAGCGGCTGCGTCCGGTGGCCGAGAAGCTGATCACCAAGGCCAAGCGCGGCGACCTGCACGCCCGCCGCCAGGTGATGTCGACGATCCGCGACAAGAGCGTCGTGCACGTGCTCTTCACCGAGATCGCCCCGACCTTCGCCGAGCGCGAGGGCGGTTACCTGCGGATCACCCGGATCGGTCACCGCAAGGGCGACAACGCCCCGCTGGCGCAGATCGAGCTGGTGACCGAGTCGGTGGCCGACTCCAAGAAGGCCAACGCCGCCCCGGCCAACGGTGCGGCCAAGACCGCGGCCAAGAAGGCCCCAGCCAAGAAGGCGGCAGCCGCCCCGGCGACCGAGACCGCCGAGAACGAGGCCGCCGAGAACGAGACCGCCGAGCAGAGCCCGGCGGCCGAGGCGGCGGCGACCGAGGAGGAGACCACCGAGGCCCGGACCACCGAGGCCGACGTGGCGAGTGCCGAGGGCGTCAGCACCTCGACCGAGGCCGACGAGGCCGACGTCGTCGAGCAGCAGACCGCGGTCCCGACCACCGAGGCCGACGAGGCCCCGAAGGCCTGAACAGCGTCACCGTCGAGACGGCGGGCACCCGACCGGGTGCCCGCCGTCTCGTGCGTCCGGAGCACCTCGGGCGCTCCGGCCCGGCTGGATAGGTTGTCCCTCGTGCCCACTCTGCTGCAGCTGGACTCCTCGGCCGACCTGACCGCCTCGCGGTCCCGCGCCCTCACCGCCGCCTTCGCCGAGGCGTGGCGAGCCGCCGGCCCGGACCACACGGTGGTGGTCCGGGACCTGCACACCCAACCCCTGCCGCACCTGGCCGACTCCGAGCAGCACTACGCCGCCGACCTGCGCCGGCCCGGGTCGGCCGTGCCGCCGCAGGCGGACGCCCTCCAGCGGCAGGTGCTCGACGAGCTGCTGGCCGCGGACGCCCTGGTGGTCGGGGTGCCGACCTACAACTACTCGATGCCCTCGACGCTCAAGGCCTGGGTCGACTGCATCCACGTCCCCGGGGTCACCGTGAGCTTCGACGGCACCCTGCACCCGATGGCCGGACGCCCGGCGGTGCTGATCAGCACCGCGGGCGGCACCTACGACGCGGGGACGCCGACCGAGGACTGGAACCACGCGATCCCGCCGTTGCAGATCATCCTCGGCGACGCCCTCGGGATGGACGTGAGTGTGATCCGCTGCACGCGCACGCTGGCCGACCGGGTGCCGGGGCTGGCACCGGAGGTCGACCGGGCGGCTGCGGAGTTCGAGACCGCCCGTCAGGAGGCCGTGGCCATCGCCCAGCGGCTCGCCGGCGTCGTCACCGGTTAGGCGTCACCGGCGGACGGCGCGCGCGCTCAGCGGCGCCGGAGCCGGCGGAACAGCACCAGCGCGACCACCGGCGCCGCGACCAGCACCGCGACCAGCGCGGGGGAGAGCTCCCCGGCGCGCGAACGCAAGTGGCTCGCCTGGGCCGCGGCCAGGTCGCGGGCCTCGGCGGCCTTGATCTTCGCCTCGGCGGCCGCGTGCTCGGCCTTCATCGCGGCGTCGTCGACCAGGTGCCCGGCCTGACCCTTGAGGTCGGCCTTGTCGGCCAGCGCACCGATCGAGTCGGCGAGGTGCTCGCGGGTGCTCTCCATCCTCGCCTCGAGACGATCGGCGTTCCTCTTGGCCTCGGCGCTCATGGTGCGGACTCCTCGGGTTCGGCGAAACGTCCCTCCACCGTAGCGGCAGCCGCGGCCGCCGGCCCCGCTCGGGGCCGGTCCGGCCGGCTCAGCGCTCGGGCACCGGCTGCGGGGCGGGCGGGCCGACGTAGCGCGAGGACGGACGGATGATCTTGCCCGCGGCGGCCTGCTCGAGGACGTGGGCGGTCCAGCCGACCACCCGGGCGACCGCGAACGTGGGGGTGAACGCCTCCCGCGGGAGACCGCAGAACTCCATCACCAGCCCGGCGTAGAACTCGACGTTGGTCCGCAGCCCGCGGCCGGGCTTGACCTCCTCGAGCACCCGGAGCACGCCCTCCTCGACCGCGGTGGCCAGCGCGTACCGCGGGCCGCCGAACCCGGCTGCGAGGTCACGGAGCAGGGTCGAGCGCGGGTCGTCGGTGCGGTAGACCGGGTGGCCGAACCCCATCATCCGGCGTCCGGCCGCGAGCTGCTCGCGCACCCAGGGCTCGATCCGGTCGACGGTGCCGATCGCGTCGACGGTGTCGAGCGCCCGGCTCGGCGCCCCGCCGTGCAGCGGCCCGCTGAGCGAGGCGAGGCCTCCGACCACCGCGGCCGCGAGGTCCGCTCCGGTCGAGGCGACCACCCGGGCGGTGAAGGTGGAGGCGTTGAACCCGTGGTCGATCGTGCTGATCAGGTAGCTCTGCACCGCGGCCCGGGCGCGTTCGTCGGGGACCAGCCCGGTGACCAGGTACAGCCAGTTCGCGGTGTGGTCGAGGTCGTCGCGGGGTTCGAGCGGAGGCTCGCCGCGGCCCAGCCGGAGCAGGGCGGCGAGCAGGGTCGGCACCAGCGCGGCCACCCGGATCGCGTGCTCACGGCGCTGGCCGTCGTCGACGTCGTAGAGCGGGCCGATGCCGAGCTCACCGGCCGCCAGGGTCAGCGCGGCGCGCAGCCCGGCCAGCGGGTCGGTGCGGCCGGTGGAGGCGCAGGCGGCGATGGCCGGGAGGGCGGCCGCCGTCCGGGGCGGGATCGCGCGCGCGGCTCGCACCCGCGCGGCGAAGGCCCGGCCGGCCGCCGCGTCCGGCAGCTCGCCCAGCACCAGCAGGTGCCAGACGTCCTCGAAGCTCCGGCGGGTGGCCAGCTCGACCGCGGAGTACTGCCGGTAGTGGTAGAAGCCCTCGAGTCCGCGGACCTCGCCGATGCGGGTGTCGGCGGCCACCACGCCGGCCAGGCCGGGTGGCACCTCGATCAGTCGCTCGGTCATCCGGTCGGTCCCGGTCGGTGCGGGCTGGGTGGGGCCCGGCCGGCTCGGTCCGGGTGGGGTGGATGTGCTCATGATGTCAGGTTGCGAGTGGACCGCTCGCAGCGTCAACATTGATCACGTCAACGTCGGTCGGTCGAGGAGGGTGATGTCGGACACCAGCGGGACACTGCCCCGGCTGACCGCCGCGGAGACCGCCGCCCGGCTCGGCGTCAAACCCGAGACGCTCTACGCCTACGTGTCCCGCGGGCTGCTGACCCGCGTCCGCGACCGCCGCGGGTCGACCTTCGACCCGCTCGAGGTCGAGACGTTTGCCGCCCGGCGTCGCAGTGCCCCGGCCGACCGGTCCGGGCGGCCGACCGGGGCACCGCTGGGGACGATCGAGGTCGATCTCGCGCTGATCGAGGACGACGAGCTCTACTACCGCGGGCGGCGGGCCGCCGAGCTCGCCGACCAGGGCTTCGAGCGGGTCTGCCGGTGGGTGTGGGCCGCCGCGTCCGGCGGCGGAGGGGCCGACGAGCCGCGCGACGAGCCAGCGGACGGGGAACCGGTGGACGGTGGGCCGGTGGACGGGGGGCGGGCCGGCGAGGAGCTCACGCCCTTCGTCGCCGGCCCGCTGCCGCCGCTGCCGCCGCCCTCCGTCGTCCCGGGGGCGCTGGACCGGATCCACCTCCAAGTGGTCGGGGCCGGTGCGGCCGACCCGCTGCGCAACGACCTCGCCCCGGTCGGCGTGGTGCGGCGGGCCGGCCCGCTGCTGGCCGCGGAGGTCGAGGCGCTGCCGCTGCGCGGCTCCGAGCCCGCTCCGGGCGCCTCGATGGCGGCCCGGCTCTGGCCGCGGCTGACCGAGCAGGCCCCCGCCGAGGACGCGGTGGCGCTGCTCGACGCCGCGCTGGTGCTGCTGCTCGACCACGACCTCGCCGCCAGCACCCTTGCCGTGCGGGTCGCCGCCTCGGCGCGGGCGCACCCCTACGCCGCCGTGGCCGCCGGGCTCGGGGCCCTCGACTCCGCGCTGCACGGGGACGCCAGCCGGACCGCGTACGCCGTGCTGGCCCGGGTGGTCGCCGGGGAGCCGGCGCCCCGGGTGCTCGCCGAGACCGTCCGGGCCGGCGGGCTGGCCGGGTTCGGGCACCGGATCTACCGGCGCCGCGACCCGCGGGCCGAGGACCTGCTGACCCGGCTCGAGCGGCTGGCCGAGGCCGACCCGGGCTCGACGGTGGCGGCCGCGGTGGCCGGCTACCGCGCGCTCGCCGCGGCGGTCGGCCGCGCCGACCCCCGCTGGTTCCCCAACGTCGACCTGGCCCTGGCCGCCCTCGCCCTGGCCTTCGGGATGGCGCCCGACGCGGGCACCGCGGTGTTCGCGATCGGCCGGACCGCCGGGTGGCTGGCGCACGCCCTCGCTGAGTACCGTGAGCCACCGCTGCGGCTCCGGCCGGTGGGCCGGTACCGCGGGCCCTGAACCCGACCGCACGACAGGCTTGCTCAGCAGAACGACCGAACAGGCGAGGGGACCGATGGCCGACCTGGGGGTGATGACCACCGAGTTCGCCGGTGACCTGGAGACCGTCCTGGACGCGGTCGTCGCGCACGGCTTCACCAACGTCCAGCTCCAGCTGGGCAGCACCGCGCCCGACGTGCCCGTCCGCGACGCACTGCTCCGGGGTCTCGAGGTGCTCGGCGGGCGAATCGGGGCCGACACCGCCCACCGCGTCCGCGCAGCCACCGCCGCGCGGGGGTTGCGGGTCGCGGCGGTCGACGGCACCTACAACATGGCCCATCCCGATCCGGCCAGCCGGGAGGCCAACCTGGAGCGGTTGCTCGCCCTGATCGCGCACGCGCAGGCGTTCGGCACCGACCTGGTCACGCTGTGCACCGGCACCCGGGCCGAGCTGATGTGGACCCACCACGAGGACAACCGCAGCCCGGCCGCCTGGGACGACGTCGTCGGCCAGCTCCGCCGGGCGGCTCCGGCCGCCGAGGCGGCCGGCGTCCGGCTGGCCTTCGAGCCCGAGCACAACAACGTCGTCGACACCGCAGCTCGGGCCGAGGCGCTGATCGAGCAGGTCGGCAGCCCGGCGCTCGGGGTGGTGATGGACCCGGCGAACCTGTTCCACCGCGGCGACCTGGCCCGGCAGCGCGACCATCTCGCCGAGGCGTTCGCCCGGCTCGGCCCGTACGTGCTGCTGGCCCACGCCAAGGACCTCGACCACGACGGTGACGCGGGCGGCCGTGCGGCCGGGTGCGGCCATCTCGACTACGACGCGGTGCTCGCCGAGCTGGCCGCCGCCGGCTTCGACGGGACGATCGTGCTGCACCAGCTCGCGGAGCTGGCACCGGACCGGATCGGCGAGGCCGTCGACCACGTCCGCCGGCACGCCCCGGAGGGCTATCTGCGCTAGGGCCGCCCTTCGACAGGCTCAGGGCACCGGGGTGGGTGTGGGGGCTCAGGGCACCGGGGTGGGTGTGGGGCTCAGGGCGTGGGGGTGCGGGGCGCCCGGGGCTCCGGAGGGGTCGGTGCCTGCGACCGTGGTGGCACCCGGCGCGCGACGAGGGTCGGTGTCGGGGAGCGGGGTCCGCGTGGTCGACTGGACGCCGGTGCGGAGCGCACCGACTCCCGACGAGAACGGATGGATCACCGTGGACGACCGGGCCCGCGAGTACGCGACGGCACTGGACGAGCTGGACCGCCTGCGAGCCGACGGACGGCTCGGCCAGGGGGAGTGGGAGCTCCGGCGGCACGAGCTGCTGGCCGAGGCGACCGCCCCCACCGCCGGGGCGGCGGTCGGCCGGCTCTGGCTGTACCTGCTGGGCGCGGTGATCGTCGTCCTGGTGGTGCTGCTGATCCTGGCGCTGGTGCTCTGAGCCAGGCCCGCCGGCCGGGGCGTCTGGCTCGGTCGGTGCACTGTCCGACCCGGCGGCCAGAATGAGTCCGTGCTGTTCGGACGACTGGCGGAGACCTGGCGGGCGCTGGCGGGCACCCGCTCGCGCAACGCCAAGCGCGACATCCTGGCCGCGCTGCTCCGCGAGCCGCTGACCGGTCCGGACGAGCTCGAGATCGTGGTCAGCTACCTGTCCGGGGCGCTCCGGCAGCGGCGCACCGGCGTCGGCTACCGCGCGCTGGCCGACCCGCCGCCGCCGGCCGCCGACCCGACGCTGACCGTGGTCGAGGTCGACGCCGCCTTCGCCGAGATGGCCGGGCTCTCCGGCCCCGGGTCGGCCGGTGCCCGCGCCGACCGGGTGCGCGCGCTGTTCTCCCGGGCCACCGAGCCCGAGCAGGCACTGCTCCGCGGGCTGGTGTCCGGTGAGGTCCGGCAGGGTGCGCTCGAGGCGGCCGTCCAGGACGGTCTGGCCGCCGCCCACGACGTGCCGGTGGCCGCGGTCCGCCGGGCGGCGATGCTGCTGGGCTCGACGCCGGAGGCGGCCACCGTGCTGGTTCGCGACGGCGAGGCCGGTCTGGCCGCGGTCAGCCTGACGGTCGGCATCCCGGTCCAGCCGATGCTCGCGGCCAGCGCGCCCGACGTGGCCGAGGGGCTGGTCAAGGCCGGCGGGAAGCAGACCTCCGCGCCGGTGGCCGTGGACAGCAAGCTCGACGGCATCCGGGTCCAGGTGCACAAGGACGGCGAGGACGTCCGGGTCTTCACCCGCAGTCTCGACGAGATCACCGCCCGGCTGCCCGGCGTCGTGGCGGCGGTCGCCGCGATGGCGCCGCGCCGGCTGGTGCTCGACGGCGAGGCGCTGGCGCTGCGTCCCGACGGCCGGCCGGAGGCGTTCCAGGTCTCCGCCTCGCGCTCGGCGACGCACGCGCGCACGGAACCCGGGGCCGCCGAGCGGCCGGCCGAAGGCGTGGCGTCCGGGCTCCGGGCGTACTTCTTCGACCTGCTGCGGGTGGACGACCGCGATCTGCTCGACGAGCCGCTGTCGGCCCGCCTCGACGCGCTGGCCGCGGTGGTGCCGGCCGACCAGGTGGTTCCGCGGCTGCTGACCGCCGACCCGGGGGCGGCGCAGGAGGCCTTCGAGCAGGCGGTGGCCGCCGGGTTCGAGGGCGTGGTGATCAAGAACCTGGACGCGCCCTACGCCGCGGGCCGGCGGGACTCGGCGTGGGTCAAGGTCAAGCCGCGGCACACCTTCGACCTGGTGGTCACCGCGGTCGAGTGGGGCCACGGGCGTCGCGAGGGCCTGCTCTCCAACCTGCACCTGGCCGCGCGCGACCCGGCGACCGGCGGGCTGGTCATGCTCGGCAAGACCTTCAAGGGCATGACCGACGAGATGCTGGCCTGGCAGACCGAGCACTTCCTCGCCCGCGAGACCCGGCGGACGTCGTGGACGGTGCACGTCGAGCCGACCACGGTGGTCGAGATCGCCTGCGACGGGCTGCAGCGGTCCACCCGCTACCCGGGCGGCGTCGCGCTCCGGTTCGCCCGGGTGCTCCGCTACCGGACCGACAAGAGTGCCGACGAGGCCGACACGCTCGAGACCGTCCGCGCGCTGGCGCCGGTGATCGAGGGCTGATCCGCCCCGACCACCACCCGGCGAGGGGCCGAAAGCACGTCCACAGGCGGCAGGTTTAGCGTGACCCACGGCAGACGGTAAGCGCTGCCACGGGGACGATGCCGACCCAGGAGGTCCGGATGACCACACCCCTCACGACCGGAGGACCCGGTCACCGTCCGATGCCCCGCCGGGTGCCCGCCGGACCCCCGGCGCCGAACAGATCCCTCGCCCCGACGCCGGTCCCGACCCCGGCCTCGGGGAGCGCTCGGTGACCGCGGCCGCGATCGGGACGGAGGCCGCCGCCACCACGACGCGCACCGGCAAGCCCACCGGTCGGGACATCCGCACCGCGCTCGGCTTCCTGGCTCCCAGCCTGATCGGCGTGATCGCCTTCCTGCTGGTCCCGGTGGTCGTGGTGATCGTGCTGAGCTTCGTCAAGTGGGACCTGCTGACCCCGCCGTCCTTCGTCGGGGTGTCCAACTACATCGACATCTTCCGCTACGACGCGGTCGGCCACTCGCTGCTGGTCACCGCCTACTACGTGCTGCTCAACATCCCTGCCCAGACGGTGATCGCGCTGGGCCTGGCGGTGCTGCTCAACCGCAAGCTGCCCGGGACCTCGTTCGTCCGGGTGCTGTGCGTGCTGCCCTACCTGGCCACGCCGGTGGCGATGGCCGTGGTCTGGAACTGGTTCTTCGACCCCAGCACCGGCGTGATCAACACCCTGCTCGGGTTCGTCGGGATCGCCGGTCCGAGCTGGCTCTCCTCGCAGGTCTGGGCGATGCCGGTGGTCGCCTTCGCCAACATCTGGCAGTACGTCGGCTACAACATGTTGTTCTTCCTGGCCGGTCTGCAGTCCATCCCGGCCTCGATGTACGAGGCGGCCGCCATCGACGGCGCCTCCCGGATCAAGCAGTTCTTCTCGATCACCCTGCCGCTGCTCCGTCCGACCATGCTGTTCGTGCTGGTCACCGGGGTGATCGGCTCGTTCCAGGTCTTCGACACGGTCTACGTGCTGACCAACGGCGGGCCGGGCGACGCCACCGAGGTGATGAACTCGCTGATCTACAAGTCCGCCTTCGTGGGCTTCCGCATCGGTGACGCGGCCGCGATGAGCGTCGTGCTGTTCGTGGTGATCCTGGTGGTGACCATCGTCCAGTTCGGCTACTTCCGCAACCGCACGACCTACGAGATGAACTGAGCGCGCCGTGACCGCCACTTCCGCCCCGACCCTCGCCGCCGCGCCGCGCGCGACCGCCGACGTCCCGCACCGGCCGACCAGGATCACCCCCGGCCGGGTGGTCCGGCTGGTGATCTTCTACCTGCTGCTGCTGATCATCGCGCTGGTCTTCCTGACCCCGTACCTGTTCAGCCTCAACGCCTCGTTCAAGCCGCTGGCCGCGATCCTCTCCGACCACGCCTGGACCCCGGCCACCTCGCTGTCGCTGACCAACTTCAAGGAGGTGCTGACCTCCAACGGGTTCGCCACCTACCTGGGCAACACGGTGCTGATCACGGTGATCATCACCGTGGGCCAGGTGCTGTTCTCGCTGATGGGCGCCTACGCGTTCGCGCGGCTGCGGTTTCCCGGCCGGGACGCGCTCTTCTGGCTCTACCTCAGCATGCTGATGGTGCCCAACGTGGTGACCATGATCCCGCTGTACGTCCTGATGGACGGTGCGCACCTGCTCAACACCTACTGGGCGCTGTTCCTGCCGTACACCCTGGGCACGCCCTACGCGGTCTTCCTGATGCGGCAGTACTTCCTCACCCTGCCCTCGGAGATCCTCGAGGCGGCCCGGCTGGACGGCTGCTCCGAGGCCCGGATCCTGTTCCGGATCCTGATCCCGCTGGCCCGGCCGATCATCACCACGGCGGCGATCATCGCCTTCGTGTTCAGCTGGAACAACTTCCTCTGGCCGTTGATCGCCACCAACTCCAGCGACCTGCAGGTGGTGACCGTCGGTCTGGCCAACCTGCAGTCCAACTTCGGCACCCAGTGGAACCTCGTGCTGGCCGGATCCATCCTGGTGCTCATTCCCCTGGTGGTGCTCTTCGTGATCTTCCAGAAGCAGATCGTCAACTCGATCTCCCTGACCGGGACGAACCGGTGACCCGGCGTCCGGTCTCGATGACCCGTCGCCAGCTGCTGGCGGCGCTCGGGACGGCTGCCGGTGCGGTGGCCGGCAGCGCCGCGCTCGGTGGGTGCAGCAACGCGGCGGCCCGCTGGGGCTTCTCGGGCAACCCCGACAGCGCCAAGGCCAACCTGACCTACGCCCTGTGGGACACCTACCAGCAGGAGGGGTACCAGAAGTCGATCGACCAGTTCACCGCGAAGCACCCCGACATCAGCGTCACCATCCAGCAGATCCCGTACGGCAACTACGCGCCCAAGATCACCGCCTCGTTCATCTCGGGCAACGCGCCGGACCTGTTCTGGGTGAACACGCCGTTCCTGGCCGACTGGATCCGGCAGGGGATCATCGCCGACGTCACCGACCGGGTGCGCGCCGCGAACATCGACACCTCGGTCTACGTCGAGGGGCTGGTCGAGCTGCACGAGCGCGAGGGCAAGCTCTACGGGCTGCCCAAGGACTGGGACACGATCTGCTTCTACTACAACAAGTCCTACTTCCAGAAGCTCGGCGTCAGCGCCCCGACCGAGCAGCTGGAGTGGAACCCGGACGACGGCGGGACGTTCCTGAAGTTCCTCCGCACGATCACCAGCGACAGCAAGGGCAAGACCGCCGACCAGCCGGGCTTCGACCCGGGCGACATCGTCACCTACGCGGTCGGGAACACCAACGACCCGCAGTCGGGCTACGGCAGCTACCTGCCGATGAACGGCGGTGCCTTCATCGCCGAGCCGTACGCCGCCCGGACGGTGCTCGACACCGCTCCGAACCGGGAGACGATCAGCTTCCTGTCGCAGATGCTGGTCGACGAGCACGTCCAGATCCCCTACGGCGAGCTCGGCCCGAACGCCGACGGCTCGTCGGCGCTCACCCTGTTCGCTCAGGGCCGGCTGGCGCTGTTCCAGGCCGGGGACTGGAACACCTCCTCGATCAGCGAGCTGACCTCGAACTTCGAGGTCGGCACCTTCCTGCTGCCGCGCGGACCGCAGGGCGGGTGGACGGTGTTCAACGGGCTCACCGACGGCACCTCGACGGCCACCGAGCACCCGGAGCAGACCTGGCTGCTGGCCGAGTGGCTGGGCGGCGCGGACAGCCAGCGGATCATGGGCTCGGGCGGCTACATCTGGCCGGCGATCGAGTCGCTCGACCCGCTCTACGCCGAGCACTGGAAGAAGAACAAGGTCGACGTCTCGGCGTTCCTCACCGCCGCCCAGGGCAAGAAGTCGCTCTACCCGGTGGCGGTGGGGATGGCCGAGGCGGTCTCGGACGTCCAGACCGCGCTGGCGCCGACGTTCTTCGGGACGGCCTCGGCGGCGACCGGTCTGGCCAAGGCGCAGCAGGTGGCCGACTACCGGATCTCGTCGGGGGCCTGAGCCGGCCGGGCGCTCAGACGCCGTGGTCGGCCCGCCAGGCGGTGAGCGTGGCGTAGGCCGTCGGGGCCTCGCGGGCGGGCACCGGCAGGTGCCGGACCCAGCCGTCCGGGGTGATCTCGATCCGGCCCTCGACCAGCTCGACCGACCGCAGCGTCGACCACGGATAGCGCCGGGTGCGGACCGTCCGCACCTCGAGCGCGTCCGGGTGCAGCACCACCCGGCCGCGCGCGCCGCCCACCGACCGCACCAGACCGGCGACGGTGTAGACGATGCCGAGCAGGATCAGCTGGACCTGGCGGAACAGCACCCAGCTCAGCACGATCAGGATCGCGGCCAGGCAGAGCCAACCGAAGACCACCGCGGCGATCTCGCCGGTCCGGCCGCGGCCCGGCCGGGTCCGGGCCGTCCAGAGCAGCAGCGCACCCGCGGGGACGGCGTCGTCGCTCACCTCAGCACGGCCGAACGACGAACGGCGCCCGCGAAGAGCGGGCGCCGTTCGGTGGTCGTTCTCCGGCCGGCGTGCGGAGCTCCGCGGCCGACCGGGTGCGCACGACGGGTCAGGCGGGGACGATCAGCCCGGAGGTCTGCGACCGGGCCGCGGCGAACCGCGCCTGGGCGTCGGCCCAGTTGACCACGTTCCACCACGCCTTGACGTAGTCGGGCTTGACGTTCTTGTACTGCAGGTAGAAGGCGTGCTCCCACATGTCCAGGGTGACGATCGGGATCTGCCCGGCCGGCAGGTTGCCCTGCTGGTCGTAGAGCTGCGCGATCAGCAGGCGCTGCCCCAGGGCGTCCCAGACCAGCATCGACCAGCCGGAGCCCTGGATGGTGGTGGCACTGGCCTCGAAGTGGGCGCGGAACCCGTCGAAGCTGCCGAACGCGTCGTCGATCGCGGCACCGAGCTCGCCGTCCGGCTTGTCGCCGCCCTCGGGGGACAGGTTCCGCCAGAAGATCGAGTGGTTGACGTGTCCGCCGAGGTTGAAGGCCAGGGTCTTCTCGAGGCCGACGATGCTGCCGAAGGAGTTCTTCTCCCGCGCCTCGGCCAGCTGGTCGAGCGCGCCGTTGAGCGCGGTGACGTAGGTGGCGTGGTGCTTGTCGTGGTGGAGCTCCATGATCTGGCCCGAGATGTGCGGCTCGAGTGCTCCGTAGTCGTAGGGAAGGTCCGGGAGTTCGTACTTCGCCATGCTGTCCTCGTGTCCTATCGGTTCGTGATCCGACATCGCACTCCGCGAATACTGCGATCCTAGGGCCCGGTCACAACGCCGCTCCGGCCGGGCCACCCGGCTCAGGACCTCAACCCTGGTTGAGATCCTGAGCCGGTGCCGGTGCTAGCCGCCGAGCGGCAGCGTGAGGGTCGAGGTGTTCCCGACGCCCACGCTCGCGGGGGCCGACCCGATCGCGTTCCACACCTCCACCTTCACCCGACCACCGGCCAGGTGGCCCCAGCGTCCGGTCGAGCCGACCAACCCGGTGGTGGCCGCGGTGGCGTGCTCCCAACCGGGCACCGGGTCGGTCGCGTAGTAGTGGTAGGTCTCGACCCGGTCCCAGCGGCCGTCCCCTGTGAGGTCGACCGACACCCGCACCTGGACGCCGTTGCCCACCGCGGCGCCCGAGTCGACCGCCAGGTCGAACGCGGTCGCCCCGCCGGTCCAGCGTCCGGTCAGCCCGGTCGCGGTGAAGGTCACCGGGTTGTGCGGCTGGTTGTCGGCGATCCCGGTGCTGGCCGGCACCGTGACCGTCCCGGCACCGCCGGACGCCCCCAGTCCGCCGCCGGCCCGCAGGTACAGCCGGCACGGTGACCCACAGCCGCCGCTGGTCGGCGGTGCGCTGGTGGGCGGTGCGCTGGTGGGCGGTGCGCTGGTCGGGGGTGCGGTGGTGGGCGGTGCGGTGGTGGGCGGTGCGGTGGTGGGCGGTGCGGTGGTGGGCGGTGCCGTCGTGGGCGGTGCCGTCGTGGGCGGTGCCGTCGTGGGCGGTGCCGTGGTCGGCGGCGGGGTGCTGCCGCCCGATCCGCTCCCGACGCCCAGCCCGCCGGTGGCCGAGCCGCCCGACCAGGTCCGCGCGCCCTTGGCCACCGTCTTCCCGGCCGGCACGGCGACGCTGGTGCCGTCGGAGAACCGGACGGTGAGGGGCGACGCGGTGATGTTCGCGGCGACGTAGGTGCGGGCTCCGTTGCGGGTGAACACCGCGGCCAGCGGGTGGCCGGCGGTGACCCCGCTGTCGACGGTGCCGAGCGCGGCCAGGTTGTCGATCCAGTGGAAGGTGTGCGCCTTGGACTCGCCCTCCTCGCTGGTGAAGCCGGGGTTCGCCCGGAACTTCGCCAGCGCGCGTGGTCCGTCGCCGAGGGCCAGGTACTCCCAGGCGATGTCCTGCCACTTGGTCGGCGGCCCGCCGATCAGCTTCTCCATCTGGTCGTAGTTGGCCACCACGTAGGCGGGGTCGGCGCCGAGGTAGAGGTGGTTCCCGGTGATCGGCAGGTGGTTGATCCCGGTGATCTCCTCCGGGGTCGAGCTGAACCAGGTGGCGTAGGCGGCGCCGTCGCCCCAGACCATCCCGACGGTGTTGTGGCCGAAGCTCTTCGGGAAGGTCTGCTGGTCGGTGTCGAACCAGTAGTCGTCGATGGCCGCCGACTCGGTCGTGTAGATGTAGATGCCGGCGTCGCGGACCGCCTTGTTGCCGGTGGCCTCGCCCCACTGGATCAGCGCCCCGGCGAAGTTGAGGCCCTCCGAGCTCGACTCCTGGTTGTTGCCGGCCGCGAACGACCCGTGACCCGAGGCCCAGTCGTGCCCGGCGTAGATGTCGAAGTCGCGCAGGTAGGGGAACCGGGTGTCGGAGCGGTCGTAGTTGTTGGCGTCGCGGATCAGCAGGTCGACCATCCCGCCGTAGGCGCTGGTCTTCGCCCAGGCCGGGTCGAACTTGGCCAGCGTGGCCGCGGAGGCGATGTAGTAGCCGTAGTGGAAGTGGTGGTCGTTGAGCTCCTGGTCGGACCCGTACGAGGCCGGGTAGCCGATCAGCGTCCCCCAGTTCTTGTCGTAGTAGAAGACCTGACCGGTCTTGCCCGGGCTGGCGGTGAACCAGTCGGTGAGGGTCGAGCGGATCGCGGCCAGCGCCTTGTCCCGGGTGCCGGTCTCGCCCACCTGGTCGGCGATCTCGGCGATCCGGGCGGCCCGGCCGAGGCCCTTGCCGGTCCAGTAGGTGTCGGCCTTCTGCTGGGCCTCCGGGTCGTCGGCCACCTGGGCCAGGTAGCCCTTGAGCGTGGCAAGGTCGGCGCCGCCGGAGTCGGCGACCGCCGGGACCTCGGGCAGCACGCCGTGGAACGTCATCACGGTGCTGAACGAGCTGATCCCGACCAGGGTCTTCATCGCCCCGCGCGGCGAGACGTAGCTGCGGCTGATCGGGCTGCCGCCGGACAGGTGCTGCCACTCGTGCGGGTAGAGCGAGGCGACGGTGCGGGTCTCGCTGCCCTGCAGGGCGCGGGTGGTGAAGCCGTAGGTGGTGCGGACCTTGCTGGTCGTCTCGTCGTAGCTGTAGGAGACCCGGGTCCCGTTCACCGCTGCGAAGGCGTACCGGCCGTAGCTCGTCGCGAGCGCGGTGCGGTCGCTGTCGCTGTCGGCGCTGGTGGTGGGCAGCACGGCGACGGTGAAGAAGTTCTTGCCGTTGAGGCCCGAGCTGATCGTGCTGCCGTTGACCGACCAGGTCGACCCGCTCGGGGCGTAGGCGACGTAGTCGTGACCGCGGATGCTGAACCCGATCGTCGCGCCGCTGTTGCTCCACACGGCCGGCGGCCCGTCGGTGGTGAGCTGGGCGCCACCACCCTTCACCGTGTAGTAGGACATCGGCAGCCCGTGGCCGATGGTCGCCCGCAGGGTGCGGGTGCCGTCGGTCCAGATCGGGCTGACCGTCCAGTCCGACCAGCCGTCGACCTTGACGCTCCCGGCGTTCAGCCCGGGGACGCCGACCAGCACGTCACGGGTGTAGGGGAAGTGGTACTCGCTGACCCCGGTCGCGCTCCCGGTGATCACCGGGGTGGTGGTGTAGCTGATCCCCAGGCCGCCCGCGCTGGCCGCGTACGAGGCCGGGTGGGCCATCATCGGCTCGCCGAAGGCGCAGTTGGTCTTCTTGAACAGGATCGAGCTCCACCAGTCGTTGGTGGGGATCGCCCCGGCCGGGGCGTTCGCGGTGGTCTGGCTGCGGGGGTCGGTGGAGAGGTCGCCGCAGCCGGTGGGCAGGTCGGCACCGGCCGGCAGGGTGGTGGTGTACGAGCCCTGCCCGAGGCTCTGGGCCGAGGCGGCCCGGGGCAGCCCGAGGCTGATCACCCCGACCAGGGATAGCAGCGCGGCGAGCTGCACGGCGACCAGCCCGGCGATCCGGCGCGGCCGCGGTGACGGGGGTGGGGAGGGGACGTCGGAACGATCGGGTTTCAGCACTGAAACTCCTCGGAGGGGGGACGTGAGAGCGCTCTCACGGGGGTGTTCCACCGTAGACGCGGTCGGTGTGGACGGTCAATGGTTCGGGAGCGGGCCGAGTCCGGAAGGAGACCTGTCGAGTGGTCCGGCCGATGCCGTGGCGGGACCGGGGTCGGGCCCCGGTGCGAGCAGCGGAGGTGCGGTCTTCACGGTGAGCTGCTGAGGGATGTCACGGGTCGCGCCGCCGGCGGCGGTGTTGACTGCTGGCATGAGCAGTTGGACACCCACGGAGAGCCGTCCCGAGCCGGGCGGCCAGCCCACCCAGCCCGGACCCGCAGGAACCGCCGGACCCGTCGGACCCACCGGACCGATCGGCGCTCCCGCGCTCGGGCTGCGCGGGCTGAGCAAGGCGTTCGGGGCCAAGCAGGCCGTCGAGGACCTCGACCTCGACGTGCCGACCGGGTCGATGTTCGGGCTGGTCGGCCCGAACGGCGCGGGCAAGACCACCACGCTGTCGATGGCCACCGGCCTGCTGCGCCCGGACCGCGGCACCGCGACCGTGCTCGGCCACGACGTGTGGACCGACCCGGCGCGCGCCAAGGCGCTGATGGGCGTGCTGCCCGACGGGCTGCGGCTGTTCGACCGGCTGTCCGGACGCGAGCTGCTGAGCTACGTCGGCCGGCTGCGGTCGGTGCCGGCCGCCGACATCGCCTCGCGGTCCGCCGAGCTGCTCGAGACGCTCGGGCTGGCCGACGACGCGAGCGAGCTGGTGGTCGACTACTCGGCCGGCATGACCAAGAAGATCGGCCTGGCCTGCGCCCTGATCCACGCCCCGCGGCTGCTGATCCTGGACGAGCCGTTCGAGGCGGTCGACCCGGTCTCGGGGGAGACCATCCGCCGGATCCTGCGCGGCTACGTCCAGGGTGGCGGGACGGTGGTGCTGTCCAGCCACGTGATGGAGCTGGTGGAGAGCCTCTGCGACCGGGTCGCGGTGGTGGCCCAGGGCCGGGTGCTGGCCACCGGCACGCTCGACGAGGTCCGGGCCGGGGAGTCGCTGCAGCAGCGCTTCCTCGGTCTGGTCGGCGTCCGCGAGGGTGGATCGGAGGCGCTGGCGTGGTTGCGCTCGTCGTCGGTCTGAAGCTGACCCTGCTCCGCAACGGGCTCCGCCGCAGCGTCTGGCGGACCGTCGGGCTGATCATCGGGATGCTCTACGGCCTCGGCCTGGTGGTCGGGGCGCTGGCCGGGCTGATCGCGCTGCGGTGGACCTCGACGGTCTTCACCGCCGACCTGACGGTGGTGGTGTTCAGCATCATCACCGTCGGCTGGATGGCGCTCTCGGTGCTGGTCTTCGGGGTGGACGAGACGGTCGACCCGGGCAAGTTCGCCCTGCTGCCGGTGCCGGCCCGCAAGCTCCAGCCGGGGATGTTCCTGGCCGGCCTGGTCGGGACGCCCGGGATCGCCACCACCCTGATCGTGATCGGCCTGGTCATCACCTGGGCGCGCGACGTCCCGCTGGCCCTCGCGGCGCTGCTCGCGGCACCGCTCGGGCTGGCCACCTGCTTCCTGCTGGCCCGGACGGCCACCTCGGCGTTCAGCCAGGCCCTGGCCTCGCGCCGGTTCCGCGACTTCGCCGCCGTCGCCCTCGCCCTGTTCGGGGCGGTGATCGGCATCACCGCCAACCTGATCGGCAACTACTCCGGCTTCCACCCCGACCAGATGCGCGGGCTGCTGGCCCGGGCGGCCACCGTGCTCGGCTGGACGCCGTTCGGGTGGGCCTGGTCGGTGCCGGCCGCGGTGGCCCGCGGCGACTGGCTCGGGGCGGTGGCCCGGCTGGTGCTGGCTGCGGCCCTGGTGGTCGCCCTGTGGCTGGCCTGGCGCCGCTTCCTCGAGCGCAGCCTCACCTCGCCGCTGACCGGCGGTGGCGGCGGCGGGCGCCAGGTGCGGGCGGGCACGCTGGTCGAGCGGCTCTTCCCGGCCACCCCGGCGGGCGCGGTGGCGACCCGGGCGATGCGCTACTGGCGCCGCGACCCGCGCTATCTGGCCAGCCTCGGCGGGATCTGCGTCGCGCCGATTGTCGTGGTGGTGACCCAGCTCGCCAACCCGCACCGGACCCAGGCGCTGATCGTCTTCGCGCCGATCCTGATCACCCTGTTCCTCGGCTCGATCGTCGCCTCCGACATCTCCTACGACGGCAGCGCGCTGTGGACCCACATCAGCACCGGGCTGCGCGGCGCGGACGACCGGTGGGGTCGGGTGATGTCCACCACGCTGGTGATCCTGCCGATCTCGCTGGTCATGATCATCGCCACCACGGCGATCACCGGCGAGCTCGGCCAGCTGCCCCGGGTGCTGGCCCTGCTGGTGGTGATGGCGCTCAGCGGGCTCGGCGTCGGGTCGTGGATCGGGGCGATCTGGCAGACGCCGGCGCCGCCGCCGGGGGCCAGCCCGTTCGCCAAGAACGAGGGCGGTGGCGCGGCCGCGCTGATCCTGTTCGGGGCCACCACCGGGCTCACCCTGGTCTGCGCGCTGCCCACCGTCGCGCTGGTCGTCGGGTCGGTCTGGTTGCCCTGGCTGGCCTGGGTCGCGCTGCTGGTCGCGCTGGTCACCGGGGTGCTGGCGCTCCGCGCCGGCGTCCGGCTCGGCGGGACCCGGCTCGACCGGCACTGGCCGGACGTGCTCACCGCGGTGACCGCCAAGAGCTGAACAGCACAAGCTGAACAGCAGAAGCTGAACAGCACAGCGCCCGCGCGATCGGTCGATCGCGCGGGCGCTGGTGCGTCAGCGGGGGAGCGGAGCCCACCCGGTCGTGCTCACTTGGACAGGTCGTCCTTGAGGTTGCCGAGGCCCTCCTTGGCGTCGCCGCCGACCTGGTGCGCCTTGCCGGTGACCTGGTCCTTCTGGCCCTCGGCCTGGAGGTCGGTGTTGTCGGTCTTGTCGCCGACGGCCTCCTTGACCTTGCCGACCGCTTCCTCGAGCTTGCCCTTGATCTTGTCGCCCGACACCATCGCTGACTCCTCAACGTCCGTGGCTGCGTCCCTGGGACGGCGCCGCCTGGACCTCCAGACTAGCCAGCCGGGGCCAGCGATCTCTGGGAAGGACCCGTGGAGATCCTGAGCGAATCGTGAACATCGGGGGCCGGGACCGACCGGCGGTTCAGCCGCGGCGCGCGGTCAGCACCCGGAACCCCTTGGCGCTGGCCGTTCGCTCGCACGGGTAGCCCTGGCCAGTCAGCCAGGTCTGCAGCGGGTCGGCGCCGAGGTTGCGGCCGACCACCAGCCGGGCCACCCCGCCGGGCGCGAGCCGCGGCAGCCAGTCGAGCAGCAGGGCGTGCAGCGCCTCCTTGCCGATCCGGATCGGCGGGTTCGACCAAAGCTGGTCGTAGCGGGCGTCCGGGTCGGCCTGTTCGGCGGCCACCGGCGTGACCCGGTCACCGACCCCGGCGGTGGCGGCGTTCTCGGCGCACAGCCGGAGCGCCCGGCGGTTGACGTCGACCGCGTCCACCCGGGCCTGTGGGCAGGCTGCGGCGAGGGCGACGGCGATCGGGCCCCACCCGCAGCCGAGGTCGAGGAACCGGCCGCCGCCGGTGGGCGGCTCGACCGAGCGGAACAGCACCGCGGTGGCCGGGTCGAGGCCGGTGTGCGAGAACGTCCCGGTCGCCGTGGTGAAGGTGAACGCCCGGCCCCAGATGGTCGCCTCGACGGTGCCGCGGCGCTCCGGGACGTCCGGCTCGGCGCTGAAGTAGTGCCCGCTCACCGCGCCGCTCCCGTCGCGTCCGACCGGTCGGGGGTCGCGCGCGACGGGTCTTCGCTCGCGCCCGCCGGGTCCGGTGCGTGCTCGACCGGCTCGCGACGGTTGCGGGCCTCGAGGGCCCGCGCGGCCAGAGCGTCGTCCGGTGGGTAGCCGACCTCCTCGAGGGTGAGCCCGTGCGCGGGGAGCACCGGCACCGTCGACTCGCGGCCGTCCCGGCGGGTGAGGGCGGCCGGCCAGTCGGGTTCGCGCCGCCCCGTCCCGACCCGGACCAGCGCCCCGACGAGCGAGCGCACCATCGAGTGGCAGAACGCATCGGCGCGGACGGTCACCTCGACCACCGGCTGACCCTGGATCGCCACCCGCTCGGCGGTGCACGCGAGCAGCGTCCGCACGGTGGTGGCCCCGTCGCGGCGCTTGCAGAAGGCTGCGAAGTCGCGGAGCCCGAGCAGCCCCGCGCCTGCGGCGTTCACCGCGTCCAGGTCGAGGGCGTCCGGCCAGTGCGCGACGCCGCGGCGGAGCAACGGGTCCGGCGGCAGCGGGCCGTCGACCAGCCGGTAGGCGTAACGGCGCCAGACCGCCGAGAAGCGCGCGTCGAAGCCGTCGGGGGCCGAACGGACGGCCGTGACCACCAGGTCGGCGGGCAGCACGCGGGCCAGCCGGCGGAGCAGCACGGCCGCGGCGTCGGATTCGGTCGCGCGGCCGTCGGGCCGGGCCTCGGGCGGACGCCGTTCGCGGGTCAGCGCGTCCACCGCCGTCGTCGGCAGGTCGACGTGGCAGACCTGGCCGCGGGCGTGTACACCGGCGTCGGTCCGCCCGGCGCAGACCAGGCCGACCGACGGGATCCGGAGCACCCGGGCCAGCCAGTCGCCGAGGACCCCCTCGACGGTCCGGCGGTCCGGTTGCGCCGCCCAGCCGGAGAAGTCGGTGCCGTCGTAGCGCAGGTCGAGCCGCCACCGGCGGGTCGTCGCCGGCCCTGCATCGAACCCGGCATCGAGCCCGGTCACCGGCGCCGGTAGCCCAGGTCGGTGATCGTCCGCCCGGCGTCGAGCCCGCGCTGCTCGAACTTGGTCAGCGGGCGTTCCTCCCACCGGCCGCCCGGCAGCGGCTCGAACGCCGGGTGCGGGTCGAGCACCCGGTGCATCTGCTTGGCGTAGTCGTCCCAGTCGGTGGCCAGCCGCCAGCAGCCGCCCGGGCGCAGCCGCGTGGCGACCAGGTCGGCGAACGCGGTGGTGACCAGCCGGCGCTTGCGGTGCTTGGTCTTGTGCCAGGGGTCGGGGAAGAACGTCCACAGCTCGTCGATCTCGCGGTCGAGTCGGGCGAGCCCCTCGGCGGCGTCGGCCTGGACGATCCGGACGTTGTCGGCGCCGGCCCGGTCGAGCTTGGCCAGGATCCGTGCGACCGCGGGCTGGTAGACCTCGAAGGCCAGCACGTCGACGTCCGGTCGGGCCGCGGCCATCGGGGCGAGCGAGTCGCCCATCCCGGGGCCGATCTCGACCACCAACGGCGCCTCGCGACCGAAGAGCTCCGCGGGTCGCAGGACGTGGTCGGGGGCGATCGACAGCCGGCCCTCGCCGCGCGGCACCTCGACCACCCAGTCGTCGGCGCGGGCGTCCCACCACTTCTGCTGCGCCTTGCTCAGTCGGTCACTGCGCCTCACGAAGGAAACGATCTCGCGCCGGTGGGGCACCGAGGCGTCCCCGGCCGGGAGCTGCGGATCCGCGGTCACCGCGAGCCGCCCCGGCGCTGCCGCCACTTCTCGAACCAGTAGAGCAGCGGACCGAGCACCACCAGGCAGAGCAGGAAGACCCCGATGCCGGGGAGCAGCTTGCCGGTGCCGGCCACCGTCGCCGCCCCGGCCGCCGCACAGACCAGGGCGAGCAGCCACAGCCGGCCCTCCTTGGCCAGGGCGGCCTTCGGGTCCTGCGGGGCGCCGCCGCGGCGGGCGGGCTGCGGGGGTCGTTTCGGCACCGGAGCAGGCTAGTCGAGCAGCCTCAGCTGCTCACGTCCTTGCTGCCGAAGCGGGCCCAGGCGGCCAGCCAGAAGACCACCGCGTAGACGCCGGCGGTGATCAGCCCGCGGGTCATGTCGCCGGTGACGATCGGGTCGCGGAGCAGATCGCCGAAGCTCGTCCACCAGTGGGTGAGCAGATAGGGGTGCAGCCAGTCGAGCTGGCTGATCGTGTCGCAGACGAACATCGCCACGTTGACCAGCACGATCGCCACGGTGGCCCCGATCGGCTGCTCGGTGAGGGTCGAGACGAAGAGCCCGAGCGCTCCCAGTGCGGAGAACCCGGCGGCCAGGTAGAGCACGGCGAGCGCGAGCCGGCCGATCGCGGCACCGAAGCTGATCTGGCTGCCGAAGAACAGCGTCACCGGTCCACCGCCGAAGAGGATCAGCCCGATCAGCACGCCGACGACCGCGACCAGCGCGGTGGCGGCGACGCTGAAGATCACGATGGAGGCATACTTGACCAGCAGCAGCCGGGTCCGCCCGGCCGGCACCGTCAGCAGGTAGCGCAGGGTGCCCTGGTTGGCCTCACCCGCCACGGCGTCCCCGGCGATGGTGGCGACCGCCAGCGGCAGGAACAGCGGCAGCTCGATCACCAGGGCGGCGAAGGCGACGAACAGCCCGTTGTTGGTGATCTGGTCGATGAAGTCGGGGCCGCCCCCACCACCGTCGTTGGAGACCTTGACGGCGACCGCGAGCAGGATCGGCACGGCGGCGAGGACGCCGAGACCGGCGACGTTGCGACGCCGGGTGAAGATCAACCGCAGCTCGGAGAGCAGGAACCGCAGCGGCGCCGGGGCCGAGGAGACCAGGGTGCGGCGACGGGCCCGCGGTGGGGCGGTGCCGACCTGCAGCCGCTCAGCCGCTGACATCGAAGCCCTCCCCGGTCAGCTCGACGAACAGGTCCTCCAGGCTCGGCGCGTCGACCGCGAACCCGAGGACGTCGGCGCCCTCGGCCACCAGGGCCGGGACGATCCGCCGCGGGTCGACCTCGCCGAGCGGGCCGACGACGTGGGTGCCGCCCGGGCCCTCGCGGCCCAGGTCGGTCATCCCGAGCGCGGTCAGCGCGGTCAGCGCCCGGTCGGGCTGGTCGGTACGCACCGTCACGGTCGGCCGGGACCGCGAGCGGAGCTCCTCGACGCTGCCCTGGCTGAGCAGCCGGCCGACGTGCATGACGCCGATGTGGGTGCAGATCTGTTCGACCTCGCTGAGCAGGTGCGAGCTGATCAGCACGGTCACGCCGTCGGCGGCGAGCTCGGAGACCAGGTGCCGGACCTCGCGGGTGCCCTGCGGGTCGAGGCCGTTGGTCGGCTCGTCGAGCACCAGCAGCTCGCGCGGCGTGAGCAGGGCGTTGGCGATGGCCAGCCGCTGCCGCATGCCCAGCGAGTAGGCGCGGAACCGCTTCTCGGCGGCCGGCAGCAACCCCACCCGGTCGAGCGCGGCGTCGATCCGCTGCCGCGAGGTGCGCGGGTCGGTGCCGCGGTCGACGGCGTCGAGCCGGGCCAGGTTCGCCCGACCGGAGAGATAGGGGTGGAAGGCCGGGCCCTCGACCAGGGCGCCCACCCGGGGCAGGGCCTGGTTGGCGCCGGAGGGCATCTCGGCGCCGAGCAACCGGATGCTGCCGGACGTCGCCCGGATCAGGCCGAGGATCATCCGGATGGTGGTGGTCTTGCCCGAGCCGTTCGGACCCAGGAAGCCGTAGACCGCGCCGCGCGGGACCAGCAGGTCGACGGCGTCGACGGCGGTCTGGTGCCGGAACCGCTTGGTCAGCCCGGTGGTGCGGATCGGCGCGTCGGCGGTGTCGTCGTCGTACGTCTCGACTCCGTCGCCGGGACGGACCGCGTCGCGGTGGCCGTCCGCGCTCCCGGAGCCGGACGCGGCGCCGTCGGTGCCGGCCCGGTCGGTCGGGCCGGACACCGTGGTGGGCGTCACCGGATCAGCCGAGGTCGGAGACCAGCCGGTCGACCGGCACGGCGCCGACCGCGACCCGGCCGTCGTCGGTCAGCACGGCCGAGAACAGCGTCCCGTTGAGCGCGTGCCCGGTCCAGCCGCGGCCCTGGACGGTCGGCAGGTTCTGCAGCAGCTGACGCCACTGGTCGGCCTGCCCACCCTGCGACCCGCCCTGACCGGTCTGGTCGGCGGCCCCCGACGGCACCTTCGCGATCAGCACGCTCGACCAGCCGTCGCCGACCGTCCTGACCTGGTCGGCGGCCTTGCGCTCGAGCTCGGCCCGCTCTTTCGGGCTGAGCGCACGCTTGCTGCCCTGCAGCGACCCGCTCTGCGCGGCGTGGTCGGGAGCCTTCTGCTCGGTGACCTTGGTGCCGGACGGCGGCGAGAAGTCGAAGGTGCTGTCGGCCGGGGCGGTGTAGTCGATCGCGGTGTAGTCCATCGAGAAGGCCGCCTTCTGCGGGGTGGCCTTCGGGTAGACGTCGATGCCGAGCGGCAGGAAGGTCTGGCCGTCGACGGCGATCCGCACCGAGCCGACCAGGGTGTCGGTCGCCTTCGGGGTGAGCACCAGCTCGTAGGCCTTCTGCCCGGCCACCATCCGGTTCCGGTCGAGGGTGACGGTGGTGCTGTCGTCGGCGGCGGCGAGGGCGCGCTTGGCGGCCTCCTCCGGAGTGGTCGGCACCTGAGCCGGGTTCGCCGGTGTCCGCGCGGTCCGCTCGCCGGCCGGCAGCTCGATCCGGGTGGCGGTCTTGGCCTTGCTGTTCCAGGTCCAGACGTCGGAGCCGTTCCGGACCACGTCCGACTCGCCGAAGCTGCCGGTGAGGCTGACCCGGGACTTGTCCTCACCCTTGACGTAGACCTGCAGGGTGTTGGTGCCGGTGAGCAACGAGGTGAAGTCGACGCTGCGGCCGCTGCCCCCGGTGGGGAGTGACGGCAGCCCGAGGTCGGCGGTCTCGGTGACCGTGCCGGAGAAGTCGGGGGTCTTCGCGGCCGCCACCTTGGCCACCAGCTGCTCGGCGGTCAGCTCGGGCAGGGTGACGTCGGCGTTCGCGGTGAGGACACCGCCGCCCAGCACGCCGCCCACCGCCAGGGTGAGGGCTGCGGCCGGGGCGATCCAGCGCAGCGCGGGGCGCTTCTCGAAGGTCCGCATGCATCCTTTGTACCCGCGCACCCCAACCAGGACATCGGACCGTGGTCGGAGAGTGCGACAGCCTGTGGTGGGGGACGGGCGGGTGCCGCCGCGCACCGCGGGCGCCGGGAAAACCCGCTGACCGCGAGGCGTCGGTCTCCGTAGGCTGAGGGCATGGGACACGTCGACCTCAGCGGAGTGTCCTACCACCTGCCTGACGGCCGTCCGCTGCTCGACGACGTCAGCTTCCGGGTGGGTGAGGGCGCGGTGGTGGCGCTGGTCGGAGCCAACGGTTCGGGCAAGACCACCCTGCTGCGGATCGTCGCCGGCGACCTCGAACCGACCGCGGGGTCGATCTCGCGCGGCGGTGGGCTCGGCGTGATGCGGCAGTTCATCGGCAGCATCCGGGACTCCTCGACGGTCCGTGACCTGTTGTTCTCGCTGACCCCCGCACGGCTCCGGCGGGCGGTCGAGGAGGTCGACCGGCTCGAGCTCGAGCTGATGACCGACGACTCCGAGCCGGTTCAGCTCCGCTACGCCGAGGCCCTGGCCGAGTACGCCGACGCCGGCGGTTACGACGCCGAGGTGACCTTCGACGCCTGCTGCACCGCGGCGCTCGGGGTCGGCTTCGACCGGTCCCGGTGGCGCGAGGTCAACACGCTCTCGGGTGGGGAGCAGAAGCGGCTGGCGCTCGAGGCGCTGCTCCGCGGGCCGGACGAGGTGCTGCTGCTCGACGAGCCCGACAACTACCTCGACGTGCCGGGCAAGCGGTGGCTCGAGGAGCAGCTGCGGAGCACCCGCAAGAGCGTGCTGCTGGTCAGCCACGACCGCGAGCTGCTGGCCGCCTCGGGGGCGCGGATCGCCGCGCTCGAGCTGGGCGCGGCCGGCAACACCCTGTGGGTGCACGGTGGCGGGTTCGCCAGCTTCCACCAGGCGCGGACCGAGCGGTTCGCCCGGTTCGAGGAGCTGCGCCGGCGCTGGGACGAGGAGCACCAGAAGCTCCACGACCTGATGATGATGTACAAGATCAAGGCCGCCTCGAACTCCAAGATGGCCGGCCGCTACCAGGCGGCGGTCACCCGGCTGAGCAAGTTCGAGGAGGCCGGTCCGCCGCAGGCCGTCCCGATCGAACAGCACGTCACCATGCGGCTGCGCGGCGGGCGGACCGGCAAGCGCGCCGTCGTCGTCGAGGACCTCGAGCTGACCGGGCTGATGCGGCCGTTCTCCACCGAGATCTGGTTCGGCGACCGGGTCGGCGTGCTCGGGTCGAACGGGTCGGGCAAGAGCCACTTCCTCCGGCTGCTGGCCCGCGGCGGGTCGCTGCCCGACGCCGAGCACGAACCGGTGGAGAGCCTGCAGATCGACCCGGTCGCGCACACCGGGTCGGCCCGGCTCGGCGCGCGGGTCCGCCCGGGCTGGTTCGCCCAGACCCACCACCACCCCGAGCTCGTCGGCCGGACGCTGCTGGAGATCCTGCACCGCGGCGACGCCTCGCCGAACGGGGTGGGCCGGGAGGGGATGGGCCGCGAGCAGGCGGCCCGTCAGCTCGACCGCTACGAGCTGGCCCGGGCGGCCGAGAACCGGTTCGAGACGCTGTCGGGCGGTCAGCAGGCCCGGCTGCAGATCCTGCTGCTCGAGCTGTCGGGGGCGACCCTGCTGCTGCTCGACGAGCCGACCGACAACCTCGACATCGAGTCGGCCGAGGCGCTCGAGGCCGGCCTGGACGCGTTCGAGGGGACGGTGGTCGCGGTCACGCACGACCGTTGGTTCGCCCGGGCGCTCGACCGTTTCCTGGTCTTCGGTTCGGACGGGACCGTCTACGCCACCGACCAGCCGGTCTGGGACGAGGCCCGGGTGCAGCGCGCCCGCTGACCGCGCCCGGACGTGCGAACGGGGCGGATCCGACCGCGTGGTCGCGGCGGATCCGCCCCGTTGCTGCGTGCGTTCGGGTCAGACGGTGATCCGGGTGATCCAGTACGACGTGGTCGGGGTCACCGTGGTGCTGAACCGGGCGTTGGGCAGGTAGAGGCTGCGCCCGCGGGCCGCGACCGTGGTCGGAACGTCGAACTGGCTGCTGGTCAGCCGGCGCTCGACCACACCCCGGCGGCCGCTCCGGTCGAGGGTGATCTCGGCGACCTGGTTGAGCCGGTTCTGCACGACCAACAGGGTGCGGCCGCGGAGCAGCAGCCCGTCGCCGTTGGTCACGGACTCACCCCCGAGGTCGACCTTCGTGGCCCGGCCGGTGCGCGGGTCGACCCGGTAGAGCGCGCCCTCGTCGGACTTCACCACCAGCAGCGCCCGACCGTCGGGGGTGCGGGTGATGCCGTTGGCGTTGTTGACCTCCGGGGTCTGCCGCCACTGGCCGGTCAGCGGCAGGGTGATCACCCGCGCCGAGCCCGGCTTGCCGTGCCGGGCCAGCGGGACGCCGTAGAGCTGCGCCTGCAGCGAGTCGGTGAACCAGGCCGTCGTCCGGGTGAGGATCACGTCGTTGACGAAGCTGGTGCCGGTGGTGAAGGTGATGCTCCGCTTCACCGCCCCGGTGCGGGCGTCCACGATCCGGCCGGTGCCCGAGGTGCCGCCGGCCACGTAGAGCAGCCCGCCGCGGACCTTGATCCCGAGCGACGGGGTGCCCGGGCCCTGGCTGAAGACGCGGCCGCGGCCGGTCCGCAGGTCGACCTTGTAGAGGTCGCCGTCGACCCGCGAACCGAGATAGGCGGTGTGACCGGCGACGGCGATGCCCTCGGGGGCGAAGCCGTCCGGCAGCGCGATCCGGTCGGGGAGTGTCGCCGGGCGGTCCCCGGCGGCCTGTCCTGCGGTGTGGTCGACCGCGGCTCGGGGCCCGGGGGCGGGAGCGGCGGTGGCCGGTCCGGCGAGGGCACCGGGGGCGAGCGCGAGCGGGACGGTCAGCGCGAGCGCGAGCGCGCCGCGGTGGAGGAGACGGAGTGGACGCATCGGTGGGCTCCTGCGGGTCGACGAGCACGGCGACCGCAGCCGGTCCGGCGCCGGCGTCGGTCGGGGACGCGGCCACCGTAGGTGCCGGTCGCACGCAACCGAAGCGTCCGGCTATGGAACCCGGTCAGCGTCCGGGCGGCGCGCCACCTCCTCCTCCCGACGTCCGGCCGGCACCGCCGCCGAATCCACCGCCCCCGAGACCAGCGCCCCCGAAACCACCGCCCCCGATGCCGTCACCCGAGAACCGGCGCGTGCTCGACGTGGTGACGCTGGGCAGCGCCTCGGTGGTGTCGGCGAGCACCACGGTCTGGCCGGCGGTGAGGCCCGCCGTGACGGCCGCTGTCGAGCCCCCGACCGCGCCCACCTGGACCCGGACGCGACGGACGGTCCCGGCGTCGAGCACCTCGACGGTGCCCATAGTCGTGGTCGACCCCGCGAGCGTCAGGGCCGAGACGGGGACGGTGACCGCGTCGGTCGCGGTTCCGACGGTGATCACGGCCGTGGCCGTCGACCCGGGGGTCAGCGTGCCGCCGGGGTCGGGGACCGTCACCGTGACCGGATAGCTGACGGTCGAGCTCGTACCGGTGCTGGGCAGGATCCCGATCGCCGTCACCCACCCGCTGGAGGTCGGTCCGGCGGCCACCGAGACGGCGGCCCGCTGGCCCACCTTGATCGCAGCGATCGAGGTCTGGGGGACCTCGAGAGTCGCCTGGAGCGAGCCGTCACCGACGACGGTGATCGCCTCCGCGGTGGTCATCCGGTCTCCGGCCGCGAAGGGCACGGCGCTCACCGTCCCGGAGATCGGAGCGGTCAGCGTGGCGTTCTGCTGCTGGGTGACCGCCGTGGCGAGCGCGAGCTGGTCCTGGTCGACGACCGCCTCGGCGCTGGCCACGCTGGTCGCGCCCCGGGTGCCGGCGGTCCCGCCGGCCCCGCTGCCGGCCCCGCTGCCGGTGCCACCGGCCCCGGTGGCGGTGGTGGTCGCGCGCGGCGAGCCGTGGTCGGAGCCGGAACGATCGGTCCCGCTGCCGCCGGCCGACCCCTGGCCGGTCGTCCCTCCGGTCGGGTGCGACGCGCTCCCGGAGCCGGTGGTCGCGCCCCCGCTGGTCGATCCGGTCGCCGGGCCGGCCGCCTGCTGGGCCTTGGTGAGCGTCGCCAGATCCCGCTCGACCGTCGCCTGGGCGCCCGCCGACGCGGTCTGGGCGCGGAGCGCGGCGCCCAGCGTGGTCACGCACCGCGTCAGCTGCTCCTGACTCGGCCGGCCCGAACCGGTCCCGGTGGAGGGAGGACCGCTCGGAGCGGGCGAGCCCGTGGGGCCGGGCGAGCCGGTGGCGCTAGCGCTCGGCGCACTGCTCCCGGGCGTCCCGGCGGTGCTGGATGTCGTGCTGGGGCCGGCGGTCGGGCTCGCACTGGAGGTCGGGCTCGGGGTGGGGGTGCCGGGGGACGGCGGGGTCGACGCCGACGGTGTGCTCGACGCTGACGGTGTGCTCGGGCCGGCGCTGCTGCTCGGACCGGTAGGGCCGCTGGTGCTGCTCCCGGCGCTCCCCACCACGGGCTGGCACGCGGCGTCGGCGCTGTTCTGGGCGGTGGCCGCGGCCGCGGTCAGCCCGGCCAGCCGGTGCTGGTCGGCGGTCAGCCGCTGCTCGGCCTCGCGCAGCGTCCGGGCGGCCCGCTGCTGCGCCGCGCTCGACGCGCTGCCGGGCTTGCCGGTCGAGGGCGCCGAGGGCGTCGTCGAGCCGGACGCGCCGCGGCCGGGGGAGGTCCTGCCGCTGCCCGTTCCGGCGGCTGCCGACCCGGAGGAGCTCCTGGTCGCCGGTGCGCTGGACGGGGCACTGGCGGAGGCGCTGGCTGCGGCACTGGCTGCGGTCTCGGCGGTGCTGACCGACTGCTCGGCGGCGGCGAGGTCGGCCCGGGCCTGGGCGACCGCCAGGTCGAGCGCGGCCGAGTCCATGGTCGCCAGGGTGTCGCCGGCCCGGACCCGGTCGCCCACCGCGACGTCCACCGTGTCCACGGTCCCCGCGGTGGGGAAGTGCACCGACGCGTTGGTCGACCGCACGAGCGTCCCGTCGGCCGCGACGGTCGAGGTCACCGAACCGGTCCGGGCCACCGTGGTCACCCAGCGGTCCGCCGCGGAGCTCGCCGCCTGGGCCGACCGGACGCCGAACACGGTGCCGACGGCCAGCAGCGCGACGGCCGGGACGGCGATCCGGACGGCCAGCCGCTGCCGACGCCGGCGAGCCGCCGCGCGCGGGTCAGCCACGGTGGCCGAACCCGGGGGAGCACGTCCCGTCGACCGGGGCGGACAGGGTGATCCGGGTGGCTGTCATCGCCCCGGTGCTGTCGGTCGATCCCTGGGCCTCGGCGCACCGGCCGACCTTCGCCGCCGAGCCGCTCACCGTCTTCCGGGTGGTGTACCGGGTGCTGCTGCCGGTGGCGACCGTCACCGTGCGGTCCGCCGACGCGGAGCCGCTGCTGGTCGGGGCCGTCACGCGGACCGTGAAGCCGTTCGCGTCGGTCGCGGTCACGGTCCCGTTCAGCATCCGGGCGAAGCCACCGGGCACCCCGCCGGGGCGGGAGCTGGGTCGGCCGCTGGGCGCCTCGCTCGGCCGGCCTCCGAACCCGGTCCGACCACCGAACGCCGCGGCGGCGCACCCGTCCTTGGTCGTCGGGAGCACCGTGACCAGGGTGGCGGTGACGGTCCCCACCGGTCCCGTCCCGGCCGACCCCGACGGCGCCGCGGTGGCCGGTGCGGACGGTGAGCCCGGCCCGGACCCCGATCGCACCTGCACGCAGCTGCCGGTCCGGACCGCCGCGGCGGTGCCGGCGACGTCCTCGCTGAAGGTCGTCTTCGCGTTCCAGGTCACCGCGGTCTGCGCGCCGTCGCCCTGCACCTGGAGCGTCCTGCCGTCGACCGCGGCGATCTGACCGACCACCCCGGGACGCCGGTCGCCAAAGGCGCCGCCGCCCGGCGCCGCGTTCCCGCCGGGGTACGCACCGCCCTGGACGCCGGAGGCGGCCGGGGTGGTGGACGAACAGCCCGCGAGCAGGGTGGCGCCGATCGCCCCGGCGACGACGAGCCGAGCGGTCCGCGCGGACCGGTGTGCGGATCTGATCATGGAAGCTCCTGGACGGGACCGGTGGTCAGTGGGGCGACGAAGACTGCGAGCAGAGCCGGCACGGCCGCTCACTCGCGGCGCAACGCGTCGATGGGAGCCAGCCGGGCGGCCCGGCCGGCGGGGTAGACCCCGGCGACCAGACCGACGGCGAGCGCCACCGCGAGCGCACCGGCCGAGGCCCAGGCCGACAACGTCACCGGCTGGCCGAGGACCCGTGGGAGCAGCGCCGCGCCGAGGGCGCCGATGCCGAGGCCGAGCAGGCCGCCGGCCACCCCCAGGGCCGCCGCCTCGGCGAGGAACTGGCGCCGGATCACGGTCGGCGTGGCGCCGAGTGCCTTGCGCAACCCGATCTCGCGGGTCCGCTCGGAGACGGAGACCAGCATCACGTTCATCACGCCGATCCCGCCCACCAGCAACGAGATCCCCGCGATGCCGCCGAGCAGGATGGTCAGGGTCCTGGTCACCGAGGTGGCCGCGTTGACCAGCGACTGCTGGCTGGTGATCGAGAAGTCGGCGTCGTCGCCGGTGCCGATCCCGTGCCGGACGTCGAGCGCGGCCGTGGCCTCCTGGTAGGCCGCCGACAGCGTGGTCTCCGCGGTCGCCTCGAGGTAGATGGACGAGACCGTGGTGGCGCTGGTGCCGACGACGTCGGACGCGGTGGTCCAGGGCAGCAGGGCCTCGTCGTCCTCCGAGGTGGTGGACGACGACCCGGCTGCCGCCAGCACCCCGATCACCGTGAACTGGCTGCCGTTGATGGCGACCTGTTGTCCGACCGGGCTGGAACCGGCGAAGAGCTCGTCGGCGGTGTCGGCCCCGAGCACCACCACCTTGCTGCGATCGGTCACGTCGGCGGCGGTCAGCCAGCGGCCGGACGCCGTCGTCCGGGCCCGCACGGCCGCCCAGCTCGGAGTGGCCCCGATCACGCTGGTGGTCCAGGTGCTGGTCCCGGCCGTGAGGACCTGCGAGCTCTGGGTGACCGGAGCCACCGCGGCGACGTCCGGCGCGACGGCGCGGTCGGCCAGCGCGGCCGCGTCGGCCCGGGTCAACGTGGTGGCCGACCCGGCCCCGCCCCGCACGCCCCCGGTGCTGGTCGAGCTGCCGGGGGTGACCACCAGCAGGTTGCTGCCGAGCGCGCTGATCTGTTGTCTGACCGAGGTCTGGGCGCCCTGACCGAGCCCGACGGTCAGGCTGACCGACGCGATCCCGATCATGATCCCGAGCACGGTCAGACCCGACCGGAGCCGGTTGAGCCGGACCGCCTCGAGCGCGATCCGCAGCGTCTCGCGCCACCTCATCGGGTGATCACCGGACCCCTGCCGCGGCCGCGTGGGCCGGGCGCGGCGCCGCCGGTTCGCGCTGGTCGTCGAGCACTCGGCCGTCGCGGACGTGCACCACGCGGTCGGCCCGGTCGGCGACCTCCTGCTCGTGGGTGATCAGCACGATCGTCCGGCCCCCGGCGTGCAGTTCGTCGAGCAGGTCGAGGACGTCAGCGGTCGAGACGGAGTCCAGGTTGCCGGTGGGCTCGTCGGCGAGGATCAGCGCGGGGTCGGTGACCAGCGCCCGGGCGATGGCCACCCGCTGCTGCTGGCCGCCGGAGAGCTGGCCGGGCTTGTGGTCCATCCGCTCGCCGAGCCCGACCCGGGTCAGCGCCGCCTCGGCCCGCGGTCGCCGGTCGGCCGGCCGCATCCCGGCGTAGCAGAGCGGCAGCTCGACGTTGCGCCACGCGCTGAGCGAGGGCAGCAGGTTGAACTGCTGGAAGACGAAGCCGATCCGTCGGTTGCGGACCTCGGCGAGCTCGTGCTCGTCGAGGTCGGCGACGTCCTCGCCGTCGAGCACGTAGCGCCCACGGCTGAGCGTGTCCAGGCAGCCGAGGATGTTCATCAGCGTCGACTTGCCCGAGCCCGACGGGCCCATGATCGCGACGTACTCGCCCTCGACCACCTGCAGGCTGACCCGGTCGAGGGCGTGCACCTCGAGCGTCCCGTTGCGGTAGGTCTTGCCGACCTCGTCGAGCTCGACGATCGGAGCCGGCCCGGTGACCGCTTCCATGATCATCCGCCCTGCCTGCCCTGGCCGTTGCCGTTCTGACCGGCCCCGTTCTGTCCCGACTGCCCGCCGCCGAACCCGCCCTCGCCGCCGAACCCGCCGCCCCCGAAACCGCCGCCCCCGAAACCGCCTCCGCCGAAACCTCCGGCGCGCCCGTAGCCGGCGCGGCCTGTGCCGGCAGCGCGGGCGGCGGTGAAGCCGGTGATCTCGATCCGGTCGCCGGCGCTGAGGCCCTTGGTGATCTGGGTGGTCTCGCCGAAGCTCTGTCCGAGGGTCACCGCGGTGACCCTCGGCGTGCCGTTCACCAGCTTGCGGACCGTCGTGGTCCCGCCGGTGGTGCTGATGGCCACGGTGGGCACCGCGATCGCGTCGGCGAGCTGCTGGACGGTGATGCTGACGTCGACGGCGGAGCCGGGCAGCAGGTCGCTGTGCTTCCCGGTGACGTCGATGGTCACCGGGAAGGTCCCGCTGCCGCCGCTCGAACCCCCGGAACCTCCCGAGCCCCCCGAGCCGCCGGTGGCGACCACCCCGACGGTGGCGACGGTGCCGAACACCGGGGTGGTCGAGCCGGTGGGGGTGATGGTGGCCTGCAGGCCCTTGGTGATCGAGCTCAGGTCGGCGTTGCTGACCGCGGTGTCGACGGTGAAGGTGCCGGTCGAGATCACCGTGATCGACTCGGCGGTCGAGGTCGAACCCGAGCCGGACCCGGTGGATCCTGTGCCGCCGGACGCCGTGCCGCTGCCGCCGCTCCCGTTGCCGCCCGATCCGCTGCCGCTCGATCCGTTCCCGGTCGAGCTGCTGCCCGAACCCCCGCCGGTCCCGCTGCCGGCGGACACCGTGTCGCCCTTGCTGATCCCCACCGCGGCCACCGTCCCGGAGAACGGGGCGGTCAGCGTGGCCGCCGTGCGGGCCTGCTCCGCGGCCGTGAGCTGGCTCTGCTTGAGGGCCAGGGCGGCCCGGTCGGAGGCGATGGTGGTGCTGGCGGCGTCGCCGTTCAGGTCGTTGTCGAGCGTGGTCTCGGCGTCGGTGACCGCCGCCTGCGCGGTGGTCACCGCGACGGCCAGGCTGGAGTCGTCGATCGTGGCCAGCCTCTGACCCTTGGTCACCCGGTCGCCGACCGCGACGTCGACCGCGGTGACCGTGCCGCCGGAGGAGAAGGAGAGGTCGGCCTGCCGGGCCGGCTCGAGCGTGCCGGTGGCGTCGACCGTCCGCTTCAGGGTCTGTGCGGTCACCGTGTAGGTGCGGGTGGTCGATGCGACGGTCTCCGCGGACTGGCGCCGGGACCAGGCGACGACCGCCCCGGCGACGATCAGCACCAGCACGAGCACGACCACCAGCACGATCACCAGCCGTCGCGACCCTCGCCGCGGACGCCCGGCGCTGCCCTCCGCCGACGGTGGTTCCGGATCCGGGGTGGGCTCGACGGCTCCCCGCGCCAGGGCGGAGTCGAGGGTGTCGATCCCGCGCGGGTGCGTCTCGTCGGCCCCGTCGGTGCGGTCCATCCGGTCTCCGTCCTCGGCCAGGCCGCGCCCGGGTGGGGGACGACGGACCTGCCGAGCCGCAGTCGACGGCCGGAGGATAGGGGTGGGCTGGGCCGGAGCTAGCAGTCGGCTGTGAACGGTCCGGCACCCAGCCGGCGCTCAGCGCGGCCCCGCGAGGGCTGCATCGTGGTCAGTCGAGCGGCCCGGCCAGATAACGCTGGACGGTGGGCGCGACCCCCCGGACCACCTCGGCCCGCGGCGCGGTCGCCAGCGGTCCGAGACCGAGCAGGTAGCGACCCATCACCAGACCGAGCAGCTGCGAGGCGGCCAGTGTGGCGCGCCACCGGGCCCGCTGCTCGTCGGGGTCGGTGCCCTCGGCCGGCACCACCCGGACCAGCGCCTCCACCACCACGGCGCGGACGGCCTCGAGGGTCCCGTCGTGCTCGAGTGCGGTCCGCAGCACCGAGCTGGCCGTCGGCCCGGCGGAGGCGTCCCAGAGCTCGAGCAGCCGCGTCACCAGCCGCTCGCCGAGCCCGTCCCGCGGCCCGGCGGCGGCGCGGGCGATCTCGGCGGCCGGACTGAACGGCAGGTCGAGCGTGGCCGAGAACAGCGCGTCCTTGCCGCCGAAGTGGTGGTTGATCATCGCCGGGTCGACCCCGGCCGCGGTGGCGATCCGGCGGACGGTGGCCCGCCGGTAGCCGAGGGCCGCGAACTCGGTGCGGGCGGCGTCGAGGATCGCGTCGCGGCTGCTCGCCGAGCCGGACCGGCGGCCGCGCCGCGACCCGGTGACCGGGGACCGGTCGGGCATCAGCCGACCGGCACCGGCGGGCGCCGGGCGAAGTCCGGCGCCTGCTCGGGACGGGGCCCGAAGGCGATCATCCGCGGCCCGATCAGCCGGAGAAACGGGAGGTGGCGGACCACCCACGGCGCCAGCCGGATCGCCGGTGAGGTCCGCCCGTTCAGCGTCGGCCCGAAGACGGTCCGGTCGAGCGCCAGCTGCATCCGCTGGATCACCACCGTCGGCAGCCGGCGGCGGCGCCGGACCCGGTCGAGTTCGTCGAGGGTGACGTCCCCGCGCAGCAGCGGGCCGCGCAGCAGGGTCGCGGCGGCGACCGCGTCCTGGACGGCGAGGTTGATCCCCACCCCGCCGATCGGGGACATCGCGTGCGCGGCGTCGCCGAGGCACAGCAGCCCCGGTCGGGCCCAGCGGCGCAGTCGGTCGACCTTGACGTCGAGGTGGTGCAGGTCGTCGACCGACCCGATCGCTCCGACCCGGTCGGCCAGGTCCGGACGCAGCCGCGCCACCCGGGCGCGGAACGCCTCGACGCCCTCGGCGCGGAGCCGGGCGTCGTCGCCCTTGGGGGCGAAGTAGGCGACCTGGTAATAGGTGGGGCGGGTGAAGCTCAGCATCGCCTCGCCGGGCGCGAACCGCGGCTCGAGGCTGCCCACCTGCTGCTGCTCCTCGGCGGTGCGGGGCAGCCGGAACCACCAGGTGTCGAAGCTGACGTCGAACCGGCGCGGAACCAGCCCGGCCCGTTCGCGGAGCACCGAGGAGCGTCCGTCGCAGGCGACCACCAGGTCGGCGAGGATCACGCCGCGCGCTCCCGCCGCGTCCCGGCCGCGGTCGTGCACCCGGACGCCGACCACCCGGCCACCGGCGTCGCGGACCAGGTCGGTCACCTCGGTGCTCATCCGGAGCGTGAAGGTCGGTTCGCGCTCGGCCGCCTCGACCAGCAGGGTCAGCAGGTCCCACTGCGGCACCATCGCCACGTGGTCGTACGGCGGCCGGAGGGTGGAGAAGTCGCCGAGGACGATCGAGCGGCCGTGGCGGTCGGGGAGCCGGAAGTTGCCGAGCCGGCTCTGCGGCAGCGCGCGGAACGCCTCACCCAGCCCGAGCTGGTCGAGCAGCCGGATGGTCGAGGCGTGCACGGTGTCGCCGCGGAAGTCGCGCAGGAAGTCGGCGTGCTTCTCGAGCACCGTCACCTGGACGCCGCCGCGGGCCAGCAGCAGCCCGAGCACCATGCCCGCCGGACCGCCGCCGGCGATCAGGCAGGTGGCGCGCTCGGCCCGGACGTCGGTGGCGTCGGTCGGGCGGTCGGCGGTCTCGGTCACGGTGTGCCTCGCTCGGTCGAATTCAACAGCTGTTGAAATTCAGGATGCGCCGAACGGTGGACGGTGTCCAGGGTGCGGGCGGAGACCTGCGTCACCGCGTCGGGTGCAGCAGCGCGCGCGGGCCGACGGACCGCGACGGCGAGTGACCCGACGGCTGCGGAGGGTGCTGCACGTCAGGCGGGCAGCAGCAGCGGGCGCGACCAGATCACCCAGAGCGGCCGGAACCCCTCGCGCGCCCAGAACGGTGCGGACAGCGGGTTGACCGTGCTGTGCGTGAGCAGCACCACCGCGGCCCCGTCCTCGGCCAGCCGGTCGTCGGCGGCCCGGGCGAGCCGGCGGCCCACCCCGGACCCGCGGGCCCCCGCGGTGACGCTCAGACAGTCGACGTAGCCGACCCGGTCGGCTGCGGCCAGCCCACCGACGTCGGCCTGGTCGGGCAGGTCGACGGCCACCAGGCCGACGGCGCTCCCGTCGCGGAGCGCCAGGATCCGGCTGCCGTCGTTGCGGCTGAGCGCGGCCGCCGCGGCGGCTCGGACCGCCCGCTCCACGCTCGAGCGCAGGTGCAGCCCGCCGAGCAGGTCGTCGTAGAAGAGCTCCTCGAGCTGGAGCGCGACGACCGCGTCGAGGTCGTCGAGCCGGGCCGGCCGGAGCTCGAGCCCGTCGTCGGGATCGGCCGGGCCGATGGTGGCCGTGGGAACCCCGGACCCGACGCCGTCGGCCCGCCGCGGTGCGCGAAGACGGGCGGCGACGACGGCCACCGGGGCGAAGCCGCGGCGGGTCAGGGCGGCCACCGCCTGGACGTCGCGGGCCGGCCAGGTGACCGTCAGGCCGGTGTCCGGTTGCGCCACCGGGTCGGCGAGCGCGGCGACCTCGGGGACCCACCGGTCGAGCAGGGCGGTCAGCGCGGCGGCCTGGTCGGTGCCGTCGACGGCGGCCCGGAGCCGGTGGCTCTCCAGCCAGTCGTAGTTCGCTGGCAGCGACGTCGGGTCCAGGCGCACGTGCCGCCAGCGTCCGGCGGCCGCCGAGTCGCCGGAACGCGCGGCCAGCAGCCGTCCGGGATCGGTGTCGGGCCGGTCGCCGACCGCCGGCTCGACCGGGGCGTCGGCAGGCCCGTCGAGCAGCTCGCGCGGGACGGGGAGCAGCGGGTCGAGCCGGGCCCACCGGCGGGCGTTCCCGCGGGCCAGCCGCGCGAAGGCCACGCTGCCGAGCCCCGCGGTACGGTCGCCGCCGGCCGGGGTGTCTCCGCTGCTCACGCCGGAAAACCTAGCGGCCGCCGCGTCCTCGCGGAGACGATCCCCGCAGATGCCGCGACCCGAGTGCCACCGGTTCGGCGGCACCCGGGTCGGGTGCGGGTTCGTGCTGGGGTCAGCGGGAGCGGCAGGCTCAGCGCTGCGCCATCGGGACGAAGTCCCGGGTGCGGTGGCCGGTGTAGATCTGCTTGGGCCGGGCGATCTTCTGCTCGGAGTCCGTGGTCAGCTCCTTCCACTGGGCCAGCCAGCCCGGGGTGCGGCCGATCGCGAAGAGCACGGTGAACATCTCCGGCGGGAAGGAGAGCGCCTCGTAGATCAGCCCGGAGTAGAAGTCGACGTTGGGGTAGAGCTTGCGCTTGACGAAGTACTCGTCCTCGAGGGCGATCTTCTCCAGCTCGAGCGCGATCTTGAGCAGCGGGTTGACCCCGGTGACCTCGAAGACGTCGTCGGCGGCCTTCTTGATGATCTTGGCGCGCGGGTCGTAGTTCTTGTAGACCCGGTGGCCGAAGCCCATCAGCTTCTCCTTGCCACCCTTGACGCCCTCGATGAAGTCGCCGATGTTGTCGGTGGTGCCGATCCGGCGCAGCATCTTGAGCACCTGCTCGTTGGCGCCGCCGTGCAGGGGTCCGTAGAGCGCACCGATGCCCGAGGCGAGCGCGGAGTAGGGGTCGACCTGCGAGGAGCCGACCGAGCGGACGGCGTTGGCCGAGCAGTTCTGTTCGTGGTCGGCGTGCAGGATGAACAGCACGTCGAGCGCCTTGACCAGCCGCTCGTCGGCGACGTACTTCCGCTCGCTCATCTTGAACAGCATGGCCAGGAAGTTCTCGACGTAGGACAGCTCGTTGTCCGGGTAGACGTAGGGCTGGCCCTTGCCGTGCCGGAACGCGAAGGCGCCGATGGTCGGCATCTTGGCGATCAGCCGGGCGATCTGGAGGTCGCGGTTGTCCGCGTCCTTGACGTCGTTGGCCTCCGGGTAGAACGTCGACAGCGCGCTCACCGCGGCCATCAGCATGCCCATCGGGTGGGCGTCGTAGCGGAAGCCCTGGAGCAGCGTCTTGAGGTTCTCGTGGACGAACGTGTGGTAGGTGATCTCGTGGGTCCAGGCCTCGAGCTCGCTCGCGTTCGGGAGCTCGCCCTGCAGCAGCAGGTAGGCGACCTCGAGGAACGTCGAAGACTCGGCGAGCTGCTCGATCGGGTAGCCCCGGTACTCGAGGATGCCGGCGTCGCCGTCGATGTAGGTGACCGAGCTCCGGCAGGAAGCCGTGTTGACGAAGCCGGGGTCGTAGGTGGCCAGTCCGGGCTCGCCGTCCAGGGCGATCTGCTTGAGGTCAGCCGCACGGATCGTGCCGTCGGTGATCTCGATCTCGTAGTCGCGACCGGTCCTGTTGTCGCGAATGCTGAGAGTGTCGGTCATGGGCTCAACGTACGCGGAGCGCGCGAACGGGAGCCAATCAGGTCCGTATGATTCCCGACACCCCGATTCCGACGCTGTAGGGCGCCCGCCGACGGGTCCGCGAGATGTCCGCGAGCGGTCGCTGCTGCGGCGTCCGGCCGCGTTTTGACCCCTCCGCGGTGCACGGGTAATCTGGTCCGCTGTTGCGCTCCGGCGTGCGCGTGTTCGCGCGCCCTCCGCGAAGTCCGTCAGGCAGGTCCGTCAGGCCCGGCCCCCAGGGCGGAGCGAGCGGCAACCCGAAGAGCAGGTCAAACCGAGCAGGTCGAGCAAGAGAGTGGTCGCACACGTGTCTACGTACAGCCCCAAGCCCGCCGACGTCACGCGGGACTGGCACGTCATCGACGCCGAGGACGTCGTCCTCGGCCGGCTGGCCGTCTCGGTCGCCACGCTGCTGCGCGGCAAGCACAAGGCGACCTACGCCCCGCACGTCGACGGCGGCGACTTCGTCGTCGTGGTCAACGCCTCGAAGATCGCGCTGACCGGCAGCAAGCGGACCGAGGCGCGGGCCTACCGCCACTCCGGCCGGCCGGGCGGGCTCAAGTCGGTCAGCTACGGCGAGCTGCTCGACAACGACCCGCGCAAGCTGGTCGAGAAGGCGGTCTGGGGCATGCTGCCGAAGAACCGGCTGAGCCGGAAGCTGATCCGCAAGCTCAAGGTCTACTCCGGCCCGGAGCACCCGCACGCCGCGCAGAAGCCGCAGACCTACGAGATCACCCAGCTGGCTCAGTGAGCCTGCGCCGCAGCCGAGCCCGCACCACCAGCCGAGCCTGAGAGCATCGAGGAACGAACGACGTGACTGACACCGTGACCGAGACCGACGCCCCGGCGCCGTTCACCGAGGGCGACCGCGAGATCGCCTACCGCTCCGAGGCCGGCGAGCGCTCGGCGGCTCCGAACGCCCGCCCGGCGGTCGTCACCCCCGCGGCGGCCACCGGCCGTCGCAAGGAGGCCGTCGCCCGCGTCCGGATCGCCCCCGGGTCGGGCAACTGGACGATCAACGGCCGCACCCTCGAGGAGTACTTCCCGAACAAGGTGCACCAGCAGCTGGTCTCCGAGCCGTTCGTGACCGCGGCCGTGCAGGGCTCCTACGACGTCATCGCCCGCATCCACGGCGGCGGGGTCAGCGGCCAGGCCGGCGCGCTCCGGCTCGGCGTGGCCCGCGCGCTCAACGACGCGGACGCCGAGGCCAGTCGCCCGGCGCTCAAGAAGGCCGGCATGCTGACCCGCGACGCGCGGATCAAGGAGCGCAAGAAGGCCGGTCTCAAGAAGGCGCGCAAGGCGCCGCAGTACAGCAAGCGCTGATCTCCCGGTCGGGGCGACGCTCAGCCATGGGTCGACTCTTCGGTACCGACGGCGTACGCGGCCGGGCCAACGTCGAGCTCACGGCGGAGCTGGCCCTCGAGCTGTCGGTGGCCGCCGCGCACGTGCTCGGCGAGGCCGGCGGCGTCACCGGACCACGACCCCGTGCGGTGGTCGGCCGCGATCCGCGGGCCTCGGGTGAGTTCCTCGAGTCCGCGGTGGTCGCCGGGCTGGCCAGCGCCGGGGTCGACGTGGTCCGGCTCGGGGTGGTGCCGACGCCAGGTGCGGCCTATCTGACCGGCAGCACCGGGGCGGACTTCGGCGTGATGATCTCCGCCAGCCACAACCCGATGCCCGACAACGGGATCAAGTTCTTCGCCCGTGGCGGCGAGAAGCTCGACGACGCGATCGAGGACGCTATCGAGGCGCGGCTCACCGAGACCTGGGAGCGGCCGGTGGGCGACCGGGTCGGCCGGGTCACCGACCGTCCCGAGCTGGTCGAGGACTACATCGCGCACCTGGTCTCCACCCTGGCGCACCCGGTCAGCCTGGACGGCATCACCGTGGTGGTCGACTGCGCGAACGGCGCCGCCTACCGGACCGCGCCGGGGGCGTTCGAGGTGCAGGGCGCCAAGGTGATCGCGATCCACGCCGATCCCGACGGGCTCAACATCAACGCCGACTGCGGCTCGACCCACATCGAGAGCCTGCAGGCCGCGGTCCGCGAGCACGGCGCCGACCTCGGGCTGGCGCTCGACGGCGACGCCGACCGGTGTCTCGCGGTCGACGCGGAGGGCACCCTCGTCGACGGCGACCAGATCATGGCCGTGCTCGCGGTGGCCATGCACGAGGCCGGCGAGCTGCCCGGTGACGTGGTGGTCGCGACCGTGATGAGCAACCTCGGCTTCAGCCTGGCGATGCGGGCGCAGGGCATCCAGGTCGTCCAGACCAAGGTCGGCGACCGCTATGTGCTCGAGGCGATGAAGGCCGGCGGGTACGCGCTGGGTGGCGAGCAGTCCGGGCACGTGGTGATGAGCGAGCACGCGACCACCGGCGACGGGGTGCTGACCGGCCTGCACCTGATGAGCCGGATGGCCTCGACCGGGTCGAGCCTGGCCGAGCTGGCGGGCGTGATGGAACGGCTGCCGCAGGTGCTGATCAACGTGCCCGGGGTGGACAAGAGCCGCGCGGCCACCGACCCCGAGCTGCAGGCCGCGGTGCACCGGGCCGAGCAGGAGCTGGGCGACGAGGGCCGGGTGCTGCTGCGGCCCTCGGGCACCGAGGCGCTGGTCCGGGTGATGGTGGAGGCCCGGTCGGCCGAGCAGGCCCGCGCGGTGGCCGACCAGCTCGCCACCGTGGTCAAGGACACCCTCGCGGTCTGACCGTCAGCCGCCGTTGAGCAGCTTCTGCAGGAACGGCAGGAACGCGATCCCGGCGACCAGGCCGATGATCGCGATCACCACGCTGACCACCAGCGAGAACAACAGGGCGCCGAACGCGGCGAAGAAGCCGATCTTGATGCAGGTGCCGGCGCCGATGGTGATCTTCTGCGGGCCGGTCGGGTACGGGTTGCTCATGCAGGCAACCTAGCCGCCGCGGTCGGTGACGGGTGCCGGGTCGGTGCGTCCGGGGTCGCTCTGCGGCGTCAGTCGGCGGGCGGGCCAGCCACGAGGAAGTCGGTGGTGAAGTAGTGCTGGCTGTCGACCTCGGCGAAGGCGGCCGGGTGACGACGGCCGACCACCGTCTCGATCCGATCGGCGAAGTTCAGCGTGGTGATGTTGAAGGCGCAGATGTCGTAGCCGACCACGCCGTCGGCGGCGGAGATCCGGTCGGTCACGACGTCCATCAGGCGGTGGAACACCCGGCTCGAGCGGAGTCCGGGGCGGACCAGGATGAACCCGAGATAGAAGATGGCGTCCCGCGCGGCGTGATCGGGGTAGCGCGCCGCGTAGAAGTGCGGGCTGATCCAGGGGACCGTGCTGAGGTCCTGGGTGAGCGTGGTCATTCCCGCTGCGCCGTCGTCGTCCCAGACCAGGTACTTGGTGACCCGGGGGTCGGTCATCTCCTCGCTGAACTCGTCGCGGTCGAGCACCTGGCGGGCGGCCGCCTCGGTGCGGAGCGGTCCGAAGGCGCCTTCGTACAGCCTCCAGTACGACTCCTCGTAGACCGGTTCGAGCGTGTCGTGCGCGGTGACGGTCAGCGGCCCGAACACCCAGTGGTCCAGCGCGCGCGCGTCGTCCGGGATCCGCGCCCGGCCACGTTCCTCGACCTCAGTGGTCATGCCCGTCCCAGCCCTGGGCGCTGTAGCTCGCGATCACCAGCGCGCACACCGGATGGTCCTCGCACACCGCCGAGGCCATCACCTTGCCGGCGGGGTGGTAGATCCCGCCCCGCCCGATCGACAGGTCCTCCAGCGTGAGGTCGAGGTCCGTGCTCACCTGCTGCTCGGAGAGACCGCTGTGCTCCACGAACAGGCCGGCTCCGCTGCCGTCCTCGCGGGTAGACCAGGCCACACCGGCCCACGCCTCGCTGTGGGGTGTGGAGGCGAAGGACTCGGCGTAGACGCAGTAGAGCCGGTCACCGTGGTCGCCGCGGAGCTGCTCGTGGCGCCCCACCTCGCTGACGATGCTGCCGGGCGGGATCACCGAGCTCAGCCGGATGAGGTTGAAGTCGGCGAGTCCCGCGTTCCGCAGCGCGGCGTCGAAGGCGGCGAGCCGGGTGCGCCCGGTCCCGACGCCGGTGCTGACCTTGATGACCAGTCCGGTCTGGGCGTTCGTCGCACGGCGTCGGGCGCTGTCGAGGGTGATGCTCATGCTGTCCTTCCTGGGTCATCCGGGGGCTCGGAGACGTTCGGGGCGGCGGATGGTCGACGCGTCGGATCAGGGCGGCACCACTGCTTCGCGGAGGCACACCGGGACCGACCGTCGCCGCTGGCCGCTCACGAGGCCGACCCCACGGTGGCGCGGCTGGCCGGCTCGCTGCCGCTCTCGAGGGCCAGCTCGATCAGCTCGAGCACCCGGTGCTCGAGCAGCTCCGGGTTCGCCCGCCCCTTGGTCAGGAAGATCGTGGTGCCGAGGCGGAGGTGGTCGCGCTCGCCGGCGGGAACGTCGTCGGCGCTGTAGACCACGACCGGCAGATCGGTCAGTCGCTGGTCGTCGCGCATGGCGTCGACCAGCTCCGCACCGTTGCCGTCGGGCAGGTGCAGGTCGAGGATCAGCACCCCGGGTCTGGCACCCTCGACCATGCGCAACGCCTGGCGCCGGTCACGCGCGTGGTCGACGACCAGGCCCCGGCGTTCGAGCAGCGTGGTGAGCACGCTGGCCAGGGCCTCGTCGTCCTCGACCAGCAGCACCCGTCCGGAGATCTGGTGCTCGGCGATGGCGCGGCCCAGCGCGCGGATCAGCCGCTCCTCGTCCACCGGCTTGGTGAGCCACTCGTCCGTGCGGCCGGCCAGGTCGAGGTCGCCGCCCGGCTCCAGCCCGGAGACCACCACCAGGGGGATGTCCCGGGTCCGTGGGTTGTCGCGCAGAGCGGAGATGACCTCCGACCCGCTGGTCCCGGCCATCAGCAGATCGACCAGGACCGCCGCGGGCAGCTGCTCCGAGGCCAGCTCGATCGCCTGGCGTCCGTTCTCGACCCCGATCGCCCGGTAGCCGTTCTTCTGCAGCATCGCGCAGAACACCTGCACGGTGGCCGGGTCGTCGTCGCAGACGATGATCGTCGGACCCTCGACCGCCTCGTCGGCCACGGCAGGCGCGAGCCGCGGGATGGTGAAGGAGAACTGGGTCCCGACGCCGACCTGGCTGTCGACCCAGATCTCACCGCCGTGCCGCTCGACGATGCTGCGGCTGATCGCCAGGCCGAGTCCGCTGCCGCCCTTCTCCCGGGCGTCGGACGAGTCGACCTGCTCGAACCGCCGGAAGACCCGATCGAGCTTGTCGGCGGGGATGCCGCGACCCTGGTCGCGGACGTGGAAGGTGACGAAGTCGCCCTCCGCCGACGTCTCGAGCTCGACCACCGAGTGCGCGTCGGAGAACTTGATGGCGTTGCCGAGCAGGTTCACCAGGGTCTGGACGACGCGGTCGCCGTCGGCCCAGACGACGCCGTCGTCCGAACCGATCACCAACCGGACACCTGCCTCGGACGCCAGCGCCTGCACCTGGTCGGTGGCCGTCCGGAGCAGGTCGGCGACCACGTGGCGGTCCATCTGCATCGGCATCGTCCCCGACTCGATCCGCTCGATGTCGAGGATGTCGTTGATCAGCCGGGTCAGCCGCTCGCTGCTGTCGAGGGCGATCTTGACCATCCGTTTGGCCGGCGCGGTGAGCTCGCCGAGGGCGCCGGCCGACAGCAGACCCAGCGAGCCGCGGATCGAGGTCAGCGGGGTGCGCAGCTCGTGACTCACCACCGAGACGAACTCGCTCTTCATCTTGTCGACCTCGCGACGCTGCGTCATGTCCCGGAAGACCACGACCGCTCCCTCGACCCGGTTGTTCGAGATCAGCGGACTCGCGGTCACCTCCACCGGGAACGGCTCGCCGTGCGGACCGAGGTAGCTGTCCTCCTCGCTGTTGGTGGTCGCACCGTGCCGGACCGCCTCGGCGATGTAGCAGGACTCGTAGGGGAAGGGCGTGCCGTCGGGCTGCGGGGCGTGAAAGAGGTCGTGGGCCCGCTGACCGATCAGCGCCGACGACGACTGGCCGAGCATCGAGGCGGCCGAGGGGTTCACGAAGGTGATCACGCCGTCCGGATCCACGCCGTAGATCCCGTCGCCGACCGAGGTCAGCATCGTCTCGCTCCGGCGGGTCAGGTCCTCCAGCTGGCTGGTGCGCTCCCTGACCCGGGCTTCGAGGTCGCGTCTCAGGCTCTCGTTGTCCGCGATCAGGAGACCCTGGCGCAGCGTCACCGCCAGCAGCACGATCACCCAGACGATCGAGGTGAGCAGGCTGTTGTTGCTCGGGTCGAGGAACGCCACCCGGCAGAACGCGGCGATCAGGAAGGCGCCGAAGACGACGCTGCTGCTCACCAACGGCGGGGTCGCCGCGGCCTCGCTGGTCCGCGCGTCGTCACCGACCGCGTACCGCGCAGCCAGGCCGAGCGCCGCGTACCCCGCCATCCACCCGACGTCGAGGGGACCGCCGAAGGCGAAGTCGTTGTTGGCGGCCAGGGACGCCCGGATCAGGTCGGTGACCGAGTAGCAGAATCCGCCGGCGGAGACGAGCAGCAGGACGGTCCGGTCGGCCCGGTTCCCACGCAGCACGAGCATCGCCGCGAGCGTGCAGAGGATGACCTCGATCACCACCAGCACGAGCGAGGCGGTGCTGGCTCCGGAGTCGGCCTCCGGCGCTGCGAGCAGCTGCGGAACCACCGTCACCCCGACGATCGACAGCAGCGAGGCGCCGATCACCAGGCCGTCGAAGAGGATCCGGACGAGGTCCAGTCCGCGGCGCGGGACCGACGGGAAGCTGATCACCAGGGCGATCGCCAGGATCACGGCGATGGCGAAGAAGACGTTCGACCCGGCGGGCTCGGGACGGTTGTTGAGGTGTGCCTCGAACACCCAGATGTTGCCGGCCATGGCCGACAGCCCGCCGCTGGCCATGAGGATCCAGGTGCGGCGGCGGTGCCCGTGGGTCGACCGCACCCGGAACGCGCCGCTGACGGCCGCGAAGAGCCCCGCGACGATCAGACCGAGATCGCTGACCGTCCGGCGCACCGTGAACGGGAGACCGCTGCTGAGGGTGATCAGCAGGCTCGCGAGCACGAAGGCGACGACGATGCAGAGGTAGAGGAAGCCGTGGTTGCGTCGCGCGGACAACGTCTGCGCCATGGGGGAGCCGGACCTTTCTGCTGGCATCGTGCGCGTGCTCGGCAGCAACTTCTCGGTTCGGGACGGGCGCGTGCCGGGAGGGCACGTCGTTCCGTCCTGACCTTCCCGATCCTGCCGACCGGCGGCTTCCCCCGAAAAGCCTGTCTGGATGCTACGCCCCCGGGACCGCCGACGACGACACGCGCGGACCGGCGCCTGCGGGCGAACGGCCTGGTGAGAGCCGGGCGACCGTCGAGATCGCCCCTCGTCAACGGCCGGACACGGACTTGCCCGAGGTCGATGCGGGGCTACCATGAACGCGCGGAGGCGATGGCGGGGGCCGCGCCGGACGTGATCAACAGAACGCAGTGCCTCCACGGTGCGTCGACCGGAGCAGCGGGTCGGTGACGGTGGCGGCAGACCGGCGACGCGGTTGCTCCACCGACGTCGCACCCCGACGAGGAGATGACGTGGCCAGGCGCCCTGCCCCCGCAAACTCCGCCCCCCTGACCGGGGGCCCCACCCTTCCCACCGGCACCGCGGTCCCGGCTTCCCGTCCCCGGAGTGCCCGGTGAACCGCCGGGTGCTGCTGGTCGACGACGACGACCTGATCCGCGAGGTGGCCACCGCCGCGCTCGAGCTGGTGGCCGGTTGGACCGTGCTGACCGCCTCCAGCGGTGCGCAGGCCATCGAGGTGGCCCGCCGCGAGCAGCCGGACGCCATCCTGATGGACGTGATGATGCCCGGGATGGACGGGCCGACGGCGGTCGTCGAGCTCCAGGACGACCAGCTGACCAAGGACATCCCGACGATCCTGCTGACCGCGAAGGTGCAGCCCGGCGACCGGCGGAACTTCCAGCAGCTCCCGCTGGCCGGGGTGATCACCAAGCCGTTCGACCCGATGACGCTGGCCACCACGGTCCGGCACCTGCTCGGCTGGCGGGAGCCGACCGAGGCCGACCGGGCCGCCGCCGGGCGCACCGGCACCGCCCGCGGCTGAGTCCTCGCGGGCGGGCTCAGGTCCGCCCAGGCCGGCGCAGAGCCGGCTCGGGCGGTCAGGAGAGCGGCACGGTGAGCTGGTCGGACGCCGTCTGCCGGGCGTAGTCCTTCGAGCCCGGTGCGGTCTGCACCAGCACGTCGTAGGTGAGCATGATCGTCACGCTGGTGGCGTCGGTCGACACCGCCGGAAGCTGGAACACCTGGCTGTAGCTGTAGGGGTTGCGGATCACGTAGCCCGGGTTGCTGGTCGCCTTGTCCACCACCGGCGCCGGCCCGTCGAGCGCACCGCCCGCCCCGTACGGCGTCACCACCGCAGTCGCCTTGTCGAGGTAGACCTTCTGCGACGCCGGCGCGTTCAGCCGCCCGGTCAGCGACAGGTTGAGCGGCTTGACCACCCCGGGCGCCCACTGCACCAGCGGCAGCGTGCTCCAGTAGCGCACGGTGACCTGGACCGCGCCCGCGGTCAGCTGGTGGGTGATCGACCCCTCCGCCAGGTCGTTGACCATCGACGGCGTCGGGCTGGCGCTCGGGCTCGCGCTGGCCGCGGTCGGGCTGGCCGAGGCGCTCGTCGGGGACGCGGACGCCGTCCCGGTGCCGGCGGCCGGCGAGGCGGCCGAGCCCTCCTTCCACGGCGGCGTGCCACAGCCCGCCAGCAGCAGCACCGAGGCGCCGAGGGCCAGCGCGACCGGACGACGACCGGTCCGGCGACGCGGTGGGGTGGCGCCGGGACGCGGCGTCGGGGCGGAGGTGGTCACGAGCACTCCCTGGGGGGTCGGGAAGCGGACCGGACCGGCGGTCCGTTCGGGGGGTGGGGTCAGCTTACGGCTCACCGGGCGTGCGGCAGGCCTCGATGATCACGATCGGCCGTGACAGGATGATCACGTGGTCACGCCCGAGCGGACGGACGACCGGCACCGTGCGGCGAGGATCGACGACGCGATCCTCCGGTTCCGCGAGCGACGCGCGCGGCGCCGCCGGGCGTCGCTGACCGTGCTCGGCTACACCGGGTACGGCTCGACCAGCTGGGTCCGGGTGCTCGCCCGCGTCCTGCTCACCCAGGAGCCCAGTGTGCTCGCCCAGAGCACCGCGGCCCGCCGGCTGCTGTCCGGGCCCGGGGTCCGCGGCTGGCGCAGCTTCACCAGCGTCCCGGTCGTGAACGCCGACGTCCGCATCGACGCCGAGGGCGAGGTCCACCACGTCCGCGCCGACCGCGGCGGCGTGGTCGACGTCCGCATCCCGGTCTCGCTCAGCCCGGGCTGGCACACCCTGCGGCTCACCTCGGAGGACTCCGCCCCGGCCGAGGCCGACATCTTCGTGGTCGGTGACGACGTCGAGTTCGGGGTGGTCTCCGACATCGACGACACGGTGATGGTCACCGCGCTGCCGCGCCCGCTCCTCGCCGCCTGGCACACCTTCGTGGTCAACGAGCACGCCCGGACCGCGACGCCGGGGATGGCCGTGCTCTACGAGTGGCTCTCCTCCGAGCACGCCGGCAGCCCGGTCATCTACCTGTCCACCGGGGCCTGGAACGTCGCCCCGACCCTGACCCGGTTCCTGTCCCGCAACCTCTATCCGGCCGGCCCGCTGCTGCTCACCGACTGGGGCCCGACCCGCGACCGCTGGTTCCGGTCCGGCACCGAGCACAAGCGCGGCAACCTGGCCCGGCTGGCCGAGGAGTTTCCGCGGATCAAGTGGCTGCTGATCGGCGACGACGGGCAGCACGACGAGGAGATCTACGGCGAGTTCCTGGCCCAGCACCCAGACCACGTGGCCGCGGTGGCCATCCGGCAGCTCAGCCCCGGCGAGGCGGTGCTGGCCGGTGGCCGCGGTCGGCACGTGCGGCCCGAGTACACCGACCGCTGGTTCTACGGTCCCGACGGCGCCGCGCTGGCCCCGGCCCTGGAGAAGCACGGCCTGCTCCCGCACCGGATGAACGAGGACCCCTTCCCCGGCTGATCACGGGAGCAGCCGGCGGCCTCAGAGCTTGCGGATCCGGATCCACTCCACCCGGTGGTCGGGGCCCTTGCGGAGCACCGCGGTGGCCCGGCCCCGGGTCGGCTTGATGTTCATGGCCAGGTTCGGCCCGTTGATCGAGTCCCAGATCTGCCGGGCCTGCGCCACCGCCTCGTCCTCGGTCAGCCCGGCGTAGCGGGTGAAGTAGCTGCGCGGGTCGCGGAACGCGGTGTCGCGCAGCGAGAGGAACCGCTGGATGTACCACTCGCGGATGGCGTTGTGGTGCGCGTCGACGTAGACCGAGAAGTCGAAGAAGTCGCTCAGCGCCAATCCGGTGGTGCCGTCCGGCCGGGTCCGGGCCGGCTGCAGGACGTTGAGGCCCTCGATGATCAGGATGTCGGGTGAGCGGACGGTCACCCGCTGGTCGGGGACGATGTCGTAGACCAGGTGGCTGTAGACCGGAGCGGTGACCTCCTCGCGGCCGGACTTCACGTCCATCACGAACCGCAGCAGCGCCCGCCGGTCGTAGGACTCCGGGAACCCCTTGCGGGCCATCAGCCCGCGGCGCTCCAGCTCGGCGTTGGGCAGCAGGAACCCGTCGGTGGTGACCAGCTCGACCCGCGGGTGCCCGGGCCAGTTGCGGAGCAGGGCGCGGAGCAGTCGGGCGGTGGTCGACTTGCCGACCGCGACCGAGCCCGCCACCCCGATGACGAAGGGCGTCCGGCCGACGTTCAGCCGGAGGAACTCGTTGGTGGCCCGGTGCAGGTCACCGGTGTGCAGCACGTACTCGCTGAGCAGCCGGGTCAGCGGCAGGTAGACCTCGCGGACGTCGGTCAGGCTGGTCGGGTCGCGCAGACCCCGGAGCGACTCGAGGGTCTCGCCGTCCAGGGTCAGCGGCAGCGCGTGGGCGAGCGCGGCCCAGTCGGCCCGGCTCCGCTCGACGTAGGGGCCGGCGTCGGCGTGGCCGTGCCGGGACGCGGCGGACGAGGCGGTCGACACGAGCGCTGATTATCCCGTTCCGGAGACGCTGCGCCGGCAAGGGTCCGCGGACGCGGCGACCCGCCGCACGCGGGGTGCGGCGGGTCGCCGGCCGGCCCTGATCAGGCGTCCGGGGTCAGGCGTCCGGGTCAGGCGTCCGGGGTCAGGAACAGCTCGACCACCGGCACCGCGACGTCGGGACGCCGCACCGGCAGCGTCAGGGTCAGCGTCCCGGCCGGCTGGCCGCCCATCCCGGTGTTGACGGCCTGGGTGTCCGGCGGGATCTCGGCGAAGTGGATCTCCGAGGCGTCGTGCAGCAGCTGCGCGTAGCGGACCTTGCCGGCCAGCCCGGGCAGGTGGCAGTGCTGCGGCGGCCAGCTGAACAGGTGCAGATAGAGCCGGTCGCCGCGCCGGGTGTACCGGCCGTCGACCGGGGCGGTGAAGCCGGACGGCCCGGCGCCGTAGATCGACCGGCCGTGCAGGTCCATCCACGCCCCGACCTCGCCGAGGATCCGTTGCGACTCGGCCTCGATGGTCCCGCGCCCGGTCGGGCCGACGTTGAGCAGCATGTTGCCGTTGTTGGCCACGCCGTCGATCAGCATCTTGACGATGGTGTCGACCGACTTGAAGTCGTGGTTGTCCCGGTCGTAGCCCCAGCTGCCGTTCATCGTCTGGCAGGCTTCCCACGGCACCTCGACGCCGTCGAGGGTCATCGGCCGGCTCGGCTGGTACTGCTCGGGGGTGACCAGGTCGCCGGGGATCCCCAGCCGGTCGTTGACGATGATCCCGGGCTGCAGCTCGCGGGTCAGCGCCATCAGCTCCTCGCCGCCCCAGTCCTCGTTGCCCTTGGCGTTCCACAGCCGCGGCGGGTTGCCCTCGTGGTGCGGGTCGCCCTTCCAGCTGAAGTCGTAGAACAGGTAGTCGACCCGGCCGTAGTTGGTCAGCAGCTCGCGGACCTGGCCGTGCAGGTACTCGCGGTACTTGGCGATGTCGCGGGTCTCGTTGGCCTCGAACCGGGTCGGGTCGTCGCGGCGGGGGTGGATGCCGTCGATCGGGTACTCGGGGTGGTGCCAGTCGAGCAGCGAGTGGTAGAAGCCGACCCGCAGGCCCTCGCCGCGGACAGCCTCGACGAACGGGGCGATCAGGTCCCGGCCGGCCGGGGTGTTGGTCGCCTTGTAGTCGGTGAGCTGGCTGTCCCACAGGCAGAAGCCCTCGTGGTGCTTGGTGGTGATCACCACGTACTTCATCCCGGCCCGCTTGGCGAGCTTCGCCCAGGCGACCGGGTCGTAGAGGTCGGGGTCGAAGAACTCGGTGTAGCGCTCGTAGTCGGACAGCTCGCGCTGCTCGCGGGTCATCACCCACTCGTGCCGGGCGGGGAGCGCGTAGAGCCCCCAGTGGATGAACATGCCGAACCGGTCGTGGCTGAACCAGTCCGGGACGGTCGGACGTGCGGGCATCGGTGCTCTCCTCGTCGACGGCGCGATGCGCGGGCCGGCTGATCGCTTGGGCGGTCAGGGTCCGCGATAGGTCAGACCTATCATGGCGATCCACCGCGACCGACGCCACCAAGGGGTCGAAACGCGGCCAGAAGTCCGATGAGTAAGGGTTTCCGGGGAAGCGCCAGGAATGCCTCAGGGTGCGCGCCTCGCAGCCTAGACTCAGCGCCATGTGCGGAATCGTCGGCTATCTCGGCCCCCGACCGGCGGTCGAGGTGGTGCTCGCCGGCCTTCGTCGACTCGAGTACCGGGGCTACGACTCGGCCGGCGTCGCCGTGGTCAGCGAGGGGAGCCTGCGGCTGGCCAAGAAGGCCGGCAAGATCGCCAACCTCGACGCGGAGCTGGCCGGCGCACCGATGCCGTCCGACGGCGTCGGGATCGGCCACACCCGGTGGGCCACCCACGGCGCCCCCAACGACGTCAACGCCCATCCGCACCTCTCCTACGACGGCCGCGTCGCGGTGGTCCACAACGGGATCATCGAGAACTTCGCCGCGCTCCGCGCCGAGCTGACCGGCTCGGGCGTCCGGCTCGCCTCGCAGACCGACACCGAGGTGGTCGCGCACCTGCTGGCCCGGGCGCTCGAGGACGCCGCGCCGGGCTCCGGCCCGGCCGACCTGGCCGACGCGATGCGGCTGGTCTGCCGCCGGCTCGACGGAGCGTTCACCCTGGTCGCGGTGGACGCGCAGGACCCCGAGCTGGTGGTCGGCGCCCGACGGAACTCACCGCTGGTGGTCGGCGTCGGGCAGGGGGAGTCGTTCCTGGCCTCGGACGTGGCCGCGTTCATCGACCACACCCGCGACGCCGTCGAGCTCGGCCAGGACCAGGTGGTCGAGCTGCGTCCGTCCGGCGTCCGGGTCACCACCTTCGACGGCGACGAGGCCGAGGTGCGGCCCTTCCACGTCGACTGGGACCTCTCGGCCGCCGAGAAGGCCGGCTACGACTGGTTCATGCGCAAGGAGATCTACGAGCAGCCCGAGGCGGTGGCCAACACCCTGCTCGGCCGCTACGACGTCGACGGCGCGCTCCGGCTCGACCAGATGAGCATCGCGGCCTCCGAGCTCAAGCGGATCGACAAGATCGTGGTGATCGCCTGCGGCACCGCCAGCTACGCCGGCCTGGTGGCCAAGTACGCGATCGAGCACTGGACCCGGATCCCGTGCGAGGTCGAGCTGGCCAGCGAGTTCCGCTACCGCGACCCGATCGTCGGACCGACCACCTTGGTGGTGGCGATCAGCCAGTCCGGCGAGACCGCCGACACCCTGATGGCGATCCGGCACGCCCGCGAGCAGCGCGCCCGGGTGGTGGCGATCTGCAACACCAACGGCTCGACCATCCCGCGCGAGTCCGACGGGGTGATCTACACCCACGCCGGACCGGAGATCGGGGTCGCCTCGACCAAAGGGTTCCTCACTCAGCTGGTGGCCTGCTATCTGCTCGGGCTCTATCTCGCCCAGGTCCGCGGCACCCTGTTCGGCGACGAGGTCGAGCGTCTGATGGCCGAGCTCGAGCAGATGCCCGACACCCTGCGCGGGATGCTCGAGAACCAGGACCAGGTGCTCAAGCTGGCCAGCGACTTCTCCGACAACCCGTCGGTGCTGTTCCTCGGCCGCCACGTCGGCTACCCGGTCGCCCTCGAGGGCGCGCTCAAGCTCAAGGAGCTGGCCTACATCCACGCCGAGGGGTTCGCGGCCGGCGAGCTCAAGCACGGCCCGATCGCGCTGATCGAGGACCGGCTCCCCGTGTTCGTGGTGGTCCCGCCGCGCGGCCGCGACCTGCTGCACGACAAGGTGGTCTCCAACATCCAGGAGGTCCGGGCCCGCGGGGCGTTCACCGTGGTGCTGGCCGAGGAGGACGACGACGAGGTGAGCCCGTACGCCGACGTGCTGATCGGGCTGCCCAAGGTCTCGACCCTGCTCCAGCCGCTGCTGGCCATCGTCCCGTTGCAGCTGTTCGCCTGCGAGCTCGCGACGCTGAAGGGGCACGACGTCGACCAGCCGCGGAACCTGGCCAAGTCCGTCACCGTCGAGTGACCGTCCCGGGCACTGCGCCCGTCGGAGGGCGGCGCTCGGCGATGATCGTCCGGTGATCATCGGGGTCGGGATCGACGTCTGCGACGTCGAGCGGTTCGCGCGCTCGCTCGAGCGGCGGCCGGGCCTGCGGACCCGGTTGTTCACCGAGCACGAGCGCGAGCGGCCGGTGGCCAGCCTGGCGGCGCGGTTCGCGGCCAAGGAGGCGCTGGCCAAGGCGCTCGGTGCGCCGGCCGGGATGAGCTGGCACGACGCCGAGGTGCGGACCGACGCGGACGGGCGGCCGTCGTTCGCGATCACCGGGACGGTGGCGGCGCGCGCCGACGAGCTCGGGGTCGGCAGCATCCACGTGTCGCTGTCCCACGACGCGGGGATCGCGTCGGCCGTGGTGGTATGTGAGGCATGAAGCTGGCCTACCGGGTCGACCAGGTGCGGGCGATGGAGGAGGCGGCGCTGGCCGCCGACCCGGTCCCCGAGCTGATGCAGTCGGCCGCCGCCGCGCTGGCCGCCGCGGTCAGTGACCTGCTCCGGCGTCGTCGCGGCTCGGTCTACGGCGCCCGGGTGCTGATCATGGTCGGCCGCGGCAACAACGGCGGCGACGCCCTGTACGCCGGCGCCCGGCTGGCCGACCGCGGCGCGGCGGTGACCGCGCTGGCCCTGCTGGGCGAGCCGCACCCGGCCGGTCTGGCTGCGCTGCTCGCCGCCGGCGGCCGGCTGGTCGACGCCGCACCCGAGGAACTGGCCGCGCTCGACGTCGCCCTCGACGGGGTGCTCGGCATCGGCGGCCGGCCGGGGCTGCCGGACGACGTCGCCCAGCTCGCCGCCGCGCTCGACGGCGCCGGCGTCCCGCTGGTCGCCGTCGACCTGCCCTCCGGCGTGGACGCCGACACCGGCGCGGTGCCCGCGAGCGCGGTCCGCGCCGACCTGACGGTCACCTTCGGCGTGGCCAAGGCCTGCCAGGTGATCGAGCCGGCCCGCAGCCGCTGCGGGGAGCTCCGGGTGGTCGACCTCGGCTTCGACCCCGCCCTGGCCACGGACGCCCTGCGGTGCCTGGAGCCGTCCGACCTCGCCACCGGCTGGCCGTTCCCGGGCCGGTCGAGCGACAAGTACGCCCGCGGCGTGGTGGGGATCGACACCGGCTCGCCCGACTACCCCGGGGCGGCGCTGCTCGGCACCTACGGCGCGGTGCACGCGGGCGCCGGGATGGTCCGCTTCCTCGGACCCGACGAGGCCGGGGACCGGCTGTTGTCGCTGCTGCCCAACGTGGTCCGCGCCGACGGGCGGGTCCAGGCCCGGCTGGTCGGGTCGGGCTGGGGCGACCGTCCCGACGGCGCCGAGGTGCTGGCCCGGGTCGCCGACGAAGGGCTGCCCGCGGTGGTCGACGCCGACGGGCTGCGGTTCCTGCCCGAGCGCTGTCCGTCGCACTGGTTGCTCACCCCGCACGCCGGCGAGCTGGCCCGGCTGCTCGACCGCCCGCGCGCCGAGGTCGAGGCCGACCCGCTGGCCGCCGCGCACGAGGGCGCCGACCGCACCGGCGCCACCGTCCTGCTCAAGGGCGCCACCCAGGTGGTGGTCGAACCGGGCAACGCCTCGGCGACGATCGCGGTGCCGGGCCCGGCCTGGACCGCGCAGGCCGGCTCGGGCGACGTGCTCGCCGGGGTCTGCGCGGCGCTGCTCGCGGCCGGGCTGAGCACCTCCGACGCCGGGGCCTACGGCGCCTCGCTGCAGGCCCTGGCGGCGGCCGAGTTCCCCGGACCGGTGCCGCCGCAGCAGCTGGCCACCCGGTTCCCGACCGTGCTGGGCCGGCTCGAGGCCGCCCGCCGGTGACCGCGCCCGACCCCGGCGGTGGGCTGATCGACCCGGGCACCGGCTGGGCCGAGATCGACCTGGACGCCTTCGCCGCCAACCTCGACGCGCTGCGCGCCCACCTGCGTCGCAGCCGACCGGACGACCCCGCCGACCTGATGGTGGTGGTCAAGGCCGACGGCTACGGCCACGGGATGGTCCCGATGGCCCGCGCTGCCCGCGACCACGGGGTCGGCTGGCTCGGCGTCGCCACCCCGGGCGAGGCGCTGGCGCTCCGCGCCGCCGGCGACACCGGCCGTGTACTGGCCTGGCTGTACGGCCCCGCCGACGACCTGACCCCGGCGGTCGGCGCGCGGGTCGACCTGGCCGCGCACAGCCCCGACCACCTCGACCGGCTGGCCGCGGCGGCGCGCGCCACCGGCGTCCGCGCCCGCGTCCACCTCAAGATCGACACCGGGCTGTCGCGCAACGGCTGCCGGCCCGAGGACTGGCCCGGGCTCTGTCGGCGTGCCGAGGCGCTCGAGCAGACCGGCGCCCTCGAGGTCGAGGCGGTCTGGTCGCACCTCGCCTGTGCCGACGAGCCCGGCCACCCGTCGGTGGCCGCTCAGCTCGACCGGTTCGCCGAGGCCGTCGGGGTGGCCACCGCGGCCGGTCTGTCGCCGCGGCTGCGGCACCTGGCGAACTCCCCGGCCACGCTGATCGTGCCGGAGGCCCACCACGACCTCGTCCGGGTCGGGATCGCGGCCTACGGCGTCGACCCGGCGCCCGGTCTGGCCGCCCGGGCGGGGGTCACCCTCACCCCGGTGATGACGTTGCGGGCCCGGCTGGCCGCGGTGAAGCGGCTGCAACCCGGCGACGGCGTGTCCTACGGTCACCGCTGGGTCGCGGACCGGCCGACCACCGTCGGGCTGGTCCCGCTCGGCTACGCCGACGGCGTCCCGCGGACCGCCGGGCTGACCGGGATCGCGGTCCGGGTCGACGGCAACCCGGCGCCGATCCGGGGCGTGGTCTGCATGGACCAGTTCGTCGTCGAGGTCGGTCCCGACGCCGCCGTCGGCGACCCGGTCGTGCTGTTCGGCCGGGCGGCCCGCGACGAGCCGACCGCCGAGACCTGGGCCGAAGCCCTGGCGACGATCGGCTACGAGCTGGTGACCAGGGTGGGACCGCGGGTGCCGCGGGTCCCGGTGGGCCGGGACTCCGCCGACGAGGTGGCGGTGCGGGAGAGGACGGACTGATGGCGCGGCTGGGCGGGGCGCTCGGGCTGATCGCGGGCATCGCCGCTCTCGGCGCCGGCGGGGTGGCGGCCGGGTTCGAGCTCGAGCGGCGGGTGGTCTCGAAGCGGATCCGGCAGGACGACGGGGACACCGAGGAGGACTTCTTCGGCCTGCGGTCCTCCGGCCCGGACCTGGTGACCCCCGACGGAGTGGTGCTGCACACCGAGATCGACCCGGCCGACGACGAGGCCGACGCCGACCCGGACGCCCCCTCACCGACGATCGTCTTCGTCCACGGCTACGCCCTCGACCTCGACTGCTGGCACTTCCAGCGCAAACACTTCCGCGGCCGGTACCGGCTGGTGCTCTACGACCAGCGCTCGCACGGCCGGTCCACCCGCTCCGACCCCGAGCTCTGCCGGATCGGTCAGCTCGCCGCCGACCTCGACCAGGTGCTGCACGAGGTGGTCCCGCCCGGACCGGTGGTGCTCGTCGGCCACTCGATGGGCGGCATGACCATCCTGCGGCTCGCCCACACCCGTCCCGAGCTGTTCGGTCCGGACGCCCCGGGCGGCCGCCCGGTGGTCGGCGTCGGTCTGACCTTCACCTCGAGCGGCGAGATGACCGACTACTCGCCGATCCGCGGGCTGCCCGGACGCACGTTCAACCGGATCGCCCCGCCGCTGATGGCCGGTCTCAACCGGATCCCCGAGCTGGTGGAGAGGAGCCGCAAGGCCGGCACCGACCTCGGTTACGTGGTCACCAAGCGGATGGCCTTCGGTCCCGACCCGCAGGGCCGGATCCCGGTCTCCTTCGTCGAGTTCGTCTCCGAGATGCTCGGCGGCACGTCGCTCGAGGTGGTCGCCGACTTCTATCCCGCCTTCGCCGAGCTCGACGAGACCGACGGGCTGGCCACCCTGCGCCGGCTGCCGACCGCGGTCGTCGGCGGCGTCGACGACCGGATCCTGCCGATCACCCACACCGACCGGATCATCGAGTCGTTGCCCGGGGCCGACGTGCTGCGGCTCGAGGACTGCGGCCACCTGGGGATGATCGAGCACGGGCCGGAGGTCAACGCCGTGCTCGACCGGCTGGTGGACCGCGCGCTCGGCTGACCGCGGGAGGCCGGTTCCCCGGACCTCGGACGGACCCGGGACGGGTCGCGGACGGCCGGGAACGGGCGCCGGACGGGCCACTACAGTGTCCGGGTGCAGCCCACGGTCGAGACGGAGCTGAGGCCCCGCTTCCACCCCGCGGCCGCCGAGCACGCGGCCGGGATGGTCGAGGTCATCCACGCCGCGTTCGGGGCCCGACCGCCGCTCGACCCGCCGTCCACCGCGATCGAGGAGACCCCCGACACCGTCGGCCGGGCCGTCGCCTCGCACGGCGGGGTCTACGTCACCGTCGCCGGGCGTCCCGCCGGGTCCTTGATCATCGGCCGTGGTCCGGAGCCGGGCACCGCGGTCTTCCAGCGGGTCTCGGTGCACCCGGACTTCCAGCAGCACGGCATCGCCTCGGCGATGGTCGCCGCGGCCGAGCTCGACGCGGCCGAACAGGGCTTCACCCGGGTCGAGATCTACGCCCGCCGCGAGCTGCCCGAGCTGATCACCTACTGGCGGAACCGCGGCTTCGCCGACGTCCGCCCCGACCCCCACGGGCTGTGGATGGGGCGCGACCTTCCGCTCCGGGCGGTCGTGCCCGACGCGGACGCGATGCACACCCTCGGCCGCCGGCTGGCCGGCGTGCTGACCGCGGGCGACCTGGTGATCATGTCCGGACCGCTGGGGGCGGGGAAGACCACGCTCACCCAGGGCATCGGCGACGGGCTGGACAGCGACGGAGCGATCATCTCGCCGACCTTCGTGCTGTCCCGGATCCACGCGTCCCGCACCGGACGGCCGACCCTGGTCCACGTCGACGCCTATCGGCTCGGCTCGGCGGCCGAGGTCGACGACCTCGGGCTCGACGCCGACCTCGACACCGCGGTGACGGTGATCGAGTGGGGCGAGGACCTGGCCGAGGGGCTGGCGGACAGCCGGCTCGACGTGCTGATCGAGCGGAGCAGCAGCGTCGGCGAGGGCGCTCATGATCACGACCATGATCACGACGACGCCCGTGATCACGACGACGGGCATGATCACGAGGGAGGCCGGGACGATCAGGACGCCGAGGTGCCGGTCGAGCCGCGGGTGGTCTGGCTGGACCCCGTCGGTCCGCGCTGGACGGCCGCGGCACGCGAGCAGCTGATCTCCGTCGTCCGGGCGACCGGCGACCCGCAGCCGGCAGGAGGAGCCGATGAGTGAGCAGACCCCGACCGAGCCGCTGACCCTGGCGATCGACACCTCGACCGACGTCGTCGTCGGGCTGGCCGGCGGCGAGGCGGTGGTCGCCGAGCACCGCAACGCGGACGCCCGGCGTCACGTCGAGGACCTGATGCCTAGTGTGATCACGCTGCTCGGTGGCGCCGGGGTGGCGCGCACCACGCTCGACGCGGTCGTCGTCGGGATGGGACCGGGACCCTTCACCGGCCTCCGGGTCGGCATCGCCACCGCCCGGGTGCTCGCCGACACGCTGCGGATCCCGCTCCGCGCGGTCTGCGGCCTCGACGCCGTCGCCGCGGACTGGGTGCACGGGGCGAACCCGCCCGACGGTGACTTCCTGGTGGTCGCCGACGCGCGTCGTCGCGAGGTCTACTGGGCGCGCTACGACGCGACCGGACGCCGACAGGACGGGCCGTCGGTCTCCGCGCCGACCGGGCTGCCGGCGCTGCCGCTGGCCGGTCCCGGCCACCGCCTCTGCCCGGACCACCGGCTCGGCACCGGCGCACCCGAGCGGCTCGACGGCGGTGCGCTGGCCCGCTGGGGCGGCGGGCTGCCCGAGGTCGGCGACGAACCGCTCTACCTGCGCCGTCCGGACGCCGCGGTCCCCACCCGGCGCAAGTCCGTGCTGGCCGCCCGGACCGGTCACCGGTGACCGTGACCGACGCCGACCAGCCGACGGTGCCCGCCGACCCGGCTCCCGTTCACGAGGAAGCGGTCGCGATCACGCCGGCCCGGCGGGACGACCTCGCGGTGATCATGGAGCTCGAGCGCGCCGGGTTCGCGACCGGCGAGCAGTGGAGCGAGCGGAGCTGGCAGGCGGAGCTGGTCGGTGACGAACGCCGGGTGCTGCTCGCCCGGACCCACCGGGTGGCCGGGGTGATCAGCCTCCGCGCCGGTCGCGAGGCCGAGCTGCTCCGGCTGGTGGTGGCACCCTGGGCGCGCCGGCACGGGATCGGGGCCGCGCTGGTCCGGGCCGGCGTCGAGGCGGTCGGGCACGCCGGCGCCCGCGCCGTCCTGCTCGAGGTCCGGTGGGACAACGAGCCGGCCATCGCGCTCTACCAGCGGCTCGGGTTCGAGCAGCTGGCCGCCCGCCGGGACTACTACGGCCCGGGGCTGGACGCCCTGATCCTCAAGCTCTGGTCGCTCGACGACCTCGGCAAGGGGTGGCGCGACCAGATCCTCGACGAGCAGGCCGACCAGCACCACGACGAGCACCACGACATGCACCATCACGAACAGCACGACGAGCAGGGGAGGGACGACCGATGAGCGGGCCGCTGGTGCTGGGGATCGAGTCCTCCTGCGACGAGACCGGGGTCGGGATCGTCCGCGGGCACGAGCTGCTGGCCAACGAGGTCGCCTCGAGCGTCGACCTGCACGTCCGGTTCGGCGGCGTGGTGCCCGAGGTGGCCAGCCGGGCGCACCTCGAGGCGCTGCTGCCCACTCTGCACCGGGCGGCCGAGCGGGCCGCGGCGGCCGCCGACGTGGACCTCACCGAGATCGACGCGGTCAGCGTCACCGCCGGCCCGGGGCTGATGGGCGCGCTGGTCGTCGGGCTGGCCGGCGCCAAGGCGCTGGCCTGGGCGCTCGACAAGCCGCTCTACGCGGTCAACCACCTGGCCGGGCACGTGGCGGTCGACCTGCTCGAGCACGGGCCGCTGCCGCAGCCCGCGGTGGCCCTGCTGGTCTCCGGCGGGCACACCTCGCTGCTCCGGGTGGACGACGTCGCCACCTCGATCACCGAGGTCGGCGCGACCATCGACGACGCCGCGGGGGAGGCCTACGACAAGGTCGCCCGGCTGCTCGGGCTCTCCTACCCCGGCGGGCCGGTGATCGACCGGGCGGCCACCGGCGACCCGGCGGCGATCGCCTTCCCGCGCGGGCTGACCTTGCGCCGCGACCTCGAGCGACACCGTTTCGACTTCTCCTTCTCCGGGCTCAAGACCGCGGTGGCCCGCTGGGTGGAGCAGCGCGAGGCGGCCGGGCTCGACGTCCCGGTGGCCGACGTCGCGGCCAGCTTCCAGGAGGCGGTCTGCGACGTGCTCAGCGCCAAGGCGATCGACGCCTGCCGCGAGCTGGGCTCGACCGACCTGCTGATCGGCGGCGGGGTGGCGGCCAACAGCCGGCTCCGGGCGCTGCTGGCCGAGCGCGCCGAGCAGGCCGGGATCGCGCTCCGGCGGCCCCGTCCCGGGCTCTGCACCGACAACGGCGCGATGATCGCGGTGCTCGGCGCGGAGGTGGTCGACCGCGGCCTCGCGCCGTCCTCCTTCGACGTCGCCGCGAACTCCTCGCTGCCGGTCTCGACCGTCGCGCTCTGAGCCCGACCGCACCGTCCCGGGACCGCGGCTCGACCGGTTCGGGGTGGTCCCCGATGGCTCGGCGCGGGCCGGGGGAGCAGACTCGCCCTGGACCGAGAGGGGCGGGGATGAGTCACCGACGCGAACAGCTGCAGTTCGCCTACACGCTGTACCGCGACAAGGCCAGGTTCAACTTCCACGGCTACGTCGGCCGGGACCCGCTGTGCCTGGCCAACCTAACGCCGGGCCAGCGTGACCCCTACCCGTTCTACGAGCGGATCCGGGCCCGCGGGCCGGTCAGCCGCTCGGCCGCCGGGGTCTGGGCCAGCGCCGACTACGACGTGGTCCGTCAGGTGCTCCGGTCGCGCGCGATGAGCAGCGCCCCGCCTGAGGGCCAGCAGGGCGCGGACCTGTCGTTCCTCGAGATGGACCCTCCCGACCACACCCGGCTGCGCCGGTTCGCGCTGCCGTCGTTCAGCCCGCGGAACCTCAGCAGCATGGACGCCCGGATCACCGCCGCGCTCAACCGGTTGCTCGACGACCTGCCCACCGACGAGCCGTTCGACCTGGTGAGCCGGGTCGGGGCGCCGATGCCGATCACCGTGATCAGCGACCTGCTCGGCGTCCCCGACGCCGACGCCGACGCGTTCGCCCGCTACGGGTCGACCTTCGGCAGCGCGCTCGGCGGCGTCCGCTCACTCGCCCACGCCCGCCGGCTGGTCGAGGCGCGGACCGCGCTGGGCCGGATCTTCGAGCAGCTCTTCGAGCTCAAGCGCCGCGAACCCGGGGACGACCTGATCACCCGCGCCGCCGAGGCCGGCCCCGAGGTGATCCGCCCCGACGAGATGGCCCCGTTGCTGACCCTGTTGCTGATCGCCGGGTTCGAGACCACGGTCAACCTGATCGGCAACGCGGTGCTCGCGCTGCTCGAGCACCCCGAGCAGTGGGAGCTGCTGGTCGCCGACCCCGACCGGGCCGGCGCCGTCGTCGAGGAGACCCTGCGCTACGACTCGCCGGTGCAGCGCACCGGGCGCCGGGTGGTCGAGCCGGTGACCATCGGCGGGCACGACTTCGTCGCCGACGACTTCGTGGTGGTCTGCGTGGCCGGCGCCAACCGCGACCCGTCGGTGTACCCGGAGCCGGCCCGGTTCGACATCACCCGCACCGACCCGCAGGAGCACCTGGCCTTCTCGGGTGGGATCCACTACTGCGTGGGGGCCCCGCTGGCCCGGCTCGAGGCGACCATCGCGCTCCGGACGCTGGCCCAACGGTTCCCGCACCTGCGCCGGGCCGGGGCGCTGACCCGGCGACCCGGGAGCCTCATCCGCGGGTTGCAGTCTTTCCCGGTGACGGTCGCGCCGGTAGTGTCCCGATCGACCGCCACGGCAGCTGCCTAGGCCCGCCCTCAGGTTCGACGCGGGGGTTTCATCACGGTTTGGGTGTGGTCTGGACCTTTGGCTTGTGAAGACTTTACTAAAACGGTCTGAGTAATCCATGATCTAGCCCGACGGCTGACCGCCAGCTCGTCACAGTCGAGGAGGACTTCATGGGCCGTAGCGTCGGAACCGATCCGGGGGACCCATCCCCGGGCACCCCGACCTCCAGGGACACGGCGGTCGGTGACCGTCGCACCGGGCTGAGGGGCCGGCTCGCCGCCGTGCGCTCCGCGATCAGCCCGAACCGCTCGTCCGCCCGCAAGCTGCGCCGCGCCGCGGTGGCCCTGATCGGCGTCGGCGCGCTCAGCGTCTCCGCCGCGGCCTGCACCGCCGGCAACGCGGGGGGCGGCTCCGGCGGCACCAGCGGTGGCAACGGCGGCAGCGGTGCGACGACGTCCACCAAGTACCTCAACTACTCGCCGTGCTGCAGCTGGAACGCGACCTGGTCCTACAACCCGTACAACGTCAACGGGCTGGGGATCGCCAACGACTTCATCGTCCAGCGGCTGGCCGTGCAGAAGTACCCGAGCCTGACCGACTACGAGCCCCAGCTGGCCGACAAGTGGTCGGTCAACGGCAGCACGATGAGCGTGCACATCCGCGAGGGCGTCAAGTGGCAGGACAACACCCCCGTCACCAGCAAGGACCTCTACGACACGGTGCTGCTCGACGGCCTCCGCGGTGACGGCCTGTGGAGCGACATCACCGGGCTCAAGATCGTCGACGACCAGACCGTCGACTTCACCCTGCGCGAGGGCCAGCCCGCCGCGCTCGCCTACAACGACATCCTCGGCAACGTCTTCGTCTACCCGTCGAGCGTCTACGGCAAGTTCGTCACCAAGCAGGTCGAGGAGGACGTCCCGGCCTACTTCACCGAGAACCAGAAGGACCCGACGAAGGCCGGCAAGATGGACGCCTTCAAGCGGATCAGCACCGCCTTCCAGAAGCTGGCCTCCTACAAGGTCGACACCCTGATCGGCAACGGCCCGTTCAAGCTCGACAACATCACCACCTCGCAGGCCAAGCTGAGCAAGTGGGACGGGTTCTACGCCGCCGACAAGATCAAGATGGGCGGCATCAACTTCGGCAACGGCAGCAACCAGACGATCTACCCGCAGCTGTTCAGTCAGCAGGCGGACTTCTCGAACGTCTACCTGCCCCCGCCGATCCTGCAGCGCTGGGACAAGACCCCGAACGCCAAGCTGGCGCTCCCGTCGGCCTTCGGCTTCGTGCTCCAGTTCAACAACGCCAAGGCGCCGCTGAACGACGTCCGGGTCCGGCAGGCGCTCGCCTACGTGATCCCGCGGCAGACCATGAGCGAGGCCGCCTACGGCACCGCCCAGGGCGCGGGTGGCACCTGGAAGGAGGTGAACACCGGTATCTCCCCGACGCTGGAGGGCCTGTACCTCACCCAGGACCAGATCAACTCGCTGAACAAGTACCCGGTGGACGCCGACAAGGCGACCCAGCTGCTCCAGCAGGCCGGCCTGAAGAAGAGCGGCGGCCAGTGGCTACTGCCGAACGGCAAGCCGTTCACGCTGACCTTCACCGCCAACTCCGACACCTCGGACATCGTCACCTCCTTCACCTCCGCGGCGAAGGCGCTGACCAACTTCGGGATCAAGAGCGACGTGAACGCCACCACCGGTGCCCAGCAGGACGCCGACCAGCACAACGGTGACTTCGAGATCGGCATGAACTTCGTCGGCGGCAACAACCCGCTGGGCATGTACCAGTCGATGATGGGCAGCCAGAACAACTACCAGACGCTGGGCAACTACGCCGGCAAGCGCGGCATCGGCGTCGGCCCGACGGCCAACGTCCCCGGGCTGGGCAACGTCAACGTCTCCTCGACGCTCGACGCGCAGGCCCGGAACGTGGCCCCGGACCAGAAGATGAAGGACCTCACCTGGGACTGGGCGCAGTTCGTCAACCAGCAGGTGCCCTACATCTGGTACGCGACGAAGATCTACCAGTTCTCGTACTCGGAGAAGAGCTTCACCAACTGGCCGCCGACCACCAACAACGGGTCGAGCCCGCTGTGGGACATCGTCGGGGCCAACACCTCCGCGGGCGTCGTGCTGGCGATGGAGCAGGGCTACATCGTCCCGAAGAGCTGAACCCGGTGAGGGCCGGCCGGAGCTGATCCGGCCGGCCCGCACCGGTCGCATCACCCGGATCGAAGAAGAACCCGGATCGGACAAGAGGGAGTCACGTGGCCGTCTACATCGCCAAACGACTCGCGATGGCGTTGGTGATCGTCTTCATCGTCGTCTCGCTGTCGTTCTTCATGATCCGGCTGATGCCGGGGAACCCGATGTCCGCCCTGCAGGCGCAGCTGCAGATGCAGGGCGGACTCACCCCGGAGCAGATCCAGCAGAAGATCAACGCGATCTACGGGGTGACCCCGACCGGACCGCTCTGGCAGCAGTACCTCACCTACGTGGGGAACGCCTTCCAGGGTGACCTCGGCCGGCCGATCACCAACCCCGGCACCACCGTGGTCGCGGTGATCGCGCAGGCGCTGCCGTGGACCATCCTGGTGGTCGCGGTCTCGCTGGTGATCAGCTTCCTGGTCGGCATCGCCATCGGCTCCTCGATGGCGGCGCTGCAGAACAGCCGGTTCGCCAAGGTGATGACGTTCGTGGTCTCGCTGCTCAGCGCGATCCCGAACTACCTGGTGGCCATCGTGCTGCTCTACCTGCTGGCCAACACCTGGCCGATCTTCCCGACCGGCGGCGCCTACTCGGTGGACGTCACCCCGGGGCCGAACCTGCCCTACGTCGGCAGCCTGCTCTACCACGCGATCCTGCCCACCGCGGCCTACGTGATCACCAGCTTCGGCGGGTGGGCGCTGGGCATGAAGGGCAGCGCGGTCTCGGTGCTCGGCGCCGAGTACGTCCGGGCGGCGGAGTCGCGCGGGCTGAGCGAGCGGCGGATCACCCGGTCCTACGTGGGCCGCAACTCGATGCTGCCGATGATCACCCAGCTGGCCCTGTCGGTCGGGTTCATGTTCGGCGGCTCGGTGTTCATCGAGACCTACTTCCAGTACCCGGGCGTCGGGTACTACATGATCCAGTCGGTCAACCAGCGCGACTACTCGCTGATGATGGGCTGCTTCCTGCTGATCACCATCTCGGTGATCGTCACCAACCTGCTGGTCGACCTGCTCTACCCGCTGGTCGACCCGCGGATCGCCAGCCCGGCGGCCCGCAAGCGCGCGGCGGACACGCCGCCGTCGGCGGCGGCCGCGGGTGACAGCGGAGCCGTTCCGGTCGGGGGGTCGATGGCATGAGGTTCGCCTCGGATCTGTGGCGCATCCTGCGCAACGACAAGGGTGCCCTGATCGGCGGGATCATCGTGGCGATCTACTGCATCGTCGCGATCATCGGCCCGTGGATCGTCCAGGTCGGCAACGACCAGGACCCCAACAACGCCTACCTGCCGCCGTCGCTGACCCACCCGCTGGGGACCGACGCGCTCGGCGAGGGTGTGCTCAGCCAGATCATCGTCGGCGCCCGCCCGATCATGATCGTCGGCGTGCTCGCCGCAGCCATCCAGGTGGCCGTCGGCGTCATCGTCGGCCTGGTCAGCGGCTACGTCGGCGGCGTGGTGGACGGCGTGATCATGCGGATCACCGACGTCTTCCTCACCATCCCGGGCCTGCCGCTGGTGATCGTGATCGCCAGCGTGATCCACACCTCGAACCCGGTGGTGCTGGCCCTGGTGCTCTCGATCACCGCCTGGGCCGGTCTGGCCCGGGCCATCCGCTCGCAGGCGCTGAGCCTGCGCAGCAGCGACTTCGTGGAGGCGGCCCGACTCCAGGGCGTGCCGCTGCGCAACATGATCGGGCGGCAGCTGCTGCCCAACGTCGGTCCGTACGTGGCGATCCACTTCCTGCTCGGCATCACCGGCGCCATCTACGCCGAGGTCGGTCTGTTCCTGCTCGGGATCGCGCCGATCAGCGGCACCAACTGGGGGATCATGATCAATCTGGCGATGAGCCAGGGTGCGCTCTACACCACTGACAGCGCGTTCTACCTGTTCAGCCCGATGGCGGCCATCGTCATCCTGCAGGTCGCGTTCGTCTTCTTCTCCCGCGCGCTCGACAGCGTGTTCAACCCGAGGCTGCGGGTCCAGTGACCGCGACACTGACCGACCGCCGGCGCGCCGGCGACGACCCGTCCGCGCCGCTGCTCGAGGTCGACGACCTGACCGTCGCGTTCGGCGACGGGCCCGGTTCGGTCCGGGCCGTCGAGAACGTGAGCCTGTCCGTGGGCACCGGCGAGATCTACGCGCTGGTGGGGGAGTCCGGCTGCGGGAAGTCCACCCTGGGCTACTCGCTGCTCGGCATCGTCCCGCCGCCGGGCCGGATCGCCGGTGGCGACGTCCGCTTCCGCGGCCGCAGCACGACGGCGATGCCCAAGAACGAGCTCAATGGGCTGCGCGGCTCGGAGCTCTCGATGGTGTTCCAGGGCGCGATGAACGCCTTCAACCCGGTGCTGACCATCGGCACCCAGGTGGAGCACATCCTGGCCGCCCACCCGGGCCGGTTCTCCTCCGACGAGGAGGGCAAGGCCTACTTCGAGCACCTGCTCGAGCTGGTCCAGCTCCCGCCGGAGCGGATCTGGAAGTCCTTCGAGTCGCAGCTGTCCGGCGGGATGAAGCAGCGGGTGGCCATCGCGGTCGCGCTGCTGCTCAAGCCGTCGCTGGTGGTGCTCGACGAGCCGACCACCGCGCTCGACGTGCTCAACCAGCGGCTGGTCATCGACATCCTCAAGGAGCTGCACCGCGAGCTCGGGGTGACGATCATCTTCGTCACCCACGACCTCGCGGTGGTCGCCGAGCTGGCCACCCGGGTCGCGGTGATGTACGCCGGCCGCCTGGTGGAGTCCGGCACCGTCGACGAGATCTTCGGCGCCGGTCGCCGGCACCCCTACGTCGAGGCGTTGATCAACGCCATCCCGAGCGTGCTCGACTCCGGGCTGCGGGTGAAGCCGATCGGCGGCAGCGTGCCCAACCTGGCCCGGCTCCCGCAGGGTTGCCGGTTCGCGCCACGTTGCTCGCTGGCCGAGGACCTGTGCCGCAGCACCGAGCCACCGCTGGTCGGCGACGCGGTCGGCCACCTGGTCAGCTGTCACGTGGTCAACCGGGGCCTCGACGGCGACGCCGCCGGGGCCGACAGCAACGGGACCGCACCGCACGCCGACCGGGAAGGGGCTGCGTCATGACGCTCCTCGAAGTCCAGCACGTCACGCACAGCTACCCGACCAGCCCGCGCCCGGTGCTCCGCGACGTGAGCCTCGAGGTCGTTGCCGGCGACGTCGTCGCGGTGGTCGGCGAGTCAGGCTGCGGCAAGACCACGATGGGGCGGCTGATCGCCGGGCTGACCGAGCCGAGCCAGGGGAAGGTGGCCTTCGACGGCTCGGACATCTGGTCGCTCAAGGGCCGGGCCAAGAAGGACTGGCGGCGTCGCGTCCAGCTGGTGCACCAGGACCCGTACGGCTCGCTCAACCCGGGCCTCACCCTGGGCAGCACGTTGGCGCCCGGGATGCTCTACCACAAGCTCGCGACCCCGCGGACGGTCGACCAGGCCATGCTCGAGGTGCTCGAGCAGGTCGGGCTCGACCCCACCAAGGAGTTCCTCCAGCGCTATCCGCACCAGCTGTCCGGCGGCCAGCGGCAGCGGCTCTCGATCGCCCGGGCGATCAGCCTGCGACCCGACCTCGTGGTGGCCGACGAGGTCACCTCGATGCTCGACGTCTCGATGCGGGTGGCGATCCTCGACCTGCTGCTCAAGTTCCGGGCCGAGCGCGGGATCGGCTTCGTCTTCATCAGCCACGACTTCGGCGTCGTCCGCTACTTCACCCAGGGCGGCCGGATCGCGGTGATGTTCTTCGGGTCGATCGTCGAGGTCGGGCCGACCGACGAGGTGGTCACCGCCCCGAAGCACCCGTACACGCAGATGTTGCTGCAGGCCATCCCGGTGCCGAACCCGGCGCTGGCCCGCCAGCGCGAGGCCGAGGAGGCCGCGGCCGGCGGCGAGACCGAGCGCCTGATCGGCGAGCCGTCCTGGACGGGGTGCGTCTTCGCCAACCGCTGCCCGCTGGTGCAGGACGTCTGCCGGACGACCCCGCCGCCGCTGCAGCAGGTGAAGACCGACGACGGCACCGCGACCCAGGGTCACCAGGCGGCCTGCCACTTCTCCGACCGGATCCCGCCGCTGCGCTACCTGGCGCACGAGGGTGACGGCGCCTCGAACCAGAACGGAGCGCGCCAGAATGGTGTTCATGAGTCAGCCGGCGGATCGGGATCGCACCCCGCGCAAGCCTCGGTGGGCTGACCTCACCCCGCTCCAGCTCGCCTCGCGCGTCCTGGTGCGGGCCGGGGTGGCCATGATCATCCTCTGTGTGCTCTGCCGGTTCGCGCCGCAAACCGAGGAGAGCATCGTCGTCAACACCTTGGCGCTGATCGCCAGCGCGCTGGTGGCGATCACCGGGCTGGTGGCCATCCGGGTCGACCGCTGGCGCGAGAGCCGCGCCGACCGCCGGGACTAGCGCTCGGGCCACCGCTCACCCACCGCTCACGACGGCGCCGGGTCCGCCAGCCAGCCGCCGGTGAAGCCGGCCCGCTCCAGCCCGCGCCGCAGGTGCGGGCTGGAGCGCATCGTCCGCCAGACCAGCCCGCTGCGGTGGTTCTCGGTCATGCCCAGGATCGGGCCCTGGTCGATCCCCAGCTGGGTGCCCGCGGTCCAGCCGACCGTCGGGTTGGCGGCGTCGGCGAAGCCGTACGGCCCGTACAGGCCCGGCCGTCCGGCCATCGCGCGCAGCGTGGGGACCACGATCCCGGGGGCGAACGCGACCATCCCGGCCGCCCCGGTCGGGGCGACGGTGCCGTCGTCGAACGCGTCGGTCAGCCCGGCGCCGCGGGCGCTGTAGTCGCTCAGCGGCACGCCGTGGGCCGTCGCGGGGACGCCCGGGGCGCCGCCGGGTCCGTCGCAGGCGGTCAGGCCCCAGAAGTCGGCGCCGTAGCCGTCCCACCCGCCCGGGTTGTCGATCGCGTGACGCTGCTGGGCGACCGCGGCGCGGCGGCTGTTCTCGGCGTAGTCGAGACCGTGGGCGCGACACCACGGGTCGGCGATCCCGGCGAAGTCGACCCACAGGTGGCTGTACTGGTGCCCGAACAGCGGCCCGAACGCCAGGTGCTGCTCGCCGCCGAAGCGGCCCCAGGCGCGGTCGTAAGTCGCGCACCAGGCCGGCCAGGCGTCTTCGCCCACCGGATGGGTGGGCGAGCCGAGGGCGAGCAGGACGACCAGCATCGCCTCGTTGTAGCCGCGCCACTGCGCGGACAGGTAGCCGTGCTCGGGCGTCCAGCCCATCGAGACGAGCGGCGGCTCGTTCTGCAGGAAGGTCCAGTCGACCTGGGCGTACAGGGCCTCGGCGGCCTCCCGGACCGCCCGCTCCGCCGGGTCGTCGGCGTCGAAGTAGGCCGCGGCGAACAGCACCCCGCCCATCAGCAGCGCGGTGTCGACGCTGGACAGCTCGCAGCCGCCGTACCGGAGCCCGGTCCGGAGGTCGAGGAAGTGATAGAAGAAGCCGCGGTGACCGCCCGCGTCGGGTCCGGCGTGCTGGGGCAGGGCCAGCAGCGCGTCGAGGGTGGCGGCGGTGCGGGCCACCGCCTCGGCGCGGGTGATCCAGCCGCGCTCGGCGCCGATCCCGTACCCGGTCAGGCCGAACCCGATCGCCGCGATGCTGGCGAACGCGGGGTCCGGGGTCCGGTCCGGCGTCCGTCCGGTGGCGGGGTCGGTGTGGTCGAGGAACCAGGCGAACGTCCGCCGCCCGAGCTCGTCGAGGAACGCGTCGTCGTCCGGGGATCGGTCTGCGGCGTCCGGCACCCCGGAACCCTAGTGCGACGGTCCGCGGTACCTCAGCCGAGGCGGTCGGCCACGACCACCCGGGCGCCGTCGGGGGTCCGGGTGATGATCAGGGTCGCCTCGCCCGGGCCGGACGGACGCAGCCGCTTCCGGAGCTGGGCCGGGTCGACGTCGAGCCCGCGGACCTTGATCTCCAACCTGCCCACCGCACGCTCGCGCACCCAGCCGCGCAGCATCTTCTCCTTCCACGGCAGCACCTCCCGGACCGCGAAGGCGGTGGCGAACGGGGTGTCGGGGACGGTGTCGGCGGTCAGATAGGCGAGGTCGTCGGCGACCAGCCCGGCGTCGAGCGCAGCGGCCAGCGTGGGGATCGCCCCGGCCCGGATCACCGAGCCGACCGGCTCGATCAGCACCGCGCCGAGCGGACGCACCGCGACCCGCGCACCCGGATCGGGGACCAGCCGGTGGTCGGGCATCACCAGCGCCGCCCGCCCCGGCGTCACCCCCGGTCCGGCGTACAGACCCACCTCGACGGTCTCGCCGTGGTCGGTCACCCACTCCGCCTCGACGCCGTCCGGAACCAGCCGGTGCGGCAGCGCCGGGCCGAGCTTGACCGCGGCCGGCCGGCTCCCGTCGAGCAGCCGGGTGGTCAGCGCCCAGGGCGGGGTGAAGTCCTCGACCCGCCACAGCCGCCCGCTCCCGGCCCGCCGCGCCGGGTCGAGATAGACCGCGTCGACCCGGCCGAGCAGCCCGTCGACGACTTCCTCGGCGTCCCCGGTCAGCACCTCGGCGCCGGTGCCGTCCAGGTTCGCCCGGGCGATCTCGGCGGTCCGCGGGTCCCGCTCGACGGCGATCACCCGCAGCCCGGCCCGGACGAACGCGAGCGCGTCGGCGCCGATCCCGCAGCCGAGGTCAAGCACCGTGGTCGCCCCCGTCGCCGCCAGCCGGACCGCGTGGTGGTCGGCGACCGCGGGACGGGTGGCCTGCTCGAGGCCGTCGCGGGTCAGGAACAGCCCGTCCGCGGCGTCGCCGAACTTGGCCCAGGCCCGGCGCCGCAACACCACCTGGTCGACCGCGGCGGCCGCCAGCTCGGCGCCGAACCGCGCGCGGAGCCGGCTGCCCGCACCGAGCGAGCCCGGGTCGGTCTCGTCCGCGGCGGCGGCCAACGCCTCCGGGGTCAGGCCGAGGGGCAGCACCCGGTCATTCTGACGCGTGCCCGCCCGACGGGACGCCCTTCGACAGGCTCAGGGCGCGGGTGGGGACGTGCGCTGAGCCTGTCGAAGCGCGGCGGGACGCGCGCTGAGCTGTTGGAAGGACGGTGGGGACGCGCGCTGAGCTGTTGGAAGGACGGTGGGGACGTGCACTGAGCTGTTGGAAGGACGGTGGGGACGTGCGCTGAGCCTGTCGAAGCGCGGTGGGGACGTGCGCTGAGCCTGTCGAAGCGCGGTGGGGACGTGCGCTGAGCCTGTCGAAGCGCGGTGGGGACGTGCGCTGAGCCTGTCGAAGCGCGGTGGGGACGTGCGCTGAGCCTGTCGAAGCGCGGTGGGGACGTGCGCTGAGCCCGTCGAAGCGCGGTGGGGACGTGCGCTGAGCCTGTCGAAGCGCTCGGCTGTCGCCCTTCGACAGGCTCAGGGCACGGGTGGGGCTCAGGGTGCCGGGGGGGTGGGGCTCAGGCTCAGGGTGCGGGGGTGGGGCTCAGGGTGCCGTGCTGGGCACCGGGGTGGGGTCGGTCCGGGTGACCAGGGTGGCGGCCCAGGCGGCCGGCGGCGCGCCGAGGACGCGGCGGAACTCGTTGGTGAAGTGCGCCTGATCGGCATAGCCGTACTCGGCGGCGACGTCGGCGAACCGTTCCTGACCGTCGCTCCGGCCGGCAGCGGCCAGCTGGATCACCCGCTCGGCGGCCGCGTGCAACCGGCCGCGGCGGAGCACCCACCCGGGCGAGAGCCCGACCCAGGCGGCGAACAGCCGCTGCAGGGTGCGTTCGCTGACCCCGACGAGCTCGGCCGCCTGGCCGACCCGGGTCACCGCGGGATCGCCGAGCAGCGCGGCGGCGGCCCTCTGCACGGTGTGGAGCTCCTTGGTCGGCTCGAGCCGGAGCCGTCGCAGCCAGTCCTCGAGGACCGTCCGCTGCTCCGCGCGCGACCGGCCGGCCAGGGCCGACCTCAGCCCGGCGCCACCCGGCAGCAGCGACTCGGCCGGTTCGCCGACGGGGTCGAGCCGCGGGGCCCGCTCGCTGACCAGCCGGAAGGCGCCGACGGTGAACTTGATCCCCAGCACGTCGCCGGTGCCGGTCAGGGTCCGGTGCCAGACGCCGCGGGCGGTGCCGGTCACCACCAGGGTGTCGTCGTGGCCCTCGACGGTCAGGTTGACGTTGGGGTGGGGGAGCACCCGCGCAGTCACCGCGTCCCCGTCGGGCAGGTCCCAGGCCGACGACCAGAACCGGTCGACCAGCCAGGCCAGGTCCTCGGCGGGTGGCTGCCGACTGATCCGGAACGGCAGCCGGCCCGGGACGCCCAGCAGACCGCGGGGAACCGCCGGACCCGGCGGCGGTCCTGCCGCGGCTGCGCCGTCGCTCACCGGTCACCGCCCGCGTCCCCGGCACGGACCCGCGCGGGGCCGGGCACACCCACGCCCGTCCGCTGCCAGGATCGGCTCAGCATCCGCCTCACCCCCCGAAGGCTGCCATGTCCGGACCGCCGGCCCCACCCGTCCGCACTCCCGATCCGGACGCCTCCGCGTGCTGGTGCCGCTTCTCGGGGCGGTGCTGCTGCTCGCGCCCGCGGTCCCGGCGGCCGTGGCCACTCACGAGCGGGTCGTCGCCCCGCTCGGTCTGCGCACGAGTGCCGCCTCGGGCGTCCCCGGGGGCTCGGTGCTGGTCAGCGGCACCGGCTTCAGCACCGGCGAGCGGGTCGACCCCACGCTGGCCCGGGGCACGCACACCCTCACGGTCACCAGCACCGGCAGTGCGGCGGTCGACGTCGACCGGGTGGACGTCGGGTCGTTCTGACCCGGTCGTCCACGGCCGCCGGGATCGACGCCGGACGGCGACATCCGGTCAACCTCTGGTAAGCGCTAGAATCTTTGCCAGACTTCTCTCAGGTGGACTGTCCCGGGTCCCCTCGAAGACCCAGAGAGCGGTCGTCATGTCTGTCCTCCCCCCGCGCCGGCTCAGCCGGCTGGTCCTGGTCCTCACCCTGCTCGCGCTCACCGTGGTGGGCCTGCTCGCTCCGGCCCGCACCGCCGAGGCGGGCACCGAGACCGGTCCGACGATCCGGCTCAGCGCCGGCTCGGGGTCGGCCGGCTCCTCCCTGCTGGTCAGCGTGACCGGCTTCAGCCCGGGGGAACGGGTCACCTTCTCGGTCGGGCCGCGCGCGGTGGCCTCCCCGGTGGCCGGTCCGGACGGCAGCCTGACCGGCTACCGGATCGCGGTGCCCGCGGTCACCCCGCTCGGCCCGGTGGGGGTGTCCGCGGACGGGTCCTCCAGCCGGTTCACCGCGCAGGCGACCTGGACCTCGCTCGCCTCGCCCTGGAGCCAGCCGGGGGGCAGCGCCACCCAGACCAACGTCAACGCCGGCGAGAACGGCCTGCGGCCGGCGACGGTCGCCGGGCTGGCGCGGACCGACGCCGGTCTGCAGCGCTGGGTCCGCACCGCCCCCACCGTGGTCGGCCAGACCGTCTTCGTGGGCGATCTGGACGCCGGCGCGGTGCTGGCCACCCGGGCCGACGGCAGCACGCTCTGGAGCCGGACGCTGCCGCTCGACGGGCCGCTGGTGCTGGCCGGCGGCGGCCGGCTGCACGTCCTCGCCGGCGGCCGGCTGCACGTCCTCGCCGGCGGCCGGCTGCACGTCCTCGCCGGCGGCCGGGTGCAGACCCTCGACCAGGCCACCGGCACCGTCCGGTGGAGCAGCACGCTGAGCGTCACCGCGGGCCAGGCCGCCCTGGCCGACGGCGTCGTCTACGTCAGCGGGACGCTCGGCTCCGGTGCGGGCGTGGCTGCGCTGTCGGCGGCCACCGGTCAGACGCTGTGGAGCGTCCCGCTCGCCGGTGCCTCCGAGACCGCCGCCCCGGCGGTCGCCGACGGCCGGGTCTACGTCCGGCTCGCTGCGGGCGGGGTCGTCGCGCTGTCGGCGAGCACCGGGGCCCCGGCCTGGACCCGGACCCTCGACGCCCCCGACGGGTGTCCCGCGGCGGTCTCGGGGACGACGGTGGTGGCCTCCGCGCCGGGTGGGCTGACCGCTCTCGACGCGGCCACCGGTGCGGTCCGCTGGTCGAGCGACGCCGCCCTGGACGGTCCGGTCGCGGTGTTCGGGTCCCGGGTCGTCGGCGCGCTCCGGGGCGACGACGGGCTGTTCCGCGCCACCGCGCTCGCGCTGTCCGACGGCGACCAGCTCTGGCGCGGCGTCCGGGTGAACGGGGGCGCGGCCGCCGCGAACGGGGTGGTCTTCTTCGCCCGGTTCCTCACCCTGCAGGCGGTGGACCCCGCCGACGGCGACCAGCTGGCCGTCGTCTCGGTCAACACCCTGCCGGCCGGCGACTTCCAGGCCGTGGGCGGGGTCGGCACGCCGTCGGTCGCCGGTGGCGCGGTCTGGGTGCCGGTGGCCCGCAGCGACCAGTCCGGACGCACCGACGCCTACGGGCTGCAGCGGTTCGCCGTCCGCGGTCTCGACGGCGTCCCGGCCGTCCGGGTGCTCGACGACACCGACACCGGGACCGGGGACGACCGGATCGTCTACACCGGCGGTTGGGTGGCCGGCACCCGCGACGGCGCCTACCAGGGCACCTTCCACTACGCCCGCAGCACCAACGCCCGCGCGACCGTGACCTTCACCGGGGTGGGGGCGCGGGTCTGGTACTCCCAGGCACCGAACTTCGGCCGTCCGCGGGTGCTGATCGACGGCGTTCAGGTCGACACCCTCGACCAGTACATCAGCAAGGTCCGCCGCGACGGGGTGAAGAGCTGGGCCAGCCCGCTGCTCACCCCCGGCCGGCACACGCTGGTGATCGAGGCCCCGAGCACCACGATCGTCAACGTCGACCGGATCGATCTCGGGACGTCCTGAGGGCTCCCGGCCGGGCGCGTATGCTCGCCCGCCATGACCTGGGTGCTGCTGGTCGCGCTGTACGTGGCCGCCGGCATCGCGGCCGGCTGGGACGCCCGCCGCAAGGGCTGGGACGACCGGATCTTCATGATCATCACGGTGGTGCTGGGCCCGATCGCCCTGCTCGGGATGTGGTTCCTGCCGCCGAAGGCGCTGCGGATCGGCCAGCCGGTCCGGCCGGCCTCGACCATCACCCTCGACGACGGGCGGCAGCTCAAGCCGGGTTTCGTCACCGTGGTCCGCGACACTGCGGTGGTCGACGGCGAGCCGGTCTGCCTCATCACCGCCCCGTCCGGGTCGCGGCACTGGGTGGCCCAGGAGGCGCTGTCGCGGGTCGGTCAGCCCCGGCTGCCCTGGCGGCGCGAGGACTGACCGGGGCCGGGCCGGTCAGACGTCGACCGTCTCGATCCAGACCTGGGCGGTGTCGCCGAGCTCCAGCCCCTCGCGCACCCGGACGGCCTTCTTGACCGGCAGGCTGTAGCGCCCGTCCCCGCCCGGGAACACCGAGGTCGTCCACTGCGAGCCGCCGATCGCCGCCCGCACCCGGACCGCGCCGAAGCCGGCCGGCGGGAGCGCCTCGGCCAGGTCCTCGATCTGCTCGCTGGCCTCCCGCGGCACGCTGACGAAGGCCCAGACCTGGTCGGCCCGGGCGCTCCAGCGCCACACCTCGGCGGTGAACTCGAAGACGGCCACGACCCCTCCGCACCCTCCTGGCACTCGATTCCGCCGAGTGCTAATCTCCCCTTAGCACTCGACCCATGAGTGTGCCAGCTTCCCGGACGGCACCGCGACGACGTCCCGGCTGGACCACGGAACATCCGAACACACGAGACATCCACCTGTGAAAGGGGTTTGAAGTGGCAGTCAAGGTCAAGCCGCTCGAGGACCGCGTCCTCGTCAAGCCACTCGAAGCCGAGCAGACCACCGCCTCCGGCCTGGTCATCCCGGACACCGCCAAGGAGAAGCCGCAGGAGGGCGAGGTCATCGCCACCGGGCCGGGTCGCATCGATGACAACGGCAAGCGCGTGCCGCTCGACGTGGCCGACGGCGACGTCGTGATCTTCAGCAAGTACGGCGGCACCGAGGTCAAGTACGACGGCCAGGAGTGGCTGCTGCTCAACGCGCGCGACATCCTCGCCGTCGTCAAGAAGTAAGGGAGTTCCCTCTCATGCCCAAGATCCTCACGTTCAACGAGGAGGCCCGCCAGGCGCTCGAGCGCGGCGTGGACACCCTGGCGAACACCGTGAAGGTCACCCTCGGCCCGAAGGGCCGTTACGTCGTCCTGGACAAGAAGTGGGGCGCCCCCACGATCACCAACGACGGCGTCACCGTGGCCCGCGAGGTCGAGCTCGACGACCCGTACGAGAACCTCGGTGCCCAGCTCGCCAAGGAGGTGGCCACCAAGACCAACGACATCGCGGGTGACGGGACCACCACCGCGACCGTGCTGGCCCAGGCCCTGGTGCACGAGGGCCTCAAGGCCGTCGCCTCCGGCGCCAACCCGATCGCCCTCAAGCGGGGCATCGACCAGGCCGTGACCGCCCTCGAGGAGCGGCTGCGGCAGAACAGCCGTGGGGTGGAGACCACCCAGGACATGGCCCACGTCGCCACCATCTCGGCCCGCGATGAGCAGATCGGCGCCCTGATCGCCGACGCGTTCGACAAGGTCGGCAAGGACGGCGTGATCACCGTCGACGAGTCGAACACCTTCGGCACCGAGCTCGAGTTCACCGAGGGCATGCAGTTCGACAAGGGCTACCTGTCGCCCTACTTCGTCACCGACGCCGACCGGATGGAGGCCGTCCTCGAGGACCCCTACATCCTGATCAACTCGGGCAAGATCAGCTCGATGAACGACCTGCTCCCGCTGCTGGAGAAGGTCATCGGCGCCTCCGGGACGCTGTTCATCGTGGCCGAGGACGTCGACGGCGAGGCGCTGTCCACCCTCGTGGTGAACAAGATCCGCGGCACCTTCACCTCGGTCGCGGTCAAGGCCCCGGCCTTCGGTGACCGGCGCAAGGCCATGCTCGAGGACATCGCGATCCTGACCGGTGGTCAGGTCGTCGCCCCCGAGGTCGGGCTCAAGCTCGACCAGGTCGGCCTCGAGGTGCTCGGCCGGGCCCGGCGGATCGTCGTCACCAAGGACGACACCACCATCGTCGACGGCGCCGGCGAGGCGTCCGAGGTGTCGGCCCGGGTGGCGCAGCTGCAGGCCGAGATCGAGCGGACCGACTCCGACTGGGACCGCGAGAAGCTGCAGGAGCGGGTGGCCAAGCTGGCCGGCGGCGTCTGCGTGATCAAGGTCGGCGCGGCCACCGAGGTCGAGCTCAAGGAGAAGAAGCACCGGATCGAGGACGCGGTCTCCGCGACCCGCGCCGCGATCGAGGAGGGCATCGTCGCCGGTGGCGGCTCCGCCCTCGTCCACGCGGCCACCGCGCTCACCGGGGGCCTCGGGCTCACCGGTGACGAGAAGACCGGTGTGGCCATCGTGCAGAAGTCGGTGGTGGAGCCGCTGCGCTGGATCGCCGAGAACGGTGGCGAGCCCGGGTACGTGGTGACCTCCAAGGTGGCCGAGATGGAGCCCGGCCAGGGCTACAACGCGGCGACCGGCGAGTACGGCGACCTGCTCGCGCAGGGCGTCATCGACCCGGTCAAGGTGACCCGGTCGGCGCTCGCCAACGCGGCCTCGATCGCCTCGCTGCTGCTCACCACCGAGACCCTGGTGGTGGAGAAGCCCGAGGAGGACGACGCCCCGGCGGCGGCTGGTCACAGCCACTGACCGAGACGCCCGTCACAGGCCCCGGCGCGGGCTCGCTGAGGACCGACAGGCACCCCCGCCGCACCCGCGGCGGGGGTTCCTGCGTCTCCGGGCCCGGGTGACCGGAGGCGAGGGGCGGGCGGTAACGGACGGCCCTGGGTCGGCGTCGGCGCGACGGCTACGATGGACCCTCGTCCAACGTCGTTCGGGCGAGCCGGCGCCCCTTGAATTCTCCGGCGGAAGGGCCTCCGTGAGCTTGCCAGCTGATCTGAACCCGTCCGACCCGGCCGTCGCCGCGCAGTACCCGGACCTGAACGCCGCGGGCGTCCCGGACAAGTTCGCCCCGCTCGGGCTGACGTTCGACGACGTCCTGCTGCAGCCGAACGAGACCGACGTGATCCCCTCGGCCGTGGACACCACCGCGCGGGTGTCGCGGAACATCAGCATCAAGATCCCGCTGGTCAGCTCGCCGATGGACACCGTGACCGAGTCGCGGATGGCGGTGGCCATCGCTCGCGAGGGCGGTCTCGGCGTGCTGCACCGCAACCTGTCGATCGAGGACCAGGCCCACCAGGTCGACGTGGTCAAGCGGTCCGAGGCCGGGATGGTCGACGAGCCGATCACCATCTCCCCGGACGCCACCATCGGCGAGGCCGACGAGCTCTGCGGGCGCTACCGGATCTCCGGCGTCCCGGTGGTCGACCCCGACGGCCGGTTGCTCGGCATCGTCACCAACCGCGACATGCGGTTCGAGACCGACCCGCGCCGCCGGGTCGGCGACGTGATGACCAAGATGCCGCTGGTCACCGGGCACGTCGGGATCAGCGGTGACGACGCGCTCGGGCTGCTGGCCCGGCACAAGATCGAGAAGCTGCCGCTGGTCGACGCCGACGGCAAGCTGCGCGGCCTGATCACCCTCAAGGACTTCGTCAAGTCCGACCAGTACCCCAACGCCAGCAAGGACCCGCAGGGCCGGCTCCGGGTGGCCGCCGCGGTCGGGTTCTTCGGCGACGCCTGGGAGCGCGCGATGGCGCTGGTGGAGGAGGGCGTCGACATGCTGATCGTCGACACGGCCTCGGGCCACAGCCAGGGCGTCCTCGACATGATCCGCAAGCTCAAGGCCGAGCCGATGGTCGACCACGTCGACGTGGTCGGCGGCAACGTCGCCACCTACGCCGGGGCCAAGGCGCTGGTCGAGGCCGGTGTCGACGGCGTCAAGGTGGGCGTCGGACCGGGCTCGATCTGCACCACCCGGGTGGTCGCCGGCGTCGGCGTCCCGCAGGTGACGGCGATCCACAACGCCTCCCGGGCCTGCCGCGAGGCCGGCATCCCGGTGATCGGCGACGGCGGGCTGCAGTACTCCGGCGACATCGCCAAGGCGCTGGTGGCGGGGGCCGACACGGTGATGCTCGGCTCGCTACTGGCCGGCTGCGAGGAGAGCCCGGGCGACCTGGTCTTCATCAACGGCAAGCAGTTCAAGACCTACCGCGGGATGGGCTCGCTGGGCGCGATGGCCAGCCGGGGCCGGCGCGGGTCGTACTCGAAGGACCGCTACTTCCAGAGCGACGTCAGCGAGAACGACAAGATCGTCCCCGAGGGCATCGAGGGCCAGGTGCCGTTCCGCGGCCCGCTGGCCGCGGTGGCCTACCAGCTGGTCGGGGGGCTGCGGCAGTCGATGTTCTACGTCGGCGCGAACACCATCCCCGAGTTGCAGGAGCGCGGCACCTTCGTCAGGATCACCAGCGCCGGGCTGCGCGAGTCGCACCCGCATGACATCCAGATGACGGTCGAGGCGCCGAACTACTCGCGCTGACCCGGGTCGGTCGACCCGGGCGGGAACGGCCACGAGCAAGGAAGCAGGGGCCAGATGGTGATCGAGGTCGGTCGGAGCAAGCGGGCCGAGCAGGCGTACGCGTTCGACGACATCGCGATCGTGCCGAGCCGGCGCACCCGCGGCACCGAGGAGGTGTCGCTGAGCTGGCGGATCGACGCGCTGACCTTCGACTTCCCGCTGATCGCCGCGCCGATGGACTCGGTGATGTCGCCGCAGAGCGCGATCACCCTCGGCCGGCTCGGCGGGCTCGGCGTGCTCAACCTCGAGGGGCTGTGGACCCGGTACGCCGACCCGCAGCCGCTGCTCGACGAGATCACCGGGCTCGCCGACCCGGCGACCGCCACGAAGCGGCTGCAGGAGATCTACGCCGCCCCGATCCAGGCCGAGCTGATCGGCAAGCGGATCGCCGAGATCCGCGAGGCCGGGGTGCCGGCGGCCGGAGCATTGTCGCCGCAGCACACCGCTCAGTTCGCCTCGGCGGTGGTCGAGGCCGGGGTCGACTTCTTCGTCATCCGCGGGACCACGGTGTCGGCCGAGCACGTCAGCTCGGCGGCCGAGCCGCTCAACCTCAAGCAGTTCATCTACGACCTCGACGTGCCGGTGATCGTCGGCGGGTGCGCTACTTACCAGGCGGCGCTGCACCTGATGCGGACCGGTGCGGCCGGGGTCCTGGTCGGCTTCGGCGGGGGAGCGGCGCACACCACCCGTTCGGTGCTCGGCATCTCGGTGCCGATGGCCTCGGCGGTCTCCGACGTCGCCGCCGCGCGCCGCGACTACCTCGACGAGTCCGGCGGTCGCTACGTCCACGTGATCGCCGACGGTTCGGTCGGCCGGTCGGGTGACATCGCCAAGGCGATCGCCTGCGGCGCCGACGCGGTGATGGTCGGCTCGCCGCTGGCCCGCGCCACCGACGCCCCCGGCCGCGGCTTCCACTGGGGCGCCGAGGCCTGGCACGAGACGCTGCCCCGCGGCGAGCGGGTCGAGGTCGGCTCGGTCGGCACCCTTGAGCAGATCCTGCACGGCCCCTCGACGGTCAGCGACGGCACCATGAACCTCGTCGGCGCCCTCCGTCGCGCGATGGCCACCACCGGCTACACCGAGGTCAAGGAGTTCCAGCGGGTCGAGATCGTCCTCGGCTGACCCACCGGCCCCGCCTCGGGCCATGTCCCGGCCGCACCCGTCCCGCCCGCCCGCGCCCCGCCCGCCCCACGCCCCGCCCGCCCCACGCCCCGGCCCGCCCCGGCCTTTGCCCCGCCCTGACCCGCACGTCGCACCGTCTGCGTCCACCTCGCACGCCCTATAGCCGGTGCGACGTGGACGCAGAGGGTGCGAGGTCGTGTGGCTGCTGCGGCCGGCCCCCGGCTCGGGCCGGGCGCCTGCTTCTCCGCTGATCGCACGTCGCACCGCCTGCGTCCACCTCCCTCCGCGCTGAACGCCACGTCGCACCGTCTACGTGCACCCCGCACGCCCTATAGCCGGTGCGACGTGGACGCAGAGGGTGCGAGGTCGGTCACGGAGGTCGGCGCGGCAACACTCCGGAGCGAGCTCGTCGAGAGCGCCGTGCTCTGCCCTCGGTCACCCGCGCCGGAGCGCTGCCCGGGTGAAGGCCCGGTGGAGCGCGGCGAGGATGCGCTCGGGGTGGGCCAGGTCGTCCCAGGACCAGCGGACGACCTCCCAGCCCAGACTCCGCAGAGCGTCCTCCCGTCGCTTCTCGGCGTAGATGACCTCACGGGCTGATCGCCCCTCGGGCACGAGACCGTCGTACTTGATCCGGCCGTCGAACTCGCCGAGCGTGCGGTGGTCCTCCCAGCAGAAGTCGGCGCGGCCGACGGTCAGGCCGTCGGTGTCGATCACCTCGTACTGCAGGTCCGTCGGTGGCACCCCCAGCTGGTGGAGCACGACCCGGCTGACGGACTCACCCACGGATTCGCTGCGGCCGTCGGCCAGCCTCACGGCGTGGCGCGCTGTCCGCATGCCCGGGCGACGGCGGCTCCAGCCGAGGACCTCCTCGAGCTCGTCGGCTCGCACACCCTTCGCGAGTGCGGCATCGGCGACCGCGACACCGCGGCGCAGATCGGTGTGCCTGGCCAGGTCGATCACCGTGCGCGCTGCTGTCGTCACCGGGACGCCGTCGAGCAGCACGATCTCCTCCGCGCGCCACGGTGTCGGGTGGACGTGCTGTCGGGTGCGGCGTCGGCCGCCGTGCGAACGGCTCCGGGTGAGGTGGACCCGGTCGAGGTCGCCGTTCCAGAAGGGCAGACCGTGCAGGACCGCGGCCGACCAGTGGCTGACGACCGCGTCGTCGCAGACCGCGCTGACGTGCGCCCGGATCTCCAGCCGGTGCTGCTCGCGGTGGTCGAGGCCGCCCGGCTCCCACGACGGTCGGACGTAGCGATCACGACGCAACCGTTCGAGTTCCCGACGCTCCACCAGCAGACCGGCGTCGCGATGGGAAAGTCCCTCGGTGCGCAGGTCCGAGGAACTCAGGATGGCGGGTGGTACGGCCGGAATCGTCATGACGCTCAGTCGACGCCATCACCGATCACTCAGGTGTTGTCCGTTGCTGCAGCTGTGGACAACTGTCCGTCCTGAGCTGACGTCGCACCCTTTGCGTCCACGTCGCACTGCCTATGGGCGGTGCGGGGTGGGCGCAGGCGGTGCGGGGTGGGCGCAGGCGGTGCGGGGTGGGCGCAGGCGGTGCGGGGTGCGCCGAGCCGGGTAGGAGTCAGCGGAGCCCGGAGCGGGCGAAGCCCTGGACGAAGAAGCGCTGGAAGACCAGGAAGACGATCACCATCGGGGCGACGTTGATCAGCGCGAAGGCCATCGTGCCGCCGTAGTCCGGGCCGTTCTGGCTCTGCAGGTAGAGCAGGCCGATCGGCAGGGTGAACAGGCTGTTGTCCTTGAGCGCGATCAGCGGCCAGGCGAAGTCGTTCCAGGAGGCCAGCAGCGACATGAAGAACAGCACCGCGATCAGCGGCTTGGACATCGGCAGCACGATCCGGGTGAAGACCTGGCGGTGGCCGGCGCCGTCGATCCGGGCGGCCTCGATCAGGTCCCGCGGGATGGCCAGCAGGAACTGCCGGGACAGGAACACCCCGAACGCCGACGCGGCCGTGGGCAGGATCACCGCCCAGTAGCTGCCGTAGAGCCCGAGGCTCGTGACCAGCCGGAACAGCGCCACCATGATCACCTGCAGCGGCAGGGTCAGGGTGCCGAGCATCAGCAGGAACAGCGGGGTCGAGCCACGGAACCGCAGGTGGGCGAACGCGTACCCGGCCAGCAGGTTGAACGTCACGGTGATCACCGCGGTGGTCAGCGCGATGGCCACCGAGTTCCCGAACCAGGTCAGCACCGGGAAGCTGTCGAGCACGTTGCGGACGTTGTCCAGGGTCAGTCGCTCGGGCCAGAGCCGAAGCGTCCCGCCGAGCAGGTCCGACCGGCTCGACAGCGCGACCACCACCATCCAGTAGAGCGGGAAGGCGATCACCACGGCGACCAGCAGGGCGCCGACGAAGCGGACGGCGGTCAACGCCGGTGGGGTCCTCATCCGGTCTGGTCCCGGTTCCGGCTGGTCCGCCACTGCACCGCGGTGAAGACCAGCGAGATGATCAGCAGCACCACGCCGAGTGCCGCGCCGTAGCCCTGGTCGCGACTGACGAACGCGGTGTCGTAGGCGTAGGTGACCAGCACCGAGGTGGCGTTCTGCGGTCCGCCGCCGGTGAGCACGAACACGATGTCGAAGACCGAGAAGCTGTAGATCACGTTGATGATCAGCAGGAAGAACGACGCCGGCCCGAGCAGCGGGACGGTCAGGTACCACAGCCGCTGCCACCACCCGGCCCCGTCGAGCAGGGCCGCCTCCTGCAGCCCGGGGTCGAGCCCCTGCAGCCCGGCGAGATAGATCAACATGTTGAACCCGACCCGCCACCACAGCGTGATCAGCACCACCGAGGCGAACGCCGCCGCCCCGCCGGACTGCCAGTCGATCCGCGGCAGCCCGACCGCGCCGAGCAGACCGTTGAGGATGCCGTTGTTCTGGTCGAAGACCAGCAGCCCGATCAGCGCGGTGGCCACCCCGGAGACGGCCATCGGCATGATCAACACCGAGCGGAACACCGGACGGGCCGGCAGCGCCGCGTTGAGCAGCAGTGCCGCCCCGAGCCCGAGCGCCATCGACAGCGGGGTGACGATCACCGTGAACGCCACCGTGTTGAGCGTCGAACGCCAGAACAGCGGGTCGCCGACCAGCCGCAGATAGTTGCCGAACCCGATCCAGCGCCCGGCCCCGAACCCGTCGGTGCGCTGGAAGCTCAGCCCGACGGCCCAGCCGAGCGGCAGCAGCACGAACAGGGCCAGCACCAGGACGTTCGGGGCCAGGAAGGCGTACGCCGTCGCGGCCTCGGCCCGTCGCTGCCGCGACGCGGTCGGACGACTCACTTCTGCAGGGCCTGCGCGATCCCGCTGCTCAGCCCGCTGATCGTCGCAGCGGTGCTCTGGCCGCCGACGAACGCCTTGTCGAGCTGGTCCTTGAGCACCGTGATGATGCCCGACATCGACGGCGAGGCGACCTGCGCCGAGTCGGTGGCGCGGACGACCCGCGACTGGCCGACGAACACCGGCGACAGCTCGGGCCGGATCTTGAACTCGATCCCGTCGGCCGACAGGTCGCGCCGGGTGGGCAGCAGCGACGCGCCCGCGCAGAACGTCCGCATCGGGTCGGCCTGGGTGACGAAGTCGAGGAAGGCCGTGGCCAGCTTCGGGTTCTTCGCCTTGGCGGTCACCACCAGCGCGTTCCCCCCGAAGTCGCCGCCGCCGCGGACCTTGCGCGGGGCGTAGGTGGCGCCCCACTCGAACTTGAGGTTCTCGGTCGCGTCGGGGATCGCGAAGGCCCCGGAGAACACCATCGCCGTGGTCTGGGCGTACCAGCTGTCGGCCACGTAGGTGGTGGCCTTGACCGAGCTGTTCGGCGGGACGAACTTCTGGGTGAAGAAGTCCTTGCTGAACTCGACGGCGGCCCGGCCGGCGTCGGAGTTGATCGCCGGGCCGCTGAGCTGCTCGTCGAGGAACCGGCCGTCGGCCTGGAAGAGCAGGTTGAGCCAGCGGGTGACGCCGTTGCCCTGCCAGTTGTAGCCGAACGGGAACTTGGTGGCGGGCAGCGAGGACCGCAGCTTGCGGGCCACCGCGGTGAACTCGTCCCAGGTCCAGGCGTCCTCGGCTTTGGTCGGGATGTCGGTGATCCCGGCCCCCTTCATCAGCGCGGTGTTGTAAAGGATCGCCGAGGTGTCGGTGTGGTGCGGGACGCCGTAGGGCTTGCCGCTGTTCTGCACCGCCGCCCAGGCCGCCGGGGTGAACCGGTCGCCGAAGCCGGAGGGCAGCTGCGAGCTGAGGTCGAGCAGCTGGCCGCGGCCGGCGTAGGCACCGAACGTGTAGTAGGGCACCCGGAACACGTCCGGCGGGTTGCCGGTCTGCAGCTGGGCGTCGATGTCGGTGAACATCTGCTCGTAGGGCACCGCGTTGAGGTTGACCTTGGCCCCGCTGTTGGCCTTCTCGAAGCCGGCGATCGCGGCGCGGAAGCCGGCGAGCTCGGCGTCGGTGCCCCAGGTGGTGAAAGTCAGGGTGTCCGGGTTCGCCGCGGCCTTGGAGCCGGCGGGGGCGAACCCGCAGCCGGCCGCAGCCAGCGGGAGGGCGGTGGCGGTGGCCGCCGCCCCGGTGAGGAAACGTCGTCTGGTCAGCGGCATCGCCGGGCTCCTGCCTGGTCGGGATCGAGCGGTGCTCGGTGAGCGTTGCTCCGGGCGGACGCCACGGGTGGGGCGCCGGGCGTGCCGCCGGCCGGGTGAGCCGGACACGCCAGCCGGCCGGACCGGCGGCGTCCTCGGGGGCGAGACGCCTGGTCGACCCGACCGACCGTCGTGGGTTCGCGGTCCGGCTCGATCTGGATGCACCCACAGAGAGGCGAACGGCGCTACCCCCCCTGTCGGGGTAGCGCCGTTCCTGATGCTGGTCGCGTCCACCGATGACGTCGACCAGCACGTCTGGCCGCCCCGTTCCCTGCAGGCGGGACCGTGCAGGAGAGTCGGGGGCCCGGTGTCACGGGCCGGCCGTTCCCCCCGGAACCAGCCGGCCGCAGCCATCCCCCCCGGACGGGTGTTCCCGGGTGCCCCCGACTCTCGTCTGCGTGGTGGCCGCCGCCGTGCGGGCGGCCACCGGGCTCCGACGGTCGACCGCGGGTCAGCCGTCGGCGCGGGTCATCAGCCAGGCCAACAGGTAGGCCTTGCTGTCGCCGTCGTCGATCCACTGGTCGTCGAGCGTCTTGCCGATCGCCAGCGCCTTCTGCGCCTGCTCCGGTCCGGCCAGCGCCGAGTACATCAGGATGTAGTCGCCGAACTTCTGGTCGAACTTCCCGCCGGTCGCCTCCTGGACGTTGGCCTCGATCCGCGCCGGGTCGCCGGCCAGGTAGGTGGAGGCCGGGCTCATCGGGATCAGCAGGATTCCCAGCATCGCCGCGGGCTCGGGGGAGAACCAGGTCGCGTAGTCGCGCTTGCCGCCCCAGTTGAGCGAGACGATCTTGTGGTCGAAGCCCTGGTAGACCGGGTCGCTGGTGTCGAAGTTCGTCCAGTAGTCGAGCCCGGCCTGCGCCTCGGTCGACAGCATCCACCGCGCCTCGGTGGCCAGCGGCTTGTCGTCGCTGACGTCACCCCACAGGGCGAGGCCGTTCCAGGCGTTCATCGCCTCCGCGCTCGACTCCTGGTTGTTGCCGTCGGCGAACGGCGAGGTGCCCGAGGCCCAGCTGTGGCCGGCGTAGGCGTCGAACGTCCGCCGGTCGGGGAAGGCGCCGTTGTCGCCCGAGCTGGCCAGGTCGGCGGCCAGCAGGTCCATCACCGGCTTGTACTTCGCCACCAGGTCCGGGTGGCCCTGGGCGAGGATCGCCGCGGTGGAGAGGAAGTAGCCGTAGTGGAAGTGGTGGTCGTTGAACTGGTCCGAGCCGAACGACGGCGTCATCCCCACCACGCCCTTGGCCTGGGGGTCGTAGACGAAGCAGAACGCCGGCCGGGTGTCGCAGCCCTTGGGGTCGGTCCACTGCGCCAGCTGCTGCTCGAGCTTGCTGCGCAGCCCGGCCGCTTCGGGCAGGTCGAGCTGTTCGGCCAGCTGGAGCAGCTGGGCCGAGCGGTACAGCGCCTTGCCGCCGAAGTAGGTGTCGGCCGGGTAGGGCTTGGTCGCCTTGATGTCGGCCTTCACCTGGGTGGCCAGCACCGACTTGTCGTCCGCGCTCAGTGCGCTCACGTCGAGGGTGTCGGTGGGGGTGGTCACCGGCGCGGTGTAGCTGATCGCGGTGCCCTCGCAGAGCTTGAGGGTCCCGTAGATGCTCGGGAAGGTGCCGAGGTCGCAGGTGGCCTTGCCGGTGTCCAGCGTCTTCTGCTGGTGCGGCATGACCGCGAAGGCGGTCTCGCCCCGGTCCGCGGTGGCGTAGCTCAGCGTGGTGCTGACCTCGCGCCGGCCGACGTCGTAGGAGACCCCGGTCCCGCTGACCCGGTGGGTGGCGAGCTCGGCGAGCTTCCCGGCGGCGTCGGGCTGGTCGGCGGGCAGGTCGAACCAGGTGGCCACGCCGCCCTTCTCGAGCTGGATCGCGTTGCCCTGGACGGAGCCGTCGGTGACGACCAGGCCGTACTTCGCGGTGCCGGCCTGGGCCACCCAGTAGTCGCCGCTCCTGGTGAAGGTCAGCCCGGTGCCGATCCGGCCGCCGGCGTCGGAGACGTAGCTGATGAACGGCGAGCCCTGGGCGATCGTGGTGTGCCCGATCGCCTTGCCGCTGCCGTCCAGCTGGGCCACGGTGACGCTCAGCTGGTCGTAGCCGCTGACCTGGGCGCTCTTCGCGCCGGTGGTCACGGCGACGTCGGGCTTGTAGCCGCCGGAGATGGTCTTGGCCGAGGCGGTGACCGTCGGCTGGCCGAACGAGAAGCCTCCGTCGGTCAGGCCGAACGACAACGGCATCGGGAAGACCGGCTGCGGCTGGTCGCCGAACACCAGACCGGAGAACCACTTGTTGGTCGGCGGGACCAGACCCGCGGCCAGCCGCTCGGTGCCGAGCGGCTTGACCGTCTTCTCCGGCAGGGCCGCGACCAGGGGGTCGATCTGCGAGGCCGGGAAGACGGCCTGCGCGGTGCCGGTGACCGTGTTGGTCGGTGCGGTCGCCGGGTCGGCCCCGTCCTTCGGGGCGCACCCGGCCGCGGTGACCGCCAGCACCGCCGCGGCGGCGGTGATCCTGGTGGCCAGGCCGGTGGTGATCCTGCTCGTCCGGAGTCGCTTCATGGGGGTCGGGGTCACTGCACACCGATCTTTCGGAGGAAGTCGAAGACGATCTGGTTGGCCTCGGCCAGCGGACCGACCGGACGCAGGTGCAGCGTCGCGGTGACCGGGGTGCCGGACTGCGCCAGCGCCGCCAGCTCCGACGTCCGCAGCGCGTCGCTGTCGATCCGGACCTCGGTGTCGGCCTGGCCGGACCGGGTCTGCACCTTGACCGCGGTGATGGTGCCGCGCACCGTCTGGTCGTTGGGCAGCAGGATGTCCGCGGTGGCGCCCTTCTCGACCCGGTCGTAGTCACGCGGGGTGAGCACGTAGTTGGCGATCACGAACTGCGAGCCGGTGACGTCGATCCGGGCCGCGGTCGCTCCGCTGATCACCGAGCTGCCGATCTTGGCCTGGAAGTCGGTGATCGTGCCGCCGGAGACCGCGCGGTAGGTGACGGTGCCGGCCTGCTGGTCGACCGTGTAGGCGTCCGAGCTGGTGGCCGTCAGGCCGTTCTCGACGTCCTGGCGCAGCTGGATGCTCAGCACGGTGAAGAGCTTCTGGCCCTTGGTGACCGTGTCGCCGTCCTTGACGTACTGCTGGGTCACGGTGCCGCCGTAGGCGGCGCCGACGGCGTACTGCTCGGTGCTGATGGTCGCGGTGTGGCTGGCCGCCTCGGTCTGCCGGTGGTTGAACACCAGGGTCAGCACGGAGACGAGGGCGACGACGGCGAGGATGCCGCCGAGGAGACGGAGTCGTCCGATCCAGGTCATGACAGGGTCACCTTCTCGTGGGTGCGGCCGGGTTCGGTGGTGGCCGCGTGGGTCAGGTCGGTCAGGTCGGCCGCCGCGGTGGGCGCCTCGGTCCGGGCGCGGGCCGGGCGGTGGTCGACGGTGCTCTCCGCGACGTCGGTGGCCGCGCGGGCGGCGCGGGCCGGAACCGCGGCGGGCTCGGGCTCGGGACGAGCAGGGGGACGGGGAGCGGGGGACCGGTGGGCCTCGTCGGCACCGGTCCGGAAGGCCGCGCCGGCGCCGAGCACGCTCTCGAGCTCGCTCGGGACGACGATCTTGGTCATCGGCTCGTCGTCGAGCTCCTCGACCGCGAGCGGGGTGCGGGCCGGCTTCGGGTGCCGGATGCGGTGCGCCTCACGGAAGGCGACCACCATGAACGAGCCGAGGATCAGCAGGTTGGTCACGGTCCAGGCCGTGGCCAGGCTGAAGGTGCTGTTGGAGTGGTCCCGCCAGACCGAGACGACCGCGGTCAGCAACAGGAAGACGAAGGTCATCACCTGCGGGACGATGAAGTTGAAGGGCGAGTCGGCCTTGGTCTTGCTGCCGGTGACGTGCCACTTCTGCTCCTTGCCCATGATCGCGTTCACCAGGGCCTTGGCGTAGATCGGGAACGACACCGCGGCGAGCATCAGCACCTCCCAGCGGAACGAGCCCAGCGTGTAGAACGCGAGCAGGATCTGCAGGACGTAGAAGCCGGCGTAGAACAGCAGCCAGGTCTCCCAGCCGATGTGCAGGTTCACCGGACGGAGGTCGAAGAAGATCTCCAGCGGCGGGACCAGCAGCAGCAGACCGGGGGCGATCCCGGTGAGGTAGTGGGTCGCGGTGACCAGGTACATCAGCCGCTGGTCGAGCGTCAGCCTGCGCCGCGGGCTGAGCGGGTTGTGGGTCAGCATGATCTCGAAGCCGCCGGTGGCCCAGCGCAGCTGCTGCTTGGTGTAGGCCTCGATGGTCTCCGGGGCGTCGCCGACCGCGAGGGTCTTCGCGATGTAGATCGTCTTCCAGCCCCGCTCGTGCAGCATCAGCGAGGTCCAGACGTCCTCGGACTTCGAGTCGGCGTAGATGCCTCCGATGTCGTTGATCGCGGCCCGGCGGAAGATCACGTTGGTGCCGACGCAGAAGGCCGCGTTGAAGTGGTTGCGCCCCGGCTGGACGAAGCGGTAGAAGACGGCCTGCATGTAGCCGGCGCCGCGGGCGATCATCGTGGTGAGGTTGCCGTAGGTCTGCGGGGTCTGGACGAAGGCGACGTTGGCGTTGACGAAGAACGGCACCGTCTCGAGCAGGAAGTCCTGCTTGGGCACGAAGTCGGCGTCGAAGATGCAGAAGTAGTCGCCCTTGGCCACCGACAGCGCGTAGTTGACGTTGCCGGCCTTGGCGCCGTTGCTGCTGAGTCGCCGCAGGTAGTGGCAGCCGAGCTCGGCGGCCAGCTCGCGGACCTCATCGGACCGGCCGTCGTCGAGGATCCAGGTCCGGTGCTCGCCCTTGATCTTGAGTGCGGCGGTCGCGGTGGCGCGGATCTTGGCCAGCTCCTCGCCGTAGACGGTGATGAACACGTCGACGGTGGCCCGTCGTCCCTTGAGCAGGATCGGCCACTGCTCGGGGTGGTCCTCGAGACCGCGCCGGCGGATGTCGTCGTGGTCGAACAGGGCGCTCTTCGCCTCGTGGAAGGCGAAGTCGCGCGGGCTCTTGGCGCCGGACAGGATCGTCCACATCGCCAGCAGGGCGTGCGCGACCAGGATGGTCTCGGCGGTGATCACCAGCGCGTAGGGCAGCCAGTCACCCCGGTTGCGCGGGTTGAGCAGGAACTGCCCGTAGAGCAGGATGCCGAGGGTCGCGATCAGCGACAGCAAGATCATCACCGGCGAGTACGGGTTGGCCGTGGCCACCCGTCGCGTCACCGGGACGTGCTTGTCGACTTGCGCGAAGTCGTTGGTTTCGGCCCGTGTGGGCATGGTCGGTCCTCCACAGAATCGGTGTCTGCGTGGTCGGCACGGTTCAGGGCGTGCCGCTGCGGCGTCGTCGGCGCTCGACGTGGTCCGGACGTGGCGTCCGGTCGCACGTGGTGCCTGGTCTGGTGTCGCCAGGGGGACTGCGTGCTGCGGTCAGGTGGCGCAGCGGGTCCCGTGGTGGTGGAGCTCCGGGCTCGCCGTCAGTGGCGGCCGATCGGCGAGTCAACCCCGAGTCGCCGACCGCTCCTCGTCCGCGATCATGATCGACATCTCATCCCCGAGTCGTGCCGTCGATCGTGCGGACGTGGACAACGATAGGGGCTCGCGAGCGCACTGCGCCGGTTACCGACGGATACCGTCCGGCACCGCTCGCAGCCGCGGTCGACCGGCTCGCGACCGGCACCGGGGTGGCATCTCATCTGGTCTGGAACTGGTATCACCGAGCGGTCCGCCGGGTCCCCGGCGCGGCCGCGGGGCACGGAGCCGCCGGACGCGGTGCACTAGCGTGACCGGACCGGGCGCGGACCGGTCACTGGTCCGCCGAACTGGTATCACACCAGTAGGGGAGGTGGTCGCGACGGACGCGGAGCTGAGAGCCTGGGCGGAGACGACGCTCGACGTGAGCGAGATCACGCCGGTACGTCGTCGTCCGTGGGCCGATCTGTGGCGGATCGAGGCCGCCGACGGGCGCTGGTGGCTCAAGGTCAACAAGGCCGGCACGGTGCACGAGCCGGCCCTGCTGCGGCTGCTGGGCGACCGACCGCACCCGCTGGTGCCGCGCTCGCACGTCCATCCCAGCCGGCCGTGGAGCCTGATCGCGGACGCCGGGGTCCCCGTCCGCGAGCGGGCCTCCGGCGTCGACCGGGCGGCGCTCGTGGCGTTCTGGTGCGACCTGATGGCCGACTACGCCGACCTGCAGCGCTCGCTGCCCGCCGCGGACCTGCTGGCCGTCGGGGTGCCCGACTTCAGTACCGCGACGCTCCCGGACCGGCTGCACGAGGTGCTGGCCCGCACCGAGTGGTTCGAACCCCCGGCGGCCGAGCTGGACGCGGCGCAGCGGGCGGCGCTGGAGACGCTCGGGCCCGCTCTCGCGGTGGCTGCCGACGCCCTCGCCCACAGCGGCACCGGGGTGCGCGACGGCCTGCAGCACGACGACCTGCACGACGCCAACGTGCTGGTCAGCCCGGCGGGCGGGTCGGCTGACCTGTCCGGGCGCCGGGTGATCGACTGGGGGGACGCGGTGGTGGCGCATCCCTTCGCCACCCTCCGGCTCACCCTGGACAGCCTCGCCGAGGACCTGGCCGCGCTGCCGGGCGACCTCGACCCGGAAGCCGGCGTCGCCCGGGTCCGGTCGGCCTACCTGGAGGGCTGGCGCACCGGCGGGACCAGCGAGGCCGACCTGCTGGCCGAGGCGTCGCTGGTCCGCTGGACGGCGTGCCTGCTCCGCGCGTCGTGCTGGATCCGGGCGCTCGGCGACGTCGACACCGGGCTGGCGGCCGGGTCCGCCGGCTCAGCCGCCGGATGGCTCGGCCGGATGCTCGAGGAGCGGCCGGACGGGCTGACCGCGGCCGCCTGGACGCCGTAACCTGACGCCGTGGAGGCCGGGGTGGAGGACCAGCAGGAAGCGCGCCGGGAGCTGCTCCGGTTGCGGGACAGCATCGACAACATGGACGCGGCGCTGGTGCACCTGCTGGCCGAACGCTTCAAGATCACCCAGCGGGTCGGCGAGCTCAAGGCCGCGCACGGGATGCCGCCGGCCGACCCCGAGCGCGAGCGGGCCCAGATCGCCCGGCTGCGCGCCCTGGCCGTCGAGGCGAAGCTGGACCCCGAGTTCGCCGAGAAGTTCCTCGGCTTCGTGGTCGCCGAGGTGGTCCGTCACCACGAGGCGATCGCGGCCGACGCGCGCTGAGCCTGTCGAAGCGGAGATCCGTACCCTGAGCTTGTCGACGCGCGGAGGAACGTGCGCTGAGCCTGTCGAAGCGCGTGGACCCGTGCGCTGAGCTCGTCGAAGCGCGCTGCCGCTGTGGTCGCGCCCGGCGGCCGGAGGCCGGGTGGTCGACTCGTTCGCAACCAGTCTCCCTCGCAGGCTCGGTCGACGGCCAGGCCCGTCCACGCTCTCTCCTCGACCACCCGGCCCCCGACCGCCTCAGCGCCGCGGTGCGCTCGTGGTCGTGTCGCCGCGGTCGGCCGGGAGGAGGGCCGGGCACCGCACTCCGTGCGGGCTGCCGCTCCGGGTGGCGGGCGACTGCGGCTCTCGGGTCAGAGCGCGGCGGCCGCCCGGCGTCCGGTGAACAGGCAGCCGCCGAGGAAGGTGCCCTCGAGCGAGCGGTAGCCGTGCACACCGCCGCCGCCGAAGCCGGCGGCCTCGCCGACCGCGTACACGCCGGGCAGCGGCGTGCCGTCGGGCTGCAGGACACGGCTGTCGAGGTCGGTCTCCAGACCGCCGAGGGTCTTGCGGGTCAGCAGGTGCAGCCGGACGGCGATCAGCGGGCCGTGGTCACCGACCCGCCCGTCGGGGTCGGCGCCCGGGACGCCGGTGGCCAGCAGCGGGTGCGGCGGGCTGACGCGCATCAGCCGGTCGACCACGTAGCGGCGGGCGGCCGAGGTCGCCACCACCTGCGGGTCCTTGCCGAGCCCGGAGCGGACCTGCGCGTCGCGGGCCCGCACCAGGTCGAGCACCTGGTCGGCGTCGACGAGGTCCTCCCCGCCGGTCAGCGCGTTCATCCGGGCCACCAGCTCGCGCACCGTGCCCGCGGTGACGAAATCGACCCCGCGTTCGAGGAATGCCTGCACCTCCGGGGTCGGACCGGGGCCGAGCCGGTCCCGGACCAGCCGCCGGACGTCCCTGCCGGTCAGGTCGGCGTTCTGCTCGGAGCCGGACAGCGCGAACTCGGCGCCGAGGATCGCCCGGTCGAGCACGAACCACGACCACGGACGTCCGGTCCGGGCGATGTGCCGGGTGGCGCCGAGGGCGTCGAAGCCGGGATAGAGCGGGGCGGGCAGCCGGTGGCCGGAAGCGTCGAGCCAGAGCGACGACGGGCCGGGCAGGATCCGGATGCCGTGCCGGGTCCACAAAGGGCTGTGGTTGATCAGCCCCTCGGGGTAGTGCCACATCCGGTCCGGGTTGATCACCCGGCCACCGGCTGCGGTGGTCACCCGCAGCATCGAGCCGTCGACGTGGTCGGGCACGCCGCAGATCAGGTCGTCGGGCGGCACGCCCCAGTCGGTCGGCCAGTTGCGCCGGACCTGGTCGAGGTCGCCGCCGATCCCGCCGCCGGCCACCACCACCGCGCCGGCCTGGTACACGAACCCGCCGACCACCGTCCGCGGGCTCGGACGTCCCCGCTCGACGCTGCTCGGTGCGAGCACCTCACCGGTCACCTCGACGCCGTCGGCACCGGCGGTCAGCCCGGTGACCCGGTGCCGGGCCCGGACGGTGACGTGGTCGGAGCCGAGCACCGCGTCCGCGAACGGCGCCACCAGCCCCGGGCCGGTGCCCCAGGTGACGTGGAACCGCGGCACGGTGTTGCCGTGGCCGGGCACCGCGTACCCGCCGCGCTCGGCCCACTGGACCACCGGGAAGAACCGCACCCCGAGCCCGTGCAGCCAGGACCGCTTCTCGCCGGCCGCGAAGTCGACGTAGGCCTCGGCCCACCGGCGCGGCCAGTAGTCGCTGTCGCGGTCGAACCCGGCCGAGCCCAGCCAGTCGGCCAGGGCCAGCCCGGCGCTGTCGCGGACCCCGAGCCGGCGCTGCTCCGGGCTGCCGACCAGGAAGAGCCCGCCGAACGACCAATGCGCCTGCCCGCCGAGCGAGGTCAGCGGCTCGGCGTCGAGCAGCAGCACCCGGCGGCGCCGGGCGGCCAGCCCGGCCGCGGTGACCAGCCCGGCCAGGCCGGCCCCCACCACGATGACGTCGGCGTCCACGACCCCATCCTGCCCGGTTCCCGCCGCCGGACGCAGCGCGTCGCCGAGCCGGGTTCCGCCCTAGAGTGAAGCCCCGGCCGGCCTGCGGTCCGCGCCGGTCCCCGCGTCACTCCCGCGTCACCCGTACCCCGAGAGGCCCGCACGCATGACCTCCGAGCACGACCTCGTCCTCGTCGTCGACTACGGCGCGCAGTACGCCCAGCTGATCGCCCGCCGGGTGCGCGAGGCCAAGGTCTACTCCGAGATCGTCCCGCACACCGCCGCCACCGAGACGATCCTGGCCCGGCAGCCCAAGGCGGTGATCCTGTCCGGCGGCCCGTCCTCGGTCTACGAGCCGGGCGCCCCGCAGCTCGACCCGGCGCTGCTCACCGCCGGCACCCCGGTCTTCGGGATCTGCTACGGCTTCATGGCGATGGCCCAGGCGCTCGGCGGCACGGTGGCCCGGACCGGGATGCGCGAGTACGGCCGGACCGCGGTCGAGGTGCTCGAGCCGGGCACGCTGCTGGCCGGGCTGCCCCCGACGCTGAGCTCGTGGATGTCGCACGGCGACGAGGTCACCGGCGCCCCCGACGGCTTCACCGTGGCCGCCACCTCGCCGCGGGCGGCGGTGGCGGCCTTCGAGAACACCGCGGCCGGGCTGGCCGGCGTCCAGTGGCACCCCGAGGTGCTGCACAGCGAGCACGGCCAGCAGGTGCTCGAGCACTTCCTGTTCGACATCGCCGGCTGCCGACCGACCTGGACCATGGTCAACATCGTCGAGGAGCAGGTCGAGGCGATCCGGGCCCGGGTCGGGGACGCCCAGGTGCTCTGCGCGCTGTCCGGCGGGGTCGACTCCTCGGTCGCCGCCGCGCTCGTCCAGCGTGCGGTCGGTGACCAGCTGACCTGCGTCTTCGTCGACCACGGGCTGCTCCGGGCGGGCGAGGCCGAACAGGTCGAGCGCGACTACGTCGAGGCCACCGACGTCAAGCTCAAGGTGGTCGACGCCTCCGCGCAGTTCCTCCGCGCCCTGGAGGGGGTTTCCGACCCGGAGACCAAGCGCAAGATCATCGGCCGCGAGTTCATCCGCACCTTCGAGGCCGCCGCCCGCGAGGTGGTGGCCGAGGCGGCCCACGACGACCAGCCGGGCGAGATCGAGTGGCTGGTGCAGGGCACCCTCTATCCGGACGTGGTCGAGTCAGGTGGTGGCGAGGGCGCGGCCAACATCAAGAGCCACCACAACGTCGGAGGCCTCCCCGACGACCTGGAGTTCGGGCTGATCGAACCGCTGCGCACGCTGTTCAAGGACGAGGTCCGCGCCGTCGGCGAGCAGCTCGGACTGCCGCCGGCGATGGTCTGGCGGCACCCGTTCCCCGGTCCCGGGCTGGCCATCCGGATCGTCGGCGCGGTCGACGGCGAACGGTTGGAGATCCTCCGCCGGGCCGACGCGATCGCTCGTGAGGAGGTGACCGCAGCCGGCCTGGACCGCGACATCTGGCAGTTCCCGGTGGTGCTGCTCGCCGACGTCCGCTCGGTCGGCGTCCAGGGTGACGGCCGCACCTACGGCCACCCGGTGGTGCTCCGGCCGGTGACCAGCGAGGACGCGATGACCGCCGACTGGGGCCGGCTGCCCTATGACCTGCTCGAGCGGATCAGCACCCGGATCACGAACGAGGTCGACGAGGTCAACCGGGTCGTGCTCGACATCACCAGCAAGCCGCCGGGGACCATCGAGTGGGAGTGAGCCGGGCGGGCCGGCGCGACCCGGTCAGCTGACCGGGTCGTCGCCCTTGCGCGGGGTCTCCTCGGGCCGCGGCGCCGGCTGGCTGCTCGGCTGCGGCTGCTCCCACGGAGCCCCGGCCGCACCCCAGACCCCGTCGCCCTGCGCGGGCGCACCGGGCTGCCAGCCCGGAGCGCCGGGTCCGTGCACCTGGGGCGGCACCTGGTCCTCCTCGGGCACCACGAACAGCATCACCAGGTAGACGAGCAGACCGGCACCGCTGGTGACCAGGCTGAGCACCACCCACAGCACCCGGACCAGCGTCGGGTCCATGTTGAGGTAGCGCGCCACGCCGCCGCAGACGCCGCCGAGGAACTTGTCGCCGCGGCTGCGGGTGAGCTTCCGAGGGGGCGGCGGGTAGCCGCCTGGCTGGAACGGGCCGGCGCCGGGCTGCTGCGAGGGGCCGGGCTGATCGCGGTACGGGCCGGGGCCGTAGGGACCGGACATGGACGAGATCCTTCCGTGCGGACGAGCGGAGCGAAAGAGGTGGAGCGCCGGTCCGCCGGGTGGCGGGCCGGGTTCAGCTGCGGTTGCGCGACAGAGCCAGGCCGACCACCCCGACCACGACGAGCGACAGCGGGGCGGCGATCTTGAGCGCCGCCCAGTCGACGCGGCCGACCACCGACTGCCAGAGCGCCACCAGCGCGACGGCGCTGAGCAGCAGCCCGAAGACGAGCGCGGTGACGTCCAGCCTCCTCATCGCCGCACCTCCAGCAGGCCCTGGTCGACGCTCGCCTCGACGGTGAGCACCGGACCGGTCGGGTCGGTCCCGGCGTAGTCGGACGTCGCGGTGAGGTCGGAGCCCCAGCGGGCCCGGCCCGGTCCGACCTTGAGCAGGCCGTCGTCGATCTTCCCGACCACCCGCACCCGGACGGCCGCGGGAGCGACCACGGTCAGGGTGCCGCTGTCGACGTGCAGCGAGACCGTCCGGTCGTCGCTGACCCGCAGCCGGCTGAGGTCGACGGTGAGGCTGCCGGACGTCCACTGCTGGGCGGCCGGGATGGTGGCGCTGTCGGTGTAGACGACGTTCTCGATGCCGACGCCGTCGCGGGCCGAGTTGGTGCCGCCGACCGCGCTGATCGTGGTGGCCACCGCGAGCAGCAGCGCGACCGGCAGGATGCCACGGGCCCGGCCGACCCAGGCCGCGGCGACGAGAGTCAGCCCGCAGACCAGCAGGGCGGCGGCCAGATAGGTGGTGGGACCGACCGGCACCCCGAGCCGCGAGGCGACCGCGAGGGCGGACATGGTCAGCCCGAGCACGATCAGCCCGACCAGGCGGAGCCGACGCGCGGGCTGGGTGGCGCCGCGGCGACCCCGCCGGGTGGACACCGCGGTGCCGACGCCGGCCCCGGCCACCTCGGCACCCGACGTCGCAGGGGTCGGGCTGTAGAGGCCGACCGGGTCCGGGCTGGCGAAGTAGGCCGCCCGGTCCGCCTCGCGGACCCGGGTCTGCTCGGCCGTCATCGGTCCCCACCCGGGTGCGCGCGGGGCGGCGAAGCCCTGCTCGTACTCGCGCATCCGTTCCTGCCAGGCCTGCGCGGCCTGGGTGAAGGCGGTCCGCTCGCCGGTGAAGGTGAAGTAGTCGTAGCGCGGGCGGGCGTCCTCGGGCTGCGCCGCACCGACCGCGCCGGTCGGGCCGCCGGCGTCCCGGCCGGAGTCGCCGGCGCCCGGAGTCGCGTCGCGCGGGGACCGGTGCTTGTAGTAGCCGAAGTACCAGATCGCGGCCAGCACCAGCGCCGAGCCGAACCCGAACGGGAGCACCGGGGCGAGCAGGCTGGCGCCGATCACGCAGGCGGCGGCGACGATCACGATCTTGACCCCGCGCGGCCAGCGACGGGCCTGCGGTAGGAAGTCGTCGAGGTGGGTCCGGGTCTCGCCGGCCACCGGGATCATCAGCCAGGCGGCCGCGTAGAGCACGACGCCGATGCCGCCGCTGAGGCCGAGCAGCACCGCGCCCACCCGGACCAGGACCGGGTCGACCGCCCACTGTTCGGCGACCCCACCGCACACGCCGCCGATCTTGGCGTCGGTGGCGCTGCGGCGCACGGTCCAGACGGAGCTCATGGACCTATCCTGGCTGCGGGGTCGGGCCCCGACCATCGGGGACGACCCCGAACCGCACCGGTTCGTCGTCCGTCCCGACCGGGTCGACCTCGGTGCCCCCGCTCGGGGGCGGCTCGGGGTGCACCCTGCTGCCTGGCGCCGGAGCTCGTGTGAGGCTGGGGCCCGCGGAGCAAGGCCCCGGACAGCCCGCCGGACGCCGGGCGCGACCGCGACGACCAGCGAGAACCAAGCAGCGCACGACCGGACAGGACGGATGGCCACAACCGACCCGGTGACCCGACCGGGAAGCACCGCGGACGCCGACGGCGACCGCGGTCCCGGCGCGCCCGGAGTCGGTCCGATCCCCGCGCCGGGCCCGGTGGCCGGAGCGACGCCGGGGGAGAGCGTCAAGGAGCGGGCCCTCGCGGCCGCCGACGCGCAGGCCGCCGACGAGATCGGCGAGAGCCGTCCGCGCGCCCACCGGGTCGCCGAGGGCGCGATGCTCGGTGGCGTCTGCACCGGGCTGGCCAAGCACCTCGGCTGGCCGGTGATGGTGTTCCGGGTCGGCTTCGTCGCCCTGCTGATCACCCAGTTCATCGGCGTCATCGCCTACGGCGCGCTCTGGTTGCTGATGCCGCCCGAGCCGGCGCGCACCACGCCGGGTCTGTCCGCGGCTGACCGGCAGGGTCTGCGGACCGGGACGGCGGCGCCCCGGCGCGGCCACCGCGGCTTCGACGTCGGTGCCCTGGTCGCGCTGGTGGCGCTCGGGGCCGGCCTGCTGTGGATCGTCCAGATCAGCGGGCTGGGGATCAGCCAGCGGCTGTTCTGGCCGGTCGCGTTCGCCTGCGCCGGGGCCGCGCTGGTCTGGCGGCAGGCCGACACCGCGCGGCAGCGGCAGTGGAAGGCCGAGGCCGGCGGCCGGGTCTGGCTGGCCCCGCTGATCGCCCGCGGCGGCTGGCCCGCCGTGGTCCGCACGGTGGTCGGGCTGGGCCTCGTCGGTGCTGCCTTCGGCATCGTCATCGCCCAGCAGAACGACCTCCAGCTGCTGCCCGAGGTGCTGGCCATGACCGTGCTGGCCCTGGCCGGGCTGGCCATCGTGCTGGCGCCTTGGCTGCACCGGTCGCGTTCGGCGCTCAACGAGGCCCGGGCCGAGAAGGTCCGGGCCGACGCCCGCGCCGACATGGCCGCGCACCTGCACGACTCGGTGCTGCAGACGCTGGCGCTGATCCAGCGGCAGGCTGACGACCCCAAGGCGGTCCAGCAGATCGCCCGCCGGCAGGAGCGCGAGCTGCGCACCTGGCTCTACGGCGACACGCTCGCCGAGACCACGCTCAAGGCCGGGCTGACCACGGCGGCCGCCGAGGTCGAGGACGAGCGCGGGGTGCCGGTGGAGTTGGTGATGGTCGGCGACGCGGAGGTGACCGACGGGCTGAGCGCGATGATCCGCGCCGCCCGCGAGGCGATGGTCAACGCCGCGAAGCACTCCGGGGCGGCCAAGATCGACGTCTACGCCGAGGTCGACGAGGACCTGGTGGAGATCTTCGTCCGCGACCGCGGCCAGGGCTTCGTGCTCGACGCGATCGACGACGACCGGATGGGCGTGCGCGGCAGCATCGTCGACCGGATGGAACGCCACGGCGGCCGGGCCCGGATCCGGTCCGCCCCGGGCGAGGGGACCGAAGTGAGACTGGAGATGGAGCGATGACCGACAGCGAGACCGGACCGCAGACGAACGCGCCGCAGGCCCCGGCGACCCCGGACCCACGGACGCAGAACAGCTACCACTCGGTGGTGGTGGTCGACGACCACGCGATGTTCCGCAGCGGCGTCCGGGCCGAGATCGGGGCCAAGACCCGGTTGCTCGGCGAGGCCGACGACGTCGACTCGGCCGTCCGGGTGGTGCTCGAGACCCGGCCCGACGTGGTGCTCCTCGACGTCCACCTGCCCGGTGGCGGGGGCGTCGAGGTGATCCGCCGGGTGCACGAGAAGAACGCCGACCAGAAGTTCCTGGCGCTGTCCGTCTCGGACGCCGCCGAGGACGTCATCGGCGTGATCCGCGCCGGCGCCCGCGGCTACGTCACCAAGTCGATCAGCGGTGACGAGCTGATCGACGCGATCCGCCGGGTCGCCGAGGGGGACGCGGTGTTCTCGCCGCGGCTGGCTGGCTTCGTCCTGGACGCGTTCTCCGGCGCGATCGACATCGCCAGCGTCGACGAGGACCTCGACCGGCTGTCCCAGCGCGAGCGCGAGGTGCTGCGGCTGATCGCCCGCGGGTACGCCTACAAGGAGGTGGCCCGCGAGCTGTTCATCTCGATCAAGACCGTCGAGACCCACGTCAGCAGCGTGCTCCGCAAGCTCCAGCTCTCCAACCGGCACCAGCTGACCCGCTGGGCCACCGACCGGCGCCTGGTCTGAGGCCGGGCGCCGGTCCGCCGCCGGGGACTGAGACGACCACCCCGGCCGGGGCCGGTCGGACCGGCGACCCGAGCGGCTTCGGGATACCCTCGCCGCGATGAGACTCTCCGCCCGGGTGGACTACGCGCTCCGGGCGGCGGCCGAGCTGGCCGCCGCCGGGGCGCCGCGCACCGTCGATCAGCTCGCGGGCGCGCAGACCATCCCGGCCAAGTACCTCGAGAGCATCCTCGGCGAGCTCCGCCGCGGCGGGATCCTGCGCAGCCAGCGCGGTCCCGAGGGCGGCTACCGGCTGGCCCGGCCGGCCGCCGAGATCAGCATCGCCGACATCATCCGGGTTCTCGACGGCGAGCTGGCCAACGTCCGCGGCAGCCGGCCGGAGCAGCTCGACTACGTCGGCGCGGCGGTCCCGCTGCAACAGGTCTGGATCGCCCTGCGGGCGAGCGAGCGGGCGATCCTCGAGAAGGTCTCGCTCGAGCACATCGCCCGGGCGGAGATGCCGGACTCGGTGGCGGCGCTGATCGCCGAGCCCGCCGCCTGGATCTGACCGCCCACGGCGACCGGTCCGGCTCCGGGCCGGGACCGGGCGAGGCACGAGGAACCGGAGGTCGCGCGTGCGGACGCTGATCCTGATCGCGCTGCTCGGCGTCGTCACCCAGCTGATCGTCGGCAGCATGGGGATGGGCTACGGGGTCATCGCCAGCACCGCCCTGGTCTCGATCGCCGCGCTGACGCCGGCGGTGGCCTCGGCCACCGTCCACCTGGCCGAGCTCGGCACCACCAGCTCGCTCGGCATCTCGCACGCCCGGCTGCGCAACGTCGACTGGGGCGTGGTGGCGCGGATCGCGGTCCCGGGCGCGGTCGGCGCGTTCGCCGGTGCCCAGACGCTGTCCCGGCTCTCGGTCAAGGCGGCCGCCCCGGTGATGTCGAGCCTGCTCGCGGTGCTGGGCGCCTACATCCTGGTCCGGTTCACCCTCGGGATCACCACGGTGATCCGCGGCCGGCTGACGGCGCGGTTCCTGGTGCCGCTCGGGCTGGTCGCCGGCTTCGTCGACTCCACCGGGGGCGGGGGCTGGGGCTCGCTGACCACCACCACCCTGCTCGCCGACGGTCGGCTCGAACCCCGGCGGATCATCGGGTCGATGGACACCGCGCGGTTCTTCGTGAGCCTGGCCGCGGTGCTCGGCTTCCTGACCGGGATGGGCGTCGGGCAGATCCAGTGGCTGGTGGTGCTCGCGCTGATGCTGGGCGGGATCGTGGCCGCGCCGGTGGCCGCCTACCTGGTCAAGCACGTCCGCGCGCAGCCGCTCGGGGTCGCGGTGGGCGGGCTGATCCTCGTCATCAACACCCGGGTGATCATGCAGGCCGCCTCCGCGCCGGCTCCGCTGCGCTGGGGGGTCTACGCCGTGATCGTGGGGCTGGTGGCGCTCGGGCTCACGGTGGTGATCCGCCGGATGCGCCGGGAGGCGCGGGCGTCGGCCGCCGAGGTCACCGTCCGCTGAGACCCCCGTCCACTAGGCCCCCGTCCACTGGGGCCCCGTCCGACGGGCACGGTCAGCCGCGCAGGCCGGTGGCCGCCGTGAGGTCGGCGTCCTCGCCCTCCCAGTCGATCCGCAGCGTCCGGACCTCGGAGGCCCCGGTCAGCGCGAGCGTCCGGCTCACCCCGACCGACCCGGCGGTGGCCAGCACCCGCTCGGGGTGCTCGGCGTCGACCACTTGGACCCCGGTGACCCGCTGGCCGGCCCCGAGCTCCTCGGCGAGCACCACCCGGTCGGCGGGCTGGTCGAGGGCCAGCTCGGCGCGGTGGTCGCCGGTCCGGGTCAGCCGGCCGTCGACCGGGCGGCGGGCGGCGAGCGCGGCCCGGTAGTCGCCGATCGCGGCGAGGTCGTTCTCGGGCACCAGCCCACGCCGGTCCGGCGGCAGGTTGAGCAGCAGGTTGGCCCCGAGCCCGACCGAGCGGTCGTGGATGTCGAGCAGGTGGTCGGTGGCCTTGGGCTCCTCCTGCGCGTGGTGGAACCAGCCGGGACGGATTGACACGTCGCACTCGGGCGGCAGGTAGAGCTCGGTGTCCGGCGGGTCGAGCCGGTGCTCGTTCTCGGTCAGCTCGTCGAGGCGGACCTGGTAGCGCATCGGGTCGGCGGCCAGTCCGTCCTCGTTGCCCACCCAGCGGATGGTCGGGCGGCCGAGGTTGAAGATCATCGCCTGCGGTTGCAGCCCCCGGGCGGTGTCCATGTAGCGGTCCCAGGCGTAGCGACGGCCTTCGGAGCCGGCACCGTCGAACCACAGCTCGAAGAGCTGCCCGTAGCGGGTGCAGAGCTCGGTCAGCTGGGCCAGGTAGAGCCGGTCGTAGGCCTCCGGGTCGGCGTAGCGCGGGTCGTGGCGGTCCCACGGCGACAGGTAGAGGCCGACCTCCAGACCGGCGGCGCGGCAGGCGGTGAGCACCTCCTCGACCACGTCGCCCCGGCCACCGCGCCACGGCGACGACGCCACGCTGTGGTCGGTGGTCGCGGTCGGCCAGAGGCAGAAGCCGTCGTGGTGCTTGGCGGTCAGCACCACGTACCGGGCGCCGACGTCGACCGCGGCCTGGGCCCACTGCGCGGCGTCGAGCTCCGCGGGGTCGAAGACCTCCGGCGACTCGCTGCCGTCCCCCCACTCGCGGTCGGTGAAGGTGTTCACGCCGAAGTGGAAGAAGACCCCCACCTGCGCGCGCTGCCAGGCGAGCTGCTCGACCGTCGGTGCGATGATCACCGGCCCATTCTCGGACGGCTCAGAGCAGCGGGCGGAACGGGGTCAGCACCGCCTCGGAGAACTTGACCATCACCGGACGGCCGTGCCACTCCTCGCTGGTCAGCTCGCGGCTGTTCGAGCTGTCGATGGCGAAGATCTCCTCCATCTGGCGGGCCACCTCGGGGGCGAACACCTCGATGTTGATCTCGTAGTTGCCGCTCAGGCTCAGGCGGTCGATGTTGGCGGTGCCGATGGTCGACCACTGGCCGTCGATGGTCGCGGTCTTCGCGTGCACCATCGCGTGCTGGTAGAGGAACAGTCGGACGCCGCCCCGGAGCAGCTGGCCGTAGAGCCCGCGGGACAGCCAGTCGGCGACGATGTGGTTGCTCTCCTCGGGCAGGATCAGCCGCACGTCGACGCCCCGCTGGGCGGCCAGCACCAGCGCCCGCAGCATGTCCTCGTCGGGGATGAAGTAGGCGTGGGTCATGTAGATGTGGTGCGCGGCCCGGTCGATCGCCTCGAGGTACATCGCCCGGATCGGGTAGATCATGTTGCGCGGCACGTTGCGGTAGAGCCGGATGTTGGGCTGCCAGACCCGGATCCCGCTGTCGGCGATGGTGGGCAGGGTCTTGCTCGGGTAGAGGTTCCAGTAGTCGATGAAGGCGTTCCGCATGTCCCAGACGATGTCGCCGGTCAGCCGGGCGTGGGTGTCGCGCCAGTCGGTGGCGTAGAGCGAGCCGACGTTGTAGCCGCCGACGAAGGCGACGTCGTCGTCGACCACCATCAACTTGCGGTGGTTGCGGCCCGAGGAGCGCGGGAACCGCAGCCAGTTGCCCACCAGCGGGTGCGGCTTGCACATCACCTTGGGTCCGAACCGGTAGAAGCTGCGGGGCACGACCAGGTTGGCGAACTCGTCCCAGCTCACGTACACCTCGACGCCGCGGTCGGCCGCCTCGATCAGCGCCTGCTTGAACGCCTGGCCGACGGCGTCGGACTTCCAGATGTAGGTCTCGAAGAAGATCTGGCGCTTGGCCTGGCGGATGGCGCCGAGCATGTCGGCGTAGACGTCCTCGCCGTAGGTGTAGAGGGTGACCTCGGAGCCGCCGGCGGTGGTCGAGCGCGGGGGCACCCGCGGGAAGACGGCGGGGGCGCGGTTCTTCTTGCGGCGGTGGTCGACGAGGTAGAGCCCGGCCAGCGTGGCGCCCTGGACGGCCCCGACCGCGAGCAGCGTCCGGCGGACGATCTTGCGGACCGGGATCCGACGGAAACGCATGACGCAAATCTAGACGCCGGGTGGGCCGGGCGGGCACCGGATGGTCCCCGACCCGACCCCGAGCGGGCGCTGCGGCGTGAGCCTGTCGGTGCTTCCGTCTAGTGTGGAACGGTCATGGCCAGCCAAACCGAGACGTCCGCCCCGGCCGCCCCCGGATCCACCCGGACGCCGCCCGCCGAGCCGCTCGACGCGCTGTTCCCGGACCCGCAGCCGCCCCGCCGCAGCCGGGCCCGACGCGACGACCCGGCCCGGCTGCTCGAGGGGCTCAACCCGCAGCAGCGCGCCGCGGTGGTGCACACCGGGGCGCCGGTGCTGGTGGTCGCCGGCGCCGGCTCGGGCAAGACCCGGGTGCTGACCCGCCGGATCGCCTACCTGGTCGCCGAGCGCAAGGTGCACCCCGGCTCGATCCTGGCCATCACCTTCACCAACAAGGCGGCCGCCGAGATGCGGCAGCGGGTCACCGATCTGGTCGGCAACCGGGCCCGGCTGATGTGGGTCTCGACCTTCCACTCGGCCTGCGTCCGGATCCTGCGGGCCGACATCCACCGCTTCGGCATCGCCCGGACCTTCTCGATCTACGACGACACCGACGCCAAGCGGCTGATGCAGCTGGTGGCCAAGGACCTCGACCTCGACCCCAAGCGCTACACCCCGCGGAGCCTGCTCACCTGGGTCTCGAACCAGAAGAACGAGCTGGTCGACCCCGAGTCGGTGGTGATCGAGAACGGCGCCGACGCGAGCTTCCAGGCCGCCTACGCCGAGTACCAGCGGCGGCTGAGCGCGGCGAACGCGCTCGACTTCGACGACCTGATCATGACCACCGTCCACCTGATGATGGCCTTCCCCGAGGTGCGCGAGGGCTACCGGCGCCGGTTCCGGCACGTGCTGGTCGACGAGTACCAGGACACCAACTACGCGCAGTACGCGCTGGTCCAGCAGCTCTGCGGGCCCGAGCCGACCGACGACGCCGGGCCCTCGGCGGCTCCGGCCGAGCTGATGGTGGTCGGCGACTCGGACCAGTCGATCTACGCCTTCCGGGGCGCGACCATCCGCAACATCAACGACTTCGAGCTCGACTTCCCCGGCGCCGAGACGATCATGCTCGAGCAGAACTACCGCTCGACGCAGACCATCCTCGACGCGGCCAACGCGGTGATCCGGCGGAACGCCGACCGGCGGGAGAAGAAGCTCTGGTCCGACCTCGGCACCGGCGACCCGCTGGTCGGCTACGTGGCCGACACCGAGCACGACGAGGCCCAGTTCGTGGCCGGCGAGATCGACGCGTTGTCCGACGCGGGGAAAGGCCGCTACGGCGACGTCGCCGTCTTCTACCGGACCAACGCGCAGTCCCGCGCGTTCGAGGAGACCTTCATCCGGGTCGGCATGCCCTACAAGGTCGTCGGTGGTGTCCGGTTCTACGAGCGCCGCGAGATCCGCGACGCGATCGCCTATCTGCGAGCGATCGCCAACCGGACCGACGACGTGTCGCTGCGCCGGATCCTCAACGTGCCCAAGCGCGGGATCGGCGAGCGGGCGGAGTCGGCGGTCGAGAACTTCGCCCGCGAGCAGCGGATCAGCTTCGCCGACGCGCTCCGGCGCACCGGTGAGATCCCCGGGCTGGCCACCCGTTCGGCCAAGCAGATCGCCGAGTTCGCCGGGTTCATGGACCGGTGCGAGCAGCTGGTCGCCGACGGCGTCCCGGCCGACGAGGTGCTGACCACGGTGCTCACCGACTCGGGCTACCTGGCCGAGCTGCAGGCCTCGACCGACCCGCAGGACGAGACCCGGCAGGAGAACCTGGTCGAGCTGGTCGCTGTGGCGCGCGAGTTCGTCGCCGCCCAGGCCGGGATCGACCAGCTGACCGGCGAGGACGAGAGCGGCGAGCCGCTCGACGACCCGGCCACGGCGCCGGCCACGGTGCCGGGCACCGAGGGCTCGTCCGACGACCCGTCGACCCCGGCCGACGGCGCCGCCCCGCCGAACCTCGCCGCCGGGCAGCCCGAACCTGACACCTCGCTCGGTGCCTTCCTCGAACGGGTGGCGCTGGTGGCCGACGCCGACTCGATCCCGCCCGAGCCGGGCACCGACGACCAGGGCGTGGTCACCCTGATGACCCTGCACACCGCCAAGGGCCTCGAGTTCGACACCGTCTTCCTGACCGGGATGGAGGACGGGATCTTCCCGCACCAGCGGGCGCTGCTCGACAAGGCCGAGCAGCAGGAGGAGCGCCGGCTCGCCTACGTCGGGCTGACCCGGGCGCGCCAGCGGCTCTACCTGTCCCGGGCGATCGTCCGGTCAGCCTGGGGCGCGCCGCAGCACAATCCGCCGAGCCGGTTCCTCGACGAGATCCCGGCCGAGCTGATCGAGTGGCGGCGGACCGAGAACGCGGTCACCAGCTGGCGGTCGACGTCGGCCACCGCGGCCTACCAGCAAGGCGGCGGCTCGGTGGCGCAGAGCCGCCGCGGCGGCGAGAACCGGCAGTGGCGCAACACCGTCGGCTACGGCTCGGCACCGCCGGTGCGCAAGGAGGTCCCGGCGCTCCAGCCGGGGGACAAGGTGCTGCACTCGACGTTCGGGATGGGCACGGTGGTGGCCACCTCCGGTGGCGGGGCCGAGCTGGCCAAGGCCGACGTCGACTTCGGCTCCGTCGGGATCAAGCGCCTCGCGCTCAAGCACGCCCCGCTCGAGAAGCTCTGACCGCAACCCGGAGCCGTCGTCGGCGCGAGCTCCAGCGCTTCGACAGGCTCAGCGCGCGTGATCTGGTGCCCTGAGCCTGTCGAAGGGCGCGCACGATGGCCCGGGAACCACCATGGCCCAGAACGCAGACCGCCCCCGCGCGGGCTGACGGACGTCAGCGCCGGGCGGGGGCGGACTCGTGGAGACGGGGGGACGGACTCAGGGGTTGAGCCCGAGCGCCTTGAGCCACGGCAGCGGGTCGACCGCCTTGTAGACGTCACCCGGCGTGACGCCGGCCGGGTAGACCTCGAAGTGCACGTGCGGCCCGAACGAGCGACCGGTCATCCCGACGTGGCCGATGACCTGCCCGCCGGTGACCTTCTGACCGACGCTGACGGTCACGTCGGCCATGTGCGCGTACAGCGACTGGGTGCCGTCGGCGTGCCTGATGGTCACGTAGTTGCCGGCCCAGCCGGCCTCGCCGTTCGGGCCGGCGTTGGTGACGACGCCGTCGGCCACGGCGTGGATCGGGGTACCGATCGGGCAGGCGAAGTCGAAGCCGGTGTGGTAGCGCGCCCAGGCGCCGACCTGGCCGAACCGGGCGGCGACGGTGTAGCCGCTGGTGATCGGCAGGCTGACCTGCCCGGAGTCCTGCGCGGCCGAGGCCACTGTGGTGCCGTCGGCGGAGGCGTTCGGCGAGGAGGCGTTGACCGCGGCCTCGGCCTTCTCGGCCTCGAGCTTGTCGGCCAGCTTGGCGGCCTTCTCCTGGGTGCTCTCGAGCACCTTGGCCCGCTGGCGGGCGGCACTGGTCGACGCGCCGGAGGCGCCGGTGGAGGTGGCGCCGGTCCGCTGCTGCGCCTTGGCCGCGGCGGCCTGCGCGGCGGCGGCCGCCTTCGGGTCGACGGTCTCGCCGTCGAGCGGCAGCCGGCTCGCGTCGCGCGAGGTGGACTGGGTGCGGGCGTCGAACGCGCTCGGCACCTGGCCTGTGCTGGTGGCGGCCGGAGCAGCGGGCACCGAGGACTCGGCGCGGTTGGCAGCGGTCCCGGTCAGGGCGACCGACCCGGCCACGACCAGGCCGAGGGCGGCGACCGCGAGTCCGGCCGCGCCGTGCCGGAGCCAGCTCCGCTTGTCGCTCTCGATGTCCTCGATCAGCGCCCGCCGGGCCAGGCTCTGCTGGGTCGACCCGGTGAGGCCGGGCAGGGTCCGCCGCAACCAGGTGGGGTAGGGGCGGTTCGACGCCGGGCGGTGTGGCCGCGGGCTGGGCACAGGCGGGTGACTCCTCGGTGGACGACAGGGCGGCCGAGGGGCGGGCGGCAGCCGGTCGTCACGGAGTGGACCAGGGCCTGCGGCTCGCGCCCGACCGTGGGGTGCGATCGCCTCACGGCGAAGCAACGCGGGATCGCGGGGATCCAGCACGGTGGTGCGCAGGGCACCGGGAGGCGTCGGCACCGGCCGCGTCGACTTCCCGGTGGTGGACCCGCTCCCGGCGCGCCCGACGGTCTCGCGGACCAGGTCGGGACGCCTGCCGTGGCAGGTTCGGGACGAGACGATAACGGAGTCATAACGGCAGGGCAAAACCCTGCGAGACCACCGGCCGCACTGGTCTGGACCGCGCTCAGCGGTCTCTGGGTCAGCTCCGGCGGAGCTGGACCCCGTAGTGCTCGAGCCAGGGGAGCGGGTTCACCGCGCGGTAGACGTCGCCGGGACGCACTCCGGGCGGGTAGACCTCGAAGTGCAGGTGCGGGCCGGTGACGTTCCCGGTGGCCCCGACCAGCCCGATCACGTCGCCGGCGCGGACCCGCTGGCCCACCTGGACCTGGATCGCCGACAGGTGCGCGTCCATCGTGGTCCAGCCGCCGGCGTGCTGGACGGCGACGTGCAGCCCGGCCCAGCTGTCGCCGTTGCGGCCGGCCAGGGTCACGACGCCGTCGGCCACCGCGCGGATCGGCTCGCCGAGCCCGGCGTGGAAGTCGAGCCCGGTGTGGTAGCGCGCCCACATCGGTCCGACGTCACCGAAGGCGGCACCGTAGGTGGCGGCCGCGATCGGTGAGACGGCCGTGGTGATCGGCGGCAGCGCGGCGGTGTCGGCGGGCAGCCAGCTGCCGGTCGCGGTGGCGGTGCTGGCGTCGGCGGCGGCCGCCTCGGTGGCGGCGAGCGCGGCCGCCCGGGCCTCGACCCGGAAGGCGTCGGCGCGGGCGGCCATCTCGGCGGCGACCTGGCGGGCGATCTGGTCGTCCTGCTGCTGCTGGGCGATCTGCGCGGCGGTCTGGTCGATGGTCTGGTGCAGGCTGCTCAGCTGCTGTTCGCGCTGCTGCTGCTGGAGCGTCTGCGCGAGGTCGAGCGTGGTCGCCGCGGCGCCGGCCAGCAGGTAGCTGCGCTGCAGGCCCTGGGCGCGGGCGTTGGCCACGGCACCGGGCAGCGGGGTGCCCCGGACGTCCTGCGCCGTCACGTCGAACGCGGGGTCGACGGTGCCGGTGCGGGTTCCGGTCGAGACGGTCGGGGCAGTGGTCTGGCTGCCCGCGGCCGTGGTCGGCTCGAGCAGCGACCCGGCGGCGACCAGCGCCAGCCCGGCCGAGGCGACCGCGAGCCCGACCAGCCCGTGCGACAGCCAGCTCCGCTGCTCGGGTTCGGTGACGACCTCGGCCATGTGCCGGGCCAGTACCCGGGTGCGCTCGCGAGCCACCGGTCGGTTCTTCTCCCGAGCTGCCGTCCGGCTCGAGCGCGGTCCCGGTCCGCCGGAGCCGGGCGTGCCGGAGGTCCGGCGATCCGGTTCGGCAGGTGCGGCCACGGTCCTCGATCCGTCGGTCCCGGCCATCCGGGAGCGTCGTCCCGTCGGTGGGGGGACCGCCGGGGTCCGTGGTCGGTCGCGGTGCGGTCGTGGACGGCGGAGGCGGGGCCGTGGTCCCGACCCGGGACCGACCCCACGGGAGCCGCCGGCTACGGCTCGGACGCGGGTGACGCGCGAACGTGTCCATCGTCTCATCGATCCGGGCCGTTCGGCGGCCGATCGAGGTCCCGATCCGGTGACGGTCGCGCGTCGGCCTGGTGCCGACCGGGGGTCCTGTCCGGGGGTCCTGTCCGGGGCGGGGACGCGGGTCAGTCGGCGCTGGCCCGGGCAGTTCCGGCGGGACGGCCGGCGCCGGCCGGTTCGGGCGGGGTGAGGTTGGCCAGCGACTCCGCGATCCGGGCGGCGATCGTCCGGTTGTTGGTCAGCGACATGTGGCCGACCCCGCGGACCGCGACGTTGGTGACCGCGAGGTCGGGGTGCGCGAGCCGGGCGTTCCGCCGGGGCACCATCAGCTGGTCGAGATCGGACCAGAACACCAGGAACCGGGTCCGGCAGCCCGGGGCGGGCTCGGAGAGCTCGCGGATCAGTTCCGAGCGCGGCGTCAGCTGGCGGACCAGCGGCAGCACCCGGCCCACCTGGGCCAGCTCGGTGCCCTGGTGTGGGCTGCCCAGCGTGACCAGCGTGTGCACGTGCGCGTCGCCGCCGAGCCGTTGCACGTAGTAGCGGGCGATCAGTCCGCCGAGGCTGTGCCCGATCACGTGAATCCGGTCGCGTCCGGTCCGGGCCAGCAGGTCCTCGACCACCCGGCCGAGCCGGGTGGCGGTCGCACGGACGTCGGTGGTCAGCAGCCCGTAGTCGAAGAAGCGGAGCCGTTCGAAGCCGCGGCGGCGCAGTGCCCGCTCGAGCGAGGTGAAGATCGTGTGGTTGTCGACGATCCCGTGCACCAGCAGGATCGGCGTGCCGGCGGCGTCGAGGTCGTGCTGGATCAGCCCGCGCTGCGAGAGCGACAGCCCGTACCGCCGACGTCGGGCGCCACCGGAGCGGTCGACCACCATGCCCAGGGGGTAGCGGGCCAGGTGCTGGGAGATCCAGCGGACCTCGGTGGCGATCCCGTTCGCGGTCCGCGGCAGGTCCTCGGTGACCAGCCGGCCGAGTCCCGGCCGGGCCGGCGAGGGGCTGGATCCGTCCTCGACCACCAGCTGCTCGTCCTGGTGCTCGTCGTCGAGGTGCTCGTCCGGGACCGGATCCACCCCGTCGGCGGCGTCGGCTCGCGCGTCGGCGGCGGCGACCGCGTCCGGCCCGGACGCGGTGCGGCGGCCACGTCGACCGCGGGACGCGGGACGCCCCGGCACACGCTGGCTGAGCACGCTCCGAGATTACCTCCGGGGTGGTGCGCCGACCGGTCCGCGACGACGCCCGCCCGGCGTAGATTCGGCCCGTGACCCAGGCGCCGCAGGCCGAGCAGGGGATCGGCCGGAGCGGGCCGATCCGGGTGGTGGTGGCCAAGCCCGGCCTCGACGGGCACGACCGCGGGGCCAAGGTGGTGGCCCGGGCGTTGCGCGACGCCGGGATGGAGGTCGTCTACACCGGCCTGCACCAGAGTCCCGAGCAGATCGTCGCCACCGCGCTGGCCGAGGACGCCGACGCCGTCGGGCTGTCCGTGCTGTCGGGGGCGCACCTGACGCTGTTCGCGCGGGTCACCGCGCTGCTCGCCGAGGCCGACGCCGCCGACATCGTGGTGTTCGGCGGCGGCATCATCCCCGAGGCCGACCGCGAGCCGCTGGCCGCGATGGGCGTGCGGGCGGTGTTCGGGCCGGGAGCCAGCACGGCCGAGATCGTCGACTGGGTCCGGGCCAACGTCCGACCGGGTCCCGGCCTCCAGACCGGTTCGGGCGATCCGGACCCCGACCACTAGGCTCGCCGGTGGCCTCCGGCCGCCGCAGCGCGCCGGCCGACGGTCCTCGCCCGCGCTCGTCGGCGGGTGTGTCGTTCTAGCTGTTCAGCTGAGGAGGTTGGGGAGTCGGTGGATCTCTACGAGTACCAGGCCCGCGACGTGTTCGAGGCCCACGGTGTGCCGGTGCTGCGCGGCATCACCGCGACTACCCCGGAGGAGGCGAGCGCGGCCGCGGCCGAGCTCGGGACCCCGGTGGTCGTGGTCAAGGCGCAGGTGAAGACCGGTGGCCGGGGCAAGGCGGGTGGCGTCAAGATCGCCAGGAGCCCCGAGGAGGCGGCGGCACGGGCCGAGGAGATCCTCGGCCTCGACATCAAGGGCCACGTCGTCCAGAAGCTGATGATCGCCGAGGGGGCGAACATCGCCGAGGAGTACTACTTCTCGGTGCTGCTCGACCGTGCCAACCGCACCTACCTCGCGATGTGCAGCAAGGAGGGCGGGATGGAGATCGAGCAGCTCGCGGTCGAGCGCCCCGAGGCGCTGGCCCGGGTGCCGGTCGACCCGACCGTCGGCATCGACCAGGCCAAGGCCGACGAGATCGTCGCCGCGGCCGGGTTCGACGAGGCCGACCGGGCCGAGATCGCCCGGGTGATCCAGAAGCTGTACGAGGTCTACGTCGCCGAGGACGCGACGCTGGTCGAGGTCAACCCGCTGGTCAAGACCGGCGAGGGTCGCATCGTCGCCCTCGACGGCAAGGTCACCCTCGACGAGAACGCCTCCTTCCGGCACCCCGACCACGAGGCGCTGGTCGACAACGCCGCGGCCGACCCGCTGGAGAACAAGGCCAAGGAGAAGGGCCTCAACTACGTCAAGCTCGACGGCTCGGTGGGCATCATCGGGAACGGCGCCGGGCTGGTGATGAGCACCCTCGACGTGGTCGCCTACGCCGGTGACCAGTTCGCCGGGAAGCCCAAGCCGGCCAACTTCCTCGACATCGGCGGCGGCGCGAGCGCCGAGGTGATGGCCAACGGCCTCGAGATCATCCTCGGCGACCCGCAGGTGAAGAGCGTCTTCGTCAACGTCTTCGGCGGGATCACCGCCTGCGACGCGGTGGCCAACGGCATCGTCCAGGCTTTCCAGCTGCTCGAGGGCCGCGGCGAGGCGGTCACCCGGCCGCTGGTCGTCCGGCTCGACGGCAACAACGCCGAGCAGGGGCGGCGGATCCTGAACGAGGCCCGGCTGCCGGGTCTCGAGCAGGTCGACACCATGGACGGCGCCGCCCGGCGGGCGGCCGAGCTCGCCGCGGCGAACTGAGAGAGAGGCACGATCATGGCGATCTTCCTGAACTCCGATTCCAAGATCATCGTCCAGGGCATGACCGGCTCCGAGGGACGCAAGCACACCCAGCGGATGCTGGACTCCGGCAGCCAGGTGGTCGGCGGCGTGACCCCGGGCAAGGGTGGTCAGAGCGTCGAGTTCGGCGGCACCACGCTGCCGGTGTTCAACTCGGTCGGTGAGGCCGTCGAGGAGACCGGCGCCAACGTCACGGTGATCTTCGTCCCGGCCAAGTTCACCCGCGGTGCGGTGGTGGAGGCCATCGAGGCCGAGATTCCGCTCTGCGTGGTGATCACCGAAGGCGTGCCGGTCAAGGACTCGGCCGAGTTCTTCACCCTGGCGCAGGGCTCGAAGACCCGGCTGATCGGGCCGAACTGCCCCGGGCTGATCTCGCCCGGACAGGCCAACGCCGGGATCATCCCGGCCGACATCACCCAGCCGGGCCGGATCGGGCTGGTCAGCAAGTCGGGCACCCTGACCTACCAGATGATGTACGAGCTGCGCGACATCGGTTTCTCCTCCTGCGTGGGCATCGGCGGTGACCCGGTGATCGGGACCACCCACATCGACGCCCTGCAGGCGTTCCAGGACGACCCGGACACGGACGCGATCGTGATGATCGGCGAGATCGGCGGCGACGCCGAGGAGCGTGCCGCCGAGTTCATCAAGGCCAACGTGACCAAGCCGGTGGTCGGCTACGTCGCCGGTTTCACCGCTCCCGAGGGCAAGACGATGGGGCACGCGGGCGCGATCGTCTCCGGTTCGTCCGGCACCGCCGCGGCGAAGAAGGAGGCCCTCGAGGCCGCCGGGGTCAAGGTCGGCAAGACGCCGAGCGAGACCGCGGAGCTGATGCGCCAGATCATGAAGGGCTGAGCGCAGCCCGCGTTGAGCAGCTGGCGGACCCGGACGTCACGGGTCGTCTACGAGAACCGCTGGATCACCGTCCGGGAGGACGAGGTCGTCCGCCCGGACGGTGCGCCCGGTCTGTACGGCGTGCTCGAGACCCGCTCGCCGGCGGTGTTCGTGGTCGCGGTGACCGCGGCCGAGGAGCTGGTGCTCGTCGAGGTCGACCGCTACACGGTCGGGCCGTCGCTCGAGGTGCCCGGAGGCGGGACCGACGGCGAGGACCCGGTGGCCGCCGCGCGGCGTGAGCTGCGCGAGGAGACCGGCCTGGTAGCCGACGACTGGCGTGACCTCGGCCCGGTCCATTCGCTCAACGGGATCACCCGGTCACCGGGCCGGGTGCTGCTGGCCACCGGCGCCCGACCGGATCCCGGGGCCTCCGCACTGACCGCCGAGGAACAGGCCCGCGAGGGGATCACCGCGGTGCGGCTGGTCCCGTTGGACGAACTGCCCGCGCTGCTCGCGGGTGGTGCGATCACCGACAACGAGGCGCTCGGTGCGCTGCTGCTCGGGCTCATCGCCCTCGGCCGGGTGTCCTGAGCGGTCTTGAGTCCCTGCCCTTCGACAGGCTCAGGGCACCGTGGTGCGGGTGGCCGACTCACGCGCACTGAGCTTGTCGAAGTGCTTCGTGCACACCGCCCTTCGACAGGCTCAGGGCACCGTGGTGCGGGTGGCCGACTCACGCGCACTGAGCTTGTCGAAGTGCCTCGTTCCCCTCGCGCGCACTGAGCTTGTCGAAGTGCCTCGTGAGCAACCCCGGACTCACGCGCACTGAGCTTGTCGAAGTGCTTCGTGCACACCGCCCTTCGACAGGCTCAGGGCACCGTGGTGCGGGTGGCCGACTCACGCGCACTGAGCTTGTCGAAGTGCCTCTTTCGCGTTGCGTGCACTGAGCTTGTCGAAGTGCTTCTCTCGCGTTGCCCTTCGACAGGCTCAGGGCACCGTTGTCGGCGCTCAGGTGGCCTGGGTGGCGCGTTGCGCGGCGCGGATGGTGAGCGCCATCCACTGGTCGTCGGTGAGGTCGAACTTCCCGCCGGTGGGCAGGAAGGTGTAGACGACCTGGTCGCCGGCGACGGCAACGCCGACCCGGAACCGCGAGGTGGTGGTGTCGCTGACCTTCTGGCTGACCACCCACGTCGTCGCCTCGATGCCCACCCCGCCGGCGCCGAGACCGCGGGCCTGGTCGCCGCCCTCGACCGAGGCGGTGAGCTGCCGCTCCTTGCAGCTCTTGAGGTTCTTGTTCAGCTCGTCGGCCAAGCCGGTGGCGTCCTTGGCGTCGGCGAAGGTGAAGACCGCCTCGTCCAGCCCGAACGAGGCCGGCATGCCCGGCGGCTTGTCCGAGAGCAGATAGCTCCGAGCCGTCGCGCGCTGGGCGTCGACCTTGCCGAAGTCGACGTCCTCGCACCCGCTGGTCACCAGGTCGTCGGGCTTGCCCGGCTGCAGCCCGGCCCAGGTCCCGGTGCCCGACTGTGGCTGCGGGATGTCGGCGAGCGCGAGCAGCCCGGGCTGGTCGCCGGCCGCGGGCGGCGGACCGGCGGTGACCCGGACCAGGCTGGCGCAGATGCCGTGCGCGTCGGTGCACTGCCGGTCGGTCAGCGTCGCCAGGGCGTCCACGACCGCGTCGATCGCCTTGAGCGGTTCCGACGTCCCGGCCCGGGTGACCAGATCGATCACGTTGACCACCGTCCCGGTCCGGTTGATGACCACCGTCCGGTCCACGTCGTGCGGCGCATCGCTGACCTGGACGGCCGCGCTCTGGTCGCCGAGCCCGGTGACCACGGCGGCCCCGGACAGGTAGGAGGCGGCGAGGTCGCAATTGCCCAGGGCGCGGGCGAAGGTGGCGTAGGTCTCGGTCGCCGCCGAGGCGTCGGCGAAGGCGAGCGCCTGGTGCAGCACCACCGGCACGTTCCGGTCGGGTCCGGTCGCGGGCGCGCTCGGGGTGGCCGCGGACGACGCGGCCGACGACGACGTGGTGGAGGAGGGAGCGGGGGTCGGAGTCGGTGAGGCGGTCCCACCGGTGGTGCCGAGCGAGCGGGTGAGCACCCGGGTCGGGTCCGGCGCCTGGGCGGTGGCCTCCGGACTCAGACAGGCCGCCCGCGAGGTGCTGGCGTCGGTGCCGGTCTGGTCGGAGGTGACCCGCCAGGCCGCGCCCGGCAGGATCGTGCGGGCGAGCGCCGGGGTGAGCAGGTCGTCAGCGCCGAGCCCCGCCTCGGCGGTCGCACTCGGTGTCGCCGGAGCCGACCCGGTCGGGGGAGCCGTGGCGGTCGCGCCGTGCTGCCGGAGGGCCACGACGGTGATGCCGATCCCGAGCGCGATCACCACCAGCGCGGCGATCACGCCGGCCAGCCACCGTCGACGGGCGGACCGGACGGGGCTGTCGGGGTGCCGGCGCCGGGCCAGGTCGGGTCGGTCACGGCGGTCGCGCGCGGTCGTCGGCCGGGAGGTCGGCTGGTCGCCCGGAGCCGGAGCACCCGAGGTGTCCTGGTCTGTGTCGTGCTCGGCGGCGTGTTCGGCGGCGGCGTGCTCGCCCGGGGTCTCGTCGGCGTCCGGCCCGTCGGGCGGCGTGCTACCGGACGACATACCGGCGGGAACTCCTCGGGTCGGCGGCGCGCGGGCCGGGTTCGGTCGAGACGTCCGGCGCCGGCCGGTGGACCGGGGCGGGCTCCGGGCAACGAAACCTTACCCGTCCGGGCGTGTCAGCCCGAAGGACGACGGGCCGCCAGCGAGCATGGAAGGGCCATGGCCTCACTCCTCTCGCCCCGCCGCAGCCCGTCCGACCGCGGGCCGGGCCGCACCGACGGCGGGGTCCGGCTGACCGCCACCCTGACCCAGGACGACGAGGTCGAGCAGACCGAGCTGCTGGCCGTCCCGACGGTCGGGTGGATCGTGATGGCGCTCAGCGGGGTGCTGATCACCGCGCTCTGCGGCTGGGTCATCGTCACCGGCCTCACCGTGCTCGGCTGGCTCTCCGACGCCGCCGCCGGGCTGACCTCCGCGCTCGGCGTCGGCACCCAGCTCTGGCTGCTGGCCAACGGTGCGGGCGCCCGGCTCGGCGGCATCGGCTGGACCGTGACCCCGCTCGGGCTGAGCCTGGTGGTCGCCTTCCTGCTCAGCCGGTTCGCCGGCCTGGTCGCCCGGCAGTACGTCGCCGAGCACGCGGGCACCACCCGCCGGCGGGCCGTCGGCACCGTCTCGGCCGTGGTCGCCGCCGGGTACGCCGTGGTCGTCGCGGCCACCGCGCTCGCGCTCGGTGCCCCGGGCCAGGTGGTCCGCGGTTTCGTCGGGGCGCTGCTGATCGCCGCGGTCGGCGCGCTCTGGGGAGCGTCCCGCGCCGTCGGGTTCCGTCTCACCGAGCGCTGGCCCGGCTGGGCCCGCCCGGTGCCCGGGGCGGTCGCCGCCGCGCAGCTCGTGCTGCTCGCCACGGGCGCGGCGGCGCTGGTCGCCTCGCTGCTCGTCCACCTCGACCGGGTGGTTCGGCTCACCGACGACCTGCACGCCGGGGTCGCCGGCGGCGTCGCGGTCCTGGTCGGCGAGCTGGCCTTCGCCCCGACGGCACTGATCTGGTCCGGTTCGTACGCGCTCGGCGCCGGGTTCACCCTGGGCCCGCAGACGCTGGTCGCCCCCGCCGCCACCACGCTGTCGCTGCTCCCGCCGTTCCCGCTGCTCGGGGCGCTGCCGGCCGAGGGCGGCAGCCCGTGGCAGCTGCTCTGGCTGCTCGGCGGCGCCGTGGCCGGTGGGCTCGCCGCCTGGCAGGTCGCCCGACACCGGCCGGACGCCCGGCTCGACGAGAGCACGCTGGTCGGCGGTCTCTCCGGGGTGCTGGCCGCGCTGGTCTTCACCGCCCTGGCCTGGCTGAGCAGCGGCGACCTCGGCGACGTCCGACTGGCCGGGGCCGGCCCGCGGCTGCTCCCGCTGCTGATCATGTCCGTCACCGCGCTCGGCCTCTCGGGGATGGTCTGCGGGTTCGTCCTCGGTCTGGTCCGGCTGGTCCGGACCCGGCTCGCCCGCCGCGCCGAGCACCCCGCGGGCTGACCCGCCGGCTCGCCGGCCGCGGCTCCGGGGGCGCACCGTCCGCCGTCCTGTGACCGGTTCGGGCCAGGGCCACCGCGTTGTTAGGGTGCGGACGTGGCGTTCGGGCTCGTGGTGCTGGTCTCCGGCACCGGGACCCTGCTGCAGACCCTGCTCGACGCCGCCGCCGAACCCGGGTCGGTCTTCGCCGTCCGCGGCGTGGTGGCCGACCGCGACGGCATCGCCGCCCTCGACCGGGCCGCGGCCGCCGGGGTTCCGACCGTCGTCCACCCGCTGACCAAGGGATCCGACCGGGCCGCCTGGGACGCCGGGCTGACCGAGGCCGTCGCCCGATGCGACCCCGACCTGGTGGTCAGTGCGGGCTTCATGAAGCTGGTGGGCGCGACCTTCCTGGCCCGCTTCGGCGGCCGGACGATCAACACCCACCCGGCCCTGCTGCCGTCGTTCCCGGGGATGCACGGGCCGCGGGACGCCCTGGCCCACGGGGTCAAGATCACCGGCGCCACCGTCTTCCAGGTCGACGAGGGAGTCGACAGCGGCCGGATCCTCGCCCAGGCCGCCGTCCCGGTGCTCGACGGCGACACCGAGGACCTCCTGCACGAGCGGATCAAGGTGGCCGAGCGCCAGCTGCTGCTCGACGTCGTCCGCGACCTCGCCACCCGCGCCGCGCACCCCGCGCACTGATGCCCCGACCCGAGAGGCCGCCCGCCATGACCCAGCCGCAGACCGATCCGGCCACCGGCCCCGACCACGCTGCTGCGACCGCGGAGGGCCGCCGGCCGATCCGGCGGGCCCTGCTCTCGGTGTACGACAAGACCGGGCTGGTCGAGCTGGCCCGGCTGCTCGCCGACGCCGGGGTCGAGCTCGTCTCGACCGGGTCGACCGCGAGCCGGATCGCCGAGGCCCGGGTGCCGGTGACCCCGGTCGAGCAGGTCACCGGGTTCCCCGAGTGCCTGGACGGCCGGGTCAAGACGCTGCACCCGCACATCCACGCCGGGCTGCTCGCCGACCAGCGCAACCCCGACCACGTCGCCCAGCTCGCGCAGCTCGGGGTGGCCGGCTTCGACCTGGTGGTCAGCAACCTCTACCCGTTCAGCGCCACCGTCGCCTCGGGCGCCGGGCCGGAGGAGTGCGTCGAGCAGATCGACATCGGGGGCCCCTCGATGGTCCGCGCCGCGGCCAAGAACCACGCGTCGGTCGCCGTGGTCACCGCGCCCGACCAGTACGACCGGCTCCGCGCCGCGGTCGCCACCGGCGGGTTCACCCTCGCCGAGCGGCAGCAGCTGGCCGCCCAGGCGTTCGTCCACACCGCCGGCTACGACGTGATGGTGGCGAGCTGGATGGGCACGGTGCTCACCGACAGCTCCGCGGGCACCGGGTTCCCGGCCTGGGTCGGCGGGACCTGGGAGCGGGAGACCGTGCTGCGCTACGGCGAGAACCCGCACCAGCAGGCCGCGCTCTACCGCAGCGTCGGCGGCCCGACCGTCGGGTTGGCCGGTGCCGAGCAGTTGCACGGCAAGGAGATGTCCTACAACAACTACGTCGACGCCGATGCGGCCCGGCGGGCGGCGGCGGACTTCGACGAGCCGGCGGTGGCGATCATCAAGCACGCCAACCCGTGCGGGATCGCGGTGGGCGCCGACGTGGCCGAGGCGCACCGCCGGGCGCACGCCTGCGACCCGACGTCGGCCTTCGGCGGGGTGGTGGCGGCCAACCGGCCGGTCAGCGTGGCGATGGCCGAGCAGCTCGCCGACATCTTCACCGAGGTGGTGGTCGCCCCCGGGTACGACCAGGGTGCGGTCGAGGTGCTGGCGCGGAAGAAGAACGTCCGGCTGCTGGTCACCGAGCCGGCCCGCCGCGGCGGCGTCGAGGTCCGCCAGATCGACGGCGGGATGCTGATGCAGGTCCGCGACGTCCCCGCCCTCGACCACGACCGGGCCGCGCACTGGACGCTGGCCGCCGGCGAGCCCGCCGACGCGGCCACCCTGGCCGACCTCGAGTTCGCCTGGCGCGCCTGCCGGGCGGTCAAGTCCAACGCGATCCTGCTGGCCTCCGACGGCGCCAGCGTCGGGATCGGGATGGGCCAGGTCAACCGGGTCGACTCCTCGCGACTGGCCGTGGCCCGCGCCGGCGACCGTGCCGCCGGCTCGGTGGCCGCCTCCGACGCCTACTTCCCGTTCGCCGACGGGCTGGAGATCCTGCTCGAGGCCGGTGTCCGGGCGGTGGTGCAGCCGGGTGGCTCGATCCGCGACGCCGAGTCGGTCGAGGCGGCCCGGCGGGCGGGCGTGACGATGTACTTCACCGGGGCCCGGCACTTCTTCCACTGACCCGCCCGCACCCGCAGTCGGCCGGGGCGGTCTGCCGACACTTCCGGGGACACCGAGTCGTCGACGTCGGCCCGGGTAGGGTGCAGGGGATCGCCGACCAGGAGAGACCGTGTCCCACCCACCCCCCGAAGCGTCGCGCGCCGAGCGCACCCGGACCGAGCCGTCGGCCGACCGCACCGACGATCTCGCCACCCTGACCGCGGCCGAGCTGGTGCTGGTCGCCTACCGCAGCCGGGGACACGTCGAGACGCTGTTCGCGCTCTGGCCGGACGAGCTCCCGGTGGTCGTGGTGGACAACTCCGGCGACGTCGACGGGCTGCGGTCGGTCGTCGAGGCCCGGCCGCACACGCGCTACGTCGACGGCGGCGGCCAGGGCTTCGCCCGGGCCGCCAACCTCGGGGCGCTGAGCAGCACCGCCGAGGTCGTCGTCTTCGTCAACCCGGACTGCCGTCCGACGCCGGCCGCGCTGGCCGCCCTGGTCCGTGGCGTGCTCGAGGACGAGGGGGCGCTGTCGCACGCGGCCACCATGCTCGGCACCGACGGCGAGGTCGAGTCCGGGGTGGGCGGCTGGGAGCCGACGGTCCGAAGGGTCGCCGCCTACGCGGTCGGCCGTGGCGGGCCGGGCCGGACGTTCTTCGCCAGCCCCCGGCGCGGTGAGCACCTCGAGGTCGACTGGACCACCGGGGCCTGCATGGCGGTGCGGAGCGCGACCTTCCGGGCCCTCGGCGGGTTCGACGAGACCTTCTACGTCTACTGCGAGGACGTCGCCTTCGGCCGGGCCGGGCGCCGGGCCGGGCTCCGGTCGGTGCTCCGCGAGGACGTCACCGTGGTGCACGGGTCCGGCAGCTCCGGCGCGCCGTCGGCCGAGATGATGCGGCTCCGCGGGGTGTCGTTCGCCAACTACCTGCGCCGCTTCGACCGGCCGCTGCCCGCCGCGGTGATGCGGGCGACCATGATCGCCGGGTCGCTGCTGCGGGCTGCCGCCAACGCGGTCCGGCGACGTCCGTTCGGGGGCGAGCTCGCCTTCGTCCGCGGTCTGGTCACCCGGACCGCCTACGTCGGCGGACGCGAGGTGGCCGCCGTCCGCTACGCCGAGGTCGGCACCCGCGGGCTCGCCGACTGAGCGCCGGACGTGGCGGTGACCGAGCTGCCGCTGGCGCGCGCCGGCTGGAGCCGGAGCACCAGACCCTCGAGCATGCCCAGGCCCCAGGCCAGGTGCAGCGTCGAGAACACCAGCGGCAGCGACCAGGCCGCCGTCGGTTCGGTCCCCGTCGTCCCGTCGGTCGCGCCCACGAGCTCGGCCGCGTGGGACTCGGGCAGCTCGTCGCGGGTGGTCCAGATGCGCCAGCTGGCCAGCCCGACCAGCGCGAGATAGGGGACCGCGGCCAGCAGCACGGCGGGCTTCCGGGTGGCCAGGAGCAGCCCGGCAGCGCCGGTCAGCACCGCGGCGGGCGGTGCCAGGTGCCGGGCCCGGACCGCCTGACGGCCGTTCTTGCGGATCATGTTGCCCTTGCCGCGGCCGTAGCGGCGGTACTGGCGGAACAGCGCGGGCACGCTCTCGCGCACCTGCCAGCCGAAGCGCATCGCCGGATCGAAGCCGATCTGGTATCCGGCCAGCCGGAGGCGGTGGTCGAAGTCGACGTCCTCGTTGACCAGCAACCCCTCGTCCCAGCCGCCGACCTCGCGGGCCGCGGCGGCGCGGACCACCGCGAAGGACGCGTGATCGGTCAGACACGGCTCGGTGGCGTAGTGGTAGACCGAGTTGCCCACGCCGAACTTGCTGGTCATGGCCAGAGCGATAGCGCGGCCGATGGGCGTCCGCGCCACCCCGATCTTGCGGCCTCCCACCGCGGCCATCCGCGGCTCGCGGAGCAGCCAGGCCAGTCCGGTGGCCAGGTAGTCGGGGGTGATCGACGAGTGCCCGTCGACGCGGGCCACGAACTCGCCGCGCGCGGCGGCCAGCCCGATGTTGAGCCCAGCCGGGATGGTGTGCCGTGGGTTGTGCAGCAGTCGCACCCGCGGATCGGCGTCGGCGAGCTCCTCGACGAGGGTGACGGTGGCGTCGACCGAACCCCCGTCGATCACCAGCACCTCGACCTCGACGCCGTCCTGGGCGAGCACCGCCCGGACGGATCGAGCCACCGAGTCGGCCTCGTTGAGCACCGGCATCAGCACGCTGATCAGGTGGGTCATCGTCTTGTCGCCTTCCGATCGATGGGCGACCCGTGGCCGCCGACTGTCTGCTGGTGCGGTGCTGAAGCCGGGTGGCTGTCTACGCTTGCGCCATGACCACCGCGCCCCCGCACCGCTGGGTCGTGGTCGCCGACTCGCCGTTCCTGCCGGCCTCCGGGGGTGGCGAGCGCGAGCACGAGGGCTTCGTCGCGGCTGCCGTCGCCGAAGGGTTGGTCGCGGCGCTGGTGGTGCCGGTCGACGACCCGCCGGTGGCCGACGGTCCCGACTACGACCTCGACGCGATCGACGCCCTGGTGGCACCCGCCCCGGTGATCCGCACCCCGCGCCGTCGGTCGGCGCTGGCCGCGCTGTCGCTGCGGACGCCCTACGTCGTCGCCTCGCGTCCGGTGCCCGCCGACCTCGTCGACCGGGTCCGGACCGCCGTGCCGGACGCCGACGCGGTCGTGGTCTTCTCGCACAAGGTCAGCCGGCTCGGCCAGACGCTCGCCGAGGGGCTCGGTGTGCCGGCCGTGCTCCGGCACCACAACCTCGAGGGCCCCTACCACCGGGCGCTGGCCGCGGCCAGCCGACCGCCGAAGTCCTGGGTGATCGGGCTCGAGGCCCGCCGGATCGACGCCGACGAGCGTCGGCTCGAGCGGTCGTCCTGGCTGACCGGCATCGCCGACATCTCCAGCGCCGACGCCCAGGTCCGCGCGGCGCGCTCCCGGGTCCCGGTGGCCTCGGTGCCCTCCTTCGCGGCCGGCTCGGTCACCCGTCCGGAGGAGGCGGCCCGCCGGCGCGACCCGGTCCCGACGGTCGTCTTCGTCGGCGCTCTCGATGTGCTCACCAACCACGACGCGGTCCGCTGGTTCGCCGAGCAGGTCTGGCCGGCTGTCCGCGACCGCGGTCCGGACGGCGTCCGCTGGCAGGTGGTGGGGCGTCGCCCCACCGAGGAGGTCCGACGGCTGGTGGCCGCGACCCCCGGTGCCGAGCTGCACCCCGACGTCCCCGACCCGGCGGAGTACCTGCGCGGGGCGTGGGTGGCGGTCAACCCGGCCGTTTCCGGCTCCGGGGTCAACATCAAGCTGGTGGAGTACCTGGCCCTCGGCGTGCCGGTGGTCAGCACCCGGCGCGGGATGGCCGGGATCGGGCTCGATCCCGGTGCCGATCTCGAGGTCCGCGACGACCCTGCGGCCTTCGCGGACGCCGTGCTCGGCCTGCTCGCCGACCCGAAGGCCGCCGACCGGCTCGGGGCCGCCGGACAAACCACCGCGGGCCGCATCCTCGACGTCCGGGCCAGCCTGCGCGCGCTCGCTGAGCTGCTCACCGGCTGACTCGGCGTGCTCACACCGCCTGCTCACCGGCGGACCATCCGTTTCGGTCCACCTGACCCGGCCCATCGCGGTCCTCGAGGCATGCGCCAAGCCCTGCCGACAGAGCGGTCCACCGGCGCCCAGAGCGTCACCGTCAGGAGCGAGCACAAAACCAGCGCCGGGGCCGCGGCCTGCAACGTGAACATCGACGCGGCCAGAGCCAGCGAGACGGCGAGATCCGGACTCCGCAGGTAGACGGCGACCATGACTGCGACCAGCAGCACACCACCGACCACGCCGTAGTCGAAGAAGACCTTGGCGACGTTGGGCACCAGCAGGCCGGTGATCGCCGAGCCGGTGACCTCCTGCCGCGAGGCGCCGGCGCCGGCGCCGAACACCACCGAGGCCGGGTCCGAAATCCAGCGGGGCCAGAGGTAGGAGTAAGGCTCGATCGCCCGCAACGAGGTGGACGAGTCGGAGCTCGTCCCCTCGTTGACCCGGCTGAACACGCTCTCGCCGAGCGCGGTCAGCCCGAAGACCAGCACCAGCGCTGCCCCGGGGAGCGCGTAGCGCCGCAGCACCGCGGCCCGTCCGGTCAGCACCAGGACGACGACGAAGACCGCGACCACCGCGATCCCCGAGCCGGCGGTGGTGGCCAGCAGACCGAGCGCGATCCACAGCACCTTGACCAGGTGCATCCCGGCGAGCAGGGCGCAGATCAGACTGACGCCCAGCATGAACGACATGAAGGAGGGCTCGAGCGCGAGCCAGCCGTTCGACTTGTAGAGGCTCGAGCCGTAGCTGATCGGATAGGTGATGATGAAGCCCTGCACCTGCAGGCTGGACGGCAGGTATTCGGCGACGAAGTCGCGGTAGCCCAGCCCGAGCAGCTGGACCCCGATGAAGAGCACGGAGAACCCGCTGAGGAACAAGCCTGCCGATCCGATGGCCCGCTGCGCCCGGCGGTACGTCGCCGCCGAGCGATCGGCCAGGTGGACGACCATCGGGAGCCACAGCACCATCCAGAACGCCCAGCTGGTGACGCTCACGTACGGCGCCCGGTCCAGCAACAGCTGCGGAATCGCGAGCAGCGCCGTCACGGCGGCGGCGACCAGCCAGAGCACCAGCCGGCGGTGGTCGATCCTGACGACCTGCTGACGAAGCGCGGCGACCAGCCAGACCATGGTGACCGGGACGATGATCGGCACCTCCGACACCCCCGGCGTGGCGACCCGCTGGATGACGAAGGTCAGCACGAACAGTGTGGTGATCCAGCGCACCGGGTCGCGGCGGCGCGGCCCGCGGTCCTCGTCCGCGAGGGTCGCGGTGACCTGGCCGGTACCGCCCGGTCGTCCCCGGGAGGACTGCACCGCAGCCAGCGCCCGGGGCATCACCTCCGAGGGACTCACGGCTCAGACCGCCCAGTCCGCGGCCGCGTCGTGCACCAGCAGGTAGGTCCGGTCCGACAGGTCGGCCGCGTAGGCGTCCAGCCACTCGAGCCGGGTGCTCCGCGGCTCGACCGACACGACGAGCAGTGTGTTCGGGTCGCGGTTGACCCGACGCACCACCGCGTCGTTCAGCGTCGTGACCAGCACGCCCACGCCGGCGTCGGTCTGGGCGCGCCGCCCGGTGGACGGCAGCCATGCCTGGCCGCTCTGACCGTGGTGGTGCCCGTTGAGCCCGCCCTCGGTCGACCGGCCGTTGCGGTGCGTGCCGTTGAGCTGCTGGCCCTCGGCTGTCGGGTAGGACGGCTGGCCCTCGCCCGCCGCGCCGGTGGTGACCCCGGCCAGCTGGTGCCGGGCACTGCTGGTCGGCTGGCTCTGCAACCGGGGCTGCAGCCCGGAGGTCTCGAGGGCCGCTGCCACGGTCTTACCGAGCGCGTCGAGGTGCCCGCCTCCGTCCCGGGCGCCGCCCACGATCACCGTGCTGAAGCTGCCCGCCTCGAGGGCGAGCATCGCGCCGAGCTCGGCCTCCTCCAGCACCGGAAGGTGCGGGTAGAGCTGGTGCAGCTCCTTGGTGGAGTGCACCCGGCCGCGCCGGGCACCGATCACCAGGGCGATCGCCACGCCGAGCAGGGCGCCACCGAGCAGGCCGAGACCGGCCAGGGTGGTCCGTCCGACCGACGCGGTGCCCGGGCTGCCGGCCTCGAGCAGGCTGAGCTGGTCGGACTGACTGAGCAGGGTGCTCTGGCTGGTGGCCAGGCCGCTGCCGAGCGCGCTCTGCCGTGCGGCCTCGGCCGATCGCTCGGGGAGCGTCGAGCTCGAATCGGTCATCAGCCGGCGGGTCGACTGGGTCAGGGCCTTGAGATCGCTCTCCGTGCGCTCCTGGTTCAGATCGACCGCGGCCTGGGCGACGGCGGTCGCCTGCCGCGCTGCCTCGGTGCTGTTCGACGCGGTGACGGTGACGGTCAGCATCTCGGCGTTGGACACCGCCTGCACCTTGGTCCGGGTCTGCAGATCCTTCGGGTCGACGCCGAGCGCCTTGCCGGCGCGAACGTAGATCGGCGTGGTGCCGATCTCGATCACCGCGCTCTGCAGCGCTCGGGCGATGCTCGAGTCATCGGTGGCTGCAGTCTGCAGCAGCAGCGTGGCCTGGCCGCGAGGTGCGGCCACGGACCCCACCCCGAAGCCCGCCGCCGCCCCGAGCAGCGCGAGGGCGACCGGGAAGACGAACCAGCGCCGAATGGTCGCCAGGATCGAACGGCCCCACGGGTCGAACGAGTTCTGTGAGCTCATCGTGAATCTCCTTGATGCGACGGACCTGCGGCGGCCCGGGTGCCCCGGCCGCGGTAGTCCGTCATGGATGTCACCGGTGCCGCGACCGCCCGGCCACGCTGCCGGACGACGCGGGCCGGTGCCCCGGCGACGACGCAGTCGTCGGGGACGTCGTCGAGGACGACCGCGTTGGCGGCCACCACGACCCGGTCGCCGAGGGTGATGGGACCGAGAACCACGGCGCCGGCGCCGATCGTCACGTCGTCCCCGAGGACCGGCTGGCCGCCGTAGGGCCGCCGATCGCCCAGGGTGACGTTCTGGTGCAACGTGAGCCGGCGGCCGGCGACGACTTCGTCGCCGACCACCAGTCCGGTGGTGTGCTTGATCAGCACCCCGGGACCGATGCGGGCGCCCGCTTGGAGCTCGGCTCCGCTGATCGCGAGGATGCGGTCGGTCAGCCACAGCGCTGCCGGCTTGAGCAGCGGTGTCCGGAGACCCCGTTGGGCGAGCCGCCAGTAGACGGTGACCCGCCACCGGGCATGGACGAGCAGACGCAGCGCCAGCCGGGTGCGGCTGACCGCAAAGCCCTCGGCGAGTGCCTCGACATCGGCTCCCACCAGGTCACGCCAGCCGGGCTGGTCCGCCCGGTCGGCTCCTGCGTGCGTCACGTCTCGGCCCTCAGACCCCGGTCAGCGCGGCGACCGGGAGCTGCTCGGCCTGCCGGGCCCGCAGCTCGTCGACCAGCCGGCCGGACGGGAGCTCGACGTCGGCGTAGGTGAGCCCCTCGTCCTTGGCCACGTCGCGGAGCAACCGGCAGCCCTCGGCGACACCGACCGGCAGCAGCCGCTCGTCCGCCGTGACGTCGGCCCGCTCGGCCTGCCCGTAGTAGTCGTAGCCGCCCAGCCCGTCGAGGACGGTCCCGGCCGGCAGATCGCGCTTGGCCGTGGTCAGCACCTCGACGGTCGGCGCGCCCAGCGGCACGATCGTCGGGTCGCCGAACAAGACCGCCCGCGCCACCGTGGTGGGCACCTCGAAGTGGCACAGGTGGTAGGGCGTGTAGAACGAGTACAGCGGCCCGGTCCCCAGCTTGTAGAGGTTGAGGTAGTGCTGCTGCTTCGGGTCGTCGTGGCTGGCCAGCACGTAGACGCCCGGGCCCGGCTTGGCGCCGACCACATAGTCGACCGTGCCCCCCATCGCCCGCAGCTCGTCGACGTCCCACTCCTGGGTCAGCTCGTCGACGTGCCCGGCGAAGTCGCCGCCGCGCATGCCGCGCCGGCTGACCGTCATCCCGCTCGCGTTGGCCACCGTGGCCTGCTCGATGCTGATCTTGGTGCCGTCGGCGAAGCTGGTCACCATGTGCGGGTCCTGGCCCCACTTGGCGGCGAACCCGGCCTGGGTGGTCGGCGTGCGGTAGGGGTCCTGCAGGCCCTTGATGTTGCCGGCCACCAGCGGGGTCAGCCCGATGCCGCGGACGAACCGGATCAGGTTCATCTGCACGCCGGGTTGGTCGCCGTCGCAGCCGGTGTAGACGACACCGGCGGCCTGGGCCATCCGGGCCAGGATCGGCCCGACGGTCGCGTCGACCTCGGCGTTCATCAGCACGACGTGCTTGCCCTGCTCGATGGCCCGGACCACCACGTGGCAGCCGAACTCGACCGCGCCGGTGACCTCGACGATCGCCTCGACGCACCCGGCGTCGGTGACCGCCGTGTAGTCGTCGGTGACCACGGCCCGGCCGGCGGCGACGGCGACGTCGACCTCGGCCGCGGTGGCGGCGTGCGCCGGGTCGGTGACCCCGGCCTCGCGGTAGGCCCGCTCGGCGTTGGCCACGCTGCGGTTGGCGATCGCCACCAGCTGCATGCCCGGCACCGAGTTGACGATCTGGTTGGTCAGCCCGCGGCCCATGAAGCCGGCGCCCACCATGGCCACCCGGACCGGGCGGCCCTCGGCGGCCCGGCGCTCCAGTGCGGTGTCGACGATGATCATGCGTGCGCCTCCGCCAGGGACGGGAAGCGGTCGCTCGGACGGCCGGCGATCTCGTCCTCGGTGAGCAGCGGCCAGGACGCGTCCTTGTCGCTGATCACCTCGACGTCGACCGGCCACTCGATGCCGAGGGCCGGGTCGTTCCAGCGCAGCCCGCGCTCGGCCTGCGGGGCGTAGGACCCGCTGACCTGATAGGTGACCTCGGCGTCGTCGGTGAGCGTCAGGTAGGCGTGCGCGAAGTACGGCGGCACGTAGAACGCCTTGCGGTTCGTCGCGCTCAGCTCGACCGCGACGTGCTGCAGCCGGGTCGGGCTCTCCGGACGCATGTCCACGATCACGTCGAGGATCGCGCCGCGGATGCAGCGGACCAGCTTCGCCTCCGGGTGCGGCGCGATCTGGAAGTGCATCCCGCGGAGCGTGCCCTTGGCGTAGTTGTAGGACAGGTTGCACTGCTCGACGGCGGGGGAGAGGCCGGCCGCCTCGAACTCCGCGATGTCGAAGGTGCGGGCGAAGAAGCCGCGGTTGTCGCCGCGCTCCTCCAGCTCGATGATCGCGACGTCGGCGATCGGGGTCTTGTTGATGATCATCGGGTGGCCTTCCAGAACAGCTTCTCGTCGAGCTGCGCGGTGTCGATCAGGTGCTGCAGCTGCTTGAGCCGGGTGTGACCCCGGCCGGTGAAGGTGGCCTCGTCCATCTGGATCCGGCTGAACACCTCGTGCAGCTGCTGGGCGCCCTTGACGGCGTCCCACTCGCAGGCGAAGCCCGGCAGCTTGTTGTTGATCTTCTCGAACGAGACCCGGTAGCTGCGGTTGTCGCCGCCGCTGTCGCCGAAGCTCACCTCGCCGCCGAACACGTCGCCGACGATCTCGGCGATCTCGCGGACCCGGTAGTTCTGCTCGCTCGAGCCGACGTTGTAGACCTCGTTGTGCACCAGGTCGCGCGGGGCCTCGAGCACCCGGCGGATCGCCTGGCCGATGTCGAGCGCGTGCACCAGCGGGCGCCACGGGGTCCCGTCGGAGACCATGGCGATCTTGCCGGTCGTCCAGGCCAGGCCGGACAGGTTGTTCAGCACGATGTCGAACCGCATCCGGGGCGAGGCGCCGAAGGCGGTGGCGTTGCGCATGAACGTCGGGCTGAAGTCGTCGTCGGCCAGCGCCTTCAGGTCGCGCTCGACCAGCGTCTTGCACTCGGCGTACGCAGTCTGCGGGTTGACCGGGGAGGTCTCGTCGACCTCGCCCTCGGCCACGCCGTAGACGCTGCACGAGGACATGTAGACGAACCGCTCGACCCCGGCGGCCTTGGCCAGCCGGGCCAGGTGCAGCGAGCCGGCGTGGTTGATCTCGTAGGTGATGGTCGGCGAGAGCTGACCCAGCGGGTCGTTCGACAGCTCGGCCATGTGGACGACGGCGTCGACGCCCGCGAAGTCCTCCGCGGTGACGTGGCGGATGTCCTTGACCAGGGTGAGCGGGGTCGTGTCCAGCCCGTTGTAGAGCCAGCCGTTCTTGTAGAAACCGGTGTCGACCGCGACGACGTCGTGGCCGTCGCGGATCAGCTCGGGTGCCAGCAGCGAGCCGAGGTAGCCCTCGGTCCCGGTGACCAGGATCTTCATGATCGTCTTCCTAGTGTGTGGAGGTGGTGTGGAGGTGTGCTGCGGTCCAGCGGTGGTGCGTTGCGGGGAGGCTCAGCTCTCCCAGACCCGCCAGGGGGCCTGCCCCTTGTCCCAGAGCCCGTTGAGCTCGGTCCAGTCGCGGAAGGTGTCCATGCCCATCCAGAAGCCCTCGTGGTGGTGCACGGCGAGCTCGCCGTCGGCCGCGATCTGCTGCAGCGGCTTCTTCTCGAGCATCATGTCGACGTCGTCGTCGATGTACTTGTCGATCACCAGCCGGTCGAAGGCGAAGAACCCGCCGTTGACCCAGCCGGTGGCCAGGGTCGGCTTCTCGTTGAACTCGGTCACCTGCGCGCCGTCGACGTGCATCTCGCCGTAGCGGCTGGTCGGGTGCACCCCGGTCACGGTGGCCAGTCGGCCCTCGCGGCGGTGGGTGTCGAGGACCTCGGCCAGGTTGACGTCACCGATCCCGTCGCCGTAGGTCAGCATGAAGGTGTCGGTGTCGATGAAGTGCGACACCCGCTTCACCCGGGCCGCCGTGCCGGTCAGCAGGCCGGTCTCGACGAAGGTGATCTCCCAGTCCTCGGCACCGGTCTGGCCGTGCCAGGTCGGCTCCTCGTTCACCTTGCCCAGCTGCAGGGTGAAGTCGTTGACGTTCTGCCGGTAGTCCAGGAAGTAGCGCCGGATCAGCTCGCTCTTGTAACCCAGCGCCAGGATGAACCGGCGGAAGCCGTAGTGGCTGTAGGTCTTCATGATGTGCCAGACGATCGGCTTGCCGCCGATGTCGACCAGCGGCTTCGGCAGCTTCTCGCTGGCCTCGCGCAGGCGGGTTCCCATCCCGCCGCACAGCAGCACCACCGGGATGTCGGCCGGATTCGCGTGCTCGGTCTTGCTCTCGTACATCTTTTCCCCCGTACGGATGTGTGGACAGTGCGTGGTGCCTGGTGTCAGGCGCCGGGTGACTTGAAGACGGAGACGACCGTCAGCAGCATGATCTTGAGATCCAGCCAGAGCGACCAGTTCTCGATGTAGAAGTTGTCGTAGCGGGCCCGCTCGGCGATGTCGGTGTCGCCGCGCGACCCGTGCACCTGGGCCCAGCCGGTGAGCCCGGAGGGCACCCGGTGGCGCGCGGCGTACCCGCCGTAGAGCCGGTCGAACTCGGCTACGAAGTGCGGCCGCTCGGGCCGCGGGCCGACCAGGCTCATGTCACCGCGCAGGATGTTGACCAGCTGCGGCAGCTCGTCGAGCGAGAGCTTGCGGATCAGCCGGCCGACCGGACCGACCCGGTCGTCGTGCGCGATGTTCCAGTTCGTGCGCGACTCGTCCTCGTTGACCGGTCGCATGGACCGGAACTTCATGATCACGATCCGCCGGCCGTCGACGCCGACCCGCTCCTGGCGGAAGATCACGCCGGGACCACCCTCGAGCCGGACGGCGAGCGCGACGGCGGCGAGCACCGGCGAGAGGATGATCAGCGCGATCGCCGAGAGCACCGCGTCGATGACGCGCTTGCAGCGCCACTGCCAGCTCCGGTACGCCGCGCGGCGCAGCCGGACCAGCGGCATGTCGCCGAGGAAGTCCATGTCCTGGCCGACCTGGGTGACCTCGTACAGCCGGGGCAGCACGAACAGCTCGCAGTGGTAGCGGTGGCACCCGCGGATCATGGCCACCAGCTCGGTCTCGCTGAGCTGGCTGCGGGCGATGATCAGCGCGCGCGGCGAGTACCTCTCGAGGATCGGGATCAGCTGGGCCGGACCGCCGAGCACCGGTGCCGGCAGCGGCACCCGCTCCTCGACGTGCTGGTCGAGGAAACCGATCGGGGACAGCCCGCAGTCCGGGTGCCGGATCAGCTGGTTGGCCACGTCCCGGCCGGTGCTGTCGCAGCCGACCACGACGGTCGGGTGCGAGACGAATCCGCGCGCCCGCAGCGAGCGGACCGCCGCGTAGTTCAGGGTCCGGAAGGCCAGCACGGCCAACCCGGCCATGAAGACCACCTCGAAGTCCTCGAGCGCCGCCTTGCCGATCAGCTGCGAGCCGACGATGAAGACCGCCACGGCCATCAGCCAGGCCTGGACGATCCGCGGCACGTCGTCGAGCACCGACAGCGCCAGCCGCGAGCGGTAGGCCCCGCCCAGCGCCATCAGGGCCACCAGGATGACCGCGAACCCGGCCGCCTGCCGCAGCGACGTGTGCGTGACGACGGCGGCCAGCAGGCAGCCGGCGAGGTCACCGACCAGCAGCAGCGGGCGGATGCCGTCGCGGAGCAGCGGCATCCAGAAGGGCTTCTCGTGCTCGCCCGCGACCGGCTCGTCGCTGGCGGCCGGGTTCCAGACCACCCGTGGCGTGCGCGCCTCCGGGTCGTTGCTCACCGGGGACAGCACGATGGACTCCGGGAGCCCGACCGGCTGCGCGGTCACCGGCGGTCCGACCGGCTGATCGGTCACGGTCGGGTGGTGCCCGTCCAGGTCGACGACCGAGACGGACGGCTCGGCGGTGCCGAGAGCGGTGCCGACGGTCGGCTCGGGCGGCCCGGGACTCGACCCGGGCGGCGCGACCCTGGGGCGCGCCGAAGACGATGAGATGCTCACGCTGGGAAACCCCCGTTTATCCAGCTTGACGTTGTGGAGGTATGCGGTTGTGGGTTTAGAACGGCAGGCAGGCCCGCCAGGCGCCGGGTCCGGCTGGACCCGACCGCCGCGTCAGCGGACGGAGCTGAGCCCGAAGGTCTGCGCGGCCTGACCGGCGAGCCGGTCGGCGATGGCCAGCGAGGCGGTGGCCGCCGGGCTGGGTGCGTTGAGCACGTGAACGCTGTGGTCGGTGCTCGAGAGCACGAAGTCGTCGACCAGCCCACCGCGGGCGTCCACCGCCTGGGCCCGGACGCCGGACGGGCCGAACACCAGCTGCTTGCCGGTGATCTCGGGCACGTAGCGCTGCAGGTCCTTGACGAACTTCGCCTTGACCACGTCGCGGAAGATCTCGGCCGCGCCGGTCTTCCAGTGCTTGCGGGCCAGCCCCGGGAAGCCGGGGTGCCGCAGGGTCTCGGTCAGGTCTCGCAGGTCGAAGCCGCTGCGCTTGTAGCCCTCGCGCTCGCCGGCCAGGACCGCGTTCGGGCCGGCCCACACCTCCTGGTCGAACCGCTTGGTGAAGTGCACGCCGAGGAACGGCAGGGCAGGGTCGGGCACCGGGTAGATCAGCCCGCGGCACAGGTGCCGGGCCTCCGGGGTGAGCGTGTAGTAGTCGCCCCGGAACGGGTAGATCGCGACCTCGGGGTCGGCGTCCATCCGGGCGACCCGGTCGGAGTGCAGACCGGCGCAGCTGATCAGGTTCTTGGCCCGGAACTCGCCGCGGCCGGTGGTGACGACCGACTCGTCCCCGACCCGGGTGATGCTGCGCACCTCGTGGCCGTAGTACAGCTCGGCACCGGCCTCGACCAGCAGCCGGGCCAGCGTGCGGGTGACCCCGGCGAAGTCGATGATCCCCGTCCGCGGGCTGTGCAGCGCCCGGATCCCGGCGGCGTGCGGCTCGATCTCCCGCAGCTCCTCGGGCCCGACCACCCGCAGTCCGGGGACGCCGTTGGCGTGCCCGCGCTCTTCGAGGTCGGCCAGTCTCCCGAGCTCGCTCTCCTCGGTGGCGATGATGAGCTTGCCGCACAGCTCGTAGCTGACGCCGTGCTCGTCGGCGAAGCGCTCCATCCGGGCCTTACCGTCGACGCACAGCTGCGCCTTGAGCGAGCCGGGCTTGTAGTACACGCCGGCGTGCAGGACTCCGCTGTTGTGGCCGCTCTGGTGCCGACCCGGGCCGGTCTCCTTCTCGAGCACGGCGACCCGGAGCGACGGGTGATCCGTCAGCAGCTGGCGTGCGGTGGCGAGCCCGACGATGCCGGCGCCCACGACGATGACGTCATAGAAATCAGACAAGATGAATTCCCCCGTGAAATACACGGCCCCCCGACCGGGCCGAGGGCGTCTGCTCCCTCGACACGAGAACAGTAACCGCTCGTAGGCCCATTTCTTTCTTCCTGGTGCAATCCACTTCCTGTGTGAATCCTGAAGATGGCCTCAGGAACCGCCGCGGGCGTCGGGTCCGGGGTCGACCAGAACGATCGCGCCACGAGGGCAGACCCGGGCGAGCTCCGATCGAGGGAGTGCCACACGGCGCTGCGGGCCGGCCAACGGAGGGTGCACGCCTAGACTGCACGGAACTCGACGACCTCTGCCGCCGACCATCGGAAGTGTGATGCCCGCCCCCTGGACACCCTCGCCCGACCACCTGGAGCGCTACAGGCCCACCGCCTGCGGGCCGCGGGGACATCGATCGTCCCGGCGCGGGCCGCAGTCCGTCACGCAGCGTGGAGCCTAGCCGTGGCGCCTGAGATCAGCCTGCGTGCTGCGGACCGGCTCTCGGCCACAGAGACCGGACAGTGGGAGGCGCTCTTCGCTGCGCAGGCCGAGGACCCCGGTGAGGTCGTCAATCCGTTCACCGCGCCCTCGTGGGTGCTCGCCTGGTACCGCCACTTCGTGGCGGTGGAGGACCGGGTGCTGCTCTGGATCGAGGAGGACGGCCAGTTGGTCGGGGTCGCACCCTTTTATCGCGGCCGGGTGGGGATCAGCCGGTTCCGCTTCGGCACCCGTCTGCAGCTGGTCGGTCTGGGTCTAGCGGGCTCACCGCTCGAGCTGCCGCAGGTACTCACGCGCCCGGGTGCCGCCCGCACCGTGCTGGCGGGGCTCGTCCAGACGATGGTCACTGACAAGTCACTGCTGAGCCGGGACACCTGGGCAGAGATCTCGGTGGGGATCGGTCAGGGGTGGTTCGAGCCGCAGTGGGTCCACGACTCCGGCCAGCCGTTCGCGTTCTGGCGACACCAGGCGGCCCGGGCTTGCGTGGTCCTCCCGCTCGAGGCCGACTGGGAGAGCACCCGCAGCCGTCTCAAACGCAACGTCAAGGAAAGCCTGCGGCGCTCGCGCAACCGGCTCAAGAAGGACGGTCGACCGTACGCGGTCGAGCAGCTCGGCCAAGGGCTCGACGCGCCGATCGAGCTCGCCGCGGTCGACGAGTTCCTCGGGCTGCACCGCCACCGGTCGTCCCTGTCCGGGCGGCCGTCGCACCACGACGCCTACGCCCGTCCGGACTTCCGCCGGTTCATGCGCGACCTGCTCCCGGAGCTCGGTGACCGCGGGCTCGCTCGGTTGGCGCGGCTCCGGCTGGGGGACCGGGTGGTCGCCTCGCAGCTGATACTGGAGGCGCCGGGCACCTGGTACGTGCACTCCTCGGGCTTCGACCCCGACGAGTGGGCACTCGGTCCGGTCACCTACATCCAGGAGCAGGTCTTCGAACAGGCCACCCAGGCTGGGGTCCGCTGGATCAACCTGTCGCCGGGCCCGAACCTGTCCAAGATGCGCTGGAGCGAGCGGATGGCGGTCTCCGACGACTTCGCGTTCGGGAGCGGGGGCAAGGCCCTACGATCCCGCTACACCGCATTCGCGGCGGGAAGCGCGGTCTCGCAGGTCAACCACGTGTCCGAAGAGGCGTCCCGGGCCAGTCGCTCGACGGGGTCGCACCCGGAGGTCGCCGGCTCTGGTCAGCCCCAGAGCCGGCGGTAGGCCGCCGCCGAGGCCGGATTCTGCACCGGATCGTAGATGCTGTTGCGGATCGAGGTCTCCGGCTCGCTGAAGTAACTCTCGAGCACCAGGATGTCCTGATTGGCCTCGAAGAACCCGCGCATCCTCTCGATGAAGAGTGGGTTGTCCCCGCGGCCCTGCTGTGACGGGTCGGCCAGTCCCCATTCGGGAACGCTGAGCCCCTTGCCGTGCGCCCGGGCGAAGGCGGCGACATCACCGATCCCGACCGATGAGGACGGGTGCTGGGTCCGCGCCCAGGTGGCGTCGTCGGTGGTGATCGTGTTGTACCAGTCGTACGTGTCGCAGCCGACCAGGTCGACCACGTCATCGCCGGGGTAGAGGTCGGTGAGCGCGTCGGTGCGGGAGTCCTGGCCGCGGAGCTTCGTGCCGCAGGCCAGATCGAAGTCGATGACCAGGTCGGGTGCGACCGACCGGAGCACACCGACGATGTGGCGGAAGGCGTTGCGGTAGGCCGCCGCCTGGCTGGCCCGGGTGTTCCAGGGGAACCAGTCGCCGTTGGCCTCCCAACCGATCCGGACGATCGCCCTGCCTCGCTGGTTGGCCAGCAGGTCCTTGGCGACTTGACGGTAGACGTCATCGTGCTCGCCGCGCACGATCGAGTCGAAGTCCCCGGGATCGTTCGTGGGGAGCATCGGGAGCCCGTAGACCAGCACACCGGGGAAACCGTTGAACGTCGAGATGTGCCAGTTCGACTCGCTGATCTCGCTCCAGCTGCCGGAGGCGGGGTAGGTCGTGGCCGCATCGAGCGGTTTCCCCCGCCAGGTCCCGAACGCCTTGTAGCGCTGCGCGGTGGCGACCCCACCACCGACCCAGGCGCCGGAGAACCATGGCGATCCGGAGGGCGGAGTGCCCAGGAGCGTCCGAGCTCGCTGCAGACCCGGCCTGACGCCGCCGGGGATCGGGGTGACGCTGACGCTGGGTACGGGTTCGACCGCCTCGCGATCGATCGTGCGCCCGATGGCCACCGACCCCGCGGTCACCGCAAGCACGAGCGCCACGACGACGGCAAGCACCCGCGGTCGGCGCCAGAACGGCAGTCGGGCCGCCTTGGTGGCATCGGTGGATCCGGCGTGCGCGCTCGAGCCGGTCGGACCGGGCGATTCCGTGGTGCTCGGCTCGGCGCTCATCCGGCCTCGCGGCGCGGTGTCGACGGGCTCATCAGGTCCGCCTCGATAGTGGCCGCGGCCTCCTCGTCTCCGCGCTCTCGGAGCCAGTCGACGACCTCGCGAGCCACGGTGGGCCAGTCCCGGTCGGTCGAGACCACCTCGTCCTCGAGGTGACTGGCCCGGGTCGGGCCCACCGCGTAGAGCCGGTGCGGGTCCTTGCGCCGCGTGAGGGCGCGGAGGTTGAGCGCGACCCGGAACGGGATGAGAACGATCGTCCGCACGACTCCGCGCAGGGTCGGCTGGAAATCGTCTGGGAGCCCGATCAGGTACTCGAAGCCGTGGTAGGGGACGACGCCCTGGTAGAGCAGGCAGGTCTCGTGGTCGAGAAAGCGCCGACGGAAGGGCACCATGGCCTGGGCGAAGATGCCGCGGTCGGCCTCGACCGCGCCGACCCGAGCGCTGAACGTACTGGTGATCGACGGGTGGTGCCACCAGTGCTCACCTGGGAAATCGACCGACGGTTCGGGCCGCCATCCGCGGGGAAGGCTGAACTGCCGCCGCGAGTTCGGGTCGTCGTAGTCGGGCTCGCCTGCGTAGAGCGCGAAGTAGGACGCCTGCGGCAGCCGCTCGGCGCCGTTGCGGAGGGTCAGGAACGCGTCCTCGGTGAAGAGGTAGTCGTCCTCGTTGAACGACACCACGTCGTCCGCCGGCCAGCCCCGTCGCGCGGGCAGATCGAGGGCGAAGCGGTAGCTGGCCCGCATGCCACCTGGCTGGTCACCGAGAGAGACGACTTCGCCGGCGCGCTCCATTAGACGCAACCGATCAGCAGGGATCGGGCCGTCGTTGAGGAACAGCACCTCGGCGTCGGGCACCTGCTCGGCGGCGCGGATGAACGAGGCCAGGCAGAGCAGTTTGCTGTAGTAGGCCGGCCGGTTCTTCCGGTTCTCTCCGCCGTAGGAGCGGTGGAGCAGTCTCAGTCGCATCGTGTCTCCGTTGCTGGAAGGTCGGTGCTGGGCCAGGGGCTGCGGATCGTCGTAGATCATCCGGCCGCCTGGACGAGCGGTTCGCGCGGGGCGGGCACCGGAGCGGCGAGCGCGCGGCGGAGGGCAAGCAGCCACAACGGCAGGACGACCGCTTCGGTCAGGGCCAGAGCCCAGGCCGCGCCGGTCTCGGCCCAGAGGTAGGCGCCGCCGATCACGGTGGCCAGCAAGATGGGGCCCTTGATGAGGTTGATGCGGAACGTGCGTTGTGCCTGGCCCATCCCGTAGAGAACGCCCGCCGGCCCATTCGCCAGCGAGGAAGCGAGAGAACTCAGGCCCATCGGTAGCAGGACCAGGGCGGCTCCGGCCCACGAGTCGCCGAACAGGGCCGACCCCCAGCGGTCGGGGATGAGCAGCAGCACGACGAGGTAGACCGCGGTGATCGTCCCGAGCACGCCCGAGATCCCCAGACCGAAGAGCCCGCGCCGGCGGGCGTCGAGCTCGGGGCGGCGAGCGATCTCCGGGACCGCGAACTGGAACACGGCGGCACCGACCACGCCGAGCGGCCCGAGCAGTACCTGCGCTGCGCGCAGGCTGCCGACCGCGTTCGCCGAAACGATCGCACCGACGATCAGGATGGCCAGCTGCATCGCACCCAGACCGATCACGTACTCGGCGAAGAGGAAGCGGCTCAGCTCGCGCTGCTCGACCAGCCAGGAGATCCCGCGAGCAGGACGCGGGACGACACGCAGCACGATCAGCCCCAGCACACCGGCGACGGTGCCGGCGAGTCCCCAGGCCAGTACCAGCGAGCCGAGTCCCGCGGTCGCGGTGAGGACCAGTACGGCGAGAGCGCAGAACTGCAGGACCGTCCAGACGCCGTCGATCAGCGCGGCGTGCCAGGCACGCCCGAGCGCGAAGAAGCACATACGGCAGCTGTCCTGCACCAGCAGCCCGGGCAGGACCGGGGCCAGGGCGATCAGCGCCAGCCCGGTCTGCCCGCCGAGTGCAGCACCGACGCCGAGACTGATCAGGGCGCCGCCCATCCCAGCGAGCAGGGCGAAACCGAACGCGCGGGCTGCGGCCTCTCGGACCACCTCGGGTGACTGGGCGCTGAACGCGATCTGCAGCGGCTGACCCACCACCGCCCGGGTGACGGCGATCGCGATCCCGAAGACGAGGAAGGCGATCGAGAAGGCGCCGAAGGCGTGAGCATCGACCGAGCGCGCGACCACGATCGAGAGCGCGACGTTGCTCAGGGCAGAGAGGACCTGATCGACGACGTTGCCGCCGATCCGTCCGAGCAGGCGCGAAGGCGCCAGCGCACGTTTCACGAATTCCCCCCGAAGCGCCGAACGCGCCGCGATTCGTCACGATCACTGGATGGGCATGACGCGATTCCGCAGGTCTCCCCAGCCCGGTTCTCACGGTATCAGCCGCTGAGACCGTTTCCGGCCGGATCGATCCACCCGATGAAGGGGGTGGACCGACCCGGCCGGTATTGCAGCGCAGGGAAGGCTGAGACGAACGCGATGGCCCAGGCCAGGCTCAGAAGAGCTTGCGGTACATGGCTGCCGCCTTGCGGTTCTGCCCACCGCTGGTCAGCGACGACTGCAGGTAGCTGTCCGGCTCGTCGAAGTAGCACTCGTAGGCGAACACGTCGGTGTTGTTCTTCGCCCAGTCGAACATCGCCGCGATGAAGTGCAGGTTGTCCCCGCCCCCGCCGCCGTTGCTGGCCCGGGCCAGACCCCACTCGCCGATGCCCATGGCGATGTGGTGCGCGCGGGCGAACCGGGCGAGGTCGTCCAGCCCGGGCCCGTAGAGCGGCTTCCGCAGCCCGGCGGCCGAGGTCGCGGTCACCCGGGTGGTCCACCAGTCGTAGACGTCGCAGCTGACGATGTCGGTGACGTCGTCGCCGGGGTAGAGCTGGGTCAGCGGGGCGAGCCGGTCGTCGGTCCCGTTCATACCGACGCCGCAGCCGACGTTGAAGTCGATCAGCAGATCGGGGTCGGCTGCCTTGAGCACGGTCGCGACGCGCCGGAACGCGGCCCGGTAGGTGGCGGCGTCGGACTGGCCGACGCCCCAGCGCCAGTCCGGCAGGTTGGCCTCCCAGCCGATCCGGACGATCGCGTTCCCGCGCCCGGCGCGCTGCAGGTTGGCCGCGACCGCGCGCCAGACCCAGTCCTGGTCGCCGCGGGCGATCGAGGCGAGCGATCCCTCGCCCGAGTCGGGGAGCAGGGCGAGGCCGTAGTTCAGCCGCCCCTGGAACCCGGCCCAGGTGTCGATGGTCCAGCTGTTGTTGGCCATCGTCGCGTAGCTGTCCCGCGGGGAGTAGGTGGTGACCAGGTCCATCGGTCGCCCGCGCCAGGTGCCGAAGGCGTTGATGCTCGGGGTGTCGAACCGGCCGCCGACCCAGGCGCCGGACGCCCAGGGCAGCCCGGACCGGGTGCTGCCGAAGAGCTTGCGGGTCTCGCTCTCGCGGACCAGCTTGACGGTCGTCGTGCGGCCCTTGGCGACCTTGACCCAGGCGGGACCCCAGGTGGTGCGAGGGAGCCCGGACGCGGTCTTCGAGGTCACCGACCCGTAGCCCTTGGGCACGTAGTAGGCGGTCGGACGGACCGAGCCGAGCTTGCGGGTGGTGCCGGCCTTGGCCGCGATCTTCGGACCTTTGGTGGTGCAGGTCTTGCCCGCCGTGCAGACGGTGAGCGCGCGGCTGGACTTGTTGACCACCACGGTGCGGGCGGCCGCTTCGGCGCTGGGGGCCGCGGTGAGGGCGGTGCCGGCGAGCAGCGCGGTGACCACCGAGGCGTAGACCGAACGGCGGGCGATGCGGCGGATCCGGAGGCCGGGGGTGGGCAGGGAAACGGGAGCGAGGGAGGGCATTGGATCTCCTGGAGGCTGGGTGGGTCCCCGGTAGTGATCCCCGACGAGCAGTCCCCGATGGACGAGCAGTCCCCGATGGTGCTGGCCCCGATGGTGTTGGCCCGATGGTGCTGGGCCCGGGACGAGCGTCCGGCCCCGGCCGAACACCCTCCCTGCGTGCGCCGACGGCGACGCTGTTCCCCCTGCTGATTCCCCTGGGCGGTCCCCTGACCGCGGCGGGCTGCGTGCGGGCCGACCCCTCGACCCGAGCGCCTCGCCGGTCGGTGCTGCCCGGGTGGACCCGGTCGCCGACCGCGGCAAAGGTAACCGAGGTCACGGGTCGTTGACCACGAGAGGACGGTGAGAAAATACCCAGCCCTGCTCAGGTGCCCACGGTCACTGGTCCCGAGGCCGGGCGTCGGGCCGCCGGACCCGAGCCCCGGGCTGGCATGCTGGCCCGGTGACCGAGCCGGATCCCGTCGCGCTGCCCGAGACCGAGGACGGTCGTCCCGGGGTGTCGCTGGGCACCTCGGACACCGGTCCCGGCGCCGGATCCGCGGCGGGTGTCCCGGCGACCGCCCGACGACCGACCTACCGCTGGCCGCTGTTGGTCGTGCTCGCCGGAGTGGCCGCGGGGCTGGTGGTGGTGGCGCTCGGCGCCTGGCGGCTCGGGTGCGTGATCACCGGCGCCGCGCTGGCCATCGGTGCGGTGGAGCGGATCGCCCTGCCGCGACGCAACGCCGGACTGCTCCGGGTCCGCAGTCGCGCCTTCGACGTGCTGGTGATGCTGGGGCTCGCGGTCACCATCGTGGCGCTCGCCTTCGCGGTGCCCGAGGGGCGGCGCTGACCGCCGGCCTGGTTCGCCGCCCGCGGTGCCCCCGGGTCAGCGGTACTGGGTGAACGCCATCCCCAGCAGGCTGACCACGAAGACCAGGTAGATGATCACGAAGATCGCCGACAGGCCGAGCAGCACGGTGCCGATGATGCCGAGGATCTTGCCGATCTGGATGTGGCTGCTGTTGGTGCAGGTCCAGCCGCTGGCCCGGATCTCGCGCTCGGCCTTGACGGCGTAGTACCAGGCGAACGGCGCTGTGACCCCGACCACCAGCGACAGGACGCCGAGGACCAGCACGGTGGTGCCCTGCGGGTGCTCGTAGGCCGGGCGGACCGGGTAGCCGCCGTACGGCGGATAGCCGCCAGGACCCGCGGGACCGGGGTAGCTCATGATCGGGAGTATCGCAGTCGTGCGGGCCACCCGAACGCCCTCAGAACGCGGACGACGCCCGGATCCGTTGCGGATCCGGGCGTCGCCGGTGGTCGTGCGGGGTGGTGATCAGCTGCTGCCGCTCGAAGCCGCCAGGATCACCGCGAAGATGATGAAGACGATGTAGATCGCGATGAACACGATGTAGATGATCGTGAACACCTTGCCGAGCATCCGGCCGGTCTTGATGTTGCTGTAGTTGCTGTAGCTGCCGGTGTTGGCGCCGATCTCGGCGAGCGCCTTGTTGCCGAGGTACCAGGCGATCGGCGCGCAGATGCCGACGAAGATGCCGACGATGCCGAGCACGAAGACCGTGGTGCCCTGCGGGTGCTCGACCGGGGCGCCGCCGTAGCCGCCGGCGCCGTAGGGAGAGACCCCGTAGCCCTGCTGGCCGTAGCCCTGCTGCTGGCCGTAGCCCTGCTGGCCCTGGTCGTAGCCCTGCTGACCGTAGCCCTGCTGCTGGCCGTAGCCCTGCTGGCCCTGGTCGTAACCCTGCTGACCGTAGCCGCCCTGCTGGCCGTACTGGCCCTGCCCGTAGGTGGGGTCGTTCGCCGAACCCCCGCTGTTCGGGTAGTTGGGGTCACCCGCGGAGCCGGAGCTGGACGGGTAGTTCGGGTTGCTCATCGCCTGAGTTCCTCGCCTTGTCGGTGGGTGGACGCCGGTGAGGCGTGTCGCGTGACATTGTGACCCATCGGTGGTCCAGCGTCACGTGATCGGCCGCCGCCCGCCCGCGTGTCTCGCGGCCGGTGACGGCGCGGCGGGGCCCGGTCAGTCCCGGGCCGAGGCGGACTCGACGAACGCGGCCAGGGCGGCGGACTGGGCCACCCGGCTCGGCTCGTGGACGTACATCATGTGACCGGCCTCGTAGTAGTGCCACTCGACCCGGTCGAGCTCGTCCCGCGGCAGCTTGACGTGGGCGAACACGTGCTCGGCCGCGAAGTGCGGGGTGGCCCCGTCGTAGTAGCCGCAGGCGACGTGCACCCGCAGCGCGGGGTTGACCCGCATCGCAGTGGCCAGCGGTCCGCTGACCTGGACCATCGCGTTCTCGAACTCCGCGTAGGACCAGGGGTGCACCTTTGGGGTGAGGACGTTGTAGACGAGGTCGGTGCGGTAGCCGAGCTCGCCGCGGACGTAGGCGTTGAACGCCACGCTGTAGGGGCCGGTGATCGCGTGCAGCGACGGGTCGTCGTAGGTCGTCGAGGCGATCGCCGACTCCGGCCAGCCGGTGAACCGCAGGTCGAGCCGGCCGACCACCTGGCCGCGGTCGCGGAGCAGCTCGGTGGTGAACTGGAACAGGTCGACCCGCAGATCGGCCCGGTCGACGTACCCGGCGTCCAGCCCGGTCAGCTCGGCGTACCGGCGGACCACCGCGGCCCGCTCCTCGGGGTCGAGCCGGTGCCCGCGGGCCAGCGCGGCGGCCAGCGGCCCGGCGGCGAACTCCTCGGACTCGCGGACCCGGTCGGCCAGCGCTCCGTCGACCTTGCCGTGGTAGTGCGCGGCCGCGGTGTAGGTGGGGACGAACAGCGTGTACGGCAGGTCGTTGCCCTCGGCGAAGTCCAGGGTGCCGAAGTCGAGCGCGGTCGAGATCAGCATCAGCCCGTTGAGGTAGAGCCCGCTCGACTCGGCCAGGTGCGCGGCCAGCGCCGCCGCCCGGGTCGTTCCGTAGGACTCGCCGGCCAGGAACTTGGGCGACAGCCAGCGCCCGTGCCGCGAGGTCCACAGCCGGATGAACTCGGCCACCGACTCGAGGTCGCGCCGGAACCCGTGGAAGTCGTCGGCCTTGTGCCCGTCGACGGTGCGCGAGAACCCGGTGGTCACCGGGTCGATGAACACCAGGTCGGCCACCCGCAGCAGGGTCTCGAGGTTGTCGGCGAGCCCGTAGGGCGGCCGGGCCAGCGCGCCGGCGTCGCCCATCACCACCCGGCGCGGGCCGAGCAGCCCGAGGTGCAGCCAGACCGAGGACGAGCCGGGGCCGCCGTTGAAGGCGAACACCACCGGCCGGTCGGTCGGCTCGACCGCCTCGCCGCCCCGGCTCTCCAGCCGGTAGGCGACGTGGAAGATCTCGGCCTGCGGCTGTCGGCCGGCGTAGTCGCCGTCCTCGACCACCTCGTCGCCGAGCACCACCCGGCCGGTGGTCACGGTGTAGTCGAGCCGGTCCGCGCCCTCGCCGATGTGCTGCTGGCGACTGACCACGTGGTCGTGCGGCGCCGGGCGGTCCTTGCGGTCGGTGGTGTCCGTCGTCATCGGGGTATGGGTCCGGTTCAGCCGAGCAGGCCCATGCCGTGGACGGCTTCGCGCTCGGAGTTGAGCTCGGCCACCGAGGCGTCGATCTTCTCCCGCGAGAAGGCGTCGATCTCGAGGCCCTCGACGATGCTGTACTCGCCGTCGGTCACCGTGCAGGGGTAGGAGGTGATGACGCCCTCGGCGATCCCGTAGGACCCGTCGGAGGGTACCGACATCGACACCCAGTCGTTCGCCGGGGTGCCGCGGACCCAGTCGCGCATGTGCTCGATGGTGGCGTTGGCCGCGCTGGCCGCCGAGCTCGCGCCGCGGGCGTCGATGATGGCCGCGCCGCGCTTCTGCACGGTGGGCAGGAAGTCGTTCTCGACCCAGTCCTGGTCGTCCACGACCTCGGCGGCCGGTCGGCCGTCGACGAGCGCGTGGAAGACGTCCGGGTACTGGGTGGCCGAGTGGTTGCCCCAGATGGTCATCTGGCTGATCGCGTTGACGCTGACGCCGGTCTTCTGCGCCAGCTGGGCGACGGCCCGGTTGTGGTCGAGCCGGGTGAGGGCGTTGAACCGCCGGTTCGGGATGTCGGGAGCGTTGCTCATCGCGATCAGCGCGTTGGTGTTGGCCGGGTTGCCGGTGACGAGCACCTTGACGTCGTCGGCCGCGTGGTCGTTGAGCGCGCGGCCCTGGACGGTGAAGATCGCGCCGTTCGCCTCGAGCAGGTCCGAGCGCTCCATCCCCTTGCTCCGCGGCCGGGCGCCGACCAGCATCGCCAGGTTGACCCCGTCGAACACCGTGTTGGCGTCGTCGCCGATCTCGACCTTGCTGAGCAGCGGGAAGGCGCAGTCGTCGAGCTCCATCACCACGCCCTCGAGCGCCTTGAGCGCGGGGGTGATCTCGAGCAGTCGCAGCTCGACCGGCTGCTCGGGACCGAGCAGCTCGCCGGCGGCGATCCGGAACAGCAGGTTGTAGCAGATGGCCCCGGCCGCACCGGTGACGGCGACCTTGACGGGGGTGTTGCTCACGCTCGGGCTCCTGACGTCTCGACGGCTGGACCGGCGACCCGCACACGGGGTGCCAGTGCGGACCCTAGCAACGCGGCCGGAGCGGGAGCCGGTCGGTCGGGGCCGCGGTCCGACGGCCGGGTCGAGACCGGCGGGCGATCTCCGATATCTTGACGTCAAGGTAAATCGACGTCCAGGAGGGTTCTCGCACCCATGGCCACGACCGGCTCGAGCTCGAAGATCATCTACACCTACACCGACGAGGCGCCGCTGCTGGCGACCTACTCGTTCCTGCCGATCATCTCGGCGTTCGCCTCGACCGCGGGGGTGGAGGTCGAGACCCGCGACATCTCGCTGGCCGGCCGGATCATCGCCCAGTTCCCCGAGCGGCTGACCGAGCAGCAGCGCCAGCCCGACGCGCTGGCCGAGCTCGGCGAGCTGGCCAAGACGCCCGAGGCCAACATCATCAAGCTGCCGAACATCTCGGCCTCGATCCCGCAGCTCAAGGCGGCGATCAAGGAGCTGCAGGCCCAGGGCTACGACCTGCCCGACTACCCGGACGAGCCGAAGACCGACGAGCAGCGCGCCGACCGGGCCAAGTACGACAAGGTCAAGGGCAGCGCGGTCAACCCGGTGCTCCGCGAGGGCAACTCCGACCGTCGGGCGCCCGCCTCGGTCAAGAACTACGCCCGCAAGCACCCGCACCGGATGGGGGCCTGGAGCGCGGACAGCCGGACCGAGGTCGCGCACATGACCGCCGACGACTTCCGGTCCAGCGAGAAGTCGGTGGTCGTCCCGGCCGACGACACGCTGCGGATCGAGCTGCACGCGGCCGACGGGTCGGTGACCGTGCTCAAGGAGTCGGTGCCGGTGCTGGCCGGCGAGGTCGTCGACGCGACCGCGATGAAGGTCGGGCCGCTGCGCGCGTTCCTGGCCGAGCAGGTCCGGCGGGCCAAGGCCGACGGCGTCCTGTTCAGCGTCCACCTCAAGGCCACCATGATGAAGGTCTCGGACCCGATCATCTTCGGCCACGTCGTCCGCACCTTCTTCGCCGACGTGTTCGAGCGCTACGGCGCCGACCTGGCCGCGGCCGGGCTCAGCCCGAACGACGGGCTCGGCGGCATCCTGGCCGGGCTCGACAAGCTCGACAACGGCGCCGAGATCAAGGCCGCGTTCGACCGGGCGCTGGCCGAGGGCCCGGAGCTGGCGATGGTCGACTCCGACCGCGGGATCACCAACCTGCACGTGCCGAGCGACGTGATCGTCGACGCCTCGATGCCGGCGATGATCCGCACCTCGGGTCACATGTGGGGCCCCGACGGCGCCGAGCACGACACCCTGGCGGTGATCCCCGACAGCAGCTACGCGGCGATCTACCAGGTGATGATCGACGACTGCAAGGCGCACGGCGCCTACGACCCGGCGACCATGGGCTCGGTGCCGAACGTCGGTCTGATGGCCCAGGCGGCCGAGGAGTACGGCAGCCACGACAAGACCTTCGAGATCCCTGCCGACGGGACGGTCCGGGTCGTCGACTCCGCCGGCAGCACGCTGATCGAGCACGAGGTCTCGGCCGGCGACATCTGGCGCGCCTGCCAGACCAAGGACGTCCCGATCCGCGACTGGGTGAAGCTGGCCGTGACCCGGGCCAGGGCCACCGGGGCCCCGGCGGTGTTCTGGCTCGACGAGAACCGCGCGCACGACGCGAACCTGATCGAGAAGGTCAAGGCCTACCTGCCCGAGCACGGCGCCGGGCTGGACGGCGAGGGCGGGCTGCAGCTGTCGATCATGGCCCCGGCCGAGGCGATCGCCTTCAGCCTGGAGCGGATCCGCCGCGGCGAGGACACCATCAGCGTCACCGGAAACGTGCTCCGGGACTACCTGACCGACCTGTTCCCGATCATGGAGCTCGGCACCTCGGCCAAGATGCTCTCGGTGGTGCCGCTGATCAACGGCGGCGGGCTGTTCGAGACCGGGGCCGGCGGTTCGGCGCCGAAGCACGTCCAGCAGCTGGTCAAGGAGAACTACCTGCGCTGGGACAGCCTGGGCGAGTTCCTGGCCCTGGCGGTCAGCTTCGAGCACCTGGCCACGGCCACCGGCAACGCCCGGGCGCAGATCCTGGCCGACACCCTCGACCGGGCCACCGGGACCTTCCTGGACGAGAACAAGAGCCCGGCCCGCAAGGTCGGCTCGATCGACAACCGCGGCAGCCACTTCTACCTGGCCCTCTACTGGGCCCGCGAGCTGGCCGCCCAGACCGAGGACGCCGAGCTGGCCGCGGCGTTCGCCGGGCTGGCCCGGACGCTGGGCGAGCAGGAGGAGACCATCAACGCCGAGCTGCTCGGCGTCCAGGGGCAGCCGGCCGACATCGGCGGCTACTACCGTCCCGACGACGCCAAGGCCTCGGCCGTGATGCGCCCGTCCGCCACGCTCAACGCGGCGCTCGCCGCGCTCTGAACGGGCTCCGGCCAGAACCGCTGATGCACTGACCGCCCGCCGCGGTCCCCGACCTCCCGGTCGGGGGCCGCGGCGGTCGTCGGTCCGGGCCGGTTCGTGTCCCGCGGGGAGGGCGAGCCCGACGCGTGCGGGCGTGCGGATTTGGGTGGCTTCGACACGAACCGGGACAATCGGCGGGTGACCCTGCGCATCAGTGTGATCGGCACCGGCTACCTCGGCGCCACCCACGCCGCCTGCATGGCCGAGTTCGGCCACCAGGTGATCGGGCTCGACATCGACCCGGACCGGGTCAAGAAGCTCAACGCCGGCCAGTCGCCGATGTACGAGGACAACCTCGAGCCGCTGCTCGAGCGGCACACCGCGACCGGCCGGCTCCGCTTCACCACCGACTACGCCGAGCTCGCCGACTGGGCCGACGTCCACTTCCTCTGCCTCGGCACCCCGCAGGGCCCCGACGGCGCCGCCGACCTCGGCCAGCTCGAGTCGGCCACCCGGTCGCTGGCCCCGCTGCTGACCCGGCCGACGCTGGTGGTCGGCAAGTCGACCGTCCCGGTCGGCACCGCGGTGCAGCTTCGCGCGCTCTTCCAGCAGCTGGCCCCGGCGGGGGAGCAGGTCGAGCTGGCCTGGAACCCGGAGTTCCTCCGCGAGGCCTTCGCGGTCGAGGACACCCTGCGTCCGGACCGGATCGTCTTCGGCACCGACGACGGCGCCGGGCTCGAGCTGCTCCGCGAGGTGTACGCGCTCCCGCTGAGCGAGGCGACGCCGGTGGTCGAGTGCGACTACGCCACCGCCGAGCTGATCAAGACCGCGGCCAACGCCTTCCTGGCCACCAAGATCAGCTTCATCAACGCGATGGCCCAGATGTGCCAGGCGGCCGGCGGGGACGTCACCCTGCTCGCCGATGCGATCGGCCACGACCGGCGGATCGGCCGGCAGTTCCTCAACGCCGGGCTCGGCTTCGGCGGCGGCTGCCTGCCCAAGGACATCCGGGCCCTGGCCACCCGCGCCGACGAGCTCGGCGTCGGGGTGCTCAGCGACTTCATCGCCGGCGTCGAGGCGATCAACACCGGCCAGCGGCTCGAGATGGCCGAGATGGCCGTCGACCAGCTCGCCGGCGACGTCACCGGGAAGCGGATCGCCGTGCTCGGCGCGAGCTTCAAGCCGGGCACCGACGACACCCGCAACTCTCCGGCGCTCACCGTGGCGACCGCCCTCGCCGAGCGGGGCGCCGAGATCGTGGTCTACGACCCGCAGGCCCGGGTCGACTGGCCCGGCATGAGCCAGGCGTCCTCGGTGATCGAGGCGCTCACCGGGGCCGACCTCGTGCTGCACCTGACCGAGTGGCCCGAGTTCCGCCAGCTCGACCCCGAGCAGCTCGCGCCGCTGGTCACCAACCGGATCGTCATCGACGGCCGGCTCAAGCTGCACGCCCCGACCTGGCGCCGGTCGGGCTGGAAGGTCGTCCAGATGGGACGCGCGGCGACGCTGTGAACGCTCGACGTGGTGCGTGCTCGCGGACCGGGCCGCCGTCCGAGGCGGTCACTAGGCTGGACGGGGTGACGGGCCGATGACCGAGATCCTGCTCAACAGCGGCCTGATCCTGCTGTTCATCTGCATCAGCGGGGTGTTCGCCGCGGCCGAGATGTCGCTGGTGTCGCTGCGCGAGAGCCAGGTGCGCCAGCTCCAGCACCGCAGCCGCCGCGGCCCGCTGATCGCCCGGCTGACCGCCGAACCCAACCGGTTCCTCTCCGCGGTGCAGATCGGCGTCACGCTGGCCGGCTTCCTGTCCGCCGCCTTCGGCGGCGCCACACTGGCCGTCCACCTCGGCCCGCAGCTCCAGAAGCTGGGGCTGGGCGAGGGGCTCGCCAGCACGCTGGCCCTGATCCTGATCACCGCGCTCATCAGCTACGTCTCGATCGTGCTCGGCGAGCTGACCGCCAAACGGCTCGCGCTCCAGCGGACCGAGGCGTTCGCCACCGCGCTCGCCCCGCTGGTCGACTTCATCGCCCGGATCGGCAGACCGGTGATCTGGTTGCTCGGCGTCTCGACCAACGGCGTGGTCCGGCTGCTCGGCGGCGACCCGTCGGCCAGCCGGCAGGAGGTGACCGACGAGGAGATCCGGGCCATGGTCGGCGCCTCGCAGACGCTGGGTGTCGAGGAACGCCAGATCGTCGAGGACGTCTTCGACGCGGGTCAGCGCAACCTGCGCGAGGTGATGATCCCGCGCACCGAGGTCGACTTCCTCCCCGGCAGCATGCCCGCGTACAAGGCGGCCAGCCAGGTTCTCGCCGCCCCGCACTCGCGCTATCCGGTGATCGGCGACTCGGCCGACGACGTGATCGGCTTCGTCCACGTGCGGGACCTGCTCGACCCCGAGATCAGCACCCGCTCGACGCCGGTGGCCGACCTGGCCCGCCCGGTGATCATGCTGCCCGACACCGTCCGGGTGCTGCGGGCGCTGACCGAGATGCGCCGGGTCTCGGCACACCTGACCATCGTCCTCGACGAGTACGGCGGCACCGCCGGGATCGTGACCATGGAGGACGTCGTCGAGGAGCTGGTCGGCGACATCACCGACGAGTACGACGAGGTGCCCGACGCCCGTCCGGCGCTCGACGGCGCCCGCGACTTCGACGGACTGCTGACCCTCGAGGAGTTCGAGGACCGGACCGGGTTCCGGCTCCCCGAAGGGCCCTACGACACGCTGGCCGGCTTCCTGGTCGCCCGGATGGGTCACATCCCGACGGCCGGCGAGCGGGTGGTCGCGGTGGTCGAGCGTGCGGACGTCGACGGCGAGGAGCTCGAGGAGCGTCCGGCGGCGGCGCTGGCGCTGACCGTCGCCGAACTCGACGGCCGGCGGGTGTCGGTGATCCGGGTACAGGCGGCCGAGCCGGTCCCGACCGAGGCGCTCGACCCTGCCGGCACGGCCGGTGGGCCGACCGCCGTCGCTCCGGCGGCGGCCGCCGCGGGGGCGACCGGTGAGTCCGCGGGAGCCACCGTCGTCGGGCCGGGCCACCCGACCTCCGACCACCGGCTGACCCGACGCACCCGCGGCTGAGCCCGGCCGAAACTGCGTCGAGACCGCCCCGGGGGCCGTGACAGGATGGACGTCATGTCCGACCGGCCCCGCGTGCTCTCCCTGGTCCAGCCGACAGCGAACTCGCTGCACCTCGGCAACTACCTCGGGGCGCTGCGGCAGTGGGTGCCGCTCCAGGACGAGTTCGAGACCTTCTACGGCGTCGCCGACCTGCACGCACTGACCGTCGAGAACGAGCCGGCCGCGCTGACCGAGAAGACCCTGCGGGCCGCCGCCCAGCTCATCGCCGGCGGGGTCGACCCGGACCGGTCCACGGTCTTCGTCCAGTCGCACGTGCCCGAGCACACCCAGCTGACCTGGGTGCTGTCCTGCATGACCGGCTTCGGCCAGGCCAGCCGGATGACCCAGTTCAAGGACAAGAGCAGCCGGCTGGGTGCCGACGCGGCCAACGTCGGGCTGTTCCTCTATCCGGTGCTGATGGCCGCCGACATCCTGCTGTACCAGGCCGAACGGGTCCCGGTGGGCGAGGACCAGCGGCAGCACCTCGAGCTCACCCGCGACCTGGCCGGCCGGTTCAACGCGCGCTACGGCGAGACGTTCGTGGTGCCGGAGCCGCACATCCTCGCCTCGGTGGGCAAGATCATGGACCTCACCGACCCGACCGCGAAGATGAGCAAGACCGGCTCGCCGCCGAACGGGATCATCGAGCTGCTCGACCCCGACAAGGCGAACACCAAGAAGATCAAGTCCGCGGTCACCGACAGCGACCGGGTGATCACCTTCGACGAGCAGGCCAAGCCCGGCGTGGCCAACCTGCTGCGGATCCTCTCCGCGCTGACCGGCGAGAGCATCGAGTCGCTGGTCGCCGGCTTCGAGGGCAAGGGCTACGGGGACCTCAAGGGGGCCGTCGCCGACGCGGTGGTCGCCTTCGCCGGCCCGTTCCGCGAGCGCACCTTCGCGCTGATGGGGGAGCGGACCGAGCTCGAGAAGATCCTCGCCGCCGGAGCCGAGCGGGCCCGCGACGTCGCCGCGGGGACCGTGCGCCAGGTCTACCGGACGATCGGTCTGCTGCCCCCGGGCTGATCAGGAGCTCGCACCCCGGGGCGGCAGCCCGCACGCAGTGCGGTGATCGGCCACCCACCCTCACGACGCGAGCGGTACGACCAGCCCGGGAGGGCGGGCACCGCGTCGGGGTGTGGTCGGGCGTTCCGAGCGGAGCGGAGCCCCAGCGGAGCGCAGCGAGGTGGGCGGGACGCGGTGCCCGCCCTCCCGGGCGCACCCGAGGTACCGCGCTTCGATGAGCTCAGCGCACGTCTCCGGACGACTTCTAGCCCAGCCGCTCGTCGACGTAGCACCAGCGCCAGGACTCGCCCTGCTCGAAGCTGCGCATCACCGGGTGGCGGCTGTCGTGGAAGTGCCGGGTGGCGTGCTTGCCGACCGAGGAGTCGCAGCAACCGACGTTGCCGCAGGTCAGGCAGAGCCGCAGGTGCACCGGCCGGGTGCCCTCGCGGATGCAGTCCTCGCAGTCGCGGCTGAGTGGGCGGACCACGGTGGGAGCCTCGTCGAGGTGCTCGCACGAGCCGTCCGCGCCGGCCGGGGTCCGGACGGCCAGCTCGGTGTCGCGCACCCCGTCGGCCTCGCGGTTGAAGGCCATCAGCATCGACTCCTCCTGGTCGAGCGAGGCGAGCACCTGGGCGATCACGTCGCTCTCGATCGTCCCGGCCGAGCGGATCCGCAGCACCTCCCCGCGTTCGGCCTCGAGGGTGGCCAGGCGGAGCCGGCGGTAGGCCTCGGCCGGGGTCTCGAACGTCCCGGGTGCCCCGAGCCGCTCCCAGATCGAGTTGGTCCGGGTGTCGATCCGGCGGCGCAGGGCGGCCAGGGTCTCGTCGGTGTCGTGCGGCTGCCGGATGTCGTCGAGGGTCTGCAACGCCACCGCGGTGGAGGACTGCAGCACCGAGGCGGCCTGCAGCGCGTCCTCGCGGGCGTCGGGGCCCCGCAGCCCGCTGCGCCGGGCGACCCACGGCAGGCTGAGCCCCTGGATCAGCAGCGTCCCGACCGTGACCACCAGCGCCGCGAAGACCAGCACCGGCCGGATCTCGCTGTCCGGCAGCACGAACGCAGCGGCCAGCGTCACGACACCGCGCATGCCGGCCCAGCCGATCACCGAGGTCTTGGCCCACTGGTGGCTGATCGATCCCGACGGCGCCCGGAACAGGTAGAAGCCGGCGATCCCCACCCACAGCAGCCGGAGCACGATCACGCCGACCAGCACCGCGGCGCAGAAGCCCACGATGGTGCCCAGCGCGAGGTCGGTCCGCTGCAGGTCGGCCACGATCCGGCGGACCTGCAACCCGATCAGCAGGAAGACCGAGTTCTCCAGCACGAACTGGATGGTGTTCCAGTTGGTGCGTTCGCTGATCCGCGACCGGGCGGTCTGGATCACCGGCGCCTTGTGCCCGAGGATCAGGCCGGCCAGCACCACCGCGACGACGCCGGAGGCGTGGTAGTCGCCCCAGCCGAGCTCCTCGGCGGGCAGGTAGGCCAGGAACGGGACCAGCAGCGAGAACGCCGTGTCGAAACGGGTCTTGTGGATCCGGCGTCGGATCAGCGCGGCCACCCAGGCCACCACCAGCCCGACCAGCACGCCGCCGCCGGCCGCGATCACCAGCCCGAGCAGCGCCGTCCCGGCCGTCTCCAGCCCGCCCGGCGTCCGACCCGCGCCGGCCGCGGTCGTGGCGATGAACAGCGAGACCCGCAGGGCGGTGATCGCGGTGGCGTCGTTGACCAGCGACTCGCCCTCGAGGATCGTCACCACCCGACGGGGCAGACCGACCCGGCGGGCGATCGAGGTGGCCGCGACGGCGTCGGGGGGCGCCACCACCGCACCGAAGGCGACGGCGAGGGCGAACGGGATCGGCAGGATCAGCCAGGTGATCAGGCCGATGCCGAACGCGGTGATCAGCACCAGCAGCACCGAGAGGAAGCCGATCGAGGCCTTGTTGGCCCGGAAGTCGATCACCGAGATGCGGATCGCGGCCGAGTAGAGCAGCGGCGGGAGCAGGCCGATCAGGACGATCTCGGGGGTGAGCTCGATGTCGGGGATGAAGGGCACGAACGAGCCGATCGCCCCGACCAGCATGAGCACCAGGGGAGGGGACAGCCGCAGTCGCTCCGCCCCGGCGGTGACGGCGATCACCACCCCCACCAGCGTCACCAGTCCGATCGCCACGAGCACTCCGTCATCTTGCCGCAGCGGGATGGTCCGGCATGCAAGGATTCCGCTGCCGGGCCGGCCGTTCACCGAGGGCGGACATCCCGGTGGTCCGGGACACGCGAGCGGGAAAGGGGAGGGCATGCCGGTCGTGACCCGATCTCCCGTACCCCCGGACGACGGATCGGACCTGCTCACCTCGCCCGCGGTCGCCGACCTGCTCCGGGCTGCGGTCAGCCACGGGGGCGGGACGCTGGTGTCGTGGCGGCTCGACCACGTCGACGCCGACCCGCAGCGTTCGACCACCGCGACCTTCCGCGCGGTCATCGACTGGCCGTTCGGTCGTCGGGACGAGCTGCTCGGGGCCAGCGCCCGGGTCGGTGGCCCGTCGGTCTCCGACGAGCGGGCGGTGATCTTCGCCGACGGGCGTCGCGAGGTCGCGGTCTGGCTCTACCCGCACGACCCGGACCTGCCCGCGCTCGACCGGGCCGCGTACGCCGAGCAGCTGGCCCGGACGTTCAGCGACGCCGGCACCTTCGGCGCCCCGGTCAGCCCCGACCAGCTCGAGCTCACCATGGTCGGCTACCGGCCGCGGCGCCGTGCGGTGCTCCGGGCCCGGGTGCAGCTGCCGTCGGGGCCGCTGACCTGCTTCGTCAAGGTGCTGCGGCCGAACGCCTACCAGCCGGTGCTGCTGCGGCACCAGATGCTGGCCGGCGCCGGGCTGCCCTCACCGCAGGTGCTGCTCGCGCTGCCCGAGGGGCTGCTGGTCACCCGCGAGCTGGCCGGACGGCCGTTGGCCCGGGCGATCTTCGACGCCGCCGCGCCGTGCCGCGCCGAGGACCTCATCGCGCTGCTCGACGCGATGCCGGCCGAGGTCGCCACGCTCGAACGCCGCCAGCCCTGGACCGACGCCGTCGGACAGTACGCCGGGATGGTCGCGACCGCGCTGCCCGAGGCCGCACCGCAGCTCGAACGGCTGACCGAGGCGATCACCAGTGGCGTGGCCGGGATCCCGCCCGGGGACGAACCGACGCACGGCGACTTCTACGAGGCGCAGGTGTTCGTCGGGGGCGGCCGGGTGACCGGGATGCTCGACGTCGACACCGTCGGCCCCGGCCGCCGCGCCGACGACCTGGCCTGCCTGATCGCCCACCTGACCACCGTGCAGCGGATGAACCCCGAGCAGGAGGCCCGGGTGCGCCAGCTGGTCACCGAGTGGCTCCCGGTCTTCGACACCCGGGTCGACCCGGTCGAGCTGCGGCTCCGCGCCGCCGCCGTGGCGATCTCGCTGGCCACCGGCCCCTACCGCGGTCAGGAACGCGACTGGCCCGGCGAGACGCGGATGATCCTCGACGCCGCCGAACGACTGGTCCGCTCGGTCCGCTGACGTCCCGGCCGCGGGCGGCGGGAACCAGTCACACCGAGCAGAGCGCCGAGGACGCCGATGACCAGCGACGCGACCATCAGGACTCCGCTCCCGGGCGGCCAGTCCCAGTTGTCCTGGTTGATCGAGCCGAGGACGAGGTACTCGCCGAGAAGGTGACCCGCGCCGAACGCGCCGCAGCCCCACGACAGCGCGAGCAGGGCCAGTCGGTCCCGGGTACGCGACACGGCGCAGCAGGCGACGACGGCACCGACGAGCAGCGCAACCTCGGAGAGAAGACCCGGCACCAGCGACACTCGTCCGACGTCGACGCCGTTCAGCCAGCCGACGGCGGTGAGGACCGCCATCAGCACGGTCGGTGACGCCGCCGACGCGACCACGGCCCGGGCGGTCCGCGAGAGCGGGAGGCCGAGCGCCACCACGATCCAAGCCAGACCGGCGAGAGCGAACGCGCCGGCGGCCGCAGCGAGCTCGGTGTCGCTCTGTTCGGCCGGTACCGGCGGGAAGTAGATGGCAGGCCCGCGGTTCATCGCGCGAAGGCACGCGTCGGTGTACTCGCCGTCGTGACCCCACGGGGTCCCGATCAGCATCTGGCCGCGGCACGGCAACCAACCGAGTCGCAGGCACACCGCTGCGCAGCCGGCGGCGGCCAGCAGCACGAGCGCTGCCCCGAGGGTCGTCACACGTCTCATCGGTGGAACGTACAGCGCTGTACGCATCTCGTGGGCCCGAACGATGAATCGGAGTGCCCCTGGCCCTTCGACGGGCTCAGGGCACCGTGATCCAAATCCGTCGGCGGCTCAGGGGAGCGGGCGGCCGGGCGGGACGGTGGAGTCGGCGACGATCCGGAACGGCTCGGCCGGGGTGCCGTGGTGCACGAGCGAGGTGACCAGGTCGGCGAGCAGCCGGGGGAAGGTGGCCACGGCCGAGTCGCGGAGCTCGTCGACCGGCCACCAGCGCAGCCCGACGAGGTAGTCCTCGTCGCCGCGCAGGCCCGAGCGGTCGAGCAGGATCCGCGCGCTGCGGGCCCACCAGAGCTCCTCGACCTGGTGCAGCACCAGGTCCGGGAAGGCCACCCAGTAGTCCTGCAGCACGACCGGACCGGCCAGCTCCGGCACCACCAGGCCGGTCTCCTCGGTCAGCTCGCGGCCCGCCGCCGCGGCCGCCGTCTCGCCGTCCTCGACCCCACCGCCGGGCAGGGCCCAGTGCTCGCGGCGGACCCCGTCGGCTCCGCGGAGCACGTTGTGGGTCAGCAGCACCCGGTCCTCGGGATCGAGCACCAGCGCCCGCGCCGAGGCCCGGTGCCGGACCGGCCCTCGGGCTGCCGGCTCCGGCGGATCCGGCCAGAGCACGCGCTCGAAGCAGCGGACGGGGCCGATCCGGGCGTAGTGGCCGTAGTTGGGGACGAGCCGCCAGCCCGCCCGGTGGTAGAGGGCGATCGCCTCCGGCTGCCGCGGCCCGGTGGCCAGCACCAGCCGTCGGAGCCCGCGGTCGGGGGCGGTCGCCACCACCGCGTCGAGCAGCGCCGCCGCCACGCCGCGGCGCCGGGCGCCGGGCTCGACCCAGAGCCGCTTGACCTCACCGGTGCGGTAGCCGTCGGCGTCCGGCCCGGCGGCCAGCGCCACGCATCCGACCGGACGCCCGCCGTCGACAGCCGTCCAGCAGCCGAGCACCGTGGCCGGGTCGAGACCGTCGGCCGTCGCTCCCGGCACGTCGGCGTAGCGCCCGGCCACCTCGGCCTCCTGCGCGGTCCGCAGCGCGGTGAACGCCGGATCGCTCCAGGCGACCGGCGACACCACCGGGTCGCCGGACCCTGACCCGCGACCGATCGCTCCCGGCTGCACGCCCCGACGCTAGCGCCGATGCTGAGACGACCCACAGAACCCAACGTGAGGTGACCCACAGACGACGCGCAGGCGACGATCCGATAGCCCCTGCATGCGAAACTGGCCGGGTGCCTGACGTCGCCACCGAGACCGCGTTGACCCCCGAGTCGACCACCACATCGGCGACCCCGGACGCCCGCCGCGAGAACGCCGGGTCCACCCGCGCCGCGCTCGACGCCACCATCACCCGGCAGGCCGAGGCCCTCTTCGACGACCTCGTCGACATCCGCCGCGACCTGCACGCCCACCCCGAGACCGCCCGCAACGAGCACCGCACCACCCGTCGGATCAGCGAGGTGCTGCGCGCCGCCGGGCTCGAACCGCGGGTCCTCCCGGTCGGCACCGGCCTGCTCTGCGACGTCGTCCCGACCGACCCGGTGGCGGCCGCCCGGCCGTGGATCGGGCTCCGGGCCGACATCGACGCCCTGCCCATCACCGACGGCAAGCACGTCGAGTACCGCTCGCAGAACCCGGGCGTCTGCCACGCCTGCGGGCACGACGTCCACACCACCGTGGTGCTGGGCGTCGGCCGCGTGCTCGCCGCGCTCCGCGACGCCGGCACCCTGCCGCGACCGGTCCGGCTGATCTTCCAGCCCGCCGAGGAGGCTAGCCCGTGCGGCTCGCTGGACGCGATCGCCGGCGGCGCGCTGACCGACCTGACCGAGGTCTACGCGGTGCACTGCGACCCCAAGCTCGAGGTCGGCACCATCGGGCTCAAGGTCGGCCCGATCACCGCGGCCTGCGACCGGATCCTGGTCCGGGTCAGCGGCACCGGCGGGCACACCTCGCGTCCGCACCTCACCGCCGACGTGGTCGGCGCGCTCAGCCTGGTGGCCACCTCGACCCCGCTGCTGCTGTCCCGGCGGATCGACCCGCGGGTCGGCGCCTCGCTGATCTGGGGTCGGATCCAGGCCGGCTCGGCCTGCAACGCGATCCCCAGCGAGGGCGAGATCGAGGGCACCATGCGGGCGCTCCAGGTGGACGGCTGGAAGATCGCCGAGGACATGCTGCCCGAGATCGTCACCGAGCTGGCCACACCGTTCGGGGTCAAGGTCGACGTCGAGATGGTGCCCGGCATCCCGCCGACGGTGAACCACGCGGTCGGCATCGAGCGGCTCACCGACGCCGCGGGCCGGCTGCTCGCACCCGGGGCCGTGCTGCCCACCGAGCAGTCGCTCGGCGGCGAGGACTTCGCCTGGATGCTCCAGCGGGTCCCCGGCGCGCTGGCCCGGCTCGGTGTCCGCGAGCGCGGCGTCGAGGGCTTCGCCGACATCCACCAGCCGACGTTCACCGTCGACGAGGAGGCCATCGCGGTCGGCGTCCGGCTGCTGGCCGGGGTCGCCACCCGCACCGACGGGACCGACGCCGAGGGCTGAACGTCCCGGGTTACGAACCGGTATCGCCCCCGATACGGGGCCTCGCCCAGCGCGACAAACCCCGGTCGTGCTGGCTACAGTGCGGCAAAAGCCCGCACCGACACGTCGTCACCGGTAAATGCTGCCGTCAGCGACGAGCCGACACCGCACGCGCCGACCGCGGCGACGTCGACCGGTGGGGCCGCCGCGGAACCGGTCATCCCGGTCCGCACCGACGACATCCGCGCGAGGAGAACACCCAGGTGAAGACCGCCACCCGCCGACTGCTGCTCACCACTCCGGCCCTGATCGGCGCCGCCGCGCTCAGCCTCTCCGGCTGCGCCAAGCCGCCGGCCCCGGCCGGCCAGAGCTCCTCCTCGGCCGCGCCGAGCTCGGGCACCAGCGCCTCGGGCGCGAGCAGCGACTTCAAGGCCTGCATGGTCTCCGACACCGCCGGCTTCAACGACAAGTCGTTCAACCAGACCTCGCTCAAGGGCCTGACCGACGCCGCCTCGGCCTACGGGATCCAGACCGACAAGATCCAGTCCTCCAGCGCGTCGGACTACGCCAAGAACCTCAGCTCGATGGTCAGCGCCGGCTGCAACATGGTGGTCTCGGTCGGCTTCCTGCTCGCCGACGACACCCTGGCCGCGGCGAAGGCCAACCCGAAGGTCAAGTTCGCGATCGTCGACGACAACGACCCGAAGTTCGCCGGCACGAAGAACCTCAAGCCGCTGGTCTTCAACACCGCGCAGTCCTCGTTCCTCGGCGGCTACCTGGCGGCGGCGATGACCAAGACCGGCAAGGTCGGCACCTTCGGCGGCGCCAAGATCCCGACCGTCACGATCTACATGGACGGCTTCGCCCAGGGCGTCGAGTACTACAACAAGACCAAGGGCAAGAACGTTCAGGTGCTCGGCTGGGACTCGGCCAAGCAGGACGGCCAGTTCGTCCCCGGCGACAACCCGTTCGAGAACACCTCCGGTGGCCAGCAGACCGCGCAGGCGCTGACCAGTCAGGGCGCCGACGTCATCTTCCCGGTGGCCGGCGGCGCCGGCGTCGGTGCGCTCCAGGTGGCCAAGGCCAGCGGCGGCAAGGTCAACGCGATCTGGGTCGACGCCGACGGCTGCCAGACCCAGCCCAACTACTGCTCGAGCATCATCACCAGCGTGTTCAAGGGCATGGACGTCTCGGTCAAGGACGCGATCGGCGACGCCCTGCAGAACAAGTTCACCAGCACCGCCTTCGTGGGCACGCTGCAGAACGGGGGCACCGGGCTGACCGGTTTCCACGACTTCGACAGCAAGGTCCCGGGCGACGTCAAGACCGAGCTCGACCAGCTCAAGAGCGACATCGAGTCGGGCAAGATCACCATCACCTCGAAGTCGCAGCCCTCGTCCTGACGCGGTCCTGACCACCGGGACCCGGTCACGATGACCACCCAGCCGGACCAGACCGCCGAGCCGCAGCCCGCACCCGGGCTGCGGCTGCGCGGCATGACCAAGCGGTTCGGGTCGCTGGTCGCGAACGACGCGATCGACCTCGACATCGAGCCGGGACGGATCCACTGCCTGCTCGGCGAGAACGGCGCCGGCAAGTCGACGCTGATGAACGTCCTCTACGGGCTGCTGCAGCCCGACGAGGGCGAGATCACGGTGGACGGCGAGCCGGTCCGGATCGGCAGCCCCAAGCAGGCGATGGCCGCCGGGATCGGCATGGTGCACCAGCACTTCATGCTGGTCGACGTCTTCACCGTGGCCGAGAACCTGGTGCTCGGCCGCGAGGGCGGTGCCCTGCTCGACATGCGCCGGGCCCGTCGCACCGTCCGCGAGCTGTCCGACCGGTACGGGTTCGCGGTCGACCCGGACGCGGTGATCGAGGACCTGCCGGTCGGCGTCCAGCAGCGGGTGGAGATCCTCAAGGCGCTGGCCAACGACGCCCGGTTCCTGATCTTCGACGAGCCGACCGCGGTGCTCACCCCGCAGGAGACCGACGAGCTGATCGCGGTGATCAAGTCGCTGCGCGACGAGGGTCGCGCGATCGTCTTCATCACCCACAAGCTCCGCGAGGTCCGCGAGCTGGCCGACACCATCACCGTGATCCGCCGCGGCAAGGTGGTCGGCACCGCCGAGCCGGGGGAGTCCGAGGCCAAGCTGGCCGAGCTGATGGTCGGCCGGTCGGTCAACCTCACCGTGGCCAAGGCGGCGCCCGCCACCGAGGGCGACCCGCGGCTGGTGGTCCGGGGGCTGTCGGTGACCGGCCCGACCGGGGTGCCGGTGGTGCGCGACGTCGACCTCGACGTGCACGGCGGCGAGATCGTCTGCATCGCCGGCGTGCAGGGCAACGGCCAGACCGAGCTGGCCGAGGCGCTGCTCGGCACCGTCCCGGTCAGCGCGGGCGGCGTCGAGCTCGACGGCACGCCGATCACCCGGCTGACCCCGCGACAGCGGATCGACCTCGGCCTCGGCTTCGTCCCCGAGGACCGCCAGCGCGACGGGTTCGTCGGCAGCTTCTCCGTGGCCGAGAACCTGGTGCTCAACCACGTCACCGAGCCGCCGTACGCGTCCGGCATCGGGCTCCGGGTCGACCGGATCCGCGCCGAGGCGCTCGACCGGGTGGCCGAGTTCGACATCCGCACCCAGTCGGTCGACACCCCGGTCAGCGCGCTGTCCGGGGGCAACCAGCAGAAGGTGGTGCTGGCCCGCGAGATGTCGCGGCCGCTGGCCGTGATGATCGCCAACCAGCCGACCCGGGGCGTCGACGTCGGGGCGATCGAGTTCCTGCACGCCCGGCTCGTCGCCGAGCGCGACCGCGGGACGGCGGTGGTGATCGTCTCGACCGAGCTCGACGAGGTGATCGCGCTGGCCGACCGGATCGTGGTGATGTGCGGCGGCCGGATCGTCGGCATCGTCCCGGCCAACACCTCGCGCGAGGTGCTCGGCCTGATGATGGCCGGGGTCTCCGCCGACGAGGCGATGCGGACGGCGGCCACCACCACCGAGGACGTCAACGAGGTGATCACGTGAGCGGCACCGCCACCGTGCCCGACAGCGGCGCGCCGGCGCCGGCCGGGAAGCAGCCGACCGCCCCGCCGCCGCGGGCGAACCGCGGCTTCCCCTGGACCGAGCTGGCCACCACGGTGGCCGCCTTCGTGCTGGCCTTCCTGGTCGGTGCGCTGCTGATGATCTTCTCCGACCCGAAGATCCTCTCCCAGCCGCAGTACTTCGGCTACCTGGCCACCCAGAAGGTGGTGTCGGCCTACGGCGCGCTGATCGACGGCTCAGTCGGCAGCTGGCAGGCGATCACCGAGTCGACCGCGCAGGCGGCCCCGCTGATCTGCGGCGGGCTGGGCGTCGGGCTGGCCTTCCGGGCCGGGCTGTTCAACATCGGCGGCCAGGGGCAGGCGATCTGGGGTGCGATCCTCGCCGCCTACGTCGGCTTCAGCTGGCACCTCCCGCCGGTCGTCCAGCTGGTGGTGGCGGTCATCGCCGGGGTGCTCGGCGGCGCGGTCTGGGGCGGGCTGGTCGGCTGGCTCAAGGCCCGCACCGGCGCGCACGAGGTGATCGTCACGATCATGCTCAACTACGTCGCCGCCGGCCTGCTCGGCTATCTGCTCACCACCAGTGCCTTCCAGCGGCCGGGCCGCACCGACCCGATCTCGCCGGTGGTCGACTGGAACGCGACCTTCCCGCGGCTCGCGGGCAGCCAGCTGCACCTCGGCTTCGTGCTGGCGCTGCTCGCCGCGGTGGCGGTCTGGTGGATCCTCGACCGGTCGACGATCGGCTTCACGATCAAGGCGGTCGGGGCCAACCCGAACGCCGCGGCGACCGCCGGGATGAGCGTCGCCCGCACGACGATCATCGCGATGACCCTGGCCGGGGCGCTGGCCGGTCTGGCCGGCGTGCAGGCCGCGCTCGGCCCGACCACCGGCGGCACCCCGGTGCCGCTGTCCAACGGGATCGTCGGCACCATCGGCTTCGACGCGATCACCGTCGCGCTGCTCGGCCGGTCGCGTCCGCTGGGCACCGTGCTGGCCGGGCTGCTGTTCGGGGCCCTGCACGCCGGTGGGCTGGCCATGCAGAGCATCGCGCAGACCCCGCTGACCCTGACCACGGTGCTCCAGGCGCTGATCGTGATGTTCGTGGCCGCGCCGATGCTGGTCACCAAGCTGCTGCCGTTCCTGCGAGGACGCCGGGTCGGCACCGGCGTCCCGTCGAGCTCGGGAGGTCTCGCGTGAGCGCCCCCGCCACCCCGGCCGTGCCCAGCGCCCCCACCCCGCCGCCGCCGGCCGCCGCGACCCCGGGGCCGCGGCTCGAGTCGGCCGAGAAGCGTCGCCAGCGGCTCTCCACCGGCGTGCTGATCGTCGTGGTGGGCGTGCTGCTGCTGGTGCTGCTGGCCTCCACCCACGGCGCCTCCCGGTTCGCGCTGTCCAACGCGTTCGACCCGGTCCAGCTGCCCACGGTGAGCCTGCCCGGGCTGCCGACCGTGCTGGTCTGCGCGGTGCTCTGCCTGCTGGCCGGCGCCGGCTTCGTCTCCGGACGGCTGCACGGCCGGCTGCCCGCGGTGGCCGGGACGGTGGCCGGCATCGCCTTCACCCTCGGCTTCCTGGCCTGGGCCGCCGCCGGTCGCGACCTGCCGTTCCCGGTCAGCAACCAGTTCGCCGGCACCCTCAGCCTGGCCACCCCACTGGTCTTCGGTGCCCTCTGCGGTGTGCTCTGCGAACGCGCCGGCGTGGTCAACGTCTCGATCGAGGGCCAGTTCCTGGTCTCGGCCTTCGTGGCCGCGGTGGTCGGTTCGGTGACCGGCTCGCTGGCCGCGGCGATCGTCTCGGCGATGGTGGCCGGCTTCGGGATGGCGGTGCTGCTGGCGCTCTTCGCGATCGGGTTCAAGGTCAACCAGGTGGTGCTCGGCGTCGTCCTCAACGTCTTCGCCAGCGGCATCACCGGGTTCCTCTTCGACCAGCTGGTCAGCCCGCAGGCCGAGAAGCTCAACAGCGCGCCGGTGATGGCGGCCCTGCCCATCCCCGGGCTGAGCAAGATCCCGTTCTTCGGTCCGGTGCTGTTCTCCCAGCCGGTGCTGGCCTACCTCGCGGTGATCGCTGTCGTGCTGGTCTGGTGGCTGCTCACCCGGACCAGCTGGGGGCTGCGGATCCGCTCGGTCGGCGAGCACCCGGCGGCGGCCGAGGTGGTCGGCATCAGCGTCACCGGCGTCCGCTGGTCGGCGGTGCTGGCCGGCGGTCTGCTGGCCGGGCTCGGTGGTTCGTTCTTCACCGTCGGGGCCACCGGTTCGTTCGACAAGGACTTCACCGTGGGCAACGGCTTCATCGCGCTGGCCGCGCTGATCATGGGCCGGTGGAACCCGGTGCTGGCCGCGCTGATGGCGGTCTTCTTCGGCTTCGTCACCCAGATGGGCTCGCAGATGCAGACCCTCAGCACCCCGGTGCCCAGCCAGTTCCTGCTGCTGCTGCCCTACGTCGCCACGATCATCGCGGTGGCCGGGCTGATCGGCCGGGTGCGGGCTCCGGCCGCCGACGGCGAACCGTACGAGAAGGGCTGAGCGTGACCGACGACCGCACCGGGACGAACCGCCCCGAGATCGACTGGGACGCGCTCCGGACCGCCGCCCGGGAGATCAGTCGCAAGGCCTACGTGCCCTATTCGCGGTTCCCGGTCGGGGCCGCGGCGCTGGTCGACGACGGCCGGGTGGTCACCGGGTGCAACATCGAGAACGCCTCCTACGGCGTGACGCTGTGCGCCGAGTGCGCGATGGTCTCCGAGCTGGTCACCCAGGGGACGGGCACGCCCGGCCGCCTGGTTGCGTTCGCCTGCGTCGACAAGCACGGGGCGGTGCTGATGCCGTGCGGCCGCTGCCGGCAGCTGCTCTGGGAGTTCGGCGGGCCCGACCTGCTGGTGGACAGCCCGAGCGGGATCGTCCCGATGACCGCGGTGTTGCCCGACGCGTTCGGGCCGCACGACCTCGAGACCCGCTGAGCCCATCCCGGTTCGGACTGCGTCCGAGCCGACCACCACGAAGGAACCCGCCCGCATGACGCTGGATCCCGAGCTCGTCCGTCGCGCCCCGAAGGTGCTGCTCCACGACCACCTCGACGGCGGGTTGCGCCCGGCCACGGTGGCCGAGCTGGCCGTCGAGGTCGACCACCCGCTGCCGGTGACCGACACCGACGCGCTCGGCCGCTGGTTCGCCGAGACCGCCGACTCGGGGTCGCTGCCCGCGTATCTCGAGACCTTCGACCACACCGTGGCGGTGATGCAGACCGCGCCGGCGCTGCGACGGGTGGCGCGCGAGTTCGTCGAGGACATGGTGGCCGACGGCGTGGTCTACGCCGAGACCCGGTGGGCGCCCAGCCAGCACACCGCGCGCGGTCTGAGCCTCACGGAGGCCGTCCGGGCCGTCCAGCAGGGCCTCGACGAGGGCGTGGCCGCCGCCGACCGCGCCGGGCACCCGATCCGGGTGGGCCAGCTGCTGACCGCGCTCCGGCACCAGGACGACAGCCCGGAGATCGCCGAGCTGGCGGGCTCCCTGCGCGGCGAGGGCGTGGTCGGCTTCGACATCGCCGGCCCCGAGGCCGGGTTCCCGCCGGTCGACCACCTGCCCGCACTGCAGCGGCTCAAAGAGCTCAACATGAAGATCACCATCCACGCCGGCGAGGCGTTCGGGCCGGCGTCGATCTGGCAGGCCGTGCAGCGGTGCGGGGCCGACCGGGTCGGGCACGGCGTCCGGCTGGTCGAGGACGTCACCGACGGTCCGGACGGGCCCCGGGTGGGCGAGCTCGGCGGCTATCTGCGAGATGCGCGGATCGCCCTCGAGCTGTGCCCGCGCTCGAACGTCCAGACCGGTGCGGTCGCCTCGGTCGCCGAGCACCCCATCGACCTGCTGACCCGGCTCGGCCTGCGGACCACGGTCAACACCGACAACCGGCTGATGAGCGACACCACGCTGAGCAAGGAGTTCCTCGGCCTCGGCGAGGCGTTCGGCTACGGCCTGGACGAGCTGCGCCGGTTCACCCTCAACGCGGCCAAGGCGAGCTTCCTCGACCTCGACGCCCGGCGCGCGCTGATCACCGAGGTGATCGTCCCGGGTTACGCCGCGCTCGGCGTCTGAGGACGGCGCCTCGCCCGGAGCAGCGCCCAGGCGACCAGACCGGTGACCAGGGCCCAGAACGCCGGCCCGATCCCCAGCACGGTCGACCCGCCCGCCGCGACCAGGAAGGTCAGCGCCGACGGGATCCGGTCGAGCACGGTGACCGGGGCCGGGACGCCGGCGAGCGGCGGTGCGCTCGGCGGCGGGTCGAGGGCCGCGGTCAGCGCCCCGGCCAGCACCGGCAGCAGGCCGAGCCCGGCGGCGGCCTCGACCGGGCCCTCGGGGCCGGTCGTGATCAGCCCGACCAAGGCGGGGGACAGCAGCCCCAGCACCACGTAGGTCAGCCCGGCCGTTCGCGCCGCCCGCCACCGTTCTGCGGGGTCGGGGTCGGCCTCCGGTGAGGCGGACAGCGCGGCGGTGATCGCGGCGAGGTTGATCGCGTGCCCACCGAACGGCGCCCCGAGCAGCGTGCCCACCCCGGTCACCGCCATCGACGGCCGCCACGGCGTCCGGTAGCCGTAGGAGGCGAGCACGGCGACGCCGGGGACGTTCTGCGCGGCCATCGTGACCACGTACAGCGGGAGCGCGACGCCGATCACTGCGCCGAGCGCGAACGACGGCGTGGTCCACACCGGGTGCGGGAGTAGCGTCACCGCCGGAGCCGCGCCGGGGCGGAGGGCGACCTCCAGCCCGACGACGACCAGCGCCAGCGCGAACGCGGCCGGGGTCGCCCAGCGCGGTGCGAGACGCTGGAGCACCAGCCAGACCACGATCACCGGCAGGGTGAGCAGCGGCGTGCTGACGGCCGCCCGGACCGGCGCCAGACACAGCGGCACCAGCACCCCGGCCAGCATCGCCTGGGCCAGCGGGGTCGGGATCCGGCCGATCAGCCGCCCCAGCCCCGGCCAGGCGGCGGTCAGGCAGATCAGCAGCCCGCTGACCAGGAAGGCCCCGATCGCGGCCGGCCAGCCGCCGACCACGGCGCCGGTGCCGACCAGCAGCGCCGACCCCGGGGTCGACCAGGCCAGCGTGACCGGCAGCCGGGTGCGGACGGCGAGCAGCGCGGTGCCCAGCCCCATGGTGAGGAACAGCACCAGCAGCCCGGAGGCCGCCTGCGCCGGACTCGCCCCGACCGCACGGAGCCCGGCCAGCACGACCGCGAAGGAGCTGGTCGAGCCGACCAGCGCGGTGACCAGGCCGGCCACCAGCGGTCGCGTGCGCACGGCGGCTCCTCTCGACGGCGGGTCACGGCGGTCCTCGTCCCGCGCGGGTGCCGGACGGCGCCAGCCAACCAGGCCGGACCGCGGTCGAGCAGCGTTTCCCGCGGCGCGGACGGGGCCGACGGGTGCGTGCACTCCGGGCACCCCTGTGCGTCGTCGGGCCGGGGACACCGGCGAGTTCACCGGGGTGTCACCGTCCGCCCGCCGACGGTTCACCCCTGCTCAGCACCCTCTCAGCATGACGACCAGCACCCGACCGCCCCTGCTGATGCTCGGCCGGACCCACGGCAACCGCAGCGCGGTGACCTGCGCGCTCAAGTGCGACAACGCGTGTGCCGCACCGACCCCCAACGAGAGCACCGAGCCGACGTTCGCCGACGTCGCCTCGCAGGCGCTGCTCTCCCGGCGCCGGCTGCTGCTGGCCGGCGGCACCCTGGCCGCAGGCGCCGCCCTGACCGTCGGGCCGACCGCGCTCGAGCCGGCCGCCGCCTCCGGGCGCCCGCCCGCGACCCGGACGCCGCCCGCGGCCCGCCCGGGCGGGCCGCTGCGGTTCGACCCGATCGCCTCGGTGCCCGACGACGTCGACGCGGTCACCGTGCCCGCGGGCTTCGGCTGGCGTCCGGTGATCCGGTGGGGCGACCCGCTGTTCGCCGACTCCCCGGACTTCGACCCCGAGCACCCGGACGCCGACGCCCAGGAGCGCCAGTTCGGCTACAACAACGACTACACCGACGTGATCGTCACCGACCCGCGCGGCCGCCGCGCGCTGCTGTGCTGCAACCACGAGTACACCAACCGGGCGATCATGTTCCCGCCGACCAGCAGCGTCGCCGCCGAGGCCGAGGTGCTGCGCACCCTGATGGCCGCCCACGGGTTCAGCGTGGTCCAGCTCGAGCGGCGCGGGCGCGGCAAGCCCTGGCGCTATCGCCGTGGTGCCCGCCGCAACCGCCGGATCACCGCGACCACCGTCTTCCGGCTCGACGGGCCGGCCGCCGGCTCGGAGCTGCTGCGGACCGCCGCCGACCCCTCCGGCACCCGCGTCCACGGCACGCTGGGCAACTGCTCGGGCGGCACCACGCCGTGGGGCACCGTGCTGTCCGGCGAGGAGAACTTCAACGGCTACTTCCGGGCCGATCCGCAGGCTGTCGGGTCGAAGCGGTACGGGCTGACCGACAGCCCGAGCAGCTACGGCTGGGAGCAGATCGACCCGCGCTTCGACGCCCGCTCCGCGGACCACGCGAACGAACCCCACCGGTTCGGCTGGATCGTCGAGATCGACCCCACCGACCCGTCGTCGACACCCCGCAAGCACACCGCGCTGGGCCGGTTCAAGCACGAGGGCGCGAACGTCCGGGTGGACAGGGAGAACCGGGTCGTGGCCTACCTGGGCGACGACGAGAAGTTCGACTACCTCTACAAGTTCGTGGCCCGGGACCGCTACCGGCCCGGGCGCTCGAAGGCCGCCCGGCGCCACAACCTCGGACTGCTCAGCGAGGGCGACCTCTACGTCGCCCGGTTCGAGGGCACCCGGAGGCCGGGGAACGACAACCTCGGGACCGGCCGTTGGCTGCCGCTGGTCGAGGACGGCCGTTCGGCGGTGGAGGGGATGAGCGTCGAGGAGGTGCTGGTGTTCACCCGGCTCGCCGCCGACCGGCTCGGGGCGACGCCGATGGACCGCTGCGAGGACGTCGAGCCCAGCCGGGAGACCGGCAAGGTCTACGTGGTCTGCACCAACAACAGCGACCGCGGCGTCAAGACCGGCAAGCCCGGCGCGGACGCGGCCAATCCGCGTGACGCGAACAAGAACGGTCACATCATCGAGCTGACCGAGACCGGCGGCGCCGCCGACGCACAGACCTTCGCCTGGGACCTGTTCATGGTCTGCGGCGACACCGACCAGGCCGGCACCTACTTCGCCGGCTGGGACGGACCGGTGGCTCCGATCTCCTGCCCCGACAATGTTGCTTTCGACTCCGAAAACAACCTCTGGATCGCCACCGACGGGCAGCCGGGGTCGATCGGCCGGAACGACGGCCTGTTCCGGGTGCCGCTGGACGGACCCGAGCGCGGCCACCTGACCCAGTTCCTGGCCGTCCCGGTCGAGGCCGAGACGTGTGGACCGGTGATCCATGATCGCGACGGGTCGGTGTTCGTCGCCGTCCAGCACCCGGGCGAGGACGGCGACTGGGCCGACCAGCACTCCGCCTTCCCGGATTACGTTCCCGCCGGCGCCCGACCGGCACCGGGGGAGTGGCGCGGACCCCGCCCGGCGATCATCCAGGTGACACGCGAAAGCCGCTGACCAGGAGGTTCTCTCCCCATACGCACGACACGGCCCGACGTCGGCGATCCATGATCACCGCCGTCGGGCCGTGTCGCGTGCGACAGGATTCAGCCAACCGTCAGGCCCAGTTTAGTTTCAGCTCTAGCGAAACTTAGACGTCTGTGTTTGAGTAGCGCACGCTGGTGTCGACCGTGTGGGACGGGCGGCCCGGCACGTCGCTCGGGGGAGTCGGCCGCACCTCACCGTGCTCTTTCCCCCCGGAGTGTTCTTCGTGAGACGTCTCGTCAACGCCTTCCTCTGCAGCCTGCTGGTGCTGGGCACGGTGCTGGGCCTGCTCGGCACCGGCGCGTCCCGCGCCGTCGCGGCCCCGCTCCCGGCCGCGTTCACCGGCAGCGCCGGCGGCACCGTCGCCAACGTCAGCGTCACCACCGCCGGGCTCAACCTGGCCGGCGTCCGGCTGGCCGACACCGCCGCGTCCGCGGACTCCGGGGCCAGTCCGCGCACGTCCGCCGTCTCGCGGAACCTGGGCGCCACGGTGGCCGGCCTCGGTGTGGCCGTCGACTCGAACAGCCAGACCGCTCCGCCCGACAACACCGACGCCTCGACCAGCAACCTGGCCGCGGTCAACGCGCTGGGCATCGGCGCCAGCGCGCTCACCGCCAGCGACCTCGCCCGGTGGACCGGTGACGCCAGCTGCGTCCCCGACCAGCTCTCCAACGCCTACGTCCGCACCGGCGGGGTCACGGTCAACCCGAGCATCGCCGGCATCAGCCTCGGCGCCCCGGTGCTGACCACCGGGGCCGGCACCACCCGCGGCATCACCTCGCTGGTCGGCGCCGGGCTCAACAAGGCCGTGCGCGGCAGCGTCACCGGTGGCGTCACCGGGGTGAACGTCCTCGGCGCCGTCGGGATCGACATCGCCGACACCACGCTCAGCGCGACCGCCGACGGCAGCACCGGAGCCGCCGGGTTCGCCTTCACGCCCAACACGATCAGCTACACCTACCAGGGCACCACCCGGACGCTCGCCGCCGGGACCAGCACCACGATCACCCTCGGCACCGTACTTGCCGGTCAGCAGGTGATCACCCTGACCGCCAACAACCCCACCACCACCGGGAACGGCCGGTCGGCCAGCACCGCGGTCACCGTGCTGAGCATCGGGATCACGGTCAAGGCGCCGGCCACCGGGACCACGCTGGCCACCGTCGGGGTCGACCTGCTCCCGCTCCGCGCCGCCGCGACCGCGCCCGTCGGCGGGATCGACTGCCCGCCCGCGGCCCCGGTCCTCACCGGCCCGGGCAACGGGACCACCACCAACGACTCCACCCCGGAGATCACCGGCACCGGCACCCCCGGCGCGAGCGTCAACGTCACCGTCGACGGGACCGTCCGCAGCGCCGTGACCACGGTCGGGAACGACGGCACCTGGAGCTGGTCGCCGACCACGCCGCTCGCCGACGGGTCGCACACGATCAGCGCGACCCAGACCGTCAACGGCGCGGTCTCGCCCAGCAGCGGCAACCGCAGCTTCACGATCGACGCGACCGCACCGGCCCGGCCGGTGATCACCGCCCCGACCGACGGCAGCCTGCTGGCCACCCGCCGTCCGACCGTCCAGGGCGCCGCCGAGGCCGGCAGCAGCGTCGTGGTCCGGGTCGACGGGACCAGTGTCGGCAGCACCACCGCGACCGGCGCCGGCACCTTCAGCCTGGTCCCGAACACCGACCTGGCCGACGGCAGCCACACCATCACCGCGCAGGCGACCGACACCGCCGGGAACACCTCGGCGACCTCGGCGGGCGTCACCGTGCAGGTCGACGCCACCGCGCCGGCCGCCCCGGTGCTCACCACCCCGGCGAACGGCGTCTCCACCCGCGACGCCACCCCGGTGATCAGCGGCACCGCCGAAGCGGGCAGCACCGTCACCGCTACCGTCGACGGCACCGCGCTGACCACCACCGCGACCGCCGGGTCCGGGGGTGCGTACGCGCTGACCGCGCCGACCCTGTCCGAGGGGTCGCACACGGTCTTCGTCACCGCCACCGACGCCGCCGGCAACGTCTCGGCCGCCTCGGCGACGCACACGTTCAGCGTCGACCGGACCGCTCCCGCCGCGCCGGTGATCACGGCGACGGCCGACGGCTCCGTGATCAACACCGCGCTGCCCACGATCACCGGCAGCGGCGAGAACGGCGCCATCGTCACCGTCAGCATCGACGGCACGGTCGCCGGCGGCGCCACCGTCTCCGGCGGCGCCTGGTCGCTGACCCTGAGCACGCCGCTGACCGACGGCCCGCACACGGTGACCGCCGTGCAGACCGACGCCGCCGGCAACACCTCGACGATCGCCACCGCCCAGTTCGGGGTCGACACCGCGACCCCGGCCGCCCCGCTGATCACCGCGCCGGCAAACGGCGCCCTCGTCCGCGGCCCGGACATCACCCTGGTCGGCACCGGCGAGGCCGGCGCCAGCGTGACCGTCCAGCGGTCCGGCGGCGGCAGCTACGGCCCCGTGACCGTCACCTCGGCGGGCACCTGGAGCGTCCCGGTCACCGGGCTGAGCGACGGCTCGGCCACCTTCACCGCGCGCCAGACCGACGCCGCCGGCAACCAGTCCGCGGCCTCGGCCACGGTCACCCTGACCGTCACCACCTCGGGCCCGGTCCCACCGGTGATCACCGCGCCCGCCACCGGTGCGGTCACCGCCAACCCGTCGGTCACCGTCCAGGGCACCGGCGTCGCCGGGGCCACCGTCACCCTCTACGAGGGCTCGGCGACCGTGCTCGGCACCGCCACCGTCAGCTCCGGCGGCACCTGGACGCTGACCCGGACCTTCGCCGACGGCCCGCACAGCCTCTACGCCACCCAGGACCAGGGCGTCGGCAGCTCGCCCGCCTCGGCGGTGGTGATCATCAGCATCGACACCGTGGCCCCTGCCGTGCCCGTGGTGGTCAGCCCGGCGAACGGGACGGTCACCGCCGACCGGACGCCGATCGTGGCCGGCACCGGAGAGCCCGGCGCCCGGGTCACCGTCACCGTCGGCGGCACCACGCTGCCGGTGGTCACCGTGCTCGGCGACGGCACCTGGAGCGCCCCGGTCACCGCGCCGCTGGCCGACGCCGTCTACACGGTGACCGCGGTCCAGCGCGATGCCGCCGGCAACGCCTCGCCGACGGCCACCAGCACCTTCGAGGTGCTGGCCAGTGCACCGCCGGCCCCCGGCGTCGACACCCCCGCCGACGGGGCCGTCGTCGGCACCACCACGCCGGCCCTCGGCGGCACCGGCGAGACCGGTGACACGGTGCTGGTCAGCGTCGACGGCGTCGCCGTCGGCAGTGCGCCGGTGGCCAACGGCCGCTGGAGCCTGACCCTCGCCACTCCGCTGGCCCAGGGCACCCACCAGCTCTCGGTCACCCAGCGCGGCCGGTCCGGGCTGCTGTCGACCGCCACCGACACCGCGTTCGTGGTCGACACCGTCGCCCCGGACGCCCCGGTGCTCACCGCACCGGCCGACAACGCCGTGCTCAGCGTCACCACGGTGACCGTCCGCGGCACGGCCGAGCCGAACAGCACGGTGACCGTCTCGCTCAACGGCGGGACGGCCGGCACCGCCCAGGCGAACGGCGCCGGGATCTGGAGCCTGACCACCGCGACGCTCGCCGAGGGCAGCTACACGGTGACCGCCACCGCGCAGGACGCCGCCGGGAACACGTCGGTCGCCTCGGTCGGGCGCACCTTCACCATCGACCGGACGGCGCCGGCCGCGCCGCTGCTCACCAGCCCGTCAGCGGGTGCGGTGATCAACGACCCGACGCCGCTGCTGACCGGTTCGGGTGAGCCCGGGGCCACCGTGGCCGTCTCGGTCGACGGCGGCGCGCCGCAGACCGCGCTGGTGGACGTCAACGGGCTCTGGCAGCTCACCGTCAGCCCGGCGCTGATCGACGGCGCGCACACGCTGACCCTGCTGCAGACCGACCGGGCCGGCAACGTCTCGGTGGGCCGCAACGTCACCCTCACCGTCGACACCCAGGCGCCGGCCACGCCGGTGATCACCGCGCCGACCGAGGGCGCCATCCTCACCGGACCGGACGCCACGGTGACCGGCACCGGCGAGCCCGGCAGCACGCTGGCGCTGACCCTCGACGGCACCGCGCAGCCGCCGGTCGTGGTGCCCGGCAACGGCATCTGGTCGGTCGCGCTGACCGGCCTGAGCCCGACCGCGCACACCGTGTCGGCCACCCTGACCGACGCCGCGCAGAACGTCTCGAACGCCGCCACCCGGAGCTTCGAGATCGCCCCGACGGCCCCGGCCGCCCCGGTGATCACCGTGCCGACAGCGGGTGCCCTGGTCGGCGACGCCACCCCGACGGTGTCGGGCACCGGCGTCGACGGCGCGACCGTCACCGTCCGGGTGGATGGGACGGTGGTCGGCACGGCCACCGTCGCCGGCACCGCCTGGAGCCTCGGGCTGACCGACCCGCTGGCCGACGGCCCGCACACGGCGACCGCCACCCAGGCCGTCGGGATCGTCGACTCCGGCGAGTCCACCCCGGTCTCGTTCACGGTCGACGCCACCCCGCCCGTCGCGCCGGTGGTCACCACGCCCGCCGACGGGACCGTCGTCGCCGACGACACCCCGACGATCACCGGGACGGGGGAGACCGGCTCGACCGTCACCGTCTACATCGACAACGCCCCGCAGGGCAGCGCGCCGGTGACCAACGGCAGCTGGACGTTCACCCCGACGCTGGCGCTCACCGCCGGCCCGCACCTGATCAGCGCGACCCAGACCGACGCGGCCGGCAACGTCTCCGACCCGTCGACCAGCGTGCGGATCACCGTCGACACCGACGCGCCGGCGGCCCCGGTGATCACCGGCCCGGCGAACGGCGGCGCGGTCAACGATCCGACGCCCGACGTCACCGGCACCGGTCAGCCCGGCGCCACCGTGGTCGTCACCGTCGACGGCGGCGCCCAGGTGACCACCACCGTCGGGACCGACGGTCGCTGGAGCGTCACGCTCCCGACGCTGGCCGACGGCCCGCACACCGCGGTCGCCTCGCTCACCGGCACCAACGGGCTGCCGGCGGTCGGGACGGCGAGCGTCGCCTTCACCGTCGACACCGTGAGCCCGTCCGCTCCGGTGATCGTCACCCCGCCGACCGGAGCGGTGCTCGGCACCGCGACGCCGACGATCACCGGCACCGGCGAGCCCGCCGCCACGGTCACCGTCAAGGACGGCAGCCGGACCCTCGGCACCGCCGTGGTCAACGACCAGGGCAACTGGAGCCTGGTCAGCGCCCCGCTCGCCGAGGGCCAGCACGTGCTGACCGCCACGCAGACCGACCGGGCGGGCAACCCGTCCTCGGTGTCGTCGGCGCACCCGGTCTCGGTCGACCTAACCGCACCGGCCGCGCCGTCGATCGGCACGCCGCCGAACGGTGCGGAGCTGCCGGTCGGCCCGGTCACCATCAGCGGGACCGGTGAGCCCGGCGCCTCGCTGGTGCTGCTGGTGAACGGCGCTCCGCTGGCCCCGGTGACGGTCAACGACCAGGGCGGCTGGACCGCGACGCTGACCAACCCGGCCACCGCTCCGTACACGGTCAGCGCCACCCAGACCGACGCGGCCGGCAACCGGTCGCCGGCCAGCCCGACCGTCTCGTTCACGGTGTCCACCACCCCGCGTCCGTCGGCCCCGGTGATCACCGTCCCGGCGGACGGGTCGACGACCACGGACCGGACGCCGACGATCAGCGGCACCGCGACCGCCGGCGCCACCGTCGCGGTCACCCTCGACGGCACCCTGATCGACACGGTCACCGCCGGCAGCACCGGCGCCTGGTCGGTGGACGTCACGGCCACCCAGCCGTACGGCCAGCACGTGATCGCGGCCACGCAGACCGTCGGCGCGCGGACCTCGAGCCCGGCGAGCTCCACCGTCACGGTGCTGCCTGTCGGGGGCCGGCTGCCCGCTCCGGTGATCACCACCCCGGCCACCCGTTACCGGACGACGCCGGTGACCGCGATCAGCGGCACCGGGGAGCCCGGGGCGCAGGTCAGCGTGACCGTCGACGGGGGCAGCAGCCCGCGCGGCACGGTCACCGTCGGCGGCAACGGGATCTGGACGCTGACCGTCGACCCGGCGCTCGGCGAGGGCACCCACACGATCGCCGCCACCCAGGCGGTGTTCGGGCTGCCCGCCACGGCCTCCGACCCGGCCCGGGCCACGGTCACCGTGGACAGCCGGGCGCTGGCTCCGGTGATCACGTCGCCGCGGAACAACACCGAGATCACCGACGCCACCCCGACGGTGACCGGGACCGCGGAGCCCGGAGCCCGGGTGACCCTCTACACCAACGGCGGGTCGCCCCGGACGGTCACGGCCAACGCCACCACGGGTGCCTGGTCGCTGACCCTGCCGACCCAGAAGGACGGGAAGCTCGCCTTCACGGCCTCCCAGGTCGACCTGGCCGGGAACGTCTCGCCGCGGTCGGGCACGGTGACGGTGACGTTGCGGACAGTGGCCCTGCCGGTGGTGGTCGCGCCCAAGGTGACCTCGACCTCGACCCGGCTGCTGGTGATCGGGACCGGCCAGCCGAAGGCCTCGATCCGGCTCACCGTGACCTCCGGGTCCAAGGTGGTCAAGGTTGGGCCGGCGACGGTCGGGAGCACCAGGCAGTGGTTCCTGGTGACCCCGGTGCTCGCCGGCGGGACCTGGAAGGTCCAGGCCGCGCAGTCGATCAGCGGCAAGCCGACGCTGTCGTCGAACACCACCACGGTCAAGATCATCGGCTCGACGTCGGCCACCAAGCCGAAGATCACCTCGCCGAAGACCGAGGTGTCGGTGTCCAGCAACAAGCTGACCATGAGCGGCACCGGGGCCAAGGGCACCCGGATCGGGATCATCGGCACCGGTGGTCGGTTCTACGGGATCGGCACGGTGAACAGCTCGGGCAAGTGGTCGATCCCGATCACGCTGCGTCCGGGCACCACGCTGTTCAACGCGGTGCAGATCAATAAGGACTCGAGCGAGATCATCTCGCCGACCATCACGGTCCGGCTCAAGTCCCGCTAGGTCCCGCCCCCCGGTCGGACGGCCCGGACACCCGCAGGGTGCCCGGGCCGTCCGGTGTCCACCCGCGGAAGGGCTGCGGCCACGCCCGGATGGTGCTTGACTGCCAGCAGACCCTGCACCGAGGCGGGCCGGTCGTCCCGGCGGTTGGGCGGAGACGGTGGTGCGCGGTGCGCGGTCGGCAGAAGGATCTTCCCGGAGCGACCTCCCGACGTCGACGCGGTCGGGCGTCGGTGCTCCTGACCGCGGTGGTGCTGGTCCTGATGGTCCCGCCCCCGACGGCGCACGCCCTGCCGCCGTACCCGCCGCCGGCCGCCCCGGTGATCGGATCGCCGTTCGCCGGCGCGGTCACCGGCGCCGACCTGCAGGTGGCGGGCTCCGGTGAGGAACGGAGCACCGCGACGATCCGGGTCGACGGGATCGCGCAGCCGCCGGTCACCGTCGACTACGCCGGGTGGACCGAGCGAATCACCGGCCTGTCGGCCGGCCCGCACACGCTCTCGGTCGCGCTCACCGGCGGCACCTCGGCGACCACGACCACCTCCTTCACCGTCGATCCTGCGGCGCCCGCCGCCCCGGTGATCACCGCACCCGCGGAGCAGTCGACCACCAACGCCTCCACGCTCACCGCCACCGGCACGGGGACCGACGGAGCCACCGTCCGGCTGTTCGCCGACGGTGTGGCCGTCGGGTCGGCGCCGGTGACCGCGGGCCACTGGTCGGTCCGCTGGACCTCGGCAAAGGTCGACGGCGTCCACGTGCTCAGCGCCGACCAGACCCTGGCCGGCGTCCGGAGCCGGGCTGCCGCGCCGGTCCGGTTCTGGACCGACAACACCCCGCCGATCGGCTTCGGCGTCCTCGAGCCCGGCGACGGCGAGGTGCTCACCGACGCCACCCCGAGGCTGACGCTCTGGCAGTACGACGGCACCGCGACCTCCGGCACCCTCTACGTCGACGGCCGGGTCGCGAGGACGTTCGCGTGGGCCGCCGACGACTACACCAGCCTCCAGCTCACGACGCCGCTGAGCCAGGGGCCGCACACCCTCGCGGTCAGCGCGGCCGACCAGGTCGGCAACGTCGCGCCGAGGTCGTGGCCGAAACGCGTCCTGGTCGCGTCCGTGGTCACCGACCGTCCGGTGATCACGACGCCGTTCGTCCCGCAGGCCGTCGTCGACCCGGTGGTCACCGGCACGGGGAAGCCGGGTGGGCACCTGACCCTCCAGGTCGACCACCACGCCCCCTGGCACCTGACGATCGGCGCGTCGAGGCACTGGAGCCAGCGGCTGGGGGTGCAGAGCGAGGGCACCCACACGGTGACCGCGACGATCGCCGGGGTGACGGGCCGGGCGACCCGGAGGTTCGTCGTCGATCTCACCCCGCCGGCTCCGCCGACGGTCACCGCCCCGGCGGACGGGACCCGGAGCCCAGGGGGCTGGGTGACCCTCGAGGGCCGCGGCGAGCCCGGCGACCAGCTGGGTGTCGGCGACCGCTTCAGCACCCTGGTCGGCGCGGACAACATCCAGGTCGGTGCCGACGGCCGCTGGTCGAGCCGGGCCCGCTTCGGGCCGGGGGTGCACGCGCTGGTGGCCTACGTGCGCGACGCGGCCGGCAACCGGTCGTCCGTCGGGATCGGGCCGGTCTTCGTGACCGACGGCAGCGCCCCTCCGGCCACCCGTCCCACGGACCCGCCCACCGTCGTCTGGCCGGTGGCCGGCTCGCGGGTCCGGGCGGTCCCCGCGGTCGCCGGCACCGGCTCGCCGGGGGCGACGGTCACCGCCCGGCTCGCCGACCGCACCGCGCTCGGGCAGGCCACCGTCGGCGCCGACGGCCGGTGGGTGCTGACACTGGGTCACCCGTTGAGCGCCGGACAGCACACGGTCTACGCCCGGCAGAGCTCCGGTGCGGTCAGCTCACCCGAGCGACGGGACCTGTTCGTCGTCGACTCCTCGATCGGCCGGCCGACGATCACCAGCCCGCCGGACGGCCGGCACACCACCGACCGGACGCCGACCGTCCGCGGTCGCGGGGAGCCCGGCGCCCGCGTCGGACTGGCCCGGGACGGCGCGGGCGTGGGCAAGCCTGCCGTGGTGCGGGCCGACGGCAGCTGGTCGATCACCCTGCCCACCCAGCCGTACGGCCGTGCCGTGCTGACCGCGAGCGTGTCGGACGCTGCCGACAACGTCACACGGCCTTCGGCGCCGGTCACCCTGACGATCACCCACTGACCCGGTCGATCTGACAGCGGCGACGACCACGGAGCCGGAAGCCGGTCGAGGCCGTCCCGGGCGCCCTCTAGGCTGGCCCGCATGGCTTCTCGCGTGCTGACCGCCGTGGCCTGGCCGTACGCCAACGGCCCGCGCCACATCGGTCACGTCTCTGGTTTCGGTGTCCCGTCCGACGTGTTCTCCCGCTACCAGCGGATGATCGGGAACGACGTGCTGATGGTCTCCGGGACCGACGAGCACGGCACGCCGATCTACGTCCAGGCCGAGCGCGAGGGCCTGACCAACCGCCAGGCCGCCGACAAGTACAACCGGGTGATCGTCGAGGACCTGCAGGGTCTCGGGCTGTCCTACGACCTGTTCACCCGGACGGTCACCCGCAACCACTACGCCGTCGTCCAGGACCTGTTCCTGGCCCTGCACCGCAACGGCTACGTCGTGCCGAAGACCCAGCTGGGCGCGGTCAGCCCGTCGACCGGCCGCACCCTGCCCGACCGCTACATCGAGGGCACCTGCCCGATCTGCGGCTACGACAGCGCCCGCGGCGACCAGTGCGACAACTGCGGCAACCAGCTCGACCCGACCGACCTGCTCAACCCGCGGTCGCGGATCAACGGCGAGACGCCGAAGTTCGTCGAGACCGAGCACTTCTTCCTCGACCTGCCCGCGCTGGCCCACGCGCTGCAGGGGTGGCTGTCCACCCGGACCGGTTGGCGGCCCAACGTGCTCAAGTTCAGCGAGAACCTGATCAAGGAGCTCAAGCCGCGGGCGATCACCCGCGACATCGACTGGGGCGTGCCGATCCCGCTCGACGGCTGGCGCGACCAGCCGATGAAGCGGATCTATGTCTGGTTCGACGCGGTGATCGGCTATCTGTCGGCGTCGATCGAGTGGGCCCGCCGGACCGGCGACCCGGACGCTTGGCAGCGCTGGTGGCTCGACCCCGAGGCCCTCGGCTACTACTTCATGGGCAAGGACAACATCGTCTTCCACTCGGTGATCTGGCCCGGCATCCTGCTCGGCCACAACGGCGCCGGGGACCACAACGGGATGGTCGGCAAGTTCGGCACCCTCGACCTGCCGAGTGAGATCGTCAGCTCGGAGTTTCTGACCATGAGCGGCGCGAAGTTCTCCACCAGCCGCAACACGGTGATCTACGTGACCGACTTCCTGCGCGAGTTCGGCCCGGACGCGCTGCGCTACTTCATCAGCGTGGCCGGGCCGGAGAACACCGACACCGACTTCACCTGGGACGAGTTCGTCCGTCGCAACAACACCGAGCTGGCCAACGAGTGGGGCAACCTGGTCAACCGGGCGATCTCGATGGCGCACCGCAACAACGGCGCGATCCCCGGGGCACCGGACGAGCGCGACATCGACCGCGAGCTGGTCCGCACCTCGGCCGCGGCCTTCGACACCGTCGGCGGCCTGCTGGCCCGGAACCGTTTCAAGGCGGCGATCAGCGAGGCGATGCGGGTGGCCGGTGCCGCCAACCGCTACCTGTCCGAGACCGAGCCGTGGAAGCTCAAGGCCGACGAGGACCGCGACCGCCGGGACACCGTGCTGCACACCGCGCTGCAGGTGGTCAGCGACGTCAACACGATGCTGACGCCGTTCCTCCCGCACTCCGCCCAGCAGGTGTTCGCCTCGCTCGGCGGCGTCGGCACCTGGGCCGCGCAGCCGGAGATCCGTTCGGTCACCGAGGACGGCCCGGACGGCGAGGACGCGCCGTACCCGGTGCTGATGGGTGACTACGCCGCCCAGCAGGCCGTCTGGGCGTCGCGGCCGATCGAGGTCGGCACCCCGCTGCAGAAGCCGGTGCCGCTGTTCCCCAAGCTCGACGACACCCTCGGCACCACCGGCCCCGACTGGGCGCCGATCGGCTGACTCCTGGCGCGGACCCGGGCGGGTCCGCCTCGCACCGCCCGCGTCCACCTCGCACCGCCCGCGTCCACCTCGCACCGCGCGCGTCCACCCAGCACCCCCGCGTCCACCTCGCACGGCCTGGGTTCACCTCGCACGGCCTGGGTTCACCTCGCGCCGCCTGGGTTCACCTCGCACCGCCCGCGTCCACCTCGCACCGGGTATAGGGGGTGCGACGTGCACCGGAAGGGTGCGACGTGGTGGTCGGGTGGTGGTCGGGTGGTGGTCGGGTGGTGGTCGGGTGGTGGCCGGGTGGTGGTCGGGTGGTGGTTGGGTGGCTGTGGGTGGCCGACGGCTGGCGGTCGGCTGGCGGTCGGCTGGCGGTCGGGCGGGCGGTGCCGACCCGGTTCCGGCGGTGGGGCCGGGCGGTACCGTGACGGCGTGGACGTCCCGACCAAGATCTGCCGCAGCTGCGGGCGCGAGTTCGCCTGGCGGAAGAAGTGGGCGGACAACTGGGACGACGTCGTCTACTGCAGCGACGCCTGCCGTCGCCGCAAGGTCACCAAGGTCGACGCCCAGCTCGAGACGACGATCACCGAACTGCTCTCGCGCCGGGCGGCCAGCGCGACCATCTGTCCCTCCGACGCAGCCCGCGCGGTCGACCCGGAGGGGTGGCGCGAGCTGATGGAGCCGGCCCGTCGGGCCGCCCGTCGGCTGGTCGCGGCCGGCGAGGTGGTCATCACCCAGGGCGGCAAGGTGGTCGACCCCTCGACCGCCAAGGGTCCGATCCGGATCCGCCGGCGGTGAGTCGACACCGGCCGGTGGCGCCGAGGGCGGCAACCGGGCCATGAGCACCGACCGGCCGGCGGCCCGGACCGCCGACGACCCGGTCGGTCGGCTCGCCGAGCGCCCCGGCGGCCAGCGTGCCGACCGTGGCCCGGTGGGTCGGGACCCGAGCGTGCTCGACCCGATCGCCCCCGACTGGCTGGTGCGGATCCTCGCCCCGAAGAAGGCTCCGGTGCCGTGGCGGGACATGACCCGGGTGCTGGTCAGCATCGTCGCGCCCCTGGGACTCGGGGTGCTGCTCGGCCAGCAGGCGCTGGCCATCTTCGTCGGCATGGGTGCCTTGGTCGGCGCCTTCGGCGACCGCGGCGGCACCTTCGGCCAACGGTTCGCGCGGACCTCGGCCGGGGTGCTGGCCGGTCTCGTCGGCCTGGTCGCCGGTCAGCTCACCGCGGGCAACGGCCTCCTGGCGGTGGCCGTGGTCGGCATCTTCGCCGTGGTCTCGGCCCTGGTCAGCGCGATCAACGCGACGCTGTCCTTCGCCGCCCTGCAGCTGTTGGTCTATCTCGCGCTCTCCGGCGGCGTCACCGCCAAGGTGTCGGTCTGGGTGATCATCCCGGCCTTCCTGGTCGGGGCGTGCTGGTCGCTGCTGATGTCGTTCGTCCAGTCGCGGTTCGACCACGCCGAGGACGCGCCGCGGGCCGAGACGGTCGCGCTGCTGCGGATGATCGCCACCATGCTCCGCGAGCCCGCCGGACCCGACCCGGTGGCCGGCGCCGAGCAACGCAACGCGGTCAGCGTCGCGCTCTACCAGGCGGTCGACGTGGTCGTCACCACCCGCGCCCGCAGCTCGGGACGGCGGGCCGACCTCCGCGAGCTCAACGCCGTCCTCACCGGGGCGAGCCGGCTGGCCGCGGCCGCCTACGGGTTCTCCCGGCGCGGGGAGCCGACGCCCGAGCTGGCCGACCTGGTCGACCGGCTGGCCACCGCCGTCGAGGCCCACGACCGCGACTGGCGACCGCCCGAACCGCCCGAGCAGCTGCGCCGCGACGCCACCTCGACCGCCGGCAGCGTCCGCGCCGCGGTGGCCCGGATCGCCGAGGCGCAGAGCGACCCGCACGGCGCCAAGCTGCGGCCGGTCGACCGCGAGGCGCACCGGCTGCAGCGCTACGCCGTGCTGCTGTTCGGCCGCACCGCCTGGACCTTCGCCGCCCGGCTCGGGACGACGATGGTGGTGGCCGAGATCGTCCGGCAGCTCGTGCCGGTGCAGAAGCCGTACTGGATCCTGCTGACGGCCGCCCTGGTGCTCAAGCCCGACCTCGGCTCGGTGTTCGCGCGCGGGCTGCAACGCACCCTCGGCACGCTCGTCGGGGTGCTGGTCGGGGCCGTCGTCCTCCAGCTGGTCCCGGTCGGCGGCTGGATGCTGCTGCCGATCGCGGTGCTGGCCTTCGGCTTCCCGCTGGCCATGAGCCGCAACTACGGGATGCTCTCGACCTTCATCACCCCGCTGGTCTTCCTGCTGCTCGACTTCGCCGCCCCGGTGAGCTCGTCGCTGGTGCTGGCGCGACTGGCCGACACCGCGCTCGGCGCCGGGATCGTGCTGGTGGTGGGATATCTGTGCTGGCCGTCGACCTGGCGTCCGCGGCTCGGCCGGACGGTGGCCGACGCCACCGCCGCGCTCGCCGACTACGTCCGGGTCGCCTTCGGGGACGACTGGCCGGCCTCGGGCGCGGCCCGGCGGCGGGCCTACCGCGCGCTCTCCGACGTCCGCGCCGCGCTGCAGAGCGCGCTGGCCGAACCGCCGCCGCTGTCCACCCGCGCCGCCGCCTGGTGGCCGCTGATCGCCCAGCTCGAACGGGCGGTCGACCGGACCAGCCACGCCGTGCTGCTGGCCCGGCACGCGGGGGAGCATCCCGACCCGACCGACGTGAACGAGGTGGTCGACGCCCTCGAGGATCTCGGCGCCGCGCTCCGCGAACGCCGCCCGCCCCGCAACCTGACCCTGCCCGAGGACGGTCCGCTGGATCTGGCGGCGCACGAGGTGGCCGCGGCCCGCAGAGTGGTGGCACGAGGCAGCTGACCCGCCCGACCCTGCCGACCCGACCGTGCCGGTGCGGCCGTGCCGGTGGACCATTCCGGGTGCCGAACTCACCGCCGTACGGGCGTCCCCGGGACTTCTTGACACGTCTGGGGGCCGGGGCCAGGGTGAGGGAGCCCGCACCGCCGGGTGCCGCCGCCGGACCCCGAGCCGCGGTGGCAGGTCGACACGACGGAGTGACGATGACCAGCACCCTCCCGCGCCCCACGCTCCCGCGCCCGGCTCTCTCGCGCCCGGCCCGCTCGCGCCCGGCCCTCGCGCGCCCGGCCGGCCGGCTCGTCCCGGCCACGACCACCGCGGTCACCGTCGTGGCGCTGGCCGTCGCCCCGCTCGGCCCGGTGGCGTCCGCGGCGGCGGCCCCGGCCGTCGACCCGTCCCTCGCGCCCGGCGCGGTGCGGGTCTGGACCACCGACCTGGCCGCGGGCCAGCACCTCGCACGGGGCGCGGACCTGTCCTGGTCGACCGGCCCGGTCACCGGTCCGGACGCCGGCACCGTGATCGCCGTCGACCCGACCCGGCGCTACCAGCGGATGACCGGGTTCGGGGCCGCGATGACCGAGTCGAGCGCGATCGTGCTCGGCCGGCTGCCCGAGGAGACCCGGCGCTCGGTGATGACCGACCTGTTCAGCCCGCGTCAGGGGATCGGGCTCAGCTTCCTACGCAACCCCATGGGCGCCTCGGACTTCGCCACCGACTCCTACAGCTACGACGACCAGCCGGCCGGGCAGACCGACCCGAGGTTGCGCGACTTCAGCATCGCCCGCGACGAGCAGGCGGTCATCCCGCGGCTGCGGGAGGCCCGCCGGATCAACCCCGGACTGACGCTGATGGGGACGCCGTGGTCACCGCCCGGCTGGATGAAGACCTCCGACTCGATGGTCACCGGGACGCTGCTCCCGCAGTACGCGAAGACCTACGCCCGCTACTTCGTGAAATACCTCGAGGCCTACCGGGCGGCGGGGCTGCCGGTGCAGTACGTCAGCGCCCAGAACGAGCCGCTCTACGAGCCGGCCACCTACCCGGGGATGAGCTTCACGGCCGACCAGGAGGCGGCGTTCATCGGGCGGGACCTCGGTCCGGCCCTCGCCCGGGCCGGGCTGGGGACCAAGATCCTCGGCTACGACCACAACTGGGACGTCCCCGCCTACCCCGAACAGCTGCAGGCCGACCGGCGTGCCGCCCGCTACGTCCCCGGGACGGCCTGGCACTGCTACGGCGGCGACGTCGGCGCGCAGTCGGTCGCGCACAACGACTACCCGCGGGCGCAGGCGTTCGAGACCGAGTGCTCGGGCGGGACCTGGCAGGGGACCGACACCCAGGCGTTCGCGGCCACCATGCAGACCCTGATCGGGGTGCCGCGGAACTGGGGCCAGTCGGTGGTGCTGTGGAACGTCGCCCTCGACGACCGGCGCGGGCCGCAGAACCACGGCTGCGACACCTGTCGCGGGCTGGTCACCGTGCACGACGACGGCACCGTGACCAAGGAACTCGACTACTGGGCGCTGGCCCAGGCCAGTCGGTTCGTCCGTCCCGGCGCGGTCCGGATCGCCTCCTCCGAGCCGGCGCTGCCGGCCGGCAGCACCGGCCTCAGCGACGTCGCGTTCACCAACCCCGACGGCAGCCAGGCGGTGATCGTCTTCAACGGCGGGACGACCGCCGCCGACCTCACCCTGCGGGTCGGCGGCCGGCACGTCAGCACCAGCCTGGCCGCCGGCGCCGCGGCCACCTACACGTTCCGTGCTCCGGCCGGGGTCCGGCCGGCCGGGGACGCCCGGCTCGGGTGGACCGACCTCGACCTCGGCCGCGCACCCGCGGGGACGCCGACCGGGCGGTACACGCTGAGCGTCGGTCCGGCGCTGCTCGACCAGCTCGACCAGGTGCGGGTCGGCGACCGCTGGCTGGTGATGTCCCGGCCGTACGGGTCGCAGCTGGTCGCGCCGGCCAGCACCGCGCTGAGCCGCACCGGCTGGCAGGTGACCGCCTCGGCGAGCGACCCGGACTCCCCGGTGGCCAACCTGCTCGACGGCGACCTGTCCACCCGGTGGAGCTCCGGCACCGGACAGGTGCCGGGGATGTCGTTGACGGTCGACCTGGGCGCCGCCCGGACGTTCAGCCAGCTGGTGCTCGACAGCGGGACGAGCGTCGGGGACTACCTCCGCGGCTACGAGCTGCAGACCTCCCCGGACGGCTCCGCCTGGACCACGGTGGCCCGCGGTCAGGGCACCGGGCCGGTGACCACGGTGGCGCTGCCCCGGACCACCGCGCGCTACCTCAGGATCGTCAGCACCGAGAGCTCGGGCAGCTGGTGGTCGGTGGCCGAGCTCAACCTGCGGGAGGCGTCCGGCACGGTGCGGCAGACCAGCCGCGGCACGCTGCGGCGTGACAGCGCCCGGCTGCCCGACGGGACGCGGGTGCAGGCGGCGCTCAACGCCGGCCGCTCGACCGCCCGGGTGGCGATCCCCGTCGCCGGCTTCGACTACCGCTACACCCTGCCCGCCGGGGCCGCGGTCACCTTCGCCGAGCGTCCGGTCACCGGCTGAGCCCGGAGCGCTTCGACAGGCTCAGCGCGCGGGACCACGACGGTGCCCTCGGCGCGCGGAGCCCGAGACGGTGCCCTGAGCCTGTCGAAGGGCAGGCGATCGACGTCAGCCCGCGGCGCCCGCCCGGTGTTCCACCAGCCCCACCAGGTTGCCCTCGGGATCGCGGACGAACGCCTGCCACTCGGCCGTGCCGGCCGGGCCGAGGGTGTCATCCTGGTGCTCGAAGATCACGTGGGGGTCGGACTCGACCACCTCGCCGCGGGCGCGGAGCCGGTCGACGGTGCCCACGACGTCGTCGACCGCGAGATAGAGCGTCGCGCTCGGCGCACCCTGCTCGAGCAGCAGCCGGACGCCGTCGAGGTCGAAGAACACCAGGCCCGGCGGGTCGAACGACGCCGTCGGCGGCACCCCGAGCAGATCGGCGTAGAAGGCGGTCGCCCGCGCGAGGTCGTCGGCGTGCTGGGCGATCTGGACCAGTCTCATGGTCGGCTCCCCGGTGGTCGAAGCGGCCGTGTCAGTAGCTGCTGCCGGCGGCCAGCGAGACCGCGCCGGTGGGGTGCCAGACGGTCTTGATCTCCAGGAACGCCCGCAGCCGGGCGGTGCCGGGGGCCGCGGCGAAGTCCGGGACGCCGGCCGGTCGGTAGACCCGCTTGACCGTCTCGGCGGAGTCGGCCTGGCAGGCGGCGGCCAGCTCGTCGTCGAGACCGGTGAGGTCGAGCGCGTCGACGTCGGCGTGCCGGGCCAGGTGGGGCGCGAGCTCGGCGGCGCTGCCGGTCAGCACGTTGACCACCCCGCCGGAGACGTCGGAGGTGGCCAGCACCTCGGCGAGCGCGATCGCCGTGCAGGCGTCGGGTTCGGCGGCCACCACCACCGCGGCGTTGCCCCCGGCGAGCACCGGCGCGAGCACCGACACCAGCCCGAGCAGCGGGGCGCCGGTCGGGGCGAAGACGGCCACCACCCCGGTCGGCTCGGGCGCGGAGTAGCTGAAGTAGGGCGCGGAGACCGGGTTGGCCGAGCCGAACACCGCGGCCAGCTTGTCGGTCCAGCCCGCGTAGTGCACCAGTCGCTCGACCGCCGTCTGCACCTCGGCGGTCGCGGTCCGGGCGGCCGCCCCGGTGGTCGTGGTGATCAGCTCGACGAACTGCGCGCTGCGGCCCTCGAGCATCTCGGCGATCCGGTAGATCACCTGGCCGCGGTTGTACGCGGTCGCCCCCGACCAGGCCGTGAATCCCTTGCGGGCGGCCGAGACCGCGTCCCGGGCGTCCTTGCGCGAGGCCTGCGCGGCGTTGGCCAGGAACCGTCCCTGGACGTCGGTCACCGGATAGGTGCGCCCCGACTCCGAGCGCGGGAACTTCCCACCCAGATAGAGCTTGTAGGTCTTGGGCACGGTCAGGTGGGTCATCGGTCCCCGTCCCGGCCGGTGCTCGCCGGACGGGCCAGCACCGGTTCGTCGTCGTCGTGCAGGTAGGCGCGCATGCCCGCCGGACCGCCCTCGCGGCCGAATCCGGACTCGCGGTAGCCGCCGAAGGCGGCGGTGGGGTCGAAGCGGTTGAAGGTGTTGTCCCACACCACGCCCGCACGGAGCCCGGCCGCCATCGCCATCGCCCGCGAGCCCTTCTCGGTCCAGACCCCGGCGCTCAAGCCGTACGGGGTGTTGTTGGCCTTGGCCAGCGCCTCCTCCGGCGTCCGGAAGGTCATCACCGACAGCACCGGTCCGAAGATCTCCTCCCGGGCGACCCGCATCGAGGGGCTGGCCTGCTCGAAGATCGTCGGCGCCAGGTACCAACCGCGGTCGGGCAGCGGGCAGGACGACGTCCACCGTTCCGCGCCCTCGGCGTCGCCGGCCTCCAGCAGCGCGGTGATCCGGTCCAGCTGGGCCGCGGAGTTGATCGCGCCGACGTCGGTGTTCTTGTCCATCGGGTCGCCGACCCGCAGCGTCTCCACCCGGCTCTTCAACCGGGCGAGGAACTCCTCGGCGACGGGTTCCTGCACCAGCAGCCGCGAACCGGCGCAGCACACCTGGCCCTGGTTGAAGAAGATCCCGTTGACCACGCCCTCGACCGCCTGGTCCTGGGCCGCGTCGGCGAAGACGATGTTGGCGCCCTTGCCGCCCAGCTCGAGGGTGAACTTGCGGCCGGTGCCGGCCAGCCGGCGCTGGATCTGCCGGCCGACCGCGGTCGACCCGGTGAAGGCGACCTTGTCGAGCCCGGGATGATCGACCAGAGCCGCCCCGACGTCCCCGGCTCCGGGGACGATGTTGACCACGCCCGGCGGCAGGTCGGCGTCGGCGATGATCTCGGCCAGCACCAGGATCGACAGCGGCGTGGTCTCGGCGGGCTTGATCACCACCGTGTTGCCGGCGGCGAGCGCGGGCGCGATCTTCCAGGCGGCCATCAGCAGCGGGAAGTTCCACGGGATCACCTGCCCGGCCACGCCCAGCGGGCGCGGGCTGGGGCCGAGCCCGAGGTGCTCGAGCTTGTCGGCCCAGCCGGCGTGGCTGAAGAAGTGCTGGGCCGCGGTCGGGACGTCGAAGTCCCGGGTCTCCTTGATCGGCTTGCCGTTGTCGAGGCACTCGACCACCGCCAGCTCACGCGACCGCTCTGCGATGCCGCGGGCGATCCGGAACAGGTAGGCCCCGCGCTGGGCGCCGGTCAGCCGCGACCAGGGTCCGTCGAACGCGGTCCGGGCCGCGCGGACGGCGACGTCGAGGTCCTCCTCGGCGACGGTCGAGACCACGCTGAGCAGTTCGCCGGTCCCCGGGTTGACCGTCTCCAGGTCGGCGCCCTTGCCCTCGACGAACTCGCCGTCGATGTAGGGCAGGTAGCGGTCGCGGACCCGGCCGATCGCCGCCGACTCGGGAGCCGCCGCGTAGCTGAAGTCGATCATGGTTCTCCTCCTGCCGCGTCAGTCGAGGCTGACGTAGTCGGCGCCCCAGTAGTGCCCGGCGCGCTGCGCCTGCCGCTGCATGATCAGGTCGTTGAGCACCGACGAGGCCCCGAACCGGAACCAGTGCGGGTCGAGCCACTCGGGTCCGGCGACCTCGTGGACCGCCACCAGGTAACGGATTGCGTCCTTGGTGGTGCGGATGCCGCCGGCCGGCTTGACCGCCCGCTGCTCACCGGTCAGCAGCTTCCAGTCGCGCACGGCCTGGAGCAGCACGTGGGTGACCGGGAGCGTGGCCGCCGGCGACACCTTGCCGGTCGAGGTCTTGACGAAGTCGGCGCCGGCGAGCAGGGCGAGCCAGGCGGCCCGCCGGACGTTGTCGTAGGTGGCGAGCTCGCCGGTCTCGAGGATGACCTTCAACCGAGCCCGCCCGGCGGCCTGCTTGATCGCCACGATCTGATCATGGACGAGCCCGTACCGCCCGGCCAGGAAGGCGCCGCGGTCGATCACCATGTCGACCTCGTCGGCACCGGCGGCCACCGCGAGCTCGGTGTCGGCGATCTTGACCTCGAGGCTGCTCCGGCCGGCCGGGAACGCGCTGGCCACCGAGGCGACCAGCACCCCGGAGTCGCCGAGGGTCTCCTTGGCCACCGCCACCCGGTCGGGGTAGACGCAGACCGCGGCCGGTCGCGGGGTGTCCGGAGCACCCGCGTCGGGAGTCAACGCCTTGCGGCACAGGTTGACGATCTTGCCCGGGGAGTCCGCGCCCTCGAGCGTGGTCAGGTCGACCATCGCGATGGCCAGGTCGATCGCGGCGAGCTTGCTGTCCTTCTTGATCGAACGGGTGGCCAGGCCGGCTGCACGCTGCTCGAGACCGACCGGGTCGACCGCCGGCAGCCCCTCGAGGAACCGCCGCAGGGCGGCCTCGTCGGCGCCGGCCGGGGGCAGCCCGGTGGCAGGCTCGCTCGGGGTCCCGACTGCCGTGCTCATTGCTCGATCCTAGCCAGGACCGACCGTCCGGTGACGGCTCGATCCCGTCGGGCGCAGGATGACGGGATGAGCGGAGCAACGGGTGACGACGCGGACCCGGCGACGTCGACCGGGCCGATCGGGCGTCCGCACCACCTGGTGGTCGACTCGGCCGATCCTGCGCGGGCGGCCGCCTTCTGGTCCGCGCTGCTCGGCCGCCCGGTGACCTGGTCCGAGCAGGACTTCGTGGTGGTGGCGCCGGACGACACCAGCTCCGGGCTCGCCTTCCAGCGGGCCCCGGACCACCGCCGTCCGACCTGGCCCGACCCGGCCGTGCCGCAGCAGCTGCACCTCGACGTGATGGTCGACGACCTCGACGCCGCCGGCGCGGCGGTGCTGGCGCTCGGGGCCACCCGGCTGCCCGACCACGGCGGCACGGACGGACGGAGCGACGTCTACGCGGACCCGGACGGACACCCCTTCTGTCTGATCCGGCGGCCGGGGTGGGCACCGCCGGTCGGCCGGGCCGGAACTGTCGGCGGTCACGGCTAACGTCCGGCGAGCCGGTAGGACGCCGGCACGACGCCGGCACGACGCCGGCTGGACGCAGGGGTGGGGACATGGGGCGACACCGGGTGGAGACCGAGGTGCGCGGGCCGTGGCGGCTCGACGTGAGCCGGGCGTTCTGGGAGGGCTTCAGCCCGAACCGGCTGCGCGACCAGGACGCGGGGTCCGCTCTGACCATGACCTTCCGCTCCGACACCGACTGGTCGCGGGTCGAGGCGGTCGTCCACCAGCAGGGGAGCAGCGCCGCGATCGAGGTCAGCGGTCCCGGTGACCTCGACGCCGCCGTCGAGCAGGTGCGTCGGGTGCTGGCCCTCGACGTCGACGGGACCGGGTGGCCCGCCGTCGGTGTCCGCGACCCCGTGATCGGGGCCGCCCAGGCCGAGCTGCCGGGGCTGCGTCCGTGCGGCTTCTACTCGCCCTACGAGGCCGCGGTCTGGTCGGTGCTGTCGCAGCGGGTGCGGATCACCCAGGCCGCGGCGCTGCGCGAGCGGATCACCCGCGAGCTCGGCGACGACGGAGCGTTCCCGGCTCCGGACAGGCTGCTCCGCGCCGGTCTCGACCTGCCCGGCCGGAAGAACGAGTACCTCGAGGCGGTGCTGGAGGCCGCGCTCGACGGCCGGCTCGCCGGCGCCGCGTTGCGGGCGGTCGACCCCGAGGTCGCGCTCGAGCAGGTCCGGGCGATCAAGGGCCTCGGTCCGTTCGCGGCCGAGCTGGTGGTGCTCCGCGGCGCCAACGCGCCGGACGTGCTCCCCACCCAGGAGAAGCGGCTCGCCGCCGAGGTCGCCGACCGCTACGGCGGGCGGCCGCTGGCCGAGGTCGGGGACGGCTGGCGACCGTTCCGCACCTGGGCCTCGGTGCACCTGCGAGCCCTGCGTGAGCGCGCCCGCACCGCGGCCTGAGCTCCCGGTCCGCGATCGGGTGCTTCCCGACCGGGTCATCGATTCCGTCGTTGGTTCTTGACACGTCGGGTCGGCCGGCGGTTCGATGGCGGGACGCTGGAAACGTTTTCAGCACGAGTGGTCCACGGACCGCCCACCCCTCACGCTCACCTCCACGGAAGCAGGTCGAGTCATGACCTTGGCAACGACGCCACCCCGTCCGCAGGATCCGCTCACGCCTGTCGAGCCCTCACCCGCCGCGGACCGGTCAGCTGTCCCTCGGACCCGACGGCGCGGCCGGCTCGCGGCCCTCTGTGCGTCCGTGCTGCTGCTGGTCACCGGTCCCGGGCTGACCACCGCGCACGCCGCACCGGAGCCGGCGGGGATCGCGGGTCCGTCGGGTCCGACCGCCGTCGCCCGGGCGCGGGTCGCCGCCGACGTGTTGATGAGCTCCTACGACCCGGACAAGGCGTGGTTCCCGTCGAGCTGGTGGAACTCGGCGGTCGCGCTGCAGACGATCGGCGACTACATGCAGCGGACGGGCGACCGGCGCTATCTCGGCCAGCTCGACAACACCTTCGTCAAGGACCAGGGCAGCTTCCCGGCCGGCGAGCTGTCCGGCGACCCGTTGCTCGGCAACTTCACCAGCCGGGCGATCGACGACTCGGAGTGGTGGGGGCTCACCTGGGTGCAGGCCTACGACCTGACCCACCAGCGGAAGTACCTCGACATGGCGGTCAGGATCGCCACCTACGTCCACGGCTACTGGGACACCAGCACCTGCGGCGGCGGCGTCTGGTGGGACGCCGAGCGGACCTACAAGAACGCGGTGACCAACGGTCTCTACGTCCGGCTGACCGCCGAGCTGCACAACCGGCTGCCCGGCGACACCCTCTGGCTCGGCCGGGCCACCGAGGCCTGGACCTGGTACACCCACAGCGGTCTGATCAACGCCGACGGTCTCGTCGACGACGGCCTGACCAGCACCTGCGCCAACAACGGCCAGACCGTCTGGAGCTACAACCAGGGGCTCGGGATCGGCGCCGGGCTGGAGATCTACCGGGCCACCGGGCAGAAGAGCGCGCTGCGCACCGCCGAACGGCTGGCCGACGCGACGCTCACCTCGCCGCTGGTCCGCGACGGCGTGCTGACCGAGTCCTGCGACGCCGCCGACCAGACCTGCGACGACAACGCCAAGCAGTTCAAGGGCGTCTTCCTGCGCTACTGGATGGACCTGGCCGACACCACCCACGCCGCCCGGTACACCCGGTTCGTGCACCGGCAGGCCCAGGCGGTCTGGACCGACGACCGCGACGCGGCCGACCGCCTGGGCACCCGGTGGTCGGGGGTGACCGGCGGGGACCACCCGAACGTCTTCGACTGGCGGACCCAGGCCAGCGCGCTCAGCGCCCTGATCGCCGACGTCCCGCAGCGGGCGCCGAAGCGCTCGCTGGCCGTGACCCTCGACCCCGCGCAGCCGGTGGTGATGCCGGCGAAGACCGGGACCACCACCGTGCGCACCACCGTGCGGGTCAGCGCCACCGGCCCGGCCGGCGCCCGGCTGCCCGTCCGGGTGCGGCTGAGCGCGCCGGGGGGCTGGGAGGTGACGCCGAGCAGCGCGACGCTCACCCTGACCACCCGCGGGGTCGCCCGGCCGGTGGCCGCGACCGTCACCGTCCGCGTCCGGGTCCCGGCCGGCGCCGCCACCGGGACCGGCACGGTGCGCGCCCGGGTCAGCGGCGGCGGCATGGCCTTCGACGGCCGGTCGGACGTGCTGGTCGCGCGCAGCATCGACTTCGACACCGGGACAGCGGCCGAGACCCCGTGGCTGTGGGACGCGGACGGCTCGCAGAGCAACGGCGTCCAGAACCGGTTCGCCGACGGCGACCACGACTTCGTCTACCGGTTCCCGCTGCCCCGCGACACCACCGCGGCGAAGGTCACGCTCACCATCGACGCCGAGTACCTGGTGCAGGCGAGCTCCGACGGCTCGACCTGGACCACCGTGCTCAAGGAGGACCAGCCGGTCACCGACGGTTCGAACAAGGGCGACCACACCCTCGACCTGACGCCCTACCTCGGCACCACCAAGACCGTCTACCTCCGGATCGCCGACAGCTTCCCGGCTGACGGCTGGGGCGGCCGGCTCTACCACCTGACCGGCACCTACACCGAGGCCTGACCACCACGGCGCCCTGAGCCTGTCGAAGGGCGAAGGGTGCGGCGCTTCGACAGGCTCAGCGTGCGTTCCCGCGGGAACGTCGCCACGGTGCCCTGAGCCTGTCGAAGGGCGAGGGGTGCAGCGCTTCGACAGGCTCAGCGCGCGTTCCAAGGTGAGGGGTGCGGCGCTTCGACAGGCTCAGCGCGCGTTCCCGCGGGAACGTCGCCCACGGTGCCCTGAGCCCGTCGAAGGGCGAGCGCTGAGGCGCTTCGACAGGCTCAGCGTGCGTTCGAGGGCGAAGGGTGCAGCGCGCTTCGACAGGCTCACCGCTCGTGCGAGGAAGGCTCAGCGCGCGTCGTCGCGGGCGGGTCAGCGACGGGCGGCGAGGCAGCGGCCGAGGGAGGCGCGGGTGGCGGGGGAGCGGTCGCCGTTGGGGACGGCGGCCTCGGCGCCGTCGAGCAGACCCTGGGCGTAGGCGGTCTCCTGGGCGACCGTCAGCTCGCTGGTGGTGCTCCCACCGGCGCGGGCGCCGAGCTCGTTGTAGACCCACGGCCGGTGGGTGAGCAGCTGGACCAGGGCCAGGTTGCCGGGTTCGAGCGGGGGCCGGCCGGCGAAGTTCTCCTCGGCCAGCCGGACCGGGCGGCCCTCGGCGCGGCTCCGGGCGCGGGCGATCAGGCGGGCGGCCCGGTCGCTGGCGCGGGCCACCGACGGCTGGTCGAAGACCGTCCGGTGACTCCCGCGACCGCGCCACATCGCGTGGTGGCGTCCGTCCACGGTCAGCCCGAGCTGGCTGTAGACCGCTTGGAACGTCGGTCCCTGGCTGTGGTCGTCGTGGACGCTGATGGCCAGCGCGGCGTGCGCCCGGTCGGCGATCCGGGCCCGCTCGGTCAGGCTGACGCTCGAGCTCTCGTGGGCCTTGGTCAGCAGCACCCGGTAGCCGTCGCTCCGCAGCCCGGCGGCGACGCAGCTGCTGACGTCGAAGACCTCGCGCATCTCCGGCTGGTTCGGGTAGTCGACGTCGAGCAGACCGTTCACCGTGCGGCTCCGGATCGACCGCCCGCTGTGACCCGGGTCGATGACGATCACTGGGTGGCTGGTCGCCCCGCCGGAGCCGGCGGTGCTGGAGGGCCGGGTCGACACGCGGGCCGACGGCCTGGCCGAGGCGCTGGCCGAGGACGTGACCGACGGCTTGCCTGACGGGGTGCCCGAGGGCGTGGCCGCGACGGTGGGAGGTGCGGTCGCGGTGGTCGGCGCGGGGAGCGCGGTCGCCGTGCTCACCGGCGCCGGGCCGGCCGACGGCACCGACCCGCACCCGGCCAGCGCGAGGCCCAGTGCGAGGCCCGGTGCGAGGCCCAGCGGCACCGGGACGATCAGGCGCGGGCGGCGGGGGCTCCGGGCGCGGCTCACGGCGTCACGCTAACCGGAGCCGGCCCGGTCGGGGGTCAGCCGAGCAGGATCGTCGGCTTGCGGTCGCTCCGCCCGGTCCGGACGATCAGCGCGGCCGCGACGACGACGGCGGCCAGCACGGCGGCCACCCGGACCACGTCCGACGGCGTGGCGACCACCACGGCCACCAGCGCCCACAGCGCGGTGAAGGCGAACGCGGCCAGCGCGGTGGCCCGGCCGACCACCCACAGGCAGCACAGCGTGGCCGCGGCCAGCAGCAGCACCGAGACCACGGTCACCCAGGCGGCGGCCGGCGGCATCCCGAGGCTGCGGAACGTCACGCCGAACCCGGCGGTCGCGGCGAGCACGGCCCAGCCGAGATAGAGCGTGATCGGCAGCCGGACCAGCGCCCGCTCGGTGGTCCGCTGCGCCGGCCCGGTGCGGGCGGCCCGCACCGCCGCGGTGATCAGCGCGACGACCAGCACCAGGATCACGATCTGCGACAGCCAGATCGTCCTGGTGGCGAAGATCGGCACCCAGACCGTGCTCGAGGCGAAGGCCAGTGCCATCCACCAGCCGGTCCGGCGCTGGACCGGGCGGGTCCGTTCGCTCGGGCGCAGCTGGTTGGTCGCGTAGGCGAGCGAGGCGAGATAGATCAGCCCCCAGATGCTGAAGGCGTAGCCGGCCGGGGTGATCAGGCTGCGGTTCGCGTCCGAGACCGCTCCGGTGTCGGGACCGATCCCGAGCAGGGTGGTCAGCGGCGAGCTGACGATCTGCAGGACGGCCAGCGCCAGGACGACGACGGAGCGGGTGCGGTCGGAGGACATGCGCCCAGTATCGGCGCGACGCGCAAGACGTCCCGGGACGCCGAGCGCTCGCGCCGCACCGCGGCACCGCTCAGAAGGTGACGACCATCTTCCCGGTGTTCTCCCCGGCCAGCAGGCCGAGGAACGCCCCGACGGCGGAGTCGAGACCCTCGCGGACCGTCTCGCGCACGACCAGGTCGCCCGCGGCGAACCAGCCGCCGACGCGCTCGGCGAACTCGCCCTGCAGGTCGCGGTGGTCGCCGACCAGGAAGCCCTCGAGCCGCAGCCGGTTGCTCACCATCAGACCGAGGTTGCGAGGCCCGGGCGGCGGCTCGGTGGCGTTGTAGGCCGAGATCGCCCCGCAGAGCGCACCGCGTCCGCGCAGCCGGAGCGCCCCGATGGCCGCCTCGAGCTGCTCGCCGCCGACGTTGTCGAAGTAGACGTCGATGCCGTCGGGGGCGGCCTCCCGCAGCCGGTCACGGACCGGGCCGTCGTGGTAGTCGAAGGCGGCGTCGAAGTGCAGTTCGTCGGTGAGGAAGGCGACCTTCTCGGCCGAGCCGGCGCTGCCGACGACCCGTCCGGCGCCGCCGAGCCTGGCGAACTGGCCGACCAGGGAGCCGACCGCGCCCGCGGCGCCGGAGACGAACACGGTCTCACCGGCCTGGAGGGCGCCGACCCGGAACAGCCCCGCGTACGCGGTCAGGCCGGGCATGCCCAGGACCCCGAGGTAGTGGCTGGGGGAAGCCCCCGGCACCTCGCGCAGCGGCTGGACGGCGTCGGCCGCGACCAGCGCGTGCTCGCGCCAGCCGAGGTTGTGCAGCACCAGGGTGCCGACCTCGACCGTGGTGTCCGGGCCTGCTGCCACCACTTCGCCGACCGCCCCGCCCTCGAGCGGAGCGTCGAGCCGGAACGGGGCCACGTAGGACTTGCTGTCGTTCATCCGGCCGCGCATGTACGGGTCGACCGACATCGCCCGGTTGCGGACCAGCAGCTGGCCGGGTCCGGGGTCGGGGAGCGTGGTCTCGACGAGCCGGAAGTCGTCCGGCGTCGGGGTGCCGTGCGGGCGCGCGGCGAGGTGGATCTCACGGGTCTGGGTGCTCACCGGGACACGCTAGGCCACCGCCGCAAACCGTGGCGGCGGTGGCCCCGGCGTCACTTCGAGAAGCCGGCGGTGAGCCCGGAGAGCAGCTGGCGTCGCCCGATCACGTAGAGCACCAGGATCGGCAGCGTGGTCAGCACCACCGAGGCCAGCACCGCGGGGACGTTGACGCTGTACTGGCCCTGGAAGCTCCACAGCGCCAGCGGGAGCACCCGCTTGTCCGGGCTCTGGGTCAGGATCAGCGGCAGCAGGAAGCCGTTCCAGATGCCGAGCGCGCTGTAGATGGTCACCGTGACCAGCGCCGGACGGGTCAGCGGGAAGGCGAGGTGCCACAGCGTGCCCCACTCCGAGGCCCCGTCCACCCGCATCGACTCGAAGAGCTCCTTGGGTACGTCGCGGATGAAGTTGCTCAGCACCAGCACGGCCAGCGGGATCGAGAAGGCGATCGACGGCAGCGCGATCGCGGCCAGGGTGTCGTAGAGCCCGAGCTTGATGATCAGCAGGTAGACCGGGATCACGGTCGCCTGCAGCGGGATGGCCAGGCCCATCAGGAACAGCGAGTTGATGAACCGGAGCACCCGCGTCCCGCTGCGGACGATCGCGTAGGCCGCGACGAACGACACCAGCACTCCGGGCACCACGGCGCCGACGGTGACGATCACGCTGTTGAGGAAGTAGCGCGGGAAGTCCGAGGCGATCACCAGCGAGTAGTTCTCGATGGTGGGCGCGTCGGGAACCAGCGGATTCGTGGCGTAGTAGACGTTCTGGCTCTTGAAGCTGGTGATCACGATCCAGTAGACCGGGATGATCACCAGCGCCAGCCAGACGATGCTCAGCACCCCGCCGATCACGTTGGGACGGAGCGTGGCCCGGCCCGACCGACGCGGCCGGCCGCCGGTGCTCACGGTGTCGGTGCGCTGCTCGGTGAGGGTCGCGGTCGCCACCTCAGGCTCCTTCCAGCTGGCTGTCGGTGCCGTTGCCGCCGAGCCGGCGGAGCAGCAGGGCGAGCACCAGGCCGACCAGTACGAGGATCACCGCGATGGCGCTCGCCGGCCCCATCAGGTTGGCCTGGAAACCGGTCTTGTACATGTCCAGCGCCAGCACCCGGGTGGCGTCGGCCGGGCCGCCCTCGGTCAGCACGAAGATCAGGTCGAAGAAGGTCAGCGACCCGACGACCATCAGCGTGGAGGAGGTGATGATCGTGTACTTCAGCTGCGGCAGGGTGATCGAGAAGAACTGCTGGAAGCGGCCGGCGCCGTCGATCAGCGCGGCCTCGTACATGCTGGTCGGGATCTGCCGGACCCCGCCCTGGTAGATCAGCGAGTGGAACGGGATGTACTGCCAGGACACCACGAAGATCACCACGCCCATGGCCAGCCCGGGCTGGCCGAGCCAGTCCTGGCTGAGGGCGGCGATGTGCAGCCCGGCGCTGAGCCCGAAGTTCGGGTCGAGCAGGGCCTTGAAGGCGATGGCGATCGCCGCCGAGCTGAGCAGCAGCGGGATGAAGTAGAGCACCGCCAGCACCGCGCGGTAGCGCTGCTGGCCGGCGATGAAGGTGCCGAGCAGGATGCTCAGCGGCGTCTGCACCAGCCAGCTCAGCGCCATCACCTCGAAGGTGACCAGCAGCGAGTGCGGCAGCCCGGGATCGGACAGCACCGCCTTCCAGCTGGTCAGCCCGGACGGCCGGATCGCGCCGATGCCGTCCCAGGTGGTGAACGACAGCGCCAGCACCCCGATCAGCGGGACGATCCCGAACAGGGTGAAGAAGGCGAGCGCGGGCAGCGCCATCCAGGTGAGGTCGGCCCCCTTCAGGTGACCGGCGCGGGAGCCTTCCCCCGGCGGCGCGGCCTGCACCGCCGCCGGGGCCGCGAGGGCGGTCACGATCCGATGGCCTTGTTCATGTTCTCGACCCACTGCTCGGGGGTGACGCTGAGCTGGAACAGCTTGGCGATGTTGTCGAGCAGGGTCTCGGCCTGGGTGGGGGAGAGCGCCTGGTCCCAGGACTGGGCGAAGTTCTTGGCCCCGCTGGCCGTCTTGTAGACGAAGGACAGGAAGTCCGCGTCGCCGCCGCTGCCGAAGTTCTTGTCGGCGCCGTTGACGATCGGGACGTTGCCGGCCTTGACCCAGGCCTGGGTCTCGGTGTCGTCGAGGACCGTGGTGGAGAAGAACTTCTTGGCCGCTTCCTTCTGCGCATCGGTCGCCTTGGCGGAGATCGACAGGTACTGGCCCGGGTTGCCGACGGTGTCGCTCGGGTCGCCCTTGCCGCCCTCGACGGTCGGGAAGTTCATGTAGCCGAGGTGGCCGCCGGTGACGAAGTCGCCGCCGCTCTCCTTCATGCTCCCGTAGGTCCAGCTGCCGTGCAGCATCATCGCGGCCTTGCCGGTGTAGAGCAGCGCCTGGTCGGCATTCGAGTCGGCGGTGATCGAGGAGAAGCCCTTGACGAAGCCCTTGGCCTTGACCAGGTCCTGGATCTTGGTCAGCATCTCGGTGACCGCCGGGTCGGACCAGGCGTCGGACTTGCCCTCGAACACGTTCTGGAAGACGCCCGAGCCGCCGATCCGGTCGAGCAGGAACTCCAGCCACATCATGTTCGTCCAGCGCGACTGCCCGCCCAGCGAGAACGGGGCGACGCCGGCGCCGTTGAACCTGTCGACCAGGTTCATCACGTCGGTCCAGGTGCTCGGCGGTTGCGCCCCGACCTTGTCGAAGACCGACTTGTTGTAGTAGAGGACGATCGGGGCGACCGTCTCACACGGCATCGCGTAGATCTTGTCGTTCACGGTGGCCGCGGCGAACGAGGAGGCGAACAGCTTCTGCTTGAGGGCGTCGTTCTGGCCGAACCAGTCGGTGAGGTCCTCGACCTGGTCGTTCTTGACGTACTCCTGCAAGCCGCCGCCGCCCCAGCCCCAGATGATCGACGGACCCTGACCGGCCCCGAGCGCGGTCTTGATCTTGGTCTTGTAGGCGTCGTTCGCGAACTCGGTGTAGGCGATCTTGCTGCTCGCGTTGGCCGCGTTGAACCGCTTGACGGTGTCCTCGCGGATCCCCTGGCCGGGCTGGCCGGTGAGGAACCAGTAGCTGGTGGAGCCGGCGTCGCCGCCCCCGTTGCCCCCGCCGCCGGCCGCACCGGTCTGGGTGGGGGTGGTGCCGCCGCAGGCGGCGAGCGCGGCCGCGCTCGCCGGGACGCCGAGGGCGAGGCCGAGGAACTTCCGGCGCGAGGTGATTCTGGGGTCCACGTTGATCTCCCTGTCGGTTGCCGGGACGGCGTCGCGTCCCACGAGCGCTGAGGCTGGGTGCCGCGGCGGCGACCGACCGAGGCTCGAGGTGAACCGCCGCCGCTGGCCGGGCCAACGTAAATTTGCGCAAGATGTGCTGTCAAGCAATTCGCACCGATCGGTCCTGTGCCGTGATCTATTCGAGACCGAGCCGTCGGCGAGGTCGTCTTTCCCTGCTGACACGGGGGTTGTGGCGTTGTATGGTGCGTCGGTCGTCCGCCGGTCGCGACCTCGAAACTTTCGACAGCGGCTGGGCCCAACCTGGAGGTGCCGTGACCACGACCCCGATCCACGACCGCCGCGCCACCGATCCGAATGCGGTCTGGCGCGACGTCGACCGGCCGGTGGCCGAACGGGTCACCGCGCTGCTGGCGGCGATGACCCTGGAGGAGAAGGTCGGGCAGCTGGGCAGCCGGTGGGTGGGCAACGACAGCGCGGACGGCGGCGGGGCGATGAGCCCCGAGCTCCAGCACCACGACGACGGCGCGCAGCACCCACCGGCCGCGACCGACACCAGCGAGACCGACACCAGCGAGAACGACACCGTCGGGGCGGACACCAGCTTCAACGTCGCCCCGCTGGCCGACGTGTTCGCCGCCGCGGGCAACCCCACGCTCGAGGAGGCCAGCCGCCACGGGCTCGGCCACCTGACCCGGGTCTACGGCAGCGTCCCGCTGACCCCGCGGCAGGGGGCCGAGGAGCTGGTCCGCCAGCAGCGGGTGGTGCTGGCCGGGTCACGGCTCGGGATCCCCGCGCTGGTGCACGAGGAGTGCCTGACCGGGTTCACCGCCTACGGCGCGACGGTCTATCCCGCGGCGATCGCCTGGGGGGCCGCCTTCGACCCGGGCCTGGTCGAGCGGATGGCCGCGGCGATCGGGGCGGACATGGCCGCGCTCGGTGTCCACCAGGGGCTGTCGCCGGTGCTCGACGTGGTCCGCGACTACCGCTGGGGGCGGGTCGAGGAGACCATCGGCGAGGACCCGTACCTGGTCGGCACGGTGGCGGCGGCCTACGTCCGCGGGTTGCAGAGCGCCGGGGTGATCGCCACCCTCAAGCACTTCGCGGGCTACTCCGCCTCGCGCGGCGCGCGCAACCACGGCCCGGTGCCGATGGGCCGACGCGAGCTGGCCGACGTGATCCTGCCGCCGTTCGAGCTGGCGGTCCGCGAGGCCGGCGTCGGCTCGGTGATGAACTCCTACGCCGACGTCGACAACGTCCCGGCCGCCGCCGACCGCTGGCTGCTCACCGAGCTGCTCCGCGACGCCTGGGGGTTCACCGGGACGGTGGTCTCCGACTACTGGGCGATCCCGTTCCTCGCCTCGATGCACCGGGTGGCCGGCGACTTCGACGACGCCGGCGTGCTCGCTCTGGAGGCCGGGATCGACGTCGAGCTGCCCGACACCATCGGCTACTCCCAGGTGCTCGCCGACCGGGTCCGTGCCGGCGAGCTCGACGAGGCACTGATCGACCGGGCGGTGACCCGGCTGCTGACCCAGAAGGTCGAGCTGGGTCTGCTCGACCCCGACTGGACGCCCGAGGGGTCGGTGGCCGGCGTCGGAGCGGTCGACCTCGACGGGCCGGGCAACCGGGCGCTGGCCCGCGAGCTCGCCGAGCGGTCGGTGGTGCTGCTCGAGCCGGGCAGCGCACTGCCGCTGCTCGCCCGTGACCGGACCCCCGGGCTGGGCACGGTGGCGGTGGTCGGGCCGTGCGCCGACGACCCGCGGACGTTCATGGGCTGCTACGCCTTCCCCAATCACGTGCTGCCCCGGCACCCGGGCTTCGGGCTCGGTCTGGAGGTGCCGACACTGCGCGCCGCGCTGGCCGCCGAGCTCGGCGAACACGGGGTGGAGACCGTCCACGCCCCCGGCTGCGCGGTCTCGGGCGGCGACCGGTCCGGTTTCGCCGCGGCGGTCGAGGCGGCGTCCGCGGCCGACCTGTGCGTCGCCGTGGTCGGTGACCTGGCCGGTCTGTTCGGGCACGGCACCTCGGGCGAGGGCTGCGACGCCGAAGACCTGAGGCTGCCGGGCGTCCAGGCCGAGCTGCTCGAGGCGCTGTTCGCCACCGGCACCCCGGTGGTCGTGGTGGTGGTCTCCGGGCGGCCGTACGCGCTCGGTGCGGTCGCGCCCCGCGCGGCCGGGCTGGTGCAGGCCTTCATGCCCGGCGAGGAGGGCGGCGCCGCGGTCGCCGGCGTCCTCACCGGCCGGGTCCAACCGTCCGGACGCCTGCCGGTGCAGATCCCGCGGCGCCCCGGGGCGCAGCCCGGCACCTATCTGCAGCCGCCGCTGGGCAGTGAGCACGGCGGGACGACCAACCTCGACCCGACGCCGCTCTACGGCTTCGGCCACGGCCGCAGCTACACCACCTTCGGCTACGACGACCTGCGGCTGAGCGCGTCCGAGATACCCACCGACGGCACGGTCGAGATCTCGGTGCGGGTGACCAACACCGGCGACCGGGCGGGCTCCGAGGTGGTCCAGCTCTATCTCCACGACGTGGTCGCCTCGGTGGCCCGCCCCGTGCTCCAGCTGACCGGCTACGCCCGGGCGGACCTGGACCCCGGCACCTCGGCCCGGGTGACCTTCCGGGTGCACGCCGACCGGACGTCGTTCACCGGTGCCGACCTGCGCCGGGTGGTCGAACCCGGGGCCATCGAGGTGCTGGTCGGGCCGTCCGCGACCGACCTGCCGTGCCGTGGCCGGGTGACGCTGACCGGTCCGACACGACGGGTCGGCGTCGATCGCGTGCTGACCACCCCGGTCGACGTCTCCGTAGACTCGGCCTGACGGTCTGAGCCCCAGGCCGGTGACCGTGGGAGGACCAGTGGCGGCGGAGGAGACGGCAGCCGCCGACGGCGGCCGACGGACCGGGGACCGGGCACGCGGCCGTCGGCGCGGCGGCACCGCGAACCTGGCCACCGTGGCCGCCTCGGCCGGGGTCTCGATCGCCACCGTCTCCAAGGTGGTCAACGGCCGCTCGGACGTCGGACCCGAGACCCGGGCCCGGGTGCAGAGCCTGCTCGAGCAGCACAACTACGTCGGCCGTCGGGCCGAGCCGGCGACCGGGACCGGCCCCCGGACCGTCGAGCTGGTCTTCCACGGCGACCAGACCGGCTACGCGCTGGCCATCCTCGACGGAGTGCTCGAGGCGGCCGCCCGGGCCGGGGTGAGCGTCGCAGTCAGCGTCCGGGCCCGGCGCGACCACCCGGTGGAGCAGCCGCCCGCCAACGTCTGGGTGCGGCAGCTGGTCGCGCTCGACCGGACCGCGGTGATCGACGTCGTCGACGACGCCCGGCACGGCGACCTGGCCGCGCTGGCCCGCTCGAAGGTCCCGTTCGTGCTGCTCGACCCGCTGAGCCTGCCGCAGCGCGAGGTGCCCAGCATCGGCACCACCAACTTCTCCGGCGCGCTCACCGCCACCCAGCACCTGATCGACCTCGGCCACCGGCGGATCGCCCACTACGGCGGGCCGCCGGAGTTCCTGTTCAGCCGGGCCCGGGCGCACGGCTACCGCGCCGCGATGGAGGGGGCCGGGCTGCCGGTGCCCGACGGCTACGTCGGCGTCGGCTCCTACGACCACGCCGGCGGGGTGGCCGGGGGCGGTGCGCTGCTCGACCGGCCGGACCGGCCGACCGCGATCTTCGCGGCCACCGACGAGAGCGCGGCCGGCGTCATCGAGGCGGCCCGGCTGCGGGGGCTCCGGGTGCCCGAGGACCTGAGCCTGGTCGGCTTCGACGACGCGCCGATCTCCCGGCTGCTCTCGCCGCCGCTGACCACCGTGCGCCAGCCGCTGCTCGAGATGGGCCGGGTGGCGCTGCAGACCGCGCTGCGGCTGGCCGCCGGCGAGCCGCTCGAGGTGCACCACGTCGAGCTGGCCACCGAGCTGATCGTCCGGGCCTCCACCGCACCGCCGGTCTGAGGCGCACGCACCGCCGGATCGCTCCCCGGCCGTGATCGAATGCGGCCGTGGCAGCACGACAGGTCGGGCCCTACCGACTCAGGCGCGCGCTGAGCAAGGGTGCCGGCGGCAGCGTCCACCGCGCGGTCGGCCCGACCGGCACCACCGTCCTGGTGGTGCTCGCCCCGGCGAGTCCGGCCGAGGCGGTGTCGGCGTTCGTCTCGCGGGTGAACGCCGCCGCGATCGGCACCATCGAGAACAGCAGCCTCTACGAGGACCGGCCGTGGGCCGCGGTCCCGGCCTCGCGTCCCGACGTCGCCTGGGGCCTGCTCGGACAGGCCGCCCCGGCCGCCGCCGGCGCCCCGGCCGTGTCGAGCTACGTCGGCTCCGGTCCGGCCGGAGCCGACCGGCCGGAGAGCCGGGCCGAGATGCTCCGGCGCGTCTACCCCCGGACCGCCGACAGCTACCCGCCGCCGTCCGCGGCCCGGCCGACCAGGCTGCTGGTCGCCGCGGTCACCACCGCGGTGCTGATCACGGTCGTCATCGTGACCGTGGTGCTCCACCGGCCCGCCGAGACCTCGGGACCGCTGCCGCTGCCGTCACCGACCACGACGCGCAACCCGACCCCGCGGGGTCCGGTGCCGACCCGGGACCCGAGCAGCGGGCCGCGTCCGGACGTCCCGATGCTGTCGCACCGCTGGGGCGTCACCGACGACGTCTACCGGATGGCCCTCGGCGGCGTCCCGTTCGCCTTCCGGGCGCCCGGCAGCTGGGGCTGCATGGCCCGCGGTGATGCCGTGCACGTCTACTGGGAATGCGTGAACGAGCAGAGCAAGGACCCGGTGCCGTCGGTGATGCGGCTGTTCGTCGAGCCGTGTTCGCCGTGCACCGGCAGCCGGGAGAAGGCGCTGGTCGACGCCCTGGGCAGCCGACGACAGGCCCGGGCCGACCTGTGGGAGTCGACGAAGCAGGTCGAGACCGGCACCCGGGTTTTCGAGGAGCACCTGAGCGGCCAGGCCGCGAAGGACACCTGGCCGCACGACTACGCGCTGATCCGCCAGCTCGACGAGAACGCCGACGGCAAGCCCGACGCGGTGCTGATCGCCTTCGCCTACGCCAACGACGACGACCGGCTCGGCACCGAGAAGATGTTCGGCGACCTCTACGACGGCAGCCGCTGAGGGCGGGCGTTCAGCTGAACGCGTTCTGGCCGGTCAGGGCCTGACCGATGATCAGCTGGTGCACCTCGGAGGTGCCCTCGTAGGTGAGCACCGACTCGAGGTTGTTGGCGTGCCGGAGCACCGGGTACTCGCCGGTGATGCCGTTGGCGCCGAGGATCGTCCGGCAGGTGCGGGCGATCTGCAGCGCCTCGCGGACGTTGTTGAGCTTGCCCAGGCTGACCTGTCGCGGGTCGAGGGCGTGGTCGTCCTTGAGCCGGCCGAGGTGCAGGGCGAGCAGGAACCCCTTCTGCAGCTCGAGGGCCATGTCGGCGAGCTTGGCCTGGGTCAGCTGGAAACCACCCAGCGGCCGGTCGAAGACCTCGCGGCTGGCCGCGTAGTCGATCGCGGACTGCAGGCAGTCCCGGGCCGCGCCGAGGGCGCCGAAGACGATCCCGAAACGCGCCTCGTTGAGGCAGGACAGCGGACCGCGCAGGCCGCGGACCTCGGGCAGCACCGCGTCGGCGGGCAGCCGGACCCCCTCGAGCACCAGCTCGGAGGTGATCGAGGCCCGCAGCGACAGCTTGTTCCTGATCTTGGGGGCGCTGAAGCCGGGGGTGTCGGTCGGCACCAGGAAGCCGCGGATCCCGCTGCCCTGCTTGACCGAACCGTCGGGGTGGTGGTCGACCTCGTCGGTCTGCGCCCAGACCACCGCGACGTCGGCGACCGAGCCGTTGGTGATCCACATCTTGGTGCCGTCGAGCACCCAGTCGGCGTCCTCCCCGGTGCCGTCGCGGCGGGCCCGGGTGCGCATCGCCGCCGGGTTCGACCCGAAGTCGGGTTCGGTCAGCCCGAAGCAGCCGATGGTCTCGCCCTCGGCCATCCGCGGCAGCCAGCGCTGCTTCTGCTCCTCGCTGCCGAACTTCCAGATCGCGAACATGGCCAGCGATCCCTGCACCGAGACCATCGAGCGGACGCCCGAGTCGCCGGCCTCGAGCTCGAGGCAGGCCAGGCCGTAGCTGACCGCGTTGGTGCCGGCGCAGCCGTAACCCTGCAGGTGCATGCCGAGCAGCCCGAGCGACCCGGCCTCCTTGATCAGGGACAGGTCGACCTCGCCGCGCTCGTACCAGTCGGTGACGTAGGGCCGCACCCGCTGGTCGACGAACTCGCGCACGGCGCCGGCGATGTCGCGCTCGTCGTCGGTGAGCAGGTGGTCGATCTTGAGCAGCTCCAGGGGCGTGGGGTTGGTCCCGGTCATCTCATCGTCCTCTCCCGGCCAGCTCGGAGGCGGCCTTCTCGATCTCGTCCTCGCCGAGCAGCACGTGCTCGGTGGCGCGTCCCAGCGGGACGAAGCTGTCGATGCTGCTGACCCGGGTGATCGGCCCGGTGAACCCGTGCTCGACCAGCGCGGTGATCACGCCCTCGCCGACGCCGCCGCTGTGCCGGGTCTCGTCGACCACCAGCACCCGTCCGGTGGCCCGGGCCTGCTCGACGATCTGGGCCACCGGCAGCGGCGACAACCAGCGCAGGTCGAGCACCCGCGACCCGACGCCGGCCTCGGCCAGCCGCCGGGCGACCCGCAGGCTCATCGGCACCCCGTTGCCGAAGGTGATCATGGTCAGCTGCTCCTCGGCCGCGCTGCCGTGCGCCCGGTGCACCCGGCCCACCCCGACCGGCGCGTCGGTGCGGTCGTCGGCGGCCAGCCAGCCGCCGTCCCCGGGCTCGTGCAGGTCGCGGCGGTGGTAGAGCGCGATCGGCTCGAGGAACACGCAGACGCTGCCGTCGACGTCGGCGGCGGCCAGACAGGTGCGGAGCATCGCGGCCGCGTCGTCGCCGCGGGACGGGCAGGCCACCACCAGGCCGGGGACGTCGCGGAGCGAGGCCAGCGCGTTGTCGTTGTGGAAGTGACCGCCGAACCCCTTCTGGTAGGCGAGTCCCGCCACCCGGACGACGAGCGGGTTGCGGTACTGCCCCGAGGAGAAGAACGACAAGGTGGCCGCCTCGCCGCGGAGCTGGTCGATCGCGTTGTGCAGGTAGGCCAGGTACTGGATCTCGGGGACCGGCCGCAGCCCGGCCAGCCCGGCGCCGAGGGCCAGCCCGAGGATCGACTGCTCGTCGAGCACGCTGTCGAACACCCGCGCGGCCCCGAACCGCCGGGCCAGCCCGCCGGTGACGCCGTAGACCCCGCCCTTCACCCCGACGTCCTCGCCGAAGACGGTGGTGCGCGGGTCGGCGGCCAGCGCGTCGGCCAGGGTGGCGTTGATCGACTCGGCCAGGGTGCGCGGCGGCCCGGACTGGGATCCGCCGCCGAGCTCGCGCGCCCGCGCCGCCACCACGGCCGGACGCCGTGGAGCGAGCGGGGCGATCACCTCCGACGTCGAGGCCAGCCCCGATTCGGGGGCGATCTCGGCCGCGGCGGCGTCCACCGCGGCGCGGGCGGCGTCGTAGCGGGCCAGCACCGCGTCGGCGGAGAGGCCCTGGCCGACCAGGGCGCGGCCGAGTCCGAGCAGCGGGTCGCGGGCGTGGTCGGCCTCGACCGACCGCGGCGTGCGGTAGGCGATCTCGGCGTCGCTGCCGGCGTGCGCGCCGAACCGGACCGTCCGCAGGTGCAGGAAGACCGGCTGGCCGGCGCGCGCCGTCGCGACGGCGGCGGTGGCCGCGGCCCAGACCGCGGACGGGTCGGCGCCGTCGGCGGTCAGGTAGGTCAGCCCCGGACGCGAGCCGTACGCCTGGGCGATCCAGCCGGCCGGCGTGGGCACCGAGATGCCCCAGCCGTTGTCCTCGCAGACCAGCAGCAGCGGGACCGGGAGCCGCCGGTAGGCCGCGTTCAGCGCGGTGTTCACCGCACCGGCCGCGGTCGAGTGGTTGGCCGAGGCGTCGCCGAAGCTGCACACCACCACGGCGTCGTCGGGGTAGGGGGTCTCCAGACCGAGCCGGGTGGCCCGGCGCAGCGACAGCGCGAGTCCGACGGCCCGCGGCAGGTGCGAGGCGATGGTCGAGGTCTGCGGGACCACCCTCAGCGCGGCGTGGCCGAACACCTTGTGCCGGCCGCCGGCGATCGGCTCGGTCGCCTTGCCGGTCAGCCCGCGCAGGACGTCGTGCACCGGCGTGCTGCCGGGCACCTGCCCGGCCCGGGCGGCGTAGAAGCCGCCTGACCGGTAGTGCAGCAGCGCCGGGTCGGTCGGCCGGAGGGCCAGCGCCACCAGCGCGTTGCTCTCGTGACCGGAGGACCCGATCGTGTAGAAGCCCTCCCCGCGGGCCTGCAGCTCGCGGGCCACGACGTCGAGGTGCCGGCTGCTCGCCGCCGCCGCGAATGCCGCCTCGAGCACCGGCACCGGCACCGGCACCGGCGCCGGCTGGGTCGGGTCGGTGTCGGCCGTACCGGGTCGCGCCGCTGCGAGCGCCGACCGGAGGTGCCGGTCGAGCGCGGCACCGGGAGCCGGGCCGCTCCCGCTCGGGACGTTCATCGTGTCCGGACCCGCCGAGGGCTCAGGACCCGAGCCGGAAGCCGGCGTCGCCGGTCAGCTCGCCGACGTCCATCTGCGCCTTCTGCAGCCGGCCGGAGTAGTCCCAGTTGACCGACTGCCAGCGGGTGAACTGGTCGAGCACCCAGATGCCCGACTGCCGCGACCCGTTGCCCGACTTGCCGTTCCCGCCGAACGGCAGGTGCGCCTCGGCGCCGGAGGTCGAGTTGTTGACGCTGACCATCCCGGCGCTGATCCCGTCGCGGAAGCGGAACGCCTCGAGCGCGTCGGAGGTGTAGATCGCCGAGCTCAGCCCGTACCCGGGGTGGTTGGCCATCGCGATCGCCTCGTCGAGGTCGCGGTAGGTGGCCACCCCGACGATCGGCCCGAAGGTCTCCTCGTCGAACAGCCGGTCGCCCGGGCGGGTGCCGTCGACCACGACCGGGTGGTAGTAGAGCCCGGCCCCGGGGTCACCGACGAAACCGTCGCGCGGGTTGTCGGCGCCGATCCGGCCGGTGGCGCCGTGCACCTTGTGGTGCGGTGCGACCCAGCCGAGGTACTCCTCGTAGCGCTCGGCGAACTTGGCGTCGAGCATCGGGCCCATCAGCACGTCCTCGGTCGGGTCGCCGACCCGGGCGGCGGCGACCGCCGCGGTGAACCGGGCCAGGAAGTCGTCGTGCACCGACTCGTGGACGATCACCGTGCCCAGCGAGGTGCAGCGCTGCCCGGCGGTGCCGAACCCGCTGAACAGCGCACCCTCGACGGCCAGGTCGAGGTCGGCGCTCGGCGTGACGACCAGCGGGTTCTTGCCGCCGAGCTCGAGGCAGGCGGTCTGCAGGTGCCGGCCGGCCAGCGCCCCGATCTCGGCGCCGACGGCCGAGCTGCCGGTGAAGCCGACCTTGTCGACCAGCCCCTGGTCGAGGGAGCGGCTGAGCCCCTCGAAGGTGGCCGCGCCGTCGGCCTGGACCAGGGTGAAGACCCCGTCGGGCAGCCCGCCGCCGCGGACGAACAGGTCGCGGAACGCCTCCGAGACCACCGGGGAGTAGTCGGCCGGCTTCCAGACGATGGTGTTGCCGGCCAGCAGCGCCGGGACGATGTACCAGCTCGGCACCGCGACCGGGAAGTTGCCGGCGGTGATCACCGCGACGGTGCCGACCGGCTTGCGGAAGGTGAACAGCTGCTTGTCGGGCATCTCGCTCGGGACGGTCTGGCCGTAGAGCCGCCGCCCCTCGCCGAGGAAGAAGTCGCAGGTGTCGACGATCTCGCGGACCTCGCCGAGCGCCTCGGCGTAGGGCTTGCCGATCTCGGCGGTGACCAGCCGGGCCAGCGCCTCGGCGTTGGCCTCCACCACCCGGCCGATCTGGGCGATGGCGCGGCCGCGCACCGGGGCCGGGATCCGGGCCCAGCCGGGCTGCGCGTCGTGGGCCGACTGGGCGGCGGCGACGAAGGTGTCGGCGTCGCCGAGCTCGACCTCGCCGACGACCTGGTCGAGGTGTGCCGGGTTGGTGCTGGTGATGATCATGGTGGGTGTCTCCTCACGACCACCGCGCCGCGGCGCCCGCCGGCTCGCGGGGCCGGCGTCGGTGGTCTCGAACGATCGGGTCAGACGATACGGGCGAGCGAGCGGCGCAGCGCGTCGACGGCCTCGTCGAGCTCGGCCTCGGTGACGCTCAGCGCCGGGCGGAACCGGACGGCCCGCTCGCCGCTGGCCAGCGCCAGCACGTGCTCGGTCTCGCGCAGGTCGGTGAGCAGGGTGTCGCGGGTGCCGCGGTCGGGCAGGTCGGCGGCGATCATCAGCCCGCGGCCACGGACGTTGGACAGCACGCCGGTCTCGGTGGCGAGCTGCCACAGCCGAGCCACCATCCGGTTGCCCTTCGGCCCGGCCTGCTCGATCAACCCCTCGGCCTCGATGATCTCCAGCAGCCGGGTGCTGCGGACCATGTCGACCAGGCCGCCGCCCCAGGTGGAGTTGATCCGGCCGGAGACCGCGAACACGTTGTCGGGGACCTCGTCGACGCGACCGCCGGCCATGATGCCGCCGACCTGCGCCTTCTTGGAGAACGCCACCACGTCAGGGGAGACCCCGAGCTGCTGGTAGGCCCAGGCGGTGCCGGTGGTGCCGAGCCCGGTCTGCACCTCGTCCATGATCATCAGCGCGTCGTGGTCGTGGACCAGCCGCTGCATGGCCTGCAGGAACTCCGGCCGCAGGTGGTTGTCGCCGCCCTCGCCCTGGATCGGCTCGCAGACGAAGGCGGCGATGTCGTGCGGGTGCGCGGCGAACGCGGCGCGCGCCTGGTCGAGCGCGCGCGCCTCGGCAGCCTCGACCTCGGCCCGGTGGTCGGCCAGCGGGAAGGTGATCGCGGGGACGTCGATCCGGGGCCAGTCGAAGGCCGGGAAGCGCTCGGTCTTGACCGGCTCGGTGTTGGTCAGCGACATCGTGTAGCCGCTGCGGCCGTGGAAGGCGCGGGTCAGGTGCAGGATCCGGGTGCCGAGCCGTGGGTCGCGGCCGGCGGCCTCGTTCTGTCGGCTCTTCCAGTCGAAGGCCACCTTGAGGGCGTTCTCCACGGCCAGCGCGCCGCCCTCGACGAAGAAGAGGTGCGGCAGCGCCGGGTCGCCGACGACCCGGGCGAAGGTCTCGACGAACTCGGCGTAGGCGGTGCTGTAGACGTCGGAGTTGGCCGGCTTGTTGGCCGCCACCTGACCGAGCCGCTCCATGAACGCCGGGTCGTCGACCACGCCGGTCGGGTTGAGCCCCAGCGGGGCCGAGGCGAAGAAGGTGTAGAGGTCGAGGTAGCGCTGCCCGGTGCGGGCGTCGACCACCCGGCTGCCGCGGCTGGCGGTCAGGTCGATGACCAGCTTGAAGCCGTCGGTGAGGACGTGGCGCCCGAGGACCTCGTGGACCTCGGCGGGGGCGACGGTGGCATGTTCGGCCATCGTGGGACTCCGTTCGGTTGCGCCCCGCGGGATGGGCGGGACGATCTCCAGTGAGAACGCGTGTCAAGCGTAAGACTTGCGGCGACTCTAGGGAACGGCAGAAGGATCCACCAAACGACACGTCGGCGGGCGGTGGTCGGGTCCTCGGCGCGGCCGGATGCGCGCAGTCGGACCGGGTGCGGACGGTCGCGGTCACCCCGGCAGGTCCTAGGCTCGGCCGTCGGACACGACCGGGACACGACCCGCCTGACGACTGGGGACAAGACCCGGGCGATGGGCACGAGCAGGCGGACGGAGGAGGCGGATGAGCGCGCCGGGTGACCTGATCGCCGACCGCTACCGGCTCGTCCGGCTGGTCGGCAGCGGTGGCATGGGCGCGGTCTGGGAGGCCCGCGACGAGCGGCTGGCCCGGCCGGTCGCGCTCAAGCAGCTGCACGCCCAGGTCGGGGTGCCGCCCGCCGAGGCCGGTCTGGCCGAGCAGCGGGCGATGCGGGAGGCGCGGATCACCGCCCGGCTGCACCACCCCAACGCGGTGCCGGTCTTCGACGTGGTCGAGCACGAGGGCCGCCCGTGCCTGGTGATGCAGTACCTGCCGTCGACCCCGCTGTCCGAGCTGCTCCGCCGGGACGGCGCGCTCGACCCGGCTCGGGTCGCGGTGATCGGCCAGCAGACCTCGTCCGCGCTGGCCGCCGCGCACGCGGTCGGGATCGTGCACCGCGACGTCAAGCCGGGCAACATCCTGATCACCGAGGACGGCTCGGCGGTGCTCAGCGACTTCGGCATCTCGCACGCGCTCGGCGACGCCACCCTGACCAGCACCGGGCTGGTGCACGGCACGCCCGCGTTCCTCGCCCCCGAGGTGGCCCGCGGCGCCGAGTCCGGGTTCGCCTCCGACGTCTACTCGCTCGGGGCCACCCTCTACACCGCGGTCGAGGGCGCGCCGCCGTTCGGCACCGATCCGAACGCGATGGCCCTGCTGCACCGGATCGCCTCCGAGCAGCCGCGCCCGGTGCAGCGGGCGGCCGCACTCGGCCCGCTGATCGAGTCGATGCTCGCGCCGTCCCCGCAGGACCGGCCGGCGATGGCCGAGGTGACGCGTCGGCTCCGCGGGCTGGTGGACACCGGTGTGCTGCCGGCCGCCGACCCGGACGCGACGGTGGCGCTCACCGCACCGACCGTGCTCGACCGGAGCGAGCAGGGGGACGACCAGGTCACCCCCGCGCGGCCGACCGCCCGGGTCGCGCCACTCGCCCCGACGCCGTCACCCGCCGCGACGGTCCCGGTCAGCCCGGACGGGACCCGGCTGCTGGCCACGCCCACCGACCCTGGCCGAGCCGACCCGGACGACGACGCGCGGCGTCGGACCGCACCCGTGGTCGCCCGGTCGGTCTCGGAGGCCCCTCCCGGCCGGACGCCCCCGGCCGAGCGGTCCCGGCGCCGGGCCGGCTGGATCGCGCCGCTGGTCGCCCTGCTCGCGGTCGTGGTGCTCGCCGGTGCACTCGGCTGGTACCTGCTCCGCGACACCGGCTCGGCCGCCGGCCCGACCGGAGGCACCACGGCACCGTCGTCCGGCCGGACGACCGGCTCGGGCTCGACCGGGTCGGCCCGCCCGTCGGCGTCGAGCACGCCGTCGACGTCCGCCAGCCCGACGAGCTCGCCCTCCGCGTCGGCGACGTCGGCCTCGTCCAGCCCCTCGGCCTCGGCCGGGCAGCTGGCCGCGGCGATCAGCAGCTACTACGCAGTGATGCCCGGCGACACCGACGCCGGGTGGCAGCGTCTGACCACCCGCTACCAGCAGAGCACCGCCGGCGGCCGGTCGGCGTACGACCGGTTCTGGGGTCAGGTGCGCGCGGTGTCGGTGCAGGACGTCAGCGGCGACCCGCCCGACCAGGCGATCGCCACGATCGTCTACACCTACGACGACGGCCGGGTGGTCACCGACCGCACCCGGTTCGGGCTGGTCCCCGTCGACGGCACGCTGGAGATCGACAGCAGCCAGGTGCTCAGCTCGACCACCGCGGGCAGCACGTCCGGACCCGGCTCGAGCGGGAAGGGCTCGGGGGACGACAAGGGCGGCGACCGCGGTCCCGGCAAGGGCCCGGGGAAGCCCGGCGACGGCCCGGCTTCGCCCAAGGGTGACGGCTGAGGCCGCCACTGGGCCCCGCACTGGGCGAAGAGGTCAGCCGAGACCGAGCAGGGTCGCGACCTCGCCGCGGAGCAGCTCCAGCCGCGTCGCCACCGATTCCGCGGCTCCCGCCCCCTCGGCCGGGTCCGCCGCGACCTCCAGGTAGCTCTTGAGCTTGGGCTCGGTCCCCGACGGCCGGACGACCACGGTGATCCCGCCGCCGGTGAACAGCAGCCCGTCGGTCGGCGGCAGCTCCGGACCGCCCTGCGCGGCACTGTCACCGGCCAGGTCGACGCACCGGACCGGCGACCCGCCGAGCACGGTCGGGGGGTCGGTGCGCAGCCGTGCCATCAGGGTGCGCAGGGCGGCCGGGTCGTCGGTGCGGAGCGACAGCTGGGTGGTGCGGACCACGCCGTACCGGTCGTCGATCTCGGCCAGCCGGTCGGCCAGAGTGCGACCCTCGGCCCGCAGCCCGGCGGCGAGCGTCAGCACCCGGGCCAGTGCGCTGATCCCGTCCTTGTCGGCCACGGCGGACGGGTCACAGCAGTAGCCGATCGCCTCCTCGTAGCCGAAGGCCAGCCCGGGGACCCGGCCGATCCACTTGAACCCGGTGAGCGTCCGGACGAACGGCTGCCCGTGGGCCGCGGCCATCCGTGCCAGCAGCGAGCTCGAGACGATCGAGCAGGCGTAGGTCCCGGTGACCCCGCGGCGGAGGGCGTCGTCGGCGAGCAGCGCGCCGAGCTCGTCGCCGCTGAGCACCCGCCAGCCGGTCCGGTCGGGCCCGAACGGTGCCGCGACCGCGCACCTGTCGGCATCCGGGTCGTTGGCCACCACCAGCTCGGCCCCGTTCTCGGCCGCGGCGGCCAGCGCCAGGTCGAGCGCGCCCGGCTCCTCGGGGTTGGGGAAGGCCACGGTCGGGAAGGCGGGATCGGGCTGCTCCTGCGCGGTCACCACCGTCGGCTCGCGGAACCCGGTGGCGGCCAGGGCGGCGGCGACCACCCGGGCGCCCACGCCGTGCAGCGGGGTGTAGACCCAGTCGAGCTCGCGCGGTGCGTCGGCGGGGACCAGCGAGGCCAGCCGGGTCACGTAGCCGTCGAGCAGCTCGGGACCGACGGTGGTGGTCGCGTCGCCGCGCGGGACGTCGGCGAGCGGGCGGCCCGCGACCACCTCGATCCGGGCGGCGATCTCCGCGTCGACCGGCGGGACGATCTGCGACCCGTCGCCGAGGTAGACCTTGTAGCCGTTGTCCTGGGCCGGGTTGTGCGAAGCGGTGACCACCACGCCGGCCACGCAGCCGAGGGCGCGGATCCCGTAGGCGATCACCGGGGTGGGGGTCGGGTGGTCGACCAGCAGCGGGTGCAGACCGGCGCCGGCCAGGATCTCGGCGGTGTCGCGGGCGAAGACCGCCGAGTTGTACCGGGCGTCGTGGCCGACGACGACCCGCGCGGGTCCGCCGGCGTCGGCGGCGGCGGTGTCGGTCAGCCGGTCGGTGAGCCAGGCGGCCAGTCCGGCCGCGGCCTGGCCGACCACCACCCGGTTCATCCGGTTCGGCCCCGGGCCCAGGGCGCCCCGCAGCCCGGCGGTGCCGAAGGCGAGCCGACCGGAGAAGGCGTCCTCGAGCTCGGCGCGGGCACCGGCGTCGCCGTCCGCGGCCCGGGTCACCAGCCCGTCGAGGGCCAGCTGGGTGACCGGGTCGGGGTCGTCCGCGCGCCAGCCCGCCACCCGCGCGCCGAGCTCGGCGCCGAACACGTGCCGCGGGTCGGGGACGGCCGCGCTGACCGGGTCGTGGCCGCCGGGGACGGTCACAGTCGTTCGGCGAGCCCGGCCAGCAGGGTCTGCAGCCGCGGCGCGGCGGCCCGGCCGGCGGCGATCACCTCGGCGTGGTCGAGCGGCTCGGGCGAGATCCCGGCGGCCAGGTTGGTGACCAGCGACAGCCCCAGCACCTCGAGCCCGGCCTCGCGGGCGGCGACGGTCTCCAGGCTGGTGGACATGCCGACGAGGTCGCCGCCGATCGCTCCGGCCATCCGCACCTCGGCCGGGGTCTCGTACGACGGGCCGCGGAACTGGACGTAGACCCCCTCGGGCAGCGCCGGGTCGACCTCGCGGGCCAGCGCGCGGAGCCGGCGGCTGTAGGCCTCGGTCAGGTCGATGAACGTCGGGCCGCGGAGCGGGGTGGCCGCGGTCAGGTTGATGTGGTCGCTGATCAGCACGACCGTGCCGGGACCCCACTCGGTGCGGAGCCCGCCGCACCCGTTGGTCAGCACCAGGGTGCGGACGCCCGCGGCCGCCGCGGTCCGCACGCCGTGCACCACCGGCTCGACACCGCGGCCCTCGTAGAAGTGGGTGCGCCCGGTGAACACGAGCGCGGTCCGGCCCGCGGTGGTCCGGACCAGCCGCAGCTCTCCGCCGTGACCGGCCACCACCGGTGCCGCGAACCCGGGCAGCGTCTCGAGCGGGACGCTCCCGACCGTCTCGCCGAGCCGGTCGGCGGCCGCCGACCAGCCCGAGCCGAGCACGAAGGCGACGTCGGCACCCTCGACCCCGAACCGGTCACGGACAGCCTGGGCCGCCTCGGCCGCGAGCCGGGCGGGATCGTCGGTGTCGGTCACGCCCCGAAGTGTAGGGAACGCCCACCTCTGGGCCGTCCCGCCCGTGGGTGCGGGTGACGGGGGGGGCTGGGGTGCGGACGGCGGAGCGGTGGCCGCGGCGGTCACCAGCCGCTGGTGCACTCCCGGCTGCGGAGGGCCTGGACGTAGTCGGCGGGGGCTCCGGCGACCTCGGCCGCGTCGGAGAGGATGCCCAGGGTGCGGGCGCTCGGCACGCCGCCCTCGAAGTCGTCCAGTGCGTAGACCCAGGCGGTCACGTCCCCGTCGAGGGTGGCCACCCGCACCGTGAGCTTGCGGTAGAGCCCGGTGTCGGCGCTCTCCCACTGGTCGAGCGTGGCGGTGTCAGCCTCGCTGACGTCGTAGAGGCCGACGAAGACCTGCGCGTCGGGGTCGGTGGTGTCCTCGACCACGGTGGGCAGCGGCCCGTCCCAGCCGTCCCCGCCGAAGGTGAGGCGCCAGCCGGTCAGCCAGCCGGTGCCGCGGAGCGGGGAGTGCGGACAGCGGTGCGCCATCTGCTCGGGGTCGAGGTTGCTCCCGTAGGCGGCGTACAGCACGGCACCAGAGGGTAGCCGCCGACCCGCCCGGCGTCAGTCAGGCGACGGACCCGGACCCGGCATGTTCGGCGGTCGGACCCCGGGCCGCCCGGCCGCGGCGAGCGTCCGGCCGATCTCCTCACCGGCCCGGCGGCCGACCCGGCTGAGCGCGGACTCGGGCTGGCCGGAGATCCGCGGCGGCATGATCACCACCGGGCAGGCGGCGGCGTAGACCAGCCGGTGCGCCAGCATCGGGGTGGTCTTGAGATCGGTCCGGCGCGGTGCGTCGAGCACCAGCAGCAGGGCGCTCTCGGACAGCCACTGCAGCACGGACAGCGCGGTCCCGTCGTGCAGCTCGCAGCGGGCCCCGTGATCGGGACCGAGGACGTCCTCGACGTCGGCCTCGAGGCGGGCCACGGCATAGCTGCGCTCGGCCTCGGTGTCGCGGCTCACCACGGGAGGACGTCCGCTCGCCGCGGCCGGCGGGTGGCTCGGTCGCCAGGCCCGGACGGCCAGCAGCTCGGCGCCGGTGCGTTCGGCCTCGGCCGCCGCCCACCGGACCGCGGTGGGCGAGTGGCTGGTCTGGCTCACCCCGACCACGATCACCGGTCGGGGTTCGGCTCCGGGACCGGCGTCCTCCAGCGCGGTCGCCGGGTCCGGGGTGGTGCTGGTCGGTTCGGTCATGCGGCCTTCCCTCCGGTCGGCTGGTCGGCCCGCGAGAGCGGGTCGGCGATGTCCTCCAGGGCCTTGCCCTCGGCGTTCACGCCGCAGGCGAAGGCGACCACGCCGCCGATGATCATGATCACCGAGGCGCCGACGTACCCGATCGACAGCGGCCCGCGGCCGCCCTCGACCAGCGCGCCGTAGGTGACCGGGCCGAGGGCCCCGAAGCCCTGGGCGACGATGAAGAAGTAGCTGATCGCCTGGCCGCGGAGCTCGAGCGGGAAGATCTCGCTCACCGTCAGGTAGGCCGACGACGCACCCGCCGAGGCGAAGAAGAAGCAGATGCACCACAGCACGGTCTGGGTCACGGCGCTCAGGGCGTCGGCGGCGAACAGCGCGGCCGAGACGGCCAGCACGGCCCCGGCGACGCCGTAGGTCAGCAAGATCATCTTCCGGCGGCCGACGGTGTCGAACAGGTGACCGAGCACCAGCGGGCCGAGCAGGTTGCCGATGGCGAACGGGAAGAAGTAGTACGACGTGTGCGAGCTGTCCACGCCGTAGTAGGTGCCCAGCACGGTCGCGTAGGAGAAGAAGATCGCGTTGTAGAGGAACGACTGGGTGATCATCATCGTCAGGCCCATGATCGTCCGCTTGGGGTAGCGGCGGAGGAAGATCCCGGCCAGCGTGCGGAACGGGATCGACTCGGTCGGCTTGACCGACATCGCCTTGCTCTGGTCGACCTCGGGCAGCTGGTGGCCCGACTCACGGACCCGCCGCTCGATCTCCTCGACGTTGTTCTCGGCCTCCTGGTGCCGGCCGTGGGTCATCAGCCAGCGCGGGGACTCCGGGATGTGCCGGCGCAGGTAGATGATCGACAGACCGAGCACCGGGCCGATGAAGAACGCGATCCGCCAGCCGATGTTCTCGCTGAACAGGTCGGTGTTGAGGAAGAACAGGTTGCCGAAGGCGCCGAGCGCGGCGCCGGCCCAGTAGGTGCCGTTGACCGCGATGTCCACCCGGCCGCGGTACTTGCTGGGGATCAGCTCGTCGATCGCGGAGTTGATCGCGGTGTACTCGCCGCCGATGCCGGCACCGGCGATGAACCGGAAGATCCAGAAGATGATCATGTTCGGCGCGAGGCCGGCCGCCGCGCTGCCGATCAGGTAGATGGCCAGGGTGAGGATGAACAGCCGTTTGCGTCCGAGTCGGTCGGTCATCCGGCCGAAGACCAGCGCACCGGCGACCTGGCCGAGCAGGTAGATCGTGCCGGTCAGGCCGATCTCGGTGGCGTTCATCCCGAGGCTCTTGGCGAAGCCGTTGGCCGAGACGATCTGGATCTCCAGGCCGTCGAGGATCCAGCTCACCCCGAGGCCGACGACCACCGACCAGTGGAAGCGTGACCAGGGCAGTCGGTCCAGCCGGGCCGGGACCAGGCTGACCTGCGGTTCGGACGTCGTCGTACTCACAGTTAGGGACACTATCCACGCTGGAACGGGCTCCGGACGCGGGTCCCGACCGGGTGCAGACTGGGCGCACCAACCGACCGGAGCGGAGGACCCGATGAGCAGCGAGACCGACGCGGCGAGCGGGCCCCGGCTGGACGCGCTGTTCGCCGGCACGGTGTTCCTCGACCTGGTCTTCGCCCAGGTGCCGAACCCCGAGGCCGGCACCGAGGTCTTCGCCCGGGCCTTCACCATCTCCCCTGGTGGGGCGGCCAACCGGGCGGTCGCCGCGGCCCGGCTGGGGCTGCACACGGCGCTGCTCGCCGAGCTCGGCAACGACCCGCTGGGCAACACGCTGCGCGAGGTGCTGGCCCAGGAGGTCAACCTCGACATCTCCTGGATCGCCCAGCGGGCGGGGTTCCAGAGCCCGGTCACGGTCAGCCTGACCAACGACGCCGACCGCCGGTTCGTGACCTACGCCGAGGAACAGGCCGATCTCTGCTGGCCGGCCTCGCTGCCGCTGGTCCGGCTCGCGCAGGTCGAGGTGGCGCACGCGCTGCCGCACTGGTCGGCGGCGCTGCGCAGCCGCGGCACGGTGTTCTACGGCGGCGTCGGCTGGGACGACACCGGCGAGTGGTCACCGACCGTGCTCGACCGGCTGGCCGAGGTCGACGTCTTCGTCCCCAACGACGTCGAGGCGATGCGCTACACCCGCACCGACCGTCCGGAGGAGGCCGCGCGGGTGCTCGGCGAGCGCGTCGGGCTGGTGGTGGTCACCTGCGGCGCCGACGGGGCGATCGCCTACGAGCGCGAGACCGGTGAGCTGACCCGGGTGCCGACGGTGCCGGTCCGGGCCACCGACCCCACCGGTGCCGGCGACACCTTCGTGGCCGCCCTGATGGCCAGCCACGACCTCGGCTGGCCGATGGAGCAGCGGCTGTCGCTGGGCTGCCTGGCCGCGTCGTACTCGGTCCAGTCGCTGGGCGGGGCGAGCAGCGCGCCCCGGCCCGCCGACCTCCGGCGGTTCCTCGGCCAGGTGCGCCCGCCGGGCGACTGGGCCGCGATCGCCGCCTGGCTCGAGACGGTGGACGCCTCCCGGCCGACCCGGTACGAGCCGAGCCCGGGCGCCGGTGGGTAGTTGCGCGCACGGCGCCGCCGGCCCGGCTGGCGAGCGGCTGCTCGGCCGACAGGAGTTCCTGGCCACCCTGCCGCGACGGCGGCTGGCCGCCGGTGCGCTGGTCCGCGACGAGCAGGGCCGGTTCTGCCTGGTCGAGCCGACCTACAAGCCGCGCTGGATCCTGCCCGGCGGGACGGTCGAGACCGGCGAGTCCCCGCGGGAGGCCTGTGCGCGCGAGATCGTCGAGGAGCTCGGGGTCGCGCTGCCGGTCGGCCGGCTGCTGGTGCTCGACCCGGTGGCGCCGGACCCGCCGGTCGACCCGCACGGCGCGCTGATCCTCGCCTACGACGGCGGCGTCTGGGACGGGGCGACCATCGCGCGGTTCCGGCTGCCCGGCGACGAGCTGCGGTCGTTCCGGTTCGTCGACGTGGACGAGGCGACCGGTCTGCTCGACGCCGTGAACCACCGCCGGGTGGTCGCCGCCCTCGACGCGTTGCGGACGGGCACGGTCGCCGAGCTCGGCTGACCCCGGGCGCCCTTCGACCGGCTCGGGTCCCGCGCCCTTCGACGGGCTCAGGGCACCGTGGTCTCGACAGGCTCAGGGCACGGCGAGTGGGACTGGTCGGTCGGGTCACCCGGGGTGTGGACGCGACGGTCAGGACGGACGGCGAGCGAGGACGTAGAGACGTTCGGTCGGGGCCTCGTGGGGGAGCGGGCCGCGGCGGTACCACTCGACGTCGGTGAGGCCGGCGGCGGTCACCGCGGCCAGCACCGCCGCGGGATCGTGCAGGACGAAGTCGAGGTCGGAGTCGACGCCGAACAGCGTGCCGGGGTGCTCGACCGACGAACCGACGTGGGTGGCCAGCGCGAGCCGGCCGCGGGGTTGCACCACCCGAGCCCAGGCCGCGACCGTCCGCTCGAGCTCGGAGCCGGCCAGGTGGACCAGCGCGTACCAGGCGGTCACCACCGCCCAGCCGGGACGACGCGGGTCCCCGCCCCGGGGCATCGGCGGGACCGCGAACCCGCCCTGGACGAAGTCGACGTCCGGGTGCAGCCCGCGGGCCCGGTCCAGCATCCCGGCGGACAGGTCGAGCCCGGTCATCCGCAGCCCGTGCCCGGCCAGCCGCCCGGCGACCTGCCCCGGCCCGCAGCCGAGGTCGAGCCCGGGCGCCCCGGCCTCGGTGTCGGCGGCCAGCCGGTCGAGCACCCAGCGGTCGAACGGCTTGTCGGCGAGGTCGTCGCTCAGCGCCTCGGTGTAGGCCCCGGCCAGCCGGTCGTAGCCGGCCGCCACGCGGCGGTCACGCGCCGGGGCGCCGTCGGCCAGCACCGCCTCGCGGTCGACCGTGGGTGCGGTCGCCACCGTCGGTGCGGCGAGCGTCCCGGCGCCGAGCAGGTGCGCCCAGCGCGGGTCGTGCTGGCCGGCGCGACGCTCGCGTTGCTCGACCAGCGGCGGGTCGAGGGCGGCCAGCTCGGCCAGCGTCCGCTCGACGGCCTCGCGGTCGGCGAAGCCGTGCAGCCGCTCGGTGCGGGTCTTCAGCTCGCCCGCCGACTGCGGCCCGCGGAGCAGCAGCACCGCGACCAGCGCGGCCCCCGCCGGGTCGAGAACGAGACGCTCCTCGAGCCGCTGGTGGTACTTGACCACCCGCAGCCCGGTGGTCCTGACGAACCGCACCAGCTCGCGGTCGCGGAGCCGTCCCAGGACGTCGACCAGGGTGGGTTCGTCGTAGTCGGTCACCGGTTCGCGGCTGGTCGCCTGGTTGCAGGCGGCGCGGAGCGCGTTGAGCGAGAGCGGATAGCTGTCCGGGACGGTCCGCTGCTTCTCGAGCAGCGCACCGAGCACCCGCTGCTCGACCGGGTCGAGGGTCAGCCGGTCCGACACGACCTCAGCGTGTCACACCTGGTCAGCGGTCCAGCACCCGACGCATCACCACCCGCTCGCGGCCGCCGCTGTGCGCGGTGGTGGCGGCGGCGCGGGTGAACCCGGCCCGGGCAAACAGCCGGGTGGTGCCGACGTAGCCGGAGATCACGTCGACGCGCTCGTCGGGCCGGAGGTCGACCGGATAGCCCTCGACCGCGCCGGCGCCGTGCCGGGCGGCGTGGTCCACCGCGCCGTCGAGCAGCACGTCCATCAGGCCGTGGCGGCGGAACCCGGCCCGGACGACGAAGCAGACGGCGACCCAGGTCTCGCCCCCGGGCTCGTCCTCGAGGACCGGAATCGTCCGCGACCGGAGCAGCCGGCGGTACTGCGAGCGCGCGGCGACCGAGCACCAGCCGGCGGCGACGTCGTCGACGTAGGCGAGCACCCCCGGCCCGGGCTCGGTGTCGCACAGCGCCGCGACGGCGTCCGGTCGCTCGGCGTTGGGAATGCGGCTGTCGCGGTAGGACAGGCACCAGCAGGCACCGGCGCCCGGCGTCCGGGTGCCCACCAGGGTCACGACGTCCTCGAACCGCCCGAGCGCCGGGCGGACTTCGATCGTCGGCTCGTGGTCGGTCGGGAAGCGCGGTCGCACGCGACCACGCTAGGGCCGCCCACCGACATCCGACCCGGACGAATCCAGCAGCGGCCCGGACGGGAAGGTGGGGACATGCCTGCGCACCCTGCCCCGGTCGGCGCCGCCCAGTGGGTCGACCCCGACGCCGACGTCCCCGCCCTGCGAGAGGCCGCGGCCGGGTGCCGCGGCTGCGAGCTCTGGGAGCCCGCCACCCAGGTGGTCTTCTCGGCCGGCAACGACCACGCCCCGCTGATGCTGGTGGGCGAGCAGCCCGGCGACCAGGAGGACCAACGCGGCATCCCGTTCGTCGGCCCCGCGGGGCAGGTGCTGCAGCGGGCGCTGGCCGAGGCCGGGATCGAGCGCAGCCGGGTCTACGTCACCAACGCGGTCAAGCACTTCCGGTTCGAGCTCCGCGGCAAGCGAAGGATCCACCAGACCCCGCAGGTCAGCCACATCAAGGCGTGCAAGCCGTGGCTCGAGGCGGAGGTGGCGCAGGTGCGTCCGGCGCTGGTGATCGCGCTCGGTGCGACCGCGGGCAAGTCGCTGCTCGGCAGCGACTTCCGGATCACCCAGCAGCGCGGCCGCCGGCTCGAGGCCGTGGTCGGCCCGACCACCGTGCCGGTGGTGGCCACCATCCACCCCTCGGCGGTGCTGCGGACCGAGGAGGGCCCGGACCGCGACGCCGCCTACGCCGGGCTGGTCGCCGACCTGAGGACAGCGCTGGCCGAGGCCGGGTGATCGCGCAGGAAACCGCGGCTCGATCGGCCCCGAGCCCGCGCAACGCGGGTGGACGGCGATCGAGCCGCCGTTTTCTGCACTCGGCCGGTGCGCGGTCGCGTGGAAGGATGGGCGTGTGACTCGCGTGGTGATCGTCGGTGGCGGCCCCGGTGGCTACGAGGCCGCCCTGGTGGGCAGCCAGCTCGGCGGCGACGTCACGCTGGTCGACACCGACGGGCTCGGCGGCTCGGCCGTGCTGACCGACTGCGTCCCGTCGAAGACCCTGATCGCCACCGCCGAGGTGATGACCGAGGTCAAGGCCTCGACCGAGCTCGGGCTGCGGTTCGGCCGGCACGGCGAGGATACCGTCGAGGGTCAGGTGAACGTCGACCTGGCGATGGTCAACCAGCGGGTCAAGCGGCTCGCCCAGGCCCAGAGCGCCGACATCGTCGACCGGATCCGGCGCGAGGGCATCCGGGTGGTCACCGGACGCGGCCGGCTCGACGGCCCGGAGCGGGTGGTCGCCGAGACCGCCGACGGCGAGCAGAGCTTCGACGCCGACGTGGTGCTGATCGCCACCGGCGCGCACCCGCGGGTGCTGCCCGACGCGGTGCCCGACGGCGAGCGGATCCTCACCTGGACCCAGGTCTACGAGCTCACCGAGCTGCCCGAGCGGCTGATCGTGGTCGGCTCCGGCGTGACCGGGGCCGAGTTCGCCAGCGCCTACGACGCGCTCGGCGTCGACGTGGTGCTGGTCAGCTCGCGCGACCGGGTGCTCCCCGGCGAGGACGCCGACGCGGCCCGGGTGCTCGAGGACGTCTTCACCCGCCGCGGGATGACCGTGCTGTCGCGGTCGCGGGCCGCGGGGGTGGTCCGCGACGGCGACCAGGTCACCGTCACCCTGACCGACGGCCGCATCGTCACCGGCTCGCACTGTCTGCTGGCGGTCGGGTCGATCCCCAACACCGCGGACATGGGGCTTGACACCGCCCGGGTGGACGTCGACCGCGGCGGCTTCGTCACCGTCGACCGGGTGTCGCGGACCTCGGCTCGCGGCGTCTACGCGGCCGGCGACTGCACCGGCGTGATGATGCTGGCCTCGGTGGCCGCCATGCAGGGCCGGATCGCCATGTGGCACGCGCTGGGCGACGCGGTCAGCCCGCTCGACCTGCGCTCGGTCAGCTCGAACGTCTTCACCTCGCCCGAGATCGCCACCGTCGGCGCCACCCAGGAGCAGGTCGACAACGGCGAGGTCCGCGCGATCAAGGTCAGCCTGCCGCTCCGCGGGAACGCCCGGGCCAAGATGCAGGGCATCCGGGACGGCTTCGTCAAGCTGTTCTGCCTGCCCGCCACCGGGATCATCGTCGGCGGGGTGGTGGTGGCCCCGCGAGCCAGCGAGCTGATCCACGCCGTGTCGGTCGCGGTCGCCGAGCGGATCACCGTCGACCAGCTGGCCGCCGACTTCACCGTCTACCCGTCGCTGTCCGGATCGGTGGCCGAGGCGGCGCGGCGGCTGCACGGCCACAGCGTGGCGCAGCTGGTCACGTGACCGTCCCGGCGAGCCGCCCGGTGGGGCTGCGGACGACCGGTCCGCGGGCGTGGTCGGCGCCGGGCTCGGCGGCGCGGTTCTCCGCCCGGGCCCTCGGGCCGGACTGGCGCGCGATCGACCCCGCCGACCTCGACCGGGTGCGGGCGATGCTGGACGGCCGCCGCTGGGTGTGTCTGACCGGCGCCGGGATGTCCACCGACAGCGGGATCCCCGACTACCGGGGCCCGGACTCGCCGCAAGCCTCGCCGATGCTCTACGCCGAGTTCTTCGGCTCGGTGGAGAACCGTCGCCGCTACTGGGCCCGCAGCTTCCTCGGCTGGAGCCGGATGGGGCTGGCCGAGCCGAACGCCGGGCACCGCGCGCTGGCCGCGCTGGGAGCCCTCGCCGACCCGTGGGCCGGGGTGACCGGCGTGATCACCCAGAACGTCGACGGGCTGCACGAGGCCGCCGGCAGCGACCCGGTGGTCGCGCTGCACGGCCGGATCGCCGACGTGATCTGTCTGGACTGCGGCACCGTCCGGTCGCGGGCCGAGGTGCAGGGCCGGTTGGCGGCGCTCAACCCTGGCTACGCCACCGAACGGCCGGTCGGCCACGCCGAGCTGCGACCCGACGGCGACGCGGTGGTGGGGGACTGGCAGGACTTCGTGCTGGCCGACTGCCCGGTCTGCGGCGGCCGGCTCAAGCCCGATGTGGTGTTCTTCGGCGAGACGGTGCCTCGGGCACGGGTGGACGCGGCCTACGCGCTGGTCGACGACGCCGACCTGCTGCTGGTCGCGGGCTCGTCGCTGACCGTGATGTCGGGGCTGCGGTTCGTCCGGCACCAGGTCCGGCACGGCCGCGAGGTGGTGATCGTCAACCGGGGCGCGACCCGCGGCGACGATCTCGCCACGCTCAAGATCGACGGCGGCACCACCGAGCTGTTCACCGCGCTGCTCGAGTCCTGAGGGCCGCCCTTCGACAGGCTCAGGGAGCGCGGTGGTGCTCGAGGCCCGAGACGTGCGCTGAGCCTGTCGAAGCGCAGGCCCAGGACGTGCGTTGAGCCTGTCGAAGCGCCCAGGCCCAGGACGTGCGTTGAGCCTGTCGAAGCGCCCAGGCCCAGGACGTGCGCTGAGCCTGTCGAAGCGCCCAGGCCCTTCGACAGGCTCAGGGAGCGGTGGTGGGGCGCGCTCACGCCCTTCGACAGGCTCAGGGGTCGGTCGGGATCAGTCGCCGCCGAAGAAGTCGCCGATGCCGTCGAACATGTCGCCGATGCCGCTGCCGATGTCCCCGAGGCCGTCGCCGATGCCCTCGCCGATCCCGCCGATGCCCTCGCCGATGCCCTCGCCGAGGCCGTCGAGGCCCTCACCGATGCCGCCGAAGATGTTGCCCATCCCGCCGAAGAGGAACGAGCCGATCAGCACGCCGGACAGCAGGTCGCTGCCGTTCCACCGGCTGTAGTAGCCCTGCGCCCACGGGGCGTAGGCCTGACCGCCCTGCCAGTAGGGCACCCGCTGGGCGCCGACCTGGACGGTGCGGATGTAGGGGTCGGCCCCGGCCAGCACCCGCTCGGCGTCGGCCGCGCAGGCCGGCACGTCCCGCGGGGTGCCCCCGGCAGGCGCCCACTCGACGTTCTGGGTCGAGGGGCCGTGGGCCGGGTTGAAGAAGCACGGCGGCCGCTTCTGCGGCAGCGGGTCACCGGCGATCCGCGCCTTGACGCAGGCGATCGCGTAGCGGCCGTCCTCGAGGATCTCGGTGACGTGACGGATCTCCTCGGGCTTGCGGACCGCGTCGAGCGACATCTTGGCGTCGTCGTAGGCGTCGAGGGCCCGCTGGTAGTCCTGCTGCATGGCCTCGTCGAGCGGGTGGCCGGCGACGTCGGTGTCCAGCCTCTGCAGCTCCTCGCCGAACTTGGTCACGTCCTCGTCGGCCGCCTTCTTCGAGGTGGTCAGCTGGCTCTCCAGCTCGGCCTGGGCGGCTGCCTCGCGCTGCCGGGTGGCGTGTCTGCCGTAGAGCAGCGCGCCGCCGCCACCGATGACGGCGACGACGAGCAGAAGGAGGATCAGATCCATGGTTCCAGTGTCTCCGGGAGGTCGCGGATGGTGCTGACGGACAGGCGATTCTTAAAGCTTCATTAGTTCGTTTCAGGCACGCGTCCGCCGGATCCCGCAGGATCCGCCGCTCGCGCGCGATGCCGAGGGAGAACGCGGATCGACGCCGTCCCGCACGCTCCGGGACGTCACCGTCAACCGTTCGCCACGTCGACGATCTCGCAGATCGTGGACCCGCTGGTCACCGCTCCGCCGACCTCGACGGAGAGCTCGCTCACCTTCCCGGCGCGGTGAGCGGTCAGCGGCTGTTCCATCTTCATCGCCTCGAGCACGACGATCAAGTCTCCGGTCTCGACCAGGTCACCCTCGGCGACCGCGACCCGGACGATCGTGCCCTGCATCGGCGAGGTCAGCGCGGTCGCCGGCGGCCCGCTCGACGCGGCTCCCGACCCGGTTCCCGTCCTCGTAGCCGGTCTCGTACCCGGTCTCGTGCGCGCGGCCGGTCGGCTCGTCCGGCCGGACGTCCCGGCCGCCGGGCCCGCCGTGGGTGCGGGACCGGGGCCCGGCGCGGTGGCGCGGGCCCCCCATCCGGTCGGCAGCCGGACCTCGAGCCGCCGGCCGTCGACCTCGACCGCCACCGTCTCGCGGCCAGCCGGGCCGCCGGGCGAGTCGGGAGCGCCCGGGGTGCCGTCCCAGGGCGGGATCGTCCCGGCGAACTCGGTCTCGATCCAGCGGGTGTGGACGCCGAACCGACCGTCCGCGGCGGTGAACGCCGGGTCGTCGACCACGGCGCGGTGGAACGGCAGCACGGTCGGCATCCCGTCGACCGCCAGCTCGGCCAGCGCGCGGCGGGCCCGGGCCAGCGCCTGCGCCCGGTCGGCGCCGGTGACCACCAGCTTGGCCAGCAGCGAGTCGAAGGCGCCGGGGACGGTGTCGCCGGCCCGGTAGCCCTCGTCGACCCGGACGCCGGGACCGGTCGGCGGGGTCCAGACGGTCAGGGTGCCGGGGGCGGGCAGGAAGTGGCGGCCCGGGTCCTCGGCGTTGAGCCGGAACTCGATCGCGTGGCCGCGAGGTGAAGGGTCGTCGTAGCCGAGCGGCTCGCCGTCGGCGATCCGGAACATCTCGGCGACCAGGTCGAGCCCGGTCACCTCCTCGCTGACCGGGTGCTCGACCTGGAGCCGGGTGTTGACCTCGAGGAACGACAGGGTGCCGTCCTGGCCGATCAGGAACTCGCAGGTGCCGGCACCGACGTAGCCCGCCTTCCGGAGGATCGCCTTCGACGCAGCCACCAGCCGGTCGTGCTGGTCGCGGTCGAGGAACGGTGCCGGTGCCTCCTCGACCAGCTTCTGGTGCCGCCGCTGCAGCGAGCAGTCGCGGGTGGAGACCACCACGACGTCGCCGTGCCGGTCGGCCAGGCACTGGGTCTCCACGTGCCGGGGCCGGTCGAGGTAGCGCTCGACGAAGCACTCGCCGCGGCCGAAGGCCGCCGTGGCCTCGCGGACCGCCGAGTCGAAAAGCTCGGGGATCTCCTCGAGGGTCCGGGCCACCTTGAGCCCGCGGCCGCCGCCGCCGTAGGCCGCCTTGATCGCCACCGGCAGCCCGTGTTCCTCGGCGAACGCGACCACCGCGGCCGCGTCGGCGACCGGCCCGGGGGTGCCCGGGACCAGCGGCGCCCCCACCTGCTCGGCGATCCGGCGGGCGGTGACCTTGTCGCCGAGCGCGTCGATGGCCTCCGGCGGCGGACCGATCCAGACCAGCCCGGCCGCGAGCACCGCACGGGCGAAGCTCGCGTTCTCGGAGAGGAAGCCGTAGCCGGGGTGGACCGAGTCGGCACCGGACCGGCGGGCGACGGCGAGGATCCTCTCGATGTCGAGGTAGCTGTCGGCCGGCGTGCTGCCGCCGAGGGCGAACGCTTCGTCGGCCAACCCGACGAAGAGGGCGTCGGCGTCGGGTTCGGCGTAGACCGCCACGCTGGCCAGCCCGCAGTCGGCGGCGGCCCGAATCACCCGGACCGCGATCTCGCCCCGGTTGGCCACCAGCACCTTGCTGATCGACACCGCTCACCCCTCGTCGTCGTGGAGTCGTCGTGGGACCTGCCCCCGGACCGGTGCGCGGGGCGCCGCCGGGCGACGGAAATCTACCGGGCGGTCGCCGGGGCCCCGGGCTCGACCGGGTGCGCACCACCCGCCGGCCCGGGCCGGAACCGCAGCCGGACCCGGTCGCCCGGCCGCAGCTGCGCGGCGGCGTCGGCGCTGGTCGGGGTGAGCACCGCGACCACCGGGTAGCCGCCGGTGACCGGGTGGTCGGCGCCGAACAGCACCGGCTGGCCCGACGGCGGCAGCTGGACCGCACCCCGGACCAGGCCCTCGGACGGCAGCTCCGCGTCGGTGCGACGGGGGACCGGCGGCCCGGTCAGCCGGACCCCGACCCGGTTCGACTCGGCGCTCACCTCCCAGGTGGTGCCGACCAGCGCCGACCACCCCGTGCCGTCCAGCCAGTCCCGGCGTGGTCCGGTGGTCAGCCACAGCTCGCCGACCGCCGCCGGCGGGGGCAGCCGCACCGCGGGCGGCAGCGGGCCGGTGGGGTCGCCGACCGGCAGCCGGTCGCCGGCGCGGAGCGGGGCCGGTCCGAGCCCGGAGAGCAGGTCGGTCGACCGGCTGCCGAGCACCGGTGGCGGGACCAGCCCGCCGCGGACCGCGACGTAGTGACGCAGCCCGCGCGGCGGCGCGGCGACGACCAGCGGGACGTCCGGGGGGAGCAGCACCCGGCGGTGCGTCCCGACCGGTCGGCCGTCGACCGTGACCGCGGTGGCCGGGCCGGTAACGGCGCACCAGAGCGGGTCGTCGGAACGCAGCTCGAGACCACCGAGGACGGTCTCGAGCAGGGCCGCGTCCGGTCGGTTGCCCACCAGCCGGTGGGCCAGCGCGGCCTGGCCGCGGTCGGCCGCGCCGGACGTCGGGACGCCGATCGCGGCCAGCCCGGGGCGGCCGAGGTCCTGGAGCAGCGCGAGCGGCCCGGGCCGGACGACGGTGATCACCGGGCGGCGCCGAGGTCGGTGAACCGGACCCGGGCGCCGGGCCGCAGCAGCGCCGGCGGGTCGGCGTCGGGGTCGAACAGCACCAGGTCGGTCCGGCCGATCAGCTGCCAGCCCCCCGGTCCGCTCCGCGGGTAGACCCCCGAGTACGACCCGGCCAGCCCGACCGCGCCGGCCGGGACCGCGGTCCGCGGGCTGTCCCGGCGGGGCACGGTCAGGTGCCCGCCGGAGGTCTGGGGCACCAGGTAGCCGAAGCCGGGGGCGAACCCGCCGAAGGCCACCGTCCAGACCGTCCCGGTGTGCCGGCGGACGACCTCGGCCGGATCGACCCCGAGCAGCGCGGCGACCGCGGCCAGGTCCTCGCCGTCGTAGCGGACCGGGATCTCGACCGGTGCTCCGACCGCTGTGGGCGCGGCGCCACGGCCCGGACCGCCCGCGTCGTCCGGGGTGGCGGGTGCGGTCAGCAGCCGGGCGGTCAGCGCCGCCACGGCCGGGTCGTCGATCCCGGTCCGCAGCCGCAGCAGCAGGGTCCGCGCGCCCGGGACCACCTCGGCCACGGGTCCGCCGCCGGCGGGCGCCGGTCCGGTGCGCTCGAGCGCGGCGAGCACGGCACGGGCGTCGGCCAGGTCGGCGCACTCGACCAGCACCGCCTCGTCGCCACAGGGCAGCAACCGGCGGCCGGGGACCCCGGCGGGCACAGCCCGGAACGGGTCGGTCACGTCAGCTGAACGGCTCGAGCGTGATCCCGGCCGCGGTCAGGGCCTCGCGGACCGCCCGGGCCATCTGCACCGCGCCGGGGCTGTCCCCGTGCGTGCAGAACGACCGCGCCCGCCCGTCGCGGGCGGCGGCGACCGCCCGCTCGGCGGCCTCGGCCGGGTCGTCGATCAACGCGTCCGGACGCCGGCGGTCGACCAGTCGCCCGTCGTCGGTGTAGTTCCGGTCGACGAAGTACTCGGTCACCGCCGGCAGTCCGCGGGCGGCGGCCCGGTCGAGCAGCACCGATCCCGGCAGGCCGAGCACCGGCAGCGCCGCGCCGGTCGCCTCCGACCAGGCGACGACGGCGTCGAGCACCGCCTCGGCCTGCCTTGGGTGGTCGACCACGGTGTTGTAGAGCGCGCCGTGCGGCTTGAGATAGCCCACCCGGCTGCCCGCCGTCCGGGCCAGACCGTCGAGGGCGCCGAGCTGATAGAGGACGTCCGCGGCGAGGTCGTCCGGGGCGACGTCGACGAACCGCCGGCCGAAGCCGGCCAGGTCGCGGTAGCCGACCTGCGCGCCGATCCGGACGCCGCGCTCGGCGGCCTGCCGGCAGGTCGTCCGCAGCGTCGTCGGGTCGCCTGCGTGGAAGCCGCAGGCCACGTTGGCCGAGGTGATCAGGTCGAGCATCGCCGCGTCGTCGCCCAGCCGCCAGCGCCCGAAGGACTCCCCGAGGTCGGCGTTGAGGTCGACGGTCACGGCACGAGTCTGGCAGCCGCTCGGCCGGGCTCCGCTACAGCGTCGGCAATCCGGCCGGGTCGCCGGGGGTCGGGGGCCCGTGAGGGGCTAGCCTGACGCGATGCCACGTCCGCCGCTCGAGCCGCCGCCGCCGGACCGCAAGGACTGGACCTGGACGCTCGACCGGCGCTGCCCCGAGTGCGGGCTCGCCGCCGGTGAGGTCCCGATCGAGGAGGTGGCCGACCGTGCGGAGGCGGCCGCCGCCGAGTGGGTGCAGATCCTGACCTCGAACCCGGCCGCCGCGGCCCGGCCCGCCCCGGCGGTCTGGTCGCCGCTCGAGTACGGCGCGCACGTCCGCGACGTCTACGCCGTCTTCGACGAGCGGCTCGGGTCGATGCTCGACCAGGACGACCCGGTCTTCGCCGACTGGGACCAGGACGCGACCGCGGTCAGCGACGACTACGCCGGCCAGGACCCGGACGTGGTGGCCGAGGAGCTGTTCGCCGCCGCCGGGTCGCTGGTCTCCCGGTTGCGCGGTCTGCGGCCGGAGCAGCTCGACCGGCCCGGCCGGCGTTCGGAGGGCTCGCGGTTCACCGTCACCACGCTCGCCCAGTACTTCCTGCACGACGTGCTGCACCACCTCTGGGACGTGACCGGCCAGCCGGCCCGGCCGTGAAGGGTCCCCAGGAGGACGGGGCGGGCGCCCACGGCGGCAGCCCGGACGGGGCGGCCGACCGGGACGGCGGGGAGGCCGGTCGGGCCGTCGGTGGGGAACGCGAGCGCCTGCTCGACCTCGTGGTCGCGCACGCCCGGAACAACGGCCTGGCCGAGCAGAGCCTGCGCCGGATCGCCGACGCGGTCGGCAGCAGCCACCGGATGCTGCTCTACCACTTCGGGTCGCGCGACGGACTGATCGCGGCGGTCGCGGAGCGCGGCGGTGATCATCTCAGCCGCTCCTCGCACGAGCTCACCGTCCAGGGCCTCGACGAGCTGGAGGACCGGGGCGACTTCCTCGACGTCTGGCGCGAGACCGAGGACCGATTGGCCAGCGACGGTCCGCTGATGCTCGAGCTGTGGGTCCGGGCGATGACCGGGGAGTCGGTGGACGAGCCGGACCACTCGGTCGGTGCCGACCTCGCTCCGCTGCGGTCGTTCTGGGTCCAACACGGATACCCCGAACCAGTGGCCGAGGACCTGGCCGCCGTCCAGGTGGCCATCGGGCGGGGTCTGGTGCTGGACCGGCTGTTGGGCGGGACGCACGAGGACCTCGGTCGGCTGGTGAGCTGGTACGCGCGGCTGCTGCACCCCGACCGGCCCGCGGTCCGCGCGCTGATCCGGCTGCACCCCGAGACCGACGACCGAGCGCGGCTCTCCGCGGGCCGGCGGCCGGTCGCGCCGACGTCGCGACCGGCGGTGAGCGTCCGGCAGCAGTTGCTCGACGCCTTGATCGCCAACGCTGGAGGCTCCGGCTTCGGCCGCCTGAGCCTGCGCCGGCTGGCAGCGGCAGCCGGGAGCAGTCACCGGATGCTGATCTACCACTTCGGGTCGCGGGAGGGCGTGCTGGCGGCTCTGGTCGAACGGATCGAGAGCCACCAGGCCGCCGACCTCGACGTGTTGGTGGACCGCCACCCGGGCGGGGATCCCAACGACGCCGCGTTCGGGGACCTGTGGAACCGGATCCTCCGCCGGCTGGACGGCAGCGGCCCGCTGGTCTTCGAGCTCGCGCTGCTCGCCGTCCACGGCGAACAGCCGGTGAAGCAGATCCGCGGCCTGGTCATCGACAGCTACGCCGGACCGCTGGCCCGGTTCTGGTCCACCCAGGGTCTCGACGAGCGAGCCGCGGGCCTGGCCGGCCGGCTGCACGTCGCGTTGGCCCGCGGGTTGATGATCGACTACCTGGTCCGGGGCGACGGCCCGCTCACCCACGCCGCCTTCGGGAAGTTCAACCGCCTGTTGCTGGCCACGGTCGACGAGCCGATGCCGCTCGACTGAGCCGAGCGGGAGCGTTGGGCGCCACCGCGGCGGCGTTCCATCGCACGACCGTCCTGACCGGCGCGCTCGGGGGAATGTGCGGCCGCTCGCGGGGCAACCGATCGCCGCCGCAGTGGGTTGTACCGAAAGGTACACAGCCGGGACTCGGGCGCGCAAAAGCCTGCTCTCAGCGTGTCGTGGGTTTCTTCTCAGTCGGCTGAGCGCGCCGCTCCGCGGGTCGTCGACCGGACCGCAGTCGGCGGAGATCCGCGCGGCAGCGGCGTTCGACCGCGTCGAGCTCGGCGAGCGTCTGCGCGATGTCGGCGCGCCGCTGCTCGAGCTCGGCGCGGCGTCGTCCGATCTGGTCGAGCAGGTAGTCGAGCTGACCGGCCTCGCCGGGCTCGGCGTCGTACATGTCCACGATGGTGGCGATCTCGCCGAGGCTGAAGCCGAGCCGCTTGCCGCGGAGGATCAGCTGCAGCCGGACCCGGTCACGGGGGTGGTAGACCCGGCGGGTGCCGACGCGCTCGGGGGTGAGCAGCCCGGAGTCCTCGTAGAACCGGATGGTCCGCAGCGTGGTGTCGTTCTCGGCGGCGAGCTCGCCGATGCTCCAGGTCCGGTCCTGTTCGCCCTGCGGCGCAGCCGTCGGACCGGTCGCCGTCCTGCTCCCCGTCACACGCGCCTCCTGGCCCCCGAGTTCCCTTTACGTAAGCGTAAGCTGGTTTCGCGCGACGACGCGCGAGGCTCACGGGAGGACGACGTGGCGGGCGACCCGGTACGCACAGCACAGACCCGACGGAGGACACCGGCCCGGGCGGTCCCCGGGTCGTTCCGGCTCGACGAGGACCACGAGGACCTGCGGGCGGTGGTCGCCGACTTCGCGGCGGCCGAGATCGCCCCGCACGCCGCCGCGTGGGACCGCGAGCACGTCTTCCCGGTCGACGTGGTCCGGCGGATGGGCGAGCTCGGGCTGTTCGGGCTGTCGGCCCCCGAGGAGTACGGCGGCGCCGGCGACCTCACCGGCCTCTGCGTCGCGGTCGAGGAGATCGGCCGGGTCGACCAGTCGCTCGGCATCACCCTCGAGGCCGCGGTCGGGCTGGGGATCACCCCGATCGCCCGCTACGGCACCGAGGAGCAGAAGCAGCGCTGGCTGCCCGACCTGGTGGCCGGGCGGGCCCTGGCGGCCTTCGCGCTGACCGAGGCCGACGGCGGCTCCGACGCCGGCGCGCTGCGGACCACCGCCACTCTCGTCGACGGGCACTGGACGCTGGCCGGCAGCAAGCAGTTCATCACCAACTCGGGCACCGCGCTCACGTCGGTGATCAGCGTCGCGGCCCGCACCGGACGGCACCCCGACGGCCGGCCGGAGGTCTCGACCCTGCTGGTGCCGGCCGGGACGCCCGGCCTGGTCGTCGGCCCCGCCTACGACAAGCTCGGCTGGCACGCGTCGGACACCCACCCGCTGGTGCTCGAGGGCGCCCGGGTGCCGCAGGACCACCTGCTCGGCACCCGCGGGCGCGGGATGGCCCAGTTCCTCTCCACCCTCGACGACGGCCGGGTGGCGGTGGCGGCGCTCGCGCTCGGCTGCATCCGGGCCTGCCGCGACCTGGCTCTCGACCACGCCGGCACCCGGACCGCCTTCGGCGGCCCGATCGGCGCCAAGCAGGGAGTGGCCTTCCCGATCGCCGATCTCGACGTGATGGCCCGCACCGCCCACCTGATGGTCTATGCCGCGGCCGCGCTCCGCGACGACGCCACCGCCGGGCGGATCGCCGAGGACGCCCGGTTCCGGGCCGAGTACAGCCGGGCCGCGGCGGCCGCCAAGCTGCACGCCACCGAGGCCGCCGTCACCGCCACCCGGGTCGCCGCCCAGGTGTTCGGCGGCTACGGCTTCGTCGAGGAGTACCCGATCGCCCGCTTCTACCGGGACGCCAAGATCCTTGAGATCGGTGAGGGCACCTCGGAGATCCAACGGCTGGTGATCGCTCGCGGCCTCGGGCTGCCGGTCGCATGACCGGCGGCCCGAACGACAGCGGCGAGGGCGGTCCGACCGGGGTGCCGCGGCCGACCGACGCCGAGCGGTGGGCCGCCGCGCGCGCCGCGACCGACGCCCCGAGCCCGCGGGCCGCGGTTCGGCTGGCCGAGCAGGGCAAGCTCTGGGTCCGCGACCGGATCGCCCTGCTGGTCGACCCGGGCAGCTTCGTCGAGGACGGCCGGCTGGCCAACGCCGTGGCCACCCTCGACGGGGCCGGGCTGCCCGCCGACGGGGTGGTCACCGGACGCGGGCTGGTGGACGGGCGGCCGGCGCTGGTGGTGGCCAACGACCCGGGCGTCAAGGCCGGCTCCTGGGGTGCCCGCACCGTGGAGAAGATCATCCGGGTCACCGAGACCGCGCTCCGCGAGGAGCTGCCGGTCTTCTGGCTGATCGACTCGGCCGGAGCCCGGATCACCGACCAGATCGAGCTGTTCCCCGGCCGACGGGGCGCCGGGCGGATCTTCGCCAACCAGGTCGCGCTCTCGGGCAAGGTGCCGCAGATCTGCTGCCTGTTCGGGCCGAGCGCGGCGGGCGGCGCCTACATCCCGGCGTTCTGCGACCTGGTGATCATGGTCGAGGCGAACGCGTCGATGTACCTGGGGTCGCCGCGGATGGCCGAGATGGTGGTGGGAGAGAAGGTCGGGTTGACCGAGATGGGCGGCGCCCGGATGCACGCCGAGGTGTCCGGCTGCGGCGACCAGCTGGCCGTCGACGACGAGGACGCCATCACCCAGGCCCGGCAGTTCTTCGGCTACCTCCCGACCAGCTGGCGGCAGCCGCCGCCGGTGTTCGACCCGACCCCTCCGGCCGTCGACTTCACCGACGACCTGGTGCCGGCCGACGAGGGCGTCGGTTACGACGTCCACACCGTGATCGACGCGGTGCTCGACGCCGACAGCTTCGTCGAGGTCAAGCCGCTCTTCGCCCCCGAGCTGGTGGTCGGGCTCGGGCTGCTCGACGGCCACCCGGTCGGCGTGCTGGCCAACCAGCCGGCGGTCAAGGGCGGGGTGCTGTTCGTCGACTCCGCCGACAAGGCCGCCCGGTTCATCTGGTTCTGCGACGCGTTCGGCCTGCCGCTGCTCTACCTGGCCGACGTCCCCGGGTTCATGATCGGCAGCGCGGTGGAGCGGCAGGGGATCATCCGGCACGGCGCGAAGATGATCACCGCGGTGGCCGAGGCGACGGTCCCGACGGTCTCGGTGATCGTCCGCAAGGCCTACGGCGCAGGGTTGTACGCGATGTGCGGCCCGGGCTTCGGCCCCGACGCCTGTCTGGCCCTGCCCACCGCGCGGATCGCGGTGATGGGTCCGGAGGCCGCGGTGAACGCGGTCTGGGCGAACAAGATCGCCGCGATCGACGACCCGGACGAGCGGTCGCAGTTCGTCAGCGACCGGCGCCGCGCGTACGAGACCGACCTCGACCTGCTCCGGCTGGCCTCCGACCTGGTGATCGACGCTGTGGTCGAGCCCGCCGACCTGCGGGGCGAGCTGATCGTCCGGTACGCGGCGGCGGGGGGCAAGGACCGCAGCCGGCCGGCCAAGCGGCACGGCGTCCCCCCGGTCTGAGCCGGCCGGATAACCGGTTGTCCGCACGCCGGCCGGACGCGACGATGATGATCATGATCCCGTCGGACTGGCTGCCGCACCGGCGCGAGAGCGACGACGAGCTCGTCGGCTATCTCGCGCCCGTCGGCGACGACTTCCTGCCGCTCACCGTCTTCGGCTACCCGCTCGGGGTCGCCGCGGACTACCTCGACGCCGCGGCGCTGCTCGAGGCGGAGGGGATGGCCTGCCTGGCCGAGTACTGGTGGTTCGAGCCGGCGGCGGTCGGCCGCGGCGGCGACGGCTACCGGGTGCGGATCCACGAGGCGACCCCGGACCGGCTGACCGTGGTGGTCGACGACTTCGGCGTCGGGGCGGACCTCGGCACCCGGGTCGACCTGCCGGTCCCGGTGACCGCCGGACTGACCCGGCTCTGAGCCGGCCGGGCGACCGCTGCGGCAGAATCGGGCCGGTGCAGACCTCGGCGATGTTCGACCTGACCGGACGGGTGGCCGCGGTCACCGGGAGCAGCCGCGGGATCGGCCGGGCGATCGCCCGCGGGCTGGCCGAGGCCGGCGCCGACGTCGCGCTGCTGCAGCGCAGCACCGAGGACACCGGGTTCCGCGACGAGCTGCGGGCGCTCGGCCGGCGGTGCGAGCTGGTCCGCTGCGACGTGGCGGACAACGACCAGGTGCGCGGGGTCGTTCCGGAGGTGGTCGACCGGTTCGGCACCCTCGACGTGCTGGTGCCCTCGGCCGGGGTGCAGCACCGCGAGCCGTCGGTCGACTTCGTGGAGGACGCCTGGGACCACGTGCTTCAGGTCAACCTCAAGAGCGTCTGGCTGCTGGCCCAGGCCGCCGGCCGGGTGATGGTCCCGCGCGGCTCGGGCAAGATCGTCCTGATCGCCTCGGTGACCACCTTCCAGGGCGGCTTCACCGTGCCCGCCTACGCCGCGGCCAAGGGCGCGGTCGGTCAGCTGACCAAGGCGCTGGCCAACGAGTGGGCCGCCGCCGGGGTCAACGTCAACGCGCTGGTGCCCGGCTACGTCGCCACCGACATGAACGCCGCGCTGCTGGCCGACGAGACCCGGAACCGGCAGATCTCCGAGCGGATCCCGGCCGGCCGGTGGGCCACCCCGGAGGACTTCGTCGGTCCCGCGGTGTTCCTGGCCTCGGACGCCTCGGCCTACGTCCACGGTCACCTGCTGGCCGTCGACGGCGGCTGGCTGGGACGCTGAGCGGCCGGGCGCCGGGTTCCGGTTAGGCTCCGGCCGCGTGGGCACGAGTCTCTGGTCGTCGACCGCGACCGATCTGCTGACCCGGACGGCGTCGGCCGATCCGACCCCCGGGGGCGGTTCGGTCGCCGCGCTGTCCGGAGCGTTCGGGATCGCGCTGCTGCAGATGGCGGTGGCCGTCACCGACGACCCCGACCTCGAGCAGCACGCCGCCCGGCTCGCCGCGCTGCGGGCCGAGGTGGAGCCGGCCGCCGACGAGGACGTCGCCGTCTTCGACGCGCTGATGGCGGCCTACCGGCTCCCGCGTGACGACGAGGGCGCCCGCGCCACCCGGACCGCAGCGGTGACCGGCGCCACCGTCGCCGCCACCGACGCGCCCCTGCGGCTCGCCGAGACGCTCGCCGCCGCCCGGGCGCTGTCGTTCGTGCTCGAACCGCTCGTCAAGCGCGGCATCCGCAGCGACGTGCTCGCCGGTCGCGACCTGATCGAGGGGGCGGTGCGCGCCGCCGTCCGGACCGCCGACATCAACCTGACCGCCCTCGAGCGGACCGGCGCCGACCAGGCGCCCGCGTTCCGGGACCGGCGTGACGCGGTGCTCGCCGGGCTGGACCCGGCCCCGGTGCCGGCCGGCGAGGGGAGCGGGGTGTGACCGCCCGGGTGCTCGACCCGGCCACGGTGGCCGAGGCCTACCGCGAGGAGGTCCGCGCCGACGTGGGTGCGCTGGCCGGGGCCGGACGCCGGCTGCGGGTGGTCGGGCTGCTCGGCCGGACCGACGGGCCGGCCGCCACCTACGCCCGGTACGCCCGCCGCGGCTGCCGCGCGGTGGGCATCGACTTCGACCTGCGGCACGTCGGCCCGGCCGAGGTCGAGGGCGCCATCGCCGCGGCGAACGTCGAGCCCGACACCGACGGGGTGTTCCTCTACTACCCGCTCGACAACCCGGCCGGGGACCGCTGGCTCCGCGAGCTCGTCGACCCGCGCAAGGACGTCGAGGGACTGCACTCGTTCTGGAGCCGGCTGCTCTACGAGAACCAGCGCTACCTCGACCCCGACCGGACCCAGCGGGCGATCCTGCCCTGCACGCCGCTGGCGATCCTCAAGCTGCTCCAGCACGCCGGGATGGCCGGGCGCCCGGCGGAGCAGAGCACCGACGCGGTGGCGCCGCTCGAGGGACTGACCGCCTGCGTGATCAACCGGAGCGACCTGGTCGGCCGGCCGCTGGCGGCGATGCTGGCCAACGACGGCGCCCTGGTGCACTCGCTGGACGTCACCGGCAGCGTGGTCTTCGAGCCCGCGATCGGCCGGCACACCCACGACGTCCGCGAGTCCGGCGTCGGGCGGGCCGAGGCGCTGGCCGCCGCCGACGTGGTGATCTCCGCGGTGCCGGCCGCCGACTTCACCCGGATCCGCGGCGAGGAGATCAAGCCCGGGGCGATCTGCGTCAACGTGGCCGAGCGCGCCAACTTCGACGACAGCGCGCTCGACGTGGCCGGGGTGTTCGTCCCGCGGGTCGGCCCGCTCACCGTCACCATGGCGACCCGCAACCTGGTCCGGCTGGCCGGGCTCGGGCTGCGCTGACCCGGACCCGAGGGGAAAGCCGGGAGCAGAGCGGGGACCGGGGTGGCGCTCGGGCTCAGAGCCCCTGGGCGGCCCACCAGGTGGTCCCGGCGGCCAGCGCCTCGGCCAGCGGCGGCGCCTCGGGGTGCCACTTGAGCTCGTACTCCAGGCTGTACCAGCCGGGGTAGCCGTCGGCCTCGAGCGCCCGGACGATCGCGGCCACCGGTACGTCGCCGTCGCCGAGGAACAGCGGGACCTGCCCGGGCCGCTCGTCCTTGATCTGGACGTGGGCGAGGTGCGGGCGCAGCCGGTCGAGGGTGTCGGTCCAGGCCTCGCCGCCCTTGGGCGGGTGGGCCAGGTCCCAGATCGCCCGCACCCGCGGGTGGTCGACCGCGGCGAGCACCCGGGCCACGTCGGCGCCGGTGCGGTGCGAATCGTGGGTCTCCAGCCACAGCTCCACGCCGTCGGGCAGCCGGTCGGCGGCGGCGCGGAGCCGCCGGACCATCGCCTGCTCGCGCTCGGCGTGCTCGGCCGTGCCGGGGTCGGCGGCGGCGCCCGGGAACACCCGGACCGCCGGCGCGCCGAGGGCGACCGCGAGCTCGGCCTCGGCCACCGCGGCGGCCACCACCGCGTCGTCGTCGAGGTCCGGGCTGCCGCTGCGGACGTAGGAGTTGGTGGCCAGCACGGTCACCCCGGCCAGTGCCTCGCGGGCGGCGGCGACCGCCTCCGCGTCCATCCCGACGTGCACCGGTTCGTCGTCCGCGCTGCGCAGCTCGACCCCGCGCCAGCCGCTGCGGACCGCGAGCGCGGCCACCTCGGTGAGCGGGGCCCCGGGGATGCCGAGGGTGGTGAAGGCGAGCCGGTCGACGGTGGGGCTGGTCACCGTCGCCAACCTACCGAGGGTGGTCGGGGCTCGGGATCCCGGTCAGATCGGCAGCTTGCGGAACAGCGGCCGCGGCACGTGCCGCAGCCCCGACATCACGCCGCGCATGGCGGTCGGGACCCAGATCAGCTCGCGGCGCGCGCGGACCGCGGCGACGGTCGCCTCGGCGACCTGTTCGGCGGTGACCGACAGCGGGGCGGCGTCCATCCCGTCGGTCATCTTGGTCCGGACGAAGCCGGGCCGGACCACGGTCACCGAGACCCCGGTGTCGCGGAGCGCCTCGCCGAGCCCGAGGAAGAAGCCGTCGAAGCCGGCCTTGGTCGAGCCGTAGACGAAGTTCGAGCGGCGCACCCGCTCGCCGGCCACGCTGGACAGGGCGACGATCCGGCCGTGGCCCTGGGCCTTGAGCCGGTCGGCCAGCAGCACGCCGAGGTGCACCGGGGCGGCGTAGTTGACCTCGGCCAGCTCGAGCGCGTGCTCGGCGTCGGTCCAGGCCCGCTCGGCGTCGCCGAGCAAGCCGAACGCGACCACCGCGACGTCGACGTCCCCGCCGGCGAACGCCTGCTCGATCGTCGCCGCGTGGCTGGCGTGGTCGCGGGCGTCGAGGTCGACCTCGGTGACCGTGCAGCCGTGCCCGCTCAACCGCTGGGCAGCCGCGGTCCGGCGCTCGCCGGGCCGGGCGGCCAGCACCACCCGCAGCGGGCGGTGCGCCGCGTAGCGCTCGGCGATGGCCAGGGCGATGTCCGAGGTGCCGCCGAGCAGCAGCAGCGACTGGGGCGCGCCGAGCGCGTCGATCACGGGGTTCTCCTTCGGGTCAGACGAGGTCGAGCCGACGGGCCAGGTCGGAGGTGAAGACGGCGTTCGGGTCGAGCCGGCGGCGGACGGCCATGAAGTCGTCGAGCCGCGGGTACATCTGCCGGAACGTCGCGGCGCTCAGCCGGGAGTCCTTGGCCAGGTAGATCCGGCCGCCGACCGACAGCACCTGCTCGTCGAGCCGGTCGCAGAGCCGGTCCAGGCCCGGTTCGATCGGCAGGTCGACGGCCAGCGTCCAGCCCGGCGTCGGGAACGAGAGCGGGCCGGGGTTCGCGGCGCCGAACCGCTTGAGCACGTTGAGGCAGGACACGTGTCCGGAGGTGGCGATCAGCTCGACGCACCGGGCGAAGGTGTCCTCGGCGCCGAACGGCACCACGAACTGGTACTGCAGGAAGCCGTTCGGGCCGTAGAGCCGGTTCCACTCGCTGACGATGTCGAGCGGGTGGAAGAACTGGGTGATGTTCTGGATCTCGCCGACCCGGTGCTTGGGCGCCTTGCGGTACCAGAACTCGCTGAACGCCTTGCCGGTCGCCTTGTTGACCAGCCGGTTGGGGAAGATCGCCGGGATGGTCCCGAACGAGGGGGCCTTGAACTCGAGCGCCCGGGGCCGCAGCTTGGCCGGCAGATCGGCCAGCTTCGCGGCCCGGCCGCGGGTGAGCACGGCCCGGCCGAGGTGCTTGCCGGTGCTGACCGCGTCGAACCAGGCCACCGAGTAGGTGTAGTTCTCGTCGCCGGTGGCCATCGCGGTCATCAGCTCGTCGAGGTCGGCGGTGCGGTCGGTGTCGACGCTGAAGTAGGCGGTCTCGGCCCGCTTGAGCTCGAGCACGGCGCTGAGCACGACGCCGGTCAGCCCCATCCCGCCGACGGTGGCCCAGAAGGCGGCGTTGTCGTCGGGGTCGGCGCTGTCGGGGCTGAGGTCGAGCACCCGGCCGTCGGCGACCAGCAGCCGCAGCGAGCGGACGTGGTTGCCGAAGCTGCCCTCGGTGTGGTGGTTCTTGCCGTGGACGTCGGCCGCGATCGCCCCGCCGATGGTGACCTGCCGGGTCCCGGGCAGCACCGGCACCCACAGACCGAACGGCAGCAGCGCCTTCATCAGCTTGTCGAGGCTGACGCCGGCCTGGACGTCGACGGTCGGCGGGTCGGCCTCGGCGTCGACGTGCAGGATCCGGTTCAGCGTGGTCAGGTCGAGGGCCGTGCCGCCGGCGTTCTGCGCGGCGTCGCCGTAGCTGCGGCCGAGCCCGCGCGGGGTGACCCCGCGGGCGGCGTACCCGCCGGACTCGGCCTGGCGCAGCGCGGACACCGCACCGGCGACCGAGTCGATGCTGGCGACGTGCGCGCGGCTGGCGTTGGCCCGGCCCCAGCCGTGCAGCGGGGTGAGCTGGTCGGGGACCAGCGGCAGCTCCGGGGCGGGCGGGGTGGGCCGGATCGACGGCACCTGCGTGCCGACGGTCTCGGGGAAGTCGCTCACGGTCAGGCTCCTGTCTGCTGGCGACCGGTGAAGACGGCGACGGCGATCAGCACCAGCCAGATCAGCCCGAAGATCTGCAGCACCCGGTCGCGGAGCACCACGTCCTCGGGTTCGCCGGCGTTGCCGGCGTCGACGTCCATCGCGTAGCGGAGCAGACCGAGCGTGAACGGTGCGATGGAGATCGCGGTCCAGCCGATCCCGAACGCGCCCCGGCTGAGGTTCTCGAACGCCCAGAGGCTGTAGCTGATCAGCACCATCGCGGCGGCCAGCATCCAGGCGAACCGCAGGTAGGACTCGGAGTAGCGGGCCAGCGACCGGCGGGTGCCGGCCTCGGCGCCGAGGCTGAGCATCTCGGAGTAGCGCTTGCCCGCCACCATGAACAGTGAGCCGAACGACGCGACGAGCAGGAACCACTGGCTGAGCGCGAGGTCGTTGGCCACGCCGCCGGCCACCGCGCGGAGCAGGAAGCCGCTCGAGACCATGGCCAGGTCGATCACCGGCTGGTGCTTGAGGAAGGTCGAGTAGATGATCTGCAGGCCGAGGTAGACGGCCAGGGTGATGCCGAGCTCGACCGAGGTGGCGAACCCGATGGCGAACCCGGCGACCCCGACGATGCCGGCCAGCACCCAGGCCGCACTGATCCGCAGCTCACCGGCCGGGATCGGCCGCAGCCGCTTCTTCGGGTGGAGCCGGTCCTCCTCGATGTCGCGGATGTCGTTGATCAGGTAGACGCACCCGCTGATCAGGCAGAACGCCACGAAGGCGAGCGCGGAGTCGAGCAGCACGGCGGGCCGGAAGAGCACCCCGGCGGCCAGCGGGACGGTCAGCACCAGCACGTTCTTGATCCACTGGCGCGGACGCAGGGCGCGGACGGCCGCGGGCACCCGGGACCGCCGGACGGCGGTGCCGGACTCGGGCTCGGCGGATTGCACAACCATGACCCGACGAGGTTATCGGGGTGGACGGGTCCGCCGCGATTCGACGCGACCGCGCTGGCTCCGTCCTCAGTGTGGTCCTGCCGTGTGGTCGTGCAGTGTGGTGATGCGGTGTGGTCCTGCCGTGTGGTCGTGCCGTGTGGTGGCCCGGCCCGCTCGGGTCGGCGTCTGGCTGAGCGGCGGCCGGACCCGGCCGTCCCAGCCCGTACCGTGGGCGCGTGCGGTGGGAGCGCGAGCGGGGACGCGGGATGGCGACGGCCGTCGCCGTCGCCGTCGCCGGCACGGCTCTCGCGCTCTCCGGCTGCGCGGGCACGCCGATCGGTGCCCGCACCACGCCGACCCCGCAGCCCTCCGGGCCGAGCACGGCCGCGGTCTCGCCCAGCGCGATCCCCGACTGCGGGGTGACGCTGGCCTCGCTCGGGTTCACGAACGGGCCGCGGCTGGCCTTCACCGTCCCGCGGGACAGCTACGTCACCGCGGCCTCCGACCAGGCCGGCCTGGTCACCGTGGTGTTCGCGGCACCCACAGCCGACGACGTCTACGAATACCTGCTCGTGGCACTGCCGAAGACCGGGTTCACCGTCACCGCGCGGCACGCGGACCCGACCACGCCCGCGCTCGCGTTCACCGGGCAGGGCTGGACCGGCGAGTTCACCGGCAACGGCACCACCTCCGCGATCACCCTGCGCCCGGTCGGCTGAGGCCGCGATGACCGTCACCCGCGAGCCGTCCACCGCGACCCGGCCCGGACGCGCCGCACTCGACCGGCTCCGGCTGCTCGGCCCGGCGTTCGTGGCGGCCATCGCCTACGTCGACCCGGGCAACGTGGCCACCAACACCGCCGCCGGCGCCGGGTTCGGCTATCTACTGCTCTGGGTGCTGGTCGGCGCCACCGTGATGGCCGGGTTGGTCCAGTACCTGTCGGCCAAGGTCGGGCTGCTCACCGGGCGGTCGCTGCCCGAGCTGGTCGGGCAGCGGAACCGCCGCGGCGCCCGGGTGGCCTACTGGCTGCAGGCCGAGGCGGTGGCGATGGCCACCGACCTGGCCGAGGTGGTCGGCGGCAGCGTCGCGCTCCAGCTCCTGTTCGGGCTGCCGCCGGTCGCCGGGGCGGTGGTCGTCGTGGTGGTCTCGACCACCCTGCTGCTGGCCCAGGACCGGCTCGGGCAGCGGACGTTCGAACGGGTGATCACCGGTCTGCTCGGCATCGTCACCCTCGGGTTCCTGGCCGGGCTGGTGTTCTCCCCGCCCGATCCGGTCGGGGTCGCGTCCGGTCTGCTGCCGCGGCTGGAGGGCACCGACAGCGTGCTGCTGGCGGTCGGCATCCTCGGCGCCACGGTGATGCCGCACGCGATCTACCTGCACTCGGCGCTGGTCCGCGACCGGCACGGCAGCCTCGACGCGGCGGGGGTGCGCCGGCTGCTGCCCGCCGTCCGGCTCGACGTGGTGCTGGCCATGCTGGTGGCCGGCGGGGTCAACGTCGGGATGCTGCTGCTGGCCGCCGACGCGCTGTCCGGACGTCCGGAGGCGGTGGCCGCGGCGGACGGGCTGCAGGCCGCCCACGCGGCGATCGGCGCGGTGCTCGGGCCGGTCATCGCCACCTGCTTCGCCCTCGCCCTGCTGGCCTCCGGGCTGGCCTCCACCTCGGTCGGCGGCTACGCCGGTGCGGTGATCATGAGCGGGCTGCTGCACCGGCGGCTGCCGGTGCTGGTCCGCCGGCTGGTCACCGCGGTGCCGGCGCTGGTGCTGCTGGCGGTCGGGCTCGACCCGACCCGGATGCTGATCATCAGCCAGGTGGTGCTGTCCTTCGGGCTGCCGTTCGCGCTGGTCCCGCTGATCAGGATCGCGGGCGACCGGAGGCTGCTGGCGGCGGCGCCGACCCGCCGGGTCACCCTCGGGCTCGGCTGGTTGGTGGTCGGGCTGGTCTCGCTGCTCAACGTCGCGCTGATCGTCCTCACCGTCGTCGGCTGAGCGCGCCCCGGACGGCGGTCGTCGGCCGCCGGGTCAGGAGGCGGGGCGGGCCCAGAGGTCGGGCCAGTCCAGCCCGAGCTCGCCGACCAGGGCCCGCAGCAGCGGCAGGCTGATCCCGACGACGTTGTGCGGGTCGCCCTCGATCCCGGTGACGAAGGCGCCACCCAGCCCGTCCAGGGTGAAGGCGCCGGCCACCACCAGCGGTTCGCCGGTGGCCACGTAGGCCTCGATCTCGGCGTCGGTGAGGTCGGCGAAGTGGACGGTGGTCGCGGCGGCCCGTCCGACCCGGCGCACGTCGCCGCCCTCGACCAGCAGCAGCCGGTGGCCGGTGTGGAGCACCCCGGACCGACCGCGCATCCGCCGCCACCGCTCGGTGGCCACCGCGGCGGTGTGCGGCTTGCCGAAGACCTCGCCGTCGAGCTCGAGCACCGAGTCGCAGCCGATCACCAGGGCCGGGCCGGCACCGACCCGCGGCAGCACGGCGTCGGCCTTGAGCTCGGCCAGCTGCTGGGCCAGCTCGGCGGGGACGGTGGTGGTCACCACGGTCTCGTCGACCCCGGAGACGATCACCTCCGGGTCCAGCCCGGCGGACCGCAGCGTGGCCAGCCGGGCCGGCGAGGCGGAGCCGAGGACGACCCGGAGCCGGGACCCGGCCGGGATCACAACCGGGCCAGCGCGCGGCGCAGCGGGTCGAGCCCCATCGGGCCGAGGTTGAGCGCGTCGGCGTGGAACTGCCGCAGGTCGAACGCGTCGCCCTGGCGGGCCTGCGTCTCGGCGCGCGCCTCGAGCCAGATCCGCTCGCCGATCTTGTAGCTCGGCGCCTGGCCCGGCCAGCCGAGGTAGCGGTCGACCTCGAACCGCAGCGTCGGCTCGTCGGTGGAGGTGTGGGCCATGATGAACTCGAGCCCGGCCTGCGGGGTCCACCGCTCACCCGGGCGGAAACCGAGGTGGTTGTCGGCGGGGATGGGCAGCTGCAAATGCATGCCGATGTCGATGATCACCCGGATGGCCCGGAACGCCTGCGCGTCGAGCATCCCCATCTTGTTGCCGGGGTCGTCGAGATAGCCGAGGTCGTCCATCAGCCGCTCGGCGTAGAGCGCCCACCCCTCGCCGTGCCCGGAGACCCAGCAGAGCTGCCGCTGCCAGCGGTTGAACAGGTCCGCCCGATAGGCGTTCTGGGCGACCTGGAGGTGGTGACCGGGGACGCCCTCGTGGTAGACGGTGGTCACCTCCTTCCAGGTGGAGAAGGTGTCGATGCCCTCCGGCACCGCCCACCACATCCGGCCCGGGCGGGAGAAGTCCTCGGTGGGGCCGGTGTAGTAGATCGCCCCGTCGTGGGTGGGGGCCAGGCAGCACTCGATCTTGCGGATCGGCTCCGGGATGTCGAAGTGGGTGCCCGACAGATCGGCCAGCGCACGGTCGGCGAGCCCCTGCATCCAGTCGCGGAAGGCCTCGGCGCTGGCGATCCGGCGCTGCGGGTCGGCGTCGAGCGCGGCCCAGGCGGCGTGGATGTCGTCGCTGCCGGTGAGCTCGCGGGCGATCCGCCGCTGCTGGTCCTGCAGCCGCCGCAGCTCCTCCCAGCCCCACTGGTAGGTCTCGAGCAGGTCCACCGCGGCGCCGAGGAAGTAGCGGCTGTTGAGGGCGTAGCGCTCCTCGCCGACCGCGTCGAGACTCGGCGCCTTGGGGGCGAGATCGTCGGTCAGCCAGCGGCCGAAGTCGGCGAACGCGGTCCGCGCGGTGTCGGCGGCCTCCCGCAGCTCGGCCCCGACCTCGTCGGCGTACTCCGCGGGCAGGCCGTCCACGAGCCCGGCGAAGAAGTCGTCGCTGCCGGACTGCCCGGTCCAGGACCGGATCTGCTCGACGGTGCCGTTGATCTGCCGGACGGCCGAGACGTTGCCGTCCTGCGCCTCGGCGGCGAGCGTCTCGCGGACCTGGCCGAGCGGGGTGCCGATCTCGCGCAGCCGGGTGGCGACGTGGTGCCACGCCTCGGCGCTGTCGGTCGGCATCAGGTCGAAGATCGAGCGGATCTCCTGCGCGGCACCGGCGATCACGCTGACCCGGCTGGTGCTGATCCGCGCGTCGTAGAGCTCACCGGCCAGCCCAAGCCGTTCGAGCATCGCCTCCTTGGCGGTGTTCTCGCGCTCGTCGGTGGGTGCGGCGGCGACCAGGGCGGCGACCGTCCGGCGGTCGAGATCGGCCAGCGCCGCGTGCCCCTCGGGGCTGTAGTCGCTCCAGCGGTCGTCGTGACCGGGGACGCCGAGCAGAGTGGCCAGCTCGGGCTGCAGGGCGATCAGGTCGTCGACGTAGCGGTCGGCGATGGCGTCGATCGGACGCGCGGCGGCGTCGGTGTGCTGCTCGGACCCGGACGTCCCGGACTGCGGTTCGGACACGGCTCCGACCCTAGCCGAACGCCCCGGTCCGGCCCCCGACGGTGGAGGCCCGGTTCAGCCCTCGTCGGTGGTCGACGGCCGGGCCCCGGTGACGGCGCGTCGCCAGTGCCGGCTCCAGCCGTCCGGCCCCGCCGTGTGGCCAGGGTCGTGGCCGGGCGGGTGATCGCGGGTGTCGCCGGCGGAGTCGTCGACGGGCTCTCCGGATCGGGTCGCGGCGAGCACGGTGATCAGCGCGGCCAGCTCGGCGTCGTCCGGGTGGCCGCGGACCGCGACCGGCCCGGCCGCGGCCACCTGAGTCGCGGCCGCCTGAGCCGCGGGGGCAGGGGTCGCGGGCGGAGGGGTCGCGGGGGCAGGAGCCGGGGGACCGCCCGGTGGGGCGAGGACGCCGGTCCGGTCGGATCCCGGGCCGGGGCCGGCCGCGAGCGCGTCGATGATCATCGCCCGGGTCTCCGCGGTCGTCGGGTCGTCGGACCGGTCGAGCACACGGGCGCCGAGCCCGACCCCGCCGAGCAGCGCGGCCGCCGGACCCTCCGCGGTCGCGGTGATCACCGTGACGCGGGGGACGGTGGCGGTCGCGTGCGCCGTGGCCAGCTCGGCGGCGGCGCGGACGATCCCACCCCACTCCTCGCGGGCCTCCGGGACCAGCCCGACGGAGTCGACCGAGCTGATCACCGGCAGCCCCAGCCGGTCGCACAGCCGAAGGAAGCGGGTGGTCGTGCCGAGGGCGTCGAGGTCGAGGGCGCCGCCACGGTGTGCCGGGTCCGAGGCGATCGCGCCGACGGCGCGACCGTCGATCCGGCCGAACCCGGTGATCACCGCGGCTGCGTGGTCGGGCCGCAGCTCGACCAGGGTGGCGTCGTCGAGCAGCGCGGCGAGCGTCGCCCGACCGTCGGTCCCGGCCGGTGGGAGCGGCTCGTCGGGATCGGGATCGGGGGGCGGAGGGGCGTCGGCGTTGGTGGTGACCGCGATCAGCTCGCGGACGAGCGCGACAGCGGCGTCCTGGTCGGGGACCCGGTGGGCCAGACCGGTCAGGGTGGCGTGGGTGCGGGCCCCGGCCAGCGCGTCCGCGTCGAGGGCGTCCCCGGTGGCGAGCGCCACCGTGGCCGGCGGGCTGGCCCACAGCCGGGACCCGTCGACCATGATCACCAGGTCGGCGGCCGCGGCGGCGAAGGCGGCGGGGCCGCCGACGCTGCCGGTGACCACCACGATCCGCAGGACCGCGCCCGCGCGGGCCCACGCGCCGAGCAGCAGGGTCGGGCCCGGCCCGGGGTCCTCGCCCGGATCCAGATCCCCGAACCAGCCGACCACCGGCGTCCGCTCCGCGCCGGCCCTGTCGACCAGCGCGGCGGCCCGCTCCTGGTCCCGAGCCGACGACGACCCCTCGAGCGCGACGAGCGCCACCGGGCGTCCGTCGACCGTGCCGAAGCCGGACGGTCCCGCCCCGGCGTCGAGCAACCCGGCGGGTCCGCCGGCTGGGGTCGCGGCCATGGGCGGCAGCCTAGGCCGCAGGCCCGGGTAGGGTCGCCGCGGTGGAGGCACCCGCATCAGGTCCGGCCCCGCTCGACGGCCGACGGCTGGCCGCGCTGGTCACCGGCGGTCGCTGGCAGCGGGTCGGCGTGGTCGAGCAGACCGGGTCGACCAACGCCGACCTGGCCGCCGCCGCCCGTGCCGGTGCCCCCGACGGGATCGTGCTGGCCACCGGCTACCAGTCCGGCGGTCGCGGTCGGCTCAACCGCCGCTGGACCGCGCCGCCCGGGACCAGCCTCGCGCTCTCGATGCTGCTCCGGCCGGGGCCGGGCACGCTCGCGCGGTGGTCGTGGCTGCCGCTGTTGACCGGGCTGGCGGTCGCCGAGAGCCTGCGTCGCGCGGCCGAGGTGCCGGCGTTGCTCAAGTGGCCCAACGACGTCCTGGTCGGGGACCGCAAGCTCTGCGGCATCCTCGCCGAACGGATCGACACCCCGACCGGGCCGGCCTGCGTGATCGGCGTCGGGATCAACACCGACCTGACCGAGGAACAGCTGCCGGTCCCGTGGGCGACCTCGCTCGCGCTGCTCGGCGCCCGCACCCGGGACCAGACCGTGGTCGCGGCGACGGTGCTCCGCGCGTTCGAGCTGCTCTACGCCGAGTGGCTCGACGCCCCGGCGGCCCGCCGGGACGGCTCGGCCGCGGCAGTCGACGCCGCCTTCGCCGCCGCCTACCTGAACCGGTGCTCGACCGTCGGACGGGAAGTGCGGGTGGTGCTCGGCCCGGACGAGTCGGTCACCGGCCGGGCCGAGGCGATCGACGCCGACGGCCGGCTGGTGGTGCGGACGCCGACCGGCACCCGCGCGTTCTCGGCCGGCGACGTCGTCCACCTGCGCTGACGCCGCGGCCCGACCGGATCGCTCGGGTCGCGGCGTCCGAGGTCAGCAGCGCCCGGGCTCAGCCGCGACGGCGTCGCCGCCGGAGCAGCACCGCGGTCGGTAGACCGATCAGCACCAGCACCGCGACGACCACCAGCACGGTCCGCAGCGGTGAGCCGTCGCTCGGACCAGTGGTCGGACCGGCCGCCGTCGGGCGCCCGGTGCCGCCGCCCGCCGCCGAGGCGGTGAACCCGAACTGCCCCGAGACCGGGTGCCCGTCGGCCGAGGTGACCCGCCAGTCGACGGTGTAGGCCCCGGCCGGCGCGTCGGCGGCCACCGCCTGCCGCACGGTGTTGTCGACCAACCGCGGCGCGCCCGAGGACACGTCGCCGCCCGGCCCGCGGACCACCACCTGGGTCCCCATGGCCAGCGCAGGCTCGTCGAAGGTGAGCACCACCTCGGCGGGCACCGCGCCGACGCTGGCCCGGTCGGCGGGCGCGGTGGACTGGAGGACGTCGTGCGCCGACGCGCTCGGCAGACGGAGCCCGGCGGTCAGCAGCAGGATGGCGGCCAGCAACGCGACCACCAGCGCGCCGGTGCGGGCCGGGCGACCCGGTCGGCCGCTCACCCGCGGGCTCGCGTGCGGGCCAACGCGATCCCGCCGAGCACCGCCCCGACCAGCCCGAGCCCGGCCCCGGTGGCGCCGAGCGTGAGACCGGCGCCGGACGTCCCTGCCGCGGCGGTCGTGGGCTGCGTCCCGGTCGACGCCCCGGTTGACCCGTGCCCCGAGGAGCCCTCGCTCGATCCAGGTGAGGCCGCACCGGTGGCCGGCCCCGAGGTCGACCCCGCGCCGTGGTCGTCGCCCCCGGCCGTGGCGGCCCCGACCGCCACGGTCGGCGCCGGGTACTCGGGCTCCTCGCCCGAGGCGGGGGTCGGCTGGTTCCAGCGGACGACCCTGCCGTCGGAGTAGGTCTGGGTGGCCGGGAAGGAGAGCGTGGTCCCGGCCGCGGGCAGCGGCGAGACCATGATCGCGAACTGCTGGTACTCACCCGGCCCGACCTGTTGGCCCTCGCTCGCCGTCCAGGTGACGGTGCGCACGGCCTTGGTCAGCGTGGTGCCGCCGACGTCGACCGGTGAGGGCAGGGTCGCCTCGTTGACGCTGACGTCCCAGCCGGCCACCGGTCTGGCGCTCACGTAGAGGAACGGGTGGTCCTGCGGCAGGGTCACCGAGACCTCGGTGGTGCCGGCGTTCTCGGACTCGGTGGGCACGGTGAAGGTCAGCTGGCTCGAGCCGCCGGCGGTGGGGTGGTCGGCCTCGACGTGGACGTGGGCCGAGGCGGGCAGCGCGCCGGCCAGCCAGAGCGCGGCGGCGGCCAGATCGCCGAGGGCGACCCGGACCCCGACGCGACGAAGCGCGCGCCGACGGACCGGGCGACGGGCCGGGCGACGGACCTGGCGAGCGCGCGGCGTGCGGCCGGGCGGGCCGGCGGTCGGCCCGGCGTGGGGAGTGGCTGGGGAAGCGGTCGGGTGGGCGGACGTGGACGTGGACATGCGCAGAACTCCTGGGTTCGACGAGCGACGGGACGCAGGCGGAGCCGCCGGCGCCCGTACGGGTCAGCCGGTGGCCAGGAGGACGTGCGGAGGAGCCCGTCCGCCGACGCGGACGAGGGCCGCCGTGCCGGCGGCGCGGAGGCGGAGCGGGACGGCCGGCCGCACCGGTCGCGGGCGTCGGCGACCGAGGCGTCCGGCGGCCGCGACGATCCGGTCGACGACGACGTCGGCGACCCGTTCGGCCACCCGCCAGAGCAGGCGCTCGCCGCGGGCCAGCAGCCAGGCGGTGACCAGCGTGGCGACGAGGTGGGCGAGCAGCATCGGCGCCATCGCGGCCAGCATCGAACCGGTCGCGCCGGCGCCCGTCCCACTGGCCGTCCAGACACCCGCCGAGCCGATCCCGGACGCGTGCAGCTGCGGGGCGAGGCAGGCCCCCGTGGCGGTCAGCGCACCGGGCATCCCAGGCATCCCGGGCATCCCGGCCGTGCTCGCCCCGCCGGCGGCGCCGTGACCGACGGCGGGCACGCACTCGGAGCCGGCGGCGAGGGAGAACACGAGGTGCAGACCGGCCTGCTGGACCAGCAGCACGACCACCAGCAGGGGGAGCCGGAGTCGCCGGGCGGTCAGCACGACCGCGGCGGTGCCGACGAACGCGGTCAGCGCGGCCAGCAACCACCACGGCGGCAGCACACCGCCGCCGAGCCGGTGCGCGGCACAGGCCAGAGCCATCGAGGAGCCGCCGAGGGCGGCCACCCGGAGCGCGCGGCGGCGGCCGTGGAGTGGCGCGCCGAGGTCGTCGGACCCCGGACCGTGACCCGAGGGGGCCGGTCGCTCGGCGCGCCTCGGCGTCACCGACGACCCCGGTCGGAGCCGGCCGGTCCGGCGACCCGGCCCTCGGCCCCGTCCTGAGCGCCGCCGTGTCCGGCGGCAGTCTCGGTACGGACGTCGGTCCCGGCCTCGGCTGCCTCCCGGGCTGCATCCTGGGCCGGGGCCTCTGCAGTCGTCTCGGTCGCCCGCGCGCCGTCCGGGTTGGACCGCAGGCGCCCGGACCGGCTGGCCAGCTCGGCCAGCTGCGCGTTGTAGCGGGCGAGGTCGGCGTCGCCGTCGCGGTCGGCCTTGCGGTCGTACTGGCGGGTCCGGCGGCCGTCGCTGCGTACCCAGGAGACCAAGAGGGCCAGCCCGAGCAGCAGCGACGGGATGTCGCCGAGCCCCCAGGCCAGCGCACCACCGGTCTGCTGGTCGGCCAGCAGGGCGGCCTGGTCGGTCCTGCCGAGCGCCGCCCACCAGTCCGGGGCGAGCAGCTCGGCGGAGCCCATCAGCGACAACCCGAAGAAGGCGTGCACGGCGAGGGTGCCGAGCAGCAGCAGCATCCGCAGCGGGTACGACGGTCGCGACGGCCCCGGGTCGGGACCGGCCAGCGACCAGATGAACAGGTAGCCGGTGCCGAGGAAGTGCAGGGTCATCAGCGTGTGGCCGGTGTGGGTGAACAGGGCCAGCTGGAACAGGTCGGTGTAGTAGAAGACCACCAGCCCGCCGACGAACAGCGCGGCGGCGACCAGCGGGTGGCCCAGCACCCGCAGCGGCCGGGAGTGGATGAGCCGGAGCAGGGTCTCGCGCGGGCCGAGGCTCCCGTCGGTCCGTGCCCGGAGCGCCCGGAGGGCCAGCGTGACCGGCGCTCCGAAGACCAGCGGCATCGGGACCAGCACCATCAGCGCCATGTGCTGGAGCATGTGCGCGCTGAAGGTGAGCATCCCGTAGACCGCGATGCCGCCGCTGGTCACGTAGGCCAGCAGCAGGCACCCGCCGAGCCAGCTGATCGTCCGGCCGATCGGCCAGGTCACGCCGCGGCGACGCAGCCGGACGACGGCGGCCAGGTAGAACCCGGCGCCGGCCACCGCCGCCAGCAGCCAGAGCGTCTCCGGGTACCAGACGGTCAGGTAGCGCAGCGGCGTCGCGGGCGGCGGCGCGGGATAGCTGAGCAGCGCGACGTACCGGTCGGTCGACTCGGTCGCCCCGACCGGCGGTGCGGAGCGGGAGAGCGCGACGGCCAGGCCGAGGGTCGCGCCCATCAGCAGCACCTCCACCGCGGCCAGCCGTCGGAACGCGCCCGGCGCGGTGCCGATCGCCGGCAGCGTCCGGCGTCGGTGCAGCCAGCCGGCCACCCCGAGCAGCACCAGCGCGAGCGCCTTGCCCAGCACCAGCAGCCCGTAGCCTCCGGCCAACGCGGTGACCGACCAGCCGAGCCGCAGGCCGGCGTTGATCACCCCGGACAGGGCGACCAGCGCGAAGCACCCGCCGGCCAGCGTCGAGTACCGCGCGGCGACGGCCGGGAGGTCACGACCGAGCCGGCGTGAGGTGAGCACCAGCGCGCCGAGCCCGCCGACCCACACGACCACGCCGACCAGGTGGAGGGCCAGGCTGTCGACGGCGTTCATGTGGTCGCGCGCACCGCCCGCGTGGCCGGCCAGCGACAGCGGCAGCAGCGCGAGCACCGCGAAGACGGCCGCCCAGGCGACCGCGACCACCCGGGTGGCCAGCACCGCGAGGTTGATCACCACGAGCACGGCCAGCACGCTGACGCCGAGCGCGCGGCCGAGGTCGACCTGGGTCAGGAACGACAGCAGCGTGGTGGTGAAGCCCGGGCCGCCCGGCGGGATCCCCGAGACGTCGGAGGTGGTGAGCACCAGCACGCCGAGCGCGGCGAACAGCCAGACCGCCGCGCTGGTCACCGCGAGCTTGAGCACCGCCTGCCGGGTCCCGACCAGCCGGTCCGGCTCGCTCCGGCGGGCCGGCGGCAGCAGGAAGGCGCAGACCAGCAACAGCCCCACGGTGAGCGAGGCGGCGCCGTCGTGCACCGCGCGGAGTGCCGGCAGACCGACGCGGACGACCACGCCGGGGTCGAGCAACCCGCGGGCGGGAGCGCCGAGCTGACCGGTGAGGCCGAGCACCAGCAGCGTGACGAGCACCGACAGCGCCCCGGCGAGCAGCACCGGCCGGTAACCGGCGCGGGTGTCCGCGCCGGCCTCGGTGGTGGTGCTCATCGTCCCGTCCTCACTCGACCCTCGTTCGCTCTGCGCTGCGGCCGCCCTCGCCCGGCTCCCGCCCGGCCCCGGGCGGTCCCGCGTCCGGATCTCCGATCGTACGGGCCGGCGCCGACACCGCCGGTCGCCCGATCCGAGCGAGCTGACCGAGCCGGGGGCCGGTGTTCGGTCCCCGCCCTCCGTGCACCGTCGTGCCAGCATGGATCCATGACGCGGTCGCGTCGGCACCTCGACGCCGACGAGCAGGTGGTGGTGCACACCCGCACCCACGCCAAGGCCCTGATCGGGCCGGCGGTGCTGCTGGTGCTGCTCGGTGCGGCGGTCGGGGCCGGTTCGGCGGCGCTGCCGCCCCTGCTCCCGGCCAGCAGCCGGCCGGCGATGCAGGGGGTGCTGGTGCTGCTCGGGGTCGTGCTGGCGGTCTGGTGGGTGGTCCGGCCGTTCCTGCGGTGGGCGACCACCACGTACACGATCACCGACCGCCGGCTCAACACCCGCAGCGGCATCCTCAGCCGGACGGGCAAGGACATCCCGCTGGTCCGGGTCACCGACGTCAGCTCCGAACGCAGTCTGTCCGACCGGGTCTTCGGCTGCGGGACGCTGGTCGTGCAGACGGCTGCCGAGAACGGCACGATCACCCTCGACGACGTCCCCGACGTGGTCTGGGTGCAGGACGAGCTCACCGCGCTGCTGTTCGCCCCGCACGGCGGGTGGTCGGCACCGGGGGAGCCCGTCGACGTCGGCGGGTACGGCCGCGCAGCCGCCGACCCCGACGACGACCCCGACGACCCCGACGACCCCGACGACCCCGACGACCCCGACGAGGACGGCGGGCGTCGGGTGCCCGGGCGGAGCTCACGCCGGGCGCGTCGCCGGTGAACCTCGTCGTGCTCTGGGGACCGGCCGCGGTGGGGAAACTGACCGTGGCGCGGGCGGTCTCGGCGGTCGTCGGCTACCCGGTGTTCCACAATCACCTGGTCGTCGACCTGCTCACCACCGTGTTCCCGTTCGGCACCGAGCCCTTCGTCCGGCTGCGGGACCGGATGTGGCTCGACGTGTTCGCCGCCGCGGCTGCCGCCGGGCGCTCGCTCGTCTTCACCTTCGCCCCCGAGGAGACCGTCCCGATCGGTTTCGGCGACCGCGTCGAACGGGCGGTCGGGGCCGCCGGGACCGTCAGGTGGGTGGAGCTGCGGGTCGCCCGCGCCGAGCAGGTGCGCCGGCTCGCGTCACCCGGTCGCCGGGAGTTCCACAAGCTGACCGATCCTGCGCTGCTCGGCCCGGCGGGGGCCGACGACCGCGACCCGCTGCCGCCGAGCTGGTGGTCGACACCGGGGCGCTGGCCGCGGCCGAGGCGGCGGCGACCGTCGTCCGTGCGCTCGGTCTGCGGCCCGAGCCGGCTCTGCCGCGCTACCCGTCCCCTGCGGAGCAGATCCGTCGGGACGAGCAGGACCGCTGACCACCGGGGCGACGCCCACGAAGCGGCCGACCCGGCTGTGACCTCGCCCAGAGCCGGGCTCGGCGGCGGGCGGGCGGCCGGGCCGACGACTAGTCTCGGGGCCGTGCCGGACCGGACCGACCCCGCCCCGAACGCCGCTGCCGCGGTGCCGGCGCCGGTCGCGCTGCCGCTCGAGCCGCCGGCCGAGGAGCCCGCGCCGCTCGGGCTGCGCAGCCAGCTGACCCGGTTCGTGATCACCGGCGGTCTGTCGGCGGTGGTCGACTTCGGCGTGCTCTCGCTGCTGATGGCGTTCGGGCTCGGCCACACGCCGGCCAAGGCGATCTCGTTCGTCTGCGGCACCACCACCGCCTACCTGATCAACCGCCGCTGGACCTTCAGGGCCGAGCCGTCCCGACGCCGGTTCGCCGCGGTGGTGGTCCTCTACGCGGTCACCTTCGCGCTCCAGGTCGGGCTGTTCGCCCTGCTCTACCCGTTCCTGCTCGGCCGCGGCCTGAGCGAGGCGGCGGTCCGGGTGGTCGCCTTCGTGATCGCCCAGGGCGTGGCCACCACGGTCAACTTCATCGTCCAGCGCGCGGTCATCTTCCGGCTCCGCTGACCCCGCCGGCCTGCCCCGGTTCGCGGGCGGCCTCGACTAGCCCGGCGAACAGCCCCAGGTCGGCCAGCTTCTCCGGGTGCCACTGCACGCCGAGCCGGAACGGCCGGCTCGGGTCCTCGATCGCCTCGATCACGCCGTCCTGGCTCCGCGCGCTGACCACGAAGCCGGGGTGGTCGGCCACCGCCTGGTGGTGGTGGCAGTGCGACGGGAGCTCCGCGCCGACCAGCCGGCGGAGCAACGACCCGGGCTCGGTCCGCACCGGGAGCTCGCCGAACGCGTCACCGCCGGGGGAGTGCTGCTCGTGGCCGACGGTGTCCGGCAGGTGCTGGGTGAGGCTGCCGCCGGCCCAGACCGCGAGCGCCTGCATCCCGCGGCAGATGCCGAGGATCGGCACGCCGCGCGCCGCAGCGGCGTCGAGCAGCCGCAGCTCCCAGCTGTCGCGTTCGTCGTGCACCCCGCCGGTCCGTGGGTGCGGCGTCGCGCCGTACCGCTGCGGACTGATGTCCCCGCCGCCGCTGATGATCACCGCGTCGAGTCGGTCGACCACCGTCCGCGCCGCGTCGGCGCCGTCACCGCCCCCGTCGCCGGCGACCAGCCCGGCCGGCGGGAGCAGCACCGGGATGCCGCCGGCCAGCTCGACCGAGCGGGTGTAGTCGGCGGGCAGCAGATCCGCCTCCTCCGACCAGACGCCCCAGTGCGCCTGCTCGCGGTAGAGGCTGATCCCGATCACCGGACGTCCCACGACCGTCTCCACTCCCTGTCCCTCGCCGTCGGCGCTCAGAGCGGGGTGACGTAGGCGGCCGAGATCCCGCCGTCCACCAGGAAGGTGTTGGCCGTGACGAAGCTCGACTCGTCCGAGGCCAGGAACAGCACCGCGTTGGCGATCTCCTCGGGCTCGGCGAACCGGCCCATCGGCACGTGCACCAGCCGGCGGGCGGCCCGCTCGGGATCGCTGGCGAACAGCTCGCGGAGCAGCGGGGTGTTGACCGGGCCCGGGCAGAGCGCGTTGACCCGCACTCCGGACCGGGCGAACTGGACGCCGAGCTCGCGGCTCATCGACAGCACCCCGCCCTTGCTGGCCGAGTAGGAGATCTGCGAGGTGGCCGCGCCCATGATCGCCACGAACGAGGCGGTGTTGATGATCGACCCGCGGCCCTGCTCGAGCATCGGGGTCAGGGCGGCCTTGCAGCACAGGAAGACGCTGGTCAGGTTGACCTCCTGCACGCGGTGCCAGGCGTCCAGCCCGGTGGTGGTGATCGAGTCGTCGTCGGGCGGGGAGATCCCGGCGTTGTTGAAGGCCACGTCCACGCTCCCGAAGTCGGTCCGGGCCTGACCGAACAGCGCCTCGACCTGCTCGGGGTCGGTGACGTCGGTGGCCACGAAGGCGCCACCGACCTCCTCGGCGATCCCCGGACCGCGCTCGGTGTCGAGGTCACCGATCACCACCCGCGCCCCCTCGGCGCCCAGCCGGCGCACCGAGGCCAAACCGATCCCCGAGCAGCCTCCGGTGACCACCGCCACCTTGCCCTCGACCCGTCCTGCCATCGTTCCCTGTGCTCCTTCTCGTTCGTCGTCGCTCGTTCGTCGTCGCTCGTTCGTGATCGTGATCATGGTGCTGCTCGGGTTCCGGCCCCGGCGGGGTCGCCTCAGCCGTGGGCGATGAACACGTTCTTCTCCTCGGTGAACGCGTCCGGCGCGTCCGGTCCCAGCTCGCGTCCCAGCCCCGACTGCTTGTAGCCGCCGAACGGCGTCCAGTAGCGGACCGAGGAGTGGCTGTTGACGCTGAGGTTGCCGGCCTGGACGGCCCGGGCCACCCGCAGCGCCCGGTCGAGGTCACGGGTGAAGATCGAGCCGGACAGCCCGTAGTCGGAGTCGTTGGCCAGCTGGACGGCCTCGGCCTCGTCGGCGAACGGCAGCACCGAGACCACCGGGCCGAACACCTCCTCCCGCCACACCGGCTGGTCGACGTCGGTGGCGGTGACCACCGTCGGCGGCAGGAAGAAGCCGTCGCCCTCGGGTGCCCGGCCCGCGAAGGCGACCTCGACACCGTCGAGGTAGCCGCGGACCCGGTCGCGCTGCGCGGCCGAGATCAACGGCCCCATGGCCACCTCGGGGTCGGTCGGGTCACCCACCCGGATCGCGGTCACCGCGGGCCCCAGCTTGGCCAGGAACTCCTCGTAGACCCCGGCCTGGACGAGGATCCGCGAGCGGGCGCAGCAGTCCTGGCCGGAGTTGTCGAAGACCGCGCCCGGGGCGGAGGCCGCCGCGGCGTCGATGTCGGCGTCGGCGAAGATCACGTTGGCGCTCTTGCCGCCGAGCTCGAGGGTGCAGCGCTTCACCTGGGTGGCACACCGGGCCATGATCGTCTTGCCGACCCGGGTCGAGCCGGTGAAGCTGATCTTGCGGACGTCCGGGTGGTCGACCAGGGCCTGGCCGACCGCTCCGTCGCCGGGCAGCACGGTGAGGACGCCCTCGGGCAGCCCGGCCTCGAGGGCCAGCTCACCGAGCCGGAGCGCGGTGCAAGGGGTCAGCTCCGACGGCTTGAGCACCACCGCGTTGCCGGCGGCCAGTGCGGGCCCGAACCCCCAGCCGGCGATCGGCATCGGGAAGTTCCACGGGACGATGATCCCGACCACGCCGAGCGGCTCACGGAAGGTGACGTCGACCCCGCCGGGCACCGGGATCTGCCGCCCGAACAGCCGCTCGGGCGCCCCGGCGTAGTAGTTCAGGACGTCGCGGACGTTGTCGGCCTCCCACAGCGCGTTGCCGCGCGGGTGGCCGGCGTTGGTGATCTCCAGCTCGGCCAGCTCGGTGCGGTGTCGTTCCACGGTGGTGGCGAAGGCGCGGAGCAGCCGGGCCCGCTCGCCGGGCGCCAGTGCGCGCCACTGCGCGAAGCCGGCCGCGGCCACGCCGACCGCCGCGTCGACGTCGGCGGGGCCGGCCATCGCGACCTCGGTGAAGGCGTGGCCGGTGGACGGGTTGATCACCGGGACGGTGCTGGTCATGATCACAACCTCTCGAAGCCGCGGCGCAGCTCCCAGTCGGTGACCGCGGCGTCGAAGGCGGCCAGCTCGACGTCGGCGGCGTTGGTGTAGTGGTCGACGACGTCGTCGCCGAACAGCTCGCGGGCCAGCGCCGAGCCGGCGAAGGCGGCCCGGGCGTCGCGCAGGGTGTGCGGGACCTGCGGCTTGCCGGCGGTGTAGGCGTTCCCGGTGGTCTCGGGTTCGAGCTCGAGTCGGTGCTCGATCCCGTACAGCCCGCCGGCCAGCATCGCGGCCAGGGCCAGGTAGGGGTTGACGTCGCCCCCGGGCAGCCGGTTCTCCAGCCGGGCCGACTTCCCGTGCCCGACCAGCCGGACCGAGCAGGTGCGGTTGTCCAGCCCCCAGGCCACCGACGTCGGGGCGAACGATCCGGAGCTGAACCGCTTGTAGGAGTTGACGTTCGGCGCGTAGAGCAGGGTGAGGTCGGTCATGGTGTGCAGGATGCCGGCGACGAAGCTGTCGTAGACCGGGGTGCGCTGCCCGGACCGGTCGTCCCAGAAGACGACGGCGCCGTCGGCGGCGTCGCGCAGCGACAGGTGGATGTGGCAGCTGTTGCCCTCGCGCTGGTCGTACTTGGCCATGAAGGTGATCGCCCGGCCCTGCTGGGCGGCGATCTCCTTGGCCGCGTTCTTGTAGACCGCGTGGTTGTCGGCCGTGGTCAGCGCGTCGGCGTAGAGGAAGCCGATCTCCTGCTGGCCCAGGTTGCACTCGCCCTTGGCCGACTCGACGTCCATCCCGGCGCCGTACATCGCGTTGCGGATGGCGCGGAGCAGCGGCTCGGCCCGGGTGGTGCCCAGCACCGAGTAGTCGACGTTGTACTGGTTGACCGGGGTGAGGCCGCGGTAGCCCGCGGTCCAGGCGTCCTCGTAGCGGTCCTCGAAGGCGATGAACTCGAGCTCGGTGCCGGCCAGGGCGACGAAGCCGAGCTCGCGCGCCCGGGCGAGCTGGGTCTTCAGGATGGTCCGCGGCGACTGCACCACCGGGGTGTGGTCGAGCCAGACCAGGTCGCACTGGACCATCGCGGTGCCCGGCAGGTGGGGGAGCAGCCGCAGGGTGTCCAGGTCGAGGGCGAACTCGAGGTCGCCGTACCCCTTCTCCCAGGACGAGATCGCGTACCCGTCGACGGTGTTCATCTCGACGTCGACGGCGAGCAGGTAGTTGCAGCCCTCGGTGCCGTCGGCGAGCACGTGGTCGACGAAGTAGGCGGCGTGCATCCGCTTGCCCTGCAGCCGGCCCTGCATGTCGGTGAAGCAGACCACGACGGTGTCGATCTCCCCGGCCTCGATCATCGAGCGGAGCCGGGCCTCGCTGAGGTGCCGGGCGTTGCGGAGGTCGCCGCGCGGTTGGTCGGTGCTCATCGTCGCTCCTCGTTCGGTCTCGTCGCGGGGGTCCACGGTCGGGGTCGGTCGGTGCGGGTGGTCAGTGCAGGTGGTCAGTGCAGCAGCCCGCGGAGCAGCGCCGCGGTGTCGTCGCAGTGGTGTTCCATGGTGCGCCGGGCGCGGGCGCCGTCGCCGCGGAGCACCGCCGCGACGATCTCGCGGTGCTGGCGGCCGGAGTGCTCGATGTTGGTCGGCAGCACGGGGATCGCGCTGAGCAGCAGGTGCAGATCGGCCTGCACCCGGGTGACGGCGTCGAGCAGCTGCGGCGAGCCGGTCAGCGAGGCGATGGCCAGGTGCAGCCGGGAGTCGGCCTGCCGGTGCTCGGCCGGGTCAGTCGCCGCCGACACCTCGGCCAGCAGCTCCTGCAGCCGTCGCCGCTCGTCGGCGGACGTCTCGCGTCGCGCGGTGGTCTCGGCGGCGAGCTGGGCGGCTCCGGGCTCGACCACCCGGCGGAAGGTGAGCGAGTCGAGCAGCTCGTCGCGGCGGCCGTCGAGGATCCCCGGCCCGGCCGCGCCCGGCGTGGTGGGGCGGTGGTCGACGACGGTGCCGCCGCCGCGGCCGCGGACGGTCTGGACCATCCCGGCCGTGCGCAGCGCGGCGATCGCCTCGCGCAGGGTGGCGCGGGAGACGCCGAGGGTGGCGGCGAGCTCGCGCTCGGGCGGGAGCGTGCTGCCGTCGGCGAAGACGCCGAGCCGGATCGCGGTGGCCAGCCGTTCGACGGTGTCCTCGAACGCGTGCCGGCCGCGGCCGGTCCCGAGCAGCCCGGGGGCCAGGGCGAGGTCGGTGCCCGTCATCGGGTGCGGGTCACTGGCCGAGCACGCTGTCCGGGTCGCGGGTGGTGTGCTCGTCCCGGGCGCCCTGCATGAAGTTGCGCTTGCCGGCCACCAACCAGCTCACCGTGGCGAAGACCAGCACCACCAGCACCGCGACCGGCGCGTAGTTGAAGGTGGAGACGGTGACCGGCGAGGCGGGCGGCAGCACGAACAGCACGCAGATGATCACCACCCAGACCACCGCGACCCAGCCGACGAACCCGCTCCAGCGACCGAGGTTCCACGGGCCGACGGTGAAGTCGGGGTTGATCCGGCGCAGGAACACCGGCACGACGTAGGCGATGTAGAGCCCGATCACCGCGATCGAGGTGACGGCCAGGTAGGCGGTGGTGCTGAACAGCGAGGGGACGGCGAGGATCACCGAGAGGGTGACGCAGAGCCAGATCGAGTTGGTCGGCGTCCCGGTCCGCGGGTTGACCTTGGCCCAGAGCCGGTGGCCGGGCAGCGCCCGGTCGCGCGAGAACGCGTAGCTCATCCTCGAGTTCGCGGTCACCGAGGCCATCCCGCAGAAGAACTGCGCCACGCAGACGATGAAGAGCAGGAACTTGGCGACGGTCGGGCTGTTCAGCGCGTCGAGGAAGATCTGCGCCGGCGGCAGCCCGGTGTCGCTGTTGGCCAGCGCGGTCAGCGCGGCCGGGCTCTTGTCCGGGATCGCCGCGGTGATCGAGTAGAGCAGCACGAACCCGCCGATCACCGACACCAACACGCTGGTGACGATGCCGCGCGGGGCGGCGACCGAGGCGTTCTTGGTCTCCTCGGCCACGTGGGCGGAGGCGTCGTAGCCGGTGTAGGTGTACTGCGCCATCAGCAGGCCGAGCGCGAAGACGTAGATCCCCGAGCTCCAGCCGGTGTCGTTGTGGAAGCCGGTCAGCGTCCAGCCGACCGACTGGTGCTTCTCCGGCAGCAGCCACAGCGCGCCGACGATGATCACCGTGCCGACCAGGTGCCACCACGCCGACACGTTCGACAACAGACTGACCAGGTTGACCCCGAAGGTGTTGAGCAGCGCGTGCACGACGATGATCACCACGAAGAGCAGGAAGGTGCTCACCGCGGTCGGCTCGACGCCGAAGGTCAGCGAGGCGAAGGCCATCATCGTGGTGGCGCAGCCGAAGTCGATGGCCGCGGTGACCGCCACCTCGCCGAGGAAGTTGAACCAGCCGACGAACCAGGCCCACTGCCGCTTGTTGCGCCGGGCCAGCCGTCCCGCCCAGAAGTAGAGCCCACCGGCGGTGGGGAACTTCGAGCACACCTCGGCCATCGCCGCCGAGACCGCCAGCACCATGATCCCGACGATCAACCAGCCGAGCACCAGCGTCGACGGACCGCCCGAGACCAGCGCGATCTTGTACGAGGTGATGCAGCCGGCCAGGATCGAGATGATCGAGAACGAGACCGCGAAGTTCGAGAACCCCGACATCCCGCGCTTGAGCTCCTGGGTGTAGCCGAGCTCGGCCAGGGCCCTGGCGTCGGCGTCCATCTGCTGCTCGATGATCCGGTCCTCGCTGCTGCTCACGCCGCCCCCCGCGTCTCGGTCCGCCCGGTGTGGCCCGCAGTCTGTCGAGACCGCCCGCGGTGTGTCAATGGTCTGACTCCAAACCTTTCGGGCTCAGCGGACGCTCGCGAGCCGGGGGAGGGCGCCTACGCGCGCTGAGCCAGTCGAAGCGCTAACCACCCCGCGCGGACCGCGGACCGGAGGTGGGAGAGGGTGGGACGGTGAAGACGCAGAAGCTGGGAACGACCGACCGCACCGTCTCCGCCGTCGTGGTGGGGATGATGCGGACCGCCGAGATGGAGGACCGGGCGATCGACGAGCTGGTCGGCACCGCCCGCGAGGTCGGGATCGACGTGTTCGACCACGCCGACATCTACGGCGGCGAGCCGCACCGCGCCGAGCAGCGCTGGGGCGAGGCCGTCCACCTGTCGCCCGCGGACCGCGAGGCGATCGTGATCCAGTCCAAGGTCGGGATCCGGTCCGGGTTCTTCGACTTCTCGGCCGAGCACATCCTCGACTCGGTCGACCGGTCGCTGGCCGCGCTGCGTACCGACTACCTCGACGTGCTGCTGCTGCACCGGCCCGACGCCCTCGTCGAGCCCGAGGAGGTCGCCCGGGCGTTCGACACCCTGCAGCAGGCCGGCAAGGTCCGCGAGTTCGGCGTGTCCAACCACACCCCGGGTCAGATCGAGCTGCTCCGCACCGCCGTCCGCCAGCCGCTGGTGGCCAACCAGGTGCAGGTGAGCATCACCCACGCGCCGATCATCGCCAGCGGCGTGGCCGCGAACATGCAGGGCCTCGACCAGTCGGTCTCGCGCGACAACGGGTTGCTCGACCACGCCCGGCTCAACAACATCACCCTGCAGGCCTGGTCGCCGTTCCAGAAGGGCTTCTTCGACGGCGTCTTCCTCGGCGACCCCGAGCTCCCCGAGCTCAACCAGGCCCTCGACGAGATCGCCGAGGCGCACGGGGTCACCCCGACCGGGATCGCGGTCGCCTGGATCACCCGGCACCCGGCCGACATCCAGGTCGTGCTCGGCACCACCAACCCGGGCCGGGTCCGCGAGTCGGCGGCCGGCTCCGACGTCCGGCTCAGCCGCCCCGAGTGGTACCGGCTGTTCACCGCCGCGGGCTACACCCTGCCCTGAGCGGCCCAGGTGCCCTGAGCCTGTCGAAGGGCCGGTTCCCCGGACCCCGCGCCGACCGCCCCGGTTAGGCTTCCGCCCGTGAGTGCTGAGCCCGTGCGCCCCTTCGTCGTCGGCATCATCGGGGGTGGCCAGCTGGCCCGGATGATGCACGCGGCCTCGATCGGGCTGGGCATCCGGATCCGGCTGCTGGCCGAGGGTCCGGACGTCTCGGCCGCGCAGGTCGTGCACGACGTGACCGTCGGTGACTACACCGACCCGGCCACCGTCCTGGCCTTCGCGGCCGACTGCGACGTGATCACCTTCGACCACGAGCACGTCCCGACGGCGATCCTGCACCAGGTCGAGGACGCCGGGGTCGCCGTCCGACCGGGCCCCGACGCCCTGGTGCACGCCCAGGACAAGGTGGTGATGCGCGAGCGACTGAGCGCGTTCGGGGCGCCGTGCCCGGTGCACCGGGTGGTGAGCGATCCCGACGACCTGCGGGCGTTCGGCGACGAGCACGGCTGGCCGGTGATCGCCAAGACCTCGCGCGGCGGCTACGACGGCAAGGGCGTCTTCAAGGTCGACGGCCCCGACGAGGCCGGCACGCCGTTCGAGGGTCTCAAGCCGGGCGTGCGGATCCTCGCGGAGGAGTTCGTCCCGTTCACCCGCGAGCTGTCCGCGCTGATCGCCCGGTCGCCGTCGGGCCAGGCGGTGGCCTATCCGGTGAGCGAGACCGTCCAGCGCGACGGGATCTGCGTCGAGACCACCACGCCCGCGCCCGGTCTGACCGAGGAGCAGGCGATCGGGTGCCAGCAGCTGGCTCTGCGGATCGCCCACGAGCTCGGCACGGTCGGACTGCTGGCCGTCGAGCTGATGCAGCGCGAGGACGGGTCGGTGGTGGTCAACGAGCTGGCCATGCGTCCGCACAACACCGGTCACTGGAGCATCGACGGCTCGCACACCTCGCAGTTCGACAACCACCTGCGGGCGGTGGTGGACCTGCCGCTCGGCGACCCGTCGACCCGGGCGCCGTGGACGGTGATGGCCAACGTCCTCGGCGGGACCGTCGAGGACCTGCCCTCCGCCCTGCTGCACTGTTTCGCCCGCGACACCCGGCTCCGGGTCCAGCTCTACGGCAAGGAGGTCAAGCCGGGCCGCAAGGTCGGGCACGTGACCACCTTCGGTGCCGACCTGGCCGACGTCACCAAGCGCGCCCGGCACGCCGCCGGCTACCTGATGGGGGAGGACGTGTGAGCACTCCCTCGACGAGCCCGGGCACTTCGACAGCCTCGGCGAGTGTGCGGGTGGGGATCGTGATGGGGTCCGACTCCGACTGGCCGGTGATGGCCGCCGCCGGCGACGCGCTGGCCGAGTTCGGGATCGGCTACGAGGCCGACGTCGTCTCGGCGCACCGGATGCCCGAGGCGATGATCGACTACGGGCGGACCGCGCACACCCGCGGCCTCGAGGTGATCATCGCCGGCGCCGGTGGCGCGGCGCACCTGCCGGGGATGCTGGCCGCGGTGACGCCGCTGCCGGTGATCGGCGTCCCGGTGCCGCTGAAGTACCTCGACGGGATGGATTCGCTGCTGTCGATCGTCCAGATGCCCGCCGGGGTGCCGGTGGCCACCGTCTCGATCGGCAACGCCCGCAACGCCGGGCTGCTCGCCGCCCGCATCCTGGCCGCCGGCGACCCGGAGCTGACCGCGGCCGTGATCGACTTCCAGGACCGGCTCCGGGCCCAGGCCGAGGCCAAGGGACAGAAGGTCCGCGACGCCCAGCACGGGGAGCGCGCCGAGCCCGCGTCCTGACCGCGGCGCCGTCGATCGGTCACACTGGGACGGTGATCAAGGAGTTCTTCCTGGGCGTCGCGACGCTCGGTCGCGGGTTCGGGCTGATGGGGCGGCGGCCGCGGATCTTCCTGCTCGGCGCCGTGCCGCCGTTGATCACCTCGGTGCTCTTCGTCGCCGTACTGGTCGCCTTGATCACCAACCTGACCGCGATCACCGCCGCGCTGACCGGCTTCGCCTCCGGCTGGGGGAGCGGGGCGCGGGGCACCGTCGAGGTGCTGGCCGGGATCGCGCTGGTCGGCGGCTCGGTGCTGATCATGGTGCTCACCTTCAGCACGCTGACCCTGGCGCTCGGCGGCCCGCTCTACGACAAGATCTCCGAGCTGGTCGACCGCGAGCTCGGCGATCTGCCCGAGGTGCCCGAGGAACCGGTGCTGCGCGGCGTCGGTCGGGCCGTCCGGCAGGCGGTGGCGCTGATCGCGGTCTCGCTGCTGGGGTCGGCGGTGTTCTTCGGGCTGGGCTTCCTGCCGGTGGTCGGCCAGACCGTCGTCCCGGTGCTGTCGGCCGTCTTCGGCGGCTGGCTGCTGACCATCGAGCTGCTCGGCTCACCCTTCGAGCGTCGCGGCCGCTACCCGATCCGTGACCGCCGGACGGCGATGGGGCGCCGTCGGGCCCGCACCCTCGGCTTCGCGGTGCCGAGCTTCCTGCTGGCCGCCGTGCCCTTCGTGGCCGTGGTCGCCTTCCCGGCGGCGACCGCGGGCGCCAACCTGCTGGCGCGAGAGATCCTCGCGGAACGAACGACCGGCGGAGGAAATTCCCGCTGATTGCCAAGCCGACGGCACGTTGTTACGTTGCTGCGGCACTGGTTGCTCCGGCGAGATCGTCGCCGCCTCGGGGAAGGCCCTCACGCACATGCCCAGCACGTCCCGATCCCACACCCCTGTCCGCACCCTCCGCCGTCGCGTCGCCGCGGTCGGCCTCGCCGCCACCCTGGTCGGCACCGGGCTCGGTCTCGGCACCGCCGGTCCGGCCGCGGCCCGCACCACCGATCCGGCCGCGGCCCGCACCACCGATCCGGCCGCGGCCCGCACCACGACCACCGCGGCCGGTGCGAGCAGCTCGCCGTTGAACGGTCGGCTGACCCCGCGCACCCACTTCACGATGCAGCCGGACGGGTCCAGCGGTCGCCGCGCCGACGGTGCCGGCATCCCCAACATCGACTCGGTCAAGAAGACGATCGCCACCTACTACGGCGACCCCGGCACCGGGATCGCGGACAAGACCAGCTCGCCGTACATCACCCAGATGACCCGGATCACCGACCGGCAGCAGAAGCTGCTCAAGACCTGGTACCGGCAGGCGAAGCGGGAGGGTCGCAAGCCGGCCATCGTGCTCGACACCGACGACACCACGCTGTGGACCTACGACATGGAGGTCGCGGCGATGCACTTCGTCTTCGACCCGACGCTGCAGAACCAGTGGGTGCAGGACGAGCGGTTCCCGGCGGTGCCCGGGATGGTCCGGCTGGTCGCGGCCGCCCGGGCGATGGGGTACACCGTCTTCGGCATCACCGGCCGCAACGACGACCAGAAGGCCGCCTCGATCGCCAACCTCGACAAGGTCGGGATCACCGCCTTCGACCGGCACCCGGGCCGCTACTACACCAAGTGGACCGGCACCGGCAGCTCGAAGCAGCCGTCCTACCTGACCTGCGTCTCGACCTGCACCACCGTCGAGTACAAGGCCGGCACCCGCAAGCACATCCAGGAGCTCGGCTACACGATCGTGGCCAACTACGGCGACCAGTGGTCGGACCTGCAGGGCGGCTACGCCCGGCACAGCGTCAAGCTGCCGAACCCGACCTACTACCTGCCGTCGCCGAACCTGCCCGGGCTCGACCAGCCGAAGCTGAGCCCGCGGACGCACTTCACCATGAAGCCGGACGGCTCGAGCGGGAAGAAGCCCGACGGCGAGGGCATCCCCAACATCGACTCGGTCAAGAAGACGATCTACACCTACGACAACGACCCGGGCACCGGAATCGCCGACAAGACCGCCTCGCCCTACATCACCGAGATGGCGCGGATCGAGCGGAAGGTCGAGCCCGTGATCACCCGGTCCTGCCGGGCCGCCGTCGCCCGCGGGGACAAGCCCGCGGTGGTGCTCGACACCGACGACACCACGCTGTGGACCTACGACATGGAGGTCGCGGCGATGAAGTTCGTCTTCGACCCGAAGCTGCAGGACGTGTACGTGCAGGACCAGCGGTTCCCGGCCACCCCGTCGATGGTGGTGCTGGCCACCGCGGCCAAGAAGGCAGGCTGCACGCTGATCGGGTTGACCGGCCGCAACGACGACCAGAAGGCGGCCTCGCTGGCCAACCTGGCCAAGGTCGGCTACCCGATGGGCGGGCGTGGCTTCACCGCGGCGAACTACTACACCAAGTGGACCGGGGTGGGCAGCTCGCAGCAGCCGTCCTACATCAGCTGCGCGACCGCGAAGTGCACGACCGTCGAGTACAAGTCGCAGACCCGGCGGCACATCGAGTCCGCGGCCGGCGGCGGCTACGACATCGTGGCCAACCTCGGTGACCAGTTCTCCGACCTGCAGGGCGGCTACGCCGACAGGACGGTCAAGCTGCCGAACCCCACCTACTACCTGCCCTGATCAGCAGTTCGTCCTCAACGGGGGCGATCCGCACCGATGACGGTGCGGATCGCCCCCGTTGTGGCGTTCGGCGCCTCCCCGGCGGAAGTTACCGGCGAGTAGCCACCGGGGTTACGCTGCCGCCATGAGCACCGTGGCCAGCGCTTTCGCCGAGATCTACCGCCCGACCGAGGAGCACGAGGCGTTCCGCGCCGCGGCCCGCGAGGTCTGCGAGGCGAAGGTCGCGCCGTGGGCGGCGGAGACCGACGAGCTGGCCGCCTTCCCCAAGGCGTCGCTCGAGGCACTGGTGGCGGCCGACCTGCACGCGCCGCACGTCCCGGAGGCCTACGGCGGCGTCGGCGCGGACGCGCTGGCCACCGTGATCGTCATCGAGGAGGTGGCCCGGGTCTGCGCGTCGAGCTCGCTGATCCCGGCGGTCAACAAGCTCGCCTCGCTGTGCTGGATCACCGAGGCCGACGAGAGCCTGCGGCAGCGCTATCTGCCGCCGCTGGCCGCCGGCGACGCGCTGGCCTCCTACTGCCTGTCCGAGCCCGACGCCGGCTCCGACGCCGCCGCGATGCGGACCCGCGCGGTCCGCGACGGCGACGACTGGGTGCTCGACGGGGTCAAGCGGTGGATCAGCAACGCCGGGGTCAGCGACTACTACACGGTGTTCGCGGTCACCGACCCGGACAAGCAGGCCACCCGCAAGGGCAGCGGGATCAGCGCGTTCGTGGTGGAGAAGGGCGACGACGGCGTCAGCTTCGGCGCGCCGGAGAAGAAGCTCGGGATCAAGGGCTCACCGACCTGCGAGGTCTACCTCGACCACGTCTGGATCCCCGGCGACCGGCTGATCGGCGAGGTCGACAAGGGCTTCCCGATCGCCATGCGCACCCTCGACCACACCCGGGTGACCATCGCCGCCCAGGCGGTCGGCATCGCCCAGGGTGCCCTCGACTACGCGCTCGGCTACGTCAAGCAGCGCCAGCAGTTCGGCAAGGCCATCGCCGAGTTCCAGGGCATCCAGTTCATGCTCGCCGAGATGGGGATGAAGCTCGAGGCGGCCCGCCAGCTGACCTACACCGCGGCGGCGCGCTCCGAGCGCAACGACGCCGACCTGACCTGGTTCGGCTCGGCGGCCAAGTGCTTCGCCTCCGACGTGGCCATGCAGGTCACCACCGACGCGGTCCAGCTGCTCGGCGGCTACGGCTACACCAAGGACTACCCGCTCGAGCGGATGATGCGCGACGCCAAGATCACCCAGATCTACGAGGGCACCAACCAGGTGCAGCGGATCGTGATGGCCCGCCAGCTGCTCGCCGGGCTGCCGCACTGAGGACGCGTCCGACCGGAGCGGTGGGACGGTCGGACCTGCCGCAGTCTGAGCGGGGTGGTCCAGACCACCCTTGACAGCAAGCAACCTGTCGACCAGATTCTCGGTGAGTTCTCCACCCCTCGAGCTCCCGGGAGGTCCACCGTGGGACGTCCGTTCCGCCGCTCCGCCCGTCCGGCCGCGCTGCTCGGCAGCCTCGGACTGGCGCTCACCCTCACGACGCCGCTGCTGGCCACCCCCGCACCCGCCGCCGCGGCACCGGCCACGCCGGCTCCGTCGTCCACGTCCGCGAGCCGCGGTGCCGTCGCCGCGTTGGCCGGCCACCAGGACCTCGCGGTCAGCCGGACCGGTGCGGACCCGGTGGTGGTGCCGACCCCGCAGAGCATCGGGTACGCCGGCCGCGCGCTCCGCGTCCCGAGCCGCGCGGTGGTGATCGCCGACGCCAGGACCGACGCGCCGGCCCGCCGGCTGCTGCTCAGCCTGCTCCGCCAGCACGGCGCCCGCTCGGTCGAGCTCGTCAGGCCCGGCGCCGTCGTCACCCCCCGGCCGGGCCAGCTGGTGGTGCTGCTCGGGGCCGGCAGCCGCAGCGACATCCGCACCGCGCTCGGCGCCACCGCGGTGCCGGACCACAGCGAGGGCTACGCGCTCCGGGTGCTCAACAGCGCCACCAGCACCGGCGTGGTGATCGGCGGCCACGACGGTGCCGGCCAGTACTACGGCGTGCAGACCCTCCGGCAGCTCTTCCAGACCCTCAACGGCCGGTCGGTGATCGCCCCGGCCACCGTCCGCGACTGGCCGCGGATGGCCCTCCGCGGCGCGATCGAGGGCTTCTACGGCCCGCCGTGGAGCACCGCCGACCGGCTGCGGCAGCTCGCCTTCGAGGGTGACGTCAAGGCCAACAGCTACATCTACAGCCCCAAGGACGACCCCTACCTCCGTGCGGACTGGCGCAAGCCCTACCCGGCCTCCGACCTGGCCACGATCAAGAAGCTGGTCACCGCCGCCGACGCCCACCACGTCTCCTTCACCTACGCGCTCAGCCCCGGCGTCTCGATCTGCTTCTCGTCGGCGGCCGACCGGACCGCGCTGCTGACCAAGCTCGACTCGGTGTACGCGATCGGCGTCCGCCCGTTCTCGCTGCCCTTCGACGACATCAGCTACACGAAGTGGAACTGCGCCGGCGACCAGACCGCCTACGGCGACCCGGGCCCGGGTGCCGCCGGGACGGCGCAGGTCTCGCTGCTCAACGAGGTGGCTCAGCACCTGCAGGCCCGAGGCGACGACGTCCCGGTCCAGACCGTGCCCACCGAGTACAGCGACCTCAAGGACAGCCCCTACAAGACCGAGTTCCGCGAGCACCTCGACCCGAGCGTGGTGATCCAGTGGACCGGGACCGACGTGGTCCCGCCGTCGATCACCAACGCCGACGCGGCGACCATCGAGAAGGTCTGGGGCCGCAAGACCTTCCTCTGGGACAACTACCCGGTCAACGACTACGGCCAGGCGGCCGGTCGGCTGCTGCTCGCGCCGTACACCCACCGCCAGGCGGGGCTGGCCGACCACCTGCAGGGCATCGTGGCCAACCCGATGAACGAGCAGACCGCGAGCGTGCTCGCCGAGTTCGGCAGCGCCTCCTTCGCCTGGAACGACCGGTCCTACGACGCGCAGCGCACCTGGCACCAGGCGATGGCCTATCTGACCGGTGGCAACGCGAACGCGGCGCGCGCGATGGCGGTCTTCGCCGACCTCGAGCACCTCGCCCCGACCTTCGGCACCACCCCGTGGCAGCCGCAGGCGCCGGTGCTGGCGGCCCGGGTGAAGGCGTTC
>NZ_JACGWT010000002.1 GCF_014137855.1 Microlunatus kandeliicorticis
GCCGGATCGACGCGGAGACCCACGACGCCCGGCTGCGTGAGGAGATCGCCCGGGTGGTGGCGCTGCAGGAACGGCTCGGTCTCGACGTCCTCGTGCACGGCGAACCCGAGCGGCACGACATGGTGCAGTACTTCGCCGAGCAGCTCGACGGGGTGATCAGCACCGAGCACGGCTGGGTGCAGAGCTACGGCAGCCGCTGCGTCCGGCCGCCGGTGGTCGTCGGCGACGTCAGCCGCCCGCGGCCGATGACGGTGGCCTGGTCGACCTGGGCCGCCTCGCTGACCGAGCGTCCGATGAAGGCGATGCTGACCGGTCCGGTCACCATCCTGGCCTGGTCCTTCGTCCGCGACGACCTGCCGGCCGGCGAGGTGGCCCGGCAGGTCGCGCTCGCGCTCCGCGACGAGGTGGCCGACCTGGAGGCGGCCGGGCTGCCGATCGTCCAGGTCGACGAGCCGGCCCTGCGCGAGCTGCTCCCGCTGCGGGCGGACGACCAGGACGACTACCTGACCTGGGCGACCGAGGCGTTCCGGCTGGCCACCGGCTGCGCGGCCGCGACCACCCAGGTGCACACCCACATGTGTTACGTCGAGTTCGGTGCGGTGGCCGCGGCCATCGCCGCGCTCGACGCCGACGTGATCAGCCTCGAGGCGTCCCGGTCCCGGATGGAGGTGGTCGGTCAGCTGGCCGGCTCGGGCTACCCGAGCGCGGTGGGCCCCGGGGTGTGGGACATCCACGCCGTCCGGGTGCCCGGGGTCGAGGAGATCGCCGAGCGGCTGCGGCTGGCGCTGGCCGTCTTCCCGGCCGACCGGCTCTGGGTCAACCCGGACTGCGGGCTCAAGACCCGCGGCTACGCCGAGACCGAGGCGGCGCTGGCCCACCTGGTCGCCGCGGCCCGGACGGTCCGCGCCGAGCTCGACTGACCCCGCCCCTCCCGCACCGGTGCTGAGTGCCGGAGTGCGTCAGCCGACGTCGAGCTGGGCCAGGGCCTTTCGCGCCGGGTCGACCAGCTGCGGGGCGGTGTCGGGGATCGAGGCGTAGAACAGGCCGTCCTCGCCGCCGCCGACGTCGACCACGGCGACGATCAGCAGCTCGCCCTTGGCCTTGACGTCGGGGATGTCGTAGCGGAGGTGCGACTCGATCAGCCAGCCGGGGTGGCCGTCGATCGCGTACGACCGGTTCACGCGGTCGTCCCGCTTCACCTCGGCGTCGCCGTAGAACCGGCCGAGGATGCAGGAGGTGACGATCATCGCCCCCTGCTGCGGACCGAAGAAGCCGTCGCCGGCGAGCAGCCGGGCGATCAGCACGCTGGCCTCCCAGCTCGGCCGGCCGTCGCGGGTCTCGAGGATCACCACCTGGTCGCGGACGTCCCGCCCGAACGGCACCCGGCTGTCGCTGATCGGCGCGCTCCACGGCCGGCCGAGCGCCGGGTAGGACAGCTTGCCGCTCACCACCCGGCCCCGGCCGTCGACCGCCGACCCGCTGCTGCTCACCTGGGTGCCCGGACACGGCGAGGCGCTCGTCGCCGGAGCGGTGGGCGGCGGGGCGTCGACCGGCGCGGACGCGGTCAGCGACCGCACGACCAGCACCAGGGCGAGCACCACGACCCCGAGCACGGCCACCGCACCCACCACCAGCCCGACCACGCCGGCCCGACGTCGTCCGGTGCCCGCGGCGGGGCCGGTGGCGCCAGGCACGCCGACCGCGCCGGGAACACCGGTGCTGGGCGGCCCGAACGGCGCCGCCGCTCCGGACGGCGGGGCTGCGGTCGGGGTGGTCGCGGTGACCGCCGACCAGGCGCGGCCGTCCCAGTACCGGTACGCCGCCTGGCCGCCCGGATCCGGGTACCACCCCGGTGCTGCGCTCACAGCCGTCGAGGGTAGGTGCCGGTGGGGTCGGTCCGGGCCGACCTCAGACGGTGCCGCCGGTGATCTCGATCAGCTCCGCCAGGTCGCCCGGCTCGGGCTCCCACAGGCCGGCCTCGACGTTGGCCTCGATCTGCTCGACCTTGGTCGCCCCGGCGATCACCGACCCGACGGTCGGCATCGCCGCGAGCCCGCCCATCGCCACCGCGAGCAGGCTGACCCCGCGGTCGGCGGCGAACTTCTCCAGCGCCTCGATCTGGTCGAAGTCGGCGGCCGCCAGCCGGTCGCCCATCCCGGCGAGCCGGGTGCCCTCGGGGGCGTCGGCGCCGCGCTTGTACTTGCCGGTGAGCAGACCGCTGGCCAGCGGGAAGTACGGCAGCATCCCCTGGCCGGTGTGCTCGAGGGCCGGGACCAGCTCCTTCTCGACGCCCCGCTTGAGCCAGGAGTACTCGTTCTGGGCCGAGACGAACGGCTCGTAGCCGCCGGTCCGGGCGGTCCAGTCGGCGTCGACGACCTGCCAGCCGGCGAAGTTCGACGAGCCGATGTAGCGCACCTTGCCCTCGTGGACCAGGTCGGTCAGCACCGAGAGGGTCTCCTCGATCGGCGTGGCCGGGTCGGGGGCGTGCATCTGGTAGAGGTCGATCCAGTCGGTCTGCAGCCGGCGCAGGCTGGCCTCGACGGCGAGCCGGATGTAGCGCCGCGAACCGCGGACGCCCCAGTCGGGACCGTTGGTGCCGCGCATGTCCATGCCGAACTTGCTGGCCAGCACCACCCGGTCGCGCTTCCCCTGGAGCGCCTTGCCGAGCAGGGTCTCCGACCCGCCGGCGTTGCCGTAGATGTCGGCGGTGTCGAACAGCGTGATGCCGTGGTCGATCGCAGCGTCGACCACCCGGGTCGCCTGCTCGTCGTCGATGCGCCCGCCGAAGTTGTTGCAGCCGAGGCCCACGGTCGAGACCGTCAGTCCCGAGTTCCCCAGCTGGCGAAAGGTCATGTCCGTCATGCGGCCCACGGTGTCACGGGCCGGGCGTCACACCTGACCCGGGTCGCGGTACTGCGGCTGCTGCGGCGGCTGGCCCGGCTGCTGCCACTCGCCGGCCCCCGGCTGGGGCTGGCCGGCTCCGAACGGCGGTGCCGACTGTTGCTGCGGGAGCTGCCCCTGGCCTGGGCCGGTGGGGCCGCCCTGGGCGGGCTGGTCGCCGCGGTAGGCGATCTCGCCAAAGTTCACGCTCGGGGCCTGCCGGACGGCCGGGTCGTTGACCTCGAAGTAGGTCGCCTTCTCGAAGTGGAAGAGGTTGGCCACCAGGTTGCTCGGCAGGCTCTCGACCTTGGTGTTGTAGTTGCGGACGTTCGCGTTGTAGTAGCGGCGGCCGTTGGCGATCCGGTCCTCGGTCTCGGCCAGCTGGCGCTGCAGCTCGAGGAAGTTCTGGTTGCTCTTGAGGTCGGGGTAGGCCTCGACGCTGACGATCAGGTTGCGGACGGCGCCCGACAGCGCGCTCTCCACCTCGGCCCGCTGCTGGCTCGGCAGCGCACCGTCGGACTGGCTGAGCGAGGCGGCCTGGTTGCGCAGCCGGGTGACGTCCTCGAGGGTGTTCCGCTCGTGCGCGGCGTAGGCCCGGACGGTCTCGACCAGGTTGGGCAGCAGCTCGTAACGCCGGTTGAGCTCGACGTCCACCTGCCGCCAGGACTCCTGGATCAGGTTGCGGCCCTTGACGAAGCCGTTGTACGAGCTGGCGAAGACGATCGCCAGGATGATCAGGATCACCAGGATGACGATCAGGACGATGACGGCTCCCACGGGGGGCCTCCTCGGTCGACGGTCGGGTCGCGCTCAGCCTAGCCAAAGCCGGGCCTCTGACCCCTGCCGCGGCGACGGCGCCTCCTCCGCGGAAGAAAGTTCCAACCAAACCGGTCAGAGGTGACTCAGAGCGGGTGAGGGCACAACCGGTGCCACTCGACGACGAGGAGGAAGCGCCATGACCATCCCCCGGACCACGGGCCACCCGACCACCGACCCCGGACGCACGGTCGGCCGCCGTCGGCTCTCCGGCCGCGCCGGGCTCGCCCTGGCCGGGGCCGGTCTGCTGGCCGCCACCGGCCTCGGCGCTCTGGGCCAGGCGACGCCCGCGCAGGCCGCACCGAGCGCCCCGCTGAGCACCGTCGACCTGCTGCAGAGCACCGACGTCGGCGCGCTCCGGGCAAACCTCGGCGAGCTGAACCAGCAGCAGACCGACCTCTACGGCGCGCGGACGGTGAGCGCGTGCACCGGGGAGGCGGGGCTCGACAGCGTGACCGGCGACAAGACCCTGGTGAGTCTCGGGTCGACCTGGAGCAACGCCGACGGCGAGAACCGGGCGCTGGTCACCGAGGCGGTCGCGCAGGCGAGGACCCCAGCGGCGGCGGCCCGGGCGGCGAACGCCGTGGTCACCGCGCTGCGCGCCTGCCAGCACGAGCCGAAGGGACACTGGCGCTACGGGCGGGTCTACCACGGTCCGCTGCGCGACGGCGACCACGTCTGGCTGGACGCGATCGACGGCAACGGCACGGTGAGCGGCGGTGTCGCGGTGATGCTCCGGGGTGACCGGTTCGGCGTGGTCGAGGTGAGCAACGCGGTCGGCGACGGCGACGACGCGATCAAGAACACGGTGCTGCCGGCCGAGCAGCGGCTCGGCGGCTGATCAGGCGACTGAGCTGGCGGCCGGGCGGGCGTGCGGACGCCGTCGCGCGGCGTCGCGCGTCGACGCCGGGGCTCAGCCCAGGCCGAGGTCGGCGGCGCTGACCGCCCAGCGGTACGGCAGACCGGCGGCCTCGATCTTCTCCCGGGCGCCGGTGTCGCGGTCGACGATCACCGCCACCCCGACGACCTCGGCGCCGGCGGACCGGAGCGCCTCGACCGCGGTGAGCACCGAGCCGCCGGTGGTCGAGGTGTCCTCCACCGCCAGCACCCGGCGGCCGGCCACCTCGGTGCCCTCGATCAGCCGTTGCATCCCGTGGCTCTTCTGCTCCTTGCGGACCACGAAGGCGTCGAGCCGCTCCCCGGTCGCCGCGGCGGCGTGCAGCATCGCGGTGGCCACCGGATCGGCTCCGAGCGTCAGCCCGCCGACCGCGTCGAAGTCCCAGTCGGCGACCAGCTCGCGCATCACCCGGCCGACCACCGGCGCGGCCGCCCCGTCGAGGGTGACCCGCCGCATGTCGACGTAGTAGTCGGCCTCGCGGCCGCTGGCCAAAGTCACCCGGCCGTGCACCACGCCGAGCCGTCGGATGTGCTCGACCAGGGCGGCGCGGTCGTCGGTCGGGGCGGTCTGCTCGGCGGTCACGGCGGCCACCCTAGCGGGGCGGTCGGACCGCACCGGCCGGACGGCTCGCGTACCAGCGGCCGACCGCGGGCACCCAGAGGATGGCCACCGCGAGCGCGATGTAGACGGTGGTCGGGACCCAGAAGGCGAGGTGGTCGCGGAGCCACCAGGCCGACCAGGCGAGCGCGGCGAGGCCGACCGCGGTGTGCGCGATCCGGGCCCAGGGCCGGCGGGCGATGAGCAGGAAGCCGGTGACCGTCGAGGCCAGCGGGAAGCCGACCAGCGGGAGGGCCAGCCCGTCGGCCAGGTAGAGCTCGAACCGCTCCGCCAGGTGGTAGACGGCGGCCTCGGGCTGCTGGGTGTAGCTGAACGTCGAGACCACGCTCAGCGCGACCAGCACGCTGAGGGCCAGCAGCACCAGGAACCCAACCGACCCGGTGACCGCCATGCTGGCCGACATCGCGATCACGGCGGGCCGCTGCCCGGTGGTCACCGCGTACGGGTTCGGCACCGGCACCGGGTAGGCCGGCGCCGGCGGGAAGCCGGGCGCGTACGTGTCGCCGTAGCCGGCGCTGTGGACGGGATCGACGGTGACCGGTGGCGGCACCGGAGCAGGAGGGACGGCCGGCGGACCGTAGGTGTAGCCCGGCCCGGGGCCCTGCTGCCACGGCCGCTCGCTCATGCCCCCAGGGTAGGTGCCGCGGGGGTTCGCTCCCCCGGCGCGCAGGGGCCCGGCTGGTCAGCCGGCGAGCAGCACCGACGGGTTGGTGGAGAAGGTGTGGTCGAGCACGAGGCTGGCGGCGCCGACCGCGCCGGCGTGCTCGCCGAGGGCGCTGCCGACCACGGTGACCTGGTGGACCCGGCGGTTCATGAAGTTGCGGCGCAGGTCCTCGGCGTAGACCTCGCCGAAGAACGGCCGCAGCAGCGGCCAGTGCGGGCCGCCGAGCACCACGTGGTCGAGGTCGAGCAGGTTGACGATGTCCTGGGCGGCCTTGCCGAGCCGCTCGGCCAGCCGGTCCATGATCGCCCGAGCCACCGGGTCGCCCTGCACGGCGATGGTGACCAGGTCGACCAGCGCGTCCTCGGTGGCGGTGCGGTTGTCGAGGTCGATCCCGGCCGGCAGCAGCCCGGCCTCGATCGCCTCGGCGACCACGAACCGTGGCTGGCTGGCGTCCCCGACGCACCCGTCCCGGCCGCAGGCGCAGCCGGGGAGCCCGGACCCCACGGTGATGTGGCCGATCTCGCCGACGTTGGAGCTGGTCCCGCGGACCACCTCGTCGTCGATCACCAGCCCGGCCCCGAGCCCGGTGCCGAGGTAGAGGAAGACGAAGTTGCGGCTGTTGACCCGGCCGGCCCAGCGTTCGCCGGCCGCCGAGGCGAGCACGTCCTTGTCGAGCAGCACCCGCAGTCCGAGCCGGTCGGTGAGCGCGTCCCGGAGCGGTACCCGCTCCCAGCCCTCGAGCAGCGGCGGGTCGATCACCACGCCGGTCTCGACGTCGACCCGGCCCGGGACCGCGATCCCCACCCCGCTGATCCGGGTCCGCGGCAGCCGCTGGGTGCTGATCAGCCGCTCGACCTCGCGGCCCATCGCCTCCACCGTGTGCCCGGGGTCGGGCCGGTCCCCGAGCGGACGCCGGACCACGGCCACGGTGTCGCCGCGGAGGTCGAGCACCACGTAGCTGATCAGTGCCGGGTCGAGGTGGATGCCGATGGCGTACTGGCCGCGCGGGTCGAGGTTGAGCAGGGTGCGTGGGGCTCCCCGACCGATCTGGGTCCGGCTGCCCTCGCGGATCAGTCCGGCCCCGATCAGGCTGCGGACGATGTTGGTGACCGACTGCGCCGACAGCCCGGTCACCTCGGCCAGCTCCACCCGGCTGATCCCGTCCCGGCTCTGCCGGATGACGTCGAGGATCACCGTCTGGTTGAAGTCACCCATCCGCAGCTGGCTGGCCGCACGGCGCTGCGGCGGCCGGGCCTCGAGGCTGCGCATCCTCGCATCATGACACCGCCGACCGGTCCAGACCACCGGGTCGACGGGCGGCCGAGACGTGCTCGCGGGTCAGCCGACGCCGAAGGTGCGGGCCGGCGGGGTCGGCGAGGTGTCGCTGTCGTCGTCGGTGAACGGGGCGGCGCCACCGATCAGCGTGTCGAGCGCGGCCCCGGCCACCACCCGGTAGGGGAACGGAGCCGCGCCGGCCTGACGGGCCAGCTGATCGACCGGCAGCGGGGCGCGGGACGCCTCGAGCACGACATTGCCGAACCGCCGGCCCTTCATCGTCGAGGGCTCGGCGCTGAAGATCACCTGGGGGAACACCGCACGCAGGGCGGCCACCGCCCGGCGGGCGTAGCCGAACGGCCCGCGGTCGGTGATGTTGATCAAGAAGGTGCCGCCGGCGCGGAGCACCCGGTCGACGTCGGTGAAGAACTCCACCGTGGTCAGCTCGGCCGGCACCCGGGAGCCGCTGAAGGCGTCGAGCACCACCGCGTCGGCCCAGTCGTCGCGGAACTGCGCGATGCCCTCGCGCCCGCCGACCGGGCGCACCTTGATCCCACTGCGCTGGGGCAGCGGCAGGTGGGTGCGGACGAAGGCGGTCAGCTCCTCGTCGGGCTCGAGCACCACCTGCGCCGACCGCGGTCGGGTGGCGGCCAGATAGCGCGGCAGCGTCATCAGCGCACCGCCGACGTGGATGGTGGCCAGCCGCTCACCGGCCGGCGCGGCCAGGTCGAGGCCGGCGGCGATCCGTTGCACGTAGTCGAACTCGAGCCGGCGCGGGTCGTCGAGATCGACGTGGGACTGGTCCGTGCCGTCGATCCGGAGCATGTACGCGGCCGGCCGGGACAGGTCCCGGCTCAGCCGGACCGGTCCGGCAGCCCCGTGGTAGAAGAGCGGCTCGACCACCGGATCACCCTATGTCCCCGCCCCGCAAGCACCGTGCCCCGAGGCTGTCCGCAGGGCACCGTGCCCTGAGCCTGTCGAAGGACACCGTGCCCTGAGCCTGTCGAAGGACACCGTGCCCTGAGCCTGTCGAAGGGGAGGGACCTCAGCGGATGCCGGCGGCACCGAGCCGGCGCTTGGCCTCGGCGTAGACCTCCTCCGACAGCGGACGCGACGCCGCCTCGACGTTGGCCTGCAGGTGGTCCGGGTTGAGGGTGCCGACGATGTTCGTGTGCATCCCCGGGTGGGCGTTGGTGAACCGGAGCAGGAACTGGGTCGGGGTCTCGCCGTCCTCGAGCAGCTCGTCGAGCCCGGCCTTCCGCCAGCCCTCCCAGCGGTCGCCGTCGCCCAGGCCGGTGCCGGGCTCGCCACGGGCCACGCCACCGCGGATGATCACGCCGGCGCCGGAGTCGGCCGCGGCCTGGATCAGCCGCTCGTGCTGGCGCTCGAGCGCCGAGTAGGGGATCTGGAAGGCGTCGAAGACGCCCCACTCGATGTAGGTCTCCAGGTGCGGCTCGGTCGAGGAGATGCCGATGAACCGGGTCATCCCCTGGTCCCGAATCTCCTGGAGCACCGTGACCAGGTCGTTGCTCTCGGTCTGCTCGACGCTCGGGTTGTGCAGCTGGAGCAGGTCGACGTGGTCGGTCCGCATCCGCTGCAGGCTCTCCTCGATCCCGCGGAGCAGGTTGTCCCGGGTCCACACGTGCGGGGTGTCGTCGGTCTCGTCGTCGCGGTGCACCACCGTGCACCCGCACTTGGTGGCCAGCACGTACTCGTCGCGCCGCTCGGCCAGGAACCGGCCGATGAACTCCTCGCTGCGGCCGTAGTCGTTGGCGGTGTCGACGAAGGTGATGCCGCTGTCGAGGACGGCGTGCAGGATCGTCTCGGCCTGGTCGTCGGTGACCGGCCGGCCACCCCAGATCCGCGACCCGCGGACCTCCATCGCGCCGTAGCCGAGCGTGGTCACCTCGAGCCCGGTGCGGCCGAGCGTTCGGGTGGGCAGTGCGGTCATGGCGATTCCTCCGGGTCGGGAGCGGCAACGGTCCGGTGCCGATTCTTCCCCCGACGTGCGACAGCCCGTCGGCGCCCCCGCGGGGGGAGCCGACGGGCTGTCGGTCGTGCGGCCCTTCGACAGGCTCAGGGCCCGTGGTGGACAGAGCTCAGGCCCGTGGTGGACAGAGCTCAGGGCCCGTCGTGGGCAGAGCTCAGGGCCCGTGGTGGGTGGAGCTCAGGCCACCGGGACGGGGTCGTGCTGTTCCACGACGGTCAGGCCGTCCTGGGCGTCGGCGACGTCGAACCGGACGGTGTCACCCTCGCCGATCTCGCCGGCCAGCACCCGGCGGGCCAGCTGGTCCTCGATGCTGGTCTGGATCAGCCGGCGCAACGGACGGGCGCCGTAGACCGGGTCGAAACCGGTCAGCGCGAGCCAGTCGGCCGCCGCATCGGTGACCTCGACGGCGATCCGCCGGTCGGCCAGCCGCTGGTTGAGCCGGTCGATGTTGATCGCCACGATCCTGCTGAGCTCCTCGGTGCCGAGGGTGTCGAACAGCACGATCTCGTCGAGCCGGTTGAGGAACTCGGGCTTGAACGCCGAGCGCACCACGCCCATCACCGCGTCGCGCTTCATGGTCGGGTCGAGGGTCTGGTCGGCCAGGAACTGCGACCCGAGGTTCGAGGTGAGGATGAGGATCGCGTTGCGGAAGTCGACCGTCCGGCCCTGGCCGTCGGTCAGCCGTCCGTCGTCGAGCACCTGGAGCAGGATGTCGAAGACCTCCGGGTGCGCCTTCTCCACCTCGTCGAGCAGCACCACCGCGTACGGCCGCCGCCGGACCGCCTCGGTGAGCTGGCCGCCCTCCTCGTAGCCGACGTACCCGGGCGGGGCGCCGACCAGCCGAGCCACAGAGTGCTTCTCGGAGTACTCGCTCATGTCGATCCTGATCATGGCGTGCTCGTCGTCGAACAGGAACTCGGCCAGGCTCTTGGCCAGCTCGGTCTTGCCGACACCGGTCGGGCCGAGGAACAGGAACGACCCCGTCGGCCGGTCCGGCGAGCTGATCCCGGCCCGCGAGCGCCGGACCGCGTCCGACACCGCGCGGACGGCCTGCTTCTGCCCGATCAACCGCGCGGCCAGCCGGTCCTCCATCTGCAGCAGCTTCTCGCTCTCGCCCTGCATCAACCGGCCCACCGGGATCCCGGTCCAGTTCGACACCACTTCGGCGATGTCGTTCGGGCCGACCTCCTCGCTGACCATGGGCTGGGTCGCCTGCGCGCCGGCCTGGTCGTCGGCGTCGGCCTTCTCCAGCCGCCGCTGCAGCTCGGGGATCTCGCCGTAGAGCAGCTCGCTGGCCTTGGCCAGCTCGCCCTCGCGCTGCAGCCGGTCGGCCTCGGTGCGCAGCTCGTCGATCCGGCTGCGCAGCTCGCCGACCTCGTTCAGGCCCTCCTTCTCGGCCTGCCAACGCTGCTCGAGACCGCGGAGCTCCTCCTCGGCGTCGGCCAGCTCCTCGGCCAGCCGGTGCGCCCGCTCGACGCTGCCGGTGTCGGTCTCCTTCTCCAGCGCGAACTGCTGCATCCGCATCCGCTCGACCCGACGGCGCAGCTGGTCGATCTCCTCGGGCGAGGAGTCGATCTCCATCCGCAGCCGGGAGGCGGCCTCGTCGATCAGGTCGATCGCCTTGTCGGGCAGCTGCCGGCTGGTGATGTAGCGGTTGGACAGGCTGGCCGCGGCGACCAGCGCACCGTCGGTGATCGCCACCTTGTGGTGCGCCTCGTAGCGCTCGCGGAGCCCGCGGAGGATCGCGATGGTGTCCTCGACGCTCGGCTCCCCGACGTAGACCTGCTGGAACCGCCGCTCGAGCGCCGGGTCCTTCTCGATCCGCTCGCGGTACTCGTCGAGCGTGGTGGCGCCGATCATCCGGAGCTCGCCGCGGGCCAGCATCGGCTTGAGCATGTTGCCGGCGTCTATCGCGCCCTCGCCGGTGGCGCCCGCCCCGACCACGGTGTGCAGCTCGTCGATGAAGGTGATCACCTGGCCCTGGCTGTCCTTGATCTCGGCCAGCACCGCCTTGAGCCGCTCCTCGAACTCGCCGCGGTACTTGGCGCCCGCGACCATCGCCGACAGGTCGAGCGAGACCAGCCGCCGGCCCTTGAGCGAGTCGGGGACGTCCCCGGCCACCAGCCGCTGCGCCAGCCCCTCGACGACGGCGGTCTTGCCGACGCCGGGCTCGCCGATCAGCACCGGGTTGTTCTTGGTCCGGCGGGCCAGCACCTGGACGACCCGGCGGATCTCGGTGTCCCGACCGATCACCGGGTCGAGCTTGCCCTCGCGGGCCTGCGCGGTGAGGTCGACGCCGTACTGGTCGAGTGCGGTCTCGGTGCCCTCGGCCTCGGCCGAGGTAACCCGCTTGCTGCCCCGGCTCGCGTTGAACGCGGTGGTCAGCGCGTCGGCGGTCGCCTTGGCCCCGGTCAGGATCGTCTTGGCCTCCGAGGTGACGTCGGCCAGCGCGATCAGCAGGTGCTCGGTGGCCACGAACTGGTCGCCGAGCTGCTCGGCCCGCGACTCGGCGTCGGCCAGCACCCGGGCCAGCGCCCCGGACAGCGTCGGCTGGGCGACGTTGTTGCCCGACGCCGACGGCAGCTTGCCGATCGCGGTCTGCGCGGCGCGGTCGACGACCGCCGGGTCGGCCCCGACCGACGACAGCAGCGGTCCGACCGTGTTGTCCGGCACCATCAGCAGCCCGTGCAGCAGGTGCACCGGCTCCGCCGTGGGGTTGCCGGCGAGCAACGCGTTGCGCAGCGCGGCCGAGACCGCGTCGCGACTCTTCGTGGTGAGCTTCTGAGCTTCCATCTGACCTTCCGCCCTAGAACCTGAGCCTGCTCGGCTCAACTATGACGCAGCGCCGAGGCACCAGCAAGTCAGAGTTGAGCACACCTGACTCAACCTTGTCGCTCGGACGACTATTCCGGGTCCGTCGACCTCATCCGGCCAGCGCCGCGCGCCAGACCTCGACGTGGGCGCCCACCCAGTCGGTCGTCGCCCGCCAGTGGTCGCCGTGGCCCTCGGAGAACATCCGCCCCCACGGCTGCCGGCCCGTCCGCGCGGACTCCGCGAGCAGCGCGTACATCGCGCCGGCCCGGCGACCGAGCAGCACCGGGAGCTCCCGGCGGGCGCGGCGGCCGACCGGGTCGTCGGGGTCGGGGGCGTAGCCGTCGACGAACGCGCGGAGCCGCTCCGCCGCCACGTCGGTCGGTGTCCCGGGCTCGTTCAGGGCGAACGCCTGCGCGGCGTAGGCGAGGTCCCACCACCGGGTGCTCGGCCCGGCGCCGTCCCAGTCGATGAAGACCCACCGGTCGGGGCCGAGTACCAGGTTCCACGGCGCCAGATCGTTGTGACAGATCAGATCGGCCGGGCCCGGCGGGGGCAGCAGCACCGGCCACTCCCCCTCCGGTGCTTGCTCCGGTCCGGGCGCCGGCGAGCTGTCGTGGATCCGCCGGACCATCGCCCCGACCCGACGGAGCTCGCCGGTCTCCAGCGGGCCGGCGTCCATCGCGAGCACACCGGGGACGTACTCGACCACCTGCCGACCCTGCTCGTCACGACCGAGCACGGCCGGGACGTCGACGCCGGCTGCGCGGAGCGTCCGGAGATAGCGGTGCACCGCCGGGGTCTCGGGCAGCCAGGGCTTCCGGGCGGTGTCGCCGACGCGGACGACGGCGCCGACGGTCGCGTTGCCGCCGGCGAGCGGGGTCTCCCCCGGCCCGGCCGCCGCCGGCGTCCCGTCGGGCGCCCTGTCCGGCGCCTGCTCGCTCATCCGGGCACGCTATCCAGTCGGTCCGGGGACGCCGCGACGCGCACCGGGGATCCGGTGCGCGTCGGGCGGAGGACGACGGGTCGAGCGCTCAGACTTGCTTGTAGTGCGCGATCCAGTCGATCGAGATGTTCGAGCTGGTCGGGGTGGCCGAGGACAGGCACTCACCGGTCGACCGGGCGCAGTCCTTGACGCCGGCCTGGACACCCAGCCACATCGGCACCTTCGGGGTGTTCTCGGTCTGCACCGTGCCCCAGACGCGGCCGTCGATGGTGTAGTCGATCTGGTTGGCGCCGATGATCACGCCGTAGGTGTGCCACTGGGTCATGTCGACCTTGGTCAACCAGCGCTGGATCTGGAAGTTCTGCTGGGCGCTCCCGTAGTGCAGGGTGGCCATGATCGACGGCCCGCCGAAGGTGCCCTCGGCGAAGTCGACCTCGGGCGGCCAGGCACCGCCGTGCGGGTAGAGCAGGAAGGCGTAGCCGACGCCGTAGGCGCGGTCGAACTTGGCCTTGATCACCCACTTGCCGCCGACCGCGCTGAACCCGCGGTCGCTCGACATGCCCGCCGAGCTCCACTGTCCGTTGGCGAAGTGGGTGTTGAGCTGGAAGATCCCGTCGGTCGGGTTGGTCGGGTTGAGGGTGACGGCGGCGTTGGTGGCGTCGTAGGAGGAGACGGTGCCGGTCGGGGTCCCACCGAAGTACCGACCCCAGGTCTTGACGTTGAGCGGTCCGTTGAAGTTGTCGACGAAGTCGGCGGTCCAGCCGGGCACGCTGGTCGGCGCGGTCGGCTGGTAGGTGCGGGCCGCGCTGAACATCGAGGTGACGGCGGCCAGCGAGGTGGTGGTCGAGCCGGCGGCGGTCCCGCTGGTCGGGCTGCTGCTCGAGGTGGCCGTGGCGCTGGGGCTGGTCGAGGTGGCGGGAGCGGTCGGGCTGGTCGAGGTGGCCGGGGCGGTCGGGCTGGACGAGGGGGTCGGGGCGGCGGTGCTGCTCGCCGAGGCGGTGGCGCTGGGGCTCGCGGTCGGGGTGGTGACCGGGGTGGTGTCGTCGGCGTGGGCGGCGACGGGGCCGACCCCGGCGAGGACGGCGGCGGGAACGACGGCGGTGGCGGCCAGGGCCAGCAGGCGACGGGTCGTGGTGATCATGATGTGGAGGACTCCGTGATCGCGGTGGATGGTGGTGAGGTGGTCTTCGCCCCCGCGAATCGGGCCGGTCCTCCCCGGGCCGGTGATCCCATCGTGCCCAGCCGTCCAGGGCCCGGCCAGAGCCACGAGTGCACGACACCAGGCATTCCGTGCAGCAGTTCGTGCACGACGGCCGGACGATCCGTGCACTCCGCCGGGATGGGAGAATGGCGGTTCGTCCGCAGCAGGACCGGCACCGGCCGGGAGGGGAGTACGACGTGACATTCGACCCCGGCACGGTCGTCACCACCGTGCTGCTGGTCGTCGAGTACGCGGTGAAGATCGTGGCCATCGGGACGGTTCCCGCGAACCGCCGGCCGAGCTCGGGGCAGGCCTGGCTGCTGTTGATCTTGTTCCTGCCGGTGGTCGGGCTACCGCTGTTCCTGCTGATCGGGTCGCCGTACGTGCACGGGCGCCGGCACCGCCTGCAGGGCGAGGCGAACAAGGCGATCGAGGCCTACACGGTGAGCGAGCCGCTGCTGCCGGCCACCGTCCCGTCGACGGCGAGCGCGGGCACCCTGGTCCGGCTGAACCGGCAGCTGACCTCGATGCCCTGCGTGCTCGGCAACAGCGAGGGCCTGCACGGCGACTACGAGGACTCGATCGCCGCGATCACGGCGGCGATCCGGGCCGCTCGGCGCTATGTGCACCTGGAGATCTACATCCTGGCCCTCGACCCGACCACCGCCCCGCTGTTCGAGGCGATGGCCGACGCGGTCGACCGCGGGGTGAAGGTGCGAGTGCTCTACGACCACCTCGGCTCGCGCAAGTACCCGGGCTACCACGCGATGAACGACCGGCTGACCCGCGACGGCGTGCACTGGTACCGGATGATGCCGATCGACCTGCTCCGGCGCCGCTGGCGCCGGCCCGACCTGCGCAACCACCGCAAGCTGGTGGTGATCGACGGCATCCGGGCGTTCATGGGCAGTCAGAACATGATCGACTCCAGCTATCTCAGTCGGCGCAACCTGAGGATCAGTCGGCACTGGGTCGATCTCAACATCGAGCTGAGCGGCGAGATCGTCCGGTCCCTCGACGCCGTCTTCGCGACCGACTGGTACGCCGAGTCGGGCCAGCGTCCCGACGACATCGGGCTCGAGCTCGAGACCGGGTCGAGCGACCACGACGGCCGGACCGCCTTCCAGCTGGTGCCGTCCGGGCCAGGCTTCCCCACCGAGCCGAACCTGCGGCTGTTCGCCTCGCTGATCTACCTGGCCCAGGACAACATCCAGATCGTCAGCCCCTACTTCGTGCCCGACGAGTCGCTGATGGCCGCCATCACCACCGCCGCCTACCGCGGCGTCCGGGTGGACCTCTACGTCTCGGAGAAGGCCGACCAGTTCATGGTCCACCACGCGCAGCGGTCCTTCTACCACGCTCTGCTCGAGTCGGGGGTGCGGATCCACTGCTACCCGGCGCCGGACGTGCTGCACACCAAGCTGGTCACCGTCGACGACCGGATCGGGCTGATCGGGTCGAGCAACATGGACATGCGCTCGTTCGCGCTCGACTACGAGATCATGCTGCTGGCCCTCGACCCGGAGGTGGCCGCGGACCTCAACCGGATCGTCGAGCGCTACCGCCAGCGGTGCTTCGAGCTCGACCTGGAGACCTGGAAGACCCGGCCGCGGCTCGAGCGCTACCTCGACAACGCGCTCCGGCTCACCGCGGCCGTCCAGTGACCGACGCCGGCCCCACGCGTGGCCGCGCGTTCCGCAGCCGGATGCCGCTGAACCGCAGGCTGCTCGCGATCACCGCCTCCCACCAGCTCCACAGTTCGGTCACCACCCGCAACTGGATGCCGGCGTCGGCGTGCGCGGCCACCAGGTCCCCGACCGGGCGCGGCGGGCCGAGCGGCGTCACCCGGTGGTCGGCGACCATCGCGCTCGGCGGTGTGCCGTGCGGGACGAAGTCGGCGGCGTCGAAGGCGTAGGCCCACAGCTCGACCCGACGGAAGGCCTCCAGCCACCCGTACTCGATCACGTGCACCCGGCGCGCGCCCGGCCCGAGCAGCCGGTCCGCGTCGACGGCGGTGGTCTGCGGCCCGACCCAGGCCATCGCCCGTGGGCACTGGCGCGGGAACCAGTAGGACGGGACGTTCTCGCCGTCCACCGCCCAGACCCACGGGTCCGGCACCTGTGCGGTGCGCGCGACATGCGGCGCGAACGTCCGGATCGTCGGGTCCTCCGAGAAGTGCAGCACGGTGCCGGGGTCGGGTCGCACGTCATCACGGTAGGGCGCCCACGATCCCGCACGGCATCCACGTCGAGTCAGCCTGGTCTGGTCAGGTTGGTCAACCACGCGTACGATCGACCCGTGACCCAGGTGAACGTCCAGGAGGCGAAGACCCACCTCAGCGACCTGCTCGCGCGCGTCGAACGGGGCGAGGACGTGGTCATCGCCCGCGCCGGGCGGCCGATCGCCCGGCTGGTTGGCTGGGAAGGACCCGCGCCGCGGACCTTCGGCGGGTTGCCGCTCGACGTCCCCGACGACTTCGACCAGGCGCTGCCCGAGGAGGAGCTCCGAGGGTGGGAGTGAGGTACCTGCTCGACACCCACGTCCTGCTCTGGTTGCTCGGAACGGTGGACCGGGTGCCGGCCGAGGTGCGGGGCCGGCTGGCCGACCGGCGCAACGAGCTGCTGGTGTCGGCCGCCTCGGCGCTGGAGATCACCACCAAGGTGCGGATCGGCAAGCTCGACGCCCCGGGCCTGCCCGAGGTGCTGGCCGCGGAGACCGCACGGATCGGTGCGACCGTCCTGTCGATCAGCCTCGCGCACGCCGGCCTGGCCGGCTCACTGCGCTGGACGCACCGCGACCCGTTCGACCGGCTGCTGGTGGCGCAGGCGCGGCTCGAGCACGCGACGCTGGTCACCGTCGACGACGCCGTCCGCGAGCTGCCCGATCTCCCGTTGCTGTCCTGGTGACCGCTCGGCGTCGCGTCTCGAGAGCGCGCCGGATCCACTGTGGGCTGTCTGTGAATCGCGTCCGCGGGTGGCTCCGGACTCGCTCCGCGCCTCGGGACGAGCGCAGAATCGATCCGTGAGTCCCACGACGAAGCGCCGTCCGGTCCCCCCACCCACGAGCGCGGCGGCCCGATCGGCGAAGACCGCGACCGGGAGCAAGGGCCCGGCCGGCTCCGCGCGGGCGCGGTTGGCCGCCCAGCAGGCCGAGGCCGAGCGCCGCCGCCGACGGCTCACCCTGGTGATCGTCCCGCTGGCCGTGGTGCTGGTCGCGGTGGCGACGCTGATCGTGGTCCGGCTGACCAGCAACGGCAGCGGCGACCAGAGCGTCGGGGGCGCCGACGTCATCGGCAAGGTGACCTCGGTCCCGGCCTCGACGCTGGACCAGGTCGGCGCGGGTGTGGTCACCGCCGCGCCGCGGTCGCTCAACGCGCCGGCGCTGACCGCCGACGGGAAGCCCAAGGTGCTCTACGTCGGCGCCGAGTACTGCCCCTACTGCGCGGCCGAGCGGTGGGCGATGGTGGTGGCGCTGTCGCGGTTCGGCACCTTCAGCAACCTCGGTCAGACCCGGTCGTCCTCGACCGACATCTACCCGAGCACGGCGACGCTGACCTTCCACGGCGCGAGCTACCGCAGCGACGTGATCTCGTTCACCGGCACCGAGATCGAGGACGGCGAGGGCAAACCGCTCGACAACCTCACCGCCGAGGACCAGAAGCTCTTCGACACCTACGACGCGCCGCCCTACACCAGCAGCGCCGGCGGCATCCCGTTCGTCGACATCGGCGGCAAGTACGCGGTCTACTCGGCCACCTACGACCCGCAGATCCTGCAGGGCAAGACCCACCAGCAGATCGCCGACGCACTGGCCGATCCGAGCTCGCCGATCGCCAAGTCCGTCGACGGGGCCGCCAACGCGATCACCGCCGCGATCTGCGCCACCACCGGCAACAAGCCCACCGCCGTCTGCACCTCGTCCGGCGTGCAGGCCGCCGCGAAGACGCTGCAGTGAGCACCCGGACGAGCGCGACCACCGGAGCCGCGGTCGCGCGCGACGGGTCGGCGGCCCGCCGTTGGCTCACGGCGCCGTTCCTGCTCTCGGTGGTCGGCCTGGCCATCTCGGTCTACCTGACCGTCGAGCACTTCACCACGCCGGCGATCCTGGCCTGCCCCGAGGGCGCCACGGTCAACTGCGCCAAGGTGACGTCGAGCCCCTACGCGACGCTGTTCGGCGTCCCGGTCGCGGTGCTCGGGCTGGTCTTCTTCGTGGCCATGACCGCGCTCACCGTCCCCGCCGCCTGGCGGGTGCCGGCGCTCACCTGGGTCCGGGTCGGTGCCTGCGCCGTCGGCGTGGTGATGGTGCTCTATCTGGTCTGGGTCGAACTCTTCCGGGTCAACGCGATCTGCCTGTGGTGCACCGGGGTGCACGTGGTGACCGTCGCCCTGCTGGTCGCGGTGCTGTGGCGGATGACCAGCCGCCCCGTCGACCAGGACTGACCCGGCCGGCACACCGCGGACTCAGTCGAGCACCCGCGCGTACGCCGGCGTGTCCAGCGCCGCCTCGAGGCGCGGCTGGTCCTCGCGCCAGGCCTGCAGCACCAGGTGCACGGTCCAGCCGACCGTCCAGGCCACACACCGGTCCACCGACAGCCCGAGCCGCCGGCCGAGGTCCGCGGCGACGTCGAGCGCACAGCCGGCCGACTGGTCGTGCGCGACCATCCCGACGTCCGCGCACGGGTCCCCGACCTGCGGCATCGGGTCGATCAGCCGCCAGCCGAACGGACCCCCGGCGTCCGCGAGGACGTTCTTGACCAGCGGGTCACCGTGCAGCAGCACCGGGGTGACGTCGTCGGCCGCCAGCCCGTGGAGCAGCCGGCGGGCGTCCGGCAACCGGCGCAGGCCCACGGCCGCGCGGCCGGGTTCGCGATGGGTCCGGCGCTCGTGGCTGAGGTCGGCCAGCGCGACCCGCTCGAGCCGCGGGAGCACCGCGGCCGGCGTCGGGAACCGTCGGCCATCGGGCACACCGCAGCCGTGCAGCCGGCCGAGCAACCCGGCCACCACCGCGACCGGCTCCGGGTCGTACGCGCCCGCGCTCGGGTCGACCGTCCGGCCCTCGTCGTGCGGGTCGCCGGCGGCGAGGGGCGCGCAGCGTGGCAGCGGGGTGCCCGGGCGCAACCGACGCGACAACAGCGCCGCGGAGACCGGGTCGCCCGCGACCGGTTCGAGCGCGGCACCGGTCCCGGCCCAGACCTCGAGCGCGGACGCCTCCCGCCGGTACTCCTCCGGGCTGGCCAGCAGCTTGAGCACGAGCTCGGCACCGTCGGTGCCGGTGGCCGCGAAGACGTCCGCCCGGAAGCCGCCGGACAGCCGGTCACCGACGCGCAGCGACCAGAGCGTGCGGCAGCGGTCGATCCGGGCGGTCAGGTCCACCGGCCCAGTCTGCGCCGGCGGCCCGCGGCCACTCCGGACCCACGGCGTGCGCGGTGACGTCGAGCACCGCGTCGCAGCGCGCGAACAACGCGGGGTCGTGGCCGATCACGATCACCGTCCGGCCCCGGGTGGCGCGGTCGATGGTGTCCAGCAGAGCCCGCGCGGTCGGCGCGTCGAGCTGGTCGGTCGGCTCGTCGAGCACCAGCACCGGGTCGTCGCGGAGCAGCAGCCGGGCCAGGGCGATCCGCCGGGCCTCGCCGCCGGAGACCTGGACGCCGTGCCGACCGACCAACCGGTCGGGCGGCAGGTCGAGACCGACCGCAGCGAGCGCGGCGGCGACCGCGGCGTCGTCGGCGTCCCGGCGTCCGATCCGCAGGTTCTCGGCCACCGTGGTGTCGAACAGGTGGGCGTCCTGGGCCAGGTAGCCCACCGGGCCGCCGACCGCCGCCGTCCCGGCCAGCGGTGGGGTGAGACCGAGCAGCGTCGCGGCCAGCGTGGACTTGCCCGAGCCGCTCGGACCAATGATCCCGAGCCGCCGGCCGGGGCCGAGGTCGACGTCCAGACCGGTGAGCACCGGCCGCCCGGACCACCCGACCGTGAGGTCCCGCAGCCGCACCACCCCCGGGTCGGCCGGCTCGAGCGCACCGGCTCCGCCCGACCGCTCGCCGACGGTCGGGGCGCCGACGGTCGGGGCGAAGGCGTCGGTCCCCCGTCCGATCAGCAGGTCGTCGACCCGGCCGAGCGCGGCCCGGACCCGCGACCGGGTCTGCCAGGCCGCCGGCAACGTGGCCATCACGTCGTGCAGCCCGAGCGGGAGCAGCACCAGCAGGGCGAACAGCGGGCCGTCGACCCGACCGGCGGCCAGCGCCCCGGCCCCGATCACCAGCGCACCGGCGACCGCGGCCCCGGTGCTGAGGAACTGGGTCGCGGCGGCCACCGCGGTCCCGACCGCACGGCGGCGTTCCGCCCGCCGGATCCGGTCGTCCACCGCGGCCAGCCGGGCGAGCACGACGTCGGTGCGTCCGAGCACGGCGAGCTCGGCAGCCGCGGTCGCGGTCTCGGCGGCGACCACCGTCGCCTCACCCCGGAGCGCGGCCAGCCCGGCGTCGGCCCGCGCCGACCAGCGTGCGGACGCCAGCGGCACCAGCACCGCGCCGACCAGCAGGCAGCCGAGCAGCCACAGCCCGGCGACCGGGACGATCGCTGCGGCCAGCAGCACGCCGAGCGCGAGCGTGACCAGGGCGGCGACCGCGGGCACCAGCACCCGGACCACCCGGTCCTGGACGGCCGCGACGTCGGCCACCACCCGGGCCAGCAGGTCACCACCGCGCCGTCCGATCCACGAGCGGCGGGTCATCGCCTCCCAGACGTCGACGCGCAGCCGGGCCTGCCGGTCGAGCCCGAGCCGGTGCCCGGTGAGCCGTTCGAGATAGCGCAGGACGCCGCGGAACAGCCCGAACGCGCGGACCGCGACCACCGCGACCAGCAGGTAGAGCACCGGCGGGTGCTCGGCGGCGCGGGTGATCAACCAGCCGGAGACCGCGAGCAGCGCCACCGCGCAGACCGACGAGCCGATCCCGGCAGCCAGCGGGGCGAGCGGTCCGGGGCGTCGCTCGGGCCCGTCCGGCGGGCGCCGGCGCACCCCGGTCACCGGTCGGTCCTGACCACGCGGTCGGCCGCGGCCAGCAGCGCCGGACGGTGGCTGACCACCAGGGCCGCGGCGCCGAGCGCACGGACCCGGGCGAGCACGGCCTGCTCGCGGGCCGGGTCGAGCCCGGCGGTCGGCTCGTCCATGATCACCAGCTGGGCGCCGGCCGCCTCCACCTGCAGCAACGCGCGGGCCACCGCGACCCTCCGGCGCTGCCCGGTCGAGAGCCCCTCGCCGCCGGGCAGCACCGGCGAGTCGGGGTGGAGGTCGTCGACCCCCGCCCCGGCCAGCGCGCTGTGGATGGACGCGTCCGAGGCCGTCGGGACCGCCAGCCGGAGCTGGTCGGCCACCGTGCCGGCCAGCAGGGTCGGCGCCTGCGGCACCCAGGCGATCGCGCGACGCCAGCGCTCGGGATCGCGGAGCGGCTGCACCGTCCGCCCGCCCTGCCGGACCAGCACCCGGCCGCGGTCCGGACGCTGGAGCCCCAGCAGCACCGCGAGCGCGGTGCTCTTCCCCGAGCCGCTGGGCCCGGCCAGCGCGACCAGTTCCCCCGGGCCGACCCGGAGACTGAGTGGCGCGAGCCGGCCGTCGACCGCGACCCCGTCCAGCGTCAGGGCGTCGACCTGCAGCCGCGGATCGAACGCCTCCTCGGAGCTCGGAACGGCCTGAGCGGTCGGAGAGGGCAGAGCGGTCGGAGAGGGCAGGGCCGGCGCCTCGGCGATCCGGGCGAACGCGGTCTCGGCGGCGGCCGCCCCGTCGGCCGACTCGTGGAAGTGGGTGCCGACCTGGCGCAGCGGCAGGAAGGCCTCGGGCGCGAGCAGCAGCACGAAGAGCGCCGTGCCGAGGTCGAGGTGGCCGCCGACCAGCCGCAGCCCGACGGTGACCGCCACCACCGCCACCGACAGGGTGGCCAGCAGCTCGAGCACCAGCGCGGAGAGGAAGGTGGTGCGGAGCACGGTCATCGTCTCGGACGCGTGCGCGGTCTCGGTCCGCCGCAAGCCCTCGACCTGCGCGCGGGCCCGGCCGAACACCTGAAGCGTGGGCAGCCCGTCGACGAGGTCGGCGAAGTGGTGGGCCAACCGGGACTGGACCCGCTGGCGCCGGGCGACCTCGTCGCGGGTGTGCCAGCCGACCAGCACCATGAACACCGGGATCAACGGCAGGGTGAGCGCGAGGATCAGCGCCGAGAGCGGGTCGGCCGACAGCACCGCGACCCCGACCACCAGCGGCACCACCACGGCGAGCACCAGGGCCGGCAGGTACCGGCCGAAGTAGCCGTCGAGCCCGTCGAGACCCTCGGTGACCAGGTCGGCCAGCCGGCCGCCGTCGGCGCCGGCGTCGCCCTGCCGGACCCGCGCGGCCAGCAGCTCGGACCGGAGATCGGCCTTGACCCGGGTCGCCGCCCCGGCCGCGAGCAGCGGGGTGAGCGCGGCGAGCACCGCCCGCACGGCGAGGACCACGACCACCGGCGGCAGCACGTCCAGCGCCGCGTCCCACCCGCCGGCGGGAGCGGCGACCAGCCGGGTGACCGCGCGGCTGAGGAACCAGGCCTGCGCCACCACGACCAGCGCGGTGAGCGAGCCGACGGCCACCAGCCCGGCCAGCCGCAGCCGGGCCGGCCGGCTCCGCGACCACAGCCGCGGGTCGACCGGACCGCGCCGACGGGCCGGCGTCCTCCCGGTGCCGGGGGCGGCGGTCGGGGCGAGGGCGGCCATCAGTGGTCCACCGGGATCGCCGTGACCCGCAGCCGGCGCCGGAACACCCAGTAGCTCCAGGCCTGGTAGGCCAGCACGAACGGGGTGGCCACGGCCGCGGCCCAGGTCATGATCGTCAACGTGTAGTCGGTGGACGAGGCGTTGGTCACGGTCAGGCTCCACGCCGGGTCGAGGGTGCTCGGCAGCACCGCCGGGAACAGCCCGACGAACCAGGCGGCCACCATCGCCCCGACCGTCACCGCGGTGCCGACGAAGGCCCACCCCTCGCGGCCCCGCCGGTTCGCCAGCAGCGCGCCGGCGAGGGCGAGCACCGCGACCAGGCTGAGCACCAGCGCGGCGAGCAGGCCCGGCGCCGTCCGCCCCTCGGCGGTCGCCGAGGCGCCACCGGCCCGCAGGGCGACCAGCGAGCCGAGCGTCCCGGCCACCAGCAGCACGACCACCGGGCCGAACCGCCGCGCCAGCCGGGCGGCCCGGACGCGGACCTCGCCGTCGGTCTTGAGCGCGACGAAGACCGCCCCGTGCAGCACGCAGAGCGCGAACACCGCGAGCCCGCTGAGCAACGGGAACGGCCGCAGCAGCGCGCCCGGCGACCCGACCAGCTCGCCGCGGGCGTCGACCGGGACCCCGGCGACGACGTTGCCGAAGGCGATCCCCCAGAGCAGCGCGGCGGCCGCGGAGCTGACGGTGATCGCGACGTCCCACCGACGCCGCCAGGCCGCCTCGGGCCGCTTGCTGCGGTAGTCGATGCCGACCAGCCGGACGATCAGCGCGACCAGGATGGCCAGCATCAGCAGGTAGAAGCCGCTGAAGACGGTGGCGTACCAGTCGGGGAAGGCGGCGAACATCGCCCCGGCGGCGACGATCACCCACACCTCGTTGGCGTCGAAGTGCGGGCCGATGGTGTTGATCACCTGCCGGCGCTCGCGGTCGTCACGGCCGAGCACGCCGACCAGCGTGCCGACCCCGAAGTCGAAGCCCTCGAGGACGAAGTACCCGGTCCACAGGAACGCGATCAACGCGAACCAGACGGTGTGGAGCTCCATCGCGATCTCTCCTCGTCCTTCGGCTCAGTAGGCGAACTCGAGCGGACGGTCGGTCACGTCGACCGCCCTGGACGCGCCCCCGGCGGCGTCGTCCCCGGCGTTCCCGCCGCCGGCCTGCTCGTCGGTCACCGCGGCCGGCAGCCCGGCCCGGATGTAGCGGAGCAGCAGCCGCACCTCGACCACCGCGAGGACGCCGTAGAGCAGCGTGAACACCCCGAGCGAGATCAGCACCTCGGCCACCCTGGTGCTCGGCGAGACGCCGTCGGCGGTCTTGAGCAGCCCGAAGACCAGCCAGGGCTGCCGCCCCGTCTCGGTGAAGATCCAGCCGATCGAGTTGGCGAACAGCGGCAGCAGCGGCAGCGCGACCAGCAGCGGGCGCCACCAGCGGCTGACGATCGGGCGACCGGTGGCCGCCCGCGACCGGCGGACCGACCACAGCAGCAGGGCACCGACGGCCATCCCGGCCACCCCGAGCGCGATCATCCAGCGGAAGGTCCAGTAGGTCAGCGGGATGTACGGCGCGTACTCCCCCGGGCCGTAGGCGGCGGCGTACTGGGCCTGCAGGTCGTTGATCCCCGACACCCGGCCGTCGAAGGTGCCGGTGGCCAGGAAGGAGAGCAGCCGCGGCACGGTGATCGCCCACAGCTCGTGCCGTCCGTCGGGAGTGCCGATGGTCAGCACCGAGAACGACGCCGGCTGTTCGGTGCGGTAGAGCGCCTCGGCGGCGGCCATCTTCATCGGCTGCACCCGGGTCATCACCTTGCCCTGCAGGTCACCGGAGACGAGCACGCCGAGCCCGGCGACCAGCAGCGTGGTGGCGCCGACCCGCACCGAGGTCAGCCAGGCGGCGACGTCGCGGCCCGGGCCCTCGGCGGGCGTCGTGCCGCGGGCCGCGCGGAGCAGGTGCCAGCCGCCGACCGCGGCGAGGAACGCACCGCCGACCATGAAGCAGCCGAAGATCTGGTGCGGGAAGGTGACCAGCACCACCGGGTTGGTGAACACCGCGCCGATGTCGGTGAGCTCGGCCCGGCCGCTGACCGGGTCGATCCGGTAGCCGACCGGGTGCTGCATGAACGAGTTGGCGGCCAGGATGAAGTAGGCGCTGAGCACGGTGCCGATCGCCGCGGCCCAGATGGTGGCCAGGTGCAGCCGCTTCGGCAGCCGACCCCAGCCGAACACCCACAGCCCGAGGAAGGTCGACTCGAGGAAGAAGGCCAGCAGCCCCTCGAGCGCGAGCGGGGCGCCGAAGACGTCACCGACGAACCGGGAGTAGGCGCTCCAGTTCATCCCGAACTGGAACTCCTGGACGATGCCGGTCACCACGCCGAGGGCGAAGTTGATCAGGAACAGCTTGCCGAAGAACTTGGTCAACCGGAGGAAGCGGTCCGACCCGGTCCGCACCCAGGCGGTCTGCAGCCCGGCGACCAGTCCGGCCAGACCGATGGTCATCGGGACGAAGAAGAAGTGGTAGACGGTGGTGATGGCGAACTGCCACCGCGACAGCGTGACCGGGTTCAGGAATTCCGGGCCCATCTCGAGCTCCTCCGCTTGACTACTACAGAGCCTAGTACGTGCGCATCCGTACGTCTCTGTGTAGTACGTCACCTCGCGTAGTCGCCGGTCCACCGCCTAGGCTGGACGCGTGAACGCGCTCGGAGACCTCGAACGGCAGGTGATGGACCGGCTGTGGGCCGACCCGGCGCCGCAGTCCGTCCGCGAGGTCCACCAGGCGCTCAGCCGGGACCGCGAGCTCGCCTACACCACGGTGATGACCGTGCTCGACCGGCTGGCCAAGAAGGGGCTGGTCCGCCGCGAGCGGGACGGCCGCGCCTACCGCTACCAGGCCGGACAGACCCGCGACGAGCTGGTCGCCGAGCTGATGCACAGCACGCTGGCCGACGAGCTCTCCGACCGCGAGGACGACCGGACGGCCGCACTGGTGGCCTTCGTCGGCCGCGTGAGCCCGGACGAGGCGGCCGCCATGCGCGCCGCCCTGGACCGGCTCGAGGGACGATGACCCACCCGCCGGCACGCTGACCTGCCCTCGGGCGTGGTGATGACGTGGCATCGACGAGCGAGGGTGTGACGTGACCCCGGCGCCGCTGCGGGACCTCCTGCTCGGCACGGTCCCCGAGACGACGGCGCTCGCCCTCGGCCTGCTCACGCTGGTGCTGGTCGGGCCCGGTCCGCTCTGGGTCCGGCGCTGGCCCTTCCTGCCCCGGGTCCCCCGGGCCGCGGTCACCCTGTGGCAGGCGGGCACCGTCGCCTCCCTGGTCGCGGTCACGCTGGCCGGCGCCGTCGCGGTGCGGGCCGCGCTCGCCGGCGACCGACCGCGGGGGACGCTCGGGGCGGCGCTGATCGCCCTGGACACCGTGATCGCCCTCTTCGCGGTGCTGGTGCTGGCCCGGCTCGCCTGGTCGCTGGTCACCGTGGCCCGTCGCACCCGGGCACGCCGGGCCCGGCACCGGGCGGCGGTCGACCTGCTCGGCCAGGTCGACGAGCGCGCCGCGCTGCCCGGGCTCCGCGTGGTGGCCGGTTCGTTCCCGCTCGCCTACTGCCTGCCCTCGCTCCGCGCCTCGCGGGTGGTGGTGAGCTCGGCGACCCTGGCCGCGCTCGACGCCGACGAGCTGCGCGCGGTGCTCGCCCACGAGGAGGCGCACCTGCGGGCTCGGCACGACGTCGTGCTCGACACCTTCACCGCCCTGCACCAGGCGTTCCCGCACCTGGTCCGCAGCGAGATCCCGGCCGAGCAGTGCCGGCTGCTGGTCGAGATGCTCGCCGACGACGCGGCCGTCCGGCGGGTCGGGCGACTGCCGCTCGCCCACGCGCTGGTCGCACTGGCCGGCGCCCCGGTCCCCCGTGAGGCCCTGGCCGCCGGGCGGCACGCGGTGGCCGAGCGGGTCGACCGGCTCGGCCGCCCGGTCACCCGGCGGACCCGAGCGCTGGCCGGTGCGCTCTACCTGCTCGCGGTCTCGCTGGTGGCCAGCGGACCGCTGGTGCTCGTCGTCGTGCCGAGCATGCTCCGCGCTGTTGCCAACATGTTGTCAATATGACAACATGTTGTCAATGAAGGCGATCCTCGCGGTCTACGACACCCTCGCCGACTGGGAGGTCGGCTACCTGAGCGTCGAGCTCCGGACCGGCCGCTTCACCGGCACCCCGGTCGAGGTGGTCACCGTGGCCGAGCACCCGGGCCCGGTCACCACGATGGGTGGATTGACCGTGACGCCGACCCTCACGCTCGAGCGGCTCGACGCCGGCCCGGACGACCTGCTGGTGCTCGCCGGTGCGGGTTTCTGGGACCGCGACCCGGCCGCGGGAACGGTGTGGACCGCCCTGGCGGCCGACTTCCTGGCCGCCGGCCGCCCGGTGGCCGCGATCTGCGGGGCAACCGCCGGACTCGCCCGGGCCGGGCTGCTCGACGAACGCGACCACACCAGCGCGGCCCGGGAGTACCTGGCCGCCACCGGCTACCGCGGCACCGACCGCTACCGCGACGAGCGCGCGGTGGTCGACGGCGATCTGGTCACCGCCGGCCCGCAGTCGCCCGCCCACTTCGCCGCCGTCACCCTCGGCCGCCTCGGTCTGATGAACGCCGACCGCCGCCGCGCCTACCTGGGCGTGTTCGTCGACGGCGACGCCCGGCACTACGCCGGGCTGACCGCGTGAGCACGCCGGGCACCCCGGGCGCCGCCGGCACGGGCGGGGTGCCCGACCGCGACCGCTGGCCGGAGCCGCCGGGGCACAGCCGAGCCGGTACCGCGGTGACCGAGCTGATCATCGCGACCTTCCGGCTCAACGGGCTTTTGCTCGAGTCGGCCCAAACGCTGGCCGCCCGCGGCGGGCTGACCGCGGCCTGGTGGCAGGTGCTCGGCGGCGTGCTCGACGAGCCGCGGACGGTCGCGGAGATCGGCCGCCGGATGGGCCTGAGCCGGCAGGCGGTCCAGCGGGTGGCCGACGTGCTGGCCGGCCGCGGACTGGCCGAGTACCGGGACAACCCGGCGCACCGGCGGGCCCGGCTACTCGCCTGCACCGAGGCGGGCTACTGGGCGGTCCGGCAGATCACCCTGGCCCAGCACCCGTGGACCAACGCGCTGGGTGCCTCGGTCGACCTCGAGACCCTGCGCGCCGCGGTGGCCACCCTCGACCGGATGGCCGACCTGGTCGAGCAGAACCCGCCCGACTCGTCCTCGAAGCCGGACGCCGGTCAGTAGAGGCCGCTGATCCGGCAGATCTGTCGGCCCTCGTACCGGTCGCTCTCGAGGTCGCAGGCCACCGTCGGCTGGTAGCGGGCGTAGGCGTGGGTGATCGTGCCGCCGTCGGTCATCCGGAACCGCTGGCAGGACGCGTCCCAGACGTCGGCGAACGGGTCGTCGTACACCTCGCAGGAGAACCGACCACCGGTCGCGGTCAGCTTCTGCGGCGGAGCGTCGGGGTAGAACTCGCCGTCGTAGCGAGTCGTCCGGCCGCAGGTCGGAACGCCGCCGAACCTGCCGTCGTTCGCCCCACCGCGGGCGAAGACCGCGTTGACCCAGCCCCAGGTGTGCTGGTCGGACAGCGTGTAGGCCCAGGTGTCGTTGTAGCTCCGGCCGTAGTGCACGGTCTCGCCGACCGCCTGGCAGAGCACCCAGTTGGTGCCGCCGTGGATGGTGCCCACCTTGCCCTGCAGGTGGTGCGGGCCACTGAAGACGGTGGTCTTGAGGTAGAAGACGCAGTCGTACTCGCGGTGACCGTTCTTCGTGTGGTGGGTGGCCGAGCACGGCACGGTCGCCGGCGCCGCGTCGGCGGGCGAGGCGCCCAGCACCGGGGCGATCAGCCCGGCGGCCACGACGGTCAGCGCGAGCAGCAATCGCGACACCGGCCCGACCGGACGACCAGAACGGCGAACGCGAGCGACCATGCTGCACCTCCGGTGACCGGCCCCCCCCCTCGGGACCGCGACGTGGCGAGGACGCTAGGACGCGGCGAGGTCAGCCGACGCTCGGGACCGGTCGGCTTTCAGCGGGCGCTCAGCGACCGGTCCAGCGCGGCTCGCGGTGCTCGCGGAACGCCGCCACGCCCTCCCGCAGGTCGTCGGTGGTCTGCGCGATGGCCAGCTGGGCCTGCAGATAGGGCAGCGCGTCGGCCACTCCGAGGTCGCGGGTGGCGTGCAGCGCGTCCTTGCCGAGCCGCATCAGCAGCGGCGACCGGGAGGCGAGCTGACCGGCCCACCCGGCGACCACGTCGGCGAACCGCACCGGCGGGACGACCGCGTTGACGATGTGCAGGTGCGCCGCCTCGTCGGCGGTCATCAACCGACCGAGCAGCATCAGCTCGTTCGCCACCGCGCGCGGCACGCTGCGGTAGATCAGCGCCGAGATCATGAACGGGAACACCCCGACGGTGATCTCCGGGCAGCCGAACCGGACCCCCTCGCGGGCGATCACCAGATCGCAGGCCAGGGCCAGCCCGAACGCGCCGGCGAGCACGTCGCCGTTGGCGGCGCAGATGCTCGGCTTGCCCAGCCCGGCCAGCAGCTCGAACACGCGCGGGAACCGGTCGAGCCCGGCCAGTTTCTCGGTGATCGGCCGGTCGTCGGCGAAGGCCTTGAGGTCGCCGCCGCTGGAGAAGACCCGGTCACCGGTCGAGGTGATCACCACCACCCGGACCGCCTCGTCGTCGCGCGCCTGCTCGAGCCGGGCGATCAGCTGGTCGAGCATCCGTTCGCCGAGCGCGTTGCGGGTGTCCGGGTCGTCGAGGGTGAGCGTGGCCACGCCCCGGTCGTCCACGGCACAGGCGACGAGCTGTCGGTCGGTCATGGCAGCATCCTGCCCGGCGGGACCGTTCCCGTCTGCGTGGTCCCTCGACGGCGGGACGCGCCGGAGCGAGGGAGGCACCGTGACCCGCCGCGGCTGGCTGCTCTTCGTCGCGCTGGGGATCGCCTGGGGCATCCCCTACCTGTTCATCCGGATCGCCGTCGCCGACCTCGACCCGCTGATCGTGGCCGCCGGCCGAACCGCTCTGGGCACGCTGTTGCTGCTCCCGTTCGCGCTCCGCCGCCGGGCGATCGTCCCGGTGCTCCGCCGCTGGCGCTGGTTGGCCGTCTACACCGCGGTCGAGATCGTCGCGCCCTGGTTGCTGCTCGGCCACGCCGAGACCCGACTGGCCAGCTCGACCACCGGGCTGGTCATCGCCGCCGTCCCGATCGTCGCCGCGATCGTGCTCACCGCGACCGGCCAGGACCGGCTCGGCCCGCGCCGGGTGGCCGGCCTGGTGCTCGGGCTGGCCGGGGTGGGCCTGCTGGTCGGGCTCGACCTCAGGGCGGACGACCTGGTGGCCTTCCTCCAGCTGCTCGGGGTGGTCGTCGGCTACGCGATCGGGCCGATCATCGTCAGCCGGAAGCTCTCCGACCTGCCCTCGATCGGGGTGGTCACCTGCTCACTGGGGCTGGCCGCGGTGCTCTACCTGCCGTTCACCCCGTGGGTCCGGCCCACCCGGGTGACCCCCTCGGCGATCGGCTCGGTCCTGGTGCTGGCGGTGGTCTGCACCGCGACGGCGTTCCTGCTGATGTTCGCGCTGATCGCCGAGGCCGGACCGGCCCGGATGACCTTGATCACCTACGTCAACCCGGCCGTCGCCGTCCTGCTGGGCGCCGCCCTGCTGGGCGAGCCGCTGACCCTGGGACTGGCCGCGGGGTTCCCGCTGATCATCCTCGGCTCGGTGCTCGGCACCTGGCGGTCGCGCTCGGTCGACCGGGTCACCGCCGCCGACGCGCCCCTCGGCTGAGGGTCAGGCGGCCAGCCGGTCGGCGGGCCGGTCGCTCGCCGCCGGGTCGTGGTGGTCGGGTGAGGGACGCAGCGTCATGGCCCGCCGCCAGCGCGGACGGGCACCGAAGGCGATCAACGACGACAGCGCGGCGAACACCGCGGCCCCACCGAAGCTGAAGGTGAGCCCGTAGCCGTCGATCAGCAGCCCGGCGAGCGCGGTGCCCGCGGCGGCGCCGGTGGTGTTCGAGGCGGACAGGAACGCCTGCGCCTCGTTCAGCCGGTGCCCCGGGGCCAGGTGGTCCAGCAGCGCCTGCTGCATGATCAACGTCGGCGCGATGCTGAGACCGGTGCAGAAGAGCAGCGGCAGCAGCACGCCGAGGCCGGCGTGGCCGGTGGAGAGCAACAGGGCCATCGCGCCCAGGCAGATCGCGAAGGTGCCGAGCAGCACCGGCACGGCGATCCGCTCGTCGACCTTCCAGTCGCGCGCGCCGTAGACCAGGCCGCCGATGGTGCTGCCGCCGGCGATGAAGGCGAACAGGATGCCGACGTGGTCGGAGCCGCCGAGCAGCTCGCCCGCGGTCGCGGCCATCGAGGTGTCCAGCTGGCCGAAGCCGACGCTGAGCGCGAGCATCACCAGCAGCACCGCGCCGACGCCGGAGGCGAAGACGACCGACTTCGGGCCGTGGGCGGTCGCGGCCTGCGCCACGTCGTGGCGGCTCGAGGCACCGCGGGCGGCGGAGGTGCGGCAGTAGGCACCCACGCCGCCGATCATCAGCGCCGCGGTGACGATCAGCGGCACCACCGGCGGCAGCAGCGCGAGCAGCGCGGAGAGCAGCAGCGGGCCGCCGACGAAGATCATCTCGACCGAGGTGGCGTCGAGGGCGAAGGCGACCTTGCGCGAGGCCGGGTCGCGGAACACCACCCGCCAGGCGGCCCGGATCGCCGGGCTGACCGGGGGGTAGGCGAGGCCGGCACCGGCGGCCAGCGCGACCAGCCCGACCGGGTGCACGCCGCCGACGGTGGCCACGGCGAGCGCGATCATCAACCCGCCGCTGACCAGGGCGGTCGGCAGCAGCACGCGGATCTGGCCGTGCCGGTCCATCAACCGGCCCCAGAGCGGTGTGCCGAGCGCGCAGCCGATCGCGTAGGCACCGGTCACCACGCCGGCGATCGCGTAGGCCGAGCGGGCGTGCTGCACCAGCACCAGCATCCCGATCGGGGCCATCGCCAACGGCAGCCGGGCGATGATCGCGGCGAGGAAGGGACGGGCGGCCGGGCCGTGCCGGAGGAGCCGGAGGTAGGCGCGCGGACCGGTCCCGATCGCGACCTCCGCCACCGTGCTCCCCTGCTTCCTGCCGACCCGCGGCCCTCGTGCGTGCGCGGGCTGGACCTGCGAATGGGTGCCCCGACTATGCGTATCAAGCTTAAACGATCCAGACGCTCGTCCGAGACCGAGTTTTCCGGCGCGGGCTGGTCCGGATCGTGCATCGTCGTCCGGTGTCGGTGGTCCGCGGTAGGACGGAACCAGCCGTCCGGGACCGCCGGACCGACGAGGGAGGTGACGATGCCGGGCATCCAGGTGGCGTTCGACGCCGCCGACCCGCACGCTCTGGCCGCGTTCTGGGCCGCGCTGCTCCACTACCGGGTCGAGGACCACAGCGCACTGGTCGACCAGCTGGTCGCGGCCGGGCAGATGCCGGAGTCCGACCGGGTCGTCCACGACGGCCGGTCGGCGTTCGCCGACGTGGCCACCGCGGTCGACCCCACCGGCGCCGGCCCGCGGCTGTTCTTCCAACGGGTCCCCGAGCCGAAGACCGCGAAGAACCGCGTGCACCTCGACGTGCCGGCCGGCGACGACGTCGACGCCGAGGTGGCCCGCGCGCTGGCGCTGGGCGCCCGCGCGCTCTGGGTGACCAGCGACCGCGGCCCGGTCACCCACACCCTCGCCGACCCCGAGGGGAACGAGTTCTGCCTGCACTGACCGGCCGGGATGTCCACGGACACCGCGCCGGCGGGGGTACGGCCGGTTGCGGCCTCGCCTCGGCGGCCGCGTCGGCCCGCGCCCCTACGATGCGCGGGTGGACCGGCGGATCCTGATCCTCAGCGCGAGCGTCGGCTCGGGCCACACCATCGCGGCGCGGGCGCTCGAGGAGTCGTTGCGCAACCGGCTCGGGATCGAGCGGGTCCGCACCCTCGACGTGCTCGAGACCACCCCCGAGCTCTACCGGACCTTCTACGACGACGCCTACTTCGGTCTGGTGGAGGCGGTCCCCTGGCTGGTCGGCTGGGGCTACGACGCCAACAACCCGCCGTTCAAGCTCGGCGGGTCGATCTCGCTCTGGGACCGGATCAACACCACCAGCACCGTCCGGTCGATCCGCGAGTTCCGGCCCGACATCGTGCTGTGCACCCACTTCCTGCCCGCCCGGCTGGTCTCGCTGATGCTGACCCGCGGCAGCTTCAGCACCCGGCTGGCGGTGATCACCACCGACTACGACTTCCAGGGCCTGTGGCTCAGCAACACCTTCAACCACTTCTACACCGCGCGCGAGGAGACCCGGGCGCACCTGATCGGGCTCGGGCTGCCGGCGGACCGGTTGACCGCCTCCGGGATCCCGGTGCGGGCCGAGCTCGGACGGCCGCTCGACGACGACGCCCGCGCCGCGGTCCGCGCCCGCTACGGGCTCGAGGACGGGGTGCCGACCCTGCTGATCTCCGCCGGCGCCGCGGGAGGCGGCTATGCGCTGGGCATCGTCCGGCAGGTCCGCGAGCTGACCGCCGACTTCCGCGCGGTGGTGGTGTGCGGCCGCAACGCCCAGCTCGAGCACGCGGTGCGCCAGCTGGTCGACGGCCACGACCGGCGGTTCCGGGTGCTCGGCTACACCACCGAGATGCCCGAGCTGATGCGGGTGGCCGACCTGTTCGTCGGCAAGCCGGGCGGGCTGTCGGCCTCGGAGGCGATGGCCGCCGGGCTGCCGATGGTGTTGATCAAGCCCATCCCGGGGCAGGAGGAGCGCAACAGCGACTTCCTGCTCGAGGAGGGCGCGGCCATCCGGTGCAACTACGACACGACCGTCGGGTGGAAGATCGACCGGCTGCTCGCCGAGCCGGGTCGGCTGGCCGCGATGGCCGAGCACGCCCGCCGGATCGGACGTCCGCACGCCGCCGGCGAGATCACCTCGGCGGTGCTCGCCGACACCCGCGAGCAGCTGTGGATCAGCCACGCCGCGCAGCGCTCGATCCTGGCCTCGAGCGAGCGCGGGATCGCCCCGTCCGACCTCCAGGCCGACCGGCGGATCCGGACCCTGGTGGACACCGGCACCGGCCGTTCGGTCGGGTTGATCACCGAGGCCCAGCGCCGGACCGTGGCCAAGGGTCAGCGCCGGCAAGTGGATCTCGGCCGTGGAGGACGACACCCGGCTCACCGTGAGCACTGAGGCCCTGTCACGTCTCCGCCGCCGCCGGATCGACCCGTTCCTGCTGCTCACCCTGCGCAACATCCTCGGCCCGTACACCGAGCTGACCTTCGACGTCCGCGGCTGACGCGGTCGCGCACGCTGTGCCTCACGCACGCTGAGCCTGTCGAGCGCACCCGCCCGCGCTGAGCTCGTCGAAGCGCACCCACGCACGCTGAGCCCATCGACGCACGCTGAGCCTGTCGAAGCGCCATGGCCTTCGACAGGCTCAGGGCACGGTGATCGGGCCCTTCGCGGGCTCGGTGAGCTGGGTCAGCGGGCCGGCGGGCCCGGGAGCGCGCGCTGCGGCTGCCAGGTCGGGCGGGCCCGGCCACCGAGGTGGACGGCCCCGCTCTGCTCGGCGGTGAACACCCGCGAGGCGGGCGGTGCGGCCCGGCCGGCGCGCACCAGTTCGGCGAGCTCGGCCACCTGCACCCGCAGCTGCTCGATCTCGGTCTGCATGGCCAGGATCCGCCGGATCCCCTCGAGGTTGACCCCCTCGTCCTGGCTGAGCTGCTGGATCAGCCGCAGCCGGGCGACGTCGCGGCGCGAGTAGCGCCGGCCGCGACCGGCGGTCCGCCGCGGCGAGACCAGCCCGATCCGGTCGTAGGTCCGCAGCGTCTGCGGGTGCATGCCGGCCAGCTGCGCCGCCACCGAGATCACGAACAACGGCGCGTCGGCGTCGATCGGCTGGGGCAGCCGGCCGGACATCAGGCGCTACCCGACCGGGCGTTCGCGAACAGCCCGAGCCGCGGGTTGCTGGTGCCGGCCGCGGCGGCGTACGCGTCGAGCGCCTGCTTGGCCTCGTCGGTCAGCTGGTCGGGGACGACCACCTCGACGCTGACCAGGAGGTCGCCCGGAGTGCCGTCGCGTCGTGCCACGCCCTTGCCGCGGACCCGGAAGGTACGGCCGTTCGGCGTCCCCGCCGGGATCTTGAGCCGGACCGACGGACCGTCGAGGGTGGGCACGTCGATGCTCGCGCCGAGCGCCGCCTCGGTGAAGGTCACCGGCGCGGTCAGCGTCAGGTTGTCGCCCTTGCGGCCGAACACCGGGTGCGGACGCACGTGGACGATCACGTAGAGGTCGCCGGCCGCGCCGCCGTTCTCGCCGGCGCCGCCCTTGCCCTTGAGCCGGATCCGCTGGCCGTCGGTGACCCCGGCGGGGATCCGGACCTGCATGGTCCGGGTCGACCGGCCGCGGCCGGACCCGCCGCAGGTCGGGCACGGGTCGTCGACCACCATGCCGCGGCCGCGGCACTCCGTGCACGGCTCGGTCACCGCGAACACGCCGCCCGAGGTCGAGGTCTGCATGCCGCTGCCCTCGCACTTGGGACAGACGTGCGGGACGGTGCCCGCCTTGGCCCCGGTGCCCTGACAGGTCGGGCAGGCCGCTTCCGAGACCATCTGCATCGGGACGGTGGTGCCGTTCACCGACGCGGTGAAGTCGATGGTGGCCTCACCCTCGATGTCACTGCCGCGGCGCGGGCCCCGCCCGGTGGCACTGGTCCGAGTCCGGTTGGCCCCACCGAAGAGACCGCCGAAGAGGTCGCCGAAGCCGTCGCCGGCCTGGGTGGCCTGGCGGAACAGGTCGTCGACCGAGCCGGTGCCGGGCTGACCGGTGCGACCGCCGGCCCCGGGGAACCGGAACCCGCCGGCCCCGAACAGCCGCCGCGCCTCGTCGTACTCCTTGCGCTTGGCCGGGCTCGACAGCACGTCATGGGCCTCGGAGACGTCCTTGAACCGGCGCTCGGCCTCCGGGTTGTTCGGGTTGGCGTCCGGGTGGTTCGCCCGGGCCAGCTTCCGGTAGGCCTTCTTGATGTCGTCCGGGCTCGCGTCCTTGGAGACGCCGAGCACCTTGTAGTAGTCCTTCTCGATGTAGTCCTTGGTGCTCACCGGCGCCTCCTCCCGTTCCGTTCCTGTGTCGGCCTGCCGGACCCGGTGGCCCGGTCGGCCCGTGTGCGAGGCAGCGCCCGGCCCGGCCGCGAGGGCCGGGACGGACGCTGTCGATCATCCCTCACCGGGGTGAGGTTCACTCGCCCTCCGCGGGCGACGCGCCCTCGGCCGCCGGGGCAGCCGCGCCGTCGCCGTCGGGCTCGGCCACCGCCACCCGGGCCGGGCGGACGACCCGGTCCTTGATCGTGTAGCCGCGCTGGAGCACCGCCACGCAGGTCGGACCGGTGATCGGCTCGCCGTTCACCTCGGTCGCGTGGCTGTGCATCAGCGCCTCGTGCACGTGCGGGTCGAACGCGTCCCCCACCTGCCCGAAGGGCACCAGCCCGAGCTTCGCCGTGACCCGTTCGAGGTCGTCGGCCACCGCCCGGAAGCCGGCCGACAGCTCCTCGTGCTCACGCGCCGCGGACACGTTGTCGAGCGTGGTCAACAGCTCGCGGAGCACCGCCTCGATGCCGCTCTGCCGGGCCTGGTCACGGTCCCGGTCGACCCGGCGCTTGTAGTTGACGTACTCGGCCTGCAGCCGCTGCAGGTCGGAGGTCCGGTCGGCGAGCGCAGCCTGGAGGGCCGTCACCTCGTCGTTCGCACCCGCGGCCTCCGGGGCGGACGCGCCGCCCGGGGCGGGCGCGCCCGCCGCAGTCTCCTGCGTCGGGCGCACCTGGCCGGTCTCCGGGTCGATCCGCCGTCGGTCGCGCACGGTCGGTCCGGTCTGCTCCTGCTCGGCCTCGGAGGCGGCGTGACGGGCTTCGGTCGGACGGTCGGAGCCGTCGCTCACTTGGCCTCCCCGCTCTTGCTGTCCTCGTCGATGATCTCGGCGTCGACGACGTCGTCGTCGGAGGAGCCCGACGCGGAGCCGGAGCCCTCACCCTGGCCGGCCTCGCCCGAGCCGCTGTCGGCGGCCCCGGCCTGGGCCTGCTGGGCCTGGGCGTACATCGCCTGACCGAGCGCGGCGCTGGTGGTGTTGAGCTTGTCCACCGCGGCCTTCACGGCGTCGTTGTCCTCGCCCTCGAGCGCGGTCTTGACCTCCGCGATGGCCTCGGTCACCGGCTGCTTGACGTCGTCGGCGATCTTGTCGCCGTTCTCGTTGAGCAGCTTCTCGGTCCGGAAGACCAGGTTGTCGGCCTCGTTCCGCATCTCGACGTTCTCCCGCCGCTTGCGGTCCTCCTCGGCGTGCGCCTCGGCTTCCTTGATCATCGAGTCGATGTCGTTCTTGCCGAGCGCCGAGCCGCCGGTGACGGTCATCGACTGCTCCTTGCCGGTGGCCAGGTCCTTCGCGTGCACGTGGACGATGCCGTTGGCGTCGATGTCGAAGGCGACCTCGACCTGCGGCACGCCGCGCGGCGCGGGCGGCAGGCCGGTCAGCTCGAAGTTGCCGAGCGACTTGTTGTCCCGGGCGAAGTCCCGCTCGCCCTGGTAGACCTGGATCATCACCGACGGCTGGTTGTCGTCGGCGGTGGTGAACACCTCCGAGCGCTTGGTCGGGATGGTGGTGTTCCGCTCGATGATCTTGGTCATCACGCCGCCCTTGGTCTCGATGCCCAGCGACAGCGGGGTGACGTCGAGCAGCAGGACGTCCTTGACCTCACCCTTGAGCACGCCGGCCTGCAGGCTGGCGCCGAGGGCCACGACCTCGTCGGGGTTGACGCCCTTGTTCGGCTCCTTGCCGCCGGTCAGCTCCTTGACCAGGTCGACGACGGCCGGCATCCGGGTCGAGCCACCGACCAGGATCACGTGGTCGATCTTGCCGACGCTGATCTTGGCGTCCTCGATCACCGCGTTGAACGGCGCGCGGCAGCGGTCGAGCAGGTCGGAGGTGAGCCGCTGGAACTCCGAGCGGGTCAGCTTCTCCTCGAGGTGCAGCGGGCCGGACTCGCCGAGGGTGATGTAGGGCAGGTTGATCGAGGTCTCGCTCGCGCTGGACAGCTCGATCTTCGCCTTCTCGGCGGCCTCCTGCAGCCGCTGCCGGGCGATCTTGTCCTGGCCCAGGTCGGTGCCGAACTTGCTCTTGAACTGCTTGACCAGGAAGTCGACGATCCGTGCGTCCCAGTCGTCGCCACCGAGCCGGTTGTCGCCCTTGGTGGCCTTGACCTCGAACACGCCGTCGCCGATCTCCAGCAGCGACACGTCGAAGGTGCCGCCACCGAGGTCGAAGACCAGGATGGTCTGGTCGGCGTCACCCTTGTCCAGGCCGTAGGCCAGCGCGGCCGCGGTCGGCTCGTTGATGATCCGGTCGACCTTCAGGCCGGCGATCTCACCGGCCTCCTTGGTGGCCTGACGCTCGGCGTCGGAGAAGTAGGCCGGGACGGTGATCACCGCGTTGGTGACCTGCTCGCCCAGGTAGGCCTCGGCGTCCCGCTTCAGCTTCTGCAGCACGAAGGCGCTGATCTGCTGCGGCCGGTAGCTCTTGTCGTCGACCTTGACCGTCCAGTCGGTGCCCATGTGGCGCTTGACCGACCGGATCGTGCGGTCGACGTTGGTGACGGCCTGGCGCTTGGCGACCTCACCGACCAGCACCTCGCCGCCCTTGGCGAACGCGACCACCGAGGGCGTGGTGCGCGAGCCCTCGGCGTTGGGGATGACGGTGGGCTCCCCACCCTCGAGCACGGCGACGACCGAGTTGGTCGTGCCCAGGTCGATGCCGACTGCACGAGCCATGTGTCTGTTTCCTCCAGAGAAGTACGGGATGCTGACGGGTTGTCCTGCGTGGTCCTGCCACTCGGGTCAACCGGGCCGACATTGAGTGTATTCCGCTCAACTTCGGGTCTTGAGTGACCCGTGCTCAACTATGCACCATCGCTCCGCGCGCGTTCAAGCGGGGTTGAGTCGACCTCGCTCAGCTTGCTCACCGGCCGTTTCGGCCCGCCCTGGCGGCGTGGTGACGTCCCGCCGCGTCGACCGCTCACTAGGGTCGGCGTCGAGGTCGAGGCGCGGCCGGGAGTCGGCGGGTGAGGGGACGGGATCGGATGCGCACGTTCGTCCGCGGGGTGCAGCACCTGGTGCTGCTCGTCGTCCGGGTGGCCTTCGGGCTGATGATGGTGCTCGACGGCTGGCACCGCTGGAACGGCCAGGGGATCGGGGCCCAGGTCGCCTTCCTCAGCCAGTTCTCGGTGCCCTCGCCGCGCTACGTCGCCTGGGCGCTCGTGGTGGTCGAGCTGGTCGGCGGGATCTTCCTCGTCGTCGGCGCTCTGACCCCCCTGATCGCCCTGCTGTTCGTGGCCGAGCAGGTGCTCACCGTCGCCTACGTGAGCTTCTACCACCGCGACCCGGTCACCGTGAACGGGACGCTGGTGCAGGGCTGGGAGCACGACGCCGCCCTCGGAGCCATCGCGTTGCTGCTCTTCGTCTTCGGCGCGGGCAAGATCTCGGTCGACCAGTTGTTCCGGCGCCGCCGCGACGACGACGACGGCGACGACGGCGACGAGGACGAGGACCTCGCGCCGACCGTCACCGGCCGGGTCGTCTAGACCCGACCCCGGCCGAGCGCCACGACACCGAGCCCCACGGCGCCCAGCCTCACAGCGAAGTCATAGGTCGGACACAGACCGTCGCTCACAGCCGGTGCCAAGCTGAGGTCATGGCCCGACCCGCAGCAGCCCCGACCCTGACCCGCGCCGACGGGTCGCCGATCCGCGTCCTCACCGTCGACGACGAAGCCAGCCTGACCGAGCTGCTCTCGATGGCGATGCGCTACGAGGGCTGGCAGGTCAGCACCGCGGCCACCGGCACCGAGGCGGTGAAGGTGGCCCGTGAGGTGCGACCCGACGCCATCGTGCTGGACATGATGCTGCCCGACTTCGACGGGCTCGAGGTGATGCGGCGGATCCGCACCGAGGACCCCGACGTCCCGGTGATCTTCCTGACCGCCCGGGACGCGGTCGAGGACCGGATCGGCGGGCTGACCGCCGGCGGCGATGACTACGTCACCAAGCCGTTCAGCCTCGAGGAGGTGATCGCCCGGCTCCGCGGGCTGCTCCGGCGCACCGGGGTGGCCGAGAACCGCAGCGACTCGACCCTGGTGGTCGGCGACCTCCGGCTCGACGAGGACAGCCACGAGGTCTTCCGCGGCGACGACGAGATTCACCTGACCGCCACCGAGTTCGAGCTGCTGCGCTATCTGATGCGCAACCCGCGCCGGGTCCTCAGCAAGGCCCAGATCCTCGACCGGGTCTGGAACTACGACTTCGGCGGGCAGGCCAACGTGGTCGAGCTCTACATCTCCTACCTGCGCAAGAAGATCGACGCCGAGCGGCCGCCGATGATCCACACCATGCGCGGGGCCGGCTACGTGTTGCGGCCGGCCGCGCCGACGTGATCCGGCTGCGGCTCCGACCGCGGGGATCCGGACGCCGAGCCAGCAGCGAGCAGGGCGGGCATCCACAGGGCGTTCCCGGCGGTTCCCCGGCCGGGCCGGGGTTCGCGCCGCCCGGGGGGCCGGAGGTGCTGGTCACCGGCCAGCCGTCGTCGACAGCCCCGTCAGCAGCCCGGTCAGCAGCCCGGTCAGAAGCGCAGCCGGCTCCCTCGTCGGCAGCGGGGACCTCTCCGGATCCGGGCCCGGGCGTCCCCCCGCCCGGTCCAGGCGGTGCCGTCGCGGCGCAGCCCACCCCGCTGGGTCGGGGCACGCTGGGCCGCAAGCTGGTGCTCCGGGTGGTCGCGCTGGTGGCCCTGGCCGCGGTGCTGCTCAGCGGCGCCTCGGCCCTGGCCACCCGGCAGCTGCTGCTGCACAACGTCGACACCCAGCTGCAGTACTCGACCTCGCGGATCCGCAACGACTCCGGTCCGGGTGGCGATCCCGGCGGCGGGCTGTTCCAGCCCGGCCAGGTGATCGGCACCTTCGTGGCCGTCTACACCACGTCCGGCCAGGCGCTGTTCAACGTCGTGCAGGGCGACGGCCGCCAGCAGTACCGGATGCCCGCGGTCGCCGTCTCCGAGCTCTACGCGACCCAGCCGACCTCCGACATCACCTCGGTGACCCTCACCGGTCTCGGGCACTACCGGGTCGTCTCGTACACCCGGACGCTGGTCGACCAGAACGGCGACACCATCCAGGCGGTGATCGTCACCGGTGTGCCGCTGGCCCAGGTCGACCACACCCTGGTCTCGCTGCTGATCATGCAGGGGCTGTTGTCGGTGCTGGCCATCGGCGGGGCGGCGATCGGCGCCCGGACCCTGGTGATCCGCAGCCTGCGGCCGCTCAACCGGGTGGCCGGGATCGCCCAGCAGGTGTCACGGCTGCCGCTCGACCGCGGTGAGGTCGCGCTGGCGGTCCGGGTCGCTCCCGCCGACGCCGACCCCTCCTCCGAGGTCGGCCGGGTCGGTCAGGCGATCAACCACATGCTGGCCAACGTCGACGGCGCGCTGGCCGCCCGGCAGGCCAGCGAGATGAAGGTGCGCCAGTTCGTCGCCGACGCCTCGCACGAGCTGCGGAACCCGCTGGCCTCGATCCGCGGGTACGCGGAGCTGACCCGGCGGGGGCGGGACGAACTGCCGCCCGACGCGGCGTACGCGATGACCCGGGTCGAGTCCGAGGCCGCGCGGATGTCCAAGCTGGTCGAGGACCTGCTGCTGCTCGCCCGCCTCGACTCCGGACCCGACATGCAGGTCCGCCCCATCGACCTGGCCCCGCTGGTGATCGACGCGGTCAGCGACGCGCGGGCGGCCGGCCCCGACCACCAGTGGGCGCTCGAGCTGCCCGACGAGCCGGTGGTCGCCCTCGGTGAGCCGAACCGGGTGCTCCAGGTGCTCACCAACCTGCTCGCCAACGCCCGCAACCACACGCCCGAGGGCACCCGGGTGGAGGTCGGGCTCGGTCACGCCGCCGACGGCCGGGCGCTGATCACGGTCACCGACGACGGTCCGGGGATCCCGGACTCGCTGCAAGCCAGCGTCTTCGAGCGTTTCACCCGTGCCGACAGCTCGCGGGCGCGCTCGCTCAACGGGACGCCGGTGACCAGCACCGGGCTGGGACTGGCCATCGTGGCCGCGGTGGTCGAGGCGCACCACGGCGAGGTGCGGGTGGAGAGCCGACCGGGCCGGACCCGCTTCAGCGTGTTCCTGCCCGCGGTCACCGCCTCCTGACGGCGCCGGACGCGCCCGGGAACGCCGGGAAGGTGCGCCGCGCCCGGCCGGGGTGCCAGGCCCCGGCGCCGGGCACCTGGCCGGGCGCGGAATCGGTGGGCCCGCGGAGCGGGCGGTCGCTCGCTACAGCGAGGCGTTCATCCAGGCGACGCGGTTGCGGCCGCAGGAGACGCCGCGCCAGCTCGACCAGCTGCCGAGGTGCGGGACGGCGTACGGGCCGCCGGTGACGTAGCGGCGGTTGGAGCAGCCCGCGGTCACGTAGAAGGTGGCGAAGAAGTTCATCCCGCGGCAGCGGGCCTGGGCCTGGTAGTTGCCGCCGACCTTGACCGTGCGGGTCTCGCAGGAGATCCGCTTGGACATCCGGACCTGGTGGGCGGCGGTGACGCTCTGCTGCGGTGCGGCGTCGGCGGTGAGGGGGCTGGAGCCGAGTGACCCGATCACGCCGGCGGCACCGAGGCCGAGGGCGAGACAGGTCCTGAGGGGCTTGTTCATGCTGAACTCCGGGGGGAAAGGAGGTCGAGGCAAGACGAAACACTTGCGCGATCAACTATCCGGACCAGGTCACAGCCAGGTCAACGCGGGAGACGTCGGCTGAGGAGATTCTTGGCCAACCCTTCGGCGTGTCCGAGCCGGCGTCGGGCTCAGGCGGCCTCGTCGTAGGACTCGACCGTCCGGACGTCGAGGGCGAACTCGACCGGCCGGGAGCCGAAGAGCATCCGCCCGGCCTGCGCGGCCGCGTCGGCGATCGCCACCTCCACCTGCGCGGCCAGCCCGGCCGGGGTGTGCACCAGCACCTCGTCGTGCAGGAAGTAGACGAGGTGCGGCCGGCCCAGTCCCGGCCCCGGTCCCTCGGTCCCGAGCTCGCGCAGGGCGGTCCGCAACGCGCCCATCCAGCACAGCGCCCACTCCGCCGCCGTCCCCTGGACCACGAAGTTGCGGGTGAACCGCCCCCAGTCCCGGGACTGGCGGCGGCTGCGCTGGGCGTCCGCGACATCCGCCTCGCCCTCCACCAGCCGGCGGTGCAGCTCGCGCCAGCTCTCCGGGGCCTCGGGCGAGCAGCGCCCCAGCCAGGTGCTGACCCGTCGGTAGGCCTCGCCGTCGCGGGCCGCCTGCTCGACCAGCCCGATCGCCTCCGGGTAGGCGCGGGTCAACCGCGGCATCAGCTGTCCGGAGGTCCCGCTGGTCGCGCCGTACAGCGCGCCGAGCATCGCCACCTTGGCCTGCGACCGCTCGGCGACCACGCCCTGCCCGACCAGGGCGGCGTACAGGTCGGCCCCCTGCGCGGCGGCCGCCATCGCCCGGTCCCCCGCCATCGCCGCCAGCACCCGCGGCTCGAGCTGCGCGGCGTCGGCCACCACCAGCCGCCAGCCGGGGTCGGCACGGACCGCGCCGCGGATCTGCTTGGGCAGCTGGAGCGCGCCGCCGCCGCGGGTGGCCCAGCGCCCGGTGACCACGCCGCCGGGCAGGTACTCCGGCCGCAGCCGGCCGTCGACCACCCAGCTGTCCATCCAGGCCCAACCGTTCGCGGCGAGCAGCCGGGAGAGCTTCTTGTACTCCAGCAGCGCCGGGATCACCGGGTGGTCGAGCTGCTCGAGCTCGTGCTGGCGGGTGCTGCCGGCCTCGAGCCCGGCCCGGCGGAGCGCCGGGAGCAGCTCGGTCGGTGAATCGGGGTTGAGCGTGGGGGCGTCGAGTGCGGCGCGGATCCGGTCCGCCAGGGTCTCGAGCACGACCGGACGCCCGCCGAACCGCGGGCGCGGGCCGAGCAGCCGGGTCAGCGTCGCGTCGTGCGTCCCGACGTCCCAGGGCAGCCCGTCGTGGCGGAGCTCGGCGGCGATCAGCGCCCCGACCGACTCGGCCGCGACCAGCAGCCGCAGCCGCGCGGCCCGCGAGGAAGTCTCCACCGCACGCCACTGTCGCCCGAACTCGGCGACCACCGCAGACAGGTCGGGTTCGTCGCGGCCCGCCACCGTCCCCTCGAGCTCCTCCAGCGCGTCGAGCAGGTCGGGCTCACCCGGCTCGGTCGGCGCGGCCACCGCGAACGGGTCGGGGGCCGCGGGATCGCCGCCGTCCGGCGCAGCCGGCGCGAGCTCGGCGTGCAGGTTGTCGGTGAGGATCGCCCGGACCAGCCGCAGGTCGTGGCAGCGCCGGACCCGGACGCCGGCGTCGAGCAGCACCGGATAGACCCGTGCGGTGTCGGCCCACACCCAGCGCAGGCCGTCGGGCTGACCGCGCTCGCGCTCGGCCACCCAGGCCGGCAACCGGTCCGGGCTGACGGTGTGCTCGGCGATGGGACGGCCTCCGGCGTCGAGCTCGGCCAGTCGCACCGAGGGCCCGTCGCGGGCCAGGGCGATCAGCATGGCCGGAGCGTACGGCCGCCTCCCGACAGCCGCCGCCGCGAGCGGGCCGCTGAGCCCGCGCTCAGCCGTCTCGGTGCTTCACAGCAGCCTGATAGCCGTGCCCGACGGGGGCCACAGCGCCCGGGCCGAGGGTCGGGGTCATGAGCTTCGCCACCCTCGACCAGCACCCGGTCCGGGACTCGCACGCCCCCACCGACCGCGGCACCGCCCAGCCCTCCGACGACCGGGCGCAGCGTCCCGGCGACCGCTCCGACGGTCCGGGTCCGGAGGCGGCGGAGACCGAGCGCCGCCGCTACGCCCGACGGGCCTCGGTCGCCGCCCTGCTGGTCGGCACCGGCGTCCTTTACCTGTGGGACCTGGCGGCCTCCGGCTGGGCGAACGCCTTCTACGCCGCCGCCGCGCAGGCCGGGTCGCAGAGCTGGAAGGCGTTCCTGTTCGGCTCGCTCGACGCCTCGAACGCGATCACCGTCGACAAGCCGCCGGCCTCGCTGTGGCTGATGGCGCTGTCGATCCGGCTGTTCGGGCTGAGCTCCTGGAGCCTGCTCGTCCCGCAGGCGCTGTGCGGGGTGGCCACCGTCGCCGTCCTCTACGCCGCCGTCCGGCGGACCAGCGGACACCGGGCCGGGCTGGCCGCCGGCGTCGCGCTCGCGCTCACTCCGGTGGCCGCGCTGATGTTCCGCTTCGACAACCCGGACGCGCTGCTGGTGCTGCTGGTCACCGCCGCCTGCGCGGTCACCCTCCGCGCCGCCGAGCGTGCGTCGAAGGGGTGGCTGGCGCTGGCCGGGGTGCTGATCGGGTTCGCCTTCCTGACCAAGATGCTGCAGGCGTTCCTGGTGCTCCCGGTGCTGGTGCTGGTCTATCTGCTGGTCGCCCCCACGACGCTGCGCCGCCGGCTCGGTCACCTGCTGCTGGCCTTCGCGACCATGATCGTCTCGCTCGGCTGGTGGGTGGCCATCGTCGAGCTGGTGCCGGCGTCGATGCGGCCCTACGTGGGCGGCTCGACCGACGACTCGGTGCTCGAGCTGGTCTTCGGCTACAACGGCCTCGGCCGGATCCTCGGTCAGAGCCACGGCGGCACCGGTGCGCCCGGAGGGGCGATGGCCGGCGGCTTTCCCGGTGGCGGTGGGTTCGGCGGCTTCGGCGGTCAGACCGGGATCACCCGGCTGTTCACCGGGGTCTCGGGCGGCATGATCAGCTGGCTGCTGCCGGCCGCGCTGCTGCTGGCCGTCGTCGCGGTGGTGCTCCGCGGCCGCGCCCCCCGCACGGACCGGTCGCGCGCGACCGTCCTGCTCTGGGCCGGGGCGATGCTCCTCACCGGTCTGGTCTTCTCGTTCATGGCCGGGATCTACCACGACTACTACACGATCGCGCTGGCGCCGCTGGTCGCCGCCACCCTGGCCACCGCCGGCACCCAGGTCTGGGCCGAGCGGCACCGCCGGGGCCCGCGGATCGCCCTGGCCGCGGCGTCGGCCGTCACTGCGGTCTGGGGCTTCGTCCTGCTCGGCCAGGCCACCGGGCAGCCGTACGCGACCCTCCGCTGGCTGGTGCTGGTCGTCGGGATCGCGGCGGCCTTCGGGCTGCTCGTCGCCGACCGGCTGCCACGGGTGCTGGCCGGGACGGCGCTGACGCTGGCCCTCGCCTCCGGGCTGACCGGCCCGGCCGCGTACACCGTGCAGACCGTCGGGACGCCGCACGAGGGCTCGATCCCCACCGCGGGACCGGTGACCGAGCGTGGGGGGTTCGGCGCCGGCGCCCGCTTCGGCGGCCGGTTCGGTGATCGCTTCGGTGACCGGTTCGGTGATCGCATCCCGGGGCAGGGCGGTCTCGGGGGCACGGCGCCGAACGGCGGCACCACCGGCCGGACGGGCGCGGGGGCCGGTGGCTTCGGCGATCAGAACGCCTCGGTGGGGAGCTCGCTGCTGGCCCTGCTGCGGTCGTCCGGCAGCTACACCTGGGCCGCGGCCACGACCGGTTCGACGAGTGCGGCCCGCTACCAGCTGGCCGGCGGGCTGCCGGTGATGGCGATCGGCGGGTTCAGCGGCAGCGACCCCGCGCCGACCTTGGCGCAGTTCCAGGCCGACGTCGCCGCCGGACGGATCCACTACTACCTGAGCGGCGGCGAGGGCGACCGGATGGGCGGCCGCGACAGCAGCTCCGAGGCCGCGCAGATCGCCGCCTGGGTCGCCCAGCACTACACCGCGCGCACCGTCGACGGCGTCACCGTCTACGACCTGACCGCCGGCTGACCCACCCCGGACAGCGAGCGGACCAGCCGTGACCAGCCCCGAGCCCGACCCGCCCGCGGACCGGCGAGCCGACGCCGCACCGCCGAGCACCCCGACCACCGCTCAGACCCACGAGAACAGGACCCTGATGACCGTCATCACCACGGAGCCCGGACCGGGCTCCCGCTCCGCCGCCGGGACGGCCTCGCTGACCGTCGTGGACCACCACCCGCACCAGGCCGTCGTCGTCGACCTGGTCGTCCCGGTCTACAACGAAGAGGTCGACCTCGGGCCGTCGGTGACCCGGCTGCGCGGGTTCCTCGACGCCGGCTTCCCGTTCCCGACCCGGGTGACCATCGCCGACAACGCCAGCACCGACGGCACCTGGCGGCTGGCCTGCACGCTGGCGCGCGAGCTCGAGGGGGTGCGCGCGGTCCGGCTCGAGCAGAAGGGCCGCGGGCGGGCGCTCAAGGCGGCCTGGTCGCTGAGCGACGCGGAGGTGGTCGCCTACCTGGACGTCGACCTCTCGACCGACCTGTCCGCGCTGCTCCCGCTGGTGGCGCCGCTGATCTCCGGGCACTCCGACCTGGCCATCGGCACCCGGCTGTCGCGCACCAGCCGGGTGGTGCGCGGACCGAAGCGCGAGTTCATCTCGCGGAGCTACAACCTGTTGCTGCACGGGGCGTTGGCGGTGTCGTTCAGCGACGCCCAGTGCGGGTTCAAGGCGGTCCGTCGGGTGGTGGCCACCGAGCTGCTGCCGCTGGTCGAGGACGACAACTGGTTCTTCGACACCGAGCTGCTGGTGCTGGCGCAACGGGCCGGGCTGCGGATCCACGAGGTGCCGGTCGACTGGGTCGACGATCCGGACAGCCGGGTGGACATCGTCCGGACCGCGACCGAGGACCTGCGCGGGATCGCCCGGATGGCCCGCGGGCTGTTCACCGGCAGCATCCCGGTCGAGCGGGTGGCCGCGGAGCTGGCCCCGCGCCGGGTCGGCGGGACGGCCCGGGACGCCGACCTGCCGTCCCCGGTGGCCGGCGTGCCGGGCGGCCTGCTCGGCCAGCTGCTCCGGTTCGGGGTGATCGGGGTGCTGAGCACGCTGGCCTACTTCGTGATCTACCTCGGGCTGCGCGACCACACCGGGGCGCAGGCGGCCAACCTGGTCGCGCTGCTGGTGACCGCGGTGGCCAACACCGCCGCCAACCGCCGGATGACCTTCGGCGTGACCGGGTCGCGCGGGGTGCTGCGGCACCACGCCGGCGGGCTGATCGCCTTCGGGATCGGGCTGGCGCTGACCAGCGGCTCGCTGTGGGCGGTGCACCATCTGGTCGCCGCGCCGAGCCGGACGCTCGAGGTCGCCGTGCTGGTGGTGGCCAACGCCGCCGCCACGGTGATCCGGTTCCTCGCCCTGCGCCAGCTGATGGCCCACCGCCGCAGCCGCTGACCGTGGGCCGGCGGCGCCGAGCGGCCTGCCACAATCGTTCGCGACCAGCGACGGGGCGGCCGGCACCCCGCGCGGAAGGGTGGAGGACGTGGCGGACACGACGCGCGAGCAGACGGCACAGCTGATCGAGCAGGGCGAGGCGGTGCTCGGCCTCGAGCTCGGCTCGACCCGGATCAAGGCGGTGCTGATCGGCCCGGACCACCAGCCGCTGGCCTCGGGCAGCCACAGCTGGGAGAACCAGCTGGTCGACGACCTGTGGACCTACGCGATCGACGACGTCTGGTCGGGGCTCCAGGACTGCTACGCCGCGCTGGCCGCCGACGTCCGCGAGCAGTACGGGGTCGAGCTGACCAGGCTCCGGGCGCTGGGCGTCTCGGCCATGATGCACGGCTACCTGGCCCTCGACGCCGACGGTGAGCTGCTGGTCCCGTTCCGCACCTGGCGCAACACCCACACCGGCGCGGCGGTGGAGGCGCTGAGCGAGGCGTTCGCGGTCAACATCCCGCACCGCTGGAGCGTCGCGCACCTCTTCCAGGCGATCCTCGACGAGGAGGACCACGTGAGCAGGGTGGCGCAGCTGACCACGCTGGCCGGCTACGTCCACTGGAAGCTGACCGGACGCCGGGTGCTCGGCGTCGGCGACGCCAGCGGGATGTTCCCGATCGACAGCGAGGCCCGCGACTACGACGCCGGGCTGCTCGAGCGCTTCGACGCGATGGCCGCCGAGCGCGGAGCCGCGCTGCACCTGGCCGAGCTGCTGCCCGAGGTGCTGGTCGCCGGGGCCGAGGCCGGCACCCTCACCGCCGACGGCGCGGCCCTGCTCGACCCGGACGGCCGGCTCGCCGAGGCCGTCCCGCTCTGCCCGCCCGAGGGCGACGCCGGGACCGGGATGGTGGCCACCAACTCGGTCGCCGTGCGCACCGGCAACGTCAGCGCCGGGACCAGCATCTTCGCCATGGTGGTGCTCGAGGGTCCGCTGTCCCGGCCGCACCACGAGCTCGACCTGGTCACCACCCCGGCCGGCGACCCGGTGGCGATGGTGCACTGCAACAACGGGGCCAGCGAGCTCAACGCCTGGGTCGGGTTGTTCGCCGAGTTCGCGGCCGCCGTCGACCTCGACCTCGACCGGGCGGCGGTGTTCCGGGCGCTGTTCGGTGCGGCGCTGGACGGCGCAGCCGACGGCGGCGGGCTGATGGCCTTCAACTACCTGGCCGGCGAACCGATCACCGGGCTCGACCAGGGGCGGCCGCTGTTCTTCCGCCGACCCGACAGCGACTTCAGCCTGGCCACCTTCTTCCGGACCCAGCTGTACGCCGCGTTCGGCACCCTGCGGATCGGCATGGACGTGCTGCACGAGGAGGGCGTCCGGCTCGACCGGATGTTCGCCCACGGCGGCATCTTCACCACCAAGGGGGTCGCGCAACGCTTCCTGGCCGCGGCCGTCGAGACCCCGGTCGCCGTGGGCGACGTTGCCGCCGAGGGTGGTGCCTGGGGCATCGCCGTGCTCGCCGCCTACCTCAGCCGGGCCGCGGACGGCGCCAGCCTGCAGGAGTTCCTCGACCGCGACGTCTTCGCCGACGTCGAGCTGAGCGTGCTCGACCCGCAGCCGGACGACGTCGACGGCTTCGCCGCGTTCATGGAGCGCTACCGCGAGGCCGTCCCGGTGGTGGCCGCGGCCGCCCAGCACTCCTGACGACAGCCGGTCGCGGACCCGGTCAGCGCGGCGTGATCTTGCCGATCACGTCGTTCGAGCCGTCGGAGGTGGTGAAGTAGAGGGCGCCGTCCGGGCCGAGCTGGACGGTGCGGATCCGGTGCCGGCCCTTGAGGGCTGTGATGATCTTGACGGTGCTGGCCGAGCCGGAGCTGTTGATCTTCATGATCCGGATCTGCTCGTCCTTGAGGACGCCGACCACCAGGGCGCCGTTCCAGCTCTTCCACCGGCTGCCACTGAGGAAGGTCGCGCCGCAGGTGGCGATGGTCGGGTCGCCCGAGCGCCAGGCCGCCCGGATCGCCTTCGGGTACTTCCGGGTGTCGGTCATCGGCACGCTCTCGTTGTAGGTGCCGGGCAGCGGGTTGTAGCCGTAGTTGCCGCCCTGGACCACTCGGTTGACCTCGTCGTCGCGGTAGGTGCCCTGCTCGACCGACCACAGGTCGTTGGTGCCGGGCCGCAGCGCCAGGCCCTGGACGTTGCGGTGCCCGTAGTTCCAGACGTAGCGGGCGTTCCCGCCCCGGGAGTAGAACGGGTTGCTCGGCGGGATCGAGCCGTCCCGGCGGATCCGTAGGATCTTCCCGCCGAGCGACTGCAGGTTCTGCGGGTTGCGCCCCTCGGCGGCGTCCCCGGTGCCGACGTAGAGCATGTCGTACTTGCTGAACCGGAGCCGGCAGCCGGAGTGCCGGCCGCTGCTGATCGGCAGTCCCTTGATCATCGTCTTGCTCAGGGTGGCGTGGGTGTCGCTGTCGAGCTTCCACCGCAGCACCCGGACGTCGAGCGGCCGGCCACGGCTGTCGGCGACGGCCTGGCAGCTGTAGAACCACCGGGTGCTGGAGAACTTCGGGTCGGCGACCAGGCCGAGCATCCCGGCCTCGCTGCCGACGAAGAGCCGCGGCCCCTTGGCCAGGGTGATCCGCTTGGGCTTGGCGCTGCCGCGCTTGCCGTAGAGCCCGCCGCCGCGCAGGTCGTACATCATCATGGAGCCGGCCCAGGTGAGGTCCCAGGGCAGCCGCAGACCGGAGACCACCGTGCCGACGGTGTACGACGGCGCCGCGGCCGTCCGGGCCGCCGCCGGTGCCGACGGGGCAGCCGGAGCCGCGGTGGCGCTGGGGGTCGAGCCCAACAGGGCATCGGAGACGACGAGCGCGAGCGTCGCCGTTCCGGTCAGCAGGGTGCGAGCCGACCGCGACCGGGACGACCGGCGCGTCGAGGGTGTGGAGGCGACCATCGGTGGACCTTTCCAGGTGTCCCCCGACGCTGGCAGATGTCCGTCACCCTACGTCGCGCCGGCCGCCCGTGCGCCGGTGTGCGGAGATCCGCCCACCGACGCCCGGAGCGCTCGGGTCAGACCAGCTGCTTGCTCTGCAGCCACGCCTTGGCGACGTCGGCCGGGTCCTGCCGGTCGCTGTCGACCTTCTTGTTGAGCGCGAGCAGGTCGTCGGTGGTGAGCGCCTTCTGCACCGCGTTGAGCGCCGCCGTCGCGGTCGAGTTCGACGCCACCGCGCTGCTCACCAGCGGGATCACCTGCTGGGGCAGGATCAGCGTCTTCGGGTCGGCGAGCTTGACCAGGTTGTTGTCGGCGATCGCGCTCTCGGTGGTGAAGAAGTCGGCGATGTCGACCTTGCCGTCCTGCAGGTCCTTCACCTTGACCGCGGTCGAGGAGTAGGCCTTGAAGCTGGCGGTGGTCGCCCCGTAGACCGACTTGAGCCCGGGAGGCCCGTAGTCGCGCTGCTGGAGCTCCGGCGGTCCGCCGACCGACAGGTTCTGCACCTTGCTCAGGTCGGCCAGCGAAGTGACGCCGTTCTTCTGCGACCACTCCTGGGTGCAGCAGTAGACGTCCTGGTCGACGGCCTGCGAGGCGTCGAGCACCTTGAGCGAGCCGATCGCCTTCGGCAGCGCGGCGATGACCTCCTCGGAGGTCTTGGCCGTCGCGTTCTTGTCGAAGTAGAGCAGCAGGTTGCCGGTGTACTCGGGGAAGGCCGAGACCGACCCGTCCTGCAGCGCCTTGATGTAGACCTCACGCGAGTTGAGGTTGGCCTTGACGGACGACTGGACGCCCTTGGCCACCAGCGCCTGCGAGTAGATCTGCCCCAGGATGGCCGACTCGGTGAAGTTGCCCGAGCCCACCACGATGCTGCCCGCAGCCGCGGAACCGCTGCTGCCACCGGCCGGCGAGGCCGAACCGCCCGCGAGCGGGTCGGAGTTGCTGCCGCCACAGGCGCCCAGGGTGAGCGCACCGGCACCGGCGGCCATCACCCCGAGGAACCGTCGTCGGTCGAAGTTCATGTCGTTCTCCTCGTTCTGGCGGCATTCCCTACCGCGAGGCTAGGTTATCGGTCTGGATCGGGCGTCTGGACACGGTCTCTGCTTGCCGTGCCCCGGCTCTGGACGGAAGGAGTCGGGCGGACCCGCTCGTGGCTCAGGCCGCGGCCGACACCTCGACCGCCACCCTGCGGTCGGAGGTCGGTCGCGCGCGGCGGCGGAGCCCGGCGACCACGGCGCCGAGCAGGATGTCGAGCACGATCGCCAGCAGCGCGACGAGCAGCGCGCCGGCGAACATCTGCGGGTAGTCCTGACTGGCCAGACCGTCGACGATGAAGCGGCCGAGCCCGCCCGCGCTGGCGTAGGCGGCGACGGTCGCAGTGGCCACCACCTGCAGGGTGGCACTGCGGACGCCGGAGAGGACCAGCGGGAGCGCCAGCGGCCACTCCACCTTGCTGATCACCTGTCCGGGCGTCATGCCGAGCGCACGGGCGGCGTGCACCGCGTTGCTGTCCGCCCCCGCGACGCCCGCCGCGGTGGCGGTCAGGATCGGGGGCAGCGCCAGCACCGCCAGCACGATCAGCACCGGGACGGCCCCGGAGCTCAGCAGCAGCACCATCAGGATCACGAACCCGAGGGTCGGGATCGCCCGGGCCGCGTTGGTGAAGCCGATGATCACGAAGTTCCCGCGACCGGTGTGCCCGACCAGGATGCCGAGCGGGATGCCGATCACCGCGGCGATCGCCACCGAGACCACGGTGTAGAAGAGGTGCTCGCCGAGCCGGTACGGGATCGCGCCGCTGGCGGTGGTCCAGTTCTGCGCGTTCTCGAGGAAGCTGAAGAGGTTCACGCGGTCCGCACCCCCTTCGACCAGGGCAGCAGCCCGCGTTGCAGCAGCAGGATGACCGCGTCGGCCACCAGCGCGAGGACCACCACCAGCACGATGCCGGTCAGCACCGGCGTGTAGAAGGCCGAGTTGAACCCGTAGGTCAGCAGGTCGCCCAGCGCGCCCAGGCCGATCAGCGCGCCGACGGTGACCAGCGAGATCGTCGAGACCGTGACCACCCGCAGACCGGCGAAGATCACCGGCATGGCCAGCGGGAGCTCGACCCGCAGCAACCGCCGGGTCGAGCCGTAGCCGAGCGCGGTGGCGGACTGCTTGACCTCGGCCGGCACCGAACGGAGACCGTCGACCACGCTGCGGACCAGCAGCGCGAGCGCGTAGACCGCCAGGGCGGCGACCACGTTGACCGGGTCGAGGATCTTGGTGCCGAGGATCGACGGCATCGCGACGAACAGCGCCAGCGAGGGGATCGCGTAGATGATGCCCCAGACGGCGAGGATCGCGTTGGCCAGCGGACCGCACCGGCTGACCAGGTACCCGATCGGGATGGCCAGCACCAGACCGATGAGCACCGGGAGCACCGAGAGGACGACGTGCAGTCCGAGCAGCCGGAGGATCATCCCGGTGTTGCGGGCCAGCCAGTCCCAGTCAGGGCTCATCGGATGCCCTCGCCGTGCTCAGGTTCGCGGGCGCGGCCCTCCGGGGCCGTCGGCTCCTCGACCGGAGCGCGGATCAGGGTCGGCTCGCCCTGTTCCCCCGGGTCGGCCTCCTCGTCCGGGGCCGGCTGCTCCGCGGGCGCAGCCCGGTCGGCGTGCTCGGGATCGTGCCGCTCGCCGCCGGCGGGTTCGGTGGTCGGATCGGGCACGTGCTCGACCTGGTCGGACTGGGTCTCGCCCAGCCCACGCCGTTCCTCGGCCTGTTCCTCCGGAGGCAGCACCGCACCGTCGGGCTGGTCGTCGCTCACAGCGTCTCCTCCGTGATCGGTCGTCGACGTCCCCTGGTCGACGTCATGGTCGACGCCACGGTCGACGTCCGGGTCAGCACTCGAATCGACACCCGGGTCGACGGCCGGCTCGGTCGACTCAGCGGTCGGTCCGGACCCGTCGGCCCTCTCGTCGGTGGCCAGGCCCTCCTGGTCACCGAACCCGAGCGCCGCGAGCCCGCCCGCGGCCGTCGCCCCGCTCGCCCCCTGCTCGTCGGCCCCGCCGGCCTGGCTGCCGTCGGGGCCACTCTGCTGCCGGTCCGAGATCTGCTCGGCGATGTCGGCCCGACCCTGGGTGATCTGGCTGAGGATGTCGGACGCGGAGACGACACCGAGGTAGCGCCCGCCGCTCTCGTGGCTCACTGCGACGGCCAGCCCGACCGGCGAGGTCAGCGCCGAGTCCAGGGCCGCCCGCAGGGTGTCGGCCTCGGGGTCGAAGGTGGCGCCCAGCCCGAGCACCTGCCCGGGGCGACGGTGGTCGAGCCAGCCGATCGGCCGGGCGTCGCCGTCCACCACCAGCACCGGCTCGTCCCCGGCGGCGCCGTCGGTGTCGCGCACCACCCGGACGCGGTCGAGGTGCAGGCTCGCCGCCGACTCGAACGACAGGGCCCGGTAACCGCGGTCGCGACCGATGAAGCCCTCGACGAAGCCGTCGGCGGGCTCGTCGAGCAGCTGCTGCGGGGTGCCGAACTGGGCGAGCTTGCCGCCGACCCGCAGGATCGCGACCTGGTCGCCGAGCTTGATCGCCTCGTCGATGTCGTGGGTGATCATCACGATGGTCTTGCTCAGCTCACCCTGCAGACCGAGCAGCAGCTCGTGCAGGTCGGCGCGCACGACCGGGTCGACCGCCGAGAACGGCTCGTCCATCAGCAGCACGATCGGGTCCGCCGCGAGCGCGCGGGCCACCCCGACCCGTTGCTGCTGGCCGCCCGAGAGCTGCGCCGGGAACCGGTGGTAGAGCTTGGGGTCCAGGCCGACGGCGTTCAGCAGCTCGAGGGCCCGCTTGCGCGACTTGTTCCGGTCCCAGCCGAGCAGCCCGGGCACCGTCGTCACGTTGTCGATCACCGTCCGGTGCGGGAACAGCCCACCGTTCTGGATCACGTAGCCCATCTGCCGACGCAGCGTGGTCTTGCGCTGCGACTTCATCGGCTTGCCGTCCCAGAGCACCCGACCACGCGACGGTTCGAGCATCCGGTTGACCATCCGCAGCGTGGTGGTCTTGCCGCAACCCGACGGGCCGACGATCACGGTCACCTTGTCCGAGGGGATCTGGAGACTCAGGTCCTCGACGGCGGTGGTGCCGTCCCGGTAGGTCTTGCTGACTGACTCGAACTCGATCACGCCCAACCTCGCAAGCGTCCGCTGTCTTCGGAACCCGGCCGGTCGTGGTCGACCCGCCCCGTTGGCACTGCGCGCCGGTCGGCACGTCGTGCGTTCGACCCTAGCCAATCCCTCAGACAAATGTCCGACCGCTCACGGCGTGGCCCTGCGCACGGGCCGCCCGGGCATGCGGGCGACCGGCAGGGGCCGACGGCCGTCGGTGGTGGCCGCCGGTGGTTACCCACGAGTAACATCGAGCCGTCCGGCCGGCCGGCTGCGGTGTCGTCCCCGACATCGGCCCGGGTGTCAGGGGTCCCGGGCAGACTGTGGCCGAGCGGAGACCGACACCGGTGTCCGCGGATGTGGAGGGACAGCCCGTGCAGGTCGTCGCCGTCGTGATCGCGTTGGCCGTCTCCGTGGTCGGCGTCGCGCTGTTCGCGCGCGCCGCCGCCTCGATCGTCGGTGTGGTCCGGCTCGGCCGACCGGCGCCGGGACGTTCCGACCGCCCCGCGGACCGGTGGAAGCACCTGCTCGCCGAGACCATCGGACACACCCGGATGCTCCAGTGGAACGCCGTCGGCGCCGCCCACTGGTTCGTGTTCGTCGCCTTCGGTGCCCTGTTCCTCACCCTGATCACCGCCTACGGCCAGCTGTTCGACCCGGCCTTCGCACTGCCGGTGATCGGGCACTGGGTGGTCTACGAGTGGGCCGCCGAGCTGATCGCCTGGCTCGGGCTGGCCTCGATCCTCTTCCTGATGGTGCTGCGGCTCCGGCAACGCGGACGCGGGCGCTCCTCCCGGTTCCTCGGCTCGACCCAGTGGCAGGCCGTCTACGTCGAGCTCACCATCCTCGGCATCGTGCTCTGCGTGCTCGCGCTGCGGGCGATGGAGTACCAGCTGCTGGGGTCGGCGACCAGCCGCTGGCACTTCCCGTTCACGAACTTCCTGCTGCCGCAGGGGATCAGCATCGCCTCGCTGCAGACCGGCATCGTCCTGGTCGCCGCGCTCAAGATCGTCATCTCGATGGCCTGGTTCGTCGTGCTCGGCCTGCACACCACGATGGGCGTCGCCTGGCACCGGTTCACGGTCTGGCCGAACATCTGGTTCAAGCGCGAGGCGTCCGGTCGGCCGGCCCTCGGTGCGCTCCCGCCGATCCTGGTCGAGGGCAAGCCGCTGGACTTCGAGCAGCTCGAGGACCTCGACCTCGAGGCCACCCCGCTCGGCGTGGGCAAGGTCGAGGACTTCAGCTGGAAGGGACTGCTCGACTTCACCTCGTGCACCGAGTGCGGGCGCTGCCAGAGCCAGTGCCCGGCCTGGAACACCGAGAAGCCGCTCTCGCCGAAGCTGCTGATCACCTCGCTGCGGGACCACGCCTACGCCAAGGCGCCCTGGCTGCAGGCGGCCGAGGAGGCCCGAGCGGGCCTGCCCGACGAGGTCCGACGCGAGGCCGAGCGGCCGCTGGTCGGGGCCACGGCCGGCGGGTACGGCGCCGGCCCGGCCGCGCTGCTCGACACCCGCGCGCCGTCGCCGGCCGAGGTCGCGCACGCCGGCCCGATCGCCGTCACCGACGGGGCGGTCGGGGTGATCGACCCCGACGTCCTCTGGTCGTGCACCAGCTGCGGCGCGTGCGTCCAGCAGTGCCCGGTCGACATCGAGCACGTCGACCACATCATGGAGCTGCGTCGGCACCAGGTGCTGCTCGCCGAGGAGTTCCCGAAGGAGCTCACCGGGCTGTTCAAGGGGCTGGAGAGCAAGGGCAACCCGTGGAACATGAGCCCGCGCAAGCGGATGGACTGGGCCAAGGGTCTGCCCTTCGACGTCCCGGTGGTGGGCGAGGACGTCGAGGACCTGACCGGGGTGGACTACCTCTTCTGGGTCGGCTGCGCCGGCGCGTTCGAGGACCGCGCGGTCAAGGTCACCCAGGCCGTCGCCGAGCTGCTGCACACCGCGGGCGTCACCTACGCGGTGCTCGGCAACGGCGAGACCTGCACCGGCGACCCGGCCCGACGGGCCGGGAACGAGTTCGTCTTCCAGCAGCTGGCGATGGAGAACGCGGCCACGCTCACCGAGGCGCGGGCGACCAAGATCGTGACCAGCTGTGCGCACTGCCTCAACAGCCTCCGGAACGAGTACCCGCAGCTGGGCGTCACCGTCGAGGTCGTCCACCACACCCAGCTGCTCAACCGATTGGTCCGCGAGGGCCGGCTGACCCCGGTGGCCCCGCCGGAGGGTTCCGTCGCCGGGCGCACCATCACCTACCACGACCCGTGCTACCTGGGCCGTCACAACGAGGTCTACGACCCCCCGCGCGACCTGCTCGGCGCCCTGCCCGGCAGCACCGTCACCGAGCTGCCACGCAACCGGCAGCGGTCGTTCTGCTGCGGCGCGGGCGGAGCCCGGATGTGGATGGAGGAGAACCTCGGCACCCGGATCAACCTCAACCGCACCGACGAGGCGCTCGAGACGTTGCGTCCGGCCGGCGACGGCCCGGCGGCGATCGCCACCGGTTGCCCGTTCTGCCGGGTCATGCTCTCCGACGGGGTGACCGCACGGCAGGCCGACGGCGGCGCGCCGGCGTCGGTCGAGGTGCTCGACGTCTCGCAGCTGCTGCTCGAGTCGGTGCGCCGCGGCTCCACGCCGACCGCCTGAACCGGTCACCGAGCGCGGGGCGGCGGTTGACCGGGCGGTGACACTGTCGGTGGCACCGGGCAGGATCGGGCCATGACGACGCCACCGCCCGACACCACGACCCAGACCCCGGCGGTGCCCGGCCGCCCGAAGCTGGGGGTCTGCTTCGTCCCCACCATGGCGCCCACCCAGCTGGTCCCGCTGGCCCGCGCGGTCGAGGAAGCCGAACTCGACGACCTGTGGGTCTGGGAGGACTGCTTCAAGGAGAGCGGGGTCGCCTCGGCCGGGATCGCCCTGGCCAGCACCGAGCGGATCACCGTCGGGATCGGCCTGCTGCCCACCCCGCTGCGCAACGTCGCGCTGACCGCGATGGAGTTCGCCACCCTGGAGGGGGCGTTCCCCGGTCGGCTGATCGCGGGCATCGGCCACGGCGTCCAGGACTGGATGGCCCAGGTCGGCGCCCGCGCCGCCTCCCCGTTGACGCTGCTCGAGGAGTACGCGACCGCGCTCCGCGCCCTGCTCGGCGGTGAGACCGTCACCACGAGCGGCCGGTACGTCACCCTCGACGGGGTCGCGCTCGACTGGCCGCCGTCGCCGCCTCCGCCGCTGATGATCGGCGGCCAGGGGCCGCGGGCGATGGCTCAGGCCGGGCGTCTCGGCGACGGCTTGCTGCTCGCCGCCGACCTCAGCTACGACCAGGTCCGCGAGGCGTGCGACATCGCCCACCGCGAGGGCGGCGCCGACCGCCCCGTGGTCAGCAGCCTGATCGTCGCCACCGGCGCCGGCGCCGAGCAGCGGGCCGAGGACGAGGTGCGGCGGTGGTTCAACGAGCCGGCACCCGGTCGGTCGGCGGCTGGTGACGCCGACACCGTCGCCACGACCGTCCGCACCCTGCACGGCTTCGGGGTGACCCGGGTGGTCTTCCAGCCGACCCAGGACGAGCCTGACCTTCCCGGCCTGGTCCGGTTCCTCGGCCAGGAGGTGGCACCGCTACTCGGCTGAGCACTGCGTGGCGTCGCTCTGACGTCATGAATCTGCGAGTGTGACGTCACAGGCTCTTGTCATGACGTCATCGTGATGTCACAGTAGTGCCATGCAGCTCTCCACTTATGTCGACGCGGTTCACGACGGCGTCACCAGCGCGGCCAGCCTGGCCGATGACCACACCCGACAGATCGCCGGTCGCCTGGCCGACGCGGTCGATTCCTCCACCCGGCTGGCGCTGATCCGAGCGCTCTCCGACGCCGCCGCCGAGATCAGCACCGAACTGGCCCCCGGGTCCGTTCAGGTCCGGGTCACCGACGGCGAACCCACGTTCGTCGTCGACCAGCCGCGCGAGCGCGCCGAGGCGACCATCCTCACCGCCCCCGCCGCCCCGCAGGGCGAGGCCGACGACGACCAGTCCGAGCCCGAGAGCGACGCCGACGAACCGACCGCGCGGATCAGCCTGCGGCTGCCGGTCTCGGTCAAGGAGAAGGTCGACCGGGCCGCCGACGAGGCCGGGGTGTCGACGAACACCTGGCTCACCCAGGCGGTGCTGAGCCACCTGGCCATGACGAAGGGGCAGGCCGCCTGGACCCGCGGGCTCGGTCAGGTCGCACAGCTGGCCGAGGCCGGCGGGGTGTTCGGCCGGCACGGCGTCTTCGGCCCGCACGGGCCCTTCGGGGAGGCCGGCCCGCACCGCGGCCCGCGTCCCCCGAAGCCCCCGAAGCCGCCGAAGCCCGGCCGCTTCCCCGGTGAGGACGGTCCGCACAGCGACGGCGGCCGGGTCCAGGGGTGGGTCCGATGAGCCTGGATCTCGACTACGCCGGGATCCGGCACCTGGTCATCGACCGGTTCGGGGCGGGCGCGGTGACCGTGCTGCCCGGCAGCGACGACGTGGTCCGCGGCACCCTCGACTCCACCGACGACACTCTGCTGTCCGAGACCGAGATCCGGCCGGTCCACGACCAGCTGCGGATCGTCCTGCCGCGGAGTTGGGGGCGGACCGCCGAGGCGTTCCTCGAACTGCACGTCCCCGACGGGCTGGAGTACACGGTGACCACCGGCTCGGCGGACGTCCGGATCGAGCCGTCCGCCGCGCGGGTCCGGCTGACCACCGGGTCCGGCGACCTCGGGGTCGGTCAGGTCGACGAGCTGACCTGCACCAGCGGGTCGGGCGACATCGTCGTCGGCCACCTCCGCGGCCGGGAAGCCCGGCTGACCACCGGGTCGGGCGACATCGTGGTCGAGCAGGCGGACTTCCAGGTGCAGGCCAAGTCGGCGTCCGGCGACATCCGGGTCGACACGCTCAGCGGCGGCCTGACCGCGAACACTGCGTCCGGCGACATCACGGTGCCGTCGACCACCGGTTCGGTGGACCTGCGCAGCGCCTCGGGCGACCTGACCGTCGGGGTCGCCGACGGGCTGCCGGTCTGGCTCGACCTGAGCGCAGTCTCCGGGAGCATCGACATCGGCCTGGACGCCGACGCCGGTCCCGAGGCCGGCGACGCCTACCTCACCGTCCGGGCCCGGACGGCCAGCGGCGACATCACCGTCCACCGCGCCTGAGGCCCGGCACGCTCGACCCGCGAGTCCCGGCCGGCGTCCCCGCCCCGCCTCGGCCAGCCCGAATCCGACCTCGCACCCCTCCGGACCACGTCGCACCACGTCTACACGGTGCGAGGTGACCCGGAGGGGTGCGACGTCGTGCAGGCAAGGGCCCCGGGAACACGTCGCATGACGGCCCCACCGGTGCGAGGTGGGCCGGAAGGGGTGCGACGTCGTGCAGGAGAGGGCCGCGGAGCACGTCGCACCACGCCCTCCACGGTGCGAGGTGGACCGGAGGGGTGCGACGTCGGCAAGAGAGAGCCCGTGGGAGCAGGAGCCGCGCCGGTGAGGGGACCCGAAGGTCTACGAGCCGAACGCTCGGTCAGATCCGGGTGCGGTGGAAGTTGAGCGCCGACCGGCTCGGCGTCGGACCGCGCTGACCCTGGTAGCGCGAGCCGTACCCGGTCGACCCGTAGGGCTGCTCGGTCGCTGACGACAGCCGGAAGAAGCAGAACTGGCCGATCTTCATCCCCGGCCAGAGCTTGATCGGCAGCGTGGCCACGTTGGAGAACTCCAACGTCACGTGCCCCGAGAAGCCGGGGTCGATGAAGCCGGCGGTCGAGTGGGTCAGCAGTCCGAGCCGGCCCAGCGACGACTTGCCCTCGAGCCGGGCGGCCACCTGGTCACCCAGGGTGATGACCTCGTAGGTCGACCCGAGCACGAACTCGCCGGGATGCAGGATGAACGGGTCGTCGCCCTCCGGCTCGACCAACCGGGTCAGCTCAGGCTGCTCCTCGGCCGGGTCGATGTGCGGATAGCGGTGGTTCTCGAAGACCCGGAAGAAGCGGTCGAGCCGGATGTCGATGCTGGCCGGCTGCACCATGTCGGGGGCGTACGGGTCGAGGGCGATCTGCCCCGACTCGATCCCGGCGCGGATGTCCCGGTCCGAAAGCAGCATGAGCAGACCTTAGTGGGACGCGACCCGTCGCCCGCGGTCGTCCAGGGCCGGGTCGGTCGCGCTCAGCCGTCGGCGCGGACGGTGATCCGGTGGTCGCCGAAGGCGATCACGTCGCCGGGCGCCAGCCGCCGGCGGACCTCGGGCGTCAGCAGGTGATAGCTGCCGTCGGCGGTGGTGACCGCCGACCCGTTGGTCGACTCGCGGTCCACGACGTAGCTCCCGGTCGCGTCGACGACGATCGCCAGATGGAGCTTGGACACGGTCCGGGCCTGGTCGCGCACCTTGACCACCACGGCATCCGCCTCGTCCGGCCCGGGCTGCGGGTTGCGGCCGAGCAGGGTCAGCGGGCTCGGCTCGAGCGGACGATCGTCGTCGAGCACCAACCGCAGCGGGCCGGTGGGGGTCGTCTCCCGCTCGTCCGGCACGGCGGCGACCGGCCCCGGAGTGACCGGCTCCTCCTCCGGCGAGGAGCGGACGTCGTCGGGTGCGGGGGCGCCGACGACCGCAGCGGGTTCTGCGGGAGGCGCAAGAAGCTCGTCGGCGGCAGGGTCCGGTGCCTCGTCCGCCGGACGCTCGTCCTCGTCCGCACCTGGCCCCTCGGCCGGTCCGGCGTCTGCCGGGACCTCGAGATCGCCCGGCTCCTGCTCGCCCGGCTCCTGCTCGACCCGGTAGGGTTCCGAGACGTCGGGCTCCGCCGGTCCGGTCGGCCCCGGCACCACGGCCGGCACCGGCGTTTCCGCCGCGGCGTCCTGCTCCTCGGGTGCGTGCTCGTCCGTGGTTGATGCCGGTCCGGGCTGGTCGACCACCTCGGCGTCACGATCGAACGCGTCCGGCTCGGACCGGGTCGCGTCCGAGTCGGGCGCACTTCCGCCCCGGCCCTGGGCGGTGCCGGACTCTGCCGACTCCCCCGTGGGCACCGCCGGCTCCGGACGGTCGACGTCGTCCTCGGTGAGCAGGACGCCGGTGGTGGTCACGGAGCGTGGTTCGTCCTCGACCGCGGGGTGCACGGCGGTCGGAGCCGGGCTGTCCGGCTCGGGCGCTGCCTCGCGCTCAGGCTCGTCCCCCGGTTCACCCGCCGCCTGGGGCGCGGTCGCCGTGCGGCCGTGCGGCCGCCGCGGAGCGAGCGCGCGCCGGACGATCACCACCGAGCCGGCCACCAGGTCGTGCCAGCCCTGACGCCGACGCTGCTGGACCAGCTGGAAGACCATGATCAGCAGTCCGACCACGGTGACGGTCAGTCCGAGCAGCACCAGGCTGCGGAGCAGGAACCGGCCGAAGGTCAGGGGGCGTCCGTTGCGCAGCGCCACCACCTGCAGCCCGAGCACCAGCATCCCGGGTCCCGCAGCCCGGCTGGTGAACAACGACGCGCAGACCAGCCACCACGCCACCGACAGCGCGCCGGCCACCAACCAGACCAGCGGCGAACCGACCACCAGCGCCACCACCAGCAGCACGACGGGCAGCGCGAGGTCGATGCCGAAGGCAGCAGCCCGGCGGCCGAGGTCACCGAGCAGCACCCCCGGGGGAAGTCCGACCGCGGCGCCGCCGCGGGCCTGCGCCACCGGGACGCTCACCGGTCTGCGCCGCCGTCCAGAGCCTCGGTCGGCGCGGGCTCGACCACGATCGTCACGCCGTCGCCGAGATCGATCACCGCACCCGGGTCGAGCGGCTCCGGCGCACTCGGCTCCAGGGTCAGCCGGCGGCCGTCGGCGGTGGTGACCAGCGTCCCGTTGGTCGAGTTCATGTCGGTGACCAGCACCTGGCCGTCACCCGGGGCGACCTGGAGGTGGGTGCGGCTGATGTCGTGGCTGGGGCTCGGCACGGTCAGCAGCCGCGGCAGCTGACCGCCGGACACCCGGTTCGCCGACGGCGCCCGGCCGATCAGCACCGGCCGGTCGACCTCGACCTGGCCGCCGCTCGACGGGCGGAGCACCGCGACGACCCGGCGGGGTGCCGGAGTGGGCGGGAGCATCGGGCCACCCGGCAGGTTCGGTGCGAGCAGGGTGTGACCGTGCTCGTCGTCGTCCTCAGCGGTGGGCGCGGGATAGGCCGCGGTCGGCACCGCCAGCGGACCGGGCGCTGCGGGAGCGCCGGGCAGCGACGGGGCGATGATCGTGTGCCCCTCCTCCGCCAGCCGGTCCTCGGACGACGGCTCGGCGGACGACGGATCGGCGGACGAGGGCTCCTCGGCGGGCGGCAGGGCAGCAGTCGGCAGCGCGGCGGTCCGTGCGCTCGGGTCGGTCTCCGGCGCGACGCTCGCACCCACCGCCTGGTCGGCGCTGGTCCGCACCGGCACCGGTTCGGGGTGGGGCTCCGCCGGCGCGGCCTCCGCGACGGCGCCCTGCCGGGTGCCGACCTGGCGCTGGGGGCCGGTCTCGACGATCACCTCCGAGACGGCCGCGGCTCCGATCAGCAAGGGCAGCTCGAGCGCGGGGTCGGCCGTGGGGCCGGCCCCGGTGGTGATCCGCACCCGGGTGCTGCTGCGCAGCGACGCCTCGGTCCAGGTCTGCACCCCGGCGCCGTCGAGCAGGACGTCGCCGGTGTCGGCGTCGACCAACCGGATCGCCCCGCGGGCCAGCGACCGCACTCCGTCCGGACCCCAGAACAGCGCGGCGAAGCTCGGCATCCCCTCCAGCCGGAAGGCCGCCATCCGCGCGAGCAGGTCCTCGATCCCCTCGGCGGCGAGCACGTCCTCCCAGATCGTGCCGATCAGCTCGGACCACTGCGCCGAAGCCGGCTGCAGCAGCACGGCGGCCGACGGGCCGGCCAGGGCCAGCCAGTCGCCGCCGGTGTAGGTCAGCCGCCAGCGACTCCGCCAGCCCTCGTTCGCGGACGCGTCGGTGCTGCTCACGCTCCGCCTCCTCTCGCCGTGCTCGTCAGCGGCCGCTCCCGACCGGCCCCGTCCCGGTCGATCCGCACGGTGTGCTCGTCACGCTCGTCCCGATGATCATCCTCGCCCGCACCCGCGCTGAGGTGATCACCACCCTCATGATCAGCACTCTCATGATCAGCACCGTCGTGATCACCGGTCCGGTGATCACCGTCGCGGCGCTCGTGATCGTTCCACCCCGGCCCGTGGCCGTCGTGATCATGCTGCCGGTCACTTCCATCGGTCGCCCGCTGTTCGGCGAGCACGTCCACCACCACCACCGAGACGTTGTCGCGGGCCCCGTCCCGCAACGCCGCGGCGAGCAGGAGATCGGCCACCGCCGTCGGCGGACCGGCGGTGGCGCTGATCGCCTCGAGCTCGTCCGGCGCGGTGTCCCCGAAGAGCCCGTCGGAGCAGATCACCAGCCGGTCACCGGGCACCATCGGCAGCACCCAGAAGTCGGGGACACAGCCGTCGTCCGATCCGACCGCCCGGGTGACCACGTGGCGTTCGGGATGGGTCAGGGCGCGCTCGGCGGTGATCAGGCCCGCGTCGACCAGCTCCTGCACGTGCGAGTGATCGACACTGATCTGCCGCAGGGTGCCCTCGCCGGCACCCCGCTGGTAGATCCGGCTGTCGCCGACGTTGAACACCACCCAGTACGAGCTCGGTCCGTCCTCGATCGCCACCGCGCCCACCGCGGTGGTGCAGGCCCCGAAGGGACGCCCCTGGTGCAGCGAGCGCACCCGCTGGTGCGCGGTCTCGAGGGTCGCCGCGACGTCGTCCGGATCGATCCGGTCGTGCTGCGCGAGGGCGGTGAACTCCTCGACCACGATGGCGCTCGCGACCTCGCCGGCCTCGTTGCCCCCGATGCCGTCCGCGACCACGAACACCGGCGGCAGCGCCAGGATGCTGTCCTCGTTGATCGCGCGCACGCTCCCGCGATCGGTCACGGCGCCGTAGGCGAGGGCATGCACGGGGCGAGGATAGTCGTCTGGGCGCCCGCGTGGGGCGGAACGGGAGACCGTTCCGACTGCCCGCAGCGGTGGCTCAGGCCGCGCCGGGTGCCTCGGTCGCCGTGATCACGTCGGCCTCCATCGCCGCGTTGAAATCGCGCTTGGTGGCCTGCCAACGGTCCTCGGTGTGACCCGGCCGCCAGTAGCCGGAGACCGACGCCCGCCCGCGAGGCAGACCGAGGGTGCCGAAGAGGTGACGGCGGAGCACCCTGATCATCTCGGCGTTCCCGTGCACGAAGGCCTGCGGCTGCGCACCGAGTCGCGCCACCCGCTCCGGGCTCGCCAGGGCGTCGACCACCGCGAGCAGCCGCTCGCCGTAGGCCGCGCCGTCCCGGTGGATCCAGTGCACCTCGACCTCGGGGCCGGTACGGGGCAGCGCGATCCGCTCCCCCTCGCCGCCGACCTCGGCGAGGACCAGCACCGGAGTGGTGGCCGGCAACCGGTCGAGAGTCGCGGCGATGGCGGGCAGGGCGGCCTCGTCGCCGATCAGCAGCTGCCCGGACGCGGGCTCGGGGACGAAGGCACCGCCCGGGCCCCGGAAGCCGATCCGGTCCCCCGGCTCGGCCGCCGCCGCCCACGGCCCGGCCAGACCGGCACTGCCGTGCACCACGAAGTCCAGGGCGAGCTCGTTGCGGGTCCGGTCGAACCACCGCACGGTGTACGTGCGGGTCACCGGCCACTCCTCCGACGGCCGCGTCGCCCGCACCTCGTCCGGGTCGAAGGGCCACACCAGCCCGCTGCCGGGAGCCGGGAAGATCAGCTTGACGTAGTGATCGGTGCACGGGAGCTCGGGGAAGTCGGCGAACTGCGGCGAGGTCAGCACCACCCGGACCATCGTGTCGCTCAGCGTCTCCCGCCGGACCACCGTGGCCGACCAGACCGGACGGACCGGTTTCGCCCTGCCCCCGGGCGCGGGGGCGCCGGTCAGCGCGGCGGCCGCGGGAGAGGCGGCGCCGGCCTGAGAGCCGGTGGTGCGGGTCGGGTCGACAGCGGGAGAGGTCGTCATGGTTAGGTCACCCTAACTTGCTTGCCGGACCGTGCGGAAGCGCCAGCCGCGAGAATGGTCCGGTGGACGCCACGCTCCCGCCCGACGGCAGAGACCCCGGCACCGGCACTGTCGACGACGGACCCGACGCGCTCCCGGCCGCCGAACGGCTCCTGCTCGACGTGGCCGCCGAGACCAGCGGTCGGACGGGCGGATGGCTCGCCTGCCTGGACCTCGACCCCGGTGCGCCCGGAGCGGCCGTCGAGCGGCTCTCGCCCGAGGCGGTCGTCGTCCACCACGACCGACTCAGCGACGAACGGCGGCAACACGAGCGGCTGGTCCGGCAGCCGGGCGGGACGGACCCGAGGATCAGGGCGGTCGACGACCCGCGGTCCGCGGTCAACGGTGCCCGGGTCGTCCTGCACCGGATCCCGCCGTCGCTCGACGCACTCGACGAACTCGCGACGATGACCGCCGCCCACGGGGAGCAGGACGTCGTGCTGCTCGGCGTCGGCAACAACCGCCACCTGTCCCGGTCGATGAACGACGTCCTCGGCCGGTCGTTCGGCTCCGTGCGGGCCAGCCGCGGCCGCGGGAAGTTCCGGGTCCTCGTGGCCAGCGAGCCCCGCGACGACGTCGACCCGGACCGGTTCCCGGCTCGCCGGGCGGTCGAGGAGCTCGATCTCACGGTGGTGGCCCACGGCGGGGTGTTCGCCGGCGCCCGGCTCGACGCCGGCACCCGGCTGCTGCTCGGAACCCGCGACCGGTGGCCCACGGCGGGTGCCGCCGTCGACTTGGGCTGCGGGACCGGGGTCCTCGCCGCGACAGTGGCCCGGCTCGGGCACCGCCCGGTGCTGGCGATCGACGAGTCCGCCGCGGCCTGCCGGTCGGCCGAGGCCACGATGGCCGCCAACGGATTGTCCGGTGCCGTGACCGTGGTCCGCCAGGACGGACTCGGCGAGCAGGACGCCCGATCGGCCGATCTCGTGGTCAGCAACCCCCCGTTCCACCGCGGCACCGCCAAGGACTCGGCGCCGGCGCTGACCATGATCAGCGAGGCCGGGCGCGTCCTGCGGCCCGGCGGCGAGCTGTGGCTGGTCTACAACAGCCACCTGCCGTATCTCCCCGCGCTCCGGCGGGTCGGGCGGACCGAGCTGGTCGCCCGCGACCGGTCCTATCTGGTGACCCGGACGGTGGCCGCGGGGCCCCGCACCGGCTGACGGCTCAGCGCTTCCTGATCTTGTCCAGCGTCCGTCTGATCTTGACCTGGTTCTCCGGCTTGGACAGCTCGGCCTGGCCGCGCTCGACCAGACGCCGGCCGCGCGGGCTGTCGAGGAACGCCTTGATCCGCTGACTGATCGACATGATCACTCCTGTTCCGGGTGCTGCGACGCGGTCGTCGGGATGTGCTTCCAGGGTACGGATCGGACCAACTGCGCATATCCCGTCGATGCGGTTGGCCGCGGTGCCGGCCGACCCGACGACGCGCGCCGCCGCACGATGATCGACGACGCCCTCAGCGGCGTCGGCCGCGGCGGGTCACCGGCTCGACGCCCGGCGTCCAGTTGAGCACGCTGGCCCGCTCGAGGAACTCGTCGCTGCCGATCTCACCGGTCGCGAACCGTTCGGCCAGCACCCGGCGGGCCTCGAGCTCGGGCGACGGGCGACGCTCCCCGATCCAGGACGGGGTCGGCAGCACGCCGCGCCGCATCAGGACGAACGCGGTGATCAGCGCGAGGGCGAACAGGATGAACATCAGACCTCCGAAGGCGGGTAGGAAGAAGTGCGGTCCGTCCGGACCGAAGGGACCTGGTGGGGTGTTGCCCCACGGATGTGCGTGTTCCATGCCGACCACTCTGCGGCGGCGGGCCCCTCGCGGACATCGGCCGTCGGGCGACACCTCTGCTACGTCACCCGACGTAGACCGGCTACGCGTCGACGCCGATGTCCCGAGGCGTCCGCACGGTTACGCTCCCCGAGGGGCGAGGCGAGCACCGGCACGGAGGAGGACCGATGACCAGCACCGGCCGGCCGCGGCGGCTGCTGCTCGACGTCCCGCTCGGGGTCCTGGTCGGGCTCCTCACCCTCGTCTCCGCGGCGATGGCCACGGCCGGAGGGCCGACGCCCGACGACCGGCTGCGGCCGTTCCCCACGACCCACCGCGGCGGTGGGCCACCCTGGTTCGGCGGCCGGGGCCCGGACGCGTTCTGGACGACGCCGTCGTGGCCGCTGCTCGGCTGCGTGATCGTGCTGGCGGCTGCGGTGGCGGTGCGTCGGGTGCGCCCGCGGGCCGGCTACCTGATCGCCGTCGCCGCCGGAGCCGGGACGTTGCTGCTCGGTGCCCCGCTCGGCCCGGTGATGCTCGGACCGGCCCTCACCCTGCTCGCGCTGGCGCGCGCGGTCCCGCCGCGGCGTTGGGTGGGCTGGGTCGGCCTGCTGGTGCCGTTCGTCTGGTGCGGTTTCGTCGCCGAGCCACGACTCGGCCTGACCGACCCCGCCTTCTGGTCCGCTCTGCTGTTCGGCATCGCGCTGATGGTGCTGCCGGCGCTGATCGGGCTGGTGCTGCGCAACCGGCGCGAGGCACGGGAGCGGACCCGTGAGCTCGAGCTGCGGCGTTCGGTGTCCGAGGAGCGCCTGCGGATGGCCCGCGAGGTGCACGACGTCGTCGGGCACAGCCTGTCGGTGATCACCATGCAGGCGGGGGTGGCCCTGCACCTGCTGGACCGACGTCCCGAGCAGGTCGAGACCTCGCTGCAGGCCATCCGCACCACCAGCCGCAACGCCCTCGACGAGCTCCGGGCCACGCTGGCCGTCTTCCGCGGTCAGCCGGACGGCCCCGGGCTCACGACCGACGCCGGGTTCGCCACCGGGGCCGGGCTCGGGCCCGCGCTGCGCCCGACCGCCGGGCTGGCCCGGCTGGACGACCTGGTCACCGGCTACCGCGCCGCCGGCCGTCGGGTCGAGCTCGACGGCGTCGACCAGGTCCGCGACCCGGACGCCGGGCTGCCCGCCGCGGTCGACCTCGCGGCCTACCGGATCGTCCAGGAGTCGCTGACCAACGTCGCGCGGCACACCACCTCGGCCACCGCCCGTGTCGGGTTCAGCCGGCTGAGCACGCCGACGGGGGACGCGCTGGTGGTCGAGATCGCGGACGACGGTCCGCCGGTCCGCCCGACGGCCGGTTCGGACGGCACCGGTCTGGCCGGCATGGCCGAGCGCGCGCGGGCTCTCGGCGGGCGTCTCGAGGCCGGTCCGCAGCCCGGCGGCGGGTTCCGGGTCCGCGCCGAGCTGCCGGTGCCGAGCACGACCGGACCGTCGACCGGCCCCGCCGGGGACCGGTCGCCGGGCACCGTCGGCTCCGACGCCGGACTGCGGGCCCCTCGGTGACCGCGCCGATCCGGGTGGCGATCGCCGACGACCAGCCGTTGGTCAGGATGGGCTTGCGGGCGCTGATCGACGCCGAGGACGACCTGCTGCTGGTCGGCGAGGCCGAGGACGGTGCGGAGATCGTCGCGCTGGCCCGGCGCGACCAGCCCGACGTGGTGCTGATGGACATCCGGATGCCCGGCACCGACGGGCTGACCGCACTGCGGACGATCACCGCCGACCCGGACTGCGCCGACACCCGCGTGGTGGTACTGACCACCTTCGAGCTCGACGAGTACGTGTTCGAGGCACTCTCGGCCGGCGCGGCCGGTTTCCTGATCAAGGACAGCGAACCGGCGGAGTTCCTCCGCGCGATCCGGCTGGCCGCGGCCGGGGACGCGCTGCTGTCGCCCTCGGTGACCACCCGGGTGATCGGCTCGTTCGCCGGTGGCCCGCGGCGTCGGGCTCCGCACCCCCGGCTGGGTGAGCTGACCGAGCGCGAGCGCGAGGTGCTGGGGCTGGTCGGCGAGGGCCTTAACAACGACGAGATCGCCGAACGGCTCGTGGTCAGCCCCGCCACCGCGCGCACCCACGTCAGCCGGGCCATGATCAAACTCGGCGCGCGCGACCGGGCGCAGCTGGTGGTGATCGCCTACCAGGCGGGTCTGGCCGGCTGACCCGTCGACCGCGACCGAGCGTTCAGTCGATCGGTTCGTCCGCCGGCGCGGCGAGGGCGGCCACCAGCTCGGCGTGGGTGCGGGTCAGCGGCTCGACCTCGGAGGTGCCGCGCTGGAGCGCGTGCTCGATGCTCCGGGCCAGGTCGCTGGCCCGGCGGTAGCCGAAGGTCCCGGCCGACCCGGCCAGCTTGTGGGCGACCTGCCAGGCTTCCGCCCGGCCCTCCTCGTCGAGCCGTCCGGCGGCCAGCGCCCGCAGGTGGGCGCCGAGCTGCTCGGCCCGCTCGAGGTTGCTGCGGTGCGCCTGCTCGGCGATCATCCGCAGCCGGTCGCGGAGCTGGTCGCCCGGGTCGCTCACGCCGACCAGCCCAGGATCTCCGAGACCTGGTCGGAGAGGGTCAAGGGGTCGAAGGGCTTGGCGATCAGCCCGGCCAGCCCCAGCTCGCGCCGCTGCTCCATCGGGACGTCCTTGGCGGTCATCATGATCACCGGGACGTCCGGGGTGTCGGGGTCCTCGCGCATCCGCTGCAGCGTGGTCGGTCCGTCCATGCCCGGCATCATCACGTCCAGCAGCATCGCATCGGGTCGCAGCTCGCGGACCTTCTGCCACGCCTCGGCTCCCGAGCTGGCCACGCTGACCTGCCAGCCGCCGACCAGCTCGAGGGTCATCCGGGCCACCTCGCGGATCGAGTCGTCGTCGTCCACCACGAGGACGTGCCGCGGGCTCACCGCACCGCCGGCCGGGGTCGCCGCACCGCGGAGCGGCCTGTCTGCACCACTACACACTCTCCTGAGCTGTAGTCCGCGCCACGGAAGGGGACATGGCCTGAGGTCGGGTCGTCGCACGGACGGTGTCCGGCGTCGCGACCGGGCCTCCGTCCTGGCGTCATCGTAGGGCCACCGAGGGGTCCGAGTCGCCTCTCGACCGCGGTTGCGCACGAAACGCCTGGTCAAGATCGTTTCCGGGACGACCCCGGGCGCACCTCCCGGACGATCGCGGTCGCCCGCGGGCCGGCGGCTGCCTCAGTCCTCCAGGGTGAGCGCCCCGGACGGGCAGCGTCGGACCGCGACCTCGGCGGCCTCCCGCTCGTCGTCCGGCACCTCGTCGACGAGCAGCTCGACGAGGCCGTCGTCGTCCTGGTCGAACACCGCGGGCGCGCTCAGCACGCAGTTGCCGGCGCCGATGCAGACGTCGTGGTCGGCACGGATCCTCACCGAGCCACCTCCGCCGTCGTGTCCGCCGTCTCGTCCGCTGCATCGATCGGGCCCCAGGCCACCGGCAGCGACCGCACGCCGTAGATGAAGGTCTCCGTCCGGAAGTCCGGGTCGTCGTCGAGCGCGAGCCGCAGGTCCGGGAACCGGGCGAACAGCCTCGGGAAGGCGATCTGCATCTCGGCACGGGCCAGCGGGGCGCCCAGGCAGTGGTGGATGCCGTGACCGAAGGCCATGTGGTTGGTGGGGGCGCGGCCGAGGTCGAGGTCGCGGCCGTGCTCGACCAGCTCGGGGTCGCGGTTGGCCGCCGGCAGCGAGACCACGACCGCGTCACCACGGGGGATGGTCACGTCGCCGATGGTGACGTCGGTGGTCGCCACCCGCGGCAGTGCCATGTGGACGACGCTGAGGTAGCGCAGCAGCTCCTCGACCGCCGCGTCGACGTTCTCCGGGTGCTCGACCAGCAGTCGGCGCTGGTCCGGCTGCCGGAGCAGCACCAGCGTGCCGAGCGCGAGCATGTTGGAGGTGGTCTCGTGACCGGCGATCAGCAGCAGGTTGCCGAGGCCGGCGAGCTCGTCGTCGTCGAGGTCGTCGGGGTCGTCGCCCGACCCGCGCCGGGTGATCAGCCGGCCGAGCAGGTCGTCGCCGGGATCGCGCCGGTGCTGCTGGACGAGCTCGCGCATGTAGGTGCGCATCTCGAGCGAGACCTGGCGGCGGGTCTCCATCGGCAGGGTGAAGTCGATGATGGTCGCGGCCCGGGACTGGAAGTCGTGCCGGTCGGCGTACGGGACGCCGAGCAGCTCGCAGATCACCAGCGACGGGATGGCCGGGGCGAAGGCGTCGGTCAGGTCGACCGGCGAGCCGTGCGCCTCCATCCGGTCGAGATGGTCGTCCACGATCTGTTCGATCCGCGGGCGGAGGTTGCGGATCCGCTTGACGGTGAACTCGGCGGTGACCGCGCGCCGCAGCCGGGTGTGGTCCGGCGGGTCGAGGGTGAGCATGTTCCCGGCGCGGATCCGACGGCGCTCCTCCGGGCTGTCGACCCCCTGCAGATCGAGCTGCTCGCGGCTGAAGCGCTCGGCGTCGCTGAGCACCGCGCGCCCGTCGGCCCAGGTCGTGATCGCCCAGACCGGTTCACCGAACGGGCCCTGGATCCGTTCGACCGCCGCGTCACCGAGCTGCGGGGCGAAGTCCTCGCCCCGGCGGAACAGCGGTGGTGTCGGCCGGCGGCCGGGTGCGGCCCCTCCGGTCTCGCTGCTGCTATCGGTCGTGCTCGCGGTGCTCGTGCTCATGCTGCCCCCATCTCCCGCGGGTTCGGGCGGTGACCCGGTGCCGCGGGGGCTCGGTCGTCCTGTCGCCGCCTGCTGCAGCGGTGCGGGGTCGCTCCGGTGGGAGCGGCCGCGTCGAGGGCGTCGTCACGCCCCGTCGTCAGTCTGCACCGGGGCGGGGAACCGGGAGCACCCGGTGCCCGCCCCGGCCGTGCTCACTTCGGCGCGAACCCGGCGAGCAGCGTCCGCCAGGTGGCCAGGCCGACCGCGCCGGTGCGGTTGAGGCCGTGGCCGGACTGCCAGGTCCTGACCGCGTTCTGGGTGGTGGTGTCGAACCGGCCGGTGGTCGGCACCTTGAGCGCCCGCTGGACCGCGGTCACCGCGCTGCCGGTGCGGCCACCGACCAGGGTCTGGCCCGAGACCGCGAGCAGCGACTTGTAGGTGGCCGAGGCACCCTTGGGAGCCCGCGGGGTCGGGTACTGCGGGCACGGGGTGGTGCGGGCCTTCTTGTACGGCGCGGCCCAGACCATGCCGCTGGCGCGGCAGGGGCCGTAGTCGGTGGCCGCGACCTTGCCGGTCCAGAACGAGGTGCGGCCCATCGCGCCCTCCCAGCTCAGCGAGATGTGCATGTGGTCGCGGTGGCACATCGTGTCGTAGCTCTTGGCGGTCAGCTTGTCGCAGCCCGCGTAGGTCCTCCAGCCGCGGTCGGCCGAGTAGGCGCCCCAGATCTTGCCGTCCCAGATCACGTACATCACGCCGAGCCGGCGGGCGTTGGCGTAGGTGTTGCCGTCGGCGTCCTTGGCGAACAGCCAGCTGATCACCGCCTTGGCCTGAGCGGCCTGGGTCTTGTTGCGGATCGAGTTCATCCAGTCGACCGCGCGGCCGTCGTAGTGCTCGCTGTCCGGGCTGCTGCCGCAGGTGCGGCCGCGGAGGAAGGTGGTGTTCGGGTAGGTGGTGGTGAGCAGCTGCCCGAGCTTGACCGCGCCCGGCTTGCCCTTCGGGTCACAGGAGGTGTCCGGGACGTAGCGAGCCATCGGCTCGATCGCCTCGGGCAGGTTCTGCGGCGCGGAGGGCTTGCGGACGGTGGTGGCCGCGTCGGCGGTGACCCCGCCGCCGGTGCCGAGCACCAGGACGGCGAGACCGACGACGACGGCGGCGACGAGAGCGGTGAGACGGAGCAGCAGTGCGCGCGGAGCGAGGGGCATTGGGGGGTATCCCTACGGTCGATGCCCGGTCCCTGCGCCCCAGCGCCGGCCCGGGAGTTCTTGTCCCCGTGGACAAGAAGAACCTAAGAGTTGGCTGGGGAGCTGTGAAGAACCACGTGTGCACGACCGGTCGGCATTCCGTGCACAGTCCGGGCCGGTCGGCGTGGCGGCTTGCGCGCGGCGAAGGTCCCGGCCGTGTAGGACAGGCTGAGAGCCGCACTGACGCGCGTCGGCGGCCGGGCACGATGGTCCGATGACCGCCACCGGCCCGGGACTCGCCCTCCCGCGTTCCCGCGACCGGAGACCGGGGGCGCCGCGGTGGTGAACCGCCTGATGGACGTGTTGCTCACCGTCCCGCCGTGGCTGGCCCTGGTCGCGGTGTTCCTGTTCCCGGCGCTCGAGGCGTCGGTGTTCGTCGGGGTGGTCGTCCCGGGCGAGATCGCCATCGTGCTCGGCGGGGTGCTGGCCCACGAACAGCGCCTGCCGCTCGCGGCGGTGCTCGGGGCCGCCGCGGCCGGTGCGGTCCTCGGCGACACCGTCGGGTACGCGGTCGGCGCGCGGCACGGCTCGGCGCTTCTGGCCCGGATCCCGGACCGGTTGCTCCCGCCGCGGCACGTCGACCGCGGCACCGGCCTGATCCGCCGTCTGGGCGGCCGGGCGGTCTTTGCCGGCCGGTGGACGGCCAGCCTCCGGGCGCTCATCCCGGGCCTGAGCGGGCTGTCGTCGGTCCCCTACCGGACCTTCGCGGTCTGGAACCTGGTCGGCGGGACCACCTGGGCGGTCGCCTTCGTCCTGCTCGGCTATCTCGCCGGCGCGCAGTACCGCCGGTTCGAGGGGTACGCCAACACGATCGGCCTGGCGGCCCTGGGGCTGGTGGTGGCGCTCGCGGTCGGACGCTGGCTGGTCGGCCGGCGCCGACGCGCCGCCCGGGCGACGGGCGAGCGCGGGGCGACGGAGGACGGCGGGGTGACGGAAGCCGTCGAGCGGTCCTGACCGCCCCCGCCGACGAGGTCGATCGGTCATAATGGGCGAGCCGGCCGGAACGCTCTTCATGCGGGATGCGAACGAACGCGTCCGACGCGTCCCCCGGACGGTGCTCTGATCCACGTCCGTCGGGGGGAACGCAAGTTGACTGGTGGCTAGGCCGCGGCGCGACCGTCGGCAGGACGGTACGGCCGGGCACAAGATCAGCCGGCTGCTGATCACCGCGGTGTCGGTGACCATGCTGCTGATGGCGGCGTCGGTGTCCGCGCTGCTCATCCAGCACGCCCGGATCCACGTCCTGACCGCGCAGATCCAGCCGGCCCTGCAGGCCAACCGCGCCCTGCTCCAGGTGATCACCGACGCCCAGACCGACGTCCGCAGCTACGCGGCCCGGGCGGACCCGGTCTACCGGAGCGGCTACGACCGGCAGCTCGCACGGATCGACGGACTGGTCGCCGAGCTCCAGACCTACGCCACCGGGACCGAGCTCCCGCCCCTCCTCGACCACCAGCGCGACCAGATCGTGGTGTGGCGGGCCTCGAGCACCGCGGTGGTCGACGGGAGCGGCTCGCTCCGCCGGGCCGAGGGCGACTACGCCGCCCTCATCGACCTCAACGACGCCATCACCGATCAGCTGACCAGCCGCTCGACCGGGTTGTCGGACAGCTCGGACCTGATCACCCTGTTCGTGGTGATCGGCATCATCGCGCTGTCGCTGGTCGAGGTGATCGTGCTGCTGCTGCGCGGGCTCCGCGCCCGTCAGGCGATCGGCCCGCCGCTCGAGGGTCTCCAGGCCGTCGTCGCGGCCCGGCGTCGCGGCGACCTCTCGGTCCGCGCCGACCCCCGACGCGGGGTGGTCGAGATCCGCGCGGTGGCCGCCGAGGTGAACGACCTGATCGAGTCCGAGGAGCGCCGCCGCGAGACCCTGCTCCAGGACCTCCGGCTCTCCAACGCCGTCCGCGAGATCGGCCTCAAGATCGGCGGCAGCCTGAGCCTGGAGACGGTGCTCGGCGGCAGCGCCGAGGCCATCACCCGGCACTTCCGCGCCGACACCGCCTGGATCCGCACCTTCGACCCCGGCGACCGCCTGCTCGGGACCGGGATGCGCGCCGCCTACCCGCCCGAGGCCTACGCGAAGATCGCGGTCAGCGACCGGCTGGCCGAGTACTCGACGCTGGCCGCCCGGGCCGCCTGGTCGCAGCAGACGGCGATCGTGGTCACCCGCGACGACCTCGACGGGCCGCACGTGCTGTCCGAGGACTACCGCAGCGAGATGCTGCGCACCCTCCACCCGCTGGGCACCGAGTCGATGCTGATCGGGGCGATCGGCTCGGGCCAGGAGTGCCTCGGGGTGCTCGCGCTCGGCCGCGAGGGGGACCGGCCGGCGTGGACACCCTCGGAGGTCTCGGCGCTGGTCCGGGCCGGGCAGGAGATCGGCCAGGCGGTGCTGCACGCCCGGCTGTTCAAGCGCGAGGAGAACCTGCTCAACCAGGCCAAGGCGCTCGACGAGCTCAAGGGCGACTTCGTGGCCACCGTGTCGCACGAGCTGCGCACCCCGCTGACCTCGATCGTCGGCAACGTCGAGCTGATCCGCAGCGGCGACGTCGGCCCGGTCAACGCGATGATGAGCAAGTGCGTCTCGTCGATCGAGCGCAACAGCCAGCGGCTCACCCTGCTGGTCGAGGACCTGCTGCTGCTGTCCCAGGTCGAGCAGCGTCCGGTCGCCTTCGCGCCGCTGGCGATCGGCGAGGTGGTCCGCGACGCGGTGGCCGCGCAGCGCGAGGTCGCCGGCAAGCGCGGGATCGAGCTCGGCGTCGACGTGGGCCGGCACGCCGCGGCGGCGCGGGTGGTGGGCAACGAGCTCGAGCTCGAGCGGGTGCTCAACAACCTGATCAGCAATGCGATCAAGTTCAGCCCGACCGGCTCGGCCGTCACGGTCACCGGACGGCTCGGGGACGAGACGGTCGCGGTCGCGGTCACCGACCAGGGCATGGGCATCTCCCCGGAGGACCAGCACAACCTGTTCACCAAGTTCTTCCGGTCGACCAATCCGGCGGCGCACAAGATCAGCGGCACCGGCCTCGGGCTGACCATCTGCAAGCACATCGTCGACCAGCACCAGGGAACGATCACCGTCGAGTCCACCCTCGGCCGCGGGACCACGATCACCGTCCGGCTGCCGCTGCTGGGCACGGCCGGCCAGCCGCAACCGACGATCATGAGCGGCCTCGACGACGAGGTCGGCTCCCCGGCCTGACCGGTCCGGCCGAGCCGGACACGGTGCGCCACGCGTGGGCGTCGACGCCCGGACACAAGGAACGCGGCGCGGTGGCCGGGGGACCACCGCGCCGCGTCTCGGGGGGATGGGGGGATGTGGCTTCGTCAGCCCGTTCCTCCCGGGCTCAGCGTGAGGCGACCCCGGCCTTGGCGGCACCGACGCTGATGGTGCTGCCGGCCTTGCCGCCCGCGGAGTCGGTGAGCAGCTGGACCTGCAGTCCGTAGACCTGGACCTGCGAGCCGCTCTTGACCACCCGGTGCAGCCACACGGTGGCCAGGCCCGGGACGGTGATCTTCTGGTTCTCCTTGCCGCTCACGGTGACCGGACGACCGTTGATCGTCAGCCCGACCAGCTTGGTGCCGCTGGAGGTCCGGGTCAGCTTCGACCCGCTGCGGCTGGCGTTGGCCTGGGTGGTCACCGCGTCGAGCTTGATCGCACCGTTGAGCAGCTGGACGTCGGCGATCTTCGACCAGGTGGTCGCCGTGGTGGCCCGGGCCGAGTCGGTGCTCTTGGCGTAGCTGGCCACCGCACCGACCCGCACCAGCTGGCCGACGTTGACGGCGGCCGTGCTGTTGCTGCGGACCTTGCCGCCGGTCGAGCCGGCGCAGGTCAGGTTGACCAGCGCGGTCTGGCCGGAGGTGACCAGGCCGCTGGCGAGGTTGACCTGACTGCCGTAGGCGTTGCCGTACGGGCGGGCGTGCACCGGGGCGTGCAGCTCGGCGCGCGAGCTGCCCACGACGACCTGGCCGCGACCGAGGCCGAGCAGCTCGCTGGCGTTGAGGTAGACGTTGATCGCCTGCGTGAAGCTCTGGTAGGTGCCGTACTTGGCCGAGCTGCTCTGCGCGTTGAGGATGACCTTGCCCAGGTTGGCCGGCAGCTGGACGGTGGTGTTCTTCGGCACGGAGGCGTCGATCGGCACGCCGGCGATGGTGAGGCCGACCAGCTTCGAGGAGCCGGTGCGGTGGTAGCCGGACTTGTCGTGGCTCACCGTCGCGGTCGAGACCACCGCATCCGCCTTGATCAGGCCGTTGAGCAGGTTCAGGCCGTTGGTGGTCGAGGTGCTGGTCGAGCTGGTGGTGCTGCCGGTCCTGGTCTGCAGCCGTGTGGTCACGGCGCCGACCTTGCCGACCTTGCCGAGATCGACGGCGGCCACGTGGTTGGTGGTGGTGCCGGGCTTGGTGCTGCAGCGGCTGGCCCAGGCCGTGGCGCCCGAGTTCACCGTGGTGCCGATCCGGGCCGTGGTGCCGTACCCGGACCCGCCCATGCCGTAGTAGGTCGGTGAGGGCTTGGCCGCGGCGCCGCTGGTGGCGGTGACGGTGGCGACGAGGGCCACCACCGGCATCGCGAAGGCGACCCGGCGGAGGGGGGATGGGGTCATGGGGTTCTCCTGGAAAGGAAAGGAACAGGGGGATCGGCACCACCCCAGTCGCGGTACCGATGCGCCGGACGCTAACCCCGACCCGGATCACCCCGGGGTCGGGTGACCCCGATCACATCTCGTTCTCAGGAGATTCTTCCGGTTGGGAACTAACCGCGCGGGGGCCGTCGTCACTCGACGGTGAACTGGATCTGGTGCCAGCCGGTAGCGCCCCGCGGGAACACCTTGGTGCGCGTCTGCGGCTGACGCTCCCCCGTCTTCGAGATGGCGCGGACCTGGGCGGTGTGCCGACCGGCGGGCCCGTCGAACCGCAGGTACCACTGCCGCCACAGGTCGATCCCGCCGTCGTCGGCCAGGGTGGCCTGCTGCCACGGGCCGTCGTCGATCTGCACCTCGACCGCGGCGATCCCCCGGTGCTGAGCCCAGGCGACGCCGGCGAGCACCGGCTTGTCCCGGGTGATGGTGCCGAGCGAGGCGGGGACGTCGATCCGGCTCTGCAGGAGGATCGGCGCGTCGGTCGCCCACCCGCGCTCGGTCCAGTAGGCGGTGCGGCTGGCGTAGGTGGTGAACTCGAGCCGCTCGAGCCACTTGGTCGCCGAGACGAAGCCGAACAGCCCCGGCACCAGCATCCGGGCCGGGAAGCCGTTCTTGGCGGGCAGCACCTGACCGTTCATGCCGACGACGATCATCGCGTCGCGACCGTCGCTGACCGCGCGGTAGGGCGTCGAGCAGGTGTACCCGCTGTCGGAGGAGTAGGAGTAGACCTGGTCGACGCCGGCCTGGACACCGACCCGTCGGATGATCTCGCCGAACGGCACCCCGAGCCAGCGGGCCGTTCCGACGTAGGGGCCGCCCACCTCGTTGGAGACGCAGGTCAGGGTGATGTCACGTTCGATCATCGGCAGCGCGAGCAGCTCGTCGTAGCTGAGCTCGAGCGGGCGGTCGACCATGCCGTCGATCCGGAGCTTCCAGCCCTCGACCGGCACCTGCGGTGTGGTCAGCGCGATGTCCACCCGGTAGAAGTCCGCGATGCTGGTGGTGAACGGCGTGTCCCCGGGCACCTGGACGCCGGCCGGCAGCGGCGGCGCCGGCGAGCTGGGACGCGGCAGCCCGAGCCGGTCGCGCGCCGCGGCGACCGCGGCGCGGCTGCGGGTCACCAGGACGGTGGTGGCGCCGCCGGCGGCGGCCAGCACCGCCGCAGCCGAGAGCCCGACCAACAGCGAGCGCCGACCGGTCCGCAGCGTGGCCGACGGTTCACCGTCCGCACCGTCGTCGGCGGCGGGAGAGGTGACGGTGGCCGCTGTGTCGCGCGCGACGGGGCGGGTGATCAGGGACAGCAGCGCGACGCCGGCGACCAGCGAGATCAACGACGGCACGGCAGCGAGCGCTCCACCCTGCAGGGCCGCGATCACGGCGCCCACCAGGCCGATCAGCCCGATCCCGACGAGCGCCAGCCGCCGGTGGCGCCAGCCGACCGCTCCGATCACCAGGGCGAGCAGAGCGACGACCAGCGCGATCGAGCCGACCAGCACGGGCTTGTCGTCGGTCCCGAGGGCGCGGACGGCGGCGGTCTTGACCGGCGTGGGGGCGAGATCGATCAGGGCCGATCCGACGGCCAGCAGGGGCGAGGCGGCCGGGGCGACCACCGCCGCCACCGCCGACCCGACGCCGATCGCCGCCGCGGCGGCCAGCAGGCCCGCGAGCGCGCGGACGGGAAGGGGCGGCTGCCGCAGGTCGGGGGTCTCGCCGGTCTGGCTGATCATGGTGTCTTCCTCGGTCGTCTCGTGCTCGCGATGTGCGGTCGCGTCCGGAAACGCGTCGGCCGGGCGTCCCGTGGGACGCCCGGCCGACCGGTGATCACGACTTGGGCAGCAGCACGTGGTCGATGATGTAGACGGTCGCGTTGGCGGTCTGCACGTTGCCGCAGACGACCATCGCCTCGCCGTTGACCTTGAAGCTCTCACCGGAGCCGGTGACGGTGATCTTCTGGTTCTTGTTCAGCGTGTCGTGGGTGCCGGCCAGCTGGTCCGGGCTCAGCCGCTCGGGGACGACGTGCGCGGTCAGCACGTCGGTCAGCAGCCCGCTCGGGTCCTTCATGGCGGCGTTCAGGGTCTTCGACGGCACCTTCTTGAAGGCGTCGTTGGTCGGTGCGAAGACGGTGATGTTCTTGGCGTTGTTGAGGGTGTCGCCCAGCTTGGCCGCGGTGACCGCCTTGACGAGCGTGGACAGCACCGGGTTGTTGCTGGCCGCGGTGGCCACCGGGTCCTGGCTCATCCCGTCGAAGGAGCCCTTGCCGGACTTCGGCACGGCGGAGCAGGCGGAGCCGAACGGCTGGCTCGCCATCGACGAGCTCATGCTCGGCGACATGCTCGGCGACTCCGACGGCGACATCGAGGGTGACATGCTCGGGCTCGACATCGGCGCCGAGGTCATCGGGGCGGAGCTGGCCGGGCTGCCGGCGGTGGTGCTGTCGCTGCCGCACGCGGCCAGGCTGAGCGGCACCAGGCCGAGGACCGAGACGGCGGCGATCTTGCCGACCCGCGAGCGGGTGATCGAGAACACGGACATGGAAAGGCCTCCTGAGGCTCGGTGGACTTCCCGTGGTGGGGAAGACGTACAACCTCCATTCGGAGGAAGATCACCAGCAGATTGGATTGGGCCCGACCGGTCCACGATCACCCGGCTGCGAGTTCGCCGATCCGTTGCAGCGCGTCGATCGCCCAGGTCTGGTAGCCCTCGGGCGGCAGCCCCGGCAACACCTCGGTGGCGCACTGCACGGCCCAGTGCAACCGCAGGTAGGCCTCGACCTGAAGACAGTACCGCGGGACGTGATCGGCCGGCTCGATCCCTCCCATGCGCAGCAGCGCGGCTCGGTCGATGCCGCGCGGGCCGCGCACGGGCCGTTGCCAGTCGATGACCCGACAGCCGCCGTCCTCGGTGAGGAACACCTCGTCCGGAGTGAGGTCGCCGTGGACCAGTCCGGTGTCGTCGGTGATCTCCGCCAGCGTGGCGCTGTCGTGCGCCCAGGCCACGAAGGCATCGACCAGGTCCAGGGGCACCCTGCGGAAGCGGCCGCCGGAGATCACCGCGCGAAGACCACGACGCGTCTCGTCCACCGCGAGCGCCCAGGTCTCCGGAGTGGACAGGTCGAGGTGCACCGGCGCCGAGACATCGATCGCGGCGATCGCGTCCTCCACGGCACGGCAGCACTCGGGATAGTCGGGCTCGCCGATCCGGCCTGCCAGGGTCGGTCGGTCCTGCCAGCTGATCGCCAGTCGGTGTCCGGATCCGGCGACGCCGAGATCGATCCGGTCCGGGAGCAGCGCAGAGCGGACCTGGCGGTAGAAGGCCGGCTCGACGCTCGGCGGGAGCTGCGTCTTGACCGCGAACCGTCGTCCGTCGGCCAGGTCGACCCGCTCGGTGACCGCCAGCGGCCACTCCTGGACGGTGCGGCGTGCGCGCACCGCGGCACCCAGGGCCTCACCGAGCTCGTCGTCGTCGGCCAGCAGCAGCGCGGGGAAGAACGGGTGGGGCCGCACGGATCCATCCTGGCGCGAGTCGACCGTCAGGCGGTGCCGGGCACCGAGAAGTCGCCCAAACCGTAGTCGGGGAGCGCCGGGCCGCCGACCGCGCGTTCGATCAGCGCCATGAAGGCGGTCATCTCCTCGGGGCTCGGTTCGGCCGGCGGCTCGGAGCTGGTCAGGCTCAGGACGTGCTGGCGGCCCATCTCCTGGTTGGCCTCGACGTAGTCGCGCATCCGGTCGGTGTACCCGGCGAATCCGGTCTCAGGGTCCCAGCCGGCCGAGGCGAGCTCGCCGGCCAGCAGGTACGCCCCGACCAGGGCCAGTCCGGTGCCGCCGCCGGACATCGGCGAGGCGCTGTACCCGGCATCGCCGAGCAGCCCGACGCGGGCCTCCCACCAACGGTCCATCACCACCTGCGCGACCTGATCGAGGTAGAAGTCGGGGGTGTCGTCGAGGTGGGCCAGGATGCGGTCGGTCTCCCAGCCGAACCCGGCCATCCGCTCCCGGAGCAGCGCCTTCTGTGCGGCCGGCTCGCGGGTGAACACGTCCGAGTCGCCGGCCGGGAACGAGAACATGGCGATGGCGGTGCTGGCGTCGCGGATCGGCCGCAGCCCGGCGGAGCGCCCGCCCTCCTGGTGGTCGATCATCCACCGGTCGAGCCCGAACTCGTTGGGGACGCTGAAGTAGGCCAGCACCAGGCCGAGATGGCGGACGAACCGTTCGCGCGGGCCGAAGACCTGCGCCCGGAGCGCGGAGTGGATGCCGTCGGCGCCGATCACCAGGTCGAACCGCCGCCGCGACCCGCTGGCGAAGGTGACGTCGACCCCCTCCCCGTCCTGCCCGAGCTCGGCGATCGAGTCGCCGAACAGGTACTCGACCCGGTCGCGGGTGTCGTCGTAGAGCACCTGGGCCAGGTCGCCACGGAGGATCTCGATCTCGGCGATGTAGCCGTCGCCGCCGTGGTCGTCGGCGCGGTAGGTCTCGAGGATGTTGCCGTCGGCGTCGACCTGGTGCGCGCCCGCGGTGTCGGTGCAGGCGGCCCGGACCGCCGCGTCGAGCCCCATCCGGCGGATGACCTCCTTGGACACCCCGCGGGCGTCGACCGCCTGCCCACCCGGACGCAACCCCGGCGTCCGTTCGACCACGGTCACCGCCGCGCCGTGCCGCGTCAGCCAGTGGGCCGCGGCCGGACCGGCGATGCTCGCTCCCTGCACCAGGATCTTCACGTCGCTCATCGCACACCCCTCGTCGTCGCCGCTGTCGTGCGGGTCATGCCGGTCAGACCCGCGACCGGTCCCGAACTCATCGCGAGGTCGTCACCCGAGTGGGACCGCGCCGGTCGGACGTCCCGGCCTGGTGAAAGGGTGGCCCCCATGCCGCGCGACACCTGGACCACCGTGCTCTGCGACTCGCTCGAGAAGGTCTTCGCCGACACCGAGCCGCGGAGCTTCGACCACGGCATCCCGCAGCACGTGCTGGCCGGCGAGACGGTGTCGGTCCAGCTGGCGTTCCTGCCGCCGACCACCGCCCAGGGCGCGCTGCCCGAGGTCCGGGTCCGGGTCGAGGCGGACGGGCGGCTGCAGGCACGGCTGTCGACCGTCGAGCTCGTGCCCGCGCAGTTCCTCGCCTACGACGACCACGACGCCGGCTACCTGCGCGACAGCGCGGGGCTCTACCCCGACCTGCTCCGTCCGCTCGGCGAGGAGGCGATCACGCCAGCGATCGGCCAGTGGCGTGCGGTCTGGGTCGACCTGACCGCTGCGATGCCCACGACCCCGGGGCCGACGACGGTCTCGCTGGTGCTGACCGACGACGACGGGGCCGAGCTCGGCCGTCAGCAGGTGGTGATCGAGGTGGTGGACGCCGAGCTCCCCGCCCTCGACCTGGTCAACACCCACTGGTTCCACTGCGACGGACTCGCCACCCACTACGGGCTCGAGGTCTGGTCGGAGGAGCACTGGGCGGTGATCGACCGGTTCATGGCCGCGGCCGCCGATGTCAAGATCAACTCGTTGCTGACGCCGGTCTGGACGCCGCCGCTGGACACCGCGGTCGGTCACTACCGGCGTCCGACCCAGCTGGTCGGGATCGCCGAGGACGACCAGGGCTACTCCTTCGACTTCGACCGGCTGCGTCGGTGGATCCGGCTGGCCCGGAGCCACGGCCTCCGTTCGCTGGAGATCAGCCACCTCTTCTCGCAGTGGGGCGCGCGGACGGCACCGGCGATCTACGTCGAGCGGAACGGCGCCGTCGTCCGGGCCTTCGGTTGGGACGTCGGGGCGACCGACCCGGCCTACCGACGGCTGCTCGAGGCCCTGCTGCCCGCGCTCCGCGCGGTGCTGGACGAGGAGTGGGGACCGGAGGCGGTGATCTGGCACGTCTCGGACGAACCGCACGGCGACCAGGCGGCGACCTACCTGGCCGCTCGGCAGGTGATCGACGACCTGCTGGAGGGCTGCACGATCGTCGACGCGCTGAGCGACTTCGAGCTCTACCGCTCGGGCACGGTGGCGATCCCGGTGGCCGCGACCGACGCCGCCCAGCCGTTCCTCGAGGCCGGCGTCGACCCGCTCTGGCTCTACTACTGCGTGGCGCAGAACCGCGACGTGTCGAACCGGTTCTTCGCGATGCCGTCGAGCCGGAACCGGGTGATCGGCACGCAGCTGTTCCTGGCCGGGGCGCGCGGCTTCCTGCACTGGGGATTCAACTTCTACAACGCCCGCGGCTCGCTGCGTCCGATCGACCCGTTCCTCGAGCCGGACGCCGGCCGCGGCTTTCCCGCCGGCGACGCCTTCCTGGTCTACCCGGGCACCGACGGCGTGCCGTGGCCGTCGATCCGCTCGCGCGTCTTCACCGAGGCGATGAACGACCTCGCGCTGATGCAGCTGGTCCGGGACCGGCAAGGGCTCGACGCCGTCCGCACCGTCGCCGATCCCGACGGTGACCTGAGCCTCACCCACTACCCGCTGGGCCCGGACCACTACCGGCGGGTCCGGGCCGAGCTGATCACCACGCTGGGCACCGCGTGACGACTGCTGCTCGCCTGCGAGGATCATGATCGGATTGCTGCTCTGCGAAAGGACGGCCGGATGGACGACCTCGAGGCCCGGATCCGACGGCTGGAGGACCGGGCGGCGATCAGCGAGACGGTGATCAACTACGGGCTCGCCGTCGACCGCAAGGACTGGGTCGCCTTCGCCCGGTGCTTCACCGACCCGGTGCTCACCGGCTACCAGGACGGCGAGCCGACCGGGTCGACCCGCCGGTCGGCCCTGGTCGCGATGGTCGCCGAGGCCCTCGACGGCTTCGGGCTGACCCAGCACCTGAGCACCAACCACGTGATCACCGTCGATCCGGACGACCCGGACCGGGCGACCTGCACCTCGGCGATGTACGCGCAGCACGAGCTACCGGGCTCGCCGAACGGCGAGTTCTATCTGCTCCGCGCGATCTACACCGACTTCATGCGCCGCACCGACGAGGGCTGGCGGATCGAGGGCATCGACACCGAGAACCGCTGGGAGCAGGGCAACCTGACCGCGGTCGACGAGGCGATCGCCCGGACCCGGGCGGCTCGGGGCTGAGACCCCGGCCAGAGACCGAGAGGGAACACCGACGGTGCCGAGCACGACCCTTCAGGCAGCACCGCCCGGCGGGCGCCTGGAGCGCACCGAGCACCCGACGCTGGCCGACGCCCTCGCCGCGGCGGTGGCGACGCGGCGCCGGACACCGGACGCCGTCCTGCGCTTCGAGCTGGCCGAGGGGGTGCACCGACTACCCGAGAGCCTGCTGGTGCGGGCGGAGCTCTCCGGTGTGGCCGGCTCGCCGATCGTGCTCACCTCCGCGGCCGGAGCCCGGGCGGTGATCAGCGGCTCGGTCGTGCACCCGGCACCGTGGCGTCCGTTCCGCGACGGGCTCTGGGTCAGCGAGCTGGACGGCGACGTCGGGGTCGATCAGCTCTGGCTGGACGACGCGCGTCAGGTCCGGGCCCGTTACCCCGACCACGAACCGGGCCGCTCGCCGTTCGGCGGGACGGCCGCCGACGCGCTGGCGCCCGAGCGCGTCCGGCGCTGGTCGCACCCGGAGGAGGCCGAGGTCCATGCGCTTCACGCGTTCCGCTGGGGCAGCGTCTTCGCGCGGGTGACCGGGGTCGGTGCCGACGGGGCGGCCGAGCTGGGGCCGTTCACCGCCAACAACCGGGTGACCGCGCCCGACCCGGACGCGCTGCACGCCGAGCTGCGCTACGTCGAGAACGTCTTCGAGGAGCTCGACGCGCCGGGCGAGTGGTTCCACGACCGGCGCGAGGGGCTGCTCTACCTGTACCCGCCGGATGGGCTCGACCCGAACGAGCACCGGGTCGAGCTGACCGGGCTCGTGGACCTGGTCCGGCTGGTCGGGGCGGCCGGCGCGCCGCTCCACGACGTGCTGGTCGAGCGGTTGGCCTTCACCCACAGCGCGCGCACGGTCCTGCGGGCCGAGGAGCGGTTGCTGCGTTCGGACTGGGCGCTGTCCCGCACCGGGGCGCTGCTGCTCGAGCACACCGTCGAGATCGCCGTCCGGGACTGCGACTTCACCGACCTCGGCGGCAACGGCGTGATGATCAGCGGCGACAACGCGGCGGCCGAGGTCTCCGGGTGCCTGTTCGCCGATCTGGGCGGCTCGGCGGTCCATCTCGCCGGTCGCGTCGAGGCGGTCCGCTCCCCCGTCGTCGGCTACCACGCCGCGCTGGAGGTCGACGCGATCGACCGCACCACCGGACCGCGGACGACCGATCACCCGCGGGACTGCCGGGTGCACGACAACCTGATCACCCGGATCGGCACGGCCGACCTCCAGGCAGCGGGCGTCGGCGTCGACATCGCAGCGCGGGTGACGGTCAGCCACAACAGCATCTACCAGGTTCCCCGCGCGGGAATCAACGTCGGCACCGGGAACTTCGGCGGGCACCTGATCGAGCACAACGACGTCTTCGACACCGTGCTCGAGACCAACGACCACGGCTCGTTCAACAGCTGGGGCCGCGACCGCTACTGGCACCCCGACCTGCAGGAGATGCGGCGTCGTGTCGCCGCGGAGCCCGAGCTGGCGCTGCTCGACGCGGTGGAGTCGGTGGTGATCCGACGGAACCGCTGGCGGACCGACAACGGCTTCGACGTCGACCTGGACGACGGCAGCAGCAACTACGTGATCAGCGAGAACCTGCTGCTGCGGGGCGGGTTGAAGCTGCGCGAGGGCTTCCGCCGGATCGTCACCAACAACGTGATCATCAACAACGGGCTGCATCCGCACGTCTCGTTCCCGGCCAGTGGGGACGTGTTCGCCCGCAACATCGTGATGGGCCCCTACCAGCCGATCCAGGTCGAGCAGTGGACCGACGACTTCGACCACAACCTGTTCACCAGCGAGCACGCGCTGGCCGACGCGCGGGCCCTCGGCTCCGACGCGCACTCGGTGGCCGGCGACCCGGAGTTCCTCGACGCGGCCGCGGGTGACTTCCGGCTCGCCCCCACCTCGCCGGCGCGTGCGCTGGGGTTCGTCGACCTGCCGCGCGAGTTCGGGGTGCTCAGCCCGCGGCTGCGACGGCTGGCCCGGACACCGGAGATCCCGGCCCTGCTCGCCGGGACCGGAACGGAGTCCGGCGCTCACCACGAGCTGGCGGGCGCGACGATCAAGTCGCTGGAGACGCTGGCGGAGCAGTCGGCCGTCGGCGCCGACGCGTCCGGGGCCCTGGTGGTCGCGGTGGCACCTGGCTGCCTGGCGGCCGAAGCCGGCCTGCAGCCCTGGGACGTGATCCGCTCGGTCGACGTCGGCGGCACGGTGTTCGTCGTCCACGATGCGGCGACCCTGCTGACGCTGTACGCCAGCCACCGCTGGCACGGCCGGCTGTCGCTGGACGTCCTGCGCGATCACCGGACGATCCGGCTGGAGCTGCCCTACGAGACGTCGTGAGGGCGGATCAGACCCGTGCCGCGCCTTCGGCGACCGGCACCCGTCCCCGGACGTGGGCCTCCCGGTAGGCCCGCACCGAGGCGAGCGCGAGCCAGACCCACGACAGGACCACGGTCGCGGTGAAGCCGAGCACGGCCGGCGCGGCGGTCGATCCGCTGGCCACGGCCACGAAGCCCAGCAGGAGGAGCACCCCGGCCGCCACCGAGAACGCAGCCCAGCCCCGTGCGCCGGTGCGTGCAGCGTGGCGCGCCACCGAGAAGGCAGCGACCGCGAAGGCGACGAACCCCAGCCCGCCCGCGGCGAGGTGGAGCAGACCGTGCGCGGTGAAGCCGCCGCCGGGGGCGTCCGGAACGGCCGCTCCGGCGATGATCAACAGGACTCCGTAGACGATCAGCGCCGGTCCGACCAGTCCCCGCTGGTGGCGGCGGAAGCCGAGGCCGGCCGCGCCGACCATGAGGCCGGTGACGACGAAGACGGCGATGTGCACCCACCCGTGCGGGCCCAGCGACAGCAGGCTCCAGCTGTCGTGGGCGAAGTCGAAGCCTGGACGGAGAGCGCCGTGGACGACCGAACCGAGCAGGTAGACCACGCCCGCCAGCACGCCGTAGCCGAGCAGTGACTTGGTGACCCGGGCCTGCGGGGTGCAGTCGTCGGTGCGGGTGGGTGCGGTCATGGGCTCAATCTAAACTGGTCGGTACAGTTTGAGAAGGTCTGGGCGAGGACTCCATCGGTCGAGCACCGGTGCTCACGAACGCCGGAGGAGGTGCGATGCGGCAGCGCAAGTCCGAGGCCGTGCTGGAGAGCGCCCGCACCCTGTTCCTCGCCAAGGGCTTCGACCACACCACGGTCGAAGAGATCGCCGAGGCAGCCCACGTGTCGAAGGCGACCGTCTACAACAACTTCCCCGACAAGTCCGCCGTCCTCGACGCGCTGCTCGACCGGGTCGCCGTCGAGTCGAGCCAGATCCTGGCCACGGTCGTCGCGCCGCTTTACGGGGACGGTGACCTCGAAGACCGTCTGGCGCGCACCGCCACGGCGCTCGCCCACGGGGTGCTCCGGCCGGAGGTCCTCCAGTTGCGACGCCTGGCCATCACCGAGTCGGCGCGTGCTCCGCAGGCGGTCGCCCGCTACTTCGAGCGCGGTCCCGGCAGTGCCTTGCGGCTTCTGGCCGACGCGCTGCGCGACCTCCACGAGCAGGGGCTCCTCGACGTCCCGGACAACGACCGATCGGCAGCCCAGTTCGCCTACGCCGCCGTCGGCCCGCTCCAGGACCGCGCCATCCTCGCCGGCGAGACGCCGTCGGCCGCCACGATCGAGCGCTACGCCACCGGGGCGGCCCGCGACTTCGTCGCCGCCCACCGGCCCGAGTGAAGGCGCCATCTTGCTTTGCTGCTCAAAACTGTTGGTTGGGCAGCTGCGGAGGGGCGATGAGCTCGAGGTGCCCTCCTCGTGGACCGTCGAGGTAGATGATCCGCGTGCCGGCGCGTGGTCCCGATGCCATGAGGTGCGGGGCCCCGACGACCTGCCAGCCGTGTCGCCCGCAGACGTCGATCACCGCATCGAGATCGCGGACGGTCAGCGCGATGTGGACCACCCCGGCGTGTGAAGGGCTCGTGGGCTCGTGCTTCTGGGCTGGCGGGTCGTACTGCAGCAGTTCGATGCGGTGCGCGCCGAGCGTCACGGTCGCCGCGCGGATGGTGGCTCCACGAACGCCGGTCGTGGCCCGGGGTGACGGCTTCATTGAGAGTAAACAACCGTTCGAGAGTGAAGCCGAGCCCGTCGCACCACATGCGGAGGGCGTCGTCGAGATCGGGGACGGTCAGTCCCGCATGGGCGACGTCTACGACCAGAGGAGCGGAACTCACCCACTCAGTGTCGTGCGTGCCCGAAGGTCAGCGGATCCGGCATGTGCGGGCGCGGAGCCGACCTGGCTCATCGCTCGAGTAGACGAAGGCCCTGGACTGCCGGTGCGGCGGAGACCAGGGCTTTCGGTGTGGAGCGGATGACGGGAATCGAACCCGCACTATCAGCTTGGGAAGCTGATGTTCTGCCATTGAACTACATCCGCGTGACGACGGCCGGAGCCGTGCGACGGGTGGCCACGATACTACGGGCCGGGACGAGGGTCGACCTGACGCCGGGTGAGCCACCGACGCCCGCCGCCCCTGAGGGGTGACCCTCAGCGTCCCTGCGTCGTCCCTGATTCCGGCACCGAGGTCTCGCCGCGCAACCGCCCACGGTCTTAGGTTGAGGCCCGTGAGCACGCCGTCGTCGCACCCCTCCTCGCTCGAGCCGAACGCCGAGTCCAGCACCGCCAAGCCCGTGGCCCCGACCGGCCCCGAGGCCATGCGCGCCTCCGACGCCGACCGGCAGCAGGTGGCCGACGTCCTGAGCAGCGCCTACGCCGAGGGCCGGCTCACCCGCGAGGAGTACGACGAGCGCCTCGACCAGGCGATGACCGCCAGGACCTTCGGCGAGCTCATCCCGGTCACCCGCGACCTCGTCTACGCCCCCGGCACCTCCGCCCCTACCCCGCACGCCCCCGCGACCACCGCCGGTCCGTTGGCCGTCGACCCGACCAACGCCAGCGCCGAGCCCGAGCGACTGGTCGGCATCTTCGGCGGCGCCACCCGGTCCGGACGCTGGCGGGTCCGCCGGCAGACCCAGGCGCTCGCCCTCTTCGGCGGCATCGACCTCGACCTGCGCGACGCCGTCCTCGAATCCCAGACCGTCGAGATCTCCGGCATCTGGTGCTTCGGCGGCCTCGACATCAAGGTCCCCGAGGGGATGGAGGTGCGCGACCAGACCGTCGGCATCTTCGGCGGCTCCGACGTCAGCCACGTCGCCCCGCCCACCCCCGGCGCGCCCACGTTGGTGATCAAGGGCGTCGCGCTCTTCGGCGGCGTCTCGGTCAAGTCGGTCCGCCCGCGCAACGCCGACGGCTGGTCACGCGGCGACTCGCGCGCCCAGCGCCGGCTCGAGCGGGTCCAGCGCCGGCTCGAACGCCACGCCGACCGGCACGGCTGGCACTGACACGTTTCCCGCACCCGAGCCCCGGCACCCACCCGTCGGCCCGTGACTTTCGTCGCGGACCGGCGGAGGTGCCGTGTGCTGGAATGGGGACCGCCATGGACGAACTGTTCGCACCGCCGGCCGACACCTGGCAGCGGCTGTCCCCGAAGTACGCCACCCTCGAGCGCCTGACCACAGTGATCGGGGTGGTCGTCGTCTTCGGCGCCGCCGCGCTGATCGTCGGCGCGGCCAGCGCCGTCTGGTGGATCTCGGCGGTGATCATTGCGGTCGCTCTGGTGATCATCATCGCCCGCTGGATCGTGATCGGCCGGGCCCTCCGCTCATGGGGCTACCTCGAGCGCGACGAAGACCTGTTCATCACCCATGGCGTCCTGTTCCGCACCCTGGTCGCCGTCCCCTACGGCCGCATGCAGCTGGTCGAGGTCAACTCCGGCCCGCTGCAGCGCGCGTTCGGCCTGGCCACCGTCCAGCTGGTCACCGCCAGCGCCAGCACCGACGCCACCATCCCCGGTCTGCCCCCCGACGAGGCCGCCCGGCTCCGCGACCGGCTCACCGAGCGCGGCGAGACCCACACCGCGGGGATCTGATCACGGTGACCCCACCCGACGTCGGTGGCGGCCCGCTCGGCGCCGCGCCGGTCCCCGCGCCGTCACCGCCCGCTTCCCCGGCCCCGACCCCCAGCTCCGACGAGCGCACTCAGCGCCCGCACCCGCTCACCCCGGTCCTCCGCGGTTGGTTCGTGCTGGTGGCCATCGGCCTCGCCGTGGTGCGGCAGACCTTCGAGAACGGCGACGACAACCCGTTCGACGCGCTGCTGCGGTTGGGCCTCGCCTGGCTGCTGCTGATCATCGTGGGCATCGTCGCGGTGGCTGCGCTGGCCGGCTTCGTGTCCTGGTACTTCACCCGGTTCGTGATCGACGACACCGAGCTGCGGGTCGAGTCGGGCGCGCTGTTCAAGAGCTCGCGCCGGCTCGCGTTCGAACGGGTCCAGTCGGTCGACCTGCTGCAGCCCCTGCTGGCCCGGGTCTTCGGCCTCTGCGAGCTGCGGATCGAGGCCGGCGCCGGCGACCGCCCGATCCGCCTGCGGTATCTCCGCCGCGCGGACGCCGACCGGTTCCGCACCTTCCTGCTCGCCCGGGCCCAGGGCGACCGGTCCTCGTTCGCCAGCACCGAGAACGCCGCCCGCGCCAGCCTGTTCACCGACCTCAGCGTCGAGGACCAGCCGGTCGTCACGATCAAGCCCCAGCAGCTGGTCCTCGGCTTCCTGCTCTCCACCGAGTGGCTCATCGCGCTCGGCTTCGTGATCATCGCGCTGATCGCGACCCAGATCTTCGGCGTCACCTTCTATGCCCTGCCCGGTCTGGTCCCGCTGGCCTTCGGCGCGATCAGCCTGATCGGTCGGCGGGTGATCGCGCAGTTCAACTACACGCTGGCCGAGTCGGTGCGCGGGCTGCGGATCACCCGCGGGCTGACCAACCTCAGCAGCCAGTCCGTCCCGCTCGACCGGATCCAGGGCCTGACGATCTGCCAGTCGATCCTCTGGCGCCCGTTCGGCTGGTACCGCGTGGACGTCTCGGTCCTCGGCTACGGCGCGGGCAACGACAGCGGCGAGAGCCGGTCCGACGTCAGCCGGATCCTGCTGCCGGTGGCCACCGCCGAACAGCTGCGGGTGGCGCTGGCCCGAGTGCTGCCCGGCGTCGACCTGGGGGCCGTCGAGCTGCACCGCTCACCCCGCCGGGCCGCGTTCCTCCGACCGTTCGACGCCTGGACGTTCCGCTACGGCTGGGACGACCGCGTGGTGGTCGCCCGCGCCGGCGTGCTGGTCAACGACACCACCGTCGTCCCGCACGCCCGGGTGCAGTCGGCCCGCGTCGAGCAGGGGCCGCTCCAGCGGCTGCTCGGGCTCGCCTCGGCGCACCTCGACTCGCCCAAGGGCCCGGTCCGGCTGGTCGGCCGCCACCTGGCCGCCGCCGACGCCCGGGCGCTGGTGGTCACCGAGCTCGACCGGCAGCGGGCCTCACTCGCCGCGCTGGCCGCCGCCCGGCGCCCACCCGAACCGCCGCCGGTCGACGCCGAGGTGCTCGACCGGTTCCGGCTGACCGAGCCGGAGCTGCTCGGCGAGGGCGGCGAGACCCGGGTCTACGCGCTCGGCCCGGCCGAGGTGCTCCGGGTCTACAAGGGCGGAGACCCCGAACAGGCGGCCCGGCTGGTCAGCCAGCTGCGACCCGCCTACGACCACTGGGCCGGGCAGACCGACGTCCCGCTCGAGCTGCCGCGGATCCTCGACCACGGCCGGGTCGGCGACCGGATCTGGACCGTCGACCGGCGGATGTCCGGGCCGTCGTTCAGCACCTGGCTGCGGACCGCGCCGGTCGAGGCCCGGCGGCCGGCGCTGCTGTCCTACCTCGACAGCGCCTTCGAGCTCCGGCGGCTCGAGGTGCCCGCGTCCGTCTGGGCCCGCCCGTTCGGGCCCGACCCGCGTTCGTTCCCCACCTTCGCCGCGCTGGTCCACGACCAGCTCGCCGGGGCGCTGCGGCGGATCGACCACGTGTTCTTCCCCGAGGCCGAGACCTGGGCCCGCCAGGTGGTGGACGAGGTCGGCGAGCGGGTCGCCGAGCCCCGGCTGGTGCACGCCGACTACTTCCCGGGCAACACCTACGTGAGCACGGTGGACGGGGTCCCGGTGGTCCGCGGCGTCGCCGACTTCAGCCCGCACACCCTGATCGCCGATCCGCTGATGGACGTGGCCGGCGCCTCGATCCTGATGGAGCTCGAGCCCTACCCCGGGGTGGTCGAGGACGCCCGCTGGCTGTGGGACGTCGCGGCCGAGCGGGTCGGGGCCGACGAGGCGCGCTGGTTCACCACCTACCGGCGCTACTACTCCGTCTACTTCGGCGACGACCCGCTGGTCGTCCCGTGGGCGCGCGAGCAGCTGGCCGGTCCCCGCGCCTGAGCCCGGGGCCGGGTCCCGGCACCGACCTCAGCGGGTGCGCGCCCAGGCCTCGAGCCGGTCGAGGGTGCCGGTGATCGCGGCGGCGTTGCGCCGGTCGAAACCGAGCACCCGGTAGACCCACGGACGCCGCACCCGGGTCGGGTCGAACTGCTCGGTGACCCGGGTCCGGCCACCGTCGACGGGTTCGAGCAGATAGCGCCAGCGGTGTCCGGCGAAGTGCCGCCAGGCGATCCGGCGGCCCTCCTCGAACTCGACCACCCGGTTGGTGATCCGGTAGGGCAGGCCGAGCCGCATCGCCATCCCGAACTCGTCGCCCGGTCCCAGCCGTTCGGGGGTGCCGGGCAGCACGTCACGCACCGAGCCCGACCCGTCGAACTCACGGTGCCGCCGCGGGCTGGCCAGCAGGTCGAACACCGCCTCGGGCGGCGCGTCGAGGACCCGGGTCTCCGAGATCAGTCCGCTCACCGGGCCATCCTGTCGCGCCGGGCCAAGTCCGCGCCGACCCCGGCCCTCGACCGGTACCGCCGATCCGGCTGAGCGACCGGGCTGGTCGTGCCATGATCGTCCGGTGCAGCATCGTCCCGCGCAGCCACCGTCGGCACGCGTCCTGGCCGCGGTGGCACTGACCGTGACCGCGGTCGCGTTCACCGCCGGCTGCGGGGAGAGCGGTTCCGCCGGGGCGGCCGAACCGGCCGGCGCCGCCCCCAGCACGACCTCCGGCACGGCTCCCGCGACGACGGCGCCGAGCCGGGTGGCCACGCCGAGCGCGACGCCGTCGGCGTACGCCGTCCCCGCCGTCCAGCCGGGCGAGCTGGGGCGGGTCGTCCTGACCGGCGCCCGCGCGAAGCCTGCGGTCACGGTCAGCGACACCGCCCTGGCCGTCGGCAAGGTCTACCGGCTCACCGGTGCCTGCCAGAGCGCGCCGTCGGGCCGGGTCAGCGTGGTGTTGGTCGACGGTGCGGACGGCACCCGGACGGTCAACACCTTCGACGTCCGCTGCGACGGCGGCCAGCACCCGATCGACTTCCAGGTCGCCGGCGCGGTGCACGCCGGGCTCCGGCTGACCGGCGCCGGACCGCGGACCCGCGCCTGGGCGACCGTGGTCGACGCCGGGCACAACGGCGTCTGCGGCTGCTGAGCCGGTCCCGCCGGTCGAGCGAAAAGCCCGACCTCGTTGAGCCCCGGATCGGCCACGGCCTAGGCTCCCGGCCATGAGCGCCCCAGCACACGGTGGTGACGTGGCCAGCGATCGTCCCGTGCTCGGCATCGACATCGGCGGCAGCGGGATCAAGGGAGCGCCGGTCGACCTCGGCACCGGTGAGTTCGCGGCCGACCGGTTGCGGATCGAGACGCCGTCGAAGTCGACACCCAAGAACGTGGCCAAGGTGGTGGCCGAGATCGTCGACCACTTCGCCGACCAGATCGGCGACGGCCCGATCGGGATCGACATCCCCGCGGTAGTGACCCACGGCCGGACCCGGTCGGCGGCCAACATCGACAAGAGCTGGCTCGACTACGACGCCGCGAAGGAGTTCGAGGACGTCCTCGGCCGGAGCATCTACCTGGTCAACGACGCCGACGCAGCCGGGGTGGCCGAGGTGCACTACGGCGCCGCCAAGGACCACCCCGGACTCGTGCTGCTCGCGACCCTGGGCACCGGGATCGGCAGTGCGCTGATCTATCGCGGCGTGCTGGTCCCCAACAGCGAGCTCGGCCACATCGAGATCGACGGGCACGACGCGGAGAAGCGGGCCGCCTCGAGCGCCAAGGAGAACGGCGACCTGTCCTGGAAGGACTACATCCCGCGGCTGCAGCGCTATTTCGAGGTGGTCGAGGCGCTGTTCTGGCCCGACCTGATCGTGGTCGGCGGCGGGATCAGCAAGAAGGCGGACAAGTTCATCCCGCACCTGAAGCTCAACGCCGAGATGGTGCCCGCCAAGCTGCTCAACACCGCCGGGATCGTCGGCTCGGCCTGGCTGGCCGCCGACCGGCACGCGCACGGCGAGGCGCCCACCCAGCTCAAGACCACCGCGCGCTCGGAGATCAACTACGTCGCTCCGGGCTGAGGGCTTCGTGCCCTGAGCCCGTCGGCGGGCGGAGGCTGGCGCTTCGACAGGCTCAGCGCGCGGGAGGGCTCAGCGCGCGGGAGGGTCGCGCTTCGACAGGCTCAGCGCGCGTGAGGGCTCAGCGCACGCTTCGACAGGCTCAGCGGGCGGAGGGATCAGTGCGCGAGGGCGAGCGCGAGGTCGGCGGCCTGTTCGGCGTCGAGAGTGGTCCCCTCGGCCCACGCGGCGCGGAAGGCCTCGGGACCGAGCCGTTCGCGGGCCCGGGCCTGGTCGTCGTCGTAGCTGAGCACGCCGCTGCTCGGCGGCCGCGGGTTGCCGCTGCTCTCACGGAGCCGGTCGGCCGCCGCCCAGAGCCGGGCCGCGCGGGCGTCGTCCCCTTCGCCGACGGCCAGTGACGCGAAGCCCTCGAGCGCGTACGCGACGCTGTCGAGGTCGCCGAGCTCGCGGGCCTGGGTCAGGCTGGTCACGAAGGTCTCGCGGCTGGCCGTCCGGTCCCCGCGGGCCAGCTGCACCTCGGCGAGGTTGATCTGCGCGGTGGTCGAGCGCCAGAAGTCGCCGTCCCGGCGGAAGATCCCGGTCGCCTCGACCAGATAGCGCTCGGCCGTCTCGAGCTCGCGGCGGCGCATCAGCAGCACCGCCAGGTTGACCAGCGCGGGGGCCACCACGGTGTCGTCGCCGAGGCGACGGGCGCCCTCGAGCGCCTCGCCGAGCAGGTCGGCCGCCTCGTCGTAGTCGGCATGCTCGATGGCCACGATCCCGAGGTTGCCGAGCACCGACACGATCTGGGCCTGGTCGTCCTGCCGCCGGAAGATCGGCAGCGCCTTGGCGTAGGCCCGCTGGGCCGCGGCGTAGTCGCCCTGGACCCAGGCGAGCACCCCCTGGTTCTTCGAGGCCAGCGCCCGGACGTGGTCCTGCTCATCGGTGCCGTCGTCCGGCAGCGCGGCCACCGCCTGCTCGAGCCAGCGGCGTCCCTCGCTGTAGTAGCCGCGGATCCACCAGAAGTACGTGAGCTCGACGGTCAGCTCGGCCCCCTTGACCGGGTCGGCACCCGGCCGGCCGGGGCGGCCGAGGTACCAGGAGAGCGCGGCCCGCAGGTTGTCGTGCTCGGCCTCGACCCGGTCGAGCCACACCTGCTGCTCGGAGTTGAGCTGCTGACGCGCGTACTGCGCCATCCCGAGGTAGTAGTCGGCGTGCCGTTGGCGCAGGGCGTCCGCGTCGCCCTCGGCCTCGAGCTTCTCCACCGCGTACGCACGGACCGAGCGCAGCAGCCCGAACCGGATCTCGTCGTCGAAGTCGCGGGCCACCACCAGGCTGGCGTCCACCAGAGTGGCCAGCCGGTCGAGGAAGTCGGTCGCCGGGTCCGGGTCGCAGATCGCCTCGGCGGCGTCCATCGTCCAGCCGCCGACGAAGACGCCGAGCCGGGTGAGCGCCTGCTGGTGGGCGGCGTCGAGCAGCCCGAAGCTCCAGTCGATCGTGCCGCGGAGCGTGCGCTGCCGGTCGGGCAGGTCTCGGTTGCCGCCTTCGAGCAGGTCGAACCGTCGGTCGAGGCGGCCGAGCAGCTGGGCCGGGGTGAGCAGCTTGGCCCGGGCGGCGGCCAGCTCGATGGCCAGCGGCAGCCCGTCGAGCCGCTGCACCAGCTCGGCGGTGGCGGTGGCGTTCTCGCCGGTCAATCGGAAGTTCGGCCGGACCGCCTGAGCCCGGGCCACGAACAGCGCCACCCCGGGGGACGCCTCGGCCGCGGCGAGCGAAACCGTGCCGCGGCCGTGGTCGGACGGTTCCGGCGCCCCCAGCGGCGGCACCGGGTGGACGACCTCGGCGGCGATCCGCAGCGGCGTCCGGCTGGTGACGACCAGCTCGAGACCCGGACAGGCCTCGATCAGCCGGGCCAGCGCAGGTGCCGCGTCGTTCACCTGCTCGAAGTTGTCGAGGACGATCAGCGTCTGCTGGCCGGCCAGCGTGCGCTCGAGCGCGGCCTCGACCTCCTCGCCCTCGCGCGGCCCGACGCCGAGGGCGTCGGCGATGGTCCGCAGCACCAGGTCGGCGTCGTCGACGGCCTGCAACCCGACGAAGACGGTGGGCAGCTCGGTGGTGTCGCCGTGGCTGCGGGTGTCGCGGAGCCGCTCGGCCAACGCGATGGCCAGCCGGGTCTTGCCGATCCCGCCGGGCCCGAGCAGCGTGATCAGCTGGACGGCCGGGTCGGCCATCCGGTCGGCCAGCTCGTCGAGCTCGGCCTCGCGACCGATCAGCGCGGTGGTCGCCCGGGGCCACCGCCGGGCCGCCGCCGACCCGACCGGGGCCGCCGGAGCGGCGGTCCCGGCCTCCTCCGGCTCGGACGTCCGAGCCGGCGGGGGGAGCTCCCACAGGCTGGCCTCGAACCGCTCGGTGAGCAGCAGGGCGAGGTCGTCGGCGAGCAGCCGCTGCAGCTCGGCCGCCGTCTCGAACGGCTTGTAGGAAGCGGTGTCGTCGCTCTGCAGCGACCGCAGCATCTGGGTCAGGCGCGGCTCGCGGCCCTCCTGCGGACGCTTGACGTAGATCAACTTGGGCCGCGGCCCGCACAACCGGTACTCGTCCTCGAGACCCGAGATCTCCTCGCCGGGGGCCACCCAGCCGTACCGCTGCCAGTAGATGCCGACGAAGATGTGGCTCTGCTCGAGGTAGGCCCGGTAGAGATCACGCGGCGGATAGGGCCGGGCGCCGAGCTCGAACATCACCGGCGACAGGTGCAGCCGACGGATCGCCGCCCGGGCCGCCTGCCGTTCGGGTAGCAGCTCCTGCAGGGTCGAGGAGACGAACACGCGCAACCGATGGTCCGGTGTCCGGATCATCCGGGCCTCCCCCGCCGCCACGGCGCCAAGATATCTCTCAGCCAGCCGCCGTGGGGCGGGTCGGCTCACATCCGATCGGGGGCGGGGATCCCGAGCAGGTCGAGCCCGGTGGCCAGCACCTTGCGGGCGGTCAGGCAGAGCGCCAGCCGGGACTCCCGGACGGTGCCCTCCGAGCGCAGCACCGGGCACTGCTCGTAGAACGCGGCCAGCGCCACCGCGGTGTCGTAGAGGTAGGCGCAGAGCCGGTGCGGCTGGAGGTTCTCGGCCACGTCGGCCACCGCGTCACCGAAGCCGCTGAGCTGCAGGGCCAGGGTCTGCTCGGCCGGCTCGAGCAGCTCGGTGATCTTGTCCCCGACCGGGATGCCGTCGGCCTCGGCCTTGCGGAGCACCTGGCACATCCGGGCGTGCGCGTACTGCAGGTAGGGACCGGTGTTGCCGGTGGTGGCGACCATCCGGTCGACGTCGAAGACGTAGTCCTTGTTGATCCCGCTGGACAGGTCGGCGTACTTGATCGCGGCCAGCGCGACCGGCGGCGCGGCCTTCTCCTCGGCGGCGTCGAGCAGCGAGACCAGCGAGGCGGCGGTGCCCTCCCGGGTCTTGAACGGGCGGCCGTCGGTGCCCAGCACCAGGCCGTAGCCGACGTGCTCGGCCGAGACCGAGTCGGGCAGGTAGCCGGCGGTGCGGGCGGCGGCGAACACCTCGTGGAAGTGGTCGGCCTGCCGGGCGTCGGTGACGTAGATCAGCCGCTCGCCGTGCAGCTCGCTGACCCGGCGCCGGATCGCCGCGAGGTCGGTCGTGTCGTAGTTGAACCCGCCGTCGCGCTTGCGGATGATCAACGGCGCGTTGAAGCCCTCGACGAACACGCAGAGCGCACCGGCGTCGATCACCGCGATGCCGCGCTGCTCGAGGTCGGCGGCCACCACCGGCAGGTCGTCGTTGTAGGTGGACTCGCCGGCCAGGTCGTCGTCGGTGAGCAGGATGTTCATCCGCGCGTAGGTGGAGTTGAACGCGGCGGCGGAGATCTTCATCAGGTCCGACCAGACGGCGCGGGTGTGCGCGTCACCGGACTGCAGCGCGACCACCCGCGCGCGGGCCCGGTCGGCGAACTCGGGGTCGGCCTCGAACTTCCGGGCCGACCGGACGTAGAGGTCGTCGGCCTGCTCGAGGGTCAGCTGCGAGGCGTCGAGGCCCTCCTCGTCGATCAGCTCGACGAGCTTGCCGAACTGGGTGCCCCAGTCGCCGATGTGGTTCTGGGCGATCACGGTGTGGCCGAGGGCGGCGAGCACCCGGTAGAAGCAGTCGCCGATGATCGTGGTCCGCAGGTGCCCGACGTGCATCTGCTTGGCCACGTTAGGGCTCGAGTAGTCGATCACCACCCGCTTCGGGTCGGAGGTCGGCACCAGGCCGGTCCGCGGGTCGGCGAGCAGCGCGGTCACCTCGTCGGCCAGCGTCGACGGCTTGAGCCGGAAGTTGATGAACCCCGGGCCGGCGAGCTCGGGTGGCTCGCACAGGTCGGACACGTCGAGCGAGTCGATGATCCCGGCCGCCACCTCGCGCGGCGGGCGCCCCTCGGCCTTGGCCAGTCGCAGCGCGACGTTGGACTGGAAGTGACCGAACTGGGGCTTGGTGGCCGGGCGGAGCTCGGGGTCCACACCGGTGGCGGCCCGGACCCGATCGCTCAGCGTGGCTTGCAGGGATGACACAGTCGTCCAGTATCTCACCGTTCACGATGCGGACGCCGGGGAATAGACGGCGGGTGGAACGGGCTGTCCTTCGCATGACCGTTCCCACCATCACCCTGAACGACGGCCTCCAGATCCCGCAGTTCGGCCTGGGCGTGTGGCAGGTGTCCACCGACGACATCGAGCCCGCGGTCGGCAAGGCGCTCGAGGTCGGTTACCGGCACATCGACACCGCGGCCATGTACGGCAACGAGGAGGGTGTCGGTCGGGCCATCGCCCAGTCCGGGATCGCCCGTGACGAGCTGTGGGTGACCACCAAGCTCAACAACAACGCGCACGGCTTCGAGGAGTCGCAGCAGGCGCTCAAGGACAGCCTGGGCAAGCTCGGCCTCGACCACGTCGACCTGTACCTGATCCACTGGCCGCTTCCCGCGCGCAACGACTACGTCGACACCTGGAAGGGTCTGGTCGAGCTGCAGAAGCAGGGTCTGACCCGCTCGATCGGTGTCTCGAACTTCCAGCCCGACCACCTGGACGCGATCATCGCGGCCACCGGGGTCACCCCGTCGGTCAACCAGGTGGAGATCCACCCGACCTTCACCCAGACCGCGCTGGTCGCCAAGCACCAGGAGCTGGGTGTGCACACCGAGGCGTGGAGCCCGCTGGGTCAGGCCGAGGACCTGCGCAACGAGACCGTCACCCAGCTGGCCGACAAGCTCGGCAAGACCCCGGCCCAGGTCATCCTGCGCTGGCACCTGCAGAAGGGCTACATCGTGTTCCCGAAGTCGGTGACGCCGTCGCGGATCGAGGAGAACTTCCAGATCTTCGACTTCGAGCTGACCGGTGACGACGTCGCCGCGATCGACGCGCTGGACGAGGGCAACCGGATCGGCCCTGACCCCGACCAGTTCAACTGATCGCCGGGGGCCTGAGCGCCCCCTTGCGGCACCCCGCTGAGCCTGTCGAACGCGCTTCGACAGGCTCAGCGCACGTTCGGGCGCTTCGACAGGCTCAGCGCACGCGTCTCCGGCTCAGCGCACGATGCGCGCTTCGACAGGCTCAGCGAGCGGGCTGCAGGCTCGGCGCACGTCCGGAGCCGGATCAGCGCGCGTCGAGCGGGGCGCGGTGGCAGTGCCCGCCGCGCCCGGTGAGCGCGGGGACGCCGTGGGAGACGACCCCGATGCCCCAGCCGAGGATCGGCCAGACCGGCCAGAAGTACCAGGCGCCGACGGTGATCCCGACGACCAGCCAGATCGCCAGCATCACCGCGCTCCCGGCGACGTAGCTGCCCAGGTGGGCGTAGAAACCGGCCCGCGCGCCGCGGTCGGTCGGCCGGGCCGGAGCGCCGGCAGCCGGCAAGGCAGACGCGAGACCGGGGGCCGGTGCGAGGCGGTCGACCGGCAGGTCGCTCAGCAGCGTGCGGAGGTCACCGAGCGTCCGGGCGGTGAGCACCGCGGTGCTCCGCTGGTCGAACTCGGCCGGCGTCAGGTAGCCGCGGGCCGACGCCTCCGCCAGCACGGTGTGGGTGCGGTCGCGGTCGGTGTCGCCGGCCCGCAGCTCGTCGCGCCCCGGTTCCCGGACCTGCTGCATCTCGCTCATGTGTCCATGATGACCTGTTGATCTTTACACGTCAAGGGCTTGTCGCCGGCTGACAGTGCGGACACCAGTAGCTGCGCCGCTCCTGTCCGAGCGGCCCGAACTCCTCGGTCCGGATCGGCGTCCGGCAGCGCCGGCAGGGCTGTCCCGGCCGCTCGAACACCCAGTGCTGGCGGCCCGGGCGGAGGTCGCCGGTGGTCGACTGCTCCCACCGCGTCCGGTTCGCACTGAGCAGCTGCCGGGCGCGCACGCAGATTCGCTCCAGGTCGGGCACCGCCTCCACCGGCGTGCGCGGGTGAATGCCCTGGAGGAACAACACCTCCGCGCGGTACAGCGTCCCGATGCCGGCCAGGTTGCGCTGGTCGAGCAGCGCCTCACCGACACTCCGCTCGGGGTGCACGCGGATCCGCCGGACCGCCTCGGCCAGGTCCCAGTCCGGTCCGAGCAGGTCCGGACCGAGATGGCCGACCACCTCGTCCTCGGCGGCGGTCGGCAGCCGCTCGACCACCGGCAACCGCCAGCCGACGGCGTCGAGCGTGCTGGTGCCGAGCACCGCCCGGATCTGGTGGCCGGGGCCGCCGGACCAGCGCCGGCCGTGCGGATAGATCCGCCAGCTGCCCTCCATCCGGAAGTGGGTGTGCAGGGTGGTGCCGTCGGCGAACCGGATCAGCTGGTGCTTGCCGCGGCTGACCACCTCGCGCACCGCGGTCCCGGTGAGGTCGACCTCAGCCAGCTGCGGGACCCGGAGCTCGCAGCGGGTCAGCACCTGGCCGGCCAGCGCGGCGTGCAGCCGCCGGCAGGACAGCCAGACGGTGTCGCCCTCGGGCATCCGGCCTCCGTTCGCGCCGCCGCGGGCGCGTCGAGCGTGTGACGGGCGCGTTCTCGGCCGTCATGATGGGTCCGCGCCGCAGCGCGAAGCACGAACCAGGAGGCAACCATGGAGTACCGACGGCCCTACACGATCACCGGCCCGCGGGTGGCGACCGCCGCCGCGCTGGTGGTGCTGTGCGTCGTCGGGGCCGCACTGCCCTACTTCACCCTGGCCTACCTCGACTTCTCCTCCGCACCGACCCGGTCGACCACCAACGTCTTCGGCACCATCAGCCTGCTCAACAAGCTCAGCCTGGAGTACGTCCCGGCGGCCCGCCAGGTCGGGCTCGACCCGCTCGACCACGCGTTCACGGTGATGCTGCTCGGCTCGGCCATGCAGGCGGTCGGGCTGGTGGTGGCGATCGCCACCGTGGCCGGGCAGTTCATGAACGAGATCAACAAGTTCCTCTGGTGGCCGTTCCTGATCGGCGGCGCGTTGCTGGTGCTCGGGCCGGTGCCGGTCTTCATCAGCCACCAGATGCTCACCGGCGACAAGGTCGACACCTCGGTGCTGTGGGGCTGGCTCCCGCTGTTCGCCGCCGGGATCCTGGTCGTGGTCACCGCGCTCCGCTCGCGTCGTCGGCTGGACAGCTACCGCGGGCTCTGAGCCGCGGACGCGGCGGGCACCACCGTCCGCATCACGCAGTTGCCCTTGCCCTTGGGCCGGAGGTAGTCGAACCCGAGCCGGGCGTACATCGTCCGGGTCGCGTTGTAGAGGAACGACGACGACGGACGCTTGCCGGGCTCGAGGTCGTGCGGGTAGGCCTCGACCGTGCCGCCACCGGCTCGCGCGATCAGGGCGAGCGCCCCGCGGACGGCGACGGCCGCCATCCCCCGCCGGCGGAACCTCCGGTCGACGAACAGGCAGGTGATCCGGAAGTCGGGCACCAGGTCGGTCTCCGCCTCCCACTGCTTGCGGTGGTGGATGTTGGCCAGCTCGGCGACCGGGCCGTACTCGGCCCAGGCGATCGCCTCGGCGTCCGGTCCGGGCCCGTCGAGCACCAGGGCGGCGTGCGCGCGGCCCTCGAGCACCCGCCGGTGCTTGAACTCACGGTTGCCCAGCTCCGAGCGTTCCGGCGGATCCGGGTGCAGGTGGAACCAGGTGCACCAGCAGCCGCCCCAGACCCCGTTGTGCCGTTCGGCCAGCCCGGCGAACGCCTCCCAGGTGTCCGGACCCAGCGGCACCACCCGGTGGCCGTCGACCGTCAGCTCCTCCACCTCCGCGCGCACGACAGCACGCTAGCGAGGAGTCCGGACACCCGGGGCCGGTCCGGCCGACCCGGGTGAACAGATAGCCGAACGATGAGTAATGTGACGGCGGTCTCGCCAGCGTCGAAGGAGTCGATCATGAGTGCCTCCGCCACCGCTCCCGCCGGTCGTCGTCGAGTGGCGCTCACCGGCGACCAGCGCAACTCGTTCCTGGCCGCGCAGCTGGGCTGGACGATGGACGCCTTCGACTACTTCATCGTGGTCTTCGTCTACGCCGACATCGCCAAGTCCTTCGGCATGGAGAAGTCCGAGGTAGCCCTGATCACCACCGCGACGCTGGTGATGCGCCCGGTCGGCGCGCTGCTGTTCGGGCTGCTCGCCGACCGCTTCGGGCGGCGGGCGCCGCTGATGATCGACGTCTGCTTCTACTCGGTGATCGGCTTCCTCTGCGCGTTCGCCCCGAACTTCTGGGTGCTGATCGTGCTCCGGATGCTGTACGGCATCGGGATGGGCGGCGAGTGGGGCCTCGGTGCCGCGCTGGCCATGGAGAAGATCCCGGCCGAGCGCCGCGGCTTCTTCTCCGGGCTGCTCCAGGTCGGCTACTCCTGCGGCTACCTGCTGGCCGCCGTGGCCTTCCTGGTGGTCCACGGCGCGCTGGGTCTGTCCTGGCGCTGGCTGTTCGGTCTGTCGATCATCCCAGCGCTGATCAGCCTGCTGATCCGGTCCCGGGTGAAGGAGTCCGAGGTCTGGGAGAACGCGCAGGAGACCCTCAAGGTCACCCGCACCCGGTTCCGCGACCTGCTGCTCGACAAGAAGGTCATCCGTCGGTTCGTCTACCTGATCCTGCTGATGACCGCCTTCAACCTGTCCAGCCACGGCACCCAGGACGTCTACCCGACCTTCCTGCAGGCCAAGCCGGAGACCGGCGGGGCCGGGCTGAGCGCGAACACCGCGACGGTGATCGCCATCGTCTACAACGTCGGCGCGATCATCGGCGGCCTGGTGTTCGGCACCCTCTCCAGCCGGTTCGGCCGCCGCTACACGATCGCCTTCTGCGCGGTGCTCGCGCTGCCGATCGTCCCGCTGTTCGCCTACTCGAAGACGGCCGCGTTCCTCTGCCTGGGCTCGTTCCTCATGCAGGTGATGGTGCAGGGCGCCTGGGGGGTCATCCCGGCGCACCTGACCGAGATGAGCCCGGACGCGATCCGCGGCTTCTACCCGGGGGTCACCTATCAGCTGGGCAACCTGCTCGCCTCGCTCAACCTGCCGATCCAGGAGGCGCTGGCCGCCCGGCACGGCTACCCGTTCGCGCTGACCGCGACCGTGGTGCCGACGCTGGTCGCGGTGGTGGTGCTGGTGCTGATCGGGACCGAGGCCCGCGGCATCCAGTTCGGCCGGCGCGAGACGGCCACCCAGCCGGCCGGGGCCCGGGCCACCGGCTGACACACTGCCCGGGTGAGCCCCGGACGTCGTGCCCTGCTGCTGTTCGGCGCCGCCGCGGGCTCGGTCGTGGGGGCCGCCGCCGCGGGCCTGGCCGGCTCGGTGATCATGGTCCGGCTGCTGGCGCGCGGCCGGGTGCTGTCCGAGGCCGAGGTGCCCGCCCGTGGGGTCGGGCTGGTCCTCGGCGCGCAGGTCTACCCGAGCGGACGTCCGTCGCGGTTCCTGGCCGCCCGGCTCGAGCTCGCCCGCCGGCTGTTCGCGCAGGGTCGGCTGGCGGTGATCATCGTCTCCGGCGACCGCCGGGCACCCGAGTACGACGAGCCCGCGGCCATGCGGCACTACCTGATCAACGTCGGGGTCCCGGCCGAGCGGATCGTGATCGACGGCGGCGGTCTCGACACCTTCGACTCCTGCCACCGCGCCCGGCACGTCTTCGGCGTCCGGCGGCTGACCGTCGTCAGCCAGACCTACCACCTGCCCCGGGCCGTGGCCACCGCTCGCGCGCTCGGGCTCGACGCCGTCGGGGTCGGCGACCGCACCGTCCGGGGTGGTGAGGCCTGGCGGCGCGGCGCGGTCCGCGACCAGATCGCCTGCGTCAAGACCGTGCTCGACCTGCTCGGCCACCTCGCCGGTCTCCGCGACCCGAGCGGCACCGAGCGCAGCGACGCCGTCCGCGAGGCCCTCGGCCGCTGAGTGCCCCGGGCGCATCGACAGGCTCAGCGCGCGGTCGGCTACCGCGCCCTGCGCGGTCGACCACCGTGCCCTGCGCACGTTCTGCCCCACCGTGCCTGCGCACGTTCCGCACCACCCGCCCCGGGCGCTTCGACAGGCTCAGCGCGCGTGGTCGAGGCGGTCCTCGGTTGCTTGCGTAATGGTGTAATCATGTAAGTGAGCGCTCCGGCGGGGAGCGGTCACGAGCGAAGGAGCACCGATGAAGGGACATCCGTTCTTCGGAGGAGGGCCCGGTCCGTTCCGGGGTCCGGGCGGTCACGGCTTCGGGCCGGGCGGCCCGGGCGAGGGTGGGCCGGGACGCGGCCGCGGGCGCGGGTTCGGTCGGCCGGGTGGCTGGCAGAACGTCGACCTGCCGTCGGCCGACGACGCGGCGGCGTGGTTCAGCGGGCGGCTGCCCGACGGCTGGTTCGGCGACGTCGACGTGAGCGTCGACCGCGAGGAGATCATCGTCGTCGGCACGCTGGCCGGCTTGGGTGCGGACGTCGCCCCGGCCGAGGCCGAGGGCCGGGTCAGCCGGTTCCGGGCCGACACCCGTGGCGAGCGGATGGCCATCGCCGAGGAGGCGCAGGCGCGGTACAAGCGCAAGGTGTCCTGGGGCGTCCGGGTGGGCGAGGCGACCACGCTGTTCACCCACATCTCGGTCCCGGTGATGACCCGGCTCCAGCAGCCCGAGCGCCAGGTGCTCGACACCCTGGTCGACGCCGGGGTCGCGCGGTCGCGGTCCGAGGCGCTGTCCTGGGCGGTCAAGCTGGTCGGCGAGCACGCCGAGGGCTGGCTGTCGGAGCTGCGGGAGGCCATGTCCGAGGTCGACAAGCTCCGCTCATCCGGTCCGGATCTCTGATCCCGCCACCGACGACAGCCGACCAGGCGGGGCCGACGCAGGTCGCGGGCGACCGGACGCAGGGATGAGCGGAAGCTGAGCCCTGCGTCCGGTTCACCGGCCGCGGTGGAATAGCCGGGGCGTTGGTGTCGTTCCGCCCCGTGTGCCCGGTGATCCCGGGCACGTCTGTTTCCCGCACGTCGAGAGGATGACCGCATGACCACCGTCACCGCCCTGTCCGCCCCGAAGGCCTCCGCTCCGTTCGAGCGCGCCGAGCTCGAGCGTCGGGAGGTGAAGGGCGACGACGTCAGGATCGACATCCGGTACGCCGGCATCTGCCACTCCGACATCCACACCGTGCGTGAGGAGTGGGGTCCGGCCAACTTCCCGCTCACCCCGGGCCACGAGATCATCGGCACCGTCACCGAGGTCGGCCCGGACGTCACCAAGTACGCCGTGGGCGACACGGTCGGGGTCGGCTGCTTCGTCAACTCCTGCGGTGAGTGCGAGGCCTGCAAGGACGGCGAGGAGCAGTACTGCTCGAAGGGCGTCGTCCAGACCTACAACAGCAAGGACTACGACGGCACCGCGACCCAGGGCGGCTACAGCCAGGGCATCGTCGTGCGCGAGCCGTTCGTGGTGCGGGTCCCCGACGGGGTCGACCTGGCCGCCACCACCCCGCTGCTGTGCGCCGGCATCACCACCTACGCGCCGCTCAAGCGCTACGGCGCCGGTCCCGGCCAGAAGGTCGGGGTGATCGGTCTCGGCGGCCTCGGGCACGTCGCGGTCAAGATCGCCGCGGCCCTCGGAGCCGAGGTCAGCGTGCTGAGCCGTACCGACGCCAAGGCCGACGACGGCAAGGCGTTCGGCGCCTCGGCCTACTACGCCACCGAGGACGACCAGGTCTTTGAGGACCTGGCCAACCACTTCGACCTGATCATCAACACCGTGGGTGCCTCGGTCGACCTCGACCGGTTCTTCGGGCTGCTCGGTCGCGGCGGCGTGATGGTCAACGTCGGCGCCCCGAGCGAGAAGCAGAGCTTCAACATCTTCAGCCTGATCGGGATGCGACGCTCCTACGCCGGCTCGCTGGTCGGCGGTCTCGCTGAGACCCAGGAGATGCTCGACTTCTGCGCCGAGCACGGGATCACCGCGACCGTCGAGGTGATCAAGGCCGACCAGGTCGACGACTACTACGACAAGGTCGTCTCCGGCGACGTCCGCTACCGCGCGGTGATCGACACCGCGACGATCTGATCACCAGGACCTGATCACGACGGACGACGGCCCCGGCCCACCCGCGCGGGTGGACCGGGGCCGTCGCGCGTTCAGCGTCGCTGGTCGCGGTAGTAGCTGATCAACGCCCGGGTCGAGGCGTCCTGCTTCTGCAGCGCCTCGGTGTCGCCGCCGACCGCCGGGGTGAGCTCCTTGGCCAGCACCTTGCCCAGCTCGACGCCCCACTGGTCGAAGCTGTCGATGCCCCACACGGTGCCTTCGGTGAAGGTGATGTGCTCGTACAGTGCGATCAGCTGGCCGACCACCGACGGGCTCAGCTCGGGCGCCATGATCGAGGTCGTCGGCCGGTTGCCGCTGAACACCCGGGCCGGGACGATCGCCTCGGCGGTGCCCTCGGCGCGCACCTCGTCGGCCGTCTTGCCGAAGGCCAGCGCCGCGGTCTGGGCGAAGAAGTTCGCCAGGAACAGCTCGTGCACGTCCGAGTCGCCCTCGCGCAGCGGGTGCGCCGGGTTGGCCACCGCGATGAAGTCGGCCGGGATCAACCGGGTGCCCTGGTGGATCAGCTGGTAGAAGGCGTGCTGGCCGTTGGTCCCGGGCTCACCCCAGAACACCTCGCCCGTGTTGGTGGTGACCGGGCTGCCGTCCCAGCGGACACCCTTGCCGTTGGACTCCATGGTCAGCTGCTGCAGATAGGCCGGGAAGCGGTGCAGGTACTGCGCGTAGGGCAGCACCGCGTGGGTCTCGGCGCCGAAGAAGTTGCTGTACCAGACGTTGATCAAGCCCATCAGCACCGGGACGTTCTGGGCGGTCGGGGTGCTGCGGAAGTGCTCGTCGATCGCGTGGAAGCCCGCCAGGAAGGCCTGGAAGTTCTCCGGCCCGATGGCCACCGCGACCGAGGTGCCGATCGCCGAGTCGACCGAGTAGCGGCCGCCGACCCAGTCCCAGAAGCCGAAGGCGTTGTCGGGGTCGATGCCGAAGTCGGCGACCTTGTCGAGCGCGGTCGAGACCGCGACGAAGTGCTTGGCCACCGCCTCCTTCGCGGAGGCGTCCTGGTCGTCGATCGCCCCGCTGCGGCGCAGCCCGTCGAGCAGCCAGCTGCGGGCCAGCTTGGCGTTGGTCAGCGTCTCCAGGGTGGTGAAGGTCTTGGAGGCGACGATGAACAGCGTGGTCTCGGGGTCGAGCCCGGCGGTCTTCTCCGCGACGTCGGTGGGGTCGATGTTGGAGACGAAGCGGCAGCTGAGACCGTCCTGCTTGTAGGGGATCAGCGCCTCGTAGACCATCACCGGCCCGAGGTCGGAGCCCCCGATGCCGATGTTGATCACGGTCTCGATCCGCTTGCCGGTGACCCCGGTCCACTCGCCGCTGCGGACCCGGGTGGCGAAGGCGTAGACCTTGTCCAGCGTGGCGTGGACGTCGGCGACGACGTGCTGGCCGTCGACGTCGAGCTCGACGTCGGCCGGGTCGCGCAGCGCGGTGTGCAGCACCGCGCGGTCCTCGGTCGGGTTGACGTGCTCGCCGCGGAACATGGCCTCGCGCCGGTCGGCCAGGCCGACCTCGTCGGCCAGCTGCACCAGCGCCGCCAGCACCTCGTCGGTGACCAGGTTCTTGCTCAGGTCGACGAACAGGTCGCCGGCGGTGTGGCTGAAGCGCTCGGCCCGACCCGGGTCGGTGGCGAACCAACCGCGCAGATCGGGCTGGAGCTCGCCGTGGAGCCGGGTCAGCGTGGCCCAGGCCTGGGTGCTGGTGGGGTCAACCGGTGCCGCCATGAGTCTCCGTCCGAGTCCGCGGCGCACGTCGGCGCGCCGTCGTGCCGACGATACTGAGCCGGTTTCGCGGCCTCGGCACCAACCCGGCGGCCGCCGACGGCGTTAGCCTCGGGCCGTGTCCGACCCACGGCTGACCCGGGCCCGCGCCGAGCCCGTCCGCGGCGAGGCGATGCCCGGCTTCGAGTCGGACTTCCGCACCGACCTCGAGCGGATCCGGTTCGCGCCGTCGTTCGCCCGGCTGGCCGAGGTGACCCAGGTGGTGACCTCGGCGGCGACCGGCGGCGTGGTGCACAACCGGCTGTCGCACTCGATCAAGGTCACCGCGATCGCCCGCGCCGTCGCGGTCCGGCTGCTCCAGCAGACCGACCCGGCCCTGCTGTCCCGTCTCGGCGGGCTCGACCACGTCGTCGTCCAGGCCGCGGCGGCCGCGCACGACCTGGGACACCCGCCCTTCGGCCACCTCGGCGAGCGCACCCTCGACCGGCTCGGACGCGAGCGGTTCGGTCTGCGCGACGGGTTCGAGGGAAACGCGCAGACGTTCCGCATCCTCACCGAGCTCGAGGTGCACGGACCCGGCGACGAGGGACTCAACCTGACCACCGCCGTCCGGGCCGCGGTCTGCAAGTACCCGTGGGGCCGGTTCGTCGACCCGGACCCGCACCCCACCGCGTGGCCCGAACCGCCGCGGGGTGCCGGGCACGGCCGGGACGCGCCCGGCGCGGCCAAGTTCAGCGCCTACGACCTCGACCTCACCGAGATGCGCACCGTGCTCGACGCCTTCGCCGACCTGCCGCCGGGACGCCAGACCCTCGAGTGCTCGGTGATGGATCTGGCCGACGACATCGCGTACTCGGTGCACGACGTCGAGGACTTCCACCGGTCGACCGTGCTGCAGTACTCGGTGGTCGCGCCCGAGTTCCGCGAGTGGATGGCCGCCCAGCGCCCGTTCTCGCGGCTCGACGACGACGAGCTGCACGACCTGCGCCGCACCCCGGGCGCCGGGCTCGAACGGCTCCGCCGCCGGCTGGCCACCAAGGACGGCTGGATCTACGACGAGGACACCTTCGCCGAGGCCGTGGTGCGGGTCGGCGCCGAGTTCGTCGACGGGGTGCTGGCCCAGCCCTACGACGGCTCGATGGCCGCCGACCGCGCGGTCACCGGATTCACCTCGCGGTGGATCGACGAGCTGATCGGGGCGGTGCAGATCCTCCCCGACCCCCCGGTCCGCGGCGCGTACGTGGTGCTCCCGGCCGCCGCGTGGCACCAGGTGTCGGTGCTCAAGTTCGTCCACTCCTACTTCATCCTCGAGCGGCCCGACCTGGCCATGTTCCAGCGCGGCCAGGCCGAGACCCTGACCCGGCTGGTCGGCGCGCTCGACGACTGGCTCTCCGACCGCACCGACGCCGGACGGGCACCACGCCGGCTGATCGACCTGATCACTGCGGCCCGGATGGGCTACGAACGGGTGGCCGAGGAGGCGCCGCACCTGCTGGCCCCGCGGATCTCGCTGCCCGAGCTGGCCCGGATGGCGCGCGGCCGCGGGATCATCGACTACGTCAGCGGGCTGACCGACGAGCAGGCGCTCGCCTTCGCCGGCCGGCTGGGCGGCCGGTCGCACAGTGTCCTCTGGTCGGCCGGCGACATCTGACCCAGCCGGTCGGACGCGAAGTCGGGGTCGGCTGGGCGGTGTGGGCGAGCCGCCGGCGGTTGGGCCGGGCCGCAGACTGGTCGGGTGGAGCTGCTCGGGGAGATCTGGCGTCGGGCCACCGCCGTCCAGCAGCCGCCACCGGTCGAGGTGGTGCTCGGCGCCGCGCTGGCCGCGTTCGTCCTGGTCGTCGTGCCGGGCACCTGGCCGGCCGCCCGGATGCTGGTGACGATCGTCCACGAGGGGGCGCACGGCTTCGTCGCGCTGCTGGCCGGACGCCGGCTCCAGGGGATCCGGCTGCACTCGGACACCTCGGGACTGACCGTGTCCAAGGGACCGGCCCGCGGGCCCGGGATGGTGGCCACGCTGGCCGCCGGCTATCTCGGTCCGGCAGTGGTCGGGCTGGTCGCAGCGCTGCTGCTCGCCGCCGGCCACGCGCTGGCGCTGCTCTGGCTGGTCGTGCTGGTGCTCGGTCTGATGCTGCTGCAGATCCGCAACCTGTTCGGTCTGGTGGTGCTGCTCGGCGCCGGAGCGGTGATGGTCGGAGTCAGCTGGTACCTGAGCGCCCCGGTGCAGTCGGGCATCGCCTACCTGATCACCTGGCTGTTGCTGATCGCCGCGCCCAAGCCGGTGGTCGAGCTGATCGGACGTCGGACGCGCGACCGGAGCGGCACCTCCGACGTCGATCAGCTGGCCCGGCTGACCTGGGTGCCCGGGGTGGTCTGGGCCGGGCTGTTCCTGCTGGCCAACCTGGCCGGGTTGGCGGTCGGGGTGACCGTGCTGGTGCCGTCGCTGCTCACCGGGCGGGGCTGATCGTCGGGGAGCTGATCGTCGGGCGGGCTGATCGTCGGGCGCACCGCCGGGAACGACAGCACGCCCCGGCCGAGGGCCGGGGCGTGCTGGGGTTCTGGTGTGCGGGCCTGCTCCGTTGCCGGCCGACGGCTCAGCGGTCGAACGCGCTCCGCTGGGCGGCGAGGACCAGCTCATCGCGCATCGCCGGGGTCGCGGCGGTGGCGATCGCCCGGTTGAGCTCACGACGCTGGCGGGCGTCGACCTGACGGGTACGGATGGCCTGGAACAGGCGGGACATGCTGACGGACCTTCTTTCGGGCGGTGCTCTGCGGTGAATCCGACATCGAAGACTTCGATATCGAAGTACTAGGGTAACGCGACACCGGGTCGCCGTTATTCCAGCGACCTCCGCAGAGGAGACGACCGCCCGAGCGGTCGGTGATCCGCAGCCCGGACGGAGTCAGGCAGCCTGACCGAAGCGCCGGTCCTCGAGCACCAGCCCGACGTTCTCGAGCTCGCCCTCGACCCGGATCCGCTCGACCTCGCGGTCGATGCCGTCGGGCGCCTCGGCGAGCCGCTGCTCGACCCCGAGCATCCCGCAGGCCTGGATCAGCACCTGGTCGTAGGCCATCCGGGCGCCGAACTGCTGGACGGCCGAGCGCTCGACCTCCTGGCCGAGCAGCCGACGCAGCCGACGCAGGTCGGCAGCCAGCCGCTCGATCGGGACGCCGCGCTGGCGGCGCAGCGCCCGGACCTCGTGGCGGTGGACGAGCAGGTCACGCACCCGGTAGCCGGGGCCGTTCACCGCGACCTCGAGCCGCCAGCGGCGGAAGCGCTCCTCGTAGCGTCCGCAGAACGCCTCGAAGCCCAGGTGGCACAGCAGGGGGACGCCGATCATGATGGCGATGGCGATGGCCGCCAACAGCACCTGATACGGGTCCACTCCCATAGCACGGACCCTATGCCCGGGTCGGCTCCGACACCACGGGCGGGGACGGATCTCGCGACGGATCGTGACCTTCCGGTGCCGATTCCGTACGGCCACCCGCCCGGGCTCAGCCGGTCGCGGCGCTCCCGTAGACCGTCACGTGGACGTGGTCGTAGTGGTTGGCGGTGGCCGACCCGCGGTCCGACATCGACCGCCAGCCCTCGGCGCTGCGCTGGACGGTCCAGATCTTCTGGCTGTAGATGACCTGGCTGACGCCGAGCTCGCGGGCGTGCGCGCGGACCCAGGTGGCGATCCGCCAGCCGACGGTGGAGTCAGAGATCATCGCGTCGATCGCCCGGCCCGAGGGGTGCTCGGGCAGCGAGTCGGCCCGGACGCCGCCGAAGCTGCTGACCTGCGGGAAGGCCGCACAGATCGCCCGGTGCACCTTGACTGCGTCGGGAGTGAGGCCCCGCTCGACGACGTTCCCGGAGCGGCAGGACGCACCGCTCACGGCGCTGCTGGAGGAGCCGGTGGACGTCCGGGCCGAGGGGGTGGCCGTGCGCTTCGGCGCGGGCGGGTTCGGGTTCGTCGCGGTGAGCTGCCGGGTCGGGACCCAGCGCGCCTTGCCCGACCAGGAGATCTGGGTCCAGCCGGAGGCGCGACGGTCGGTGACGCCGACCCGGTCCCCGTCGTCGAGGGAGCCGGAGATGGCGTAGGACTTCCCGGGTCCGAGCCGGAGCGTCACGTCGTCACGCAGGTAGCGCCGGCCCACCACGTCACCCAGCGTCGCGGTGGCGCCGAGCACCCCCGGCTTCGCCGTCGGCTTCGCGGTCCGGGCGGCGGCCGACGCGGAGGGCTTCCGGGCGGCCGAGCTGCTCGCGGACGAGGCCGCGGTGGCTGCGGCCGCCGGGAGCGGCGGTCGGCCGCTGTCCCGGTTGGGCCGGGTGGCCCGGGCCGACGCGTCGGGACCGGCGGCCTCCGCGAGGCGACCGGCGGCGACGTCGGTGACCCCGGGCGCCGAGGCGGCGTCGGCGGGGGCGGCTCGGTCGACCCAGACGGCCGTCCCGGTCCCGCCGCCGAGCACCGCGGTGACCGCCAGCGGCAGCACGGAAGCCCGGACGAGACGTCGACGAGTCGACGGCGCGGCGTGTCGCGCGCGGTGGCGTGGCACTGCTGTCCTCCCAGTGACGGATCGGGATCTGTGGTCCGCGACTCTCACATCGACGAAGGCACCGGCAGGGCGCTCGAGCGAGACCAGATCGTTATCAAACGCCGACGAGTGTAGGTGGGATCGCCGCCGAGCGCACATCGACGGATAGCGTGAGCGGGCCGGACGGCGCCTGCGGGGAGCGTCCGGTGTTGGTTGAACGAGCAATCACCTGGCGTCCGGCGGACGCCGACCCGCACCCGACGAGCGACCGAGGAGAGCCGGATGAGCAGCAACAACGCGGAGGAGTTCGACGCGGTCGTGGTCGGCGCCGGACAGGCCGGGCCCGGCGTGGCCGGGGCGCTGGCGAGCCGCGGTGAACGGGTCGCGGTGGTCGAGATGGCCCAGGTCGGCGGCACCTGCCTCAACCACGGCTGTCGTCCGACCAAGGCGCTGCGGGCCAGTGCGCTCGCCGCACACCGTGCGCACCGGGCGACCGAGTACGGCGTGCTCACCGGCAAGATCACCGTCGATTTCCCGGCGGTGATGCAGCGGATGCACACCATGATCGACGGGATGCGCGAGCCGTTGCTCGACTGGCTGACCTCGGACGAGCACCTCGAGCTGATCCACGGGCAGGCGACGATCGCAGCCGGCGAGGACGGCGAGCACACCGTCCGGGTCGGCGACCGCGAGCTGCGGACCCGCAAGCTCTATCTCGACATCGGCGCCCGCGCGGTGGTGCCCGACCTGCCCGGGCTCGACCAGGTCGACCACCTGACCGAGATCGAGCTGCTCCAGCTCACCCAGCTGCCCGAGCGGCTGGTGATCATCGGCGGCAGCTACATCGGTTGCGAGTTCGGCCAGATGTTCCGCCGGTTCGGCTCCGAGGTGACCATCGTGGCCGGCGGCCGCCCGGCGGCCCGCGAGGACCACGACGTCTCCGACCTGCTCCGCGAGCTGCTCGAGGGCGAGGGGATCACCGTCACCACCGGTCGGGCCACCGGGGTCAGCTCCTCCGACGGCGAGATCACCGTCAGCCTCAGCGACGGGTCGGAGGTCACCGGCACCCAGCTGCTGCTGGCGGTCGGCCGCCGACCCAACGTCGACCTGCTCGGCGACCACGGGCTCGAGCTCGACGACCGCGGCTACCTCAAGATCAACTCGCGGTTCGAGACCTCGGCGCCGGGCGTCTGGGCGCTCGGCGACGTCAACGGCCACGGCGCGTTCACCCACACCGCCTACCAGGACAGCCAGATCCTGCTCGACCCCGACCGGACCGTCGACGGGCGGATCACCGCCTACGCGATGTTCACCGACCCGCCGCTCGGCCGGGTCGGGATGACCGAGGCCGAGGCGCGGACGTCCGGGCGCTCGGTGCTCAAGGCCGACCTGCCGATGTCCAAGGTCAGCCGGGCGATCATCGACGGCGAGACCGAGGGGATGATGCGGATCCTGGTCGACGCGGACAGCGAGGAGATCCTCGGCGCCTGCTTCTTCGGGATGCACGGCGACGACCTCGCCCAGCAGATCGGTCTGGCCATGCAGGCCGGCATCGGCTACAAGGCGGTCCGGGACGCGCTGCCGATCCACCCGTCGGTGGCCGAGTTCATCCCCACCCTGCTGGGCTCGCTGCAGCCCCTGGAGTGAGTGCCCTTCGACAGGCTCAGGGCACGGGAGGGGTGGCGCACCGGGCACGTGAGCACGCGCGCTGAGCCTGTCGAAGCGCGGGTCAGCTACGCACCGGGGACGTGACCACGCGCGCTGAGCCCGTCGAAGCGCGGGTCAGCGGCGCTGACCGGGCCGGAAGGCGCTGACGTACCGGTCGCCCGGGATCCAGAACCGCCAGGGAAGGTCGACCGAGCGGCTGATCCCGACCCGGGGGCCGGTGGCCACCTCGGGCGCGTGGGTCCGCGGTTCGAGCCGGAGCGGGACGCCGTCGATCTCCGTCCCGGCGAGCAGGTCGGCGCCGTAGTGCCGGCGGTCGATCCCCAGCGCCTGGGTCAGCCGGCCGGGACCGCGGGCCAGGTCGCGGTCGGTGACGCGGGGCCCGCGCCGGTCGCGGGCGAACTCGACCCCGTCGATGACCTCGCCGGCGCGGAGCAGCACCGCCGCACCGTGCCCGACCTCGGAACAGCTGACGTTGGCGGCCCAGTGCATGCCGTAGCTGAAGTAGACGTAGAGCCGCCCGGCCGGGCCGAACATCACCCGGGTGCGGTCGGTCTCGCCGCGGAAGCTGTGCGACGCCTCGTCGACGCGGCCGTCGTAGGCCTCGGTCTCGACCACCCGGAGGGCCACCGGACCGTGCCGGAGCACCGCACCGAGCAGCTCGCGCGCCGCGCCGACCGGGTCCCCTTCGAGCGCCGTGCGCAACCGGGTCCTGGCCTCGGCGGCGGCCGGCTCCCCGTCCGTCACCCGACGCGGTCGAGCAGCTCGACGGTGCCGTGCGTGCCGTCCACCCGGACTCGGTCACCGGTCCGCAGCACCCGGGTCGCGTCCCCGCACCCCACCACCGCAGGGATCCCGAGCTCCCGGGCCACGATCGCCGCGTGCGAGAGCGGCGCACCCACGTCGGTGATCACCGCGCGGACCCGCGGGAACAGCGGCGTCCAGCCGACGTTGGTGACGTTGGTGACCAGCACCTCCCCGCTCTCCAGCTCGGCACTCTGATCGGTCGACTCCAGCACCCGGACCACGCCCTCGACCACGCCGCCCGAGCCGGCGAACCCGGTCACCGTGGCCGAGCCTCCGGCACCGTGATCGGCACCGGCCGACCGACCATGATCACGATCATGGTCGGCGCCCTCCACGAACACCGCCAACGGCCGGTCCGGGTCGGCGGCCCAGGCGAACGGGTCGAACCGGCCCATGATCACGCTGGGGTAGGCCGGCAGCGCGCTGTAGGCCCGGAAGGCCCGCTGGCGGTCCCGCAGCTCGCGCTCCTGCAACGGACGCCCGCCCAGCAGCGCGACCACCTCGTTCCAGTCGTGGGCGAAGACGTCGTCGCCGATCCCGCTGAGCTCGCCGGCCCGCACCCAGAACGCGCGCAGCACCCAGAAGAACCGCACCACCTCCGAGCGCGCCTCCTCGCGTCGGCGGGAGATCTGCGTCCACTTCTCGATCTTGTTCCGCACCGACGCCACCCGGTGCGGGTGCTCGCGGGAGAACCGGGCCCAGGCGTCGGCACGGGCCCGCTCCTGGCGTCGGAGCAGCTCGCTCACCGAGTAGTCGGCCGCCCGCTGCTCGGCGACGGTCCGCTCGATCCAGGCCGGGTCCTCGGCCGGCCGGGGCACCGAGATCTCGAACTCGTGCGGGCCGCGGTGCCCGTAACGGTCGCGGAAGCCCTCGACGTCGAGATCGCCGTCGGCCAACCGCTCCAGCCCCACCAGCGGACCGAGGCTGGCCAGCTCCCCGTCGGTGCCGCCGAGCCCTGCGAGCAGCCGTTCGGTGTCCTCCAACCCGACCGCGCGCTGGAGCGACCGACGGAGGGTGACCAGCACCGGGCCGTCGCTCCGGGTGGCCGCGGTCAGCATCCCGGTGGCGGCGTGGAACTCAGGGTGGATCACCTCGGTCCACAGCCGGGCCAGTTCGGTCGGGTCGTCGACGGCGGCGATCCGCTCGCGCAGCCGGCGGCAGTGCGCGGGGTGGTCGGCCAGGTAGTCGGGCAGCCGCCGGATGTCGCGGCGGGCGTGCACGGTCATCGACAGCGCGACCGGGACGACGAGCCGGATCACCCGGGTCGGCGGCAGCGGGAGGTAGGGGATGGGCAGGTCGTCGGGCAGCCGACCGAAGACCTCGTGGGTCAGCCGACGGAACAGCCGCTCCCCCACCCCGGCGCAGCGGGCGATCGAGGCGGCCATGCTGAGGTTGAGGTAGAGGCGCCCGCCGACGATCCCGAAGGCGACGTACGGCGGCACCGAGCTGGTCGGCATGGCGTCGGCGAGGAACTCGCGGACCAGGCACCAGGTGGCCGGGGTCATCACGTCGGGGATGGCCTCGCCGACGTTGCCGCGGGTCCACAGGCAGGACACCGCGCGGCTGTCGTTCCAGGGGTCGGGGCGGGCGCCGGCGGTGATCGGCCGGGCCTGCAGCACCGCGAGCTCGTCACCGACCCGGGCCCACTCGATGTCGACCGGGTGGCCGTCGAGCTCCGCGACCCGGGCGCCGAGCGCGGCCAGCCGCCGCGCCTGCGCCGGCTCGAGCGACGGCCGGGTCCGGCGGGCGGCGGGCACCGGGCGCTCGGTGGTGCCGCCGCGGGTCCGGACCGTCATCACCGTCTTCTCGGCCACCGTGGACTCGAGCACGCGGTGGTCGTCGGCCGCGATGCGGAACCGGTCGGGCGTGACGATCCCGCTGACCACCGCCTCGCCGAGACCCCAGGCGCTCTCGACGGTGATCATCGAACCGTCGCCGGTCACCGGGTCGGCGGTGAACAGCACGCCGGCCGCCTCGGCGTCGACCATCCGCTGCACCACCACGGCGAGCGCGAGGTCGTCGTCGGCCACCTGGTGCTCGGCCCGGTAGCCGACGGCGCGGGCGCTCCACAGTGAGGCCCAGCACCGTCGGACGGCGTCGAGCAGCGCGCTCGCGCCGGTCACGTTGAGCAGGGTGTCCTGCTGGCCGGCGAACGAGAGCCCGGGCAGGTCCTCGGCGGTGGCCGACGACCGGACCGCCACCCGCGGGCGCCCGAGCTCGCGGTAGGCGGTGGTGACCGCGGTCTCCACCGCGGCCGGCAGCCGCGCCTCGAGGAAGAGCTCGCGGATCCGGGCGGCGGCCCGGTCGGGCGGCCGGTGGGCGAGGATCGCGGCGACGTTGCGGTCGAGGCCGTCGGCGGCGAGCACGGCCCGGAAGGCGTCGGTGGTGATCACGAACCCGTCCGGCACCGGGACGCCGGCGGCCACCAGCCGGACGAGCGAGGCGCCCTTGCCGCCGAGCAGGGCGAGTGCGTCATCGCCTGTGGAGCGGGCGTTCGCGCCGGCGCTGTCGCCCGCGGCGAGCGGCAGCACCAGGCGCGCGGCCGCCTCCGGGGTCATGCAGGCAAGCTAACAGCGCCGCCGCCCGAGCCTTCCCGCGGCAGCGGGGGTGATCCGCACCGATGACGGTGCGGATCACCCCCGTTGTCGGGCGGGACGTCCTCAGGCCACCCGGCGGCACCGCGCGCACCGCGCCGGGAGCCCGGTCCAACCACGACGGACCAGGTTCTCGGCGACCTGCGCGGCCACCTCGCACGGCCGGTCACGGACGTCGGACCAGCCGTACCGCAGGGTGGCCAGTCCGTCGGTGGTCGCGCGGTTGTCCCGGCGCATGTCGCGGAACCGGCCGGCGCCCTCGTGACCACGACGCCCGTCGAGCTCGACCAGCAGCCCGAAGTCGCGGTAGAGGACGTCGGCCCGGGTGTCGCGGCGACGGACCTGGCGTTCGGCGACCGGCAGCCCGTGGGCGCGCTCGACCGCGCGCAGGTAGACGAGCTCGAGCGCACTCTCGGCACCCACCGCGAGGTCGTCCAGCGTCACCAGCAACCGGCGACGGTGCCGCAACCGTGCCCGGCGGTCCGCCGCCGCGCGGAGCCCGTGGACGGACACCCGCCCGGTCTGGACGGCCGCCGTCGTCCAGCGCACGGCGTCCCCGTCGGCGGCGACGAGGTCGAGGACCGTGTCGGTCAACCCCGTCCGGGGTGGAGAGCCCGGGCTCCGCGGGTCCCGGACGGCGGCCCGTTCGCGGACGAATGACCAGCGGCCCGCCCACCCTGCCGCACCCTGCCCCTGGTGGCGCGGAACCGTGCCGCCGTGCGGGACCAGGACGGTGATCAGCTCCGGAGGTTCGGGGTCGAGGCCCCAGAGGTGTCCGGCGGCCGCGCCCCCGAGCCGCGCCCGGTCACCACCGAGCAGGCAGCCGGCCCAGGCTCGGGTCACCCACGGTGGCCGGGCTCCCGGGGTTCCCGGCGGCCTGGCGGGGAACAGCCAGTAGACGCCGGGCGCCAGCCGGAGCCAGCGCCCGTCGGCCACGAGCCGGTCGATCGCCCGGGCGCCGAGACCGCAGCCCACCGCCTGCTCGCGGGTGACCACGCCGGCCTGGAGCAGCGCCAACCGGAACAGCGACGGCGGGACGGGCTGGCGGGCGTGCACCCGAGGAGCATCGGCCGTCCGGCGGCGCCGATCCAGTACCCCTGTGGACAACTCCCTCGCGGACGACAACGGGGGTGATCCGCACCGTCATCGGTGCGGATCACCCCCGTTGTGCAGGAGTGGGACGGGGAGGAGGGTCAGACGGTCTGCCAGCTGTGGCTGTCGGCCGACCGGAGCATCGCGTCGCAGATCTCGGCGGCGCGCAGGCCGTCGGCGAAGGTGGGCAGGCCCTCGGGCGGCGTCCCGCCGTCGCGCTGGGCGTCGATCGCGGCGTAGCTGTCGGCCACGTAGGCCTCGAAGCACTGGGCGTAGCCCTGCGCGTGGCCGGCGGGCAGGGTGGCCAGCCGGCGCTGCTCGGATGACCCGTGGTTGGGGTCGCGGACCAGCAGGCTGGTCCGGTCGTCCTCGCCGATCCAGAGCTGCTCAGGCTGCTCCTGGTCGAAGACGCCGCTCTGCTTGGCCCCGTCCACCTCGATCCAGAGCCGGTTCTTGCGGCCGGCGCACAGCTGGCTGATCACCGTCGAGCCGGGGACGCCGTTGCGGGTGCGGAACAGCACCATCGCGGTGTCCTCGGTGGTGACGTCGACCAGGGTCGACTCGTCGAGCTCGCCGGTGGCCGCGCTGAAGCTGTTGGCGGTGTCCCCCGGCCGGCGCGGGATGGAGATCCTCGTGGTCGAGACCAGCTCGGCGATCCGCTCGCCGGTCACCCACTCCATCAGGTCGCACCAGTGCGAGCCGATGTCGCCGAACGCCCGCGACGGCCCGCCCTGGCTGGGGTCGACCCGCCAGCTGGTCGAGCGGGGGTCCAGCAGCCAGTCCTGGATGTAGGTGCCGTGGGTCAGGAAGACCGGCCCGAACTCCTCGGCCTGCACCCGGGCCCGGAGCTCGCGGACCATCGGGTGGAACCGGTAGGCGAACGGCATCGTGTTGATCACGCCGGTGCGCTCGGCGACCTCGGCGGCCTGCCGGGCGTCCTCGAGGCTGACTCCGAGCGGCTTCTCGCACAGCACGTGCTTGCCGGCCTCCATCAGCGCGACCGCGTAGGGGACGTGCGAGGCGTTCGGGGTGCAGATGTGCACCGCGTCGACGTCGCTGGCCGCGACCTCCTCGATGCTGGTGAACGCGTGCTCGGCGCCCCACGCGTCGGCGACCTGCCGCGACCGCTCCGGGCTGGAGGCCATCGCCCCGACCACCTGCGCCCCGGCCAGCACCGCGGCCCGCCGGTGCACCTCGCCGATCATGCCCGCCCCGAGAATCGCCACCTTGCGCGTCATGCGCGACAGGCTAGCGTCGGCGCCGGGCGCGCTCCCACACAGCCCGTGACCAGCCGACGGCGTCACAATGGGCCGATGGCCGGCTCGCGGATCCTGGTGATCGAGGACAGCGACGCCATCCGCGTCCCCGTGCTGACCGCACTGCACGCGCAGGGTTTCCAGGTGGAGGGCGACGCCGACGGCAGCCGGCTGGAGGAGCGGTTGAACGCGTTCGGGCCCGAGCTGGTGGTGCTCGACGTGATGCTCCCGGGACGCGACGGGTTCACCCTGCTCGACGTCGTCCGGGCCCAGAGCGACGCCGGGGTGCTGATGCTGACCGCGCGCGACGCCACCGCCGACCGGGTTCGCGGGCTCAGCAGCGGCGCCGACGACTACCTGGTCAAGCCGTTCCAGATGGCCGAGCTGGTGGCGCGCGTCCGCGCGGTGCTGCGCCGGACCGGGGCGGCCGGGGTGAGCACCGCGGTCGGCGACCTGGTGATCGGCGACGACGCCGCGGTGGTCCGCCGCGGCGACGCCGAGATCGACCTGACCGCGACCGAACGCCGGATCCTCGCCTATCTCGCCACCCGGCCCGGCCGGGTGGTCAGCAAGACCCAGATCCTCACCCACGTGTGGGGCTACGACGGCTTCGACCCCAACGTGGTCGAGGTGCACGTCTCGTCGCTGCGCCGCAAGCTCGAGCAGCACGGCCCGCGGCTGGTGCACACCGTCCGGAGCCGGGGGTACCGGCTGTCCGAGCCGTCGTGACCGCCCCGGCGCCCGACCCGGCCGCCCCGACGGGACGGCTGCGGACGGTCTCGCTGCGCTTCCGGGCCACCCTCACCGTGCTGCTGGTGCTGCTGGTGGTGGTGGCCGGTCTGGCCGTGGTGGTCGACCGGACGTTCGCCGCCGAGGCCAACCGGAACGCCAACGCGCTGCTCACCGGCCGGGCCCAGCTGGCCCGACAGCTGGCCCGACAGGGTGTCGGTCCGCAGCAGCTGGTCAACCGGGTGGACGCCCACGGCATCCGGGCCAGCCTCGTGCTGCCCGACGGACGGGTCTTCGGCACCCCGCCGTCGAACGGCCGGCGCGACCTCGTCGACCGGGTCCAGCTCAGCAGCCCCGGCCGGGTGGACGGCGCCGTCCTCACCCTGGTCGTCGACCGGGCCTTCCTCGACAACGCCCAGCAGACGCTGCGCCGGACCCTGCTGCTGGCCGGGCTCGGGGCGCTGCTGCTCGGCGGGCTGTCCATCACCCTCGGGCTCCGCTACGCGCTGCGGCCGCTGAACGCGTTCGGCGCGCTGGCTCGCGACGTCATCTCGGGCCGGCGCGGCGGACGGCTGGCCCCGGACCGCACCGACACCGAGCTCGGGCAGGCCGCGGCGGCGGTCGACGGGATGCTCGACGCGCTCGAGGGCGCCGAGCAGCACGCCCGGGACGCCGAGGCCGACGCCCGCCGGGCCGCCCGCCGGAGCCAGGAGTTCCTCTCCGACGCCGCGCACGAGCTGCGGACGCCGATCGCCGGCGTCCAGGCGGCGGCCGAGACGCTGCTCCACCAGGGGTCGGACGAGGGCGGTCTGAGCACCACCGAGCGCGAGCAGCTGCTGGTGCTGCTGGTCCGCGAGGCCCAGCGGGCGGGCCGGCTGAGCGAGGACCTGCTGACCACCGCGCGGCTCGACACCGGGGTGGACGTCCAGCACGAGCGGATCGACCTGGCCGAGCTCGTCCGCGGCGAGGCCGACCGGACGGCGCTGCTGCACCCCGGGGTCGAGCTGGCCGTGCACGGCCTGAGCCGGCTGGCGGACCCGTGGCTGACCAGCGACCCGGCCAAGATCCGGTCGGTGCTCGGCAACCTGCTCGGCAACGCGGCCCGCGCCACCGCGGCCACCGGGCCGGCCGGGAGCATCGCGGTGACCGTGTCCGAGGAGCCTGGTCGAGTCAGGGTGCTGGTGACCGACAGCGGCCCGGGCGTGCCGGCCGCGGATCGCGAACGGATCTTCGAGCGGCTGGTCCGGCTCGACGCCAGCCGCACCCGCGGGTCCGACGGGCCGGGCACCTCGGGCGGGGCCGGGCTGGGGCTGGCCATCGCCCGCGGCTACGCCCGCGCCCTCGGTGGCGACCTGGTCTGTGTCGAGCCGCCCCCGGACGTCCGCGGCGCGGCCTTCCTGCTCACCCTGCCGCGGACGGCCCGCACCGTCGTCGGGTCGGGAGCGTCACCAGCGCCGAGCGACCGTCCCTAGGCCGCTCAGCCCGCCCCGAGACCGGACCGGTCGAGCCTCAGATCCGCTCGGCCAGCAGCACCGGGATCAGCCGGTCGGTCTTCTCCTGGTACTCGGCGTACGGCGGGTAGGCGGCGACCGCGCGGTCCCACCACTCCTGCCGCTCCTCGCCCTCGATCTCGCGGGCCCGGGCGGCGAACCGCTCCGGGCCGTCCTGCACCTCGAGGGCCTCGGGGTCGGCGACCAGGTTGTGGTACCACTGCGGGTGGTCCGGCGCGCCGCCCTTCGAGGCCACCATGGCGTACACGCCGTCGTGCTCGACCCGCATCAGCGGGGTCTTGCGGATCTTGCCGCTCTTCGCACCGCGGTGGGTGAAGATCACCACCGGCATCCCGGTGTCGGCCAGGGTGTTGGCCTCGGCCCCGTCGGTGCGCTCGTAGGTCTCCACCTGGTCCCGCACCCACTGCTCCGGGCTCGGCTCGTACTCGCCGTTCAGCTTCGGGTTGACGCTCTGGTTCTGTGCCACGTCCCCATGGAACCGCACCGCTCAACCGGGACGCGGGCCGGGTCGGACCGGCAGGATGGGCCCGTGGCGACGCGGGCGGCCGGGGCCGAGGACGATCCGCCGGACGGTCTCGACGAGGTGGCCGAGGCCCTCTACGCCGGTGATCCCGACGACTTCGTGCGAGTCCGCGGCGAACGGGTCAAGCAGGCGCGAGCCGCCGGCGACCGCCGGCTGGCCACGGCCGTCGGCGCCCTCCGCCGGCCCACCCGGTCGGCCTGGACGGTCAACCTGCTGGCCCGCGAGGCGGCCGACGAGCTCGGCGCCCTGCTCGACCTCGGCGAGGCGCTCCGCGAGGCCCAGCAGAACCTGTCCGGTCCCGAGCTGCGCCGGCTCTCGGCCGAACGGCACCGGGCGGTCGAGGAGCTGGTCCGGCGCGCGGCCGCGCTGGCCGCCGACCACGGCGCCGCGCCGAGCGAGGCGGTCCGGCGCGAGGTCGGCCAGGCCCTCCAGGCAGCGTTGGCCGACCCGGCGACCGGCGCACGGGTGCGAGCCAGCCGGCTCGACAAGGTGCCCGAGTACGGCGGGTTCGGGCCGTTCGCCGCCTCGCCGGTCCCCGAGGCAGCAGCCCCCAGCCCTACCGCGACCCGCAACACCGCCTCACGCAGCGCCCGCGACGACGAGGACGACGACGAGGACACCGCCGAGGACACCGCCGAGGACACCGCCGAGGACACCGCCGAGCGCGAGCGTCGGGCCGCCGCGGCGGCGGAACAGACCCGAGCGCTCCGGCAGGCCCTGGACGAGGCGACCCGAGCCCGCGAGGAGGCCGAGTCCGATCTCGACGACGCCCGCACCGAGTCGCAGGGCGCCGCGGACGACCTGGCCGGGCTCCGCGAGCTGCTCGCCCGGGCCGAGCAGCGGGCGGCGCAGGCCGAGGCGGCGGTCGAGCACGCGCGCGAGCGGGTCGAGACCCGGCGCCGGGCAGAGTCCGAGGCCCGCGAGGCGCTCGCCGCGATCGGCCCCGACCCCGCCGACGGCTGACCGCAGCCCGACCCGGACCAGCCCGTCAGACCAGCCCATCAGACCAGTCCGGCCACCGTGCCGACGCTCGAGCCGGTGCCGGGCACCGGGTCCGAGGCGGGCAGGGCGAGCCGGAAGGTGGCACCCTCGCCGGGTCGGCTCTCGGCCCAGATCCGCCCGCCGTGCCGGTGCGCGATCGAGCGGCAGATCGCCAGCCCCAGCCCGGTCCCGCCCTTCTCGCGCGCGTCGGAGGAGTCGACCTGCTCGAAGCGTTCGAAGATCGTCTCGAGCTTGTCTCCGGGGATGCCGCGTCCGTGGTCGGTGACCCGGAACACCACCTCCGCGCCGCTGCTCCCGACCGCGACCTCGACCCGGCCGCCGGGCTCGGAGAACTTGACGGCGTTCCCGAGCAGGTTGATCAGCACCTGGACGATCCGGTCGCCGTCGGCCTGGACGGTCCCCGCCACCGGCCCGACGACGATCTCCACCCGGTGGTCGGCGGCGGTCGGCCCCATCCCCTCGACCGCCTGCTCCACCAGCGAACGCGCCTCCCAGGCGGCGAACCGCATCACCTCGGCGCCCGACTCGATCCGCTCGATGTCGAGCATGTCGTTGATCAACCGGGTCAACCGGTCCGCGCTGCGTACCGCGATCTCGATCAACCGGGTGCCCCGCTGGTCGAGATCGCCGGCCACGCCGCTGGCCACGATCCCCAGCGAGCCGCGGATCGCGGTCAGCGGGGTGCGCAGCTCGTGGCTGACCACGGAGATGAACTCGTCCTTCATCCGCTCCACGGCGCGCCGCGCGCTGACGTCACGGAAGACCACCACCGCCCCGCTCAGCCGGTCACCCAACAGGATCGGGCCGACCGCGAGCTCGACCGGGAAGGTGGTGCCGTCCGCCCGGCGGAACACGTCGGCCACCGTGTCGACCGGGACCCGCTCGGACAGCGCGAGCCCGATCGGGCAGCCCGCGCCGGCCGGGACGGCCTCGTGGTCGTGCAGCACCCGGCCCTCACGGGCACCGACCAGCTGGTCGGCCGCCCGGCCCAGCATCTGCGCGGCGGCCGGGTTGACGAAGGTGATCCGGCCGTCGGGATCGACCCCGAACACCCCCTCGGCCACCGCCGCGACGACCCGGCTGTTCTGATCGGCCAGCTGGCGGAACTCGTCGCCCCGGCGGCGGAGCTGGACCACCTGGTCCTCGAGGTCGTGGGTGAGCCGGCCGTTGTCCACGGTGAGCAGCACCTGGCGCAGACCGATCAGCACCAGCAGCAGGATCCCGGTGACCACCAGCACCGGGTCGGCCAGGCGTCCGGGCCAACTGACGGCGACCGCGATCGCGGCGGCCGTCGGCAGGTAGACGACCACCGAGGTCACCGCCAGCGCTCGCTGGTCGGCCCGGTGCCCCCTCGTGTCCGCCGACGCAGCCGGGCGGTCCGCGCCGTCCGGGCGATCGGGCTCACGGACCAGCGCGGCGAGCGCCATCAGCAGATAGCCCGCGATCCAGCCCACGTCGAGCACCGACCCGGAGGCGTACCGGCCGAGCGCCTCGAGGTAGTTGTAGGCGCCGTCGGCGCCGAAGTAGCAGAGGACGCCGAGGGTCAGCAGGGCCAGCCGTCCGCGGGTGCTCGGCCCGGCGCGGACCAGCGCGACCGCGGCCAGCGTCAGCAGTACGGCGTCGAGGACGGGGTAGGCGGTGAAGACCACCCGGCCGAGCATCGAGGTCCCGCGCGTGGTGACCGCCGGCAGCACCACCGACCAGGTGACGAAGAACAGGCCGAGTGCTACCACCAGCCCGCTGAGCAGCAGCCGGAGCCGCGCCCCGGGGACCACGGGACCGACCGGCACCCGGAGCAGCCCGACCGCGAGCGGCACCGGAGCCAGCAGATAGAAGACGTCCGGCAGCCCGGGCGCGGCCACCCACTGCAGCAGGTGGGTGATCACCGCGTAGCTGCCCTCGGCGAGCGTCCACGACAGTCCCGCCAGCGCCACCCCCTGCCAGGTCCGCTGCCAGGGCGAGGGCGTCCTCGCGCGCCGACCGGCGGCGACGGCCAGCGAGGCGGCCGCCGGGACGGTGAGCAGATCGCTGAGCAGCTCGCGACCGGCCGCCGGGACCGACGCGGCGACCGTGACCAGCAGGTAGCCGAGCACGACGACGGCGGCACCGAGCGCGAAGACCGGGGCGGCGGACGGGCTCAAACGTGAGCGGGGTGGGTCGGCCGACGTCTCGACCACCGACACCTCCCGGGTCACCGGCCGCACCGCCAGGACGGAGGATGCGGACGTACGGATCTGACGGTCGGCGGGCGGTCCCCGACCCGGCGCCGAGACGAGCGGGACCGGGTGGGTCTGACGCTCCGGCCCCGCCGATATCGTACGGCGTGGGACCTGCAGGCGGTCGATCCACGACCGCCGCCGACCGGGTGAAGGGTGGACCACGATGCTCGAGGCCGAGGACATCCGGGACTGGCGCGACCACGCCGTCGTCGACCAGACCGGGGCCAAGATCGGATCGCTGGAAGCGGTCTACTTCGACACCTCGACCGAGCTGCCGGCCTTCGCGACGGTCAAGGTCGGGCTGCTCAACGGCTCGCGGCTGATCTTCGTCCCGCTCGACGGGGCGACGGTCTCGCCCAAGGCGGTCAAGGTTTCGATTGACAAGAAAGTTGCCAAGGACGCGCCGGCGATCGACACCGACGGCGAGCTGCCCGCCTCCCTCGAGCCGGCGATCTACCAGCACTACGGGATGACCTACCAGGCCGGCGCCTCCGGCGAGCGCCGGCTCGGCCGCCGCTGACCCGAGCACCCCACGACGGGCTCGGGGCACCGGGTGAGGACTGCGCCCTGAGCTCGTCGAGGGGCGGGGCCGTCGCCCTCAGTCGCGACCGGCGGCCTTCTTGACCAGCGAGCCGAACGCCTCGAACAGGTGGTCCTCCGGCGTACCGAACGGGTTGTCGTCGACCAGGTAGGTCCAGGTGGCCGACGGTCGGCGCACCTTGGAGGCATCCTCGTCGAGCCCGTCCGCGGTGATCACCGCCGAGTCGAAGACCTCGACCGCGGCGTCGTCGGCGTCGCTGATCACGGTCCGGAAGGCCGCCTGCGCCTCGGCGTGGAAGGCGTGCAGCGGGGTCTGCCGCCCGAGCGCGCGGAGGTGGATCCCCTCGCGGAGGTCCTGGGCGAAGGCCAGGTGGTCGCTCCAAGCCTGGTCGAGGTGGAACAGGCACAGCGTCCGCGCGGCCGCGGCCACCGGCTCCTCCCCCAGCTCCTCGACCAACGCGTCCCAGCGCTCGGAACTGCGCGCCGCGATCAGGTCGGCCGCCGCATCGCCGGTCAGCAGCTGCTCACGGCGTTCGAGCACCGCGAGGCGCTGGTGGTGCAGCTGCTGGCTGTAGAGCCAGCTGTTGCGGTGCACGTCGAGCAGCTCGCCCTCACCGACCCGCTGGGCGTGCTCGACCTGGTGCTGCGCGGCGGCCGAGCTGATCCGTCCGGTCTCGTCGACCTGGCTGTCGCGGACCACGAACGAGGCGGTCTCCGGGTTGTCCTGCAGGCTGGTGAAGAACACCGACCCACCCGGGTCACCCTGGCGTCCGGCGCGCCCGCGGAGCTGGTCGTCGAGCCGTCGGGTCGGGTAGCGCCCGGTCCCGATCACCAGCAGACCGCCGAGCTCGGCCACCGCCTCCCGGTCGGCCTCGTCGGCCCCGCCGAGCCGGATGTCGACCCCCCGCCCGGCCATCTGCGTCGAGACGGTGACCGCGCCGAGCCGGCCCGCCTCGGCGATCAGCGTGGCCTCCTCGGCGTCGTTCTTGGCGTTGAGCACCGAGCAGTCGACCCCGGCCTCGACCAGCCGGTCGTGCAGCCGCTCGGAGGCGGCGACGTCGTGGGTGCCGACCAGGACCGGGCGTCCGGTCTCGTGCAGCTCGACGATCGCCGTGATCAGCGCCTGCTCCTTGTCGGCCTGGTCGACGTAGAGCCGGTCCTCCTCGTCGACCCGGATGTTCGGCCGGTGGGTCGGGATGACGCCGACCTCGAGCTCGTAGAACTCGCGGAGCTGCTCGGCCGCGGCCACCGCGGTGCCGGTCATCCCGCAGACCAGCGGATAGCTGCTGATCAACGCCTGGATGGTGGTCGAGTCGAGGATCACCCCGCGGCCGGTGACCGCGAGCTCCTCCTTGGCCTCGACCGCCGCGTGCAGACCGTCGGGCCAGCGCTGCAGCTCGGCGACCCGGCCGCGGTTGAGGTCGATCAGCTTCACCTGGCCGTCCTCGACCAGGTAGTCGACGTCGCGGGTCAGCAGCACCTGCGCGTGCAGCGCGATGTTGACCGCGGTGAGCACCCGCTCCTGCCCGGCGGCGTAGAGGTCGTCGATCCCCAGCAGCTGCTCGACGTGCTGCAGCCCGGCCTCGGTGAGGTTGGCGCTGCGCCGGTCCCCGCCGATCTCGATGTCGGTCTCCGGATCGAGCTGCTCGACGATCCGGGCCGCCTCGGAGGCGTCGTCGCCCTGCTCGTCGCTGCCGGCCAGCACCAGCGGCACCTTGGCCTCGTCGATCATCACCGCGTCGGCCTCGTCGACCACGGCGACGTCGAGCGGGGTCAGCACCCGCTGGTCCGGATCGGTGCAGAGCCGGTCACGGAGGGTGTCGAAGCCGACCTCGCTGATCGAGGCGTAGCAGACGTCGGTGGCGTAGGCGGCGCGGCGCTGCTCCGGCGTCGCGTTCTGGGTGACGTGGCCGACGCTGATCCCCAGCAGGGTGAAGATCGGGCCCATCCACTCGGCGTCGCGGCGCGCCAGGTAGTCGTTCACGCTCAGCACCTGCACCCGGCGTCCGCGGGCGACGAACCCGGTGGCGGCCAGCGCGCCGACCATCGTCTTGCCCTCGCCGGTGGCCATCTCGATCACCTGGCCGGCGAGCAGCCCGGCGGCGCCGAGCAGCTGCTCGTCGTAGCTGCGCTCGCCGACGGCGCGTTCGGCAGCCGAGCGCCCGATGGCCAGCAGGGTGGCCAGGTCGTCCGGGGTCAGCTCGTCGGTGACGAACTCGCGGAGCACCGCGTACCGCTCGGCCAGGCCGGCGTCGTCGAGGGCGTCGATCTCGGCCGCGAGCCGGTTCGCCGCGTCCACCGCCGAGGAGTGCTGACTGACGTCGGCGGTACCGGGCCGCCCGATCCAGCGCCGGAACGACTGCCGCAGACCCAACGCGCTGCCTCTCTGCCGACTCCCCCGGACCTCGGCGCGCCCGACCGGACGCGTCCGCTCGCACGATAGCTCAGCCGCCGGAACCGGCCGCTGTGCTCGGCTCCCCGCCCCGGCCTCGCGCGCCGGCAGGAGATGAAGGGTGAGTACGCGGGGGTCAGCGCAGCTCGAGCTCGACGCCCTCGTCGGCGAAGACCGCGACGATCCGGTCGAACCGCTCGCCGAGCCGGGCCCGCGAGACGGCGCTGTGCGCCCAGACGAACCGGAACGGCCGGTCGTCGGGGGTGCCGTAGCCGCCGCGCAGGCAGTCGGCGAGCGCGTCGAGGTTGCGTCCGAAGTAGCCGTCGGGTCCGTTGACCGCGCGGCCGAGTTCGGCCCAGAACCCGCGCTGGGTCTCGAACCGGCTGCCGTCGATGCGGTAGGTGACCGGCACCGGGTGCTCCTCCCCGCTCACCGCTCGGCCCCGGTGATCTCGCAGAAGCTGTCGTAGTGGTCGCCGGTGTAGAACCACACCGCTGGGTCGGTCAGCGGCTTCCCTCCGGTGACGATCCGGCGGGCTCCCCGGGTGCGCGAACCGGGCGTGATCACCGTGTACTCGTGGTAGTAGCCCGAGTGCTCGGCGGGCAGCACCCGTTCGCGGTTGCCGAACACGACGCCGTCGTTGCGCGGGAACGGGAACGGCCCGCCGCGGCGGATCAGGGTGACGGTCTCGTCGGCCTCGCCCGGGAGCGAACCGAGCGGGCAGGTCCGCAGCCCGGAGTCGCCGCGGGTGCTGGTCGGGGTCGAACCGGCGGACGCCGTGGGCGAGGACCCGGCGGACGTCGCCGACGGACCGGAGGCACAGCCGGCCAGCAGGCCGACGAGGGCCACGCCGACCAGCCATCGCGACGTCCGCTGCACGCCCCCATTGTGCGGGTCCGGCGCGTGCGTGCCCTTCGACGGGCTCAGGGCGCGCTGTGGAGCGCTCAGGGCGCGGGCGGGGCGCTCAGGGCGCGGTGCGGAGCGTTCAGGCCGCGGTGCGCGGGTCGCCCGACACCACCGCGCCCTGAGCCTGTCGAAGGGCGGCGTCCGTCAGCCGCGCGGCACCGCGAGCCCGACGATCACCGGGTCGTGGTCGCTGGCCCGGTAGGGGTTCGGGTGGTAGTAGTCCACGGCGGTGGTGTCGTACTCGGAGTAGTCGCGGGCGTCCGAGGTGATCGAGTTGATGTTCCAGACGTGCGCGCCGGTCAGCTCACGGGCAGCCGTTCGGTTCAGCAGCACGTGGTCGAGCGATCCGGACAAGCCGTCGTAGACGTAGGAGTGGTCCGACTCCGGGGCCGCGTTGACGTAGCCGCGGGCCTCGAGGGTCCGCAGCGGGTCCTCGTGCGTGTAGGAGTTGAAGTCACCGATCAGCGCGACCGCTCTGGCCCCGCTGGCCTGCTGCACGCTCGGCACCCAGGAGGCCAGCGCCTCGGCCTGGGCCACCCGGTCGGCGTTCCAGGCGCCCTGGCCGTGGTCGGCGTTCGGGTCGTCGGCGTCGCTGGGCGCCGAACCCTTCGACTTGAAGTGGTTGACCACGACCAGGGCCCGCGCCCCGCCGGAGCGCGGGGTGAAGACCGCACCGATCGGCGTCCGGGCGTTGCCGAACGGACCGCTGTCCACCGCGTCCGCGCCGTCGGCATAGGCGTGGCCGACCAGCTTCGCCCGCGCCGGCTGGTAGATCAACGCGCTGGTGATCACGTCCTGGTCGGAGGTCGGTTGCAGCTGGGTCGACGACGGCACGAAGGCCCACTTGCGGTAGCCCGCGGCCCGGTTGAGCGCGGTGACCAGCGTCCGCAGCGCGCTGTCCCGCGGTGCCCCGACCTTGATCGAGTTCTCGATCTCCATCAGCCCGGCGACCGCCGGGCTGAGGGTGTTGACCGCCGCGACGATCTTGGCCTGCTGTCGGCCGAAGTCCACCCGGTCCCAGGCGCCGCGGACGTCGCAGTCCTCGGTGACGTTGTACGAGCCCGCAGTGTCGAGATTGCTGCCGGTGCAGCCGGTCCGGCCCTGGCCGACGGTCGGGAAGAAGTTCTCCACGTTGAACGAGGCGATGCTCAACCGCCCCCGCACGGTCGGGACCTTCTCCCGCGGGCGGACGGTGATCCGGGCGATCTCGTGTCCCGCCGGGGTGGGGGTGGTCGGCTGCAGCGTCCAGTCACCGAACCGGACGTCGATGATCACCGGCCGGGTGATCCGCGCGGTGTCGCCGACCTTCACGTCGCGGTTGCGGGTGAGGTAGGGCGGGGTGCCGCCGGCCGGGTTGCTGGCCGTGGCGAAGAAGCCGGCGTTGGTGCCGTCGTCGAGCAGCACGCCGCGAGCCGCGTTCCGGGCCGCCTGCGCCTTCTCCCTCGTCGAACCGTAGGGCGCGGCGTCGGTTGGCTGCACCGCGACGCCCCTGCCCTCGCTGAGCGCGAGCTCGCCGTAGTGAAGCACCGGGTAGACGTCGGAGATCGTGAAGGTCTTCGGTGCCTGCCAGAGCATCGACTCGAGGTTCTCGCGGTGCGCGGCGGTGGCCGCCCAGGACAGCCCCGTGATCGGGCGGACCGCGGCGTGCGGGGCCCGGGAAACGGACACGGTGACCGCGCCGCCGATCTCGGTCAGCGTGTTCCCCTTCGCGCTGCCGTACTCCTGCACGGTCCCGGACACGTCGACCAGGTCGCCGATCGCCACGCCGGCGGGCTTGCCGCCGGTGTAGACGAACACCGCGTCGGACGGCCGGTCCAGGTCGCGGCGCGGACCACCGGTGCCGGGGGTCTGGACGACGAACCCGCGCAGATCGGCACTGCCGTTGCCGTAGACCGCGGTGACCACCGACGGCCGCAACGCGACCTGGCGACCCAGCAGCGGTGAGGTCGCTCCGGTGCCCTGCACCTCGGCGATGGTGACGGGGTCGGCAGCGTGCGCCGGTACGGCGGTGGCGGCCAGGCCGGAGCCGGCGACCAGGGTGGCGCTGAGCACGATCGGCAGCGCACGGGGGGAACGGCGGGACATCCAGGGATCTCCTCGGGGGCGGTGGACGTGAAGGATTGCCGCGGAAGCGGCACGCCGTGCCCAAATCTGTCCTGCCCCGCCCGTCGAGCGCAAGGTCCTGCGGCGATCGTTCACCCGTTCGTCGTTCGCCTCCCGCGGACCGAGCCCGTCGAGGCAGCCCTGCGCCACGACGACGGGCTCAGCGCACGTTCCGGTGCACGACCTCGCTCAGAAGGCGGCCTCGTCCAGGTCCATCGCGCCGAGGTCGACGGCCTCGGCGATCGCCCGCTCGGCGCTGATCCGCGGCAGCTGGGTAGCGGCGAACCAGCGCGCCGAGGCCACCTTGCCCTCGTAGAACCACTGGTCGGCCGGGCTCAGCTCGCCACCGAGCTTGGCCAGGGCGACCTCGGCGCCGCGGAGCAGCAGCCAGCTGCAGATCACGTCGCCGAGCGCCATCAGCAGCCGGGTGGTGTTCAGCCCGACCTTGTAGACGTTGCGCGGATCGGACTCGGGCATCATCGGCACCGAGCTCTGCAGGTCGCCGACCATCTGCGCGACGATCTCGCCGACGTCCTCGAGCGCCTTGGCCAGCAGGGCTCGCTCGGTCTTGAGCTGACCGTTGCCGGCCTCGCTCTCGAGGAAGGCGGTGACCTCGGCCGACAGCGCGCCGAGCGCCTGCCCCTCGTCGCGGACGATCTTGCGGAAGAACAGGTCCTGGCCCTGGATCGCCGTGGTGCCCTCGTAGAGGGTGTCGATCTTGGCATCGCGGACGTACTGCTCGATCGGGTAGTCGGTCAGGAAGCCGGAGCCGCCGAAGGTCTGCAGCGACTCGGTGCCGAGCAGCGTCCAGCTGCGCTCCGAGCCGTAGCCCTTGACGATCGGCAGCAGCAGGTCGTTGAGCCGGTGGGCGGTCTTCGCCGTCTCCACGTCGCCGCTCGCCTTGGCCAGCGCCACCCGGTCCTGCACGGTGGCGGTGTAGAGAACCAGCGCACGCATCCCCTCGACCGCGGCCTTCTGGGTCAGCAGCGACCGCCGGACGTCGGGGTGGTGGGTGATGGTCACCCGCGGCGCGGACTTGTTGGTCTGCTGGGTGAGGTCGGGCCCCTGGACGCGGGTCTTCGCGTACTCGAGCGCGTTGAGGTAGCCGGTCGAGAGGGTGGCGATCGCCTTGGTGCCCACCATCATCCGCGCGTGCTCGATCACCTGGAACATCTGGCGGATGCCGTCGTGGACCTCGCCGAGCAGCCAGCCCTTGGCCGGGACGCCGTGCTGGCCGAAGGTCAGCTCGCAGGTGTTGGAGACCTTGATCCCCATCTTGTGCTCGACACCGGTGACGAAGACGCCGTTGCGCTCCCCGGTGAGCTCCCCGGTCTCGAGGTCGAAGTGCTCCTTCGGGACGACGAACAGGCTCAGTCCCTTGGTGCCCGGGCCGCCGACGCCCTCGACACCGGTCGGGCGGGCCAGCACCAGGTGGACGATGTTCTCGCTCAGGTCGTGCTCGGCCGAGGTGATGAACCGCTTGACGCCCTCGATGTGCCAGCTGCCGTCGGGCTGCGGGATCGCCTTGGTGACGCCCGCCCCGACGTCGGAGCCGGCGTCCGGCTCGGTCAGCACCATCGAGCTGCCCCACTGCCGGTCGACCATGAGCCGACCGATCTTCTGGTCGCGCTCGGTGCCGTTGGCCCAGATGACGAAGCCCATGCTCGGCCCCGAGGCGTACATGTAGACGGCCGGGTTGGCCCCCAGCACCAGCTCGGCGATGCTCCACTGCAGCGACGGCGGAGTCGGCTGGCCGCCGATCTCCTCGGGCAGCTCGACCCGCCAGAAGTCGGAGTCCATGTAGGCGGCGAACGACTTCTTGAAGCTCGCCGGCAGCGGTGCGGTGTGGGTCTCGGGGTCGAACACCGGGGGCGTCCGGTCCGCCTCGACGAACGAGTCGGCGATCTTGGTCCGGGCCAGCCGGTCCGCCTCGGTCAGCATCGCCTCGGCGGTCTCGACGTCGAGGTCGGTGTAGGGCCCGGACCCCAGGATCGCGCCGCGGTCGAACACCTCGAAGAGGTTGAAGGTGATGTCGCGGAGGTTGGTCTTGTAGTGGGTCATCGGAGGCGTCCCTCGAGGTGTCAGCTGGCTTCGGCGGCAGCGTCGGTGCGTTGTTACCGACGAGTAACTTCCATGATGCTACTCGCCGGTAACCAGCGCAAGTGGGGTCAGCCCCGGTTGCCGTCGGGGTCGAGGTCGGCGAGCTCGGCCAGGGCGGCCTCCCACCGGCGGCGGCGCTCGCCCGCGTCCTGCTCCCACCAGGGGGTCCCGCGCTCCCCGAGCCCGTGCTTGGCCGCGCCGACCCGGCGTCGGGCGGCGGCGACGGCGTCCTCGTCGCCGCCGGCCCGGGCCTGCTTGACCGCGTTGCGGGCCCGCCCGAGGAACCGGCGCAGCCGGGCGGCCTCGTCGGCGGGGATCAACGGGTCCTGCCGGCGCCAGCGGCGGCCGCCGACCACCAGCCAGCGCTCGTCCTCGGACGAGCGTGCTGCGTCGTCGTCGGAGCCGTCCACGAGCGGAGGCTAGTCCGGCCCGGTGCGGATCCCGGCGGACCGACGGGCAGACTCGGGGGATGAGCAATCCGACCACCGACCCCGCAGCCGTGAAGAACATCGCGTTCCTGGTCGCTCCCGAAGGGATCGAACAGGTGGAGCTGGTCGATCCCTGGCGCGCCGTGGAGGACGCCGGACACAACCCCGAACTGGTCAGCACCGCACCCGGACAGGTGCAGGCCTTCGACCACCTGACCGCCGCCGACCGGATGGACGTCGACGTCGTGGTGGGCGACGCCGACCCCGACCACTACGACGCGCTGGTGCTGCCGGGCGGGGTGGCCAACCCGGACGCACTCCGCCTGGACGCCGACGCGGTCGCCTTCGTCCGCGACTTCGTGGCCAGCGGCAAGCCGGTGGCTGCGATCTGCCACGCGCCGTGGACGCTGATCGAGGCGGACGTGGTCCGCGGGCGTCGGCTGACCTCGTGGCCGAGCCTGCAGACCGACATCCGCAACGCGGGCGGCGAGTGGGTGGACGAGCAGCTGGTCACCGACGGGAACCTGATCACCAGCCGCAAGCCCGACGACCTGCCGGCCTTCATCGGCGCGCTGCTCGAGGCGATCAATCATGGTGCCGCAGGCGCCTGATCGGACGGGTGCCGCAGGCGCCTGACCGACACGGACCCGAACAGACGCGAGACGCCGGCACCCCTGCGGGGGTGCCGGCGTCTCGCGCGTACCGGTGGTGGAGCTCAGTCGTGCAGCCGGGGCACGTCGCTGAGCAGCCGCCGGGTGTACTCGTGCTGCGGATCGAAAATCACCTTGTCGGTGGGACCCTGCTCGACCATCACGCCGTGCTCCATCACCAGCACGCGGTCGGCCAGATAGCAGGCCTGGCCGATGTCGTGGGTGATGAACAGGATGGTCATGCCCAGCTGGTCGCGCAGGTCGGTGAGCACGTTGAGCACGTTGACCCGCAGCGACGCGTCGAGCATCGAGGTCGCCTCGTCGGCCACCAGCATGGTCGGCGACATCATCAGCGCCCGGGCGATCATCACCCGCTGCCGCTGACCACCGGAGAGCTGGTGCGGGAACCGGTCGAGCACGTCCGGCCCGCTGAGCCCGACATGGTTGAGCGCCTCCTCCATCTTCGCCTGCCCCGCCTCGGCGTCCCCGAGCAGCCGGAGCGCCCGGCTGAGCAGCCGCCGGACGGTGAAGAACTGGTTGAACGCGCTGAACGGGTCCTGGAACACCGCCTGCACGTCCCGCCAGTAGGCGGTCCGGGCGCCACCGCGGAGCTTGGTGACGTCCCGGTCCTCGAAGGTCATCGTGCCGCTGGTGATCGGCAGCAGGCCGAGCACCATCCGGGCCATCGTCGACTTCCCGGAGCCGGACTCACCGACGATCGTGGTGATCTGGCCCTTGTTGAGGTCGAAGCTGACGTTCTTGACCGCTTCGACCGCCCGGCGGCCGTGACCGAAGGTCTTGTTGACCTCGCGGGCCGAGAACAGCGCCTCGTGGCTGCCGGCCAGCGCCGGGTCGTCCCGGACGACGGACTGGGTCACGCGTTCGCTCCCTCGGTCGTGGCGGCGTGTGCCGGGGTGGCGCCGGCCGCGGGCAGGTCGAGCTCGGTCGGGTCGTCGATGTGCCGCGGTACGGCCTTGTCGGCCGGGACCGCCTCACCCGGGTGCTGCGCCGACCAGAAGCACGCGCTGAAGGTCAGCTCGTCGCCGACGTGCGGTGGCTCCTTGGTGCGGCAGTCCGGCATCACCAGACCGCAGCGCGGGTGGAACCGGCAACCGGCCGGCGGGTTCGCCAGGTTGGGCGGCGAGCCCGGGATGCCCCGCACCCGCTTCTTGCGGAAGGCGGGCTCGGGCACCAGCACCGAGTTGAGCAGTGCCGCCGAGTACGGGTGCTTGGGACCGGTGGCGATCTCCTCGGCGGGGCCGATCTCGGCGATCTTGCCGGCGTACATCACCGCGATCCGGTCCGAGACCGTCCGGAGCACCGGCAGGTCGTGGGTCACGAAGACGACCCCGGACATGATCTTCTGCTCGAGCATCTGCTTGAGCATGTCGATCAGCGCCTTCTGGCTCGACACGTCGAGCGCGGAGGTCGGCTCGTCGGCGATCAGCAGCCGCGGGTTGAGCAGCGTCGAGATGATCGTCACCACCCGCTGCTTCATGCCGCCGGACAGCTGGTGCGGGTAGGCGTCGAGCACCCGGACCGGCAGCTCGAGCTCCTTGAGCCGGTCCCGGGCCCGGTCCAGCGCCTCGTTCTTGCTGATCCGGGCGTTGTGGGCCCGCATCACGTCGTAGACGAGGGTGCGGACCCGGAGCGTCGGGCTGATCGAGTTCATCGCGCCCTGCGGGAGCAGCGAGACCACCGAACCCCGCCAGGTGCGCGGGATCCGGCTGCCGACCGCGAGGTCCTGGGACTGGCCGTCGATCACCAGGGTGCCGCTCTCGACGTAGAGCGGGGCCCGCGCGGTGAGCGAGAGGATCGCTCCGAGGGTGGACTTGCCGCAGCCGGACTCACCGGCGACGCCGAGCACCTCGCCCTCGTCGATGTGGACGCTGACGTCGTCCACCGCCCGCACCTCGACCCCACCGGTCTGGTAGGCCGCGGTCAGGTGGGTGGCCTCGAGCAGCCGGGTCATGCGACACCTCCGTCTCTCACGGTCGACGAGCTCGCGCCGGCGGTCCGGCCGGCCCGACCCGGGGCCTCGATCAGCGGGCTGCTGCCGAGGGTCTGCGGGCTGGCCACGGCCGGCACCGGGGTGGCGGCACCACGCGGACGCTTGCGCAGCTTGCCGCGGCGGAGCCGCGGGTTGAACACCTCGTCGAGGCTCGACTGCAGCAGCAGCAGCGAGAACGCGACCAGGGTGAGCATGATCGTCGGTGGCAGGAACGCCCACCAGGCCCCGGTGCGGACCGAGCCCCAGGCGAGCGCCCAGTAGAGCATCGTGCCCAGCGAGGTCTCCCCGGACGGGCCGAGGCCCAGCATGCTCAGTGCCGACTCGGTGAGGATCGCCCCGGAGACCTGGAGCACGAAGGCCATCGCCACGTAGCTCAGCAGGTACGGGAGGATGTCCCAGAGCAGGATGCTGATCCACCGGGCGCCGGAGAGCCGGGCCACGTCGATGTGCTCACGGACGCGGATGCTGGTCGACTGCGCCTGCACCGCGCGGGCCGTCCACGGCCAGCTGGTGATGCCGATGACGAAGCCGAGGATCACCGCGTTCCGGCCGTTGAGGGCCACCGACAGCAGGATGACCACGACGATCGACGGGATCGCCAGCACGATGTTGGTGATACCCATCAGGATGTCGCTGACCACGCCGCCCTGGAAGCCGGCCACCAGACCGATGATCAGGCCGATGACCATGGCGATGATGCCGGCCAGCAGACCGACCAGCAGCGAGGTGCGGATGCCGTTGACCAGGTTGGCCAGGACGCTCTGGCCCTCGTTGTCGGTGCCCAGCCACATGGCCAGCTTGTTCATCGACGGGGCGTCGTAGAGCCCGCCGATCACCGCGTTGGGGTCGGTGCGGACGATGAACGGTCCGAGCACGCCGACGACCAGCACGAACAGGATGAGGCTGGCGGCCACCCAGAACCGCGGGGTGAAGTTGATCGCTTTCATGGTGTTCTCCTCTCGCTCAGCGGTCGCCGGTCTGGGCCGCGCGGATCCGCGGGTCGATGAGGCCGTAGGCGATCTCCACCAGGAAGTTCGCCGCCAGCACCGCCACCGTGATGATCAGGGTGATGGCCTGGATGACCGGGTAGTCGTTCTGGCTGATCGCGTTGAACAGTGTGGTGCCGATGCCGGGGTAGCTGAACACCAGCTCGGTGATCAGCGCGCCGCCGACGATCCCGCCGATCGACAGCGCCAGACCGGTCACCTGCGGGAGCATCGCATTCCGGAAGATGTAGCGGACGATCCGGTTGTCGCGCAGACCGAGGCCACGGCCGTAGTTGACGTAGTCGGCGCCGAGCTCGTAGATCGACATCGACCGCATGCCGACGGCCTGGCCGCCGACGAAGACGATCACCAGCGACCAGAACGGCAGCCACCAGTAGGTGATCGCGTCACCGAAGAAGGCCAGCGTCGGTTCCGGGCTGAGCCCGAAGGAGTAGGCGCCGCTGATCGGCAGCACCCCCAGCTTCACGCCGACGATGTAGAGCAGCAGGATGGCCAGGCAGTAGTACGGCATCGAGCTGGCGAACAGCGAGCCGACGAAGGCGCCGCGGTCGAACCAGCCGCCGCGGAAGGCGGCCACCGCGCCGAGCAGGTTGCCGACGATCCAGCCGACCAGGATGGCGGGCAGCTGGATGGCGATGCTCCACGGGAGCGCCTGGCCGACCAGCTTGTTGACCGAGGCCGGGTACTGCGCGAACGAGGTCCCGAGGTTCCCGTGAGCCAGGTTGCTCAGGTAGATCAGGAACTGCTCCCACATCGGCTTGTCGAGGCCGAACTGCTGCATGTAATTGTTGTAGACGGCCTTCATCTGCTCGCCGGTGGCACCACCACCGCGGGACATGTTGCTGACGATGGCGTCGACCGGGTTGCCCGGCACCAGCCGGGGCAGGATGAAGTTGAGCAGGAGGGCGACGATCAGCGCTGCGAGGTACCACAGCACCTTCCTGCCGATGTACTTGGCGAACTGCATGGGTTCCCCCGAGACCAGGTAGAGGAGCGGACACCGGAAACGCCTGAGCCCTCCGCGGGAGGTTCCACGAAGGGCTCAGGCGGTCACCGACGGATCAGGCCGAGACCTTCTTGATCTTGAAGAGCCACTGGATGCCCGCGCCCTGCCACATCGGCGGCGCGTACGGGTTCTTCTCGTCGGGGAAGTTGGTCCAGTTGCCCTCGACGTACTCGTAGAACTCCAGCGGGCGGTACATCAACGGCACCTGCGGGACGTACTCGCGGTAGATGGCGTCGAGCTTGTCGTAGGCCGCCTTCCGCTCCTCGTCCGTGGTCGCGGACCCCGCGGAGTCGAGCAGGCCCGCCACCTCGGAGTTCTCGAACCGGCCCCAGTTGGAGTAGGCGGACTTGCCGGCCCCCGGGATGCCCCGGCTGTCCATGGCGTCGCGGAAGCGGGTCCACGGGCTGGCCGGGCTGACACCCGAGTAGGAGTAGCAGGCCATGTCGAAGTTGCCGTTCTGCAGCGCGTTCGTCACGTTCGGGCTCTGCGGGAACTCGGTCACCGCGTCGATGCCGACGGCCTTGAGGCTCTTGGCCGCGACCTCGCAGGCGGTGTTCCAGTCGGTCCAGCCGGTCGGGGTGATGATCTTCCACGGACCCAGCCGGGTGCCGTCGGGCAGCGAGTAGACGCCGTCCGACCCCTTCTTGCAGCCGAGCTCGTCCTCGAGGATCGAGATCGCCTTCTTGGGGTCGTAGCTCCAGCCCTTGCTCTTCGCGTCGTCGGCGTTGAAGAACTTCTGCTCGAACCCGCTCGGCAGGATCAGGCTGGGCTGCGGCACGTCGGAGTAGCTCGACATGGCGGTGGCCACGATGGTCGCGGTGTCGATCGCGTAGGCGATGGCCAGCCGGACCTTCGGGTTGCTCAGACCCTTCTTGAGGGTGTTGATCTGCAGCAGCGGGATGTTGCCCGGCAGGTAGTACGGCTTGTCCTTGAGCCAGGTGCCGGCCGGGAGCTTCTGGTTCTCCCAGAGCTTCCAGATCTGCGGGGTGAAGGTCTGCGAGGCGTCGATCTTCTCGCCCTGCAGCGCCAGGTCGGCGTCGCCGTTGCCCGAGAAGATCGGGTGGTTGATCGCGGTCATCGGCGGGGTGCCGAACACCGTCTTGCCCCAGTAGTTGTCGTTGCGCTTGAGCGCGACCTGGGTCTGGTCGGCCTTGTCCAGCAGGAACGGGCCGCTGCCGACGGGCTGCTCGTTGGTGTCGGTGAGCAGCTTGCTCGAGCCCTTCGACGACCAGATGTGCTTCGGGATGATGTAGGTGCCGGCGATCGCGTTGCGGATCGGCAGCATGTTCAGCGGCTTGGTCTTGCCGGTGAACTGCACGGTCTTGGAGTCGACCGCCTTGACCGAGTCGAGGTAGGTCCAGACGTTCGAGTAGCTGACCGCGGTGTCCTTGGCGAGCTCGAAGGTGTACACGACGTCGTCGGCGGTCAGGTCCTGGCCGTCCGACCACTTGGTGCCGTCCTGCAGCGGGACCACGAGGACGTTGCTGCCCTTCTCCTGCAGCTCCTTGCCCAGACCCGGCTGCAGCGAGCCGTCGAGCAGGTTGAAGCGGAGCAGGGTCTCGTAGATCAGCTGGCTCTGGCCACCACCGGTGGGCCACGCCGGCGACGGGCCGAGCGGGTTGAAGTTGGTGGGCGGGCCCCACTGGAAGCCGGACACGAAGAAGGTGTCACCGGCGGTGCCGGAACGCCCCTTCGAGCCGCCGCTGCCACCGCTCCCGCTGCTGTTGCCGGTCTGTGCGGTGCCACAGCCTGCGGCGCCGACGCCCACGGCCGCGGCGCTCACCCCCAGGCCGGCCAGCGCCAGGAACCGCCGGCGGCTGGTCTCCCAGGTCGCGCCCCAGCGGCTCTCGTCGCCGCCGTCGGGCCCGAAGGGACCCTTCTCGTTGGCATCGGACACGCGTGTTCCTCCTTGAACTCGGCCCCAGCGGCCGAATGGCGATACGAAGTGTTGATCTTGATCCGGCATCAGCCGGGTCCCCAGGTGCCGGATCCGGGTCGCGCACTCGACGGCGACGTCCGTCGGGCAACCCGCTCCGCGACGTCGCGATCCTGTCTCGATACCCGGGCCTTGCAGGCCCGGGGCCAACCCATCACTTAACCGGTTCGGCTGTCAAGGACGACACCCGAATCGTTATCCCGCCGCGTCCCACAAGATCAGCGCGATCTCAACCAGGGCAGGGATAGCGGCCCTGCCGAGGCGGTGGTGAGGTGACTGACGGGCCCGCGATGGCGGTTCCGGCAGGTCAGGATGACACATCCCGGCGGCCGGCGTGGCCGTTGTCGAAAGAAAATCGATTCAGCGGCGCGTCGCCCGGTGCCCGGGCCTCAGGGAGCCGGCGGTCACCCAGCCGGCGCTCAGGCGACCGGTGCCGGTTCTCGGCAGGTCAGCGTGGTCGGCGCCGGGCCGGGCGGCGGGGCGGTGCTGCCGCGGGCCAGCATCACCGGGGTGCGCTCCTGGAAGGTGCCGATCGCCGCCCCGTCGACCAGGTCGGTCACGCGGCGGGCGACGTGCGCGCCGAAGGCGACCACGTCGTGGCTCATGGCCGAGAGCTGCGGCGTGGTGATCTCGCACAGCGGCGACCCGTCCCAGGCCAGCACGCTGACCTCGCCAGGCACGTCGATCCCCATCTCGTGCAGCACGCCGAGACTGGTCACCGCCATCAGGTCGTTGTCGAACATCAGCGCCGTCGGCCGGTCGGGGCCGGTCATCAGCGCGCGGGTCGCCCGGCGTCCGGCGTCCGCGGAGAAGTCGGTGTGCTCGATCCGGGTCTCCAGCCCCAGTCCGGCGCCGACCGCGAAGAAGGCCTCGTCGCGGACCCGGGTGTGGGCCAGGTCGCCGAGGCCGGCCACCCGGCCGATCCGCCGGTGGCCGAGCCCGGCCAGGTGCCGGACGGCCTCGGCCATCGAGGCCCCCTCGTCGATCCACACGCAGCTCAGCCCCTGCGCGTGCTCGACCGAGCCGACGCAGACCGCGGGCAGCTCGAGCTCCTTGAGCAGGCCCATCCGCGGGTCGTCCAGCCGGAGGTCGACCACGATCGTCGCGTCCACCCGGCGCTCGGACCACCACCGCCGGTAGATGGCCAGCTCGCTGTCGAGGTCGGGCACCACCTGGAGCAGCAACGCCGAGGCCCGGTCGGCGAGCACCGACTCGATGCCGGCGACGAACTCCATGTAGAACGGCTCGGCCGCGAGCACCCGCGGCGAGCGGGCCAGCACCAGTCCGAAGGCGTCGGTCCGCGACCCGGAGAGCAGCCGGGCGGTCCGGTTGGGCGCCCAGCCCAGCCGGTCCGCGACGTCGAGGATCCGGGCCCGGGTGCTCTCCGAGACCCCCGGACGGCCGTTGAGCGCATAGGAGACGGCGCCCTTCGAGACACCCGCCTCGCGGGCGATGTCCCGGATGGTGATCCGCTCCATCACGAACCGTCCCTTCCTGGCCGTTTCCAGTCCGGAGCCCCTGGTCTGGAACTGAACCGGTTCGGTAGTGTGGCGCGAGACCAAGTGATAGCTCCGGAAGTCGGTCGCCGTCAACCACCAGGCTTCCCCAGCGCGGTCCGTGTCACCCGCTCCGTCGCGGGCCACCGGCAGCCCGCTGGGCGCCGGGCCCGACCCTCCGGACACCCCGTAACACCCGTCCGATCTCGTTCCGCGTCCAGAGGAGAACCCTGCCCATGCTCAGCACCGAGAACCTCTCGGTTCAGCTCTACACCGTCCGGGAGGCGCTGTCCGACGACGTCGACGCCACCCTGGCCCGGCTCGCCGCGGCGGGCTACCAGCTCGTGGAGCCGTTCGCGTTCACCAAGTTCTTCGACGGCCTGAAGAGCGGCCTCGCCGCGCACGGGCTGTCCGCCCCGACCACGCACGCCAGCCTCGTCGACGCCGACGACGTGGACGACACGCTGGCGGCGGCCAAGGAGCTGGGCATCCAGACGGTGATCGACCCGCACACCGACCCGAAGCGCTGGAGCAGCGCCGAGGAGGTCGCGAAGATCGCGGCCTCGCTCAACGCGGCCGCCGAGAAGGCCGCGGCGCACGGGCTGAGCGTTGGCTACCACAACCACGCCTTCGAGCTCGAGAACAGCATCGACGGCCGGCACGCCCTCGAGGTGTTCGCCGACCACCTCGACCCGGCCGTCCGGCTCGAGGTCGACACCTACTGGGCCTACGCGGGCGGCGCCGACGTGCCGGCCCTGCTGGGTCGGCTCGGTGAGCGGGTGCTGGCCATCCACATCAAGGACGGCGACGGCACCAAGGACGTCAAGAACCAGACCGCGGTCGGCTCCGGCTCGCTGCCGGTGTGGGACTACATCGACGCGGTGCCGAACCTCGGCTACGGCGTCGTCGAGCTCGACGACAGCGCGACCGACCGGTTCGTCGCGGTCGAGGAGAGCTTCAGCTACCTGAGCAAGGGGAGGAACGCCTGATGAGCAACGCGAGCACCGGCAAGACCGGACCCGTCGGCGTCGGCATCATCGGTGCCGGCGTGATCAGCAAGACCTATCTGGAGAACCTGACCTCGTTCCCCGACGTCCAGGTGCTGGCCGTCGGCGATCTGGTCGAGTCGGCGGCGCAGGCCCGCGCCGGCGAGTTCGGCATCGACACCCACGGCGGGGTCGACGCGGTGCTCGGCCACCCGGACGTGGAGATCGTGGTCAACCTGACCATCCCGGTCGCGCACGCCGAGGTCGCCCAGAAGGCGATCGAGGCCGGCAAGCACGTCTGGAACGAGAAGCCGCTGACCCTCGACCGCGACTCGGGTCAGGCATTGATCGACGCCGCCGAGAAGGCCGGCGTCCGGATCGGCTGTGCGCCCGACACCTTCCTCGGCACCGGTCTGCAGACCACCCAGAAGATCATCGAGCGCGGCGACATCGGCACCCCGCTGACCGCGCTGACCCTGATGCAGAGCCCCGGCCCGGAGTCCTGGCACCCGAACCCCGCGTTCCTGTTCCAGGAGGGCGCCGGTCCGCTCTTCGACATCGGCCCGTACTACCTGACCGCGCTGGTGCAGATGCTCGGCCCGGTGGCCACCGCCTACGCGGTGAGCTCGAAGTCGAAGGCGCAGCGGACCATCGGTTCGGGCCCGAAGGCCGGCGAGGTCTTCGACGTCACCGTCCCGACCCACCACGGCGCCACGCTCTCGTTCGAGAGCGGCGCGTCGAGCCAGGACATCTTCAGCTTCGAGTCGTCGGTCGGCCGGATCCTCTTCGAGATCAACGGCACCGAGGGCACCATCGCGGTGCCGGACCCGAACATGTTCCAGGGCGAGATCAAGGTCCGCAAGGCCGGCTCGGACGACTGGGAGACCGTCGCCGACACCAAGGAGCTGTCCTCGCGCGGCACCGGGGCGCTCGACATGGCCCGGGCGATCCGTGAGGACCGTCCGCACCGGGCCACCGGCGCGCTCGCGCTGCACGTGCTCGACACCATGCAGTCGATCGCCGAGTCCGCCGAGCGCGGCGCCCCGGTCGAGGTGAAGAGCACCACCGATCGTCCGGCCGCGATCCCGGACGACTGGGACCCCAAGGCCCGCACGGTCTGAGGTCCACCCGACCGCAGCAGAACACCCCGCACTCGCCGGCTCCTCGGAGCCGGTCGGGTGCGGGGCGTTCTGTGGTTCCGGGTCGACGCAGCCGTCAGGGCTGGGCGTCCTCGTCGAGGATGTCGTTCAGCGCCTCGCGGACGGCCTGCCGGGTGGCCAGCCGGACGGAGGCCGCCCGCTGGATCTCGGCGGTGTCGGCGTCCTCGATCCGCTGGCGCTCCTCGCGCTCGGCCTCGAGCGCGCGGTCGCGCGCGTAGCGGATCCGTTCGGTCAGGTCACCGTCGGTCATGCGTCAGCTCTCCTCCTCCAGCTTGAGGGCCACCCCGAGCGCCATGAAGGTCGGCGCCCAGTGCCCGATGAAGATGCCCCAGCGGTCGGACTGGGCCTTGTCATCGCCCTTCTTGGCGCGACTGGAGAAGTAGGTAGCGAGCGACAGGCCGATCGAGGCGAACGCACCGATGTAGGCGTACTCGCTCTTGAACCCGGCCTCGGACAGCTTCTTGATCAACATCGGGTGCTCCTGTGGTTCGGTGGTGGGTCACCGGGGATTCGTGCCGGGGCCCTCCTCCGGACGCGCCCACCCGGAAACCGTCCGGCCGACGCTCGTGGTATGCCTCCCTCTGTCCGGGGAGTTACCCCGGACGGCCCGGGCCGAACCCGGTCGGTGCCCCCAGTGCAGCAGGCCGGTCAGTGCACCACGGCCAGTCCGTGCAGCAGGGCGGTCAGTGCAGCAGGGCCAGCCCGGGGTCGCGGAGGATGTCGGCGACGTCGACCAGGAACCGCGAGCCCTGCTCGCCGTCGGCCAGCCGGTGGTCGAAGGACAGCGCCAGGGTGGCCACCCACCGCGGCGCGACCCGCTCGTCCGCACCGGTCCCGACCACCCAGGGCCGACGGTCGATGGTGCCCACCGCGAGGATGCCCGCCTCGCCGGGATTGAGGATCGGCGTCCCGGCGTCGACCCCGAGCGGTCCGATGTTGGTGATGCTGAAGGTCCCGCCGGCCATCTGCGCCGGCTGGGTGCGTCCGGCCCGGGCGGTGCTGACCAGCTCGCCGGTGGCCGCGGCCAGCTCCACCAGCGACAGCCGTTCTGCGCCCTTGATGTTGGGCACCACCAGCCCGCGCGGGGTGGCGGCCGCGATCCCCAGGTTGACCCCACCGTGGAAGACGATCTCCTGGTTGGCCTCGTCCCAGCTCGAGTTGAGCTCGGGGGTGCGTCCGAGGGCCAGGCAGACGGCCTTGCTGATGATCAACAGCGGCGAGACCCGCAGGTCGGCGAACTCCTTGCGCTGCTTGAGTTTCGCGACCAGCTCCATCGTCGCGGTGACGTCGCAGGTCAGCCAGACCGAGACGTGCGGGGCGGTGAACGCGGACTGGGTCATGGCCAGGGCGGTGGCCTTGCGGACCCCCTTGATCGGGACCCGACGGTCCTCGCCGGCGAGCCGGGCCGGACGGGCGGGACCCGCCGACTCGGGCTCGTCCTCGGCCGCAGCCGGCTCGGCCAGGTCCGCCTGCGGTGCCGACGTGCCCGAGACCGCGGCGCGGACGTCGTCACGGGTGACGATCCCGCCGTCGCCCGTCCCGGTGACCGTGGTCAGGTCGACGCCCAGGTCCTTGGCCAGTTTGCGGACCGGCGGCTTGGCCAGCGGTCGGCCGGCCTCGACCACCGGGGTGACGTCGACACCGGCGGTCGGCGGGGTGGCCGGGCCCGGCGCGGGCAGCGGCGCGCCGTGCGGCTCGTCCGCGGTCGGGGTCAGCGGGTGCACCTCGTCCGGACGGTGACCGACCGGGTGGTCGGTCGCGAAGGAGTCCGCGACACCGGCGCGACTCGCCGTCTCGGCCGGGTCGACGGCCGGGTCGGCGCCGGGGCGTCGCGGACGGCGACGGGTGCCGCCCTCCCGCGGCCCGTAGCCGACCAGGTTGGCCACCCGGGTGCCGGAGGCCTCCGGGTCGGCCAGTGCGGGGACCAGGTCGTCGGTCGGCGCGTCGGCCGCGGCGGGGCCGTCGACCGGTGCGGGCGTCCCGCTGCCGTCGTCGATGGCGATGATCGGGGTGCCGACGTCGACGGTGTCTCCCTCGGCGACCAGCAGCCGGGCCACCCGTCCGGCGAAGGGGATCGGCAGCTCGACCAGCGACTTCGACGTCTCCACCTCGACGACGATGTCGTTGATCTTGACCTCGTCACCCTCGGCGACCCGCCAGGTGACGATGTCGGCCTCGACCAACCCCTCACCGGGGTCCGGCAGCCGGAACTCCTTCACGCGCGGTCCTTTCCCGGATCCAGCATGATCGACTCGGGCATCATCACGACGGCCGTGATCGTCGGGCTCATGATCATCGGGCTCATGATCATCGGGCTCATGATCATCGGGCTCAGTAGGCCAGCGACCGGTCGACCGCGTCGAGCACCCGGTCGAGGTCGGGCAGGTACTCGTCCTCGACGCGGCTCGGCGGGTAGGGCATGTCGTAGCCACCCACCCGCAGCACCGGCGCCTCGAGCGCGTAGAAGCACTGCTCGGTGATCCGGGCCGACAGCTCGGCACCCATCCCCAGGTTGAGCGGCGCCTCGTGCACCACCACCGCGCGACCGGTGCGCTGCACCGAGCCGACCACGGTGGCCAGATCGAGCGGCGACAGCGAGCGCAGGTCGACGACCTCGAGGTCGCGTCCTTCCTCGGCGGCCGCCGCGGCCGCGTCGAGACAGGTCTTGACCATCGGGCCGTAGGCGAGCAGCGTCAGGTCGCGTCCGGGTCGGACGACGGTCGCGCTGTGCAGCGGGACCGGGCTGGCCTGCTCGTCCACCTCGGCCCGCTCGTGGTAGCGGCGCTTGGGCTCGAGGAAGACCACCGGGTCGTCGGAGGCGACGGCCTGCTGGATCATCCAGTAGGCGTCGACCGGGTTGGAGCATGCGACGACCTTGAGCCCGGCGGTGTGCGCGAAGTAGGTCTCGGGCGACTCGCTGTGGTGCTCGACCGCGCCGATCCCGCCGCCGAACGGGATCCTGATCACCATCGGCATCCGGACCCGGCCGCGCGAGCGGTAGTGCATCTTGGCGACCTGGTTGACGATCTGGTCGAAGGCCGGGAAGACGAAGCCGTCGAACTGGATCTCGCAGACCGGCCGGTAGCCGCGGAGGGCCATCCCGACCGCGGTGCCGATGATCCCCGACTCGGCCAGCGGCGAGTCGATCACCCGTGCCTCGCCGAAGTCCTTCTGCAGCCCCTCGGTGACCCGGAAGACACCGCCGAGCTTGCCGATGTCCTCACCGGCCAGCACCACCTTGGGGTCGGCTTCGAGCGCGCGCCGCAGGCCGGCGTTGAGCGCCTTGGCCATGGTCAGCCGGGTCACCAGGCCACCTCCGTCCCGGTCGCGGCGGCGTCCTGCCCCGCCTCGGTGAAGGAGTCGCGATAGGCCTCGTACTCGGCCCGCTGCTCGCGCAGGTGCACCGGGGTGTCGGCGTACACCACGTCGAACAGCCCGGCGAGGTCCGGATCGGGCAGCGCCAGACAGCGGGAGCGGACGTCCGCGGCCAGCTCGTCGGCCTCGGCGTCGATCGCGGCGAACCAGTCCGGACCGGTGTCGGTGTGGCGTTCGAGGTAGGCCCGGACGCGGGCGATCGGGTCCTTGAGCCGCCAGTGCTCGAGCTCGTCGGCCAGCCGGTACTTGGTCGGGTCGTCGGAGGTGGTGTGCGCACCCATCCGGTAGGTGTAGGCCTCGATCAGGGTCGGTCCGCTGCCCGAGCGGGCCCGCTCGAGCGCCTTGCTGGTGACCGCGTGCACGGCGAGCGCGTCGTTGCCGTCGACCCGGACGCCGGGGAAGCCGAAGCCGGCCGCGCGCTGGTAGAGCGGGATCCGTGACTGGCGCTCGATCGGCTCGCTGATCGCCCACTGGTTGTTCTGGCAGAAGAAGACGATCGGCGCGTTGTAGGAGGAGGCGAAGACGAACGCCTCGCTGACGTCGCCCTGGCTGGTGGCGCCGTCGCCGAGGTAGCCGATCACCGCGGCGTCCTTCTCGGGGCTGCCGTGGCCGACCAGACCGTCGCGCTCGAGCCCCATCGCGTAGCCGGTGGCGTGCAGGGTCTGGGCGCCGATGACGATCGTGTACAGGTTGAAGCGGGTGTCGATCGGGTCCCAGCTGCCGTGGCTGACGCCGCGGAACAGCTTGAGCAGGTTGACCGGGTCGACCCCGAGCGTCCAGGCGACCCCGTGCTCGCGGTAGGTCGGGAAGACCGAGTCGAGCGGACCGAGCGCCCGCCCGGAACCGATCTGCGCGGCCTCCTGGCCGAGGCAGGACGCCCACAGCCCGAGCTCGCCCTGACGCTGGAGCGCGGTGGCCTCGGTGTCGACCCGGCGAGTCAGCAGCATGTCGCGGTAGAAGCCGGCGATCGCCGCGTCGTCGCCGTCGAAGGCGTAGTCGGGGTGGTCGACCCGCTCACCCTCGGGGGTGAGCAGCTGGACCAGGTCGACCTCGGCCGGTCCGCTCGGGAACCCGGGGCCCCGGTGGTCCGGAAGGGTGTCGCTCATCTGTGCCGTGTCCTCTCGCCTCGTCGCGGGGTGACCGCAGGGGTGGCGGTGACGACCGGCGGGTGGTGCCCCGCGGCTGTCGGTGCCGCCCGGTCGCCGGTGCGGGTACGGGTGGCCCGCGGACGACCGTGGCGTCAACGTACTCCCGGGCCTCGGCCGCTGGGAAAACCACTTGCGTGTCCTGGTTTCTCCTCCGGAAGATGGCGCCCGATCAGTCAACCGGCCCCGGACCAGCGCCGCGGGCCCGCCCGGAGGAGGTGTGTCGTGTCCGTCGCCGCCCTCGGTCGTGCCCTGCGACCGCCCCTTCTCCGGAGAGATCCTGATCATGAACGCCACCTTCCCGGCCGACCGGCCGGGTCCCGAGCGGCTGCCCGACGCGGGCCGCTCGACCACGCACGACTTCCTCGCTGAGTCCTTCCCTGCCGACGACCCCGCCGACGGTTCCTGGTTCGCGTCCGCGGGCTTCGAGCTGCCCGACGACGAGCTGCCCCCGGGCCAGCGCTGGTCCCGCTACGACGAGATCGGCGTCCTGACCGGACCCGAGCCGGTGCCCGGCTGGGTGGTCACCGAGGACGCGGCCGTCGAGACCGAGCTCGGCATCCTCAAGACCGGCAAGGAGGCCGACGTCTGGCTGATCGACCGGGCCGTGCCCGGCCGCGCCGATCGTTCCTGTCTGCTCGCGGCCAAGCGCTACCGGGACGCCCAGCACCGCCAGTTCCACCGCGACACCGGTTACACCGAGGGACGCCGGGTGCGGAACAGCCGCGACCGGCGGGCGATGGCCAAGGGCACCCGGCACGGCCGGTCGGTCGAGTCCGGGCAGTGGGCGGTCGCCGAGTTCGACGTCCTCGCCCGGCTCTGGTCGGCGGGACTGCCGGTGCCCTACCCGGTGCAGCTCGACGGCACCGAGCTGCTGCTCGAGTTCGTCACCGGCGAGGACGGCGAGGCGGCGCCGCGGCTCGCCCAGACCCGTCCGGACGCCGAGCGGCTGTCGTCGTACTGGGAGCAGCTGCGGGCGGCGATGCAGGCGCTGGCCGCGCTCGGCCTCGCCCACGGCGACCTGTCGCCGTACAACCTGCTGGCCGCCGGCGACCGGCTGGTGGTGATCGACCTCCCGCAGGTCGTCGACCTGGTCGGCAACCCGTCGGGTCCGGACTTCCTGGCCCGCGACTGCCGCAACGTCTGCAGCTGGTTCACCGCACGCGGGCTGCCGCAGGACCCGGACCTGCTCTTCGGCGAGCTGATCAGCTATGCCTGGTGAGTCGGGCGGACCGGTCCGGGCTCACCCGGTCCGGGCTCAGCCTGTCCGCGCTCAGCCGGTCCGAACCGGGACCCAGCGGCGCTCGGCGGCCGAGGTGACCATGGCCTCGACCACCCGGGCGGCCCGGGCCGCGTCCTCGATCGTGGCGCCGACGTCGGTGCCGCTGGCGATCCCGGTGAGCAGCCGGTGCGCCTCGATCACCTTGAGGTCGTCGTAGCTCATGGCGATCCCGGCGCCGGGCTGGAACCGGGCCAGCTCGGCGTCGCCCGGCCGGACCAGGCGGGTCTGCCAGGACGCGTCGACGTGACCCTGGCGACCCGCGCCGCCGAGGCAGACGTCGAGCTCGCCCATCCGGCGGAAGTCCCAGCGGAGCGCGCCGTCGCTGCCGTGGACGGTGATCGCGTAGCTGCACTGCTCGCCCACCGCCACCCGGCTGGCCACCAGCGACCCCCGGACCCCGCCGGCGAAGCGGAGCAGCGCGGCGGCGTAGTCCTCGTTCTCGACCGGGAGCGGCGGGCCGTCGCCGGCGACGTGCGCGTGCCCGGTCGAGGCGCCGGCGGCCGGTGGCCGCTCGGGCACGAAGGTGGCCGTCTCGGCGACCACCTCGGTCAGCTCGCCGACGAGGTGGCGCCCGAGGTCGATGCCGTGGCTGACCAGGTCGCCGAGCACCCCGGACCCGGCCTCGGCGGCCCGGAACCGCCAGGACAGCGGGCCCGACGGATCGGCGGAGTAGTCGGCCAGGAAGCTCAGCTCGACGTGCTCGACGGCGCCGATCCGTCCCTCGGCGATCCAGGCCCGGGCCAGCTCGACGGCCGGGGCGTTGCGGTAGTTGAACCCGGCCGCCGACCGGACCCCGGCGTCGCGGACCGCGGCGGCGATGGCCTCGGTCTCGGCCGCGTCCCGTCCGGCCGGCTTCTCGATCCAGAGGTGCCGGCCGGACTCCGCCACCGCCACCCCGACCTCGCGGTGCAGGAAGTTCGGGCCGGTGACGCTGACCAGGTCGAGGTCGTCGCGGGACAGCAGTTCGCGCCAGTCGGTGTGGGTCGCCACGCCGTACAGGTCTGCGGCCCGCGCCAGCCGGTCGTCGGGCGCGTTGTCGGCCACCGCCACCAGCACCGGGCACACCGGCAGCTCCGGGTAGTGCTGCCGGACCCGGGTGTGGGCCCGGGCGTGCACCTGACCCATCCAGCCGAGCCCGACGATCCCGACCCGCAGGGGTGTCACCGCCGTCATGGCCGCGACCCTAGTGGCGCGCTCCGCGCGTCCGACCCGCTCTCCCCCGACGCCGCACCCCCTACGTCCCGCTCTCCCCCGACGTCGCATCCCCTACGTCCCGCTCTCCCCCGACGCCGCACCCCCTACGTCCACCTCGCACCGGATATAGGGGGTGCGACGTGGCTGCAGGCGGTGCGAGGTGGGGTTTCGCGGGCCGGGTGCGGTTTCGCGGGCTGGGTGGGGGTTCGCGGGCTGGGTGGGGTTTCGCGGGCCGGGTGGGGTTTTGCGGGCCGGGTGGGGTTTTGCGGGCCGGGTGGGGTGGCGGGTGAGAGTGCGGAGCGGGGGTGGAGGCCAGAGCGCGGGAAGTCCGGCCGACCCGGTCAGCCGGCAGTGCGCTTGCGGGCCCGGTAGGCCGCGACGTGGGTCCGGTTGGCGCAGTTGCCGGTGTCGCAGAACCGCTTCGAGCTGTTCTTGGACAGGTCGACCAGCACCGCCTCGCAGTCGGCCGCGGCGCAGGTCTTGAGCCGGGCGAAGTCACCGGCGCGGAGCAGGTCGACGAAGCCCATCGCCGCCTCGGCTCCCAGCCGGTGGGCGAGCGGCTGGTCGGACGCGGTGACGTGCAGGTGCCAGTCGACGTCGTCGTGCCGGGTCAGGTAGGGCCGGGCCTCGGCGTCGGCCAGGATCGCGTTGACCAGCGGCACCGCGGCGTCGGCCGAGCCGGCCCGCCAGACGTCGTGCAGGCGGTCCCGCAGCTCCTGCACCTCGACCAGCTCGGTCCGGGTTCCGCGGCGGACTCCGCTCATGCGGTGCTCGTCCAGCCAGGCCAGCAACGCGGGGACGTCGGGCAGGTCCTCGGTCTCGACGCCGGTGTTGACCAGCGCGGCCGCGGTGACCAGCGCCTCCTGTGTGTCATGGGCGTACAGCATGTTGACTCCTGACAGTCCGCGGCCCTAGGGTCATGATCGAAGGGATTTTAGCTCCTGACGACGACGCGCGGAGGAGCCGACGGGAGGAGCGGGCGATGAGCACCGAGGCGACGCTGGTCGAGGCGGGCGTCGGGACGACGTCCCCGACCGCGACCGTACGACCGACCGGGGGCGGGGTGCTGCTCGCGCTCGGCGCGGCCGCGGCGTTCGGCTCGTCGGGCACGCTGGCCCGCTCGCTGCTCGACCTCGGCTGGTCGCCCGCGGCGCTGGTCGCGGTCCGGCTCGGCGGCGCCGCGCTGGTGCTGCTCGTGCCGGCTCTGCTCGCCGCGCGGCGGTGGCGGCCGAGCCGGCGGTCGGTGCTCCGGCTGGCGCTCTACGGTCTGGTGGCCGCGGGCGGCGCCCAGTTCTGCTACTTCAGCGCGATCCAGTACCTGCCGGTGGCCACCGCGATCCTGATCGAGTTCACCGCCCCGATCTGGCTGATCGCGGTCTACGCCGTGCTGCACCGGCGGCGGCCCTCGCCGCTGGTGCTGCTGGCCGCCGCGCTCGCCCTGGTCGGGCTGGTGCTGGTGCTCGACGTCCTGCACGCCGGCGCGGTCGACCCGCGCGGACTGGCCTGGGCCCTCGGCGCCGCCGCCTGCGCCTGCGGCTACTTCCTGCTCTCCGACTCCACCGGCGGTGCGAGCGAGGCGACCGGTGGCACCGAGGACGAGATCCCGCCGGTGCTGATGGCCGCCGCGGGCACCGGGCTGGGCGCGGTCTTCGTGCTCGCCGTGGGCGCCACCGGGCTGATGCCGCTGGCCGCCCGGACCGGCACGGCCCGGCTGACCGGTCTCGACCTGCCCTGGTGGGCGGCGCTGGCCGTGCTGGTGGCGGTGCCGACCGTGCTGGCCTACCTGCTCGGGATCGCCGCGATCCGCCGGCTGGGCGGGGCGTCGGCCTCCTTCCTGGGGCTCGCCGAGGTGCTGTTCGCCGTGCTGTTCTCGGCCCTGCTGGTCGCCCAGCGCCCGGGGGCGGTGCAGCTGGCCGGGATGGTGCTGGTGATCGCCGGGATCGTGCTGGCCCAGCGACTCCCGACGCCCGGGGCGCGCCGCTGAGCACGGCGTTCGCGAGAATGCTCCCGTGGGCAGATGGCGGAGTCTCGAGGTCGGCGGGCGACGGGTGCTGGTCACCGACGGCTCGGCCCGCGCGCTCGGCACCGTCACCGAGCTCCAGCACGCCGGGGCCCGGGTCACGGTGGCCGCGCCCGGAGCGGCGGCGCTGACCGACCTGGCCGAACGCGGGCTAGTCACGGTGACCACGGCGGTCGACGTCCTCGAGCCGGGGCTCGCCCTGGTGGTGCTGGCCGGCGGTCCCGACGACGACCGGCTGGCCGGCCTGGCCGCCGACGCCGGCCTGCTGGTCACGACCGTGGCCCGCGACGTCGCATCCGACGTCCCCGTCGAGCTGGACGACGAGGCCGCGCGCGGCACCCTGGCCCCGCTCGAGCCGGGCGAGGTGGTGCTCGTCGGCGGGGGCCCGGGTGACCCGGGGCTGCTGACCCTGGCCGGGCTGGCCGCCGTCGAACAGGCCGACGTGATCGCCACCGACCGGCTGGCCCCGCTCGGGCTGCTCGACCGGGCCCGGCCCGACGCCGAGATCGTCGACGTCAGCAAGACCCCGCGCGGGGCGTTCACCACCCAGGAGACGATCAACGCGCTGCTGGTCGACCGCGCGCTGGCCGGGCGCCGGGTGGTCCGGCTCAAGGGCGGCGACAGCTTCGTCTTCGGGCGCGGCGGCGAGGAGTGGCAGGCCTGCGCGGCCGCCGGTGTCCGGGTGCGGGTGATCCCCGGGGTCACCTCGGCCACCGCGGCCCCCGCGGCGGCCGGGCTGCCGCTCACCCACCGCACCCTCACCCAGGGCTTCGCGGTGGTCTCGGGTCACGTCGGCCCCGGCGACCCGCGGAGCACCGTCGACTGGGCCGGGCTGGCCCGCTCCGGGCTGACGCTGGTGGTGCTGATGGGCTGGGACCGGCTGGCGGCGATCACCGACGCCCTGATCGAGGCCGGTCGATCCCCCGACACCCCGGCCGCGGTGGTGGCCGACGCCACCCTGCCGAGCATGCGGGTGGTCCGGGCCCCGCTCGCCGCGCTGGCCGGGACGGCGGCCGAGGCCGGGCTGCGCCCGCCGGTGGCGGTGGTGATCGGCGAGGTGGCCGGATTCGACCCGGCGGCCCAGCCCTGACCTCGCACCTCACGTCCCGCCCGCGGGGAGCGTCTACCGGTCGATGAGCAAGCCAGCGTTCGCCGTGGTGGTGGAGCGGCACGGTCCGACCGTGCTGCGGGTCTGCCGCGCGGTGGTCGGGCCCGACGACGCCGACGACGCCTGGTCCGAGACGTTCCTCTCCGCGCTCCGCGCCTATCCGGAGCTGCCCGAGGACGCCAACCACGAGGCGTGGCTGGTCCGGATCGCCCACCACCGCTCGGTCGACCTGCTCCGCCGCCGCGGACGGGCCCCGCGTCCGGTGGCCGCGCTGCCCGACCGGCCGTCGCCGCACGGCAACCCGCGTCCGCCCGAGGACGCCCTGTGGGCCGCGGTGGCCGCCCTGCCGGAACGCCAGCGGCTCGCTGTCGCCTACCACTACCTCGGCGGGCTGCCGCACGCCGAGGTCGCCGCACTGATCGGCGGCCGGACCGACGCGGTCCGCCGGGCCGCCGCCGACGGCATCGCGGCGCTGCGCCGCGCCTACCCCGAGGACGACGGATGACCGATCCACTGACCCTGCTCCGGACCGACGACGCCGACCGGCTGACCGCGCTGACCTCCCGGCTGGCGGCCGAGGCCGAGCGCGAGGGGCTGCTCGACCTGGCCTACCGCACCGTCGACAGCCCAGTGGGACCGCTGCTGCTGGTGGCGACCCCGGAGGGCCTGGTCCGGGTGGCCTTCGCGGTCCAGGACCACGACGCGGTGCTGGCCGGGCTGGCTGTCGCCGTCAGCCCGCGGCTGCTGCCCGCCGCCGGACGGCTCGACCCTGCGGCCCAACAGCTCGACGAGTACTTCTCCGGTCGGCGCGACGCGTTCGCGCTGCCGCTGGACCTCCGGCTGACCGGCGGGTTCCGTCGCCGGGTGGTCGAGCGGCTGACCACCATCGGGTACGGCCGGACCGGGAGCTACGCCGAGCTCGCCGCCGCGGCCGGCAGCCCGCGGGCGTTCCGTGCGGTCGGCACCGCCTGCGCCACCAACCCGCTACCGGTGGTGCTGCCCTGCCACCGGGTGCTGCCGAGTGGTGGCTCGGTGGCCGCGGGCCGGGTCGGCGGGTACGCCGGCGGGGCCGAGGCGAAGCGGTGGCTGCTCGGCTTCGAGGCCGCACACCGCTGAGGCGCGGGCTGAGCCGGCTGGCGGGTTTCTGCAAGACCGGCAGGGAGGAACCGGCCTAGCGTCGGGGCATGAGCACCGATCCCGCCTCCACCCATGACCCGGCGTCCACTGAGGGAGCCCCGGCGGCCCGGCTGGCCATGGTCACCGTCGACTGCGCCGACCCCGGCGCCTCGGCCGCCTTCTGGTCCGCCCTGCTCGGGCTGCCGATCAGCTACGCCGACGAGAACGCAGCCATGGTCGGTGGCGCCGACGGCTCACCGGCGATCGGCTTCGGGAAGGTCGAGGGCTACCGTCCGCCGTCGTGGCCCGGCGAACCGAGCGACAAACAGTTCCACCTCGATCTCGACGTGGCCGACATCCCGGCCGCCGAGGCCCGGGCGGTCGCGCTCGGCGCGACCGTCCCGGAGTTCCAGCCCGGCGACCGCTGGCGGGTGCTGCTCGACCCGGCCGGACACCCGTTCTGCCTGGCGTCGTGGTCCTGAGCTCACCCGGCCCGGGCGCGCGGCGTCAGTCCTTCGGGTGCACCACGGCGTCGAGCACCAGCGCCGCGCCGGCGCCGAGCATGAAGACGTCCTTGCTGACCCCGAGACCCTGCGGGGTCGGCCAGATGCTGTTGGGCTTCCGCATGCCGGGCGTCCGGTAGTAGACCGTCAACAGCGTCGCGGAGAAGGCGGTCAGCCCGGCCCCGGCGAGGAAGCGGGGGACGAACGGTGCCAGCAGCGCCGCACCGAGCGCGATCTCGCCGGCCGACAGCAGCTTGAAGAACTTCGTCGGCTCCATGTCCTTGAACTGCGGCAGTGCGTTGCTGGCCATGCCGTGCATCGCCTTCGCGGTCTCGGCGTCACCGCCCCACTTCTCCAGGCCGCTGTGCAGCACGAACGCGCCGGTGGTGGCGCGGAGCGGGAGGTTGCGCAGGAAGGTCCGGAATCCCATGGCCGGAACCCTACGGTGACCGACCCCGGAGACGACGATCGGGGCGGATCGGCCGCGTGGTCGCGGTCCGATCCGCCCCGGTGTCGGGTGCGGCGGTCGGTCAGGCCAGGGACTCGACCCAGGCGTTGTGCAGCGCCGCGTACCGGCTGTCGGTGCTTCCGGTGAGCTCGGCCGGGCTGCCGTCCTCGACGATCTGCCCGTGCTCGAGGACCAGCACCCGGTCGGCGATCTCCACCGTGCTCAGCCGGTGGGCGATGATCACCGCGGTCCGCTCGGCCAGGATCGTCTGGAGCGCGCGCTGGACCAGCCGCTCGCTCGGGATGTCCAGGCTCGAGGTCGCCTCGTCGAGGATCAGCACCGCCGGGTCGGCCAGGAAGGCCCGGGCGAAGGCGATCAGCTGGCGCTGGCCGGCCGACAGCCGCTCGCCGCGCTTGCCGACGTCGGTGTTGTAGCCCTCGGGCAGCAGGTCGATGAAGGTGTCCGCGCCCACCGCCGCCGCGGCCCGCTCGATCTCGCTCTGCGGCGCGCTCGGCTTGCCGAAGGCGATGTTCTCCCCGACCGTCCCGTCGAACATGAAGTTCTCCTGGGTCACCATCACCACGTTGCGGCGCAGGTCCTCATCGGACAGCTCGCGCAGGTCGATGCCGTCGAGCAGCACCCGCCCCTCGGTGGGGTCGTAGAACCGGCTCATCAGCTTGGCGATGGTGGTCTTGCCCGCCCCGGTGGTGCCGACCAGCGCCAGCGTCTGACCCTTGGGGATGGTCAGGTCGAGGTCGGGCAGCACCGGGCGGTCGGCCACGTAGGTGAAGTGCACGTGGTCGAAGCGGACCTCGCCGCGGGCCCGGCCGATCGCCTTCGGGTGCTTGGGCTCGGGCACCGACGGCTCCTCCTCGAGCACGCCGGAGAGCTTCTCCAGCGCCGAGGAGGCCGAGAGGAAGGTGTTGTAGAACTGGCTGATGTTCTGCATCGGCTCGAAGAACATCCGCAGGTAGAGCAGGAACGCGGCCAGCACCCCGATGGTGACGTCGCCCTCCAGCGCCCGGTAGCCGCCGTAGAGCACGACCACGCCGATGGTGATGTTGCCGATCAGCTTGATGCCCGGCATGAAGACCGCCACCAGCCGGAACGACCGGGTGTTGACGTCGCGGTACTGGCCGGCGACGTCGGCGAAGATGTCCTGGTTGCGCGGCTCGCGGCGGTAGGCCTGGACCGCCCGGATGCCGGTCATCGTCTCGACGAACTGGACGATGGTCAGCGCCGAGGACTCCCGGACCTTGCGGTAGGTGTCGGCCGAGTTGCGGCTGAACCAGCGCGACAGCAGCAGCAGGAACGGGAAGCAGAGCAGGCACACCAGGCCGAGCTTCACGTCGAGCAGCACCATCAGCACCGCGACGCCGATCATGGTGAGCACCGCGTTGATCAGGCTGTCGAAGCCGGTGGCCAGCAGCTCCTGGATGGCGTCGACGTCGCTGGTCAGCCGGGACACCACCCGACCCGAGGTGTAACGGTCGTGGAAGGCCACGTCGAGCCGCTGGAAGTGCTTGAACACCCGCCGGCGCAGCTCGAGCAACACGTTCTGGCCGACCCCACCCGAGGTGCGGAGGAAGACGATCCGGCTGATCGTCTGGAAGGCGACCGCGAGCAGCATCACCGCGACGATGGTGAACAGCGCCTGCGCGCCGCGCCCGGCCAGGATCGGCGGGACGCCGCGGTCGATGCCCCGGCTGACCAGCCACGGGATGCTCAGCCGGGCACCGTTCTCCACCAGGACGGCGAAGACCATGAACACGATCGTCTTGTGGTACGGCCGGAGCAGGTCGCCGAGCAGCCGGCGGCTGCGCTGCCGGAGGAAGACGGTGCCCTGGTTGGCCAGGTCGGCGTCGCCCTCGGCGCTGACGCCGCGCCAGGCCTCGAACCGGTCGGCGCTGCCGTCGGTCGGCCGGTCGTCCTGGTGGGGCTTCTGCCCCGCCCCCGACGGTCGCGCCTCGGTGGTGCTCATCGTGCCTGCCTCCCGCCCTGCGCGCGTTCGTACTGGTCCTGGTCGTGGGCCTCGTCCTCGCACCCGGCCCGTTCGAGCTCGGCGCGTTCGAACTCGGCCTCCTCGAGCCGCTCCTCGGCGCGGTCGATCCCCTCCTCGTCGTCGAACTCGGCCGACATCAGCGCCTGGTACTCGGGCACCGTGGCGAGCAGCTCGGAGTGGGTGCCGACGGCGGTGATGGTGCCCCCGGAGAGCAGCGCCACCTTGTCGGCGAGCAGCACGGTCGAGGCGCGGTGCGCGACGACGATGCCGGTGACGCCGACCAGCACTCGCTTGAGCGCCTCCTCGACCAGCGCCTCGGTGTGGATGTCGAGCGCGGACAGGGTGTCGTCGAGCACCAGGATCGCCGGCTTGGTGAGCACCGCGCGGGCCAGCGCGAGCCGCTGCCGCTGACCGCCGGAGAGGCTCATGCCCTGCTCGCCGATCCGGGTGTCCAGGCCCCAGGGGAGGTCGTGGACGAAGTGCGCCTGGGCGACGTCGATCGCCTCGGCGATCTCCTCCTCGGTGGCGTCGGGCCGGCCGAGCGTCAGGTTCTCCCGGGCCGACATCGAGAACAGCGTCGGGTCCTCGAACGCGGTGGCCACCACCTGGCGGAGCCGGGCCAGCGGCAGCTCGCGGACGTCCACGCCGTCGACGGTGATCCGGCCAGCGGTGACGTCGTAGAGCCGCGGCACCAGGCTGGTGAGCACGGTCTTGCCGGCGCCGGTCGAACCGACCACGGCGACGGTCTCGCCGGGCAGCACCTCGAGGTCGAGGTCGTGCAGCACCGGGATCCCGTCGTCGGGGAAGTGGAAGCCGACGCCCTCGAGCCGGAGGTGCCCCCGGACGTCGCCGAGCTCGGCGTGACCGTCGGTGATGGTGTTCTCGGTGTCGAAGATCTCGGCGATCCGGTCGGCCGCGGTCATCGACTCCTGGGCCATCGACAACAGGAAGCCGAGCGAGGCGATCGGCCAGACCAGCGACACCATCAGGGTGGTGAAGCCGACCAGGGTGCCGAGGCTCAGCCGGCCCTGACCGGCGGCGAGCGCACCGAGCGCGAGCACCACGATCAGGGTGAGGTTCGGGATGACCTCGAGGAAGGTCCAGAAGAACGACTGCAGCTTCACCCGGCGGATCGAGGTGTCGTAGAGCTTGGTGCTGCGCTGGTCGAACTTGCCGAAGATGTGCCAGGAGCGACCGAAGGACTTGATCACCCGGAGCCCGAGCGCGCCCTCCTCGACGGTCGAGGCGACGTCACCGGTCTCGTCCTGGACCTTGCGGGACAGCCGGGTGTACTCGCGCTGGGTGCGCAGGCAGAGCCACACGATCGGGACGATCGAGACCAGCACCACGAGCCCGAGCGGCCAATAGAGGTGCAGCAGGATGCCGACCACGACCGCGATCTGGGCGATGTTGACCAGGATGAAGAGCATCCCGAAGCCGAGGAACCGGCGGACCGTGGACAGGTCGTTCATGATCCGGCTGAGCAGCTGACCGGACTGCCAGTGGCCGTGGAAGGCCATCGGCAGCCGCTGCAGCTTGGCGTAGAGGTCGAAGCGGATGTCGTACTCGGTGCCCAGCGTCGCCTTGGAGACGATCCAGCGGCGGCCGAACATCAGCAGCGCCTCGACGACACCGAGGGTCATGGCCAGCAGGCCGAGCGAGTAGATGCCGCGGCGGTCGGAATGCGCGATCGGGCCGTCGATCACCGCCCGGGTGACCAGCGGGACGACGATGGCCGCGCCGACGCCGATCCCGGCGAAGACGAAGCTGCCGATGAAGCGGCCCTTGTAGGGGTTCAGGTAGGTGCGGAACCGCCACAGCGAGGCCGAGGCCCCGGTGCGGGGGTTGCCGCGCCGGTCGACCGACGGCGCGGCCAGCGCGGGCTGCCGGTCGAGCACGGAGACGGACTCGGCGCTGGGTCGGCCGGCGCTCGGCGCCGGGTCGGGCGTCGGCAGGTCGGGTTGCGGGCTGGACGTTCGCGGTGCGGCCGAGAGGTCGGCAGACATGGTGGACGCATCCTCAACAGATCGGGTGGCGACGGGCTCGTGCGATCGGGCGCCGGAGTGGCGGCCACGACCTTCCCACCAAGGTCCGACACTGCCCCTCAGATCCCGGGCCCGGACCGGCCGGCCCGTGAGGTCGTCCGGAGCCCGTGTGCGGGAACCCGATAGATCCAGTATCGAACTTCGCCCGCGGTTGAGGTCAACCGCTTAACCAGTCGCTACTGAATCGGTTCACAACCTACTTCAGCGCGGTTCGGCCCGGCAGATGCATAGCCGCCGTCTCGATCGGTGAAATCGCTTTCCGTCCTTCCGGGACGCGTCGGCCCGTCAGCGCGCACCGAACAGCGCCGTCCAGGCGCTTACCAGGTCGACGTGCTCGGGATCGCGGAGCCAGCGCAGCTGGAGGCCGTCCATCATCGCGATCACCTGCCGACCCCGGACCGCCGGATCGGGGTGCAGGTCGGAGACCGCGCTGCCGAAGAAGGCGATCACCCGTGCCTCCCGGGCCAGGAAGTAGTCGTGGGCGGGGTGCCGGTCGTTGAGCGACTCGGCGTTGAGCACCGAGTAGAGCCGGACGATCTCGGGCTGCCGCGCGTTGCGGGCCACCACGGCGGCGCAGACCTCGGCCAGCGGGAGGGCCCGGACCCGCTCCTCGAGCTCGGCGGGCGGCACGCCCAGCTCCACCGCGAGCGCCTCGTCGTCCACCCGGTCGCGGCGCTCGAGCACCGCGATCAGCAGCGCGTCCTTGGTCCCGAAGTGGTGCAGCAGCCCGGCGTCGGTGATCCCGCAGGCGGCGGCGATGTCGTGCACCGAGACCGTCCAGAACCCGCGCCGGGCGATCAGCGCGGACGCGGCCTCGAGGATCTGGTCGCGCCGGTCGGCCGGGGACAGCCGCTGCCGCCGCGCCGGCTCGGCCGTCGGCGTCGGTCGCGCGCTCTGCCCAGTCGTTGCCCTCACCCGTTCGTTCGAGCCCGTCCGATCGCTTGACCCCCCGCTCGGACGGACGCTAGCGTACCGCTTACCTAGTGACCACTAAGTAAGGCTCGACGAAAGGGAACGCGATGGTGCGCACACCGACGCCCGAGGACAAGTTCAGCTTCGGTCTTTGGACCGTGGGCTGGACCGGCACCGACCCGTTCGGTGGACCGACCCGGCCGGCGCTCGACCCGTGGGAGTACTCCGACAAGCTCGCCGAGCTCGGCGCCTGGGGCATCACCTTCCACGACAACGACGTGTTCCCCTTCGAGTCCGACGAGCAGACCGCGAAGAAGATCGTCGGCCGGCTCAAGGACGCCGCCGACAAGGCCGGCCTGGTGATCGAGATGGTCACCACCAACACCTTCACCCACCCGGTGTTCAAGGACGGCGGCCTCACCTCCAACGACCGCGCGGTCCGCCGGTTCGGCCTGCGCAAGATCCTCCACGCGGTCGACCTGGCCGCCGAGGTCGGCGCCGAGACCTTCGTCATGTGGGGCGGCCGCGAGGGCGCCGAGTACGACGGCTCGAAGGACGTGTACGCCGCCTTCGACCGCTACAAGGAGGGTCTCGACACCGTCGCCGGCTACATCAAGGAGCAGGGCTACGACCTGCGGATCGGCCTCGAGCCGAAGCCGAACGAGCCCCGCGGCGACATCTTCCTGCCCACCGTGGGGCACGCCCTGGGGCTGATCGCCCAGCTCGAGCACGGCGACATCGTCGGTCTCAACCCCGAGGTCGGCCACGAGCAGATGGCCAACCTCAACTACACCCACGGGATCGGCCAGGCGCTGTGGAGCGGCAAGCTCTTCCACATCGACCTCAACGGCCAGCGCGGGCTCAAGTACGACCAGGACCTGGTCTTCGGCCACGGCGACCTGATCAGCGCCTTCTTCACCGTCGACCTGATCGAGAACGGGTTCCCGGGCTCGCCCGACGCCCCGCGCTACACCGGCCCGCGGCACTTCGACTACAAGCCGTCGCGGACCGAGTACATCGACGGCATCTGGGCCTCCGCGCAGGCCTGCATGGCCACCTACCTCGGTCTGGCCGAGAAGGCCAAGGCGTTCCGGGCCGACCCGCGGGTCACCGAGGCGATGACCTACGCCGGGGTCTACGACCTGGCCACGCCGACGCTGGCCGAGGACGAGTCGGTCCAGGACTTCCTGGCCGCCGCGGAGGACATCGACCTCGACCGCGCCGCCCAGCGCGACTACGGGTTCGTCGCCCTCCAGCAGCTGGCCGTCGAGCACCTGATCGGCTGATCCGGCCGCGTCCACGCCGAGCCGGTCGGAGCGCCCCCACCTCGGGCGCCCCGGCCGGCTCGGCGTCGTTCGTCGTCGGCATCGTTCGTCCCCGGCGTGGTTCGTCGTCGGCGTCTCGCGCCGGACGCGGTCCGCTGGGATCATGGACCGGTGCCGTCCCGAGCCCGCCGACCCGAGCCGACCCCGCAGGAGTACGCGGTCCACATCGACCGGCGGGCCACCGACCGGATGTACGCCGGGGTGGTCGGCATCTGGGGCGCGCTGCTGGTCGTCGGGCTCGTGGGTTTCGGGTTGCTCGCCGCCGGCGTGATCTCGCAGACCGCCGCGGTCGGCCCGCTCGTCTTCATCCTGGTCTGCGTCCCCAACCTGGTGATCTACGGCTGGATCTGGCGGGCCACCCGCCGGCTCGACGTCCCGCTGCTGGTCCGCCCCGGCGGGCTCACCTGCCGGACCCCGCGCGGCGAGCTCAGCGTGCCCTGGGACCGGGTGGTCGACGTCCGCGTCGCGCGCGCCTTCCGGCAGGACCAGCTCACCGTGCTGGTCGACCCTTCGATCGGCCCGGACACCCCGGGGGTGAGCGCGACGCTGAGCCGGTCGAGCTGGTCGACGGTCCGCAAGGCGGGGCTGCGGCTGTCGTTCCGGGTGGTCGCCGAGCCGGCGTCCGAGGTGCTGGCCGCGGTGGCCACGCTCTCCGGCGGGCGCTTCACCCCGGCCCTGCCCGGCGAGGCGAAGCCCGCCCGCTGACCCGTCGGGTTGGCAGCATGACCCGGTGACCTCCCTCCCCGGCGCGCCCACCGGCCCGGTCGCGGGGCCCGCCACGCCCACCCGGCCGCCGCAGTTCACCGCCCAGCCGCAGCTGGCCACCACGATCCGGCGTTCGGCGGTCGACCGGATGTGGGCGCCGGTGCTGATCCTGATGCTGGTGCCCGTGCTGCTGCTCGTCGGACTGACCGTGCTGGTGGCCGTCACCGAGGACGGCGGCTTCGGGCTCGTCTTCGGCCTGATCACGCTGCTGATGCTCGGCTTCGCCGGGATGCTGGCCGGCTTCTGGTGGCGGCTCCGCACGCTCCGCGACCCGCTGGTGATCAGCCCGGCCGGCGTCGGCTACACCACGCTCAGTGGGGTGATGGCCGTGCCGTGGGAGGCCGTCCAGGTGGTGCAGGTCGAGTCCGCCGGTCTCGGCGCCCGGCTCAACGTCCGGCTCTGGCCTGGCCTCGCCCCCAACGCACCGGGCGTGACCGCGACCGTGCCCCGCTGGTTCTGGCGCCGGACGCTGCGCACCGGCCTCTACCTGCCGTTCCGGATGCTCGAGCAGGACCCGACGCTGGTGCTCGCGGCGATCAACGACCTGTCCGGCGGCCGACACCGTCCGGCCCTCCCGCGCTGAGCGGCAGCACCGCGCGCTCACTACGATGACGGAGCCGCCAGCCCCGTCGTCGAGGAGGACATCGTGCCGCAGCAGGTCCAGGGAGTCATCGCCCGCAGCAAGGGGGCGCCGGTCGAGCTGGTGACGGTCAACGTCCCGGACGCCGGCCCGGGTGAGGCGGTGGTCCGGATCCTCGCCTGCGGGGTCTGCCACACCGACCTGCACTACCGCGAGGGCGGGATCGGCGACGACTACCCCTACCTGCTCGGGCACGAGGCCGCCGGCATCGTCGAGCAGGTCGGCGACGACGTCCGCGACCTCGCACCGGGCGACTACGTGATCCTCAACTGGCGCGCCGTCTGCGGCACCTGCCGGGCCTGCCGCCGCGGCCGTCCCTGGTACTGCTTCAACACGTTCAATGCCACCCAGAAGATGACGCTCGAGGACGGCACCGAGCTGTCGCCGGCGCTGGGCATCGGCGCCTTCATGGACAAGACGCTGGTGGCCGCGGGCCAGTGCACCAAGGTCGACGAGCGCGCCCGTCCCGCCGCCGCCGGGCTGCTCGGCTGCGGGGTGATGGCCGGGCTCGGCGCGGCGATCAACACCGGCAACGTCGGCCGCGGCGACAGCGTCGCCGTGATCGGCTGCGGCGGGGTCGGCTCGGCGGCCATCGCCGGGGCGCGGCTGGCCGGAGCGTCGAAGATCATCGCCGTCGACGTCGACGAGCGGAAGCTGGCCGTGGCCCGCGAGCTCGGAGCGACCGACGCGATCAACGCGCGCGAGGGCGACCCGGTCGCGCAGATCCAGGCGCTGACCGGCGGGTTCGGCGCCGACGTGGTGATCGACGCGGTCGGCCGCCCGGAGACCTGGCTGCAGGCGTTCTACGGCCGCGACCTAGCCGGCACCGTGGTGCTGGTCGGCGTCCCCACGCCGGAGATGACGCTGGAGCTGCCGCTGCTCGACGTGTTCGGGCGCGGCGGCTCGCTCAAGTCGAGCTGGTACGGCGACTGCCTGCCCGACCGCGACTTCCCGATGCTGATCGACCTCTACCTGCAGGGCCGGCTGCCGCTGGACGCCTTCGTCACCGAGGAGATCGGCATCGGCGACATCGAGGCGGCCTTCGACAAGATGCACGCCGGCGACGTGCTCCGCTCGGTGGTGATCCTCGACGGCCCGGACAGCGACTCCGGCTCGACCAACCCGCTCGAGGCGCACGAGGGCGAGCAGGTGAGCGCGTGAGCGCGCGGATCGACCACACGGTCACCTCGGGGACCTTCAGCCTCGACGGTCAGACCTTCGACGTCGACAACAACGTCTGGGTGGTCGGTGACGACCGCGAGTGCGTGGTGATCGACGCCCCGCACGCGGTGGCGCCGATCCTCGCGCTGGTCGGCGACCGGTCGGTCGCGGCGATCGTGTGCACCCACGGTCACGACGACCACGTGCGGATCGCCCCCGAGCTGGCCGCGGCCACCGGCGCGCCGGTGCTGCTGCACCCCGCGGACCGGGTGGTCTGGGCCCTGACCCACGACGTCGCCCCCGACGGCGAGCTCGACGACGACCAGACGATCCTGATCGGCGGCACCGAGCTGCGCGTCCTGCACACCCCCGGCCACACCCCGGGCGCCGTCTGCCTGTACGCCGAGGCCCTCGGCACCGTGTTCAGCGGCGACACCCTGTTCCAGGGCGGGCCGGGCGCCACCGGACGCAGCTACAGCGACGCCGACCTGATCCGGCGGTCGATCCGCGAGCGGCTGTTCGCGCTGCCGGACGCGACCGTCGTCCGGACCGGGCACGGCGACGACACCACGATCGGCGCCGAGAAGCCGAACGTCTGAGCGGAACCCGCTCGCTCTGCGGACGGCTGGTCCTCGAGCCTGGTCGGCCGGGACCTGTCGCGCAAGACTGGTCGGTGAGCCCGGCGTGACGCCGGGTTCCAGCCACCTTGAGCACCAGGGAGCGACCGATGACCTACGTCAGGACCGACCCGTCGACCATGACGCCGGCCGAGCTGGCCGACTACCGGGCCCGGACCGGCGCCGCGGTCCCGGAGGACGTCGTCCCCGGGACCACGGTCGAAGTCCGCTTCGACGCCGCCGAGCACGCGGAGGTCAGCCGGCGGGCCGAGGCCGAGGGCCTCGAGGTCGCCGACTACGTCCGCCGGGTCGCGCTGGCCTGACCTCCCGGCTGACCGCCGCGACCGGTCAGGCCGCGAGCGCGCGGCCGGCGTCGCGGGCCGCGTCCTTGGCCCGGGCGTGCAGCTCGGCGGCCGTCTCGGTGAACGCGTCCAGGGCCGGGTTCACCCCCACCAGGGTGAACTCCCGCTCGACCACGGTGAGGTCGGCACCCCAGACGTCGGCCAGGATCCGGCGCAGGTAGCCGGTCGAGTGGTCCCAGCCCTCGCGGGGTGTGCCCGGACCGTACGCCCCACCGCGGACGGTGGCCAGCACGACCTTCGTGCCGGCCAGGAACGGCGGTGCGCCGGCGGCGGCGCGCGGGTCGGTGATGATCAGGTCGATCCAGGTCTTCACGTGCTGCGAGACCCCGAAGTTGTAGAGCGGGACGGCGAGCAGGATCGCGTCGGCCTCGACCAGCTCGTCGACCAGCCCGGCGGCGAGCTTGACCGCGGCGGCCTGCTCGGCGGTGCGCTGGTCCTCGGCGACGAAGCCGGCGGAGACCGCGTGGGCCCAGGCGTCGGCCGGCAGCGGGTCGACCCCGAGGTGACGGGTCTCGACCCGGTCGCCGGGGTGGGCCTGCAGCCACTCGGCCTCGACCAGGTCGGCGATCTCCCGGCTGGCCGAGCCCTCGATCCGGATGCTGGCGTCGAGACGGAACAGAGTCATATTGGTGTGCTCCTCGTGTGGTCACTTCATGGTTGAAGCTTCTTGCAGTGAAACTCAGTTCAAGCGTGAAGTCAAGTAGGCTCAGGGCATGGACACCGCACCCCGCTGGCTCGATGCCGAGCAGCAGCACGCCTGGATCGGGGTCGCGGCGATGGCCATCCAGCTCCCGGGCGCGCTGGACGCCCAGCTGCAGCGCGACTCCGGGCTCAGCCTGTTCGAGTACTTCGTGCTGAGCCGGTTGTCGATGACTTCCGACCAGACGCTGCGGATGAGCGCCCTCGCCGAGCTGGCCAACGGCTCGCTCTCCCGGCTGTCCAACGTCGTCAAGCGGCTCGAGCAGCGCGGCTGGGTGCGTCGGTCCCCCGACCCCGACGACGGCCGGGCCACCGTCGCCAGTCTCACCCCGGAGGGACGCCGCCGGGTCGAGGAGGCGGCTCCGGGGCACGTGGCCGAGGTCCGGCGACTGCTGATCGACGTGCTGAACCCCGAACAGCTGCGGGCGGTCGGTGAGGCGGGCGCCGTGGTCGCCGCGACGATCCGGCACGGCTGCCCGCCGCCCTGCTGACCCCGGCTCGTGGCGCCGGGCGCGGCAGCCGGTCTCGCTAGGCTGACCCGCATGCCCTCCCGACCGGTCCTTCCGACCGAGCCGTCCGGCGACCGTCCCGTCCCGCCCGGCCGTCCCGGCGTCGTGCCGTCCGACCGGCACCCCACCACGCGGGACGCCACCTGGCCGCTCTGGGGGGTGGTGGTGGCTGCGGCGCTGGTGATCGTCGGCGTCGGGCTGAAGTCGACCGCCAGCATCATCGGGCCGACCTTCCTGGCGCTGACCCTGGTGATCACCTTCCAGCCGCTGCGCCGGGTGCTGGTGACCAAGGCGCGGATGCCCGGCTGGTTCTCCACCGTGGTGGTGCTGCTGGCGATCTACGGCGCCCTGCTGGTCGTGCTGGGCTCGGTGGTGCTGGCCATCGGTCAGCTGGCCACGACGCTGCCGAGCTACACCAGCTCGTTCGTCACCCTCTACAACAACGCGCTCGCGCAGCTGTCCGACCTCGGGGTCGGCCAGGCGCAGCTGACCAGCATGCTCAGCTCGATCAACGTGTCGAGCTTCACCGGGATCGCGCAGACCCTGCTCAGCAGCGTCAGCAGCGGGCTCTCCCTGATCGTGCTGCTGGTGACGGTGATCATCTTCCTGGCCGCCGACGCCGCCGGGTTCGACCAGCGGCTCGACCGGATCCGGCGGCAGCGCTCGACGCTGGCCGACGCGTTCGGCGAGTTCGCCCGCCGGGTGCGCAGCTACTGGATCGTCACCAGCGTCTTCGGGCTGATCGTCGCGGTGATCGACGTGATCGCGCTCTGGATCATCGGCGTCCCGCTGGCCCTGACCTGGGGCGTGCTCGCCTTCGTCACCAACTACATCCCCAACGTCGGCTTCGTGCTCGGGGTGATCCCGCCGGCCCTGATCGCGCTGCTCGACGGCGGCCTGGGGCCGATGGTCGCGGTGATCGTCAGCTACTGCGTGGTCAACTTCGTCGTCCAGACGCTGATCCAGCCGCGGTTCACCGGCGACGCGGCCGGGGTCAACCCCTCGATCGCGTTCCTGTCGTTGATCTTCTGGGCCTACCTGCTCGGTGCGCTGGGCGCGCTGCTGGCCATCCCGGCCACCCTGTTCGTCAAGGCGACGTTGATCAACGCGAACCCGCGGGCACAGTGGTTCGCCGCCCTGATCGACACCGACGAGGAGCACCGCAAGAAACGCAAGCGGGACAAGCGTTCCCGCCGCAGTCCGCGTCCGACCGAACGCGAGGCCGAACCGGCGGACGCGGCCGGCTGAGCCGACCGCGCCCGTCCCGTTCGGGCGTCACCGGGTGGTCGTCAGCGGCGCAGCTCGGCCGGCTCACGCGGCGTGTACGGCGCCTCGAGCCGGCCGACCTCCTCGTCGCTGAGCTCGATCTCGAGCGAGGCGACCGCGTCGGTCAGGTGGTGCGGCTTCGAGGCCCCGATGATCGGGGCGGTGACCGCCGGGTTGCGGCTCACCCAGGCCAGCGCGACCTGGGCCGCGGGTACGCCCCGCTCCTCCGCCACGGCCGTCACCGCCGCGACGATCTCGGCGTCCGCCGGCTGGTAGAGCGTCTGGCCGAACTGGTCGGTCTCCGAGCGGTTGGTCTTCTCGTCCCAGGGTCGGGTCAGCTTGCCGCGGGCCAGCGGGCTCCACGGGATCACCCCGACACCCTGGTCCTCGCAGAGCGGGAGCATCTCGCGCTCCTCCTCGCGGGCCAGCAGGTTGTAGTGGTTCTGCATGCTGACGAAGGGCGTCCAGCCGTTGACCGCGGCGGTGTACTGCGCCTTGCTGAACTGCCAGGCCCACATCGACGAGGCGCCGAGGTAGCGCGCCTTGCCGGCCCTGACCACGTCGTGGAGCGCCTCCATCGTCTCCTCGATCGGGGTGTTCGGGTCCCACCGGTGGATCTGGTAGAGGTCGACGTAGTCGGTCCCGAGCCGGCGCAGCGAGTGGTCGATCTGCGTCATGATCGACTTCCGGGACAGCCCCTGGCCGTTCGGGCCGGGCGACATCCGGCCGTGCACCTTGGTGGCCAGCACGATCTCGTCGCGGTGCCCGAAGTCGCGCAACGCCCGACCGGTGATCTCCTCGCTCGACCCGTCGGAGTAGACGTTGGCGGTGTCGAAGAAATTGATCCCGGCCTCGATCGCGCTGCGGATGAACGGCCGGCTCTCCTCCTCCGGCAGCGACCACGCGTGGTTGCCGCGGTCCGGCTCGCCGTAGGTCATGCAGCCCAAACAGATCGGTGACACCTGCAGTCCGGTGTCACCCAGTCGTACGTAGTCCATGTCTCTCTCCTCAGCTGTCTCTCGTCGGCGTCGTCTCAGACGTGGTCGCGCCAGCTGTGCTGCGGCGTCCAGCCGAGCACGGTGCGCGCCTTGGTGCTGTCCAGCCCGGGCTCGTGCTCGCCGAGCTCCCGGCGCAGCGGGACGTCGGGGGCGACCTGCGCCAGCAGCTCCGCGGTCGGGGTCCGCATCACCGAGTCGGGGTTGGCGATCACGAACACGTCGGCACCCGGCTGGTCGTGGTCGAGCGCGCAGGCGACGGCCGCGGCGCCGTCGCGGGCGTCGATGTAGGACCAGTAGTTCCACTTCCGGACGGTCGGGTCGTCCTGGAAGTCCTCGAAGCCGGCGTAGTCGGCCGGGACCATCACGTTGCTGAACCGCAACCCGATCATCGACAGCTCCGGGTTCCACCGGCAGAACTGGACGGCCATCGTCTCCTCGAGGTGCTTGACCAGCGAGTAGGTGCTCTCCGGCCGGTGCACGTCCTCGTCCACCGGCAGGTAGTCCGGCGGGGTGTCGAACGGGAGCCCGAGCACCGTCTCGCTGGAGGCCCAGACGATCTTGGTGATGTTCGCGAGCTTGGCCGCCTGGTAGACGTGGAAGCTCGAGGTGATGTTGTTGGCGAACGTCGCCGCGTTCGGGATCAGCCCGGGAGCCGGGATCGCGGCGAGGTGCACCACCGCGTCGATCCGGTCGTACCTGTCGTCGATGCCGGTGAGCACCTCGGCCACCTGGCCGTAGTCGGTGAGGTCGACCCGGACGAACGCGCCGTCCCAGTCCGGGTCGGGCGTGCGGTCGAGGCTGACCACCTCGTCGCCGCGGTCGGCGAGATGGCGCACCACCACCCGACCGAGCTTGCCGCTGCCGCCGGTGACGGCGATCCGCCGGCGCTGTCCGTTCGACCCGAGTGCCATGAAGCCGACGCTATGCGCGGGCCCCGGCGGTCTCGTCGGCAGGGTGGCCTCCGGTCCCGGCGGTTCAGGGGGCGGCCAGGGTCACCGTCGCTCCGGTCGGGCGGCGGCGCGTGGGAGCATCGGGACCATGCGATGGATCCTCCGGCTGCTCGCCAACGCGGCCGCGCTCGGCGTGGCCACCTGGTTGCTCGACGGCATCTCGCTGACCGCGACCACCACCGAGGGCAAGATCGTCGCGCTGCTGGTGGTCGCGCTGATCTTCGGCATCGTCAACGCGGTGGTGAAGCCGGTGTTCAAGCTGGTCACCGCGCCGGTGGTGCTGCTGACCCTGGGCATCTTCCTGCTGGTCATCAACGCGCTGATGCTGCTGCTGACCTCGTGGCTGTCGAACCTGGTCGGGTTGGGCTGGCACGTCGAGGGGTTCTGGACGGCGGTGCTCGGGGCGATCATCGTCTCGGTGGTGAGCTTCGTGCTCAACGCGTTCGTCCCCGACCGGGACGAGCGCAACCGGCGGCGGGGCCGCCGGTGAGCCCCGACGCCGGGGGTGCCGGCGGAGGCGTCGACCCGGTCCGGGTGGTCTTCGTCTGCTGGGGCAACATCTGCCGCTCGCCGATGGCCGAGCGGGTCGCCGAGCGGATGGCCGCCGACGAGGGACTGCAGGACGTGGTGTTCACCAGCGCCGGGACCAGCAGCGAGGAGCTCGGCGAGCCGATCGACCCGCGGGCCCGGCGGACGCTGGCCGAGCACGGCTACCGCACCGAGGGGCACCGGGCGCACCAGATGGACGCCGACGAGCTGGCCGGCGCGGACCTGGTGGTGGCGATGGAGCAGCTGCACGTCGACCGACTGGCCCGGCTGGGACGCGGCCGCGAGGTCCGGCTGCTCAGCGACTTCGACCCGGACGCCGGGCCGGGGTCGGGCGTGCCCGACCCGTGGTACGGCGGCCAGGACGGGTTCGTCGACACCCTGAGCATGATCGAGTCGGCGATGCCCGGCGTGCTCGAGCGGGTCCGCGAGCTGCAGGCGGCCCGGACGGCGGACCAGCCCGGCTGACCGCACTCCGGGCGTCGGCCGGGGCTAGGCTGGATCCCGTTGCCGGGTCGCCCCGGCGGGAGCGGAGGTCCTGATGGCGAACGTGATGAAGGGCGTGGCCGGTGTGGCCACCGCGGTGGCCTGGATCATCGGCATGGTGATCCTGGTGATGGCCGACACCGGTCGGCTCTCGCTCTGGCCCTGGCTGACCATCGGCGGCGCGATCGCCATGTTCGCCAGCTTCGCCACCCTGGTGATCGCCTTCGCGCACGCGGTGATCGTGACCAGCGAGCCGCACGAGTCCAAGTAGCTCACGCCTCGGACGCGTCAACGGGGGTGATCCGCACCGAGGTCGGTGCGGATCACCCCCGTTGTGCTGCGTGGCGCGACGCTCAGGCGGGCAGCGCGGTCAGCTTCTGAGCCGGGAGCACCCGGCGACGAGCCACCGCCACCACCGAGGCGGCCAGGCCGACCACCAGCCAGCCGAGCAGGACCGCGACGGCGTGGCCGGTGCCCGAAGCGCCGGTGACCACCGCGCGCAGCCCGTCCAACCCCGGCGACAGCGGGAGCACCGGGCGCAGGTCGTCGATGAAGCTGGGCACCGCACTGGTCAGGCTGGCTGCAGCGACCACGGCCAAGGCGAGCGCGGAGAGCAGCCGGCCGAAGCCGCCGAACCAGGCGGTCAGCGCGTGGTTGACCACCGCGAACGTCACCGCGGCGAAGACCAGGAACCCGAGCGTCGCCGCGTAGTCGCCGAACGACAGGTCGAGCAGCTGCTGGAGCACCACCGAGAAGACCACCGCCTGCACGGCCCCGATCGCCGCGCCCGGCGCCAGCGCCTCGAGCGCGAGCCGGACCGTCGACTTGGCCGAGCCGAGCACGTCGGACGGCACCGCCCGGACCACCAGGTAGGTGACCAGGCCGCCCAGCCAGAGCGCGAGCAGCGCCAGCAGCGTGGTCGTCGTGGTGTCGGAGAACAGGCTGTCGGGCTGCTGGTGCTCGACCGGCGCAGCGACCACCGAGGCCAGCGTGGTCCGGTCGGACTTCGTGTAGGTCGGGATCTGCTTCGCGCCCTTCTCGAGCCCGTCGGCGAGCTTGGTGGTGCCGTCGGCCAGCTGGTCGCCGCCGTCGCTGAGCTTGACCAGCCCGGTGTGCAGCTGGTCGACCCCGGCCGAGGACTTCGACACCCCGACCGCGAGCTGGTTCGCCCCGGTCGAGAGCTTGCCGACCCCGGTGGCCAGCTTGTCCGCCCCGGTGGCGGTCTTGGCGATCCCCGTGCTTAATCCGGTCAGTCCCGTCGAGAGCTGATCCGTACCGGCTGCGAGCTTTCCGAGGCCGGTGGCGAGACTCGAAGTGCCGGTCGCGGCCTGGTGAACACCGGACGCGAGACCATCGCCGCTGGTGGCCAACTGCTGCCCCCCGCTGACGAGCTTGCCGGCATTGGTGCCCAGAACGGAGGCGCCGTTGGCGAACAGCCGGTACGAGGCGATCACACCATCGGGCTGACCCTTCGGTGAGATCTGATCCTTGCCGAAGATGGACTGAGATGCCGCCTTGAACCCGGCGGCGAACACGGCGCACTGCTGCGGATCGGAGATTTGGGCAGGAGCGCAGAGGGCTTGGTCCGGGGCGTTCTGAATCTGCTCCGCCTGCTTGGTCGCCTCGGTCTGCGCCGTTTGCAGCCCGCCTGCATAGGTACTGATCCCGCTGCCGAGCTTCCCCACGTTGTCCACGTAGGTGCCGACACCCTGGGTGTACTGCGCGGTGCCGCTGTCGACCTTCTTCAGCCCTCCGGCGAGCTTCTTCGCTCCGTCTGCCGATGACTGCGTTCCATCGGCCAACTGTCCGACCTGCTTCGGCAAGCTCTTCGTCCCGGCGGCCAGCTGGTCGAGTCCGTTCGCCAGCTGCGTCGTCCCGGTCGAGGTCTGCGCGATGCCGCCGGCGAGCTGGCTGCTGCCGGTGCTGAGCTGGGCCATCCCGTCGGCGAGCTTGCCGGCGCCGGTGGCGGTCTGGTCGAGTCCGCTGCTCAGCTGGGTGGCGCCGTCGGCGAGCTTACCGGCCCCGTTGGCGACCGTGGTGAACTGCTTCTTGGTGTCGTTGAACCCGAGGTAGATGTTCTCGAGGTAGTTCTGGGTCAGCGTCTTGTTCAGGGTGCTGACCGCGACGCTCGAGATCGCCTGCGCCACCGCGGGGTCGGTGACCCCGGCCACCTGCGAGGTCTGCACCTGCAGCGTGGCGCGCTGGGCGTCGTCGGCCTTGTTCTTGGCGTAGCTGGTGGCGTCGGCGCTGAAGCTCTTGGGGATCGTCACCACCGCGGCGTACCGGCCGTCGGCCAGGCCCGAGGCGGCGTTGGCCCGGTCACTGAGCACCCAGTCGAAGTTGACCGCCGCCTGCTTCTTGATGTCGTCGCTGCCGTTGACCAGCCCGCCGGCCAGCTGCCGACCGAGCGGCACCAGCTGGCCGTTGAGCCGGACCGGGTCGTCGAGGTTGACCACCGCGGCCTGCACCCGGGCCAGCCGGTCCTGCGAGTGGTAGGTCGCGGCCAGAAAGCCACCGGCCACCAGCAGCGGGACCAGCAGGACACCGAGCAGGGTGATGATCCCCGCCTTCCGGGTCGTGCGGCTGCGCTCGATGCTGAACATGTCTGTCTGCGTCCTCGGGTCGTGTCGACGGGCGGTTCGGGGTGCGGGGTCGGTCCGCGGGGTGCGGCCGGTCAGGCCGGGGCGCCGACCAGGTCGGCCGGGCGGTCGAGCACCCGCGGCGACCGCGGGCCCTCGAGCAGCCCGGGCGCGACGCCGGCGGGCAGCAGCTGGGAGAGCTCGTCCGGGCGGTCGGTGGCGATCACCAGACTGCGGTCGGCGCGCGCGGCCATCAGCTCGCCCAGCACCGCGGCCACCGCGGCGCGGTCCGTCTCGGGCAGCTCGCCGGCGTGGTCGATCACCACCAGCTGCACCCGCGACCGGACGGTCCGGCGCAGCTGGGCGACGAAGCGCTCGGCCCGGGCGTCGAGCACCACCGACCGGCGCCGGACCGCGCTGCCCTGCTGCGGCAGCACCAGCCCGAGCGCCTTGACCTCGCCGGCGGACGGCTTCATCCGGCCGGTCAGCGTCCAGAGCAGCGCGGTGGTCGCCGGCCCGGACGGGACCGCGACGACCTGGCCGGGCATCAGCTCGACGTCGATCGGCCCGAAGCTGCGGTCGCCGACCCGCCCGGCCAGCCCCTCGGCGTAAACCAGCGCCGGGTGGTTCGGGACGGGCCAGTCGGCCTGCTTGACCTGGTGGGCCAGCGCCTCGCCCTCGACGTCGAAGGTGGGCAGCCGCTCGTCGATCCAGCGCGGCAGCTTCCAGGCGGTGCGGCCGAGCAGCGCGAGCACCGCCGGCACCAGCGTCATCCGGACGATGAAGGCGTCGACGAAGACGCCGACCGCCAGCCCGAACGCGATGGTCTTGATCTCCGCCGTGCCCTCGGGGACGAACGCGGCGAACACCGCGAACATGATCACCGCGGCGGCGACGACCACCCGCGAGCTGGCGACGAACCCGGTCTCGATGGCCCGGTGCGGGTCACCGCTGCGCAACCCGCCGCCGTGGACGAAGTCCTCGCGGATCCGGGAGACCAGGAACACCTCGTAGTCCATGGCCAGCCCGAAGAGGATCCCCATCAGCAGGATCGGCAGGAAGCTGATCACCGGGCCGACGTGCTCGACGTTGAGCGGACCGGCCAGCCAGCCGTGGATGAAGACCAGGCTGGTCGCGCCGAAGCTGGCCAGCACGCTGAGCAGGTAGCCGATGGTCGCCTTGAGCGGGACGGCGATCGAGCGGAACACCATGGTCAGCAGCACCAGCGAGAGACCGACCACCAGCACGCCGAACGGCAGAAGCGCCGAGCCGAGCCGGTTGGAGACGTCGATCTGGATGGCGGTGATCCCGGTGACCGCGGTGTCGACGCCGTACTCGGCCTTGAAGTGCGGCTCGAGAGCCCGGATCCGCTCGACCAGGTCGGCGGTCGCGGGCGCGTCGGGCGCGGTGGTCGGGATGACCTGGACGATGCCGGTGTCCGCGGTCTGGTTGGGTGTGGCGAGCGGGACGCTGGCCACGCCGGGCAGGGCGCGGATCTCGTCGCCCATCTTGTCCATCACGCCCAGCGGGTCGTTCGAGCCGACGATCTTGGCGGTGACGATCAGCGGGCCGTTGTAGCCCGGGCCGAAGTGGTCGGCGACCAGGTCGTAGGTGGTCCGGGCCGGGGTGCCGACGTCGGCGGTGCCGTTGTCGGGCAGCGACAGCCGGAGCGACTGCGCCGGCAGCGCCAGCGCGCCCAGACCGATGACGACGATCGCGATGGTCAGCGCCGGCACCTTGGTGACCAGCCGGACCCAGCTGCGGGCCAGCTGCGGACGCTGCTTCGCCGCGACCGGGACGGCGTGCTGCGCGGGCTGGCCGTTCGCCGCGGCGGCTGCGGCGGCCTTGCGGGCCGGGCGCGAGCCGGCCGGCTTCGGACGCAGCCGCTCGCCGGCGAAGGCGAGCAGCGCCGGGAGCAGGGTGAGCGCGATGACCACGGCCACCGCGACGCCGACCGCGGCGGCGATGCCCATCGTGGTGAGGAACGGAATGCCCGCGACGGACAGCCCGGCCAGCGCGATCATCACGGTGAGCCCGGCGAACACCACCGCCGAGCCCGCGGTGGCCACCGACCGGGCGATCGACTCGCCGACCTCCATCCCGTCCCGGAGCTGGTCCCGGTGTCGGGAGGTGATGAACAGGGCGTAGTCGATGCCGACCGCCAGCCCGAGCATCAGCGCCAGCATCGGGGTGGTCGAGCTGACCGTGACCAGCGCGGTCACCGCCACGATCCCGGCCATGGTGACGCCGACGCCGAGCAGCGCCGTCAGGAGCGGCATCCCGGCCGCCCGGAGCGAGCCGAGGGTGAAGAACAGCACGATCAGCGCGACCACCACGCCGATGCCCTCGGTGGCCGAGATGTGCACCGAGTTCATCTGGAAGGCGTCGCCGCCGACCGAGACCGTCGAGCCGGGCACGGCCGCCTGGATGGCCCGGCCCTCGGCCTCGAGCCGGTTCTGGAGCGCGGTGGTCACGCCCTCCCGGTCGACCGAGAGCTGGACGCTGATGATCGCCGCCGACCCGTCGTCGGAGATGACGTTCTTGATCCGCTGGTCGAACGGCGAGCTCACGGTGTCGACCAGGTCGATCTTCTTGAAGGCGGCGACGCCGTCGAGGATCGCCTGCCGCTCGTCGCCGGTGCGGACGCTCTGCCCCTCGGGCGCGACCACGATCACCTGGGCGCCGGCCCCGCTGACCTGCGGGAACGTCAGCTTGAGCGAGTCCAGAGCCTGCTGCGACTCGGTGCCCGGCAGCGAGAAGGAGTCCTCGAAGTTCGCCCCGGACAGGCCGGCCGCGCCGCCGAGGACGACCAGCACGGCGAGCCAGGCCAGCAGCACCCGCAGCCGGCGCCGGATGGCGAGCTTGGCGAGTCCGTACAGGTAGGAGGACACCGGATCTCCTTGCGCGGCCCGTCGCGGGCGTTCGGCGGTTCCGTGCCGGTCGGCACGGGTCGATACAGTACTGTATTCAATACACCGGCGTATCCGGATGCCGGCGACCGTGACCCTGGCCACAAGCTGTGTCGGTCCGGAGAGGAAGATCGGACACCTGATGACCAGCACCAGCGCCGCACCCCCCGTGAGCGGCCGGCGGGCGGCGACCCGGGAACGGCTGATGAACGCCGCGGTCGGCGTGTTCGCCGAGCGCGGGATCATCGGGGCCAGCGTCGAGGAGATCTGCGAGGCCGCCGGGTTCACCCGCGGCGCCTTCTACTCGAACTTCGCCGACAAGGACGAGCTGGTGCTGGCCATGCTGCGGCTGCAGATGGAGCACCAGTACGCGGCGGCGCAGGCGGCGATCGACGTGATCGCGGAGAACGGGCCGCGCGGCGACCCGGACGCGGTGCTCACCGCCGCGCTCGACACCCTCGAGCACCACCTGCACCCCGAGCGCGAGTGGGTGCTCGCCCAGCACGAGCTGCTGCTCTACGCCGCCCGCCGACCGGCCGTGCGGGACGCCTACCGGGAGTTCAGCGACGGCTACCTCGAGCAGTTCGGCGCGTTGATCGCGCGCGGCGTCGAGGCGTCCGGGCTGAGCCTGGCCATCCCGTTCGGCGACGCGCTCGAGCTGCTGACCTCCTGCCACGTGCAGGACCAGCTCGACCGGCTGTTCGACCAGGGCGGCGAGTCCCGCCGGTTGCGGATCCTGCTCCGGTTGCTCACCCGGCCCGCGGGCTGAGGCCCCATCCGCTGCCCTTCGACAGGCTCAGGGCACGGAGCTGGGGCTCAGGGCACGGGTGTGGGGCTCAGGGCCCGGGGGTGGGGTCAGGGCACCGTGAGGGGTCGGCGGGCTCCGTGACGGATCAGGTCACTCGGTGGCGTCGCGGGCGCCGGCCCAGAGGTCGACCCCGGAGTCGACGGCGTGCTTGTCGATCTCGGCGAGCTCGTCGTCGGTGAAGTCGAGGTTGCGGACCGCGGCGACGTTGTCCTCGAGCTGCTTGACGCTGCTGGCGCCGATCAGCGTCGAGGTCATCCGCTGGTCGCGGAGCACCCAGGCCAGCGCGAGCTGGGCCAGGGTCTGGCCGCGGCTCTGGGCGATCTCGTTGAGGGCACGGACCCGCCCCAGGTTCTCCTCGTTGATCACGCCCTGGTCGAGCGACTTGCCCTGCGCGGCGCGCGACCCCTCCGGGATGCCGTCGAGGTAGCGGTCGGTGAGCAGCCCCTGGGCCAGCGCGGTGAAGGCGATGCAGCCGGCACCGACCCGTTCGAGGGTGCCGAGCAGCTCGGGCTCGATCCAGCGGTTGAACATCGAGTACGAGGGCTGGTGGATGGTCAGCGGGGTGCCGAGGTCGGCCAGGATGCTCGCCGCCCGCGCGGTGTGCTCGGGCGAGTAGGACGAGACGCCGACGTAGAGCGCCTTGCCGGCCCGGACGGCCGCGTCGAGCGCGCCCATCGTCTCCTCGAGCGGGGTCTCGGGGTCCGGGCGGTGGTGGTAGAAGATGTCGACGTAATCGAGCCCGAGCCGCTGCAGGCTCTGGTCGAGGCTGGCGGTCAGGTACTTGCGCGAGCCGTGGTCGCCGTACGGCCCCGGCCACATGTCCCAGCCGGCCTTGCTCGAGATGATCAACTCGTCGCGGTAGGGCTTGAAGTCGGTGGCGAACAACCGGCCCGCGTTGGTCTCGGCCGACCCGTAGGGCGGACCGTAGTTGTTGGCCAGGTCGAAGTGGGTGACCCCGAGGTCGAAGGCCCGCCGGGTGATGTCGCGCTGCCGGGCGAACTCGACGTCGTCGCCGAAGTTGTGCCAGAAGCCGAGCGAGACGGCCGGCAGTTTCAGGCCGCTGCGCCCGCAGCGGCGGTAGGGCTGGACGTCGTAGCGATCCTCGGCGGCCTGGTAGGACATGACAGCGAGAATAGGGGGACCGACCCGGCGCGCCGACCGCAGGGTCGGGGCCCGCGGAGCCGGTCGGAAGCGACCTCCGACGGTGATCTTCCGACGAGCCGATGAGACACAGATGTGGACCATTCGGGCGATTCGATGAAACTCTGGCGCCATGCACATCTTGGTGGTGGACGACGATCAGGCGGTCCGGGACTCGCTGCGTCGCTCGCTGGCCTTCAACGGGTACGAGGTGACGACGGCCGACGACGGGCTGGAGGCCCTCGCCCGGCTCGGTGCGGTCCGGCCGGACGCCGTGATCATGGACGTGATGATGCCCAAGCTCGACGGGCTGGAGACGACCCGGATGCTGCGGTCGGCCGGGAACGACGTGCCGATCCTCATCCTCACCGCGCGCGACGCCGTCGGCGACCGGGTCGACGGGCTCGACGCGGGTGCCGACGACTACCTGGCCAAGCCCTTCTCGCTCGACGAGCTGCTGGCCCGGCTCCGCGCCCTGGTCCGGCGCGCCGGCACGGTGGCCGACTCCTCCGACCCCTCCACCCACAGCCTGACCTTCTCGGACCTGGTCCTCAACACCCACACCCGTGAGGTGATCCGGGGGTCGCGCCAGATCAGCCTGACCCGGACCGAGTTCGCCCTGCTCGAGGCGTTCATGAAGAACCCGCGCCGGGTGCTCGAGCGGTCCTGGCTGCTCAACGAGGTGTGGGGCTTCGACTTCCCCACCACCGCCAACAGCCTCGAGGTCTACATCGGTTACCTGCGGCGCAAGACCGAGGTGGACGACGAGTCGCGGCTGATCCACACCGTCCGCGGCGTGGGCTACGTGCTGCGCGAAACCCCGCCGTGACCGGGGCGCCGCGATGACGACCACCGACCCGCGGCCCGTGACCACTTGATCATGACCACCCCCCGTCCCATGATCAGCAGGCTCCCGTCCGGTCCGCCCCGGAACCGACCATGATCAGCTTCCTGCGTCGTTACCTGACCGCCGTCTCGCTGCGCCGGCGGGTCTCCGCGCTGACCGCGTTCGCCGTGGCCACCGCGGTGGCGGTGACCGGCGTGGCCGCCTACGTGACCACCCGGGTCGCGCTCTACAACCAGCTCGACAGCGAGCTGACCAGCCTGGCCCGCTCGGTCGCCGTCACCGTGCGTCCGGACGTCCGCGGCCTCGGCGGGCTGACCGGCGAGGCGCTGGCCGCCGGCAACGTCAGCGTCGCGGTGATCAAGGCCGACGGCGAGGTGCGGCTGGTCCCCGACGAGGCGGTCACGCTGCGTCCCGGCCCCGAGGAGCTCGTGGTGGCCCGGGTGCAGACCGGCTCGTCCGCCCGCACAACGATCGCCTCGAACGGCCAGCTCTACCGGGTGGTCGCGGTGCCGGTGCCCGGCTACGAGTACGCCCTGGTGCTCGGCCGCCCGCTGGCCGCCACCAACGTGATTTTGTCCTCGCTGTGGGTGGTGCTGCTGATCTTCGGGGCGGTCGGGGTGATCGCCGCCGCCTTCGCCGGGTCGGCGGTGGCCCGGTCGAGCCTCCGCCCGGTCCGCCGCCTGACCGCGGCGGTCGAGGAGGTCACCACCACCGACGACCTCGCCCCGATCCCGGTCAGCGGACGCGACGAGCTGTCCCGGCTGGCCGACTCCTACAACCGGATGATCCGTTCGCTCAGCCGGTCCCGCGAGCGGCAGCGCCAGCTGATCGCCGACGCCGGGCACGAGCTCCGCACCCCGCTGACCAGCCTGCGGACGAACATCGAGCTGCTGGCCGCCGACGACCGCAACCCGATGCTGCCGCCCGGGGCGCGGACCGAGATCCTCACCGACGTCACCGCGCAGCTGGCCGAGTTCACCGCCCTGATCGGCGACCTGGTCCAGCTGGCCCGCGACGACCAGCGAGCGCCCGCGCTCGAGCCGCTCGACTTCCGCGACGTGGTCAACGCCGCGCTGGAACGCGCCCGCCGGCGCGGGCCCGGGCTGCACTTCGACGTCGAGCTCAACCCGCTCTACCTGGTCGGCGAGCCCGACACACTGGAGCGGGCGATCACCAACCTGCTCGACAACGCGGTCAAGTGGAGCCCGGCCGGGGGCACCGTCCGGGTCCAGCTCGAGGGCGACCGGCTGCGGATCGCCGACGAGGGTCCGGGCATCGCCGAGGAGGACCTGCCGCACGTGTTCGACCGCTTCTACCGCGCCGAGTCGTCGCGGAACACGCCGGGCACCGGGCTCGGGCTGTCGATCGTCGCCCAGGCCGCCGCCCGGCACGGCGGCTGGGTCCGGGCCGGACGCTCGGCCCAGGGCGGTGCGGAGTTCACCTTCCGGGTGCCCGGGTCGACCATCCCGCCCGAGGACGAGGCCGCCGCCACCGAGATCATCCCCCGGGTCACCGCGAGCTGAGCCGGGCCGGGTCTCAGACGGCCCGGTTAGGCTCCCGCGGAGGTCGTCCGGCCCCGGACGGACCAGCGAGCACCCGGGAGGCAGCGGCGTGTCGACCCCGCAGAGCCCGGCCGTCCCGCTGCGGACGCCGCCCGCGACGCCGGACCGCCGCCCGGGCGTCCCGGCGCTGGCGACCGCGGCCGCCCTCACAACGGTGGTCGCCTTCGTGGTCCGGCTGGTCCCGGTGCTCCGCGGCGGCGGGCTGCACGGCCTCGGCAACTACGACGACGCGGTGCACTTCGCCGCCACGGTCGGGCTGGTCCACGGGCGGCTGCCCTACCGCGACTTCCTGCTGCTCCAGCCGCCCGGGATCCTGGTGCTGCTGAGCCCGTTCGCCGCGCTCGGCCGGCTGGTCGGCGACCCGGACGCGTTCGCCCTGGCCCGGCTCGCCTGGATAGCCGTCGGCGCCGTCACGGCCGGGCTGCTCGGGCTGGTGCTCCGCCGGCACGGGCTCGTCGCGGTGCTGGTGGGCGGGCTGACCTACGCGCTGTTCTTCCCGGTGTCCTACGTCGAGCGCACCACCCTGCTCGAGGGTCCGCAGAACACCCTGCTGGTGCTCGCGGTGCTGCTGCTCGGGGTCGACGGCGGCCGCTTCGGGTGGCCCGCCGCACTCGACCGGACAGCTCCGGGCCGCTGGCTGCGCCGGCTGGTGCCGGACGCCGGCGACGCCGGGTCGAGCACCGCGGAGGGACCCGCCGACCCGTTCCCGCCCTCGAGGCTCCGCCGGGCGGTGATCGCCGGCTGCGCGCTCGGGCTGGTGGTGACGATCAAGATCTGGGGAGTCGTGATCGTGATGGCGGTGGTCGGCTGGCTGCTGGTCGGCCGCCGGTCGCGGGAAGCCGCGGCGACCGGTCTCGCCGCGATGGCCCTGGCCGCGGTGGTCTATCTGGTCTTCTTCGTCCAGGCGCCGACCGCGATGTGGCAGATGGTGGTCACCGACCAGCTGGGCCGGCGCTCGGTCGGCACGGTGTCGGGTCGGCTGGCCGTCGCCACCGGGTTGCGCGGGGACGGCGGCGATCGGGTGCCGGGCGTGCTGCTCGGCGTCGTGCTGCTGGTGGTGCTGGCCGCGCTGCTGCTGGCCCTGCGCACCGCGCTCGGCCGGCTGGGGGTCGCGCTGTACGTCGTCTCGGTCCTGGTCCTGGTGGCCACCCCGTCGGAGTTCCTGCACTACGGCGCGCTGCTCGGGGCCCCGACGGCCCTGGTGCTCGGCACCGCCGCCGGCACCCTCGCCGGCCGTCCCGCCGCCGCGCCGCGCGGGCGTCCGGTGCTCGCGGCCGTGCTCGGGGTGGCGGTGCTGGTCGGGCTCGGCTGGCACCAGCCCGACAGCCGGTTCGGCACCCGCTTCCGGATCACCCCGGCGGTGCGGGACGCCGTCGACCGGGCCCCCGGCTGCGTCACCTTCGACGACCCGGGACCGGCGCTCGAGCTCGACGTGGTGCAGCGCAACCTCGACCGCGGCTGCCCGCTGGTCGTCGACCTCGGGGGACGCTCTTACCACCCGCCGATGATCCGGGCGGTCCCGCGGGACCGGAACAGGCTGTGGCAGGCCTACGCCCTGGACTACCTGCGCGGTGGCGACGTCGCGCTGATCTCCCGGTTCCGCACCGGCGGCGGGTTCTCGGCCGCGACCCGGGCGGTGGTCCGCCGGTGGCCGCTGCTGGCTAAGTCCGGACCGGTCGACGTCCGGCGTCCGCCGGGACGCTGACCCGCTGCGCCGCGGACCGTCCGGCTCAGACCGTCCGGCTCAGGACCGGCCGCGGGTCGCGTACGGCGTGTGCGTGGGCAGCGTCATCCGCGGTGCCCGTCGGGGCGGCCGCAGGCCCATCAGGGCGAGCAGCTGCTGCACCCGGAACCGGTGACCGCGGTAGGGCTCCAGGACCTCGGTGCAGGCGTCGTCGTCGAGCGCCTCGCCGGTCAGCGCCCAGGTGATGCCCTTGCCGACGTGGTAGTCGCCGATGCTCCAGGCGTCGGCGTCGCCGTGCGCGCGCTGGCGGACCTCGGCCGACGTCCAGGGCCCGATCCCGGGCAGGCTGCGGAGCGCCGCGTCGACCGCGGCCGAGTCGCGGCCCAGGGTGCGCTCGAGCGCGGTGGCGCGGGTGGCCGCCCGGACCAGGGTGCGGCTGCGGCGCTGCTCGACCCCGGCGGCCAGGAACTTCCAGCTCGGCACCCGGGCCCAGACCTCGGCGGTCGGCGGCAGCCGCATCCCGAAGGCGGCCGAGCCCGGGTCGTCGGTCGGGCCCGGTGCCGGCTCGCCGTACTCGGCGGTCAGCAGCCGGAACGCCCGGAACGCCTCCTTGCCGGTCACCACCTGCTCCAGACAGGCCGGCGCCAGCGCCTCCAGGACGAGGTCGGTCGCGCCGACCCGGTAGCTGCCGAACCGCCGCAGCGCCTCGACCAGCGGCGGGTGCTCGGGGCGCGGGACGAAGCCGCTCGGGTCGTCGTCGGCACCGACCAGCCGCGGGACCTGGTCGATCGCCCACTCCGCCCCCGGGCCCCAGGCGTCGGCCCGGACCCCGTCGGCGAGCGGAGCCAGCTTGAGCAGGACGGGCCCCTCGGGCGTCCGCGAAGCCCGCAGCCAGCCGGTGCCGATCCGCCGGTGGGTCGGATCGGCCGGCCCGCGGCGGTGGTGGCCGAGGATCGCGGACAGCGGGACCGGGCGGCCCAGCCCGACCACCCGGCTCGCCTGCGGACGTCGCCCGGTCACCCGGCCGCCTCGCGGCGGTCCGACCCCTCGTTCCCGCCGAGCACCGCCCGGACCTCGAGCCGGCGGCGCGGACCATCGCCCAGCAGCGCGCAGTCGAATCCGGCCGCTCCGAGCGCGGCCACCACCTGCCGTCCGCTCCGGAGCGGACGGTCGGTCTCGAGCAGGGCCCGGACGACCAGCCCGCGGGTGTGCTTGGCGTGGTGGCTGACGCTGACCAGCCGGCCGTCGACCTCGGTGACCACCCGGACCTGCAGGGTCTCGACACCGGCCGGCATCCGCCAGGCGTCGGCGTAGCCCTGCGAGCGGCAGTCGACCACCGGACCAGCCGGCAGGTCCAGCGACGCGGTCCGCTCCCGCCACCAGCCCGGCAACGACCCGAACCCGGGCAGCCGGGTGTGTGCGGAGACCCGGTAGGACGGGATGACGTCGCCGAGCCGGATCGGCCCCCACAGCGCGCTCTGCACCCGCACCCACCGGGCGGCCCGGCGGCGGGCGTCCGCGGACAGGCTCGGGTGGTCGAGCGCGGCGTACAGCACGCCGGTGTAGACCTCGTGGGCCGGCCGGGCCGGCAGCCGGGCGAGGTCGACGTTGCGCCGGACCTCGGCCAGCGCGGCCGGTCCGACGCCGAACCGGTCGGCGGCGTCGTCGCGGGCGCTGGCCCCGACCACCGCGTCGAGCACGGCGCGCCGGGCCTCGGTCAGCTCGGGATGGGCGAGCGTGGACAGGTCGACCCGTCGGCGTCCGGTGCGCTGCGGCTCCGCCTTGCCCTCGGACGGCGGCAGCAGCACGAGCACGCGCGACCCTCCCTCGTCCGTCCGATCCCGCCGGTGCACCGGCCGTCCTGCTGCCGCGCCGAGGTGGATCGCCTCGGTACCGTTCGGGTGTCAGGCGACACCCCCGACAGCTGCGGCCTGCCCCCACGGACAGGTCGCCCGACTCAGGTTAGGTCAGACCGTGCCGCATCCCGACCACGCCGGCCGCCCGCAGACGGCGGAGGGCTCGGTGCGCCAGCTCAAGGCCCTGCGGCTGATGATCGTGGTGCTGATCCCGGTCGCGATCTGGACGGTGGTCGGGCTGATCGCCTTCTGGCCGGGCCCCTTGGCCGGCCACGTCCGGCAGGACCTGTCGCAGTACTCGGTCAAGGGACTGACCCTGCCCACCGGCGAGATCACCCGGGTCACCCCGGTGTCGTGCAACGGCCAGGTCGGTTCCACCGGCGGCGGTCAGGCCGGGTCCGCGGGCACCTGCGCGACCATCGACGTCCGGCTGCTCGACGGTCCGGAGAAGGGCCAGCAGGTCCAGGTCCAGCTCACCGACGCCGTCTACTCCTCGGGCGCCTCGGTGGGCGAGAAGGTCAAGCTGTTCCGAGTGCCGACCGACGGGGCGCCGGCGTACCAGTTCTCCGACTTCGACCGGACGCTCCCGCTGGTGGTGATCGCGCTGGTGTTCGCCGCGGTGGTGATCGCGGTCGCCCGCTGGCGGGGGCTGGCCTCGCTGCTCGGGCTGGCCTTCGCCGGCTTCATCCTGGTCAAGTTCCTGTTCCCGGCCCTGGTCGAGGGATCGAACCCGGTCGCGGTCGGGCTGATCGCCTCCTCGGCGATCATGTTCGTGGTCTTGTACGCCGCGCACGGGTTCAGTGCCCGCACCACCACCGCGCTGCTCGGCACCCTCTTCGGGCTGGTGGTCAGCGCGGGGCTCGGCTGGGCGGCCAGCAGCTGGGCGCACCTGACCGGCGTCGCCTCCGACGACGACTACCTGCTGTCGGCCACCGCCCCGGACCTCAAGCTCACCTCGGTGGTGATCTGCGGGGTGATCGTCGCCGGGCTCGGCGTGCTCAACGACGTCACCATCACCCAGGCCTCCGCGGTCTGGGAGCTGGCCGAGCTCGATCCCGACCGGCGCAAGCTGTTCTCCCGGGCGATGCGGATCGGCCGCGACCACATCGCCTCGACTGTCTACACGATCGCCTTCGCCACCGCGGGCGCCACCCTCGGGGCCCTGTTGCTGATCGCGATCTACGACCGCCCGCTCTTCGAGGTGCTGCAGACCGAGGCCTTCGCCGGCGAGATCGTCCGCACCCTGGTCGGGTCGATCGGCCTGGTGCTCGCCGTCCCGCTGACCACCGCGATCGGGGTCGCGGTGGTCCGGGCCGGGGACCGGGGTGCGGCCCGGCAGCTCGGACGCCCGGTGGCCGTCCCGGACGGTGCCGCCCCGCTCGTCGACGACGCACCGGCCGAGGACGACGGCCCAGGCGACGACGACGCTCCGATCACCGACGACGCACCGGCCGACACCCCACGGCCCCGCCCCACGGCGTCGCCGACCTCGCCCCCCTCGCCCGCCTCGCCCGCCTCCGAGCCCGAGGAGCCGGCGGCCGCCGCGGGTCGGCGGCGCGGCTGGCGACTGCCCCGACGCCGACCGGACGACGACGTCGACTTCTCCGACCTCCGCGACCCGGACGACCCGCCGCCCGCCCCGCGGCGCAGCCGCTGACGCGATCAGGGCCGCGGCGGAGCCGCTGACGCGATCAGGACCGCGGCGGAGCCGTTCTCCTTCCCTATCCGGGCGGGTCGGGCCAGGCTGGGCGCATGCCCACGCTCTACGAGGCGGCCGGCGGCCGCGAGGGTCTGCTGGCGCTGGCCGAGGCCTGGCACCGGCGGGTGCTGGCCGACGAGGTGGTCGCCCACGCGTTCAGCCACGGCTACCGGGAGGACCACACACCCCGGCTGGCCGCCTACTTCGTCGAGGCGCTCGGCGGCCCTGACGACTACAGCGACCGCTACGGCGACGAGAGCGGCGTCGTCCGGCTGCACAGCGGCAACGGCGAGCACACGGTGATGGACAACCGGGCGATCGCCTGCTTCGACCAGGCGCTGGCCGACGTCGGGCTCGACCGCGACGAGCGGCTGCGTCAGGTCCTGCACGACTGGTTCGCCTGGGCGATCCGCACGGCGATGGCGCGCTATCACGGGTCGGCCGACGACGTCCCGGACGACCTGCCGCTGCGCCGCTGGGACTGGGACGGGCTGGTTCCGCTGCCCGGCAGCTGGTGAGTCCCGACCGGGCGGTCGCCGTGGTCGTCCGCGGCGGTCGGCTGCTGGTGGTGACCCGGCATCGCGTCGACCCCACCGGGGTGTCCGACTACGTGGTGCTCCCGGGCGGTGGGATCGAACCGGGCGAGACTCCCGAGCAGGCCGCACTCCGCGAGCTGGCCGAGGAGACCGGGCTCGTCGCCGACCACGCCGTCCCGCTGGCCGTCCGCACCGACGGCGGCCGGACCGCCCACTACCTGAGGGTCACCGACCCGGGCGGTGACCCGGTGCTGGGCGGGCCCGAGGCCGTCCACCAGAGCGCGAGCAACCGCTACGGCTTCGGCTGGCTCGGTCCCGACGACCTCGCGCCGCTACGGCCGGCCGAGCTGCGCGCGGTGGCGCGGGCCTGGCTGGTCGGGTCCGACGGTCATGTCGGGTTTCCCGACAGGTGAACACGGCGTTGGTCGGGCGCGGTGGCGACCTACCGTCGTGACGTGAGCCTGGCGAGCGTGCTGACCTTCCCGAACCCGGTCAACGAGAAGGCGGCCCGGGTGGTCGCGGGCTGTGTCGTCCTCAGCGGGCTGGTGATCCTGCTCGGCGGTTGGTACTGGCTGACCGTCCCGCTGGCGGTCGGGTTCGCGCTCCGGGTGGCCAGCGGTCCGAGGTTCAGCCTGTTCGGGCTGCTCGCGACCCGGCTCGTGGCGCCCCGGCTGGGGCGCGCGAAGCTGGTCCCGGGTCCGCCGAAGCGGTTCGCGCAGGCCATCGGGCTGACCTTCTCGACCGCCGCGGCGGTGCTCGCGCTGGTCGCGGACCAGCCGCTGGCCGCCGGGATCGTGCTGGCCGTGCTGGTCGTCTTCGCCACCCTCGAGTCGGTCGTCGGGTTCTGCGCCGGGTGCTGGGTGTTCGGGCTGCTGATGCGCGCGGGCGTCATCCCGGAGAGCACCTGCGAGGCCTGCGCGAGCTGGCGCCCCACCGCCGGCTGAGCCGCGCGCTCAGCGTCCGGTCTCGCCGCGGGCGGTCCGGAGGATCTCGAGCAGGTCGGGCCGGTCGAAGAAGGTCGCGGTGTCCCAGGCGTTCGGCGTGCCGGTCCGGGCGCTCGCCCCGGCGGCGACCAGGGTGCGCACCACGTCCTCGTAGCCCTTGAACACCGCCCCCGCCAACGGGGTCTGACCGCGGTCGTTCATCGCCTCGGCGTCGGCGCCGCGGTCGAGCAGCGCCTGCACGGTCGCCGCGTGCCCGTGGTAGGCGGCCAGCATCAGCAGGGTGTTGCCCCGGGCGTCGGTCATGTCCACCGGGACGCCGGCGTCGACGTAGGCCCCGAGCCGCTCGGTCTCTCCCGCCCGGGCCCGGTCGAAGAGCCAGTGCGCGAGCTCGACCGGGTCCGATCCGTCGGGGACGGCACCCGGCTCGCCCACGGTCAGCTCCCCGGGCGGAGCAGCGGGAACAGGATGGTCTCGCGGATGCCGGCGCCGGTGAACAGCATCATCAACCGGTCGATCCCGATGCCGACGCCGCCCATCGGCGGGGCGCCGAACTCGAGCGCGGCCAGGAAGTCCTCGTCGAGCTGCATCGCCTCGGGGTCCCCGGCCGCCGCGGCCAGCGACTGCGCGTAGAGCCGTTCGCGCTGGATCACCGGGTCGATCAGCTCGGAGAACCCGGTGCCGCGCTCGACCCCGGCGATGATCAGGTCCCAGGCCTCGATCAGCCGCGGGTCGCTGCGGTGCGGGCGGGCCAGCGGCTGCGCCGACGGTGGGTAGTCGCAGACGAAGGTCGGCTGCAGCAGCCCCGGCTCGACCAGCGCCTCGAACAGCTCGAGGACGATCTTCTCGGCGTCCCAGGCCGGGTCGAGCGCGACGTCGTGCCGCTCGGCGATCCGCCGCAGTGTCGCCGCGTCGGTGTCGGGGTCGACGGTCTCGCCCACTGCCTCGGACAGCCCCGGGTAGACCCCGAGCCAGCGCCACTCGCCGTCGAGGTCGACCACACCGTTCGGCGTCTCGAGCTGCCGGCTCCCGAGCGCGTCGGCGGCGTCGAGGACGATCTGCCGGGTGATCTCGGCGACCGTCCGCTGGTCCCCCCACGACTGGTAGAACTCGAGCATCGTGAACTCGGGGCTGTGGCTGGAGTCGACGCCCTCGTTGCGGAAGATCCGGCCCAGCTCGTAGACGTTCTCGACGCCGCCGACCACGGCCCGCTTGAGGAACAGCTCGAGCGCGATCCGCAGCGTCATGTCGATGTCGAAGGCGTTGAGGTGGGTGGCGAACGGCCGCGCGTTGGCGCCTCCGTGGACGAGCTGGAGCACCGGCGTCTCGATCTCCACGAACCCGCTGCGGTGCAGGGTCTCCCGGACGCTGCGGGTCACCGTGGCGCGGGCCCGGACCATGTCGCGGGCGGCTTCACGGACGATCAGGTCGGCGTAACGCTGCCGGACCCGGAGCTCGTCGGACAGCTCGGCGTGCAACGTCGGCAGCGGTCGCAACGCCTTGGAGGCGAGGGTCCAGTCGCCGGCCATCACCGACAGCTCGCCGCGCTTGCTGCTGATCACCCGGCCCTCGACGGCGACGAAGTCGCCCAGGTCGACGTCGGCCTTCCAGGCGGCCAGCCGCTGCTCGCCGACCTCGGCCAGCGACAGCATCACCTGCAGCCGGGCACCCGAGCTGGTCTGGTCGAGTCCCTCAGCCAGGGTGGCGAAGCAGAGCTTGCCGGTGTTGCGGAGCAGCACCACCCGGCCGGTCACCGCGACCCGCTCCTGGGTCTCCTCGCCCGCCGTCAGGCCGCCCCAGGTCTCCCGGACCTGACGCAGCGTGTGGGTGCGCGGCACCGTCACCGGGTAGGGCGCCACGCCCTCCCCGACCAGCCGCTCGCGCTTGGCCAGCCGGACCCGGATCTGCTCGGCGCGCTCGGCCTGTTCGGCCTGCGCGTCGGCGGCCGCGCTCGGGGCGCCGGACCCGGGATCGGTGTGCACCGGCACAGCCTAAGCGGGCGCTGAGCCGACCCCGGTCGCGCGTCCCGGGGCCGCCCCGGACCGCTCAGTCGTTGCGGGTGCCGAACCGGTCGAGGTAGGCGACGATCCGGCTGAACAGCTCGGAGGCCTCGCGCGGCCGGATCTCCGCCGGCGGAGGGTTGTCGGCGAGCTCGTAGAGCACCGGAGCGGCCTCGCCGACGCCGTGGTTCGCGGCGATCTGGGCCAGGATCCGCGAGGACAGCCGGACCGACTCCGGGTCCATCGTCCAGACGGCCTGGAACAGCCGGTCGATCTCGGGCACGACGCCCTGACCCGGGACCTCCCAGGCGGCCAGCACCACCGGCAGGTCGAGGCTGTCGCAGACCACGATCCACTCGTCGGCGAGCGGCTCGTCCGGCCCGATCCGGACCTGGGTCGGCATCGAGGGGGCGTCCCCGGGATCGAAGTCGGCGAACACCAGCGCGTGCCGGGAGGTGGCGGCCAGGTGCTGCCAGCGCTGCTGCGCCCGCTTGTAGAACTGGACCCGCTGGAAGGCGCCGAACAGCAGCGGCGCGTCGGCCGGAGCGCAGAACTGATCCTCGATGGCCCAGGACAGGGCGATCAGCGTCCGCTTGCTCAACCGGTAGGAGGTGAGCCCGGGGCGGCGTTCGAGCTGCCAGTACACCGACTGGGTGATGTCGACCGGGGGGGTGTGGTCAAGATCGCTCGGGGGAACCAAGGGCACGGTCATTCGATGTCCTCATTCGTTCGGCAGGAGCGCTTCCTCCGAGCGCTGTCACGATCGTACTCACGGGCCTCGCCCACGCCCCGTGCGCCGGTTAGCCTTCGCACCATGAGCAGCTACGGGCAGAACCCCTACGGCCAGCCGTACGGCCAACCGCAGGGACAGCCCCAGGGCCAGCCCCAGCCCTACGGTCAGCCGCAACAGCCCTACGGACGTCCGCCCGGCCAGCCAAACCCCTACGGCCAGCCCGGCGGCCCGTCGCCGTACGGGCAGCAACCCGGCGGGTCGCCTTACGGCCAGCCGGGTCAGCAGCCCGGCTACGGCCCGCCCGGCCAGCACGGTCCCTACGGCCAGCAGGGCCAGCCCGGTCAGCAGGGGCACCCGGGTTACGGCCCGCAGAGCCAGCCGTCGGCGGGGCCGGCGCCCGAGCCGCGGCCCGGCCTGCAGGTGCGCGACCTCGCGGTGACCACCACCGAGAGCGTCCCGGGTGCGGTGATCAGCGAGGTGCTCGGCGAGGTCGTCGGGGTGGTGGCGCGGTCGCGCGACCTGCCGCCCGGCCGCCCGCGCACTCCCGAGGCCTACGCCGACTACCTCACCCGGTCGCGGCAGCAGGCGGTCACCCGGATGGTCGAGATGGCCCGCGAGGCCGGGGCGGACGCGGTGGTCGGGCTGCGGTTCGACTGCAGCGAGATCACCCAGACGCTGAGCGAGGTCAGCGCCTACGGCACCGCGGTGCGGACCACCGAGGACGTCGCCCTGGCGCACGCCGCCTCGGCCGGCACGCCGTCGCGGTCGGCCCTGGCCGACGACCTCCGCGACGCCCACAGCGACCAGCCCGCTGGTGCGGACGTCCGACCCGAGGGCGCGGGCCAGCCGGCGACGGGGCAGGCTTCCTCGGAGCGAGCCGGGTCGGAGGCGAACGGCGACGACGACATCACCCACCTGCGCCCGCGCGGGTGGGACCAGCCCGGTGACCAGCAGGGCGAGCCGTACCGGCCGTCCTGGCCGCCGCAGCAGTGAACCCCGAGGAGACGCGATGACCGACGAGAAGACCCCGGCGGACGCCGAGGAGACCGCGGCGGACGCCCGCGAGGCGACCAAGGCGAAGTTCCGCGAGGCGCTGGCGCACAAGCAGAAGCGCGGCGGCGAGGACCACATCGACCGCGATCCGCAGCAGGCCACCAGCCACGGCCCGGTCAGCGAGAAGCGCACCTTCCGCCGCAAGACCGGCTAGGCCACTCCGCGCGACCTGACGTGGGCTGGACCTGTCGAAGCCCCTGGGATTGCGCTTCGACGAGCTCAGCGCACGGTCGGGAGGTCACGCGGGCTGAGCCTGTCGAAGCCGCTGGGAGTGCGCTTCGCCACGGCGCTTCGACGAGCTCAGCGCACGTCCATCCCTCCGCGCGAGATGACGCGGGCTGAGCCTGTCGAAGCCCTGGGACTGCGCTTCGCCAGGGCGCTTCGACGAGCTCAGCGCACGTTTGCGGTACGGCGCTTCGACGAGCTCAGCGCACGTTGCGGCACGCCGCTTCGACAGGCTCAGCGGGCGTTGTACGCACGGTCGACGAGGTGCAGCCGGATCCGGCCGCCGGCGTCCGACCAGGTCACCGCGGAGAGGTCACCGACCACCAGGTCGGCGTCGAGCTCGTCGCGCGGGGTGGTGGTGACCACGGCGAGGGTGGCGCAGCCGGCCGCCTTGGCCGCGATCAGCCCCTTGGGCGCGTCCTCCACCACCAGGCACTCGGTCGGGTCGACGCCGAGCCGTTCCGCGGCGAGCAGGAACGGGTCGGGGGCCGGCTTGCCGTGGACCACGTCGCTGGCGGTCACCAGCACGGCCGGCGCCTCGAGCCCGCTGGCCTCGATCCGGGCCCGGGCCAACGGCGTGTTGCACGAGGTGGCGATGGCCACCTGGTCGTGCGGGAGCGTCCGGAAGGCCTCGTTGGCGCCGGGCAGCACCACGATGTCCTCGACGTCGGTCAGCTCGAGCTCGTCGATCCGGGCGATCCCGGCGTCGACCCGCTCGGCCGGGAGCACCGCCCGCACCACCCCGGCCGACGGCACCCCGTGGAAGCCCTGGAGCCGTTCGGCGGGCAGACCGTTCTCCTCGGCCCACCGGCTCCAGGAACGCAGCACCGCCGGCGTCGAGTCGATCAGGGTGCCGTCCATGTCGAAGATCACGGCGGCGAAGTCGGTCGCGGTCAGGTCGCGGGCCATCGGTCGGTTCCTCCGGGTACGGCGTCATCCGGTCAGCGACCGGCCGACCGCCATTCTCGGACAGAGGCCAGCGCCGCCGGTAATCCGACCAGCACCATCCCGAACACCAGTCCGGTGACCAGCCCGGACGGCGCCGGAGCGGTCGGTCCACCGCCCGCCGGGGCCACCAGCAGCACCAGCAGCGCGACCAGCAGCACCCGACCCTCGACCCCGAGTCCGGCGAGCGGGTCGAGCGCCGCCGTCGCCCGGGTCCGGAGCCGCAGGCCGTAGATCAGGTCGTAGCGGCGATAGGCGACCACGGCCAGGAAGCCGAACACCGCTCCGCCCAGCCGGCCGTGGGCCAGCAGGGCAGCCACCACCGCCGCCTCACCGGCCCAGAGCAGCGGGGGCAGCAGCCAACCGAACCGGTGCCGGACCGGCGGCTGCGCGGTCGCCGCGAGCAGCGGGACACCGACGACGGCCCCGACCAGCGCGAGCCAGCCGAGCCCGGCGCACACGCAGGCGATCACCCCCAGCCACAGCGCGAGCAGCGCGACCACGCCGGGGAGGAACGGGCCGCGCCACCGCCAGACCCGCTGGAGCAGCCGCACCGACAGCCCGAGGTCGAGCTGGGCGTCGAGCGGACCGACGGCCGCAAGCTCCGGGCCGAGGTCGCGACTCGGTCGGCGCAGCTCGCGGAGCACCCGCCCGCCGAGCGCCCAGAGCAGAGCGAGGGCGTTGCCGACCACCGCGACCGCGAGCACCCACAGCGGCTGCCGCGTGAGCAGCAGCAGCGACAGCAGCAGATAGCGCTCAGCGATCGGCAGGTGGACGACCTTCTTGGCCCAGAACACGGTCCGGGCCCGGCGGTCCGGACGTCCGGTCAGGCCGGTCCGGGCCCCGGCCGCGGCCCGGCTGTCGTCGACGACGTCGAGACCGAGCCGCTCGGGCCGACTGAGCCGCCCGGGCGCGAGCTTGTCGGCGTAGCTGTGGTCCTCCAGGTGCCGCCCGGTCACCAGCACCAGCGCGATCGCCGCCCACAGCCAGCCGTCGGGGTGCCCGTCACGGACCGCGACCGCGGCCACCGCGGCGAACACCGCGTACTCCTTGACCCGGTCGCCGACCCCGTCGAGCCAGCCGCCCAGGTTGGAGAACCGCCGGGTGAACCGGGCGATCTCGCCGTCCATGCAGTCGACGACCAGCGCGACCTGGAGCAGCACCGCCGCCAGCACCCAGGCCCACCAGGCGCCGGTGTAGACCAGCGCCGCCGCCAGCAGACCGATCAGCAGGCTGGCCGCGGTGACCAGGTTGGGGCTCCAGCCGAGACCGAGCGCCACCGCGGTGCCGTGCCGGGACAGCCGGCGGACGACCGCCGTCGAGTAGAGCCCGTCCCCACCGCGCGAGGCGGTCCGCAGCCGCTGTCGCCAGCCGGTCCCCGCGGCACCGGTCTGCCCGGCGATACCGCGCCGCCAGCGGTAGTAGCCGTACGCGCGGGCGCCGACCGGCAGACCGCCCCGGACCAGGGTCAGCAGGGCGAGGTCGAAGGTCGCGCCGGGGTCGGTCGCGCCGGGGTCGGTCGCACTGGTCGGGTCGGCGGGGAGAGCGGCTTCGGTCGCGCCCCACAGCCGGGCCGCCTCAGCGCGGTCGGCCGGGTCGACCCGGAGCGCCCCCACCACCGCCCGGTTCGGGTCACCGACCCGGTGCCGCGGACTGCCGGAGGACTCGACCAGCCGGCCGTCGGCGCCGACCCGCGCGGGGGTCGCGGCCGGCAGCCCGGCCAGACCGACCGGCGGAGCCTCCGGGTCGCCGGGGGCGACCAGCAGCGTCTCGGTCCCCGCGCCGGGCCGGTCGAGCAGGTCGAGCAGCGACGGCAGCGGCGGGTCGGCGAAGCTCACGGTGCCGTCGAGCACGAACAGCGGACGGTCGGGCGAGGCGGACGCGGCGCGGGACAGCACCAGCCAGGGGGAGGCGCTCCCGACGGCTCCGGTCGGGACTCCGCCGGCGTCGCGTCCGTCCGTCGGCCCGGGCACGGCTTCAGGCACGGTTTCCGGCACGGGTACGGGCACGATCCGGCACCCCGGTGCGCCGGCGGCCAGCGCGGCCGCCAGGTCGGCGGTCGGCATCCGGCTGCCCGGACCGAGCAGCACCGCGACGTCCGCGCCGGCGGACAGCCCGTGGACCGCTCGTGCTGACGTCTCCGCGGCCTCCGGCACCCGGGCATGCTACCGATCCGGTCCCCGGTGCCCTCCATCCCAGCGGGGGAGGTCGCCACCGAGACCTTGAATGAGTGAGCGCTCACTCACTATGATCTCGACTCGTGCCCCGTGCCGCCGCTCTCCCGCCCGAAGAACGCCGGGCCGCGATCATCGCGGCCGCCGAGCCGTTGCTGGTGGCGCTCGGCCGTGACGTCAGCACCCGGCAGCTCGCGGCCGCGGCCGGGGTGGCCGAGGGGACCCTGTTCCGGGTCTTCCGCACCAAGGAGGAGCTGATCCACGCGACCATCGCCTCGTTGGTCGACATCGCGCCGGCCGTCGCGGCGATGCAGCGGATCGACCGGACCGCCCCGCTCTCGCACCGGCTCACCGAGGTCGCCACCGCACTGCGGTCGCGGATCGACCGGATCACCGCGCTCTTCGGCGCGATCGGTCCGGGGCCGCACCACGCCGAGCCGCACAGCGACTTCGTCGAGAAGCGCCGCCGTGACAGCGCCCAGCTCGTCCAGGCGATCGTCGAGGTGATCGGCCCGGACGCCGACCGGTTGCGGGTGCCGCCGGCGGAGGCCGCCCGGCTGCTGTCGGCGCTGGTGTTCACCACCCGGCACCCCGTGCTCAACCCGGAGGGCACGTCGCCCGACCCCGCGCACCTGGTCGACCTGCTGCTGCACGGGATCGTCTCGCTCGACCTCGAGTTCGGCGACCCGGACCTGATCGCCCCCGACCTCGCCCTGCTCGACCCCGACCCGGATCGCCACCGGCACGACCCGGACCACCGGAACGACCCGCACGACCGGCACGTCCACGGCTACAGCGCCGTGGGGAAGGACGCCTGATGCTTCTCCGTCTGCTCCGTCACACCCTGCGGCCCTACCGGGCGCTGCTGGTCGGCATCGTCGTCCTCCAGCTGGTGGGCACCCTGGCCAACCTCTACCTGCCCAGCCTCAACGCCAAGATCATCGACCAGGGCGTCGCCACCGGGAACACCGGCTACATCTGGCGCACCGGCGGGGTGATGCTGGCGATCAGCGCCCTCCAGATCGTCTGCACGATCATCGCGGTCAACCTCGGCGCCCGCACCGCGATGGGCTTCGGCCGCGACCTGCGCGGGCGGATCTTCGACCGGGTGCTGACCTTCTCGGCCCGCGAGGTCAACCGCTTCGGGGCACCGTCGCTGATCACCCGGACCACCAACGACGTCCAGCAGGTGCAGATGCTGGTGCTGCTCAGCTGCACGATGTTCGTGGCCGCGCCGATCACCATGGTCGGCGGCATCGTGATGGCGGTCCGCGAGAACGCCCGGCTGTCCTGGCTGGTCGCCGTGGCCGTGCCGGTGCTGGCCCTGGCGATCGGTTTGATCATCCGCAAGATGGGGCCGCTGTTCCGGCAGATGCAGACCCGGATCGACGCCGTCAACCGGATCCTCCGCGAGCAGATCACCGGCATCCGGGTGGTCCGTGCCTTCGTCCGCGAGCCGTACGAGCAGGACCGGTTCGGCGTCGCCAACGGTGACCTGACCCAGACCGCCACCACCGTCGGTCGCTACATGGCCTCGCTGTTCCCGGTGGTGATGCTGATCCTCAACGCCTCGAGCGTCGCCGTGCTGTGGTTCGGCGCCCGGCTGATCGACAGCGGGGACCTGCAGATCGGACAGCTGACCGCCTTCCTCACCTATCTGGTCCAGATCCTGATGTCGGTGATGATGGCCACCTTCCTGCTGATGATCGCCCCGCGGGCCGCGGTCTGCGCCGAGCGGATCGGGGAGGTGCTCGAGACCGAGTCGAGCGTCGTCCCGCCGACCGCCCCGGTCACCCAGCTGCCCGGACGCGGCGTGGTCGCCTTCGAGCAGGCCGAGTTCACCTACCCCGGCGCGGACTTCCCGGTGCTCTGCGGGGTCGAGTTCACCGCCCGCGCCGGCCAGACCACCGCGATCGTCGGGTCGACCGGGTCGGGCAAGACCACCCTGGTCTCGCTGGTCCCGCGGCTCTTCGACGCCACCGGCGGCCGGGTGCTGGTCGACGGCACCGACGTCCGCGAGATCGAGCCCGAGCTGCTGTGGAGCCGGATCGGGCTGGTCCCGCAGAAGGCGTTCCTGTTCAGCGGCACGGTGGCCAGCAACCTGCGCTACGGGAACCCCGAGGCCACCGACGAGGAGCTGTGGGAGGCGCTGCGGATCGCGCAGGCCGCCGACTTCGTCTCCGAGATGCCCGGACAGCTCGAGGCGCCGATCGCCCAGGGCGGCAGCAACGTCTCCGGCGGGCAGCGGCAGCGGCTCTCGATCGCCCGGGCGCTGGTGAAGAGACCCGAGATCTACGTCTTCGACGACTCCTTCTCCGCGCTCGACACCGCGACCGACGCCCGGCTGCGGGCCGCCCTGGCCGAGAGCACCGGCGACGCCGCGGTGATCATCGTCGGCCAGCGGGTGTCGACCATCGCCGACGCCGACCAGATCGTCGTCCTCGAGGACGGCCGCACCGTGGGGATCGGCACCCACATCGAACTGCTCGAGAGCTGCCCCACCTATCGGGAGATCGTCGAGTCGCAGCTCAGCGCCGAGGAGGCCGTCGCGTGACCAGTCAGACCACCCGTCCCGCTCGCGCCGCGGACCAGCCGGAGGAGCCCTCCACCCCGGCCTCGGGCAGCACCGTGCCGGCCGCCGGTGCCGCTCCGAAGGCGCCGGAGCGTCCCAAGTACGCCCCGCCGCGCACCGGGGGCCCGCCCGGAGCGATGGGCCGCCCGGTGGAGAAGTCGATCAACTTCGGCCCGTCGCTGCGCCGGCTGCTCGGCCACCTGGGCCCGGAGCGACCGATCCTGGTCGGCGTCGTGGCGCTGGCAGTGGTCGGCATCGTGCTCAACGTGCTCGGCCCGAAGGTGCTCGGCTGGGCCACCGACGTGATCTTCACCGGGGTGATCGGCAAGATGCTGCCGGCCGGTGCGGACAAGGCGCAGGTGGTGGCCGAGCTGCGGGCCCGCGGTCAGGGCACCTTCGCCGACCTGGTCAGCAGGCTGGACGTGGTCCCGGGCCGGGGCATCCAGTTCGACCGGCTGGCCGAGATCCTGCTGCTGGCCGTCGGGCTCTACCTGGTCGCCTCGGGGTTCATGCTGCTCCAGGGCTACCTGCTCAACGGCGCCGTCCAGCGCTCGATCCGGCGGCTCCGGGGCGAGGTCGAGGCCAAGATCAACCGGCTGCCGCTGAGCTACTTCGACCGGCAGACGCGGGGTGAGCTGCTCAGCCGGGTCACCAACGACATCGACAACATCTCCCAGTCGCTGCAGCAGACGCTCAGCCAGCTGCTCACCTCGGTGCTGACGGTGATCGGCGTCGTGGTGATGATGTTCGTGGTGTCGCCGACGCTGGCGCTGGTCGCCCTGGTGACCATCCCGGTCTCGATCCTGCTCACCACGGTGATCGGCAAGCGCAGCCAGAAGCTGTTCGTCCAGACCTGGAAGACCACCGGTGAGCTCAACAGTCACATCGAGGAGGCCTACAGCGGCCACGCGCTGGTCAAGGTCTTCGGCCGCCGGCAGGAGGTCGAACAGGTCTTCGCCGACCGGAACGAGACGCTCTACCGGGCCGGCTTCGGCGCCCAGTTCATCTCCGGGATCATCATGCCGACGATGATGTTCATCGGGAACGTCAACTACGTGGTGATCGCCGTCATCGGCGGCCTGCGGGTGGCCACCGGGACGATGAGCCTCGGCGACGTGCAGGCGTTCATCCAGTACTCGCGGATGTTCACCCAGCCGCTCACCCAGGTGGCCTCGATGGCCAACCTGCTGCAGTCCGGCGTCGCCTCGGCCGAGCGGGTCTTCGAGGTGCTCGACGAGACCGAGCAGACCACCGAGTCCGACGCCGCCCTCGAGACCACCCGCGGCCGGGTCACCTTCGACCACGTCCGGTTCTCCTACGAGGGCGACAAGCCGTTGATCACCGACCTGTCGCTGGTCGCCGAGCCGGGACAGACCGTGGCCGTCGTCGGCCCGACCGGGGCGGGCAAGACCACCCTGGTGAACCTGATCATGCGGTTCTACGAGCTCGACGGCGGCCGGATCCTGCTCGACGGGACCGACATCGCCGCGGTGCCGCGGGCGGTCCTGCGCAGCCGGCTCGGGATGGTGCTGCAGGACACCTGGCTGTTCCACGGGACGATCCGGGACAACATCGCCTACGGCCGGCCGGGCGCCAGCGAGGCCGAGATCCTGGCCGCCGCCGAGGCGACCTACGTCGACCGGTTCGTGCACTCGCTGCCCGACGGCTACGACACGGTGATCGACGAGGAGGGCAGCAACGTCAGTGCGGGCGAGAAGCAGTTGATCACCATCGCCCGGGCCTTCCTGGCCGACCCCGCGATCTTGATCCTCGACGAGGCGACCAGCTCGGTCGACACCCGCACCGAGCTGCTGGTCCAGAAGGCGATGGCCACCCTGCGCACCGACCGCACCAGCTTCGTCATCGCGCACCGGCTGTCGACCATCCGCGACGCCGACGTGATCCTGGTGATGGAGCACGGCGACATCGTCGAGCAGGGCACCCACGCCGAGCTGCTCGAGCGGCGCGGGCACTACTACGACCTCTACCAGGCGCAGTTCTCCGGCGCCCCGGAGGAGCTGGAGGCCGTCACCGCCTGAGCCGGGAGCGGCTCAGGCGGCGTGCGCCGACTCCGCACCCCGGCCGGCCTGCTCCGCGGCCACGTGGCAGGCGGCCAGCACCGGCGCACCGTCCCCGGGTGCGAGCTCGAGCAGCGGCGGGGTGACCCGACGGCAGACGTCGCGGACCAGCGGACAGCGGTCGGCGAACCGGCAGCCGGGCTCGGGGTCGATCACCTTGGGCGGCTCGCCCTTGGCCTGCTCGGCGGTCACGGTCAGCGCGGCCCGCGGATCGGGGACGGCGGCCACCAGCAGCTGGGTGTAGGGGTGCCGCGGGTTGCCCAGCACCTCCTCGACCGGCCCGGACTCGACCACCCGGCCGGCGTACATCACCATCATCCGGTCCGCGACGTAGCGGGCGCTGGCGATGTCGTGGGTGATGTAGAGCAGCGAGACCCCCTGCTCGTCGCGGAGTCGGGCCATCACGTTGAGCAGCCCGATCCGGATCGAGATGTCGAGCATCGAGACCGGTTCATCGGCCAGGATCACCTGCGGCTGGTAGGCGAGCGCCTGGGCGAACCCGATCCGCTGCCGCTGGCCGCCCGAGAGCTCGTACGGGTAGCGCTGCAGCACCTCGGCCGCGGGCCGCAGCCCGACCGCCTCGACCACCCGGATCGCCTCGTCCATCCGGTCGGCCGGAGCGATGTCGGGCCGGTGCAGCTTGAGCCCGCGGAGGATGCCGTGGTTGACCCGGTAGGCCGGGTTGAGCGAGCTGAACGGGTCCTGGAACACCATCGGCACCGCGGCCCGGTAGGCGAGCTGCTCGCCGCGGCTGCGGAGGGCGGAGACCCGGCGGCCGTTGAACCAGATGTCGCCCGAGCTCGGTCGGTAGACCCCGGCCAGCAGCCGGGCGATGGTCGACTTGCCGCTGCCGCTCTCCCCCACCAGTGCGACGATCTCGCCCTTGCCGATGGCGAAGGTGGCCTCGTCGACGGCGTGCAGGGTCTTGCGTCCCCGCCAGCCGCCGACCCGGAAGGTGCGGGTCAGGTCGGTGGCGGCCAGCAGCGCACCCTCGGGCGGGGTGGCGGTGTCGCCCGCGGAGGGGGCGGTCGCGGTGCTCACAGCGTCTCCTCTCGGTGGGCGGTCGGGACCGGCCCGGTCGGCTCGGGCTCGCGGGCGCCGTCGCGGTGCAGCAGACAGCGCACCTCGACCTCGGCGCCGGCCTCCACGACCTGGGGGGCGGTGCCGATCCGGTAGAGCGGCGGGACGGCGGCGTCGCAGTCGTCGAACCGACGCGGGCAGCGCGGCGCGAACCGGCAGCCCGGCGGCATCGCGTTGAGCGCCGGCGGCGCGCCCGGGATGCCGGTCAGTGGCACCCGGGGCCCGCGGATCGACGGGAACGCGTCGAGCAGCCCGATGCTGTACGGGTGCCGCGGGGTGTCGAAAACCTCGCGGGTCGGCCCGACCTCGACCGCCTGCCCGGCGTACATCACCATCAGCCGGTCCGAGAAGTGACTGACCAGGCTCATGTCGTGGGTCACGAAGACCACCGCGAAGCCGAGCTGCTGCTGGAGCTCCTTGATCTGCAGCATCAGCGAACGCTGCGCGACCACGTCGAGCGCCGAGGTCGGCTCGTCCATGATCACCAGCTCGGGGGTGAACAGCAGCGCCATGGCGATCATGGCCCGCTGCCGCATCCCGCCGGAGAGCTGGTGCGGATAGCTGGTCAGGTGGGTGGCGTCGATGCCGACCAGCCGCATCACCTCGCGCGAGCGGTCGGCGATCTCGGTGCGGCTGCGGACGCCGTGCGCCTTCATCGCGTCGGCGAACTGGGCGCCGATCCGCTTGACCGGGTTCAGCGCGTTCATCGCGCTCTGCATGACCACCGACACCTGCCGCCAGCGCACCGGGGCGAGCTCGGAGGCGGTCATGGTCACCAGGTTCCGTCCGGCGAAGGTCACCGAGCCCTCGGCGATCCGGGCCGGCGGGTTGAGCAGCTGCGCGATCGCGAAGAGCATCGTCGACTTGCCGCAGCCGGACTCGCCGACCACCCCGAGGAACTCACCGGGCCGCAGCTGCAGGTCGACCTTGTCGACAGCCCGGACCGAACCGTTCGGGGTGTCGTACTCCACCGACAGCCCGCGGACGTCGAGCAGCAGCTCCTCGCCGTCGCTCCCGACGTGCGTCGTGTCCCGCAGCACGGTGCCCGGGTTCGCTCGGGGGCTCATCGGGTCGCCTCCTGGGCCTGCCGACGGCGCCGGGCCCGCGGGACGGGCCGCAGCGCCGGATTGCCGATCTCGTCGAACGCGTAGTTGAGCAGCGCGAAGGCGGCGCCGAGCAGCGCGATGCACAGCCCGGGGGCGATCACCCACCAGGCCTGACCGGTCTGCAGGGCCTCGTTGTTCTGCGCCCAGTAAAGCATCGTGCCCCAGCTCACCGAGCTCGGGTTGCCGAGCCCGAGGAACTGCAGACCGGCCTGGGTCAGCACCGCGTAGAGCGCCGCGCCGAGGAAGTTCGCCGCGATCAGCGAGGTCATCGTCGGCAGGATCTCGAAGATGATGATGTAGCTCGACCGCTCCCCGCGGACCCGGGCCGACTCGAGGAAGTCCCGGCGGCGCAGCGACAGCGCCTGCGCCCGGAGCTGCCGGGCGCCGTAGGACCAGCCGGTGATCACCAACACCACGATCAGCACGGTCAGGCTGCCGCCTCCGGCGTAGGCGGCGATGACGATGATCAACGGGAACGCCGGGATGACCAGGAACACGTCGGTCAGCAGCGACAGCACCGCGTCCGGGATGCCGCCCAGGTAGGCGGCCGAGATCCCGATGATCACGGACAGGATGCTGGCCAGCGCGCCGGCCACCACCGCCACCAGCAGCGACAGCCGGGTGCCCCAGACCAGCTGGGCCCAGACGTCCTGGCCGAAGGCCGTGGTGCCGAGGATGTGGTCGGCCGACGGCGGCAGGCTCAGGTCGAAGGCCCGCTTGTTCGGGTCGGAGACCGAGGTGAAGAGCTGCGGTACGGCAGCCATCACGATGAAGACCAGCAGCAGCACGGCCCCGGCCATCGCCTTGCCGTTGCCCCGGACGGCCCGCCAGACCCCGCTGCCCCGCCGACCGCGGGACGACGGGTTCGGGGTGCTCGCGGCCGTCGGCTCGACGGCGGCGCCGGTGTTCGCGGCGATCGCACTCACGCGTGTTCTCCCTTCGACATCGTCTGCGCCCTCAGCCCTCGGTCCGGACCCGCGGGTCCAGCGCCGCGGTGAGGAAGTCGCACAGCAGCACCGCGACCAGCACCACCACGGTGATCAGCACGAACAGCGCCTGCATCAACGGGTAGTCCTGGTTGTCCACGGCGCTCTTGAGCATGTAGCCGATCCCGGGGTAGTTGAAGGTGTACTCGACCAGGATCGAGCCGCTGACCACGAAGCCCAGCGACATAGCGAAACCGGCCAGGTTGGGCAGCACCGCGTTCCGGGCCGCGTACTGCCACATGATCGACCGGTTCGACAGACCCTTGGCCCGGGCCATGGTGATGTAGTCCTCGGCCAGCGTGGTCACCACGTTGTTGCGCATGGTGAGGATCCAGCCGCCGATCGAGATGATCAGGATGGTGATCGCGGGCATCACCGCGTGGGCCAGCACGTCGACCACGAACTCGCCGGTGAACCCGGGCGTCAGCGTCGGGTCGTAGCCGCCGTCGCTGGGCAGGAACCCGTTGAGCACCACGGTGAAGAGCAGGATCAGCAGCAGCCCGATCCAGAAGTACGGCAGCGCCGAGGTGATCACGAAGACCGGCGGCAGCACGCTGTCGAGCACCCCGCCGCGACGCCAGCCGGCCACCGTGCCGATCGCGGTGCCGAGCAGGAAGGCGATCACCGTGGTCACGCCGACCAGCCCGAGCGTCCAGGGCAGGGCCTGCGCGATCACCGTGCTGACCGGCTGCGGGAAGAAGGTGAACGAGGTGCCGAACTGCCCGGTCAGGGTGTTGCCGAGGTAGTCGACGTACTGCACCGGGAGGCTCTTGTGGGTGTTCAGCCCGAAGGCCACCTCGAGGGCCTTCATCGCCTCCGGGTTCACCCGGCCCCGGTAGCGGGCCATCATCGCCTCGGCCGGGTTGCCGGGCATCAGCCGCGGGATGAAGAAGTTGACGGTCAGGGCCACCCAGAGGGTGATCAGGAACAGGCCCAGCCGTCGGGCGATGAAGCGCATCGTGCCCTCTCGGGGTCGGCCACCGCAGGGTGGTGGGACGGACGGAGCGGAGACCCGCGCGGGCGGGCGGTCCGATCGGGGCGGGCGGTGGCCGGCCGGTCGGCCGGCCACCTGCCCGCTCAGGCCGCGCGGGGCGGCCGGGCGATCACTTCGGCGAGAGCCGGAGCAGCACCTGCTCGACGTCCGGCAGGGCGTACGGCGCCGGCAGCGCGTACGGGTCCTGGGCGGTCGGCCAGCCGGTGATGTCCTTGGTGCTGTACTGGAACCAGCTGACGCCCTCGGTCACCGGGATCACCGGCACCTCGCTGAGCATCGACTTCTGGATCTCCTTGACGATCTCCTGCTGCTGGCCCTCGTCGGCCGACGCGTAGGACTTGAAGAGCGCGTCGACGTCGGGGTCGCTGAACCGCTCGTAGTTGCTGGTCGCGTTCTGCCCGAGCGGCGCGGTGTTGCCGCTGTAGAGCATCTGGCGCAGCTCGTAGTACGGGGTCGGCCCGCCGGTCTGCGAGGCGTAGGCCAGGTCGAAGTCACCCTTGTAGATCCGGGTGTTGTAGGTCGGCCCGGCCAGGTCCTGCACGGTCAGGTCGATGTTGACCTGCGCCAGCTCCTGCTTGATCTCCTGCAGCGAGGCGTCCCAGTCGGTGTAGCCGCTGACCGTGATCACGGTGAGCTTGAGCGGCTTGCTGGCCGAGTAGCCGGCCTGCGACAGCAGCTGCTTGGCCTTGTCCTGGTTGAACGTGTAGCCGTACTGGTCGGCCGCCTGCTGGTTGTACCAGTCCTGGTAGGTCGGCAGCACGATGCCCGACTGGTTGGCCGCCGGCTGGTAGCCGCCCTCGCCGACCTTGGCCACCTGGGCCCGGTCGATCGCGAAGGCCAGCGCCTGCCGGACCGTCTTGTTGCCGGTCACCGAGTGCTTGAGGTTCGGGTACAGGCTGACGTTGGTGGTCGGCGGGAACCAGTAGTGGTGGTTGGTCTTGTCCCGGGCCACGTAGTAGCGGTCGATGTTCGGGATGAACTGGCCGCCCCACTGCGCCTTGCCGGTGGCCAGGTCGAGGTTGGCCGGGCTGTTGTCGGTGTAGGCCGGGTAGTTCACCGTCTTGATCTTGGGCAGACCGGGCTGCCAGAAGTTCTTGTTGGCGCTGTACTGGATGTTCTGCGGCTTGCAGTTGCCGATCGTGTACGGACCGGTGGCCACCGGGTTGCTGTCGGCGTACGTGACCGGGTTCTTGGCCACGTCGCCGGTGCCCCAGATGTGCTCGGGGACGATCGGGGTCTGGTCGGCCACGTAGTAGTAGTAGGGCTTGGCCGCGGTGTCGAACTTCAGCGTGACCGTGTCGGTGCCGGCGGTGACCGACTTGAGCCCGGAACTCCAGAGCGCGTTGAGGTCGAGCCCGGAGAACTTCTTGAGCAGGTTGAAGGTGAAGGCTACGTCCTTGGCGCTGAACGGCTGCCCGTCGCTCCACTTGACGCCCTGCCGGATGGTGAAGGTCAGCGTCTTGGCGTCCGAGCTCCACTCCGACTTGGTGGCCAGCATCGGCGTCTCGGCCGCGTTCTTGAGCGGGTTGACGTAGACCAGCGGCTCGTAGACGAAGCCGAAGGAGGTGCCGTTCACCGACGGGTTGAACGGGTTGAAGCCACAGGTCCAGGTGGACCCGGAGGTGTTGGCGATGCTGAGGGTGACGTTGCTGTCGCTGCCGGACGAACCGGAGCCGGAACCCGACCCCGATCCGCCGCAGGCGGCGAGGGCGAGGGCAAGGGCTGCCGTCCCCGCCACCGCCACGGTCCTGATCTTCATGCTGGTGCCTCTCTGTGCTGCTGTGCTGTCGCGGTCAAGGTGTCGTGCCGTGCTGCGGGAGGAGCGTCGGCGGAGAGCGGTCGGGTCGACCAACCGAGGTCGGCCAGCACCCGGGGCCGGTCGCCGGGGTCGTGGGTCTCGTCGCCCGGTGGACCGGTGGGGTCCCCGAAGACGAGGTCGCGGAGCTGGTGGACGGCGACCGCGGTGGCGCCGTCGAGGACCGAGGCGAACCGTTCGCCCACCGCCCGGACGACCGGCCGGTGCGCGGTGGCCCCGTGCAGCCGTTCCGCAACCCGCCGGGCGACCGGGTGCCCGCCGGACTGGCCGATGTCGCCACCCAGCAGGACCAGCTCGGGATCGAGCAGCGCGACCGCGCCGACCAGACCCTGGGCGATCCGGTCGGCCAGGTCGTCGAGGAAGCGCTCGGCCCGGAGCGGGGTCAGCCCGGTCACCGGCGGGGCGGTGCGGGCCGGCGGCGCGGGCGGGACCGCGGGTGCGTCCTCCACCCGGTCCGCGGCCGCGCGGACCGCGGCCCGGCCGTGGGCGGCGACGATCTTGTGCCGCAGGGCGAGCTCGCGGACCCGTTCGCTCTCCAGCAGGTCGGCGAGCGCCTGCCCGCCGGCCCCGATCGGTGCCAGGTCGAGCTCACCGGCGCCGCCGCGGCTGCCGCGGTGCAACCGGCCGTCGACGATCAGGCCGGCGGCGACCCCCTCGCCCATCCAGAGCAGCACCACGTCGCGATAGCCGCGGGCGGCACCCTGCAGCGACTCCCCGATGGCCACCAGGTTGACGTCGTTCTCCACGGTGACGGGCATCCCGAGGGCGGCGCTGAGCCGGCCGGGGACGTCGAAGCCGAGCCAGGCGGGCATGTGCTGGGCGTACTCGAGCCGGCCGGTCACCGGGTCGATCGAGCCGGAGATCCCCACCACCGTGCGGCGCAGGTCGTCGGCACCGAGCCGGGCGGCCCGGACGGCGGAGCGCATCAGCCGCCGGAGCACCGGCAGCGGGTCGCGGTCCGGGGTGATCTCCTGGTGGCGCTCGACCCGGACGGTCCCGGTCAGGTCGGCGATGCCGACCGACATCCCGGACGGCCGGACGTCCACGCCGGCGGCGAAGCCGGCGTCCGGGTTGACCGACCAGAGCTGCGCGTTGGGACCGGGTCCCCCGTTCTCCCGGTGCCCGGCGCGTCGCACCAGCTCGGCCTGCTCGAGCCGGCGCAACAGCTCGGCGGCGGCGGGCTTGGACAGCCCGATCCGCTGCTCGAGCTCGATCCGGGTCAGCGGGCCGTGCCGGAGCAGCGCGAACAGGGCGGCGCGGTCGTTGATCGCGCGCAGCACGCGTGGTCCGCCCATTCCGGCCCCCCAGCCGTCCCGGCCGGACGACCGAAACTTCGGCTATCCGTCTGGGAACTTAACAGATCGACGCGTCATACCATCGACCCGTGACCGAGCCCCGTCAAGCCCTTCGGGCGAACTGTGATCATGGCGTCGCCGTTCGTCACATCGTCGTCACAGAGAAGCGATGAACGGCTCCCCCGCCGGCTCCGCCGGACGGCCGCTCCGGCTGGTCAGCTTCAACGTGCTGCACGGCGCCCGGCCGGGCGAGACCGGCCCGGTGGACCTCGACCGGTTCGCCGCGGCGATCGCCGCTCTCGACCCCGATGTGCTCGCGCTGCAAGAGATCGACCACCTCCAACCACGGAGCGGCGGTCAGGACCTGACCCGCGCGGCGAGCGACGCGATGGCCGCGACCAGCAGCTGCTTCCTCCCGGTGCTGCCCGGCCTGCTCGGCGCCCCGCCCGCGTCCGGCCGGACCCGGGCCGAGGTCGACTCCGTCACCGACCCGGGGTACGGCTTGGCGCTGCTCAGCCGGTTCCCGGCGCTCGAGTTCCGCCGGCTCCGGCTCCCGCGGCTGCCGGTGGCCTACCCCGCGTGGCGTCGCGAGCCCGGGCGGCTCGGTCATCCGGAGCGGCGGCGGGACGAACGGCGCGGGGCCCTGCTCGGCCGGTTCCAGACCCCGGCGGGCGTGCTCACCGTGGTCGACGCGCACCTGAGCTACGTCCCCGGGCCGCGGGAGGCCCAGCTGCTGCTGCTCCGCCGCCGGCTCCGCGACGTCCGGGGGCCGCTGCTGGTGATGGGCGACCTCAACTGCGCACCGCCCTGGCCCGACCGGCTGCTCGGGCTCCGGCCGCTGGCCCGGGTGCTCACCTCGACCAACGAGGACCCGCACACCCAGATCGACCACGTGCTGGCCCGCGGCCCCTGGCGGGTGCACCACGTCGAGGCCGTCGACGCCGGGCTCTCCGACCACCGGGCGCTGGTGGTCGAGGCCTCCCTCGAGCTCTGACCCGCGCTTCGACAGGCTCAGCGGGCGTCCGTGAGCGCTTCGACAGGCTCAGCGGGCGTCCGTGAGCGCTTCGACAGGCTCAGCGCGCGTCCGTGAGCGCTTCGACAGGCTCAGCGCGCGTCCGTGAGCGCTTCGACAGGCTCAGCGCGCGTTCCGGCTAGCGGGCGGCGTCGACCGCGGCCACCAGCCGGTCCAGGGCGGCCCGGTCGAAGCCGAAGGCGCCACCGAACAGCGCCAGTGAGCTCATCGGCATCGTCCCGATGATCTTGAGCAGGTCGCTGTCCGCGAGCGCGCCGACCGGGGTGTCCGTGGTGAGCACCGCGCGGCCGACCGGGTCGGCGAACCACTCCTGCAGGGTGGAGTCGGCGGTGATCGGCGCGGCGATCGACGGCGCCTCGAGCTTCACCGGGGTGCTGCTGACGAGGTCGCGCGACGACGTCCCGACGTCGATCGTGAACGTCCCCGCCTCGACCACCCAGCGGCCGAGCCGGGTCGACCAGAAGGCGAACGACCGCTCGTCCAGGCTGATCTCGATCCGGGCGTGCTCGCCGGGGGCCAGCTCGACCCGGCGGAAGCCCTTGAGCTCGCGCACCGGCCGCGCCACCGTCGCGGTGTCGTCGCCGACGTAGACCTGGACCACCTCGGCCCCCGGACGGTCGCCGGTGTTGGTCACCGTCACCGCCACCTCGACGGCCAGGTCGCCGCCCGCCACCGACCCGCGCTGGAGCACCTCGACGTCGGTCAGCGCGAAGGTCGTGTAGGACAGCCCGAACCCGAACGGGTGGCTGACCGGCTGGTGCGCGGCGTCGTAGCCGCGGTAGCCGACGAAGACGCCCTCGCCGTACCGAACGACCTGCTCCTCGCCGGGGAAGTTGAGATAGGACGAGTTGTCCTCCAGCCGCACCGGGATCGTCTCGGCCAGCTTGCCGCCGGGGGTGGCCCGGCCGAGCAGCAGGTCGGCCACGGCGCCACCGGCCGCCTGCCCGGACAGCCAGCAGTTCAGGATCGCGGTCGCGTCGGACTCCCAGCTCGACAGCTGCACGGTCGACCCGCCGACCAGCACCACCGCCACCTGGTCGTGGACCGCGGCGACCGCGCGGAGCAGCTCGAGCTGGTTCGCCGGCAACGCCAGGTGCTCGCGGTCGAAGCCCTCGGACTCGGCCGCGTCGGGCAGCCCGAGGAAGACCACCACCCGCTCGGCGGTGCTGGCCAGCTCGACCGCCTCGGCCTGCAGCGCCGGATCGACCTGCTCGTCGTCGAGCCGGAACCCGGCGGCGAACTCGACGGTCACCTCGGGCTCGACCGCGACCCGGAGCTCGTCGAGCGGCAGGTCGAGGCGGGTCGGGTTGACCTGCGAGCTGCCGGCCCCCTGGCAGCGCGGGGTGCGGGCGAACTCGCCGATCACCGCGACCGTGCTGCCCGGCGGCGGGTCGAGCGGCAGCAGGCCGTCCTCGTTCTTGAGCAGCACCGCCGAGGCGCAGGCCGCGCGGCGGGCCAACCGGTGGTGGTCGGCCCGGGTCTGCTCGTCGAGCTCTCCGGCGGCCCGGCCGTCGCGGCCCGCGGCGGTGCGCTCCACCAGGGCGAGCACCCGGCGGACGGCGGTGTCGAGCACCGCCTCGTCGAGCGCACCGGACCGGACCGCCTCGACCACCGCGACGTCGCTCGTCCCCAGCGCCGGCGGCATCTCGAGGTCGAGCCCGGCGCGGAGCGCCGCCACCCGGTCGTGGACCGCACCCCAGTCGGAGACCACCAGCCCGGTGAACCCCCACTCGCCGCGGAGCAGGTCGGTGAGCAGCCAGCGGTGCTCCGAGGCGTAGGTGCCGTTGAGCTTGTTGTAGGCGCACATCACCGTCCACGGCTGCGCCCGGGTGACCACCGCCTCGAACGCCGGCAGGTAGATCTCGCGGAGCGTCCGCTCGTCGACCTCCGCGCTGACCCGGAGCCGGTCGGTCTCCTGGTTGTTGGCGGCGAAGTGCTTGAGCGAGGTGCCGACGCCGCGGCTCTGCACCGCCTCGACCAGCGCGACGGCGAGCTCGCCGGCCAGGAACGGGTCCTCGGAGAAGTACTCGAAGTTGCGCCCGCACAACGGCGACCGCTTCATGTTGACGCCGGGGCCCAGCACCACCGAGACCCCGAGCGCGCGGGCCTCGGCGGCCAGCGCCACGCCGACGTCGGCGAGCAGCTCCGGGTCCCAGGCCGAGGCGATCGCCGACGCGGTGGGGAAGCAGGTGGCCGGGGCGCTGCCGCCGATCCCGACGTGGTCGGACTCGTCGAGCTGAGCGCGCAGCCCGTGCGGGCCGTCGGAGACCATGATCGGCTCGATCCCCAGCCGCGGCACCCCGGCGGTGTGCCAGAAGTCCGAGCCGAGGGTCAGCGCCGCCTTCTCCTCCAGCGTCAGCTCGCCGACCAGCCGGTCGAGCTCCCCGTGGGCCTCGTGCTCGGTCGCCATCGCCTCTCCCCTCGCCGGCGGCGGCGCCGGAGGCCTGCGTCCTGCTGGACGGGCCGACCCTACCGAGCAGCCAACCGCGGAGCGCGGCGGTCCGAATCACTCGGGGACCCCGCGACGCCACGTCCGGCGTCCGGGTGGACCGGAGGGGGAGACTGGAACGGTGGTGACCACGGTGGAACCCGAGACCCAGACGCCGACGCCGTCCGCGCCGGCCCGCGGCACCCGGTGGGCGGCGCTCACCGGGCTGATCGGCGGCGCCGCCGGGCTCGCCGTCGCCGAGCTGGTGGCCGCGGTGATCGCCCCGCTGGGCGCACCGCTGACCGCGGCCGGCCAGTGGGTGATCTCGGTGCTGCCCGCCCCGCTGATCAACTTCGGCAAGGACACCCTCGGCACCGCCGACAAACCGATCCTGGTCGCGCTGGTCGCCGTGGTCGTGCTGGCCCTCGCCGCGCTGGCCGGCGTCGCCGAGTACCGGCGGGTGGCCACCGGGCTGATCGTCTTCGCCGTGCTCACCGCCGTCGGGCTGTTCACCGTCAGCACCCAGCCGGACGTCGCCTGGAACGCCTACCTGCCCACCGTGCTCGGGCTCGGGCTCGGTTACCTCGTGCTGTGGCTGCTGGTGGGCCGGCTGCGCTACTGGCGTCCGGCGCACCCGCCCGCGGGCGACCGCGCGACCGAGGCCTGGGGCACCGCGTACGACCGGCGCAGCTTCCTGCGCACCACCGGCATCCTCGGCGTGCTGTCCGCCGTCGGGCTGGTGGCGGGCCGGATGCTCGCCGCCGGCGCCTCCGCGGCCGCGACCGCCCGGTCGAACATCCGGCTGCCACGACCGACCAGCACCCAGACGGTGCCCGGGGGTGCCGACCTCAGGATCCCCGGGATCAGCCCGTACGTCAGCGCCAACGACGACTTCTACCGGATCGACACCGCGCTCCAGGTGCCCAACGTCGACCCGGCCAGCTGGCAGCTCACGGTCACCGGGATGGTCGAGAACCCGATCACCCTGACCTTCGACCAGCTGCTGGCCAAGCCGATGATCGAGCACGTCGCCACGCTGACCTGCGTCTCGAACGAGGTCGGCGGCAACCTGGCCGGCAACGCGGTCTGGCTGGGCTGGCCGATCCGCGAGCTGCTCGCCCAGGCCAAGCCCAAGCCGGGGGCCGACATGGTGCTGTCCCGCAGCGTCGACGGCTTCACCGCCGGCACCCCGCTGTCCGCGCTGACCGACGACAACCGGCAGGCGCTATTGGCCGTCGGGATGAACGGCGAGCCGTTGCCCGCCGAACACGGCTTCCCGGTGCGGATGGTGGTCCCCGGTCTGTACGGCTACGTGTCGGCCACCAAGTGGGTGACCAACCTCAAGGTGACCACGTTCGCCGACGACCAGGGCTACTGGACCCCGCTCGGCTGGTCGGCCCGCGGTCCGGTCAAGCTCGCCTCCCGGATCGACACCCCGAGCGGCAGCGTCAAGGCCGGCACGGTGGCGGTCGGCGGCGTCGCCTGGGACCAGCACGTCGGGATCGCCAAGGTCGAGGTGCAGGTCGACGGCGGCGCCTGGAACACCGCGAAGCTGGCCGCGGTGACCGGGCCCGACACCTGGCGCCAGTGGACCTGGGCCTGGCCGGCCACCCCGGGCAAGCACACCCTGACCGTCCGGGCCACCAACGCCGACGGCGAGCTGCAGACCGCCGCCGAGGCGCCGCCCGCCCCGGACGGCGCGACCGGCTACCACACGGTCGACGTCACCGTCCGCTGAGCGGCTCCGTCGCCGTCCGCCTGGGCGACTCCGCCCTCCGGCGAACCTTTGCGCCCCGGCGGTGAAGGTCGCGCCCGGTCCACCAGGCGCAACCTTCACCCGCGGGGCGCCAAGGTGGGGAGGACGGGGCGCGCAGCGGCTAGGTTGCGTCCGTGCGGATCGCGGTGGCCCGGGAGACCCACCCGGGTGAGACGCGGGTGGCGGCCACCCCCGAGACGGTGGCCGGCCTGGTCCGGCTCGGTCACGAGGTCGCGGTCCAGCCCGGCGCCGGGCACGGGGCGCTGATCGACGACGACCGGTACGCCGACGCCGGGGCGCTGCTGCTCGAGGAGCCCTTCGACGGTGCCGAGCTGGTGCTGGGCGTCCAACCCCTCGACGACGCCGGGCGCAGCCGGCTGCGGCCGGGGACCGCGACGCTGTCGTTCCTGCCGGCCACGCTGATGCTGGCCGACCTGGTGGCCCGTCGTGACGCCGGGCTGACCAGCTTCGCGATGGACTACGTGCCGCGGATCTCGCGGGCCCAGCCGATGGACGCGCTCAGCTCGCAGTCGTTGGTCGCCGGCTACCGGGCCGCGGTGGTGGCCGCCGGCCGGCTGCGCGAGTTCTTCGGGCTCAGCATGACCGCAGCCGGGACGATCAAGCCGGCCCAGGTGCTGGTGCTCGGCGCCGGCGTCGCCGGTCTGCAGGCGATCGCCACCGTCAAACGGCTCGGCGCGGTGGTCCGCGGCTACGACGTCCGGGCGGCGGCCGCCGAGGAGATCGCCTCGATGGGGGCGGTCCCCGTCGACCTCGGGCTCGACACCCTCGAGGGTGCCGGCGGGTACGCCCGGGAGATGACCGCCGAACGAGCCGCGCTGCAGCGCGAGCGGCTGGCGCCGTACGTGGCCGCCGCCGACGCGCTGATCACCACCGCCGCGGTGCCGGGCCGCCGGGCGCCGGTGCTGGTCCACCGGGCGATGGTCGAGGCGATGCGCCCCGGATCCGTGGTGGTGGACCTGGCCGCCGACTCCGGCGGCAACGTCGAGGGGGTGGAGCCCGGCCGGGTGGTGATGATCGGCGGCGCCGCGGTCTGGGGCGGGTCGAACGTCCCCGCCCAGATGCCGGCCCCGGCCAGCCGGCTCTACGCCGCCAACGTGCTCGCGGTGGTCACCCTGTTGACCCGGGAGGGCGACTTCGCCCCCGACTTCGACGACGAGATCGTCGCCGGGATGTGCCTGACCCACCAGGGTCGGGTCCGCAACGCGATGCTGGCCGAGCTGCTCGGCTCGGAGCCGGCGGAGCCCGGTCCCGACCCGGACGGAACCCCCGAGGAGGAGCCCCGATGAGCAGCGGCCTGGTCTGGCTGACGATCCTGGTGCTCTCGGTGTTCGTCGGCATCGAGGTGATCTCCAAGGTCTCCTCGACGCTGCACACTCCGCTGATGTCGGGCGCGAACGCGATCCACGGGGTGATCCTGATCGGCGCGGTGTTGGTGGCCGGGTCCGCGACCTCCACCCCGGTGCTGGTGCTGGCGCTGATCGCCGTGCTGCTCGCCGCGATCAACATCTCGGGCGGGTTCGTGGTCACCGACCGGATGCTGCGGATGTTCGTCCGACGACGGCCCGAGTTGCCCGGACCCGGCCAGGAGACCGGGACCGCGACCGGGACCGCGACCGGGACCACGCCGGGGAGCCCGACCGGTCGGGACCCCCGGTGACCACACCCACCTGGGCGCAGCTGGCCTATCTGGTGGCCGCGGTCTGCTTCATCCTGGCGCTCAAGGGGCTGTCCTCGCCGAGGACCGCCCGACGCGGCAACCTGGTCGGCGCAGTCGGCGCGGTGCTCGCGCTGGTCACCGTGTTCGTGGCCGGCTTCGCCTTCGGGACGCTGCGCCACCTGGTGCCGATCCTGGTCGCGCTGGTGATCGGGCTGGCCGTCGGGGCGGTCGGGGCCCGGCGGGTGAAGATGACCCAGATGCCGCAGCTGGTGGCGTTGTTCAACGGCGTCGGCGGGGGCGCTGCGGCGATCGTCGCGGTGATCGAGGTCGGGGAGCTGCTGGGACGCGAGGCCGGCCCGGGTCGGCTCGTCGCGCTCGTCGCCGGCGGCTTCACCATCGTGGTCGGCAGCGTCAGCCTGTCCGGCTCGGTGGTCACCTTCGCCAAGCTCCAGGAGCTGATGACCACCCGACCGGTGGTGTTCCCCGGCTACCGACCGGTCTACGCGCCGGCGCTGGTGGTCACCGTGGTCTGCACGGTGCTGCTGGTCGTCCGGCCGTCGCTCTGGCTGGCCCTGGTGCTGGTCGCGCTCGGCCTGCTGCTCGGGGTGCTGCTGGTGCTCCCGGTCGGCGGCGCCGACGTCCCGATCGTGATCTCGCTGCTCAACGCCTTCACCGGGCTCACCGTCGCGGCCAGCGGGTACGTGCTCGGCAACACGCTGCTGCTGGTGGCCGGCACCCTGGTCGGGGCAGCCGGCACGCTGCTGACCCTGCTGATGGCCCGGGCGATGGGACGCTCGGTGGCCAACACCCTGTTCGGGGCGCTGAGCGGCACCTCCACGCTGGGCGGCGGCACCGTCAGCGACCGCCCGGTGCGGTCGGCCGGGCCCGCGGACGTCGCGATCATGCTCGGCTACGCCGACCGGGTGATCATCGTCCCCGGCTACGGGCTGGCGGTGGCCCAGGCCCAGCACACCCTCCGCCAGCTGGTCGACGTGCTGATCAGCCGGGGCACCCGGGTCGACTACGCCATCCACCCGGTGGCCGGCCGGATGCCCGGGCACATGAACGTGCTGCTCGCCGAGGCCCAGGTGCCCTACGAGCAGCTCAAGGAGATGACCGAGATCAACCCCGAGTTCGCCCAGACCGACGTGGTGCTGGTGGTCGGGGCGAACGACGTGGTCAACCCGGCCGCCCGCACCGACCCGTCGGCGCCGATCTACGGGATGCCGGTGCTCGACGTGGTCGAGGCCCGCCAGGTGGTGTTCATGAAGCGCTCGATGCGGCCCGGGTTCGCCGGGATCGAGAACGCGCTGCTGTTCGAGCCGACGACCACCCTGCTCTTCGGCGACGCGAAGGACACCATGGGCAAGCTGCTGGCCGAGGTCAAGGCGCTCTGAGCCGGGCTCAGCGCGGGAACCGGTAGGGGTTCGTGGCGGTCCGGGCGAACACCGCCCACGAGGTCGCCGCCGTGTGCAGGTTCTGGTAGTAGCCGAAGCCGAACCCGCTGTCGAGGTTGCTCGAGGCGGCCGGCAGCCCGCCGGTGACCTTCCGACCGCCGTAGGTCTGGCCGACGGCCAGGTTCCGCTGGGCCCAGCCGAGCGACCAGAGCAGCGGCGCGTACCGCGGGTCGCGACGGTCGTGGTCGACCAGCGCGCAGGCCAGCTGCCCGGTGCCCTCGAACCACACGGCGGCCGGATCGGGCAGCGGGTTGTAGACCTGGCCACCGATCTTCTGGGTCGGGTCGGTGAGCAGCGAGCCGCTGGCGAAGACCGCCCCGGTGACCCGCTGGTTCCCGGTCAGCGCCGAGTTCTGCCGCAGCGGGGTGTCGGTGCTGGCCAGGTTGCCCCAGGCCCAGTCGAGCGCGGCGTCGCGGTCGCGGTCGCGGGCGGCCAGCCAGGACCAGCTCTGGACGTCCTCGGGCAGCTGGAGCGGGTTCTTGTTGATCGCGGTGCCGTCGTCGGAACCGGTCCAGAAGAAGCCGCCGTCGGCGTTCCAGAGCTGCTCGACGAACGCCCAGGCGTGCGCGGCACGGGTGGTCCACACCGAGGACTTGGTGAGCCGGGCCAGCAGGGTGAAGAACGCGTACACGTCGATGTTGTGCTCGGTCGACTTGTGGGTCTCCAGGCCCGCGGTGGCGCCGAACGTGTAGCCGCCGAGCCCGGTCGTGCTGTTCGCGTTGGTCTGGATCCAGGTGCCGATCCGCACCGCCGCGTCGCGGAACCGGCGCTGCCCGGTGGCCCGGGCCAGCTGGGCGAGCGCGATCCCCGACCACGCCATGTCCCCGACCGCCGTCCCCACCAGCCCGAACTCGTAGCCGACGTGGGCGGTGCCGTCGGCGTTGACGAAGGTGTCGGCGTGGTACGCCTGGCGGAGCCGGCCGTCGCTGAACTGGCTGTCGTGGTCCTGGGCGTAGATCAGCGCGTCGCCGATCGCCGCGGCCCGGGTGCGGTCGCCACCGACCAGCAGCGCGATGATCGTGAGCGCGTTGTCGTAGACGAAGGCGATGTCGTTCAGCCCGGACGCGTCCTGGTAGCTCTGCGCCAGCCGGGGTCCGCTGACGCGGTAGGCGTCGGTCACCCCCTGGAGGAAGCGGACCGCCCGGCGGGCGTCGACGGTGGGCAGACCGTCGTCGCGGCGGGCCGGGGCGGAGCCGAGGTCGAAGCCCGCGCTCCCGGTCGGCGTGGCCGACGCCGTGCCGGTGCCGAGCCCGGCGAGACCCAGCCCGACCGCCGCCGCACCACTCCCGAGCGCCACCCGACGGCCGAACGCGCCGGCCGGGTGGGAGGGGGCCGGGACGGGGGACGTGCCGGTGCCGTCGAAGCTCTGCTCGGTCTGTCGGTCTCGCGGCATCTGCGCTCCTGACGGTTGTCGCCGGCCACCGTGGACGGCTCCCGAGGCGCGGTGAGAGCGCTCTCAGGGCGGCAGTATCACCACCGCCGCCCGTGGGCGTCAACGGACCGCCGACCCGGGCGGTCGCGGACGCCCGCCGGCTCTCAGCTGTCCGCCGGGTCCGGGCTCAGCTTGGCCCGCATCACGGCGGTGGACTCGCCCCACAGCGCGGCATCGGCCAGGATCACCGCGAGCACGCCGGGCTCGACCAGCCCAGTCCGGACCCGCACCCCCTGGACGCGGGCCAGCCGACGGACCTCGGCCCGGACGGCCTCGACGTCGAGGCCGTCGCGCACCGGGAGCACGGCCTGCTCGCGGCGTCGGGCCCGGGCCAGCAGGTCGGCGGCGACAGTCCTGGCGTCCCCGGTGTGCCCGGTGTCCCCCGCGGAGTCGGCGGCGTCGCTGGTCACCGCGAGACCCAGCTCGCGTACGACGGCCCGCCGAGCTCGGCGTCCGGTCCGGGCAGGTTGGCGCCGTCGGCGAAGGCGGCCAGCACCCCGCCGACCGCCGGCACCTCGACCATCCGCGGAGCTCGCTGCCCGGCGCTCTCGGCCCGGATCCGCATCGCCTCGGCCAGGCTGAGCTGCTGCGGCCCGGCCAGGTCGGCAGCCCGCCGGCAGCCGTCGGGCCGCTCCCCGAGCGCGTGGTCGACCAGCCGCCGGGCCACCCACGCGGTCTCGCACGGCTGGAACCGCAGGCCGTGCGGCGCGAAGCCGAGCGGCCCGATGGTCGCGGTCTCGGCGATGGTGTCGACCAGGGTGTGGAACTGGGTCGCGCGCACCACGGTGACCGGCAGCCCGGAGTCGGCGAGGATGCCCTCGGCCGCGGTCTTGGCCCGGTAGTAGCCGAACGGGTTCCGGTCGCAGCCGACGATCGAGACGTAGACGACGTGGGTGTGCGCCATCCGGGCGCGCAGCATGGTGGCCAGCCGCTCGGTGCCGGCCACGTCGACCGCGTGGTGCTTGGTCGGGTGACTGGCCGCGTGGACGATCACGTCGGCGTCGGTGATCACCTCGGCCATCCCGGCGCCGGTGGCCAGGTCGAAGCCGGTGCGCCGGCTGGCGGCGACCACCTCGGTGTCGCGGAGCCGGCGCCGGTCGAACTCGGTGACCACCGCGCTGCCCAGACCGCCCTGACCACCGGTGACGACGATCTTCATGCCACCCAGCGTAAGCACCCGCCGACCGGCCCCGGGGAGGTCGCGGCCGGGCTCAGGGCAACAGCTTCAGCCCGACCACGCAGGCGACGATCCCGGCCAGCAGCAGGGCCTTGATCACCGAGAACGTCTCGGCCCCGGTGATCATCGCGAACCCGACGGTGAGGACCGCGCCGATGCCCACCCAGACCGCGTAGGCGGTGCCGACCGGCAGAGTGCGCATGGCCACGGCGAGACCGCCCATGCTGAGGGCCAGGCCGACCACGAAGACCAGCGAGGGGACGAGCTTGGTGAAGCCGGCCGACCGGCCGAGTGCGGTGGCCCAGACGGCCTCCATCACCCCGGACAGCACGAGCACGAGCCAGGACATGACTGCTCCTCGGTGGCCGTCTTGTCGCTCGCCGGGTACAGCTCCCTCGTCCGGAGCCCGCGACTGGGCGGGCCTGACCTCACGGTCTCACGCCCCGACGGGGGCGGCAACTCGCCGGTAGCCTGCCGGGCGTGCTGATCAGACCGCGGACCGGGGCCGACGTCGCTGCCTGCGCCGAGATCTTCACCCGGACGCAGGCCCTCGACGGCTACCCGCGGTACGTCGAGCACGCCGACGCCTCGTTCGTCACCTCGCCGGCCGAGCTGGGAGCCTGGGTCGCGGTCGACGAGGGCGTGGCCGCCGGCGCGCGGGACAAGGCGCCCGGAGCGGGGCCCGCGGGACCGGCCGCCGACCGGGTGCTCGGTCACGTCGCCCTGCACCACGCCGAGGGCGATCCGTGCTTCCGGCCCGCGCACGCGACCACCGGGCTCCCGGCCGACGCGCTCGCGGTGCTGGCCCGGCTGGCCGTCGACCCGGAGACCCGCGGGCGCGGCGTCGGGGCCGCGCTGGTCGCCCACGTCGAGCAGGTGGCCCGCGCGCTGGGGCGGCGGCTGGTGCTCGACGTCACCACCGACGCCCTCGGCGCCCAACGGCTCTACGAGCGGTCGGGCTGGCAGCGGATCGGCCGGACGATCATCCCGGTCGCCGACCTCGGCGACCTCGACGCGTACGTCTACCTGGCGCCGGAGCGCTGACCCCGTCCGTCCTCAGCGGGCCGTGAGCACGATCGGGTCGCCGTCGGTGATCGCCACCGTGTGCTCGACGTGCGCCCCGCGGGATCCGTCGCGGCTGCGCAGCGTCCAGCCGTCAGCGTCGGTGTAGATCTTGTCGGTGGTGTGCGCGAACCACGGCTCGATGGCCACCACCAGGCCCGGTCGCAGCGGCAGACCGCGTCCCGGCCGCCCGTTGTTGGGGATGTGCGGGTCGCCGTGCATGGTGCGGCCGACGCCGTGCCCGCCGAAGTCGGTGTTGATCTTGAGCCGGGCCCGTCCGGCCACCTTCCCGATGGCGGCCGAGATGTCGCCGAGCCGGCGTCCGGGGCGGGCCTCGGCGATCCCGGCCTCGAGCGCCCGGGTGGTGGTCTCGATCAGCGCGACGTCCTCGGGCCGGGGATCCCCGACGATCACGGTGATCGCCGAGTCGGTCACCCAGCCGTCCAGCGACGCGGCGAAGTCGAGGCTGACCATGTCGCCGTCGGCCAGCACGTAGTCGTGCGGCAGTCCGTGCAGCAGCGCGTCGTTGACCGAGGTGCACAGCACCTTGCCGAACGGCATCGCGCCGAACGACGGGTGGTAGTCGATGTAGCACGACTCCGCGCCGGCGTCCTTGATCATCCGGTGGGCCAGCGCGTCCAGGTCGAGCAGGTTGACCCCGACGTCGGCGGTCGCCGCGAGCTCGGACAGCACCGAGGCGACGAAGCGCCCGGCCGGGCGCATCTCCTCGATCTCGGCAGGGGTGCGGTACTCGATCACCGACTCACCCTAGTGCGGTCCACGTCGCGGCCCGATCAGTCGGGGATGGCCGCGACCTTGGCCGCGGAAGCCGACTTCTCGTCGAAGGTGTAGCCCAGCCACTCCTTGGCCAGCCGGCGGGCCAGCTCGATGCCGACCACCCGCTGGCCGAAGCACAGCACCTGGGCGTTGTTGGAGAGCACCGAACGCTCGACCGAGAAGCTGTCGTGCGCGGTCACCGCGCGGATCCCGTCGACCTTGTTGGCGCTGATCGCCACCCCGAGCCCGGTGCCGCAGACCAGCAGCGCGCGGTCGGCCTTGCCGTCCTTGATCAGGTTCCCGGCCTCGATGGCGACCTCCGGGTAGGCGGTGTTCTCGCCCGCGGTCACGCCGACGTCGACCACCTCGGCCACCCGCGGGTCGGCCTCCAGGTCGGCCTTGAGGATCTCCTTGTAGTCCAGGCCGGCGTCGTCGCTGCCGACCACGATCCGCAGCTTGTCGCTCATCGTCGTCTCCTCCTCGCGTTCGGTTGTCCCGTCCGGTGCAACACCGCCGGACGGTCTCAGCTTCCGGTTCGGCCGCTGCCGGTTCCGAGGGCCTCGCCGGCCACCCGGACGCAGATCGCGAACGAGGTCGCCCCCGCGTCGGGCGTCCCCACGCTGCGGTCGGCCAGCGGGCGGGCCCGGCCCACCTTCGGCCGCAGCTCGGCGGTGTCCTCGGCCGCCCCGCGGGCCACCTCGACCGCCTCGGCCCAGGCCGTGCGCCAGTCGGCGCCGCCGGACACCTTCTCCTCGAGGGTGCGGACGAACGGTTGCCAGGCGTCGAGCATCGTCTTGTCCCCCGGCTCGGCCCCGCCCAGGCTGGTCAGTGCCTCGTAGCCGGCGGTCAGCGCCTCGACGACGTCGCGGTCGCCCGGGGTGCCCTCGTTGCCGAGCCGGTGACCGATCGCGGTCAGCGCCGCGCCCCAGAGCACACCGGAGGTGCCACCGGCCTGCGCGGCCCACTCGTCGCCGGCGGCCTTGAGCACACCGCGGGCGCCGCGACCCTCCTCGACCGCCGCCGCCGCGGCCTTCCGGGCCGCTGCCGAGCCCTTGACCATCCCGCGGCCGTGGTCGCCGTCGCCGGCCACCGCGTCGATCCGGCCGAGCTCCTCCTCGTGCTCGGCCATCGCGTCGGCGATCGCCGCCACCGCGGCGGAGATCCGCTCGCCGGCCCGCCAGCTGTCGTCGTCGCCGTCCTCGTCCTCCTCGGGAGCCTCGGCCGCGGCGGCCGCCTCCTCCGGGGTCCGCCGCTCGCCGCCGGCGTCACCGGGACCGCCGACGACCCCGCGCCGGAAGGTCGGCGTGTCCGCCGCGGCCAGCCACCACCGCTCGAGGTCGTCGTCGAGCCACATCACGGTGAGCGAGCAGCCGGCCATGTCGAGGCTGGTGACCAGCTCGCCGACCTCGGGCCGCACCAGCGTGCAGCCGGCGTCGCGGAGCCGCGCGGCCGCGCGGCCCCAGACCACGAACAGCTCCTCGTACTTGGTGGTGCCGAGCCCGTTGAGGATCACCGCGACGCGGTCGCCGGCCCCGTCGGGCTTCTCCGCCAGCACGCCGTCGACCAGCAGCTCGGCCAGCTCGGCGGCGCTCGGCATCGCGTGCTCACTCACCCCGGGCTCGCCGTGGATGCCGAGCCCGAGACCCATCTTCCCTTCGGGAACGGTGAACAGCGGCTCGTCGGCGCCGGGCATGGTGCAGCCGTCGAAGGCGACACCGAGGCTGCGGGTCATGTCGTTGGCCCGCTGCCCGGCAGCGAGCACCGCGTCGAGGTCGGCCCCCTCCTCGGCGGCCGCGCTGGCCACCTTGAAGACGGTGAAGTCGCCGGCGATCCCGCGCCGCTTGGTGATCTCCTCGGCGGGCGCGCTGGCGATGTCGTCGGTCACCGCCAGGTAGCGCGCGGCGACGCCCTCGGCCTCGAGCTGCTGGACGGCGAGCCCGAAGTTCATCACGTCACCTGCGTAGTTGCCGGTGGTGAGCAGGACGCCGGCCCCACCGTCCGCGGCCCGGGCGACCGAGGCGGCGTCGGCCGCGGACGGCGAGGTGAAGATGTTGCCGATCACCGCGCCGTCGGCGAAGCCGGGGCCGACGACCCCGCAGAACGCCGGGTAGTGCCCGGAGCCGCCGCCGACCACCACGGCCACCTTGTTCGCGGGGGTCCTGGTCGCCCGCACCACGCCGCCGGGCACCGCCACTACGTAGTCGGCGTTCGCGTCGGCGAACCCGGCCACCATGTCCTCGGTGAACCGGGCCGGGTCGTTGTACAGCCTGGTCATCGCAGCCCTCCTGTCGTTCCCAGCCGTCCGGTCCTCGCGCGTCCGCTCTCCGGCGCCGCGACGTGATCAGGGGATCAGCGAGACCTTGATCGACTCGGCGCCGCTGCCGACCAGGTCGAGGCCCTTCTGGAACTCGGCCAGCGGGAGCTGGTGGGTGACGATCTCGTCCATCGGCAGCGCTCCGGAGGCGAGCAGCTGGAGCGCGGCCGGCCAGCAGTGCGGACCGAGGTGGGCGCCCAGCACGTCGAGCTCCTTGTCGTCGGAGATGATCGACCAGTCGACGGTGACGTCACTGCCGAACACCCCGTACTCGACGTAGGTGCCGAGCTTGCGGAGCAGGTTGAGCCCCTGCGGGACGGCCGCCGGGTGCCCGGTGCCCTCGAGGTAGACGTCGGCACCGTAGCCGTCGGTCAGCTCCTTGACCTTGGCCACCGCGTCCTCCTCGGCGATGTTGATCGCCAGGTCGGCGCCGCACTTGCGGGCCAGCTCGAGCTTGCGCGGGATCGAGTCGAGCGCGATCACCATCCGCGGGTTCTTGCTCTTCGCCCCGGCGATCATCCCGAGCCCGATCGGGCCGCAGCCGGCGACCACCACCACGTCGTCGAAGGTCAGCTTGGCGCGCTCGACCGCGTGCATCGCGCACGACAGGGGCTCGACGAACGCGGCGTGCGCCGGCGGCAGCTCCTTCGGCACCTGGTGGACCAGCGCGTCGGCGCTGTAGACCATGTACTCGGCCATCGCGCCGGGGGTGCGGCGCTTGAAGCCGTAGAGGTCGTGCGGCCCGCACATCCAGTACTCGCCGCGCAGGCAGTAACGGCACTTCCAGCACGGGACGATCTGCTCGCTGGTGACCCGGTCGCCGACCGCGACGCCCCACCGCTCGGCGGCGGCGTCGTCGAGCTGGACGACGGTGCCGACGAACTCGTGGCCGGGGATGACCTCGGTCTCCGCCCAGGCCGGCCGGTTGTCGTCGCCCCAGAACTTGGCGGCGCCGTGGTAGCACTTCAGGTCGCTGGCGCAGATGCCCACCGCGTCGACCTTGACCAGCGCCTCACCCGGTCCGGGTGTCGGTACGTCGACCTCCGCCAGCTGGTAGTTCTCCGGGCCGTGGCAGATCACGGCCTGCATCTTCTGCGGGATCTCGACCATGAGGGTTGCTCCTTCGATGCGGTGACTGAGCTGGTGGCGTCCTCTGCACCCTAGCCACCGCTCCGGCACGGGCGTCCGCGCCCTGCACCCGTCCCGGGCCGGGGGCTCGGTCGGGCGGCTCCCGGACGCACGAACGGCCCGGACCCCAGCGTCGCTGGTGGTCCGGGCCGTCTCCCCCGTGGAGGTAGGGCGGGCCGCGATCTCCCCCGAGATGGTCACGCCCCGGCCTGGGACCGGATGCCGGGCGGCCTCCCCCTGTGGAGCAGCCCGGCATCCGGAGACTGTGGTGAGGTTCAGCTGTTCTGGGCTTCCCAGGTGAACCCGAGGGCCGCGGTGCCGCCCTGGCTGGAGTTCGGGGCGTTGCTGGCCAGGCTGTAGCTGATCTTGAACGTCCGGGACTCCGACCCGGTCCCGGTCGGCGCCCAGTCCCCGATCCCGGTCGCGAAGCTCGTCTTCGCGGTGGCGCCGGTGCCGAAGCCGGCCAGGCTGCCCGAGTACAGCGTCGGGTTGGTGGCCGAGGCGGTGAAGTTGGTGCAGGTGCCGAACGAGCCGCCGCTGCCCTGGACCACGGTCAGGCTGATCTGGGAGGCCAGGTCGTTGGTCGTCGCGTAGCCGGTGCCGTACAGCTTGACCGTCGAGGCGAGGCTGCCGGTGGAGGTGACGGTGATGCACTGGCTGCCGGTCGCACCGGGCTTGAGGTTCGCGGCGGTGAACAGGGCGGTGTTGGCGTCGTCGTCGGACAGTGCGACGGTGCCGGAGGTCCAGTTCGAGGTCGGGTTGACCGTGGTCGCGGAGTAGGCGGAGTAGGAGGCCTGCGCGACGGCGAGACCGGAGACGACCAGGGCGGCGGGGATCGCGGTGAACGCGACGATCTTCTTCACGGTCGTGCTCTTGGCGTTCGTGTTCTTGGGGGTGGTGTTCGACATGTCGGGGGGGGGCTCCTGAGTGCTGTTCCTGGGGGTCCTGCTGACAAGAACAATTCAAGATTCAACACATCAGGACACGGTTCGGACCGCAGTCCGGAGACCCGAAAGAAACCCCGAGGTTCGGCCACCGACCTCAGGATCAGCGCAGGCTGCCCGCGGGCTCAGCCCGGAACGCGGATCAGCCAGCCGTCCTCGGCGGGCGCGGCACCGCGGACCACCGCGGCGTAGTCGGCGGCCAGCGCAGCGGTGACCGGGCCGGGCTCGTCCCCCAGCTTGCGGAGCACGCCCTCGGAGCCGCCGACGGTGCGGACCGGGGCGATCCCCGCGGCCGTCCCTGCGGCGAACACCTCGGTGACCGATCCGTCGGGGTCGGTGAGCTCGTCGAGGGCCAGCGGCCGCTCGACCACGGGGATCCCGCGGCGGGCGGCCAGGGTGAGCACAGTGGCCCGGGTGTGCCCGGGCAGGATCGTCCCGGCCAGCGGCGGAGTGACCAGCGTCGCGGTGCCGTCGTCGGGCCGACCGGTGACCGCGAAGCAGTTCATCGCGCCGAACTCCTCGACGTAGCGGTGCTCGACCGCGTCCAGCCACAGCACCTCGTCGTAGCCCTGGGCCACCGCCGCGCTCTTGGCCACCATCGCGGCGGCGTAGTTCCCGGCGCACTTGACGTCGCCGGTGCCGCCCCGGGCGGCGCGGATCAGCTCGCGCATCGCGAACACGTCGATCATGGTCCGGCCCGCCGCGAAGAAGCTGTCCACCGGCGAGGCGACCACCAGGAAGACGTACTCGGTGGAGGCCCGGACGGCCAGCGACGGCTCGGCGGCGAACATCACCGGACGGACGTAGAGCGAGCACCCCGGCGCCGACGGGACCTGGTCGACGTCCTCGGCCACCACGGCGCGGACCGCCTCGACGAAGACGTCCTCGGGCAGCTCGGGCATCCCCATCCGGGCGGCACTGCGGCGGAACCGGCGGGCGCAGTCGGCGGCGCGGAAGATCAGCGCCGACCCGTCGGCCGCGCGGAAGGCCTTGAGCCCCTCGAAGATCGCCTGGCCGTAGTGCAACACCATCGAGGCCGGCGACAGGCTGATCGCCTCGAACGGCTGCAAGGTCGCGCCCGACCAGCCGCCGTCGGCGTACCGGGCGGCGACCACGTGCCGGGTGAACACGGCACCGAAGCCCAGCCGTCCCTCCAGCTCGGGGCTCGCCGCCGCCGGCCGGGCGGTCTGGTCCTCGTCGACTGTCATGGCGTCTCTCCGTCGTGCGCGCTGGTTCGTCGGGTCGGACCGGTTACGGCACGCCGCCCGCGCCGTCGGTCCTTCCCCTAACCTAACGCCGCGGCGGCGGACGCCCGCGGCAGCGAGGAGCGGGGATGAGCGGGGTGCTGAGCGGCAAACGGGTGCTGATCACCGGAGCCTCGCAGGGCATCGGGGCGCAGGTCGCCGACGCCTTCGCGGCGGCCGGGGCGCGACTGGTGCTCAGCGCACGCGACGAGACGGCCCTCGCTGCGCGACGCGACGACCTCGCCTCCCGGCACGGCGGTGAGGCGGTGGTGGTCGCCGCCGACCTCGCCGAGCCGGACGCGGCCGAGCTGCTGGCCGAGCGGGCCTGGGCCGCCTTCGACGGACTCGACGTGCTGGTCAACAACGCCGGTCTCTCCTACCCCGAGACGGTCGAGCAGCTGACCGCCACCGCGCTCGACGCCACGCTGGCGGTGAACCTGCGCGCGCCCGCGCTGCTCGCCGCCCGGGTCGGCACCCGGATGGCCGACGCCGGCGGAGGGTCGATCATCACCATGGCCTCGGCCGCCGGGGTGCGGCCGCTGCACGAGCACTACGCCTACTGCCTGACCAAAGCCGGGCTGATCATGGCCACCAACGTGCTCGCGCTCGAGCTCGGCGGCCGCGGCGTCCGGGCGAACTCGCTCTGCCCGACCGTGGTGCTGACCGCGATGGGCCAGCAGGTCTGGGGCGACCACCCGGACAAGGCGGCTCCGATGCTGGCCAAGATCCCGCTGGGCCGGTTCGCCGAGCCGCACGAGGTCTCCGACGCGGCGCTCTGGCTGGCCTCGGACGCCTCCTCGATGGTCACCGGCGTCACCCTGCCGGTGGACGGCGGGCTGCTGCTCTCCTGAGGCTCCGCCGGTCTCAGCCCGGGTCGGCGCGGAGCAGCCGGGCGGCGCCGATCCTGGAGTCGGCCATCCCGTAGAACACCCAGGGCTGCCCGTCGATCTCCTCGATCGCGGTGGGGAAGACCACGTTGGGCACGGTCCCGCTGCGCTCGTCGTCGGTCTCCGGGGCGAGCAGCGGCTCGGTGCTCCGGGTCACCACCCGCCACGGGCGGTCGGCCTCGAGCAGGATCCCGCCGGCCGCGTAGTTGACGTGCTGCTGCTGGTCGAAGGCCGACTCGATCCGCCCGGTGACGCCGTGGTGGATCACCAACCAGCCCTCGGGCACCCGCCGGGGCGGCGGCCCGCCGCCGATCTTGAGCTGTTCCCAGGGCTGCTCGGGCCCGGCGACGAACCGGTGCTGCGACCAGACGGTCAGCGCGCCGAGGTCGGCCCGGGCGGCGGCGAGCGCGACGAACGAGATCCAGATGCTCTGCCGCTGCTCGTCGAGCCACTCGGGCGGCCGGTCGCCCTGACCCGGGCGCGTCTCGCCGAGGTCCCACATCGGCCGGTGCAGCACGGCCAGGCTGGGCGTCCCGTCGGGCGCGGTGACCGGCTCGGGGAAGAACGCGGTGTCCTTGTTGTGGAACAGGTTCAGGTCGACGTCGAGCTCGTCGTGGTAGCGGAAGACGACCGGGCCGACCCGGGTCCAGTGCCGCAGGTCGGTGCTGACCGCGAGCGCGGTCCGCGGACCCAGCGGGCCGTAGGCCACGTAGGTCATCAGGTGCCGGCCGAGCGCCTCCACCCAGGTCACCCGCGGGTCCTCGACCCCGGCGTTACCCACCCCGCGCTCGAACGACCGCTCGGGAGCCAGCACCACCCCGCGCCGTTCCACCCCGGTCGGGACGCCGTCGGTGACCAGCACCCGGGCCAGCCCGACCCGGGAGACGTTCCCGTCGGCCACCAGCCGGGGCAGCAGGTAGACCTCGCCGTCCGGTCCACGGCCGCTGCCGGGGTTGAGGACGCCCTCGGCCTCGAGCGGTTCACCGGGCTGCGGGGTCATCACCACGCCGGCGCGTTCGAGCCGGTAGGGGAAGCTCACGGGGGTGCCTCTCAGCGGGCCATGCCGTAGAGGTGGGTGACGCGCAGCGTGAGCATCAGCCGGCCGTCGGCGACCATCGCGGCGCGGTACTCGTCCCAGTCGGGGTGCTCGCCGGCCAGGTCTCGGTAGAGCTGGACCAGCGCCTCGACGGTGTCGTCGTCGGGGTCCGCGGCCACCGGGGTGAGGGTGACGTCGGCCTCGGCGACGGCGTAGGCCCAGCGGTCGTCGCTGGTGACGTAGAGGCTGGCCCGCGGGTCGCGGTGCAGGTTGCGGGTCTTGGCCCGGCTGTCGGTGACCGAGACCCGGAAGACGCGGTCCTGCGGGTCGAAGGCGTAGCTGACGTTGGACAGCTGCGGTCGTCCGTCGCGCTTCTGGGTGGTCAGCGCCCCGGTGCCCTTGGTGCCGAACAGGGCCAGCAGCTTCGCGTCGTCCGCCATGCCGGGAAGGCTACGCCGCGCCGCGCGGACGGCCCCAGGCCCGCGGGGCCCCCGTCGAGCCTCACACCCACCCCACAGCCGGGTCCGAGCCGGGACACCGGGAACGGGCGTGTGCTGAGCACCCCAGCGACACCGCACCAGAACGAGGCGAACGATCATGATCGAGGCGAACAGCACCCGTCCCTCCCCCGCCGCAGCGGCCGTCCGGGCGACCGGCCCGCGGAGCCGGCGACGGCTGCGCACCGCCGCCCTGGCCTTCACCCTCAGCGCCACCCTGATCACCGCGACCGCCACCGGGCAGGACCTGGCCGCGGCGTCGACCGGCGTCAGCACCGGGGTCGGCAGCGCGGTGCTGGTCGGGCGCTGGTCCGGTGGGTACGGCTCCACCGGCGGGTACGGCTCCACCGGCGGGTACGGCGGGTACGGCGCGTCGGGTTCCGGCTCGGCCGGCAGCACCGCGACCAGCAACGGCAGCGCGGCCAGCGCCGCGGAGTCCAGGGGCGTGGTGCTGATCGACACCGTGCTGCCCTACGACGACGCCGAGGGCGCGGGCACCGGGATGGTGCTGACCGCGAACGGCCAGGTGCTGACCAACTACCACGTGGTCGAGGGCGCGAGCACGATCCGGGTGACGGTGGCCAGCACCGGCACGACCTACACCGCAACCGTGGTCGGGTCCGACGCGACCGACGACGTCGCCCTGCTCCAGCTGAAGAACGCCAGCGGGCTGGCCACGGTGAGGATCGACGACGACAGCCCGGCCGTCGGCGACCAGGTCCGCGCGGTCGGCAACGCCGGCGGCACCGGCTCGCTCACCTCGGCCGCGGGGTCGGTCAGCTCGCTCAGCGCGACGATCACCACCCAGGCCGAGGAGTCGGTGGCCTCCGAGACCCTGCACCGGCTGATCGAGACCGACGCCGACGTGGTGCCCGGCGACTCGGGCGGGCCGCTCTACGACAGCCAGGGCGAGGTGATCGGGATGGACACCGCTGCGTCCTCCGGGGCGGAGGTCGACGGCTACGCGATCGCCATCGACGAGGCACTCGCCATCGTCGGCCAGATCCGGTCCGGAGACACCTCCGACGGCGTCCGGATCGGTCCGGCTGCCTTCCTCGGGGTCGAGGTCGCCGACGTGGCCAGCACCGACACCGACCAGAGCTGGGGCGACCAAGGCTGGGGCGACCAAGGCTGGAACGAGCAGGGCTGGAGTGATCAGGGCTGGGGCGGCGACCAGACCGGCGTCTCGACGGGCACCGGTGCGGCGGTGGCCGGGGTCGTCTCCGGCAGCGCCGCCGCGAAGGCCGGGCTCACCGCCGGGGACGTGATCACCGCGATCGGCGGGACCACCGTCACCGGCGCCGACCAGGTCTCGGCCCTGCTGGCGAAGTACAGCCCCGGCGACCGGGTGGCGATCAACTGGACCGACACCGACGGCACCGCCCACCAGGCCACCGTCACCCTCGGTTCCTCCCCGGTCGCCTGACACTCGTCGCCCTGAGCCTGTCGAAGGGCGAGCCGATCGCGCTTCGACAGGCTCAGCGCACGGCTCGGGGAACGTGCCCTGAGCCTGTCGAAGGGCACACGGGATCGCGCTTCGACAGGCTCAGCGCGCGAGTTCGGGGAACGTGCCCTGAGCCTGTCGAAGGGCAAGGCGGATGGCGCTTCGACAGGCTCAGCGCGCGGGTTCGGGCTCAGCGCGCGGGTTCGGGCTCAGCGCGCGGGTTCGGGCTCAGCGCGCGGGAGTGGAAGCGTGCCCTGAGCCTGTCGAAGGGCAGGGCGATCGCGCTTCGACAGGCTCAGCGCGCAGGTTCGGGCTCAGCGCGCGGGTCGGGCTCAGCGCGCGGTTTCGAGCAGCCGCAGGGTGGCCTCGTCCTGCGCGCCGGCGTAGAACTCCTCGAGCACCTCGGCGAACACCGTCCGCTCCGGGGCGACCCGACCGAACAGCGTCACCGACGACCGCAGCTTGAGGGCGTCGATCCCCCCGAGGATCTCCTCGGCGGTGCGGTCGCGGTGGCCGAGCACCGCCTCGGTGCAGGTCACCAGTCGCTCGCCGAGCACCGGGTGCTCGAGGTAGGCGCGGGCCTCGTCCGGCCCGCTGATCGCGTAGCGCTGCGCCATCGGGCTGCTGCCCAGACCGGCCAGCTGCGGGAACACGAACCACATCCAGTGGCTGGTCTTGCGCCCGCGGCGCAGCTCGGACAGCGCCTGGTCGTAGCTGGTCCGCTGCGCCTCGACGAACCGGTCGAGGCGGTAGGGGTCGTCGCTCACCATCACCCCATCGTCACAGCTGTCCGCCGGCGCGCGCCCGCACCCCGGCCGCCGCGGCTCAGCCCAGCACCCACCGGCCGTCCGCGTCGAGCTCGACCTCGTGACGCCCGGTCGGGGTCCGGACCGCGAGCGGGCGCCCCGGCGTCCCGCGGACCTCCGCCCCGGTCAGAGCGCCGTCCCGCCAGCGCAGGTCGACCTCGAGCCCACCGACCGCGCACAGCCCGCGGACGCTCCCGGTCGGCCACCCGGAGGGCAGCGCCGGGAACAGCCACAGGGTCCGCTCGTCGGCCCGGGCGAGCAGCTCGAGCATCGCCGCGGCGCCACCGAAGTTGCCGTCGATCTGGAAGGGCGGGTGGGCGTCGAAGAGGTTCGGGTAGGTGCGCTGCGGGCCGACCAGCCCGCACAGCACCCGGTGGGCCCGTTCGCCGTCGCCCAGCCGCGCCCACAGGCAGGCCCGCCAGGCGGTCCCCCAGCCGGTGGCGTAGTCGCCGCGCTGGTCGAGGCTGACCCGCGCCGCCGCGGCCAGCTCCGGTGTGGTCTCGGTCGAGATCCGCCCGCCGGGATAGACGGCATACAGGTGCGAGACGTGCCGGTGGTGCTGCTCGGGGGCGTCGGCGTCCCAGTCCTCCAGCCACTCCTGCAGCTGGCCCTGCGCGCCGATCCGGTCGGGGACGATCCGGGCCGCGGTCGCCCGCAGCAGCGCGGCCAGTTCGTGGTCGCGGTCGAGCAGCGCGGCCGCCTCCGCGGTCGCGGTCAGCAGGTCGACCACCAGCTGACGGTCCATCGCCGGACCGGCGGCCACCGACGACCCGTACGGGTGCTGGTTCTCCGGCGAGACCGACGGACTGGTGATGAGCCCGCGGCCGCCCGGGTCCTCGACCAGGGTGTCGAGGAAGAACTCCGAGGCGCCGCGCAGGACCGGGTAGAGCCGGGCCAGCTCGTCGGGGTCACGCCGGTAACGCCAGTGCTGCCAGAGCGTGGTGCACAGCCAGGCGCCACCGGTCGGCCACAGCCCCCACGGTGCCCCGTCGACCGGTGCGGTCGCCCGCCACAGGTCGGTGTTGTGGTGCGCGACCCAGCCGCGGGCGCCGTACATCGCCCGGGCGGTCGGCGCGCCGGTGACCGCGAGGTCCTCGACCAGCGCGAGCAACGGCGCCACCAGGTCGCCGAGCCCCGCGGCGTCCGCCGGCCAGTAGTTCATCTCGGTGTTGATGTTGATCGTCCACTTGCTGCCCCAGGGCGGGGTGAGCCCCTCGTTCCAGATGCCCTGCAGGTTGGCGGGCTGGCTGCCCGGACGCGAGCTGGCGATCAGCAGATAGCGCGCGTACTGCAGGTAGAGCGCGTGCAGCGCCGGGTCGGCCCCGTCCTCGCCGTTGCGCACCCGCTCGTCGGTCGGCCGGTCGGGCGCCGGACCGAGGTCGACGGCGAACCGGTCGTAGTAGCCGCGGTGATCGGCGACGTGCCGCTCCCGCAACCGGTCGAGGCCGGCCGGATCGAGCACCTCGCCCGGCGCGGCGGTCCGGGTCCGGACGACCGCGACCGGGTCCCCGCTGACGTCGTCGTAGCCGACGTGGCTGGTGGCCGCGGCGACCAGCAGGGCGACCCAGGTCGCGTCGGCCACCTCGAGCGGGCTGACACCCTCGTCGGTGGCCCTTTCCTCGTCCGGGTCGCGGGTCGTGACCACGCCGTCGGTGACGACCCGGACGCCGATCGCCCAGCTCAGCGCACCGGGCACGGTGTGGTCGTCGACCACGTGGTCGGCGCCCGGCCCGGTGACCAGCACCCGGTCGGCCCCGTCGGCGCGGACGCGGACCCCGGCCGCCAGCGGCGGCAGGTCCTCGGCCGGGTCCCACACCGGAGCCGCGGCCGGCCCGGTGGCCGCCGTGTCGCCCATCGGATCGACGCCGGGCACGGCCCGCGCACCGCGGTAGCCGAGCCGCAACCCGAACGGCTGGTCGGCCGTGATCCGGTGAACGAGCAGCTGGTCGGGAGCCGAGACGAAGGTCTCCGCCGTGGTGCGCCGGCCGTCGCTCCCCCACCGGGTGCCGGCCACCGCGGTGCCCAGGTCGAGCTCGCGCCGGTAGTCGGACGCCGGCTCGTCAGGCGTCCGCCCGGGCTGGTCGAGCCGGACGAACAGGTCGCCGAGACTGCCGTAGGAGGCGTTGCGGAGCGGGACGCCGAGCAGGGTGGCGTCGGCCCGATCCTGCGCGGCCCGGTACTCGCCGGCGTCGACCAGTCGACGGACCTCGGCCAGCGCCTCCGGCCCGGCGGCCGGGTTGTCGTTGCGGTAGGGCCCGCCCGACCACAGCGTGTCCTCGTTGAGCTGCAGCCGCTCGCGGCCCGGACGCCCGAAGACCATCGCCCCGAGGTGGCCGTTGCCCACCGGCAGCGCGGCGTTCCAGTCGCGGGCCGGGGCGTCGTACCAGAGCCGGTCGGTGGATTCATCAGATGTCTGGGCCACGTCGGCAGGGTAGCGGCGGCCCTCGTCGCCGCTCCGGCGCTCCGGGCAGGATGGGCGGGTGCGGATCGCCACCTGGAACGTCAACTCGGTCGGAGCCCGGCTGCCCCGCCTCCTCGACTGGCTCGAGACCCGCGAGCCCGACGTGGTCGCGCTCCAGGAGACCAAGTGCGGCGCGGACGCCTTCCCGACCGACGAGGTCGGCGCCCTCGGCTACACCGCGCTGCCGGTCGGCGGCACCGGGACCGGAGCCCGCTGGAACGGCGTGGCCGTCCTCTCCCGGGTCGGGCTCGAACCGGTGGCCACCCGACTGGCCGACTTCGAGGAGCCGCGCTACGTCAGCGCGGTATGCAGCGGGCTGACCCTGACCAGCGTCTACGTCCCCAACGGCCGGACGATCGACGACCCGCACTACGCCTACAAGCTCGACTGGCTGGCCGCGTTGCGGGCCACCCTGGACGACGCCGACCCGGACCGGCCGATGATCATCACCGGTGACTTCAACGTCGCCCCGACCGACGCCGACGTGTTCGCCCCCGAGGCGTTCGTCGGCTCCACCCACGTGACCGAACCCGAACGGGCGGCGGTCCGGGCACTGGTCGACTGGGGACTCACCGACGTCCCGGCCCGTCCGGGCAAGGGCGACCGGCCCTTCACCTACTGGGACTACCGGGCCGGGATGTTCCACAAGGACCAGGGGATGCGGATCGACCTGGTGCTGGCCAGCCGCGGGGTCCGCGTCACCGACGCCTGGGTCGACCGCGAGGCCCGCAAGGGCAAGGGTCCCTCGGACCACGCACCGGTGGTCGTCGACCTCGAGCTGTGATCACCCACCCTCGCCCCTCGACGGGCTGAGGGGCGCGGTCGACTCAACCGACCTTGATCGACTCCACGCCGAACTCGGCCATCGCCTCGGGGATCGGGTCGACGCCGATGCCGGGGCCGTCGGGCACCCGGATGCAGCCGTCCTCGAGCACGAACGGACGCGTGATATCCGTGCGGTAGAAGCGATCCGAGGCCGAGACGTCCCCCGGCAGCGTGAAGCCCGGGAGCGCGGCGAGCGCGACGTTGGCGGCCCGGCCGATGCCGGTCTCGAGCATCCCACCGCACCACACCGCGACGCCGTGCGCGCGGGCCAGGTCGTGGATCCGGCGCGCCTCGAGGTAGCCGCCGACCCGGCCCGGCTTGATGTTGATCACCGCGGCGGCACCGAGCGCGATCGCGTCCGCGGCAGCGTCGGCGGAGATCACCGACTCGTCCAGGCACATCGGGGTCCGCAGCTGCCGGGCGAGCAGCGCGTGCTGGCGCAGGTCCTCCTCGCCGAGCGGTTGCTCGATCAGCAGCAGGTCGTGCTCGTCGAGCCGCCGCAGCCGCGGGGCGTCGAGCAGCCGGTAGGCGGCGTTCGCGTCGACCTGCAGCGGGACGTCGGGGCCGAACCGCTCGCGGACCGCGGCCACCAGCTCGACGTCGACCCCCGGTTTGATCTTGAGCTTGATCCGGACGTAGCCCTGGTCCAGGTAGTCCTCGACCACCGCGAGCAGCCGCTCGGTGCTGTCCTGGATGCCGACGCTCACCCCGGACGGCACCCGGTCGACCACCGAGCCGAGGTGGTCGGCCAGCGACACCCCGGCCAGCCGCAGCTCGGCGTCGAGCACGGCGGTCTCCAGCGCGGCCTTGGACATCCGGTGACCGCGGACCTCGGCCAGCGCCGGGGCCACCCGCTCGGCGGTGAGCCGCAGCCCGCCGGCCGCCTGCCGGGCCAGCAGCAACGGCACCAGGTGGTCCCTCAGCATCAGCCGCGACCCGGCCAGCCACTCGCTCGAGTAGTCGGGGATCTCGCTGACCACGCACTCGCCCCAGCCCGAGGTCTGGTCGCCGTGGTCAGTGGCCCGGACCTCGACGAGCAGCGCGACCCGGTCGGTCTGGGTGCCGAACGAGGTGGTGAAGGGGCTGACCAGCGGCAGCCGGACGGTGTGCAGCCAGACCTCGTCGATCCTCACGAGGGCTCCTCTCGGTAGTAAGCGGGCACGGACCGGTCGAAGCCGGCGATCACCGATCCGGCGGCCAGCCAGCGGCCGAGGGTGGCGCGCAACGCCAATCGGGCGGCCAGCGCGGCGTCCGGGTCGGTGCGCCACAGCGTCTCGGCGTCGCGCGGCACGACGGCGAGCAGGTCGTCGGCCGCCGTCGACTCGGGCGGCGTCCCCGGTCGTGGCGGCCAGACCCCGAGCGGCCAGCGGACCAGCAGCCGGTCCGAGGGCGTCCCGACGTTGATCCCGTCGGTCAGCGGGCCGTAGAAGTCGGTCAGGTAGGCCACCCCGACGGCACCGAGCCGGGTCAGGTTGACGTGTGCGTTGCGGGCGATCAGCGGGTCGAACGTCCACTCGATCCGGTCCATCCCGCGGTCGAGGCACCAGGCCCGCTGGTGCAGCTTGAGCGCCAGCCCGACCCCGCCGCCGGCCGCGTCCGCGTCCACCGCGGCGATGTGCGAGTGCAGGTAGGGACCGGCGGCGGGCACGGCGGGCTCGTCGCGGCCGAGGAACCCGACCGCGGTCCCGACCACCCGGCCCTCCCGCTCGGCCACCCCGACGTACCCGCCGGCGTGGGCGTAGGCGATCAGCGTCGACGGCTCGGCCGGGCTCTGCTCGAACGGCACCCGCCAGACCCGCGCGCACAACGCGGCCACCGCGCCGGCGTCGGTCGGGTCGGGCAGCGGGTCGAGCGCCCGGACGGTGACCCCGGCGCGGGTGGCCGCCGCGACGGCGGTCGCGTGCGGGTCGTCGGCGGGGTCGTCGTGCTGCCCGTGGATGTCGGTCACCGGCCCGGGACGTGACGGGTCAGCCAGTCGGCCACCCGGGTGTTGTAGTCGACCCGGTGCGACGGGCGACCGTCGATCACGAACCCGTGCGCGCCGCCGGAATAGATCACCAGCTCGGTGGGGACACCGAGGGTGCGGAGCGCGGCGAACCAGCGCTCGGCCTGGTTGACCGGGCACCGGTGGTCCTCCTCGCCGTGCAGCACCAGCGTCGGGGTACGCACCCGGTGCACCTCCGACTGCGGCGACTGCCGCCAGAGCCGCTCGTGGTCGGTGAACGGGTCCGCGGCCTGGTGGACCCGGGTGAGCATCAGTCCGAGGTCGGAGGCGCCGAGCGTCGAGGTCAGGTCGGCGACCACCCCGCCGGCCACCGCGACGGCGAACCGGTCGGTGCGGGCCGTCAGCCGGCAGGTGGTGAACCCGCCGTAGCTGTAGCCGGTGACCGCCAGCCGGGCCGGATCGGCGACGCCCTCGGCAACCAGCTGGTCGAGCGGGACCAGGAAGTCGGCCTCGTCGGCCTCGCCCCAGCCGCCGACCACCGCGGTGAAGAACGCCTCGCCGTAGCCGTCGGAACCGCGCGGGTTGAGGGTGAGGACGCTCCAGCCGCGGGCCAGCAGCTGCTGCTGGTAGACGTGGGTGGCGTCGGCCATCCCGGTCCAGGCGTTGTGCGGACCGCCGTGCACGTCGAGCAGCAGCGGGGTGGGGCCGCTGGCCCCGGGCGGGCGGAACAGCCAGCCGTGGACCGTGGTGCCACCGACGTCGAAGCTCCGCGGCTCGCCCGCCACCAGGTCGACGTCGGGCAGGTCGGCCGCGGTCAGCGCGGTCCGGACCTCGAGCCGGCCCCCGTCGGTCCCGACCAGCGCGACCTCGCCGAAGCTGTACGGCGTGGTGAGGACGAGCGCCACCCGTCCGTGCGCCGGGTCGCCGGGCCGGCCCGCCGGCCGACTGACGCCGGTCACCGTGGTGTGGTCGTCGGTGACCACCGGCCGGGGCGGGGCCGACCCGTCGGCGGGCACCCGCCACAGGTGGGTCCAGCCGCGGTCGCGGACGCAGAAGAGCACGTCGCCGTCGGCGGTCAGCACCGGCGGCGCCCCCGGGTAGGCGGCCGAGCCGACCATGACGTTGCGGTCGAGGTCGCCGCTGAGGCTGCGGTCGGGTTCGTCGCCGGCGACCGCGAGCCGGAGCAGGTGCGCGTTGCCGATGGTGACGTCGGCCCGTCCCACCGCCAGCACGGCGGCACCGTCTGCGGTCCAGAGCACCGGGCCGCCGACGTGCCGGGCCGACCCGACGACCTGCGGAGCGCCGCCGGCCACCGGCACGAGGTGGACGGCGCCGGTCAGCTCCACGTCGGCGCGACCGTCGGGGTCGCCGAGGTCGGCCGCGGCGGTGAAGGCCAGTCGGCTGCCGTCGGGCGACCAGGCGGGCCGACCGGCGTGCCGACCGCCGTGGGTGAGCTGTCGGAGCAGCCCGGGCATGCCGTCGGCGAGAACGTCGAGGACGAACACCTCGTGGACGGTCGCCCCCCAGCGTCCGGCCCCGTCGGCCTTGTCGTCGAGCCGCCGGACGTGGACCGGGGCGGCGGCGTCCGGGCGGCGGGCGGGGCCACCGCGGACGGTCGCGGCGGTGAACGCGATCCGGTGCCCGTCGGGGCTCCACACGGGCGCCCCGGCGCCCTGCGGCAGCCGCTCGGCCTCGGTGACCGGGACCGCGGGACCGCCGGCGAGCGGGAGCAGCCACAGCTGCGGCGGCTCGCCGGGCCCGGGTCGACGCAGGAAGGCGACGGTGCTGCCGTCGGGCGAGACGGCCGGGTCGGTGTCCCAGCCCGGCTCGCCGTCGCGTCCGGTCAGCCGGACCGGGTCGCCGGCGGCGGGCAGCCGCCACAGCGCGCTGACCGTGGTGTCGGTGTCGAGGTCGGCGCGGTGCAGCGCGAACACCACCGACCCGTCGGCCAGCAGCTGCGGGTCGGAGGGGACGGTCAGCGCAGCGAGGTCCTCGGGGGCGAGCGCGCGGGTCACGGCATCCTCCTCCGGTTCATCGACGTCCTCGGGGTCATCGGGGCACCCCGGTCAGCGCACGGCCCGGCAGCGCCGTGGTGACCAGCTCGCCGCCGTCGACCACCGGCGTCCCGGCCACGATCACGTGGCTGAACCCGGTGGACGGTCGGAGCGCGGTGAAGTCGCTGCCGGGGGCCACCCGGTCGGGGTCGAAGACGGTGACGTCGGCGTCCATCCCGGGTTGCAGACGGGCCTTGCGGGCCATCGCCGGGACGGCGCGACCGAGGATCCCGGCCGGGACCACCGTGGCCCGCCGGACCACCTCAAGCAGGTCGAGCGCGCCGAGCTCGCGGACCACCCAGCTGAGCGCGGTGGCGAAGCACCCGGCGCTCCGCGGGTGGGCGAACAGCCCGGGCGGCAGCGGCCAGACGTCCTCGGTGAGCGCCCGGCGGGCCTGCTCGGCGGTCGGGGCGCCGGGGTCGCCGACGTGGACCATCGGCATCGCGTCCGAGCCGATCGCGGCGCCCGGGAAGGTCAGGCAGCGCAGCAGCATCCGCAGGTCCTCGGGGTCGTCGAGGTCGAAGTTGCGGGTGATGCAGAGACCGCCCGGGTCGGACTCGCGGAGCTCCCGGAGCCGGTCGGCGTCGCGGACCCGCTCACCGGTGCGCAGATAGGTGAGGTCGGTGGGCTTCATCCCGTTGCGCGCCAGCTGCTCGGGGGCGAGGAAGGCTGCGCCGATCACCGTCGACCCGGCCGGGTAGGGGTAGGCCTCGGTGGTGATCCGAATCCCGCGGGCCTGGGCGGCGAGCAGGGCGTCGGCGACGTCGTCGGCCCGCCGGATCGAGGTGGAGTTCATGTGGCAGAGGTGGATCGGGGCGCCGTGGCGCTCGGAGGCGTCGATCAGCTCGAGCACCGCGTCGACCGCGGTGTACGGGCCGGTCGGGGCGATGTCGCGGGCGTGGACGAACAGCGGCTGGTCGGCCTCCGCGGCCAGCCCGGCCAGCAGGTCGAGCTCCTCGAGCCGCGAGCCGGGGACATAGCCCTGGAGCAGGCCGACGCCGATGGCCCCGGCCTCGAGCTGGCGCCGGACGGTCTCGACGATCCGGTGCTCCTCGACCGGCTCGGCCGGGCCGCGCCACCGCGGCAGGTCCTGGTGACGTTCGAACGTCCGAAAGGCCAGCCGGTCGGCCGGGCTGGCCTGCGGGGTGGACACCTCCGCGCCGTCGAGCACCGCCATCCGGGCCACCGCCCAGGCCGCCGAGAAGCCGTAGTGGATCGGACGCCCGTGGTCGGCGGCCCAGGCGTAGTGCGCGTCGACCGGGAGCGCGCCGGACTCGAGCTCGAAGGCCGTGGTGACGCCGTCGAGGGCCTGCAGCCGGGCGCCGTTCACGGTCTGCGCGTGGCTGTGCAGGTCGACGAACCCCGGCGCGACGACCTGACCGGGGACCTCGATCCCCCGGCCCGCGACCAGCCCGGGCTCGGGGTCGCCCGCTCCCACGCCGGTGATGGTGTCGCCGGTGATCGCCACCCAGCCGACCGCGTCGAATCCGGTCTCGGGGTCGAGCACCCGGCCGCCGGTGATCAGCAGATCGCAGCGGCTCGGTGCGCCGGCTTCTGGGGTCATCACCACACCTGTTCGCAGTTCGGGGACGTGCCCGATCCTCTCGCGGCCGGCCGTCGGGAGTCGCGGCGGGTCAGGCCTCGGGGCGGGTCAGGCCTCGGGGCGGGTCAGGCCTCGGGGCGGGTCAGCTCGTGCCGCAGCCCGTCGAGGGCGATCCGGTCGTCGGCGTCCCCGGTGTGCGCGCCGGCGAACCGGTCGGCGTACTGGCTGATCTCGTCGAGCCGCCACTCGAGGTCGTACATCGCCAGCAGCTCCGGGTCGGGCGGGGGCTCGACCGGGTGGCCGGCCGCGACCAGCCCGCCGAGGTCGCGCTCGCGCGGGGCCAGTGCCACGCTCTCCCAGTCCACCAGCCGCGGGCCGTCGGGGAGCAGCAGCTGGTTGGCACTGTGCGGCTCGCCGTGGGTGACCACCCAGTCCGCACCGCGGGCCACGTCGGCGAGCGCGTGGTAGCGCTCGGTCCAGCCGGCGATCGCGTGCACCCGGTCGGCCACCAGCGTCCGCGCCTCGGTGCCGTGGGGGCCGCCGTCCCAGCGTCGGTCGACCAGCCGGGACAGCCGGTCGGCCAGATCCGGTCCGACCCGAGGTCGCCAGCGCGGCAGCCGGGACGGCGGAGTGGTGGCGTGCAGGGCGGTCAGCATCGCGGCGGTGCCCGCGACCAGGTCCGGCGTCAGCGGCCCGTCGCCGGCCACCGGCGCGTCGGTCCAGGGCGTCAGGCTGAGCAGGCGGTCCGGGCCCAGCGCGCCGCACGGCGCGCCGTTCGTCGTCGGCACCGGCGCCCAGACGAACGGCAGCGTCCGGGCCAGGACGGTCGCGGCGGCGTAGGCGTCGGTCAGCGACCGCGCGTCGTGGTGGACGCCGAGCGTGTCGACGGTGGCGAACCACCGCGGACCGTCGACGGCATCGATCCGCCAGTGGTGCGCGCCGAACCCGACCGGGAGGTGGGTGGCGGCGACCACCGGCTCGCGTGGCCAGTGCCGCTGCACGGCCGCGAGCACCGCGGCGTCGTCGAGGCCCTCGGGCGGTTCGCGCACCTCCCCTGCCTAGCCGAGCGCCGCGGGCGGTGTCCACCGCGTTCCGCCGTCCCGGCGCGGCCTGTCAGGCTGGTCGGGTGAACGACGCCGATCACCCGACCACCTCCTCCGACCAGCCGACCGACCTGCCGACCGACCTGCCCGGCGAGCTCGCCTGGCCGGTCGGGGAGGCCGTGCTCCGGCTCCGGCTGACCGCCGACGCGCCGGCCGCGCTGCTGTCCTTCGGGCCGGCGACGCCCGAGGCCGGCACCCGGGCGGCACCGCTGGTCGAGCTGGCCGTCGACCGCGAGGGACGGGTCGGGAACAGCCCGAACGCCCAGCACCGGCGCTACGCCGCGACCGCACGGCTCCGTCCGGTCCGGCAGACCGAGACCACCGAAGGTGAGGTCCGGACGCTCGAGATCGTCCAGCACGACCCACGAACCGGCCTGGCGGTCAGCACCCGGTTCGAACACCGCGGCGGCTCGGCCGTCCGGGTCACCACCACGCTCACCAACGACGGCGACGCCCCGGTGCTCGTCCAGTACCTGTCGAGCCTCAACCTCGCCTGCTTCGCGGGCACCGCGCTGGCCGACGACCCCGAGCGCCTCCGGATCGCCCGGGTCCGCAACACCTGGACCGCCGAGTTCCGCTGGCGCGAGGAGACGCTCGAGCAGGCCGGGATCGTCGACGTCGGGCTGGGCGACGACGCGTCGAGCTGGGGCCACGTCGAGGCCGCCGGGGTGGGCAGCTGGTCCACCGGCAACTGGCTGCCGATGGGCTGCGTCACCGACACCCGCACCGGTCAGGCCTGGAGCTGGCAGGTCGAGCACAACGGGAGCTGGGAGTGGCAGGCCCTCGACGTCGGCCGCCGGCTCTACCTGACCGCGGCCGGACCCAACGAGGACCGGCACGGCTGGTTCGAGACGGTGGCTCCCGGCGGCTCGTTCACGGCCGTCCCCGCCGGGCTGGTGTGGAGCCCGGACGGGCGGGACGGCGCGCTGGCCGAGCTGACCCGCTACCGGCGGACCATCCGGCGCCCGAACGCCGACGACGCCGACTGCCCGGTGATCTTCAACGACTACATGAACGCGCTCGAGGGCGACCCGACCACCGAGAAGCTGCTGCCGCTGATCGCGGCGGCGGCCGAGGCGGGGGCGGAGTACTTCGTGATCGACGCCGGCTGGTACGCCGACGACCCGGGCTGGTGGGACGAGGTCGGCGAGTGGACGCCGTCCAGCTGGCGGTTCCCCGGCGGGATCACCGAGGTGACCGACGCGATCAAGGCGTCCGGGATGGTCCCCGGGCTCTGGGTCGAACCGGAGGTCGTCGGGCTCAAGAGCCCGCTGCTCGACCGGCTGCCGGCGGAGGCGCTGTTCGGTCGGGACGGCAGGCCGGTCGCCGAGCACGGCCGCTATCAGCTCGACCTCCGCCACCCGGCCGCCCGGGCGCACCTCGACGCCACCATCGACCGGCTGGTGAACGACTACGGCGCCGGCTACTTCAAGTTCGACTACAACATCAACATCGGGCTCGGCACCGACGTCGGCGGGGGCAGCCCGGCCGCCGGTCTGCTCGGCCACAACCGTGCCTACTCCGACTGGCTCGACGGGCTGTTCGCCCGGCACCCCGACCTGGTGATCGAGAACTGCAGCTCGGGCGGGATGCGGGTCGACTACGCCCAGCTGAGCCGGCTGAGCATCCAGTCGACCTCCGACCAGACCGACCCGCTGCGCTACGTGGCGATCGCCGCCGGCGCCGTCGCCGGGGTGACCCCGGAGCAGGCCGCGTCGTGGGCCTATCCGCAGCCGGAGTGGAGCCGCGACGTCAACGACCTCACCCTGGTCAACGCGCTGCTCGGCCGGGTGCACCTGTCGGGCCACCTGGACCGGCTCGACGACGACGGACGCGGCTCGATCGCGGCGGGCATCGCCGCCTATGAGCAGTTCCGGCACCGGATCCCGTCGGCGGTGCCGTTCTGGCCGCTCGGGATGCCGGGCTGGTACGACCCGTGGACGGCGGTCGGGCTGACCGACGACGAAGGCGTGCTGCTGGCGGTATGGCGCCGGGGTGGCGAGGACACCGTGGTCGTCCCGGTGACTGGGGCGACTGCCGCGCAGGTGCTGTTCCCGACCGACCGCGGGGCCGAGGCGTCGGTCGGCGGCGACGGGCTGACCGTGCGGCTGCCCCACGACCCGCAGGCGGTGCTGATCCGGGTCGACCGCGGCTGAGCCGACCGTCGTCGGCAGAATCTGACCGCTCGCGTCGGTCCGCGAGGCGCCGCGAGCGGGAGCCGCGGGTGCCGGCGCGGTCGAGCGGTCAGATCCTGCCCGCGGGCGTCACCCGATCAGCCCGAACGGGTTGCCGTCGGCGTCGGTCAGGGTGGCCACCCGCGGGCCGCCGACGTCGCGCGGCTGCTCGGTCACCGTGGCGCCGGCGGCGGTGAGCTCGGCGATGGTGGCGTCGAGGTCGCTGCTCGACCAGTTGCCGACCGGCACGGTCTGGCCGCGCTTCGCGCCGTTCGGGTCGAGGCCGATCTCCACGTCGCCGACGCGGTAGCCGACGTAGTAGGGCTGGTCGGTGTGCGGCTCGCCCAGCAGCGTGGTGTAGATCCGCTTGGCTGCCTCGAGGTCGTCGACGGGGAAGACGATCGAGTGGAGCCCGGTGGTGGTCATGGCTACTCCTTCGGTGGGTGGGTGGCGGTCATCGTCCTGACGCGCGCCGAGCCTCTGGTGTGACGGGGCCGTCCGCGACGCCACGGCCGATCCTGCTCGACGTCCCGGGTCGCTCGCCCACCCGCCGCCGCCATCAGCCGAGGGTGGCCAGCAGGGTCAGCGGGCCCCAGGCCAGGATCGGCAGGTAGCAGGCCACCATCAGGGCCAGCGGTGCTCCGCTGACCAGGCCCTGGTCGGGCCGGACGCCCTGCGCGAGCTGGCCGACCATCGACACGTCGAAGAGGTACGTGACGGCCGATCCGCCGGCCAGCCCTGCGACCACCGGCGGCGTGACCGGGACCCGGCGGCCGAGCACGCGCTCGCCCCACGGGCGGGCCAGGCCGGTGACCAGGAACCCAGTGGCCAGCTGGACCGCGCTCAGCCCGAAGACGTAGGCGTAGCCCGCGGCGGGACGGTCCCCGAGCTCGTAGCTCCGCAGCTCGGCGGTGCCGGGCAACACCCCGGTGATCATCAGGACCCGCCAGAGCGCCGACGGCACCGTGACCAGGAAGGCGGCGGTGGCGACGCCTCGCAGCCAGGACGGTCTGCGAGTCGTGGTGGGAGAACGCACCCTCGCAAACTAGCGTCCGGCTCCGCCCGGGGGTGGTCGGACGGCGGCGTGGACCGCGTGCGGACCCCGCTCAGACGCGGCGCCGCCGGTAGATCGTCGTGGCCACGACGTAGGCGACCACGGTGATGGCGACCAGCCAGACCAACGCCACGGTCAGGTTGGAGCCGACCGGCTGCCCGTTGAGCAGGGCCCGGATCGCGTCGACGATCGAGGTCACCGGTTGGTTCTGGGCGAAGGCGCGGACCGGGCCGGGCATGGTCGCGGTGGGCACGAACGCCGAGCTGATGAACGGCAGGAAGATCAACGGGTAGGCGAATGCGCCGGCCGCGTCGACGGTCTTGGCCAGCAGTCCCGGGATGACCGCGAGCCAGGTCAGGGCGAGGGTGAAGAGCAGCAGGATTCCGGTGACGGCGAGCCAGGCGAGCGGTCCGGCCTCGGAGCGGAAGCCCATGATCAACGCGGCTCCGACCACCACGACCAGCGAGACCAGGTTGGCCACCAGCGAGGTGAGCACGTGCGACCAGAGCACCGCCGACCGGGCGATCGGCATCGACTGGAGACGTTCGACGATGCCGCCGCGGACGTCGAGGAACAGCCGGTAGGCGGTGTAGGAGATGCCCGAGGCGACGGTGATCAGCAGGATCCCCGGCAGCAGGTAGCTGACGTAGCTGCCGGAGCCGTGCTGGATGGCCCCGCCGAGCACGAACACGAACAGCAGCAGGAAGGCGATCGGCATCAGCGCGGTGGTGATGACCGTGTCCAGGCTGCGGGTCACGTGCTTGAGCGAGCGGCCGAGCAGCACCCCCGTGTCGGCGACGGCCCGCGAGCGCCGGACGGCGGCCGGCGCGGTGGCCGGGGTGAGAGTGGTGGTGCTCACGATCGAGGTCCTTCCTCGGGTTCGGGTGCGGGACGGGTGGTGCCGCCGACGACCGCGAAGAAGACGTCCTCGAGGCTGGGCTGCTTCTCGACGTACTCGACCTCGGCGGGGGGCAGCAGCTGCTTGAGCTCGGCGAGCGTGCCGTCGACGATGATCCGGCCCTCGTGCAGGATGGCGATCCGGTCGGCCAGCTGCTCGGCTTCCTCGAGGTACTGAGTGGTCAGCAGCACGGTGGTGCCACCGCGGGCCAGCTCGCGGACCGCGTCCCACACCTCGATCCGCGCGGCCGGGTCGAGACCCGTCGTGGGCTCGTCGAGGAAGACCACCGCCGGCTCGCCGACCAGGCTCATGGCCAGGTCGAGCCGTCGGCGCATCCCGCCGGAGTAGGTGGCGACCCGGCGGTCGGCCGCGTCGGTGAGCGAGAACGTCTCGAGCAGGATGTCCGCGACCGCGCGCGGCCGCGGGAGATGGCGGAGCCGGGCGACCAGCACGAGGTTCTCCCGGCCGGTGAGGATGTCGTCGACCGCCGCGAACTGGCCGGCCAGGCTGATGGTGTCCCGGACCCGGGCGGCCTCGGTACCGACGTCGTGGCCGAGCACCCGGGCGCTCCCGGCGTCGGCGCGGAGCAGGGTGGAGAGGATCCGGACCAGGGTGGTCTTGCCGGCGCCGTTGGAGCCGAGCAGGGCGACGATGCTGCCCCGCGCGACCTCGAGATCGACGCCGCGGAGCACCTCCAGCTGCCGGAACGACTTGCGCAACCCGTGGACCGCGAGCGCCGGGGCCGACGGGCTCTGCGCCGCCGCCGGGGTTGGCGTCCGGGTGGCGGCACTCACCGGGAGCCGCCGTCGGCACGAGCCGGGCCCTGCGGGTCGAGAGCGTCGGCACGGCCGATCGCGCTGGCGAGCCGGCGACGCTCGCGGTTCACCCAGCCGCCGGCCGGCTGGTCGCGGACCAGTCCGTCGGCGAACGCGACCGGATCCGGCCCGACCAGGGTGGCGATCGGGGTGCCGGCGGCCGCGCCGGCCTCGAGCCGGTCGGCCAGCCGCTCGAGCGTCTCCGCGACGCCGTCGGCGGTGCTCGGGCCGAAGACGTAGAGGTGCCGCTCGAGCGCCGGGACAGCCGCCCGGTAGCTCGCCGGCAGCCGGCGGGTGCGCGCCCGGTAGTCCCGGTACCGGCGCTTGTCGCCGACGAGGCTGGTGATGACGTTCATGGGTCCTCCCGGTGGGTCCGCGTGCGTCCGGATCGGTACTGCACGTCACTGACTACCGGTACATAGTAACGCCGAGTAGCGCCGGGTTGGCAAGGGATTGCTGCCTCAGATTCGGCTCAAACTCTCGAGTTTGTGGATACCATCAACGAACCCCCACCCGTCGCGCGAGCGGCGACGGCGTACCTCCGCGGCGGGCGATTGCTTGTGCCGCGTCGCCCACGCCCCCGTCTGCGCCCGTTGATCTCAGCCGGACTCGGCATCAACCGGGACCAGAACCCGACCCCCGGAATGGATGTCCTCGTGAACAACGAACTCGAGCTGGTCAGCGACGGCGACGGGCTGGCGGTGATCGGCGACGCGACGACGGTTGACCTGTTTCTCTCCTCGGCGGGAGTGGCGTCGAGGGAGTTCGACTTCGCCGGTCGCCTGGGCTCTCTCCTCAGCCAGGCAGCGGGTCTCACGCAGGTGGGATCGCAGGTCGCCGCCGAGTCCGGTCGCTGGGTGAAGCTCACCGAGGAATCAGCCAAGGCCATGAAGCTCGGGAAGCTGATGAGGGGATCGTCGGATTCCATCAACCGCGCCGTCGTGGTGACGAACAAGGGTGAGATCACCAAGCTGCTCGAGATCGTCAAACCCGGAGCCGGCACCTTCAGCAATCCCGCCCTCCTCGGCGGAGCCGCGGGGATCATGGCCCAGCTGGCCATGGAGCAGGCGATGGAGGAGATCACGGACTATCTGGCCGTGATCGACGAGAAAGTCGACGATGTCCTTCGAGCCCAGAAGGACGCCGCGATCGCCCCGTTGCTCGGGGTTGGATTCGTCATCGACGAGGCGATGGAGATCCGTCGAGAAGTCGGTCACATCTCTGATGTCACCTGGTCGAAGGTGCAGGCCACGACCCAGACGATCGCGCAGGCACAGGGCTATGCCCTGCTCCAGCTGGACGCACTCACGGAGAAGCTCGAGAAGAAGTCGCGCGTCGGCGACATGGCGAAGGTCGCTCGCGAGGCCGAGACCGCCGTCCGGGATTGGCTGGCCGTGTTGGCTCGGTGCTTTCAGCTGCAGGACGCGGTCGCAGTGCTCGAGCTGGACCGGGTGTTGATGGCGGGTCCCGAGGAGCTCGAACGCCACCGTCGCGCGCTCCGCCACGCCCGGGCCAAGCGTCGATCGCAGATCACCGCGCGCACCGAGCAGATGCTCGAGCGGATGGACGCGGCCGCCGGCACCGCCAACGCACAGGTTCTGCTGCACCCGCTGCAGTCCAGCGCCGTCATCACGTCGAGCAACCACGTCGCGAACGAGATCGTCGTGTTCCACGAGGGACTGGGGGTGGAAGGCGCCCGGGATGCGCTCGAGGCGAAGCGATGGCTCAGCGCCGCAGGAGACGTTCGCGACAAAGTCATCGAGGCCGGGGCCGGCGGAGTCGATGCGGCGAGCCGCATCGGGAGGTCGACCCTCGACAACGCCAGAGCCAGGACAGACCGCCTCGCAGAGGGTGTGACCGGACGGTGGAGGCGCCTGCGGGGCGGCGAGCCTTCGGAACCCGACGCCGACACGACCACCTGAGCCATCCGTCCCTCGCGAGCCGGATCTCAGACGCCTCAGAACTGCATGTCGGCGAAGCGCGAGTAGTGGCCCTGGAAGGCGACGGTGATGTCCTTGGTCGGGCCGTTGCGGTGCTTGGCCACCAGCATGTCCGCCTCGCCGGCCCGGTCCGACTCCTTGTCGTAGAGGTCGGGGCGGTGCAGCAGGATCACCATGTCGGCGTCCTGCTCGAGCGAGCCGGACTCGCGGAGGTCGGACAGCATCGGCTTCTTGTCGGTGCGCTGTTCGGGGCCACGGTTGAGCTGGCTGAGCGCCACCACCGGGACGCCGAGCTCCTTGGCCAGCAGCTTGAGCTGGCGGGAGAACTCGCTCACCTCGAGTTGGCGCGACTCGACCTTCTTGCCCGAGGTCATCAGCTGGATGTAGTCGATGACCACCAGCTTGAGGTCGTGGCGCTGCCGCAGCCGGCGGGCCTTGGCCCGGATCTCCATCATCGTCAGGTTGGGGCTGTCGTCGATGTACAGCGGCGCCTCGCTGACCTCACCCATCTTCTTGGCCATCCGCTGCCAGTCGTCGTCGTTCATCGTGCCGTTGCGGATGTGGTTGAGCGGAATCGAGGCCTCGGCGCTGAGCAGCCGCATGGTGATCTCGATCTGGCTCATCTCCAGGCTGAAGATGGCCGAGGTCAGGCCGTTCTTGATCGAGCAGGAGCGGGCCAGGTCGAGCGCGAGCGTCGACTTCCCGCAGCCGGGTCGGGCGGCCACGATGACCATCTGGCCGGGGTGCAGCCCGTTGGTGAGGTCGTCGAGGTCGGCGAAGCCGGTCGGGACGCCGGCGAGCTGACCGCCGCGCGACCCGATGGCCTCGATCTCGTCCATGGTCGGCTGCATCAGCTCGGCCAGGCTCTTGTAGTCCTCGCTGGTCTTGCGGTCGGTCACCGCGTAGACCTCGGCCTGCGCCCGGTCGACGATGTCGGAGACCTCGCCCTCGGCGGCGTAGCTCATCTGGCCGATCCGCACCGAGGCCTCGACCAGCCGGCGCAGGATGGCCTTCTCGCGGACGATCTCGGCGTAGTAGCCGGCGTTCGCGGCCACCGAGACGCTGCCCAGCAGGTCCGCGAGGTACGGCGCGCCGCCCACCCGGGTCAGCTCGCCGCGCCGGGTCAGCTCGTTGGCGACGGTGATCGCGTCGGCCGGCTCGCCGCGGCCGTAGAGGTCGAGGATCGCGTCGTAGACGCTCTCGTGGGCGGGGCGGTAGAAGTCGGCGCCGCGGACCACCTCGACGACGTCGGCGATCGCGTCCTTGCTCATCAGCATCGCGCCGAGCACCGACTGCTCGGCGTCGAGATCCTGCGGCGGCAGCCGGTCGAACCCGGTCGGCGCCCGGTCCGCGCCACCGGCACGGTCCCCCGAGCGATCCCCCGACCGGTCGCCGAAGCCCCGTCCGAACGACGGAACGATCTCCGCGACGCTCACCCACAACCCCCCACAGCTCGACCCCGGTACCGACGACCGGTCGGCGGACCGACCGGCTTCCCCGGGCGACGACTCAGAGAATCACACCTGTGTCGTTCGCCCGCTGCACCAGACGCTAGGACCCGGGTCTGACAGTGTCGGACCGCACGCCGCCGAGGTCATCGCGGTGGCGAACCGGTGCGATGACCCGTCGTGCGTGGGAGGACAGCCGTCTCCGTGGCCCCGGGGGTCGAGCCTGGTGCTCGCCGGCCGGCGCGACGCGTCCCTGTGGTCCCCAGACCCCGCGGGCCGCCTCGCCGGTGCCGTCCGGCGTGATGCAGAGCGAAACCGTAAGCCCGGAACGAGCCCCGGCGACAGCCCGCTGTGCACAGGGGGTGTGGACAACGCCCGGCGAGGTGTGGAGACACGCCATGAGGTTGTGCACGGACCGGGGAACAGCCTGGGGACAACCCGGCCACCCATCCGAGAAACTTGCTCTGACCAGGGAAAACGCTCGTCACCAGCCGTGGACGAGAAGTTGTTTCGGGCGTGTCCGGTCGCCACGCCCGAGGTGAACGGAGGATTGACAGCTGAGAAAAACTGTGGTGTCTGACCACAGCGGTGGATCGTCCTGGGGATAACTTTCGCGGCGGCGCGGGCTGGGCACCAGGTCCGGCTCGGCGTGCACCACCCCGGACCGGACGTCCGCGGCCGGGCTCCGCCGACCGGCTCAGGAACGTGCCCGCAGCCTGCCCTCGAGGACGCGCTGGAGCAGGTCGACGGTCTCGGGGTCGAGGTCGAGCCCGAGCCACCGGGCGTGCGACGACACCTCGAGCGACAGCCGTTCGACCTCGGCCACGTTGCCCGCCCGGTGTTCGGTCCGGATCCGTGCGGCCATCAGCCGCTCGTCCCTCGGGGCGGCGGTGAGGCCCCGACCGGCGGCCCACCGCGCCCGGTCGAGATCACCGGAGGCGAGCGCCCGGTCCGCGAGCTCGACCGCGATGTCACGGACCACCGAGACCATGTCGGTGCGCAGCTCCTCGGCCCAGTGCCACTGGCCAGGCGCGGCGTCGGCCAGCGGCGCGCCGCGCACCAGACCGAGGGCGGCGACCAGGCCGTCGGTGCCGGTCAGGTTGACCCCGGCATGGGTCAGCATCTGCAGCCGGTGCCAGTCGGACGTCACGGTCGGGGCGAGCTGGATGCGGCCCGAGTAGGCATCCGGCAGGTAGCCGTGGCCGTCCTCGTCCTCGCCGAGCCAGGTCCGCAGCCGGCTGACGTTCGAACGCCGGGTGCCCTCGGCCACGGCCAGCGCGTTCGCCATCGCCTGCGCACTGCTCCCCGGGTGTTCGAGCAACCAGGCGCAGTACTCGATGCACTGCTTGACCGCCCGGGTCGGCCTCGGGCCGGCGGCCCCGCGCAGCTCGATCGGCCCGAGCAGGTTGACCACCGGGTGCTGCTCGCCCCGACCGGTCTCGGTCACCCGGACGGCGGACAGCTCTTCGCGGCCAGGCCGCGGGGCGCGTGGAGCGGAGTCCGCACCGGCGGCGCGGCTGTCCCCGTCCTCCGGCCCGGCGTCCTCGGGTCCGGGCTCCTCGGAATCGGCGTCATTCGGCTCGTCGTCGCGGGAGTCGTTCGTCCAGGGGACGGTCACGACGTTCCGGCCGACCGCCGCCGCCGAGGCGCGTCGCGGGCGGCGGGCTCGCCGTGCGGGGTCGCCGGCCGTGTCGGGATCGGCGACGGGATCGGCGACGGGGTCGGTGCCGGGAATATCGGTTGCCTCGGACGGTCGCGCGTCCGTCGGTGTCTGGTCCGCACGGCGGGCGTGGGCCGGTCGGTCCGGCGGTTCGGCCACGATGGTCGACTCCTCCCTCGGTCCGCCGGACCGGTCGGAGGGATCGCCTCCGGAGGGTGCGGCGGCATCGTCGAGGACGCCCGCTTCCACGGGATCGGACGTCCGCAGGGGCAGGGGGCTGCTCGGCCAGGCGCGGCGGGGACGGCCGGCGGTGTTCGAGCGGAGCGCGGTCGGGGGATCGGGGGTGGGCGCCGGCTCGTCCGCGGTGTCGCGAGGAGCGAGTCCGGTGGCGACGTCGGGGTCGGCTTCGACGGCGGGGTCGGCGAACGGGTCCTCGGGTGCGAAGAGCGATCGCCAGTCGAGCCGACCGGGGTCGCTCCGCGTCGTCGGGACGCCGGCCCCGGCCGAGGCGGGCGGGTCGAGGGCATCGGCGAGAGACCAGGGTCGCCCGTCGGTCGTGCGGTCCTCGGTGCGGACCGCGGTCTCCTCGGCGTTCGCCGGCGAGGAGAGCACCGAGTCGTCCTCGGGCAGGGCGAGCCGGCGGGCGACGACTTCGTCGTCGGGGGCCCACCACGGCGCTGGCACCGTGTCGACGCGGCCGGTGGTCGCGACCAGGTCCTGGACGGCGGTCGCGACCTCACCCGAGAGGTGCTGCGGCGCGACCCTCAGGCCGAGCGGCTCGAGTCGCGCTGACCCGTCCTCGGTGGCATCGAGCTCGAGCCGCCACACCGTGTCCGCCGGACCGACGACGACGGCGGCCATGGCCACCGGCGGCTCGGTGAGCAGCAACCGTTCGAGCCGAGCCCGTTGCTCGGGCGTGGGACGGTCGGCGACCAGGGCGATCTCGGGGAGCCAGGGGTCCGCCTGCTCGGGCCGGAGTCGGCGTTCGGGCACCGGGCCGACGTCGTCGGGTGACCCACCCTCGAGCCCGGCCGGTGGCGTGCGCTGACCCGCCGCGCGTTCCTCCCACCGGTCCAACAGCCGGTTCAGGTCGGTCGCGTGGCTCACCGCGGGGTGGTCGATCGCCTCGACCAACGCCGGGTCGCCACCGACGACTGTCACCACCAGGTCGTCGGCCCATCGGCTGAACGCGAGGTCGACCAGCATCGCCGCGAGCACGTCGTGGTTGCGTTCGGCGGGGGAACCGGACCCCTCGACCGCGCGCCGTGCAGCCGTGGGAGGAGCGGGCGGAACGAGGGCCAGCAGTCCGACGGCCTCGAGGTTCAGCACGACGGCGGCTCCGGCGTCGTCGGCACCGAGGCCGACCATCGCCGGGTAGGGCTGGGGCGTCCGGGTGAGTCCCGGGGTGCGGCGCAGGGCGCCGGCACCGACGCGGTCGAGGATCCACCGTTCGCCCTCCGCCACGAAGCCGTCCGGTACCACCACCGGCTCGTCGCCGGACCCTAATGCGAGTCGGAGCTCGACGTGGTCGTCGGTGACGACGGCGGCCAGTACCGCCGGGAGCGGTTGACCGGAGTCGAGGGCGTGCCGGGCGACCGCACGCAGCGCGAGGTCGAGCAGGTCGACACCGAGCGGGTCCTGGGTGCGCCCCAAGCGCGCCTCGAGCAGCTGGGCGGGGGCAGCGGGCTGGGCGATCCGGCGGCCGACCGGTCGGGTGTGCAGCTGGAGTCGGCGACGGGCGGCCAGACCGGCGAGCAGGCCGGCGGCGAGCAGACCGCCGACGCCGGCCACCACCGGCAGCCGATCGACCAGCTCGCTCGGCGCGAGCGACGAGGCCTCGGTCTCCTCAGCCGCGGTTCCCGGCGACGCGGTTCCCGGAGCCGCGGTCGGACCGGAGGTCGCCGGACCGGTCGCGCTCGGGGTAACGGCAGGCGTCGACGCCGAGGCGCGGGGCTCAGCCGTGGCGGCGCCGGTCGAGGGTGCCTCGGTCGCAGTGCGCTGGGGACGTGACGGCGCGGTCGCGTCCGGATCTGGCCGGGTGCTCGCCGGCGCAGCGCGGCCGGACGACGGGTCGGCGGTCGAGGGCGGGGCGGCCGAGGAGGTCGCGGGCGTCGGGACGGATCCTCGCGTCGTCGGGGCCGGGCTCGTCGGGGTCGGGCTCGTCGAGGCCGGGCCCACCGACGTCGCCGGGGCCGTAGGACCCGTCGTCGGAGCCGCGGGAGCCGCCGAGGCCCGGGGCGCGGCCGAGGGCCGCGCGTCGGGTGCGGACCGGGTCGCGTGCGACTCCGGTGCCCGCTCGGTCGCAGGGCGGGGCCCGGTCGGCACTCGTTCCGGCGTGGTCGCGGCGACGTGCTCGCGTCGGTAGACCGTGCCGTCGACCTCGATCCGGTCGGGCAGCCGCAGCACGGCGCCGACCTCGATCAGGTCGGGATCCTCGACGACCTCGCGGTTCGCGTGCCACAACCCGGGCCACGCGGACGCCGATCCGTAGACGCGCTCGGCCAGGCCGCTGAGTGTGTCGCCGTCGCTGACCCGGTGCTCGGCGCCGCTGGACGGCGCGACCCCCGGCACCGTGAGCCGCCACCCGACCGTCAACCGGTCCGGACCACCCGTCAGCAGCCCCGGGTTGGCACCGGCGATCCGCCGCCAGTCGCGTCCCTCGCCGTAGTAGTGCTCGGCGAGCGACCAGAGGTCGTCGCCGGGACGGACGACGTGGACGACGGACGGCTCCGCGGTCGGCGACCGACGGACCGCGGACCCCTGCCGACCGGCGTCCTCCTGTGACGGCCCGCCGGGCGCGGACGTCGGCTGGTTCGACCGGGCCGACGAGGACGCGGGCGCGGTGGCTGACGTACGGGGAAACGGTGTCGGCCCGGTGGTCGGCGCGCTCGGGGCTGTGTTCGGGTGCGGCACGAGGACCATCGCCACGACCAGCAGGAGGAGCCCGGCGGCCACCCGGCGTGGGGCAGCGAGCCCGGGAAGCGGGATGCGGATCCGCTGCCGGCTCAGCAGACCCACCAGCTCGGCGAGCAGGGACACGACGAAGACCGCCCAGGCCACCCAACCCGCGACCGTGATCAGCCCGATCAGCACCCGGCCGTCGTCGGGTCGCAGCAGTGCGGCGGCGAGCCCGCTGACGCTCCACCGGTCCGGCAGCACGTCGCCGCCGAGCGCGGTGAGCGCCACCGGGACGCCGACGGTGACCGCGAGCAGGGCGAGGAGGGCACCGACCCCACGGACCACCCGCATCATCGGCTCCCCACCAGCTCGGCCTCGGCCTCACCACGGCCGCGCACGCTGTCGATGCCGATCACCGACAGCATCAGCGTCGGCACGGTGATCTCGGTGGTCACGCGCAGCCGGTCGCCGTCGAAGCCGACGGTGCCGGGCACACCGCTCCCGTCGAGGTAGGCCTGCGCGGCGGCCAGGGCCCGCCCGGTGTCGTTCGAGCCCGCGAGCGCGTCGGTGGCCTGCGCCTCGCTACCCGCTCGCGCGGCGGCGGCGGCGATCGACTGGGCCCGGCTGGCGGCGTCCACCTGCTGTCCGCCGTCGATCACCAGACCGGCCGTGAGGATCAGCGCGACCATGATCACCACCGCGAGCACACTGAGCGACTGGCCGCGCCCGTCGACGGGCGGGCGCAGCCGCGCCCACCTCCTGGCCCCTCGTTCCCGCCCGGTCATCGCTGGCGGTAGGTGTCGAGGGCCGAGCGCCCGTCGGCGGACAGGTCGATGGACCCAGGGAAACCCGGGAGCAACAGGTCGCCGAACCCGACTCGGCACTCGAGGTGGCTGGTCACCGTGGCGGGCTGGCCCACCGGGACGGCGAAGGCCGTGGTGTCGACGCTGACCGTGGTGCTCTGGCACCGGACGCCGTGGCTGTCGAGCTCGTCGCGCGCGACCTGTTCACCGTCGGTCTCGGCCAGTCCGGGATCCCGGGCCAGCGAGGCGGCTCGGGCCGCGGAGTAGGCGGCCTCCGACAGGTGGGTGCGGGCCAGCCAGAGCCGCCCGCCCGCGATCATCAGCCCGAGCATCAGCACCAGCCCGGGGATGATGATCACTGCCTCGACCGACAGCGAGCCGCGCTGGTCCCTGACCGGTCCGCGTGCCCACCCCGACAGCGTCGACCTGATCATGGCGTGGTCACCCGCTCGACCGGCGCGTAGCCGACCTGCCGGACCGTGCCGAGCCCACCGACGTCGATGAACAACGGGATCCGCCCGGTGACGGTCACGGTCACCCGGGTGGCGCCGCGATCCACCGTCACGGAAAGGTCGGTCAGGCCGCCCGAGGTCGCGATCCGTTCCGCGGCGGCGCTGGCCGCCCCGTCCGTGCTCCCGTCCACCGCGCTCCCGCGGGCGATGTCGGTGGCGGCGTCGGTCGCCGCGACGGCCACGTTGTGCCCGTGGACCCACACCCCGGCCTGGATGATGCCGAGGGTGCTCAGCATGATCAACGGGAACAGCACCGCCCACTGGACCGAGTTGGACAGGCCACGACCGTCCGCGGGCCGGGCTTTCCACCGTCGGAGCGGGCTGGGACGCAGCTGCGTCAGCGACATGGTGATCACACCTCCTCGGTCAGGGTGCTGGAAGGGGTCGGCCGGCCGTTGATCGGGCCGCCGCACTGAGACGGGGCGGACCTCAGTTGCCGGGGAGGTGGCCCTTGACGTAGAGCGTGATCGCGGTGATGACGATGCCCGCGACGGTGACGGCTCCGGCCAGCAGGATGGCGTTCTCAGTGGACTGGCTGAGCCCGCGCTCGCGCTGCGCCGGGTCCTGCCAGGCCACCACCAGTCCGAGCAGACCGAGCAGCATGTTCTTGATCATCTGTCCCCCTTGTCGAGGTCATGGGTGGAATCCGGTGGGAGCCGCCGTCGCGGAGGGGGCGCCGCGACGGACACGACGCTAGGCACTGCGCAGGCCCAGCGGAAGTGGGCTTGTGGACAACTCACGAGCCGACGATCCTGAGCAGCGGCGGGACCAGGAAGATCAACCCGAACACCAGCGCGGGCAGCGCCATGAACACCGTCATGCCTTCGGAGACGGCGTTGGCCTCACGCTGCTGCGTCGCCAGGTGCGCGTCGCGGAGCTCCTTGACCCGGGCCCGGAGGGCGGCCGACAGGGCGGCTCCGCTCTCGTCGAGCTGCATGACGTCGGCGAGATCGGCCAGCTGCGGGAGGTCGAGTCGCTCGGCCACCCGACGGAGCTCGACGAACGGCGATTGCTGCTCGAGCCGTGCGCGTTCGAGCGCGGCCCGGATCTGCCGGAACACCGGCGCCTCGCTGAGGTTCGCCGCGTTGTGCAGCGCCTGGGTCGCCGAGGCGTTGGCCAGTCGCTCGAGCGTGACCAGGTCGATGTAGGTGAGCAGCGCCGCGCCGGCGTCGGTCCGCGAGTCCTTGGCCCGGGCCCGGAGCTGGAGGTCGGGGACGAAGAACCCGACCACCCCACCGAGCAGCGGCACGAGGACGGGGACGGCGACCGGCAGGGTCCCGGACAGCAGGGCCCAGCAGCCCACGAGCACCGCCGGCATGATCACCCCGGCCACAGCCAGCACCGCCTTGTCGGCGTAGAACTCGGCGACCGGGATGCCGCGGAGCTCGAGGTCGCGACGCTGTCGGCGCGTCAGCGGGACCGGCGTGCGGCGCGCCAGCCAGGCGCCGAGCCGGTACGTGCGCCCGGCCCCCTCCGGGGACACGGCGACCGGTTCGCTCACCGGCTCGTCGAACAGACCGCCGACGACGTCGGCCAGCACCGGGGTGCGCGGGACGAACGCCACCACCAGCGCGATCAGCCCACCGGTGACCAGCACGCCGGTCGCGAGCACCAGCGCCAGCGTCAACCCGGCTCCGGTGATCATTCCCGACCCCCGACCAGGATCCGGTCGCCCGGCCGGGTGCGGGCGCGGAGTCGCAGCACGACCAGCGAACCGAGGTAGGCCGAGACCAGCGCGAGCAGCAGGACCTGGCCGAGCGGGCTGCCGTACGGGGCGAAGAAGTCCCGCCCGAAGGCAAACGCGAGCCCGAGGGTGACCCCGGTGATGATCGTGACCTGCCGGACGACAGTGAACGGCTTGGCGCGTTCGGTCTCCACCTCACGACGGCCGGCCAGCTGCGCTTGCAGCGAGTCGGCCAGAGCGGTCAGCGTGGTGGACGCTCCGGTGGAGCCGCGGTTGGAGGCCAGGATCAGCGCGGCGACCACGCCGTCGGCGTCCGGGGAGTCGAGCGCGTCGGCGAAGCGCATCAGCGCGTCGCGGGTGTCCCACCGGTTGTTCAGCCGGGCGACGAGGACGCCGAGCTCGGTCTCCAGCTGAGGTGGCGCGGTGCGGCGGGAGAGCCGGATCGCGTCCGGGATCGACTTTCCGGTGGGGAGCGCCGCCGAGAGGGTCCGGACCCAGCGGTCGAGCGCCTCGAGCAGCTCGACGTCCCGCGGCTTGGGTGCCACCAGCACCAGCGGCAGCACCAGCGCGGCCATCGGGAACAGCAGCACGGCCACCACCCAGCCCGTCAGCGCGGCCACCAGCACGCCCGCGACCGTCGCGCCAAGCAGCACCAGGTCGCGTCGACGTCCGGCCGGTCCGCTCGGACGGCGGGTGAGCCGCGCCCAGCGGAGACCGACGCCGGTTCGTGGCCCGGTGCGGGCCGGTGTCGGCTCGCTCCGGCGGAGCCCACGGACGATCGCCAGGACGCCGAAGACGAGGGCCGCTCCGCAGAGCGCGGCCCCGACCGCGCCGGTCACGGTCGGACTCCCCGGCGGAAGTATTCAGAAGGGACGGACCCGGCGAAAGCTTCGTCCTCGGTGCCGAGGCCCTCGCCACCGGGGAGCGGGCGGCGGAAGGGCGCGAGCTCGGCGGCGAAGTCGGCGTCGGGGAAGAAGCCGGCCGGTTGCCGGCCGTCCCCGCCGGCGCTGTAGGTCAGGTGAGTGGTCGGGCGGTCGGCCTCGATGGCGCGGGTCACCTGGCGGATCTCGCTGACGAACCGCTGCCGGCGTCCGCCCTTCCACGTGTCGTCGATCAGCCGGATGTGCACGAACAGGCTGATGTTGTGCGCGATCTGCCGGTAGGCCTCATCGATGGTCAGGACCCCGCCCTGTGCGACGCGGGACGCGAGCCGGTCCATCGTCGAGGCGGCCGAGTGGGAGTGGGTCGTGGACAACGTGCCCGCCCCGGCCTGCATCGCCTCGAACATCGCCGCGGCCTCGCCGCCGCGCACCTCGCCGACCACCAGCCGGGAGAGGTTCTGGCGGAGCGCCTCGGGCATCAGGTCGGCGACCGTGACGTTGCCGAGCGACTCCCGGCCCTGCACCTCGCCGTGCCCGACGCGCGCCTGCAGAGCCAGGATGTTCTGCCGTCCCGGTTGCCGGTGGGTCATCAGCTCGTAGTCGGTCTCGAGCGTGCCGAACCGCTCGGTCGTGGGGATCGCGTGGATCAGGGCGCGGAGCAGGGTGGTCTTGCCGGCGCCCTGATCCCCGGAGATGACGATCGACTTCCGCGCCAGCACGGCGGCGTCGAGGAACCGGGCCACCTCGAGCGGCAGCATCCCGCCGCGGACGAGGTCGGCGAGCGACACGTCGGTGAGGATGTGCTGCCGGATCACCACGCTCGGCCGGTAGGACAGCCCGAACCCGATCGCGTGCAACCGGAACCGCTCGCCGAGCGCGAGGGTCATCGTCGGGTGGGTGTCGTCGAACGGACGGCTGGGGCTGGCGTTCTCGCCGAGGAACCGGATCGCGTCGACCAGCTCCTCGTCGCTGTCGGCGACCGGCGGGAAGGTCTCGCGATGCCCGTCGCCGTACTGGACAACGACCGAGTCCCAGCCGTGGATCTCGATGTTCTCCGCGTCGGGCAGCTCGAACAGCGGCTGGAGCCGACCGAACCCGAACACCGCGTCCTCGACGGCCCGCACGTAGGACTGCTCGGTCTCGGCCGACCAGAGCGCTTCGCCCTCGCGGTGCAGCGCCCGGACGTGGTCGGCGACGACCCGCCGGATGACCGCGCGTCCCATCAGCAGCCGGTCCTCGGTGGGCATCGGCCGACCGAGGTCCGCCAGGTGCGCCTGGGTCTGCTCGGTAATCCGCTCGGAGGCCTCCTTGCGGAGCAGCACGACGCGTGGCCAGTCCACCTCCTCGCCGGCCCGCCGCGGCGAGAGCCGACGGCCGCCGTCCGGCTCGCTTCCCGGGCGGCCAGACGCCGAGGATCGCAGGGTGCCGGCTCCGCGCGCCGCGAGCGTCTGTTCAGCCCGCAGATCGGTTGCCGTCGAGGGGCCGGCCCCGGCGAACAGCGGCAGCTCGGTGAGCCCACGCGGCGGCGTCCGGTCGGCACCGACTGGCTCTTGAACGTCTTGGCGTCGGCCGGGTCCGTGGCCGAACCGCGTGCCGCCGCTCACCGTCTGCTCCCCGGCACTGCAGCGACCCCGACCGGTTCGGTGGGCGACGGCCGCGGCGCCGCGGCGGCCCCATCGTCGAGCCGGTCGCTCCGGCTGCCGATCCGCGCCTGCAGCTCGGCGCCGACGTGCGGCAGCGCCCGCGGGAGCGGCGCCGTGTCGAAGCGGCGCGAGCGGCGGCCGCCGTCGACCAGCGCGGCGGCCGACTCGGGGTCGTCGGGGACGGTGCTCAGCACCGGCAGGCCGAGCAGCGCGGCGATCTCGGCGGACCGGTAGGGCCGGCCCTCGCCGATCACGACGACGCCGGCGAGGTCGCCACCGCCGGCCAGCCGGGCCTGCTCGGCCAGCTGGGTGCCGTGCCAGCGCGCGGCGGCCAGCGCCCGCAGACTGCTCCGGGTCACCAGCGCGCACACGTCGGCGCGTTCGAGCAGGGCCTGCGGCACCCCGCCGGCCCCGAGTCGGCCGAGGTCGACGACCACGTCGATGCCGCTGTCGCCGAACCGGACGAAGGTCTCGGCCAGCTCGGGCCAGACCGGCTCGAAGAGCGCGGCGTTGCCCGGCCGGACGAACCCAGGGAGCAACCGGCGCGAGGTGGCCGGGTCGTCGGCGAGCGGCACGGTCTGGTCGCTGACCACCTCGCGGAGCGGTCGCCGGTCGCGGTGACCCTCGGCGACGCGCAGCAGCCCCTTGCCGGTGCGGACCTGACCGCCGAGGAACCCGGCCAGCACGGCCTGCGAGGCCGAGGGATCGGCGTCGACCAGGATGACCGACCGCGGCCAGGTGAGGGCGAGGCCGAGGGCGAGCGTGGTCACCCCCGGTGCACCCGAGGCGGACGCGAGCACGAGGACGGCCACCGCTCAGCGCTCCGGGTCGCGGACGAGGACCAGCCGGTCGGTCGCGGCCAGCGCGGCCGCGGCGCCCGCCTGCGCCGACGCGACATCCAGATCGACGACGACCGACTGGCGGTCGGCGGTCGGGGTCAGCGAGAGGACGGTGGCGTCGATCGACAGCCCGCTGTAGTCGTCGCGGTAATCGGGTTGGGCACCGGACGGCGGCAGGGCGATCAACCGGACCGGGCTGCTCGGCTGGAGGAACCCGGTCGGGGCGCGCCCGGCCGCGAGTTTGACCCCGACCACGCTGTGCCCGGTCTCCGGCAGCACCGTCCGGGCCACGGCACCGGGGGCCAGCAGGGTGCCCTGCATCAGGTCCACGGTGGCCTGCTGGCCGACCAGGCCGGCGAGCTCGGTCGCCGGCACGGTCCGGATCCCCGCCGTGTTGCCGACCCGGACCACGGTGAGGTCGTCGGCGGTCAGCGTGGTGCCGCGGTAGACGGTGGAGCGGACAGCCACCACCTCGCGGGCCTCCGAGGCTTGGTTGTAGAGGAAGAACGCACCCAGCGCGCCGAGACAGAGCGCGACCACCCCGAGCGCGATCCACCTGGGGCTCCGTCGCACCTTCGGTGCGGCGGGCGCGGGCAGCCGAGGCGCCGGCGCGCCAACGTCCATGTCTACGTTCCCTCTCGTGTTCCCCGTGCGCACCGGACCACGGCCGTGGGCTCGCACCGCACGCGGCGGTCCGGGAATCCGTCAGCCGGGCCATCCGGGACGAGGGTGGAGCGACGTCCGGGACCCAGGGGCCGAGCGGCGACGGATAACCAGATCTCAACACACAGAGGGTTCGTCGTGGGCCGAACCGGAGAATTTGCGGCGGGATCGATCACGACGCATCGGATCCGCCGTGGTCGGCATCCGCCCCGAAACCGGCTCGCCACCTAGGCCGCCGCCAGCTCGCCGGCGTGGGCGGCCAGCCGGCGGACGGCGCGGCTGCACCGGTAGCGCACCATCGCGTGGCTGATCCGGAGCCGCTCGGCGACGTCGGCGCCGGGTCGGCCCTCGACGTAGACGGCGTGCAGCACCGCCTGGCTCTGCGGGTCGAGCAGACCCAGTTCGGCCGCGGAGGCGATCACCGCGGTCGCCGAGACGCCGCCGGGCTCCGGCGTGCCCAGCACCCAGCCCGGGAGACCCGGACCCAGCTGGTCCACCGGGTCATCGGGTCCGCCGCCCTCGGACCGGACCGCCTTGAGGGTGTCGAGGGCCAGATTCGCCGCGATCCGCCGCGGCCGGCGCTCGAGCGGGTAGGTCCGGACCCGGACCCACAGATGGGTGAGGTAATCGTCGAGGTCCGCGCTCGGGTCGCGGTGCGCCATCCGGATCATCTTGGGCACCATCGCCCGGAGCAGCACCAGTGCGGCCACGCCGATCGGTCCGGACGGGTCCGACCGAGTCCCGCCACCCTCCTGCTCGGCCCGGATCAGTCGGCCGAGCACCGGATCGGGATCCGCACCGACCCGCGCGAGCACGTCGGCCGGCGTGCGGCAGTCGGCCAGCCGTGGCTCGTCAGCCCAGTCGGCGATCTGCCGCTCCGGCCGGTCCGCCACCTGAGACCACGTGGCCTGCAACCGCGCCCCCAGCCCGGACGGCGCTGAGACCGCTATCCCGTTCCGCCCCGTCGTCGACGTCATCTGCACCACTCCCCCGGCTCTCCTGGCCGGCTTCCCGACCGGCGCTCCGAGCCTGGTCGGCGGGTGTTGTCCGTGGTGTTGTCCAGCCCTGCCGAGGTGTTGTCCGGGCGGAGGGATGTGTTGCCCGCTGCCGTCCGTGCTGGGTCTCTGACGCGGTCGAACGAACAACCTCAGGACTGGCTGAAGCGACCTCAAGAAATCGTCAGGAACCGGGCGATCCCTTGAGCCAATCTTGAGCCGACGCTGGTGATTCGAGCAGAAAAACTGAAGGTTGAAGGGTCAATCTGAACCCGTCGCACCTCCGTGGGAAACCGCGGACCCTGGGGCGTCGGAGCAATCTTGGAGGGGTGTTCCGACGCCTCGAGCGGGACTTCGTTCGAGGCATGGTCCGGTGCGTGGCAGGGCCTCGACCCACAAGGATCCATGGGGATGGATCAGTGCAGGTTCAGCGACTGACTGCGCTCGTGCTGGTGTTCGGGGGATCACCGCAGGCACGACGGAGCCGGGGCTGGTCGACGAGCCGGTCCCGCTGGTGACAGCCGGCGGGGCCGGTTCGTGTTCTCCGCTCAGGGCCACGGCGTCTCGCTCGCGCTTCGACGGGCTCAGCGCACGTCCCACCCCGCGCTTCGACAGGCTCAGCGCACGTCCCACCCTCACCACCCGCACGCGCTTCGACAGGCTCAGCGCACGTCCCACCTCACCGCCCACCCCGCGCTTCGACAGGCTCAGCGGACGTCCCGGCCCCAGGGCTGAGTGCGGGCGCAGAAGGTCTGTGGAGGATCTGTGCCCCGTGTCGATCGGCCCGGTCGGCGGTCGGGTCACGGCTAACCTGACGCCCGTGAAGTGGTTCCGATTCCCCCGGGTGCTCGGCGTGGTCGCCGTGGTCTACCTGCTGGCGGTGGCGGTGCTCTTCGCCCGGCTCTCGATGGAGAACCGCTCGTTCTTGGCCAACGCCGACTCCACCCAGGGCACCGTGGTGGCCCTGGTGCCGCGCACCTTCAGCGGCGGTGAGCGCGGCCCCGGTCTGCACCGCAACCGCGGCGTGCCACTGGCCCCCGAGATCCGGTTCACCGTCAACGGCCAGAGCTACACCTACACACCGGTCAACGGCCGCTACAAGCCCAACGTGCGGATCGGCGACCAGGTGACGATCCTCTACTCCCCCGACGACCCGGCCAGCACCGCCCGGCTCGCCGGCGAGGGACGCGTGGTGATCCCGGTGATCACCATCGGGTTCGCGCTGCTCGCGGTGGCGCTCGTGGTGGTGCTGGTCCGCACCCGCAAGCTCGGTGCGCCGCCCCCCGCCCAGCAGCAGCACCAGGCCGGCCGCCGGCCGCCGCAGCCCGAGCTGCCCCGCGCCTCCTGACCAACCCGACCCGCGACCGGACGTCCGCCGCGGGCCCTCCCGACGTCGGCCGGGACGACTGTGGACACCCTGTGGGAGCGCCGCGTCGGACTGGTCGCGGTCCGGGCGCTCCGTGGCAGACTGACGCGCGGCCTGCCTACGGCGGGCCGGATCCCGGCCGGACAGGCGTCCGCCGCGGGGTCACCCGACAGGCGCGAAGGACAACACCCATGGCGGTCGTCGACGCGAGCGAGGTTCCCGACAGGGAGTTCGAGCCGGTCTACCACCTCTACGGCCCGCACCGGGCCGGTCTGCCGAACCTCGCGGTCTACGCCAAGGAGCTGTGGAACCGCCGGGCGTTCGCCACCGAGATGAGCAAGGCCAGCATGCGCAGCGCCAACACGCTGACCTTCTTCGGCCAGGCCTGGCTGGTGCTCAACCCGCTGCTGCTCGCCGGCGTCTACTTCCTGCTCATCACCATCCTCGGCCACTCGGTCGGCGGCGGCACCGCGACGCCGATGCAGCACTTCGCGCACCTGACGCTGGCGCTGTTCGTGTTCACCTTCTTCTCCACCAGCTGCAACACCGGGGCCAGCTCGGTCACCACCTCGGGCAAGCTGCTGCTCAACACCGCGTTCCCCCGGCTGCTGATCCCGCTCGGCGCGGTCCGCACCGCCTTCTTCCGCTGGCTGCCGACCGTCCCGGTCTACATCGTCTTCCACTTCCTGGCCGGCCTGCCGATCCGGCCGCACGCGCTGATCGCGCTGTTCTTCCTCGGCTGCATCGTGCTGTTCTCGATGGGGATGGCCTCGATCTTCGCCACCCTGCAGGTCTACTTCCGCGACACCTCGAGCTTCCTGCCCTACATCCTGCGGCTCTGGATGTACATGTCGCCGGTGCTCTGGTTCGCCGACCAGATCAACGGCCAGTCGGCCCCGATCCAGGCCATCGCCCAGTCCAACCCGATGTTCGGGATGGTCCGCGGCTACGTCGACTTCATCCAGGACAAGAACCCGCACGTGCACCCGGTGGTGTTCGCGATCAGCGCGGCCTGGGCGATCGGCGCCGCGGTCGTCGGATTCCTCTACTTCGTCTCCCGGGAGCGTGATTTCGCTGTCCGTGTCCTCTGAGCAGACCGGCCTGTCATCCGGCAGGATCGGAGCCACCATGACCACGCCGCCCACCCCGCCGACGCCGGGTTCCGCCCCGGACCCCCGGCGCACGAGGGCCGAGGCCGAGCGCACCGACCTGGCCGCCCGGGTCCGCGACGTCTCCATCACCTACCGCACCACGTTCGAGAAGAAGCCGACGCTGAAGCAGGCGCTGGTCCGCTTCGGTCGCGGTCAGCGCGCGGTCAGCGAGATCCAGGCGCTCAAGAACGTCAGCTTCGAGGTCCCGGTCGGCACCTCGCTCGGCATCGTCGGCGCCAACGGCGCCGGCAAGTCGACGCTGATGCGCGCCCTGGCCGGCATCCTCCCGCCCACCAGCGGCACGGTGGAGACCTGGGGCCGGGCCAGCACCCTGCTCGCCCTCGGCGTCGGGTTCAACAACAGCCTCTCCGGACGCGAGAACGTCATCCTGGGCGGTCTGGCCGCCGGCCTGAGCAAGGAGGAGGTCGAGGAGCGCGCCGACGAGATCGCCGAGTGGACCGAGCTCGGCGAGTTCATCGACATGCCGATGCGGACCTACTCCTCGGGCATGTTCTCCCGGGTGGCGTTCTCGGTGGCGGTCCACATGGAGCCCGACCTGTTGATGATCGACGAGGCGCTCTCGGCCGGCGACGCGCACTTCCGCGAGAAGGCCAACGCCAAGATGGAGGAGCTCCGCGGTCGGGCGCGCGCGATGTTCCTGGTCAGCCACGGCCTGGGCAGCATCAAGGAGATGTGCTCCGAGGCCATCTGGCTCGACCACGGCCGGCTGATGATGCAGGGCAGCCCGGACGAGGTCGTCGACGAGTACATGAAGTTCCTCAAGGTGAAGAAGACCGCGACCACCACCGAGGACATCTAATCCGAGCCCGGCCGGTCCGAACCCGGCCGGGAGCGGCTCAGCCCTCGGCCAGCCGCCGGTCGAGGAAGTCCTGGATCGGTCCGGTCTCGCCGTCTCGACCGCCCTGGCCGACGATCAGCGGCGGCGGGGACGGGGTCAGCTTCACCCCGCGGAACCGCTCGGCCAGCCCACCGGGGACGACCAGCACGTAGTAGCTGCCGTCCTCGCCGACGGCCACGCTGCGGTTCTTCCGCAGGTACCAGCCGGTCTTGTCGGTCCTGACGCTCTGCCCCGACAGCAGGGTGGCGCGGAGCGGCTCGGGCGCCACCCCGCGCTCCCGGGCGGCCTGCACGAACGCGTCCACCAGCTTCTGCGCCCGCAACGACTCCGAGCGGGCGTGACCGGCGGCCAGCTCGGCCCGGCGGCGTGCTTCCTCGGCGCGCGACACGCGGCGATGCTACGCGGACCGGTGGGTAGCGTGTCCGGGACGGCCGAACCTACCGACGTGCACCAGGGGTTGGGTCAGAGGAGGTGGACGAGTGCAGTTCGTACGCGGCCTGCGACGGCTGTGGCGCCACCGGCTCTTCCGCCGGTTGCTGGCCGTCCGGATCGCCACCCAGTCGACCGACGCGCTGCTCCAGGTGGCCCTGGCCTCCTACGTGCTGTTTTCCCCCGAGCGCCAGCCCGACGCCGGCTCGATCGCCGCAGTGCTCGCGGTCACCCTGCTGCCGTTCTCGGTGCTCGGCCCCTTCGTCGGCGTCGTGCTCGACCGGCTGTCGCGCCGGCAGGTGCTGCTGGTCGTCGACCTGACCCGGGCGGCGATCGCGCTCGGCTTGGCCGCACTGGCCGCGACCGGCGTCCGCTCCGGGATGGTCGAGTTCGGCTTCTACGGGCTGGTGCTGCTGGCCATGAGCCTCAACCGCTTCCTGCTCGCCGCGCTGTCCGCCGCGCTCCCGCACACCCTCGAGCCCGACGAGTACCTGGTGGCCAACTCGGTGGTGCCGACCGTCGGACCGGCCGGGGCGCTGGTCGGTGCCGGGCTCGGGACGGTGCTCCGGGTGCTGCTCGGCGGCGCCCTGCCCGCGTCTCAGGCCGACGCCGTGCTGTTCGTCGTGGTCGCCGCCGGGTTCGTGCTCAGCTCCTCGCTGGCCCTGCGGATCGGACGACGCGAGCTCGGACCGGACGACGTGCCCGGGGACGCCGGGGCCGGCCGCACCCGCGCCGCCGAGGTGGTCACCGGGCTGGTCGAGGCGCTCCGCCACCTCCGTGAGCGCCGGGCCGCCGGGCTCGGGCTGATCACCATCGGGGTCTCCCGGGTGGTCTACGGCGTGGTGTTCGTGGCCACCATCCTGGTTTACCGCAACTACTTCCACCCGCCGCAGGACGTCGACGCCGCGATCGCCGATCTCGGCCTGCTGGTGGTGATCACCGGTGCCGGGTTCGTGGTCGCCGCCGCGGTCACCCCGCCGGTGGTCCGGCGGATCGGTGCCCGCCGCTGGATGACCCTGTGCCTGCTCGGCTCAGCCGTGCTCCAGCTGTTCCCGGGCGCGATCTACCGCCGCCCGAGCCTGCTGGTCGCCGGGTTCTGCCTCGGCCTGCTGGCCCAGAGCATCAAGATCTGCGTGGACACCTTCGTCCAGGCCGACGTCGACGACGACGTCAAGGGTCGCGCGTTCGTGCTCTACGACATGGTCTTCAACGTCGCGCTGGTGGTGGCCGCGGTGATCGGCGCGCTGGTCCTGCCCCACGACGGACGCTCGGTGCCGATCCTCGCGGTGCTCGCCGGTTGCTACCTGTTGTTCGGGGTGGGCTTCTGGCTGCTCAGCCGGGGGCTCGACCTCGACCGCGGTGGCGAGTCGCTCGACGAGCCGGCCGCGGCCACCGCGAGCTGACCCGGCGTCGCCCGGGAGCTCTCCGGGACGTCTCCGCTCAGCCCGCCTGGCGGGCCGCCCACCAGGCGCGGAGCTCGGCCTCGGCCCGCTCCGGGCCGAGCGGACCGTGCTCGAGCCGCTGCTCGAGCAGATGACGGTAGGCCTCGCCGACCGCCCGGCCGGGCGGGATGCCGAGCAGCGCCATGATCTGGTTGCCGTCGAGGTCGGGCCGGATGGCGTCCAGCTCCTCCTGCTCGGCCAGCAGGTCGATCCGGTGCTCGAGCTCGTCGTAGGCCCGCCGCAGCCGGGTCGCCTTGGCCTGGTTGCGGGTGGTGCAGTCGGCCCGGGTGAGGATGTGCAGCCGCTCGAGCTGGTCGCCGGCGTCGCGTACGTAGCGACGGACCGCCGAGTCGGTCCACTCGGCGTCGCTCCCGGCCAGGTCGCCGTAGCCGTGGAACCGCAGGTGCAGCGCGACCAGGTCGCTGACCGCCTCGACCACGTCGCTGGGGAACCGCAGCGCGGTCAGCCGCTTGCGGGCCAGCTTCGCCCCGACGACGTCGTGGTGGTGGAAGCTCACTTTGCCGCCGGGCTCGAACCGCCGGGTCCGGGGCTTGCCGATGTCGTGCAGCAGCGCGGCCAGGCGGTTGACCAGGTCGGGGGCGTGTCCGCGTTCGCGTTCGAGCGCGATCGCCTGGTCGAGCACGGTGAGGCTGTGGGCGTAGACGTCCTTGTGCCGGTGGTGCTCGTCGCGCTCGAGCCGCAGTGCGCCGAGCTCGGGGAGGAACACGTCGGCCAGCCCGGTGCGGACCAGCAGGTCGAGGCCGACCCGCGGTCGGTCGGCGAGCAGCAGCTTGGTCAGCTCGTCGCGGATCCGCTCGGCCGAGACGATCGACAGCCGCTCGGCCATCGCGGTCATCGCCGCCAGCACCTCGGGCGTCGGCGCCAGCTGCAGCCGGGTGGCGAACCGGGCCGCCCGGAGCATCCGGAGCGGGTCGTCGCTGAACGACTGCTCGGCGGTCGCCGGCGTCCGCAGCCGGCCGGCGGCCAAATCGTCGAGGCCGCCGTACGGGTCGACGAAGGTGCGGTCGGGCAGCGAGACCGCCATCGCGTTGACGGTGAAGTCGCGCCGGATCAGGTCCCCGTCGAGGGTGTCGCCGAACTGCACCACCGGCTTGCGGCTCTCGGCGCGGTAGACGTCGGCGCGGAAGGTCGTCACCTCCACCTGCCACTCGCGCGGCTCGTCGGTGCCGGCGTTCCCCGCGGTACCACCGGGACCGGAGTCGGCGGCGAGTCGACAGCCGACCGTGCCGTACTCCTTGCCGATCGTCCAGACCGCGCGGCTGAGCCCGCGGAGCAGCCGCTCGATCTCGTCGGGGCGTGCCGAGGTGGTGAGGTCGAGGTCGTCGCCGAGCTCGCCGCGCAGCGCGTCCCGGACGCTGCCGCCGACCAGGTAGAGCTGGTGGCCGGCGTCGGTGAACGCCGCACTCAGCCGGTCCAGGGCCGGCCCGACGCGGACCAGCTCGGCCACCGCCTTGCGCTGGGCCTCGCGCCGCTCGCGCTCCACCCCGGCGGCTGGCGGGCCGACGGGGCTGTCGGCACGGCGGGTCGGCGAGGAAGGCACGTCGCGGCATCTTAATCGCCGTCGCGCTCCGGCCCGTCTCCTCGCGCCGCCGTACCCGCTGCGCAGCAGACCGTCCGGCCCCGGACCGGCCATTACCATGGCTCGGTGCAGCCCGCCCCGGACACGTCTGACCGTGCCCGCGGGCGAGTGTCGGCCCGGACGTCGACCCGGGTGCCGCTGCGCGGGCTGCGCTGGCTGCTCGCCGTGCTGCTCGCTCTGGGGACCACGGCGCTCGGGCTCGGGTCACCGGCCCGCGCCGCCGCCGACGAGCCGGTGCCACTGGTCCGGATCACCGTGAAGAGCTTCTCGCCGGCCGTGCTGCAGCCGGATTCGACGGTCACCATCACCGGGACGGTCACCAACATCTCCGGCCGCCCGCTCGCCGCGCTGTCGGCCTACACCTGGCGCTCGGCGCTCCCGATCACCACCGGCGCCGGGCTCGAGGCCGCCGCGACGTCGGTGTCCAACGACCCGATCGGCGAGCGGATCAGCGAGTTCGGCCGGTACGACGTCCTGCTCGACGGCTCGCGCACCCTGGCCGACAAGGCCAGCCTCCCGTTCACCCTGCGCACCAGCACGAAGGAGCTGCTCGGCGACAACCCGGCGAACGGGGTCTACCTGATGGGCGTCCAGGTGCTCCAGCCGAGCTCGAACCTGGCCATCGGCCGGGCCCGGATCTACGTCCCGGTGGTCAACCCGAGCCAGTCGACCGGCACCGCCTCGACGGTCAAGCTGAGCTCGCTGGTGATGCTCGACACCACCCCCTCGCTGGTCCGCACCGGTGTGCTGTCGAGCGACCGGCTGGCCACCGAGGTGCGGACCGGCGGCCGGCTCGACCGGCTCCTCCGCAGCGCGGAACGGCCCGACATCAGCTATGCCGTCGACCCCGACCTGATCGCCACCCTGCGGACGATGAGCGCCGGCTACCAGGTGCTCGGCAGCGACGGCCGGCTGGTGGCCGGCAGCGGCCGGACCGCCGCCCAGGACTGGTTGCGCCGGTTCGCGCTGGTCCAGGCCGACCACGACGGCTTCCGGCTGCCCTGGGCACGCTACGACCTGCCCTCGCTGGTCCATGCCGACCGGCTCGGGGTCGCGCAGGCCGCCGAGACCGCGGCCAAGGCGGTCGACGCGGTCGGCGACCTGCCGCTGCTGATCGCCCCCGCCGGCGGGTACGCCGACCAGGCCACCCTCGACGCGGCCCGGACGCTCGGCGCCCGGGCGGTGCTGCTCGACAGCGCCGGCGTCGGCGGGCTCGGTCCGCTGCTCCGCCGGCCCGACGGGCTGACCGTGCTGACCTACGACTCCACCAGCTCCTCCGGCGGCCCCGGCCCGGCGCCCGACACCACCGCGGTGCACCTGCGCCAGTCGGCGCTGGCGGCCAGCTACATCCAGGCCCTGACCGCCGACCCGGGGGTGACCGTCGGGCAGCTGCGGGTGGTCAGCGACCCGGACCAGGCGGCCGGGGACCTCAACCCGTCGACCGCGCCGTGGCTCCGGATCAGCTCGGTCGGCGACCTGCTGGCCGGCAACCCGATCACCTGGACCGGGCGCCCGGACTACCCGGCGAACGCCCGCCGAGCCGAGCTGACGCCGGCCGAGCTGACCGCCACCGACGACCTCGGCACCGACTACGCCACCCTCAGTCAGCTGCTCGCCGACCCGGCCGGCCTCTCCACCCAGCGCGACCAGGCGCTCCCCCGGGTGGTCAGCGACACCTGGCGTGGCCAGGCCGGCGACCAGGAGGAGTTCGTCGAGCAGCAGGCCGCCCCGTTCGACCAGGTGCTCCGCGGCGACCTGATCCGGCTCGAGGCCCGCGACCTGGTGCTCACCGGCTCGGCCGGCAACGTCCCGCTCACGGTGGTCAACGGCTACAGCCAGCCGATCCGCGTCCAGGTCACCTTCACCTCACCCAACCGGCAGCGGCTCAGCGTCGCCGACGTCCCCGCGGACAAGGTCGGCGTGGTCGCCGCGGACGACCGGATCCCGATCACCGCCGAGGTCGAGGCCCGGGCGCCGGGCGCGCTCCCCGTCCAGGCCCGGCTGACCACGGTCGACGGCACCCCGATCGGCAAGGTGGTCACCATCCAGATCAACCCGACCCAGGCCAGCCGGATCGGTTGGCTGATCTCGGTCCTCGCGCTGGTGGTGCTGGTCGGCTCGACCGCCTTCCGGATCCGCCAGGTGCGCCGCGAACGGGCCCGGCAGGAACCCGCGGGCGGAGCCACCGGTGGCTGAGCTGCGGACCCGGGGGTCCGGCGCCGGGACCGCCGAGCCAACGGCCGAGGCGGCCGGGTCCCGGCTGATCTCGGCGACCGCGGTGATGGCCGCCGGCACGATGGCCTCGCGGGTGCTCGGCTTCGTCCGGATCGCGCTGCTGTCGTTCGCGCTGGGCAACGCCACCCCGCAGGTGGACACCTTCAACATCGCCAACGGCATCCCCAACATGCTCTACATCCTGCTGGCCGGCGGGGTGCTCAACACCGTCTTCGTCCCTCAGATCGTCCGGGCGATGAAGAACGACCCGGACGGCGGCGAGGCCTACACCAACCGGCTGGTCACCGTCGGGCTGCTCGGGCTCGCCCTGATCACCACGGCGGCCACGCTGCTGGCTCCGGCGATCATGTGGCTCTACACCGACGGCCGGTGGAAGCTGCCGGTCAACGCCGGGCACTTCGACAACATCGTGGTGCTCGCCTACCTCTGCCTGCCGCAGATCTTCTTCTACGGCGTCAACGTGCTGCTCGGCCAGGTGCTCAACAGCCGCGGCGTCTTCGGGCCGATGGCCTGGTCGCCGCTGGCCAACAACGTGGTCGCGGTGCTGGTGCTGGTCGGCTACGTGGTGGTCTGGCCGCCGCTGCGCGGGCTGCAGGACCAGCCGTTCACCCTCGAGCAGCTGCTGGTCCTCGGGCTCGGCGCGACCGCGGGGATCGTGCTCCAGGCCGCGGTGCTGATCCCGTTCATGCGCCGCGCCGGGTTCCGCTACCGGCCGCGGTTCGACTTCCGCGGGGTCGGGCTGGGCCGAACCGCCTCTTTGGCCAAGTGGACGCTCGGCTACGTCGTGGTCACCCAGGTGGCGGTCTGGGTGGTGACCCGGCTGGCCAGCGGCGCCACGCTGGCCCCGGCCGGCCCCGGCGACCCGGGCGGCGAGCACGGCGCCGGGCTGACCGTCTACAACAACGCCTACCTGCTCTGGATCCTGCCGCACAGCCTGATCACCGTCTCGCTGGCCACCGCGATGCTGCCGTCGGCCTCCCGCCGGGCCGCCGCGGGCGACCTGGCCGGCGCCGGGCAGGAGGCCATGCGCGCGCTCCGGCTGGCCACCACGGTGATCGTCCCGGCCGCGGTCGCCTTCCTCGCGCTGGCCTTCCCGATCAGCGATCTGCTCTTCGGCAACGGCAGCGGCGCCGGCGACTGGCGGCTGATCGCCTGGACGCTGACCGCCTTCGCGGTCGGACTGGTCCCGTTCACCTGCCAGTACCTGTGTCTGCGCGGCTTCTACGCGCTCGAGGACACCCGGACGCCGTTCTTCATCCAGCTGGTGATCGGCGCGGTCAACATCGTGCTCGCGCTGCTGTTCGTGCTCCCGGTCGGACGCCCGGACGCGATCGCGGTGGGACTGGCGCTGGCCTACGCCCTCTCCTACGTGGTCGGGCTCGGGGTGTCGTTCCGGCTGCTCCGTCGCCGGCTGCCGGTGCTCGACGGCGCCGCGCTGGTGCGGCACTGCGTCCGGCTGGCGGTCGCGGTCGCGCCGGCGGGGCTGCTCGCCGCCGGGATCTGCGCGCTGGTCGGGCTGTGGTCGCAGGCGCTGCCCGCCCGGGCGCTGGCGTTGGTGCTGGCCGGGGTGGCCGCGTTGGCCACCTTCGCGCTGACCGCCCGGCTGCTGCACATCGCCGAGGTCCTGCAGCTCGCCCGCCAGCTGGGTGGACGGCTGCCCGGCCCGGCCCGTCGGCTGGCCCTGGCCTACGCCGGGCCGGCCGCCAGGAGCGCCGTCGTCCCCGGCGCGGGAGAGGTCACCGATCCGCATCGGTCCGGCGATTCCTCCGGGGAGTGCACGGCCCGGTCTGGCACCATCGGGGACGACGAGGCCGCAGCGACCAGCCGACACGCCGGCGCGGGCGGACCACTGGCCGGGGGACCAGGCTCGATCGCCGCTCCGCACGACCCGACCGGGTCGGTGCCGACGCTCGAGGGTCTGGCCGCCGCGGAGTCGTCGATCGACACCCACGTCGGCGACTCCGGTCACTCTGGGTCAGGACACACCATGGCCAGCAGCCCCACCCGCACCCCTGACGGTGCGACGCTCGACCGCTCCGACGACCCCGCAGACACCTCCGTCCCCGGCCCGGTCACCGACCCGGCGGTCACCGACGCCGGTTCCGCGGCCACCCCCACCGTCGAGCACCCGGCCACCCTCGAACCACCGGCGCCCGGCGCGGACGTCCCCGAGGACCTGCACCTGCCGCCGGGCACCGTGCTCGGCCGTCGCTACCGGCTCGAAGAGCTGCTCGTCTCCGCCCAGCCCGCGGTCACCTGGCGGGCCTTCGACCAGGTGCTCTCCCGCTCGGTGCTCGTCCACCTGCTGCCGGTCGGCGACGCCCGCGCCCCGCGGCTGCTCGACGCCGCCCGCCGGGCCGCCATCGCCACCGACTCCCGCTTCCTCCGGGTGCTCGACGCGGTCGACGTCACCGAGCAGCCGAGCGCCGGGGTGGCCGGCCAGACGGCGGGCGAGCCGGGCTCGATCGGCTCCTACATCGTCTGCGAGTACGCCACCGGGCAGAGCCTGCAGACCCTGCTGGCCGGCTCGCCGCTGACCGGGCTCGAGGCCGGCTGGCTGCTCCGGGAGATCGCCGACGCGATCGCCGGCGTCCACGCGCTGGGGCTGCACCACCGCCGGATCAACCCCGACACCGTGATCATCACGCCGGCCGGCAACGTCAAGATCGTCGGTCTGCTGATCGAGGCCGTGCTCCGCTCGCACCCCGGTCAGGCCGACGAGCCGGACCCGGAGGCGAACGGCGCCCGCGAGGAGGCCGCCGACGTCCGCGACCTCGGCCGGCTGCTCTACGCCTGTCTGGTCGGCCGCTGGCCCGGCGGTCCCGCCTTCGGGCTGCCCGCCGCCCCGCACACCCGCGACGGCGGTTCGGACACCCCCGAGCCGGTGGCCACCGACCCGGACGCCACCCAGCCGTTCGCCGCGGTCGGCGTCAGCGGACGTCCGGTCGACGAGGGCGCGGTCGGCGCCGAGGACCACCGCTGGCTGACCCCGCGGCAGGTCCGGCACGGGGTCTCGCCCGCGCTGGACCGGATCTGCGACCAGCTGCTCAGCCCGCACCCGCGGCACCGGGTGCCGCCGATCGCCACCGCCGCCCAGCTGGTCGACGAGCTCAGCCGGGTGCTCGGACCGGCCGACGCCTCGGGCGACCTCGAGCGCCGGCTCCGCCACCCGGGCGGCAGCACCGCCGACGCGACCCCGCCCGGGGTGCCGCGCTCGGCGTTCCTCGACTCCGCCGGCACCAGCTGGTCCCCCCGCTCCCCGCGGAGCCCGGGGCGGCGGACGGCCAGCGCCGTCTCGCCGTCGGCCCGCGTCCACGCCCCCGTCGCCGGTCTGACCACCGCGCCGGTCGGGCGGGCCACCCGGCCCACCGAGCCCCCGCGGACCTCCGGTCGGCGACACCCGCGCCGCTGGATCGCGTTGCTGATCGCGCTCGCCCTGATCGCCGTCCTCGCCGTCGCCATCGGCACCGCCCTGACCCGCGGACCGGGCACCAGCGCCACCGGACCGAGCTCGAGCCGGCCGTCGACCACCCCGAGCGCGGCCGCCGCCCCGAAGACGGTGCCGATCGTCGCCGCCCGCGATTTCGACCCCACCGCCCAGGGCGGCAACGGGACCGAGAACCCCAGCCAGGTGCCGCTGGCCTACGACGGCAACCCGAAGACCCGGTGGACGACCCTCACCTACTACGGGAGCCCGAAGCTCGGCCGGCTCAAGGACGGGGTCGGGCTGGTGCTCGACCTCGGCGCGCCGGTCCCGGTCCGCGACGTCACCCTGCAGCTCTCCGGCGACGGGACGAACGTCCAGCTCCGGGTGCCGCAGAACGCGTCCGACGCCCCGGTGATGAACACCGACCGCGCCTGGCGGACCGTCGCCTCGGTCAGCGGTGCCGGCGCGCAGGCCACGCTGACCCCCGCCCAGCCGGTGACCACCCGTTATGTTCTGGTGTACCTGACCTCGCTGCCGAAGGAGGGGAACGGGTACCGCGGTGGGATCTACGAGGTCGAGGTGCAGCAGTGACCGAACCGGCGACGACGCCGGGCGCCCCGCATGCCGCTCCCGAACCCGCTCCGGAACCTGACGACGCCACCCTGCTCCGGGCGCACGTCGAGGGTGACCCCGAGGCCTTCGGCCGGCTGATCGCCCGGCACCGCGACCGGATGTGGGCGATCGCGTTGCGGACCATGCGCAACCCCGACGACGCCGCCGACGCGCTGCAGGACGCCTGCGTGTCGGCGTTCCGCCGGGCCTCCGGGTTCCGCGGCGACGCCCAGGTCACCACCTGGCTGCACCGGATCGTGGTCAACGCCTGTCTCGACCGGCTGCGCCGGATGAAGGTCCGCCGCGCGGACCCGCTGCCCGACGACCCGGACCGCAGCCCCGAGCTGGCCGCCGAGCTCAGCCGCGCAGCCGACACCGACGACCCCGCCGTCCGCAGCGAGGAGACCTCGGAGGTCGTGGCCGCGCTCCGCCACCTCAACCCCGACCAGCGCGCCGCCCTGGTGCTGGTGGACATGGAGGGCTACTCCGTCGAGGAGGCGGCCGCCATGCTCGGCTGCGCCGCCGGCACGGTGAAGAGCCGGTGCGCCCGCGGCCGGGCCAAGCTGGCTCCGCTGCTCGCGCACCTGCGGATCGAGGACGAGCCCGGCGACGCCGACCCCGACGCCACCCGGCCCGGCCCGGCCCCGGCCGCCCCACCGCGGGTCGGCACCCGCCGGGCTCCGGTCCCCAGCGGCAGCGACCCACCGCGGGCCGGCACCGGAGCACACCGGACCTGACCCCGCCGGTCCGGACCCCGCCGGTCGCCGAGTGGAACCGAGCGACCGCGGCGTGCGTCTACCCGGTACGGGTGGACTGCGGCGTCGCCGCAGCGCCGTCCGACGCCGACCCGAAACCCCCGACCCCCGACCGACCGCCAGCCACCCGACCGCCGAGAGGAGCGCCCATGGCCGAGCCGTTGACCCTGGCCTACAACTGGCGCACCCCGGCCGTGGTGTCGACCAGCGGCCTGGTGCTCTGCCTCGGGCTGCTGATCCACGCGCGCGCGGACGGCTGGCTCGGCGTGTGCGCGGTGATCGTGCTGTTCTGGGCCGCGTTCATGGTGGTGGTCTGGCTCCGGACCCGCGCCCGGATGGCTGTCGACGGGGCCGTCCTCACCGTCCGGCACTACCGCGGCACCCACCGGCTCGATGGCCGGAAGGTGGTCGCGGTGCGCGAGTACGTCACCGGCAGCGGACCGAGCTACAAGGTGCGGCTCTCCGGCGACCCCAAGGTGTACTTCGTCCCCACGGCGCTGATCCGGCGCGGACACTCGAGCTTCTTCGACTGGGTGCTGCGCTATGCCCCCGACGCCGAGCTCGACCGGCGCTCGCGGCGCACCATCGACCTGCTCCGGACCCGGGGGCTGCTCGAATGACCGACCGACCGCAGCACCTGACCAGCGAGGAGCTCGCCGACTACGACGTCGGCCTGCTCGACCCCGCGCGGACCGAACAGGTCCGGCTCCACCTGGCCGTCTGCCCCACCTGCGCGAGCGCCCTCGCGGACGTCCGGAACGTCAGCCGGGTCCTGGCCCGCGAGCCGCGTCCGGCCCTGCCCGCCGACGTCGGCGTCCGGCTCGACGCCGTGCTGGCCGAGCTGGCCCGGGCGGAGAGCCGGATCCGACCGCCGGAGGGCGATCGTCCCGGGCCGACCGGCGGTGGGACTCCGCCCGGGACGGCGGCGCCGTCCGCGACGCCGGTGCGACGTCGGTCCGGGGAGCCGGCAGCGATCGGCGACGACGACGGTCGGGCCCGCTCGCTCGCCGCCCCACGACCGACCCTGGGCTCGCTGGAGAGCAACTTCCGCCGGCACCGACGGCGTCCGCTCCGGTTCGCCTTCGCCGCTCTCGGTGCCTGCGCGGTGGCGGGGGCGGTCGGGTTCGGCGGTTACCTGCTCAGCGCGGTCAGCGGCCACAACGAGCCGTCCGCCGACAGCCCGATCGTGGTTTCGGGCAGCGAGCTGGGCAGCTCGTCGGCGGTCGAGAACACCAGCGGCCTCAGCCCACACCGGTTCAGCGCCGCCTGGAACTGCGCCCGCAAGGCCACCGACGGCCGGATCAGCGGCATCGAGAGCTCGGTGGTCAACGGCGAGCCCGGGCTGCTGGTCTACCTCCGCGGCAGCAACGGCACCACCCGGGTGGTCTTCGTCACCGGTTGCGCCACCGGCCGTCCGTCCGCCGGCCCGTCGGCCACCATCCGCTGACCCCGAACGGTCCGGGCTAGAGGTTGGCGATGTGCTCGATCAGCGCGGTGGTGGAGATCGACGGCGTCCGCGGCAGGTAGATCACCTTGGCCAGGTCGGAGCAGAAGTCGAACTTGCCGGCCCAGTCGTCGCCCATCACCAGCACGTCCGCCTCGTGCTCGACGATGTAATCGCGCTTGAGCTCGAGGCTCTCCTCGACGAACACGGTGTCGACGGCGCGCAGGTTGGCCACCAGCTCGAGCCGCTCCGCCTGGCTGAACACCGGGTAGCGCCCCTTCTTGCTGAAGTTGAGCGCGTCGGAGGAGACCCCGACGACGAGTCGGTCCCCCAGCTCGGCGGCCCGGTTGAGCACCCGGACGTGACCGACGTGGAGCACGTCGAAGGTGCCGAAGGTGATGACGGTGGTCCCGCCGGCCGGCGCGTCCACCGCGTCGTCGGACCCGTTGCTGGTCTCGCTCACGTGCACTCCTCGACTCGGCTCCGGGCCCGGCGCGGCCCGGAAAGGGCTGCGTCACCGTGCGTTCACCTTAGACGTCGGCGCCCCGCCGGCCCGGAATATCACGCCCGGGATGCCGGTTATGGCCACGGTAGGGTGAGGCTCCGACCGGGAGCCCACAGCGCAGAGAGCTGGATGCCAATGACGCAGCAGGACACCTCGCGGCAGCAGGACCAGGTCCGCGACGTGATCATCATCGGGAGCGGGCCGGCCGGTTACACCGCCGCCACCTACGCCGCCCGCGCGGAGCTCAAGCCGCTCGTCTTCGAGGGCTCGATCACCGCCGGCGGCGCGCTGATGAACACCACCGAGGTGGAGAACTTCCCCGGCTTCCCCGAGGGGATCCAGGGTCCCGACCTGATGGACAACCTCCGCAACCAGGCCGAGCGCTTCGGCGCCGAGCTGGTCGCCGAGGACATCACGGCGGTCGACCTGACCGGGCCGGTCAAGGAGGTCACCGACGCCAACGGGACCGTGTTCCGGGCCCGCGCGGTGATCCTGGCCACCGGGTCGAGCTACCGCAAGCTCGGCGTCGCCGACGAGGACCGGCTGTCCGGGCACGGGGTCTCGTGGTGTGCGACCTGTGACGGGTTCTTCTTCCGCGACAAGGACATCGCCGTGGTCGGCGGTGGCGACTCCGCGATGGAGGAGGCCACCTTCCTGACCCGGTTCGCCCGGTCGGTCACCATCGTCCACCGGCGCGACCAGCTGCGGGCCAGCAAGATCATGGCCGGCCGGGCCGAGCGCGACCCGAAGATCCGGTTCGCCTGGAACTCCGAAGTGGCGGCGCTGCACGGCGACCAGGCCCTGACCGGCGTCACGCTCCGTGACACCACCGACGGCAGCGAGCGCGAGCTCGAGCTCAACGGGCTGTTCATCGCGGTCGGCCACGACCCGCGTTCGGAGCTGCTGCGCGGCCAGGTCGACCTGGACGCCGAGGGCTACGTGCTCACCGAGGGCAAGTCGAGCCGGACGAACCTGCCGGGCGTCTTCGCCTGCGGCGACCTCGTCGACCACACCTACCGGCAGGCGATCACCGCCGCGGGCAGCGGGTGCGCGGCGGCGCTCGACGCCGAGCGCTACCTGGCCGATCTCGACGATCTCGACGGCGGTCTCGACGCCGCCGTCGCGGTCCGCAGCCCGGCCACCGTCGGCTGACCCGACCCTTCCGACTCACCTTTCCAAGAACCAGAACGAGGAGTACAGCCATGGCTGCCGTCAGCGAGGTCACCGACGCCGACTTCGAGCAGAAGGTGCTCAAGTCCGACAAGCCCGTCGTCGTCGACTACTGGGCCGACTGGTGCGGGCCGTGCAAGCAGGTCGCCCCGATCATCGAGGAGCTGGCCAACGCCCACGGCGACAAGGTGACCTTCGTCAAGATGGACACCAACACCAACCCGGTCACCCCGGCCAACAACCACGTGCTCGGGCTGCCGACGATCCAGGTGTACGTCAACGGAGAGCTGGTCAAGGCGTTCAAGGGCGCCAAGAGCAAGTCGGTGCTGCTCGGCGCCATCGAGGAATACCTCTGAGGCTCGGATCGGGCGACCGACCGGCGGGTCGGGCCGGCTGAGGTCGCGATCCCGACGCCGGTCGGCTCCTGACCGAGCTCAGGACGGGGTCGCGGCCGAGTCGCCGTCGACCCGCACCGCCTGACGGCCACTGTGCTGGAACCCGGCGGGCTGCGCAGGGATCGGCTTGGCGACCAGCCCGGTCAGCCGTTCCCACGCCGCGGCGAGGTCCGGGCGCCAGCGGGCCGTGGTCGAGACGTCCATCCGCAGCCGGGGTTCGAGTGGGTGCGGCTGGACGACCCGGAAGCCGACCGCTTCGAGAAAGGCCTGCGGGATCCGGTCGGGTCGTTCGGCCGCCGCTGACCCCGAGCGTGCGGAGCCGGGATGCCCGACCGCCTCCAGCGCGATCGCGCCGCGCCTCGCGGCCTCGCCTGCCGCGTTCTGGACGAGCTGTCGACCGAGCCCATGCCCGCGCAGACTGGGCTGCACCCAGGCCGCGGTCAGCGCGGCCGTCCGCGGATCCGGCCGGAAGAGCGTCCAACCGTCGACCGCGGGAGCCAGCGGGCTCGGGACGAGGACGACGAAACCGGTGACCTGTCGGTCCTGCTGGCTGACCACACCGCACAGGCCCCAGCTGTCGACCGCCTCGGCGGCGGTCCGCGCGGGCAGCTCCGGGTCGGCAGGCAGCTGATCGAGATCGGCGGCCGTCATCGGTCGGATCCTCCGCCCAGACCCCATCCGCCCAGACCCCATCAGCCCGGGCCTCTCAGCGATCCGCGCGCGGGCGGGGCTTGGCGAGTCCCGCGGCGAACCCGAGCAGCAGGCCGGCGAGGACGCCGAGGACCAGCCAGGCCGCCCACCGCGCCCGCCGGGGCGCCGGGGGGAAACTCTGCCGAGCCATGCCGGTCATGCTAGTGCGCCGCGCAGCGGGTGAGCCGCCCGCGGCCTGAACAGTCGGCGAACGCCGGGCCGGGGGTTCGCCCGGCCGGCGTCCCTGAGTCACGACGTCCGTCGCGGTGCCCGAACCGGGCTGCGCGGGTCGGAGTGCGGCACACTGGTCGGGTGAGCGAGGAGCCCGTCACCCGGCCGGTCCCGGCCCGACGCCGGGACACCCGGCTGGACGCGTACGCCCACAACTACGCCGAGCGGACCTTCGGGATGACCGCCTCGGCGATCCGGGCCCTGTTCGCCGTCGCCAACCGTCCCGAGGTGGTCTCGCTCGCCGGCGGGATGCCCAACATCTCGGACCTGCCGCTCGACGTGGTCTCGTCCACGCTCTCCGACCTGGTGGCCGAACGCGGCACCCAGGCCATGCAGTACGGCGCCGGCCAGGGCGAACCGATGATCCGTGAGCAGATCTGCGAGGTCATGCGGCTCGAGGCCATCCAGGCCCACCCCGACGACGTCACCGTGTCGGTCGGCTCGCAGCAGGGTCTCGACCTGCTGACCCGGATCTTCTGCGACCCCGGTGACGTGGTGCTGTGCGAGGCGCCCAGCTACGTCGGGGCGCTCGGGGTGTTCCGGGCCTACCAGTGCCAGGTCAGCCACGTCGCGATGGACGAGCACGGCCTGGTGCCGGAGGCGCTGACCGAGGCCCTGGCGGCGCACGCCGCCGCCGGGCGCCGGGTGAAGTTCCTCTACACGATCCCCAACTTCCACAACCCGGCCGGCGTGACCCAGACGCTCGAGCGCCGCGAGCGGATCATCGAGATCGCCCAGGCTGCCGGGCTGCTGGTGGTCGAGGACAACCCGTACGGTCTGCTCGGCTTCGACGGCGACCCGACCCCGGCGATCCGCTCGCTCGACGCGGACAACGTGGTCTACCTCGGCTCGTTCTCCAAGACCTTCGCCCCGGGCTTCCGGATCGGCTGGGTGCTCGCACCGCACGCCGTCCGGGAGAAGCTGGTGCTGGCCCAGGAGTCGGCGACGCTCTGCCCCCCGGTGTTCAGCCAGTTCGCCATCTCGGCCTACCTGAGCCGACACGACTGGCGCGGCCAGATCAAGCAGTTCCGCGAGATGTACCGCGAACGCCGGGACGCGATGCTCGCCGGGCTGCAGACGCACATGCCGGCCGGGACGACCTGGACCCGTCCGACCGGAGGGTTCTTCGTGTGGGTGCGGCTCCCGGAGGGGCTGGACGCCCAGGCCATGCTCCCCCGCGCGGTGTCCGCCCGCGTCGCCTACGTCCCCGGCAACTCGTTCTACGCCGACGGGCTCGGCAGTCGGCACATGCGGCTGTCGTACTGCTTTCCGACGCCCGAGCGGATCATCGAGGGCACGCGGCGGCTCGGCGAGGTGATGGCCCACGAGGCGTCGCTGCACGAGACCTTCGGCTTCCTCGGCAGCGGGGCCGCGGGCGGGCCGTACGAGGCGCCGGGCGCCAACCAGAGCTGACCGACCATGATCGGTAGGTCTCGCGATCATGGTCGTGAGCGGCTGATCACCGGGGAACGCGACGAGCACGGAGGAAGGACCGATGACCGATCAGGTGCTGGTGCTGTCCGGCGGGCTCTCGCACGAACGCGAGGTCTCGTTGCGCAGCGGGCGCCGGGTGGCCCAGGCACTGCGGTCCCGTGGCGTCGACGTGGTCGAGTCCGACGTCGATTCGGGGCTGATCGCCCGGCTCGCCGAGCTCGGCCGGCCGGTGGTGTTCCCGCTGCTGCACGGTGAGGCGGGCGAGGACGGCGCGCTCCGCGAGGTGCTGACCCTGCTCGACATCCCCTTCGTCGGGTCCGTCGGCAGCGCGGCCCGGGTGGCCTTCGACAAGTCGATCGCCAGCACCGTGGTCGCCGAGGCCGGTATCGCCACGCCGCGGCAGGTCGCGCTCCCCCACGAGACGTTCCGCGAGCTCGGCGCAGCCGCCCTGGTGCAGGCCCTCGGCGACCAGATCGGCTTCCCGATGATGGTGAAGCCGTCGCGCGGCGGATCGGCGCTCGGGTGCAGCAAGGTCAGCACGGCCGCCGAGCTGCCCGCCGCGATGGTCGGCGCCTACGCCTACGGCGCGGTGGCCGTGGTGGAGAACTTCGTCGAGGGTGTCGAGGTCACGGTGGCCGTCGTCGACCGCGGCGACGGCCCGCAGGCGTTGCCCGCCGTGGAGATCCGACCCGACTCGGGGGTCTACGACTACGCCGCGCGCTACACCGCCGGCGCCACTCGGTTCCTGTGCCCGGCCGAGCTCGACGACGACACCGCCCGGCGGGTCGCCAAGACCGCGCTCGCCGTCCACGACGTGCTCGCCCTCGCCGACCTGTCGCGGACCGACCTGATCGTCACCCCCGAGGGGGTTCCCACCTTCCTCGAGGTGAACGTCGCGCCCGGCATGACCGAGACGTCGGCCGTGCCGTTGGCGGTCGAGGCCGCCGGCTGGGGTCTCGGGGCGATGTGCGCCGACCTGGTCGCGGTGGCTCGCGACCGCGGTGTGCGGGCGTCGGCCACGCGACCCGACCTGCCCGTGCTGCCGTGAGCCCGTGGGCGACCCGCGCCAAGCAGGCCGGGGTGATCCTGCTCGGGCTCGCGGTGACCGCGGTGATGATCGCGCTCGGGCTCTGGCAGCTCGACGTCTACGGCCAGCAGGGTGCCAAGGCGGCCGAGGCCCGGGCCAACGGACCGGTGATCGCGCTGAGCTCGGTCGCGGTGCCGGGTCAGGCGGTCGGAGACGGCTACGGGCGAACCGTTTCCGCCACCGGACGCTGGGATTCGAAGCTCCAGGTACTGGTGCCGACCGCGGACGGCTCCGCGGACCGGGTGCTGACCGGTCTCCGGCTCGACGGCGGCGGCGTGCTCCCCGTGGTGCGGGGTCAGCTCACCCCGCGGCCGTCCGACGGCTCGACCGGTCCCACGCCGCCGACCGGCGAGGTGACCGTCCAGGGCATCCTGTTGGGCTCCGAGCAGGACCCCGGCACCAACCAACCCGGGACCGGCAGCAACGAGCTCCCGGCGGTCGAGCTCCCGATCCTCGCGCAACGCTGGCCGGTGACGCTGGTCAACGGTTTCATCACGCTCGGCCCCGACATGTCGCGGGCCCAGGGACTCGAGCCGACGGCGGTCAACCTCCCCGAGGGTCAGGGCCGGAGCCGGAACGCCGCGTACGCACTGCAGTGGTGGATCTTCGCGGCCTTCGCGCTCGGCTTCGGGATCCGGATGGCTCGCGACATCGGTCGGCGGGACGACTACGAGTTCGCCGAGCGCGAGGGCGAGCCGGGGGACGACCCGCAGCTCCCCGGTGACGGCGACGCGACACCCGACGCCGACAAGGCGGCCGACACCGACCAGCCCGAGGTCACGGAGGCGGGTCTCAGCCGACGCGCATAGGGTCGATCCATGCGCAACGCCCTGCTCCGCTATCGGGTGGTGGCCTACGTCGTGGGCACCCTGCTGATCGTGCTGACCTGTATCGGGGTCCCGCTGAAGTATTTCGCCGGCAACGACTCGGTGGTCGGGGTGGTCGGGACGGCGCACGGCTTCCTCTACATGGTGCTCATCATCACTGCGGTCGACCTCGGCTTCCGCGCCAAGTGGACCTGGAAGCGGCTGCTGCTGATCGCCCTGGCCGGCACCGTGCCGTTCCTGTCCTTCGTCGCTGAGCGGTCGGCCACCAAGAACGTCCGACCCAAGATCGAGGCCGAGCGACGCGCGGCGGCCGCGTCGACCCAGTGACTTGTCGGTAAGTCTCCGAGCCGACGAAACGATTTGTCGACATAAACTGCGGCCGCTGCCGCGCCCGCTGGGAGAGCTCATCGAAGCCCTAGCTGGCTGAGCCTGTCGAAGCCCTTCCCCAGCATCGACTAGCCTGACGCACTTCGACGAGCTCAGTGCACGGCCTGACCGCTGGCTGAGCTTGTCGAAGCCACTCCACCTCCGCGACCTACGCGATGCACTTCGACGGGGCTCAGTGCGCGGAGTGACCGCTAGTTGAGCTTGTCGAAGCCTCTCGAGGAGTTCCGTCCGGCCACCGTTGGCTGAGCCTGTCGAAGCCTCTTTCGCCCGCTCACCCTGCGCGAGGCACGTCGCCAGGGCTGCGCGCGCTGACACCGCTGGCTGAGCTTGTCGAAGCCCCTTCACCTACTGGGCCAGAGCGAGGCACATCGTAGGCTCAGTGCGCGCAGACGTCGCTGGCCGAGCTTGTCGAAGCCCCTACACCCACCCACCTTGCGCAGGAGCTCAGCGGTCGATGAGACCCGCAATGCGCTCCAGATCCTCGTCACTGGCGAACTCGATGGTGATCCGGCCCTTGGCTCGGCCGACGTCCACCTTCACCCGGGTCTCGAGTCGGTTCGCGAGCCGATCGGCGACGGCGACCGCCCGCTCGTTGGGCTCGGCCGCGCGACGGCGACGCGGGGCTGCCGGGGTGTCCCCGGTCTCCCCCAGCGCGACGATCTCCTCCAGCGCCCGGACGGACAGCCCTTCGGCCACCACGCGCTGCGCGAGCCGCTCCTGGGCCAACGGATCGTCGAGAACGAGCAACGCGCGGGCGTGGCCCGCACTCAGGACGCCGGCGGCGACTCGCCGTTGGACGGTCGGAGGGAGTCGCAGCAGCCGGATCGTGTTGGAGATCTGCGGGCGCGACCGCTTGATCCGCTGGGAGAGCTCTTCCTGGGTACAGCCGAAGTCGTCGAGCATCTGCTGGTAGGCCGCGGCCTCCTCGAGCGGGTTCAGCTGTGCACGGTGCAGGTTCTCCAGCAGCGCGTCTCGAAGCAGGTCATGTTCCTCGGTCTCCCGGACGATCGCCGGGATCGTCTCGTTGCCGGCACGCTCCGCCGCGCGCCAGCGGCGTTCGCCCATCACGAGCTCATAGCGCTGATCGCCGCTCTCGTTCGGGCTCAGCGGCCGCACGACGATCGGCTGCAGCAGTCCGACCTCACGGATCGAGTCGACCAGCTCGGCCAGCGCGTCTTCGTCGAAGACGGTGCGTGGCTGGCGAGGGTTGGGTCGGATCGAGCTGATCGGCACCTCGGCGAAGCTCGACCCCTCGGGAATCGGGTGGGCCGGTGCCGCCTCCTCAGCTGCCCGGGCAGCAGGGACAGGGGAGTCGGGAACCGTCGGCGAGTCCACCGGTCGGGGCGCGATCGGCTCGGTGCGCTGGAAGAGCTCGCCGAGACCACGTCCCAGTCCGCGGGTGTTGTTGCTCATCAGGCCTCCTGGCTGGGTGTGCCGTCCACGGCGCCGCGTCGGGCGATCTCGCGAGCCGCCTCGAGGTAGCTCTTCGCCCCCGCGGAGTCGGGCTGATAGGTGAGTACGGTCTGGCCGTAGCTGGGCGCCTCGGAGATGCGCACCGAGCGCGGGATCACGCTCGGGAGCGTCTGTTCCGCGAAGTAGCCGCGAACCTCGTCGGCGACCTGAGCCGCGAGCCGGGTCCGGGCGTCATACATGGTGAGCAGCACGGTACTGAGCTCGAGTTCGTCGTTCAGCTCCCCCTTGACGAGGCTGATGGTGTTCATCAGCTGCGACACCCCCTCCAGGGCGTAGTACTCGCACTGGATGGGGATCAGGATCTCCTGCGCTCCCACCAGGGCGTTGAGCGTGAGCAACCCGAGGGACGGGGGGCAGTCGAAGAAGATGTAGTCGACCTCGGCAGTCTTGAGGTACTTGGTGATGGCCCGACGAAGGCGGTTCTCCCGTGCCACCACCGAGACGAGCTCGATCTCCGCACCGGCAAGGTCCACCGTTGCGGGGAGGACCCGCAAGTTCGGAGCCTCCGGCGAGACGACCGCAAGGTCGGCGATCGACTCACCGTTGATGATGACCTCATAGGTGCCGGGCACGCCGCGGTGGTGGTCGACGCCGAGGGCGGTAGAGGCGTTGCCCTGCGGGTCGAGATCGATGACCAGGACGTGGAGTCCACCCATGGCGAGGGCGGCGGCAACATTGACGGTCGTCGTCGTCTTGCCGACTCCGCCCTTCTGGTTCGCGACCACGAAGACCCGCGGGTTCGTCGGACGAGGCAGGGGATCGACCTCCCGCGGTGTTTCACGTGAAACGGTGCGAACGGGGTCCTCGTCGATCGGCACGTCATCGACCATCGCGGACTCGTCAGTTGTCGGGGGCTCCGCCTGGGTCTCCGGCTCGACAGTGGTGGTCGTGGAGTCGGTGACGACCGGTCCGGTGGTCGACAGGTCCGCCTGAGGCGCCCCGAGGTCTGCTTCCTGAAGGATCGAGTCACCGTTTACGTGCGGCAGTTTGATCGGTCCGAGGGTGGACTCTGCGTCCGGGCACGAGGCAGGCGGAGTAGAAGTCTCGTCAACGACTGGTTCCGTTTCACGTGAAACACGCGGCCAACCGAGAAGCCGACCGATCCGGCTGCGCTTGGGCCAGCCCAACCCTGTCGGGCGGGGTCCGACCGCCGACTGCTCACTGGTTCTCACGTCTGCGCCGTCCTTCGTCTTCCGTCGATCGAGCGGAGTTCACGCTATCGAACGGGGCAGACAGGGGCCCGGAGATCGCCCGGCGAGCCACCGAACGGGTTTAGGTTCGGCGGCCACCGTGCTTCACCCCATGGCACCAGGGAGGGCAGCATGGACGCCCTTCGTCAGGCTCAAGGAGCGCTGCTGGATCGGTCCTCAGGACCTCGAAGCCGTCGCTGTGCTTGCGCCTCGGCTCGAGCGGGCTCGAGCCGTCGGTCAAAAGATCCGGAGTGCGCGGAGCAAACCATCGTGCTTTGCAGGCGGCTCAGCATCGGATGCCGAGCACGTGGTCGTCAGCGCAGTGCGCGGCGGATCCGTACGACCGAGGTCGGCTCGGACGTGGCGTCCGCGCGCACCTCCCGGACGTCGGCCCGTAGACCGGCTGACGCCAGCACGGGGGCGGCGTCCTGGACCTCCTGGGCCGCGGACTTCCCCTTGAGCGCCAGGACCTCGCCGTCGTCGGCCATCAGCGGTGAGCACCAGGGCACCAGACGGGGGAGTGGCGCCAGGGCGCGCGCGACGACCAGGTCGTACCGCTCACGGTGATCCTCGGCCCGGGCCCGGACCACCCGGACGCGCTCGGCCAGGCCGAGTTCCTCGACGGCCTCGGTCAGGAAGGTCACCCGGCGGAGCAACGGCTCGAGCAGAGTGACCTGCAGGTCGGGTCGGGCCAGCGCCAGCGGAATCCCCGGTAGGCCAGCGCCGCTCCCGACGTCCACCACCGCAGAGCCCTCGGGCACCAGATCGCGGATCGCCACCGAGTTGAGGATGTGACGATCCCAGATGCGCGGCACCTCACGCGGACCGATCAATCCCCAATCGACACCTCGACTTGTCAGGATGTCGACAAATCGCTCAATCGACTCGACATCCGGAAACAGCCGGTCGAGCCCGGCGGGCGCGGTCACGGGTCAGGACTTGGGCAGGATGACCACGCGACGGGCGGGCTCCTCGCCCTCCGACTCGCTGGTCAGCCCAGCCGCCGCGACCACGTCGTGGACGATCTTCCGCTCGAACGGGTTCATCGGGTCCAGGCGGACCGACTCGCCGGAGCCGCGGACGTCCTCGACCGCGTCGGTCGCGAGCTGGGTCAGCACCTTGCGCCGGTTCTCGCGGTAGCCGCCAATGTCGAGCATCAGCCGGCTGCGGTTGCCGGTCTCGGTCATCACCGCGAGCCGGGAGAGCTCCTGCAGCGCCTCGAGCACCTCGCCGTCGCGACCGACCAGGACGTCGCCTTCGGTGAGGATCGACACGTGCGGACGGTTGCTCTCGACGTAGGTGTCGATGTCGCCGTCGAAGTCGGCGATGTCAAGCAACTCCTCGAGGTAATCGGCTGCGATCTCGCCCTCGGTCTCGAGCGGGTCGCCGTCCTCCTCGTCGTCGCTGTCGTCGCTGTCGTCGTCCGCGGCCTCGGCACCCTGCGCGTCACCCACCGGCTCGGAGGGCCCAGTGTCGGAGTGCCCAGGGACGGAGGGGGCAGGGGAAGTGCTCACCGCGGAATCGGGAGCGGTCGTCTCCTGCGTCTCGTCGGCGCCCGGAGCGGGGTCGGAGACGGTCGGCTCGTCGACAGCAGCCTGCTGCTCGGTCATGGTCCTCCTCGGGACGGGGTGTGCCGGCCGTGGCGCGGAGGCGCAGCACAGCACCGGCGGTGGTCGCCGGCTCGACGCCGGCGGGAATCAGGGGACGGTCGTCAGCTCCTGCGCTGGGACCGCGTCTGCCGGCGGGGCTGCTGACGGATCACCCGCGGGCTGCTGTCGGCCGTCTCGGTGGCGACTGCACCCTCGACGGCCGTGGCGGCGCGTCCGTTGCCGTTGCGACCGCTGGTCTCGGCCGGAGCCGCCACCGTGAGCTGCTTGCCCTTGGCCTTGCGGCGGGCCTCCCAGGCGTCGTACGCCGGGGTTCCGGGGGCCGGGTTGCGGCGGATGACGTAGAACTGCTGACCCATCGTCCACAGGTTGGTGGTGAGCCAGTAGATCAGCACACCGACCGGGAAGTTCACGCCGCCGATCGCGAAGATCAGCGGGAACAGGTACAGCATGATCTTCTGCTGCTGGGCCATCGGACCGGTCAGCGCGTCCGGCGGCATGTTCTTCCGCATCAGCTGGAGCTGCGTGATGAACATCGTGACCGTCATCAGCACGATCAGCAGCACGGTCACGACCTGGACCGAGGTGATGCGGCCGGTGAAGGGCAGGAACTTGTCCGAGATCTGTGCGCCGAAGATCGTCGCCTTCTGCAGCGACGGCAGCAGGTCGCTCTCGTGGATCCGCATCCAGTAGCCGCGGGCGATGCCGTTGGCGGCCCCGTCGAGCACCCGGAACAGCGCAAAGAAGATCGGCATCTGCAGCAGCAGCGGCAGGCAGGAGGCCAACGGGTTGGCGTTGTTCTCCCGGTAGAGCTTCATGGTCTCCTGACCGAGCTTCTCCCGGTCGTGACCGTACTTCTTCTGCAGCTCGCGCACCTTGGGCTGCAGCAGCTGCATGTTCCGCGACGAGCGGATCTGCCGGACGAACAACGGGATCAGGATCACCCGGATCATCACGGTCAGCGAGACGATCGACAGCGTCCAGGTCCACCCGCTGTCGGTGCCCAGCAGCGGCGCCCACAGGGTGTGGAACAACACGAGCAGACCGGAGACCGCCCAGTACAGCGGTTGCATCAGGGTGCTGCCGAAGGAGGCGAGCGAATCGAAGATGCCCATCGGGACGAGCACCGGGATCAGCGTTTCCATCAACTCCACCATCTGTCTGTCCGCGCCGGGCGGTCTGTCGCCGCGACGCTGTCTGCCTCAGGTCGGTCCTGCCTCCGACGGGCCCTCACGCGGCCTCGTCCATCATCCGCCCTCGTGGAGAGGGCCGGCCCGGATCGGGGACCCCGGTTTCTCCTTGGACCTCGTCCGCGTGTTCGGCGGAGGTGGGATCGACGGTGCCGGGCACCGGGTCGTACCCGCCTGGTGCCCACGGGTGGCAGCGGAGCAACCGTCGCGCGGCGTACCAGCTGCCCCGGATCGTCCCGTGGTGCCGGACGGCATCGAGGGCATAGGCCGAGCAGGACGGGTAGTAACGGCACACGTTGCCGTAGAGCGGGCTGACGAAGAACCGCCACAGGTGCAGCAGGCCGATCAGCAGGTACTTCACGAGGCCAGGCTCCGTCCGGCCCGGGCCCAGGCGCGTTCGAACTCCGCCCCGAGGCGGTCGGGCTGGCCGGCTGCCGCCGGCAGGGCACGGACGACGACGCGTGACCCGGCCGGCAGGGGATCCGACGGCCCGCAGCCGGAGCCAGAGGGCGCACTCACCCGCGCCGCCGCGAGGTGTCGCAGCCGGCGCTTCACGCGGTTGCGGGTGACGGCGTTGCCGACGGCCTTGGACACCACGAAACCCACGTGGACGCTCGGGTCGTCGGGCAACCGTCGTACGTGCAACACGAGGGACGGACCTCCGATCCGGCGTCCATGGCGAACCGTGTCGGCGAACTCGTCGCCGTTCAGCATCCGCAGACCGCGGGGCAGCACCCGGGCGCGGTGGTGATCAGGCGGACAGCTTGGCGCGGCCCTTGCGGCGGCGGGCGGCGAGGATGCCGCGGCCGGCCCGGGTCCGCATCCGCAGGCGGAAGCCGTGGGTACGGCTCCGGCGCCGATTGCTCGGCTGGAAGGTGCGCTTGCTCACGGGAAAACTCCCACACTCGTCGTCGGTTCAGGTCCGTCTGCAGCCACCCAGATGCGGGCACGCAGACGCACGTCGCTCGCGAGAGCGACTGCACAACACTACGCAGGGCCGCCGATCCGGTCAAACCTGACGACCTGCCTCAGGCTGTCCATTCGACACGCCGCGGACACGCCGGGAAATCACAGGAAAACCAGCCCACGCCTTGCGGTCGGGGAGGGCCGGATGGCAAGGTTCACGCGTCGCCTCGCCGCGGCCCACGATCAGGACCAGACAAGAAGCCCCGCGCAGCGGGAACCCCGCGCGGACCGATGCATATTCCCCCCGACCCACCGCTTTGATTCAGGGTGCATTCGGCGACCGCCGACGTCGTACACAGCTGTGGATAACTGTGTGGACGTCGCTAGCATGTCTGATCGCGCCGACCGGTCGACCGACGCGGACGGTGTCGTCCGCGTGGGCTCCCGCTGCTGCGGGTCCGGCGGAGACCGAAGAACGACCGAGGACTAGGCAGCGGAGACCGAGTGACAGACGCGTCCGAACCGTCCGACCCGACGATGCCCGGCCTCGCCGGGCCCGACGGGGAGGAGCCGGGCTCCGGATCCGCGCCCACGGAGAACCGTGACCCGCTCGTCGTCCGGGCCGCCTGGGACCGGGTCCGGGTGGCACTCACCCAGGAGCAGCGCGTCTGGGTTCAGGGCAGCGTCCCGCTGGCGCTCCGCGGCGATACCCTGATGGTCGCCGTCCCCACCGAGTTCAACCGCGAGCGGCTCGAGACCCGCTACCGCGACACCATCGAGTCGGTGCTCGCCCACCACTTCCAGCAGCCGACCCGGCTCGCGGTCGTCGTCGACAAGGACCTGCCGCAGGCCGACCCGGTCGAGGAGTCCGCGGGCCACGGCGCCGGCTACGAGGGCCGTCACGTCGGGGGCACCCAGCCGCTCGGCTTCGAGGCGCATCCCCGCGAGTCCGGCGCCGAGGACGACCTCGCCGGGTACCGCCCGACCGAACCGCGCGGTTACCCGCGACAGGCTGCGGACCCCGAGGACTACGACGGCTACGCCCGCCCCGGCTTCGGATCGCGCCCGGCCGGCTTCCCGGTGGGCGCGGGCGACCGACCGGACACCACCGGCCGCGACGACGACCGGGTCGACGACGCCGAGGTGCGCTACGGCCGCCCGGTGCACCCGGCAGCCACCGGACCGTCCGGCGGAACCCCGGTGTTCATCCCCAGCTCCAGCCCGCTCGACCCGGTCGAGCGGATGCAACGCGACGTCGACGCTCGGCTCAACCCGAAGTACTCCTTCGAGACGTTCGTCATCGGCAGCTCGAACCGGTTCGCGCACGCTGCCGCGGTCGCCGTGGCGGAGTCGCCGGGCAAGGCCTACAACCCGCTGATGATCTACGGCGACTCCGGGCTGGGGAAGACCCACCTGTTGCACGCCCTCGGGCACTACGTCCGCAACTACTTCGGCCGGGCCCGGGTGCGCTACGTGTCGACCGAGGAACTGACCAACGACTTCATCAACGCGATCTCGGACAACAAGACGCACAGCTTCCGTCGCCGCTACCGCGACGTCGACCTGCTGCTGGTGGACGACATCCAGTTCCTCGAGGGCAAGGAGCAGACGCAGGAGGAGTTCTTCCACACCTTCAACACGCTGCACAACGCCCAGAAGCAGATCGTGATGACCTCCGACCGGCCGCCGAAGCTGCTCGACTCGCTCGAGGCGCGGCTCCGCAGCCGGTTCGAGTGGGGTCTGATCACCGACGTCCAGCCGCCCGACCTCGAGACCCGGATCGCCATCCTGCGCAAGAAGGCGGCCGCCGAGCGGCTGACCGCCGGGCTGGACGTCCTTGAGTTCATCGCCAGCAAGATCCAGACCAACATCCGCGAGCTCGAGGGCGCGCTGATCCGGGTCACCGCCTTCGCCAGCCTCAATCACCAGCCGGTCGACCTCGCCCTGGCCGAGGTCGTACTCAAGGACCTCATCCCCGACGGCGCCGAACCCGAGATCACCGCGGGCACCATCATGGCCATCACTGCGGCCTACTTCGGGCTGACCATCGACGACCTGTGCGGTCAGAGCCGCACCCACGTGCTGGTCAGTGCCCGGCAGATCGCCATGTACCTGTGCCGGGAGCTCACCGACCTCTCGCTGCCCAAGATCGGACAGCTGTTCGGCGGCCGCGACCACACCACCGTCATGCACGCGACCAAGAAGATCCGCACGGTGATGAGCGAACGCCGCAGCGTCTTCAACCAGGTCACCGAGCTGACCAACCGGATCAAGCAGCAGTCCTGACCCCCGCCGCCGCACCCGCACCGGTCACCGGCGGCGGGACGCTGGTGCCTGCCCTCTGCGCTCCGCGGGACCGCCCGGACGGTGCCACTGCGATGGCCGGAACCGGACACCGGCGCCCCCGGCACAGCCCGGTATTAAGAGCCTCACCTGTCCGAAAGCGGTCACCCACACCTGGGGAAAACGTTGTGGACAACTGGGGACGACACGCGACCCGGTGTTGACCGGCCGGGGACGGACGCGGCGCAGTCGGGCGCGAACGTGTAGTTCGGACACAGATCCTCCCCGTGTGATTTTCGCTGTCGCACACCGTCGTCCGCACCCGGTACACCGCGATGACCAGGGGAAACGCTCGTTGTCCCCAGCTTCCACAGGCGCTATGACGAAGATGAGGAATCACACATTCCCTCCAAGAGCCGAAGAAGGGTGGGCGGTCGGTTGTGCACAACGTCGGGCTTCGCCGGGTCGAGCATCGAGCTGGACACTCACCACGTCGTGCAGTGTCGACGGCAGCTCTGACACTGCGGGTCGCCGCCGGGCTCGTGGACCGGATGACAGGTCGGCGCGCGTCGGTATGATCAGCGGGCGTCCCGGCCGGGTGCCGACGCCTCTCTGGCCTCCAGGTCGTCGACCGCCGCGACGAGAGGCCGACCAGTCCCGACCCGGCCGTCCCGACGGGCCCCGAAGCCGCGACACCTCCGTGGAGGCAGTGTGAAGATCCGACTCGAACGCGATGTGCTGGCCGAGGCCGTCCAGTGGGCCGCCCGCAGCCTGCCCACCCGTCCGAGCGTGCCGATCCTCGCCGGCCTGCTGGTCCGTGCGCACGAGTCCGGGGTGACGCTGTCGAGCTTCGACTACGAGACCTCGGCCCGGATCGAGGTCGCGGGTCAGGTCAGCGACGACGGCACCGCGCTGGTCTCCGGGCGGCTGCTCGCCGACATCTGCCGTTCGCTGCCCAACCGCCCGGTCGACATCGTCTCCGACGACGTCCGGATGGAGCTGACCTGCGGGAGCGCGCGGTTCACCCTGCAGGCGCTCCCGGTGGCCGACTACCCGTCGCTGCCATCGGTCCCCGAGGCCACCGGGACGGTGGCCAGCAGCGAGTTCGCCCAGGCGGTCGCCCAGGTCGTCGTCGCGGCCGGCCGGGACGAGCTGCTCCCGGTCTTCACCGGGGTCCGGGTCGAGATCGAGGGCGACACGTTGTCGCTGTTGGCCACCGACCGCTACCGGATGGCGCTCAAGGAGCTGACCTGGAACCCGAACAGCACCACCGTCTCGGCGACCGCCCTGGTCCCGGCCCGGGTGCTGTCGGACACCGCCAAGTCGATGACCGCGGGCGAGGAGGTGACCATCAGCCTGGCCAGCGGCGGCAACGGCGGCGCGGGCGACGGGATCATCGGCTTCGTGGGCACCGGTCCCGGCGGCCGCCGGCAGACGACCACCCGGTTGCTCGACGGCGAGTTCCCCAAGGTCCGCCACATCATGAACACGCAGTCGGCGCTCAACGTGCGGACCTCGACCACCGAGCTGATCGCCGCCGCGCGACGGGTGGCGCTGGTCGCCGAGCGGAACACCTCGCTGCGGATGACCATCGGCGACGGGGTGATCACCCTCGAGGCCGCCACCGGTGACCAGGCGCAGGCCACCGAGGCCATGGAGGCCACCGTCGAGGTGGTCGACGGCGGTGCGCTGCCGATGACCGCCGCGGGCTTCAACCCCGGCTATCTGCTCGACGCGCTCGGCGTGCTCGACGCGCCGTTCGTCAACTTCGCCTTCACCGCACCCGGCAAGCCGTGTCTGCTGACCCCGCTGGCCGAGCTCGACGGTGACCCGGTCGGCGACTACCGGCACGTCATCATGCTGATGCGGCTGCCTGGCTGAGCCGGACGGTCGCCGCTGCTTGCGGGTGCCCGCGGGCTCACCCGAGGATGTGGTGCGGCAAGATCGGAGCCGACAACCGGGCCCGGCGGGCCGTCGACGAGTGAGGGTGTGGGTGCGATGCAGCTGGGGATGATCGGTCTGGGTCGGATGGGCGCCAACATCGTCCGGCGGCTGATGCGCGACGGGCACGACTGCGTGGCCTTCGACAACAACCCCGACTCGGTCAAGGCGCTGGTCGACGAGGGCGCCACCGGTGCGGACTCGCTGCAGGACTTCGTCAGCAAGCTGTCCACCCCGCGGGTGGTCTGGGTGATGATCCCGGCCGGGATCACCGGGCAGGTCGTCGACCAGGTGGCCGAGCTGCTCGAGGACGGTGACATCGTCATCGACGGCGGCAACTCCAACTACCGCGACGACGTCCGCCGCGCCCGCAAGCTCAAGGAGCAGGGCATCCACTACGTCGACATCGGCACCAGCGGCGGCGTCTTCGGTCTCGAGCGCGGCTACTGCCTGATGGTCGGCGGCGACGACTACGCCGTCGGGATCATCGATCCGGTGCTGCAGACCATCGCCCCCGGAGCCGGCGAGGTCGAGCGGACGCCCGGCCGCACCGGTGACCTGGCACCGGAGGAGAAGGGCTATCTGCACTGCGGGCCGTCCGGCGCGGGCCACTTCGTCAAGATGGTGCACAACGGCATCGAGTACGGCGTGATGGCGGCGTTCGCCGAGGGGCTCAACGTGCTCCACAACGCCGACGCCGGCACCAAGCAGGCCGAGCACTCCGCCGAGGTCGCGCCGATGGAGGAGCCGGAGTACTACCAGTTCGACATCGACACCGCCAAGGTCGCCGAGGTCTGGCGCCGCGGTTCGGTGATCAGCTCGTGGCTGCTCGACCTGACCGCCGCGGCGCTGCAGCAGAACCCGAACCTCGACGGCCTCGCCGGCCGGGTCTCGGACTCCGGCGAGGGTCGCTGGACGGTCAAGGCCGCCGTCGACCTCGGCGTCCCGGCCCCGGTGCTGGCGGCGTCGCTGTTCGAGCGGTTCGCCTCCCGCGACGAGGACCACTTCGCCAACCAGGTGCTGTCGGCGATGCGGCAGCAGTTCGGTGGTCACAAGGAGCTGCCGGCCGGTGACTCGCTCGAGGCCGGCGGCGAGAAGGCCGACCACAACAACTGACGTCCGGCAGCGCGGCAGGTGAACCCCGGCTGGCGGATCATGGGCGGCGACAAGCGCCACCCATGACCCGGTCGGCGGCCGCGGACAGCCCGCCGGCCGCGCCGCGCCGGGTCGCGAATCCGGAGGACCGAACGCATGACCGAACCCGCCCTCGTCCGTGACGTCGCCGCGACCGTCCGCGGCCAGCAGGCGGAGCTGATCGTCGACGGCGTCCGGCACCCGATCACCGCGGCCACCGTCGACGAGGTGCGCGAGGCGGTCTTCGTCGAGGTCACCCGGATCGCCGTCGAGCAGCGCCGCACCGTGCGCTTCCCGATCGAGGAGAACGGGACCCGCTGGCACCTCGCGGTCGATCCGGACGGCACCCGGCGCACCGAGTACTCCGAGCCGATCGGCCGGCCGCAGAACCGGCCGATCCCCAACCCGCCCGCCCCCGAGCCGTTCGAGCCCGAGCCGTTCGAGCCTGAGCCGTTCGAGCCCGAGCCGAACGAGCCCGAGCCGGCGGCGGAGACGTCGCCGGCCGACGTCCGACCGCAGCCGCCGGCTGCCGAGCCCGAGTCGCCGGCGCCGGGGGCCGAGCCGGCCGCCCCGTCGGGCCCCGAGCACGGATTCGACCCCACGGTCGGGCAGCGCCACGATGGTCCCGTGGCCCCCAGCAGCGAACCGCACGACCAGCAGACCCCGCAGCCGTGGACGCAGCAGGCGCCCGCGCCAACCCCGGCCGCGGAGGGGGACGTGCGCTACGGCGCCGCGGCCCGTCGGCCGTGGCCGCCGCAGCAGCCCGCCGCGCCCGTCCCGCCGAACCAGGCCGCTCCCTACCGGGCCGCCGGCACCGTCCCGGGCGCGGATAGCGACCGCCCGCCCCAGCCGGACGAGCCGCAGCCGCGGCACGCCGTCTCGTTCCTGCCGCCCGAGCAGCCGGTCGAACTGCCCACCGCCCAGGCGCCGCAGGGCTTCTTCTCGCGGATCCTCGGCCGCAAGAACGAGCCGGACCCGGCCCTGCTGGCCGCCCAGCGGGCCGAGGCCGCCGACCAGGCGCTGGTGAGCAAGCACTGGCCCGGTCCCAAGACGATCGCCGTGGTCAACGGCAAGGGCGGCAGCGGCAAGACCCCGACCACCGCGCTGCTGGCGGCCGTGTTCGCCCGGTACGGCGGCGGTGGCGTGATCGCCTGGGACAACAACGACACCCGCGGCACCCTGGGCTGGCGGACCGCGAGCGGCGGCCACGACCGCACCGTGCTCGACCTGCTCCCGGCCACCGAGGAGCTGATGGACCGCGATGCGCAGGTCGGCCGGCTCGCCTACTACGTCCACCACCAGCCGGAGGACAAGTACGACGTGCTCCGGTCGAACCCGTCGCTGCTGGCCCGCGAGCAGCGGCTGACCACCGAGCAGTTCCTCGCCCTGCACGCCGTCTGCAACCGGTTCTACCGGCTGATCTTCATGGACTCCGGCAACGACGAGTCGACCTACGCCTGGCTCAACATGATCGACGCCGCCGACCAGATCGTGGTGCCGACCACCACCCGCCCGGACCACGCGGAGGCCGCGTTGCTGCTGCTCCAGGCGCTCCGCAACCGGAACGCCGAGGGCCGCGAGCTGGCCGAACGGGCCGTGGTGATCGTCTCCCAGGCCGATCAGGACGAGGCCTCGGCGAGCACCATCGCCGCCGGCTTCCAGCAGCTGCTGCCGCCGGAGAACGTGGTGACGATCCCCTACGACCGGGCCATCCGGGACAGCCAGCTGCGTTACGACCGGCTGAACCCGGTGACCCAGCGGGCCTTCCTGCGCGCGGCCGCCGCGGTCGCCGGCCAGCTCTGACCCGACCCGTGCGGGCCTGTTCCGTGCGCTGAGCCTGCCCGTGCGCTGAGCTTGTCGAAGCGCTCTCGTTCCGTGCGCTGAGCCTGTCGAAGCGCCCGGCCGGGCTCAGCGCCCGGGCTCGTGGACCAGCAGGTCGAGCACCGCGTCGACCCCGCGCCGGGTCCGCGCGCCCAGCCGGGCGAGCGGGACCCGCCCACCCGCGGCGAGCGCCCGGTCCGGTGGCAGCGTGACCAGGCCGCGGAGTCCCGGGGTGGCGGCCAGGGTCGCCGTCTCCCGCGGTGTCCGGTGCCGACCGAAGCTGCCGGACAGCACCAGCACCACCCGGTCGAGCTCGGCGGTCGCGTCCCCGGTCCGGGTCCGGAGCGTGTCGAGGGCCTCCGCGGCCAGCGCGCACCCGGCGGGATTCGCGCCGCTGACCAGCACCAGCACGCTCCGCGGGTCGGCCAGCTCGTCGAGGGCCGCGCCGGCGGCGTGGGGTCCGAGGTCGTGCAGGGTCCAGCGCGGGTCGACCGCGTCGGCCTGGTCGCCGTCGGCGAGCCGGGGGCCGAGCGTCCCGCCGGTGTGGTCGAGCAGCACTGGGACGCTGGCCAGCCGCTGGCGTGCGGCGGCGAACAGCAAGGCGGTCACCGTGGTGGTGCCGACACCGCCGGCCGTCCCGGCGACCAGCCACCGCCGCAGCAGCGAGTCCGCGCGCGGGTCCGGGATCGCCCGACCTCCGCCGGTCGGGTCGAGGACGCTCACGTCCCGTCCTCCACGATCACCCGGGCCCCCAGCAGTGCGCCGAGCTGCCGGACGATCGCGACGCCGGTCTCGCCGGCGGGCCCCCAGGGGGCGGTGGCCTCGGTGAACCACACCTCGGCCCCGAGGGGGATCGGCACCGGCCCGGTCAGCCGCTCCAGGTCGCCGCGGTCGGCGATCTGCCGGGACAGCTCGACGGTGAGGACGGCGACTGCCGGCTCGCCGGGTTCGGCGCGGACCAGCTGGAGCGCCCAGCCCTCGAACAGGCTCCGCGGCACCAGTGACCCGTCGACCGCCGCGCCGGCGGCGACCAGGGTCTCCAGGGTCAGCGGCCGGGTGGAGGTCAGCGACATCTCACGAGGCACCGTGGGCTCCTTCCCGGCCGTCGACCGGCCCGTCGTCCTCCCCGGCTGCGGCCGCCCGGGCGTGCGCGACCTGGACGATCCGGCGCGGCTCCCCGCGTCGCACCAGCTGGCCGCGGCCGGGCACCATCTGCTCGGCGTACACCCCCGGCACGATCTGTCCCTCGCCGCGCTCGCCGGAGAGCACCAGCAGGCTGCCGCCGGTGTCGCGGAGGGTCTGCAGCCCGACGTCGTACATCGCCCGGCCGACCCCGGCCACCGGCCGGGTCAGCAGCACGTGCAGCCGCAGGTCGCGCGCCGACGGCAGGAACGGGAGCAGCGGGCCGAGCGGGTCGTTGCCGCCGGAGGCCAGGATGTCGAAGTCGTCGGCGACCACCACGATCCGCGGTCCCGACCCGACCCCGGGGCGGGTGCCGCCCTCGCCGCCGGCCGGGGTCATCCGGCCCTGGAGCTCGGTGGCGATCGCGGTGGACAGTCCCCGGGCCAGTCCGGCCGTGGTCGCGTGTCCGCCGAGATAGGCGTCGGGCACCTCGGCGGCGACGTCGCCGCGCAGGTCCATCACCGCGATCACCAGCTCGTCGGCGGTGTAGCGCTCGAGCAGCCCGCGGACCAGCGTCCGCAGCACCGTGGTCTTGCCCGACCCGGTGTCACCGAACACCAGCAGGTGCTGGTCGCCGCCGTCCAGCTCGAGCAGCGCCGGCTCCATGGTGTCCTGGCGCAGACCGAACGGCACCGCGTCCGGCTCGTCCATCGCGTCGGGCAGCAGTGCGGGGTCGAGATCGGTGGGCAGCAGCCGGATCGGCGCCGCGGCCGGCCCCTGCCAGCTCTCCGCCGACCGGCGGGCGAGCTCCTCGAGCGCGGTGCCGAGGTCGTCGTCGGGGACGTCGTCGAGCACCGGGAGCGCCACCTGGCCGAACAGGCTGTCGTCGGTGAGCACCCGGCCCGGCTGGTCGGCGCGGAGGACGGCGTTGAGCTTGCGGCTGACCGTCGAGTCGGCCGGGTCGTTGAGCCGCAGCTCGATCCGGGTGCCGATCATCGGCTGCTGGGTCATCCGGATGTCGTTCCAGCGGGTCAGCCCGAGCACCACGTGCAGCCCGAAGCTGCCGCCCCGCTGGAGCAGCTCGAACAGCTGCTCCTCGAGCTCGTCGAACTCGGTCCGCAGCAGGGACACGCCGTCGACCAGCAGCACGACCTCGGCGGCCACCAGCTCGGGCACCTGCCCGGCCGCGTGCCGGGCCCTCAGCACGGCCAGCGAGTCGATCCCGCGGTCGCGGAACGTCCGCTCCCGGGCGGCCAGCATCCCGCGGAGCTCCTCGAGCAGCCGGAGCAGCCGGTCGGGGTGCGCGCGGGTGGCGACTCCGCCGACGTGCGGGAAGCCCTCGATCCGGCGCAACCCGCCGCCGGTCAGGTCCATCCCGTAGATGCTGACCTGGCGCGGGGTGTGGGTGAGCGCCAGCCCGGCCGCCACCGTCCGCAGGAAGGTCGACCGCCCGGTGCCCGGGGCGCCGATCACCGCCACGTGGCCGCCGGCCCGGGACAGGTCGAGCAGCCACGGCTCCTGGGTCTGCCGGGTCGGGTTGTCGATCAGCCCGATCGGGACCCGCAGCCCCGGCTGCCGCGCGCCGGCGAGCTCGTCGCTGATGACCCGGGCCAGCGGCAGCCGGTCGGGCAGCGGTGGGAGCCAGACCGGGCTGACCTGGCGGTCGGCGCCGGTCTGCAGCCGGTCGACGCACTCCTCGACCAGTGGACGCCCGACCGTCGGCGCGGTCAGCTCGAGCTCCCCGGGCTCGTCCCCGGCGCCGGCGTGCTCGCTCTGCAGGGTGTTGAACGTCGGCAGCAGCATCGGCTCGGCGCGGTCGTCGTCGAGGTCGACCGGCTCGTCGGTCCCGGTGGCCGGTCCGGACACGTAGCCCGACCGGAACCTGCGGTAGACGGTGGTGTCGACCTTGAGGTAGCCGTAGCCGGGGATGGCCGGCAGGTAGAAGGCGTCCTTGGTGTCGAGGACGACGTTGCTCTCCGCCTCGGAGAACGTCCGCAGCCCGATCCGGTAGGAGAGGTAGGTGTCGAGGCCGCGGAGCCGGCCGGACTCGATCCGCTGGCTCGACAGCAGCAGGTGCACCCCGATCGACCGGCCGATCCGGCCGATCTGGATCAGCAGCTCGACGAAGTCCGGCTCGGCGGTCAGCAGCTCGCCGAACTCGTCGATCACCACGAACAGGTGCGGCATCGGCGGCAGCGCCGGGCCGCCGGTCCGGGCCCGCTCGGCGCGCAGCTCGCGGTAGTGGCTGATCGAGGGCACCGAGCCGGCGTCGCGGAGCTGCTCCTGGCGGCGGACCACCTCACCGGCGATGCTGGCCCGCGCCCGGGCGGTCAGCTGGGGGTCGTCGGCCAGGTTGTCGATGATCCCGGCGACGTGCGGCAGGCCGGCGAACGGCGCGAACGCCGCCCCGCCCTTGTAGTCGACCAGCACCATGCTGAGGTCCTCGGGCGGGTGCGACAGCGCGAGCGCGAGCACCAGGGTGCGGAGCATCTCCGACTTGCCCGAGCCGGTCGCGCCGATGCAGATGCCGTGCGGGCCCATGCCGAGCTCGGCCGACTCCTTGAGGTCGAGCAGCACCGGCGCGCCGTAGTCGTCGACGCCGATCGGGACCCGGAGGAAGTCGCGACTGGAGCGCTTCTGCTCCCACAGCGCGGGCCCGACCTCGCCGACCTGCTCGATCCCCAGCAGGCTGGTGATCCCGATCCCGGCGGTCGACTCGGTCTCCTCGGCGGCGCTGAGGCTGAGCCGCAACGGCGCCAGTGACCGCGCAACGGCGGCGAACAGCTCGGGGCTGGGCCGGTCGAGGGTGACGCTCTGCGGCTCGGGGACCCGCTTCTCCTCACCGACCGGGCGGCTGTCGGCGACGGTCGCGGTGCGGGCGGCACCGACGGGCCGGTCGAGCGTGATCCGCACCCGGACGTCCGACGGCTCGTGCAGCCGGTCGCTGAGCAGGTGAACCGTGGTGATCTGCAGGTCCGGCAGGTCGAGGTCGGCGTCGGGGATCGGCAGGCTCGAGGCAACGTGACCCCAGTCGTCGCAGAACACCACCAGCCGGGGGATGGGGGCGGCGGACAGGTTGCCGACGGTGCGTTTGGCGGCGGCCGCGGTCTGCGCCCGGTCGGCCAGCTCACCGCCCATCACCCGGGCCAGGTCGGCCATGCTGCCGGCCACCCGGCGGGCCGGCACCCCGGCGTCGCGGAGCTTGGGGTCGACGGCGTGCGGGAGCAGGTCGAACCCCTGCCAGTCGGCGGCCACCGAGGAGTCGAAGACGGCGGCGAGCAGCAGGTCGTCGGGGGAGTGCAGCGCGGCCAGCTGGAGCACCATCGCGCGGGCGCAGTCGAGCACCCCGGCCCGGTCGCCGATCACCGCCACCTCACCGGCGCCGTCGAGACCGACCGCCACCGGCATCCCGAGCACGGTGGCGTAGTGCTCGGCCACCGCCTCGGTCTCGGCCAGCATGATCGGGTCGTGCGGTCGGACTGGGTTCTCCGCGGGCGGCACCGTCAGGGTGAACCAGGGGACGTCGCCGACACCGACCCGCACCCGCAGGAAGTCCTCGTGCGCGCGCCGGCGCTCCCACAGCCGTCCCGGGTCGCGGATCAGCTCGGGCAGTGCCGCCGGGTCGGGGTCGACCTCGTTGGCCCGGTCACGGACCGCGCGGGTCCGCTCGCGCATCTCGGCGCGGAAGCGCTCCAGGTAGTCGAGGTAGAGCTCGCGCTGGGTGCGTCGGCTCCGGGCCGCCTGCCCGCGCGAGCTGAGCGCGAACCCCAGACCGCCGACCAACGCCACCACCAGCAACACCGCGCCCATCACCAGATAGAGCGGGTTGCTGTTCCGCAGCACCACGATCATCGTCACCGACGACAGCGCACCGAGCACCGGCAGCAGGGTGTGCAGCGCAGCTCCACCGACCTGCCCGTCGGTCATGGCCGGCGGCGCCGAGACCGTGGTCGGCTCGGCGGGCGGAACCGGTTCGGTGATCCGGGTCGGCCTGTGGACCAGGCGGTGGGTCACGACACCACCCCCCGCCGGGCCCTGACCGGTGCGCCGGCGGCGGCGCCCGTCGTCGCCAGGGTCGTCGCCGAGCTCGTCGCCGGGGGACGCACGGGCGGGACGATCCGCCCGGCGACCCGGTCGACCACGGCGGCGGCGGCCGCGAGGTGGGCGGCCCGGGTCCGGGCCGACGACCTCCGGCTGTCCAGACCCTCCGCGCCGGCCAGGGCGCGGTCGAACGGCAGCACCAGCACCGGGTCGTCGTCGCGGTCGGGCGCGACCGGGTTCCCGACCCGCTCCGGGCGGGCGGGCAGCCGGGTCCGCAGCTCGGCCCGCAGACCGGCCGCGGTCGGTGCCCCCGTGCCGGCCACGTCGGCCAGCAGCACCAGGACGCTTTCACCGGGCCCCGACCCGGCCAGCTCGAGGGCACGGGTCGCCGCGGCGGCGGCCGACGCCGGTGCAGCGCGGCCGACCACCACCGTGAGGTGGCTCTCCGCGGCGAGGGTGGCGCTCTCCTCGGCGTCGCGGGTGCCCCAGTCGGTGAGGACGAGGTCGAAGAAGCGGGCGACCGGCCCGACCTGCGCGCCCCAGACCTGCCCCGGCACCCGCGCCCGACCCGCCTCGGTCAGGTCGAGAAGGTGCAACCCGGAGACGCTCCGGGCCAGCCCCTGCCGGGCGTCGGCGGCGGTCCGCGCGGTCCGGCGGATCGCCGCCGCCTCGCGTTCCGCCTCGACGTCGGGCTCGCCCGGGGCCTCCGATCCGCACCGCCGCAGCAACCCGGCCTGCCCACCCGCCGCGTCCACCGCCAGCACCGGTCCGCGCCGTCGTCGGGCCAGCAGGCCGGCCAGCGCGGCCACCGTCGTGGTGCACCCGGTCCCGCCGCCCACCGACACCACGGCGATGCGTCGACTCACGGTCAGCGGCGTCCGGACCCGGGTGTCGTCGGTGCCGAGTCGTCGGGCGGCGGCGGTGCCGCCGAGCAGGACCGGTGCGAGCCCGGCGAGCACCCGGTTCACCGGAACGCCCTGAGCAGGTCGGCGAACACGCCGAAGCTCCCGAGCACCAGCGGCACCAGCGCGATCACCGCGAGGGCCTCGACGAGGTTCCCGAACCGGCGCAGCCGGGCCCGGTGGTGCGCGGCCGGCCGGACACCGGCCGCCACCGCGACGACCACCACCAGCAGCACCAGCAGCCCGGCCCGCTCGGCGGGGGTGAACGCCGGATGGTGCCGCAGCACCGCGACGACCGCGCCGGTGGCGGTGGCGAGACAGAGCGGGACCTGCTGGACGGTCAGCGGGAACGCCCGGGTGCGGAGAGCGGTGACGGTGACCACGGCGAGCCCGAGCACCAGCGTCCAGCGGTCGCGCGAGCCCACCAGCACCGCAGCGGTCCCGGCCAGCGGCAGCGCGACGGCGACCGCCGACCAGGACAGGGTGGCGTAGGCGTCGTCGACCGTGCGGACGGCGTCGGACCGCCGGCTGGGCGCACCGTCCAGCACCTGGTCGTCGAGTCCGGTCAGCCCCGAGCTGGTCAGCGCGTACCAGGGCAGCAGCCCGAGCGCGACCACCGCGACGCCCCCGGTCACCGCGACCGCGTGCTCGACGGTCAGCCCGGCCGAGGCGAGCGCGAGCGGGACGGCCAGCAGCCCGGCTCCGAGCAGCGCGGCCGGGAGTGCCGGTCGGTGTCCGAGCCCTCCGCCGACGCCGGCGCCGAGCACGAGCCAGACCAGGGCGGCCGCCAGGACCGGCCAGACCAGCGCGGCGTCGCCCGGGACGCCCGCGGTCACCGCGCGAGCGAGCTCGCGCCCCAGCGGCAGGCACAGCCCGGCCGCGGCCGCGGTGGCCGCGATCACCGGCCAACGGCGTCCCTCCGGTGCGCCGGTCGGCGCCGTGGGAGTCGGGAGGGTGCCGAGCCGACCGGCGGCCACGGCGACCAGCGCCAGCACCGCGACGACGAGCACCAGGACCCCGACCGGGACGGGACGGGACAGCGCGGCGACCGCGGTGCCGGCGCCGATGACGACGGCGCCCACCGCGTAGCGCGAACCGGCCGACCAACGACCGCGACGGTCGGCGAAGGTGTCGCCGACCACATCGGTCACGTCGGCCACCTCGGGTGGCGGCGGGGCCTCGTCGGCGCGGACCAGCCGCAGCTGCTCGCCGTCGGCCAGCTGCTGTTCGGCGGCGGTGAGCCCGGCCTCGACCTGCTCGCCGGTGACCCGCACCAGGGTCAGCGGGCGTCCGACCGGCCCGGACGGCTCGTCGAGCAGCTCCATCAGCCGCGGCAGCAGCCCGCCGAGCGTCTCGTCGTCGGGGACGACGAGCTCGGCCCGCTTCCGGCTGCCGATCACGGTGAGCCGGGTGAAGTCGGTCATCGTCCCTGCTCCCTCGGTGGCTGCGGCTGGTCGGACCCGTCGAGCCCGGGTGTCCACGTCGACGGCGTCACGGGGCCACCCGCCCGATCAGCCCTGTCATCGCCAGCCCGACGGTCGCGTCGGTCCCGGTGCGGACGGCGTCGATCCCGACCGAGCCCGGGCGTTGCAGGTCGGCGGTGGTGTCGCTGGCGGTCAGGTTCCAGTCCTCCGGCTCGCTGCCGCCGGCCTGCCAGACCTTGACCCGCAACGTCGTGGTGCCGGTGCCGACCGCCTGCATCCGGACCGTCACCGGGGTCTGCGGCTGCTGGTCGGCGCGGGCGGTGCCGCCGAACAGGATCACCGTCGGGGACAGCTGCAGGGTCGGGTCCTCGGACGAGCCGCCGTTCTGGGCCGTGGTGGAGTCGCGGAGCAGCGCCAGCGCCACCGAGCCGTCCGGGCGCAGCTGGACGAGCGCACGGTAGTCCTGGGTCGAGCTGACGCGGCGGCCCAGCACCGAGACGGCGACCGTCCCGTCGGCCGCGCCGGTGGTCCGGCGCAGCGTCAGCTGCAGGTCGCTGCGGTCGGTCAGCACGGCGGGCAGGTAGCCACCCCGGACGTCGGCGCTGCCGGTCCCGGAGAGCTGGACGGTGGCCGCACCGTCGCGGACGGCGTAGGCGTCGGCCGGGCCACGGAGCGTCCAGCGGCCGCCACGGTCCGCGGTTCCCCAGCCGGTGTCGACCTGGCGGTCGAAGGTGTCCGAGGCCGCCACCGGTCCGGTGGCCGGGCCCTGGGCGGCCTGGTCGCGGGCTGCCTGCGCCTGCTGGCCGAGCAGCGAGGAGACGAAGGAGAAACCGACGCAGATCGCGCAGGCCACCGCGGCCAGCACGATCCCGCCGATCAGCCGGCGGACGTTGTCGTTGGTCACCCGCCGCTCGGCGAGCTCGCCGTAGACGAACGCGGAAGCCAGCCGGGCGCGGTGGGTCTTGACGGTCTCGAGCAGGATCAGGTCACGGTTGGGCACCCGGCTCACCTCCCGTCCGGTCGGTTTGCGTCAGGTCGGGGGCTCCGGGCCCGGGGACCGGTCGTTCGACCTGGGCGGCGCGGAGGCCGTCCACCCCGAGGCCGAGGACCTCGTCGAGCTCGGCCCGCGGGAAGGCGCCAAGGACCGCGTCGAGCCGCAGCCAAGCCTCGGGCTCGAGCGCACCGAGGTCGACGAGCAGCGCCGGGATCCGTGGTCGTCCGACGGTGCGGGCGCCGTACCGCTCGGCCATCAGTGCCGGGTCGAGGGCGAAGCCGCGGACCGCCGGCGCTCCGATCAGCAGGGTCAGCGGGATGGGCGGCGGCGCCAGGCGGGGGTCGAGCAGCAGGTCGGCCGGGCCCGGCCGGGCCATCGCCACCGCGATCAGTGGCATCGCGGTCTCCGCCAGGTGCTGCAGCGCGGCGTCGAGCGCCTCGCGGGCGGCGGCGATCCGGTCCGGCGTCGGGTCGGTGATCGCCAGGGTCAGGTGCAACAGCTCTTCCACGCCGTTGCTGGTCCGCTGGCCGCTGAGCGTGCCGGTGACCCCGGCGCCGGCCAGCACCACGCTCGCCTCGCCGGGCATCTCCTCGCGGACCAGGGCGGTGAGCTCGTCGGGATCCCAGGGCGCGCTGGCGGGCTCGGACGGCCCCCACGCCTCGGGCGGTCGGCCGAGGACGGCCTCGGTGATCCGGGTGGCGGCGACCCCGAGCCGGGTGCTGCTGCGGGCCGGGTGCCGGAGCGCGACGATCACCGTCAGCTGCAGCGCGTCGGTACGCACCGGACGCAGGTGGCCGACGGCGAACTCGTCGATCCCGGTCGGCGCCGGCCGGGACCAGACGTCCTCGATCCGGTCGAGCCGTCGACCGTCGAAGCCGTTGCGGAGGCCCCCGTCGGCCTCGCGGACCACCCAGGTGCCGCCGGCCAGCCGCCAGATCCGGGTGAAGGGCAGCGTGAGCCGGCTGAGCTCGTCCGAGACCAGCACCGGGACCCGACGGTCGCGCTGGCACATCGCCAGGAAGTTGAGCCGCAGCGGGGAGAGCCGGACGATCCGGCTCCGGGTCTCGGTGACCACCCAGCCGAACCGGTCGGTCCGCGGCGCGTCGTCCGGGTCGGGTCCCACCGCGGGCTCCGGGCCGATCCGGTCCGCCAACGGGTGGCCGACCTCGGTCACCGGGACGTCGCGGAAGTCCGTCGGCTCCAGCTCCGGCCGATCGGATCGGTCGGAACCGGCCGCGTCGCCGGCGGGCGGGTGCTCAGACACCGGGCACCACCCGCAGCGTCCGGCCGCCGACGGCGAGCACCGAACCGATCCCGGCGGCGAACCGGACACCCGGCGCCAGCGGCACCCGGGACCCGTCGGGCAGCACGATCGCGGTGCCGCCGCCCGATTCGAGGTCGGTCACCCACAGCACGGTGCCGGTCCACTCGAGCATCAGGTGGGTCTTGGCGACCCGGCGGGACAGGTCGGGCAGCGCCAGCAGCCCGCGTCCCGGTCCCGGGTTGGGGTCGACCGGGTTGCGACCGACGAACAGCACCCGCTGGACGTCGTGGCGCTCGCCGTTCTCCAGCACCACCCCGACGCCGGGAGCCGCGCCGTCGTCGGGGTCGTCGGCACCGACGACGCCGGCGGAGCGTCGACCGACCGGGCCGTCGAGGCTCGCGGACGCTTCGGCGGCGCGGCTCGGAGGGACCGAGACGTCGATCACCGGCTGCAGCAGCCGGTCCGGTCCGACGTCGGTGGGTGAGTCCGGCGAGACCACCGGTCCGGTGGTCGGACCGGTGCGGGACGGGAGTCCCCGCGCCGGGTCGTGCCCGTGCCGGACGTCCACCGTCAACGGGTGTGTGCGCCCGCCCGGGAGGCGGCGCCCCGGCAGCCCGAGAGGGGCCCCGGTCAGGTCGTCGACGGTGCGGAGCCCGAGCACGACGCGTCCGGGGCTGCGGCCGGTCATCAGCAGCACGACCGCCACGGCGACGAGGACGAGTGCGGCGGCCAGGGCGACCGCGACACCGGCGAGCCTCCCGCCGACCAGCAGCCACACCGCCACGGTGGCCAGCGCGAGCGGGACGACGAGGTCGATCAGCACCGCCGCGACCCGGGCGCCGAGCCCGGCCGGGCTCACCCCGGTGATCGGCCCGTCGGTGACGAGCCCGTCACGGGTCGTCGAGTCCACGGCGGCCGCCGGCCACCAGGGTGAGCCACACCGGTCGCAGTGCTCGGCGTCCTGCTCCGAGCCGGCGTCAGCGGCGCGAGCCGGGGTCCGGACCGCGGGGTCGGGTGATCCGCAGACGAGACAGCTGGCCGCTCCGGCGAGTGCTGCTGGCACGGGCGACCGTCCTCCCTCGCGGTTCTGGCCGGCGGATCGGACCGGCCTGCTGGGTGCTGGATGAGCTGGCTGGGCTGGGTAGCTGCGGGGTGTGGCCACTGGTGTGGCGTGGTGGGCCGGCGTCCGGATCCGGGGGCGACGGACCGACGGCACTCTAACGATTCCGCGGCTCAGCCGGTCGGCCGCGACGGGGTGACCGCCGTGACGGCGGTGACGCTTGTGACGTCGGCGACACCCACGGATGGCGGGGATTGACGCACGTGTCCACATAGAGAGAAGAATTTTCCCTGCGTCGGGGGGGCATGACCCCCTGACACCTCTATCGTGCTGGACGGCGCTGGTTCACGCGGAGCGGAACCCCCGCCGTACGACACACAGAGGGACGACACAACAACTGCCGGACCGAACCACGGTGCAGGGGCACCGGGTCGACGAGAGGGGACGACGTGGCGCGGTACGTGATGGGTGACGAGACGCTGTCGACGCTGACCAAGCAGACCGCGAACTCGAGCCAGGACCTGGGCGCTCAGGTGCGCAAGCTGGCGCGGGCGGCCGATCCGATCCAGGACGACTTCCAGGGCGCGGGCAAGGTCGCGTTCATGGAGTTCAAGGGCCACACCGACGAGATCGCCAACGGGCTCAACGCCGCACTGGCCTCGGTGCTGCAGGGCGTCGGCGGCATGGACGGCGCGTTCGCCCGCGGCGTCCAGCAGCAGGCCGACGAGACGCGGTCGCTGATGGGGTCGGCCAACTTCGACGCGGCCCGCTTCGGCGGCGCCGGCGGCGCAGCCTGACCCGATCCCCGAGAACACACGACCTGAGACGAAGGAGTTCATGATGGTGGCTGCAGGTGCCGGCGATCGGGCGTACAACACCGCGTCCTCCGCTGATTCGCAGCAGTTGTTCAACACCGCGGCGGCCGAGCTCGAGGCGCTGCTCGACCTGCGGGACAAGCAGGTCCGCGCCGCGATGGCGCACTACCTCGCGACCGGGGTCTCCGAGGAGTACCACGCCAAGGAGGTCCGCTGGCACACCAAGGCCCAGCAGGTCCGCGACATCATCCGGAAGCTGCGCCAGTCGCTGCAGCAGAACGACGAGACCGCGATGACCGCGCTCAAGCAGGCCAGCACGGCGGTGTCCAACATCATCTGATCGGCTGTCGATCAGAGACCTCATCGGACAGCAGGACAGCAGGGCCGGTCGCCTCGGGCGACCGGCCGGGGGACGAGCATGAGCAAATACCGGATCAACGCGGCGGGCGTCTCCAAGACGCTCACCGCCACCTCGAACACCGCCGAGGGCTTCCAGACCGATCTGGCCCCGCTGGACGGCTACGTCCAGTCGGCCGCGTCGGCGTGCGGGAACAGCGGGGCGATCGTGCCCGCACTGCAGGCACTCTTCACCTACGAGGGCAAGGACCTCGAGGCGATGGCCCAGCAGATCAAGTCCTGCCTGAGCGGCGCGGCCCTGGCCACCACCGCCTACGTCCACGGCGACGAGCAGATGGTGCAGAACGCGCAGCGCAACGCCTCGCAGGCTCAGATGAGCACCATCCCGCCGCAGTGGCTCCCGCACTGACGCACCCCGGGCTCCTTCGGTACTGAGAGGACGAGACAGTCATGGCATCACCGATCAAGGTCGAGGGTGTGCAGCTGCCGGGCGACAACATGGACCCGGACGCCATCGAGACCGCTGCGACCAACCTCAAGAACACCGGGCACGCGGTCAGCACCCGGGGAGCCACCGTGCTCACCACCTGGCAAGGGCTGTCAGCCTCCTACGAGGCACCCGAGCAGGAGCTGCTGTTCACCTCGATGAACCCGGCCAAGACCAAGGCCGAGAGCTTCGGGACGGACATGGGCACGGCGGCGAGCGCCCTGAACACCTTCGCCTCCGAGGTGCGGACGATCAAGGCCGAGGTGGCCAAGATCAAGGCCGACGCGATCGCCTTCCTGGGCACGATCAAGGACGGCAAGGTGACCGTCCACCATCCCGCGGTCTACGGGGGCAAGGCGTCGATCCCGGCTCACGACTCCGACGAGGACTGGGACTCCGACCAGGACACGGTGGACAAGAACAACGCCTTGATCCACCGGCTGAACGACCAGCAGGAGAAGCTCTGGACCGCCGAGCGCACCTGCGCGAACGCGCTCAACGCGATCTGCGGCGCGGCGGCGATCGGGGCGGCCGACCCCAACGACCCGAACTCGAAGGGCTACGGCTACACCGACCTGCCCGACAACGCCGAGATGCCGTGGGGTCACAGCGTCGAGCGCAAGGAGGGCTGCGCCGAGAGCGTGGTTAAGGGCTTCTTCGTCGACGGCCTCTGGAACGGCATGGTCCAGGGCCTGACGTCGCTCGTCGGCTTCAGCTGGAGCGGCCCGGACGGGATCGGTTTCTCGTGGTCGACCTTCGGTCACGCCTGGGAGGGCGTGGCCAAGCTCGGCACCGCGCTGTCCCCGACCAACTACCTGATGATGATGATGCCCGGTCCGGCCGGTGACTGGGCTCGGAGCAGCAACAAGGCGCTCGTCCAGACCGTGACCGGGATGGTCGGGATCGACCCCTACGCCAAGGACCCGTTCGCCGCCTGGAAGGGCAACGCCTGGCGGACGGGTGGTTCGACCGTCTTCAACATCGCCTCGTTCCTGGTGCCCGAGTCCAAGGTCGGCACGGTGGGCAAGGTCGGCGAGGCCGGTGACGCGGCCAAGCTCGCCGAGACGGCCGGCAAGACCAGCCGGGTGCTCAGCTTCGCCGGTGACGCCGCCAAGATGATCAAGGGCGTCACCCTCGACGGGCTGTCCAAGATCACCAGCAAGTTCGGCGACCTCGGCAACCTGTTCAAGTTCGGCGACGACGCCAAGATCCCCGAGGTCGGCCGCGGCGACACCGGGGTCAACACGACCAACGTCGGTGGTCACGGTCATGCGGACGCGCCCCCCGCTCGCACCCCGGTCGACGACGGCGCCACCGCCCACCCGACCACGGGCCATGGTGACAGCACGCCGACCACGGTCGGGCACGGCGACGGAAACGCCACCCACCCGACCACCGGTCACGGGGACGGCACCTCGCCCACGGTGGGTCACGGCGACCCGACCAACGCCCACCCCGTCCCCGGTCACGGGGACGGTGCGGGTCCGCACCCGACCACGGGCCACGGTGAGGGGACCAACTCCGCGCCGGTGCCTGCCGAGCACACGCCGGTCAACGATCCTTCGCTCTCGAAGTCTGCGCCCGAGGTCCGAACCCAGGTCGACCAGATCAAGCACGACATCCAGCCCGAGTTGCAGAAGCAGGCCGACAACGCGCTGCAGCACGCGCTGGCTCGAGCCAAGGCAGAGGGTGTCTCGCCGACGGCCCAGCGGACCGGTACCTACGCGCACACCTACCTGGACCGATGGATCGGTGCTCACGCCGACGAACTGGTCAACCCGGATGCGGGCTACCGGGTTCGGGCGGAGACCTCCTTCGACAGCACCGGTGCTGAAGTGGCACAGGGCACGAAGGGCTCGATCCGACCGGACATCGTGATCGAGCGCCAGACCGGCACCGGCTGGGAGGTCGTCGACGTGATGGACCTCAAGACGGGCAAGGCAGGCATCTCCACGACGTGGGCGAACAAGGTCCACAACTGGCTCGACCCGCTCAACCCACCGTCCGAGCTGAGGCCGAATCCGATTCCGCCGGCACCGGTGGCCGGCCGCTGAGCCGGCTGCGGCTGGCAGGATTGGGACCATGGCTACGGATCCGGCTGGGAAGGCTTGGCAGTCGATCGCGCGTGACCTCGTCGAGCGGCTTCCCGGTAGATGGCGCACCGCAGGCACGGGAATCCGCACCGTCCTGGTGCGGGAGCCGATCGAGTGGGTGGTCGTCTGGGTCGGGACGAGTCGGATGCGCAGGAGCGACCCGCCGTATCTGATGGGGGGTGAGGCTGAGTTGGTCGGTCCGCCGTTCACGTTGGCCAAGGGCCACGGCATCCGAAGCGATGAGCGTCGAGGGAAGCCCTCGCAGATCGATCCGACTGCTCCCGACGCCGCCGCCGCGATCGAGGCGTTCGTGGTGGAAGACGTGCTTCCCCGAGTCGACCCGTGGACGCCTGAGCGTCTGGCCGCCGTGGCCGAGGAACAGCTGGTGGTTCCCATGCGCGAGCGGGGACGACCGATCATCTTCCAGAATGCGGCCGGCTGGCGGGTCATCCTCTCGGATGAGAGCCCAGAAGACCCGGCGGAGCAGGCGGCAGGCTGGTTCGGCGAAAGCGGGTCACCGGAGGAGTCCGAGTGGTACCGCCAGCTCGCCGCGGCCTGGCGCTCGGGTGGCCGTGCGGAGGCACTGCGCTACCTCGAGGGGGAGCGAACGAAAGCCCTGGCCAGTCTCAAGCTCGCCTGAGGATCTCGGCCGGGCTGGGCCGTCACCTGGGCAGCCGGTTTGCTGCGTTCGCCAACGGCGGTGAGAGGACCAGCTGAGGTCCACCCTCGGCGACCGGCTCGGTGCCGATCGGGTGGGCGTCGCCGTCGACAAACCAGTAGAGAAGCGGGCTGCAGGCATCGGGCGCATCGTCGAACATCGATCGTGCGAAACCCTCCAGGATTCCGACGGTGCTGAGGTCCTGACGGGTTCTCACCGGCTGCACGATGATCATCGAGTGCCTCGGGACCGCGACCAGTGCGCCGTGCGGGGAATCCTCCCCCGCCAGGTGCGAGACGATCGCGATACCGGCCGACACCGACGGGTTGCCCTCCTCCGACGCAACCCGCACGCTCGCGTTCCCGGGCAGTTGCTGGCTCTGGATGTCAAGGCCTACCAGAACCTCGCTCACGGTCTGGTCGAGAGCGATGCGCACGGCCTCCTCCGGAGCGATGTCGAGTCGTTCGAGATCGGACCGACGAATCAGGCGGGTCGAGTCGCTCTGGTTCGCGAGCAGCCGTAGGTCGAAGGCGGAGTTGAACGGAATCGTCATGCCGTCCTCTGCCGTATCGCGCGGCAGAGCCTGCAGCCGTAGTTGACCGGCCGACTCGAGGCCGGCGTCCGCCTCCGCAATCTGTCGGTCGATACCAGCGAGCCAGCCCTCCACGGTTCGTGGCCATCGGGTGGACGGCTCCGGCGCGCATGCCCCGAGCAGAGAATCGGTCGCTACACGGATGCGGTCGTGCGCGCGAGGCAGCACAACGCAGTCCTGGTCGCGGTCGAGATGCGCGCCGGGCTTCAGTACCGGGAGCAGGTCGTCGAGCAGGGCGTACACGTCGGAGCGGACGTCGTTCGGCGTGGTCACGGCCACTGTCTATCAAAGGTGCTGCCCGCTCGTCCTCGCGGCGGATGGCGTGGCCTGACGGACTTCTAGGGTGAAAGCCGTGGCAACGAGCGCGAACCAGTGCCGTTTCGTCGAGCTCGTCCGCTGGTTGGCCCCTCCAGGAGTTGGGCCCTGCCTGGGTAAGCCGCGACGCAAGAAGTCGGGTGCTCGAGGCAGGGCGCTGTGGGACCTCGACAACGGCGCCATGCTCCACGTCGGTCGCACGACGAAGTCTTGTGCTCGGTCGTTCACCAGCCCGGCTGACACCGACGTGCAGCGCCAGCTCGGAGGATGAAGGGCGATGGACGAATACTGGTCCGACTTCGCCGGCCGGCTGGCCCGAACCCTCGGGGAACTCGCCGAACGCTCGGTGCTGACCATCGCTTGGGCGTCCGTGCCGACGATCTACCTGCAGTTTGCGCAGGACGAGGAGGGTTTGACCGTGCGCACCGGCGCGGAGGACGTGGCCGGCTCGGCACAGCTCGGCGAGCTCAGCGCGCTCGGTTGGGAGTCGCCCGAGACCGACCCGCTCGGTCGTCGTACCTGGCACACCGCGCTCGGGTGGCCGGCCCGTTCGGGCGACTACGACCGGCTCGCGCAGCTGTGCGTGCGCACGTTGACCGACGCCCACGGCGTCCCTTCGCCGGACGAGCTGGAGTACCGCGCGCACCGGGAGGGCGAGGAGCCCCCGGAGGACGTTGTCCTCTACGAGGAGGACCTCGAGCAGGCCGAGCCGCACCTCGTGCTCGACCGCCTCGGCATCACTGACGCGAACGGTTGATTGAGGTGGCGGGTGCTCACCGCTGTTCGTCCCTGGGGCGCCGGCCGCGTGATCACAGCCAGGGCCAGAGGTGCCATTCACTCGTTCCCGTGGCGGTGGGTGCGACCCGGCCTCTTCTAAGGTGACCACCATGGCAGAGAGCGCGGAGCTGGGCCGTTTCACCGAGCTCGCCCGCTGGCTGGCCTCCTGGAGCTGGCCCATCGAGGAGAAGGCGGCGCAGACCCTGGTGACCGACCACGGATGGGCCCTTGAGAGCGAGACCCCTGGCATCGCAGCCCACTTCCGCACCGGGATCATCGACCACCGCGACGAGGCGAGCTTCCTGGTCGACGAGGGTGTGCTCGAGGAGCTGCAGTTCTTCACCGCTCTTCACCACGACGGCGGCGACGAGGCCGACAAGGCGCTGACCGACGCTCTGGCGGTCCAGGTCGCGGCGGTCATCGAGGTCCTGGGCAGGCCGCGGCGCAAGAAGACAGGGAGTCGGGGGAGTGCCCTGTGGGACCTCGAGAACGGAGCGATGCTCTCGGTCAGCCGCGCGCGCAGATCGTGCGCCTGGACCCTGACCAGCCCGAGCTACGCCGACGTGCAGCGCCGGCTCGGTGGATGAGATGAGGGGCCCGTTCGGTCCGCGGTCCGACCCCGGCCGGTCTCACTAGGCTGACGGGGTGTTCGTCACCCACCTCCAGCTGGTCGACTTCCGGTCGTACCCCGGGGTGGACGTGCCGCTGGAGCCCGGGGTGACGACGTTCGTCGGGGCCAACGGCCAGGGCAAGACCAATCTGGTCGAGGCGGTCGACTATCTGGCCACCCTGTCCTCGCACCGCGTCGCCTCGGAGATCCCGCTGGTCCGCTCCGGTGCCGAGCGGGCGCTGGTCCGGGCCCGGGTGCAGGCCGGCGTCGACGACCCTCGGCAGCTCCAGCTCGAGATCGAGATCACCCCGGGCAAGGCCAACCGGGCCAAGCTCAACCGCTCGCCGCTGTCGCGGGCCCGCGACCTGCTCGGAGCCCTCCGCACGGTGATCTTCAGCCCCGAGGACCTGGCCGTGGTCAAGGGCGACCCCAGCGAACGCCGTCGGTTCCTCGACGAGCTGGTCGCCGCCCGCTGGCCCCGGCTGGCCGGGGTCAAGGCCGACTACGACCGGGTGCTCAAGCAGCGCAATTCGCTGCTCAAATCGCTCAGCGGCCGCCGCGGTTCCGCGGCCGGGGCGGACGTCGCCGCCACGCTCGACGTCTGGGACGGCCAGCTGGCCCGGGTCGGGGCCGAACTGCTCCAGGCCCGGCTGCAGACCCTGGCGGAGCTGATCCCGCACACCGCCAAGGCCTACGCCGACATCGCGCCCACCAACAACGAGGCCGGCGCGGAGTACAAGTCGTCCCTGTCCGAACGGCTGGCGCTCGCCGAGCTGCCTACCCGGGACGAGCTCGCCGCCGCGCTGATTGAGGGCATGGCCGAGCGACGGCCCGACGAGATCCAGCGCGGCATCTCGCTGGTCGGTCCGCACCGCGACGACGTCGCACTGAGCCTCGGCACCCTGCCGGCCAAGGGATACGCCAGTCACGGCGAGTCCTGGTCGTTCGCGCTCGCGCTGCGGCTCGGCAGCTTCGCGCTGCTCCGCTCCGACGGGCTCGAACCGGTGCTGGTGCTCGACGACGTCTTCGCCGAGCTCGACGCCACCCGGCGCGAGCGGCTGGCCCAGGGCGTCCTCGACGCCGAGCAGGTGCTGATCACCGCCGCGGTCGCCGCCGACGTCCCCGCGGTGCTCGCCGGCACGCGGTTCCGGGTCGGCGGTGGTGAGGTGGTCCCCGATGAGTGACCCCGACGCCCCGGAACAACCCGAGGACCGGCCCGCCGACCAGCCGGACGACCGGCCCGAGGCCACGGAGGACCACGCCGACGCCAGGATCGCCGAGCCCGATCCGGAGACCCCCGCGCACGAACCGACGGGGCTCGACCTGGCCCGGACGATCGCCCACGCCGTCAGCGCCAGTCGCGGCCGGAGCCGTCGGTGGCGTCAGCAGCGCGGCGAGCGCCCGGCCCGGCCGGTCGACCCGCGCTCGAGCGGCGCCCACCCCGACGACCGGGACCCGCAGCCGCTCGGCTCGGTGGTCGACCGGCTGGTCGAGAGCCAGGGCTGGACCCGCGAGGTCAGCGTCCACCTCATCCTCGGCAAGTGGCCGTCGCTGGTCGGGATCGAGGTGGCCGCGCACAGCACCCCGGTCGGTTACTCCGACGGGGTGCTGCGGGTCCGCACCGGGTCCACCGCCTGGGCGACCCAGCTCCGGCTGATGGCACCGCGGCTGGTGGCCAGGCTCAACGAGGCGCTCGGCGACGGCACGGTGACCCGGGTCGACATCAAGGGCCCGGACGCTCCCAGCTGGAAGCACGGCCGGCGGTCGGTCCGCGGCCGCGGGCCGCGCGACACCTACGGCTGAGCCGGCCGACCGGCGTCCCGAGCCGGGTCCGCTGACCGTCCCGCGCCGTAATATGCGCCGCGATGCTGCCGATCACGATGCTGGGCACCGACCTGGCCATCCTGCTGGTCAACACGACCCGGGTGTGGCTGGGGCTGCTGCCCAAGATCCTGACCATCTGGATGATCGGCTGGCTCGGCTACCAGGTCACCCTCAAGCTGGCCATCCTGGCCAGCGGGCTGAGCGCCTGGCTGTCGCTGGTGATCTTCAGCTGCGGCTTCGTCTTCAAGCTGTCGGCCATCGTGCTGATCCTGCGGCTGGCCGGTGCCGAGCTGCGGGTCCGCGAGCTGATCCCCGAGGACGAGTACGAGGACGACGGCCGCGAGGGCAGCGTGGCCCGGCTGCTGGCCATCACCCTGCTGCCGTTCCTCGGCATCTACACTGCCTTCGGCCAGGTGCAGGACGCCGCCGGACAGCTGCAGATCGAGTCCAAGTTCCAGAGCGGCGGGGTGCTGAGCACCGAGGACATCACCAGCCGGCTCAACGTCGACAGCGGCAGCCCGCGGCACTACCTCACCGTCACCGCCGTGGTCGTCGGCGCCTACCTGCTGCGCCGGCTGCTCGACAAGGTGCACGAGCACACCGGATGGCGCCCGCTCGGGATCGTGGTCGCGCTGGTCGAGGGCTTCTTCGTGCTCTCGGCGCTGATCGTCGGTGGCGGGGCCGTCTCGCGGCTGCTCTCGTGGCTCGACAACCGCGCCTTCGTCGGCTGGCTGGCCGCGGTCGGCCGGGCGATCGCCTCGGCCTGGTCGGCCCTGCTCAGCGTGTTGCCGCAGACCCTGGTCACGGTGCTCTCCGCGATCAAGGACAACTTCTGGCCCGTGCTCACCCAGGTGGTCAGCCAGCCGATCATCTGGCTCGCCGTGGCGGCCCTGGTCTACGGCTCGAACGTGATCTCGGTGGCCGAGCTCTGGCGCAAGGGCAAGCCGCTGGCCAGCCGGGTCCGGGTGGCCCGACGGGTGATGGAGCGCCGCGCCGGCCGGGCCGAGGTGCGCGCGGCCCGCCGCGAGCAGAGCACCCGGGCCGCCTTCGTCCGCGAGGAGTTCAAGGAGGCCTTCCTCGGCGACATCGACGACAAGTACCTGCCGACCGTCCACTCGCTCCGGCTGATCCTGCGCGCGGGCGCCGTCTTCCTCGGTGCCTACGTGCTGGTCTACAACGCCTGGCAGATCGCGGCGAACTACTGGCAGACCGCGCTCGACCGGGTGATCGGCGGCCACGACATCGTCTTCTGGTCGACCTTCGGCCCGGCCGTCGACCTGATCACCGACCTCCCGCTCGAACCCTGGCGGATCTGCCTGCTCGCGGTCGCGCTGCAGCGGGCGCTGGAGATCTTCCGTTCCAGGGCCGAGGCCACCGGGAGCCTCTACCCCGAGGGTGACGCGCCGCTCACCGCAGGCTCCGAGGCGAGTCGGCGGTTCGCCGACCGGCTCCCCGTCGGGGCCGCAGCCGCGGAGGTCCGGGCGTGACCGACGTCCCGCCGGGGGCGTCGGCTCCCGGACAAATCTCTGGGCCGCCCCCTGCACCGCCTTCTGGGCCCAACGAGGAGCCGGCCGCCCGGGTTTCCCGGGTCGGTGCGGTCCTGGTCGCCTTGGCCTGTGTGGTGCTCGCCACCATCGGGCTGAAGTACAGCGAGCCCACCAGTGACTACGTCGACGTCCGCGGCGTGGTCGGCCGGCCGGTGGAGATCGGCGGCGGGCAGCTCACGGTCACCGGAGTGCGCTCCGGATCGGTGGTGCAGTACGACACCGACGACCGGATCACCACCAAGGGCCTGTTCCTGGTGATCGGCGTCCAGCTCGACGCCCCCGGTCAGGAGGCGGCGGTCACCCTCGCCACCGTCGAGGGGGACGGCCGGACCTACAAGCCGTACTCGTCGTTCACCCTGACCGCTGACGCCGGCTACCGGTCGCGCGCCGACCTGGTGGTCGAGGTCGACCCCGCGCACCTCACCGGGCTCAGCGTCGGGCTCAGCAAGCTCGAGATCATCCACGGACTGCAGCAGCGGGCGCTGATCGCGCTGCCCATCACCGACCCGAACGTCGAGCAGTGGCGGCGCACCTCGGGCGCCACCGTGCAGGCCGAGGAGTACCAGTCGAGCCAGGTGCTGTCGTGAGGGCGGCCCGCCCCGCCGTCCCCGCCCGGTGGACCCGTTTCGTCGGCAGCGACCGCCGGCGCTCCTGGCTGATCACCGGGTGCGTGACCGCGCTGGTGGTCACCTACCTGGTGATCTGGACGCTCTACGCCGGCACCCACACCTATCCGCGCTACCGCCAGCTCGCCGCCGGTGCCGCGAGCACCGGGAACACGTCGTTCCGGGTGACCAGCCTGGTCAGCACCGAGGCCGTCCGCACCAAGTACGGCGACGTCGCCCACCCCGACCCGGGTGCGGTCTTCGTCGTCGCCGAGGTGACGGTGCTGCTGCGCGCCCCGGAGGAGGACCCGATCTGCGGGCTCGACCTCCTCGGCCCGGGCGGGCGCACCTGGGAGACCCCGATCGGGGGCCCGACCACCGACCAGCCCTCGGACTGCTCCGACGGGCTGGTGGTCGGCCGGCCGTTCAGCTACCAGCAGATCTTCGAGATCCCCGCCACCTACGCCGACCAGCTCCGCGGGCTGGTGGTGGTCAACCACCTGACCGGGGCGCCGAGCCAGGTGATCCGGCCGGCCGGCTGACCCTGCGTCAGCTCGAGCGGGGCAGCACCCGCACCGGCACGGTCACCCGATAGGCGGTGTCCGGGTCGGGCTCGAGATGCGGGTCCTTGCCACCGAGTGTCCGGTCCACCTGGGTCAGGTCGGTGATGACGACCCGGAAGCTGTCGGTGGGTGTCCAGCGGCCGTCGAACTCGTAGATGAGCCGCAGCTCGACCGGGGGCAGGCCGGGAGTGACGGTCTGCCCGCCGGTGCCGTCGCTGCTCGTGCCGACGTTGACGTACTGGACCGAGGCATAGCTCGGGTCGGTCGGCTTCTTGCCGTAGAACTGGCTGGTGGAGGGCGTCTGGCCCTCGTCGCCGGTGTTGGCCACGGTGCCGTAGACGATCACCCGGACGATCCGCTGCCCGAGGGAGTCGACCGACTGCGCGGTCGCCCGTTGCAGCGTGAAGACGTACGGCCCGGTGCTGATCGGCCCGCCGACCGCGACGTCGTGCACCCGGTCGGTGCGCTGCCGGAAGCCGCCGAAGCCCGCGGTCAGGGCGACCAGCAGCGCCAGCCCGACCACCGGGGCCAGCACGAGCACCAGCCGGCGGCGGCGCGGTGGCGGTTCGGGCGGGGCCGGCCAGGCCGGGTGCGGCTGGGCCGGCGAGGGCGCCGACCAGTGTGGGTCGACCGGGTCGTCGGCGCGCCAGCGGGGTGGCGGCTCCGGCACGGTCACGCCCACAGTCTAGAGCGGAGGAGGTCCGGCGAGCCCGGACGACGAGCGCTGCAGATCGCCGTAGGAGGGCCGTGGAGGCCCTGGGTGCGTACCGGGTCACGTCCTGGACCCTGTCGACGGCCCTGTGGGGCCTTCTCGGGGCACTCAGTGGCATCCGGGCGCCCGGACGCGGCCGTCCGGAGTCGGGTTTCTCGCGCGCGCGGGGTAGACTCGTCACGTCCGCCGACGGCAGTGTCGGGGTTCGCTCTCCGGGTCCGGGGACGCCCTCGCTGCCCGCGCGGGCTGCACCGGCTCCGCGTGGCGCCGGCGCACGACAGACGAATCGCGCCGCCTGATCTCCCGGGCCCGTCCCGGAGTGGGTCGAGGGCGGCGCACGTGTGACAGGAGCCCGGAGTCGGTGACCGACAACCCTTCGCTCGACACCCCGCAGCCCGACGACCTCCCCGACGACGCGTCGTCCGAGCAGCCCGCCGAGGTCGCGGAGCCGGAGGAGAGCGCTGATCCGCTCGGCGGCCTCGAGAGCAGCCTGCCCGACCCGCCGCCGGCGCCCGAGTACGTCTACGACGCCGACTCGATCACCGTCCTCGAGGGTCTCGAGGCGGTCCGCAAGCGCCCGGGCATGTACATCGGCTCCACCGGTGAGCGCGGCCTGCACCACCTGGTCACCGAGATCGTCGACAACGCGGTGGACGAGGCGCTGGCCGGCTACTGCGACCACATCGACGTCCGGATCCTCGACGACGGCGGTATCCGGGTCACTGACAACGGCCGCGGCATCCCGGTCAAGGAACACCCGACAGAGAAGATCCCGGCAGTCACGCTGATCCTCACCGTGCTGCACGCCGGCGGGAAGTTCGGCGAGGGTGGCTACAAGGTGTCCGGGGGTCTGCACGGCGTCGGCAGCTCGGTGGTCAACGCGCTGAGCGAGAAGCTCTACGTCGAGGTCCGGCGCGACGGCCACCACTGGCGGCAGAGCTTCAGTTACGGCGTCCCCGACGGGCCGCTCGAGCAGGGTGAGCCGACCGAGGAGACCGGCACCACGGTCACCTTCTACGCCGCGCGCGACATCTTCGAGACCACCACCTACTCCTACGAGACGCTCGCCACCCGGTTCCGCGAGATGGCCTTCCTCAACAAGGGCCTGACCATCGCGGTGACCGACGAGCGGACCGACCGCACCGACGAGGACGGCGAGCGGCACTCGGACACGTTCTGCTACGCCGACGGGCTGATCGACTACGTCCGGTACCTGACCAAGAACAAGGAGCCGATCCACCCGACGGTCATCGCCGTCGACGCGGACCGTCCCGAGGCCGGGCTCAGCCTCGAGCTGGCCATGCAGTGGAACACCTCGTTCAACGAGTCGGTGCACACCTTCGCCAACGCGATCAACACCCACGAGGGTGGCACCCACGAGGAGGGCTTCCGCGCGGCCCTGACCTACACGGTCAACAAGTGGGCCGACGCCTGGGGCATGGTCAAGAAGAAGGAGGACCGGCTCAGCGGCGACGACATCCGCGAGGGGCTGACCGCCATCGTCTCGATCAAGCTCGAGGAGCCCCAGTTCGAGGGCCAGACCAAGACCAAGCTCGGCAACACCGAGGCCAAGAGCTTCGTCCAGCAGGTCACCAACGACAAGCTGAGCGACTGGTTCGAGCAGAACCCGCAGGAGGCACGGGCGATCATCCGCAAGGGCCAGGCCGCGGCGATCGCCCGGATCGCGGCCCGCAAGGCGCGCGACGCCGCCCGCGACCGCAAGGGCCTGCTCGGCCGCAGCGGTCTCCCCGGCAAGCTCAGCGACTGCCAGTCGACGAACCCGGAGGAGTGCGAGGTCTTCATCGTCGAGGGCGACTCGGCGGGTGGCTCGGCCAAGGGCGGCCGCGACCCGCGGATCCAGGCGATCCTCCCGATCCGCGGCAAGATCCTCAACGTCGAGAAGGCGCGGATCGACAAGATCATGCAGAACAACGAGGTCCAGGCGATCATCTCCGCGCTGGGCACCGGGGTCCACGACGACTTCGACGCCGAGAAGCTGCGCTATCACAAGATCGTCCTGATGGCCGACGCCGACGTCGACGGGGCGCACATCAGGACGCTGCTGCTGACGCTGATGTTCCGCTTCATGCGGCCGTTGATCGAGAGCGGCAAGGTCTTCCTGGCCCAGCCGCCGCTGTTCAAGATCAACTGGACCAACGGTGCCGCCGAGCTGGCCTACACCGACGCCGAGCGGGACGCGCTGCTCAAGGCCGGTCAGGAGGACGGCAAGCGGCTGCCCCGGGAGAACCCGATCCAGCGCTACAAGGGTCTGGGTGAGATGAACCCCGACCAGCTCTGGGAGACCACGATGGACCCGGAGCAGCGGATCCTGCTCCAGGTCACCCTCGAGGACGCCGCCCGCGCCGACGAGATGTTCTCGATCCTGATGGGCGAGGACGTCGAGCAGCGCCGCAACTTCATCCAGCGCAACGCCAAGGACGTCCGCTTCCTCGACATCTGACGTCGAAGCCCTGAGCCCGTCGACGCGCACAAAGGAAAGAGCGAATGACCGAGACCCCGGAGCTCCCCGCCAGCCGGAACCAGCCGGTGGACCTGCAGGACGAGATCCAGAAGTCCTATCTCGACTACGCGATGAGCGTGATCGTCGGGCGCGCGCTGCCCGACGTCCGCGACGGGTTGAAGCCAGTGCACCGCCGGATCCTCTACGCCATGTACGACGGCGGCTACCGGCCGGACCGCGGCTGGAACAAGTGCGCCCGCGTCGTCGGCGAGGTGATGGGGCAGTACCACCCGCACGGTGACGGCGCGATCTACGACACCCTGGTCCGGCTGGCGCAGCCCTGGGTGATGCGGGCGCCGCTGGTGCTCGGCCAGGGCAACTTCGGCTCGCCGGGCAACGACCCCGCGGCGGCGATGCGCTACACCGAGTGCCGGATGGCGCCGCTGGCCATGGAGATGGTCCGCGACATCACCGAGAACGCGGTCGACTTCAAGGCCAACTACGACGGCAAGACCCGCGAGCCGGTGGTGCTGCCGTCGCGGTTCCCGAACCTGCTGGTCAACGGCTCGACCGGGATCGCGGTCGGGATGGCCACCAACATCCCGACCCACAACCTCCGCGAGGTCGCCTCGGCGGTGCAGTGGAGCCTGGAGCACCCCGAGGCGAGCGCCGAGGAACTGCTCGAGGCGGCCATGGAGCGGATCCAGGGGCCCGACTTCCCCAACGGCGCGCTGATCGTCGGGCGCCAGGGGATCGAGGACGCCTACCGCACCGGTCGCGGGTCGGTGACCATGCGCGCCGTGGTGGAGATCGACGAGGACCGCTCCGGGCGGACCAACCTGGTGGTCACCGAGTTGCCCTACATGGTCAACCCGGACAACCTGGCCCTCAAGATCGCCGAGCTGGTCAACGCCGGCCGGCTGACCGGGATCTCCGACATCCGCGACAACACCTCGGCCCGGACCGGCCAGCAGCTGGTGATCGTGCTCAAGCGCGACGCCCAGCCGCGGGTGGTGCTCAACAACCTCTACAAGCACACGCAGCTGCAGGACACCTTCGGCTGCAACATGCTGGCGCTGGTCGACGACGTCCCGCGGACGCTGCGGCTCGACCAGTTCATCTCCTACTGGGTGGAGCACCAGCGCGACGTCATCCAGCGGCGGACCGAGTTCCGGCTGGCCAAGGCCGAGCGCGAGGCCCACATCTACCGCGGGCTGGTCAAGGCCCTCGACGCGCTCGACGAGGTGATCGCGCTGATCCGGCGGTCGCCGAGCACCGAGGAGGCCCGGGCCGGGCTGATCGAGCTGCTCGAGATCGACGAGGTGCAGGCCAACGCGATCCTCGACATGCAGCTGCGCCGGCTGGCGGCCCTCGAGCGGCAGCGGATCATCGACACCCTGGCCGAGTACGAGCGGCTGATCGCCGACTACCAGGACATCCTGGCCAAGCCGGAGCGGCAGCGGAAGATCGTCGGCGACGAGCTGGCCGAGATCGTCGAGCGGTACGGCGACGACCGGCGGACCCGGATCGTGGCGGCGGACGGGGACCTCGGGGCCGAGGACCTGATCCCGGACCACGACGTGGTCGTGACCATCACCCGCGGCGGGTACGCCAAGCGGACCAACACCGAGCTCTACCGGGTGCAGAAGCGCGGCGGCAAGGGCGTCCGGGGGGCGAGCCTCAAGGCCGACGACGAGGTCGAGCACCTCTTCGCCACCACCAACCACCACTGGATCCTGTTCTTCACCAACAAGGGGCGGGTCTACCGGACCAAGGCCTGGATGCTGCCCGAGGCCGGGCGGGACGCCCGCGGGTCGCACGTGGCCGGGCTGCTGTCGTTCCTGCCGGACGAGGAGATCGCCCAGGTGCGCGCGGTGCGCGACTACGAGGCGTACCCGTACCTGCTGCTGGCGACCAAGAAGGGGCTGGTCAAGAAGAGCCAGCTCAGCCTGTACGACTCGCCGCGGCAGGCCGGGATCATCGCCATCAACTTCCGCGACGACGACGACGAGCTGATCGGGGCCGAGCTGTGCCGGGCCACCGACGACGTGCTGCTGATCTCGCGCAAGGGGCAGGCGATCCGGTTCGCCGCGGACGACAACCAGCTGCGGCCGATGGGCCGGGCGACGTCGGGCGTGGCTGGGATGAAGTTCCGCGACGGCGACGAGCTGCTCTCGCTGAGCGTCATCAGCAACGAGCTGGAAGAGGACAACTGGTTCGTCTTCACGGTCACCGACGGCGGGTTCGGCAAGCGGACCCGGGTCTCGGACTACCGGCAGCAGGGCCGGGGCGGGCTCGGGATCAAGGCGATGCGGCTGAGTGACGAGCGCGGATCCTTGGTCGGCGGGCTGGTGGTGGCCGAGAATGACGAGATCATCGCCATCAAGGCCAGTGGTCAGATCACCCGCAGCGCGGTTGCCGAGGTTCCGGTCAAGGGTCGTGACACGATGGGGGTGAAGTTCGTCGGCGTCACCAACGGCGACAGCGTGGTGGTGATCGCGCTGAACCCGGAGACGACGGCGGCGGCCGCGGCCGAGCTCGACGCGGACGGCGAGGAGCCGGCGGAGGCGTCGACCGGCGAGCAGGCGACCGACGAGGTCGCCGGCGAGGGTCAGACGGTGAGCGACTCGGAGCCCGAGGACCAGGCTGCGGGCGAGGAGGAAGACAGTGAGTGATGGCCGCAGGAGCCCGCAGGCTCCGGTCACGGGTGACCAGACCGACGACGGCGACTTCTACGCCACGGTGAGCGCCAGTGCCGGGGCGAGTCGCGCCACCCGGATCCGCAACGGCGCGACGGCTCCCGAGGCCGCGGGCGCGCGGACCGAGGCGTCCGAGGCGCGCGCTGAGCCTGGAGTCACGCGCGCTGAGTCTGTCGAAGCGGCTGAGCCCACTGGTACGCGCGCTGAGCCCGCCCCCACGCACGCTGAGCCCGCTGGTACGCGCCCTGAGCCTGTCGAACCGCAGCCCAAGGGTTCGGAGCCGAAGAGCGCGGAGGCCAAGGACGAGGGCAACGGCTGGCGCGACCGCTGGAGCGCCCTGACCTCGTCGGTGGCCGGCAAGGTCGGTGGCGGCTCGAAGCCCGCGTCGACCGAGGCTGGGGCCACGGCTCCCGCTCGAGCGGCCGAGCCCGCAGCGCGGACCGCCGGACCCGAGCCGTTGAGCGGACCGCCGACCGTGACCATCCCCGCGGTGGCCGCAGCCGCCGCCGGGACGGTGCAGACCACCACCACGACCGCGGCGCCGGCGGCCAAGCCGAAGCCCGGTGTGGCCCGGCGGACCCGCAAGGCGCGGCTCCGGCTGTCCCGCATCGACCCCTGGTCGGTGATGAAGACGTCGTTCCTGTTCTCGATCGCGGCCGGCATCGTCTTCGTGGTCGCGATCTACGTGATCTGGACCGTGATCGGCAGTTCCGGGCTGTTCACCTCGATCAACGAGGTCGTCGGCAGCGTGGTCAGCACCCCGGGCGACACCACCCCGTTCCGGATCGAGGAGTACATCAACACCCAGAAGGTCATGGGGGCGACCGCGCTGATCGCGGCCCTCGACGTGGTGATCTTCACCGCGCTGCTGACGCTCTGCTCGTTCCTCTACAACCTGGCCGCCACGATGCTCGGCGGCCTCGAGGTCACCCTCGCCGAGGACTGACCTGGAGCGATTTGAGGCGCCCCCGCCGATCGGCTAACGTTGCCCGTCGGCGCGGGTGATCCTCGTCGCCACCCTCGGGCCTATAGCTCAGTCGGTTAGAGCGCTGCCCTGATAAGGCAGAGGTCGGTGGTTCAAGTCCACCTAGGCCCACCTCGATCGAACCACCTCTGACCAGGGTGAACAGGTCTCGCGGGGTCGTGGCGCCAATAAGCCGGAGTGTCCCGAGGACACCAGACGGACACATCAGGACTCACCACCCGTCAGCGACACCACCACGCCAGCTGGCTGATCATGACGACTCAGCAGCGCGTCCAAGCGGTCGACAGCCTCGTCTGAACCGTCCTCGAAGAGTCCGCCGTAACGGGTGAGGGTGAACGCAACGTTGTTGTGGCCCGCCCACTCCGACACCTCACGGACGTTGCACCCGGCGGCGACCAGAATCGCCACGAAGCTGTGCCGAAGGCCGTGAAAGGTGATTGGCGGCAGACCGGCTCGCTTGACCGCCGGCTCCCAGGCGCGTCGGGCGAAGAGTGATCTCCGCAGTGGCCCGCCCGCCGGCGCGGTGAACACGAGCGCGTCCGGCTCTGGGCCCACGAAAAGGGACAAGTGGCGCTCGAGCTCGCGCATCGTCGCCCGGGCCACAGGAACTGTCCGCCTCGACCGACGGGTTTTCGGTTCGTTCCCCAGTGTCACATGACCACGCACCTCGACGGCGGTGGAGACCACCCGGATCCGCGAACGCAACACGTCCACGTGCTCACGGGTCAGACCGGAAGCCTCTCCCCAGCGGAGGCCCGCGAACGCACCCACCAAGACGAGGGCGCGATACCGCTCAGGCATGGCCTCCGCCAGGAGCCCGACTTCGGACTGGGAGAGAAATCGCGGTGCCTTCATCCGCTCCGCGGGTAGCGGAACGTCCAGCGCTGGGTTGGTGACCAACCGACCGTCCGCCACAGCCGCCGACAGACACTGACTGAGTGCGAACACCGCCTTGCGGACCGTGGTGGGCGACAGCCCGGACTCCATCATCTCGGCCACCCAGCGCCGCACGTCAGCATTCGTGATCCGGGCCAGTGAGGTGCTCCCGAAGCGAGGAACCACCTGGCCGGACAAGGTCTGCTCAAGACGGGCTCGAGTCGAAGCCCTCACATCGTGGCGGGTCTTGATCCACTCGGCAGCCCATGTCCCGAGCTTCACTTCGCCGCGACGGGGATCACGCCAAACCCCGCTCGCCAGCTGCACCTCGAGCTCTGCTGCCCGGCGCTCGGCGTCCGCCGAACGCTTCACGGTTTCGCTGTGCTCCCGACCGGCGTGGTCGCGGTAGCGGACCTTGTAGCGGAGGACCGTTCGCACGCGACCGGTCGAGTCCCGCTGCTTCAGCTCCCGGCGCTCGATCGACGCCATGGTCACCGACCTCCGATCGGCTCGGCGATGCGCTCCAACCAGGCCTCGACGTCCGATCGACGGAAGCGGACGAATTTGCCGACTCGATAGCCGGCTGGTCCCTCGCCACGGCACCGCCAGCTGTAGATCGTGCTCATGGACACTCCGAGCAGGTCGGAGAGCTCTCGCATCGTCATGAGACGTTCTGCAATCATCGTGTCTCCGCTCTTGGGCTGCGCCCGGTCTCCCCGAGTTGGTCATGATTCGGCTCTCGCCCCGCCCGTCAAGGGCACTGCGCTGCGCTTCGTGTCGTCCCGATTCGCTCCGCTCACCCTGGACCGGCGGACCGCGAGCCGATGGCAGCAGTGATCGGGGAGGCCGGAGGAGAGCGCGGTGCAGAACAGATCACCCGTCCGGGTCGGTCTCCGTCGTCGGTGCTGAACCCGCCGCACTGCAACGACGAGCAGTCTTGGCTTGCTCGTACTCTGCGCGCCATCGTGAGCGCTCCCATACCGACTCCAAGATCACCCGCGCGTACAGAACCGGATCAGTCCGAAGGTCGGTCCAGACGAACCGCGGCCGTCCATCGGGAAGAGTGACCGAAGCAGCCAGCCGCTCGAGCTCCGGCGCGAGGATCCCCGCCTCGAGCAGCGCCTCGCGAACCACTGCTGCTCGATCCACGCGATGCTCTCGCAGGGTCTTGCCCGACCACTCACGGGACACCAGAACTCGCCGGCCGCCGAGACCCAGGTGTTCCCTGTCATGTGCCTTGCGCGCACACTCGCCCGGTCGAAGGCCTGGCCCGGCGTCCTTCGGCTGGACCCCGAACCTCAGCCAGTTCGCACACTGCTCTGAGCAGGGCAGCAACCTCACCTCATGATGGAGACGATCGATGTGCGCCTCGTACTCGCCGTCGACCTCGCCGCCCGCCCCCGCAAACGTGTCGGCGATCGACTTCGCGAGGTACTTGGTCAGATACCGCACCGCCCGATCCGCGTCCAGCGACGGCGCGACGATGCCGGCCATGTCGAGCTGACGGCCGAACCGAAGCGAATGAGACGCACGGTCGTCGTCGACCTGGTCCAAGGCTTCCTCCCATCGGGGGAGGACGATGCCCGTATCGGGCTCGATATAGTCCTGCCCGTCCCACACCAGCTGCCGACGGTCGAAGACGGGCCGAACGAACCGTGGCCACCACACCTGGTGATGGGTCGCTCTGACGACATCTCTGAGCGTTGCTCTCGGGATGGCGCCGCGAACTGCGGCATGCAGGTGCGGCGCCAAGCGACGCTGAGGCTCGACTGCCGCGAAGTACTGCACCCGATAGCCGGCGCACCGGCGCAGGTTCTGCCAGAAGCGATCGACGAGCTTGGAGAAGTGCAGCGCGTCCAGAGCCGCTCGTCGATAGTCATAGGTCGCGGGATCAACCGGAGTTCCGTTGCCCTTCACCCGACCGTAGGACGGCAAAGTCAAGGTTAGGAACATCGACGGTCGGTATTCGCGACCATCTGCTGAGCTGAAGACCCGACCGATCGTCCGGTCCTCGGCCGGTACTCTCGGTAGATCGGCAACGTCGTCCCGATGCCGCGTCGAGCGAACTCGCCTCTCACCCATCTGGGCTTCCAGTGGAAGCTCGGCGTCGATCTCGTCGTCGCCGTCATCCTCTTCCAGATCTGACGTATCCCTGGCCGGCTCGTCGCCCCGGTGCCATCCCTCGGCACACTGCTGCATCCGCAGTCTTCGGGCCTTGTCCGCGCATGAGGGGCAGACCGCCTCGCGCGTCGACCCACAAGCCAGGGGGACCTTCGTCTCGGATCCGCTGGCCTGGTCCAGCACCCGCCGAAGCAAGGGGCGCACGCAGACCTTCTGCTCCACGGCCAGCTCATACGCCATGTCCGGCGTGACGCGCGGCGTCCCAACCTCCCTGCTCGTGACCGCTGACATCACGCCGCCTCGGAGTTCCGCGAGCGGGGCGATCGTGAGCGAGGGGGACGAGCCGGATCAACCTCGAGCGGCTCGACCGGGATCTGTGCCGCCGCCGGATAGCGATGGGCAATCTCGCGGATGGCGTGGTCGTCGACGAATCCAGCGCGCACTCGGACCAGGCGGCCGGCGTCATCGAGCGCGAAACCCACGCCGGGTGTCGAGCGCGGAATCCGGTGAGCCGCCGCACCAGCCGAGATCGCTCCGTCGCCCAGCACCATTGCCACCTCCTCACGATCCCGAAGGCGCAGCGCAATGGTCTGCTGAAAGAGATGTCGAGCCTTGAGGGTCTCCTTCCGCGGATCCTGGAGGAATCCGAAGACGAAGTAGCCCGGCGCCCGACCGATGGAGCACAGCCGAGCAAGGGCGACCTCGGCCCGACGGAGCAGATCCCGATCGGGCAGATAGGCGACCAGTGATGCCAGCTCATCGATGAGGACCAGGACCAGGGGTGCTTCGACCGAGGGCACGTGCTCTCGTGCGACACCCACCATGCCGCGGGCGCGCCGCTCACACTCTTCGACAGCGTCCTCGAGGAGGCGTACGGCCGTCCCAGGATCGTCGGCGTAACGAGTGAAGAGGGGCCGCCCGAGACCCAGCTCCATTCCGCCTTTGAGATCGATGCCGTGGATCTGCACCAGCCCCGCATGCGCCGCCGGCGCCAGCTCCACCATCAGCGACCACATCACCGAGCCCTTGCCAGCTCCGGATGCTCCCGCGGTGAGCGTCGAGACGCGCAGATCGACGGTCCACGGTTGCTCGTCTTCTGTCCGCCCCAAACAGACCCGCGTCAGAGGCAAGTGATCCGCTTCCGGAAGGGGGGTCGCGAACGGTTCGGCGAGGACGTCGCCGAACCGGCAGATGATCCGGCAGCTGATCTGATCCTCGTCCGGAGCGACCCGCACTCGGTGTGCAGCCACAGCGAGGCGCAGTCGTTCCGTTGCTTCCTCGACGTCCCCGATGGTCTGGCCGAGCAGCAAGGCCGGTCGCAGAGTGAGCTGATGGCCTGCCCAACTCATCCCTCGCAACGTCGGGACGACAACCCGTTCGCTCGGCCCAATTACTCCGAGGGGTGGCGTCACCAGTGCCAATGCAACCCGAGGAGTTCGGCGCGACAGGCCGCAGGCCTCGGCAATCAACGGCCACTGCTTGCGGACAGCCCGGCCAGTCCGACGACGCCACAGAGGGTCGGCGAGCAGACGCCGATAGCTGATCGGGGAAAGCCGAGCCCAGCACACGACAGCGAGAACGGGCACGAGCAGCAGGCCGACGACGACGACTTGCCGCTGAAGCGTGGCCAAGGCGAGTATCGCCACCCACAGAAGCGCGCGCCGTGGGTAGCGCCGCAAGATGCCCGCTGCGCCACAGGCCCACCACCACGCCTCGCGAACTGGCTGGCGCAGTAATCGCACCGCCTGCGACTTCGCTGTCCGAGTCACCTGGATCAGGCCGCCTTCGCCGCCACGCTGGAGCCGCTGCGGGGCCGGGCATCGGCCAGGCCGGTGCAGCGGAAGCTGTAGGCGATCTTCGGCCGCATGCCGTTGTCGTTGATCCACGGCGTCACCATCAGGTTCTCCAGCACCACCGGCCGGACGAACTGGCCATCCGTCAGCGCCGGCGGGACCGGCTGATGATCAGCGGCGATCTTCACCTTGACGGTCCGCTCGCGGGCGTCGGGATCGAAGTCGAGCACCTCGACCGTCCACAGCAGCCGCCCCGAGTCATCCCGAGCCTGCACCGGCCGCTCCTTCGTCGAAGCCTCGAAGTCGTTGGCCGGAATCACCTTCGACACCACGCCGGCACCGAACGGGAACGCGTCGTCGAAGCTCATCTTGAACGGAACCTGCATGGCTGACTTCCTCTCGTCCACGGCTCCGATCGGGGTGATCGGTGCATGGATTCAGGACAACCGAAAGGCCAGGGACGGCGAAACAACCTTGTTGGACACTAGGGACGAATTGGGACACACATCACGTCCTAGTCAGTCCTTTCGCGTGTCCGCACCAACGAAGTACTCGCCCTCGGACTGCGAGCCACGAGCTCGTCGACGGATGCGACTTAAGGTGATGTGAACGCATGTGCCCCGAAAGACGACGAATGTTCTGTCCTTCCAAGTCCTTGACATGTCCAGAAACGTCCCATCTACTGGAGAAGTGAACGAGCGCCTCCGCAGTCAGATGAAGCGACGCGGATACTCCCCTGGACGCCTCGCCCGAGCGTGTGATGTCAACATCAAGACCGTCGAGCGATGGATAGCCCACGACCGAATTCCGCATCGGGAGACACGCTGGGCGGTCGCCAGGGAGCTCGACGCCGATGAGGTCTATCTGTGGCCCGGCCTGCTGGATGATCAGGACGACAGTCAGCGACAGGGGACCGTGGAGTCCGAGTTGCTCGGCGTCTACCCCGACCGAGCTTCTGTGCCGCGCGACGTCTGGGTGCAGCTCCTCGGCTCAGCGACCAGACACATCGACTTCCTCGTCTACGCGGGAACGTCCATGGCGAACCTCAACCCGAGGATCGGAGCGATGCTGGCGGAGCGGGCCGCGGCCGGCGTGAGCGTGCGTCTGTGTTGGGGAGATCCGGACAGCCAGGCGGTCGACGTCCGCGATCGCGAGGAGGGGCTGCGTGGCACGCTTGCCGCCAAGATCCGGGCATCGCTGACCTACTACCGCGAGCTGATGGATGTTGACAACGTAGAGATCCGACTTCACGGCACCACGCTCTACGCATCGATCTTCCGCTTCGACGACACCATGCTGGTCAACCCGCACATGTGGGGAGCCCCGGCTTCGGCCAACCCCACCTTGCACCTACGGCGGCTCGAGGGCAGCACGTGGTTCGACGGCTACCGTCGCAGCTTCGATGCCGTTTGGGATACGGCGCAGATCTGGGAACCCGCCTAGGCGTTTCGGTTCTCCACCGGGTAGACGAGGACACTCGCCCACGCGCTGCAAGCCGCTCCTTCCCCCTCCGGCCCGATCCCATCGTTGGACCGGGCCTTCACCGACACCGCCTCCAGAGGCAAGCCCAGCGCGCCAGCCAGGTTCGCCCGCATCGCTTCAATGTGCGGCCGCAGCCTGACTGTGCCGAGTACGACGAAGCAGTCGAGATTCGACACCTCGTATCCATGATCAGCGACCACCGCCGCGAACTCCTCGACGAAACCGAGGCTGCGAGCGTCCTCTGCAGCAGGATCGTCCTCGGGGAAGTGCGTACCTAGATCGCCGTCGGCAATTGCGCCCGCAAGCGCATCAACGACGGCGTGACTGAGCACGTCGCCGTCGGAGTGCGTGTCGAAGCCGACGCCTGCCGCAATGCTCACGCCGCCGAGCACGAGTTCCTTGCCTGGCACCAGGCGATGTGTGTCGTGACCCAACCCGGTTCGGAACATCAAACGGCCACCCGATCCAATCCCGCCAGGCGTGCAGGCTCGACCTCGATACCAGCCACCTCGATCAGGGCAGCGGTCGCAGCACAGGCTTCCTCGAACTCGGGGAGCCCAGAGTGAATCGACCTGGCCACCACATGATCGGCACCGTAGCGGTCGAGGATCTCTGCCACCCGTTCGTGGAGGCTCATCGGCTCGCCCGAAGGGCTCGTCGTCAGATCACAGAACGTCAGCGCCTTGTCCAGCGCGGTGTTGCACCACGGGAACTCATCGCAGTAGCCGTCGATCCCCCTCAGTGCGGCTTCAATCCGCGCGCCTGAGTGATGAGCGACCAAGAGCGCCAACTGGTGCTCACCACACGCTTCGAGAAATCGGGCGCCGTCCGCAGGGTGGAAGCCGGACGTCGCCAGGCTTGCCGAGTAGCCAATGTCGTGCAACAGGGCTGCATCGACCAGCAGGTCGAAGCCTCCGCCGAACGCGGGGGCCAACTTTTCGGCGACCGCACCGACGGCCCGCACGTGGGACCACCGGCGTCCCAGGGGCGCCAGATAGCCCCTCGCGCACTCGTAGGCCCACCGGCTCTCAAGCATGCGAGAAACATACGCGGTGCCCTCAGACGACACAGGTAGGCGAAAGTCACAAGTCACCCCCGACCACGGCGGATTGTCTGGAGGCAGTTCGTCGCGTCTTGGGTCATCTCTGTAGAGCAGTAGGAGTGCAAGTCACTCACGGGACGATCATCCAGTGCTCGCCTTGCTGCCCTCGCACCTTCTGCCCACTAGTTCGCAGCCTCATACTGCTCACGGACGGCGGCGCTGATGCGGCCGCGCGAGGAGACCTCTATTCCGTTCGCCTCGGCCCACTCATGGATCTGTGGGTATCGCTGCCGCTCGCAGCACTGCGCGGCCCCAGAGCGTCGACCGCCCGCCCGGCTGGCGTAACCGTCATGAGTTTGTCACAGTCCTTCGGGGTCACCTCAATCTCGGCCGACGGAGCAACGTGAACCGGGCCAGACAGCGACCGTCGTATCCCAGTCGCTACCGTCGAACTTGAGAGGACCTTGCCAGTATCGCCCTCGTGGGATGAGGTTCTTGGAAGGCCCGGAGTGGCCGCCTGCGCACGCCGGGCGAGCCAAAGGGCGCCACTTCGCAAATTGCGGATCACCTAGAAGCCTCAAATCCCCTCCAGCCGCGTTCTTCTCTGCCAACATGGATCCTGGCCAGCTTCTTGGCTGTCGCGAGGCACCCATTACACAGCAATTGAAGAGATAACATGAACCTACTCTCAATGATCCTACCGGGCTTCCGAGATTTACGAACGCCTTTCTCTGCCGGACTCCTATGGGCAACCGCCTTTTTCGCAGCATGGATCGCGCTTCCTCCAGCGACTTCAGATCGGCTGCAAATAGCGTTTCGACCTTACAGTGCTTTGATCGTGAAATTTCCATCAGGCGTAAAGACGGGGATCCTTATCGCTTCGGTATATCTTGTTGGTGTCATTCTTACGTACGTCTTCTCGGCGCTGTCGCGCACGCTCGGAGTTCTGCTCGACTACCGCATTCTTATAGCGGTTCTCGCCGTCGCGGTGGTAGTATTGGTTTCATTTCTTGGGGCGACTGCTCTTTTCTGGGTCGGGGTGCTGCTGGGTGTTTCTGTCACAGCACTGATCGTGATATTTGTTCGAAGCTTGCTAATATCCAAGACCGCCCAGGGCGCTGACCGATTGGAGCAGCCAGTCAGCGAGGAGCCGTCGCGTAACGAAGACGTGGAGCCTGGCATCGGCCCCACCGCCGCCCTCTCCACGACCGCCCAAGACGAAGGTAGTGATTCCGTGGGAGCAACTGCCCAACAGGAATCACCTATGACTCTGCAAGATCTCCTTGGCGATGTCTCTGAAGCTCTCAGATTCGTGGGTCTTACAGTGCTCGAAGGCCTCAGGACTCTCGCCTATAGCTGGAGCAATGAACGAGCTGAGAGGCTCTACTTCTTAAAACAAGACGCTGAGCGACGAGTTCAAAGGTCACCCTTCATGAGCCGCGAAATTGTGGATACCATGTCGCTCGCTGGCTCCGCAGATGCGCTTGACTTTCTCAATGCAAAATTCCCGCCAGAAGATTCCGAAGACCTACTTAGCACGATGAGCAGTGCCGATTCTGACTGGTTGCGGAACCATATTACGGGAATCGAGCAAAACCAAAACGCAGCCAAGCGACCTTGGCGACGATTGTATCGTGAGGCACGAACCGCTCACTATGTACCACGTCGAGATGTAGAGACCTATGTGAAAGAGTCTCTGCTGGGTGTGCTTGCTGGGAGTTCGGAGGCTAGAAGAGAATTTGTCTGGAGATATGTCGTCGTGGCATTGCCGCCAGAGCAAATTGATCGACGTATATCTGAGCTCAAGGTGAGACTTAAAGTGGACCACGAAAAGCTTTACGACGAGTACGATCGTCTCTCCGCCGAAGCCGAATTTCGGAGTGCCATCGGCATCCCGATGGCGGCAACCCTCATCTTTGTAGGCTACGCGCAGGTGCAAACATTCAGCTGGTTGACATTTGATCAATGGTGGCCAACCGTCGACCGGCTTCTTAATGTTCAAGCTTTGCCGTCATGGCTTTATTGGCTGCCAGAAGCCTGTCGGGAAATACTGCATCAACCATTCTGGGCGTTCGTTATTGGCGTAGTGATTATGATTCTGTTTTCCTCGGCCGGAAAGGCCAAAGCCGGAGAGGCCGCACGTCTTCTCTACGCAGCCGTCCGCCAGGGCATCCTCTCAAAGGCAGACGAGCCGCTGTTTGACAGCTCCGAACTTGGCTTTGATCAAGGCGGAGTTCTTGGCGTCCGCCCTGAGGGTCGTGAACCTGCCGAAACGGCACCCATGATGACCGAACCAACGTCCCAGTAGTCATTTGCTGCTGGGCGCGTAGTCTTGCTAATCGTCGTTATCGCTACTACCTCGGCGTCCCACCGACGATGATCATAAGGATGCTGACAAATCAAACCGGGTCCGAGATGCTGCTGGCATCCGCGCACATCTCGGCCGGCCGATCACTCCTGGTCGAGGTCAGCTGACAATGATGGCGAATACATTGCCGAATCTGGCTCTATGGGATCAAGGCGGCTCGCTGCGCTCGCCGCGGCTGCGGTCCGGTCCTCGCTCGCTGCGCTCCCTGCGGTCCGGTCCTCGCTGAACTTGGCTTCGCTTCAATTACACGCGACCAAAGTCGCCTACGCGAGCGCATACTCAAGTACTCTGCTGGACGTGGACCGACCAAATGACCGCCAAGACTTGCCATGAAGGAGCCATCAGAAGCACCGCGAGAGAACCAACTCGAAGTGGCGGAACGCCGAATCGACGCTCTTTCGGAATTAGTTAAGCCGAACACAGGACATGCGCGCGAACTGAGCATACTAAAAAGAGCGATTGGTCTAGCGCAGGATCTTCCGTTCCATTTGTTGCAAAACGGCTTGGGAACCTATGACCTCCGATTGTTGGAGAGCGTTTGCCGAGACATTGTGCTCCTAGAACCGGAACGGAGTATCTACAACCTTCAGCAAGCGCGACAGTCACTCATCAGGTCCTTATACACTCTTACTTCATCGCAGGAGAATTTCGGCGACTCAGTCGACTGGGCAAAAGCTCAGCACATAAACGCAGCGGTTGCTGCATTAGCTCCAACGGTGGAAATAGTAGAACCCTCTGACGGCGGGTCACCTTGGCTAAGCTCGGACGGTGCGCAACACCAGTCCATATACCTTGAATTGAGAAAGGCACTTGATCTCGCCATACAACGTATCGAGTCGCTTTCGTCCGGACCAACTACCCTGGACGCCTCAGACGAGCTCGATTTGGTTCGAGAAGCACTCCAAATCGCCGAAATATTTGCCGACAGCGCTCGGACCTATGGCGTGCTTGACGTATATTCTATCAATGACCTCACTTCAGTAATCGGGCAAACCGCATTGTTTGAGATGATGGAAGGCGTAGACGAATTACGTGCTCTTCGGCGTCGCTTAATCCAACGGCTGTTCGACTCAATCGCCGAGGGTGCCCGTAGGGTAACTGATACTGAACGGGCACAACTCCAAGGACTAAGCGTAGATCTGGCGAACCTCACAGCATCTAGAGTCGTTGCCGACGCTGACGCCGTGTCTAGGGCACGGGCAGCGACAGAAGAAAGCGCTGGATCCGTGGCCGAGAGCGAGCTGGCTCAGCAGTTCGCCGGGTATCAGGTAGCACAATTGCGGGCCAGCTGGGGATGGCTCATCGTTTCAGTCTTCGCGCTTGCAGCCACGGTCGGGGTTGCCTTGGCCGCCCTGAATCAATCAGTTGGCTTGGGTTGGCAGAGCTATGTATCGCACCTACTTGTTGCACTTCCATGCCTGGGGCTGGCTGCATACTGCTCGCGTGAGGCATCTCGCCACCGCCAGGCTAGCCAATGGGCTGGGCGCCTCGCGGTTCAACTCAAGTCCGTGGGTGCCTTCACCGGTCGGCTCAGCAACGAGAGTCGCGATGCCGTTCTAACAAGTTTTGGACACTACGTGTTTGGACCGCATAGCGTCTCCGACGACAACCAGATCCAGTCTGTCCCACCCGAGATAGTAAAGGCCGTCGCGGATGCAATCAAGGCACGCGGGACAGTTTGAATGACAGATCAGCCCCTTAACGCGGGCCCCAATAGGAGCTGAAGGTGACCCCTGTGCTCTTACAGAGTCGGCTGCGCAAAAATATAGGCGGGATCCGTCCGAAAGGCGATTCCGCTGTTTACCTGAACTTTCACAGAATCCCAACCCCATCTGGCGAAATGAGAAGGCGGACAGTCGGGTTGATGGCGGACAGTCGGGTTGATGGCGGACAATCAGCGCTTAGTGGTACCGGGTGACTGCGCGCAAGGCGCACAGTATTCGTCAGCGCTCGGGAGTTACCCGTGGCCACTCGCATGGATCCGCTCGGCGTCCGACGATCGTGGTTGTGAGAGCAACGGAACTATGACCGCGAGTCCTCCCGTGTACTGTTCGGCTCTGACTGACCGTCGGTGAGTTCGAGCCAGACGTACCGTGCGGGCCAACAAATAGCGTGGCTCGGACGCGCTGGCCGTTCATCGGCCGACTGGCCGATCCACCACCACCACTGGTCTTCGCCGACTAGATGGACGTACCAGCCGCCGGCGTCCTCGAAGACCTCCGAGGCGATCCGGAGTCCATAACGGATCCCGGACCCGTTCCTCGTCGCGCCTCGGCGCCCGAACGCATCCGGGGCGTCGATGACCGAGACCCACTCGATCGGAGGTGGCGGGCCGAAGTCCACATACTCGAGCGGACCGTTGACGTCGACCAACCGGCCGTTATCGTCGAAGCTCAAGTCCTCCCACCTGCTCGGAGGCTCCGTCACGGCGACACCCCACGCCCGGAAAGCCACGCATCCGGGTCGACCGGAGTGCCGTTGACCCGCACCTCCAAGTGAAGGTGCGGCCCGGTCGTGTTGCCCGTGGCACCGATCCGGCCGATGACCTGACCCGCGCTCACCGCATCACCCACCCTCACCTCCTGAGCCGACTGATGCGCGTACCAGCTCTGCACACCGTTGGGGTGCTGGATCTTCGTCAGGTTCCCGTACGCCCCGCCCCAGCCTGCCCAGACAACCGTCCCGGCCATGATTGCGTGAATCGGGGTGCCGGTGGGAGCCGCGAAGTCCAGCCCGGTGTGACAGTTCGCCCAGTGGCTCGAGCACTGCCCAAACCGCGCAGTCAGAACATAGTGGTCGACCGGCAACACGATCGAGCCGAACCCACGGACACCCGATGCACCGCCGCTCCCGGCTTGATCCCCGTAGACGGAGATGTGGACGTGGTCACGGTGCGCAGCGGTCGGGTCCGGCCCGCTGTAACAGGCGGCGGCCGACGTGCCGCAGCTTCGCCAACCCTCGGAGGCCCGCTCGACGTTCCAGATGCGGGCGTTCCAGATGACGTACTTCACGCCTAGTGCCTGATGCTTCCGGACGGCCCAGGCGGCGATCGCATCACCCAACCGCACGCCGGTCGCGCTCGAAGGACCCGGGATCATCGCGTCCACGGCTCGGCCGTCCTGGTGGTCGGTGTCGACGTTCGCCGGCCGATCACCGACGCCGTACAGGGTCGTCAACTGCGGCCAGGAGTCCTTCAGGCAACGGAAGACCCGGAGCGCGTCGGGGGTGAGGCCCTGCTCGGCGGCCATCCCGGTCGCGGGGCAGCTCATCGCACCGGCCGCACCGCACATGCCGGACCCCATCGCCGCGACCGCATCGGCGCTTCCAGCCGGGGCCTTGGCCTTGATCGAGGCCACCAGACCGGCAGCCGAACGCTCCCACTTCGCGTAGGCGTCAGGAAACGCCGAGCGCTGCACCGTCTGCGCCGCGACGGTGACCGACATCAGCTGCCAGCCCGTCACCTTCGCCAACGCCTGGAAGAACAGCCGTGACGAATGCACGGGATCCTCGCGGACGGCAGCAGGCCCCCAGCTCGCCCGCTGTTGGAACAGTCCTAGCGAGTCGCGGTCGCCGTAGTTGAGGTTCCGCAGTCCCGACTCCTGGAGCGCCGTTGCGATCCCGACGACCGCGCCGCGGTCACCGAGCGACAGCTGCTGTGAGACCGACCAGATCGTGGTCGCGTTGCGGACCTGTTCGGCCGAGAAATCACCGGAAGCCTGCGCATCGCCGGCCAGCGCGAGGGTCGAATCCGCGCACGAACCGCCGTCGGTGATCCGCTGCTGCTGGCCGCGCAGGCTCGCCGTCAGCTGGGCTGCCAACATCCACGGGCCGAAGACCACCGCCAGGGATGTGCACAGCCCGGCCAACACCAGCCCGACGATCAGGTAGCGGAACCCACGCTGGCGCGCCAAGGTCGTGGCGAGCTGGAGCGCCATCTTCGCGGTCGCGGGATCCACGGCTCAGACCTGCTCGACCGACGTCGCCAGCCATCCGAGTCTGGCCTGCGGATCGGCCACGACCAGCACTCGGATCGTCAGGTCCGACGACAGCTGCTGGCTGAACGTCACGCTGTAGGGCGAAACGTCCTCGACCGAGGGCGGACCCACCGGACGTGCGGCGGGCACGTTGTCCAGTGAGGTCAGCTCGAGCTGCTCCGCCAGCGCAGGCACCGCAGAATCCTGGAGAGCCTGCTTGCGGCTCTGTGGATCACGGTCGAGCCAGGCTCGAACGAACTCCTCGACGGCTTGGCGTGACTCGGTCGGCGCTGTGCTCGGCTGGGTCTCGTCCGACCCGGCCGGTGCGGTCGTGGTGGGTGATCCGGTGATTGTGGGGGTCGTCGACTCCGCAACTTTGCTGACTGCGCTCGGCGCCGGCGGCTTGGACGCCGAAGTGGTGCCGCTGGTCGCCGTCCAGACGATCAGGAGCGCGCCGACCGCGACTACCGCGGCGAGCAGCAGCAACGACCGCCACGGCACACGACGCCGGGCGGAGTCTTCGACGTCGTAGGTGAGGACATCAGGCCGGCGCATGGACGGACTCGGCCCGGTTGCTGCGATACATCACCAGCGGCTGTTCGTGGCCGTCTTCGTCGAGCTCGAGCTCCGCGGCCGGCACGTAGACCTCCGCCGGTGCGTCGCTCGCGGTCGACCGCGAGTACAGCGGCCCATCCTCGTCGGCGACGATCACGCCGGTCGGGTAGACCACCTCCACTCCACCCCGCGCGGGAACACCCGGCCGCGGCCGCACCACATCTCCGGGACGCTCTCCGCCCGGCTCGGCAGCATCGGCGGACGTAGTGGTTATCGGCGGAAATGGTCGCAGACGAGAGCCGAGGTCCGGGCCCGCCTGCGCGTCAGGTTCGCTGATCTCCGGGTCTGCTGCTTCGGCCGCGTCGATGCGGTTCGGGCCGGCCGGAAGCGCTGCCACCGCGGTTCGCCGACCGACGATGCCAGGCCACGCTTGCCGCGCCTGCGCTGCACTGCCCACCGGGAGCGCCACGGCGGTGACCGGAGTGGCTGCACCGAGCTGAAGGGAACTTCCCCCGGGCACACCGCTCGTCGACGACGATAGCGCCGGTGCAGCAACCGCGGTCTGCCAGGCCGGAGAGGGCAACGAACCCAGCGACTCCAGCGCCTCGGTGGACGGCGACTGCGCGTCTGACCCGTTGGCCGCCGCTGCGGCGACGACTCCGCGCTCGACGCCCTGCTCACTTCCGAACTTCGCGCCGAAGTAGCTGGCCACCCCAGAGGCCGCCGCGCGTACGTAGGAGCGATTCGGGTCCAGCCCTGGGACGATCGTCTTGAAGCTCCGCAGCGGCCGGGTCAGCACGATACCGACCACGGTCGCCACCACCACCCAGAACAGCTTGGCCCCGCCACTCAGCGAATCAGCCGACTGAATAGCGCCGAGGACCAAGGCCATCACACCACCCGCGATCACGAACTTCACCACCGCCACCGCCGCCGCGGTGAACAGATCCCACAACCGGCGCAGCACCGTCGTGTGCGTCGGCAGCACCCCGAGAATCACCGCCAGTGGCGCCGCCAGCACCAAGCCCTGCATCATCACCCGGGCGATCATCACCATCAGCATCGCCAGCCCGATGAATAGGCTCATCGCCAACACGACGACCACCCCGAACAACGCCGGGCCAGTCCGCTCGCCGCGACCTGTGAAGGTCTCGTAGGCGGCCGGATCCTTCGTCTTCAGCTCGTCGGCGACCGCCTTGAACTCTCGCGCCTTGTCCCGGTCAATGCTCTGCTTGGCCTCCGGGTCGGCCTGCATGCGCTTCATGTCCGACCACGTGTAGTGCGTCGCACTCATCAGCCGCGGTCCGAGCGCGACTGCCGTGGGCGAGTCCGGGTCACCGAAGTTCCCCGTCAGCCAGGTCCGATAGGCGCTCTCGCGGGTGACCGCATCGCTGCCGGAGGCCGAGAACTGCTGCCCGGCCACATTGGACAGCTCGACGACGCCACGGTCGACGCTGCTGGACAGGGTCGTCGGGAACAGCAGCGCGAACGCGGCCAACGCGACCGATCCCACGATGACCAGCATCGAACGCATCGTGTCGGCGTAACTCGAGCGCTTCGCCCGGAACCCGATGATCAGGCCGACGCCGAGCACGGCCACCGGCAGCCACAGACCCAGCAGTGGGCCCTGCAACTTGCCGGCGATCGCGGTCACCACGTTGGTCAGCCAGTCGATCGAGAAGCCCTTGGCCAGGTGCTCCAACGTGTCGAGCTGGGCCAGCGTCGCCCCGGTGAGCGACATGACCACATTCGCGCTCTGCGTGTTCGTCACGGCCACCGGGTCGCTGAGGAAGTCGCTCCCACAGCCCAGGTCGTAGTTGGCCCACTGCCAGTTGTAGCCGTAGACGTCACCGATCGGCACCGACGGATTCTTGAACGGGTCCGGCGCCGAGTCCGGGACGTCGGCCGGCTTCGAGGTCAACATGCCCGGCAGACCCGACTTCGGCGCGATCGGTGCCGGGGCGTCCGAACAGATGTCGGCCGCCGCCGGACGTGCGCTCACCAGCAGCGCCGCCGCCGCGATCACCCCCGCGAGCAGCAGACGCACCACCAGACGCTGCGTCGCCGTACCGCGCTTGCCGCTCGAGCGTTGACGCGATCGGGTCATGCCGCCACCTCCTCGACAGGCACCGTCGGCACCAGATCGAACAACTCGGGGTCGATGAACGGAGTCGGCTGCGGCGCGATCGACACCGACGGTCTGGGCCGTCCGGGAGTCGTCTGCAGCGCCGCACGCAAGGCGGGATGCCAGTCCAGATCGATCCGGATCTTCCCGAGCCGGCCCAGCGGATCGAGCCAGATGAACTCACCCGTCTCGGCAGCGCCCTGCCCATCGCGCGGCTTCGGCGACAACGACTGGATCACCGGCGCATAGGCCTCCGGGCACTGGATCAGCTTGCACGCCTCGACCGCGGTCGACTCCTTCGTCAGCCGGCCGACGAACGCCGAGCCCATCAACGCGTCCACTCGCCCGATCGACAGGTGGTCGGCCGGGTGCTGGCTGGCCGCCCCGATCGCGGTGTTCCACTTGCGTGAGTCCCGCGACAGCCGCACGAAGAACGCCCGCCCCGATCCCCACTGACCCATCAGGTGGTTCTCGTCGAGGAACACGTTCTTGCGCACGTCCCGCGGCCGGCCGTAGATGAACTTCGAGGCGAAGAACGCGGCCAGGTGCAGCAACGGCTGCGTGTAGCGCTCCTCCGAACCCCAGTACTCCCGTTCCACCGACTCCGGCGGTGGCATCAGCCCCGGCATCGTGACCACCACCAGCGTCGCGCCCTCGACCTGGTCGTCCTTGATCGGTGCCCGGTGCGGCGGCATGATCAACTCCCCGAGCGGGAACTCCGCCGCGGCCTTGATCTCCTCCACCAGCTGGCGGGCCAGCTCCCGCTGCTGCTCTGTGCCGGCCTTCTCCGAGATCTCCTCGAGCTCCTCGGCGATCCACCGCGGGTTCGTCTGGGTGTCCCGCAGACCCCGGTTGGTCGCCCGCTCCGCCACCCGCCGCAAGGAATCGCGCAGCATCACGTCGGTGCCCGGCAGCCGCAGCGTCGAGTTTGGCAACCACATCCGCAGCACGTCGAACATCAGCTGCTGCCGCTCCGCCGCCGCCCGCCGCGCCGCACGCGCGTACTCGAGCTGGTCGAACACGCCGCCTTCGTCAAACGCCTCCCGCACCGGATCCGGCACCAGCTGATAGGGCGACAACGTCCCCGGCCGCGACGCGGTCAGATCGAGCACCCGGGAGAACGGCGCCAGCTCCGGCAGTTCCGCCAACCGGGCCAGCGGACCCGACGGGTCGAAGATGATCGTCGGCTGGCCCGCCCGGACCGCGTTGTAGGCCAGCGTGCCGATCAGCACGCTCTTGCCACCACCCGGCTCGGCCACGATCGGGAACAGACCCGGCGTCTGCAGCACCTCCGGTCCGTAGTGCATGTCGAAGCGCGACGCCCGCCGGGCCGACCCGATCCCGTAACCCAGATACGGGCCGGTCGGGGTGCCCAACGCGCTGTCGACGTTCGGCATCGCCGAGGCCAGATACCGGACCGGCATCCGCCGCTGGTAGCCGTGTTGGGCCCGCGGCTCGCCTGGAATGAACTCGCGCAACGCCCGCGCCTGACCCCGGGCGTGCTGCAAAGGCATGTTCAACCGCTCCCCGTACAGGTCGACGACGTCGCGGGCCCGCGCCAGCGCCTCGTCCTCACTGGCCCCGTACACCGCCAACCGAACCGTCCCCATGAACCGGGCTGCGGTCCGACTGTCACCCTCGGTCACCTCGTCGAGGTTCGCCGCCGCCGCCTGAATGGCCCGGCCGACCGATGGCGGGGGAGTGATCTGGTGCTCGTCGTAGTGCTGAGCGATCCCGTTCGCCCGGTTCTGTTCGAACTCGATCGCCTTCGACAGCGTCCGCGCCGACAGCAGCGTCCCCGACAGCGACCACTCGATCGGGAACCCGAGCCGGTTCCCGGCAACCATCCACGGATCACGACCGTCCTCGGGCCACGTCCGCTCCGGCATCACCCCCATGGTCAGCACCGCAACCGACCGGCCGACCTGATTGCCCTTGATCTCGCTCAGCACCCGCACCGACGACGCGTACGGCTCGCTCAACCAGACCCGGCGCTCGGTGAACTCGGCCAGATCCTCCAGCTCCCACCGGTCACCGCCGACGCCAGCGAACACCGGGGCCGGGATCCCCATCGACAAACTGCGGTGGAAGAGGAAGCCCATCTCCTTGGCGGACGCCGGCCGGCCGTCGAAGCCCGGACCGCTCACCACCTTCTCCACCTGCAGGATCTGCTCGATCAGCGCCAGCGTGTCCCGGCTCGGCGACTCAGCACCCTGGATCAGCTCAGCGCGAACCGACGCCTTCGGGGTCGGCGCGATCCACACACCGAGCGCCACCACCTTCTGGTCCAACCCGGTCGACTGGAGCCGGCGCTGGGCGTAACCGAGGTAGTCGTCCCACGACTCACCGCCCTCGACCTGCGGCAGCGGAAACGGCGTCTCCTCATCCAGAGACCTCGCGAACTCGAACGACGGATAGGGCCGGGTCGAGACCCGCAGCCGGATCGGCCGACCCTCCGGCCGCGACGCCGCCAGCTGCCCGTACCGATAGGCCTGCTGGTCCCACAGCCGACGCCGGTCCTCCAGGGTGCGGAAGTCCCAGGACTGCCCGTCGAGCAAGAACCAGGCAAACACACCGCCGCGGGTGAACTGCAGGTGCCCGGCGATCTCGTGAGTGGCCAGTGGAAAGGTCACCTCACGCTCGGCCAGCAACCGCTGCCGCAGCCACCCGTGCGCAGCCCGGCCCTGACGGACGATCCGGCTGCCCGGCCGCGGGATCTCCTCCACCGCTCCCGGATCCACGTCCACGCTGCTGCGTCGCTTCACTTCTTCTCCTCCGCGGCCTCACACGCCGCCTTCCAGCGACCAGGCACCGAAGCGTCCAGCTCACCGATCCGCGGCCACGGCATCGTCCACGCGGTCCTCGCCTCGGCCCGGGTCCGTGACTCGCGGCCCAGCTCGTCGCGGAGCGTGGCCACCTTGTGCCGCAGCGGCTCGTCGAAGGAGACGTTGCGCATCACCCGCACCGCCAGATAGATCGACGCCGGGGCGCCGTAGATCAACCCGAACCAGAACGCGAACCACGGCGCGTGGCCGACCGTCACCTGGCCGAGCAGCGCCAGCAGCAGCCAGACCAGACAGACCCCGACCGGGATCATCAGCAAGGTCACCGACCACTGCACATAGGTCCACTCGAAGGGGAGCGTCGCCCCCTTCGGACCCAGCCAGACTGCCCGGAGCTTGCGCGGACCGTCGTCCGTGCGCAGAACAGGCACGATCTCAGCTGACGCCGAGAGCGGTCAGGATCTTCCGACCGAACGCCGCGAAACCGATCGCACCCATCCCGATCGCCACGATTACGATCGCGACCAACGTGTTGAAGCCGACCCGAGCGGTCTCGGAGTACTGCGCCCGTTTCGCTCCCGCGGCCAGCGCGATGCCGACCACGATGATGACCAGGCCGAAGATGGCCAGCAGCAACGTCTGGACTTTGCCTTCATCGAACATCGGACAGTCCTTCCAACGGGGGGAGCCAACAGGCGATCGCCCGCTGGCCGTGGCGCCTCGAAGCGCCGAGATGAGGGGGCAACCCGCCGGACCAGAGGCGGTCAGGGTGCAGGCGACCGCTAGGCAGCGCGCTGGCCTCGACCAGGGCGCACAGCTGGTGCAGTGCGGGACTCGCGCCAGAACGATTCACGCTCGGCTCCGGGGGGACAACGGCGGCGGGGGTGCCGGACAGCACGCTACCTGACCTGAGAGTACGCTGACAGTCACGCCGTGGTCCGTTACGGAAGGTTTGCCGGACCTTTGTCCACAGCCTCGTCGACCGCCTCTCGGAGACGGATGCCCGCACCCTCGCGGACACGAGAGGGACACACGACACCTGCGCGCAGCGGCAGATGACGGCAACCATCCGCAGATGTCCCACGCGGCCAAAGCCGGTCAACGCAGGAGAAGTCGGGCCTATCGCGCTGGGCCGAGGTGATGCTCCGACAGCCCCGGATCGATCTGATAAGGCAGAGGTCGGTGGTTCAAGTCCACCTAGGCCCACCCTTCACCAGATCATTGCAACTTCGAGCTCGCTTGCCGATCACGAGTCGCAACCGATCCCGTCCCCGTTGCGGTCCAGATCGTAGATGTCATCGCCGGTGACCCGAACTGGTCCGGTATAGGCCGGCCCGTTGCCGGAGCCACCGGCGCAGTCGTAATCGGAGGCAGGTGGCAGGCAGGGTGAATAGCCCGGCGTGCACCCGGAAGCTGGCGAAGTCTCGCGGCTCTCCCTGGCTGCCTGGCGATCGGCCGCTCGTCTCTCGGCCGCTGCTTTGCGCTGCGCGGCCGCTCGCCGGGCCTCTTCCTTGCGTAGTGCCTCGGCTCGTGCCGCCGCCTTGGCCCTCGCGACAGCCTTCGCCGCCGCTTTCGCCTTCGCCGCGGCTTTCGCCTGCGCGGCCCTTTCGGCAGCGAGCTTCCGTGCTGCGGCCTGCTTGGCGGCGGAGCGGCGAGCAGCCTCAGCCGAAGCCCTCGCACTGGCCTTCGTCGACACTGAGGCTCTGGCGCTCGGTGACGGACTTGGACTCGGCGATCGAGTGGGCTGTACCGCGGACGGACTGGCTTCTCGTTGGGTCGCCTCGCCGGCGCTGTCGGCAGAGCCAGCGCCCTCGTTTGCAGTGATGCCGGTGAATCCCACCAACAGCACGACTGTCGCCAGGACTGACGTCATAATCTTGTGACGGGAGAGCCAGCTAGGACGCCGCTCCTCTCGCCAGAACACCCAACCCTGGGGTGCGGGTCCCCAGCCGGGATCGGGCTTCCATCCCGTGGGTGGTGTCCAACCCTTCGGGGGTGTCGGCCAGCTGGGGGGCGGGACGAAACGTCGGGGCACGGTGTTCCTTGCGGGCTCGGCACGCGGTGGAGCGCGGGTCGTCGGGGGCGTGCTCGATTTAGCCAGCTTGAACAACCTCAAAACTCCGGCGCTGGAAAGCGTTACCAAACGGTGGCCAAGTACCGAGCCACCGATGTGCTCAGCGGACCCGCGGCTTGCCCTTGACCCAGACCACCTCGGCGGTGCGGGTGACTCGGTTGCCGCCGTCGCTGGCCGGGGTCGGCTTGCTCCGCTGCCAGACGTGGTAGGCGATGTAGACCTTGTTGGCCGGCTTGCCGACCACCTCGGCGCCGCCCGGGCCGTAACCGAAGGTGGAACTAGTGGCCATCAGGTGGTTGAGGAAGCTGAACCGGCTGCCGATGGTGGAGCCGACCAGGACATCCGTGTGGTAGTCGTTCGTGTCGAACCGGCCGCGGGAGACGAACAGGTAGAGCTTGCGGTCGTGCCGGATCACGTCCGGCGCCTCCATCACTGGTCCGTTGCTGACCGACGCGAGCGTGTGCCGCGTGCTGGTGGTGAACCGCACACTCCGGCCCGAGAACGTCAGCCGCTGCGAGACGATCCGGTAGTCGCCGGTCGGGAAGCTCTTCACCCAGCCGTTGCGCCAGACGAGGTAGGTGTTGCCCTCCACGGTTTCGTACGTCGACGGGTCGATCGCCTCCCACCGCGTGCTCTTGCTCCCGTCCCCGTTGCGCACGCAGTAGAGCTCGTGGGTCAGGCTGAATCCGCCGGTCGGTCGGGTCGAGGTCGCGTAGTAGAGACAGTGCTTGGCGCCGCCGCGTGACGCGGTGAAGAACATGAAGTAGGACGAGCCGCGCTGGATGACGTGGGGTGCCCAGAACGCCGACAGGCCGCTCGGCTTGCTGGCGAAGGCGTGACCGATCTTGCTGTAGCCCCCGACTGCCGCCGACCCGCGGAAGACCGGGAACACGTCCTTCGCGCCCTTGCCCGTCGCGTAGACGTAGTAGGAACTGCCGAAGCGGTTGAAGCCGGGATCGGCGGCGTACGCGCTGTTGATCGTTCGCGGCGTCGCCGACGCACGGGGCAGCGGACCGGCCCACTGGCCGGCAGCCACCAGACCGAGTCCGGCGACAACGCCGGTGACGCGAGCAGGGATACGACGTGCGACGTTCATGGCGACTCCCGTGGTCCGCGGGCCAACTCCCTCGTCCGGCGGCTCGCACTCTAGTCAGCCGCCGGTCCAACCGACTGGACCGCGCGCGCACGGCCAGCGTCGTTCACCCGGATGGCAACTCGACGGCAACTCCTTGACGCCCCGATGAGGGCATGGCAGCATCGAGCGAACGGAAAGCGTTTGCCAAGACGGTGCGAACGCGACGTCGGATCAGTGTGGATCAGGTGGTCATGAGCAATCGGGAGCTCAGTTCTGTGGCGAGCGGCGGGAGGCTGCTGGCCGCGCCGGACGCGGACACCGCGGACGCGCGCAGCACCGGCCGCGCCCGTCGCGGCGGCACCGGCAGCCGCTGGTCGCGGGACAAGCTGCTGATCGGCATCGGGCTCCCCGGCGCGATCGCGTTGATCCTCTTCCAGTACGTGCCGCTGCTCGGCAACGTGATCGCGTTCCAGGACTACCAGCCCTATCTCGGCATCACCGGGTCCGACTGGGTCGGCTTCGAGAACTTCGCGGCGATGTTCGAGGACCCGAAGTTCTACACCGCGCTCTACAACACGCTGATCCTCACGGTGATCCAGACCGTCCTGGTCTTCCCGATCCCGCTCTTCATCGCCCTGCTGCTCAACAGCCTGGCCGGCGAACGCCTCAAGCGGCTGCTGCAGTCGATCCTCTACCTCCCGCACTTCCTGTCCTGGGTGATCGTGGTCAGCCTGTTCCAGCAGATGCTCGGCAACGCCGGCATGCTCAACACCTTCCTGGTGCAGAACGGCCTCCCGATGTTCCAGGTGATCGGCGTCCCCGAGCTCTTCAAGGCCCTGCTGACCACGCAGGCGATCTGGAAGGACGCCGGCTGGGGAACGATCATCTTCCTGGCCGCGATCAGCCGGATCGACCAGGAGATGTACGAGGCGGCCGCGGTCGACGGCGCCGGTCCGTGGAAGCGGATGTGGAACATCACCCTGCCCTCGCTCAAGGGCCTGTTCATCCTGTTGCTGATCCTGCGGCTCGGCAACAGCCTGTCGGTCGGCTTCGAGCAGATCATCCTGCAGCAGGGACCGGTCGGCCTGCCCGCCAGCGAGGTGCTCGACACCTACGTCTTCAACAACGGCATCCTCTCCCAGGAATGGGGGACCTCGGCCGCGGTCGGCCTGGCCAAGACCGTGGTCGGCATCGGACTGGTGATCGGAGCCAACAAACTCGCCCACCTGTTCGGCGAGAGAGGGGTGTACGAGAAGTGACCACCACCCAGCCCTCGCTCGACGAGGCCACCATCGGCGACAGCACCACCAGCCGCTCCCGCACCAGCAAGCGCCCGGTCTGGATGGAGAAGCCGAACCCCTTCGTCCAGCTGGTCAAGTTCCTCGCCCTGCTGATCTCGGTCGCCCTGGTGATCATCCCGTTCTGGTCGATCATCGCCACCTCGATCGCCGACCAGAAGACGATCAACGACTCCGGCGGCGGCATGGTGATGTGGCCCAAGGGGGTGACGCTGTCGGCCTACGCCTCGGTTCTCTCCGGGGGCGTGGTCACCCGGGCCATGATCATCTCGATCCTGATCACCGTGGTCGGCACGCTGCTCTCGCTGGTCACCACCGCCGGACTGGCCTACTGGCTGTCGCGTCCGCGCGCCGCCGGCGCCAAGCCGATGCTGCTGCTGGTGCTGGGCGCGGTGCTGTTCACCCCCGGCATCATCCCGAGCTACCTGGTCGTCCGGCAGCTCGGCCTGATCGACAGCTGGTGGTCGCTGATCCTGCCGGTGATGGTGAATGCGTTCAACGTGATCGTCATGCGGGCCTTCTTCCAGGACCTCCCGCAGGAGCTCTTCGAGTCGGCCGCGCTCGACGGCGCCTCCAGCCTGACCACCCTGACCCGGATCGTGCTGCCGCTCTCCAAGGCGGTGCTCGCGGTGATCGGGCTCTTCTACGCGGTGTCCTACTGGAACGCCTTCTTCAACGCCCTGCTCTACATCCAGTCCTCCGACAAGTGGCCGATGGCGCTGGTGCTCCGGACCTTCGTGGTCAACCAGACCACCATCGGCGGCGACCAGATCGGCGCCACCGAGGTGTTGCCGCCACAGCTGTCGCTCCAGATGGCGATCCTCGTGATCGCGATCGTCCCGATCCTCGTCGTCTACCCGTTCATCCAGCGGCACTTCGCCAAGGGCGTCCTCATCGGCGCCGTCAAGGGCTGAGACCGCCGCCCTTCCGTCCCTGCTCTCGTCCGCCAGGCCTCGCGCTCGTCAAAGGAGATGTCCATGTCCGCCTTCCAGGTCACCCGTCGCCGGCTGCTCGCCGGGGCCGGCGGCGCCGCCCTGCTCGGTGCCACCGGCCTCGCCGGCTGCTCGAAGTCGTCCTCGGACGAGGCCAACTCGGCCACCGTCAACGACTCGGTCAAGCTGCCGACCTACGTCCGCTACCAGGGGGTCAAGCCGGACCTGCCCGGCACCGACGCCGGCGTCGACCCGGCGTTCCGCTACTTCCCGACCGACAACCCGTCGGTGGTGCCGGAGAAGCCCGGCAACGGCGGCTCGGTGAGCGGCATGGCGAACATCTACTACGCCGTCCCGCCCGGCCCGGACCGCAACTCCTACTGGCAGGGTCTGAACGAGCGGCTCGGCACCAGCCTGCAGTTGCAGATGGTCAGCAACGCCGACTACACGACGAAGTTCGCCACCACGATCGCGGGCAACGACCTGCCCGACATGCTGCAGACCCCCAACGGCTCGCCGCCGCCGGTGGCCAACCTGCCGCAGCTGCTCGACAAGCGGTTCACCAACCTCAGTGAGTACCTGAGCGGCGACGCGATCAAGGAGTACCCGAATCTCGCCAACATCCCCACCGCCAGCTGGAAGTCGACGATCTTCAACGGCGGCATCTACGGCATCCCGATCCCGCGCGGACTGATCGGCAGCTACAACTTCATCCGCGCCGACCTGTTCGAGGCCAAGGGCCTGCCGACCAGCCCCAAGGGCTACGACGAGCTGCTCAGCGTGGCCAAGGAGCTCACCGACCCGAAGTCGCGACGCTGGGCCTTCGGTCTGATGAGCCAGCTGCGGCAGATCTTCGCCGGCATGAACGACGAGCCGACGGTCTGGAAGTACGAGAACGGCACGCTCACCCACACCTACGAGACCGAGCAGTTCAAGCAGAGCGTCACCGACATGATGGCGTTCTGGAAGGCCGGCGTGGTCCACCCCGACGCCTTCAACACCGCACTGCCGTTCAAGCAGCTGTTCAACGCGGGCACCGTCGCGATCAACGGGCACGACGGCTACCCGGGCTGGACGCAGTACATCCTCGACAATGCGTCGAACTCGAGCTTCAAGCTGGGGCTGATGGAGGAGTACAAGCGCGACGGCAGCGGGCTCGCCCCCTGGCACCTCGGCTCGGGCATCTTCTCCTTCACCATGCTCAAGAAGCAGGACGGCGCGAACAACGGCAAGGACAAGATCACCACGCTGCTGCGGGTGCTCAACTGGCTGGCCGCGCCGTTCGGCACCAGCGAGTACCTGTACCGGCTCTTCGGGCAGAAGGGCGTCGACCACACCGTCGACGCCAAGAACAACCCGAGCCTGACCGCGACCGGGACGGCGAACACCGTGCTCCCGATCCGCTACCTGGCCGACAGCCCGTACACGATCTACCAGCCGGGCCGGCCGGGCGACGCGGACATCCAGCACGGCTACCAGTCGAAGGAGATCCCGACCGGCCGGGCCAACCCGACCACCGGTCTGTTCTCCAACACCGCGGCGACCGACAACGCCACGGCGGACAAGAACTTCAACGACGGGGTCAACGAGATCATCCAGGGCCGCCAGCCGATGAGCAATCTCGACGGGCTGATCAGCACCTGGAAGAGCTCGGTGGGCGACAAGATGCGCAACGACTACCTGCCCCAGCTCGAGGGTGGCGCCCAGCCCAAGTGAGCACACCCCAGCCCGCGGCGATCGCCGGTGCGGTCGGGGCCCTCGACGAGGACCGCGACCGCTCGCCGCTCACCGGGTGGACGCGTGATCACCACCGGCTGGTCGCCGACCGGTCGCTGCTCGCACTGCGGCGGTGGGCGAGCCCGGGTCACGCGCAGTTCGCCCTGCCCGGCCCGGCCTCGAACGCCGGACCGGTCAGCGACGGGCTCGAGGCGTTCGCGCGATCGTTCCTGACCGCGGGCTTCCTGCTGGGCAGCGGCGACGACGACCCGCACGACCACGCCGGCTTCTACGCCGCCGGTCTGACAGCCGGGCCCGACGGCTCGGCGACCGACCGCTGGCCACGGCTGGACGAGACCCGGCAGGCGCGGGTGGAGGCCGCCGCGCTGGTGATCGCGCTGCACGAGTCGCGGTCGCGGATCTGGGACCGGCTCGACGCTGCGGTGCAGGAACGGCTGGTCGACTGGCTCAGCGGGTCCATCGGGACCGCCTACGGCGACAACAACTGGCGCTGGTTCCAGAACGTCACCCAGGCCTTCCTCCGCAGCGTCGGGGGTCCGTGGGATCAGAACGAGGTGGAGAGCAACCTCGACTGGCTCGACGCCTGCTATCTCGGCGACGGCTGGTACTCCGACGGCCGTCCGGACGGTCGCGGCGGAAACGTCGATTGGTACAACGCCTGGGTCATGCACCTGTTCTCGCTCTGGTACTGCCGGATCCTCGACGACCAGGCCCCGGCCGACCGGATGGCGGTCTATCGCGAGAGGTTGGCCGCCTTCCTGCCGCAGGGCGTCCGTCTGTTTGGCGCGAGCGGTGCCCCGTTGTTCCAGGGCCGCTCGCTGGTCTACCGGTTCGCCACCACCGGGCTGTTCGGAGCCGCTCCGGTGTTCCTGACCGGCTCAGCCGGCGTGGAGCCCGGGGCGTTGCGTCGGGTGTGCAGCGGTGCGCTGCGGTGGTTCGTCGAGCAGGGGGCGTACGGCGCCGACGACGTGCTGAGCCTCGGCTGGCGGGGTCGGTTCGAGCCGATGCGCCAGGGCTATTCGGGGCCGGGCTCGCCCTACTGGGCCAGCCTCGGGTTCGCCGGCCTGCTGCTCGGTGGTGATCATCGCTTCTGGACCGACACGGAGACCGAGCCGGCGGACGGGGTCGCGCCCGCGCGACCGGTCGGCTGGCTGGTCGGCCGCCACCACGGGCTGGTCCGGGTGGTCAACCACGGCGTCGATCACAGCGGGGCGGCGCCGCTGGTCGAGGACCCGCAGTACTGCCGGTTCGGCTACAGCGAGCTCGCGGCGCCGGTGCCGCTCGCGGTCGGCGTGACCGCGCCGGTGGACAACCAGGTCGTCGTCGCCGACGAGCGCGGGCGCTGGTCACACCGACGGCCGCTCGAGCTGGTGCGGATCGACGACGTCACCGCGGTGAGCCGGCATTGGGCGCGGTGGACCGACGACGGCGAACGCTGGGACGAGGGTCCGGAGTTGATCACCGGGTCGGTGCTGCGGGACGGCGTCGAGGTGCGGGCCGTCCGGGTGGCGGGCCAGACCGGCGGCGCGCTGGCGATCTCCGGGTTCGCCCTCCCCGAGGACAGCACGCTGACGAGCGCGGTGATTCCGTTGACTGCGGGGCTGGCCGTGCGGTCCGCGGTGCACGAGGTGGCCAATCCCTACGGTGAGAGCCTGGTGGTCCCCTACGTGATCACCGACGCCGGTGCGGGTGACCAGGTCCACGTCGCCGCGGTGGTCCTCGACCAGCGGGAGGCCGAGGCGGCGTTGCCGTCGGTGGTGGTCGAGGCTGCGGTGGTCACGGTGCGCTGGCCCGACGGTCGGACTCACCGGCTCGACCTCGGCTGAACGGCCCTTCGACAGGCTCAGGGCGCGGGCCCTTCGACAGGCTCAGGGCGCGAGCCCTTCGACGGGCTCAGGGCACGTGGTTGGGAGTGCTCAGGGTACTGTTCTCTCGCGCACTGAGCCTGTCGAAGTGTGGCCCTTCGACAGGCTCAGGGCACGTGGTTGGCCCTTTGACGGGCTCAGGGCAGGAGCCAGCCCTTCGACGGGCTCAGGGCACGGGCAAGGCTCAGAGGGTGAGGGCGGGTTCCGGTCGGTGGATGCCGCGGGGGCGGTAGCCGAGGGTGTCGGCCAGGCAGCACAGGTCGGCGAGCAGCCAGATCAGCGCGCTCCACATCTCGGTGCCCTGCAGACCCGGCTCGGGGGCGCCCGGGTGCGGGGCCTCGAAGCCGAAGCCCTGACCGTCGATCCAGTGGCCGACGGCGTCCCCGAGCAGCCGGCGGGCCAGCGTCTCGATCTCGTCGCGGCGGTGGGCGGTCTGCTTCGCCGCCAGCCAGAGCGGGTGGGCGACGTCGAGCACGTTGCAGGCGTTCTGCCGCGCGGGCGCGAAGAACCGGTCCTCGCGGCTGTGCGCGAGCACGGTGTCGATCACCCGCTCCGGGTACCGCAGCGGGACGCCGAACTGCGCCAGCGTGCCGCGGGTGGCGCGATAGCAGCCGTTGACCGGCTGGAGCATCCCGTCCTCGGCGCGGGCCGCACCCCACATCCCGGTCCCCGGGTCGGCGTGCAGCTCCATCCAGCCGAACAACGTCTCGACGAAGCCGGGCCGGGCGGTCACCCCGCGGGGCAGGTTCCACCGCAGCGCGGTGCCGATCATGTCGACCCAGCTGCCCGCGCTCCAGGCCCGCTCGACCCAGGGCAGACCGTCGAGGAACTCGGCGAGCTCCTCGGCACTCCGGTCGGCCACGGCATGGATCGGTTCGGGGAACGCGCTACCCAGCAGGTCGAGAGCGTAGCCGACGCAGAGCACGTGGTAGGCCGCGGCGTGGTCGTGCCAGTCGGTGGGCACCCCGTCCGGCTCACCGGCCAGGTCGAGCTCGGGCACCAGCCCGGTCCGCGCGTCCTGCCAGCCGCGCAGCCGGTCGGCCTGCACGTCCGCCGGGAGCTGGGTCGGCGCGGTCCCGAGCCAGAGGTCGGCGATCTCGATCGCGTCGCACTGGGCGCGGACGGTCGGACGGTGTCCGGGACGGTCGACGAACTGCCCGCCGGGCAGCTCGGGCGACCAGCTGCGGGCCAGCACGGCAGGCATCTGGGCCCGCGCCCGCTCGGCCCAGGCCGTCACCCGGCGCGCCAACGGATCCTCTGCGCCCGCGCCGGCCGGGGACCCGGTCGGTGGGACCCGCCACTTGATCACCCGGGCCGGGTTGCCGCCGACCACCGCGCCGGCGGGGACGTCCTTGCTGATCACCGCCCCGGCGGCCAGCACCGCCTTCGACCCGACGGTGACGCCGTCGACGATGGTCACGTTGGACCCGATCCAGACGTCGTCGCCGATGGTGATGCCACGGGTGGTGCCGGGCTGCCGGAAGACCTCGACGTCCGGGTCGGTCATCGTGTGGTTGAAGGCCAGGATCGACGTGTGCGCGCCGATCCGGACGGCGTCGCCGAGCTGCACCCGGCCACGGACCACGCTGTAGGCGTTGATGGTGCAGTCCCGTCCGGCGCGCAGCTCGTCGCTGAGGTACGCGTGCGCGGCCACGTAGCTGCGGTCGCCGAGCACCAGCACCTCGTTCTGGATCGAGGCGAGCTCGCTGAGGAAGACCCGGTCGCCGAGCTGCCAGCCGGGTCGGGCCTCCACCGCGAGCCGCTGGAGCTCGAGCTGGCGTCGTTGCTGATCATGGTCGGCGCGGCGCCAGAACCACCATGGCGAGACGTCGTCGGGGTGGCGGTCGAAGGGGAACGGCTCAGGCGACGGTGTCATAGCGCTCCCGGCTAACGGCGTGGACGAGTGGGTCACCGGCGAGAGCCCGGGCCACCTCGTCGACGGCGGAGGCACCGAGCCGACGGAGCTCGTTGCCCGCGGCGCCGGCGAGGTGCGGGGTGAGGGTGACGTTGGGCAAGCTCCACAGCGGCGAGTCGTCCGCCGGGGGTTCGGGCCAGGTGACGTCGAGCACCGCCTCGATCCGGCCCCGCTCCAGCTCGGTGATCAGGGCGGCCTCGTCGACCAGGGCGCCCCGGGCGGTGTTCACGAAGGTGGCGCCGTCGGGCAGCAGCGCGAGCTCGCGGGCGCCGATCATGCCCTCGGTGCTCGGCAGCCAGGGCGCGTGCAGGCTGACCACGTCGTTGTCGCGCATCAGGGTGTCGAGGTCGACCAGGGTGACGCCGAGCCGTTCCGCGTCGGCCGGCGTCAGCGTGGGGTCGGCCAGCGAGACCCGCAGGTCGAACGGGGCGAGCAGCTCGATCACCCGGCGGCCGACCATCGACGCGCCGATCAGCCCGACCCGGGCTCCGTAGCCGCCACGCTCACCGAGGAACGCGTGGTTGTCGGGCCGGCGTCGCCGCTCCCGGTAGGCCCGGGTCAGCTCGGGCACCCGCTTCGCGGCGAGGAGGATCACGGCCAGGGTGTACTCGGCGACCGGGAGTGCGTTCGCCCAGGCCTGCGACGAGATCACCACCCCGCGGTCGTAGCAGACCGGGTCGGCGAACGCCCGGACCGAGCCCGCGCTGTGCACCACCGCCCGCAGCCGGGGGGCCAGGTCGAGCACCTCGGGCCCGACCCGACCGCTGCCCCAACCAGTGATGATCACCTCGGTGTCGGGCAGGAGCACGCTCGTCGCGGGATCCAGCAGATCGGTGGGGGTGGGCGCGAGCCGCACCTCGCCGAGCGCGGCCAGTCGTGCGCGCCGCTCCGGGTCGAAGAACCGGGACAGCATCGGCTCCGCCATGGCGATCAAGATCATGGAACGGCCGGGCTCCCTCGTCGTCGATGGGTAATCGCTTTCCCAACGCTAGGGGTGGGGGTCTGCGCTGTCAACGAGACCTGCGCCTCAGCGAGGGGCGGTGGGCCCGGGCAGCACGGCCAGCAGGACGGCGAGCACCACCACCGCGACCAGCAGCACCGCGACCGCGATCAGCAGGGCGCGCCGCTGCCGCCGCAGTGCCTGTTCGGAGCCGGCGAGCCGGAGCAGCAGCCCGGCCGGCCAGTCCGCCCAGTCGAGGGTGCGGGCCAGCTGCGGGATCCAGCGGAGGGGCCCGGCGCTGCCGACCGTGTCGCCCGGTCCGGCCGGCGCGGTGACCGCGGCGTCGAGCGGGCGACGAAGCAGGGCCTCGGCGGTCTCCGGGTCGGACCGCGCGAACAGGGCGGCGGCCCGCGTCGTCGGGACGGCGTCGGCGAGCTGGTCCCAGGCGGTGTCCACCGAGGCGCCGGCCGGCCGGGCCCGGAGCGCCGCGATCAGCTCGTCGTCCGGGCTCGAGCGGACCAGCTGTTCGGCGTGGGCGCAGGTCGGCTGCCGGGCCAGGTGGAGGCTCAGGCACCAGCGGCGCCAGGCGGCGGCCATCGGCTCCGCACCGTCGAGCTGCTCGGCCACCGTCCGGGCCAACGGCAGCGGCAGCCGGTCGGGCTCGAGGGTCTGCAGCCGGGGACGGAGCTGGGTCGGCAGCCCGGTGTCGGTGGGCAGCAGCGCGGCGGCGAGATCGACCACGTCCTGGTCGTCGCCGGCGGCGCCGACCCACCGGGCGGCCGCCGTGCGGGTCCGGGCGGTCCCGCGGGGAGCGGTGTCGATCATCGCGTCGAGCAGCGGGCGGCGGCGTCGGAGCTCGGTCACCGCGTCGGCGTCGGCGGCCAGCCTGGGCCTCCGGAGCAGCTCGTTGGTCACCAGCGTCCGGCCGCGCGCGGTGGCCTCGTCCCAGCGCGCCCAGAGCCACCCGTCGGCGACCTTGCTCACCGGCTGGGTCATCATCACGAACCGCTCGGCCTCGCGCTCCCAGTCCGGGACGGGTCGCGAGAGTCGCTGCCACCAGACGTCGTGGTCGGTGATCCCGAGCTCGACGGCGTCGGCGAACCGGGCGACCGCGTCGTCGATCGCCCCGGGGCGCGCGCCGCCTTCCCGGTCGTCGGTGGCGTCGACCTCGAGCCGGTTGACCAGGTCGGCCGGCAGCCGCCGGGTCAGTCCGGCCAGCAGCTGCGGCCAGTCCTCGTAGCGGTCGGGCCGGAGCGGACCGCTGCCCCAGGGCCCGTGCGGCCCGGTGGCGTCGTCCGACCCGGCGTCGCCGTCGATCTCCGGGGCCGGTTCGACGCGCCAGCGCACCGGCGCGGCCACCCGGACGGCGTCGGCCTCGCCGTCGGGGTCGACGTCGACGTCGCGCTCGAGTCGGAACACCCCGCCGTCGACCAGCGCGGGCAGGTCGAGCGACCCCAGCGTCCCGGTCGGGTCGTAGAGCGCGTGCACGCAGTAGTTGCCGGGGCGCCCGGCGCCGTCGGTCCCGACGGCGCGCTTGGCCACCAGCAGCGACCCGCCGCCGACCCGTCGGTGCGCGACCAGCGGCACCGCGTGCTCGTCGGGACCGCGGCGTGCCGCCGCGGACAGGTGGGTGAGCAGGTCGGCGAGGTCGAGCCCGGCCCGCGCGCCCGTCACGGTGCCGTCGGCCTGGCCGGGTTCGAGACCGGCGGGCCAGTCGACGGACCGCACCACCACCCCGAACCCGGCGCCGCGGCCGTCGAGCCGCCGCTCGGCCCAGGTGTAGCGCCACTGGGCGCAGACGACGGTGCGCAGCTCGGGGGTCGCCGACCGCGCCGGCACCGTCCCGGTCACAGCAGGACCCGCCGTCCTTCTCGGGCGTCGAGCATGCCGGCCGCCACCAGCGAGGCGAGCAACGGATCGACGACGCGCTGCGGGTTCCGTTGCAGGAAACGGTTCTGGTAGATGTCGGCGGGCTCACCCGTGGCCGAGACCAGGTGATAGCTGGCGCTGGCGTAGGCGCCCTCGATCCGGTCGACCAGCACCTTGCCGTCGGGGATCGAGCGCAGCACGTCCCGAATGTAGTGCGAGTCCTGCTCGATCACCTGGTAGGCGCGGAGCAGGGTCAGCCCGCCGCCGTAGTCGAGGTCGGACCGGGCGTCGGTGAGCATGTCGATCGCCGCCGGGTCGATGTCGTCGGACTTCCCGATGATCACCGCGGCGTGGGTCTGCGGCTGCGCGACGTCGGCGGCCGCCTTGATCGCCGCGTGGGTCGAGTGCCAGGTCTGCCGCTGGTCCTGCCGGCGGGCGGCGGTCCGCGGGGCGAGCCCGAGCGCGTCCGGGGTGATCAGGTGCATCACCACGTCGGCGGCGAACAGGAACCGGTTGTCGGTGCCGTGGTGCCGACGGGTGTTCTGCTCACCCGAGGCGTCGAAGAACGAGAGGTAGAACCGGTCCCGTCCCTCGGCGCGCGCGGTCAGGGTGAGCGCCTCGCGCTGGACGTCGCCGCGTCCGGGGGCGGTGGCCTGCGGGACGGACCCGTAGCGGTAGAAGTCGCCGAAGACCTCCTCGGTCAGCGACTCGGTGAACTCGTCGGCGTCGAACGACAGATAGGGGAGCAACCGACCGCGGTCGAGCTGTTCGAGCAGCGTCCCGAGATAGACCGTCTTGCCCGCCGAGGTCTCGCCGATCAGGCCGACGACCACCGACGGGATCCGAAAGGCCTGTCGCGGGATCCGGTGGCCGCGTGGGCAGACGAGGTGGACGCCGCGGGCGTGCTGCTCGGCCTGGACCTTCGGATCGACCTGGTAGAGCGGAGCCGGGTCGCCGCGCCACACCGCGTCGGCCCAGGCACGGAAGCCGCGCTGGTAGACCGTCTCGGGCCGCTCGACCTGCTCGCCGTCGTGGGTGCGGTAGACGACGGCGTCCTCGGTGATGCGCTCCAGACAGCGCGGGCAGAAGTAGTCGCGGGCCACGGGTCAGCCGATGATCATCGCGGTCAGCGCGGCCAGGACGGTGAACACCCCGAAGGTGCCGAGGATAACCCGGACCCGGAACGCGCCGGTGGTCAGCGGACGCTCAGAACGACGCAGGGCCATCACAGACTCCTCAGCCAGGTGATCAGGAAGGTGCCGAGGACGACGCCGACGACGATGCCGGCCAGGGCGGCGACCCCCAGGGCCCGGCGGTAGTGGGTCGGGGTCAGTGCGGCGGCGCGTGCGGCGAGGCCGTGCGGGGTGGCGGGAGCGAGCAGCGCCGGGATCCGTTGCTGGGCGGCGGAATCGAGCGGCAGCCGGTCGCGGATCAGGCCCTCGTCGCTCGACGGCACGGAGTGGGACAGCTCGCGCCGGAGCTGGTCGAGCTCGGGCCGGTTGGCCGGCTCGTCGGAGAGGGCCGCGGCGACCGGACTGCGCAGCTCGGCCGGCAGCTGCTCGATCTGGGCGGTGCGCTCGGCGAGGTCGTCGGCGGGCCGCCGGCCGGTCCCGGCCTTGATCAACACCGCTCCCCAGCCGTAGACGTCGGTGGCCGGACCGACCACCCGCCGCTCGAGCTCGGGCGGGGCGTAGCCCGGCGTGCCGAACGCCGCCTCGGTGATCACCGTGGTGTCGGCGGGCACCGCGCTGCCGAAGTCGACCAGTACCGGGTAGTGGTCGTCGCGCATGATCACGTTGGACGGTTTGAGGTCGCCGTGCACGAGGCCGGCGTCGCGCAGCTCGCCGAGCGCCTCGAGGAGGCTGTGGGCGAGCCGGAGCAGGTCGTCGCGCTCGAGCGGGCGCCGCGCCACCACCTCGTCGAGATCGCGACCCGGCACGAACGACAGGGCCAGGAACGCCGGCTCGTCGGGGTCGAGTGTGTCGTCGCGGTCGCGGTGGTCGACGTAGGTGGTCAGCCGGTGCCGGTTGGTGACCCGCTGGGCGATCGTCGACTCGCGCCGGAACGCGGTCACCTCCTCGTCGCCGGCGTCGTCGCGCAGCACCTTGAGGAAGCACCAGCCACGGCCGTCGCGGGCCACGAACTTGTCGGTGCCGCCCTGACCGCCGGCCACCCGGCGGGTCAGCTTGAACGGGCCGATCCGGGCCGGGTCGCCCGGGCGCAGCGGCTGCAGCTCGCGCCCGGTGAACAGCACGGTGGCGCTCTCCGCCCGCACCGAGGCGCGGCTGGTCACGTCGCGGTCGGCCGCCGGCGCACCGGTCGGGTCGGCGGTCGGGTCGGCGGTCGGGCCGGCAGTGGGATGGCCCTCGCGCGGGCCGAGCGCGGTGGTGACCGCGGAGGCCGGGTCGGGTGCCAGGGCGGTGGTCACCGTCTCGGTCCCGCCGGCGGCGTCCGCCGCGGGCTCCTCCCACCAGCCGGCCGGGGCGCGGGGTGGCTCCCCGGGACCGGTGGCGACCGGCGCGGGAGTCGGCCGGGGCGCCGGCGACGGCTCGGGGACGGTCTCCGGCAGCCGCGCGTGGTCCGGGGCGGGCAGCGGACGCTCCCAGTCGAGCCAACCGTCCTCCGGGGTCCAGCGCCGGACGAGCACGGTGTCGCGGCCGACCAGGGTGGCCAGGTACTGCCGCCCGTGCCGACCGTCCCCGGTGGCCGGCTCGGTCGCCCCGGCCAGCGCGGCGGGGGTGGCGGTGAGGACGTCGTCGGCCAGGGCCGGCGCCTGCCACCAGGCGCTCCAGCCGTCCTCCGGGCGGGACCGCCAGCGCTGGTGGACGCGTCCGGTGCGCAGCAGCACGGCCTGGTGCTGGATGCCGTCGTCCAGCGTCCAGCTGGTTAGCGCGACCGCCGGCTCGGCCCACCCGTCGACGGTCTCGACCCCGCCCCAGCGCAGGCTGCCGTCGGCGTCGCGCTGCTGACGCTTGACCTTGAGCTCGCCCTCGGCGGTCAGCAGGTACAGCTCGGTGCACCCGTCCGCGCCGGCGACCGCGTCGAGAGCGATCGCGTCGGGGGCCATCCCCACCGGTTCCCAGCGGGTGCCGGTGGCCCAGTCGTGCTGGCGGCGTTCGAGCAGCACGCCGTCGGCGCCCGCCGCGACCAGCTGCTGGTCACCGGGCCGGGCGGTCCAGCGGGCGAGGGCGCGGACCGGCCGGTCGAGCAACTCGGGCGGCCAGGCGACCCAGGACGCAGGGCCGTCATCGTGCTCGTCCGCGTCCGCCGGGCCCGACCGGTCGGTCCGCAGCGTCCAGGCCAGCAGCCGCTGGTCGTCGGTGACCGCGAACAGCTGGGCCCGGCGGTGGTCGAGATCGGGGCCGGTGGCCAGCGCGACCACCGCGGAGTCCGGCACGGTCAGCGGCAGCCACCCGGCGTCCTCGGCCGCAGGACCGAGCGGATCCGGCCGGTGCCAGAGCGCGGTGCCGTCGGCGAGCACCAGCCAGTCCGGCCCGGCCACCAGGCAGGCGCGGCGACCGCCGAGGCGCGGCCTCGGTCGTGGGTCGGCTGGCACCGGTCGACCTCCCCGGTCGTTCGATCGGAGCGGGAGGCCGGGTTCGCCGGTCACCTCCCGCGCACGGACCGGTTCAGGGTACTGAGGCCGCACCGCCGGGACATCGGCCTGCGGTCGACGGTCAGGGTTTCTTGAGGGTACGGACCCGGGAGCGGGGTGGCGGGTGCGAGAGGATGACCCCTATGCGGTTGCCCTACGGACGCGGACGGCTCGAGGTGGCGCTGCCCCCGGACGCCGAGGTCACCGTGGTGCGCCAGCGTCCGCTGCCCGCGCTCGACGACCCGTCCGCCGCGATCGCCGACGCTCTCGCCCACCCGGTCGACGCCGCGCCGCTGGCCGAGCTGGCCCGGGGCCGGTCGAGCGCCTGCATCGTGATCTGCGACATCACCCGCCCGGTGCCCAACGGACTCTTCCTGCGCCCGATGATCAGCACGCTGATCGAGGCGGGCATCCCGGCCACGGGGATCACCGTGCTGGTGGCCACCGGACTGCACCGACCCAACCTCGGGGACGAGCTCGCCGAGCTGGTCGGTGACCCGTGGGTGCTCGAGCACGTCCGGGTGGTCAACCACGACGCCCGCGACGACGACCGGCACGTCTCGCTCGGCCGGACGCCGACCCGCGGCACCCCGGTGGTGCTCGACCGTGCGCTGGTCGAGGCCGAGCTGCGGATCGTCACCGGTCTGGTCGAGCCGCACTTCATGGCTGGCTGGTCGGGCGGCCGCAAGGTCGTCGCCCCCGGCTGCGCCCACCACACGGTGATCAGGACCTTCCACTCCGCGCGGTTCATGGGCGACCCGCAGGCCCGCGAGTGCAACCTCGAGGGCAACCCGCTGCACGAGGAGCAGCTGCAGATCGTCCGGATGCTCGGCGAGGTGTACGCGCTCAACACGGTGATCGACGAGGACCGCGCGCTGGTCGACGTCACCTTCGGTGAGGTGGTGGCCAGCCACGCGGCCAGCGTCGCGCACGTCCGCACCGCGATCCAGGTGCCGGTCGGCCGCCGGTTCGCCACCGTGCTCACCTCGGCGGCCGGCTATCCGCTGGACAAGACCTACTACCAGACGGTCAAGGCGATGGTCACCCCGCTCGACATCCTCGAGCCGGGTGGGACGCTGCTCGTCGCCTCCGAGTGCTCGGAGGGATTGGGGTCACCGGAGTACCGGGACGCGCAGACCCGGCTGGTCGGTGTCGGCCCCGAGGACTTCCTGGCCTCGCTGTGGCGCAAGGAGCTCGCCGACGTCGACGAGTGGCAGACCCAGATGCAGCTGAAGTCGACCGGGCGCGCCCGGGTGCGGCTGTTCACCGACGGGCTCGCCGCGGGCGACCGGGCGCTGACCGGCGTCGAGCTGGTGGACGACCTGGCCGCCGCGGTCGAGCAGTCCATGATCGACAGCGGCTCGCGCGAGATCGCCGTGGTGCCGGACGGGCCGTACGTCATCCCGGTCGTCTGACCGCACGCTTCGACGGGCTCAGGCGTTCGGCTGGGTCAGCGCGTGGCTCCGAGCGTGATCACCAGCGGTGCGGCGGCCGGCGCGGTCACCAGCACCAGGTCGGCGTCGTCGCGGAGCTCGGCACCGGCGGTCGGGGAGCTGATCGGGCGGTCGGTGCGGAGCCAGACCTCGGTCCGCCGGCCGAGCGGCGGTGCGAGAACCACCTCGCCGTCCGACCAGGAGGCGAGCTCGGCGTTGGCCGCGACCACCGTGGTGGCGTCCTCGAGCCGGAGTGCGCGCGGGAGCATCGCGCCGGTCCGCGCCGGCAGCACGTAGGGCCGGCTGGCCGCCGGTGCGTCCGACACCGGGGCGACCGTGACCTCGGCGTCGAACCCGGTCGGGTTGATCAGGTGCAGGAAGCCCTGCCCCTGCCGGTCGCGGCTGTCCGTGGCGATCACGCCGGGGACGGTCGTGGCGAATCCGAGACCGGGCTCGGCGCCGAGCTCCCGCACCAGATCGGTGACCAGCGCCGGGCTGGTCGGGATCTCGGCGGTGATCACCACGGCGCGACCGGCGCCCGCCGTCACCTCGACACCGCAGACCGTCCCCTCCAGATCCGTCAGCAGCGGGGTGGACCCTCCGGTGCAGCTGAGCCCGGCCACCCAGCCGACCCGGGTCTCCTCGAGCGCGGCGGCGACACCACGGCCGACCACCGACGGGTAGTAGTCCGAGGTGCCCCAGCGCACCGCACCGCCGCGCACCCCGAGCCTCTCGGCGAGCACCGGACACGGCCGGCCGTCCGTGTCGAGCTCGGGCACCCGCCCGAGCAGCAGCAGCGACCCGCCGCCGTCGAGGTGCTCGACCAGCTGCTGCTGCACGTCGGCCCCGAGCACCCGGCCGGCGGCCAGCGCGACCACCCGGGGCAGCGGGGCGTCCGCGTCCTGCAGGTTCGTCGCGCCGAACCGGAAGCCGCCGAACAGCAGCGAGCGCTGCAGCGCCTTGCGCGGACCCGGGCCACGGAAGGTCCTCAGGTCCTCGACCAGCTCGGTCATCAGCGCGCTGCGCGGGTGGTGGTACTCGGTCATGAACGCGTCCGGCCAGAAGCCGAGGGTGACGTCGTCGTGCTGCTCGGCCTGGCTGGCCAGCCACCGCGCGTGCATCTGTGCCGCGTGGGTGACCCGGGCGGTGGCCGCGAAGGCCAGTCCGCGCTCGCCCCGCGGGCCGATCGGGGCTGCGGTGCCGTGCCGCTCGCCGGTGAAGCTGATCCGGTCGTTCCCGTCCCCCACCGGCTGGTCGAGCTTCGGGTTGATCCCGCCGGCGAGCAGGTAGTAGTTGATCATCCGGTTGCCCTGGGCCAGGCAGAGCCGGGTCTTGAGGTCGACCGAGGCCGGGTCGTTGAGGGCGTCGAGGCCACCGCTGTAGTCGCCGGTGCCGGCCTCGAACTCGAGCGAGGTCAGCGGCTGGTCCGCGTCGTTGAGCGCACCCATGGCCAGGTTGACGAAGTGCAGGTCGGCCGCGACCGCCCCCGTCACCTCGCCGAGGTAGTGGTCGGATCCGGCCACGAACCCGCGCCGGCCCGGCCAGCTCTCGGCCAGCTGGCTGACCCCGATGGCGAACGGGATGCCGTCGCCGCCCTCGGTGCCGTGGATGTTGATCATGAACGGGACGTCGGTGATGCCGTGCTCGCGGGCGACGGCGGCCAGGTGGTCGACGTAGCGACCGAAGCGGCCGCGCATGAACCGACCCAGGTCGACCCGGAGCGCGCCGGCCCAACCCTCCTCGGGTGACCGGACGGCCGCGGCCCAGCGGTCCGGGTCCCGGTGGTCGAACGGGTAGCGGTCGTCGAGGCGGTCGCCGTGCGTGCGGACGCACCAGCCGTGCAGGTCGGCGAGCAGGTGGTCGGTCAGGTCGGGGCTGTTCGAGACCCAGGCCAGCATGCCGATCTCGTTGTCGAGCTGGACGCCGATCACCGGTCCGCCGTGCGGCTGCAGCCGGCTGGCGAGCACCGGGAGCACGGCCGCGTACCAGCGGTCGACCTCGGCGAGGTAGGCCGGCGCGAGGTAGTCGACGGTCCGGGTCGGCGCCGGCACCGCGTCCCATCCGACCCCGACGATCTCCGGGTGCTCGGTGTAGAGCCGGTAGGGCAGCCCCTCGTTCTTGAGCTCGGCCATGACGAACGGACCCGGGCGGGCGAAGAACCGCAGTCCGCGCGCGGCGCAGAGGTCGATCCAGGCGCCGAGGTCGCGCTCGGGGGCGGTCTCCCCGGTCAGGTCGATCCGGCCGTCGGGCAGCTCGTGGAACAGCCACGGGATGTAGCTGGCCACGGTGTCGCACCCGGTCTCCACCAGCAGGTCGAGCCGCTGCTCCCACTCCGCCCGCGGTACCCGGAAGTAGTGCACCTCGCCGGCCATCACCAGGGTGGGACGTCCGTCGACCAGCAGCTCGCGGCGGCGGATCTCGATCATGGTCTGGATCTCCTCGTTCAGTCGGTGATGCGGAGCCGGGCCGGGGTGCCGCGGGCGGCGTCGGGCCCGACGGTGAGCTCGACCTCGGTCGGGCGCAGCCGGGGGTCGGTCCGCTGCCCGGCGTCGAACGTCCGCGCGGTGATCTTGAACGAGACCCTGCGGGTCTCGCCGGGCGCGAGGGTGACCCGCTGCCAGTCGACCAGCCGGATGGTCGGCCGGACGGTCCCGGCGACCAGGGTGCGGGCGTAGAGCTGGACGACGTCGCTGCCCGCCCGACCGCCGGTGTTGGTGACGTCGACCGAGGCCCGCACCACGCCCGCCCGCCGGGGCAGCCAGTCGCGGCTCAGCTCGACGCCGGAGTAGCCGTAGCTGGTGTAGTCGAGCCCGAATCCCAGCGCGAGCTCCGGGGCGCCGAGCCCGAGCAGATAGCGGCCGAGCCCGGCGTCGCGGGACCGGCCGCGCCGGCCCAGCCCGCGGTCCATCGTCCCGACCAGCCGGTCCGGCTCGGTCCGCGGCAGGAACACCGGCAATCGGCCGGTGGGGGAGGCGTCGCCGAGCAGCAGGTCGGCCAGTCCCTCGGCGCCCCCGGCGCCCGGGTGCCAGACCAGCAGGACGGCATCGGCCAGGTCGAGCACCGGACGCAGCAGCGGCGGGTTCGCGGTGACCACCAGCACCACCAGCGGCTTGCCGAGCGCGGCCAGCGCCCGGAGCAGCTCGAGCTGCCCGACCGGGAGCGTGGTGTCGGGCAGGCAGCGGTCCTCGCCGCTGCACCGCGGGTGCGTGCCCACCACGGCGACGGTGAGGTCGGCCTCCTCGCTGCGGCGCAGGGCCAGGTCGGCGAACCGCCCGTCGGTCACCATCAGGTTCTCGCCCAGCCGGTCGGCCAGGACCTCGGCGATGCTCGGCGGACGGTCCGGCCGGGACGGGAACACCCAGCTGCCGAGCAGCGCCTCGGCGTCGTCGGCGAACGGCCCGCAGAGGTGCACCAGGCCGACGTTGGGGTGCAGCGGCAGCAGCGCCCCGCTGTTCTTGATCAACACCGCCGACGAGATCGCGGCCTCGCGGGCCAGCGCGGTGTGGGTCGAGGTGTGGCTCGCGGTGTGGCTCGCGGTGTGGGTTGCGGGGCGAGCGCGCGACGGACGACGGGAGCCGGTCGCGGCGTCGAGCAGGCCGAGGTCGAGCTTGAGCCGGAGCACCCGGCGGACCGCGTCGTCGACCAGCGCGGGGTCGACGTCGCCGTCGGCGAGCAGGACGGGCAGCTGCTCGCGGTAGACCCCGGAGGCGAGATCGAGATCGACCCCGGCCTCGAGAGCGAGCCGGGCGGCGGCCCGCCGGTCGGCGGCCACCCCGAGCTGGACGAGCTGGCCGATCCCGTCCCAGTCGCTCACCACCACGCCGGGGAAGCCCCAGGCTCCCTTGAGCAGGTCGCGGACCAGGGCGCGGTGGGCGTGCATCGGCACCCCGTCGACGTCGTGCAGCCCGACCATGATCGCCCGACAACCCGCCTCGACCGCGGCGCGGAACGGAGGCAGGTGCACGGTGCGGAGCGCCTGCTCGCCGACCGAGAGGGTCTCCGAGTCCTGTTCGGCCCGCACCAGGCCGTAGCCGACGAAGTGCTTGGCGGTGGCGGCGAACCGGCCGTCGGCCTGGAAGCCGGCCACGGTGGCCGAGGTGCACCGGGCCGAGAGCTCCGGCTCGGTGCCGAAGGTCTCACCGACCCGGCCCCAGCGGTGCTCCTGGGCGATGTCCACCATCGGCGCCAGGCTGAGGTGCAGCCCGGCGTCCGCCGCCTCGGCCGCCGCGGCGACGGCGCACCGCCGGACGAGATCGGGGTCCCACCCGGTGGCCAGGCCGAGCGGGACCGGGAAGGTGGTGGCGAGCCCGTGGATGACGTCGCTCAGGACGAGCACACCGACGCCGTGCGGCGACCGTCGGGCGGCCTGCTGCGCGCGCTCCGTCAGCTCGGCGGCGGGTGGCAGGGTGACCGACCCCGGGTCGGCGCCCGCGGAGTAGATCAACGCGCCGACCTCGCCACGCTCGATCGCCTCGGTGTCCAGTTCGAGCCGGACCGGGTCGACCGCGGTGGACACGCTCAGCTGCCCGGCCTTCTGCTCGGGCGTCAGGGCGGCCAGCAACGCCTCCACCCGGGACTCGGGCGGGCGGTCGGGGTCCGACCAGGCTGGCGTCGTCGACATCGCCGTCATTCCAGCGGTGCGTAGCGGTGAAAACAAGGTGCGGGTCTCGCTCAGTGAGACACCAGGCCGAACTCGTGAAGGGCTCGAATGACCGGGGTCCACCGCCGTAGCCAGCGCTTTCCGCGCCGCCAAGGGGCTCTCACGTGGCGAGACGGGTGCGGTCCCGGGGTGGCCGTGCGTCAGGGGATTGCCCTAGGTTCTCACGATACGGAACGAGATGGCTGTTTCCGTCGCGCTGCCGCGACCCGCTCGGTGTCGGTGCGGCCGACGGCTCGAGACCGCAAAGGAGCGGAGATGGGTCTGCGCAGGACGCTGGTCGCGGTGATCGCGGTCCTCACGTCGCTGACGCTGCTGACCACCGGGTGCGCGGGCAGCCGGCTGGCGCACGAGCGCGAGGCACGGCGGAACCACAGCGGCGGCACCGGCGGGATGATCCCGCAGCTCAACCTGCCGGCCGAGTTCGACGCCTCGGTCGGCGGTCTGGTCAACTACAACCCCTACGCCCCCCAGCAGCTGGTCAAGACCTGGCTCTACGAGCCGCTGATGGTCCAGGACAGCCTGAGCTGCGGGGTCACCCCGTGGCTGGCCACCAAGTACACCTGGGTCGGCTCGAACAAGCTGATCTTCGACATCCGCCAGGGCGTGAAGTGGAGCGACGGGTCGGCGTTCACGCCGAACGACGTGGTGACCACCCTCAACCTGATGAAGAAGTACCCGGCGATGGACGTCAACGGGCTGTGGACCAGCGCCTTCGGCGCCCCGGCGACGTCGGTGACCGCGCAGGGCGACCAGGTGATCATCACCTTCGCCGGCCCCGCGGTGTCGAAGTTCTCCTCGATCCTGGGCAACCTCATCGTCCCCGCCAAGATCTACGGAAAGGTCGGCGACCCGACCAAGTACGTCGACAAGAAGCCGGTCTCGACCGGGCCGTTCCTGGTCGGCAGCTACAACGGCCGGCGGCTCGAGCTCGACCGCAACCCGGACTACTGGCAGGCCGACAAGATCAAGGTGCAGAAGCTGGTGCTGCAGGGCAACTACGACGCCAACCAGGCGGTCCAGATGCTCCGCAACGGCGACCTCGACTTCTACACCGGCGAGATCCCCAACCCGATCAAGACCTTCGTCGACCCGAACCCGCAGCTCAACCACGTCTGGTACGCCCCCAACGGCAGCACCGTGCTGGCACCGAACCTGACCCGCAAGCCGTTCAGCGACGTCCGCTTCCGGGAGGCGATGGCCTACGGCGTGAACAAGCAGCAGGCCTCGCTCAAGGCGACCTACGGCCTGATGCAGGTGGCCAGCCAGTCCGGGCTCACCCTGCCGGCCAAGAAGGATCTGCTGCCTCCGGGCTACGCACTCAACGGCGGGGCGTCGACGATCCTGGCCTACGACCCGGCCAAGGCGAACCAGCTGCTCGACGCGGCCGGCTACACCAAGGGCCCGGACGGCTTCCGCCGCAACCCGGACGGCTCCCCGATCAAGCTGACCTTCGCCGTCCAGGCCGGGTTCATCGACTACCAGGCGGTGGCCGACGAGGTGGTGAGCAACCTGCGGGCGCTCGGGATCGACATCTCGGTGGTCGCCTCGCAGCCCGACTCGGTCGACGCGCTGAAGAAGACCGGCGACTTCGACATCATGATCAACTACATGGCGGCCGGCTGCGACTACGTCAACGGGGTCGGTGCCACCCTGGCCACCGCGCAGATCCCGACGAAGACCACCATCCTCGGCAACGTGGAGCGGTACTCGAACCCGACCGTCGACCAGGCGCTCAAGAACCTCAACGGCGAGACCGACCAGGCCAAGGTCAAGGACGAGGTCGGCGTGCTGGTCAACACCATGATGACCCAGTACCCGGTGGTCCCGCTGTTCTACGCCCCGGCCCGGGCGATCTACCGGACCGACAAGGCGGCGGGCTGGCCGAGCGCGGAGGACCCGTACTGCAACCCGCAGGACAACGCCCGGATCTGGATGACCCGGCTGAGCGCGGCGAAGTGACCGGCGCGGCGAGAAAGGGGATCGAGAGGTGAAGTACTTCCTGCGCAAGGTGGGGTTCTTCGTGCTCACGCTGTGGGCCGTCGTCACCCTCAACTTCTTCATCCCGCGGCTCCAGCCGGGTGACCCGGCCGAGCTGATGGTGCAGAAGCTGGCCGGCAAGAACGCCCAGCTCAACCCGGCCCAGGTGGCGGCGATCCGCGACATGCTCGGCACCCCGACCGGGTCGCTGTGGAGCCAGTACTGGCAGTACCTCGGCCAGCTGGCGCACGGCAACTTCGGTGTCTCCTACACCTACTTCCCGTTCGGCGTGATGCAGGTGATCGGGCAGGCGTTCTGGTGGACGGTCATCCTGGTCACCATCGTCCAGGTGCTGTCGTTCGGGATCGGGGTGCTGCTCGGCGCGTTCGCGGCCTGGAAGCGCAACGGCCGGTTCGACACCGCGGTCACCCTGGTCTCGACCTTCGTCGGCACCCTGCAGCCGTTCTGGATCGCGCTGCTGCTGATCTACGGCCTCGGCTACGGGCTGGGCTGGTTCGCCACCTCGGGCGGGTACGAGGACTCGACGCCCGGCTTCAACTGGGGCTTCGTCTACGACGCGATCAGCCACGGCTTCCTGCCCGCGCTGACCCTGATGATCGTCACGCCGGTCGGCTGGGTGCTCGGGATGCGCAACACGATGGTGCTCAACCTGGGCGAGGACTACGTCCGGCTGGCCAAGGCCAAGGGTCTGCCCGACAAGGTGGTCGCGCTGCGCTACGCCGCCCGGAACGCGCTGCTGCCCAGCGTGACCGGCTTCGCGCTCGCCCTCGGTGGCGTGCTCGGCGGCACGATCCTGGTCGAGACGGTCTTCGACTACCCCGGGCTCGGTCGGCTGATGGGCGAGGCCGTCGGCTACAAGGACTACCCGATGCTCCAGGCGCTGATGCTGCTCACCGCGGTGGCCACGCTGCTGGCCAACCTCGTCGCCGACCTGCTCTACGGCGTGCTCGACCCGCGGGCCCGGAGGGCACAGGCATGAGCGCGGCGCGGGAGCACACCGAGCCGACACAGGAAGCGACAGCTCGACGGGAGGGGGAACGATGACGGTGGTGGGCGCCGACCCGATGGCCGAGAGCGCACCCGAGCAGACCGGGGTCGCCGACGGGGCGAAACGGGCCTCCGGCCCCGACCCCTGGTACAAGATCATCTGGAGCAGCAAGAAGGCCCGGGTGGGGCTGATCGTGCTGGCGATCTACATCCTGGTGGCGATCTTCGCCCCGCTGATCGCGCCCTACCCGCCGCAGCAGAACACCTTCACCCCGCTGCTCAACGCCTCCTGGTCGCACCCGCTGGGGACCAACACCGGAGGCCAGGACGTGTTCAGCCAGCTGGTCTACGGCTCCCGGGTCTCGCTGCTCGTCGGCGTGCTCGGCGGCACCCTGGCCACCGCGATCGCGCTGGTGATCGGGCTGATCTCCGGCTACACCGAGGGCACCATCGTCGACGACGTGCTCAGCTTCCTGACCAACGTCGCGCTGGTCATCCCGGTGCTGCCGTTGATCATCACCCTGGTCGCCTACTCCAACGTCCGCGGCATCGGGCTGATCGTCGGCGTCATCGCGATCACCTCCTGGGCCGGCGCGGCCCGGGCCAAGCGGGCCCAGATCATCACGCTGCGCAACCGGGACTTCGTCACCGCGGCGAAGTTCTCCGGCGAGGGTCCGTGGCGGATCGTCTTCTTCGAGATCATGCCCAACATGACCTCGCTGGTCGCCGCCGCCTTCGTCGGCGCGGCCACCGGGGCGATCGGCGCCGAGGCCGGGCTGGCCGTGCTCGGGCTGGGCAGCAACGACTCGGTCTCCTGGGGCACGATCCTCTACCAGGCCGACGCGGCCGGCGCGATCAGCCAGGGGCTGTTCGCCTGGGTGTTCGTCCCCGGTCTGGTGCTGGCGGTGCTGATCACCGCGATGTCGTTCATCAACTTCGGTGTGGACCTGCTGAGCAATCCGCACCTGCGGGAGGGCTGATCCGTGACCGCGACCGTGACCACCACCGACCGGGCCGCCACCGGTGGCCCGCTGCTGAGCGTCGAGCGGCTGTCGGTCCGCTACGAACCCAAGCGGCACGCGCCGACCGAGGCGGTCAGCGACGTCAGCTTCGAGATCCGACCGGGCGAGTTCATCGGCCTGATCGGGGAGTCCGGCTCGGGCAAGACCACCCTGGGCACCGCGCTGCTCCGGCTGCTCGAGCGACCGGGCCGGATCAGCGCCGGACGGATCGTCTTCGACGGCACCGACATCACCGACCTCCCCGAGGACGACCTGCGTGGGATGCGGTGGACCGAGATCTCCACCGTCTTCCAGTCGAGCATGAACAGCCTCAACCCGGTGCTCCGCGTGGACGAGCAGTTCCGCGACGTGATCGAGTACCACACCAGGCGGCGCGGCCAGCAGGTCAGCGACCGGATCGACACGCTGTTCGACATGGTGCTGATCGACCGCCGGTTCCAGCGCTCCTATCCGCACGAGCTGTCCGGCGGGATGCGGCAGCGGATCAACCTGGCCCTCGCGCTGGCCATCGAGCCGCGGTTCGTGCTGCTCGACGAGCCGACCACCGGTCTCGACGTGGTGGTGCAGAAGTCGATTCTCGACAACATCCGCCGGCTGCAGGCCGAGCTCGGCTTCGCCGTGCTGTTCATCAGCCACGACATCGGCACGGTGCTCGACCTCTCCGACCGGATCCTGGTGATGTACGGCGGCCGGATCGTCGAGCAGCAGCGGGCGCGTGACCTGCTGGCCGACCCGCTGCACCCGTACACGAAGGGGCTGCTCGGGTCGTACGGCGATCCGCGGGCGGAGACGGTGACGATCACCTACGTCCCGGGGCGGCCGCCGGACCTCACCGCCGGCTACACCGGCTGCGCGTTCGCGCCGCGGTGCCCGGAGGCGATCGCCGGCTGCCGCAGCGTCGAGCCGCCGCTGCTGCGACTCGGTGAGCACGGCGGCGAGGCCGCTTGTCACGTGGCCGCGCTGCAGCGTGGTCAGGGCGAGCGGAGCGGGGTCGGCACCGAGGAGGTCGGCCCGGTGGTCCGCGGCTTCGCCGGACCGCAGTTCGTCAAGACCGCCGAGGACGAGCGGTCACTGCACGACCGCGAGGTGCTGCTCTCGGTCGACGCGGTGAGCAAGACCTACCTGCGTCGTCGCGGGCTCGGCACGACCCGCACCGAGGCGGTCCGGGACGCGTCCTTCGTGCTGCGCAAAGGGGCGGTCACCGCGCTGGTCGGTCAGAGCGGCAGCGGCAAGTCGACGCTGGCGCGGATGATCACCGGCGTCGAGTCGCCGAGCACCGGCTCGGTCACCTTCCACGGCGAGCAGGGATCGTTCGCGGTCGGCAGCCGGCGCGGGCGGTCGCTGCGCGACTACCGCAGTCACGTCCAGATGGTGTTCCAGGACCCGTACAGCGCGCTCAACCCCACCAAGACCCTCGGGTACATCCTCAGCCGTCCGCTGGCCAACTACCGCGGGCTGCGGGGCGCCGAGGCCCGCCGGGCGGTGCTCGAGCTGCTCGAGACCGTGGCCCTGACGCCGGCCGAGCGCTACATCGACCGGTTCGGCTACGAGCTGTCCGGCGGTCAGCGGCAGCGGGTGGTGATCGCCCGGGCGCTCGCCGTCGAGCCCGAGCTGATCATCGCCGACGAACCGATCGCGAGCCTGGACGTCTCGATCCGGGCCGAGATCCTCGAACTGCTCAACAGCCTGGTCCGCGACCGCGGGGTGACGATCCTCTACATCACCCACGACCTGCTCAGTGCCCGGATGATCGCCGACGACGTGGTGGTGCTCAACCAGGGCCGGGTGGTGGAGCAGGGGCCGGCGCTCGAGGTGATCCGGAACCCGCAGGACGACTACACCCGGCTGCTGCTCGACGCGGTGCCCAACCCGACGGCCGGCTGACCCACCGGCCGACAGGGCCGCGCTGGCCTCCTGACCTCGCGTTCCGACGCGTGGCCCCGGGGCCGCCCGACCGGCTCAGCGGACGGTCGGGCGGCTCGACGGGTGGTCCCTGCCGGTGCGCTTGCGGGCGGCCGGTGCCGGGGACGCGATCTCCCCCTGCGGCCCCGGCCCGCGATCGCGTCCCCGACCGACGGTCCGGCCCCGGAGCGGTGGGCCCGGACGGTCGTTGGCGACGTCCTCATTCCACTCCGCAGCCGGCTCTGCGGCGTCGGACCGGCGGGCGAACCGCGTCGGCGCGGTTCAGCCGAACGGGTGAGTATCAGCAGGCGGCGTCGGCGATCGTTGCGGCGATTCATCGGCGCGACTGGTCAATCCGAGCACGATTCCCTGTTGGATTTCGATCGGTCGGCGCGCCAGGGTTGGAAGCTATGGAGTACACGCATCTCGGCCGTACCGGCCTGTCCGTCTCCCGGCTGTGCCTGGGCACGATGAACTTCGGTCCGCACACCGACGAGCCGACCAGCCACGGCATCATGGACACCGCCCACGACCAGGGCATCAACTTCTTCGACACCGCCAACGTCTACGGCCGCCAGGTGAGCACCGGCCGGACCGAGGAGATCATCGGCAACTGGTTCGCGACCGGCGGGGGCCGCCGCGAGAAGACCGTGATCGCCACCAAGGTCTACGGCGATCTCCCGGGCGAGGGCCACGACGAGAAGTGGCCGAACAGCGGCAAGCTCTCCGCGCTGAACATCCGCCGCGCGCTCGACAAGAGCCTGCAGCGCCTGCAGACCGACTACATCGACCTGTACCAGTTCCACCACGTCGACCGGGCCACCCCCTGGGACGAGATCTGGCAGGCCATGGAGACCGCGGTCGCGCAGGGCAAGGTGCTCTACGTCGGCTCGTCGAACTTCGCCGGCTGGCACATCGCGCAGGCGCAGGCCGCCGCGGAGAAGCGCAACTTCCTCGGTCTGGTCAGCGAGCAGTCGATCTACAACCTGCTCAAGCGCGAGGTCGAGTCCGACCTGATCCCGGCCGCCGAGTTTTACGGCCTGGGCATCATCCCGTGGAGCCCGCTGCAGGGCGGTCTGCTCGGTGGCGTCCTCAAGAAGGAGGCCGAGGGGTTGCGGCGCAACGACCGCAGCGAGGAGCTCGAGCGCAACCGTGCCGCCATCGAGGGCTACGAGCAGCTCGCCGACGACCTCGGGGTCGGTGCCGGCACCCTGGGCCTGGCCTGGCTGCTGCACCAGCGTTCGGTGACCGCGCCGATCATCGGCCCGCGGACCCCCGACCAGCTGGACACCGCGCTGGCCGCGGTCGACCTCAAGCTCGAGCAGAGCACCCTCGACAAGCTCGACGAGCTGTTCCCGGGCCGCAAGCCGTCGCCGGAGGACTACGCATGGTGAGCGCGACCCGCACCCTCGGCGACCGCCAGGTCAGCCCGATCGGTCTCGGCGGGATGCCGATGTCGATCGAGGGCCGGCCGGACCGTGAGCGCTCGATCGCCACGATCCACGCCGCACTCGACGCCGGTGTCACCCTGATCGACACCGCCGACGCCTACCACTGGCACGCCGACGAGGTCGGGCACAACGAGACGCTGATCGCCGAGGCGCTGGGCAGCTGGGGTGGCGACGCCTCGAGCGTCCTGGTGGCCACCAAGGGCGGGCACCTGCGTCCGGGCGACGGCAGCTGGACCCAGAACGGCCACCCGGACCACCTCAAGCAGGCGGCGCGCGAGTCGGCCCGCCGGCTCGGGGTCGACGCGGTCGGTCTCTACCAGTTCCACCGGCCTGACCCGGACGTCCCGTACGCCGAGTCGGTCGGGGCGCTCGCCGAGCTGCTCGACGAGGGCGTGATCCAGCTGGCCGGCATCTCGAACGCCGACCCGGACCAGATCCGCGAGGCCCAGCAGGTGCTCGGCGGCCGGCTGGCCTCGGTGCAGAACCAGTTCAGCCCGGCGTTCCGGACCAGCGAGCCCGAGCTCGAGCTCTGCGCCGAGCTCGGCATCGCGTTCCTGCCGTGGAGCCCGCTCGGCGGGATCACCAACGCGGCCGGGCTGGGCGAGAAGTTCGCCCCGTTCGCCGAGGTGGCGCAGCAGCACGGCGTCACGCCGCAGGTCGTCTGCCTCGCCTGGCAGATGGCCCTCGCCGACGTGGTCATCCCGATCCCGGGTTCGTCCCGGCCGGAGACGATCCGCGACTCGGTGACCGCCGCCGACCTCGAGCTCTCCGCCGAGGAGCTGGCGACCCTGAGCCAGGCCGGCTGATCCCGGCCTGAGCACGACGTCGAGACCGGGCCGGTCATCACCGGCCCGGTCTTGCCGTCCTCCCAGCCGGACGGGCTTAGCGTCCGGTCGTGACCGCGAGAACACGTCTGCTGATCGCCGTGGCCGTCGGCCTCGTCGCCGGGGTGCTGGTGGCGACCCTGGTCGACGCCCCGCTCGGGGTGCTGGTCGGCATCGCCGCGGTCGAGGGCACCTTCACCGTGCTGGGCTGGGTGAAGCTCTGGCCGCTGGACTCCGACGAGACCTGGCGCTGGGTGACCCGCGAGGACTTCCGCCCGCGGGTCGGCGAGCTGCTGGTGGTGATCTGCGCGCTGGCCGGCCTGCTCGGGATCGCGGTGCTGATCGGTCTCGGGCACTCCTCGACCAAGTCGGTCGCCGCGGCGGTCGCCCTGATCGGTGTGTTCCTCGGCTGGGCCGCGCTGCACCAGATGTACGCGGCCCGCTATGCCCACCTCTACTACGCGGGCGAGGAGGGCGGGATCGACTTCAACGCGAAACCGGAGCACAGCTTCCACCCGTGCTTCCGCGACTTCTTCTACTTCAGCTACAACCTCGGGATGACCTACCAGGTCTCCGACACCGGGGTCTCGAGCCCGGCCATCCGGGCCGTGGTTCTGCGGCACTGCCTGCTCAGCTACCTGTTCGGGACGGTGGTGCTCGCGTCCACGATCAACCTGGTGGCCGGGCTGGTCACCAACTGAGCGGCAGGCGCCGGTAAATCGTGCGGCTCGACGGCGGGTCACCCGCGTTGCCGGGGCGCCCGCCGCATCGAGCCGCAGCACTCACCGCGATCCGCCGCGCAGCGTCCGGCCGAACAACGCCTCGAGCTCGCGGAAGTGCCGCTCGGCAGCCTCCTCGTGGTAGCTCGAGGTGTCGGCCATCGAATAGCCGTGCGGCGCGCCGGGGAAGATCTCGTTGGTGTGCGGGCGGCCGGCGTCGCGCAGTGCCTGGCCGAGCGCCTCGACCGCCTCGGGCGGCATCGACCGGTCCTGGTCGGCGTGGCCGAAGGCGAAGGCGGCGTTGCTCGCCGCCACCGCCAGGTGCGGGCTGTCGGATTCGTCGGTGACCAGGCCGCCGCCGTGCCACCCGCCGACCGCGGCGACCCAGTCCGGGTACCAGCCCGCGGTGCGGACGGCCAGCCGGGCGCCCATGCAGTAGCCGGTGGTGCCGATCGCGCCGTCGCCCGCGTGCTCGGAGAGGGTGCGCACCCACGCCTCGGCGTCCGGCTGGGCCTTGTCGGGGGTCAGCCCGCCAACCCGGCCCATCACCCCGGAGGCGAAGAACGCCTCGCGGCCGCCCTCCTCGCGCAGGTCGCCCTTCGGGGCCAGCTCGTCGGCCGACCCGTCGCGGTAGAAGACGTGCGGGGCCAGCACCACGTACCCCCAGCCGGCGATCCGGTCGGCCATGGTCTCGATCTGCGGCCGCAGCCCGATCGCGTCGACGTAGAAGAGGACACCGGGGGCGCCCGCCTGCCCGGTCACATACGCCTCGGCGGTGCCGTCGGCGGTCTCGATCTGAATCCGTTCACCCATGCCGCGGACTGTACGCACGACGCCTGGCAGTCTGCTGCGAGGGGCAGGGGCCTCGGCTCGGCCCCGGATCCCGGTAGATCACGCGGCTCGACGGCCGGGAACGCGCGCCGCTCGGCTCCTGCGGGTCTCGAGCCGCAGGATCTACCGGGGACTCAGACGACCGCGGTGTGGCTCACGCGGCGACGGGCGTCCGGTCCGGGCGTGAGGTGGCCATCTGGGTGAGCAGCGCCGTGGCGGCCGGGCTGGCCTCGGCCGGGACGGCGACGGTGACCGACCAGACCAGGGCAGCGGCTGGGTCGAGCGGCACCGCGCAGAGCCGGTCCGGGCGCTTCTCGGCGAAGTGGGCCGGGACCAGCGCGACACCCAGTCCGTGGCCGACCAGGTCGAGCAGGGTGCCGACGTCGTTGACCTCCATGCCCACGGTCGGACGGAGTCCGGCGGCGGCGAAAGCCTGCTCGGCGAGCATCCGGGCCGCCCACTCCGGGGAGAAGCCGACCAGCTGTTCGCGGCCGACCAGCTCGAGATCGACCACCGGCAGCCCGGCCAGCGGGTGGTCCGGCCGGCAGAGCAGCACGAACCCCTCCTCGAACAGCGTCCGGAGCCGGACCCCGCGCGGCGTCGGCCCGCACCGGGCCACCAGTGCGAGGTCGAGCCGGCCGGCCCCGAGCCGTTCGATCAGATCCGCCGACCCGGCGAACCCGAGCCGGACGTCGACCTGCGAGTGCTCGCGTCGGAACGCGGCCAGCTCGGCCGGCAGGTCGATCACCCCGAGGCACTGCTCGGTGCCGACGCTCAGCGTGCCGCCGAGCACCCCGCGGACCGCGGCCACCGCGTTCTTGGCGGCCGTGGCGGCGGCGACGGTGCGGACCGCCTCGGCCAGGAACGCCTGCCCGGCCGGGGTCAGCTCGACCCGGCGGGTGCTGCGGGTGAACAACGGCGTCCCGAGCTCGGTCTCGAGCGCTCGGACCGACGCGGACAGCCCGGACTGGCTGATCTGCAACCGGTCCGCGGCGCGGGTGAAGTGCTGGTGCTCGGCGACGGCGACGAAGTGCTCCAGCTGACGCAGTTCCACCCGGTCAGCGTAGTGGCGCAGTGACGTGCCGCGGACGGCCGCGGGCGCCGTGCGGACCGGGCTCAGACGGCCGGCAGGGTGAGCAGGAAGGTCGCTCCGCTCCCCGTCGGCTTCGGCACGCACACCAGGTCGCCGCCGTGGGCGCGGGCGATGCCCCGGGCGATCGGGAGCCCGAGGCCGAAGCCCTTGTCCGGGCCGGTCGCCTCGGTGCGGCTCCGCGCGGCGTCGAGCCGCACGAGCCGGTCGAACACCCGGGCGGCGTCTGCGGCCGGGATGCCGGGTCCGTCGTCGATGACCTCGAGCTCGGCCCACCCGTCGCGGATCCGGGTGGTCAGCCGGACGCCGGTGGTCGGCCCGCCCGCCCGGAGCGCGTTGTCGAGCAGGTTGGTGACGATCTGGACGATCCGGTCCGGCTCCACCCGGACCGGGACCGGGTCGCCGTCCACGCGCAACCGGGCGTCGGGCGCGCTCAGGGTCCGGATCGCCACGGCACGTTCGGCGAGAGCGGTCAGGTCGGCCTCGGTCGGCCGGAGCTCGAGCCCCTGGTCGATCCGCGCCATGGTGAGCATGTCGTCGACCAGCCGGGCCGCGCGGTCGTTCTCGCGGATCGCGGTCACCAGCCGACGCTCGCGCTCCTCGCGCGGCAGGTCGCTCCGGAGCACCTGCTCGGTGGCCGCCCGGGCCCCGGCCAGCGGCGTCCGCAGCTCGTGCGCGGCGTCGGAGAGGAACGTCCGCAGCCGGTCCTCGGCGCTCCGGGCCTGGGTCTCCGCGCCCTCGACCGCGTCGAGCATGGCGTCGAAGGCCACCGCGGTCCGGCCCAGCTCGGTCTCCGGCCGGGTCGGCCGCAACCGCCGGCCGCGGTCGCCCGCGGTGATCGAACGGGCGGTCTCGGTCATCTCGGCCAGTGGCCGCAGCGCGCGCCCGACCAGCGGGCCGAGGACGGCGGCGGCGGCGAGCAGCACCAACAGCCCGCCGACCACCAGCACCACCTCGACCTGGGCGATCGTCCGCCGGACGTCCGCGGCCGAGGCGATCAGGGTGAGCCGGGCGCCGTCGGAGAGCCGGGTGTCGATCCGGTAGAGGTCGCCCTGGACGACCACCGGGTCCGCGGGGCCGGGGGCGGCGGCCGGTCCCCTCGGGCCGGGCGGCTGGGCCGTCGCGGTCCGGGTGCCGGTGCTCGCGCCGGCCAGCGGACCCTTGGAGTACTGCGCACCGCTCGCGGTGACCAGCACCACGGACACGCCGTCGCCCTCGATCTGGTCGACGAGCTCGCGATCGGACACCTGACCGACGAGGGCCGCGCCGATCTCCGCGCGGTCCTGCAGTCGTTGCCGGAGCTGGGTGTCGAGCCGGGCGCTCAGGGCGATCGCGGTGGCCAGCGCCAGCACCGCGACCATGATCGCCAGCAGCAGCCAGACCGCCACGGTGACCCGGCGTCGGAGCGAGGCGGTCCTGAGACGACCGCCCCGGCGACCCGGCGACGGGACCGGCGCCGGCACGGTGGATCGGTCGGGCGCGATGGGGTTGCTCATCGCGGGTGATCAGCTCTGCTCGGCCGGCACCGCGGCCCGGAGCACGTACCCGGTGCCCCAGACCGTATGCAGCAGCCGCGGGCCGTGCGCCTCGAGCTTGCGCCGCAGCGAGCTGATGTGCACCTGGACGAGGTTGTCGGCGTACTCGCCGTACCCCCACACCTGGGTGAGGATCTGGGTGGGGGAGAGCACCCGGTCGCGGTTCTCGGCCAGGTACTGGAGCAGCCGCCGCTCGGTGGCGGTCAGCTCCACCGGGTGCCCCGCACGGGTGATCACCCCGGCGTCGGCGTCGATCAGCAGGTCGCCGATCTCGATCACGCTCGCCAGCGCGCCGGTCCGCCGCAGCACCGCGGACAGCCGGGCGATCAGCTCGGCCATGGCGAAGGGCTTGGTGAGGTAGTCGTCCACCCCGGCGTCGAAGCCGCGGAGCCGTTCGTCGACGGTGTCCTTGGCGGTGACCATGATCACCGCGGCGCTGCTGTGGGCCCGGACGAGCCGGGCCAGCGTCGGCCCGTCCCGTCCCGGCAGCATCCAGTCGAGCAGGACGGCGTCGGGGCGGAACTCGGCGATCGCGGCCTCGAGGTGCGCGCCGTCGACCAGCAACCGGCTGCGGAAGCCGGCGTCGGTGAGGGCGTCGACGACCGAGCCGCCGATGGCGGCGTCATCCTCGACGATGATCACGCGGGGTTCGGGCACCGCCCCAGTGTGGCCGACGAGGTTCAAGAACCTCTGAAGGATCGGGCGGGCGGGGCCGCTCTTGAAGGCCGCTTCAGCAATGCCCGGCACGGTGGACGACGTCAGCCGCTCGGTGCACGTCGCCGGCGGATTCCCATCACAGCGAAGGATCGTTGATGTCCGAGCAACCGTTCACCCCGAAGCGCAAGACCCACCGCACGCGACTGGTCCTGGGGGGCGTGGCCGCTCTGCTGGTGGCCGGTGGTGCCTACGCCGTGCCCGCGCTGGCGGACAGCGGGACCCCCTCCGCGCAGCCCAGTGCGCCGGCCAGCGCGCCCGCAGCGCCGTCCGGTGCGCCGAGCGCCCCCACCGCGCCGGCTCAGGGCAAGGACGCCGCCAAGCCGCCGGCTCCGCCGACCCCGGGCCAGAACGCCCCGAAGCCGCCCACCCCGCCGGCCGCCGGCAAGGACGCGAAGGGAGGCAAGCGGGCCGAGGGCACCAAGGACGCCCCCAAGCCGCCCGCGCCGGGTGGGAACTGCGCTCCGGCCGCCGGCCCCGCCGCGGGTGGTCCCGCCGGTGGTCCGCCTGCCCCGCCCGCGCCGCCGACGCCGCCGAAGACCAACGGCAGCGCGGCACCCTCGGCTCCGGCTGCCCCGTCGGGTGCTCCGTCCGCGCCGGCCGCTCCGTCGGGTGCTCCGTCGGCGCCGGCTGCTCCGTCGGGTGCTCCGTCGGCTCCGGCTGCTCCGTCGGGTGCTCCGTCGGCTCCGGCCGCTCCGTCGGGTGCTCCGTCCGCGCCGGCGTCGTCCGGCAACCGCTGACCCGGCTCGTGGGGAGCGGGCGGACCCGGTGACCGGGTCCGTCCCGCTCCTCGCCCACCCACCGAGGAGTCGATCGTGAAACTCTCTTCAGCTCTGCCTGGCACCGTGGACGTCATGACGCTGCTGCTCCCGTCCCTCGGCACCGCCCTCGACGACGTCGCCGCTCGGCTCGCCGGGTTGCACGTCGGCTCGCTCGGACTGGTCGACCTGGTCATCGGGTTGATCGTCGTCGGCTCGGTGATCGGCGCGCTGCGGCGGCGGTCCGGCCTGCTCGGCGCGATCGGCTCCGGTCTCGGCGCCGCGGTGTTCTGCTGGCTGGCCGTGACGGCGATCGTGACCTGGGCGCCCGCGGCGGTGCACGACCCGGTCAGCGCGAGCGCGTTCGCCCGCACGGTCCCGCTGCCCACGCACGCCGCCCACCAGGCGGGTGCCTGGCTCCAGAGCCTGGTCGGCTCGGTCGACCAGCCCGACGCCGGACCGCGGCGGTGAGCGAACCGCACAGCCCGCGGACCCCCGCCGATCCGACCGGCGCGACCGACCCGAGCGATCCCACGCTCCAGCTCCATCAGGTCCGGTCCCGGCACGCTCGCGAGCTGCTCGACAGCGACCGGTACGCCCGGCCGAGTGAACGGCGTGGGCGGCACGCAGGCACCGGGTCGGACCGGCCGGCGGGTGCGACGTCGTGGACGGCTCACGGCCCGGGCACTCCGTCGCGGCCGTCCCGGGCACGTCGTCGGCACCGGCGCTGGCCCGGGATCGTGGTCGCCGCGGTGGTGGTGCTGGGCGGGATCGCCGTCGGGCCCAGCCTCGCGTCGGCGTTCCGGGCGGCGACCGCCGAGCAGCCGACCGCAGGGACGACGTCGTCGGCTCCGGCCGGCGGATCCTCGATCGAGCCCAGCGGAGCGCCGTCGGACCAGCCGTCCGGCCAGCCCTCGGAGCAGCCGTCGGCCCCGGCGGGAGCGTCGTCGACCGGACCGGAGGCGGGGGCACCGAGCGCGCCGGCGGCTCCGGACGGTCAGCACCCCGGCGGCCCCGGCGGTGCGCCCGGAGGTGGCGGTCCGGCCGCCGGTCCCGCTGGTCCTGACGGTGGTGCTGCGGGCGGTCCTGGCGGTGGTCCCGGCGGTGGTCCCGGAGGGGGCCCGGCCGGCCCCGGCCGCTGACGGGGCCGACCTGTTCCGGGGCTCAGGGGCGCGGGACGTCCGCCGGATCCACCAGGTCGCCGCGGACAGCCATCCAGGCATCGGCGAGCTCGGGGCAGAACCGCCGGCTGAGGATCTGGTGGTGGCACCCGGCGCACCGGCAGGAGAAACGCACCTGGCCGAGCGCGGGGTGCTGGAGCACCAGCAGCTGCGCGTCGGTCCAGGGCGCCGGGTCGGGGACGTCGACGGAAGCGGCGGCGGTGACGTCGAGGGGGCGTACGTCGATGGACATGCTTCATCGGACCGCGCCCGCCTCGGCGTGATACCAAGCGCGGCTTCCGCTCCGGTGAGGACTCGGTCAGGATCGCGACCGACCTCGGCGCCGGCTCAGGAAGCCCGCGTGATCTCCTCCACCCGGACCGACTGGTCGTCGGTCGGCCGGTCCTCGGCCGGCTGATCATCGGCCGAGGGCGCGGAGGGCAGGTCGAGCACCATGGTCAGCCCGCCGCCGGGGGTCTCCTCGGCGGTCAGCGTGCCCCCGGTGGCCTCCGCGAGACCCCGGGAGACCGCGAGCCCGAGCCCCAGCCCGTCGCCGTTGGGCACGTCGCCCAGACGCTGGAACGGCGCGAACAGCCGGTCGAAGCCGGCGGCCGGCACGCCCGGCCCGTGGTCGATCACCCGCAGCGAGACCCAGTCGCGACCGTCGGCCCGGTACTGCGAGAGCCGCAGCTGGACCGGACGTCCGGGCGGGCTGTAGCGGACCGCGTTCTCCACCACGTTGACGATCACCCGCTCGATCAGGCCCTGGTCGCCGCGCGCGCTGGGCAGCTCGTCCGGTGGTTCGCACCAGGTGACCCGCGGCGGCGTCCGGCCGTCCCCGGGCTCGGCCAGCCCGGCGGAGTCCAGGGCCCGGGCACACACCGCGGCCAGGTCGATGTCGGCGAGCAGCGGCCGGACGGCCCCGGTCTGCAGCCGGCTCATGTCGAGCAGGTTCTCCACCAGCGCGTCCAGCCGGTCGGCGGAGTCCTCGATGGTGGCCAGCAGCTCGGCCTCGTCGGCCGGCGACCAGGCCACCTCCGACGAGCGCAGGCTGGCCGCGGCCGCCTTGATCGCCGCGAGCGGGCTGCGCAGGTCGTGCGAGACCGCGCCGAGCAGGGCCGTCCGGGTCTTCTCGGTCGCCGCCAGCTCGCGGGCCCGCGCCGACTCGGCCCGCGACCGGCGGCGCTCGGTGATCACCGCGAGGTGCGCCGCGAACGCCTTGAGCAGCCGCTGCTCGCCGGCCGACACCGACGGGCCGTTGAACGCCAGCACGACGCCGTTGGTCACGGGGACGGCCAGGTCGGCCCCGGTCACCGAGCGGGGGGCCTCGCCGTAGCCGGCCCGCAGCCGGCCGTCGGCGAACACCGCGGCCCCGTCGAGCTGGAACATCCGGCACGCCTCGCGGAGCAGCGCCAGCTCCTCCTCGGTGGCACCCGGATCGCTGGGCCCGGTGACCGACGCGACGCCGCCCTCCTCGGCCGCGGCGTTCTCGCTGCTGTGCAGCAACCCGTGGGCCAGCACGGCCAGCGCGTTGGACTCGGCCCGCGCCCGCCGGGCCAGCTCGGTCTGACGGGCGGCGCGGTCGACGACGGTCGCCACCGCGACGCCGGTGACCAGGAACACCCCGATGGCGAACGCGTTCTCGGGCTGAGCGATGGTCAGCGTCCCGATCGGCGGCACGAAGAGCAGGTTCAGGGCGAGGCTGCTGACCACGGCGGCCAGCACCGCGGGCCACAGCCCGCCGACCAGCGCGGTGGCCACCACCAGCGCCATCATCACCATGGTCTCGGTGGGCAGCCCGTGCCAGCCGGTGGTGAGCTCGAGCAGCCCGGACAGCGCCGCGGTGCCCAGCACGGCGAGCAGGTAGCCGGCGATCACCCGACGGCGGCTGACCGTGGCCCGGCGCCGTCGGGTCGCGTGCCCGCGGGCGTGGTCGTGGGTGACCACGTGGACGTCGATGTCGCCGGAGTCGGCGATCACCGTCTCGCCGATCCCCGGCCGCAGCAGGGCCGACAGCCGGCCGCGGCGGCTGGCCCCGACCAGCACCTGGGTGGCGTTCTCGGCCCGGGCGAAGTCGAGCAGCCCCTCGGGGACGTCGACGGCGACCACGGCCCGGAAGCTGCCGCCGAGGTCGGCGGCCTGCCGGCGCAGCTCCTCCAGCCGGTCCGGGGTGACCCCGCTGAGCCCGTCGCGGCGGGTGACGTAGACCGCGACCCACTCCCCACCGGTGGTCCGCGACGCGATCCGCGCAGCCCGGCGCATCAGGGCCAGCGACTCCGACCCACCCGACAGCCCGACCACCAGCCGCTCGCGGGTGGCCCAGGTCTGGCCGATCCCGTGGCTGTCGCGGTAGCGGTCGAGGCCCTCCTCGACCCGGTCGGCCAGCCAGAGCAGCGCCAGCTCGCGGAGTGCGGCCAGGTTGCCCTCGCGGAAATAGCGCGAGAGCGCGGTGTCGACCTTCTCGGCCGGATAGATGTTGCCGTGCGCCATCCGGCGACGCAGCGACTGCGGGCTCATGTCGACCAGCTCGACCGCGTCGGCGGCCCGGACCACCGCGTCCGGCACCGTCTCGGCCTGCCGGACGCCGGTGATCGAGGCGACCACGTCGTTGAGCGACTCGAGGTGCTGGACGTTGAGCGTGGTGATCACGTCGATGCCGTGGTCGAGCAGCAGCTCGACGTCCTGCCAGCGCTTGGTGTGCCCGGTGTCGCGCCCGTCGTTCGGGTCGCGCACGATGGTGTGGGCCAGCTCGTCGACCAGCGCGACCTCGGGGGCCCTGGCCAGCACCGCCTCGACGTCGAGCTCGGTGGTGGTCAGCCCGTGGTAGGTGACCTCGCGGCGGGGGACCACCTCGAGGTCACCGATCTCGGCCTCGGTCCGGGCCCGTCCGTGGGTCTCGACCAGTCCGATGACCACGTCGGTGCCGCGCTCGGCGCGCCGGTGCCCCTCGTCGAGCATGGCGAAGGTCTTGCCCACTCCGGGGGCCGCCCCCAGATAGACCCGCAGCCGTCCGCGCTCACCGCCCATCGTCGTCACCCCTCAGCGCCGTCCGCTCTCAGATCCTCGACAGGGCCAGGTTCAGCTGTAGCACGTCGACCCGCGGCTCGCCGAGTAAGCCGAGTGTCCGGCCCTGGGTGTGGGCGGCGACCAGGGCCCGCACCTGCTGCTCGCTGAGCCCCCGGGCCCGGGCCACCCGCGGGACCTGCAGCGCGGCGTACTCCGGGGAGATGTCCGGGTCGAGACCCGAGCCGGACGCGGTCACCGCGTCGGCCGGGACCTGGTCGGCCGGGACGCCCTCGGCCTTGGCCACGGCGGCCCGCCGCTCGGCGATCTCGGTGATCAGCTTCGGGTTCGACGGGCCCAGGTTGCTGGCACCGCTGGCCAGCCCGTTGTTGTCGTTGGCGGACGGCCGGCCGTGGAACCAGCGGTCGCCCTCGACCTGCTGGCCGATCAGCGAGGAGCCGACCAGTCGGCCCTGGACGGTGACCGGGGAGCCGGCGGCCTGGTCGGCGAAGGCGACCCGGCCGATGCCCCAGACCACGACGGGGTAGGCGATGCCGAGCAGGGCGGTGAGGACGAGCAGGGCACGCAGCCCGGTCCAGCTCTGGCGGAGGAAGTCGATCATGGGCGAGACATCAGCTTTCGTGGGTGGTGGCGAGGGGTCAGGACAGGCCGGGGATCAGGCTGACGACCAGGTCGATGACCTTGATCCCCAGGAAGGGCAGCAGGATCCCGCCCACGCCGTAGACGAAGATGTTGCGACGGAGCAGCGCGACGGCCGAGGACGGCTTGTAGCGCACGCCGCGCAGGGCCAGTGGGATCAGCGCGACGATGATCAGCGCGTTGAAGATCACCGCCGAGGTGATCGCGGTCGTCGGGCTGTGCAGCTTCATGATGTTGAGCGTGGCCAGCCCGGGGTAGACCCCGGCGAACATGGCCGGGATGATCGCGAAGAACTTGGCCACGTCGTTGGCGATCGAGAAGGTGGTCAGCGCCCCGCGGGTGATCAGCAGCTGCTTGCCGATGCCGACGATGTCGATCAGCTTGGTCGGGTCGGAGTCGAGGTCGACCATGTTGCCGGCCTCCTTGGCCGCCGACGTCCCGGTGTTCATCGCCACCCCGACGTCCGCCGCAGCGAGCGCCGGGGCGTCGTTGGTGCCGTCACCGGTCATCGCGACCATCCGGCCGCCGGCCTGCTCGGACTTGATCAGCGCCAGCTTGTCCTCGGGGGTCGCCTCGGCCAGGAAGTCGTCCACGCCGGCCTCGGCCGCGATGGCCGCCGCGGTGCGCGGGTTGTCGCCGGTGATCATCACCGTCCGGATGCCCATCGCCCGCAGCTGGTCGAACCGCTCGCTCATGCCCGGCTTGACCACGTCCTTGAGGTGGATGACGCCGAGCAGCCGGTCACCGTCGGGGCCGCCCCGCTCGGCCACGGCCAGCGGGGTGCCGCCGCCGGCGGAGATCTCGTCGACCACGGCGGCCAGCTGGCTGCTGTCGGTGCCGATCCAGGCGGTCACGGCGGCCGCGGCCCCCTTGCGGATCTCGCGCAGCGGCGCCGTCCCCTCGCCCGCCACGTCGATGCCCGACATCCGGGTCTGGGCGGTGAACTCGACGAACGTCGCGCCGGTCGGCAGGTCCTCGTCGCGGGCGCCCTGCTCGAGGGCGAGCGTGACCACCGACCGGCCCTCGGGGGTCTGGTCGGCCAGGCTCGACCAGCGGGCGGCGTCGCGGAGCTCCGACTCGCTGACCCCCTCGAGCGGGACGAACCGGGTCGCGTACCGGTTGCCGAAGGTGATGGTGCCGGTCTTGTCGAGCAGCAGCGTGCTGACGTCGCCGGCGGCCTCGACCGCGCGGCCGGACATGGCCAGCACGTTGCGCCGGACCAGCCGGTCCATGCCGGCGATGCCGATCGCGCTGAGCAGCGCACCGATGGTGGTGGGGATCAGGCAGACCAGCAGGGCGGTCAGCACCACCACCGACTGCTTGCCCCCGGAGTAGGCGGCCATCGGCTGCAGGGTGGCGACGGCCAGCACGAAGATGATCGTCAGGCTGGAGAGCAGGATCGACAGCGCGACCTCGTTCGGCGTCTTGCGCCGGCTGGCGCCCTCGACGAGGGCGATCATGGTGTCCAGGAAGGACTCGCCCGGTGCGGCGGTGATCATCACCACGATCTCGTCGCTGAGCACCCGGGTGCCGCCGGTCACCGCGGAGCGGTCGCCGCCGGCCTCGCGGATCACCGGCGCGGACTCGCCGGTGATCGCCGACTCGTCGACGCTGGCCACGCCCTCGACGACGTCGCCGTCGCCCGGGATCACCTCGCCGGCGCTGACCCGCACCCGGTCGCCGACCCGCAGCTCGGTGCCGGCCACCTGGGTCTCGGAGCCGTCGGCCTCGATCCGGCGGGCCGGGGTGTCGGTGCGGGCCGCCCGCAGGCTGGCCGCCTGCGCCTTGCCGCGGCTCTCGGCGACCGCCTCGGCCAGGTTGCCGAAGATCACCGTGAGCCACAGCCAGACCGCGACCCCGATGGTGAAGACGCTCGGGCGGGCCACCCCGGCCACGGTGGTGATCACCGAGCCGATGGCCACCACGAACATCACCGGCGAGCGCCAGAGGTGCTGCGGGGCGAGCTTGCGGAGCGCCTCGGGCAGTGCGGCGAGGAGCTGACGGGCCAGGCCGCCGCGATCGCCGCTGCGGTCGGTCTCGCGGCGTCCGCCCTCGGGGGCGGCGGGCTCGGTGGCGTGGTCGGGGTCGGTCGCGCGGGCGGGGTCGGTGACGGCGTGCTGGGTGGACATCGGATCGGCTTTCGTGAGGACGTCGGTGGGCGCGGACTCGTCGGCGGGGCTCACGAGAGCGCCTCGGCGATCGGGCCGAGCGCCAGTCCGGGGAAGAAGGTCAGCCCGGTGACCAGCAGCACCACGCCGACCACCAGCCCGATGAACAGCGGGGTGTGGGTGGGCAGCGTGCCCGCGGTCCGCGGCACCCGTCCCGCCTCGGCCACGCTGCCGGCCAGCGCCAGCACCAGGACGATGGGCAGGAACCGGCCGAGGAACATCGCCGCGGCCAGGGTCAGCTGGAAGAAGGTCGAGGTGACGGTGATCCCGCCGAACGCGCTGCCGTTGTTGTTCGAGGCGGACGCGTAGGCGTAGAGGACTTCCGACAGGCCGTGCGCGCCCGGGTTGCCCAGGGCGTTGCCGGTGCTGGGCAACCCGATGGCCACACCGGTGCCGATCAGCACCAGCGCCGGGGTGGTCAGCACGTAGAGCGCGACGTAGGTCATCTCGCGCGAGCCGATCCGCTTGCCCAGCAGCTCGGGGGTGCGACCGACCATCAGCCCGGCGACGAAGACGGCCAGGATGGCCACGATCAGCAGTCCGTACAGCCCGCTGCCGACGCCGCCGGGCGAGACCTCGCCGAGCAGCATGTTGATCAGGGTGATGGCGCCGGCGGCCGGGGTCAGCGAGTCGTGCATGCCGTTGACCGCGCCGGTCGAGGTGCCGGTGGTGCTGACCGCGAAGAGGATCGTCGACCAGATGCCGAACCGGGTCTCCTTGCCCTCCATCGCACCGCCGGCGGCCTGGGCGGCCGCGCCGTGCGCGCCGACCTCGGCCCAGGTGGCGATGGCCAGCGCGACACCCCAGAGGACGGTGACTGCGGCGAGCAGCGCGCGACCCTGCTTGCGGTCCCCGAGCATGGTGCCGACGGTCCGGGTCAGGCAGACCGGGATGACCATCAGCAGGAGGATCTCGATGATGTTGCTCAGCGGGTTCGGGTTCTCGAACGGGTGGGCGGAGTTGGCGTTGAAGAAGCCGCCGCCGTTGGTGCCGAGCTCCTTGATCGCCTCCTGGCTGGCCACCGGGCCGCCGGGGATCTGCTGAGTGCCGCCGGTGATCGCGTGGGCGACGGCGGTCGGGGCGAAGTTCTGGATCACCCCGGTGGCGACCAGCACCACCGCCGCGACCAGCGACAGCGGCAGCAGCAGCCGGACGCAGATCCGGATCAGGTCGACCCAGAAGTTGCCGAGCTCGCCGTTGCGGTCCGCCGTGAAGGCGCGGACCAGCGCGGCGGCGACGGCCAGACCGACGGCCGCGGAGGCGAAGTTCTGCACGGTCAGGCCGGCCATCTGGGCGGTGTAGCCGAGCGCCTGCTCACCGGAGTAGGACTGCCAGTTGGTGTTGGTGACGAACGAGACGGCGGTGTTGAGGGCCATCGCCCAGCCCATCCCGCTCATGCCCTCGCTGAAGGGCAGGTGCTTCTGGCCGACCAGGATCGCGAACAGGCCGATCACGGAGACCACCGAGAAGCCCAGCACCGCGAGCGCGTAGCTGCGGGCGTGCTGGGTGCCGTCGGGGTCCACCCCGAGCACCCGGTAGGCGGCCCGCTCGACCCGCAGGTGCTTGGTCGGGGTCAGCACGCGGGCCATGTAGTCGCCCAGCGGGACGTAGCAGACGGCGATCATGACCACCAGCAGCCCGATGGTCAGCAGCCCGGAGACGGTGTCGCTCATCAGAAGCGCTCCGGTTTGATCAAGGTCACCAGCAGGTACACGACGAGGGCGGCGACCAGCACGAGCAGCGCCGCGGACACGAGACTCACGACGTCCATCTCACTGACCGGCGGTCTGGACCACCGCCTCCCTTGACGGGTTCTTGACGGCCCTTGACGGGTTCTTGACGCCCGCCGGGCGCCGGGGTCGGCCGGAGGTCAGCGGGGGTCGGCGACGGGCGTCGCGGACTCGCCGATCTCGCCGTGCCGGGACAGCGTGAGCGCCCCGCCGACGGCGAGCGCGAAGCCGATCAGGGCGACCACCGTCCACCCCGGACGGGGGTGGTCACCGAGCAGCGCGACCCCGACGATCGCGGGAGCGACGGTCTCGAGCACCACCAGTGGTGCGGTGGCCTGGGTGACCGAGCCGCGCTGCAGCGCGGTGGAGTAGGTGAGCAGCGCGACCGCGCCGCCGACCAGGAGCGCGTACGTCGCGGGGTCGGTGAGCACGCCGTGGACGGTCAGCGGTGACTGGATCATCCGCGAGGCGACGGCGACCACGCCGTAGCCGAGTCCGGCGACCGCGCCGAGCGAGGCCGCCCCGCGGACCCCGCGGAGCCGGGCCAGCGGGACGGCCAGCGCCGCGAGCAGCACCGACACCACCAGCAGTCCCCAGTGCTCGGCCGACGTCCCGGCGCCGGGGGCCTCCTCGGCCGCCGACGAGCCGACCATCACCAGCCCGAGCACCACGACGGCCACGCCGATCTTGTCGATCCGGCCGAGCTTCATGTGCAGGAAGATCGCGCCGAGGACGGCGGTGACCGCGAGGAAGCTGCAGACGATGGCCTGGACCGCGAACAGCGGCAGGCTGCGCAGCGCCGCCACCGAGAACAGGAACGCGAGCCCGTCGAGCGCCAGTCCGAGCAGGTAACGCCAGGACCGGGCCAGCCGGAGCATCAGGCGGGGGTCGAGCCCCTCGGTGGTCGCGGTCTGCCGGGCGGCGAGGGCCTGGAGCACCGAGGCGACCCCGTAGCAGAGCGACGCGGCGAACGCCCCGAGCAGACCGACCAGCACGCGCGCCAGCGTAGGGGAGCGCGGGCCACCCACCGCTGAGCGCGGGCCGGCCGTTCCTCTTCTCTCAGCGTCGGGCGATTCGGGCCCGCTGGTGCGGCACGCGATGATGGAACCGATGGCTCAGACGACGGCACGCACGAAGCAGCCCCAGGACCCCTACGCCCGGCAGGCCAAGACTCTGTCGGCGCAGGTGCAACGGCTGCGCGGGTGGCTGGGCTCCGACCCGTCCAGACTGGCCGACCTGACCGACGCGCTGCTCGCGCTCGACGAGCACCGGCTGCTCGGCCACCAGTACCGGGCCGCGGGACCCGACGCCCAGGAGGCGGTCAAGCGGAGCGCCGAGCTGCTGCTCGCCGACGGTCCGGTCGGGCCCTACACCACGGCGCCGGACGCGGTCCGCTGCGGCGTCGCGTTCCTCCAGCTGGCTGCGGTGCAGGTGGGGCTCGGGGTCCCGGGCGGCGCCGGCCGCACCCTCGCCTCCTGGCAGCAGCTGCACGCGCAGCTGGTGCCGCACCGGCTCGACCTCCGGCTGCCCGCGGTGGCGGCGTTCCGCGGCCTGCACGCGGGCGCCCGGGCCGCGCTGGCCGACGGGGATCCGGCGCGGGCCAACGGCTGGGCCGACCGGGCGGCCGCGGCGCTGCCCTCGGTCCCGGCAGAGGCGCGGGCCGACGGTTTCCTCGAGCTCGACCTCGACCTGCTGCTCGCCGACGTCCGCTGGGCAGCCGGGCGCGGCGAGGAGTCGCTGACCCTGCTGCACCGGGCGCGCGACCGGTACGAGGAGATGGTCGGTGGCCGGTTCGACCAGCCCGGCCGCCACCCGGTTCCGCTCCTGCAGCGGCTGGCCGAGCCCTTGTTCGGCCTGCACCGCGACCTCGCCGACCGACTCCGGCGCTCGGCCGAGATCGAACTGGCCCTGGTCACCCGGCGACGTCTGGTCGAGCTGCTGGCTGGGCTCGCCCCGCGGCTGGAGGACCCGGTCCCCGCCCAGCTGACCGCCTCGCTCACCGACCTCGCCGACGACCTGCTCGTCGCCGGGCGGGTCGACGAGGCGGTCCCGGTCGCCGGTGAGGCCGTCGGCCGGGCCGAGGAGCGGGCGGCGGCCGGGGCGCCCCGGTTGCTCGCCGGTGCGGTCTGGGCCCGGGTGCTCGCCGCGTCCGGTGAACCGGACGAGGCCGCGGACCTGCTCGGTGGGTTGCGTCGGGCCGAGGCCGCGGCCGCCGGGCCGGAGATCGTGGCCTACGCCGACGCGGTGCAGCAGGAGCTGACCGGTGCGGAGCCGGGTGCCGACCTCGACGCGCTGCGGGACGCGGCGCGTGGGGTGCTGCCGCTCGGACCGCGGATCGACTGGCCGGTCGCCGACCCCGGCCCCGCGTACGCGTTCGTCGCACTGGCCGCGGCGCCCGAGCCGGTCGTCCGGCCGGCCGACGAGGACTGGATCCGGGCCGAGCGCGACCGTGCCCACCGGGTCGAGGAGGAACGGCTGGTCGCCGCCCGGCGCGAGGGCGACGAGCGTCGCCGGGCCGAGGAGCAGGCCGCCCGCGCGGCGGCCGAGCGCGAGGCGGCGCAGGCGGCTGCGGCGGCCGAGGAGGCGCGTCGCGTCCGGGCGCAGCAGGAAGCCGCCGCCGAAGCCGACCGGGTGGAGCGGCAGCGCCGTCGCGAGGAACGTCTGCGCGAGCACCAGGCCGAGCTCGACCGCCGCGCCGCCGAGGAGCGTGCGGCCCGGCGGGCGGAGCTCCAGACCCGGATCGCCGCCCTCTCCGCCGACGCCGTCGGCGCCGAGTCCTCCGAGCTGGAACGGCTCCGGCTCGAGCTGGCCTCGCTCGCGGAGCCCACCCGCGTCGAGCCCAAGCCTCCGCGCGCTGAGCCCGAACCCCCGCGCGCTGAGCCCGCGCCCGCTGAGCCCGAAGCCGCGCGCGCTGAGCCCGAGCCCCCGCGCGCTGAGCCCGAACCCACGCGCGCTGAGCCTGTCGAAGCGCAGAAGCGGGAAGAGTTGGGGGCTTCGACAGGCTCAGCCCACGCTCCCGCGGAGCCGCGCACCGAGTTCGAGCCCACGCGCGCTGAGCCTGTCGAAGCGCAGGAACGGGAAGAGCCGGTGGCTTCGACAGGCTCAGCCGACGTTCCCGCGGAGCCGCGCACCGAGCCGGTGGACGAGGTCGAGGCGACCCGGGCCCGCTGGCAGGAGCTGCGCGCGGCCGGGGAACGCAAGGCGGCTCGGGCCGAGCTCGAGCGGTTGGTCGAGCTGCTGCGGGCGCGGATGGAGCAGGACTTCACCGCGTGGGCGTTGCCGTTGCAGACCGCGCTGGACGACCTGGCGAGCGCGCGGCTGCGCGGCGGTGACCTGTTCGGGTCGCGCGCGGCGGCGCGCGAGTCGAAGGCGATCAGCCGCCGGATCGGGATCGGCTGATCGCGGAGGATCTCAGGCGGCGGCGAGCAGCCGGCCCGTCATCTCGTTGAGGGCCTTGGTCAGCCGCTGCTCGGCGGTCCGGCTCAGGCCGGTGGCGGCCTGCACCTGGGCCGGCACCGACTTCGCGCGGCGCTTGAGCCGGCGGCCGGTCTCGGTCAGGGAGATGATGACCTCGCGCTCGTCGGTCTCGCTGCGCCGCCGGTCGACCAGAGCCTGCGTCTCGAGCCGCTGGAGCAGCGGGGACAACGTGCTCGACTCGAGCCCGAGCCGCCGGCCGATCCCGGCCACCGAGGTCGGGCCGTCCTGCCAGAGCAGCGACATCACCATGTACTGGGTGTAGGTCAGCCCCAGCGGGGCCAGGACCTGGCGGTAGGTGGCGGTGACCGCGTGCGAAGCCCGATAGATCGCGAGGCACAGCCTCTCGTCCACCGGGTCGGTCAGTTGCGCCTGAGTCATTTTCCGATCGTACGCCTGCGCGACCCGGCTTTTCCGGTTGCGTCGTGCGCGATGGAGTCGGTGGAACGAGCAGAATCTTCGATTCCGACAGAATCGCGGGCGGATTTGTCGTTCGGATCGAAACTCCTGGTCAGGACGTGGTCCGGACCGGACGATCGCGGGTCAGCGCAGCGGCGGGCAACCGCCCAGGTCGTCGGTCTGCAGCATCAACCGGCCGAGCGCGACCCAGGCCGCGCCGTAGTAGGTCGGGGTGGTCGCCTGCACCTGATCAGCGACGTCGAGCGCGTCCCGCGCGGCCTGGCGGTCGCCCGCGGCAGCCTCGGCCGCCGCCCGGCCGACCGCGGCCACCGGTGACCGGTTGGCGGTCACTGGACGGCCGTCCCGGTCCAGCGCGGCGGTCCCGGTCGGAGGGCTCGCGAGGCGGTCGGTCAGAGCCGCGGCGAGCCGTCGGTCGGCGGGTTCGCACGCCTCGGCGTACCGGATCGGCAGCCGGGCCGCGTCGTAGCTGTACCGGACGCCGTCGGATCCGCGCCCGGCCGGGCCGGCGGTCGCGGTGACCGCGCCGTCGCTGCCGATCACCGCCCAGTCGGCGGGCAGCCCGCCGACGGTGGCCGCGGCGGTGGCCGCCCGACTGCCGGTGAGCAGCGCCTCCCACCGCTGGTCGCCCGAGGCCGTGGCCAGGACCGCGTAGGCGGCCGGTGAGGCATAGCTCGGGTTGTAGGCGTACCGGTCGTCGTCCGGGGTGGTGGCCCAGTTGCCGGCGACCAGCACCAGCCCGGCCCGGGTCGACACCGTCTCGGTGTCGAGCACCGCCCGGCCCAGGGCGACCCCGGCGGCGGTCAGCGAGGCGTCGCCGAACCGGTGCCCGGCGAGCACCAGCGCGCGGGCGGCGTCGAGGTCGGCGTCGGCGGCCGAGGACCGGTCGACGACCTGGCCGTCGTCCCACCGCCAGCTCAGCGTGCCGTCGCGGCGGAGCAGGTGGCTGCGGGTCCACGACCAGACGCGCGCGAAGGTGTCGCGGTCGTCGAGCCCGGCGGCCACCAGCATCGCGTACGCCTGGCCCTCGCTGACCGTGTCGCCGCCCTGGTCCCGTCGGACGACACGGCCGTCCGGGTCCACCCAGCCGGTGAGGAAGGCCTGCCCGGCGCGGACGGGGTCACCGCTCCCGGTGCTGCCCGAGCTTGCGCTGGGAGTCGGCGTCGCGGTCCGGTCACCGGTCCTGCGCCCGAGGACCAGCACGCCGGCGACGACCAGCACCACGACCAGCAGGCCGGTCACGGCGACCAGTTGCGCGGTGCGGCGGGGCGACCGCGGCGGCCGGGGCTCGGGCAGGTCGAAGGGGGAGCTGGGGTGGCGGGGGATGGCGGCGGTCCGCTCGTCAGGGGGTGGGGGTCAGGCCAGGATACGGGTGGGTCCTCGGCCCGGGACCGGTGATCAGCGCCGGTGGCCAGGTCGGTGATCAGGACCGGACGAGCCGGGCGATCGCCGCCGACGCCTCGGCCAGCTTGTCCTCGCCCAGGCTCCCGCCGGACGCCGCCGCGTCGGCGACGCAGTGCCGCAGGTGGTCGTCGAGCAGCGCGAGCGCGACCCCTTCGAGCGACCGGGTCAGCGCGGAGATCTGGGTCAGGACGTCGATGCAGTACTGCTCGTCGTCGATCATCCGGGCGATCCCGCGGGCCTGCCCCTCGATCCGCTTGAGTCGCGCCAGGTACCGCGCCTTGTCGCTGATGTAGCCGTGCTGGTGGTCGGCGGCCGCCTCGGTGTCCACGCGTCCTTTGTACCCCCATGGGGTATGCAGGGCAACACCGGAGCGGCCGCCGACCGCCGGGTCAGTCCAGAGCGATCTCGCGGCCGGCGTCGGCCGAGGCGTAGATCCCGTCGAGGATCTTCTGCACCTCGACACCGTGCCAGGCCGGCGCGATGTTCTCGCGCTCGCCGCGGCAGGCGGCCACGAACCAGTTGATCTCGGTGTCGAACCCGTCGACCCCGTCGAACGTGCCCGACCGGATCTGCGGCGTCATGTTGACCACCGTGTCGAGCACCTCGGTGGCGATCTGCAGCTCCGGTTCGAGCTGTGCGCCACCACGGTCGCCGTAGACCGAGACGTTGAGACCCTCGCTCGGGGTGTGCAGCGAGTAGGAGACGTCGACCATCAGCGAGGCGCCGTTCTCGAACCGGACCACCGCGTTGGCCATGTCCTCGACGTCGTTCTTGGCCGGGTCGTAGTCGGCCACCTTCCAGCGCGGCAGGCTGGTGATGTTCGACCGGTTGCCGAGCCGCTCGTAGGTGTTGCCGCTGACCGCGACCGCGCGCGGGCTGCCCATCAGGTACCAGCACAGGTCGATCACGTGCACGCCGACGTCGATCAGCGGACCGCCACCGGAGATCGACTTGTCGGCGAACCAGCCGCCGGGGTTGCCGACCCGGCGGATCGCGGAGGCCTTGGCGTAGTAGATGTCACCGAGTCGTCCCTCGTCGATGAAGGACTTGAGCACCCGGCAGTTGGTGGAGAACCGTCGGACGAAGCCGACCGAGACCACTCGGTCGCTCTTCTCCGCCGCCTCCTGGACGGTGCGGGCCTCGGCGTAGGTGCGGGCCAGCGGCTTCTCGACCAGGACGTGCTTGCCGGCCTCGACCGCGGCGACCGCGAGCTCGGCGTGGGTGTTGTTCCAGGTGCAGATGCTCACCGCGTCGATGTCGGCGTCGGCGAGCAGCTCGGCCGGGCTGCCGTAGGAGCGGCTGGCGCCCCACTGCGCGGCCACGGTGGCCGCCCGGTCGGCGTTGACGTCGGCGATCGCGGCGATCTCGACGTCCGGGTTCTTGGCGTACGACGTGAGGTGGAGGTTGGCGATCGCGCCACCGCCGATTACGCCGATCCTCAGTGCGGACATGGGTGTGGGTTACTCCGTTGCTCTCGGGTGTCTCTGGTGGGGAAGGTGTTGGGGGTCTGCGGCGTCAGGCGGCGAGCAGCCGGCGGGCGTTGGCCAGCCCGCGGGTGGCCCCGACGAAGCAGTCCTCGTGGCCCTCGAACTCGATCGACACGTACTCGTCGTAGCCCGACTGCTTGATCGCGGCGATCACGCCCGGGAGGTCGATGTCGCCCTCGCCGACGATCGCGCCGCGGAGCGCCTTGCCGCCCCGGCTGGAGAACCAGCCGTCGGGTGCGGAGAAGCCGGCCGGCCGGATGTAGAAGTCCTTGAGGTGGACGATCATCGCGTAGGGCAGGTTGGCCGGCACCGCGCTGGTCGGGTCCTCGTCGACGCAGACGAAGTTGCCGATGTCCAGCGTGGTCTTGAAGTTGTCCCGGTCGACCGCGTGCACGATCCGGCGGACCCGGTCGCTGCTCTGCACGAAGAAGCCGTGGTTCTCCAGGCTGGTGGTGATGCCCTTGGTCGCGGCGTACTCGGCGATCTGGCGGCAGGCGTCGACGATGATCGGGAACTTCTGCTCGAAGACCACGCTGTCGTCGCCCGGCACCACGCCGTGCGGGACGACGTCGTGCCGCATGGTCCGGATGCCGAGGGCCTCGGCCAGGTCGACGAGCTTCTTGACCCGCTCGATCTCGGCGGTCTTCTCCGCGGCGTCCTCGTGGGACAGGTCCGCGCCGACGGCCAGGTTGGAGAGCGGGACGCCGCGCTTCTCGGCGTGCGACCGGACGGTCTCGACGAAGGACGGATCGCTCTCCTCGTTGGGGATCGGGGCGTCCGCACCGCGGTAGATCGCCGCCAGCTCGAGGTGCTCGCCCTCGCTGTCGGCCACCCAGTCGATGACGTCGGTCAGGCTCATCTCGCCGGTCGCGACGCGCTGGTGGAAGGTATAGGAGCTGAAACCGAGTTTCATGGTGCGCTCTTTCCGGTTCGGTCGGCGGTCTCCGCGGCCCGCCAGGTGGTCCAGGTCGACCAGGGCGCGGAGACCCCGGGAATCGAGGTGATCGGGGTGGACGCCGCCTCGAAGGCGAGTCCGAGGGTGCCGAGCACGGTGGCGTCGGCGCCCAGCCGCGAGCCGACCACCTCGGGTCGGTCCGCGGTGGTCAGCAGCCCGTGCACCGCGCGGCGCAGCGGGTCGAGCAGGGTGGCTCCGGCGCGGGACAGGCCACCGCCCACCACCAGCAGCTCGGGGTCGACCGCGAGCAGCACGGTGGCCACCGTCGGGGCGATCTCGGCGCAGAAGGCCTCGATCTCCTCGGCCGCGTCGCGCCGGCCCGCGGCCGCGGCGACGAACACCTCGCGGCCGGTCCGGCCGGTCCGCCAGCGCAGCTGACCGCGGCGGCTGGTGCTGGTCCAGCGCATCCCGCGCAGGGTGCCCAGTTCGCCGGCGACCCGGTGGTGGCCCTGCCGAATCCGGCCGTCGATCACGAGCGCCAGCGAGATCCGGTGCCCGAGCTGGAGATAGGCGATGTCGGTGGTCGGCGCGGTCGTGATCCCGGCCCGCTGCTCGGCCAGCGCCGCCGCCTTGATGTCGTTCTCGAGCGCGACCGGGCACCGCCAGCCGCGGGCCAGGGTCTGGCCGGGGCGGTCGCCCGACCAGTCGGGCACGGCGAGGCTGTGGGTGATCCGCTCGTCGGGGCCGATCACGCCGGGGACGGCGAGCGCGGCGCCGCGCAGCTCGCGCAGGGTGTGTCCGGTGGCGCGGACGGCCTCGCCGACCACGGTCCGCACCAGGGCGATCCGGGCGCCGGGGGCCGGTTCGCCGGCGGGCAGCCGGTCGGTGCGCTCGGCCAGCACCCGGCCGGCCAGGTCGGTCACCACCGCCCGGACCCGGGAGGCGCCGACGTCGATCCCCGCGACGCAGCCGGCGTCGGCGGCCAGCTCGACCGTCCGGGCCGGCCGGCCACCGCGGGCCCCGGTCGGGGTGGCCTCCGTGAGCCGGACCACGCCGGCGGTCACCAGGTCGCCCACCACCGCGTCGACGGTCGGGCGCGACAGGCCCGTCCGGGTGGCCAGCACCGCCACGGTCGACCCGGTCGGCTCCGGGCGCAACGCCTCGACCACCGCGGCGGTGTTCCGGCGGCGGACCGCGGCACCCCCGGGCTCGAGGTAACGCAAGGTGGTTTCGTTAATGGGTTGAGTATGTCCTACCGGTCCCGGACCTCCCGCACCCACCCCCGGCCGGGTCAGTCGATCTGCATCTCGCCCATCTTCGACCAGCCCTCGACGCCCTCGAGCGACTGGCTGACGATGTCCGGGGTCTTGGCCAGGTACTGCGGGAGCCCGTGCTCGGGGTCGGTGGCGTCCTTGAAGTGCTGGCTGTTGACGTGGTCGCCGGCCGCTCCGTCCCGGAAGGCCTCGACCAGCACGTAGACGCCCTCCTCCTCGAGGCTCTTCGACCACTCGAACCAGAGGTTGCCCGGCTCGGCCCGGGTGGCCTCGGTGAAGGCCCGGACCTTCTCCGGGAAGGTGTCGGCGTACTCGGGCTTGGCGGTGAACTTGACGACGATGAAGATCATGGCGGCATCCTGCTGCCTCGTCCTGACGGCGTCCATGCCCGGGGTGGGGTCGGTGCGTCTCAGTCTGAGACGGGGTGCAGCCCGACCCGGATCCGGTACCGCCGGATCCGGCGGTAGACCGTCGCCCGGGAGATGCCGAGCTCGGCGGCCGCCTCGGCAGGCCCTCCGCAGCGGCTCAGCGCCTCGACGATGGCCTCCCGCTCCAGCCGCTCGAGCGCGCTGAGCCGGGGCCCGCGACGCTCGGTGATCGCCTCCAGGAAGTCGTCCTTCTGCTCGGCCGTGGACGACGCGACCCGGGTCAGCTGGGCCTCGATGTTCATCGCGGTCTGCGCGGCCAGCGCCATCAGCAGGTCGGGGCGCCTTTCCGACCAAGTGGTCAGGCTCAGCGCCCCGGCCACCGTGCCGGTGACGGGGTCGTGCACAGGGGACCCTGCACAGGTGAAGCCCGCCAGGTCGGCGCTGTAGTGCTCGACGCCGGCGACCAGCGACGGCCGGTCGTCGGTGAGTGCGATCCCGAACCCGTTGGTCCCCACGGCGTCCTCGGAGTACGTCGACCCGGGGGCCAGCGAGACCGCGTCGAGCGCGCGGAGGATGTCGCGGTCGTGGCAGAGCCGAATGGCCACCAGCCCGTCCCGGTCGCTGAGCATGATGCTCAGCGGTTCGTCCGGCAGGCTGGCCTGCAGCACGCGGAGCACTGGGAGCGCGGCGTGGGCGAGAGAGGTGTCGTCGTCGAAATCGGCGGTGTGGGGGACCTCGAGTCCGGCCGGGGGCAGCCCCCGCCGTTCGCAACGCTCCCAGGAGGCGAGGATCTGCGGTCGCTGGGCGAGCGGCAACGCGGTCTCAGCTCGCGCCGTCGCGGCCAGGTCGGCGTCCATGCTCACCCCCGTCAGGTCCCGAATCTAGCGGTTGGCGGGGCGGGGGTGAAGAGGCCGTGCTCGGGAGCGGGATCGGGTTCCGGGTCGGGCGTCTCACTTTGAGACACCCCGAACCCTTGGCAGCGACCGGTCGCGAACGCTCCAATACTGGGGTCGGCCAGAGGTCGGACCCAGCGGCAAAGGAGCCCGGACGTGTACAGCAAGGACGGCGAGAACTACTTCATCGTGGACGCCCACATCGCGTTGTGGGACGCCCGCCCGGAGAACCAGCGCAACATCCACGGCAAGCAGTTCATCGACTGCTTCTACGACTACCACCGCAACCTCAGCCCGGCCTCCGAGCTGTGGACCTACGAGGAGTACCTCTACCAGGGCGGCGAGCGCCTGATGCGGGACATCTTCGAGAACGGTCCGGTCGACCACGCGATCTTCCAGCCGGCCAAGCTCGGCGAGTTCTACAACCACGACTTCGGCCAGACCGAGGAGGCCTGGGCGCTGGTCCAGAACAACCCGGGCAAGCTCACCTACAACCACTGGTGGGACCCGCGCGACGGCGAGGCCGGGCTGGCCCAGCTGCGACGCGACGCCGAGCGGTTCGGACTCAAGGGCGTCAAGCTCTACACCGCCGCCTGGTACGGCGACTCACGCGGCTGGAAGCTCAGCGACCCGTGGTCGCGCCGCTACCTCGACGCCTGCGTCGAACTCGGGATCAAGAACATCCACATCCACAAGGGTCCGACCATCCGCCCGCTCGACCGCGACGCCTTCGACGTCGCCGACGTGGACGCCGTGGCCAGCGACTACACCGACCTGAACTTCGTGGTCGAGCACGTGGGTCTGCCGCGGCTGGAGGATTTCTGCTGGATCGCCACCCAGGAGCCGAACGTCTACGGCGGCCTCGCGGTGGCCATCCCGTTCATGCACACCCGCCCGCGCTACTTCGCCCAGATCATCGGTGAGCTGCTCTACTGGATCGGCGAGGACCGCATCCTGTTCAGCAGCGACTACGCGCTCTGGACGCCGAAGTGGCTGGTCGAGACCTTCGTGGACTTCCAGATCCCCGAGGACATGCAGCCGGAGTACTCCGCCATCACCACCCAGCAGCGCAAGAAGATCCTCGGTCTCAACGCCGCCGCGCTCTACGACATCCCGGTGCCCGCGGAGCTCCGGATCACGGCGGAGCCGACCGAGGAGCCGGTGGCGTCGCCGGCCCCCGAGCACGCGGTCCCGGTGGCCTGATGACGGCGGTCCTCAGCGAGCAGCGGACCGACCTGCGCGAGCGGGTCTGGGACGCGTTGCACACCGTCATCGATCCCGAGCTCGACGAGCCCGTCACCGACCTCGGCTTCGTCACCGAGTGCACGGTGACCGTGACCGGCGCGACCCGGATCCGACTGCGTCTGCCCACCGCGTTCTGCTCGCCCAACTTCGCCTACCTGATGGTCTCCGACGCCCACGACGCCGTGCTCGCGCTGCCCGGCGTCACCGCGCTGACCCTGACGCTCGGCGACCACTCCGACTCGGACAAGATCAACGCCGGGATCGCCGCACACCTCGGCTTCGCCGACGCCTTCCCCGCCGAGACCACCACCGAGCTGCACGAGCTGAGGGCGGTGTTCCGCCGCAAGGCCCACCAGGCCTTCGTCGAGCGCGTCTGCACGGCCCTGGTCCGCGAGCACGGCCGGAGCGCCGACGATTTGCCGGCCCTGCGCCTGGAGGACCTGCCGCCCGGCCGGTTGCGGGACGGACTCCTGCGGCGGCGTACCGACCTCGGGCTGAGTGTCGACCCGTCCGACCCGGTCTGCGTCGATGAGCAGGGTGTCCGGTGGCCGCCCGAGGAGCTGCCCCGGCGGCTGCGGTTCGCCCGTGCGGTGCGGGTCTCAATCGACGGCAACGCCCACTTCTGTCGAGGCCTCCTCGCCACCCGCTACCCGGGGGCCGAGACCGTGCAGGCCGAACGGCACCACGAGCTGCTCTCGCTCACCCCGATCCCCGATCACGACAGGAGTGCGTCATGAAGGTCGTCCGCGTCGTCGGCTACCACCAGGACCTGCAGCTCGACGAGGCGCCCGAGCCGGAGATCACCTCGGCGATGGACGTGATCGTCAAGATCGGCGCGGCCGGCGTGTGCCGTACCGACCTGCACATCCTGGAGGGCCAGTGGGCCGAGAAGTCGCAGGTGCAGCTGCCCTACACGATCGGCCACGAGAACGCGGGCTGGGTGCATGCGGTCGGTGACGGCGTGACCCACGTCGCCGTCGGGGACAAGGTGATCATGCACCCGCTGATCACCTGCGGGCTCTGCCCGGCCTGCCGGTTCGGGGACGACGTGCACTGCGAGAACAACGAGTTCCCCGGGATCGACACCGACGGCGGGTACGCCGAGTACCTGAAGACGGGCGCGCGCAGCGTGATCAAACTCGACGACTCGCTCGAGCCGGTCGACGTCGCCGCGCTGGCCGACGCCGGGCTGACCGCCTACCACGCGGTGGCCAAGGCGGCCCGCGTGCTGCGTCCGGGCAACGTCGTCGTCATGATCGGCGCCGGCGGGTTGGGGCACATCGGTATCCAGGTGATGAAGGCGATCAGCGGCGCCACCCTGTTGGTCACTGACCGCAACCCGGCGGCGCTCGCGTTGGCCGAGGAGCTCGGTGCCGACCACACGGTCCAGTCCGACGAGCAGGGCAGTCACATCGCCCGGATCCTCGAGTTGACCGGCGGCAAGGGTGCCGAGGCGGTGATCGACTTCGTCGCCGAGGGCGGCTCGACCGCTCAGGGCGTCCAGTTCCTCCGCCGGAGCGGGAACTACTACGTGGTCGGCTACGGCGAGAACCTCGACATCCCGACCATCGACATCATCAGCTCCGAGATCAACTTCATCGGCAACCTGGTTGGCTCGTACAACGACCTCGCCGAGCTGATGGTGCTGGCAGCTCAGGGCAAGGTGAAGCTGCACACCACCGTCTACAAGCTGGACGAGTTCCAGCAGGCCATCGACGACCTGTCGGCCGGCCAGGTGCGCGGCCGGGCGATCCTGGTCCCCTGAACGCGCGGGGCGCGTCTCCAGCACCGGGGACGCGCCCCGAGCCCTTCGGTGCCCGGGTGCGCATGGTCTTGGGTCTGCGGCCGGATCCCGCTCAGGACGCGGTGCCGGCCAGCTCGGTCGCGGTGATCACCACGGCCGCCGCCGACCAACCGAGCGGGGCGACCGAGGCGGGCTGCCCGTTCCACAGCACCTTCTCCGGGATCGCGCCCTGTGCGGTGCGGTGGGCGTCGATCCAGCGGAGCAGCCGGACCGCCTCGGCCCGGTCGCCGAGCGCGGCCGCGGTCATCGCCTCGGTGGCGGTGGTGGGCGTCCAGCTGATCCCGTCGGACTTCCAGCCGCCGCCGGGGGCCAGCCCGCCGGACGGCCGGGCCATCGTGGCCAGAGAGGTGCGCCAGGCCGGGAGGACCGGCCCGGGCCCCGCCGTCGCCGGGGCGAAAGGGGGGAGCAGGAAGGCCAGACCCAGGTCGGCGGTGCCGGCCGGGTCACCGAGGTGGCGTCCGAACCCGGGCGTCGCGGTGCCGACCAGCCGGGCACGGAAGGCCACCGCCCGTGCGGTCAGCCGAGCAGCGGTGGCGTGGTCACCGAGCCGGTTCCAGCAGGCGGCGGCGGAGGTCAGCCCGGCCAGCAGCACCGCGGAGGTGGCCAGCGTCGGCCGGTGCTCGTCCACCTCCCAGTAGTCGGACGACACCGGGAAGCCCGGGCCGGCCGTCCGGGCCAGCAACAGCGACGTCGACCGGGTCAGCAGGGCGCGGCGCTGGTCGAGCAACGCACGGGCCGCCGGCCCCGGCAGGGTGGTCGCGGTCTGGTCGAGCGCCCAGGCCGCCCAGCCGGTGCCGTCGAGCTGGGCCCGCCGCGCGTCCGGGGTGGTCGAGCGGTCGGGCAAGTAGCGGGCCTGGAACGACCCGTCGGAGCCCTGGACGTGCTCGAGGTAGGCGAGGGTGCTCAGCGCCTCGGCGGGGTGGCCGGTCCGGGCCAGCGCCACCGCCACGAACGCGGAGTCGCGCGGCCAGACGTAGGCCCACGGTCCGTCCCACCCGGCGGTGGCCGCCCGGTGACCGGCGCTCAGCAGGTCGAGGTCGAGCAGCGCGTCGCTGATCATGGTGCTGGCCCCGAGCTCGGGCACCCGCGGCACCGTCCCGGTCGCCAGCCAGGCCCGCTGCGCGGCGACCAGCGCGGGAGCGTCGGGGGCGTCGGCCAGCACCCGGGTGCCCGGGACCAGCCGGTCGTTCTCGCTGACCGGCTGCACCCGCCCACCGGCACCGACGGCGATCCCCTGCTGGAGCAGCGGGACGACCGCCCGCCCGGCTCCCGGTCGGGCGGCGACGCCGACCAGCACCAGCAGCACCAGCCCGATCACCGCCAGCAGCCGCGCCTCGCAGGCCACGGCGTGCCGACGACCGTGCCCGGGCAGCACCGCCACCGCACCACCGAGGGCGGCGGGCGGTGCGTCGGCGACAGGGATCGCCGGGGCCAGCACGGTCACGGGCTCACTCTCCCGACCGCAGGGTCAGGGTGCAAGCCCCGACGGGACCGCGGGCGGGCCCTCACTCGTCGGCGAGCGCCTCCACCGGGGTGGCCCGGGCCGCGCGGCGGGCCGGGAGCGCCGAGGCGAGCGCGCCGGCCAGCACCGCGACCGCGACCACGGTGAGCGTCCGGGTGGCCGACATCGCGAACTCGGCTGAGCCCAGGCCGGACTGCCGGGTGATCGCCAGGGTCCCCAGCCAGCCGAACCCGGTGCCGACCGCGACCCCGACCAGCGCGGCCACCAGGGCGAGCAGGACGGCCTCGACCACCAGCATGGCCCGGAGCTGACGACGGTGCAGCCCGAGTGCCCGGAGCAGGGCCGACTCCCGGGTCCGTTCGAGCACGGACAGCCCGAGCGTGTTGCCCACCCCGATCAGGGCGATCAGCACCGCCACCCCGAGCAGCGCGGTGGCGATCGAGACCAGCACCCCGAGCAGCGTGGTGTACGAGGCCGTCTCGGCGAGCGACCCGCCCGCCGACAGTCCGGTGCCGGCCGCGGTCAGCCCGCGGACCGCCGCGGCCACGCCGGGGCTGGCGTCGATGTCCGGCACCGACGCCCAGACCGCAGCGGTGCCCGACCGGGTGGCCAGCGCCGGATCGAGCCGGAGCAGCGTCGCCCGGGTCACCACCAGGGTGTTGTCGTCACCCAGGTTGCTCGAGCGCACCGGCAGGGTGGTCGAGCGGTCGCCGATGCGGACGGTGATCCGGTCGCCCACGTCCCAGCCGTTGGCGCGGAGGGTGAAACGGGTGGCCAACACCGCGCTGTCGCTCAGGTCACCCAGACCCGAGCGGGTGGCCGGCGCGGCGTCCGCGCCGGGTCCCTCGACCAGCATGGTGGTCCGCTCGGACTTCGGCGCGCCCGCTCGGCCGACGGTGGCCGGGGCGGCGGCCACCGGGACCGCGACCCGGACGCCGGGCACGGCCCGCAGTGCGGCCAGCGTCCGGTCCGGCACCACCGCGCCCGGTTCGAGCGCGGTCACGGTGAGGTCGACCGGATAGCGGGCGTTGAGCTGGGCGATCACCGTCTGCCGGACGCTGCTCGACCCCACCTGGAGGGTGACGATCATGCCGACGGCCAGCATCAGCGCGGTGCAGGTGACCGCGGCCCGACCCGGATTGCGGAGGGCGTTGGCGGTGGCCAACCGGCCCACCGGTCCGAGCAGTCCGGCGACCTGGCCGACCAGCCGGATCAGTGGCGGCAGCAGCGTCCGGGCGAGCAGCAGGACGGCGACGGCGAGCAGCAGTGATCCGCCGACGGCCAGCAGCAGCGACTGCCCGTCGGTGGTGAGGCCGAGGGTGACCAGCCCGGCCCCGACCACGGCCAGGGCGGTGGCGAGCGCCACCCGCACCCGCCCGCTGCGGGCCACGGCGGCTTCGTCGGCCACCGGACGGAGCGCTTCGAGCGGACTGACCGCGAGCGCGGCGCGGGTCGGCACCGCGGCCGCCAGCACGGTGACCACCAGACCGCCCGCGGCGCAGCCGAGCACCGTCGGCCACGGGACCGCCAGACCGGCGGACAGCGAGCCGGTGATCGCGGTGGCCGCGGCTCCGGCGGCCAGCGACAGGCCGACGCCGAGCAACGCGCCGACGGCGCCCACCACCGTCGCCTCGACCAGCAGGCTGCGGCGCACCGTGCCCGCGTCGGCGCCGACCACCCGGAGCAGACCGATCTGACGACGCCGTTGCACCACCAGGATGGCGAAGGTGTTGACGATGATCATCGCCCCGACCAGCAGGGCGATCGCCCCGAAGACGAGCGCGATGATCCGGAACACGTCGACCCCGTGCCCGAGGCTGCGGACGGTGTCGGCCCGGACGGCGGCCGCGGTCTGCACCTCGACGTCGGACCCGAGCGTGCGCTGGACCGTGGCGGCGACCGTGGCGGGGTCGGTCCCGCCCCGTGCGGCCACCAGGTAGGAGAAGGCCGGGTCGCCGGCGAACAGCGCGGGCGCCGCGAACCCGCTGTCGCGCAGCCCGCCGAGCAGCGAGCGGCCGGCGTCGACGGTGCCGACAACGGTGACGTCGCGGGTCCGTGCGCCGCCGCCGATCCCGGACAGGGTGAGGCTGCTGCCCAGCCCGAGCCGGGTCCGGGAGGCGGTGTCCACGGCGAGCGCGACCTCGTCCGGCCCGGTCGGCCAGCGCCCGCTGACCAGCCGTCCGGGGGCGAAGCGCGGGTCGTCCGCGGCCGAGGTCAGGTCGAGCGAGCCGGACGGCGCGGTGGTGCCGGTCCCGATCCGGAAGTCGGCCGACGCGCGGTACCGCGGCGCGACCGCGTCCACGCCCGGGGTGCTGCGCAGGGTGGCCAGCACCTGGGCGGTGGGCCGGATCTCGCCGTTCGGCTGGACGACCACGTCGGCCTGTCCGAGCGCGGCGGTCGCGGCCCGGCCGAGGGCCTGGCTCTCGGTGGCCAGGAAGACGCTCGAGCCGCCGAGGAACCCGACGCTGATCATCACCGCGAGCAGCACGGCGACGACCCGGCCCGGGTGCCGGCGGAGCTCGGCCAGCGCGAGCCTGATCATGCGGTCACCGGCTCGTGCTCGCGGAGCGCGTCCAGGACGTCGTCGGTGGTGGGTCGGTCGAGGTCGCGGACCACCGCGCCGTCGGCCAGCACCAGCACCCGGTCGGCGTAGCCGGCGGCGATCGGGTCGTGGGTCACCATCACCACGGTCTGCCCCGACTCCTGCGCGCAGGTGCGCAGGAACGAGAGCAGCTGGGCCGCGGTCCGCGAGTCGAGCGCACCGGTGGGCTCGTCGGCGAAGACGGCCTCGGGCCGTCCGATCAGCGCGCGGGCGATGGCCACCCGCTGCTGCTGCCCGCCGGACAGCTCGGACGGCCGGTGTCGCAGTCGGTCGGTCAGTCCGAGCGAGGTCACCACGGCGTCGAACCAGTCGCGGTCGATCGTCCGTCCGGCCAGGTCGGCGGGGAGCGCGATGTTCTCGCCGGCGGTCAGGGTGGGCAGCAGGTTGAACGACTGGAAGACGAAGCCGATCCGGTCCCGACGGATCCGGGTCAGCTCGCGGTCCGGACGCCCGGTCAGCTCCTCGTCGCCGAGGAACACCCGGCCCGAGGACGGCCGGTCCAACCCGGCCAGACAGTGCATCAGACTGGACTTCCCCGAGCCGGACGGCCCCACGATCGCGGTGAAGCTGCCGGAGGCGAGGTCGAGGTCGACACCGCGCAACGCGGTCACCTCGGTCCGGCCGCTGCCGTAGGTCTTGATCAACTTCTCGGCCCGGACGGAGCTCCGGGCGGGGGTGTTCATGATCACGGACGACGACGTTAGGCGGCCGGCCGCGCCCCGGCATCCGCTCGCCGGCCACGCCCGGCTACGACCGCGGTCCGATCTTCGCCCACCGGCAGCCCGTCGACAGGCTCAGGCCCCGTGATCAGCGTGCCGCATCAGGGCGCCGTGGTGATCATCGTGCGCAGAGCCCACCCACGGTGCCCGAGCCCCCCACCGTGCCCTGAGCCCCCCACGGTGCCCTGAGCCTGTCGAAGGGCAGAGGGCCGTGGTCAGCGGGGGACGAGCCCCGTCTCGTAGGCGAACAGCACCAGGCTGACCCGGTCGCGGCACTGCAGCTTGGCCAGCAGCCGGCCGATGTGGGTCTTGACCGTGCCCTCGGCCATGTAGAGCGTGGCGGCGATCTCGGAGTTGGTCGCGCCGGCCGCGATCTCCTTGAGCACGTCGAGCTCGCGCGGGGTGAGCTGCTCGAGCCGGCGGTCGCGTTCGTGCTGCTCCTCGCCCGGGAGCGTGGGCAGCACCCGCTGGAGGAGCCGCTTGGTGGCACTCGGCGCGACCACCGCGTCGCCGGCGGCGACGCTGCGGATGGCCGCGAGCAGGTCGCCGGGGCGGGCGTCCTTGAGCAGGAAGCCGCTGGCTCCCGCCCGGAGCGCAGCGTAGACGTACTCGTCGAGGTCGAAGGTGGTGAGGATCAGCACCCGGGTGGGGTTGCCGGCGGCGGTCAGCTGGGCCGTCGCCTCCACCCCGTCGAGGTTCGGCATCCGGATGTCCATCAGCACGACGTCGGCCGGCTCGCGCTGGAGCTGGCGCACCGCGTCCGCCCCGTCGATCGCCTCGCCGACGACCTCGAGGTCGTCCTCGGCCTCGATCAGCATCCGGAAGCCGCCACGGACCAGCCCCTGGTCGTCGGCCAGGAACACCCGGATCGTCATGCCACACGTCCTCTCTGCGGGATCGGAACGGGCTGCTGCCCGGTCCGGAGCGGGACCGAGGCCCGCACCAGGAAACCTCCGCCGGGAGCGGGCCCGGCCTGCACCGTGCCGCCGTGCAGCCCGGCGCGCTCGCGCATCCCCTGGACGCCGTGGCCCTGGCCGTCGCTCGGGGCGGCGGCGCCGCGCCCGTCGTCACGGACCTCGACCACCAGCCGGTCCGGCAGGGCGGTCAGGGTCACCGTGGCGTGGGCTTGCGGCCCGGCGTGCTTGAGCACGTTGGTCAACGACTCCTGGACGATCCGGTAGACCGTCAGCCCGACCGCGGTCGGCAGCGGCGGGACCGTGCCGCGCACCTCGTACCGCGCGCGGTCGGTGGTCTTGCGGACCAGCTCGGGCAGGTCCCCGACGCCGGGGGCGGGCCGGTAGTCCTCGGCGGCGGCGCCGTCGACCGTCCGGCCGACCGGGTCGAGCATCTCGCCGCGGCGCAGCAGCCCGACCATCTGCCGCATCTCGGCCAGCGCCTCCCGGCTGGTCTCGGCGATGGTCTCGAGCACCTCGGGGGCGCGCTCGGGCTTGCGGGCGGCGATCGCCTTGCCGCCCTCGGCCTGCACCACGATCACCGAGAGCGAGTGGGCGACGATGTCGTGCAGCTCGCGGGCGATCCGGTTGCGCTCGTCGACGGTCGCCGCGCGCGAGCGCTGGATCTGTTCGGCGGCCAGCAGGCGCTGCTGCTCGGCCTGTGCCTCGCGCCGGTAGGCCAGCTGCTGCAGGCTCTCCTGGCGGCGGCGTCCGACCAGGTAGGGACCACCGACCAGACCGAGACAGGCGAGGCCGGTGACGGAGCCGATCAGCCAGGCGTGCGGGCCGGCGTCGTAGGTGTTCCAGTACCAGCGGATCGGGGCGATCACCGAGCCGACCACGGCGGCGGCCAGCCCCCAGCGGGCCAGCCGTTGACCCGACCAGCGGGCCAGCGAGTAGACCATCACCGGGACCAGCAGGATCGCGGTGAACGGCTGGTCGGTGACCAGCACCAGCCCGAGCGCGGAGGCCACCGCGAGGACGAGCGCGACCGCGGGCAGCCGGCGGCGGAGGGCCACCGCCCCGCACAGGCCGAGGCTGCCGGCCATCACCCAGGGGTTGCTGGAGGTGTAGGGGGCCGCGCAGATCAGCGCGGCCAGGAACGCCAGGCCGGCGTCGACCAGGGCCCGGCGGTCGCGGATCTCGAACCACGAGCGGCGCCGGTGCGCCGCCGGCGCCTCGGGCAGCACTCTGGACATCGCTCGCCAATCTAACCGGCGGGACGCCGTCGACCATCCGGCCACGGTCTCGGCCGGGTTGCGACCACGGTCGTGCTTGCGGCGTCGGGCCGGCTGCCCGGACCCGCGGCTAGGCTGCCGGGATGAACAAGGTGCGGGTCCTGCTGCTGGCTGCGGTGATCGGCGGGAGTGCTGCGGTGTGGTTCCGCCGGCGGCAGCAGCGCGCCGCCGCCGAGGCCGACCTGTGGGCCGAGGCCACCGACTACGTCACCCCCACCCGGGACGCCTGAACCCCGTCCTGAGGGGCGCGCCCGGCGCAGCGACGCGGCACCGCCCGCGCGGGTCGCGCGGACGGTGCCGAGGTGTGTCGGTCGGGCGGTTCGCTCAGGCGGCGTCCTTGATGTGCAGGAAGCGGGCCGAGGTGAAGGCCGACGATGTGCTGGCGATGAACCGGTACGAGGCGTGGCCGCTCCAGCTGTCCTCGCTGATCCAGACGCCAGTGCTGGTCACCTGCTCGACGTAGACCACGTGGCCGCTCGAGCCGCCGCCCGGGGTGTTCCGGCCCCACTGCATGACCGCGCCGACGGCGGGGGTGGTGTTGACCGCGAAGCCCTTCTTCTTGGCGCCGGCCCGCCACTGCCAGGCCGAACCGCCGGGGTAGCCCCACGGCGGGTTCTTCACGCCGGCCAGGGTCAGTCGGTAGGCGACGTAGTTGGTGCAGTTGTGGCCGGCGTACATCCGCCAGTAGCTGATCGCCGGGTTGTAGCCGGTGTAGCTGATGCAGTCGAAGCTGGTCGACCAGCAGGCCGCCGGACGGACCGAGCCGCCGAGCCCGAGGGTCGAGCTCCAGCGCGAGGCGCCCAGCGAGAACAGCACCAGGCTGCCGTCGTTCTGCATCACCAGCCGCGGCACGGCGCCGGTCGACCCCGACTGCCACAGCACGCCGGTGCTGCCGCGGAGGACGACGTTGCCGGTGCTGGTGAGCGCCAGCGAGGGTGCGCTGCCGGTGGTGTTGCTGTGCCACAGGACGTTGCCCGCGGTGTCGGTCACGGCGAGGTCGCCGTTGCTGCCGACGGTGGCGCTGTAGAGGCCGTTCGGTGAGGTGAGCACCCGGCCCGCGCCGAGGGTCTGACCCGGGTAGAGCGTCGCGGTGACCGCGACCCCGACGGTGCGCCGCGCGCTGGTGGCGCGGGTGATCGCCGCGGTGGCGATGCTCCGGGTGCGCAGCGTGAGGCTGGCGGACGAGCGGACCTTGAGCTTGGCCGCGTAGCTGCCGGTGGCGCTGACCTTCGCGGTCGCCGCGGTGGTCCAGACGCCGTTGCGCAGCCGCTGGACGGTGACGGTGGTGCCGCGGAGGGCGTTCGAGGTGACCCCGGAGACGGTGAGCTTCTGGCCGATCGCCGGTCGTTTCGGGCTGAGCTTGCTGATGCTGACCGCCTGGGTCGCGGTGACCCGCCCGATCGGGCTCGACGCCGCGGTGACCCCGGAGGTGCCGGCGTACCGGGCCTGCACCTCGCTGTTGGTCTGCAGCTTGAGGGTGGTCGACCATGCGCCCTTGGTCGTGGTGGTGACGGTCCGGCTCGACCAGCGGGTGGTGCCGACGGTGCGCCAGCGCAGGGTGACCGGTGCGGTCGGGACCGCGGTGGTCGGCCCGGTGGTGGGCAGCGCGACCAGGGTGCCGCGGACCGTCGAGCTCTTCCCGGCCGCGACGGTGGTCGGCAGCTTGAGGGTCACCGAGCCGGTCAGCGGGGTGACCGGGGCCGGGGTGCCGGGCTGGCTGGGGGCGGGCGGGGTGGCGGCGGGCGGGGTGGTGTCGGCGAAGGCGGGCACTGCGGCGAGCGTGCCGAAGGCCACCGTCGCGGTCAGCGCGGTGGCGAGGGTGGTCGGGAGCAGACGGGACAGCGGCGGCACGGAGAACTCCTGGTCCGGGGTCGGTGATCACATGGCCCACCCCCCGGCGTGCCGCACGGGTCGAACCCGTGACTGGGCGTCAATCTGCCTGACCAGCCGGCTCTCTGTCCAGTGATGATCATGAGAATCTGCCGAGGATTCGCCGAGTGGCCGGCGTGTCGCATGATCACCGGGCTGTCCGTGGTCCTCATCCCGATCACGTGGGATCTCGCAGAAACCCGTCGCGTACGCCTAAGATTGTTTCGTGTCGAACTTTGCGGTCGATGCGGTCCCCCCGACGACCGTCGAGACAGACGCCCTGGTGGCCGCGGCCCGCGCGGTCAGTGGCAGCCACGACCTGGAGGCGGTCAGCCGCCCCTTCCTCGACCTGCTGCACCGGTGTGCCGCGTTCGACACCTTCTATCTGACCTCGGTCGACCCGCTCCGGCACGAGCAGCAGGTGTTGTTCGTCGACGACCGCAGCGGGCACCCGACGGTGCTCGAGGGCGCGCAGATCGACTGGGAGCAGACGGTCTGCCGACAGGCTCTCGAGAGCGGGGTCTGCGCCACCACCGACGCAGCCGCCGAGTGGCCCGAGCAGACCCTCAGCGTCCGGCTCGGCATCCGCTCGTACGTCGGGGTGCCGGTCCGCGACGGCGAGGACCGGCTGCTCGGCACCCTGTGCGGGGCGAGCCGGCGGACGGTGCCGGCCGACGCCGAGCTGATCGAGGTGATGGCCATGCTCGCCGGTCTGCTCGCCGACCGCTGGCAGCAGACCCGGGACGACGAGGCCCGGCGCGCCGAGCAGGCGGCCTCGAGGCTGCGCGACTCGGCCCTGGTGCTCACCGAGGCCGAGGAGGAGCTCGGGGCACCGCTGCTGGCCATCCAGGGACTCGCGGACCAGCTGATGACCTCGTGGTCGTCGATGCCGGACGAGCGCCGGGTCGCCGCGCTGCACGGTCTCCGGACCGCTGCCCAGGACGCACATCGGCGGATGCAACAGCTGCTCGGCGAGGCCCGCGAGGACGCGATGAGCCGCGAGCTCGAGCTCCAGCCGGTCGAGGTCGGGCAGGTCATCCACGACGTCGTCGGGGCGGTGCGGCAGGAACGCCCGCACCGCACGGTCCGGCACCCGGTCGGTGAGGCGGCCCGGGTGCGCGCCGACCGCGTCGGGATCCAGCGGGCCATCCGTCACCTGGTCGAGTACGCCGTCGAGCACTCCGGCGACGAAGCGGTGCTCGACGTCTCCCTCCGCCGCAACGGCGACACGGTGGTGGTCTCGGTCGAGGGGCAGGGCATCCGGCTGCCGGCCGCGGGCGAGGAGTTCGTCCCGTTCGCCCGCCGCGAGGCGGCGACCGTCACCCCCATCCACCGGGCAGCGGTCCGCGACGTCGACCCCGTCGCCGAGCCCGCCGCGGTCGCGCCCGCCGGGCCCGGCCTCGGTCTCTACGTGGCCCGCAACCTGGTGCTGGCGATGGGCGGTGACGTCCGGGTGAGCCGCTCGGGTGCGGCCGCCGCCTTCGCGGTCAGCCTGCCGGCTGCCTGAACCCGATCGCCCGCCCGACCGTCCCCCGGGGACCTCGAACGGCCGCCACCCTGGGGGTGGCGGCCGGAGACGGCGGTCGTGATCTTGCGGCCGGTGCCCGACATGGCTCACCGACAAAGAGCCCGTCCTGGGGAAACGGCCGGGCACCGGCCACGTGTGGGAGTCAGCCCGAGGTGCCGACCGGGGACACCTGGAGCTGCTTGACGTCCGTCCGCTGGCAGGCCTGCGTCTTGTAGGGGACGTAGGCCGCGGTGGTCGAGGCCGGCGGGTAGACGCGGAAGCCGTCCGAGGTGGTGGGGGCGCACGACTTGGCGTCGAAGTTGCCCGCGTTGGCGATCTGGAGCAGCGCGGTCGTGGCCTCGCCCGAAGCAAGCTTCACCACGCCGGCCTTGCCGTTCTCCGCACGGGTGGCCGCCGAGCCGAGCTGCGTCCCGTTCTTGTCGCCGACGAAGGCGACGCCCGGGTAGCCGTAGAGGTTGCAGCTGCTCGCGCTGGTGTTGGTGAAGGTCAGCAGCACGTAGACGCTGCCGGCCGCGCCGCCGCCGTCGGCGGTCTTGACCCCGAGGTCGAGGTCGCCGAGCGTGCAGGTGGGCGTGCCCGCAGGGGTGCTGCTCGGGCTGCTGCTGGTGCTCTCCGAGCTGCTGGAGGGCGTGCTCGTCGCGGTGCTCGAGCCGGAGCCCGAGGACGAGCTGGTGGTCGAGTCGTCGGGAGTCGGGCTGGTGCTCGAGGTCGGGCTCACGGAGCTCTGGCTCGGAGCCGGTACGGCCGACCCGGCGGCGGTGGTCTGCACCCCGTTGCCGCAACCGGCGGCCAGCACGAGCAGCGCACCGGCACCGAGGACCGCTGAAGCCCGCCGGAGCACCGCCGGGCGCGTCATCGTGTTCATGTCCTCGACGGTAGGCCGCCTTCGTCCCAGCCCCGGCACCGCGACGTCACAGCCTCGTCACAGTCCGTCATCACCGCTCGTGATCACCGGGTCCCCGGCGGGACCGGTGCTCAGGCGTCCGACCGTGGCGCCGACCCGGGCAGGTCGATGATCACCCGGGCGCCGCCCTCGGGAGCGTTCTGGAAGCTCAGCCGGGCCCCCAGCACGCCGGCCTGACCCGTGGCGATGATCAGACCCAGCCCGTGCCCGTCGCGGTGCGTGCTGTCCTGCCGGAACCGCTGCGGACCCGCAGCCAGGAACTCGGGGCTGAAGCCCGGCCCGTGGTCGGTGATCATGATCCGGTGGGCCTGGGTGTCGATCTCCACCGGGGCCCGCCCGTGCCGGAGCGCGTTGCGGACCAGGTTGCTGATCACCCGGTCGAGCCGGCGCGGGTCGGTCAGGATCATCACCTGGTCGCCGCCGCCGTAGACCTCGACCGCGCCGGCCGGGTACTCGCCGGTGGCGATCCCGCGGTCGACCGAGCGGCGGACCAGCTCGGGCAGCACCACGTGCTCGAGCTCGGCGGTCTCCACCCCGGTGTCGAGCCGCGCCACCTCGAGCAGGTCCTGCACCAGGCTGGTCAGCGCCGCCACCCGGTCGCGCACCAGCTGGGCGGGCCGCGAGTCGTCGAGCAGCGAGGCCGCCGCGGCCAGCCCGGTGACCGGCGTCCGCAGGTCGTGCGCGACGTCGGCGGTCACCCGCTGCTCCGAGCGCAGCTGTTCGGCCAGCCGTTCGGCCATCGCGTCGACGGCGTCGGCGAGCGCGCCGACCTCGTCGTGTCCGGGGCCGACCGCGGCCCGCAGCGAGGTGTCCTCACCGCGGCTGACCGCTCGCGCCGCCCCGGCCGCCAGCCGCAGCCGACGGGACAGACCGGTGGCCAGCCCGGCACCGATCAGACTGGCCAGCACCACGGTCGCCACGCCGGCGACCAGCAGCGACTGGTCGACCGCACGGACGCCCGGGTCGACGGCCGCGAAGGTGCTGCGGATGCTCAGCACCGTCGACCCGGACCGCCCGGCCGCCCACAGCTCGCGGGTGCTCCCGCCGGTGACCAGGGTGGCCCGTGCGCCGTCGGCGCGGACGGCGTCGCGGAGCCGGCTCGGCAGCGCGGGGTCGTTCACCTGCGCGCCGAAGCTGAGCAGGTCGGTGGCCTGGTAGATCTCGATGGCGGCACGGATCTGGGCGTCGGCGTTGCTGCGCTGCGCGTCGATCCGGTTCTGGATCACCAGCAGGTGCACGGCGACGGCCAACCCGGCCACCGCGACCAGCACCACCGCGGCGATCGACGCGGTGATCCGGAGCCGCAGCCCGGTGCGCATCAGCGCGTCCCGGCCGGGCTCATCGGCGCAGCTTGTAGCCGAACCCGCGGACGGTCTCGATCCGGTCGTTGCCGATCTTGGCCCGCAGCCGCTGGATGTGGACGTTGACCAGGTGCGCGTCGTCGGCCCAGTCGGGGTAGTCCCAGACCCGCGTCAGCAGCGTGTTCCGCGACAGCACCACGCCGGTGTTGTCGGCGAGCTCGAGGAAGAGCCGCATCTCGGTCGGGGTCAGCGGCACCGGTTCGCCGTCGCGGCGGAGCTCGAGCGCCTGCCGGTCGAGGGTGAGGTCGCCGTAGGTCTCGAGCTCGGTCGCGGCTCCGGACTCGGCCCTGCCGGTGGGCAACGAACGCCGGGCGACGCTCCGCAGCCGGGCCAGCAGCACCTGGACGTCGAAGGGCTTGGTCACGTAGTCGTCGGCGCCCGCCTCGAGCCCGGTGACCACGTCGATCGAGTCGCCGCGCGCCGACACCAGCAGGAACGGGGTGTCCCCGACGCCGCGGACCCGTCGGCAGAGGCTGATCCCGTCGAGACCGGGCAGCATGATGTCGCTCAGCACCACGTCGAAGGCGGCGTCGTCGCCCCGGTGCTGCTCGAAGATCTGCCAGGCGCGCAGGCCGTCGGTGGCCCACTCCACCTCGTAGTCGTAGCGCTCGAGGTTGAGCTGGGTCGCTTCACCGATGACCGGGTCGTCCTCCACCCACAACAGTCGCGGCCGCACCCCGCAAGCTCACCACGACGACCTCACGATCGCGTCACAGCAGCGGCGGCCGTGTCGCGGACGGCGACGGCCCCGCGTCAGGTGCGGGTCGGGTGCGGGTCAGGGTGCGGAGAAGGACGGCTCGGCGTGCAGCGCCTCGAGGGTCTCGTCGCGCCAGGCCGGCCCGTCGGGATAGGTGAACTCGGCGATGCTGTCGAGCTTCATCTCCGCGCCACCGCCGGGCACCCGCGGAGCCACGTAGCGACCGTTCTCGATCACCACCGGCTCGACGAAGTGCTCGTGCAGGTGGTCGACGTACTCGAGGTAGTGGTCGTCCCAGCTACCGGCGACCGCGACGTAGTCGAACATCGCGAAGTGCTGCACCAGCTCGCACAGCCCGACGCCGCCGGCGTGCGGGCAGACCGGCACGCCGAACTTGGCGGCCAACAGGATGATCGCGACCAGCTCGTTGACCCCGCCGACCCGGCAGGCGTCGAGCTGGACGGCGTCGATCGCGTCCGCCTGCAGCAGCTGCTTGAACATGATCACGTTCTGGCACTGCTCGCCGGTGACGACCTTGATCGGGCTGACCGCCTTGCGCACCGCGGCGTGGCCGAGGATGTCGTCCGGCGAGGTCGGCTCCTCGATCCAGTAGGGATCGAACTCGCCGAGCCTGCCGACCCACTCGATCGCCTCGGCGACGCCCCACACCTGGTTGGCGTCGATGCCGATCGGCACGTCCGACCCGACGGCCGCGCGGGCCAGGCCGAGCCGGCGGACGTCCTCGGCCGGGTCGGCCCCGACCTTGAGCTTGATCATCCCGAAGCCGTCGGCGACGGCCTCCTTGCACAGCCGCTGGAGCTTGTCGTCGTCGTAGCCGAGCCAGCCCGGGGTGGTGGTGTAGGCCGGGTGGCCCTCGGCCAGCAGCCGGGCAGTGCGCTCGGCCTTGCCGGGCTCGGCGGCCCGGAGCAGCGCCAGCGCCTCGTCCTCGGTGAGTGCGTCGCGGAGGTAGCGGAAGTCGACCAGCCCGACCAGCTGCTCGGGGCTCAGCTCGCTGAGCAGCTGCCAGAGCGGCTTGCCGGCCCGGCGGGCGGCCAGGTCCCAGACCGCGTTGACCACGGCGCCGGCGGCCATGTGGATGGCGCCCTTCTGCGGGCCGAGCCAGCGCAGCTGGCCGTCGTTGGTGACGCGGGCGGAGAGCTCGGCGGTGTCGGCGATGGCCGCGTCGATGCTGGTGCCGCAGACCAGCGGCTCGAGCTCCTTGATGGCCGCGGCCTGCAGCCCGTTGCCGCGGCCGGAGGTGAAGACCAGGCCGTAACCCTTCTCGCCCGAGGAGGTGTGCAGCACCAGGTAGGCGGCGGAGTAGTCCGGGAACGGGTTCATCGCGTCCGAGCCGTCGCGGTGCCGCGAGGTGGGGAAGCGGACGTCGTGCACCTCGAGTTCGGTGATGACGTTGTGCGGGTCCGAGGGGTCAGGGCTGACGGTCATCTCTTCCACCATCTTTCGTTGTCGCTCGCCGGCGGGTGCTCCGGTGCAGCCGAGGACTGCCGCGGCGAGCGGCCAGGCTATCGCGACCGACGGGGTCTCGGTGAATCCCCGCGGGAACGAGTCCTCCTACCTTTGGCTCATTCTCCGCACCGCTGAACCCGCGTGCAAGCCGTTTGGACGACCGACATGGCGGGTACTCACGAGCCTGACATCGACGGCTGGCGCCATGACATCGGATGATTCGGGTGTGCGCGCGCTCAGCGCGCGCCGGGCTCAGAGCGAGCTGGAGGCGGCCAGGGTGCGGCGGAAGCTCATCAGCAGCCGCTGGCAGACCGACGGGCTCGGGCCGAAGTCCTGGTTGTCGGTCCGCCGGGTGTTGAGGAACTCGCTGTAACCGCTGAGCTTGTCGTCGTCGAGGTCGAGATTGCGGTAGGCCATCGTCCAGGACGGGAACTGCCGCTCGGGGCGGTCGCCCTCCCAGATGGTGATCAGGCCGTGGTGGCGGGGGTCGACCGCGATCCGGGTGTAGAGGTCGCGGACGGTCTGCTCCTCGCCCTCGAGCACCTGCATGATGTTGCCGTCGATGTAGAGCAGGGCTCCGGTCACGCCGAGCTCGCCGTTGTGACGGTGCGCGGTGGCCAGGATGTCGTCTAGGTCGTCGTGGGTCAGCAACTGGGTTGCCGTGCTCACGTAGACGAGGGAGTAGACCACGACGCCAGCCTAATACGGCACTGGGTGACCCGCGCTGAGCCGGACGAGAGCTGAAGCCGTGCGCTGAGCCCGTCGAAGCGGCGAGCACCACTCCCCAGGGGGCGCCCGAGGGAGGACACTGATCGCGTGGCGACGGCGGTGGTGATCGGAGCGAGCTTCGCGGGGCTCCTGTCGGCGAGCGCGCTGCGCCGCCGCGGGTACGACGTGACCGTGCTCGAGCGGGACGTGCTGGCCCCCGACACCGGTCCGCGCGACGGAGTGGCGCAGAGCCGGCAGCCGCACGTCCTGCTGCACCGCGGCCTGCTGGCCATCGAGTCGCTGCTGCCCGGGGTCGAGCAGGACCTGCTCGCCCGTGGAGGCGTGCCCTTCAACACCGGGCGGATGCCGTGGTTCGGCGAGCACGGCTGGTCGCCGGTGAACGACTGGTCTTTCGAGATCATCTCGATCAGCCGGCCGGTGCTCGAGGCGGTCGTGCGCGAGCACGTGCTGGCCCAACCGGGGCTGACGCTCGAGAGCGGGGCCCGGGTCGACGGGCTGGAGCGCGACGGCGACCGCTGGCGGGTGCGGCGGGCCGGGGCCGAGCCGCTGAGCGCGGAGCTGGTCGTCGACGCGACCGGGCGGAGCTCGCGGCTGCCGCACTGGCTGGCCGAGCTCGGCGTCCGGGTGCCCGAGCCGGACACGATCGACGCCAAGGTCGGGTACGCCTGCCGGGCCTACCGGGTGCCCGACGGTGCCCGCCTCGGGCTGCGGACGGGGATTTTGGTCGCCTCGACCCCGGAGCACCCCCGTGGCGGGCTGGCGCTGCCGATCGAGAACGGGCGCTGGCTGGTCTGCGCGGTCGGGTACGGCGACGACCGTCCGACCCGCGACAACGAGGCGTTCGAGCCGTTCTTCCGGAGCCTGCGCGACCCGGCGCTCTCCGACCTGATCGCCGGGCTGGAGCCGGACGGGGACGTGATCATCCACCGGCAGACCCAGAACCGGCGGCAGCGCTACGTCGACGCGTCCGACTGGCCGGGCGGGTTGCTGGCCGTCGGCGACGCGCTGTGCGCGTTCAACCCGGTCTACGGCCAGGGCATCACGGTGTCGGCCTGCCAGGCCGAGCTGCTGGCCAGCGAGCCGACGCTCAGGGCCGGACCGCTCGGCGGGGCGGCGACCCGTCGGCTGCAGCGGAGGGTGGGGGCGATCACCGAGCTGCCCTGGTCGGTGGCCACCAGTGAGGACCTGCGGATGCCGACCAGCGACGGCGAGCTGACCGCGGTGCAGCGGGCGAGCCTGGTCTGGACGACCCGGCTGATGCGGCTCAGTGCGGCCGGCGACGAGGCGTGCGTACGGACGTTCAACCGGGTCTACCACCTGATGGGGGACCCGAAGCTGCTGTTCAGCCCGCCCGTGGTGCGGTCCGTGCTGCGTTCGGTGGTGCGCGGGGTGCCGGAGCCGCTGCCCAAGCCGGAGATCGCGCTGTTCTCCTGATCGGCGGGGTGTCCGGTCAGCGCACCAGGGCCTGGACCTCGCCGACCGGGAGCTGGGTGGCGTTGTCGGTGTAGAGATTGATGACGCCGGACTGGCCGTTGATGGTCCAGGTGACGGCCCAGGTGGCGATGGCGACCACCGTGTAGTCGCCCATCGGCAGTGACGGGGCGCTGTAGGTGTAGCCGCAGTCGGGCGACGGGGTGCCGGGTTGGACGGACTCGGTCCAGGGCGTGCCGCCGCCGGCGCAGGTGCGGGTGTGGCCGTCGCCCATCCGGTAGGTGACGCTGGCCAGCCGGGCGTCGAGCGCGACGCTCTGGGCGCCGACGGTCTCGGTGACGGGTCCGATGTGGGTGGTGGTGCCTGCGGACAGCCAGAGCGGATAGCCGACGGCGGCCATCTTCCACCGGTTGATCGACGGGGGCGGTCCGATCGCCGGCTTCGCGTCGGGGACCGTCAGCCGGGCCACCGCGATCTCGGCGATCTGCTGGGGAGACAGCGCGGCCGGCTGGTTGGGCTGGGTGAGCTCCCGGATGGCCTGGCCGTTGTCGGGCGGCGGGGTCGGCGCGGGGCCGGGCGAGCACGCGGACCCGCCGTTCAGGTTGTCCCCGCAGGTGGCGCCGGTGGCCCGGCGGCGCTGGTAGGCGGCGTAGTCCTGGAGGTACTTCGCCATGGCCGCCTTGTAGGCGGCTCCTGGATCAGGAGCTTTCGAGTTTGATCGCGAGGCTCGCGCGTGCGGCCGCTCGGGCGTGCGCCGGGGCGCTGATGGCGACTGTGATCCACCCGGATTGGTGTTCTGCCCTGAGGATTTGGCCGTTGTCGTATTGCCGGATTGAGAGATTCCTCCGGGGTCGTTTACGTCCGCTTCCGCGACTGCTGGGACGCATAGCAAGAGGAGCACGACGGCGGCACCAAACCCGCGCCTCAACATCTGCTGGCCTGTTGATCGTCGGACTCCCAGATCTTCCAATCGTTATCGATTTGCCTGAAGTACATGGTGCCTTTGATGAGCAGTCCGTGACCAACAACCTTGCCTGAGCCATCGATGATCCTGTTCTGCCGGCCATCGACGCAAAAGGTGAACGTCAGCTCAGTCGCAGGACTGTCAGACCGATGTAACCCGGGTTCGAACTTCGGCGTATCGACTTCGAAGTCCCCGGTATATCGAAGCTTTTGCTTATGAATCTGCGCGACATAACCGGCGAATGCCGAAAGGTAGGGACCTGCGGCGTAGCGCTTCATCGTAGGAGTGGGTTCGATAGCGCCGCCGGCTCGAGTAACTTTGATGTATTCCGCGTAGAACGCCTTGTAGGCATTCGTGGAGGCCGCGACGGCTGCCGCCTGCTCCTTCTCCTTCTGTGCCTTTTCCGGCGTGCACGGGTCAGTCACCGTCGAGGTGCTGCAGCTGAAGGTCGGGCTCGGCGTCGGCGAGGCGGTCGGCTGCGGATCGGGGGTGCACCCGGCCGCGAGCAACGCGGCAGCGGCGACGGCAGCCGCCAGCGACCTCGATCGGCGCACCTTCCCCCTCCTGGGCTCGACAAGGCGTTCATCCTCACCCGGCCCGGGGGCAGTCGCAACCGACCTCGGCGAAGTTGTGGACAACGCCGACACGCAGGATGCGCGCACCGGAGAGCGGTCAGGTCCCCGACGGCCGCAGGGCCGACGCCATCACCCGCTGCTCCGGGTCGAGCACGGCCAGCACCCGGTCGAGGACCTCCGACAGCTGCGCGATCTGCTCGGGCGTGAGCACGTCGATGACCAGCGACCGCACCGTGCCGACGTGGCCCGGTGCGGCGTGCACCACCTTCTCCCAGCCGGCCTCGGTCAGCACCAGGTTGACCGCGCGCTTGTCCCCGGGACACGGCTCGCGTTGGACCCAGCCCTCGGCTTCGAGCCGGCTCATCACCCGCGACAGCCGCGGCAGGGTCGCGTTGGTCATCGCCGCCAGCGCGGTCAGCCGGAGCCTCCGCGCCGGCGCTTCGGACAGCATGGCCAGCGAGAAGTAGTCGAAGTGGCTGAGCTGCTCGTCCCGCTGCAGCTGCGCGTCGAGCTCACGCGGGAGCAGCTCCACCACCGCGGCCAGCCGGATCCAGGCGTGCCGCTCGTCCTCGCTCAGCCAGCGCGTGTCCATCACAGCCCTCCTCGGTTGAAATCTCAACGACCACTGCCTACGATACTTGTATCTACAACAAACCAGCCGAAGGGCCCACCATGGAGTCCACGCAAGACCTGCTCGCCGCCGACACCCGGATGGGGGCCGTGTCGCTGCGCGTCGCCGATCTCGACGCGATGACCGCCTACTACCGCGATGCGGTCACGCTCTCGGTGCTGCGGACCGAGGCCGGCCGGGTGGTGCTCGGCCGCGGCACCGAACCGGTCGTGATCCTTGAGCACGCGCCCGAGATGCGGCACGCCTCGCCGAGTTCGGCCGGGCTGTTCCACACGGCGATCCTGTTCGAGACCGAGGCCGACCTGGCCACCGCGGTCTGGTCGGTGGCCAGTCGCCACCCGGGCACCTTCACCGGCAGCGCCGACCACCTGGTCAGCCAGGCGTTCTATTTCACCGACCCCGAGCGCAACGGCGTCGAGCTCTACACCGACCGCGACCGGACGGCCTGGAGCTGGACCCACGGACAGGTCGAGATGGCCAGCCTGCAGCTCGACCCGAACCGGTTCCTGCGGGACCACCTCGACCAGACCGCGGTCGACGAGGCGGACCGACGACCGGCCACGGTCGGGCACGTGCACCTCTCGGTCGGCGACATCCCGAGCGCCCGCACCTTCTACGTCGAGCGGCTCGGCTTCGAGACCACGGCCGAGCTCGGCGGATCGGCGCTCTTCGTCAGCGCCGGCGGCTACCACCACCACATGGCGATGAACACCTGGAACAGCCGCGGCGCCGGCCGCCGGCAGCAGACGCTGGGCCTCGGGCTGGTCCGGATCGAGGTCCCGGGCCTCGACGACCTCGGCGCCCTGGGCGAGCGGCTCGACTTCTACGGCGTCCCGACCTCCGACGACGGCCGCACCGTTCGCTTCGAGGACCCGTGGGCCAACCGGATCGAGGTCAGCCCGGCCGCCTGAGGCCCCATCCGCGCACAACGGGGGTGATCCGCACCGACATCGGTGTGGATCTCCCCCGTTGTCGTCGAGGACGGTGCGCGAGGCCTCAGATGTTCGCCTCGCGGCCCGACGGCGCCCCGGCGGGCAGCTCGGGCGCGCCTTGCTCGGCCGCTCCGCCGGACGGACAGTCGAGGCCGAGCGTGTAGGCGGTCATCGAGAGCGACCCGTAGGCGTACCCGTCGACGAGGACGTCGGCGCCCGTCCCGGAGGCACCGGCCAGCCCGGCCAGATAGAGCAGCGGGATGTAATGGTCGGGCGTCGGGACCGCGTGGCCGAAGTCGCGGTGACCGTCGAGGGCCGCGGTCTCGGTCGGCTGGTCGGCCATCACCTGCTTGACCTGCTCGTCGAACCGCTGCGCCCAGTCGAACCCGCCGTCGGGCAGCGTCGGGCTCATCCCGCCGAGGTTGTGCACCACGTTGCCGCTGCCGACGATCAACACGCCCTGCTCGCGCAGCGGAGCCAGCCGCGCGCCGAGATCGAGGTGGTAGTCGAAGCCCTGGTCGGCGTTGATGCTCAGCTGCATCACCGGCACGTCCGCGTCCGGGAACACGTGCATCAGCACCGACCAGGTGCCGTGGTCGATGCCCCAGCTGTCGACGTCCGCGCCCACCCAGGTCGGGTGCACGACGTCACTGACCTCCTCGACGAAGCCGGGCAGCCCGGGTGCCGGGTACTGGACGTCGAACAGCTCCTGCGGGAAGCCGTAGAAGTCGTGGATGGTGCGGGGCCGCGGCATCGCGGTGACCGCGGTCGCGTTGATGTACCAGTGCGCCGAGACGACGAGGATCGCCCGCGGTTTCGGCACCGCCGCGCCGAGCGCGTGCCAGGCCCGGGTGTAGCGGTTGTCGGCCAGGGCGTTCATCGGGTTGCCGTGGCCGATGAACGCGGCGGGCATCAGCGCGGGACTGCTCGGTGTGGACACGGCTCACCTCACGGACGTCGACGGTCGGCTCATCCTCGCAGGCCGACGCGCCTGCCGGTCGGACGTTCGAGCGGCCGCTCGCCGGGTACGTCCCGACCATGACGCCACCCGGAACCCGATCCGACCAGACGCTCGCGCTCGCCCGGCAGGGCTATCGCTGGGCGGCCCGGTTGCGCGGCGGACGCGAGGCGGTGCCGTGTCGCCTGCTCGGGCGCCGCGCCGTGCTCGTCGGCGGACCGGCGGGCGTCCGACGCTTCTACGACGACCGGCTGCAGCGGCACGGCGCCTTCCCCGCGGCGATCCGGCTGGTGCTGTTCGGGCCCGGCGCGGTCCACGGACTCGACGACGAGGCCCACCACGCGCGCAAGGCGATCTTCGTCGGACTGCTCGACGCCCGCGCGGTGCAGCGGCTCCGCGCGGTCGCGGCGGAGGAGTGGCAGAACGCCCTCGACGCCTGGGCGCCGGGGGAACGGCGGACCGTCTGGCCGTTGGCGGTCGACGTGATCGGTCGCGCGGTGCTGAGCTGGGCCGGCGTCCGCTGCTCCCGGAGTGAGGTCGGACACCGCAGCCGCCAGCTCGCCGCGGTGGTCGACGGGTTCGCGCGGCCGGTCCGCCCCTACCTGCGGGCCGTCGCCGACCGGCGGGCGCTCGACCGGTGGGCGGCCGGGTTGGTCCGCGACGTCCGCGAGGGACGCTCGGCGGCACCCGAGGGGAGTCCACTGGTGGTGATCGCCCGGGCCACCGATCCCTCCAGTCGGTTGTTGCCGGCCCGGGTGGCGGGGGTCGAGTTCCTCAACGTGGTGCGCCCGACGGTGGCGTCGTCGTGGTTCGTGGCGTTCGCGGCGCTGATGCTGGCCGAGCGGCCGGACTGGCGGGCTCGGATGGACGACCCGCTGATGCGGTACGCGTTCGCGCAGGAGGTTCGTCGGCACTTCCCGTTCGTCCCGGCGCTGGTGGCCCGGACCCGGCGGGCCCAGGACGTCCTCGGCTCCCCGCTGCCCGCGGGCGGGCTGGTGGTGCTCGACGTCTACGGGACCAACCACGACCCGCAGGCTTGGGACGAGCCCGACCGGTTCCTGCCGGAGCGGTTCCTCGACCGGACGGTCCGGCCGGACTCGCTGGTGCCGCAGGGTGGCGGTGCGCTGGCCACCGGGCACCGCTGTCCCGGCGAGGACGTGGTGCTGGCGATGATCGATGCCGCCTGCCAGGCGCTGGCCGAGCGGGCCTGGACGCTGCCGGAGCAGGACCTCGACTGGCCGGCCAGCCCGCTGCCGACCCGGCCGCGGAGCGGGGTGGTGCTGGTGCGCGAGCGCGAACCGGTGGAGGTCGGCCGCGGCTAGCCTGCCGCCATGCCGCGGCTGATCCACCTCAACGGTCCGCCCGGGATCGGCAAGTCGACCCTGGCGGCGCTGGGGGTGGAGCGACACCCGGGCACGCTCGACCTCGACGCCGACCAGCTGCACCCGCTGATCGGCGGCTGGCTCGACCTCGGCGAGAGCTGAGGTCCGGACACGACAGCAGGACCGGCAATCGCGACTCCGGGGGAAGGGAGACGTGGTTGCCGGTCCTGTGCTGTGGTGCGTGTCGGGTTGTGGGTACTGCCGGGGCGTCGGCGGGTCGTTCGTCGCGGCGTCGGGGGCCACCGCCACGAAGTCACCTGGTGACGTCATGGTCGTGCGTGTCGGTTCCGGTGTGGATCTCGTGCCGGCGTCGGGGGCCGCCAGCCCGGAATCTGCTCCGGATCGTCAGGTCCGGTGGTGATCGTTCGCCTCGGCGTCGGGGGCCGCCTCGGGTCCGGATCGTTCGTTCCTGACACCCAGAACACTACGGACTTCGCGGAGCCTGTTCTCGGCGTCGCGTGCACACCTGCTCGGCAATCCGTGCAGTCCTGTTCAGATGCTGGTGGGCTCGTAGCGGGTCAGGGCGATCTGGCCGCCGGTCAGCTCCCCGAGCTCGCTCGCCCCCTCTGGCGTCGCGCGCCAGGCGCGGTAGGCGTCGTCGGCCTCGACCGACTCCCAGGTCTCGATCACCACCAGGTGGTGCGGGTCGGTGAGGTCGCGCACGACCTCGGCCGAGACGAATCCTGGTCGGGCGCGGGTGTCGGCCAGCACCGCGCTCAGCCGGGCTTCCGCATCAGCGGGAGCGTCAGGACGAAAACGGAGGTCGAGCAGCGAGGTGATCGGCATGGCACGACGCTAACGGGTGCGAGGCACGGTGCGAGGGGTGGAGCCAAGGGGACTCGAACCCCTAACCCCCTGCTTGCAAAGCAGGTGCGCTACCAATTGCGCCATGGCCCCGGGTGGGCCGGCCGGAGCCGGACCGACGGCTCAGATTAGAGCACCCGGCTCGGGCCGGACAAAGGAGAACTCGTCCGCCCGCGCGAGGGTGGGCCCCGACCCGCCGCTTCGCGCCGACTAGCGCATCGCTGAGTAACCCTCGTGGAGACTCGCCCGGTCAAACGATCACCACGTACCCTGGGGTGCCATGTGGTCCCAGCGCGAGGTCATCGACTACGCGCTGCAGCGCCGGTCGACCCTCGAGGCGCTGCGGCGACCGTCGCGCACCCTCTCGCGCCCCGACGTCTGCGACGCGGACCCGATGCTGGTGCGCAGCGCCAAGTACCACGGCGAGCCTTCCGACAGCCCGTGCCCGGTCTGCCGCTCGGAGAAGCTGACGCTGCTCCACTACACCTTCGGCGACCAGCTCGGGCAGTACTCCGGCCGGATCAAGCGCACCCCCGAGCTCGAGGAGATGGCGCACGAGTACGGCGAGTTCAAGGTGGTCGTCGTCGAGGTCTGCCTGGACTGCCGCTGGAACCACATGATCATGTCGTACCTGCTCGGCGACGGCGTCAAGCGCAAGCCGCCGCGGCGCCAGCAGACCGTCGAGGACATCTATGGCTGAACCCACCACCGGCGGGAAGACCCCTCGCCGGGGTTCCGGCGCGCCCGCCTCCGGCTCCGCGAAGCCCGGGAAGCGGAAGCCGAAGCGCACCCGCGGCCAGAAGGTCGGCCGGTTCTTCGGGATCACCGCCCTGGTCGTCGCCATCTGCATGGTGCTCGGCTTCGGCGCCCTCGCGGTCGGCTATCTCCGCACCGAGGTGCCCGACCCCAACAAGGCGTTCACCACCAACACCACCTTCGTCTACTACGACGACGGCAAGACCCAGCTCTCCAGCCTGGCCATCCAGAACCGGCAGTCGATCAGCTACGACGAGATGCCGGCCAGCATCAAGGAAGCGATCGTCGCGGCCGAGAACCGGACCTTCTGGACCGACCCCGGCATCTCGATCAGCGGCATGGCCCGTGCGGCCCTCAACATCGCCCGCGGCGGCAGCCTGCAGGGCGGCTCGACGATCACCCAGCAGTACATCAAGGTGCTCTACCTCACCGAGAACCAGACGGTGTCGCGCAAGATCAAGGAGATCTTCCTCGCCGCCAAGCTCGGCCGCAGCGTCCCCAAGCAGGACATCCTGCGCGACTACCTCAACACCATCTACTTCGGCCACGGTGCCTACGGCATCCAGGCCGCCAGCAAGGCCTACTTCGGGATCGACGCCAAGAAGCTGTCGGTGCCGCAGGCCGCCGTGCTGGCCAGCGTGATCAACAATCCCTCCCTCTTCGACCCCGACGACCCGGACAACCGCCCGCGGCTGCTCGACCGCTACCGCTACGTCCTCGACGGCATGCGGCAGGCGGGCAACATCACGCCCGCGCAGGAGGCGCAGTACGCCAAGGCGCTGCCCAAGTTCCCGAAGATCAAGACCCCGGAGCGCTACGGCGGTCCGCAGGGCTTCCTGCTCAAGGCGGTCGAGGACGAGCTGGGCACCATCGGGCTCGACGAGAGCCAGGTGCAGGGCGGTGGCTACAAGATCGTCACCACCTTCGACAAGAAGAGCGAGGACGCCGCGGTCGAGGCGGCGCAGAAGTACACCAAGATCGCCGCCGGCAACGCCGGTCGGAAGACCTCGACCCTGCACGCCGCGGTCGCCTCGGTCGACGTCTCGACCGGTGCCGTCCGCGCGATGTACGGCGGCCCGAACTACATCGACAACTCCCGCAACTGGGCCACCACCCACCGGCCGACCGCCTCGACCTTCAAGGCGTTCACGCTGGCCGCCGGGCTCGAGAACGGCTTCAGCCTGCGCTCGACCTTCCACGGCAACACCTGGTACCTGCCGGGTGACCCGATCCCGGTGCGCAACGAGAACAACGACCAGTACGGCTATGCGGTCAACCTGATCCGGGCCACCGCGCTGAGCATCAACACCGCCTTCGTCGACCTGATCACCCAGCTCAAGGACGGCAGGGCGGCGGTCGAGAAGGTGGCCGAGGACGCCGGCGCCCCGAAGACCACCGGCTGGGACGCGGCCGAGCGCAACGTCCCGATCGGCACCCCCGAGGTCAGCCCGCTCAACCTGGCCTCGGCCTACGCGACCTTCGCCAACGGGGGCGTGCACGTCCCGGTCCACGTGATCAAGGCGATCTACGACCACAACGGCAACCTCGTCTACAAGGCCGACCCGAAGACCAACCGGGCGGTCAGCAAGGACGTCGCCGCCGACACCACCTACGCACTGTCGAGCGTGGTCGACCAGGGCACCGGCCGGGTCGTCCAGGCCCTCGGCCGTCCGGTGGCCGGCAAGACCGGTACCAACGGGGTCGACACCCCCGGCCAGGGCAACATCGTCAACTCCTCCTGGTTCGTCGGCTACACCAGGCAGATCTCCACCGCGGTGATGTACGTCGCCGGCAACAGCGGCAGCGCGAGCCTCGATCCCTACCGCCAGCCCGGTGACACCACCTTCTACGGCGCCACCTACCCGGCCCGCACCTGGCTCGACTACATGCAGGTCGCCACCCAGGGCCAGAGCATCGAGAAGTTCCCCGACCCGGCCTGGGTCAACACCGACGGTCCGCCGCCGGCGACCAGCGCCCCGCCGACCAGCGCCACCCCGACGCCGTCGAAGACGCCGAGCTCCACCCCGACCCCCAGCGCCACCCCCTCGGAGACCCCGAGCGCGCCGGCCAGCTCGGCCAGCGCCCCGGAGTCGAGCCGCACGCCCGAACCCCCCGCCCCCAGCTCCAGCTCGAGCAGCAGCAGCGGTTCTCCCGAACCGCCCGGCCGCGGCCGCAACGGCGAGAACGCGACCGGCACCAGCAGCGCGGCCGGCCCGGCGGGCAGCACCTCGGGCAACGGCTGATGAGTCGACCCGGGGCGGTGATCGAGGCCCCGGCCGACACCGACGGGTTCGCCCGTCGGCTCAGCGCCCGGATCGGTGGTCCGCTCGGGCAGCACGCCTCGGCGGTCAAGAGCGCCCCGAACGCCGCCGTCGCGGTGATGGTCGTCGCCACTCTCACCTGGCTGGTCGGGATGGTGCAGCGACTCCCGTGCCGCACCACCGACGCCGCGCACTACCCGGACGCCTTCAAGCTGATGTGCTATTCGGACATCGGCATCCTCTACCGCGACCGCGGTTTCGTGCTCGGCAACGTCCCCTACCTGCAGAGCGGCGACTACCCGATCCTCGAGTACCCGACGCTGACCGGCTGGTTCCTCCAGGTCGAGGCGGTGATCGCCCGGGTCTTCGGCGCCCAGGTCGGAGTCGGACTGAGCAGCCAGCAGCAGCTCGACTCCTCCAACGTCTTCTTCGACGTCAACCAGGTGCTGCTCTTCGCCTGCTTCGCGGTGGTGGTCGGCGCCCAGCTGCGCACCGTCCGCGGCCGGCCGTGGGACGCGCTGATGGTCGCCGCGTCGCCCTGCGTCGCGGCCACCGGACTGATCAACTGGGACCTGTTCGCGGTCGCCCTGACGTCGGTCGCGCTGCTGCTCTGGTCGCGCCGCCGACCGACCGCCGCCGGGGTGCTGATCGGGCTGGCCACCGCGGCCAAGCTGTATCCGGTGCTGCTGCTCGGACCGCTGCTGCTGCTCTGTCTGCGCGGCAACCGGATGCCCGCCTTCGCCCGCGCCTTCGGCGGCGCGGCGATCGCCTGGTTGGTCGTCGACCTGCCGGTGATCATCGTCGCGCCCGACGCGTGGCTCTACTTCTGGCAGTTCAACAGCGACCGGCAGGGTGACCTCGGCTCGCTCTGGTACGTGTTCAGCCTGGCCGGGCACCCGGTGCCCTCGCTCAACGCGGTGAGCACCGGGCTGCTGCTGGTCGGCTGCCTGGCCATCGGGGTGCTGATCATGGTGTCGCCGCGCCGGCCGCGGTTCGGCCAGGTGGCCTTCCTGGTCGTCGTGGTCTTCCTGGTGACCAACAAGGTCTACTCCCCGCAGTACGTGCTCTGGCTGTTGCCGCTGCTGGTGCTGGCCCGGCCGCGCTGGCGCGACTGGCTGCTGTTCACCAGCGCCGAGCTCTTCTACTGGGGGGCGATCTGGTGGCACCTCGACGGCGTGCTCGGCCCGGGCAACGGCGGGCCGGACCGGACCTACTGGCTGGCGGTCATCGTCCGGATCGTCGTCGAGCTGGTGATCGCCGGGTTCGTCGTCCGCGACATCCTGCGGCCCGAGCACGACCCCGTGCGGACCCCGCGCGCGGTCGGACCGCCGCGTCGCGACGGCACTCATGCCCTGATCGACGACCCTGGCGGCGGCCTGCTCGACGGCGCCCCGGACGCCCGCTGGCTGACCGCGCTGCTGCGACCGGGCCGCGAGGCGGTCAGCGGTGACCGCTGAGGCCGGGCTGCGCGAACGCGGACCCAGCGTCCGCGCCGAGCGGGTGGCCGGTCTGCGGTCCCGGCTCCGCGCCCCGGCGGTCCGGACCGTCGCGCAGGCCTGGCTGGCCAGCCGCGGACTGATCGCGCTGGTCGCGTTGCTGCTCGCGCTGCAGGGCTACCGGCTCGGTGACCAGGTGAGCAACTGGGACGTCCAGCACTTCGTCGCGCTCGCCCGCGGCGGCTACCTGGCCGACCCGAGCGGCAAGCTGATGGCTTTCTTCCCCGGGCTGCCGCTGCTGCTCCGCGGCGGGCTGCTGCTCGGCGTCCCGGTGCAGGTCACCGGCATCGTGCTGGCGACCGCCGGGTCGATCGCCGCGGCGGCTGCGCTGGCCCGGCTCGGAGGACCGTGGGCGGCGGTGGCCTGGCTGTTCGCCCCCACCGCGGTCTTCACCACCGTGCCCTACACCGAGTCGCTGTTCTGCGCGGCCGCGTTCTGGGCCTGGGAACGTGCCCGCGCCGACCGCTGGGTGGCCGCGGCGGTGCTGGCCGGGCTGGCCTGCACGGTGCGGGTGTCCGGGCTGTTCCTGGTCGGGGCGCTGGTGGTCATGATCATCACCAGCCGCCGTGCGAGCGGATCAGGCCCTTCGACCAGCGCAGGCCCTTCGACAGGCTCAGGGAGCGGTTGGGGTCTCTCGACAGGCTCGAGGCACCAACGTTCAGGGGTGGGGCGGAAGCTGGCGCTGATGCTGCTGCCGACGGCGGTGCTGGCCGGGTTCGCCACCTACCTGCACACGCTCACCGGGAGCTGGACGGCCTGGTACCACGCGCAGTCGACCGGGTGGGTGCGCAGCTTCACCTGGCCCTGGCAGTCGTTCCTCAACACCATCCCGGCGATCGTGCCCGGCGCCTACGCCGACCACCCCTACTGGGCCTGGGTGTTCCGCGGCGAGATGGCCTCGATGGCGATCGGTGTCGGCGTCACGGTCTGGTGCCTGGTCCGCCGGCGGTGGGCCGAGGCCAGCTGGGTCGGGGTGCAGGTGCTGGCGTTCTCGCTGTCCTACTGGTTCTTCTCGGTCAACCGGGCCCTGCTGCTCTGGTTCCCGCTGTGGATCATGCTGGCTGAGTGGGGGCGGTGGCGCCCGCGCCGGCGCGTCCCACGGGTGCTGCACCGGACGGCGGTGGTCACGCTGTTCGTCGCCGGCGCCGTACTCATGCTGTGGTGGAGCTGGTTGTTCTTCACCGGGCACTGGGCGTCGTGACGCCGGGCGCGCGCACCCGCGGCCCCTATCCTGGCCGGGTGCGAGGCAGGGAGCGGACGGCGGACGACGAGGCGACGCCGCTGCTGCCGCGCAAGGCCCGGGGCATCCTGCTCGGCGTGATCGGGCTGATGCTCGCGGTCAGCTTCTTCCTGCCCAACGTCGCGATCCTGTCGCGCCCGCCCAGCTACCGCTGGCTGCCCGGCACGGCGGTCTCGTTCCTCGAGGTGACCTCGCGCTCGGTGCCCACCGCCGACCCGGACACCGTCGGGCTCGGCTTCACGGTGACCTTCCTCGGGCTCGGGGTGTGGCAGCTCGGGCTGCTGATGGTGGTGCTCTCGGCCTGGATCCTGGCCTCGGCCGAGGTCAACCGCTGGCTGTGGGTGTTCCTGCTGATCGGGTCGATCTTCCTGACCTTCGGCATCTCGACCACGGTGCTCGGGAAGGTCGCGCTCGACGCCGCCCGCGCCCCGACCACGATCGGGATCGCCTTCTGGGTGGCGTTCCCGGCCGCGCTGGCGCTGCTGATCTGGACGCTGCACGCGCACAGCATGGTCGACCGGACGATCTACGGCGTCCGACCCGACCTGATCACCTGAGCCCGATCACCGCCGGCTGGTCATCGGAACCGGTCGGTCGCGGCCAGCAGTGCCGCGCCCATGGCCTCGTTCCCCTTGTGCCCGGCACCACCGAAGACCGTCAGCTCAGCGTCCGGCCAGAGCCGGCTGAGCTCCCAGGCGTTGACCGCGGGTCCGCTCAGGTCGGCCCGACCGTGGAGCATCACCCCGGGGATCCCGGCCAGCCGGTCGGCGCGGTCGAAGATCACGTCGTCGGGCAGGAACACCCGGTGGCTGAAGTAGTGCGCGCAGATCCGGACGAACGCGAGCCGGTCGTCGCCGATCCGATCGCTGTAGGCGGTGGGGGAGCCGTACTCCTCGGTCGACAGCACCGCGTCCTCCCAAGCGCACCAGGCCGCGGCGGCGCGGGCGCGGACCTCGCGGTCGGGGTCGTCCATCAGCCGGGTGTAGCCGCGGAGCAGCCCGAAAGCGTCGAGCCCGTCACCGCGCAGCTCCTCGGGCACCGCGTCGCGGAAACGCTCCCACGCCTCGGGGAAGAACCGCCGGACCCCGCGGTAGAGCCAGTCGATCTCGCTGTGCCGGCCGGTGGTGACCCCGATCAGGATGAGCTCGCTGACCCGCTCGGGGTAGCGGGTGGCGTAGGTCAGCGCCAGGGTCGAACCCCAGGAACCGCCGAACACCAGCCAGCGGTCGACGCCGAGGTGCTCGCGGAGCCGTTCGAGGTCGGCGACCAGGTGCGCGGTGGTGTTGACGCCGAGGTCGGTCGCCGGGTCGGAGGCGTGCGGGGTGCTCCGCCCGCAGCCGCGCTGGTCGTACTGGACGATCCGGTAGCGCGTCGGGTCGAAGCTCTTGCGCGGGCCGGGGCGCAGCCCGGAGCCGGGCCCGCCGTGGAGCACCACCGCGGGCTTGCCGTCGGGGTTGCCCGAGCACTCCCAGAAGATCGCGTTCTGGTCTCCGACGTCGAGCATCCCGGTCGCGTAGGGCTCGATCGGCGGGTAGGGCACCGGCTCAGTATGAGCGCCGTTTCCTAGACTCGGGCCGTGCAACCACGGTGGATCGAGCTCGAGGGACTGGCCAACCTGCGCGATGTCGGCGGGACGCCGACCACCGACGGGGGTGCCATCGCCGACGGGGTGCTGCTGCGCTCGGACAACCTGCAGACCCTCAGCGAGTCCGACGTGGCCCGGCTGCGGGAGCTGCACCTGACCGACGTGATCGACCTGCGCAGCGACATCGAGGTGCAGGCCGAGGGGCCGGGGCCGATGATGCGCGCCGACGGCGTCGCCGTCCACCACCACTCGCTGTTCCGCGAGGACGAGTCGAGCCGCGACCTCGAGCACCTGGCCGCGAACACCGCCAAGGCGTTGCCCTGGGTCGAGCTCACGCCGACGGTCTCGATGGAGCACCCGACGGCCTCGATCTATCTGTCCTACCTGGTCGACCGGCCCGACTCGGTGCTCGCCTCGCTGCGCGAAATCGGGGCGGCCGAGGGGGCGGTGCTGGTGCACTGCGCCGCCGGCAAGGACCGGACCGGGACGATCATCGCGCTGGCCCTGCTGCTGGCCGGTGCCGACCCGGACGCGGTCACCGCCGACTACGCGGCCAGCACCGAACGGGCCCAGGCGATCCTCGACCGGCTGCTCGCCTCACCGACCTACGCCGACAACCTGCGCGACCGGCCGATCGAGAGCCACTACAGCCACCCGGAGACGATGCGCGCCTTCCTCGACTACATCGAGCAGGAACACGGCTCGGTGCAGCAGATGCTCGCCGGGATGGGCTGGACCGAGGAGGACACCAGCCGGATCCGGGCCAAGCTGCGCCCGGACCTCGGCTGATCCGTCGTCCCGACCCCGAGCCTCGGCTCAGATCCGGTCGAGCAGTTGACGCGAGCGCTCGAGCACCAACGCGGTCGCGGTGGCGTCGTAGGTCGGTAGCGTCGAGTCGACGAACAGGTGGTGGTCGCCGGGGTAGGTGAACACCTCGGCGCCCTCGCCGACGGTGGCGGCCAGCTCGCGGGCCGCGTCCAGGTCGCCCTCCTCGGCGAAGAACGGGTCGTGGTCCATCCCGTGGATCTGCACCGGGACACCCTCGGGCCAGGGACCGATGGCCCACTCCCCGGTGATCGGGAGGCACGACTCGTAGAACAGGGCTCCGCGGGCACCCGGTCGGGTCTGGGCCAGTTCCTGCGCGGTCATCACGCCCCAGGAGATGCCGGCGTAGACCAGCTCGTCGGGCAGGTCGGCGAGCGCGGCCTCGACGCGGCGTTCGACCTCCTCCGAGCCGATCTCCTTGGACAGCGCGAGCCCGGCCTCGATGGTGTCGGCCCGGCGGCCGTCGAAGAGGTCCGGGGTGTGCACGGTGTGCCCGCTGGCGCCGAGCTGCTCGGCGAAGGCGCGGACGCCGTCGGTGAGACCCTGGACGTGGTGGAAGAGGACGACGTCAGCCATGTCCTAAACTCCTTGATCGTACGGACGTTGTGGAATGATCCAAGAATCTAGATCATTGAGGAGATGGCGGTCAACATCTCGATCCCCGACTACCCGCTCGACGACCTGCTGGTCGTGACGGCGACCGAGCAGCTGCGGTTGCTCGGCGACGACCTACGCGGCCAGCTGCTCGAGCTGCTGCTGGAGCGCGCCGCCACCGTCACCGAACTGGCGGCCGCGGTGGGCCGTCCGAAGAGCACGGTGGCCTACCACGTCAACCTGCTGACCGAGGCGGGGCTGCTCAAGGTGGTGCGCACCCGCCGGGTCCGGGCGATCGAGGAGCGGTTCTACGGCCGGGTGGCCCGGACCTACTACATCGGGGTGCTCACCAACGCGGAGGACCAGGCCCTGGTGGGCTCGATCAACGCACTGGCCGAGGCCGCCGCCGAGTCGGTGCCCGCGCAGCAGGCCGACGACCTGCGCTGCCTGCTGCTGCACGCCCGGATCCCGCGGGACGAGGTGCGGGCGTTCTGGGCCGAGGTGCAGGAGCTGTCCCGCAAGTTCGCCCAGATCCCGCGCTCCGGCGACGAGGTGTTCGGCTTCGCGGCCGGGCTCTACCCGACCGACGCCCCGACCCTGCCCGAGCCCGAATCGTCCGAGCCGGTCTGAGCGGACGGGGTCAGGACTCGACGATGTGGTCGACGGTGGCGGTGGTCAGCCGGAGCTCGACCGGGACCTCGTCGCCGACCGCGGGTGGGGTCTCCTTGCCGGGGAGGAACACCATGCTCGACTGCATGTGCGGCGGTTCGAGGAACCAGCGCTTGCGCCCGGCGACGGTGTAGGGGCTGAGCGCGAGCCCGGTGGCCTCGAGCGAGCCGGTGGCCAGCGCGACCGCGCGCTGCCGGATGCTCGACGCCGACGTCGGCGCCTCCAGCCCGACCCCCTGCGAGGTGCCGCCCGCGATGACCAGCACCCAGCCGTCGGCGGGCACCAGCCGCTGCCGGTAGCCGATCCGCTCGCCGCGGCGGACCGGGTGGACGTCGAGCACGGTCGCGGTGGTCGAGCGCGAGTCCGCCGCCCCGAGCCAGAGCCGGGTGCCGACCCGCTGCCGCAATGGGGCGGGGCGGCCGTCGGCGCCGGTCAGCTCGCGGGACAGCGCCATCGCCTCGGCCGAGGGCAGGTGCGAGAGCCAGAGCGTGCCCGGGTGCGCCGCGAGCGCGGCCCGCCCGAGCCGCTGCGCCTCGGCGTAGCGGCCCTTCTCGAGCAGGGGCAGGTGGATCGTCCAGCCCTCGAACTTCACGCCGCCGTGGTTGAGCGCCTCCAGCTGTCGGGCGGTCTCGGCCAGCCGCTCGGGGACGATGCCGTGCCGCCGCATCGAGGTCAGCACCTCGAGTAGCACCCGCGGCGACGGTCCGCTGCCGGCCAGCATGGCCAGGTGCTCGACCGTCGACACGGTGGTGATCACCCGCGGGTCGGAGGCCAGCTCGGTGGCCAGCGGATCACCGGCCTGCCACGGGTGCAGCACCACGATGCTGCCGCCGAAGACCTCGCGGACGGTCTCCACCTCGGCGGCCACGCCGACCGCGACGGTGTCGACGCCGAGCCCGGCGGCCTCCTGGGCCAGCCGGCGCAGGCCGAACCCGTAGCCGTTGCCCTTGATCACCGGGACCAGACCGGGGGTGTTCGCGGCGACGTCGCGGAGATGGGTGCGCCAGCCGTCGCCGTCCAGCCGCAGCGTCAGTCCCGTCACGCCGCTCAGCGTAGTCGGGCGGGTTCCGGGCGCCGCGGGTCGATCAGCGGCGCCGGAGGTAGAGGTCGAAGGCGGCGTAGAGCGGCCGGTTGAGCGGCAGGTCCCACTCGCCGAGGTACTCGACGGTCTGGCCGCCGGTGCCCACCTTGAACTGGATCAGCCCGATGTGCGGGTCGTCGGGATCGACGCTGTCGGTGATCCCGCGCAGGTCGTAGACGGTCGCACCGGCCTCGCGAGCGTCCCGGATCATCTGCCACTGGACGGCGTTCGAGCCACGGAACTCGCGCTTGGCGGTGGTGGAGGCGCCGTAGGAGTACCAGGCGTGCTCGCCGACCCGGACCCAGGTGGTGGCGGCGATCAGGTCGCCCTCGTGGTGGGCCAGGTAGAGCCGGATCCGGTCCGGGTCCTCGGCGGTGAGCGCCTCGACCATGGTGCGGAAGTAGCTCAGCGGTCGCGGGGTGAAGTGGTCGCGGGCGGCCGTCTCGGTGTAGATCGCGTGGAAGGCGGCCAGGTCGTCGACGCTCCCGCGGGTGACCGTCACCCCCGCCTTGGCGGCCTTCTTGATGTTGCGCCGCCAGAGCTGGTTCATCCCGGCCAGCAGCTCGTCCTCGGTCCGGTCGGCCAGCGGCAGCTGGAAGACGAACTTGGGCTGGCCGGCGGCGAAGCCCTCGCCGTCGCGCGGCGGTCGCCAGCCGAGGTGGCGGAGCTGGTTGCGGGCCCGGACGCCGGCGGTGTTGAGGTGATCCGGCGGGGCGTCACCGATCCGCGTCATCGTCGGGTCGGCGATGGCGGCCTTGGTGGTGTCGGCGTTCCAGCGGCGGAGGACGACCGGTCCGCCGAGCCGGACGGCGAAGGCCCGGCGGCGCTTCAGGTGGGCGACCATCGGGGCCAGCCAGGCGTCGAGGTCGTCGCTCTCCCAGTCGATCACCGGACCCTCGGGCAGATAGGCCAGCGAGCGGCCGATCCGCGGCAGCCGCCGGTGCAGCACCAAGCCGGCACCGACCAGCTCCGAGCCGTCGTACCAGCCGATCGACTCGTGACCCCACTCGCTCTTCACCTGCGCCCAGGCCGGGGTCTGCAGGAAGCTGACGCTGGGGCGTGAGTCGTTGAACGCACGGTGCTGGTCGGTGCTGATCGGCCGGACCTGGAGACTCACCTGCGCGAGGTTACCGACTCGCGGCGGCCGAGCCCCGATCCACCTCCGGCGCGGGAGGATGCAGCGCGGTGAGGCTGCGGACGGCGTCGGGATCGGGTCCGGTGCCGGATCGGTCGAGGTGGACGGCCTGCAGGCCGGCGGCCCGGGCCGCGACCACGTCGAGGTCGTACCGGTCCCCGACGTGCAGCACCCGCTCCGGGGGGACGCCGAGCGCGGCGCAGACCGTCCGGTAGCTCCGCGGGTCGGGCTTCGGGGTGCCGAGGGCCTCGGCGGTGAACACGTCGACCAGGTACGGCGTCGCCCCGATCGCCGCGACCTTGGCACGCTGCTGGACGTCGGACCCGTTGGTCAGCACCGCGATCGGCACCCGGCGCCACCACCGCGCCAGCGTCGGGTGGACGTCGGGGAACGGCCGCCAGCACGCCTGGTAGCGGCTGCGGAAGCCCTCGAAGGTCGCGTCGAGCTCGTCGTCGGTGCCGACCGGGTGCCCGAGGACGGGGAGCAGGTCGCGGAGCCGGCGGCGGCGTTGCTCGGCGAAGCTGATCCGCCCGCTGCGCCAGCTCTCGAAGTGGACCTCCTCGACCCGGAACCAGAAGTCGACCAGCTCCGGCGTCGCCTCCGCGCCGAGGCCGGGCAGCCAGGCGGCGAGCGCGTCGCGGGCCGAGCCGGTGTGGTCGAACAGGGTGTCGTCGAGGTCGAGGACCAGCGCTTCGACGGGCTCAGCGGGCGCTTCGACGGGCTCGGCGGGCGTTTCGACGGGCTCAGCGGGCGTCGGGGAGGTCACGCGGGCTGGGCGCCGGGCCAGGTGGTGGCCTCGGCGGAATCGCGGACCGCGCGCTCGAGGGCCTCGGCTCGGTCGAGTCCCTGGGCCAGCGCACCGGCCAGCGACCCGGCGAAGGTGTCTCCGGCGCCGGTGGTGTCGACCACGTCGGTCTTCGGCGGGCGCGCGCTCGCGTTGCCCCAGCCGGCCCCGTCCGCGCCGCGGGTGATCACCGGGTCGGTGAGGTCGCCGAGCTGCTCGTGCTCACCCTCGTTGACGATCACCACGTCGGCCAGCTCGGCCAGCTCGGCCGCCCGGTCGGTCACCGGCGACGGGTTGAGGATCGACGTGACGTGGTGCTCGCGGGCCAGCTCGAGCGCCGCCCGGACGGCGTCGGCCGGCACCTCGAGCTGGAGCAGCAGGACGTCGGCCGAGGCGATCAGCTCCGCCCGGGCACGGACGTCCTCGGCGGTGACCCGGCCGTTGGCACCGGCGATCACCACGATGGTGTTCTCGCCGTCGTCGCTGACCCGGATGTGCGCCTGGCCGGTCGGCACGTCGGGGGTCTCGAGCACGGCGTCGACCTCGACCCCGCGGTCGGCGAGCCGACGGCGGTAGTCGCGGCCGTCGTCGTCGGCGCCGACGCGACCGACCATGCTCACCCGGGCGCCCGACCGGGCCGCCGCCAGCGCCTGGTTGGCCCCCTTGCCGCCGTAGGTGCGTTGGAGTCCGGAGCCGACCAGCGTCTCGCCCGGCTCGGGCTGGCGCGACACCCGGACCACCACGTCGATGTTGACCGACCCGACCACCACGACGTGTCCGCTCATGGCGGCATCCTCTCGCACCGCCGGCCGGCGGATCTCAGCCGAGCGCGCGGAAGAAACGGGTGACCGGCACGTCGGGTTCGATCAGCAGCACCTCGCCCCAGCGGCGCCAGACCGCGGCCCGCCAGCCCGCGAACCCGCCGACCACCACGGACGCCGTCCCGGTCGGGAGCCGTGCTGCCAGCGCAGCGGCCCGCCGACCGTCGGCGCAGACCAGCAGCAGCGGACGTCCGCCGGCCGCCTCCGGGTCGTCGACCGCGCCGGGCAGCAGGCCGTCGCGACGCCGCTCGGCGGTGGTGCGCAGATCGACCGGCACCGCACCCGCGATCCAGGCCGCGGCGGCTTCGGCCGGGCTGAGCAACGGCGGGACAGGCCGCGGCTGGGTCGCGCCGGGTGCCGGGGGGACGGCGAGCGCGGTCACCGGGTCACCCCGAGCCGCCGGTCCTCGACCACGTCGAGCAGGTCGCCGACCACCGCGTACCGGGTGATCTCGGTCAGGGCCGGGCCGTAGGCGTGCAGGCTGACCGCCGGCTCCGGGCTGGCGTTGATCACGTGGTGGACGTGCGGGATGCCGAAGGTGCGGACGTGGCCGGTCTCGACCAGCCGCTGCCCCTGGATCCGCGGCGGGCGGACCGGGTCGGTGCTGCCGGCCACCCACTCGGTCAGGGTGCCGAGCACCGGGACGAACGCGCCGTGGCTGTCGCCGTGACTGTGCCAGCCGTTGCCCTGGCCGGGCGCCCAGCGGAGCAGCCAGAGCTCGACGTCCGCCGTCTCCTCGAGCAGCACCCGGACCGGGCCGGCGCCTGCGTGCGGACCGAGGTCGTGGTCGAGGCGGGGACGCCAGCGGTCGGGTTCGGCGAGCAGCCGGCGCAGGGCCAGCCCCGGGTCGGTGGAGGAGGTGGGGAGTGCGTCGGTGTGGGCAGCAGCGGGAACGGACAGCGAGGACGACGAGGACGACGGGGACATGGGTGGTCTCTCGGGTGTGGCCGGGACGCCGGCCGGGCGGACGTGGGACGCGGAGGTCAGGCTCGCGTCAGCGACACGTCGCGCTGGCGGTCCGGCGAAGGTCCACGTGCAGCCGACGGCACCCGGTGCTCGGCGTCGCCGAGTCCGTCCGGTCGTGCGGTCGGGTCACTGGTCCTCCGGGGTCGCTCAGGTGCGGGTCACGGTAGGCGGACGTCCTGGGTGGCGTCAACGACCTCGCCGGCGGTCTCGCCCGCTGGTCCGCCGACCGGTCCGTCCGCCGGTTCGGACCGCCGTCGAGGCGGGCGGCTGGCCACCAGTACGCCGCCGACCACGGCGACGCCGGCGACCAGCTCGACCAGGTCGGGCTGCTCGCCGAAGATCGCCCAGCTGGCCAGCACCCCGATCACCGGGACCAGCATCGAGAACGGGGCCACCTGGTTCGACGGGTGCCGGGCCAGCAGGGTGGTCCAGATGCCGTACCCGACGACCGTGGCCACCAGCACCACGTACAGCAGGCCGAGCACCGAGGGCAGGGCGGACAGCCGGGCCAGCCCGGTGAAGGCGCCGGCGATCCGCTGCGGCCCCTCGACCGCCAGCGACAGCAGGAACACCGGCACCGGCGGCACCACCGACATCCAGAGGGTGAGGTGCAGCGGCTTCGGCGCCCGGGCCTGACGGCTGCAGACGTTCCCGATCGCCCAGCCGAGCGCACCGCAGAGGGTCAGCACGACCGGGAGCAGCGCGGCGACCTGCGCCCGGTGCACGGCGATGGCGGCCAACCCGAGCACCGCCACCCCGATCCCGATCGCCTGCCGGCGGGTGATCCGTTCGTGCAGGAAGAAGCCGGCCAGCAGCACGGTGAAGGGTGCCGAGGCCTGCAGCACCAGCGAGGCCAGCCCGCTCGGCATCCCGGCGGCCATCCCGAGGTAGAGGAAGGCGAACTGGAGCAGCCCGATCCCCAGCCCGACGCCGAGCAGCCAGCGCAGCCGGACCCGCGGCCGCGGGACGAAGAGGATCGTCGGCACGGCGAGCAGCGCGAACCGGACGGCGACCATCAGCAGCGGCGGGAAGTGCTCCAGAGCGATCGCGGTGGCGGGGAAGTTGAGCCCCCAGCAGACGGCGACCAGCAGGGCGAGCAGACGGTCGCGTACGGGCACGGCTCCATCCTCGGGCCTGCGTCGACCGGTATTCGCCGGGAGGCCCTGGGTGGACGAGGGACCGCGGGTCTACTGTGCGAAGTGAAGGTCGGCACCGTCCGACGCCGATCCGACGAGAGGAGACGCGATGGGTTTGCTCGATGACGCGAAGAACGCCCTGAACAACGACAAGGGCGAGGAGACGAGCGACTCCGCCATCGACAAGGCGAAGGAGTTCGGCTCGGAGAAGACCGGCGGCAAGTACGACGACAAGCTGGACAAAGCCGGCGACGCCGTCGACCGCCAGGTCGGCAACGAGTAACCCTCGTTCCTGTCACGAGACCACGAACGCCCCGCGGACACCGTTCCGCGGGGCGTTCGTCGTGTGAGCGCGGTCCTCGGCACGATGACCCGGAAATGGACGGGCGCCGGTCCGGCGCGGCTGTCTAGGCTGCCGCCGTGACCGCCGACGCCCCGACCATCCTCGCCACCTCAGGCGGGCTCGCGCCCGGACGGCGCACCCGGTACGAGTTCTCCGCGCTGAGCCGGCTGGCCGTGGACCTGGCCGGGGTGACCGGCCGGGCGCCGCGGGTCTGCTTCCTGGCCACCGCCACCGGTGACAACCCGGTGGTGCTGCACTGGCTCACCGAGGCGGCGATGCTCGCGGGCTGGCAGGCCAGCCACCTGACCGCGTTCTCGATGCCCAACCTGCCCGACCCGGCCGCGCACCTGCTCGAGCAGGACGTCGTCTGGGTGATGGGCGGCAGCGTGGCCGGACTGCTGGCGATGTGGCGGCTGCACGGCTGGGACACCGCGCTCCGGGACGCCTGGCAGGCCGGGGTGGTGCTGACCGGGATCTCCGCCGGGTCGATCTGCTGGCACGCCGGCGGCACCACCGACTCGTTCGGCCCCGAGCTGCGTCCGGTCACGAACGGGCTCGGGCTCCTCCCGTACAGCAACGGCGTCCACTACGACGCCGAAGCGCAGCGGCGACCGCTGCTCCAGTCACTGGTCGCGGACGGGACGCTGCCGCCCGGCTACGCCACCGACGACGGCGCCGGGCTGCTCTACCGCGGGACCGAGCTGGTCGAGGCGGTCAGCGAGACCGACGGCGCGCTGGCCTACCGGATCGACCCCGGCCCGGACGGCACCGCCGTCGAGGAGCCCCTGGACACCCGTCGGCTCTGAGCCCGCCCTTCGACAGGCTCAGGGCGCGGTCGACGTGACCACGGTGCCCTGAGCCCGTCGAAGGGCCTTCAGGCCGAGGGTGCGGCGGTGTCGAGCAGCAGCTCGGCGGCGGCGCGGGCGTCGTCGGCGATCGAGGGGTCGCGGTCGATCCGGGCGGACAGGCTGGCGCCGTCGTAGACCAGCTGGAGGCGGCGGGCCAGCGCCTCCGGGTCGTCGGCGCCGAGCTCGGCGGCCAGGTCGCGGAACAGGCCCCGCACCGCGCGCCGGAACCGGCGGGTGGCCTCGTCGACGCCGTCGCCGGGCGTCGACTCGGCGCTCGCGGTGGCGAAGGGGCAGCCGTGGTAGTCGGCCCGCCGGAAGACCGCGGCGTGCGAGTCGAAGACCGCCAGCACCTTGTCGCGCGGGCTCTCGACGTCGGCCATGGCCCGGTGCATCCGCTCGAGGATCGCCTGGTGACGGCTGTCGAGGTAGGCCGCGATCAGCGCGTTCTTGCTGCCGAAGGTCTTGTAGAGCGAGGCCTTGGCCACCCCCGCCTCGTCGATGATCCGGTCGACGCCGATGGTCTGGATGCCCTCGGCGTAGAACAGCCGGTTGGCTGTCTCCAGGATGCGCTCGCGGGCGCTGACCCGGGTCGCGGTGCTGACTGCCATGGTCGTCTCCTCGTCGGTAGACCGGTCTGTCCACTTTATCGCCGAGACAGGTAGACAGACCTGTCTGTTGTGTGCCAGTCTCCTCCGAGTAGACAGATCTGTCTAGTCGAGGAGCTCTTCATGACCGTCACCACCGACTGCCCTGAGGTCAGCGTCGTAGCCGCACCGGTCGAGCGAGTCCGGCCGCGGCACGCCCGCCGCTCCGGCGCCCTGGCGCTGCCGCTGTCGATGGTGGTGTCGTTCCTGGCCGCGTCGGCGGCTCCGGTGCCGCTGTGGGCCCACTACGGGGCGGTCTGGCACGGCGGTGCGCTGGTCACCACGGCGGCCTTCGCCACCTACGCCGGCGCGGTGCTGGTCGGGCTGCTGGTGCTCGGCGAGGTCTCGAACCACCTGGGCCGGGTCCCGGTGCTGCTCGCCGCGCTGGCCCTGCAGACCACCGCGCTGCTGCTCTTCGCCGGGGCCGACGGCTACCCGCCGATCTTCGTCGGCCGGGTGCTCCAGGGGCTGGCGGCCGGAGCCGCGCTCGGCACCCTGGGTGCGCTGATGATCGAGGCGCACCGCGAGCGCGGGACGCTGGCCAGCGCGGCCGCGCCCGGCGTCGGCACCGGGACGGGCTCGCTGCTCGCCGCGCTGCTGGTCGCCTACCTGCCCTGGCCGACCCACCTGGTCTACCTGGTGCTGGTCGGGGTCTTCACCGTCCAGGCGGTGGCGCTGCTGCGGATCGGTGAGTCCTCGCCGCGCCGTCCCGGTCTGCGCCGGTCGCTGCGGCCGACGGTCGCGGTGCCCGGCCGGGTGCGGCCGGCGTTCGTCGCGGTGGCGCCGGTGCTGTTCGCGGTCTGGGCGCTGCCCGGTTTCTTCAGCTCGCTCGGTCCGGTGCTGATCCGCCGGCTCGCGCACTCGCCGTCGGTGCTGCTCGGTGGGCTCGGGCTCTTCCTGCTGGCCACCGTGGCCACGGTGGCCACCGTGGTGCTGCGCGACCTGACCGCCGCCCGGACGATGCTGGTCGGGGTGCTGACGCTGCTCGTCGGCCTGGTCGGGCTGGTCGGCGGCCTGCTGCTCGGATTGCCCGTGGTCTACCTGGTCGCCACCGTGCCGGCCGGCGCGGGTTTCGGCAGCGCCCTGCAGGGAGCGATGCGGTCGGTGGTCTCGCTGGCCGCCCCGGACGAGCGGCCCGGTCTGCTCTCGGCGGCCTACCTGGTCAGCTACGCCGGGCTCGGGCTGCCCGCCGTCCTCGCCGGGGTGCTGGTCAGCCTGGGGCTCCCGGTCGACGACGTGGCCACCGGCTACCTGGCCGCGGTGGCGGGGTTGGTGCTGCTCGGTTACGTCTCGCTCCGACGCGCCACCCGCTGATTCTCCCGCACTCGACGGCGCGCGCCGGGGCCGTTGAGCGTGAGCGACCGGCCCGGCCGTCGTCGAGTGCCGGGTTCTCAGCGGATCGGTCCGTCGGGCATCAGGGCGGTACGGACCGGGGTGAGCGCGAGCCAGCCGGCGACCACGGCGAACAGCGCCGCCACCACCCACAGCGTCGCCGGGATCCCCGCCCGGTCGGCCAGCAGCCCGGCCAGCGGGGCGCTGAGGACGATCATGCTGCGGTTGACCGACCGGCCGGTGGCGTTGGTCCGGCCCTGCAGCCGGTCCGGGGTGACCGCCTGCCGGAAGCTGATCTCGGCCGGTCCCTCGAGCCCGAACGCCGCTCCGACCACGACCTGCGCGGCGGCGAACACCGCCACGGTGGCCCACCCGTCACGGGTCGGGGTGGCCAGCAGCAGGAGCACCCCGGGCAGGTAGCCGATCCTGGACACCAGCACCGTCTGGCCGACGCCCCACCGGTCGGAGAACCGCTCGCTGACCGTGGTGGTCACCAGCGCGGCGACGCTGCCCAGGGCCAGGCAGACCCCGATGACCAGCACGTCCAGCCCGAGCCCGCGGAGCGCCCAGGCGACCAGCACGGTGTTCCAGCCGGTGTAGGCGACGAACCACAGGTGGGTGTTGAGGGTCAGCGGGCCGAGCTCGCGGTGGCCGTAGATCCACCGCAGCCCCTCGACGACCTCGTGCCGCAGCGCGCGGCGCCCGGCGCGGTCCGGTGACGGCAGCGTGGGCAGCCGGGTCATCGCCACCGCGCTGAGCAGGTAGGAGACCGCGTCGGCCAGCAGGGCCAGCGGCGGCCCGACGGCGGCGATCACCACCCCGGCCAGCGCGGGGCCGCCGGTCGCGGCCACCGCACCGCTCTGCTGCAGCCGGGTGTTGGCCCGGGTCAGCAGCGGACGCGGCACCAGCTGCGGGGTGATCGCCTGGTAGGCGGCGTCGCCGAACAGCGCGAGCAGGCCGAAGACCGTCATCAACCCGACCAGGCCCGGGATCCCCAGGTGGCCGGTCAGGGCCAGCACCGCGATCGTCCCCAGCACCAGCCCCTGGCCGAGGTCGGTCCCGATCAGCACCGGCTTGCGCCGGACCCGGTCGAGCCAGCTGCCGGCGACCAGTCCCACCACCGCGTACGCCACCCAGCGGGCCGCGTTGACCAGGCCGACGTCGGTGGTGCTGCCGCCGAGCCGGGTCAGCACCAGCGTCTGCAGCGCCAGACCGGTGAGCGCCGACCCGAACGCCGAGACCGTCGTCCCGGTCCAGAACGCGACGAACCCCCGGTGCTCGCGCAGCCGGGGGCTCATCCGTTGCTCCACGTCGGGTCGGACCGACCGACCAGGGTCAGCCGGTGATCTTGCCCGGGTTGAAGTGGTGCCCCGGGTCGGCGGCGTCGAACAGACCGCCCATCAGCTCGGCGCCGGCTGGGCTGAGGTCGTCGGCCAGCCAGCGGGCGTGCTCGGTACCCACCGCGTGGTGGTGCGACAGCGTGCCGCCGCTCTCGATGAACGCCTGCTGGATCGCGGACTTCACCACGTCGTACTGCGCGATCGCCTCGTGCGGGTCCTGCTTGAAGGCGAAGGTGAAGTAGAGGCAGGCGCCGGAGTGGTAGCTGTGCGACAGGTGGCACATGATCCAGCCCTTGACGCCGATCTGGTCGAACGCGCGGTGCGCCGAGGCGACCACGTTGTCGTAGAGCCCCTTGAGCTTCGACCACGGCGCCGCGGTCTCGCTGACGTCGCCGGCCGCGCCGCGGTCGAGCAGGAAGTCGCGGATGTAGGGGGTGTCGAACTTCTTCTGGTCGTAGAGCTCGCCCGGCCCCTTGCCGAGCACGATCCCGCCGTGCTCGGAGACGATCTTCTTGACCATCGACCGCTGCCGGGCGACGTGGTCCTTGCCGCCCTCGTAGCCGATGAAGCTCAGGCACACCTGGTCGAGGTCCCAGCCGCGGCGCTTGAGCACGGCCATCAGCCCGTTGCTGACCACCGAGGAGAGGCCGGAGCTCTTCTTCCGGGTGGCGAAGCTGAACGCGGTCTCGCCGGCGTCGGAGACCCGGGTGATCGACGGGCTGGCGTCGCTGACCGAGATGGCGTGCATCGCGGCGAGACCGGCGCTCCAGCTCGGGAACAGGTAGCCCAGGACCAGCCGCTCCTCGGGCAGCCGGTGGACGTTGACCGTCACCTCGGTGATCACGCCGAGCCGGCCCTCGCTGCCCAGGATCATCTCGCGGACGCTGGGCCCGGTCGAGGTGCTCGGCAGCGGCCGGATGACGATCTTCTTGCCCGGCTGGACGACCCGCAGACCGCGGGTGATGTCGGCGATGTCGCCGTACTTGTCCGACTGCATCCCCGAGCTCCGGGTGGCCACCCACCCGCCGAGGGTGGAGTGGGTGAAGCTGTCGGGGAAGTGGCCCATGGTCCAGCCGCGGGCGTTGAGCTGCTTCTCCATGTCCGGGCCGAGCACGCCGGCCTGGATCCGGGCCAGCCCGGAGTCCTCGTCGACGTCGACCACCCTGTCGAGCCGGCCCATGTCGAGCGAGACCACGGTGCGGGTCTCGGCGGGCGGCGGCTCGAGGCTGCCGGCGATGTTGCTGCCGCCGCCGAACGGGATGATCACCGCGTCGGACTCGACCAGCAGGTCGACCACGGCCTGCACCTGGTCCTCGTCGGCCGGGTAGACGACCACGTCGGGGACGCGGGGCAGGATGCCGGCGCGGATCTTCACCAGGTCGCGCAGGCTCTTGCCGTAGGTGTGGACGATCCGGCTCATCGGGTCGGTGTGGACGTGCTGCTCGCCGAGGGTCGAGCGCAGCCGGGCGAGGACGTCGTCGCCGACCTTCGGCTCCGGGATCGGCAGCTCCTCGAAGGTGAGCATCGGGTTGCCCGGCGTGGTGACGTCGAGGTCGATGACCTTCTGCACGAACGCGGCGAACTTCGGCTTGTCGTCGTGCCGGAAGCTGACGCCCTCGACGCCCCAGCCCCACCACTTCATGTGCTTGACCTGCGGCTCCACCGTGCTGTCGGTGCTCCCGCCGGGGCTGCTGGTGGTCGGGGTGGTCTCGGCGTCGGTCATGCGTCCTCTTTCTGTCTGACCTGCGGGTTGCCCGGGTTCGCCGCACCGGGCCGGTGCCGGGCGTCCGGGCGGGGGAGTGCGGAGGGGGAGAGGGACCGCTGGGCGGTGCCGTTGCTCCCCTGGTGGCCGTTGACCCCGCGCTTGACGCCGCGGGCCTTGCCGCGGAGCTGCCGGCGGGTGAGCGTGGTCACCGGTTTGTCGATCTCGGTGAACAGCGCGCGGACGGCGGCGGTCATCCGCTCGGCGAACTGGAGCACGGTCTCGCCCGGCTCGGGTCGCAGCGGGGCGCCGATGTTGACGGTGACCGGCGGGCGCCCGCGGCGCGGCCAGTTAGTGCCCTTGGGCATCGCCTCGTAGGCGCCGACCAGCGCGACCGGGACGCAGGGGACGTTGCGGCTGACGCAGAGCGCCGCCGCCCCCGGGGTGAACCGGCCGAGCTGGCCGTCCTTGGACCGGGTGCCCTCGGGGAAGATGACCAGCGGGACGCCGTCGTCGAGCAGTTTGGTGGCCATCCCGCCGCGGCCGCGCAGGCCGGTCCGGTCGACCGGGAAGGCGTTGAAGAACAGCGCGGTGAGCGCCTTGCGCCAGGTCACGTCGAAGAAGTAGTCGGCGGCGGCGTTGGCGGCCAGATAACGGCTCTGCTGGCGCGGCCAGGCGCCCATCACCAGTGGCGCGTCGAGGTGCGAGGAGTGGTTGGAGACCACCACGTAGGGCATCTCGAGCCCGTCGAGGTGCTCGCGGCCGCGGACGGTCACCGAGGTGAGTGACCACACCAGTGGCTTGAGCAACATCCGTTGCGCCACGAAGCGGGCGCTCGCGTGCACCGGCGAGGTGTAACGACTGCGGGGCACCTTCGTACCTTATTCCTTACTCGGCGTGGAACCGGCTCGGTGGAGCAGGCTGCCGCCGGGCCAGTCGGCCGTGGGGTCCGGGCGGTGGCTCGCCGGGTGCGATCCGCGGCACCCTAGTGCGGCCTCCGACTCGAGGACAACTTCGCCGAGACCGCCCGGATCGCGGGTCGCGGGGCGAGCCGGGCCGCCGCCATCAGCACCCGGTAGCGGACGCTCGGGATCGAGATGACCCGGCCGGCCTCGGAGTCGTCGAGGGCCTGCCGCACCAGCGGACCGGCCTCGAGCCAGAGCGGCTCGGGGATCCGGCCGGCGTTGATCCCGGCGCGGGCGTGGAACTCGGTGCGGACCCAGCCGGGCATCAGCAGCGTGACCCCGACCCCGGTGCCGGCGAGCTCGTTGGCCAGCCCCTCGGTGAAGACGCCGACGAACGACTTCACCGCGGAGTAGACGCCCATGGTGACGTAGCCGGCGGTCGACCCGACGTTGATGATCCGGCCCGCCGGTTCACCCCGCTCGGCCCGCGCGGCCATCGCCCGGCCCGCGGTGCCGGCGAGCACGACGACGGCGCGGACCATCACCTCGATCGCCCGGTCGTGCGGGGTGAAGTCGTCGACGCAGATCCGGCTGTGGACGCCGAAGCCGGCGTTGTTGACCAGCAGGTCCACGGCCCGGTCGTCCTGGCGGAGCCGGGCGGCGACCCGCTCGACCTGGTCGCGGTCGGCGAGGTCGGCGGGCAGCACCTCGACGTCGATCCCGAACCGGCGGTGCAGCCGTTCGGCCTGCTCGGCCAGCCGCGCCTCGTCGCGTGCGACCAGCACCAGGTCGGTGCCGCGGGCGGCCAGCTCGTCGGCGAACGCGGCGCCGATCCCCGACGTCCCGCCGGTCACCAGGGCGCGGGACGCGGACGGGTTGGGTGCGGGCTCAGGCATCTGGCCACCTTAACCAGCGCGACGGTGCCGGCGGGCTCCCGCTCAGCCGACGAGGGCGACGGCTTGCCGCGCGATGGCCAGCTCCTCGTCGGTCGGCACCACCAGCACGGTGACCGCGGTGCCGTCGGGCGAGATCACCCGCGGATCCCCGGACGCGGCCTGGTTGCGGGCCGGGTCGACGGCGATCCCGAAGCCGTCGAGCCCGTCGGCCACCGCGGCCCGCAGGGCGGCGTTGTTCTCGCCGACCCCGGCGGTGAAGACCAGGGTGTCCAGTCGGCCGAGGGTGACCAGGTAGGCACCGACGTAGCAGCGGATCCGGTGGACGTAGACCGCGAAGGCGAGCGCCGCGGCGGCGTCCCCGGTGGCGCGTCGCTGCTCGAGCTCGCGGAAGTCGTTCACCCCGGCCAGCCCCTTGAGCCCGGACTGCTTGTTGAGCAGGGTGTCGATGGCACCGGCGTCGAGCCGCTCGGTCCGGGCCAGGAACCCGTGCAGCCCGGGGTCGACGTCGCCGGAGCGGGTGCCCATCACCAGCCCCTGCAGCGGGGTGAGGCCCATCGAGGTCTCGACCGCCGCGCCGTGGTGGATCGCCGACGCCGAGCACCCGTTGCCCAGGTGGAGCACGATCTGGTCCAGCTCCTCGGTGGGCCGGCCGACCGTCTCGGCGGCCAGGGCTGAGACGTAGGCGTGCGAGGTGCCGTGGAACCCGTAGCGGCGGATGCCGTGCCGGGCGGCGAGCTCGGTGGGGACGGCGTAGGTGCGGGCCGCCTCGGGCAGACCGGTGAAGAAGGCGGTGTCGAAGACCGCGACGTGCGGGACGTCGGGGAGCATCCGCTGGGCGGCGCGGATCCCGGCCAGCGCGGGTGGGTTGTGCAGCGGGGCGAGGGCGCTGAGCTCGTCGATCGCCGCGACCACCGCGTCGTCGATCACCGTCGGCTCGCTGAACCGCTCGCCGCCGTGCACCACCCGGTGCCCGACCGCAACCACGCCGAGCCGGTCGAGGTGCAGGTCCCGGTCGGCGAGCTGGTCGGTCATTGCCGTCATCGCCGCGTCGTGGTCGGCCACCCCGTCGGGCTCGCCGATCCGCTCGATGGTGCCCTTGGTGAGCACCTCGGCCCGGCCCGCCCGCAGCAGCTGGTATTTCAGCGACGACGACCCGGAGTTGATCACCAGCACCAGGTCCCGCGGCGCGTCGGCCCTCTGCTCCACGTCAGCTCCTCTGCTCGGTCTGCGGGTCGTGCTCGTCGGTCACCGTCTGCGCCTGGACGGCGGTGATGGCCACCGTGTTGACGATGTCGTGCACCAGCGCGCCGCGGGAGAGGTCGTTGACCGGTTTCCGCAGGCCCTGGAGGACCGGGCCGATGGCCACCGCGTTGGCGCTGCGCTGGACCGCCTTGTAGGTGTTGTTGCCCGTGTTGAGGTCGGGGAACACGAAGACGGTGGCCTGGCCGGCGACCGAGGAGTCGGGCAGCTTGGTCCGGGCCACCTGCGGGTCGATCGCCGCGTCGTACTGGATCGGTCCCTCGAGCGGCAGGTCCGGCGCCCGTTCGGCGACCAGCGCGGTGGCTGCCCGCACCTTGTCGACGTCGGCACCCGAGCCGGACTGCCCGGTGGAGTAGGAGAGCATCGCCACCCGCGGGGTGATGCCGAAGTCGGCGGCGGTGGCCGCCGAGGAGATCGCGATGTCGGCCAGCTGCTCGGCCGTCGGGTCGGGGTTGACCGCGCAGTCGCCGTAGACCAGCACCCGGTCGGCCAGGCACATCAGGAAGACGCTCGAGACGATCGCCACCCCGGGTCGGGTCTTGATGAACTCCAGGCTGGGTCGGATGGTGTGCGCGGTGGTGTTGACCGCGCCGGAGACCATCCCGTCGGCCATCCCGAGGTGGACCATCATGGTGCCGAAGTAGGAGACGTCGGTGACCACCTCGCGGGCCCGTTCGAGGGTCATCCCCTTGTGCGCCCGCGCCTCGGCGTAGACCGCGGCGAACCGCTCGACCAGCTCGGGGTCGTGCGGGCTGACCACCCGGACCGCGTCGAGGTCGAGACCGAGGGCCGAGCCGCGCGAGCGGACCCGGTTCTCCTCGCCGAGCAGCACCAGGTCGGCGACGCCCCGGCGGAGCAGGATCGCGGCGGCCTCGAGGATCCGGTCGTCGGTCGACTCCGGCAGCACGATGGTCCTCCGGTCGGCGCGGGCCCGCTCCATCAGCTGGTACTCGAACATCAGCGGGGTGCGCACGTCGGAGGCCGGCACGTGCACCGCGCGGAGCAGCGCCTCCTGGTCGACCCGCTCGGCGAACAGCCGCCGGGCCGTCTCCGCCTTGACCGGCGAGTGCTTGGTCAGGGGCCCGCGGACCCGCGACAGCCGGTCGGCGGTGGTGAAGGTGTCCTGCTCGGTGAGCAGCACCGGGAGGTCGTGGTCGACGCCCTGGGCCAGCCGGGCGATCGAGTCGGGCACCGCGTAGCCACCGGTGAGCACGATCCCGGCCAGCGCCGGGAAGGTCCCGGACTGGTGGGCCAGCATCAGCCCGGGCAGCAGGTCGGTGCGGTCGCTGGCGGCGATCACGGTGACGTCGGGTTCGAGCCGTTCGAGCACGTGCGGCAGACCCATGGCGGCCACCAGCAGCCCGAGCGACTCGCGGTCGAGCCAGCCGTCGCTGCCCTGGATCAGCTCGGCGCCGACGGCGTCGCCGAGCGCGCGCACGGTAGGCGCCGCCAGCACCCGGTTGGCGGGCAGCGCGGCCACCTGGACGCCCTCGATCCGGCCCAGCGCGGAGACCGTCGCGTCGAGCCGGTCGGGCTCGACCCGGTTGGCGATCACCGCGACTGTGTGCACGTGCTGCGCCCGCAGCTCGGCGATCCCGCTGAGCGCGGCCGCCTGGACCTCGTCCGGGGTCCGGTCGCGACCGGTGACCACCAGCACGGCCGGCGAACCGAGGTTGGCCGCGATCCGCGCGTTGAACGAGAGCTCGGTGCCGGTGTTGATGTCGGTGTAGTCCGAGCCGAGCACCAGGACCACGTCGAAACGCTCGGCGAGCTCGCCGAACCGCTGGACGATGGTGGCCAGCGCCTCGTCCGGGTCGCGTCGGGCCTCGGCGTAGGTCACGCCGATCGCCTCGGCGTAGGTCTGCTCGACCGCGGGCTGGCTGACCAGCAGGTCGAGGATGACGTCGGTCTGCGCCGACTCGGGCCGACCGGGGTCGGCGGCCGGGCCGTACGGCGAGGCGTCGTGGGTCAGGGGCCGGAAGACGCCGACCCGGCCGACCTCGCGGGCCAACAGGTCGAGCAGCCCCAGCGCCACCGCGGACTTGCCCGTCTGACCCTCCGGGGAGATGACGTAGACGCTGCGGGTCACGCGACGAGCGTAGTGGGCACGCCGGCGGTGCACTCCCGGCCGCGACGGCTCAGGTCTCGGTCAGGACGCGAACGGGTGAGAACCTGAGCCGGATCCGCGGCGGGGCGCTGACCGAAAGCTGAGCTTGGCGGAACTTCACGGCTTTTTGCCCTGGTCCTGGGCAGATCCAGTTGACGATTCAAACGTCCGGCGAAGCTTCGGACGGGAGTCTTCCGGTGTCGGTTCGCGGGAGCCGACGGACCCCGAGGAGACACCATGAACGAGAACACCACCCCCGAGAGCTGGACCGAGGACGACCGGTGCGGCCACGACGGACTCACCGACCACTTCCACCTGGGCACCGCCGCCCTCGAGCCGCACGAGCTCGCCGAGGTCGACGAGCTCGAGGCGCTGGTCGCCGCCGACACCATGATCATCGACGAGCGCGGGGACCTGGTCGCCGACGCGGCCGCCGAGCAGGCCGACGAGGACGAGGACGCGCCCGTCCGGGCTCGCCGCAGCCGGGAGCGCAAGCCGGCTCGCGACCTGTCCTCCTACCTGAAGCAGCACCTGGCCGACCTCGAGTCGCTGCCGACCTACCGGCCGACCATCGGCTGCGTGATCCCGGCCTACAACGAGGCCGAGTCGATCGAGGCCGTGCTCCGCTCGCTGCTGGCCCAGACCCGGCTGCCGGACCAGATCCACGTGATCGTCAACAACACCAAGGACGCGACCTTCGACATCGCGGCCCGGTTCGCCGGCCCGCGCAAGGGCCGCAAGCCCACCCTCGAGGAGAAGCGCCGCGGGATCAAGCGCGGCAAGACCGAGGTCTTCGTCCACGACATCGGCGAGAACCCGGACAAGAAGGTCGGCGCGCTCAACTACGGCTACGCGCTGATCGACGGCTCGGGCGACTTCCGCGCCGACTACCTGCTCGGCGTCGACGGTGACACCACCCTGGCGGTCGACGCGGTCGAGAAGCTCGAGGCCGAGATCTGCTCGGACTCGCGGATCGGCGGCATCTCGGCGATCTACTCGATCGACGACAGCGTCCAGAAGGGGCTCGTCGCCCCGCTGCTGATCGCCGGCCAGCGCGCCCAGTTCGCCGCCTTCAACATGCAGAACATGCTCCGCGGCCGCAACATGGCGGTGCTCGGTGGCCAGTGCTCGATCTTCTCGATGAAGGCGCTGCGCGAGGTCATGACCGCCAACCACCAGAAGACCCCGTGGGTCAACGACTCCGAGGTCGAGGACTCGCTGCTCAGCCTGCAGATCAAGTCCGCCGGCTACCTGACCAAGATCAGCGCGACCGCGCGGGCCGACGTCGGCGGCATGACCACGCTGCGCAGCCTCGACGGGCAGCAGGTCAAGTGGAACTACGGCGCCATCGACCTGATGTGGCCGGGCCAGCGGGGTGACACGAAGGGCCAGCCGTTCCACCCGAACCTGCGGCTCCGGTGGGCCGAGAACGTCGGGATGCTGACCAACATCTTCACCCGGATCGCGTTCGTGCTGCTGCTCGCCGCGGCGCTGAGCATCCACGCCTTCGTGTTCAGCCCGCTGTGGCTGATCCCGCCGGCAGTGGCCATCCTGCTCAACGTCCGGATCGCCATGAGCATGAAGAACCGCACCTGGAAGGACATCGTCTTCGCCGCGACCGGCATCCCGGCCGAGCTCTACATGTGGCTGCGCGCCGGACACTTCCTCCGCGCCTGGTCGAAGTTTCTCTCCAAGGTCAAGACCGACAACTGGGCCGAGCAGGCCAAGGCCGAGCGCGGCTCGGGCAACAGCTACCTGATGCCGCTGGTCATCCTGCTGGTCTCGTTCGTCGCGCTGGCGATCACCTGGTTGCAGATGCCGACCGTGGTGCAGTCCACCGTGCTGTGGCTCGGCTGGCCGGTGCTCTACGTGGTCACCATCGCGCAGACCGTGGTGATGGCGGCCAAGCTCTTCCGTCGCCAGCACGGCTACCGCGTCTGAGCCGCGCTCCAGGCGGGACGCTCTCGCCGCGGCGGTCGGGGCCCTCTGCTCTCGGGCAGTCGGGGGAGGGCCCCGGTCCCGCAGCCGCTGCGGCGGTGGTCACCCGGTGCGAACCGGCTGACCGATCCCGACACCGGGCCGGAGGCATCGCTTCCGGCCCGGTTCGCGTTCCCCGGTTTGCGTTCCCCGGTTTGCGTTCCCCGGTTCGCGTTCTCCGGTTCGCGTTCTCCGGTTCGCGTTCTCCGGTTCGTCTGCTCAGAGCGCGACGCGCAGGATCCGGTCGTCGTTGCGGCCGGGAGTGGCCCGGCCGTCCGTGTTGCTGGTGGTCATCCACAGTGCACCGTCGGGGGCGACGACCACGGTGCGGATCCGGCCGTGCTCGCCACCGAAGTGCCGGACCGGGTCGGCGGCGTCGGTGCCGTCGAGCGCCACCGAGAACAGGCACTCGCCCCGGAGCGCCCCGACGAAGGCGGTGCCACGGGTGACCGCCAGGCCGCTGGGCGAGCAGCTCGAGGTCGGGCTCCAGGTGGCTGCGGGGGAACGGAACCGGCTGTCGTCGGACCGGCCCTCGACGTCCGGCCAGCCGTAGTTGCCGCCCCGGACGATCCGGTTGAGCTCGTCGGTGCTCTTGTCGCCGAACTCGGTCGCCCACAACCGGCCGGCGGCGTCGAAGGCCAGGCCCTCCACGTTGCGGTGGCCGTAGCTCCAGGTCCGGTTGCCGAACGGGTTGCCGTCGGCGGCGCCGCCGTCGCGGGTGATCCGGAGGATCTTGCCGGTCAGCGCCGTCCGCGACTGCGCGGTGGCCCGGTCCTCGGCGTCGCCGACCGAGACGAACAGGGTCTTGTCCGGGGCGACGAGCAGCTTGCCCCCGTGGTGGTGGGTGCTGGTCGGGATCCCGGTCAGCACCGGACGCGGGCGGCCGACCCGGTCACCGGCGAGGCTGACCCGCACCACCCGGTTGTCCGCGGCGGTCGTCGTGTAGGCGTAGAGCACGTCCTCGTCGTCGGGGTCGAGGGCCAGTCCGAGCAGACCGCCCTCCCCGCCGGCCGACGGGCGCTGGACGCCCGCGACGGTTCCGAGCGTCCGGACCCGTCCGGCCGGGGTGATGCTGAGCAGCCGGGCCGAATCGCGTTCGCCGACCAGCGCGGTGCCGTCACGACGGAAGGCGATGCCCCAGGGCACCTCGAGGTCCTCGGCCACCGTCCCGGTGATCCGCGGCCGCGGCGGTCCGGCGTCCGCGCTGGGTGAGGCGCTGCCGGACGGGCTGGTCGAGGCGCTCGGGACGGCGCTCGACGGGCTCGGCGTCGGCCCAGCACTCGTCGGGGCGGCGCGGCTCGGTGTCGTGTTCGGAGCCGAGTCCGGTGCGCTCTCCGCCCCGCCGCTCGCGCAGCCGGCCAGGGTCACGGCGCCGGCGCCGACCGCGGCGCCCAGCAACCGTCGTCGTGAGATCACAGGTGCCCTCCTGTCGGAAAGGGCACTCCACGCTACCCGGCGGTTCCTGTGCAGCCCCGGGTTCGCACTGCCGCCGCACCGGAGGGCGCTGGCCGGCGGGCTCAGGCCTCGAGCCGCTCCCGCAGCCAGGCCAGGTCGGCGGACTGGCCCTCGACCCCGCCTGGGGTCTCGACGATCACCGGGACGCCGGCGTCACGGACCACGGCGACCAGCCCGTCGGGGTCGGCGTACCCCTGGCCGAGGTTGGTGTGCCGGTCGGCGCCGGACCCGAACGCGTCGCGCGAGTCGTTGGCGTGCACCAGGTCGACCCGCCCGGTGACCGCCTTGACCCGCTCGACCAGGCCGACCAGCTCCTCACCGCTGGCGTGGAAGTGGCAGGTGTCGAGACAGAAGCCGACGGTCTCACCGCCGGGCGCGGCGGTGACGGCCTCCCACAGCCGACCGATCCGGTCGAGCTGGCGGGCCATCGCGTTCTCGCCGCCCGCGGTGTTCTCGATCAGCACCGTGGCCGGCATCTCCATCCGCTCGATGCACTTGCGCCAGTTGTCGAAGCCGACCGCGGGGTCGTCCGCGTCGGAGACGTGACCGGCGTGCACGACGATCCCGAGCGCGCCGATCGCGGCGGTGGCGTTCACGTAGGACTGCAGCAGCTTGCGGCTGGGGATCCGGATCCGGTTGTTGGTGGTGGCCACGTTGATCCGGTAGGGCGCGTGCACCACCAGAGCGATCCCGGCCCCGGTGGCCGCGTCGCGGAGGGCCTCGGCGCCGCCCTCGTAGCGGACCACCGGCTCCTTCCAGGCCTGCGGCTCCCCGAGGAAGAACTGGCTGACCTGCGCGTCGCGGGCCCGGGCCTCGGCGATCGGGTCGGTCTGGTCGACGTGCGCCCCCAACAACACTCCACTCACCCTGGCGAGAGTAGGGCACGGCTCGGACACCGCCGGGGCGCACGGCCACCGGCCAACGTTCGGTAACGGCTCGGCGACGACTCCGCGACATGCCCCGCGTGCCGGGCCGGATCGGCCGTCCGGCCGCCGCGGTCGTGTCATATTGACGCCACCGGCGCTCAGCGGGGTGGCGGTGGCGAGGGCGCCCGGACGGGCCGAGCGGGAGGACAGTCGTGCGGAAGATCGGGATCGTGGCGGGGGCCGTGCTGGCGACCGGGGTGCTGTTCGCGGGGGCCGGCTGCGCGCCGCCCGCCTCGACCGGCTCGTCGAGCGGGTCGAGCTCGACCGGGGCGGCGTCGTGGAACTCGGCGCAGGACGCCGGCGGCATGGACGCCCTGGTGGCCGCGGCCAAGAAGGAGGGCAAGCTGAACGTCATCGCGTTGCCGCCGGACTGGGCCAACTACGGCAAGATCATCTCCTCGTTCCAGAGCAAGTACGGCATCACCGTGAACTCGGCCCAGCCCGACGCGGCCAGCCAGGACGAGATCAACGCAGCCGGCCAGCAGAAGGGCACCGACCGCGCCCCCGACGTCTTCGACCTCGGGCAGTCCGTCGCGCTGGCCAACACCGGGATGTTCGCGCCCTACAAGGTCTCGACCTGGGACACCATCCCCAGCGACCTCAAGGACGGCAACGGCGTCTGGGTCAACGACTACGGCGGCTACATGTCGATCGGGTACAACGCCGACAAGGTGCCCACCCCCACCGGCGTCAAGGACCTGCTCGGCTCGGGCTTCAAGGGCAAGGTCGCGCTCAACGGTGACCCGACCCAGGCCGGGGCGGCCTTCGCCGGTGTCGCGATGGCCTCGCTGGCCAACGGCGGCAGCGCCGACAACATCCAGCCCGGTATCGACTTCTTCTCCTCGCTCAAGAAGGCCGGCAACTTCCTGCCGGTCGACCCGACCGCGGCGACGATCGAGTCCGGTCAGACCCCCGTGGTCATCGACTGGGACTACACCAACGCGGCCGAGACCGCCAAGGTCCCGAGCTGGAAGGTCATCGTCCCGAGCAACGCGGTGGTCGGTGGCTACTACTTCCAGGCCATCAACAAGGACGCCCCGCACCCGGCGGCCGCCCGGCTGTGGGAGGAGTACCTCTACTCCGATGAAGGCCAGAACCTGTTCCTCAACGGCGGCGCCCGCCCGGTCCGGGCCGACGCGATGGAGAAGGCCGGCACCATCGACAAGACCGCCTACGCCAAGCTCCCGAAGGTCGAGGGCACCCCGGTGATCCTCACCCCTGACCAGACCAAGACGGCCGCCGGCGTGCTCAGCAAGGAGTGGAGCAAGGCGGTCGGCTGAGGCGAGAGGACACCCGCGGATGGCGAGGCGATCGGGCGTCCGGCTCCGGCCGGCGCTCGGCGTGCTCCCGTTCGGCGTCTACCTGCTGATCTTCCTCATCGTCCCCACCGTGACGGTGCTGATCGGTGCGTTCGCCGAGAACGGCCGGCCCAGCGCGGCCAACCTGGCCGCGCTGGCCGACGGCAGCGTGGCCACCGCGCTGCTCAACAGCGTCGCGGTCTCCGCGGTCACCGCGCTGATCGGCGGCGTGGTCGGGGCGCTGGCCGCCTACGCGGTGGTGACCGGGCGGCCGGACGGCGTCCTGCGCCGGCTGGTGACCTCGGTCTGCGGGGTGCTGGCCCAGTTCGGCGGCGTCACGCTGGCCTTCGCCTTCATCGCCACGCTGGGCATCTCCGGGGTCGTCTCCACCTGGCTCGACGCGCACCTCGGGACCTCGCTGACCAGCAGCGTCTGGCTGTTCGGGCTCAAGGGCCTGGTGCTGGTCTACTCCTACTTCCAGATCCCGCTGATGGTGATCGTCTTCCTGCCCGCGCTGGACGGAATCCGGCCGCAGTGGCGCGAGGCGGCGGCGAACCTGGGGGCGACCGGGTGGCAGTACTGGCGCTACGTCGGGCTGCCGCTGCTCGCGCCGGCCTTCCTCGGTGCGCTGCTGCTGCTCTTCGCCAACGCCTTCGCCGCCTACGCGACCGCCGCCGCGCTGGTCAGCCAGGGCAGCCCGATCATCCCGCTGTGGATCCGGACCGCGCTCACCAGCGAGGTGGTCCTGGGTCGGCAGAACTTCGCCTACGCGCTGGCGCTCGAGATGATCGTCGTGGTCGCCGCGGTGATGATCGGCTACACGCTGCTGGTCCGTCGCACCGCGCGGTGGATCCGATGATCACCACGGGCGGAGCCCGATGACCCCCCGCCAGGCGGCCCGGGCGCGGCTGACCACCTTCCGGGTGGTCGTCCTGGTCCTGGTCGGGCTGTTCTTCCTCGTCCCGCTGCTGAGCATGCTCGACTTCAGCACCCGCAACTTCACCGGCACCGGCCGCACCGGGGCCGCCTGGGCGCTGCTGGTCACCGACCCGCTGCTGCGCGGGTCGATCATCACCTCGCTGGTGCTCGCGGTGCTCACCGTGGTGCTGATGCTGGTGCTGCTGGTGCCGACGATGATCTGGGTCCGGCTGCGGGTGCCCTGGGTGGCCCGGCCGCTCGAGTTCTTCTGCCTGCTGCCGCTGACCGTGCCGCCCCTGGTGCTGGTGGTGGGGCTCAAGAACGTCGTGCTCTGGCTCAACTTCCTGTTCGGCGACACCCCCTACGTGCTGACCTTCCTCTACGTGGTGCTGGTGCTGCCCTACGCCTACCGCGCGCTCGACGCCGGGCTGTCGGCCATCGACGTCCCCACGCTGGCCGAGGCGGCCCGGAGCCTCGGCGCCGGCTGGGCCACGGTGATCACCCGGGTGGTGGTGCCGAACATCAGGACCGCGCTGCTCTCGGCCTCGTTCATCTCGATCGCGCTGGTGCTGGGCGAGTTCACCTTCGCCTCGCTGCTGAACTACAACACACTGCAGGTGGTGATCAACCTGCAGTCCAAGGCCAACGCGCAGGAGTCGGTGGCAGCGTCGCTGGCCTCGATCCTGTTCGCCGCGGTGCTGTTGATCATCCTGTCGGTGGTCAGCGGCGGGCGGCGTGGCCGGGCGGTCGCCTCGGCGGCTCCGCTGCCCACCGGCACCGCACCCGCCGCCGCACCGGCCGGGACGGCCGGCTCGTGATCGTCACCGGCGACGTCCGGAGAGGGAGGCACCACCGATGAAGCCCGAGCGGGGAACCGGCGTCGAGGTGCGGCTCGAGGAGCTGCACCGGCACTACGGCAGCACCCGGGCGCTGGACGGTCTCGACCTCACCCTGCGCCCCGGTGAGCTGGTCGCGCTGCTCGGGCCGTCGGGCTGCGGCAAGACGACCGCGCTGCGGATCCTCGCCGGGCTGGACGAACCGACGTCGGGCCGGGTGCTCGTCGACGGCCGCGACGTCACCACGGTGCCGGCCAACAAGCGCGACATGGGCATGGTCTTCCAGGCCTACTCGTTGTTCCCGCACCTGACCGCGCAGGCCAACGTCGAGTTCGGGCTCAAGCTGCGCAAGGTCGACCGGGCCCGCCGGGCCGCCCGGGCGCGCGAGATGCTCGACCTGGTCGGGCTGGCCGACCAGGCGTCGCGGTACGCCACCGAGCTCTCCGGCGGCCAACAGCAGCGGGTCGCCCTGGCCCGCGCGCTGGCCATCGAGCCGTCGGTGCTGCTGCTCGACGAGCCGCTGTCGGCGCTCGACGCCAAGGTGCGCACCCAGCTGCGCGACGAGATCCGCCGGGTCCAGCTCGAGGTGGGCACCACCACGCTGTTCGTCACCCACGACCAGGAGGAGGCGCTGGCCATGGCCGACCGGGTCGGGGTGATGAGCAAGGGGGTGCTGCAGCAGCTCGACACCCCGCAGGAGCTCTACGCCCACCCGGTCAACGCCTTCGTGGCCGACTTCGTCGGGCTGATGAACCGGGTGCCGGCCGAGGTCGCCGACGGCCGGGTGCGGCTCCTGGGCACCGAGGTCGCCACCCTCGACGGCTCGGTCACCGACGGCGCCGGGGTGGCGCTGCTCCGGCCCGAGCAGCTGACCGTCCGGCCCGACCCGGACGGGACCGCCGAGGTGGTCGACGTGATGTTCTCGGGCGCGGTGTCGCGGCTCCGGCTGCGCGCGGGCGAGCAGGAGCTGGTGTCCCAGCTCTCCGGGTCGGCGCTCAGCGGGCTGTCCGCCGGAACCCGGGTGCGGCTCGGCGTGGACGCCGAGCGGCTGCTGGTCACCGCGCCCTGACCCGTCCGGGTCGCGCTGTCGGACGTCCGTGCCAGGCTGGGCCCATGGCCAAGGTCGTCCTGCTCCACCACGTCCACGGGCTGACCGACGGCGTGATCGCGTTCGCCGACCGGCTGCGCCGTGCCGGGCACACCGTGCACACGCCCGACCTGTTCGACGGGCACACCTTCGCCGAGCTCGCCGCCGGGATGGCCTACGAGGAGGAGACGGTCGGCTGGGAGGGGATGCAGGCCCGGGCGCACGCCGCGGTCGAGGGCCTGCCCGCCGGACTGGTCTACGCCGGCTTCTCGATGGGGGCGGTCTACGACACCGTGCTGGTGCTCGAGCGGCCCGGGGCCCTCGGCGCGGTGCTGATGGAGTCCTGCCCGGACCCGGCGGACTTCGGCGGCTGGCCGGCCGGCGTACCGGTGCAGGTGCACGGCCGCGACGCCGACCCGTACTTCGGCGCGGAGGGCCGGGCGAACGCGGAGGCGGTGATCGCGCTGGCCGGTGCGGGGGAACTGTTCGTCTACCCGGGCGAGCAGCACCTGTTCGCCGACGCGTCGCTTCCGGGCTACGACCCCGACCAGACCGCGCTGCTCGTCGACCGGGTGCTCGGGTTCCTGGGCGGGCTCGACCGCGGCTGACCGCGCCGGCCGCCGGGGCTCAGGTCCGCTTGACCGGCGGCCGCGGTCGCCGGCGCGGCGGGTGCGCGTCGCGCCAGTAGCCGGCGAAGACGAGCGCCGCGCCCATCACCAGGGCGAGGATGCCGCCCAGCAGCAGCGCGTTCGAGAGCTCCATCAGCGCTTCTCCTCCGACCCGTCGTCGAACCGGTCCCCGGACTGGCCGCTCTGCCACCAGTCGCGGACCCGGCCCGCCGCCGCGGCCCCGACGCCGCCGACCACCCCGCCCAGCTTGCCGACGACCTTGATCAACGGGTCCGAGCTGGTGGCGAACGCCCGCTTGTAGGACTCGGCGGCGGCCCGGACGTCCTCACCCATCGGGGCGTCCTTGTCGGCCGACCGCTTCGGGTAGTGCCCGGCCAGGATCTCGCGGTACTCGCTGCCGGCGGCCCACTGCTGGAGCTCCGCAGCGCGGAGCGCGGCCATCGGGTGGCTCTGGCCCGAGATCTGCAGCAGCTTGAGCACCGAGTCCCGGACGTCCCCGCTGCCCTGGTACTCCCGGGCCTGGTCGAGGAAACCGGCGACGTCCATGTCGTCGGGGTTGAGCGCCCCGGCGAGCGCGGCGTGCACTTTGAGCGCGCTCTGCGGGTCCTGGGTGCAGAGCAGGCCGGCGCGGTCGCAGGACAGCTCCGACTTCCGGAACCACTCGTTCAGTCCGGTGATGATCGCCCGGACCCCCCACGAGCCGACCGGGATCCAGGCCACCGAGGTGGAGATGTTGATCAGCTGGAGCAGCAGCGTCCGGTAGAGCGCGTGTCCGCTGAGCACGTGACCGACCTCGTGGCCGATCACGAACCGCAGCCCTTCGGCGTCGAGCAGCTGGAGCATCCCGGTGCTCAGCACGATGATCGGCTTGTCCAGCCCGATGGTGTTCGCGCTCGGCACCGGGTCCTGCTGGACGAACAACTCGGGGACCGGGTGCAGGTCGAGGGTGGCGGCGCACTCGTCGACCATCCGGTAGAGCTCCGGGTACTGCCGCACCGAGACCCGCACCGAGGTGGCGAGCTGGAGCAGCCGGACGCTCCGCTCGCCGACCGCGCCGGAGACCGCCCGGAGCACCTGGTCGAACCCCGGGACGGCGCGCAGCGCGACCAGCGCACCGCGGTCGGCGGGGTGCTCGTAGGCCCGCGGGCTCAGGTCCGGGAACCGGATCCTCCCGGGACGGAGCTCCCGGCTGGTGGCGTAGCTCATGGCGCAAGGATGCCCGATCCGGGCCCGGACGCGACGACGCCGCCGCCGGTCGGGGACCGGCGACGGCGTCGCGTGGGTGCGTGGACCGACCGCGGAGGTCAGCCGCCCATCTGGGTGCGGGCCATCGGCAGCAGCACCGCGAGGTAGACGATCCAGAACACGATGTAGAGGACCGTCAGGATGATGCCGACGATGAGGCCGACCTTGGCCGGCGTGTTCTTGACGCCGACCGCCTTGGACTGGTTGAGCGCGACCGCGCTCAGGATCAGGCCGACCAGCGGAGCGAGGAAGGCCAGGACCACGCCGACGATGCCGAGGGTCTTCCCCGGGTAGTCGGCCGGCGCCTGGGCGGGAACCGGCTGGGTTGCACTCATGTGCGGTGTCTCCTTCTGGAGGGGATGGGCGCGGGCACATTAACCGGCGCGCGGCCCACGGGGTGGATGATTGACCTGGCTTCCGGCGATCTTGGCCGGATCGATATGAAACCGATGCTTCCCGGGACGGATCCGGTCAGTTGACGGTGCCGAGCTGGGTCGCGACGGCGATCACGTTGACGACCACCGCGATCACGGTGAGGCCGGTGGTGATCGCGCCGACGATGATCCCAGCCTTGGCGACGCCGTTCTCGAAGCCGGCGTTCTTCGACTGCTTGTAGGCCACGATGCTGACGATCAGCCCGACGACGTTGGCGACGATCGACAGCACCAGGCCGACGATGCCGAGGGTGCGGCCCGGGTCCTGCTGGGCGGCGGCGTAGGGGGCGCGGGTCTCGGTGACGTTGCTCATGGCTGCTCCTTGGTGGTGACGGTGCGCGGGCATGCGCACCGGGTCTGCGGGTTCGTGACGGGGGTCGGACGCATCGCGCGTCGGCTCGGTTCCCTGCCGGTGCGGGACCGGGAGAATCCGGATCGGTGGTGGTCGGCCGGGCCCCCGCGCCGGCCGCTCCCCACGACCGGAGAACCTAGTCAGCGACAAGATCATCGAGTCGGTGAACGGGCCGTGGCCCGGCCATGGTTTCGCCCCGAAATCCCTGAGATCCGGTTCAGATCACGGCGACGGCTACCCTGCACGGGTGGCGGTCACCCTGCTCGGCCCGCAGCGTCGGCCGGCCGCGGCCCGCGCCGCGGTGGCCGAACGCGTCCCGGACGGCCAGATCGCGACGATCAACGCGGGCTGGCAGGAGCGAGAGCCGGACACCGGTGAGCTGGGCCGGGTGCTCGAGGGCCGGATGCGCAACCTCGAGCTCTGGGCCCGCTGGCAGCAGGTGCTGCGGGAGGACGCCGAGCACGCCCGCGCCGAGGGCGAGCTCGCCGCGGCCCTCGAGCAGCAGCAACGGCTCTACACACTGCGGCTCCGGCACGCCCTGGCCGCGCTGACCGCCGTCGCCCGCCAGGACGGCGACCCCGAGGCACGGACGGCGGCGCTCGACGACTGCCTCCGCGTGGTCCGCGACCTCGACGACTGGCACCTGGCGCGGGTCAGCCGGCTGCGGACCGACTTCTACCTGGCCGTCCGTCTCGGCGAGCGCCCGGCGTTGCGGGCGCAGCGCGAGCAGGTCGCCGAGGTGGTCGCCGGGTGCCGTGGTGTCGTGGTCACCGGCGGTCACGTGGGTGTGCTGCTGCACGTGCTGCACCTCTTCGACGCCCGCCGCCTGATCACCGACGGACCGGCCGGCCGCGCGGTGATCGCCTGGTCGGCCGGGGCGATGGCCTGCTCGGAACGGGTGGTGCTCTACGGCGACTTCGCCGCCTCCGGCCCGCTCGACCCGCAGTACTGGGCCGAGGGGCTCGGTCTCTATCCGCGGGTCCTGCCGTTCCCGCACGCGCGCCGTCGGCTCGACCTGGACGACCGCGAGCGGCTCGGGGTGCTGGCCCGGCGTTTCGCCCCGAGGCGGTGCCTGTTGCTGGCCGACGGTGAGCGGGTCGACGTCGGCGACGCCGGCGAGCTGCCGCCCGCCGCCCGCACCCTCGAGCCGTCCGACCCGGGCCGCTCACCGGGGACCGCGTCCGGCTCCATGATCAGCGGCACCGTGACCGGCGATCCCGTGCCGAGCGCCTCATGATCAGCGCTTCCATGATCAGGGTCTCCATGATCAGCGCTTCCGTGGTCAGCGAGGTGGGCCGGTGACCGGGCGACGGAAGCTGGCGATCAACCGGCTGCGCTCGAACCCGCAGCTCGACCAGGCCGCGGCCGAGCGTTTCCTGGCCCGCCACACCTTCCCGATCATCGAGGGCGTCAAGGCGACGTTCGCGGTCCGGGTCGACGACGTCGACGCGGTCTACCTGCGGCACCGGGTGCAGGGACTGCCCGGCGATCTCGCGCTGCGCCGGCTGCCTGGCACCACGGTGTGGTGGGTGGTGGTCGAGATCCCGTCGAGCTCGCGGGTCGAGTACCAGTTCGAGTCGCGTCGCGGTGATCACTGGCACCGGTTCAACGACCCCGGCAACCCGCACCTGGCCCGGAGCCCGGTCGGAGACTCGTCGGTCTGCTTCGGCGACGGTTACCGCACACCCTCCTGGAGCGAGCCGGACCCGGAGGCCCGCCCCGGCGAGCTGGTCGCGTGGGAGCTGCGCAGCGTGGCCCAGCGCCGGACCAACCGGGTCACCCTCTATCTGCCGGCCCGGTTCCGCGAGACCACCCGCTATCCGTTGCTGGTGGTCCACGACGGCGCTGACTACCTCGAGTACGCGCAGATGAAGACGGTGCTGGACAACCTGATCCACTCGCTCGACCTGGCCGAGACGGTCGTCGCCTTCACCGATCCCGGCGAGCGGCTCACCGAGTACCCGAACAACGCCGCGCACGCCCGCTGGATCGCCCACGAGCTGGTGCCCACCCTCGAGGAGCGGCTGCCGCTGGCCGGCCGCCCGTCCGGTCGCTGCCTGATGGGGTCGAGCTTCGGCGGCGTCGCCTCGCTCTCCGTCGCCCACCGCAACCCCGGCTACTTCGGGTCGCTGCTGGTGCAGTCCGGCTCGTTCGTGTTCACCGACATCGGCGACGACCACGGCGAGGACCCGGCCTTCGACCCGGTGGTCGCCTTCGTCAACCGGTTCCGGGCCCGCCCGCGGCGGGTGGTCGAGCGGATGTTCGTCTCCTGCGGCGTCTACGAACCGTTGATCACGCCTAACCGCTCGATGCTCAACACCTTCCGCGAAGCCGGGATCGAGGTCGACTACGTCGAGTCCCGCGACGGGCACAGCTGGCCGTCCTGGCGGGACCGGCTGCGGGACGGACTGAGCTGGATCTACCCGGGTCCGAGCACCTTCGTCTACGAGTAGGCCTGCCACCCGCCGGGGAAACCAGTTGTCGGCGGTCGGCGTCGGCTGCTTCACTCCGCGGGTGTCCCTGACCGAACGCCCACTGGCCGAGACCGACCTCGACGCGATCATGGCGATGCTGCACAGCTACGACCTCGCCTACGTCGGCGAGCCGATGATGGACGCCGAGGACGTGCTCGGCGAGTGGCAGATGCCGAGCTTTGAGCTGGCCCGCGACACCCTCGGGCTGGTCGACGACGACGGACGGCTGGTCGGTTACGCCAGCGTCGACAGCGGCGGGACGGTCGAGGTCACCACGGACCGGGAGCTCTGGAACGGTCCGGAGGAGGAGCGGTTGCTCGACCACGCCGAGCGGCACGCCGCCGCCCGCGGGATCACCTCGGTCCGCCGCTTCGTCGCCGGCGCCGATGTCGAGGGGCAGGCGCTGATGAGGCGTCGCGGGTGGTCGGAGGCCTACACGAGCTGGGTGCTCCAGCTCGGCCCCGACGACGAGATCCGCACCCGCGAGCTCCCGCCCGGCTACGCCGTCCGTCCCTTCGCCGCCGAGGACGCCGAGGAGGTCCACCGGGTGGTCGCCGAGGCGTTCTCCGAGTGGCAGCAGAACCAGCGCAGCTTCGAGGACTGGCACGCCTCCGTCGTGGAGCGGCCCGGGGCCGACTCGACCCGGTTCCGGGTGGTCACCTTCACCGACCCGGCCGGCGGCGACGCACCGCAGATCGTCGGGGCCTGCGTGGTCTTCGACGGCCCGGAGGAGGCCTGGGTCTCGCAGCTGGCGGTCGCCCGCGACCACCGGCACCGCGGACTGGCCCAGCGGCTGCTGGCCGACACCTACCGCGGGGCCCGCGAGCGCGGCGTGGCCAGGGGCGGCCTCAGCACCGACAGCCGGACCGGTGCGCTCGGGCTCTACCAGCGGCTCGGGATGACCGTCTTCTGCGAGTACCGCTGCTTCACCCGCACGCTGGCCTGACCGGTCGCCCGGTCAGTCGAAGCGGTCGCCGGCCGTGCTGTCGGGGGCGGCGAGCAGCGCGAGCAGGATGAGCGGGCCGGCCACCGGGATCAGCACGCCGAGCACCCAGAACCCGGAGTGGCCGCTGTCGTGCAGCCGCCGCACCATCACCGCGAGCGCCGGCACCACGATCCCCAGCGCCCAGACGTAGCCGATGACGTCGCCCGCCGAGCCGGTGCTGACCAGCGAGGCACGCCAGCCGCCGGAGCTGACCACGTCGACGATCTTGAGCACCACGTTGACCGCGCTCGCGAACAGGAACCACCACCAGAACTCGCTGCGGCTGGCCCGGCCCCGGAAGACCGCGTACTTGCGGAACACCCGGGACAGCGCCTCGCGCGGGGTGGCGCCGTAGAGCGGCGCAGCGAAATCGTCGCCCTCGTCGGGGCGGCCGCTCGGACGGCCTGCGGTCACCGGTGAGCTCACGCGCCCACCGTGCTCCGCCGGAGGGTCAGCGCGGGCCGGTCCCGGTCCGTGGACCGCGGCCGCCTCGAGGATTGGGCGCCCGGGCGCCCCGCCGGGTAGAGTCGTCCCTTGGTCCCGGCTCCGGTCGGGACCGACTCGCGTCCCGCCGACCAAGAGGCGGCCGCGGGTCCGCATCGCCCTCCTGTCGCGGGGACGTCCCGTGACCGCAGAGACCAGAGGAGGAGGAGTTCGCGCATGCGCAAGTACGAAGTCATGGTCATCATGGACCCGGACGTCCAGGAGCGGGCCGTCGCCCCGGCGCTGGACCAGTTCCTGACCGTCATCACCAAGTCCGGTGGCACCGTCGACAACATCGACATCTGGGGCCGTCGTCGGCTCGCCTACGAGATCCAGAAGAAGAGCGAGGGCATCTACGCGGTGCTCAACCTCACCGCCGAGCCCGACGCCGTCCGCGAGCTGGACCGTCAGTTCGGCATCAACGAGTCGATCATGCGGACGAAGGTGCTGCGCACCGACGCCAAGTGATCCGCTGACCGTCGGCCCACCGGTGGCGGCGTCCGGCAGCCCACGACCCGAGGGTCTTGGCGTTGTCGGTGGCCGCTGACAGACTCCGGCCCGACGGCGTCCGCGATCGACGGCAGCACCGTCCACAGCACTGGTCAACCGGAGCACGGAGCAGAGACATGGCAGGCGAAACCACCATCACCCTGGTCGGCAACCTCACCGCCGACCCGGAGCTGCGCTTCACCCCCTCGGGTGCGGCCGTGGCGAACTTCACCGTGGCCTCGACGCCGCGGACGTTCGACCGGCAGACCAACGAGTGGCGTGACGGCGACGCGATGTTCATCAACTGCGCGGTCTGGCGCCAGGCCGCCGAGAACGTCGCGGAGTCGCTGCAGAAGGGCACCCGGGTCATCGTCCAGGGTCGGTTGAAGTCGCGCAGCTACGAGACCCGCGAGGGTGAGCGGCGCACCGTCTTCGAGATCGACGTCGACGAGGTCGGCCCGGCGCTGCGGTACGCGACCGCCAAGGTCACCCGGACCAGCAGCGGCGGCGGACAGGGCGGCGGCTACTCCGGTGGCGGCGGCCAGGGCGGCGGCGGGTACTCCGGCGGTCAGGGCGGCGGTCAGGGCGGGGGCCAGGGCGGCTCGCGTCAGCAGTCCGGCGGCCAGGGCGGCGGGTACGCCAACGACCCGTGGGCCACCGGCGGGGGCAGCTCCGGCGGTTCCGACCCGTGGGCCAGCAACGGCGGCGACGAGCCCCCGTTCTGATCGGGACTCGTCCCGCACCACACAGACACACACGGCACATTCCGGCTCCGGCCGGGCTCACAGAAGGAGAGCACCACAATGGCCAACGCACGTGATCCACTGCGCAAGCCGAAGAAGAAGGCCAACCCGCTCAAGAAGGGTCAGGTCGTCGACTACAAGGACACCCAGACGCTGCGGAAGTTCATCTCCGAGCGCGGCAAGATCCGCGCCCGCCGGGTGACCGGGCTGAGCGTCCAGGAGCAGCGCCTGGTCGCCATCGCGATCAAGAACGCCCGCGAGGTCGCGCTGCTCCCGTACGCCTCGACGGCTCGCTGAGCCGCGGGAAGGAGAGAACACCGATGAAGCTCATCCTGACCGCTGCGGTCGACAACCTGGGTGTGGCCGGTGACGTGGTCGAGGTCAAGGACGGGTACGCCCGCAACTACCTCGTCCCGCGCGGGTTCGGCATCCGGTGGACCCCGGGTGCGGAGAAGCAGATCGAGGGCATCAAGCGGAGCCGCGACGCACGCGAGATCCGGGGCGTCGAGCACGCCCAGGAGGTGCGGGCGCAGCTCGAGGAGATCACCGTCGAGGTGCCGGTCCGCGCCAGCGCGGGCGGCAAGCTGTTCGGCGCGGTGACCCCGAGCGCCATCGCCGGCGCGGTGAAGAAGGCCGGTGGCCCGGCGATCGACAAGCGGGCCGTCACCATCGCCAAGCCGATCAAGAGCCTCGGCACCCACCAGGTCGGCATCAAGCTCCACGACGCCGTGACCGCGCACCTGCCGGTCACCGTCGTCGCCGAGTGAGCTGACCCTCGCAGCACCCTCGCAGGACCCGTAACACCCAGCAGCACCGTCACCGCCCCGGAGCACCGCTCCGGGGCGGTGTCGTCTTCCCGGCCGGTCGCGCCGCCGCCGGGATGCGCTGTCGGGCGGAGGCCTCGTCCGTCTGCAGGGTGATGCCGGCGGCGCCGCGCCGGCCGACAATGAGGTGCGGCGCGGCAGTGGGGCCGCGCGTTCGCGTCACTGGGGAGACGTCATGGAAGCACCCGTTCCGCTCGTACCGCCGGACGCACCGGAGGAGGTGCGACGCCGGGCCGCGGGTCCGGCCCGGGTGCCCGAGTTCGACCCGACCCTCGGGCTGCCGGTGCAGCGCGCGTCCGGACCCGAACCGCGGCACCGGCTGGTCACCATCGGGGACTCGCTCACCCACGGCTTCCAGAGCGGCGCGATCCACAACACCGACCTCTCCTGGCCGGCGATCCTCGCCTACGAGCTCGGCTGGTTCGACCAGTACCGGTTCCCGATCTATCCGGGCTTCGGCGGTCTCGGGCTGAACCTGGAGTACCTGCTCCGCGACCTCGAGGAGCATCTCGGCCCGGAGATCAGCTGGTGGGAGGCGCCCGAGGCGGCTGTCCGGGTACTCGGCACGCTGACCCGCGCCGACCGGTACTGGGCCCGCGGCGCGGGGGCCGAGGTGCCGCCGCACGCCTACGTCCACGACCTCGCCGTCTACGGCTGGACCCTGCACGACGCGCTGACCGTCACCGCGGCGTCCTGCCAGGCGACCATCGACAGCGCCCGCGACCGGCTGGTCGAGCTGGTGGTGTCGCACAGCGCCGAGCGCGCCGCGCTGCGGGTCTATCCGGACACCCAGCCGGCCTACCGGCACGAGACCGTCTTCGACACCGCGGCCCGGCTCGGCGCGGAGGGCGACGACGGACCGGGCATCGAGACCCTGGTGGTGATGCTCGGGGCCAACAACGCGCTGCAGTCGGTGACCGACCTGAGGGTGCGCTGGACCGACGACACCTACGCCGCCGAGCGCGACGGCACCGGTTACACCGTCTGGGACCCGGTCCACTTCCGCGAGGAGCTCGACCAGGTGCGGCAGGCGGTGGAGCGGATCGACGCCCGGCACGTGATCTTCTGCACCGTGCCGCACGTGACCATCGCGCCGATCGCCCGCGCCGTCGGCACCACGAAGGCGCGTCCGGGGTCGCGCTACTTCCCCTTCTACACACGGCCGTGGATCAGTGACGCGGACTTCGACCCGGCCCACGACCCGCACCTGACCGAGAACGAGGCGCGGGCGGTCGACACCGCCATCGACTGCTACAACGACGCGATCACCGCGATGGTCCGCGCCGCCCGGTCCGGGCCGGCGCCGCGGGACTGGCTGTTGTTCGACCTGTCGGCGCTGCTCGACCGGCTGGCCACCAAGCGCTACCTGCGGGATCCGTCGGCGAAGCCGGCCTGGTGGACGCCCTATCCGCTGCCCGCCGAGCTCACCGCGCTCGACCCGGTGCCCAACACGGTGTTCCTCAGCGCGAAGCCGGGCGGCGGCCGGGCCGACGGGGGACTCTTCTCGCTCGACGGCGTCCACCCGACGACGGTGGCCTACGGGCTGGTCGCCGACGAGCTGGCCCGGATCATGGCCGGTGCCGGTGTCGAGTTCCGGAGCTCCGACGGCGCGGTCCGACCCGACCCGCACGTCGACTTCGCCCGGCTGGTCGCCCGCGACAGCCTGATCACCTCGCCGCCGCGGCTGGTCGACGAGACGCTGCGGGTGCTCGGCTGGTGCGACCAGACGCTCGACTGGGTCGACCGGGTGCTGCACCGTCGGCCCCGGCCGGCACCACCCTCGACCCGGGCCACCACCCCGACCGCGGACGTCGCCGCGCCGGCCACCGCCTGAACGGCCACCTCGTGAACGGCTGGGCTCAGCGGCCGGTCCGCATCCAGCCGGTGGTCCGGACGCGGAGGACCAGCGTGATCATCCGGGCGACCATGAAGCCGGCGTAGCCGACCCAGAGCCAGACCAGCCCGGCGTCGAGGTGCCGGACCAGCAGCACCAGCGGCAGGTAGGCCGCCAGCGCGCAGGCTCCGGCGAACGCCAGGTAGCGGCCGTCACCCGCGCCGATCAGCACGCCGTCGAGCACGTAGACCACGCCGGCCACCGGCGCGGTCACCGCGAGTACCACCACCACCTGGGCGAGCAGCGCGCGGACGCCGGGGTCGGGGGAGAAGAGCGGCGCGTACAGCGGGCGGGTGAGCAGCAGGGCGAGCCCGAACACCACGCCGGCCCCGACGCCCCAGCCGATCATGCGTCGGGTCATCCGACGCACCACCGCGGTCCGGCCGGCGCCGAGCTGGCGTCCGATGATCGCCTGCGCGGCGATGGCGATCGCGTCGAGCGCGAACGCCAGCAGGGTCCAGAGGCTGGTGCTGACCTGGTGCGAGGCGAGCGCGACCGCGCCGAACCCGGCCGCGGTCAGCGTGGTGAGGGTGATCGCGGTCTGCAGCCAGGCCGTCCGCAGCACCAACCAGGCCCCGGTGCGAGCGGCGGTGAGCACACCCAGCGGGTCGAACCGGACGGCGATCCGTGCCCGGCGGGCGCCGCGGACCACCACGGCGGCCAGAACCAGGGCGGCCGCGGTCTGCGCGATCAGCGTCCCGGTGGCCGAGCCGGCGATGCCCAGGTCGAGCCCGTAGACGAGCAGCAGGTTGAGCCCGACATTCACCAGGTTGGCGCTGACCGCGACGGCCAGCGGGGTCCGGGTGTCCTGCAGGCCGCGGAGCACCCCGGTCGAGGCGAGCAGCAGCAGCACCGACGGCAGCCCGTACCCGGCGATCCGCAGATAGCGCTCGGCCTGCTCGGCGACGGCCGGGGCCACGCCGTACCAGCCGATGACGGTCGGCAGCAGCAGCTCGAGGGCCAGCGCGAGCACCGCCCCGAGCAGCAGCGCGAGCACCATGCCGTCGATCCCGCCGGCCAGGGCGCCCGGTCGGTCACCGGCACCGAGCCTCCGCGCGACCGTCCCGGTGGTGCCGTAGGCCAGGAACACGCTCAGCCCGGTCAGCACCCCGAGGACGTTGGCGGCCACCCCGAGCCCGGCGAGCTGGTCGGTCCCCAGGTGTCCGACGATCGCCGAGTCGGCGGCCAGCAGCAGCGGCTCGGAGACCAGCGCGGCGAACGCCGGGACGGCCAGCGCGAGCATCTCGCGGTCGAGGGCTCGGCCGTCCGGCGTACCCGCCGTCGACTCCGGCTGCCTGCTCACGCCCACCCGCGTCCCCACTCTGCGTCCGTTTCTCGCGCTCTATGCCTGCGGCAACCGAAGCAAAGAGCACGGAGCGGACGCAAAGCCGGGGTGGGAGGTCGTGTGAGAGGCGTTGGGCGAAAGGGGTCAGGACGGGTCGCGGATCAGCGGGAAGGCCAGCTCGAACCGGTCGCCGGGGAGCGCGGCCTGGGCGTACTCGACCGGTTCGCCGCCGGCGAAGGCGCGTCGGGTGAGCCGGAGCAGCGGCCGGGTGCCCGCGATGGCGAGCAGCTTGGCCTCCTCCTCGGTCGGCAGTCCCACGGTCACCGACTCCTCGCCGCTGTCCGGGAGCACGCCGGCCTCGCGGAGGAGCGCGTACAGGCTGCCGGCGAGCACCTCCTCGGTGAGCGGCGGGACGCGGTCGGCGGAGAACCAGGCCTCCTCGAGAGCGAGCGGGGTGCCGTCGCCCAGCCGGAGCCGGCGTGAGCGGCGGAGCGTCCGCGGCGCCGGGCCGCCGCCGGGGCGGGCGGCGAAGAACTCGACCGCGGCGGGCGGCGGTTCGGGGTCGTCGTCCCACTCGAGCGGCTGGGTGCTCGGGGTCAGGCCCTGGGCGCGGACGGTCTCGGTGAAGCTCCACAGCTGGACCCGCAGCCGCATCGGATCGGCCGAGCGCAGGTTGCCCTTGCCGTGGACCGGGGTGACGATGCCCTCGCGGACGAGCCCGCCGATCGCCTGGCGGACGGTCATCCGGGCGACTCCGAGCCGGGTGGCCAGATGGCGCTCCGGGGGCAGCCGCTCGCCCGGGGACAGCGCGAGCACCTCGGCCCGCAGCTGTTCACGGATCGTTTCGTGCTTCGAGTCGCTGCGTTCGGACATCGGTCGCATTGTCGCGCAACGGGCCGGTGCAGCGTGGGAAGTTGTCGTCAGTGGGCGTTCAGGAGGCGGATCGGTCGTTGTCCACACCTGTGGTCAACACTGTGGAAAACCACACCGATGTAATTCGCTACTTCCAGAAGGTGGCGATCACGAAGGCAGCGGCCATGCCGCCCATGCCGATGAGGATGTTCCAGTTGCCCAGGTCGGACATGAACGGGATGCTCTGGCCGGCCACGTAGTAGACGATCAGCCAGGCGACGCCGAGCAGACCGACGGTGATGAACGTCGGCGGCACCCACCGGCGGCTGCCGGGGGCGCGGGGGGTCTTCTTCGGCCGGGCGTCGGGAGACTTCTTGGCCTTCTGCTTCTCCGCTGCCGCCTTGCGCACTTTCGACTCGGGCACACGCTCTCCTCACGGGTCAGTGGGTAGCGTAGTCAATGCCCCGGCCCGAAGCATGTTCCGCGACGCCCGGCCGTGGGTCGCCCCAGGTGAGACACGGGTGGGACAGGGGCGGGACACGGGCAGGACGTGGGCGGGGCCTGGCACCGGACGAGGGGAGGAGCGATCGTGACCGAGCCGTCGTCCGACGTGCCCGGGCTCCTCGGGCGGCTGCGCCGGCGGTTCATCCGGGCCCGGGTCCGGCAGCGGGTCCGCAACCCGCGCAGCCGGGGCGGCAAGGCGCTGACCGGGCTGGTCTGCCTGGTCGCCGGGCTGCTGATCACGGTCAGCGCGGTGGCGGCGCGGGGCATCGACCTGCGACCGGGACGCAACACCGACCTCATCGGTCTGGTGGAGACCCAGTCACGGCGCAACGCCCAGCAGGCCCGCGAGGTCACCCAGCTGCGTGCCGAGGTCGACGCGCTGTCGGCGCAGCAGAACGCCTCGGTCGACACCGCCCTGCTCACCGAGCGGGCCCGGGACGCCGGGGTCGAGCCGGTCACCGGGCCGGCCCTGACCGTGACCCTCGACGACGCGCCGTCCGACGAGGCGGCGACCGGCATCGACCAGGATCTGCTGGTGGTGCACCAGGAGGACATCCAGTCGATCGTCAACCTGCTCTGGCTCGGCGGCGCCGAGGCGATGACCATCCAGGGCCAGCGGGTGATCTCGACCACCGGGGTCAAGTGCGTCGGCAACGTGGTGGTGCTGCACGGCATCCCGTACGCCCCGCCGTACGTGATCAGTGCGATCGGCGACCAGCGCCGGATGGCCACCACCCTGGCCACCTCGCAGTTCGTGGCCATCTACAAGGAGTACGTCGACCGGTACCGGCTCGGCTACTCCGAGAAGCTCGAGGCGAAGGCGAGCTTCCCGGCCTACCAGGGCTCGCTCGAGCTCAGCTATGCCTCGGTGCCCGGCTCGGACGCGAGCGCCGAGCCGACCTCGTCGCCCACCGGCTGAGCTGGAACGCCCGGGTCCCTCGGCGGGTCGGCGGGGGAGAATGGCGTCATGACCGCGCGGATCCTGGTCGTCGACAACTACGACTCCTTCGTCTACAACCTCGTGCAGTACCTGGCCCAGATCGGCGCCGAGGTCGAGGTGTGGCGGAACGACGACCAGCGCTTCGCCGAGCCGGGCGCTCTGGACGGCTTCGACGGGGTGCTGCTGTCGCCCGGGCCGGGGACGCCCGAGCGGGCCGGCGTGTGCATCGACCTGATCCGCGAGCAGGCGGGGCGGACACAGGGTCAGGTGCCGGTCTTCGGGGTGTGCCTCGGTCTGCAGGCCATCGGGGTCGCCTTCGGCGGCGTGGTGGACCGGGCGCCCGAGCTGCTGCACGGCAAGACCTCGCTGGTCGAGCACGACGGCTCCGGGGTGTTCCGCGGGCTGCCCAGCCCGTTCACCGCCACCCGCTATCACTCGCTGGCCATCGAGCCCGAGACCGTCCCGGACAGCCTCGAGGTGACGGCGCGGACCGAGAGCGGGGTGGTGATGGCCGTCCGGCACCGCAACCTGCCGATCGAGGCGGTGCAGTTCCACCCGGAGTCGGTGCTGACCGAGCACGGCTACCAGATGCTCGCCAACTGGCTCGCCGACTGCGGGGACGTCGACGCGCCCGTCCGCGCGGCCGGGCTGACGCCGCTGATGTCGGCCCACTGAGGTCGCGGCTGCGGGCTGAGCTTGTCGGCGCCCAGCCCTTCGACGGGCTCAGGGCACCGTGGGTGAGGACGCGGGCTGAGCTGGTCGAAGCCCAGCCTTCGACGGGCTCAGGGCCCGGATCAACGCGGGCTGAGCTTGGCGAAGCCCAGCCCTTCGACCGGCTCAGGGCGCGGATCAACGCGGGATGAGCTGGTCGAAGCCCTGCCCTTCGACGGGCTCAGGGCCCGGATCAACGCGGGCTGAGCTTGGCGAAGCCCGGCCCTTCGACAGGCTCAGGGCACCGTGGGTGAGGACGCGGGCTGAGCTGGTCGAAGTCCAGCCCTTCGACAGGCTCAGGGAGCGGGTGTTTGCCCTTCGACAGGCTCAGGGTGCGGGGGTCTGCCCTTCGACAGGCTCAGGGCACCGTCGACGGGCTCAGGGCACAGCGAAGTCAGCGGACGCCGCGGGGGCGGAACTGGACGCTGATCCGGGGGCCGACAGGCTTGGCGGTCTTGGCGATGGCGTGCTCCCAGGTGCGCTGGCAGGAGCCGCCCATGACGATCAGGTCGCCGTGGCCGAGCGGGAAGCGGTGTACGGCCGGGCCGCCGCCGCGGGGCCGGAGGGCCAGCTGCCGGGCCGAGCCGAGCGAGAGGATCGCCACCATGGTGTCCTCGTTGCGACCGCGGCCGATGGTGTCGCCGTGCCAGGCCACCGAGTCGCGGCCGTCGCGGTAGAGGCACATCCCGGCGGTCCGGAACGGCTCGCCGAGCTCGCCGGCGTAGTGCGCGGTGAGGCGCTCCCGGGCCTGCCTCAGCGTCGGGTTCGGCAGCGGACGCTGCTCGTCGTAGAAGCAGAGCATCCGCGGCACGTCGACCACCCGGTCGTACATCTGCCGACGCTCGGCGTACCAGGGCACGGTGTCCAGCAGCTCGGCGAACACGGCGTCGGCGCCGGTCAGCCAGCCCGGCAGCAGGTCGACCCAGGCCCCGCGGCTGAGCGGGATCCGCTCGGCCCGACCGAGCGCGGCGAGCTCGGGCTCCTCGACCAGGTCGAGCAGCGAGGACTGCAGTGTCGTGGACATGGATCGAGACTAGCTCGATGCGCAGACACTTTCGAATAAGACGTCGAACAGGCGTACGGTTCAGCTGGGCGTGGGGCTCGGCGTCGGGCTCGGCGTCGCGCTCGGGGTCTCCGACGGCGTGGGCGTCGGGGTCGGCGTCGGGGTGCTCTCGGGGCCGCGCGAGACGACGATCGTCACCGTGCTGCCCTCCTTGGCCACCGAGCTGCCCGTCGGGTCCTGGTCGGCGACCACCCCGGCCGCCGTGGTGTCGGAGTACTCGCGCTTGACCGACACCTTGAAGCCCGCGCCCTCGAGCTGCTCGCGCGCGCCCTGCTCGCTCTGCCCGGTCACCGGCGGCACCGTGACCTTGCCGCTGGCGTAGCTGAGGGTGATCTTCGTCCCGAGCGAGACGCTCTCGCCCTCGCCCGGGTCGACCTGGGTCACCTCGTTCGTCTTGCCGTCGCTGTTGTCCACCGCGACGGGCTCGACGTTGTTGAAGCCGAGGTTGGTGAGCTCCTTCTCGGCGTCGGCCCTGCTCTTGCCGACGATGTCGTCGGGGATCTGCGCGGTCTTCGGGCCGTCGTTGATCGTGATGGTGACCGGGCTGTTCTCCGGCACGTTGCTGCCGGCCGTCGGGTTCTGCCGGATCACCGTGTTGACCGTGTTGTCGTCGGCCCCGTTGGTGTGGGCGACGGTGACCGGCCCGGACAGCTGGCTGTTCATCAGCTGACTCCGCGCCTGCGCCTCGCTGTAGCCGGTGACCGACGGCATGGTGACCATCGCGACCGCGGGTGGCTGGAAGTAGCGGTAGAGGCCGTAGGCGCCACCGAGGGCGAGCAGCAGCACCGCGACGATGACGATCGGGATCCAGGCCCGACGCTTCCGCGGCGCCTCATCCTCGGGCGGCTCCTCCTCGGTCTCCCGGGTGACCACCGGGATCGGCGCGGGCGGCGGCACCCGGGTCGCGACCCGGGTCGCCTCCGGGTCGGGCACCGGCGCGGTCGGGACGATCGCCGTCACCTGCTCACCGGCGAGCACCCGTGTGATGTCGGCCTTCATGTCACGGGCCGACTGGTAGCGCTCGTCCGGCGACTTGGCCAGCGCCTTGAGCACGATCGCGTCCATCTCCGGGGTGACCGCGCCGTTCAGCTCGCTCGGCGGCACCGGGTTCTCCCGGACGTGCTGGTAGGCCACGCTCACCGGCGAGTCGCCGACGAACGGCGGACGTCCGGTCAGCAGCTCGTAGAGCAGACAGCCGGCCGAGTAGATGTCGCTGCGGGCGTCGACGGTCTCGCCGCGGGCCTGCTCGGGGGACAGGTACTGCGCGGTGCCGATCACCGCCGCGGTCTGGGTCATCGTCGCCGAGGTGTCGGCGACCGCCCGGGCGATGCCGAAGTCCATCACCTTGACGTTGCCGGTCTGGGTCAGCATCACGTTGGCGGGCTTGATGTCGCGGTGCACGATCCCCGCCCGGTGGCTGTAGCTCAGGGCGTCGAGGACGCCCTGGGTCAGCTCCAGCGCCCGCTCGGGCATGATCTTGCTGCCGTCGCGCAGGATGTCGCGCAGCGTCGGCCCCTCGACCAGCTCCATCACGATGTAGGGGACCGACACCCCGGTCTGCGGGTCGGTCTCCTCGCCGGTGTCGTAGACGGCCACGATCGTCGGGTGGTTGAGTCCGGCCGCCGACTGGGCCTCGCGCCGGAAGCGGGCCTGGAAGGTGGGGTCGCCGGCGAGGTCGGTCCGCAGCTGCTTGACCGCGACCGGACGCCCGAGCCGGGTGTCCATGGCCCGGCGCACCTCGGCCATGCCGCCGCGGCCCAGCAGGTCGCCCAGCTCGTAGCGACCGCCGACGCTCACCGCCTCTGGCATCCGTCGTCTCCCTCGTGCGTGCTGCCGTGCTCCCCGTCCGACCGGCGCGGCGGGCGTCCTCCCTGGCATGCGACCTTAACGGCCGCGGTCGTCCTCGACCGGTCCGCCGTCCCGCCGGTCACCCGAGCACCGCCTGCATGGTGGCCCGGGCGATCGGGGCGGCGACCCGGCCGCCGGCGATGTCCTGGCGGGGGATGTCGGCGTCCTCGACGACCACGGCGACCGCGACGCTCTTGTCCCCCGACCGTGCGAACGACGTGTACCAGGCGAAAGGTTTCCGGTTCGGGTCCGACTGTGCGGTCCCGGTCTTGCCGCCGACCTCGACCCCGCTGATCGCGCCGTTCCCGCCGGTGCCCTGCTGGACCACCGAGACCATCATCTGCTGCAGCGCGCGGGCGTTCTGCTCGGTCATCGGCTGGCTCAGCTCGGTCGGGGTGTGCCGGTCGATCACCGACAGGTCCGGACCGCGGACGGTGGAGACCAGATAGGGGTCCATCAGCTTGCCGTCGTTGGCGATCGCGGCGCTGACCATGGCCATCTGCAGCGGCGAGGCCGCCACGTCGAACTGCCCGATCGAGCTCAGCGCGAGCTGGCTCGGGTTGAGGTCGTCGGGGAACTGGCTGGCCGCGCCGCCGACGTCGTCGAGGTGCCGGGCGTCGAAACCGAACGCCTTGGCCTGCGCGCGCAGCTTGTCCTGGCCGAGGCTCAGCCCGAGGTTGGCGAACGCGGTGTTGCAGGACACGTCGAGCGCCCGGGTCAGGGTGATCCGGGTGCCGCCGCAGTTGTTCTCGTTGGGCAGGTAGGTGGTCGTCCCGGGAAGCCGGAGCCGGCTCGGCGAGTCGATCATCGTGTCCGGCGTCCTGCCGTCGGCGAGCGCGGCGGCCGCGGTGACCAGTTTGAAGGTCGACCCGGGCGGGTAGATCTCGCGGGCCGCCCGGTTCGACATCGGCGAGCCGGAGGCGTTGATGTAGGTGTCGTAGGCCTTGTCGGCCGCGGTGACGTCGTGGCTGGCGATCTTGTTCGGGTCGTAGCTCGGGCTGGTGACCATGGCGAGCACCGCGCCGGTGGTCGGGTCGAGGGCCGCCACCGCGCCCTTCTGGTTGCCCAGCGCCTTGGCCGCGGCCTCCTGGGCGGCCGCGTCGATGGTGGTCTGGACGGTCGCTCCCTGCGGCGCCTTGTTGGTCACCGTGTCGATCAGCCGGCGGACGAAGAGGGCGCCGTCGGTGCCGGCGAGCTCGCTGTTGTAGCTGCTCTCCAGGTTGGAGCTGCCGTGGTCGTAGGAGAAGAAGCCGGTGATCGGCGCGTACAGCGGGCCGTCGCTGTAGACCCGCTGGTAGCGGAACCGGTCGTCGGAGGGCTTGGTGCTGGCGATCGCGGTCGACCCGACCAGGATCGGCCCGCGGTCCTGGGCGAACTCCTCGTCGCGGACCCGGCGGTTGTAGGGGTTCGCGTCGAGCGAGTCCTGGCGGACCACGGTCAGGTAGGTGCCGTTGGCCAGCAGCAGCGCGAACATCAGCATGGCCAGGAAGGCGATCCGGCGGATCGGTTTGTTCATGCCGGCCTCCGGATCAGCTCGGTGGTCTCGGCGGAGGCGGACCGGGTGTCACGCCCGGCGGGCGACGCCTCGAGGTCGACGGTGGTGGCGATCGGCTTGCGGACCTGGTGGCTGATCAGCAGCAGCAGACCGATGACCACCCAGTTGGCGATCATCGACGAGCCGCCCTGCGACATGAACGGGGTGGTGAGGCCGGTCAGCGGGAGCAGCCGGGTCACCCCGCCGATGATCGCGAAGACCTGCAGGGCGAAGGCGAAGGCCAGACCGGCCGAGAGCAGCTTGCCGAAGGCCTCGCGGCAGGCCAGTGCGGTCCGCAGCCCGCGCTCGACGATCAGCGCGTAGACCATGATCACCGCGAACAACCCGGTGATGCCGAGCTCCTCGCCGATCGCGGCGGAGATGAAGTCGCTGCGGGCCAGCGGAGTCAGCCCGGGCCGGCCCTCGCCGAGACCGCGGCCGAGCAGCCCGCCCCAGGCGAACCCGAACTGCGCGCTGATGATCTGCCCGTACTCGTCGTAGTTGGTGAACGGGTGCAGCCAGGCGCCGACGCGGACCCGGACGTGCCCGAAGTTGAGGTACCCGAACGCCGCCCCGGCCGCGAACATCAGGGTGCCGAGCACCGCCCAGCCGGGGCGCTCGGTCGCGACGTAGAGCATCATCACGAACAGCCCGAAGAACAGCAGCGAGGTGCCGAGGTCGTTCTGCAGCACCAGGATGGCCAGGCTGAGCAGCCAGACGCAGAGGATCGGGCCGAGGTCGCGGGCCCGCGGCAGGTCGATCCCGAGGAACCGCGGCCCGGCCAGCGCGAGCACGTCGCGCTTCTCGACCATGTAAGACGCGAACGCGATGGCCAGCAGCACCTTGGCCACCTCGGCCGGCTGGAAGCTCAGCCCGAAGGCCCGGATCCAGATCCGGGCGCCGCCGATCTCCACCCCGAGCCCGGGGATCAGCGGGAGCAGTAGCAGCACCAGGCCGGCCAGCCCGAGGGTGTAGGTGAACCGCTGCAGCGGGCGGTGGTCGCGGATCACCACGATCACCGCGATCACCAGCACCACACCGATCCCGGTCCACAGCAGCTGCTGGGTGGCGCCGTGGGTGGGCGGTGAGTTGATCAGGTCGATCCGGTGGATCATCGCCAGCCCGAGGCCGTTGAGGAAGACCGCGCAGGGCAGCAGGACCGGGTCGGCGTAGGGCAGCCGCCAGCGGATCACCGCGTGCACGACCACCGGCATCCCCACCCAGATGCCCGCCACCCAGGGCAGCACGGTGGGGATCTCACCGGTGACGTTGTAGCTGACGATCGTGTACGCGGCCAGGCCGATGGCGGCGGCGAACAGCACGAGGAACAGCTCGACGTTGCGGCGCTTGCGCGGGACGATGATCACCGCACGGTCGTCGGACAGGTTGAGGCTCAACAGCGCTGCCCTCCCGGCGGGAGGGCGCCCGAGGCGGTCGCGGTCGGCGTCGGGGTCCCGGCACCGGCGGAGGCGGTGGCCTGGCCGGTTGCCTGGCCGGTGGCTTGGCCGGTGGCCTTGCTGGTCGCCTGGCCGGTCGCCTTCGCGGTGGCCCCCGTGCTGGGCTTGCCGCTGGCCTCGACGCTCGATCCGCCGCTGACCTTGCCGGTGGGCCGGCTCGACGGCGTCGCGCTCGCCCAGGAGCTGGGCTTCGCCGACGCGCCCGGCGTCGACCCGTCGCCCTGCCGGCGGCAGCTCTCGGCGGCCTCCCGCAGCTGGCCGACGGTCGCCCGGGCGCCGTCGAGGTCGGCCACGTCGATGCCCGAGCTGACCATCTCCTGGTAGACCGGCGGGAGGGCGGCGACCGGGAGCTGCTGGATCTCGTAGACCCGGGAGAGCGGGATGCCGAGCGGCTTGGCGGCCAGGCCCTGGTAGATCGCCACCTGGGTGCCGGAGGCGCCGACGTAGTACTGGGTCCGGCTCCAGGCGTACCCGGTGCCGAGACCCGCGCTGAGCACCAGCACCAGCACCAGCAGCCCGACCAGCGGTCGCAGCACCCGGCGTCGTGACGGCAGCTGGGGCGCGTAGCGGTCCTCGTCGTCCGGCCCGTCGTCGTCCGAGCCGCTCCCGTCACCGGCCTCGTCGAGGTCGTCGAGGTCGTCGAGGTCGGCGAGCTCGTCGGGATGGTCGGGGTCGCCGAGCGGCGCCAGCCGCCCACGGACCATGGTGTCGCTGCTCGGGATGTCGCGTTCGGTGGCCGCCCCCAGCACCACCGGCGCCGCGACCGCGGCCGACGGGGCGGCGGAGGACGCGTCGGCCCCGACCAGGTCGACCAGGATGATGGTGATGTTGTCGGCCCCGCCGGCGGCGTGCGCGTCGGCCACCAGGGCGTCCATCGCGACGTCGAGGTCCTCGGCGGCGAGCTCGGCGGCGATGTCCTCGTCCTCGACGAAGCCGCACAGACCGTCGCTGCAGAAGAGCAGCCGGTCGCCGGCCCGGAGCGGGACGCGGGTCAGGTCGGGCTCGTTCGCGGGCTGGCCGTTGAGCACCTTGAGCAGCAGCGAACGGTGCGGGTGGACGGCTGCCTCGCCCTCGCTGATCTTGCCGTCGTCGATCAGCGACTGCACCCAGGAGTGGTCGTGGGTGAGCCGTTCGAGCCGGCCGTCGCGAAAGAGGTAGGCGCGGCTGTCGCCGATGTGGGCCAGGCTCAGCTGGTCGTGCTCGAGGATGCCCGCGGTGACGGTGGTCCCCATCCCCTCGAGCTCGTAGTCGGCGGTGACCAGGTCGGAGATCTTGCCGTTGGCCTCGTCGATCGCGGTGGCGAGCAGGTCGCGGTTGCGTTCGTGCAGGCTGACGGTGTCCCCGCCGGCGTCGCCCTCCGACGGGTCGGCGCCCACCTGCTCGTCGACGTGCTTGATCACGTCGACGGCGACGGCCGAGGCGAGGTCGCCGGCGGCCGCGCCTCCCATCCCGTCGGCGATCAGCACCAGGTGCCGTCCGACGAAACCCGAGTCCTGGTTCATCTTGCGGACCAGACCGATCTCGGAGTGGGCGCGGAAGACCCAGGAGAGCGTGTCGGCCATCAGGTCTCCAGCTTGATCAGCGTCTTGCCGATCCGCACCGTGTCCGCCAGCGTCAGCGAGGTCGGCGCGGTGATCCGCTGACCGTTGACGTAGGTGCCGTTGGTGGAGCCGAGGTCCTCGATGTACGGGCCGGCCTCGCCGAGCACCACCCGCGCGTGCCGGGTGGAGACGTAGTCGTCGTCGAGGATCAGCGCGCAGTCCGAGCCGCGGCCGATCATCACCACCGCGTTCTCACCGGTCTCGCCGACCAGGTCGGCCGACTGGCCCGACTGGCTGCCGTTGGTGATCGCCACCCGGCGCGGACGGCCCCGCTGGCGGCGGGTCCGTCGGGCCGGGGCGGCGGGCTCGTTGAGCTGCTGGCCGGCCCGGTTGGGGACCGCCTTGCCGAACAGGTCGGAGCGGATCACCGAGACGATCGAGGCGATGAACAGCCAGAGCAACGCCAGGAACAGCACCTTGACGATGGTCAGAGTGATCTCGGACATGCGGGTGGGTGGCCTGGGCTCAGCGTCCGGCCGGGGCGTGCACGAGCATCCGCGTGCTGCCGATCTCGATCCGGGACCCTTCGCCGAGCGGCGCCTGCTTCACCCGCTTCCCGTTCACCGTCACGCCGTTGGTCGACCCGAGGTCGACGATGTCGATGTCCAGCCCTCGCTCGCCGCCGCGCACCCGGATCTCGGCGTGCCGGCGGGACACCCCGGGGTCGTTGATCCGCAGGTCGGCGTCGGTGCCGCGGCCGATCACCAGACCGGGCGGCTCGAGCGGGTGCCGCAGGCCGTTGACCTCGATCACCAGCTGCGGTCGCCGCGGCGCGGGCGGGGCCGGTGGGGCGGCGGGGCGCGCGTAGGTCGGGGTGGGCTGCGGGTCGCGCCGGTCGTCGCGGTCGGCCCTGGGAGCGTCCTGTCGGTCGCCACCGTCCCAGGCCGGGACCTCCACCCGCTCGTGGTGGGGCTGCTCGGCCTCGTCGACGGCGACCGCCTGCGACTCCACCGTGAACCGGCCGGTGGGCAGCTGCGGGCTGAGCTCGAGGTGGACCATGATCGGCCCGTTGAAGACGTAGCCCATCGCGGTGGCGTGCGACCGCAGCTCGGGGAGCAGCTCGGCCATCAACGTCTTGCCGTAGGGCGCGAGCCGGTCGTAGTCGTGCTGGGACAGGCCGATGGCGAACTCGTTGGGCACCAGCCGGCGGTCCCGCGACATCAGCTTGGCCTCGGCGTCGAGCTCGCGCTGCAGCCGGGCGGCGATCTCGACCGGTTGCACGTCACCCTTGAACGCCCGGGCGAAGAGGCCGCTGACCGCTCCCTCGATCCGACGCTCGAAGCGTCCGAAGACTCCCACCGGCCCTCCTCCCGTTCGTCCGTTCCCTCTGTTCAGGCGTCCCTGATCGTATCCGGCGGGCCTCAAGGGTTCCTGTAGCCCGCGCCCGGGGCGGAGGGTCGATCCGGTCCGGAATCGGTGATCGGGCGGTGCGCGTGCTAGCCTTCCACGGCGGTTTCCGCAGTCGGGCCAGACTTGTCGCTCTTGTCTGTCCGGCTGTCCGCACCACGCGCGAGTGGCGGAACGGCAGACGCGCTGGCTTCAGGTGCCAGTGCCCGAAAGGGTGTGAGGGTTCAAATCCCTCCTCGCGCACCGCACACGGCCCGGGTCCTCGACCCGGGCCGTTCCGCGTCCTGGGGCCTGCATAGGTTGAACCGGTGCCCCAGCGAACCCCGGAAGAGATCGTCCGTTCCCTGCTCGACCTGCGCGCCTGGCAGGCCTTCGACATCGACGAGGAGGGCCGGGTGCTCGCCGGCCACGACGACCTCGGCAGCCTGCAGCTGGTCGAGATCGGGACCGACGGCACCCGCACCCCGCTGACCGCGCTCCCGTCGCGGTGCTCGGGCCGCTACGTACCCGGGCGCCGCCAGGTCGTGGTCGAGCACGACACCGGGGGCGACGAGCGGATGCAGCTGTCGCTGCTCGACCTCGATCCGCTGCCCGCCGCGCCGGTCGGTCTGGACGGTCTCACCCCGCTGCTCCGCGACCCCGAGTCGATGCACGTCCTCGGCGACGTCACCGCCGACCACCTGGTCTACTCCACCAACCGGCGCAACAAGGTCGACATGGACGTGATCGTCCGCTCGCTCGCGGACGGCAGCGAGCAGGTGGTTCACGACTACGGCGGGTACGTCGGCGCGATGGCGGTGAGCCACGACGGCGGCTCGGTGGCGATCACCTCGCTCACCCTGCAGCCGGCCTCGACCGCGGTCGCGGTCTCCGGGCCGCGGGCGGCCGACGGTCCGTTCGGGCCCGGGGCGGTCACCGATCCCGAGGACCACGCGCAGAACCACGGGGTCGGCTGGACCGCCGACGACACGGCGCTGGTGATCGACACCAACCACGACCGCGAGTACCTGGCGGTGGTCCGGGTCGGCCTGGACGGGACGGACCGGCAGGTGCTGGCCGCCGACGACGGGCACGACCTCACCCACTGGCTGGCACCCGACGGGTCGGCGATGGTGATCGGCACCCTGGACGACGGGGCCGAGACGCTCGCCGTCCACGAGGTCGACGGCACCCACCGGCTCGATGTCGATCTCGGGCGGCTGGGCGTCCCCGACGTGGTCTGGGCCGCGGACGGGTCACGGTTCGTGGTCACCCTGACCACCCCGACGGTGCCGACCTCGATCCTGGCCGTCGACGCCCGCACCGGCGCGGTGACCACCCTGGTGGACGGCGCCGCGCAGCTCGACCCGGACACCGCGGCCGCGCTGGTCGAGCCGACCAGCCACCGGGTGCCCACCCCGGACGGTGAGCAGGTGCCGTGCTTCGTCTTCCGGCCGGCCGCTCCGGTCCCCGGCGTCGACGGCGCCTCGGTGCTGCTGGTGCACGGCGGTCCGGAGGGCGCCTCGACCCGGATGTTCAACCCGGTGGTGCAGGCGCTGGTCGGCTGCGGGCTGACCGTGCTGGTCCCCAACGTCCGTGGGTCGGTGGGTTACGGCAAGCGCTGGTACAGCCTCGACGACGTCGACCTGCGGCTCGACTCGGTGGCCGACCTGGCCGCGCTGCACGCCTGGCTGCCGAGCATCGGGCTCGACCCGGCCCGGAGCGCGCTCTGGGGCGGGTCGTACGGCGGCTACATGGTGCTGGCCGGGGTGACCATGCAGCCCGAGCTGTGGGCGGCCGGCGTCGACATCGTCGGGATCAGCTCGCTGGTGACGTTCCTGGAGAACACCTCGGGCTACCGACGCGCCTACCGCGAACGCGAGTACGGCCGGCTCGACCGGGACCGCGAGCTGCTGGTGCGGGCCTCGCCGATCACCTACCTCGACCAGCTCCGGGCGCCGCTGTTCGTCATCCACGGGGCCAACGACCCACGGGTGCCGCTCAGCGAGGCCGAGCAGATCGTCGCCGCGCTGGCCGAGCGCGGCATCCCGCACGTGCTCAAGGTCTACGACGACGAGGGCCACGGGCTGGCCAAGCGCGCCAACCGGCTGGACGCCTACCCGGCGGCGATCCGGTTCCTGCTGGACCGGCTGGCGGGCTGAGGTTCCCTGCCCTTCGACAGGCTCAGCGTCCTTCGACAGGCTCGGGGCCCTTCGACAGGCTCAGGGACCTCCAGGACACGGAAAAGGCCGGACCGGCAGCTGCGACCTCGGGGGAAAGGACGTAGGTGCCGGTCCGGTGTGGGACTGCTCGGTTGTGGGTGCTGCGGTGACGGTCGGATGAACTCTGCCGGCGTCGGGGGCCACCGGGGTCGTTCACGTGCTGCCGTCTTGCTGTTCGCTTGCTCGGTGTCCGGTTCGGCCTCGGTGTCGGGGGCCACCTGCTCCGTTCCTGACACCCAGAACTCTACGGAGCCCGGACCGGGAGTTCTCGGCGCTCTGTGCAGACCTGGTCGGCAATCCGTGCACAGCTCGCCGGTGCCTGCTAGGCCTGCGAGACCGGGCTGATCACCAGCTCGTCGATCCGCACGTGCGGCGGACTCTGCAGCACGAACGCGACGGTCGCGGCGACGTCCTCGGGGGTCAGCATCACCGCGCGGGCGTCGGCGTCGGGGACGTTCGGACGCAGCTCGAGGAAGTCGGTGGCCACGTCGCCGGGACACAGGTGGCAGGCGCGGACCCCGTGCGCTGCCTCCTGCGCGTTGAGCATCTGGCAGACCGAGGCGAGCGCGGTCTTGGTGGCGCTGTAGGCCACCCCGGCGCCCGGACTGAACCGCCAGCCCGAGTACGAGGAGACCACCACCACCTGGCCGCCCGCCGTGCGGAGATCGGGCAGCGTCGCGTCGACCACGGCGAGCACGCCGGTCAGGTTGACGTCGACGATCGCCTGCACCTCGTCGAGCTGCTGGTCGGCCCAGGTGCGGCGTTTGGCGTTGAGCCCGGCGGCCAGCACCAGGTCGGTCACCGGACCGGTCTGCTCGCGGGCGGCGCGGACCGCCGCGGCGTCGGCGACGTCGACCGGCACCACCAGCGCTCCGCCCGGGCCGGCCTGCTCGGCCAGCCGGGCGGTCTCCTCGAGCGCCTCGCGGCGGCGTCCGCTGAGCACCACCCGGGCGCCGGCGGCGGCCGCGGCCACCGCCGAGGCCCGCCCCATCCCGCTCCCGGCCCCGGTGACCCAGACCGTCCGACCGTCGAGCCCGGTCACCGGGCGTCCCCGCTGCCGAGGTCGCCGGCGAGCTCGTAGGCCTTCTTCGGCACCTGGGTGGCCAGCTTGCCGCCGCTGACGTCGACCAGGGTGCCGGTGATGTAGCGGGCGGCGTCGCTGGCCAGGAAGACCAGCAGGTCGGCCACCTCGCCGGCGCTGCCCCAGCGTCGCAGGGTCAGGGTGTCGAGCAGCCGGGTCTGGACGTCGTCGGGGAGTTCGGTGAAGTGGTTGATCGCGGTCGGGATCATCCCCGGCGCGTAGGCGTTGACCGTCACGTCGTAGGGACCGAGCTCACCGGCCAGCACCCGGGTGAACTGGACCACCGCCGACTTCGTCGCGGCGTAGGCGGCACTGGTGATGCTCGGCACGATCGCCGCGAACGAGGCCGCGTTGATGATCCGGCCGGCGCGCTGCCGCTTCATGATCGGCACCACCGCCCGGCACATCTTGAAGACGCCGCCGACGTTGACCGCGAAGCAGCGGTCCCACTCCTCGTCGGTGTAGTCCTCGACCAGGGCCTCCGCGTTCACCCCGGCGTTGTTGATCAGGACGTCGACCCGGCCGAAACGGTCGGTGATCCCCTGGACCAGCGCGGAGACGGCCGCGGTGTCGGTGACGTCGGCGGCCAGCCCGGCGGCCAGCCCGTCGAGGTCGGGGGGCGCCAGGTCGACCCCCACCACCCGGGCGCCCTCGGCGACGAACGTCTCGGCGATGCCGGCCCCGATGCCGCGGCCCGCACCGGTGATCACCACCACCCGGTCGGTCAGGTCGAGCTGCATGCCGCTCAGCCTCTCACCAGCGTCCGGGCGCCACCCGGGCACCTCGGGGCTTCGCCGGTCGGTGATCATGGACGACGTGCCCGATGCCGTTCACGCCCGTGCCGTCCGCGTCCCCTACGACCACGACCCGTTCGCCGGGTCGGACCCGTCGTGGGCCCGCCGCGGGCAGTGGCCGGCCCGCTGGATCGCGGTCCCCGGGGCGAGCGCGCCGGTGGTGGCCGGCTACCGGCTGGCGCTGGAGGTCGAGGCCGACACCGAGCTGCTGGTGCACGTCAGCGCCGACGAGCGGTACGCCCTGCACCTCGACGGCGCCCTGGTCGGACGCGGCCCTGAGCGCAGCGAGGTCGGCGCGTGGGCGTTCGAGACCTACCGGGTGACCCTGCCCGCCGGCCGGCACTGGCTGGCCGCGCAGGTCTGGTCGCTCGGCGACGGCGCCCCCTACGCCCAGCAGTCGTTCGGCCACGGCTTCCTGGTCGCCACCGAGCCCGGCGCCTCGGTCGACCTCGACACCGGCCGCACCGACTGGCGGGTCAGCGTGCTGCCCGGTCACGGCACCCGGCCGCAGGGTGACGCCTGGGGCTGCGGGCTCAAGCACGTCTCGGACGGCCGGCTGCTGCCTTGGGGCTGGACCACCGGCGGCGACCGGCTCGACTGGACCAACCCCGTGGTCGGCGACCCCGGCTACGACACCGCCTGGGCCAACGACATGCCGCCCGGCCGGATGCTCCGTCCGGCCCTGCTCCCGCCGCAGTGGGAGCAGCCCTTCGCCGGCGGCCGGGTGCGGCACGTGGCCAGCCACCCGAGCAGCCAGCCGACCCACGAGATCCCGGTCCGCTCCGACGACTGCCTCGCCGACGAGCTGGTCACCTGGCAGGGCCTGCTGACCGGGGGCGAGGTCGAGGTGCCACCGTGGACGTGCCGGCGGGTGCTGATCGACCTCGAGGAGTACGTCTGCGCCTACCCCGAGCTGAGCCTGCGCGGCGGACGCGACGGTCGCGTCCGGGTGCACTGGCAGGAGTCGCTCTACGAGCCCGCCGAGCGGGTCCCGGCCGGCATGAAGGGGCACCCCAAGGGCCACCGCGACGCCATCGAGGGCAAGCTCTTCGGCCGCCCCAACCTCACCGAGGACGGCGCCGGCGACCTGGTGATCGCGGGCGGTGGCGCCGAGACCCACACCACGCTGTGGTGGGAGGCCGGGCGTTACGTCGAGCTGCTGGTCAGCACCTCCGACGACCCGCTGACGCTGACCGGGTTGCGGTTCGTCGAGACCCGCTATCCCTACGAGGACCGCAGCAGCTTCCGTGCGGCCGACCCGCGGCTCGACGACGTCGGCCGGCTGGCCTTCCGGACGCTGCAGATGTGCAGCCACGAGACCACCATGGACTGCCCCTACTACGAGCAGCTCCAGTACGGCGGCGACACCCGGCTCCAGCTGCTGGCCGCGTACGCGACCAGCGACGACGACCGGCTGGCCCGGCAGGCGCTGCTCGCGTTCGACCGCAGCCGGGACACCGACGGGCTGACCCGCAGCCGGACGCCGTCGCGGGTGCGGCAGACCATCCCGCCGTTCTCGCTGTGGTGGGTGGCGATGGTGCACGACTTCGCCCTCTGGCGGGGCGACCTCGACTTCGTCGCCGGGCTGATGCCGGGCGTCCGCGCCGTGATCGACGCGCACCGGCGCACCGTCGACGCCGACGGCGTCTTCCACGCCCAGCCGGGCTGGAACTTCACCGACTGGGTCGACCGCTGGCCCGACGGCGCCCCGCCCGGAGGCCACTGGGACGTCTCCGGCGTGCTCCACCTGCAGCTGGCCCACGTGGCCGGGCTGGCCGCCGAGCTCGAGGGCTGGCTGGGCGAGGACCAGCTGGCGGCCCGGGACCGCGACCTCGCCGACCGGCTGCTGGCCGCCGCCGAGACCGTCTTCTGGGACGCCGGCACCGGGCTCTACGCCGACGACCGCGACCACACCGCGTGGAGCGAGCACGCGCAGTGCCTGGCGCTGCTGGCCGGTGCCGCGCACGGCGAGGCCGCGGTCACCGGGATGCTCGACCGCGGCACCGGGACGGACCTGGCGCGCACCACCGTCTACTTCGACCACTACCTGTTCGACGCGCTCTACCGGGTCGGTCGCGCCGACGCGCTGCTCGACCGTCTCGGGCTCTGGTTCGGCCTGGTCGACGAGGGGCTGCGGACGGTGATCGAGCAGCCCGAGCCGAGCCGGAGCGACTGTCACGCCTGGGGTGCGCACCCGCTCTACCACCGGGTCGCCTCGCTGCTCGGGATCCGGCCGACCGCGCCGGGGATGCGCGAGGTGGTGGTCGCCCCCGACCTCGGCGGGCTCGCCTGGGCCGAGGTCAGCCTGCCCACGGTGCTCGGCACTCTGCACGTCCGCGCCGAGGGCGACGCGGTGCGGGTGAACGCCCCGGAGGGCATGACCGTCCGCCGTCCCTGACCGGACACTCCACGGTGCGGGAAATGGGGCAGGCAGGCTGTCAAGCGAGGGTTGACGGGGTCGGAGTGTCAACTTAGCCTTGACACGTGGATCGCGTCGAGCTGAGCGAGCAGATCGCCAAGGTGGCCGACCTGCTGCGGTTCGAGCTGGACGACCCGGCCGCCGACCCGGTGCACGCGGTCGCGGCCGCCCGGACGCTGCGGGGGCTGGCCGACGACGCGCTGGCCGAGCTGGTGGCCGCCGCCCGTAGCCGCGGCGCGTCCTGGCAGCGGATCGGGGACGCCCTGGGGACCAGCCGACAGAACGCGTTCCAGCGGTTCGGGCAGCCCCTCGACCCGAGGACCGGTGAGCCGATGTCCCGTGCCGTCGTCGAGGACGCCGAGCCCCGCGCGCTCGCCCTGCTGCGAGCGGTCGCCGAGCACCGCTGGGCCGACGCCTGCCGCGACTTCGGACCGACGATGGCCGCCGCGCTGACCCCCGAACGGCTCGCCGACGCCTGGGCGCAGGTGGTCGCGATCGGCGGCGAGCTGGAGCGGTTCGGCGAGCCGCGGAGCCACCCGCTGGCCGGGGTCACCGTGGTCGAGGTGCCGATGCACCACGAGGCGGCCGACCTGCTCGGCCGGGTCAGCCTGGCCGCCGACGGCGCCGTCGCCGGCCTGTGGTTCCTGCCCGTCCCGGACGGCAGGGGAGCGGAGGAGTGATGAACCCGGTGCCGACGACCTCGCGCCCGGAGAACCCGACGGCCACCGACCGGCGCGGACCGCAGCCGGCGGTCGCGATCGACGTGCCCGACCGGGTGCCCTGGCGGGCGGTCGGGCTGTTCGTCCTGATCGCGTACGCCCTGATGTGGCTGTTCACGGTGCCGTTCTGGCTGTCGCCGCACGGGCTGGCCGTGCCGTGGATGACCCCGGTGCTGCTGGTGGCGATGTTCTCGCCGGCGCTGGCCTCGCTGCTGGTCGTCCGGGTCGTCGAGCGCCGGTCGTGGCTGCGGGTGGCCGGGCTGCGGGCGGGTCGTCCCGGCCGGGTGGTGCGCCACGCGTTCCTGGGGCTGGGGCTGGTCGTGCTCGCGCTGGTGCTCGGGGTGCTCGTCTCGGGGCTGGCCGGCGTCCAGCGGCTCGACCTGACCGAGCTCTCCGGGGTCCGGCTGGCCCAGCGTGCGGTACCCGCACCGCTCGACGCGCTGCCGCCGGCGGTCTACCTGGTGGTGCTGGTGGCCAGCGGGCTGGTCAACCTGCTCACCGTCGGGACCGTCTCCGCGCTCGGCGAGGAGACCGGCTGGCGCGGCTTCCTGCTGTCCCGGCTGCTCCCGCTCGGACGCGTCCGGGCCATCCTGCTCACCGGGGTGGTCTGGGGCTTCTGGCACACCCCGTTGGTGCTGCTCGGCTACGAGTACCCGGGCGCGAACCGCCTCGCCGCGCTGCTGCTGTTCGTGGTCTTCACCGTGGCCTTCGGTGCGCTGCTGGCCTGGCTGCGGCTGCGGTCGGCCTCGACCGTCCCCGGCGCGGTCGCGCACGCCGCGCTCAACGGCTACGCCACCCTGACCTTCCTGCTGATGGCCGGCGGCCGCCCCGGGCCCGTCCTGCTCGGGGCGCCGATGGGGCTGGTCGCCATCGGGGTGCTGGTCGTGCTGGTCGCGGTGCTGTTCGCGCTGGCACCGGACCGGCGACCCGAGGGTCCGGTCGGCTGAGCCGGAGGGGTCGCGCCGGGCTCAGACCTCGACCGAGAGCACGGCCACCGCGACCCGACCGACCTGGTGACCGGCCCCGGTGATCAGCGCGGTGGCACGGGTCCGGACGTCCTCGGCGATCTCGTCGGCCGGCCGGACCGGGTGGACGGCCACGTCGATCCGGGCCTCCACCACCCCCGACCGCCGCGACAGCACCACGCCGTCGGGGAGCCCGCCGACGCCGATCACGTTCATCGGGCCGGTCGAGAGCGCCCGCAGGTGGCCGCGCAGCGTCGGCTCGAGCCGCGCCACTCCGGGGACCGCGAGGGTCGCCTCCGCGACGGCCTGGGCCAGGACGACGAGCTCCGCGGTCGCGCCCGTCGGGGTGGAGCCCGGCGTGCCGGTGGCCGCGTCGGCGGCCACCGCCACACCCGGGTCGGCCGTCGCCGGGCCGGGCGAACCCGGCTGGTCGGACAGGTCAGGCATCGAACACGTCCTCGACCGTGATGTCGACCGCGACCACGTCGAGCCCGGTCTGCTCGCGGACCGAGGTCCGGACCCGCTGCCGCAGGTCGGCGGCCAGGCTGGCCATCCGGGTCCGGGCGCTCAGCGCGGTGGACAGCTCGACCCGCACCCGCGACCGGCCGTCGGCGTGGTGCGCGGGCTCCACGGTGCGGACCCGGCAGCGCCGGGCCATCACGCCGGGGATGCCGTCGGCGGTCCGCCGGACCAGGGTGGCCACCGACTGCTCGCTGATGGCCAGGTCCGGCGCCTCCGGTGGCGTGGTCTGCCGCAGCGGGAGCATCTGCCCCCGGCGCACCTCGGCGCGGGCCAGCTCCATGATCGACGCCTTCGCCCGGTCGCTGGGCTGCATTCCCGGGTCGCGCTCGTCGGACGTCCGCAGGTCGCGGGCCGCCTCCTCGAGCCGGCCGAGGCTGGCCCGGGCCGCCTGGCAGTCGGGGCAGCTCCGCTCGTGCTCGTCGGGAGGTTCCTCGATCCGGGCCCAGAGGTCGTCGATCGGGCGGCCGCAGCCGAGTCGGGCCTCGTCGTGCCCCGTCTCGTTCGTGCTGGTCACCGCCACGCCTCCATTCTCTCCACCAGCGTCCGGCGGGCGCGGGCGATCCGGCCGCGGACCGTGCTCTCCGGGATGCCGAGCGCCGCGGCGATCTCGGCGTAGGCCAAGCCGTCGAGCTCCTTCAGCCGCCAGCAGACCGCCAGGTCCTCGGGCAGGGCGTCGAGCACCCGGCGGAGCTCGTCGAGCTGGGCCCGACGCTCGGCGCTCGAGGCCGGGTCCTCCCAGGCCGGGCCGGGCAGCTCTGGGGCGCTGTCGGTGTCTAGCGAGACCTGCGGCCGCCGGCGCCGGAGCAGGTCGAGGCTGCGTCGGGTGGCGACCTGGTAGAGCCAGCCGCGGAAGGCCGCCGGCTCGATCAGGGTCGGCAGCTTGCGCCAGGCCGCCACGAAGGTCTCCTGGACGACGTCCTCGGCGGCCGGGCGGTCGTGCAGGACCCGGAAGGCCAGCCGGAAGATCGGGGCCTGGTAGCGGTCGACCAGCGCCTCGAAGGCGGCCAGGTCGCCGTCCTGGGCGCGGGCGACGGCGGTTACCTCGTCGAGGACCGGGTCGGCCGGGGAGCTCGGCGACCCGGGCCCCGGTGGCCCGGCGTCCCGGCCGCGGTCCGCCTCGGGCGTGCTCACCTCGCGCTCGTCCACGACGACTCCTCCGTTCAACGTCGACCCTCCCCTGGATCCCCGCGTCTCGGATGAGGGCGGCACTCGACGGTTGTCGATCCGGCTTTCGGAGCCAGCGTCCGCCCCGATGCGGCGATCGAGGTAAGAGCGGAGTAAGAGTTCCTTCCGATGAAATCCCAGGAAATCTGAGGAAGACCCGTGACGATCCCACGGCGGGTGCGTCTTCCCTGGTGAGAGCGACGATCACGTCGCTCCGACCACGACGGAGGCACCCGGCACCATGACCGACGCCAACAGCGTAGACACAGCCTGGGACGGGTCCGCGCAGCCGGAGTACGAGCAACCGGAGTACGACGAGCTGCACACCGAGTACGGCGACACCGTGATCGCCGACACCGTCGTGCGGAAGCTCGCCGTCCTGGCGGCCGAGGCGGTGCCCGGGGTGCACGCGCTGGGCTCCGCGGCCGGTCGTGCCCTCCACCAGATCACCGACCGGGTCGGCGCGCAGCCGCCGGTCGGGAACGGGGTGAGCCTGCGCCGCAGCGACCACGAGGTGAGTATCGCCCTCGACGTGGTGGTCGAGGCTGGGGTGCCGATCCCGCAGGTGGCCGAGACGCTGCGGACGTCGGTCGCCGAGGCGATCAGCTACGGCACCGGTCTCGAGGTGGCCGGGGTCGACGTCGCCGTCAGCGACCTGCACCTCCCCGAGGAACCACCGAGGAACTGACCGGACTCCGCCGGTGGCGTGTGGAGGCGCCACCGGCGGTTCGGACGCCGACCGGTGCGGGCCGGTCGGCGGCACCCGCGATCGGGTTGCGCCCCCGACGACTCGGTTGCGGTACGGGTCGTCCCCCGGGCCCCGCCGGCCGCCACGAACGGCCGGCGGGCCGGGGACGACCTGCCATCCCCCCCCCCGACCGCGGATCGTGATCAGCGCGCGGCCTCGTCGTAGGCGCGCTGCAGGTCGGCCAGCACCAGCTTCTTCATCCCGTACATCGCCTGCATCGCCGCCTCCACCCCGGCCGGGTCCGCCTCGCCGGACATCATGGCGTAGAAGGCGGTCGGGACGACCTGCCAGGACAGCCCGAAGCGGTCCTTGCACCAGCCGCACGGTCCCTCCTCGCCGCCGTCGGTCAGGGCGGCCCAGTAGCGGTCCACCTCGGCCTGGTCGCGGCACGGGACCTGGAACGAGATGGCCTCGCTGAAGGTGAACTGCGGCCCACCGTTCAGCAGGGTGACGTGCAGACCCTGGATCACGATCTCCGCGGTCATCACCTGGCCGCGCTGCCCGTGCTCGTCGTCGGGGTAGTAGGTGCGGGTCAGCAGCTTCGAGCCGCCCGGCGCGTCGGCGAACACCCCGACGTAGAAGTCGGCCGCCTCCTCGGCGCGCCCGTCGAACCACAGGCACGGTGCGATCGTGCTGGTCAGCTCGTTCATGATCTTCCTCCGTCCACCCGCGCCGGCCGCTCCGGCGGTGTGCAGGGGAGACCCCGCCGGGGACGCGGACTCATCGGGGGACCGCCTCCGGCGTCTAGAGTCGGGGCCGTGTCGGACCCGGCCCCGCGTGCGCACCCGGGCTTCGGGCTCCGCGCGGTCTCGGTGCGGCGTGAGCAGCGGACGGTCCTGACCGGGATCGACGTCGAGCTGACCGAGCACCGGATCGGCGTGATCGGCCTCAACGGCTCGGGCAAGTCGACGCTGGTCCGCTTGCTCAACGGGTTGCTGCTGCCCACCACCGGGACGGTCACCTGGAACGGCCTGGACACCCGGCGCGAGGCGAAGCGGGTGCGCCGTGCCGTCGGGTTCGTGTTCCAGAATCCCGACAACCAGATCGTGATGCCCCTGGTCGGCGAGGACGTCGCGTTCGGGGTCCGCAACCTCGGGCTGCCGCGGGCCGAGGTCCCGGTCCGGGTCCGCGCCGCGCTCGACCGCTTCGGGCTGGGTGACCTGCACGACCGCGAGGCCCACACCCTCAGCGGCGGGGAGAAACAGCTGCTGGCCCTGGCCGGCGTGTTGATCATGGAACCCGAGGTCGTGGTCTTCGACGAGCCGACCACCCTGCTCGACCTCCGCAACGTCCGGCGACTCGGGGCCGAGATCGCCGCGCTCGACCAGCAGGTGATCATGGTCAGCCACGATCTCGACGCGCTGGCCGGCTTCGACCGCGTGCTCCGGGTCGAGGACGGCCGGGTGGTCGACGACGGCCCTGCCGACGCGGTGATCACCGGCTACCGGCGGCGGTGGGGATGAGCCTGCTCGGCACCGGACGTCCGGCCGGGCCGCTGGCCCGGGTGCCCGCGGCGGTCCTCGTCGTCGCGCTCGCGGTGCTCGGGCTGACGACCTACCTGGTCGACGACGTCGGCGTGCTCGCCGGGTCGGCCCTCGCCGGGCTGCTGGCGCTCGGGCTCTCCGGGCTCCGCGGCCGGGCGGCGGTGCGGGCGGTGGTCGGGCTGATCATCTTCGTCGGGGTCGTGGTGCTGGTGACCGCGCTGACCGACACGGCCGCCCACGCCCTCGCCCACGGGCTCCGACTGGTCGCAGTGCTGGCGTTCGCCCTGGCCGTCACCTCGAGCACGACGAGCACCGCGCTGCTCGACCTGATCGACCGCGGGCTGGCCCCATTCGCCCGGTTCGGGCTGCCGGTCCGCCGGATCGGGCTGGCCGTCACCCTCACCGTCCGGTTCGTGCCCGAGATCCGGGCGCGCTATCTCGAGGTCCGCGAGGCCCAATACGCTCGGGGGCTGCACAACCGTCCGGTTGCCGTCCTCATCCCGTTGCTGGTGCGTACGTTCACCGATGCCGAGGACATCGCCGCCGCCCTGGACGCGCGGTGCTGGGACGCCGACCAGGCCTCCCGCTGACCAGGTTCGGCCGCCGGGCGAGACCGCCCGCCGCGGTCGAGGAGGGAGCGACGGTGTCGCCGATCGATCCGGCCGCCGGGCGCGGCGTCCGCAGCACCACGACGACGCTCGACGTCGTGCTCACCGCGGTGATGGCGGCGGTGATCGCCGCCCTCGGCGTGGTGCCGCCGATCACCGTCGGCGTGCTCGGGGTGCCGATCACCCTGCAGACCCTCGGCGTGATGCTGGCGGGGGCACTGCTCGGACCGGTACGCGGGATGCTCGCCGCGGCGTTGGTGGTGGTGCTGGCCCTGGTCGGACTGCCGATCCTCTCCGGTGGCCGCGGCGGTCTGGGGGTGCTGTTCGGTCCGACCGGCGGCTACCTGCTCGGCTGGGTTCCGGGGGCGCTGGTGGTCGGGCTGCTGGCCAGGTACTGGGCGGCCCGGGTCCGGTCGACCGCGGCGCGGACGGTGGCGTTCGCGGTGAGCGCGGTGGTCGGCGGCGTCCTGGTGATCTACGCGGTCGGCATCCCGTGGACCGCGGTGGTCGCCGGGGTGAGGCTCGGCGTGTCGGCGGTCGGGGCGCTGGCTTTCGTCCCGGGCGACCTGGTCAAGGCGGTGCTCGCCGCGGTGATCGCGGTCGGGGTGCACCGCGGCTACCGGAAACTCCTCTGAGGAGGCTCCGGCTCCGGGTGGCGCCCCGCCGGGTCACCGCGGCGAGCTGACGGACCGGTCGGTCGGTGGGCCGGTGGTCGGCGGGAGCGGTTCGGTCAGCGCTTCTCGCAGGCCACGCCGTCCTTGTCGGCGTCGAGCCGCTTGTTGGCCTTGACCACCGCCTTGTAGATCTTGGTGCTCCGCTTGAAGGTGGTGACCGGCTTGGTCTTCCCCCGCACCCGGTCCTTTGCGCCGGACTTGCCGACGCCGTGCGGGTACTTCTTGTGCAGCGCGGTGCAGTTCTTGTAGCGGTAGCCGGCCGCGTCGGCCTGGCTGGGGGCGACGGCGACGGGAACGGTGGCGACCGCGAGGGCGGTCAGGGTGAGGACGGACGTCCGCAGGCGGGAGGGCATGCCCGAACCGTAGGACCCGGGTAAGCCGTTGCCGAGCGCGCAGGGCCCGTTCCGGACTGAGAAGTTCCTGTGCTTTCCAGCGCTGTATGCTCTGGGCCAGCCGGGGGGTCGCGGTCCCCGTCCGCTGCCGCGGACGGGGACGCCGCACCGGCTCAGGCCTCGTCGAGCTCGAGGGTCGGCCGGTAGAGGTCGATCCACAGCGACAGGTCGAGCGCCCGCTCCAGCCCCATCCGGCCGAACATCGACGGGTTGTCGGTCCGGGCCGCGGCGTGCTGCAACCAGTCCCGGCTGATCAGGTCGAACACCGGGTGGCTCGGCCGGGCTAGCAGGTCGCGGACGTGGCCACGGAGCTTCTGCACGTAGGCCGGGTCCTGGGTGGACGGGTAGGGCGACTTGACCCGCTCGACCACGGACTGCGGCAGCACGTCGGCGGTGGCGCCGCGGAGCAGCGACTTCTCGCGCCCGTCGTAGGTCTTGAGCGCCCACGGGGTGTTGTAGACGTAGCTGACCAACCGGTGGTCGCAGAACGGCACCCGCACCTCGAGCCCGACGGCCATGCTGGCCCGGTCCTTGCGGTCGAGCAGGATCCGGACGAAGTGGGTCAGGTGGAGATAGCAGATCTTGCGCATCCGCCACTCGAAGTCGCTCTCGCCGTCGAGCCGCTCGATCGGTGCGATGGCCGCGTGGTAGGCCTCCTTGACGTAGCGGCCGAGGTCGAGCTGACCGCGGACCGCGGACGCGAACATCGACCCGAGCGCCTCGTCGGACTGTCGGCCGGCGCCCATCCGCTCGGCGATCCAGGGGAAGGTGTCGGCCTGCTGGGCGACCGGGGAGAAGAACTGCTTGTAGCCGCCGAACACCTCGTCGGCGGACTCGCCGGACAGCGCCACCGTGGACTCGCCGCGGATCGCCTTGAACAGCAGGTAGAGCGAGGCGTCCATGTCGCCCAGCCCGGCCGGGATGTCGCGGGCCCGGATGACCTTGCTGCGCACCTCCGGGTCGGCCAGGGTGTCCGAGTCGAGCACGATGTCGCGGTGCTCGGTGCCGGACCGCTCGGCGACGTCGCGGACGTACGGCGCGTCGGGGGTGCCGCGGAGCTCGTCGGGCCGGAAGTTCTCGGTCTGGCCAACGAAGTCGACCGCGAAGCTGCGCACCTTCTCGCCCTGCTCGCCGAGCTGACGGGCGGCGATCGCGGTCAGCGCGGAGCTGTCCAGCCCGCCGGAGAGCAGCATGCAGCGCGGGACGTCGGCGACCAGCTGCCGGGCGATGATGTCGTCGAGCAGCTCGCGGACGTGGGCGACCGTCGTCTCGCGGTCGTCGGTGTGCTCGCGGGTCTCGAGCTGCCAGTAGGTGTGCGTACGCAGCCCGTTCCGGTCGACGGTGACCATCGTCCCGGGGACGACCTCGTGCATGCCCTCCCAGAAGGCGTGGCCCGGCGTCTTGACGAAGGCCCAGAGCTCGCGGAAGCCGTCGAGGGTGACCTTCCGCTCGGCCGCCGGGTTGGCCAGGATCGCCTTCGGCTCCGAGCCGAACAGCACCCCGTCGGCGGTCGGGTAGTAGTAGAGCGGCTTGATACCCATCCGGTCGCGGACCAGGGTCAGCTGCTCGGTCCGGGTGTCCCAGACCGCGAACGCGTACATCCCGTTGAGCCGGTCGACCACCGCCGGGCCCCACTCGGCGTAGCCGTGCAGCACCACCTCGGTGTCGGAGTCGGTGAGGAACCGGTGGCCGCTCTCGGCCAGTTCCGCCCGCAGCTCGACGAAGTTGTACGCCTCACCCGAGTAGACGATCCCCAGCTCGGCGTCGCGGCCGTCCGGCCCGGCGCTCTCGAGGGTCATGGTCATCGGCTGCCGCCCGCCGGGCAGGTCGATGATCGCCAGCCGACGGTGCCCGAGCGCGACGTGCGGCTGCACCCAGGTGCCGCGGTCGTCGGGGCCGCGGCAGGCCATCGTCTCGGTCATCGCGTCGATCGTCTGCTGCTGGTTCCGCAGGTCAGCCTCGAAGCTCACCCACCCGGCCACGCCGCACACGGGGTTCTCCCTCCGTCGAAGTGTCGTCCAGATCCATTGGTTGGCTATCCATCAACGTAGCACGGCCCTGCTATAAAGAACTCGTGCCCAGGGTGGTCGACGCCGCGGTCCGGCGTCGCGACATCGCCGAGGCGGTCTACCGGGTCATCGAGCGGGACGGTCTGGGCGAGGCGACCCTGGGCACGGTGGCGGCCGAGGCCGGGCTGGCCATCGGTTCGGTGCGGCACTACGTCGGCAGCCACCGCGACCTGCTCCGGCTGACCCTGGCCACCCTGGCCGACGACGTCCGGGCCCGGCTGGCCGAGCGCGGCCGTCGGCTGCTGGGGGGTGCCGAGGTGCCCGAGGGTGCCGAGCGGCTGGAGGCGCTGGTCGAGTTCCTCGGCGAGCTGCTGCCGCTCGACCCGCGTCGGCAGACCGAGGCGGTGGTCTGGATCGCCTTCGGCGAGGCGGCCCGGATCGACCCGGAGCTCCGGCCCGACCTGCAGGACCTCGACGACCGGCTCCGGGCGCTGCTCCGGCGGGTGCTCAACCGGGTCCGGCCGGCCGGGATCGGGACGGCCAACCGGCTCGACGCGCTCCGGCTGGCCGCGCTGCTCAACGGGCTCGCGCTCGAGGTCGTCCAGGTGCCCGGACGCCACGACCCCGAGCTGGTGCGCCGGTTGTTGCGGCGCGAGCTCGGGGCCGTGCTCGGGGGCTGCTAGACCGGGCCGGAACCGGTCGGGCCGGTGGGGCCGGGCGGTCCCTCAGGCGGCCAGGTGGAAGTCGTCGTCCTGGCTCGCGCCGGCGTCGGGTGCGGACCGGTGCCTGCGCGAGGCGCGGGTCGTCCCGGCGGTCCGAGAGGGGAGCGGACCCGGGTTCGGGCCGGTGCTGCCCGGTCGGGTGCCGGTGGGCGAGGCGGGGGCGGGGATCTCCATCACGGTGGGGACGATGGCGAGCAGCGCCACCACGACGATGCCGACGACCGCGCCGGCGGTGATCAACAGCTGGGTGATGTCCATGGATCCACTGTGCGCGGGTTCGCCGTGGACCACATCGCCCTCCGGTCAGCGTTCGCTGTGAGCGGGCTCGGTCCGCGGACCGGGGCCGCGGTCCGGTCTCGGTCCGCAGTCGCAGCGGCGCTCAGACCGGCGGCAGGTGCAGCCCGGGGTCCTGGATCACCGCGAGCAGCTGGGCCCGGGTGACCGGCCAGGTCTTGCGCTTGTCGACGTTGCGGGCGACCAGGGTGATCACCTCGCGACCGGCGGGGCAGTACTGCACCTCGACCCCCTGACGGGCGTCGTTGGTGTCGGTCATGGTGAAGAAGTTGAAGTCCATCATCTGCTGCCGGACGCAGCGCTGGTGGGTGATCTCGCCGCACCGGACGGCGGTCTTCCGCGAGCTGGCCACCTGGACGAAGACCTGGGTGCCGCCCTTGTCGTTGAAGATGTCGAGGCCGAGTGCGCCGCCCTGCCCGTTCCAGAGCGCGTCGCTGTCGTAGCGGGTGTCGTAGCGGTAGGAGTAGCCGTTGAAGTAGCGGGCCTTCGGATCGACCTCGGCGGCGACGATGGCGAACATCCGGTAGCGCCAGACCCGGGTGATCTGCACCCGGCAGGTGGTGTCCTGCGGGTCCATGCAGGTGACCTCGTCGGCGCTCGCGGTCGCCGTCGGGGTCGGCACCGGCGCGGGGCCGACGACGTCCTGGGTGACCCGGTCGGGCCAGACCGCGATCCCGATGACCAGCAACACCGCGGCGGCCACCGCCGCCACTGCGGACGTGCGCACCCGGCGGCGCCGGACCAGCTGCCGGCCGTGCCGGACGTCGTCGTGGACCAGCGCGTCCAGGTCCGGGCCGTCGGCGGGCCCGACCTGCAGCCGTGCGATCGCGCCGACGGCGCCCCCGCCGGCCGGGGTGCCGACGTCGCTGAGCTGCAGCAGCCCACGGGCCGCGACCGCCTCGACCTCGTCGGTGCCCAGGCCGAGCAGCTCGGCGGTGCCCACCGTGGACAGTCCCAGCCGGTGTCGCAGCACCAGCACCCGACGGGTGACCTCGGGCAGCTCGGCGAGCCGGTCCACCACCGGCGCGGAGGTGCTCCGCGCCGAGCGGGCGGGCTCCGGGTCCGTGGTCCGGTCGACCAGCTCCACCCGTCCGCGGCGGTCCCACGGCAGCACCAGCGACCGCGGGTCGGTGTGGACGAGCAGGTCGGTGGCCTGCGCGAAGTACTGGCCGTCGTGGGCGTGCACGCGGGCCAGTACCCAGTCGACCAGCCGCTCGGCCTGCACCGGGTCGCCGTGCAGGAGCAGCGCGGCCCCCGCGAGACCCGGCCGGTGCCGGCGGGCGAAGGCCGCGAACGCGGCGTCACCGGCGTTGCGCGTGACCACGGACCCACCTCCTGCCTGACGTCATCGTCGCACCGGACCGGTCGGCTGCCCAGCCCGTCCGGTCCATCGCCCGAACCGCTATTCGGAACCGGGCGCCGCGCCGATGCGATCGCCCGGCCACGACCGCCACGGCGGTGGCGCGGGAGCAGAATGAGACCCGTGGGACGCTTCCGGCGCTTCGTCGCCATCGGTGACTCGGCGACCGAGGGGCTCGAGGACGCCGACGGTCACGGCGGCTACCGCGGCTGGGCCGACCGGCTGGCGCTGTTGATCGCCAGCCGCCAGGACGAGCCGCTCGAGTACGCCAACCTGGCCATCCGCGGCCTCCGGCTGCACGAGATCCGCGAGTCCCAGCTGGCGCCGGCTCTGGCGCTGCGTCCGGACCTGATCAGCATCGCCGGCGGCGTCAACGACGTGATCAGCCCTCGGCCGCGGTTCGGTGAGCTGGCCGCCGACTTCGAGGCGATGTTCGGCGCCGCGGTCGACTCGGGCGCCACCGTGGTCACCTTCACCATGCCGGACCCGAGCACCATCAGCCCGATCGGCGCCCTGTTCGCCGAGCGGATGGCCGTCCTCAACGACCTCATCCGGGCCGCCGCCCAGGCGACCGGGGCGCTGCTGATGGACTTCGCGCCCTACCCGATCGCGGTCGACCCGAGGCTCTGGGCGCCGGACCGGCTGCACGGCAACACGCTCGGCCACCAGCGGATCGCCGCCGCGCTCGGCTGGCGGCTCGGGATCGAGGGCTGCGACGAGAGCTGGGCCGCCCCGCTGCCCGAGCAGCTGCCGAGCGAGCCGCTGCGGCACCGGCTGGCCGGGGACGTCGACTGGGCCGTGCACTACCTGGCGCCGTGGCTGGGCAAGGGCATCCGGCGGGTGCCGCACGGGCTGGGCATCTCCCCGAAGCGACCGGTGCCCCGCGTCGTCGAGGTCTGAGCCGACGCGGTGGGCGGGACCCCGACGCGCGTGGTGCCGCGGACCGGCCGGTTCGCGCGGGCCGGTAGGCGCACCAACCTGGCGATCCTCGTCTTGCTGGTCGGGTGCGCGCTCAGCGGTGGGCTGGCCTTCGCCACCGCCCGCGGGGCCGGGGCGGTGCTGGCCGCCGGGCTGCACGGGACGCTCGCGGTGGCCCTGCTCGTGCTGGCGCCGTGGAAGAGCGCGATCGTCGGTCGGGTCTGGCGCTCGCGCGAGGGGGCGCGGCTGCGGCGGATCCGGCCGACCGGCTGGCTGCTGGTCCTGCTGGTGGTGATCTGCCTCGGTGCGGGCTTCGTCCAGCTGCTGGTCGGCTACGTCGTGGTCGGCGGGCTGAGCCCGATCCAGGTGCACGTGGGCTCGGCCGCGCTGCTCGCGCCCGTGCTGGTGTGGCACGTGGTCAGCCACCGCCGGCAGCGGCTCCGCCGGACCGACCTGACCCGGCGTCGGGCCCTGGTCACCGTCGCCGGGCTGGCCGGCTCGGCCGTCGGTGTGGTGGCGCTGACCGGCGCCGCCCAGGTCAGCCGCGGTCCGGCCCGACGGCCGGCGGCCACCGGGTCGCGACCGGTGCACACGGCCCCGGCGACGATCTGGCTGTTCGACCCCGTCCCCGCGCTCGCCGACGACCACCCGGTCCGGCTGCCCACCGGCCGGCTCACGTCCGCCGAGCTCGCCGCCCGGGCCACCCCGGTGACGGCCCGGCTCGACTGCACCAGCGGCTGGTACGCCGACCAGGTCTGGTCGGCGGTCCCGCTCGAGCGGCTGCTCGGGACGGAGAGGCCCACCGACGCGCGCTCGGTGGTGGTGCGCAGCGTCACCGGTTACACCCGCACCTTCCCGGCCACCGACCTCGGGAGGCTCTGGCTGGCCGTCGCGGTCGACGACGCACCGCTCGACGCGGCGCACGGCGGGCCGGTCCGGCTGCTGGCCCCGGGACGGCGCGGCTTCTGGTGGGTGAAGTGGGTCGACGAGGTCCGCTGGGAGACCCGGCCGTCCTGGCGGCAGCCACCCTTCCCCCTGCAGTGACGGGAACCCCCCGTCAGCCCGGCAGCGCCGACCTCCGGAACGGCTAGGTTGACCGCCGTCGCCCCGACGGCCCCCGACGTCCCAGGAGGACCCATGACGCTGCCCATCCGCGGCGAGATCCCGGTCACCGAGCGCGGCGACCAGATCCGGCTGTTCACCGCCGACGGCTCGGTCGACCTGTCGGTGATCGGGCTCAACTCGGTGCCACGGGTCGGCGAGACCGTCGAGTTCGCGCCCGGCCGGCTCTACCGGGTCGAGCACGTCCGCTGGTCGTTCCCGACCCGGTCCGACGCGCTCGTCGGCGGCACCGTGGTCGCCCGGATCCTGATCGCCCCGACCGCGGACCCGCTGGGCCGCTGAGGGGGCGTCAGGCGAACAGCGCCTGACCGACGAACTGCCCCTGCTGCACACCAGGCGGGATCGCGAACAACCCCGAGCCGGTGTGCTGGACGTACTCGGCCATCGCGTCGCGCGACACCTTGTTCTGCACCGGGATGTAGTGCGTGCGCGGGTCGGTCACGTAGGCCAGGAAGAAGAGGCCGGCGTCGAGCCGACCGAGCCCGGTGCTGCCGTCGACGAAGTTGTAGCCGCGGCGGAGCATCCGGACGCCCCGGTTGACGTCGGGGTGCGCCTGGTGGACGTGCGAGGTGGTGTCGATCAGGGGTCCCGCGGCGCCCTGGGCACTGAAGTTCGGGGCGCTGAACTCGGTGCCGCCGGACAGCGGGGCGCCCTCGGCCTTGGTCCGGCCGATCACCCGCTCCTGTTCGCTCAGCGCCTGTCGGTCCCAGATCTCGATGTCCATGCTGATCCGCCGCGCGACCAGGTAGGAGCCGCCCTCGAGCCAGCCGGCGCGGGCGTCGGCGCCATGCGGCACCCAGACGTGCCGGTCGACGTCGAGGGTCTCCTCGGCCTTGACGTTGGCCGTGCCGTCTTTGAACCCGAAGAGGTTCCGCGGGGTGGCCTGGCCGGTGGTGGTCGCCGAGGTGCGGCCGAAGCCGAGCTGGGACCAGCGGACCGCGACCGTCCCGAAGCCGATCCGGGCCAGGTTGCGGATCGCGTGCACCGCCACCTGCGGGTCGTCGGCGCAGGCCTGGATGCACAGGTCACCGCCGCTGCGCGCGGGGTCGAGGTTGTCCCCGGGGAACTGCGGCAGCTCCCGGAGCGCGTCCGGCTGCCGGTCGGCCAGCCCGAACCGGTCCCGCCCGCGGGCGTCGCGGAAGAGCGTCGGGCCGAAGCCGAAGGTCAGCGTCAACCCCGAGGGCGGCAGGCCGATGGCCTCGCCGGTGTCGTCCGGCGGGGCGGCGTAGTCGCCCGAGGTGGGGCCGACCGGCCCCGCGCCGTGCCCCTGGGTCATCCGGGCCGCGGCCGCGGTCCAGGCGGTCAGCAGCGCGACCAGGTCCTCGCGCCGGCTGCTGGTCAGGTCGAAGGCGGCGAAGTGCAGCCAGTCCTGGGCCGGAGTGACGATCCCGGCCTGGTGGCTGCCCCAGAACGGGTAGCTCGACACGGCGGTGCCGGTCGCTGCCGCCGCGCCCGCGTCCGCGCGGTGCTCGACGGCCAGCGTCCCCGCGATCCCCGCACCGACCCCGGCGACACCGACCCCGGCGGCACCGAGCAGCCCGCGGCGGCTGACCCCGCGGCGCGGCTCGGCCGCCGGCTCGCCGGCCGTGGTCACCGGGTCGGGCGGCAGCTGCTCGGGGCCGGTCCGAGCGGTCGGCCCTTCCTGACCGGTCGGGCCGTGCTGACCGGTCTGGCCGTACTGACCGGTCTGGCCGTTCTGCTCGGTGCTCACAGGACGGCGGCGGCCATCTTCGACAGCGGCTCGGCGAGGGCGTTGACCGCGTTGCTCAACTGCTTGACGTCGTCCTGGCCGAGCTGCGTGTACAGCTTGAAGCCCTTGCCGTCGCGCTGCGCGTCGAGCAGCTTCTGGAGCGCGCTGAAGCGGGCGGCGATCTGCTGGTCCAGCGTCGGGTCCTTCTTCCGGAGCACCGGCTGGAGGTCCTGCCAGGCGACCCGGGCACCGTCGATGTTGGCCTGGAAGTCGTAGAGGTCGGTGTGCGACCAGTACTCCTCCTCGCCGGTCACCTTCGACTTCGCCACCTCGTCGAGCAGCCCGGTCGCGCCGTTGGCGATCTGGTCGACGGTGAAGGTCATCGTGCGGGTGCGCTGGTAGAGCAGCTTGGTGTTGGCCAGCAGGTCGTCGCCGTAGGTCTTCCGCTCGCTGGTGCTCAGCGCGCGGTAGCCGGTGGCCCGCTGCGGCCACAGGTCCTTCTCGATCCGGTGCCAGCCGGTCCACTTCTGGCCCGACTCGAGGTCGGCCTGGCGCAGGTCGAGCTTCGGGTCGAGGTCGCCGAACGACTCGGCCACCGGCTCGATCCGCTCGTAGTGGGTCCGCGCGGTCGGGTAGAGCCCGCGGGCGCGGGCGTCGTCCCCCTTCTCGTAGGCGGTGACGAAGTCCTCGGTCGCCGACAGCAGCTGCTCGGTCTGGTCCTTGACGTAGGCGGCGTAGCCCTGGGTGGCCTGGTCGACCAGCTGCTGGTCGTCGGCCGAGACGGCCGGCTCGCCGGAGTCGGCGACCGCGAAGTCGGCCCGGATGCCGTTGCCGACCATGCCCGGCTTGCAGGCGGTGATGTAGCGGCCGGGCTGCGCCGAGAGCACCAGGTCGCGGGCCAGCCCGGGGCCGATGTTCTCGACCTCCGCGATGATCCGCAGCCCGTCCGAGGCCAGCAGGTAGAACTCGGTGACCTTGGTCCCGGTGTTCTTGACGGTGAAGTGCAGCGTGCCCGACGGGGCCTGCGTGCTGGACAGCGTGCAGCTGCTGTCGGAGGCGTCGACGGCGATCGCGCGCGGGTCGCCGTCGTCGGCACCGGCGGCCGGGGCGTTGTCGGTGCACCCGGCGAGCGCCGGCAGCGCGAGCGCAGCCAGCCCGAGGGCGAGGGCGGAACGGGTCCGGACCGTGGTGGCGGTTCGGGTCACAGCTGTCCTCCGGTGCTGACGGGCGTCGAGGTGGTGGAGTCGGCCGGGGTGGCCGGGGTGGCCGGGGTGGCCGGGGTGGCCGGGGTGGCCGGGGTGGCCGGGGTGGCCGGGGTGGCCTTGGCAGCCGGCGGGGCGGGCTTGCGGTGCGCACGACGGATGAAGACCGTCAGCACCGGGATCACGTAGGCCAGCCAGGCGACCAGCTGGAGCACGGTGGTGTTCGGGCTGAAGTTGAAGACGCCCTTGAGCAGCGTCCCGTACCAGGAGTCCGGGGGCACCGCGGCGGAGACGTCGAAGGCGAGGGTGTTGAGCCCGGGCAGGATCCCGGCCTCCTGCAGGTCGTGCACGCCGTAGGCCAGCACGCCGGCCGCGACCACGATCAGGAAGTAGCCGGTCCAGGTGAAGAACCTGCTGAGGTTGATCTTGAGCGCCCCGCGGTACATCAGGTAGCCGAGCACCACCGCGACCAGCAGCCCGAGGGCGGCGCCCAGCAGCGGCGTGGTCGAGCCGTTGCCCGCACCCGCGCTGGCCTGGGTGGCCGCCCAGAGGAAGAGCGCGGTCTCCAGACCCTCGCGGCCGACGGCCAGCATCGCCACCACGGCGAGCGACCAGCGGGCGCCCTCGGCGGCCCGGTCGATGGCTCCGCGGAGCTCGCCGGAGATCGAGCGGGCGGCCCGGGCCATCCAGAAGATCATCCAGGTGACGAAGCCGACGGCGACGATCGACAGCGTGCCGCCGATCGCCTCCTGGGCCTCGAAGGTCAGCCCCTTGGGGCCGAAGGTCAGGGCGGCACCGAAGGCCAGCGAGATGACGACGGCGACGGCCACTCCGGTCCAGATCCGCGGCAGCAGGTGCCGGCGGCTGCTCTTGACGAGGTAGGCGATGAGGATGCTGACGATCAGCGAGGCTTCCAGTCCCTCGCGCAGACCGATCAGGAAGTTGGCAAGCATCCGGTTCTCGATTCCTGTGCTGACGTGACCCGGCGGGTCGGTGCCCCACCGATGAGGTGAGGCTTGCCGTACTGAGGCGAACCTAACCTAAGTACCGGGCGGCCGGGCCGGTCAAGACGGATGCCGCTCGTCCGCAGCAGGACGTGAGCAACGTCACCCTCGTGCTCACGCTGGCTACCGTGGTGGGGTGCCCTCTCCCGTCGGTCCGCGTCCGATCGACCTCCGCCGGCTGACCGCGGCCGCGCGTGCGCTGGCGGAACGGATCGAGACCGCCCGCCCCGACCCGGTGGCCGGGCCACCGCGGCGGCAGCGGATCCTCATCACCGGTGCCTCGTCGGGCATCGGCTCCGAGCTGGCCCGGGTCTGGGCGGCCGACGGCCGGACGCTGGCGCTCTGCGCGCGACGGGTCGACCGGCTCGAGGCCCTCGCCGACGAGCTCCGCACCGCCCACCCGGACGTCCGGGTCGAGACCTACCAGCTCGACGTCACCGATCCGGGGGCGGTCGACTTCGTGCTCTCCGCCGCGGCCGACCAGCTCGGCGGTCTGGACCGGGTGGTGGCCAACGCGGGCATCGGGAAGGGCGCGCCGGTCGGCACCGGCTACGACTGGGCCAACCGCGCGACGCTGCAGACCAACGCGGTCGGGGCGCTCAACACCGCCGAGAAGGCGGTTCAGCTGTTCCGGGCGGCCGGACCGGCGGGCGGCCACCTGGTGCTGGTGTCCTCGATCGCCGCACTCCGCGGGATGGGCGGTGCCCGGACCGGGTACGCGGCCAGCAAGGCGGCGGTCAGCGCGCTCGGGGAGGGGCTGCGGAGCGAGCTGCGCGGCACGCCGATCACCGTCTCGGTGGTCCACCCCGGCTACATCGACACCGCGATCAACGCCCGCGACGCCAAGAAGAAGTGGTCGCTGCCGCTGGACCGGGGCGGCCGGATGGTGGCCGCGGCGATCGACGGCGAGCGCCCGGTGAGCTGGGTGCCGCCGCTGCCCTGGGAGCTGCTGGCCGCGCCGCTGCGGGTCGTCCCGCTCGACCTGTTCCGCCGGATCCTCGACTGATCCCCGGCCAGTCCCGGTGGGTGCCGTCCGCTGGGTGCCGCCCGCTGGGTGCCGCCCGATGAGTTGCGGGCCGCCACCGGGTCAGTCCGGCAAGGGGACCGACTGGACGGTCCGGAGCGGAGGAGTGGGCGATGGGTGAGCCACAGGTGGTCGAGCGGGCGGCGCAGCCGTACGCGGCGATCGGCCGGAGCGTCACGATGGCGCAGCTGGGCGAGGTGCTGCCGCCGCTCAACGCGCGGGTGGCGGACTGGCTGGACGAGCACGGCGGGCGGATCAGCGGACCGCCGTTCTGGCGCTACCGGGTGATCGACATGGAGCGCGAGCTCCGCGTCGACGTCGGGTTCCCGACCGAGACGGTGCTCGACGGTGACGACGAGGTGAGCACCGGTGAGCTGCCGGCCGGGCGCTACGTCGACGTGGTGCACCACGGCCACCCGGACACGCTGGTGGGTGCGACCGCCGACCTGCTGGCCTGGGCCGAGGCGCAGGGGCTGGTCTTCGACCGGCACGACGGGCCCGACGGGGACGTCTGGGAGAGCCGGCTGGAGTTCTACCTGACCGACCCCGACGACGAACCCGACCTCGGCGCCTGGGACACCGAGCTGGCCTTCAAGCTGGCCTGACCGGCCCCGTTCGTCGGGCCGGGAGGCCCGCGTGCTGGTCAGCGCTGGAGCGACCGGCGGGTGAGCAGCTCGCTCTTGGCGTAGCGGCCGAGCTGGTAAGTGGTCAGCCCGTCGATCACCGCGCCGACCCCGCCGCCGAGCAGCGGGATCCGCTTGGTGACCACCAGGCCGGCCTTCTTGCCGCCGACCCGCGCGAGCAGGTCGGCGACCACCTCCTGCGCGACCCGGGCGTCCAGACCGGCGTCGAACATCGGTGCGGTGGCGATGGCCATCGGCGAGGTCGGCAGCCTGCCCTGGGTGATCCGCTTGGCCACCTGCTCGCCGCCGAGCAGGCACATCACGATCGCGGTCCGTACCCGGTTGTCGTTGACGTCGTACCCGCGGAGGTGGGCGATGGCGGCGATCATCCGCACCTGGACGATGGCGGTGCCGGTGAGGTTGGCCGGGATCGACACCGGCAGGGTGGCGACGCCGCCGAGGTTGGTGACGAAGCCCTGCGCGCCCGCGAGCCGGACGTGGTTGTCGATCACACCCTCGATGGCGTCATCGACCAACCCGTCGTGCCGACCGAGCTGGCGGGCCGCGACCGCCCGGGCGCTGGGCACCCGGCCGTACCCGTCGATCGCCACCTCGAGCACCCGGCGGAGCATCCCGCCGGCGGCCTGCGGGGCGACCTGGGTGGCCATCGGGCCGAGGCTCCGCGCGACCGCCTGACCGACCTCACGCGGCGTGGGCAACGAAACCTCGCATGGCGAAACCTCCCGGGCTGTGGACCGACCCGTCCAGCGTAGGGGCGGCAGCGGGAGCGGCTAAGGGGAGGCGACCCCGAGCCGACCCTGGTCCGTGCGGGGCGGTCGGGGTGCCAGACTGCGGAGGTGGCCGGACGCGGAGGATCGCCGTTCCCGCCGACGAACCGGTGGCCCGAGAGCGACCTGATCGCCGTCTCCGAGCACTTCGACGCCGAGCTGGTGCTGGCCGGCTACCGCCGGGGCGTCTTCCCGATGCCGCAGGGCAGCTTCCGCGGACGCTGGCTGATGGGCTGGTTCGCCCCGGTCGACCGTGCGGTGCTCCCGCTCGACGGGCTGCGGGTCACCCGGTCGCTCCGTCAGTCGGCCAAGCACTACACGCTGAGCGTCGACCGGGCGTTCGGCGAGGTGCTGGACCGGTGCGCCGATCCCCGGCGCCCGGGCGGCTGGATCGACCGGCGGATCCGGCGGACCTACCTCGACCTGTTCGATCGCGGGATCGCCCACTCGGTGGAGTGCTGGACCGCCGCCGGCGAGCTGGCCGGCGGTCTCTACGGGGTCGGGATCGGTGGGTTGTTCGCCGGCGAGTCGATGTTCCACCGGCCCGACATCGGCCGCGATGCGTCCAAGGTGGCGCTGGTCGAGCTGGTGCGGCGGCTCTCGGCGGACGGCTTGCCGCGGCTGCTCGACGTCCAGTGGCAGACCGGGCACCTGCGCAGCCTCGGCGCGGTGGAGATCGGCCGCGAGGAGTACCTGCGGCGGCTGGCCGCCGCGCTCGCGCTGCCCGAGCCCGACTGGACCCCCTGACCTCTGCGCTCCTTCGTCCTCGCCGCAGGTGGGAGCAGAGCCGTCGCGGCTGTCCGAGGGGCGCGCCATAATCACCGTGTGCCCGAGATGCCGGAGGTCGAGTCGCTGGCGCGGTTCCTCACGGCCCACTGCGTCGGGAAGACGATCGCGCGGGTCGAGCTGACCGCGTTCAGCGCGCTCAAGACGTACGCGCCGCCGCTCTCCGCGCTGCACGGGCTGGAGATCGAGAGCGTCAGCCGGCACGGCAAGTTCCTCGACCTGGACGCGTCCGGCCTGCACCTGATCTTCCACCTGGCCCGGGCCGGCTGGCTGCGGTGGAAGGACGAGCTGCCGGCGGCGCCGGCCCGGCCCGGCAAGGGCCCGCTCGCACTCCGGCTGCGGCTCGACGACGACTCCGGCTTCGACCTGACCGAGGCCGGCACCCAGCGCAAGCTCGCGGTCTACGTGGTGAGCGACCCGGCCGAGGTGCCGCACATCGCCGGGCTCGGGCCCGATCCGATGGCCGACGACTTCGACCAGGCGGCGTTGGACGCGGTGCTCGACGGGGCCGGACGCGCCCAGCTCAAGGGCGTCCTCAAGGACCAGCGGACCCTCGCCGGGATCGGCAACGCCTATTCCGACGAGATCCTGCACGTCGCGAAGCTGAGCCCGTTCAAGGCGTCGAACTCGCTGACCCCGGACGAGCGCGGAGTGCTGTTCCACGCGATCAAGGACGAGCTGGCCGACGCGATCCGCCGGTCCGAGGGGCTCGCCGCCAAGGACCTCAAGAGCGAGAAGAAGCTCGGGATGCGGGTGCACGGCCGAACCGGGCAGCCGTGCCCGGTGTGCGGGGACACGGTGGCCGAGGTGTCGTTCGCCGACTCCTCGCTGCAGTACTGCCCGACGTGCCAGACGGGTGGCAAGAAGTTGGCCGACCGGCGGCTGTCCAAGCTGCTGAAGTGACCCCGCCCGGGTCCGGACGCTCGCGTAGGTTGGCCGGGTGAGCACCGATCCGTTGCCCCAGGTGGACCCGGCCGACGTCGAGGGCCGGTTGGCCGACGGTTGGCAGCTGCTCGACGTCCGCACCGACGCCGAGTGGGCCGAGGCCCGCGTCGAGGGCGCCACCCACATCCCGATGGACCAGGTCGTCGCCCGGCTCGACGAGGTCGGCGACCGGGTGGTCTGCATGTGCGCCGCCGGCGGCCGTTCGGCCCGGGTCACCCAGTACCTGCTCGCCAACGGCCGCGAGGCGGTCAACCTCGACGGCGGCATCCACGCGTGGGCGGCCGAGGGCCGCCCGCTGGTCACTGGCTGATCTTCCCCCGACCGTGCGCGGAGCCTGTCGAAGCGTTCAGCACCTCGTGTAGCGGTCGGAGCCGGGGGAGCGGTGCAGGTGGCCCCGCTCGACCAGACCGCGACGGAGCGCGGCCGGGTCGTCGGCGAAGGTGGCTAGCCAGGAGTTGAGCTCGGACTCGGTCCAGTCGCTCCGCGGTAGTTGTTCGGCGATCGCCGTCCAGCACTCGTCCTCGAGGCCGGGCCGGGTCGGCCAGCCGGTCAGGCGACCGGCGGTGACGAACGCAGCGAGCGCCGGGTGCGCGGCGACCATCGCGACCGCCGGGCTGTCGGCGACCAGGGCCTCGGCGAGCGCGGCGAGCCGGTCGGTGGCCACGGACCAGCGGTCCCCGTCCCGGTGGACGAGCCCGAGTTCGTGCGCGCGGGCGGCGGCCGGGGCGGCCTCGCGCGGGGTCAGCCCTGAAGCGGCGACCAGCTCCGACCAACCGATCGACGTCCCGGGCCCGTCCGGCAGCGCGGCGAGCAGCCGGCGGAGCGGACCCTGCGACCAGGCCTGGACCAACCGGGCGGCGCGGTAGCGGTCGTACGCGGAGATCGTCACGACCGCCGACGCTAACCAGACCCGCCGGGGGCCGCACCGCCTTTTCGTCCGCCCGGCCGGCCCGCGGGCGGTCGGCGAGAGGGCGCGGGCGGCGGACTCGCGCGTCAGGCGAGGACGAGCCGGACGGCGGTGACCAGCATGACCGCGGCGATGGCCAGGTCGAGCACCCGCCAGGCGCGACGGCTCCGGAGCAGCCGGGACAGCGCGCGCGACCCCAGACCCAGGGCGGTGAACCAGATCGCGCTGGCCACCATCGCGCCCGCCGCGAACCACCAGCGCAGCTCGCCCTCGCGGGCCGCCACCGTCCCCATCAGCACGACGGTGTCGAGGTAGACGTGCGGGTTGAGCCAGGTCAGCCCGAGCGCGGTGACCAGCACGGTGCCGAGCGGGCGGGCCGGCCCGCCGTGGACGTCCAGCCGCTGTCCCCGCACGGCGCGCCGGAGCGCGAGCACCGCGTAGCCGACCAGCAGCGCGGCTCCGGCCCACCGGGCGACCGTGACCACCAGCGGCGCGCGGTCGAGCAGCGCCCCGGCGCCGAGCACGCCCGCGCTGATCAGCACCAGGTCCGAGACCGTGCACACCGCGACCACCGCGAGCACGTGCTGACGCAGCAGACCCTGCTGGAGCAGGTAGGTGTTCTGCGCCCCGATCGCCACGATCAGCGACAGACCGGTCAGCAGTCCGGTCAGGGAGGCGACCAGCGCCGGGGTGAGGTCCACGACGTCGACGCTAGGGGCTCGAGCTGCTTCAGGCCAGCTAAGGATTGTGCAGATCCGTTAGCAGCGCTTACGTTGACGGCCATGGCCGACCTCCCGCTCGACCAGCTGCGGACGTTGCTGGCCGTCGTCGACACCGGCACGCTCGACGCCGCCGCCCGCGAGCTGATGATCACGCCGTCCGCGGTCAGCCAGCGCCTCAAGGCCCTCGAGGGCGCCGCCGGACGGGTGCTGGTGCAACGGACCCGTCCGGTCCGCCCCACCGAGTCCGGCGAGCGGCTGCTCCGGCTGGCCCGGCAGATGATCCTGCTGGCCGACGAGAGCGGGCGCTGGCTCGCCGACCGGGACGGGCCGGGCACCGAGCGGGTCAGCATCCCGGTGGTGATCAACGGGGACTCGCTCCACACCTGGGCGTTGGCCGCACTGGCCGCGGTGCCGGTCGAGCTGGGGATCTGCTTCGACGTGCACCGCGAGGACGAGGCCACCTCGACCCGGTTGCTCCGCTCGGGCACCGTGATGGCCGCGATCACCTCGGTGGCCGAGCCGGTGCAGGGCTGCAGCGTCCGGCGGCTGGGCCGGATGCGCTACCGGCCGATGTGCAGCCCGGCCTTCCGTGACCGGTGGTTCGCCGACGGGCGGACGGTCGACGCCCTCGCGGTGGCACCGCTCGTGGCCTTCGACCGGGTCGACCGGCTGCAGGACCGCTATCTGGCCCGTCGGACCCGCCGACGGATCGACCCGCCGCGGCACCACATCCCGACCTCGGCGGACTTCGCCGAGGCCGTCGCGCTCGGGCTCGGTTGGGGGATGCTGCCGCACCAGCAGAGCGGCCCGTACGAGGCCGCCGGTCGGCTGGTGGTCTTCGACCCCGACGTCCGGCTCGACGATGCGCTCTACTGGCAGCAGTGGAAGCTGCACACGCCGGCGCTCGACGCGGTCGCCGACGCGGTGGTGCGGGCGGCCGCGGTGGCGCTGCGCTGACGCGCTTCGACAGGCTCAGCGCACGGGTGCGGCGCTTTGACGGGCTCTGCGCGCGGGTGCAGCGCTTCGACGGGCTCACGGCCCGGGTGCGGCGCTTTGACAAGCTCAGCGCGCGGGGCCGTTGATCACGAGGTGATGGTGATCTTGTCGCCGGAGTGCAGGTAGGCCATCACGGTGAGCAGCTGGCTCTGACTGATCGCGACGCAACCGGCGGTCGCCCCGGCACCCTTGACGTGCAGGAAGATCCCGGCCCCGCGGTAGCGCTTGCGGAAGTCCGGCGCCCGGTTGAAGTTGATCACCACGGCGTAGCGGTACTGGGTGGTGTAGGAGGGCAGGTACTCCGAGCTGTTCCGGTCCGAGGACGGGAGCTTCCAGCCGAACCCGCCCTGCGAGCGGTTCCGCAACGAGTTGTAGTAGCGGCTGTTGTTGTCCTCGACCCAGTAGTCGCCCTTCTTCACCCGGTGATAGGGCAGCCACATGCCGGGCTCCGGCGCGATGCCGAAGGCCTCGGTCATGGTGTAGGTGCCGCGGGGTGTGGTCCCGGTGCCCTGTGTGCGCGTCCGGCCGTCGGTGGTGCCGTTGTAGCCGATCCGACCGGTGGTGGTGAGGAACATCCGGGTGAAGCCGCACCGGCTGTTCGTCCGCACCCAGAACGACACCCGGGCGTAGCTGCGGCCGGTCTGGTTGACCATGGTGACGGTGCGCTGGCGGGCGCCGACCGAGGTGAGGTGACCGTCGAGCTTGGGACGGCAGGCCCGCCAGGCCGAGGAACTCTGCGGGTGGCCGGCCGCCTGCGCGACCTCCGCGGGCGCCGTCGCCCAGAGCGTCGGGACCGCGAGCAGGGCGGCGAGCGGGACGGCGAGGCGGCGAAGCGCGAGGCGGCGAAAGGCACCGCGGCGGATCGCCAACGGTGCGGCGGGTCGGGTCATCCAGGCTCCTGCGGTCGTGACCCCGTGATCATGGTCCCCGCTGCGCCGGGTGTGGGGGAGGCCCCGGCGCGCGGTCATCGTAGGCACGGGATCGCTTCACGGGCGAGCGTTTCGCCTCGATCCCGGGTTCAGGGTGGGGTGATCGCCGCCGTGGTGGCAGCGCCCTCCGACAGGCTCAGGGCGCTGTGTGCGGGGGTGCTCAGGGGCGGCCGACCGCGCGGTGGCGTTGGTTGATCAGCTCGAGGGCGCGGTCCGAGGGGCCCGAGGGGCGCGCGGTGCGGGCCGCGCTCCGGTCGAAGGCGGTCGGGTCCGGTTGCGCAGTGGCCGTGCAGACCGCGTCGGCCCCGTGGTTCGACACCCGGCGTGGCATCGCCCCGGTGGCCAGGTAGGCCTGGATCCGGGCGTCGACGCAGCTGTTCCAGCCGGGGCTCATGGCGTGCGAGGTGCCGCCGGGCTCGGCCACCAGCCGGGCGTTGCGGAACCGCTTGCGCACCTCGAGGCTGCCGCTGTACGGAGTCGCCGCGTCCAGGGTCTCGTCGATCATCAGGATGCTCGAGACCCCCTTGTCGACCACCGGGACCGGCTTCTGGAAGAAGCCCGGCCAGTGCCGGCACGGCTCGTTGTACCAGGTGTTGCCCCAGGTCTCGAAAGGTGCCTTGGCCCAGGTGTTCCAGCTGTCCTTCGACCAGCGCGACCAGCTGGTCGGCCAGCTGGTGTCGGTGCACTGGACGCCGAGGTAGACCGCGTAGCCGTTGTCGTCGCCGTACCCGCTGGCGTCCTGGTAGGCGGCGGCGAGCTTGGCGGCCGCGTTGTGCTTGGCGTAGGCGTTGAACAGCGTCCCCAGGCTGGTCCAGCTGCTCTGGTAGTAGCCGGCGTCCAGGAAGGTGTCGATCCACTCGCTGCCACCGATCCGGCCGCGCGCGGTGTTCACCGGCTTGGCGTAAAGCTTCTCCTGGATCGCGTAGAACCGGTTGCGCACCGCGGTCTGGGTGGTGCCGAGGTGGTAGACGCGGTCGTACCGGGCCAGCCAGCCGAACCAGGTGTTCATGTTCTTGTCGAAGGCGACGTCCTGGTCGAGGTTCGCGCCGTACCAGACCCGCCGGGGGTCGACCGTGCTGTCGAACACCGCCCGGCGCAGCTGCTTGGGGAACAGCGAGGCGTACACCTGACCGAGGTAGGTGCCGTAGGACCAGCCCCAGTAGTTGATCGTCGGCGCACCCAGGGCCTTGCGGATGCTGTCCATGTCCTTGGCGTTGGCCCGGGTGCTCATGTGGACGAGGATCTTGCCGTTCTTCTTGCCGCACGCCGTGGTGTAGGCGCGGGTCTTCTTCATCCAGGCGTCGTACTCCTTCGACGTCCACGGCCGGTAGTCCGGGCGGTTGAAGCCGGCGTACTTCGGGTCGCAGCTGACCAGCGGGCGGCTGGCGCCGACGCCGCGCGGGTCGAAGCCGATCAGGTCGTAGTCGGCCATCGCGTTCATCGAGCCGGCCAGGTAGACCGGGCCCAGCAGGCCCGACCCGCCGGGACCGCCGGTGTTGATCAGCATCGGGCCCTGATAGTGCGCGCTGGTGTGCCGGAGCCGGGAGACCGCGACCGAGATCTTGGTCCCCGACGGCTTGGCGTAGTCGAGCGGCACCTTGATCGTCGCGCACTGCAGACCGTAGCTGTCGAGCAGCGGATCGCTGCAGGCCTTCCAGGCCACCGTGCTGCGGCCCAGCGTGACGGTGTCGCCCGCCGGCGCGGCCGGACCGCTCGGCCGGGCGGGTGCGGCACCGGCCGTCGGGACGCTTCCGCCCGCGGTCAGCGTGCCGGCGACCAGGGTGAGCGCGAGCAGGGAGCGGAGCAGGCGACGACGCATCGGGGGCCTCGATTCCGGTGGGGGGTGCGGGGAGGCGGACGGGGGCGAGCAGGACGCGGCCGGAGCCGACGCACCGTCACCGTGCCAGCCGCCGACCCGCTCGCGCAAGCACCCCGGCCGCGGGAGCGACGCCGGTCGTGGGTCGCCGTGGTTGACTGCGGCCGTGACGACGGAGGACGAGCCGCTCGTGATCTTCGCCCACCGGGGCTTCAGCGGCCGGGTGCCCGAGATGACCCGGGCGGCCTATCGCGAGGCGATCTCGTTCGCGGCCGCGGAGGCGATCCCGCTCGGGCTCGAGGCCGACCTGCACTTCGCCGCCGACGACACCCTGGTCTGTCTGCACGACCTCGACCTCGACCGGACCACTGACCGGAGCGGCCCGGTGTTCGCCCGGACCACCGCCCAGCTGCGGGAGGTCGACTTCGGCGCGCGGCGCCGGGCCAAGCTCGGCGCGCGTCCGGACGACGGTGCGCTGGTGACCTGCACCGACCTGCTCGACCTCGCCGCCCGGGCGATCGAGGACGGCGTGCGGATCAGCCTCAACCTGGAGACGAAGCACCCCAATCCGCGCGGGTTCGCGGTCGACGACCGGGTGGCCGCGCTGGTCACCGACCGCGGCTGGGACGTGGCCGGCTCACCGGCGCGGGTGATCAGCTTCGCCCCGGCCTCGCTGGCCCGGGTCGGACGGCTGTTGCCGCAGGTGCCGCGCACCTATCTGGTCGAACGCACCCTGGCCCCGGTCGCCGACGGCCGGCTGCCCGACGGCATCCGGATCGTCGGGCCGGACCTCGCCCTGGTCCGGGCCGACCCCGACTTCGTGGCCCGCGCCCGTCGGCGCGGGAACGCGGTGCACGTCTGGACGGTCAACGACCCCGACGACGTCGCGTTCTGCCTCGAGGTCGGGGTTACCGGGTTCACCACCGACTTCCCCGACCGGGTGCTGGCGGTGCTGCGCGACCACGGGCTCACCCACCGGCTCGGCTGAGACGCGCGGCCGCGTCGGCGACCAGCGCGTCACTCGGGGTCGTTGCCGTGCGGACCGCCGATGGTGAACGGCGTGCTGTACCCCTCGTAGGCCAGGTGCGCGACCATGCCCTGGCTGGCGTGGGTGAGATTGTGGCAGTGGTCCATCCAGATGCCCGGGTTGTCGGCGCGGAAGGCGATCACGTAGCTCTCGCCGTCGCGGACGTTGAGCGAGTCGACCCACCACGGGCTGCCGGTGGCCGCGACGCCGTTGCGCGACAGCACCACCGCGTGGTGCCCGTGCAGGTGCATCGGGTGCACCTGGCCGCTGTGGTTGGAGACGTCCATGATCACCACGTCGCCGGTGCGGACCATGAACATCGGCACCCGCGGATAGAGGCGGCCGTTGATCGACCACCAGATCCCCGGCCGGCCGTGGACGAAGCCGGGTCGCCGCCCGATGCTGTAGGTGAAGTGCCGGGTGGCCCGGGCCGGGTCGAACGGCAGCGCGGCCGGGGCACCGTAGGAGAGCAGGTCGAGCTCGGCGGACGGCTGGCGGACCGGGACGGCCGGCGCGCCGCGGCCGACCAGCACCGCGGTGTCGGTGCCGATCTGGACCCGGGCGGCGCTCCCGTCGGCCGGCGCCGTCACCGCGAGGTCGAGCCGGCCACCCGCCGTGACCGTGGCGTACCGCTCGGTGACCGCCGTGGGCCGGTGCACGTCGGTGCCGTCGACCGCGACCACCGTGTACGGGCTCGAGGACCAGACGGCCATCGGGCCGTTGTCGGTGTTGATCACCCGGACCCGGGCGGTGGCGCCGGGGGCGACCGGCACCCGCTGGTCGCCGGGGCGGCCGTCGAGCGTGCGGACCGCCCCGTAGCCGTGGGCCAGCGCGACCACGTCGGCGGCGACCGGACGATCCCCGCTGCCGCCGGGTCCGCCACCGCGGGGTCGGACGACGAGCGCGCCGAGCAAGCCGCCCGCCACCTGCGCGTCGGAGACCTGGTGCGAGTGGTACCAGAACGTCCCGACCTGGTCGGCGACGAAGCGGTAGGTGAAGTCCTGGCCGAAGCCGATGTCGTCCTGGGTCACGCCGGCCACGCCGTCCTCGGCGTTGGGGACGTCGACCCCGTGCCAGTGCAGGGTGAGGCCGCGGGCCACCGAGGCGTTGTGGACGCGCACCTCGACCAGCTGCCCCTGGGTGGCGGTGATCGTCGGTCCGGGCGTTCGGCCGTTGAGCGTGTAGCCGTCGAGGGTCTGCCCGCCGACGGTGATCGTCTGCTGCCGGGCCACCAGGTCGACACGGACGTCGGCCGGCCGCTTCGGATCGGCGACCAGGGTGGTGATCGGGACGGCCGGGCTCCCGGTACCGGGGGGTCCGTCCATCCCGGCCATGCCGGCCATCGACCCGCCGGGTCCGCCGCCCCAGTCGGCGTCGCCCATCGACACCGCGGAGTAGGCGCTGCCGGTGAGGCTGCGGTACCAGAACACGCCGAGCGGCGTGATCACCAGCAGCACCGAGGCGATCGGGATGATCAGCCGGAGCCGGCGGCCGCCCCGTCGGCGCGCCGGTGCCGGCTGATCAGGCTCCATCCCGGCGTCAGCCGGCGACGGGCTCGGCCGAGCGCGCCGGCGCGGCCTCGACCGTGGTGGGCGCCGACGCCCGGCCGATCCGGTGCGCGGCCATGAAGGCCACCGCGAACAGCCCGAGCGCGACGATGCCGTGCAGCATGCCGAGCTGCGGGACGCTGTGCGCGCCGAGACCGAGCGCGACCTGGACCACGGTGACCACCAGGGTGATCACCGACCAGAGCAGCGCGCCCCTGATCTTGGTCGTCACCTGGGTGATGATCCCGACGATCAGGAAGAGCAGCGCGACGCCCGGGACGACCATGGTCCCGAACATTCCGTGCACCGCCAGACCCTCGACGCCGGGGAAGGTGAAGTTCGGGTTGTTCATCGCGGCCTGGTCGATCGAGCCACCGCCCTCGATGTACTTGCCGAGGCTGAAGAAGCCGTAGGCGACCGCCGCCGCCTGCACCGCGACCAGCGCGGCGATCAGGTACCCGAGCACCCGGTAGACGATTCTCATGACTGCTCCCACGCTGGACGGGCCGCACCCCCAGCGGGTGGCCCTTGGCTGGCTCTCAGCATGGACCTTCTGCGCCGCTGATGCTGCGATTTTCTGACGATCAGTCCGCAGAATCACCCTGCAGGATGACGCCGCTCATCCTCCGGGTGGGCTGTCCGGCCGGTGAGGGCGCTTTCCCGCGGCGACGCTCTGTCGCGCGGCACCGGATCAGTCGCGCAGCAGCGGATCAGTCGCGCAGCACCGGATCAGTCGCGCAGCACCGGGCAGGACATGCACCGCGGCCCGCCGCGGCCGGAGCCGAGCTCCGAACCGGAGATCCGGACCACCTCGACGCCCTCCTCCTCGAGCCGGGCGTTGGTCTCGACGTTGCGCTCGTAGGCCACGCAGAGGTTGGGCGCGATGGCCAGGGTGTTGTTGCCGTCGTCCCACTGCTCGCGCTCGGCGGTGACCGGGTCGAGCCCGGTGTCGATCAGCCGCAGCCGGTCGATGCCCATCGCCGCCGCGGCGGCTTCGAGGAACGGGCGCGACGGGCCGAGCCGCAGCGTCCCGCCCTCGTCGCGGGTCACCGGCACCGCGGCCAGCCGGTGCGCGACGTTCGGGTACATCACCACCGCGTCGGTGTCGACCATCGTGCAGATCGTGTCGAGGTGCATGGTCGCCCGGTCCTGGTCGATCGGCACCGCCAGGATGGTGTGGGCCAGCCCGAGGTCGAAAGCGGTGGTGGCCAGACGCTCGACCCCGGCCGGCGTGGTGCGTTCGCCGACCCCGACCGCCAGCACGCCCTCGGCCAGCGCGAGCACGTCGCCGCCCTCGACCGGCTCGGCTCCCCAGCCGAGGATGAGCTGCACGCCGGCGAACCGCGGGTGGTGGGCGTAGATCAGCTCGGTCAGCTGGGTCTCGCGGCGCCGGGCCGGCATGGCCAGCGAGGTCACCGCGGCCCGGTCGCCGATCCACACGCTCGAGTCGCGGGTGAACAGCAGGTTGGGCAGCGGGTCGATCAGGAACTCCTCGGGCGGCAACAGCCCGGTGACCAGGCTGTGCACCCCGGTCAGCTCGTCGTTGCGGAGTCCGGCCATCAGCACGCCGGCCAGCTCGTCGGGGGCGAGGTCGCCGAGCCGGGCCACCAGGGCGGCGCGGAGGGTGGCTCCGAGCCGCAGGTCGGTGCAGGTGAGGTCGATGGCCCGGGCCCGGGCCTCCTCCACCCCGAGGGCCTCGGTCAGCAGCTCGCTGAGGTAGAGCACCTCGACGCCGTGACCGCGCAGCGCGTCGGCGAAGGCGTCGTGCTCCTCCTGGGCCCGGCCGACCCAGGGGATGCCGTCGAAGAGCAGCGCGTCGTTGTTGCGCGGGGTCAGCCGCCGCAGCTCGGGGCCCGGTCGGTGCAGCATCACCGTCCGCAGCCGGCCCACCTCGGACCGGACGCCGACCGCGGCCGTCCGCCCCTCCGCTCGCTCAGCCATGGCGGCGACCCTACCGGCATGATGGACGGGTGACGGGCTCGGTGGACGCGGCCTTCGACCGGCTGGCCGGCGTGGTGACCCGGACCCCGCTCGAGCTGTCGACCCGGCTCAGCGAGCGCACCGGGGACCGGGTCTGGCTCAAGCGCGAGGACCTCCAGGTGGTCCGGTCCTACAAGCTCCGTGGGGCCTACCACCTGATCAGCCGGCTGGCCCCCGAGGTGGCCGCGCGCGGCGTGGTCTGCGCCAGCGCCGGCAACCACGCCCAGGGCGTCGCCCTCGCCAGTGCCCGGCTCCGCACCCCGGCCCGGATCTACGTGCCGCGCACCACTCCGCGGCAGAAGCGCGACCGGATCCGTGCGCTGGGCCGCGAGCTGGTGGAGCTCGTCGTCGAGGGCGACAGCTACGACGAGTCTGCCGCGCTGGCCGCGGCCGACGCGACGGCCAGCGGCCGGGTGGTGGTGCCGGCCTTCGACCACCCCGACGTGGTGGCCGGTCAGGGCACGGTGGTCCGCGAGATCTGGGACGAGCTCGAGCGGCTCGGCCGCCGGCCCGGCCTGGTGGTGGTCCCGGTCGGCGGCGGTGGGCTGCTGGCCGGGTGCCTGAGCTGGCTGGCCGAGCACCACCCGGACACGCCGGTGCTGGCGGTCGAACCGGCCGGCGCGGCCAGCCTGACCGCCGCGCTGGGCGAGGGCGGTCCGGTCGCGCTCGACCGGATCGACAGCTTCGTCGACGGTGCCTGCGTCCGGCAGGTCGGCGCGCACCCGTTCGCGCTGATCGCCGCCTATCCCGGCCCGCTCCGGGTGCTCAGCGTCGACAACGGGCTGGTCTGCGAGGAGATGATCGACCTCTTCCAGACCGAGGGCGTGATCGCCGAACCGGCCGGGGCGTTGGCTCCGGCGGCCCTCCGGCTGACCTCGCCGGGCACCGGGACCGACGTGGTGGCGGTGATCTCGGGTGGCAACCAGGACATCAGCCGTTACGCCGAGGTGGCCGAGCGGGCGCTGGTCTCGGCCGGCCTCAAGCACTACTTCCTGGTCGAGTTCCCGCAGGAGCCCGGTGCGCTGCGACGGTTCCTCGACGACGTCCTCGGGCCCGAGGACGACATCACGCTGTTCGAGTACGTCAAGCGGACCAACCGCGAGTACGGGCCGGCGCTGGTCGGGATCGAGCTCGGGACGCCCGGTGACCTGGACCGGCTGCTGGCCAGCCTGGCCGCCTCGCCGATCCGGGCCGAGCAGATCGACCCCGACAACCCGGTGTTCCGCTACCTGGTCTGATCGCCGGGGTCTGATCGCCGGGCCGCCCGTCCGGCGGCACTCAGCCGAGGCTGCGTCGGGCCGGGTGGCCGGGCACTACCCTGGGCGACGTGTCCGCCGCGCTCTCCCGGGTTGCCGTCGTCATCCCGGCCAAGAACGAGCAGCAGCGCATCGCCGACACGGTGACGGCGGCGCGCTCGTTGCCGCACGTCGAGCTGGTGGTGGTCTGCGACGACGGCAGCACCGACGACACCGCCGAGTACGCCCACGGCGCCGGCGCGGTGGTGGTCAACCACGACCGCAACCGCGGCAAGGCGGCCGCGCTCGACTCCGCGGTCAACGCGATCGGTGTGCTCGAGCAGCGCGACCGGCGACCCGAGTGCGGCACCCTGCTGCTGCTCGACGCCGACCTGGCCGACAGCGCGGCCAACGCCGGCCCGCTGCTCACCCCGGTGCTGGACGACGAGGCTGACCTGGTGATCGGGGTGCTGCCCGCCCAGCAGACCCCCGAGGGGGCCGACGCCGGCGGGTTCGGGCTGGTGATGGGCACCGCCCGACGCGGGATCGCCGAGCTGGCCGGCTTCGAGGCCAAGGCGCCGCTCTCCGGGCAGCGCTGCCTCACCCGTCGTGCCTTCGAGCTGGCCAGCCCGCTGGCCGCCGGGTTCGGGGTCGAGGTCGGGATGACCATCGACGTCTGCCGGGCCGGGCTGCGGGTCCGCGAGGTGGACGTCGACCTGCGGCACCGCGCCTCGGGCACCGACCTGGCCGGGCAGCTCCACCGGGCCAAGCAGCTCCGCGACGTGACCCGGGCGCTGGCCGCCCGCGGCTTCGTCGGGAACGCGCTCGACGACCTGAAGAGCTCCTCCCCGGTCGCCGGGCTGCTCCAGCGGTTCAAGCGGTGACAGCGGCGGTCCGACCGCTCGGGCGCGAGGTGAGGGAGCCGCGCACCGGCTTCGTCCCGCGGGTCTGGCACCGCGACCACCGGATCGGGCTGGCCGGGATCGTGGCGGCCACCGCGCTGGTGCTGGTCGCCGGGTTCCTCGGACCCTCGGTGGTCACGCTCACCCTCGGCCCGCGGAAGAGCCTGCTGCCGCCCTGGTACCTGCCGCACGGCGTGGTGGTGCCCAACGAGTGGGTGGTGTCCGCGCTGGTCTGGGCCTCGATCATCGTCGGCGGGTTCGGGCTGTGGTTCGCGATGCGCGCCCTCCGCGACGGCTGGCGACCGGCCTGGAAACGGCTGTTCGCGCTCGGCACCGCGCTCAGCCTGCTGACCATCACGGTGCCGCCGCTGACCTCGGCCGACGTGCTGATGTACGCGGCGTACGGCCGGCTGCAGGTGCTCAAGATCGATCCGTACACGATCACCCCGGCCGAGATCTTCCGCAGCCAGTACGACCCGGTGCTGCACTGGACCGAGCGGCCCTGGCAGGACACCCCGAGCGTCTACGGCCCGATCCTGTCCTGGAGCCAGCTGGCCGCCAACAAGCTCGGCGGCACCAACATGCACGACATCGTCTTCTGGCTGCAGGTCTGCGCCGTGGTGCCGTTCATCGTCATGTCGCTGCTGGTGGTGATGCTGGCCCACGGCGACGCCGGCCGGCAGGCCCGGGCCGCGCTGTTCACCATCGCCAACCCGCTGCTGATCTGGGCGGTGGTGGCCGGGGCGCACAACGAGGCGATGTCGGTGATGTTCGCGGTCGCCGCGATGCTGATGGTGCGCAAGACGCCGTTCGGCGCCGGGATCGGGATCGGGCTGGCCGGCTGCGCCAAGATCAGCATCGGGATCTGGGGCATCGCCATGCTCTGGGCCTACCGGCGCGAGCCGAAGAAGGCGGCGCTGCTCTGTCTCGGCACCCTGGTGCCGATGGGGCTGGCCTACGGGCTGTGGAAGCCGACCGCGTTCTTCCAGGCCATCCGCAACGGCGGCTACGTCTCGGTGGGCTCGTGGGTCAACCCGATGTACACCCTGTTCGCGCACCTCACCACGCCGCGCACCGGCAAGATCATCGTCGGGGTGATCAGCTATCTGGTGCTGATCTTCATCGCCTGGATCCTGTCCCGGGTGGTGCCGTGGCGGGCGGCCCCGGGCCTGCCCGCGGGCGCGGACCCGCAGCGCGACCCCTTGACCATCGCGCTCCGCACGGCGCTGGTGATCTCCACCGCCTGGCTGGTCAGCTCGATGTACACCCTGAGCTGGTACGACCTGATCGCCTGGGCCCCGCTGGCCGTGCTGGCCGGCACCCGGCTCGACAGCGTGATGGTGTTCCGCGGCGTGCCGTTGTCGCTGGCCTACGTCCCGGGCCGGGCGATCGAGTTCGGCCACGCGCTCGACGTCACCGCGCACCGGATCCGCGACACCCTCTCGCCGATCGCGCAGATCCTGGTGCTGGTGATGATCGTGCTCTGGTGGCGCGACCCCGAACGCCGGCAGCTGCTGTGGTGGCCGTTCCCGAAGCCGCGGCGCTGGACCGACCGGCCGCACCACGAGCACAGCACCGGGCCGGACCACGACACGGACGGGCTGACCGTGACGGTCACCGACCAGCCGTCGGACCCGGTCAGGGAGCGATCAGGGGCGGGTGCAGGTCCCGCAGCCGGAACTGCTTCCGTCGTCGCACCACCAGCGCACACGCCGCCAGGGCCAGCAGCGCGACCGCCGCGAGTACCAGCAGGTCCCGGGCCAGATGACCCGGCTGGCCTCCCGAGATGACCACCCGGAACGCGTCGATCAGGTAGGTCATCGGCATCACCTTGCCGACCGCGGCGAAGAAGCCCGGCAGCAGCGGTCCCGGATAGGTGCCGCCCGCCGAGGTGAGCTGGAGGATCAGCAGCACCAGCAGCAGCGACGAGCCGGGCGTCCCCAGCGCGGTGCGCAGCAGGTGGGCGATCAGCGAGAAGCTGACGCTGGCCAGCACCACGGTGAGCAGCAGCAGCCACGGGTGCACCGGATCGAGACCGAGCCCGAGCCAGACCGTCCCGACCATCAGCAGCCCGCCGACGGTGGCCAGGGCGCCGATCGGCAGCCAGCCGGTGAGAGCCAGCCGGAGCGGGTCGATCCGGCCGGCCAGCGCGCGGGCGGTGATCGGGCGGACCACCAGGAACACCGAGATCCCGAACACCCACAACGCGATCGAGAAGAACAGCGGCGCCAGACCGCGGCCGTAGTAGGTCGCCGGGTGGTCGATGGTGGTGGTGACGTCGGCGGGGGAGGACAGCACCTGGACGGCGCGGTCCTGCTCGGCGCTGGTCGGGGCCGGGATCCGGTCCACCGCCGCGGCCAGCTTGTCGTGGAGCGTGTCGGCCCCGGTGGCCAGGGTGGTCAGCCCCGTGTGCAGCTGGTGCGTGCCGGTGGCCAGGGTGCCCAGTCCGGTGGACAGCGAGCTCGCCCCGGCGGAGAGCCGGTGGGCCCCGGTGGCGGCCGAGTCGATACCGCTGGACAGGGTGTCGGCGCCGGTCGAGGCGGTGCCGAGCGCGGTGTGCAGCTGCCCGGCGCCGGTCGCGACCTGCTGGGCGCCGCGGTCCAGCCGGTCCAGGCTGTCGGTGATCCTGGTGATCCGCGCCGACAGGCTGTCCTTGCCCTGCAACCGGTTCGTCAGGTCGTCGATGGTCGTGGCTCCGTCGCGGGTCGCGGTGGCGATGCCGTCGGCGCGTCCGGAGGCGCTGCTCACCGCCGAGCTGACCCGGGTGAAGTTCGGGTCGTCGGCGAGCTCGGGATGGTCGCGCTTCAGCTGGGCCAGCGCGCTCGAGGCGGTGTCCAGGTCCGAGGCCACCGAGGCGGTCCGCCCGGCGGCGCGGTCGGCGACGTCGCTGAGCGTGGCGCCCGCCTGCTGGGCGCTCTTCCGGAGCGCGGGCAGGTTCTGCTGGACCTGCTTGAGCGGCGGCACCACGGTCTGGTCGAGCGTCCGGGTGCCGGCGGCGACCTGCCGGGCCCCGGTGGCCAGGTCGCCCGACCGCTGGTCGAGCGTGTCCAGTCCGGTGGCCAGGTTCGCGGCGCCGGTCCGGGCCGTGCCGAGCCCGCGGTCGAGCTCGCTCGCGCCGGTGGCCAGCGTCCGTGCGCCCCGCGCGGCCGAGGCCGCCCCGGTGTCCAACGTGGCGGCACCGTCGCGGGCTCCGGCGGCACCGTCGGCCAATTTCCCGGCACCACCGGCGGCGTCCGAGATCCCCGAGCGGATGAGCTTGAGGTTGGCGAACACGGCGTCGAAGTAGGACGCCTCGGCCGACTCGTCGACCGCGCGCGCGATGCTGTTCTGCGCGGAGTTGGTGATGCTGCCGACCACGAACCCGTTGGCGTCGTCGCGGCGGATGCTGATCTTCGCCCGGCGCGGGTCGTCGCCCGCTCCGCTGATCAGGTCGGCGGAGAACGTCGACGGGACGTCGACCACCAGGTAGTAGTCGCCGTCGCGCAGGCCTCGCTCGGCCTCGGCGGCGTCGACCTGGTGCCAGTCGAAGGTGCGCTTGGCCACCAGGCTGTCGACGAAGTCACGGCCGGCGTGGATCTGCCTGCCGTCGAAGGTCGCGCCCTGGTCGGTGTTCACCACCGCGACCGGCAACCGGTCGAGCTTGCCGTAGGGATCCCAGTTGGCGGTCAGGTAGATGGCGCCGTAGAGCACCGGGACCAGCGCGACGAAGATCAACGCGATCTTGGGCAGCGGGCCGCGGAACCGGCGGAACTCGTACCGGGCCAGCCGGGAGATCGGGAAGGCCTGGAGCGGGCGGAAGGTCATCGTGATCGTCTCGGTTCGGTGCTGGGGTGGACGTCGTGCTCGGCGTCGGATGCCGGGTTTGGTTGGGGGTCGGGGGCCGGATCCGACCCAGGCGCTGCGGACAGGTCGACCACCGGGGTCCGACGGGGCAGCGCGGCCGGTTCGCGGCTGCTGACCACGATCGCGGTGTGGTGACCGGCCAGCGTCTCCAGGGCGTCGTAGAGCCGGTGCTGCTCGGCCACGGTCAGCCCGCGGTCCGCGTCGTCGAGCACCGTGACCACGGCCGGGCGGAGTCGCGCCAGTGCGACCGCGAAGACCGTGCGGTCGAGGGCGTCGAGGTCGTCGACCAGCCGGTCCGGGTCGTCGGGGAGGTCGAGCTGCGCGGCCAGCGCGGCCATGCGGGCGCCGGCCTCGGCGGTCGGCACCCGCTCGATCAGCGCGCGCTCGGTGACCGACTCGCCGACGGTGAGCCGGCCCTCGAGGTCGATCATCGTGTCGATCCGCGCCACCGAGGTCAGGGCCCGCACCCTCCGCGCGTCCGCGACGGCGTCGATCCCGGCGACGGCCAGTCCTCCGCGGACGCCGGACATCCGGCCGGTGAGCGCGAGCAACAATGTCGACTTGCCGCTGCCGGTCAGTCCGGTGACCGCACCCAGGCCGGGACCGAAGGCGAAGTCGAGGCCGGACCAGACGGTGTGCCGGCGCGCGGTCAGGCTCAGGTCCTCGGCGACGACCAGCGCGGCCGGGCCGGTCGTCTCCGGGGCCGCGGACGCGCTCATCGGACGATGCTCCGTAGCGCGAGCTCGAGCGTGCTGCTGACCAGCGACGCCGGCAGCGCGTCGGGGGCGGCGCGGCGTTCGAGGGCGAGCGTGTTGACCAGCAGCATCAACAGGGTCGCGGCGGCCTGGGTGTCGACGGCATCGGGGCGACCGAGGGCGGCGCGGCGTGCGGCGATCTGCGCGGCCAGCTGGTCGCGCTGGGCGGTGCGCCACTGGGTGTAGACGGCCCGCAGCTGCGGGTCCTCGGCGGCGAGCGCCCGGAACTCCTCGAGCAGCACCGGCCACTGGTCGTCGGTGGTGAGCGAGCCAGCCAGCCGGGCGGCCACGACGTCGGTGCTGCCGCTCGGCTCACCCTCGGTGAGCACGGCGTCGAACTGGGCCAGCGCACGGTCGGCGAAGTCGCTGGCGCGGGCGGCGACCACCGCGGCGAACAGCTCGGGCTTGCCGCCGAAGTTGCTGTAGACCGCGCCCTTGGAATAGCCGGCCTCGGCGGCCAGCTCGTTCAGGCTGGTCCGCCGGTAGCCGCGGGTGAGGAACGATCGGGTGGCCGCGGCCAGGACGTCCGCGCGGACCTCACTCCGCGGCGGTCGCCGGGTCGGCGCCGGCCGTTCGGCGGTCTCGGTCATGGTCTGCTCCTGCTCTCTCACGGTGCCGCGTTCTCGTGCTCACGATCGATACTCAGGGTATCCGATACCGATGGTATCGGATCGGCGGTGGCGTTCGACGAGTAGCCGACGTGACCTCGGTCTCTGTCTAAGGTGGGCGCCGTGACCGAACCCGCCGACGGAGCGCCGCCACCCGGCTGGTTCCCCGATCCGGCGGGTCGACCCGACACCTACCGCTGGTGGGACGGGACCACCTGGACCCCGTGGTTGACCGGGGACGCCGACGCCGACGCGCCGGACACCACGACCGCTGAGCCGGAGACCCCGCACGCTGAGCCCGTCGAAGCGCAGGAGATGACGTCCGCTGAGCCCGTCGAAGCGCAGGGGAGCACGCGCGCTGAGCCGGAGATGACGCCCGCTGAGCCCGTCGAAGCGCAGGGGAGGACGCGCGCTGAGCCTGTCGAAGCGCCACCGGGCCCGGCGCCGCTCGGCCGCCCGCGACCACCCGGCTACGAACGGGGTCGCCGCAGCAGCGCGCTGGCCACCCCGCCCGCCACCCGCCTGGCGCCCCCGTCGGGAGCGTCAGGCGGTGGCGGCCACGAATCCGCCGGCGCCGGGGCCGACCACGAGGGCGGCTCCAGCCGGACCGCCCTGCGGGTGATGGCCGCGGCCGCCGCCGTCGCCGCGGTCGTGGTGGTCGGCGGTGTGGTGGTGCTCGGCAACCGGGCTCCGGCCGACCCCATCGCCCTGCCACCGATGACCGAGACCGGGTCCTCCCCGTCGGGCAGCGCCTCGGGCACCGCGGCGGCCAGCCCGGCCACCTACGACGCGCGGTCACGGCTGCTCAGCATCGGCACCTTCAGCACCACCCTGCCGGGCTCGCCCTACGTCACCAGCAGTGCGCTCGCCCCGACCCCGCCGCTGTTCAGCACCGCGGTCGAGGCGCAGGCGGTGGTCACCCCCAAGTACGACGGCAGCGCGGACTGGACGGCCGGGCTGCTGGTCGGGGTGCTCGACCCGTCGGTGGTCGTCGACGGCGACGCGGACGCCACCGCCGACAAGCTGCTCGACGGCCTGGCCGAGTTCGCCTTCGCCGATGTGACGGTGACCAAGCAGGGGTTCACCCCCAAGAAGGTGACCACCCCGAACGCCAAGGCGGCCGCGATCCTCCAGGGCCGGCTGGCCTACCGGGTGAAGAACGTGCCCAGCCGGTACGACCAGGTGAGCATGCTGGTGCTCGAGCTCGACGACGGCACCTGGGTCGGGTGGGTCTCCACCCGCCCGGAGAAGGCCTCGGCGAAGGTCAAGGCGTCGCTGCAGACCTCGATCGACACCATCCGTTCCTGAGCGTGGCCGCGCGGTCCTGCTCCGGTGGTGGAATACCGGTGGCCGGCCGGGCTGCGGCTCGTACGCTGAGCCGGTGCCCGGCGTACCTCCTGCCTCGTTCGGCTACTTCGGCCCCGAGGGCACCTTCACCCACCAGGCGCTGCTGACCCTGCCCGCCGCCAAGACCGGCGAGGCGATCCCGTTCGCCACGGTGGGCGCCTGCCTCGACGCGGTCCGGGCCGGCGAGGTCACCGCCGGTCTGGTGCCGATCGAGAACTCGGTCGAGGGCGGGGTCTCGGCCACTCTGGACAACCTCACCTACGGCGATCCGCTGTTGATCACCCGTGAGGTGCTGCTGCCGGTCCAGTTCTGCCTGTTCGCGCGCCGCGGCACCCGGCTGGCCGACGTCCGGCGGGTGCTGACCCACCCGCACGCGGCCGCCCAGACCCGCAGCTGGCTGTCCGCGCACCTGCCGCAGGCCGAGATCACCGAGGCCGGGTCCACCGCGGGGGCGGCGGCCGAGGTCGCCGACCCGGGGTCGAGCTACGACGCCGCGGTGTGCGCCCGGATCGCCGGCGAGCTCTACCGGCTCGACCCGCTCGCGGTGGACATCGCCGACAACGCCGACGCGGTCACCCGGTTCGTGCTGGTCTCCCGCCCGGGTCCGGTGCCGCCGCCGACCGGCGCGGACAAGACCACCCTGGTGCTCTTCATCCGGGTCGACCAGTCCGGCGCGCTGCTCGAGATCCTCGAACAGCTGGCCAGCCGCGGGGTCAACCTGTGCCGGATCGAGTCCCGGCCGACCAAGACCACGCTCGGCAGCTACTGCTTCTCGGTCGACGCCGAGGGCCACATCGACGACGCCCGGCTCGGCGAGGCGCTGATGGGCCTGCACCGGGTCTGCGCCGACGTGATCTTCCTGGGCAGCTATCCGCGCGCCGACGGGCTCGAGCCGAACATCCTCCCCGGCACCTCGAACGCCGCCTACGCCGACGCCGCCGCCTGGCTGGCCCGGCTCCGCCACCCGCAGGCCTGACGCTCGACCCGGGCTCTGGGCCCACCCCGCCACCGCACACCCGTGCCCTGAGCCCACCCACCCGTGCCCTGAGCTTGTCGAAGGGCGCTTCGACAGGCTCAGCGCGCGTCATCGGACCCGTGCCTGAGCCCCCACACCCGTGCCCTGAGCTTGTCGAAGGGCGCTTCGACGGGCTCAGCGCACGGGCGCTTCGACGGGCTCAGCGCACGGGCGCTTCGACGGGCTCGGCGCGCGTCTCCGGGGCCGGACGCTGTTCAGCCGGCGAGCTGCGGAGCCGGCGGGCGGACCACCGCGCCGATGTCGTCCCAGGAGCGGATCACCGCGAGCAGCTCGGGGTCGGTCTCGGTGGCCAGCGCGCTCCGGTGCGCATCGGCCAGCACGTCGGCGATCGCCACCGCGCCGCCGGTCTCCGAGGCCCGCACGGCGGCCTCGACCATGGCCAGACTGACCACGTTGCGGTGCGCCTCGCCCGACGGCTCCGCGCCGGTCCGGACCGCCCGGACGAACTCGACCAACGAGCCGGCGATCTCCTGCGGGACGTCGTCGGCGTCCTCCTCGATCGCCGCGCCGTCGACCGTCCGGGCCACCGGCAGGTCGTCGCCGTCCCAGGCGGCCCCGCCGTCGGCCGCGCTGAACCGCCAGTCGCCGTTCCACGAGGTCTCGACGCCGCCGCTGACCCAGCTGCCCGTGTAGGAGAACCGGCAGCCGTTCGCGAAGACGAACCCGACCCGGGCGGCCGCGTCGCCGCGGAACCAGCTCCACGGCGGGTTGAACGCGTCGCAGGTGACGCTGACCGGATCGGCGCCGACCAGGTCGCGGGCCAGGTCGAACTGGTGGATGGCCATGTCGACCAGCAGCGGGTGGTCCATCTCCTCCCGGAAACCGCCGAAGTGCGGGGCCTTGAGGAACGAGCACTCCACCAGCCCGAGCGGGCCGAGCCGGCCGAGCTGGCGGCGCAGCGCGGTAAGTGCCCGGTAGTAGCGGCGCGACTGCGAGATCATCAGCAACCGCCCGGACGACTCCGCGGCGGCGATCATCGACAGCGCCTCGGCCACCGACGCGGCGATCGGCTTCTCGCACAGCACCGGCAGCCCGGCCCGCAGCGCCTCGACGCTGGTCGGTCGGTGCGCGGCCGGGACGGTCACGTTGACCACCGCCTCGGCCCCGGTCCGGGCCGCGACCGCGGACACCGACCGGTCGACCTCGAGGTCGGGGTGGCCGTGGTCGGCGGCGGCCTGTCGCGCCACGTCGAGGTCGAGGTCGACCAGCCCGACGAGCTCGACGTCCGGGTTGGCCTCGATGGTGCCCAGCCAGCCGCGCCCCATCGCCCCCGCGCCGACCTGGACGACCCTCAGCGGCGCGGTCACGCGGTCCCGTCCTCGGTCTCGGCGGTCTCGTCCGCAGCGGGGTCGGCGATCGGCCCGGTGTAGCCGTGGCCGCGGTAGAAGTCGTCGACCTCGTAGCGCAGCAGCACCGGGATCTCGCGCCGCGGCCGGTCGGTCATCGCCCAGCCGACCCCGTTGGCGATCACCCGGCGGACGTCGCGGTGGTGGTAGACGGGGAAGTCCTGGTCGCCGGGGGAGAAGAAGAAGATCTTGCCGTGGCCGCGGCGGAAGGTGCAGCCGGACCGGAAGACCTCGCCGCCGGTGAACGAGGAGATGAAGATCAGCTCGTCCGGGGCCGGGATGTCGAAGGTCTCGCCGTACATCTCCTGGCGGTCGATGACGATCGGGTTCGGCACGCCCTGGGCGATCGGGTGCGTGGGGTCGATCGTCCAGACCAGCTCGCGGTCCTCCTCGCTGCGCCAGCGCAGCGTGCAGGTGGTGCCCATCAGCTTGCCGAAGATCTTCGACCAGTGCCCCGAGTGCAGGACGATCAGGCCGAGCCCGGAGAGCACGTGCTGGTGGACCCGCTCGACCACCTCGTCGGCCACCTCGCCGTGCGCGGCGTGACCCCACCAGACCAGCACGTCGGTGTCGGCGAGCACCTCCTCGGTCAGCCCGTGCTCGGGCTCGTCCAACGTGGTGGTGCGGACCCGGGCGCCGTCGCCGAGGTTCTCGATGATCCCTTCGGCGATGGTGGTGTGCATCCCGTCGGGGTAGAGAGCGCGGACGTGCGGCTCGACCTGTTCGTGCCGGTTCTCGCCCCACACCAGGACGCGGATCGGCTTCGTTGCTGACGACACGGGGACTCCTCGGTTCGGTTCGCGGGCTTCGCTCTGGTGGTTCGGGATCGGGCGGGTTCAGGACGAGCGCGGCGCCGGGACCGGCTGCTGGTCGGCCGCGGCGCCGCTGTCCTGGTCGCGCGGCCCATCCTCCGGGAGCGGCTCCGGGACCGCGTCACCGAGGTGGGCGGCGGCGGCCTCGGCCGGCCGCGGCGAGCGCACCGGCGTCGGCACCCGGACCAGCAGCGCGCCGGGCAGCACCTCGGCCTCGAGCACCGAGCCGTCGCCGGCGGTGTCGCCGTCGAGCTGGTAGTGGTCGGGGTCGGCCACCTCGATCCGCACCTTGCGGCCGGTCAGCCGGTCGAGCTGGTCGTCGTCGCGCTTGGCCCGGGTCAGCACCCGCCCGGTCAGCCGGATCCAGTCGGTGACGCTGCGGGGCGAGGCGATCAGCACGTCGAGCAGTCCGTCGTCGGGCTTGGCGTCCGGGATCAGCGGGATGTTGGCCTGCAGGTAGCCGACGTTGCCGACCACGATCACGTGCGCCCGGCGCCGGAACGGCTCGCCGTCGTCGACCTGGATGGTGGCGTGCGCGGCCGGGTGGTTGGCGTGCTGGGCGGCCGAGACGAAGTAGGCGGCCGAGCCCACCGCCTTCTTCAGGTCGGGGTTGGTGCCCTGCATGATCACCGCGTCGAGGCCGATCCCGGCCATCACCATGAAGTGGTCCGGCGGGCCGCCGTCGACCCGGATCTGCACCACGTCGGTCGGCTTGGCCGCGCCGTCGAAGGCCACGTCGAGCGCCGCGGCCAGGTCGAGCGGGATGCCCAGGTTGCGGGCCAGCAGGTTCCCGGTGCCGGCCGGGATGATCCCGAACGGGATGCCCGAACCGGTGAGCCCGGAGGCGATCGAGCGGATGGTCCCGTCGCCGCCGGCGCCGAGCACCAGGTCGACGCCCTGCCGGACGGCGTAGCGGGTGACCCGGTAGCCGGGGTCGTCGACCGTGGTCTCCAGCCAGATCGCCCGGGACCAGCCGCGGCTGCTGAGCTCGAACTCCACCTGCCGCCGGAACGCCGCCCAGTCGAGGATCTTGGCCGGGTTGTAGACCACCGCGCAGCGTCGCGGCGGGGTGTCCTCGTCGTCGTCCGGGTTGCTCCGCCGGGTGAAGGTGACCAGCCCGGGCAGCACCCGGACGCCGGCCGCCAGCAGCGCGACCGAGGTGACCGCCCCGCCGAGGAACAGCGCCCCGACCAGGTCGGTGAGCCGGTTGGCGCCGAGCACCAGCCGGTCGACGGCGATCACCAGGATGATCACCGAGGCGATCAGCCCCCAGATCACCTGGGTCTGCCGGCTCCGCCTCGTGATCACCAGGGTCGCGCCGACGGCGGCCAGCCCCGAGACGGCGACCGAGAGGTGGTTCGACGGGTAGGAGAGCCCCTCGGTGGTGAACAGGGGCAGCGCGTCGGCCGGGGCCGGCCGACGGAGCGCGTACTTGAGGGCGGTGTCGGCGACCAGACTGATCACCACGATCAGCGCGGCCCCGGCCGACAGGTTGCGGAACCGGTAGCGGTGCGCCCAGGCGGCCAGCCCGAGCAGCCCGCCGTAGACCAGCGGTGGCCAGCTCAGCAGCGCGATCGCCCCCGCGACCTGACCGGCCGGGGAGCCGAGGCGGACGGTCGGCAGGTCGACGGCCCTGTCCAGCCGGGACAGCCCCGGGACGAACAGCACCAGCAGGGTCCAGCCCACGAACGCCAGCACCGTGCCGACGGTGAAGCCGAGCGAGAAGCCCGACGGCGGCTTGCGGACCATGATCGCCATGATCTCATCGGTGCCGGCGGCGACCGACCGGCGGACCGCCGGGTCTAGGGTCGGCAGCGGTCGAGCGGCCGGTCCGAGCGAACGGGCCCGAGGGTGCGGGGAGGGATGCCGGGGTGTGTGCAGCGTGCGGGAACGCCGCGCACGTGCCGACCCGTCCGGAGCCGGCCCCGGCGGTGGGCGGGACGGCCGCGGAACCCACGGCGGTCGCCCCGCGCCGGTTCGCCGCACTGCGGAACCGCGACTGCCGGCCCTACCTCGTCGGTGGCGCGCTGGCGATGATGGCCGACAACATCGAGCACGTCATCACCTACTGGGTGCTCTGGCAGACCTTCCACAACGAGCTGCTGGTCGGCTTCCAGGTGATCAGCCACTGGGTGCCCTTCCTGCTGCTCAGCGTCTGGTCCGGCGGGCTGGCCGACCGCTACGACTGCCGCCGGGTGATCCAGGCCGGGCAGGCGCTGTTCATGATCGTCTCGATCACCTGGGGCGTGCTCTTCCTCACCCACAGCCTGCAGCTGTGGATGGCCTGTGTGCTGCTGGTGCTGCACGGGCTGGCCGGGACCCTGTGGGGGCCGGCCGAGCAGCTGATGCTGCACGACTTCGTCGGCACGGCCGAGCTGCCCAGCGCGGTCCGGATGAACTCGACCTTCAAGAGCCTCGGGGTGCTGTTCGGCCCGGTGGCCGGCTCGGCGCTGCTGCTGGGCCTCGGCCCGACCTGGGGCATCTTCGCCAACGCCGCGATCTACCTGCCACTGACCGTCTTCCTGTTCCGCACCCGGTTCACCGGCCACACCCGGGAGGCGGCCGCGGGCGACACCCCGGTCCGGAAGCCGCGGCTGACCCTGGCCGACGCGGTCCGCACCCTGCGGCAGGTCGCCGACAACCACGTACTGATGTCGATGATCATCCTGGGCGGACTGGGGTCGTTCTTCGTCGGCGCGTCGCTGCAGTCGGCGATGCCGGTGTTCGCCGGCGAGCTCGGGGCCGGCTCGGCGGGCGGCGCCGGGTACGGGGCGCTGCTGTTCGCCACCGGGGCCGGCGGGGTGCTCGGCGGTTTCCTGCTCGAGGCCACCGGACGGATCCCGGCCTCGGTGCGCGCCGCGGTGGTCAGCACCGCCGTCTACGGTCTCGCGATCCTCGGCTTCGCGGTCACCCGCAGCTACCCGGTGGCGCTGGCCCTGCTGTTCGTGGCCGGGATCGCCAACCTCGCCTCGATGTCGATCGGCCAGACGGTCGTCCAGCTGACCGCCGACCCGGCCGAGCGCGGACGGGTGCTCGGCGTCTACGGAATGAGCTCGAGCGGTCTGCGGGCCGGCAGCGGCTTCACCGTCGGCATCCTCGGGGCGGCCGTGGGGATCCACTGGTCGCTCGGGCTGAGCGCGGCCGCGTTGTGCGTCGGCACCGGGCTGGCCGCGCTGTACGCCCGCCGCGGGGCGCTGATATCGGCCTGACCGGGCCGACCGGGGTTGGTTAACCTGAGCCGGTGATCGACCAGAGACTGCTGCGCACCGACCCCGACCGGATCCGAGCCTCCCAGCGGGCCCGGGGCGAGTCGGAGCAGCTGGTCGACGACCTGGTCGCGGCCGACGAGCGCCGCCGCAGCGCGATCGCCGCGTTCGAGTCCGCCCGCGCCGAGCAGAAGGAGCTGGGCAAGCAGATCCCGAAGGCGCAGGGTGAGGACAAGGCCGCGCTGCTGGCCCGGACCAAGGAGCTGGCCGAGACGGTCAAGCGGACCGAGGCCGAGGGCAAGGAGGCCGAGGCGACCTTCAGCGGGCTGTTCGGCGCGCTGCCCAACCTGGTGCTCGACCAGGTCCCGGTCGGCGGTGAGGACGAAGGCACGGTCCTCGGCAGCTACGGCACGCCGCGCGACTTCGCGGCCGAGGGGATCGAGGTGGCCGACCACCTGGAGATCGGCCAGCGGCTCGGGGCGATCGACGTCGAGCGCGGGGCCAAGGTGTCCGGCAGCCGGTTCTACTACCTGACCGGGCAGGGGGCCGAGCTCGAGCTGGCCCTGATCAACCTCGCCATGCAGACCGCCATCCGCAACGGGTTCACCCCGATGATCCCGCCCGCCCTGGTCCGCCCGCCGGCGATGGAGGGGACCGGGTTCCTCGGCCAGGCGGCACAGGACGTGTACCGGCTCGAGGCCGACGACCTCTACCTGGTCGGCACCGCGGAGGTGCCGCTCGGCGCCTACCACAGCGACGAGATCCTCGACCACGACCGGCTGCCGCTGCGCTACGTCGGCTACAGCCCCTGCTACCGCCGCGAGGCCGGTTCGCACGGCAAGGACACCCGCGGCATCTTCCGGGTGCACTGGTTCGACAAGGTCGAGATGTTCGTCTTCACCGACCCGGCCGACGCCGAGGCCGAGCACGAGCGGCTGCTCGGCTTCGAGAAGGACTTCATCACCGCGCTCGAGCTGCCCTTCCAGGTGCTCGACGTGGCCAGTGGTGACCTCGGCGCCAGCGCCGCCCGCAAGTACGACTGCTACGCCTGGATCCCCAGCCAGCAGCGCTACCGGGAGATCACCTCGACCTCCAACTGCACCACCTTCCAGGCCCGCCGGCTCAACGTCCGCAGCCGCGGCGAGCACGGCACCGCGCCGGTGGCCACCCTCAACGGCACGCTCTGCGCGGTGACCCGGGTGATCGTCGCGCTGCTGGAGAACCACCAGCAGGCCGACGGCGGCGTCCGGGTGCCGGAGGCGCTCCGTCCCTACCTCGGGGGCCGCGAGTCGCTGGTGCCGGTCCGCTGAGCATGCCGTCGGCTCGACCCGGGAGCAGGACCGCGGCCCGCAGGCCCGGCGGTGCGACGGCGTTCACGTCGTGTTCGCCGTCCGCTCACCTGGGCGCCGGACGATCGGCGGTGTGCTGATGGCTGACGCCTGGCGGCCCGGTCTGGTCGCGCTCGACATCGACGGCACCGTCGTCGACCACGAGGGACGGCTGCCGGCCGAGGTCCGCGAGGCGGTGCAGCGGGTGCTCGCCGCCGACGTCCCGGTGGTGCTGTCCACCGGTCGCGCCTGGCACTCGACGCTGCCCGTGTTCACCGCGCTGGGGCTGACCGAGGGCCCGTCGGTGTGCAGCAACGGCGCGGTCACCGTCGCCTACCCGCCGCAGCAGATCGTCAAGGCGGTGACCTTCGACCCGCGCAACGTGATCAGCCGGGTCCGGGAGTACTCCCCGCAGACCCTGATCGCCGTCGAGGAGATCGGCCGCGGGTTCCGGCTGACCGAACCGTTCCCCGACGGCGACCTGACCGGCGAGATCATCGTCGAGGACGTCGAGCAGCTGATGGCCCGGCCGGTCACCCGGGTGATCATGCGCGACCCCGACGGCTCCGACGAGGACTTCATCGCGCTGGCCGAGCACCTCGGGTTCCACGGGTGCACCTACTTCATCGGCTGGAGCGCCTGGCTCGACATCGCGCCCGAGGGCGTCAACAAGGCGACGGCCCTGGCCGAGGTGGCCGCCGGGCTCGGGGTCGACCGGGCCGACGTGCTGGCGCTCGGCGACGGCCGCAACGACATCGAGATGCTCCGCTGGGCCGGCCGCGGTGTCGCGGTCGGCGACGCGCCCCCCGAGGTGCGCGAGGCCGCCGACCACGTGACCGGGCGGTTCGCCGACGGCGGCACCGTCGACGAGCTCACCCGCTGGTTCTGAGCGCTCTCTGGATCCGGACCTCCCGACCCGGACCCGCCGGGACGGGACCGGTCAGGCCGCGGACTGGTCGAGCAGACCGGTGCCGAGCACCGCGGCGGTCACCGCGAGCACCTGGGCCGGGCTGGTCCGTGGCTCGCGCCGCAGCACCGTGACCCGGTCCGGGTCGGACTCGGCGGCCGCCTCGGCGCGGGCCCGGCGCAGGTGGCGCTTGACCGTCGACAGCGAGCAGCCGAGCCGCTGGGCGATCTGCTCGAGGGTCTCCTGCGGGTTCGCCGCGCGCAGCCGGACGACCTCGGCGTGGTCGACCTCGCGGTTCGGGGCGGTGACGCCGGCCAGGGTGTCGAAGTCCTCCGGCGCGACTTCCACGCCGAGCCGCTTGCGGATCTCGGCCCGCTGACGCGGGGTGGTGCCGCCGACGAACCCGGCGACGTCGTGCTCGACGACGGCGGTGTAGAGGCAGCGGGCCTGCACCGGGCAGGCGGCGCAGATCTCGGCGGCCTGCTCCACCAGAGCGGCGTAGCGGCGACGCTCGGCGGCGGGGGCGCTGTTGCTCGGGGGCTCCTCGAGCAGCCGGTCCTGGAACAGCCCGGCGAAGGTGACGCACGGGGTGCTGCCCGGACGGGTGGCGGTCGAGCGGGTGTCCGAGACGGTGGTCGGGTGGGTCTGCGGCGCGATCATGTTGTGGGTTCTCCAGGGTCTGGGTCGTCAGGACGTTGCTGAGACGCAGACATCGCGATGCCGGTTCCACCCGTGGCCGTCATCGTCGGTGTTGCGAGACAAGGTTCGGAGTCCGGCCCGTGTTTTGCCAGGTCGGAGACAGGTTTTTGGCGAACCTTGCCCCGACTTTGAACCAACCCTCAGGTTGGCGGGGCACCGTGCGCGCAGCGCCGACCCGCAGTGCGTTCCCTGCTGGTCGGCCGGCGGTCAGGCCGCTGTTCGGCCGTCGGTCAGGCCGCTGGTCGGGCCGCTGGTCGGGCGGGGATCAGAGGTACATCCCGCCGGAGCCCGGCTGCTGCGGCGGGCGCTGCGGCTCGCCGCCGCTGGGGAGCGCCCGGCGCATCTGCTCGAGCTGGGCTCGGGCGGCCATCTGCTGGGCGAACAGGGCGGTCTGGATGCCGTGGAACAGCCCCTCCAGCCAGCCGACCAGCTGGGCCTGGGCGATCCGCAGCTCGGCGTCGGTCGGCGTCGAGCCCTCGCTGAACGGCAGCGAGATCCGCTCCAGCTCCTCGACCAGCTCGGGGGCCAGGCCTTCCTTGAGCTCGGCGATCGACGCGGAGTGGATCCGGCCCAGCCGCTGCCGGCTTGCGTCGTCGAGCGGTGCCGCCTTCACCTCGTCGAGCAGCTGCCGGATCATGTTGCCGATCCGCATCACCTTGGCCGGCTGCTCGACCAGGTCGGTGACCGAACGCGGTTCCTCGACGGTGCCCTCGGCGGTCTCGCCCTCGGTCGCCGCTCCGGCACCGGGCTGCCCGGGCGCCGCCTCGACGGCCATCGCGTTCGGTCCGACCACGTAGACCCGTCCGTCCTCGGTCTGTCCGGCGATCGCCTGGCCGCCCTGCTCGGGGTTCTCGCTGCTCACCGTTCGATCGTAGCCACCGGCGAAGGGCCCCGACCCGGCCGTTCGACCGGTCGGCCCGGACGTCCCGGCCGGCGTGAAACTCGGTGGAGTCGTCCCACCGCGCTCCTTAGAGTGAGGGCTCTTATGCAGGACTTCCCACCCACGGTCGCCGACTTCCGCGCTGCGCCGACGGCTTCGGACGCCGTCGGTGCGCTCGACCCCGCGCGGAGCCGCTCCGGCCGGGGCCCGGAAGAGCGCAGGGGACGCGCCGCGCGCCGGCCGTCGGACGGCCAACCCGACCTGACCAGCCCGACGCGTTTCCTGCTCTGGCTGCTCGGCCAGCAGCGCGGCGTGTTGATCACCGGCAGCGTGCTGGCGGTGATCTGGTTCCTGCCCGGCACCGTCGGTCCGTTCCTGGTCGGCCGGGCGGTCGACGCCGGCATCACCGGGGGCGACACCGGCGCGTTGATCATGTGGTCCGGGCTGCTGCTGGTGGTGATGGTGATCGCCGCGGTGTTCGGGATCGTCGGTCACACGGTGATCGTCCGCGGCTGGCTGATCGCGATGTTCCGGACGATCAAGCTGGTGAACCGCAAGGGCAACCAGCTCGGCCACATCCTGCCCCAGCGCACCCCGACCGGCGAGGTGCTCAGCGTCGCCTCCGGCGACTCCGACCAGTTCGGCGCGATGACCGAGATCACCTCGCGGGTGTTCGGGTCGACCGTCGCCTTCCTGGTGATCGCCGGCATCGTGCTCAGCACCTCGGTCCCGCTCGGGCTGATCGTCCTGCTCGGTGCGCCGATCCTGGTGCTGGCCTCGGTGCCGCTGCTCCGGCCGATGCACCGCAGCCAGGCCATCGAGCGCGACCGCAACTCGACGCTGACCTCGCAGGCCACCGACATCGTCGCCGGGCTGCGGATCCTCCGTGGCGTCGGCGGCGAGGCGACCTTCGGCCGCAACTACGCCGACCAGTCGCAGAAGGTCCGTCAGGCCGGTGTGCGGGCCGGGCTGTGGCAGTCGGTCTCCGACGCGGCGAGCGTGCTCTTCTCCGGGCTGTTCCTGGTCGGGCTGACCTGGGCCGGTGCGCACGAGGTGCTGGCCGGCAACCTCAGCGTCGGCTCCTTGATCAGCTTCTTCGGCTACGCGCTGTTCCTGGTGGTGCCGATCCAGACCCTGTTCGAGTTCGCCCAGAAGTGGGTGCGGGCGATGGTCTCGGCCACCAAGGCGGTCGCGGTGTTCGAGCAGCAGCCCCCGTGGACCGACCGGGAGGACCCGCTGCCGCTGCCGACCGGCGCCCCGCTGGTCGAGGAGCGGTCGGGGTTCCTGGCCGAGCCCGGCCGGCTGACCGTCGTGGTCAGCGGCCAGCCGGACGAGAGCGCCGCGCTGGCCGACCGGCTCGGCCGCTACCTCACCGTCGAGCGCGACCCGGTGAGCCTGGAGATCGACGAGAAGGCGAAGGGCCGGCAGGCCAAGCGGCTGCGTCAGCAGCGGCTGGCCGAGCTCCGCGAGCTGGCCGCCCGCGACCGCGAGGCCGCCGGCGGCACCTGGGGTGTCCGGCTGGGATCGGTCGACCTCGGGGACGCGGCGCTGGCCGACGTCCGGGCGACCATCCTGGTCAGCGACACCGGCAGCCGGGTCTTCGCCGGCACCCTGCAGGACCTGATCGACCCGCACCACCGGCTGAGCCGCGAGCAGGCCGAGGAGGCCCTCCGGATCGCGTCGGCCGAGGACGTCTGGGACGCGCTGCCCGAGGGCTGGCAGAGCCGGATCGACGAGGGCGGCCGCGGACTGTCCGGGGGCCAGCGGCAGCGGCTGGTGCTGGCCCGGGCGCTGGCGGCCGACCCGGAGGTGCTGGTGCTGGTCGAGCCGACCTCGGCGGTCGACGCGCACACCGAGGCGCGGATCGCCGAGCGGCTGGCCGAGCACCGGCGCGGCCGCACGACGGTGATCGTGACCGTGTCGCCGCTGGTGCTGCACCACGCCGACCGGGTGCTGTTCTACGAGGACGGCCGAGTCACGGCGCGCGGCCGGCACGCCGAGCTGCTGGCCACCCACCCGGCCTACCGCCGGGTGGCCGGTCGCAGCCTCGACGACGAGGCGCTGCCCGGCCCGGCCGACGCGCTGGACGACCCGCCGGCCGAGCCGGCCCTGGTGACCGGTGAGCCGGGCACCGACGGACACCACCATGCGCGCTCTGCCGCCCGCGACGAGGAACGGAAGAGCGATGACTGAGCTGGCCGGCCAGGTGGCCGAGCGGGGGCTGCCCGGCTCGTCCTCCAGTTGGCGCGCCTACGTCGACGCGGACGGGCGGAGCAGCGAGCCGCCGCGGATCCCGGCCGAGCTGATTATCCACCGGGACCGCCCGGTGGGGGACCGGCTCCGGGCCTGGCAGGTCCGGCACCTGCTGCGGGCGCGCCGGGCCCAGGAGACCTACACCTCCTCGCGGCACCCCGAGCGCGGCCTGCCGGTGGCCGGCTGGCAGCAGATGATCACGTTCGTCGGCGGTCTGCTGCGCAACCACCGGCTGATGGTCATCGCCCTGCTGGTCGGCAACGGCCTGGCCGCGGTGGCCGGGCTGGTGGTGCCGCGGATCCTCGGCGCGCTGGTCGACAAGGCGTCCGGCACCGGCACCCTCGCGGGTGAGCTGACCGGTCTGGCCCTGGCGGTGGCCGCGGTGGTGCTGGTCCAGGCGGTGCTGACCTTCGGGGCCGGGATGGCGGCCAACCTGCTCGGGCAGAACCTGCTCGCCCAGGCCCGCGAGTACGTCGTCGGCACGGTGCTGAACCTGCCGTTGAGCCGGGTCGAGCAGGCCAGCAGCGGTGACCTGGTCACCCGGGTCACCCGCGACGTCTCGACCATGAGCGACTCGATCCGGTCGGGTCTGCCGCAGGCCGTGGTGGCGCTGGTCACCACGGTGCTCGCGGTGGTCGCGATGGTGATCAACTCGCCGCTGCTCGCGCTGCCGTTGCTGCTGTCGGTCCCCGGGCTGTGGATCTCGGTGTCGCGCTATCTCAAGCGCGCACCGATGGGCTACATCACCGAGGGCGCGGCCTACTCGACGATCAACACCTCGCTGACCGAGTCGGTCGAGGGTGCGCGGACCGTGGAGGCGTTCGGGCTCGAGGGCCGCCGGCGGGCACTCACCGACGACGACCTCGACGAGGCCGGGCAGGCCGAGCGCTACACGATGGCGCTGCGGAACTTCCTGTTCTGCGTGATGGACCTCTGCTACAACGCTCCGCTGGTCTGGACGCTGCTGCTCGGCGGGCTCGGCTACGCCAACGGCTGGGTGACGCTCGGTCAGATCACCGCGGCGACGTTGTACATCCAGTTCATCGTCGAGCCGCTGGACCGGCTGATCAGCAACGTCGACCGGTTGCAGGTCGGGGTCGCCTCGACCACCCGGCTGCTCGGCATCGCCACCGTGCCGCCGGACCGCGAGGTCGGTACGGAGCGGCCGCACGGCGACCACCTGGTCGGCCGGGACCTCCGGTTCGCCTACCGCGCCGACCACGACGTGCTGCACGGCGTCGACCTCGACCTGCGGTCCGGGGAGCGGTTGGCCATCGTCGGGCCGAGCGGGTCGGGCAAGTCGACCCTGGGCCGGCTGCTGGCCGGGATCAACGGTCCGCGGACCGGTTCGGTCACCGTCGGTGACGTCGAGCTGACCCGGCTGCCGCTCGACCTGCTGCGCACCCAGGTGGCCCTGGTCACCCAGGAGCACCACGTGTTCGTCGGGTCGATCCGGGACAACATCGTGCTGGCCCGCGAGGACTCCGGCGACGACGTGGTGATCAACGCGCTGCGCACGGTCGACGCCTGGAGCTGGGTGCAGGCGCTGCCCGACGGTCTCGACACCAAGGTCGGGTCGGGTCAGGTGAAGCTGACCCCGGCCCAGGCGCAGCAGATCGCGTTGGCCCGGCTGGTGGTGGCCGACCCGCACACCCTGGTGCTCGACGAGGCGACTTCGTTGATCGACCCGCGGACCGCCCGGCACCTCGAGGGGTCGATGGCCGCGCTGCTCGAGGACCGCACGGTGGTGGCGATCGCGCACCGGCTGCACACTGCGCACGACGCCGACAGGATCGCGGTGATGGTCGACGGCCGGATCGCCGAGCTGGGCAGCCACGACGAGCTGCTGGCCGCCGACGGCGAGTACGCCGCGCTGTGGCGGGCCTGGAGCTCGTGAACCGACGACGCGGCGGCCCCTCGTGCGGCTGATCACGGACGCGGTCGCCGCCGACGACCGGATCCGGATCCGCCCCTGGCGCTCGGACGAGGCCGACGTGCTGTTCGCGATCCTCAGCCGGCCGGAGGTCACGGTCTGGCTGGGTGAGCAGTCCCGGCGGCCGATGGCCTCGGTGGCCGAGGCGGCCGCCCGGATCGACACCTGGGCCGGGATCTGTGCGGCCGCCGGCCCGGACGGGGTCTGGGCGATCGAGGAGGTCGCCACCGGGCGTCCGGTGGGCACCGTGCTGCTGATGCTGGTGCCCGAGGACACCGCCGGTGAGCGCGAGCTCGGCTGGTACCTGCACCCGGACGCGTTCGGCCGCGGCTTCGCCACCGACGCGGCCCGCCTGGTGACGGCCCACGCGGCGGCCGCCGGGATCGAGGAGGTCTGGGCCCAGACCCACGTCGACAACGTGGCCAGCGGGCGGGTCGCCGCGCGCCTGGGGATGACGGACCTCGGCGTCGTCGACGGGCTGTGGCGCGAGGGGCCGAGCCGGCTGTACGTGGTGGCCACCCGGTGAGGCGACCGTGAGGGTCGGGCTGATCTCGGACACCCACGCCCCGCGGCGGTGGAGGCGCTGCCCCGACGCGGTCGCCCGCGCCGTGGACGGCGTCGAGCTGATCCTGCACGCCGGTGACGTCTGCGTCCCGTCGGTGCTCGACGAGCTGGCCGCGATCGCTCCGGTCCAGGCGGTGCTCGGCAACAACGACGGGCCCGAGGTGGCGGCCTGGGGCGCGCCGGAGACCCTCGAGCTCGAGCTCGCCGGCGTCCGGGTGGGGATGATCCACGACAGCGGCGCCAAGCAGGGCCGGGTGGCCCGGATGCGCCGCCGGTTCCCGACCGCCGATTTGGTGGTGTTCGGTCACTCGCACATCCCCTGGGACGACAGCGCCGACGGGCTGCGGGTGGTCAACCCGGGCTCGCCCACCGACCGGCGCCGCCAGCCGCACGGCACCGTCGCGCTGCTCGACCTCGCCGACGCCCGGGTCCGCGGGCTCACGTTCGTCGACGTCACCTGATCGCTGCGCTGAGCTCGTTCCCCACGTGCGCTGAGCCTGTTCCCACGTGCGCTGAGCCTGTCGAAGCGCTGTTTCCCCCACGCGCGCTGAGCCTGTCGAAGCGCTGTTCCCCCACGCGCGCTGAGCCTGTCGAAGCGCTGTTCCCCCACGCGCGCTGAGCCTGTCGAAGCGCTGTTCCCCCACGCGCGCTGAGCCTGTCGAAGCGCCGCCGCCCGTCCACCCGCTCGACCCGCGTGGCAGCCTGGACGTGTGCAGGCGATCCAGATCCGCGAACCCGGCGACCCTTCGGTGCTCGAGCTCGGCGAGGTCGACACCCCGACGCCCGGTCACGGCGAGGTGTTGATCAAGGTCGCCGGGGCCGGCATCAACCGGGCCGACCTGCAGCAGCGGCAGGGGCACTACCCGCCGCCGCCCGGAGCGTCGGAGATCCTCGGCATGGAGGTGTCCGGGGTGATCGCCGACGTCGGTGCCGGGGTCACCACCTGGGAGAACGGGCAGGAGTGCGTCGCGCTGCTGGCCGGCGGTGGGTACGCCGAGTACGTCACCGTCCCGGCCGGTCAGGTGGTGGCGCCGCCTGAGGGCGTCGACCTGGTCACCGCGGCCGGTCTGATCGAGGTGGCCGCCACCGTCACCTCCAACCTCAAGCTGGCCCGGCTGCGCGAGGACGAGGTGTTCCTGGTCCACGGCGGGGCCGGGGGCATCGGGTCGTTCGCGATCCAGTACGCCAAGGCCAAGGGCGCCACGGTGGTCGCCACCGCCGGCTCGCCGGACAAGATCGACTACTGCTACCGGGTCGGCGCCGATCTTGCGGTGTCCTACCGCGACGACTGGGCCGGCGCCGCCCGCGACGTCGGCGACGGGCGTGGGGTCGACGTGATCCTCGACAACATGGGGGCCAAGTACCTCGAGGCCCACGTCGACCTGCTGGCCATCGAGGGGCGGCTGGTGGTGATCGGGCTGCAGGGCGGGCGCCGCGGCACGCTCGACCTCGGCGCGCTGCTGCCCAAGCGGGCCTCGGTCAGCGCCACCGCCCTGCGGTCACGGCCGGTCGCCGAGAAGACCGCGATCGTCCGGGCGGTGGCCGAGGAGGTCTGGCCGATGATCGCCGACGGACGGATCCAGCCGGCGCCCACCACCAGCTTCGGCCTGGCCGAGGCGGCTGCCGCGCACACCCGGCTGGAGTCGGGCGACAACCTCGGCAAGCTCGTCCTGGTCCCGTAGGATCGGCGGCCCAGGCGAGGTCGCATAGTGGACTAGTGCAGGCGCCTTGAAAGCGCCCGAGCGAAAGCTCCGTGGGTTCGAATCCCACCCTCGCCGCCCCGGCCCGGACGCGGACGCGGGGCCCGACCGCCAGGAGGGATCCCGATGGCCGCCCGTCGCTTCGTGCTCCGGCCCGCCCCGGCGGTCCGCCCGGTCGCGATCATCGCCGTGGTGGTGCTGGCCGCCGCCGTGCTGGTGGTCGTCGGCGCCGAGGTGGACAGCCTGCTGATCGTCCTGCTGGCCGCTGCGCTCGCGGTGGTCGGGGCGGCCCTCGCCGTGCTGACCCTGGTCGGGCGGCGCCGGCTGACCACCACCGTGGACCTCGACGACGACGGGCTTTCGATCCGGAGCAACGGCCGACGGGCCCGGGCGAGCTGGCGCGAGGTCAACGAGGTCCGAGCCCGGGACCACCACATCTACGTCGGGACCGACCGCGACGACGGCACCACGCTGCAGATCATCTGCCCGCGCGGCAGCGACGACCCCGAGGTCGAGGAACTGACCCGCGTGCTGGCCCGTCGGCTCGACGCCGACCGCGGCTACCGCTCGCTCTGAGGTCGGCGGCTCGTCAGCTGCCGGGGTGGTAGGCGCAGGCGTCGGAGACGTCGACGCTGGCCGTCTGCTTCGCGGTCGGCTTCTTCGAGGACGTGGAGCTCGGTGAGCCCGACGAGCTGCTCGGACTCGAGGCGCTGCTGCTCGACCCGCCGGACGAGGTCTTGGTGGCCGAGCTCTCGGTGATCGCCGCCTTGACCCGGGCGCGCATCAGGGCGAAGTTCGGGTTGGCGCTGATGAAGCCGTCCTCGCCGTTGACAAAGGTCACGCTGCGGACGCTGTCGGCCTTCTTGACCCGCATGCTCAGGTCGACCAGCGCCGACAGCTCCTCCTGCGGGATGTCGGTCTGCACCAGGTCCTTGCCGGCCTCGGCGATCTGCTGGTAGCGGGCCAGCACGTTGGCCGGGTTGGCCTGCTCGACGATCGCGTTGACCACGCAGCGCTGCCGGTCCATCCGGTCGAAGTCACTGCTGTCGTAGCGGCTCCGGGCGTACCAGAGGGCCTTCTCACCCATCAGGTGCTGGTTCGGACCGGGCGTCAGATAGCCGGTGGGCAGCCGGCCGTCCTCGTGGTCGCCGCCGATCGGGATCCGGGTGTTGATGTTGACCGTGATCCCGCCGAGGGCGTTCACCAGCTCCTTGAAGCCGGCCAGGTTGAGCATCACGTAGTAGTCGACCGGGAGCCCGGTGGCCGCGCCGACCGAGAGCTTGAGGGCGTCGGCGCCGAGGTTGTCGGTCTTGCCGAGCACGTCCTTCGGGACCTGGGTGGGCAGCATCCCGTAGATCGCGTTGGCGAAGTACTGCGCGTCCTCCCCGTTGCCGTCGGTGTAGCCGTTCGGGAAGTACTTGTGCAGCGGCGAGTTCTTCGGGAACGGCATCCGGGCGGTGTTCCGGGGGATGCCGATCAGCGTGGTCGCGCCGGTCCGGGTGTCGATGCTGGCCAGCATGATCGAGTCGGTCCGGGTGCCGGTGCGGTCCGGGCCCGAGTCGCCGCCGAGCAGCAGGATGTTGACGCGCGGCGTCTGCGCCCACGGGTCGCCGCTGTTGGGGCGCACGGTCCGCTTCGGCACCGTCGCGCTGTTGCTGTCCTTGTCGCTCTTGAAGACCGAGTTGACGACGTCGGCGGAGGTGTAGCTGTACTTGGCCGCGACCGCCATCGGGGCGGCGACCACGAAGGCGAGCAGCGCGACCAGGATGCTCCCGCCGACCCGCTGGGCGGGGGCGAGCCGACGGCCGCGGAGCGCGAGGTGGCTGACCACGATCACGGTGACCCAGGCGACCGCGACCACGATCAGGGCCACGGTCAGTCGCTTGAGGTTGGCGCCGTTGGCCATGAAGCCGAGGAAGGCGTCGGTGTTGCCGAGGCCCCACAGGGCGAGGCCGCCGACGGCCAGCACGAAGACGGCGAGCACGGCGACACCGGCCACTCGGCGGCGCGCGGCGATCAGGCCGACGCCGGGGATGATCGCGCCGAGGATGGTGAACAGCACGGTCCGCTGGAAGTTGTCCGCGTGCACCCCGGCGCGGTGCGCACCGGCGGCCCGACGTGGACGGCGCTCGGTCGCCTCCGCGCGGCGGGCGATGTGGGTGTCCTCGGTGGCCTCGTCGACCGGTCCCAGGTCGCGGGGGGACGACGTCTCGGCCGGGCGTTCGGGCTCGGGGGTGGTGGGCCAGTGGTCCTGGTCGTCGGGCACCCCTGCCTCCTCACGTTCGGTGCTCGTCGGTGCGTGCTGAGAGCACGGCTCGGTCGCGACCCGCCCCAGTACAGGCCGCGATCAGTGTAGGAGGAGCCCTCCGGGTGAACCACATGAAGATGCTGAGAGCAAGGGTGCCACGCCGGGAACCGTCGAGGTCACCGTGAGGTCACGCCGGTCCGCCGGAGTGCCCGGACGCTTTTGGCGATGCCCGAGCCGAGTCTGTAGGGTTGCCGGGCGGTGTCGGGAGGTGTCGCCTAGTCCGGTCTATGGCGCCCGCCTGCTAAGCGGGTTGAGGGCACAAACCCTCTCGCGGGTTCAAATCCCGCCACCTCCGCCACCCACACTCCTCCGCCCCACCGGCCCGGTCGGTCGCGTCCGGCGCGGTCAGCGCCAGGTCGCGCGGTAGGCGCGGTAGCTCATCTCGGGCAGCGTGGCGTCGAAGACCAGCTCGCCGTACGGGTCGAACTCGCTGATCCGCTTCGCGGTGCCCCAGCCGACCATGACGTTGCCGTTGTCGAGCCGCTGGGCGTTGCCCATGGCCAGCGCGCTGACCTGGTCGGGGTGGGTGAAGCGACGGACCAGGGTGGCCTGCCGGCGTCGTTCGTCGAGCTTCAGCCAGAGGATCTGGCTCTCCTTGCTGACCGTGACGGTGCCGTCGGTGCCGTTGTCGAACAGCCGGACCGTGGTCGCGTCCTCGAATTCGGCGTCGTGCTGCCAGGCGAAGGTCGCCGCGGTCGGGACGTGGAAGTCGCTGCGCTTGCCGCCGAGCCGCCAGCGGACCGCTCCGGTGTCCAGACCGACCTTGTAGACCGCCCAGACGTGCCGGGCCGAGATCAGCACGTCCCCGTCGGGGGTCGGCTTGGCGGAGTTGATGTGGAAGTAGTCCCAGGGCTCGGCCGGGTCGGTCGGGACGCCGGCGTGGCTCTCGGCGAGGTCGGCGTGGTCGAGCGACTCCCAGTGGTGCAGCACCGCGCCGGTGGCGAGGTCGATCTCCTCGAAGACGCCGTTGAGCACCGGCTGCTTCGTCGCGCCGCCGTAGTCGCTCAGGTCCCGCTCGACCTCGACGTAGCTGACGATGTAGGCGGTGCCGTGGTCGGTGAGGAAGAACTCGTGCTCGTCGGGGCTGACGCCGTCGTGGCTGCCGATCGTGGTGATCACCTGGTGGTCGGTGCCGGTGACCACGTCGCGACCGGAGCCGTAGGCGGCCAGTCCGGTGGTCGGGGACTCCCACCAGGTGATCACCGGGCTGCCGTGGTAGCTCTGCAGCCGGGTGTCGGCGTAGGACTTCTGCCCGGTGGCCGACCAGACCGTCTCGCCCGACGGGTCGGCGATCAGCGCGGCCGGGGCGCTGGTGCCCATGTTGCTGAGGAACAGGTCGCCCGCCGATGCCGACGCGCTGATGGTGTTCACGGTGAACGCGCGCGGCAGAGCGGTGCTGGCCTTCGTCCCGCCGATCTTCGACGCGGCTCGCCGGACCACCCCGCCGGCTGCGTAGTCGGTCACTCCGCCGACGGCCGCGACGCCGGCGACGCCGGCTCCGGCCAGGGTCAGCAACCGGCGTCGGCTCAGGCGGCGCCCCCGGGCCTCACCCGGCCTCGCGGGTCGGTCGGCGGGTGAGCCCTCGGTTCCTCGGCGCATGCCCACCACGCTGCCGCGGCCCGCTCGGCGGGCGCTGTCCCGTGTCTGTGGCCTCGCTGTGGATGGCCGCGGGCGGTCCGGAGACGGCGGTCAGGGGATCAGCACGATCTTGCCGTGCGTGTGACCCTCCTCGAGCTCGGCGAAGGCGTCGGCCACCCGGTCGAGCGGGTAGGTTGCGGCGATCGGCAGCTCGAGCTCGCCGGCGGCCAGCCGGCCGGCGAGGGCGCGCAGCACCTCGGGGCGCGAACCGGCGACGCTGCCCTCGGCGTGGGCGCCGAGCCGCTCGGCACCGGCGAAGTCGATGATCGTGTCGATCCGGTCCGGGCTGATCCCGAGGTCGACGGCGAGCTGGACGTAGGGGTCGCCGTGCAGGTCGATGAACGCGTCGATCCGGTCGGCAGCCGCGCGGAGGTGGGCGGCGACGTCGCCGTGGTAGTCGACGAACTCCGCGCCGTGCGCGGTCAGCCAGTCCGCGTTGGCCGCCGAGGAGATGCCCAGCACGCGGACACCGCGGGCGGCGAGCAGCTGGGTGACCAGGGTGCCGACGCCGCCGGCGGCTCCGGAGACCGCGACGACCTCGCCGGGCTGCGGGTCGACGGCCTCGATCGCCGCCCAGGCCGTGGCGCCGACCACGTAGAGCCCGCCGGCGACCTCCCAGGAGAGCCCGGCGGGCTTGGCGACGAGCTGGGTGGCGGGGACGGCGGCGTGGGTGGCGTGGCTCGATCGGGTCCAGCTGTAGCCGAGCACCTCGTCGCCGACGGCGAACCGTGGGGCGTCGGGCTGCTCGGGGTCGTCCGGGCCGACCTCGAGGACGACGCCGGCCAGGTCGCTGCCCTGCCCGCTCGGGAAGGTGGACGGGGCGACGGCGTCGAGGAAGCCACGGCGGATCGCGGCCTCGCCGGGGTTGATCCCGGCGGCGCGGATGGCGACCAGCACCTCACCGGGGCCGGGGACCGGGCGTTCGACGGACTCGACGCGGAGCACGTCGCGGTCGCCGTAGCGGTCGAAGCGAACCGCGCGGGTGCCGTCTGCGGGAGTGGTGGTCTCGGTCATGCGATCTCCTCGAGGTCTTATCGTGTAGCCGGCAACATGAATCTAGCGCTCCTTCGAGTAGCCGGCAACGAATCTTCGGCGAACGTCGGCGTGGACGTGGCCTGCGGAGTGCCCGATTGCGGATGATGCAGGCATGGCGACGGTGGAGGGAACGGACTCCGGGGCGTCCGGGACCGGCCGCCCGGAGGCGGAGCTGCTGGCCGCGCGTTGCCCGGTGAGCTATGCGATCTTCGCGATGGCCCGGGTGCACCGCGGGCTCGCGGCGAGCCGACTGGCCGCGTTCGGGCTCTACCCGGGGCAGGAGATCCTGCTGATGGAGCTCGCCGGCGGGGACGGGCGGCCACAGAAGCAGCTGGCCGCGACGCTGCAGGTGAGCCACGTGACGGTGGCCAAGATGGTGGCGCGGATGGAGCAGGCCGGCCTGGTGCGCCGGCAGACGTCAGACCATGACCGCCGGGTGAGCCTGGTCTTCCTGACCGATCGGGGGCGGGAGCTGCAGCAGCTGATGCTCGACGCCTGGCTCGACCTCGAGGCGGCCGCCACGCGCTATCTCAGCGACGCGGACGGCGAGCGGTTCGTCGCGCTGAGCGCCGCCGTCCGCCGTTCGCTCGACGAGACGGCATCGCCGACCGACTACCAGCCCGGCTGAGCCGTCCTGGCCCGCGGACGGTTCCGGTTCGCACTCCGGCGTCGCGTTGGCTATGATCGACTGTCGTTGTCCGCTCCACCGGGCAACCACCAGCACCCGTGGCTCAACGGATAGAGCATCTGACTACGGATCAGAAGGTTGGGGGTTCGAATCCCTCCGGGTGCGCCGGACAAGAACTCGTCAGCGTCACCTTCGGGTGGCGCTGAACTTGTTTTCCGGCCCGGCTGGGCCTCGCGCAGCGGCATCGGGACCGACGGGCAGTCGCCGCACGAGTGGCCCTCGGTCTGTCAGCCGGGCGTTCGTCCGTAGCGCTTCCGCACCTCGGCGCGCCAGACGAGCAGGAGTGCGATCAGCAGAGCGACCGTCACGACCGCGAGGAAGATCGCCAGGACCCTGGTCGCGCCCGACGCCAGGTCGAAGTAGGAGGCGGTCTCCAGGTAGGACGACGGGAGCCCGACGGTCGTGGCGTACCGGTGCAGGCGCTCGTCGAAGATCCGGTGTGTGATCGCGCTGGCGACAGCCGAGCCCAGAGCGAGGACGCCGGTCACCACCGCGGCGACAAGCAGGCACGAGCGCGTCGGCGAGCTGCGAACGGAGGGCTGCACCGAGCGAGAGTAGGACGCAGGAGGTCCGCCCTGCGCGCCGTCGATGCCTGCGGTGCACCAGACTGGCCGAACCGAACGACCGATCGAGCGAGGGCACCGTGAAGATCACCGGCTACCGGACCGTCAGCGCACCGCGGGATCGCGGCCGGCTGATCGGGGACGTCAACGGCGTCACCCGCTGGTCGCGGACCGAGGTCGTGATCATCGAGACCGACACCGGCATCGAGGGGATCGGCGTCGGGTCGGTCGGGGCGATCGAGGCTGTTTTCCCCACCGTCGAGGGTGAGGACCCTCGGTCGACGTCCGCTCTCTACGACCGGATGCTGGCGGCGGTGTTCAAGCTCGGGCACGCCGGCGCGACCTTCGCGACCATCGGCGCCGTCGACCAGGCGCTGTGGGACCTCAAGGCGAAGGCCGCGGACGAACCACTCTGGCGGATGCTCGGCGCCCGAGACCGCTTCGTCCCCGGCTACGCCTCCGGGCTCGAGTACGGGCTCGACGACGAGGAGGCCGGAGCGCTCTGGACCCGGTTCGCCGAGCGCGGGTTCAGGGCGGGCAAGACCAAGGGCGGCCGTGAGTTCTCGCGCGATCTTCGCCGGCTCCGACTGCTCGAGGAGATCCTGCACGCCAACACCGAGACGCCCGCGCTGATGATCGACGCCAACGAGTCCTGGCACGTCTCGCAGGCGATTCGGTACGTGAGCCGGCTCGAGGCGGAGCTCGACCTTACCTGGATCGAGGAGCCGGTCCGCCGCTGGGACGCCGACGGTCTGGCCACGGTCCGCCGTGGCGTCCGGGCCGGCGTCGCGTCGGGGGAGAACCTCACCGGACTCGAGCAGACGCGCGCGCTGGTCGCGGCCCAGGCCGTCGACGTCGTGCAGCCCAATGCCGCGTTCGGCTCCACGAACTTCCTCCGGGTCGCGCACCTCGCGCACGCCTACGACCTGCCGGTCAGCCCGGTCGGCTTCGCGCCGGCCATCGCTGCGGCGGCCGCCTCGATCCCCAACCTGCTGACCGTCGAGGTCCAGGAGCTCGAGCCGCCGGCCTGGCTCCACTTCGACCTGCAGATCGCCGACGGCGGTCTGGTGCTCGGGGACGAGTCCGGAGCCGGGATCACGGTCGACGAGGCGGCGCTGCGGGACATGGCCGACACCGTGGTGTTGGGGATTCCGTCGACGACCGGTCCGCACGTGCGGCCACGGCGAGCCGGGTTGCGGATGACGCCGGACGAGGACTGAGCGCGTCGCCGACGCGCTTCGACGAGCTCAGCACTCGTCTACGCGCTTCGACGGGCTCAGCGTGCGCGGTGCGCGCTTCGACGGGCTCAGCGTGCGGGGTTGCGCGCTTCGACAAGCTCAGCGTGCGGGGTCCGCGCCCGACGGGCTCAGCGTGCGGGGTGCGCGCTTCGACAGGCTCAGCGCTTGAATATTGCCGTGTGACGGGCTCAGCGTGGGGGTTGCCCGCCCGACAAGCTCAGTGTGCGGGGTGCGCGCTTCGACGGGCTCGGCGCGCGCCCGTGATCAAGGGATCGGTGGGCCGAAGGTCACCCGGACGCCGGGGGAGTAGCGGACGCTGGCCGGTGGCCCGGTCAGGCCCGGGAAGCCGGCGGCCTCGAGCAGTTGATCATCGAGGTCGAGCAGCTCGGCGCTCCACAGCGGCCAGGTGGGGTGCTCGTTGGGCAGGTGCACCGTCCGTCGGCCGATCCGGGTGTGCAGGCCCCAGCGCGCGGTCAGGAAGTGGTCGAGCTCGGTCGTCTGCTCGAGGGGGCGTCCGACCCGGATGGTCATCCGGCTGGTCGCGCCCGCCGGTCCGGGCCAGCGCCGACGGCAGGTGTAGGTGATGTCGGTGTCGACCCGGCTGAACCGCATCCGCGACCACTTGTACGGCAGCCACAGCGCGACCTGCGCGGTCAACACCGACAGCAGCCGGGTCGCGTCGAGTGAGCGGAACACCACCCCGCGCTGACCGAGCCGGTCGCGGCTGTACAGCCGGACGTTGGTCTCCAGGAATGTCCCGACCCAGGGCAGGGCCGGACCGCGCCCCAGACCGAGCCCGACCATCCGGAAGCCGATCAGCCCGACGTAGCTCGATCCGTCGAGCACGTCCGGTTCGGTGCCGGGCGGCAGGAAGGGCGCCACCCGCCCGGGATCGACCGCCCAGTGCAGGAAGCAGAGGTCGAGCCACCGCTGCGAGAGCACCGGCCGGGTGACCGGCCGCGTCGTCACCGGCGTCACGGCCTCGAGCTCCACGCCGCCAGTGTTCCACCCGGTCGGTCGCCGCCCGGCCGGAGCCGCCTGCCCGTGGCTCCGGCCGCCGGCGTCGTCGCTCAGCTGGTCGTCTCCCAGTAACGCCAGCCCTCGGACGTGCTCGGGAACTTGATCACGCCGCTGCGCAGCGTCTTCACGGCGCACCGACCGTTGCTGGTGTACTGCTGCCACTTGCTCCAGCTCACGCGCTTGCCCCAGGACACGTACTGGGCGTGACCGTAGTGACCCCTGCTGATGTCGTGGGAGTAGGTGTGGGTCGTGCTGGTCGAGTTGGTCTTGGTCAGCGACGCGCTGATCGACACCTTCGCCTTGGCGAGGATCGCCCCCACCTCGGTCTCGGCTCCGGCCGTCACCGAGAACGAGACGCTGCCCGAGTAGGCCCGCGACACGGTGATCGTCCCGCCCTTGCCGTCCTTGAACACCGGGACGCCCCGGAACGGCATGGCCACCGACGTGCCGTGCACGGTGTAGCCCGTGTCCGGCGGACACATGGCGAGCGCCGGCGAGGCGCCCACCACCGCCAACCCGCTCGACACCAGGGTGATGGCGGCGCCCAGCCCGGCCACGCGTCGAATCATGTGCAGATCCCTTCCCCAACGGCGATCGACCGCGACCGCCGGAACGATGATGACCCGCACCCTTGCACAGCGCGAGGGTCATCGGGTTCGTCCGCACGAGGCGGGACGGGCCGCTCGCTCCCGACGAGGTCGGGGCCGCGCTCACGCCGTCGCGAAGTACTCGCCGGCGGCGAGGTCCTCGAGCAGGGTCGGGCCGGTCGGGGTCCAGTCGAGCAGCGCGCGGGTCCGGGCCGAGCTCGCGGCCATGTCCATCGCGAAGAAGAAGCCGATCGGGCCCAGGACGTCGAGCTCGTCGGGTCCGAGCGGACCGACCGGGACGCCGACGCCCGCGCCGATGGCCTCGGCGATCTCCCGGACCGGGATGCCCTCCTCGGCGATCGCGTGCAGCCGGGCCCCGGCGGGAGCGCGGTCGAGAGCGGCGACGATGAGCTTGGCCGCGTCGGTGACGTGAACGGCGGCCCACCGGTTGCTGCCGTCGCCGGCCCAGCCGAACCGGCCGTGCTGGCGGGCCGCCGCGGTGAGCGCCGCAACGAACCCGTGGTCGCCGGTCCCGTGCGTCGTCGGGGCGAACCGGACGGCGACGGCGTGGACGCCCCGGTCGACGGAGTCGAGCGCCAGGTTCTCGCTGCCGCCGCGCGGGGCGTCCGGACCGACGAAGGGCGACGGGTCGTCCTCGGTGGCCGGGCGACCCTGCGCCAGTCCGGCGACACCGGAGGCCATCAGGAAGCGCCGGTCCGAGCCCTCCAGCGTGTCCACGATGGTCCGGACGGCGTTGCGCTCGGCCCGGTTGGAGACCTCGGGGTGGACGAAGTCGTGCTTGTTGGCCAGGTGCAGCACGGCGTCGGCGTCGGTCGCCCCGGCCCGGATGCTCTCGAGGTCGTCGAGATCGCCCCGCCGGACCTTGACCCCCTTGGCGGTCAGCGACGCGGCCGAGGCGTCGGACCGGGCGAGCCCGACGACGTGGTGCCCGGCGGCGAGCAGCTCGTCGACGGTGGCCGAGCCGATCCAGCCGGACGCCCCGGTGACGAAGATCCGCATGATCTACTCCTTTGGTGATGACAGTTACTGACGTTCGACTGTACTCCGCGAAGTCAGTCGCTGTCATCACCTAGGATCAGGGTATGGGTCGATGGCAGCCGGGAACGCGGGACCGCCTGCGCGCGGCCGCGATCGACCTCTTCGTGCGTCAGGGCTACGAGCAGACGACGACCGCCGAGATCGCCGCGGCCGGCGGGGTGACCGAGCGGACCTTCTTCCGGCACTTCGCCGACAAGCGCGAGGTGATCTTCGCCGGGCAGGAGGACTTCGTCGGGCTCTTCGTCGACGGCATCGTCCGAGCACCGGACGGTCGCACGCCGATGGAGCTGGCGGCGGCCGCACTCGAGGCATCGGCGGCCTTTTTCCCCGACGAGCACCGCGACTACGCGCGGCGGCGGATGGAGGTGGTGACCACCAACCCCGCGCTGCAGGAGCGCGAGCTGCTCAAGATGGCCGGGCTCGGCGCGGCGGTCGCCCAAGCGCTGCGGGCCCGGGGGATCACCGAACCGCAGGCGACCCTCGCGGCCCAGTCGGCGGTGACGGTGTTCGGGGTGGCGTTCCGGACCTGGACGACCGAGGGCGAGACCCGGTCGCTGGCGGAGATCGAGCGCGAGGTGATGGGCGAGCTGGGCGCGGTCACCGCGGGGTGAGGGCTCCGCTCCGCCCTTCGACAGGCTCAGGGCACGGGGTGCCCTTCGACATACTCAGGGCCCTTCGGCAGGCTCAGGGCACGGGGTGCCCTTCGGCAGGCTCAGGGCACGGGGTGCCCTTCGACAGGCTCAGGGGGCGTCGTCGGTGGGCTGACCGTCGAGGTGCCGGGTGATCAGGTCGTCGGCGCCGAGCGCCCGGAGGTAGTTGGCGTAGGCCAGCGCACGCTCGGGGTGGGTGCGGCGCAGCTCGTCGGCGGTCTCGGCGGCCAGATCGGTGAGCTCGGTGAGGAACTCGTCGGGGTCGCCGCCGTTCCAGGAGCTGAGCGCCTCGCCGACCGGACCCTCGTCGAAGAGGTGCCGCTCGAAGATCGTCAGCACGTGGCCGAGGGTCTGCACCCGCTGGTCGTAGGGCACCGAGTTGATCAGGATGGCCAGCCGGAGCAGCGACGGATGGAGCCGGGTGTCCGGGTCGTCGCCGCGCACCTGCTCCCAGCGCTCCTCGAGCGCGGCGGTCATCGCGTTGGCGGCGCGACCGGCGGTGAGCTGGCTCACGATCGAGACTCGCGCAGGCGGGGGTGAACCGGGCTGGGGGGCAACTCGTTCACGAGGGCTGCCTCCTTCCTCAACGGGATCCGACGGGGGGATGATCCGGGCCGAGCGTGAACGCAACTAGTTTCGAGTGTAAACCGCCAGGGGTCGGCATCGAAGAGGGCGGGCAGCCATCATGGTGCCGTGCGGCATGAGTTCACCGACGTGCTCTGGTACTGGCGCGGTCTGGCGCCCTGGTACTTCGTGTCGGTGCCCGCGTTGCTGGTCGAGCAGCTGCACGAGCTGTCGGGCCGTCTCAGCTACGGCTGGGGGATGATCCCGGCCGAGGTCCGGGTCGGACGCACCACGTTCGCGACCGCGCTCTGGCCGAAGGACGGCGGGTACATCGTCCCGATCAAGGCCGACGTCCGGCGTCGGGAGCACCTCGCCGAGGGCGAGCCGGTGACCGTCGAGCTCACCTTCGCGGTCTGACGTCGTCACGCCGGGTCGCCTGACGCGGGACGCTCCGCTCGCGGGGGCCGCAGCGCGCCCGCGCAGAGGAACCCGACGACCAGCAGCGCGAGGATCACCCACATCGCCTCGAGCAGACCGACGCGTTCGGACAGGGCCCCGATCGCCGGCGGCCCGGCGAGGTTGGCCAGATAGCCGATCGAGGCCACCACGCTGGTCCGGGCTGCCGGGTTGGGGCCGCTCTCGGCGGCGGCGGACATCCCGAGCGGGAAGCCGAGCGAGACCCCGACCGCCCAGAACAGGATGCCGACCAGCACCACCCAGGCCGGGCCGCCGAGGATGAACAGCACCAGCCCGACCACGCCGATCGCCGTGGTCACCCGGATGGCGGCCACCCGGCCGATCCGGTCGACCAGCGGCCCGCCGAGCACCCGGGCCGCGGTCTCGCCCACCGCGAAGACGATGAAGAACGCAGCGGCCACCGCGTCGGTCTGCCGGTGACCGTCCCGGACCGCCAGGGTGAGCCAGTTGTTGGCCGAGCCCTCGCCGAGCTCGACGCCGAGCATCACCAGCCCGATGACCAGCAGGCGCAGGTGGGTCCAGCCCGAGAGCCACTCACGGAACCGCTCGCGCACGGGCGGTCGCTCCTCGGCGGCCTCGGCGGGGACGCCGCTCGGCAGGTGCCGGGCCACCACCAGGCCGACCACCACGATCAGCACCGCCTCGGCGGCGAACTGGACCGCGAACGCGATCCGCAGCGCCGCGCACGCCGCCCCGATCCCCGAGCCGACCACCGCGCCCAGGGACCAGCCGGCGTGCATCAGCGGCATCAGCGTCCGGCCGGCGGCCCGTTCGACCGCGGCGCCCTCGACGTTGATCATCACGTCGAGCGCCCCGATGCTGAAGCCGACCACGGCGAAGCCGAGCGCGGTCACCGGCACCGAGTGCAGCGGTCCCGCCCCGACACCGATCAGGGCCAGGCTGACCGCGGTGGCCATCAGCGCGGCGCCGATCCCGCGCCGCGGCCCGAAGGTGGTGAAGATCGGCGACGAGGCCAGCAGGCCGAGGACCGCGCCGACCGTGACGCCGGCCAGCACCAGGCCGAGACCGGCGTTGTCGAGGGCCAGCGAGCTGCGCATGCTCGGCAGCCGCGGCCCCCAGGCGGTCATGGTGACGCCGCCGAGCGCGAACGCGGTCAGGACGGCGTTGCGCCAGGGTCCGATCCGGGCCGTGCTCCGATCCGGACCGCGCCCGGAGGCGTCGACCGCGATCTCAGCTCTCCTGCTCCGTCGGCCGGATCAGGATCTCGTTGACCGCCACCCGACGGGGCCGGGTGACGACGTACGCGATGGCGTCGGCGATGTCGACCGCCTCCATCCGCTCCATCCCCTCCCAGCGACCCCGGTTCTGCTCCTGGATCTCCGGCCGGTTGTGCCCGGTCAGCTCGGTGATCACCGCGCCCGGCTCGACCAGCGACACCCGGACGTGGCGGCCGGTGACCTCCTGCCGCAACGACTCGCCGAACGCGCCGACGCCGTGCTTGGTCAGGTTGTAGACCCCGCTGCCGCGGCGGGCCACCCGGCCGGCCACGCTGCTCACCAGCACCAGGTCGGCGACCTTGCGCGGCTCGGTCTCGGCGGCCGCGAGCAGGTGCGGCAGCGCCGCGTGCGCGGTCCAGAGCAGCCCCATCACGTTGAGGTCGACCATCCGGGTCCACTCCTCGACCGGCGCGTCGACGATCGGTCCGAGCAGCATCACCCCGGCGTTGGCCACGACGGTGTCCAGCCGGCCGAGTTCCTCGACGGTCCGCGCCACCGCGCTCCGCGCCGCCTCCTCGTCGGTGACGTCGGCCTCGATCACCAACGGTGTACCGCCGGACCGGGTGATGGTCTCGGCCAGCTCGTTCAGCCGGTCGCCGCGACGGGCGACCAGGGCCACCGAGGCGCCGTGCCGGGCCAGCTCGACGGCGGTGGCCGCGCCGATGCCGCTGCTCGCCCCGGTGACGAGGGCGACGGTGCCGTGGAGTCGTTCGCTCATGGGCTCATCCTCACCGGTCGCGCACGGGCCCCGACACCGGGTGCGGGTGACAGACCGGCGTCGGGCTCAGCTCCCCGGCCACTCCCCGGTGGCCCGCTCGAAGCCCTTCGCCCCGCCCCGGTCGATGGCCGCCTTCACGGCGGCGAAGATCGCGCCCTGCAGGGTCGCCGCGAGCAGCATCTTCGGCCACGAGTACTCGGCCTGGAGCGCGTCGGGGGCGTCGTGCTCCCGGTCCACGATCTTCCACACTCGCTTGAAGATCGCGCCGGCCACGATCCCGGCCACCACACCGCCGACGAGCCCGACCGGGCGATAGACGATCTTGGCGAGATTGGCCATGCTCAGCTCCTCGGGACAGCGGCTCCGCATCGGACGTGGCCAAGCTAGCATCGGCACACCACCGGTCCCTGCGGGACCTGGGCGAAGGGACCCTTGCATGCACGACAACGCCAGCACCGCTGCCCCGGCCGACCTGGCCCAGACGATGGACACGGTGGCCCGCTCGCTCAACCGGGAGGTGCCGCTCGACGAGCTGCTCCAGCTGATCGTCGAGTCGTGCGTCGACACGGTGCCCGGCGTCGACGAAGCGGGCATCTCGCTGCTCCGCCGGAACGGCCGGATCGAGACGGTGGCGGCCACCGCGCAGGTGGTGCGGGACCTGGACGCCGTCCAGTACGAGGTCGGCGAGGGCCCCTGCCACGACGCGATCCGCGGGGACGGGATGCGCTGCGTCGACGACCTCGCCCACGACGACCAGTGGCCGGCGTACGCCCCGCGGGCGGTCGAGCTCGGCATCCACTCCCAGCTCGGTCTGCAGCTGTACGTCGAGGACACCACGCTCGGCGGGCTCAACCTCTACGCCTTCCAGCCGAACGCGTTCGACGAGATGACCCCGCGGGTGGCCGGGCTGTTCGCCACCCACGCCGCGCACGCGCTCGGCCGGCGGATCACCCATGATCAGCTCTCCGAGGCGATGGACTCGCGGAAGATCATCGGGCAGGCGCTCGGCATCGTGATGGAGCGCTACCACCTCGACGAGGACCGCGCGTTCGCCTTCCTCACGCGCGTCTCGCAGACCGGCAACGTCAAGATCAGGACGCTGGCCGCACAACTGGTCGAGGACCTCAACCAGGGCCGGCGCACCACGCTGGCCTGAGCCGACCCCGGTCCGAGTCTCAGAAGACCCGGTAGGGGCTGGCCACCTCCTCGCGCCAGGTCAGGCCGTGGCCGTCCACGTCGTCGGCCAGCGGGAGCACCCCGTCCACCGGGTCGGCCGTGCCCGCGAACAGCAGCTGTTCGACCCGGACGTGGTCGTGGAACCACTCGGTGTGCCGCAGGTTCGGCACCGCGGCCAGTGCGGGGGCGGACAGGTAGGGCGCGCCCTGGCCGGAGACGTCGAGGTTGTGCGCCGCGGCGACCGCGGCGATCCGCAGCAGCTCGGTGATCCCGCCGCACCGGGTGAGGTCGACCTGCAGGCAGTCGAGCGCGTCGGCCGCGCAGACCCGGCGGAAGTAACCGAGGTCGTAGCCGTAACTGCCGGCCACCACGTCGGCCCGGCAGCGCGTCCGCACCTGCCGCAGGCCGGCCAGGTCGTCGCTGCTCACCGGCTCCTCGAACCACCGCACGTCGAGGTCGTCGAGGTCGCGGCAGATCCGGGTGGCCTGGCCGACGTGGTAGGCGCCGTTGGCCGCGACGTACAGCTCGACCCCCGGCCCGACCACGTCGCGGGCCAGCCGGAGCCGGTCGAGGTCACGGTCCGGCCGGCGGCCCCAGTCCTCGCCGATCTTGATCTTGACCCGGGACAGCCCGAGCTTGTCGGTCCAGCCGCGGAGCTGGTCGGTGAGCTGCTGGTCGTCCTGGTTGACGAAGCCTCCGGAGGCGTAGACCGGCACCGCGCTGCGGTAGGCGCCGATCAGGTGGTGCAACGGCAGCTCGACCAGGCGCGCCTTGAGGTCCCAGAGCGCGCAGTCGACGGCCGACAGCGCCATCGAGCCGATGCCGGGACGGCCGATGTTGCGCAGCGCGATGACCATGTCGGCCCACAGCCGGGCGATGTCGGCCACCCGCCGGCCGACCAGCATCGGGCCGAGGGTCTGGCGGATCAGCGCGGCGGTCCCCATCGAGCCGTAGGTCCAGCCGGTGCCGAGCTCGTCGCCGGCCCAGACCTGGACCAGGACCAGCGTCGACTCCTCCCAGGCGAAGGTGCCGTCGGTCTCCGGGCGTTCGGTGGGGACGCTGTAGGCGGACGCCTCCACCCGGTCGATGGTCTTGATCGGCTTCACGCGAGCACCTCCAGGGCGGTGCCGGTCCGACGGGGCCCGGGTGCCGGCACGGCGGAGCCGCTGCCGGTGGTGCGGGACCGCCGTCAGGGCAGCTCGCTGCTCAGCCGCGGGCACAAAATAGCTCATCGCCCGGAGAGCCGCCTGGGTCAGGTCGGGCCGGTGACACTGAGCCACCGGACGCGGGTTTTGGACACTGTCGGTGCGAGGGCGTAAGAAACAGCCATGCCAGCCAGCCCGGCGCGGGGCCCGGTTCCCGTCCGCACCATCGCGGTCACCATCCTGATGGTCCTCGGTGCCGCCGCGGCCGTCCTGATCCTCTACCAGATGCGTCACGTGGTGGTCTGGCTGGTGGTGGCGCTGTTCTTCGCCGCCGCGCTCTACCCGGCGGTGAACTGGACCCAGCGGCGGATCACCTTCCGGCGTCGGCTGCCGGCCACCCTGATCGTCTTCGCCCTGGTCATCGTGGTGGTGGCCGGCGTCATCACCCTGTTCGCGGTCCCGCTGGCCCAGCAGGGTTCGGCGTTCGCCGACCAGGTGCCCAAGCTGATCGACGACGCCCGCACCCACCGCGGTCCGCTCGGACATCTGCTCGACCGGCTGCACGCCTACACCTGGCTGCAGCAGAACCAGGCCCGGATCGCCTCGCTGGCCACCGGGCTGAGCACCCCGGCGGCGAGCATCGTCCGCGGGCTGGCGCTCGGGCTGGCCGGGGTGGTCACCGTCTTCGTGCTCGCCCTGCTGATCGTCCTCGAGGGGCCGCTGATCACCCGGGGCGGGCTCGGGCTGATCGGCTCGGCCGAGCGCCGTGAACGGGTGCAGCGGGTGGTGGCCGACTGCGGCAAGACCATCAACGGCTACATCTTCGGCAACCTGCTGATCAGCGTGATCTGCGGCGTCCTCACCTACCTGGTGCTGCTGGTGATGGGGGTGCCGTTCTCGGGGCTGCTGGCCCTGCTGGTGGCCATCACCGACCTGCTGCCGATCCTCGGCGCCTTTGTCGGCGGGGTGGTGGCGATGGCGGTGGCGGCCACCCACTCGCTGCCCGCGTTCATCGTGGTCGCCGTCTTCATCGTGGCCTACCAGCAGGTGGAGAACCACGTGCTGACGCCGGTGGTGCTGTCCAAGACCGTCAAGCTCAACCCGCTGACCGTGGTGATCGCCTTCGTCGCCGGGTTCGAGCTGGCGGGGATCCTCGGCGCGCTGCTGGCCATCCCGGTGGCGGGGATCATCCAGGTCGTCGTCCGCGACCTGTGGGCCGGCCGGTCCGGCGGACCCGGGCTGCCGCCGGAGGCTTCGCCCTCCGCCCGGGCCCGGCTCTGGGCGACCCGACGGCGTCCGGCGGCACCCGAGGCTGCCGTCCCGGCCGCGCCGGAGGCTCCCGGCTCCTCGTAGGGCGGCTGCTCATAGGGTGGGCCGGTGACCGAGCCGCGCGCCGACGACCGCAGTCCGTTCGACTGGGCCGAGCCGCTCCCGGACGACCAGGTGGAGCGTGCGCTGGTGGTGGCCGCCCACCCCGACGACGCCGACTTCGGCTGCTCCGGGACGGTGGCCGGCTGGGTCGACGCGGGGATCGAGGTGACGCTGGTGCTCTGCACCCGCGGCGACCAGGGCGGCTTCGACGACACCGAACGGGCCGAGATGCCGCGGATCCGCGAGGCCGAGCAGCGGGCCGCCTCGGCCGAGCTCGGGGTGACCGACGTCCGCTTCCTCGACGGCTTCCACGACGGCTGGCTCGAACCGAACTGGGAGCTGCAGAAGCAGCTGGTCACGGTGATCCGTCAGGTCCGGCCGCAGCGGGTGCTCTGCCAGTCGCCCGATCGGAACCTGCGCCGGCTGCAGGGGTCGCACCCCGACCATTTGGCCGCCGGCGAGGCCACCGTCCGTGCCGTCTACCCGGCCGCGGAGAACCCGTTCGCCTGGCCCGAGCTGGTCGAGCAGGGGTTGCCCGCCTGGAAGGTCACCGAGCTGTGGGTGATGGCGCACCACGAGACCTCGCATGTCGTCGACATCACCGAGCGGTTCGACCGCAAGCTCGCCGCGCTGCGCGCGCACCGCTCACAGACCGCCCACCTCGGCGACCGGCTGGAGGAGATGCTCCGCGGCTGGAACGGCACGAACGCCACCCGCGCCGGCCTGCCAGCAGGGCGGCTGGCGGAGGCGTTCGTGGTCACCCGGATCAACTGACCGCAGCCCCGCCCGGGCCGCCGCGGGGCTGCTGGACACTGCCGGAGGCGGCAGGGATACTGACGCTGCGCCACCGTGGTGGCGCGAACGACGGGTTGCCGGGGGCAGCGCGTCGCCCCCCGATCCCACGACAGGACCTCCGTGCCGTCTGCTCCCCAGTTCCCCCCGCGCTCCGCCGACCGTCGCCCCGGGTGGTGGCGATGACCGACCGCGCGCTCGTCGTGGAGAACGAGCCCGACGTGGCGTCGCTGTTCGTCCACCACCTCGGCCGGATGGGCTTCGACTGCACCGCCACGGACAGCGCCGAGGGGGCGCTCGACCTGCTCGACCACGAGGACTTCGACCTCGCGGTCGTCGACATCCTGCTCCCCGGGATGACCGGGTCGGAGCTGATCGACCGGGTCCGCAGCGGCAGCCGGCACCCCGACCTGGCCATCGTGGCCAGCAGCATCCTCGACCTCCAGGACCTCCCCGGCATCGGCGCCGACGCGACCCTGGGCAAGCCGTTCCGGGCCCAGTCGGTGGCCCAGGCGGTGGCCAAGGCCCAGCGGGCGGTCCAGGCGCGCACGGCGGGACGAAAGGACCGGAATGTCTGAGAACGGCGCGTCGAACGCGGCGCGGATCCTGGTGGCGGACGACGAGGAGGACATCCGCGACTTCGTCGAGATCAAGCTCCGCTCGGCCGGGATGGACGTGGTCACCGCCGACAACGGTGACGACGCGCTGAAGATCCTCAGCACCGACACCGGGCTCGACCTCGCCGTGCTCGACGTGATGATGCCTGGCATGACCGGGATCGAGGTGCTCCGCGAGGTGCGGGCGCACGGGGCCAGCAAGGACGTCCCGGTGATCCTGCTGACCGCCAAGGCGCGCGAGTCGGACGTGGAGCTGGGCTACGCGGTGGGCACCACCGACTACCTGACCAAGCCGTTCAGCCCGATGGAGCTCCTGCTGCGGATCAAGGCCACGCTCGGCTACGTGGAGTGAGGCCGTGCAGGAGACCGGGCCGGCGATGACCGCGCGGCCGGGATGATCTGGTCGGTCGCGACGGTGATCATGGCCGTCGTGCTGCTGGTCCCCGTGGCCTACCTGGTGCTGTCGCGACGCTCGGCGGCCGCCGCCCGGACGGCTCGCGACGCGGAGCCGGGGGGACGCGGCCGGGTGCGGGCGGGCCGCGGCCCGCTGCCGTCGGTGCGGGTCAAGATCACCGAGATGATCCGGACCGCGACGGTCTGCATCCTCGCGCTGTGTGCGGTCGGGGTGGCCGGCTCGGCCTTCTCCGCGGCCAGTCGGTTCGAGTCGGCCAACCGGATCGGGCCGGGCGAGCGGGCCAACGTCCTCGTCGCCCAGCAGATCCAGGAGAGCCTGCTGGCCTACCGGGGCTATGAGCGGACCGGCGACGCCAGCTTCCTCGCACCGCTCCGGTCGGCCCGGACCGTGGTCGACGCCGCGGTCGGGACCCTGGACGACGCCCTCGGCGACGACGCCCCGATCTCGCGCGACGTCGTGCACCAGCGCGACCTGGTGGCCCGGTTCTGGCAGCGGTACGGCGACCCCGCGCTGAGCGGTGTCCGCCAGTCGTCGGCCGACGTGACCGACGCGTCGGCGCTGGTCGACTCGATCCTGCAGTCCAACGGGGCGATCGCGGGCTGGACCAAGCAGCGCCGGATGGAGCTGACCACCATCTCGGTGGTCGCGGCGATGATCACCGGCGGCCTGCTGGTGATCGGTGCGGCGGTCGGGTTGGTGATCGGTCTGCGCCCGGCACGCCAGGTGCTGACCGGGATCGCCCCGCCGCTGGAGAACCTGGAGCGGGTGGTCCGCCGGTTGCAGCAGCAGGACTTCAGCGCCCGCGCCGACTCGGCCGCCGGCGTGCTGGAGATCCGCGACGTGGCCGAGGCGCTCAACGAGCTCGCCGCCGGCCAGGAGCGAGCGGAGGAGCGGGCGGCCGAGGAGCTCCGGCTGACCTCGCTGGAACGCGACTGGGGCTCCTCGCTGCACTCGCTGACCGAGGTGGAGGAGATCCTCGAGGCGATCCTGGTGCCACTGTGCGAGGGTCTGCACGCCCGGGTCGGCTGGGTGCGCGTCTTCCCTGGCACCGAGGACCTGCCCGGGCGCAGTCTCGGCCTGATGTACCCGCCGATGCCCGAGCGGCGGGCGGCCCCGGAGGACCTGGTGATCGCCGCGCAGCGGTTGGCCCGGCAGATCTGGCGGCTGCAGCAGTCGCTGGTGATCTACCGGGACGACGCCGCCTCGGCCACCCTGGTGCCACCCGACCTGCGCGACACCGTCCTGGACATCATGAAGCCGCTCGGCGTCGCGTCGATGATCTTCGCCCCGCTCGGCATCCGCGAGACCTGCCTGGGCTACCTGATCATGTCGCGGACCGACGAGGACGAGGTCTGGTCACCGCTGGAGATCCGGGCGATCAACCGGATGGCCCGCGAGATCGGGCTGGCGATCGGCCAGGCCCGCTCGTTCGCCCGAGAGCAGCAGCTGGTCGGCGAGCTGCAGGCCCTCGACGCCCGCAAGAACGCGTTCGTCTCGATGGTCTCGCACGAGCTGCGGACGCCGCTGTCGTCGGTGATCGGGCACCTCGAGATCATCCGCAACGGCGACCTGGGCCCGGTCGACGCGCGGGTGGACCGGTCCCTCGGCGCGGTCGAGCGGAACACCCGCCGGCTGACCACGCTGATCGAGGACCTGCTGCTGCTGTCGCGGATCGAGGAGAACACCACCCCGACGGTCCGCAAGCCGGTCGACCTCGACCTGCTGGCCCGCGAGTCGGTGCAGCTGCAGCAACCGGTGGCCGACCGGTCCGGGATCACCCTGCGGCTGCTGAGCGGAGCGTCGGTGCCGATGATGCTCGGTGACCCGAACGAGATCGAGCGGGTGATCGACAACCTGCTCAGCAACGCGATCAAGTTCAGCCCGCGCGGCGGCGAGGTGCAGATCGCGGTCGGCGGCGACCCGACCGGCGAGGCGGTCGAGCTGCGGGTCACCGACCACGGCATCGGGATCTCGCCCGAGGACCAGCGGCGACTCTTCACCCGGTTCTTCCGGTCGACCAATCCCGCGGCCGAGGCCATCCCCGGGACCGGGCTGGGGCTGGCTATCTGCAAGCTGATCGTCGAGCGCAACCGCGGCCGGATCTCGGTGCAGTCGGAGCTCGGCCGGGGCACCACGATGCGGGTGGCGTTCCCGGTCACCGACCGGCCGGCCGAGCGGGCGGCGGCCGCCGTCGCCGGCTGAGCGCGGCGAGCCGCCGGCGCCCGGTGTCAGGCGAGCGCCTCGGCGGCGGGTGTGTACGGCAGGTCGTGCGCGGCGGCCACCGGCTCGGAGGTGAGCCGGCCGGCCAGGGTGGACAACCCGGCGGCGAGCGGCGGGCTGGTCCGGGCGGCTTCGGCGACTCCGCGGCCGGCCACGGTGACGAGGTAGGGGAGCGTGGCCGAGGTGAGCGCCAGCGTCGAGGTGCGGGCGACCGCGCCGGGGATGTTGGCCACGCAGTAGTGCACGACGCCCTCCTCGACGAAGGTCGGGTGCGAGTGCGTGGTCGGCCGGCTGGTCTCGAAGCAGCCGCCCTGGTCGATGGCGATGTCGACGACCACGCTGCCCGGCCGCATCGAGGCGACCATCTCGCGGGTGAGCAGCTTGGGCGCCTTGGTGCCGGGGACCAGCACCGCACCGATCACCACGTCGGAGTCGGCGACGTAGTCGGCCAGCCGGGCCCGGTTGGGCACCACCAGGTCGGCGCGGCCCTCGAAGATGTCGGAGAGGTAGGCGAGCCGGGCCGGGTTGGTGTCGAAGACCCGGACGATGGCCCGCATCCCGAGGGCGATCTTGGCCGCCTCGGTGCCGGCCACCCCGCCGCCGATGATCGTCACCTTGGCCGCCGGGGTGCCGGGGACCCCGCCGAGGAGCAGCCCGGCGCCGCCGGCGGGCGACTCGAGGTGGTGGGCGGCGGCCTGGACGGCCAGCCGGCCGGCGACCTCGCTCATCGGGGTGAGCAGCGGCAGCTTGCCGTCCGCGGTCTGCACGGTCTCGTAGGCGATGGCGTCGATCCGGCGATCCATCAGGAACCGGGTCAGCTGCGGGTCGGCGGCCAGGTGCAGGTAGGTGAAGAGCTGCTGGCCCTCGCGAAAGCGGTGGTACTCGGCCTCCACCGGCTCCTTGACCTTGACGATCAGGTCGGCCGCGGCGAACACGGCGTCCGCGTCGGGCAGGATCTCCGCGCCCGCGGCCGCGTAGACCTCGTCGTCGAAGCGCGACCCGGCCCCGGCGCCCGCCTGGACGACCACCCGGTGGCCGTGGTGGGCCAGCTCGGCCACCCCGTCGGGCTGCATCGCGACCCGGTTCTCGTTGTCCTTGATCTCGGTGGGGACTCCGACCACCAGCGCCATCTGCTCCTCCTCGGTCCGGTGCTGCGAATCTAGGACATCGCGCCGCGTCGTGCGCGTCGGCACCGGGCAGCAAACGACCGCTCGACCGGCCCGGGCTGCGTCGCCGAGCGTGGCGTCGCGGTGCGGGACCGGTCGAGCGGTCGTTTCCTGCGGTGCAGTGTCGGCTCGGTCAGCCGGCGTGGCGGCCGAGCTCGCCGAGGATCCGGTCGCCCGGACGGGCCACCGCGCTGACCGCGGTGATCTCGGCGTCCCGGAGCAGCCGCTCGGTCTTGTAGCGCCGCTGCCGGGTGGTCAGCGTGACCACGGTGCCCGGACGCCCGGCCCGGCCGGTCCGGCCGGCGCGGTGCAGGTAGGTCTTCGGGTCCTCCGGCGGGTCGGCCTGGACGACCAGGTCGATGTCGTCGACGTGGATGCCGCGAGCGGCGACGTCGGTGGCCACCAGCACCTGCACCCGACCCTCGTCGAGCAGCTTGAGGTTGCGGGTGCGCTTGGCCTGGGTCAGGTCACCGTGCAGGCTTGCGGTGGACAGGCCGCGCTCGGTCAGGGCCTCGGCCAGCGTCTCGGCGTACATCCGGGTGCGGGCGAACACCAGCGTCCGGCCGCGCGGATCCACCAGGTCGTTGATCACGTCGACCTTGTCCCGGTGCTCGATCTGGAGCAGCCGGTGGTCGATGGTGGCCGAGGCCTGGTCCTCGCCCGGCACCTCGTGGACGCTCGGGTCGGTGAGGAACTCGGCGACCAGGGCCTCGACGGCGCGGTCGAGGGTGGCGGAGAACAGCAGCTTCTGACCGCCCTCGCTGGTCTGCCGGAGCAGCCGCTGGACGGGCTCGAGGAAGCCGAGGTCGCACATGTGGTCGGCCTCGTCGAGCACCGTGATGCCCACCTCGGACAGGTCGAGGTGACCCTGCTCGATGAGGTCCTCGAGCCGGCCCGGGGTCCCGATCACGATGTCGGTGCCGCGGCTGAGCCCCTGCACCTGCTTGTACTGCGGCACGCCGCCGACCACCACGGTGGTGAACAGCCGGGCGGTCTTGGCCAGCGGGGTCACCGTGCGGTTGATCTGCATGGCCAGCTCGCGGGTCGGGGCGAGGATCAGCGCGCGCGGACGGCGGCCGTAGGACTTCTTGGCCCGACCGGCGGCGGCGATCCGGGACACCAGCGGCGCCCCGAAGGCGAGCGTCTTGCCCGACCCGGTGCGGCCGCGGCCGAGCACGTCGCGCCCGCTCAGCACCGCGGGGATGGTGGCGGCCTGGATCGGGAACGGGGTGGTCGCGCCGAGCGCGGTGATCGCCCCGACCAGGTCGCGACCCAGTCCGAGGTCGCCGAAGGTGGTGGTCTCGGCGACCGGTGCGGCCGGCTCGGCGGTGATCCCGACCGAGGCGATGCCCTCGTCGCGGGTCTCGACGACCCGCTCGCGGCGCGGCCGCTCGGCTCGGTCGTCGCGGAATCGGTCGTCGCGGAACCGATCGTTCCGGAACCGGTCCTGACCGGCACGGTCCTGGCGCGGACGGTCGTCGCGGGGACGGTCCTGGCGCGGACGGTCGTCGCGGAACCGGTCGTCGCGCGCGGGCCGGCGGGCGGCGCGGTCGGCGTCGGTCCAGCGGTTCTTGGCCGGACGTCCGGTGGAACGCGCGGACGGGCGCTCGTCGCGGCGCTCGTCCCGCCGGTCCTCCCAGCGGTCGGACCGTCGGTCGTCCCGGCGGTCGAAGGAGCGGTCGTCGCGCCGGTCGAAGGAGCGGTCGTCGCGCCGGTCGAAGGAGCGATCGGAGTAACGGTCGGAAGAACGCTCGGAAGAACGGTCGTCGCGGTCGCCCCAGCGCTCGGTGCGCTGCGGACGGGTGTCGCGACCCCAGGCGCGGTCACCCGAGCCGGTGGTCCGCGAGCCGGAGCGGAAGCCGCCGGGACGCGAGCCGGTGTTGCGGGGGCGGTTCGGGCCGCCGGCCCGGCCGGTGCCCCGGTTGGGGGTGTTCTGGGTGTTCTGCGGACGGCCGGAGCCGCGCGAGGGCGTGCGGGACGAGGACCTGCTGGCAGGCATGAAGGAAGAACGCTCGATTCGATCGAAACGGGTGCTGCGTGGACGTGCCTTCTGGGCTGGGCCCGAGCGGATCGTCGACGATCCGGGGCCGGCGGCCGAGAAGCCCACGTCACCCGATCTCGGAGCGTCAGGTGTGAGAGGTGGTCGAAAGGCCGACAGATCATGATAGGCCGTCGATGGGCCTGCGCCCAAACCCGGACGTCGTCGCCCCACAGGCTCGTCGACGAGCGACCGGTGCCGCGGTGCTTGTCAGCGGGCCGCCCGGCCTCCAAGCTTCGTCCATGGCCCTGCCCGCACCCGGTGAGACGGTCCGCCCCCCGCACCGCACCCGCCGCGTCCCGATCGGTGACTACGGCTTCCTCAGCGACGGCGAGGTCAGCGCGCTGGTCGCGCCGGCCGGGTCGATCGACTGGATGTGCCTGCCGCGCTTCGACAGCCCGAGCATCTTCGGCCGGCTGCTCGGCCGGCACGCCGGCAGCTTCCGGGTCGCGCCCGCCGACATCAGCGTCCCCGCCGACGTCCGCTACCTGCCCGGCACGATGATCCTGGAGACCTCGTGGGGCACCCCGTCGGGCTGGGTGATCGTCCGCGACTGCCTGCTGATCGGGCCCTGGCACCACGAGGACGACCGCTCGCGCACCTACCGGCGGACGCCCAACGACTACGAGGCCGAGCACATCCTGTTGCGCACCATCCGCTGCGCCTCGGGCGAGGTGCAGACGACCATGGACTGCGAGCCGGTCTTCGACTACGGCCGCACCCACGTCCGCTGGGAGTACACCGGCGAGTCCTACCACCAGGCGGTGGCCCGGGCCGAGGGCAGCGACGTCGAGGTCACCCTGACCAGCGACATGCGGCTCGGCTTCGAGGGCGGCCAGGCCAGCGCACGGACCCTGCTCAAGGAGGGCGACGTGCGGTTCGTCGCGCTCTCCTGGAACGGCGCCCCGCCGCCCACCACCTACCAGGACGCCTACCGCCGCCAGGTCTGGACCGCCCACCACTGGCAGCACTGGCTGGCCCGCGGCCAGTTCCCCGACCACCCGTGGCGCAGCTACCTGCAGCGCAGCGCGCTGACCCTCAAGGGGCTGACCTACTCACCCACCGGCGCGATCGCCGCCGCCGGCACCACCTCGCTGCCCGAGACGCCCGGCGGGAACCGGAACTACGACTACCGGTTCACCTGGATCCGGGACGCCACGTTCGCGCTCTGGGGCCTCTACTCGCTCGGCTTCGACTGGGAGGCGATCGACTTCTTCTCCTTCATCGCCGACCTGGTCGCCGGTGAGGACGAGATCCAGATCATGTACGGGATCGGCGGCGAGAAGCAGCTGACCGAGACCGAGCTCGACCACCTGCCCGGGTACGCCGACAGCCGTCCGGTCCGGATCGGCAACGCCGCCTACGGGCAGAAGCAGCACGACGTCTGGGGCGCGCTGCTGGACTCGCTGTTCCTGCACTTCAAGGCGGCCAACCACCTCGACAACCGGATCTGGCCGATCATCGACACCCAGGTGCAGCAGGCGCTCAAGCACTGGCGCGAACCGGACGCCGGCATCTGGGAGGTGCGCGGCGAGCTGCAGCACTTCACCTCGTCCAAGATCATGTGCTGGGTGGCGGTCGACCGCGGAGCCCGGATCGCCCGGATGTCCGGGGAGGACGACAAGGCGGCCGAGTGGGAGCTGGCCGCCCAGGAGATCAAGGACGACATCCTGGCCCACGGCGTCGACGAGCGCGGCGTCTTCACCCAGCACTACGGCACCACGGCGCTCGACGCCTCGTTGCTGCTGGCGCCGTTGCTCCGTTTCCTGCCGCCGGACGACGAGCGGATCCGAAAGACGGTGATGGCCATCGCCGACGAGCTGACCGTGCACGACCTGGTGCTGCGCTACAAGGTCGACGAGATCGACGACGGGTTCAGCGGCGAGGAGGGCAGCTTCACCATCTGCTCGTTCTGGCTGGTCTCCGCGCTGTGCGAGATCGGCGAGTTCGAGCGGGCCCGTCGGCTCTGCGCCAAGCTGCTGTCGTTCGCCGGGCCGCTCCAGCTCTACGCCGAGGAGATCGACCCGCACACCGGGCAGCACCTGGGCAACTTCCCGCAGGCGTTCACCCACCTGGCCCTGATCAACGCGGTGCTGCACGTGATCCGGATCGAGGAGGAGCACCAGCTGTTCCTCACCGCCGAACCCGCGGCCCTCAACGCGGGGGAGGTGCTCGGCCGCGACGGGGACGACGGCGCGGGGGAGAGCGGCGAGGCGGCCGTGCACACCACCACCGCGCACCCGGACGACGTCGACGACGTCACCCGCCCGGTCGCGCCCTGAGCCGGGCCTCCCGCGCGGTCTCGCGGGACCGATGAGTTCGTCCCGGTCGCCGGGTCGGTAGCAGTGGGGCGGCGGGCCGTCGCCGGGCGGCTGGGGGACCACCCCGGTCCCGACCCGGAACGGCCACCCGATCCGGTCCACCGCGACGGGAATGCGGATGACACTGTCTGTGCTGAGGCTTAGCGTGACGGTGTCTCCGGCACTCGTCCGGGTTCCGTCGGGCACGCCGTCGTCCCGCGCCATCCGCCCTGCACCACCGAAGGACTGATCGACGTGTCTGCCCCGACCCGACCCGACGCGACCGGCACCACACCCGGAACCATCCCTGGCCCGAGCACGGGCGGCCCCGGCGCGGCCGCGGCCGCGCCCGGCAAGCTCGCCCGGCAGGACCGCCGGATCATCGCCACGCTGCTGGTCGCCACCGTGGTCGTCATCCTCAACGAGACGATCATGGGTGTCGCGCTGCCGCGGCTGATGACCGACCTGCGGATCCAGGCCAGTACCGGTCAGTGGCTGTCCACCGCATTCATGCTGACCATGGCCGTGGTCATCCCGACCACCGGCTTCCTGCTCCAGCGGCTGAGCACCAAGACGGTGTTCACCCTGGCCATGAGCCTGTTCTGTGCCGGCACCCTGCTCGCCGCGGTCTCGCCCGGCTTCTGGCTGCTGCTGCCGGCCCGGATCATCCAGGCGAGCGGCACCGCGATGATGCTCCCGCTGCTGATGACCACGATCCTCACCCTCGTGCCGGCCGAGGGCCGCGGCGCGATGATGGGCAACGTCAGCATCGCCATCTCGGTCGCGCCCGCGCTCGGGCCGACCATCTCGGGCATCATCCTGCACTTCCTGCCCTGGCGGTTCATGTTCGTGCTCGTCTTCCCGATCGCGCTGGTCGCGCTGCTCTACGGCCGCCGCCGGATCACCCAGGTCGGTGACCAGGGCAGCCAGCGGCTCGACGTGCTCTCGGTGGTTCTCTCGGTGCCGGCCTTCGGCGGCATCGTCTTCGGGCTGAGCAAGTTCGGCGAGTCCGGCGACGGCGGGATCGTCCTCGGCGTCGTCGCCGTGGTCGTCGGGCTGGTCTGCCTGACGCTGTTCGTGCTGCGGCAGCGGGCGCTGCAGACCGGCGCCGGTCCGCTGCTCGACCTGCGCACCTTCGGCTACGTGATGTTCCGCCGCAGCCTCGGGTTGCTCTGCGTGGCCATGCTCGGGCTCTTCGGCGTGGTCATCCTGCTGCCGATCTATCTGCAGAACATCCGCCGGCTCGGCGCGCTCGAGACCGGCCTGCTGCTGCTCCCTGGTGGCCTGCTGATGGGGTTGCTCGGCCCCGTGGTCGGGCGGATCTTCGACCGGCACGGACCCAAGGCGCTGGCCGTCACCGGGGCCACCCTGCTCAGCGCGACCATGTTCGGGCTGCGCACGGTCGGGCCGACCACGTCGGTCTGGTTCCTGCTCGGGCTGCACCTGGTGCTGTCGGTCGGGCTGGCCTGCATCTTCACCCCGGCGTTCACCACCGGTCTCAACCCGTTGCCGCCGCACCTCTACAGCCACGGCAGCGCGATCCTGTCCACCCTCCAGCAGGTCGCCGGCGCGGCCGGCACCGCGCTGCTGGTGACGATCATGGCCGGCCGGATGGTGACGCTCGAGAACGACGGGGCCGCCCCGCTGGTGGCGCAGAACGCCGGCATCAACACGGCGTTCCTGGTCGCCGGGTTCGTCGGGCTGGTGGCGATCGTGCTCGCCGCGCTGCTGGCCGACCGCAAGCCCGTCGGCGCGCCGGGCGGGCCGCGACCGGTCGCGCACTGAGAGCACCGTCCAGGGCGCGTTCGACACGCTCAGGGCCCTTCGACAGGCTCAGGGCACCGTGGCCGTTTCGGGTGGCGTGAGCGACCCGACCACGGTGCCCTGAGCCTGTCGAAGGGCTTCTGAGTACTCGACGGCGGCTCAGCGGGCGTTGAGCCGGTCGATCAACGCCATCGCGTCGACCGGGGCGCGGACCTTCATGTCGTTGTCGAAGTAGACGAAGGCGTCGAGCCCGGCGGCGGTCCAGTCGCGGATCCGGGCGGCCCAGGCGTCGAGCGCGGCGGAGTCGTACCCGCTGGCGTAGAGCTCGGTGGCGCCGTGCAGCCGCGCGTAGCAGAAGTCGGCGGTGACGGCCTCGATCCGCGGCCAGTCGCCGGCGGCGTCCGCGAGCACGCAGGCCGCGCCGTGGTCGGCCAGCAGGCTGACGAACGCGGCGTTCGCGAAGCTCGGGTGACGCACCTCGAAGGCGTGCCGCAGCCGGAGGTCGGGGTCCGGGCAGCTGGTCGACCAGCGGTCCTCGGGCCGCAGCGACTTCGAGGGGCGGTCCTCGTGCTCGGCGGCCAGGGCGGCCGCCTCCCCCGCGGTCGCGGGCAGCAGCGCGAGGAAGTCGGCGACCACCGCCGGGTCCCAGGCGAGCTGCGGCGGCAGCTGCCAGAGGAAGGGCCCGAGCTTCGGGGTCAGCTCGAGCACGCCCGAGGCGAAGAAGTTGGCCAGCGCCGGACGGACGTCGCGGAGCCGCTTGAGGTGGGTCAGATAACGCCCGCCTTTCACCGCGAAGACGAAATCGGTCGGCGTCTCGTCGCGCCACGAACGGAAACTCGACGGGCGTTGCAGGGAATAGAAAGTCCCGTTGATCTCGATCGACCCGAGTCGCTCGGCGGCATAGCCGAGCTCGCGGCGCTGGGTGAGCCCGGGCGGATAGAACGGGCCGCGCCAGGCGGCGTAACGCCAACCGGAGATGCCGATCCGGGCCGTCCCCACCTCACCGGTCACGTCCGGCAGCGTCTCACCCGGCGCCCTCGACGGCGTCGCCGCGGGGTGGGTGTTCGGACACCACGGAAACGGACGGAGCGTGACGGTGCCCCGGAATCCGGCGCCGGTAATTGTACGGTTAGCACATGCCGGACACGCAGGAGCGACGAGTCGCCGTCATCATCGAGGATGACGCCGACATCCGGAACCTGCTCGCCGCGCTGCTCAACGAGGCCGGCTTCGAGACGCACCTCACCGCGTCGGGTCTGGAGGGGCTGGAGGCGGTCCGCGAGTTCGACCCCATCCTGACCACCCTCGACATCAGCCTGCCGGGGATCGACGGCTTCGAGGTGGCCCGCCGGCTGCGGGCCTTCAGCAGCACCTACCTGATTATGCTCTCGGCGCGCACCGAGGAGATCGACACCCTGATGGGGCTCGACGCCGGTGCCGACGACTACCTGACCAAGCCGTTCCGGCCGCGCGAGCTGCGCGCCCGAGTGGAGGCGATGCTGCGGCGCACCCGGCTGCAGTCGGCCAGCGCGGCCACCGCGCTGTCGGCGCAGTCGGCGCACTCCCCGGCCGACCCGGTCGCCCGCACGGCGAGCGCCACCTCGGCGATGCCCCGGCACCCGTGGACCTCGGCCGGCGACACCACGGTGGCCAACGCGATGTCCCCGGGGGTCGCCGACGGCGACGGGGACGGCGATGCCGGCTGGCTCGAGCACAACGGTCTCCGGCTCAACCCGGGGATGCGGATGGCCGAGCTCGACGGCGAACCGGTCGAGCTGACCCGCAGCGAGTTCGACCTGATGCTGGCGATCATGCAGCGCCGTCGGCGGGTGATCAGCAAGAACGAGCTGGTGCTCGAGCTGCGGGGCGACACCGACGTCGGTGGGTACGTCAGCGACAGCGACCGACGCTCGGTCGAGGTGCACCTGGCCAACCTGCGCCGCAAGCTCAACGACCCGGTCAGCTCGCCACGGTTCGTCCAGACCGTCCGCGGGGTCGGCTACCGGCTTGCGAGTCCGCAGGCCTGATCAGTCGGTCAACGCGTCGAGCAGCCGGTCGCGGACCCGGTCGGCGGCGGTGACCAGCGCGCGACGGCCCTCCTCGACCCCGGCCAACCGGCCGACCTGCAGGTCCCGACGCAGGGCCTGGGCGGCCAGCGAGACCTCGTGCGCCCCGAGCATCACCGACGAGGAGTCGAGGCTGAGCAGCGCGACCACGGCCGGGTCGACGTTGAGCTGGAGCGGTTGGCCCGGGGTCTGGGCGGCGTTCCCGGCGGCCTCGATGACGTCGAGCTCGCGCCCGATCCTCTCGATCCGGGCGGGCAGCAGGGCGAGGTAGTCCCGGATGAAGCCGCGCGCCGTCCCGCGGTCGACGTTGAGCTCGGCACAGATCCGGTCGAGGTCGACCCCCTCGCGGTCCGGCCCGGGGTCGGTCGAGGGTCGCTGACCCCGGCCGGCCTCGTCGTTCGCATGCATCCTGGTCCCGTTCCGCCGCCCGGCCGCGACCCGCCCCGGCGGGTCACCGGTCGACCGGCCTCGTGCGCCGCGGACCCCCGTCCACGGTCTCGGGTCGGTGTCGCCCCTGCGACAGCCTCACCCGGTGCTCCACTGTGGGCGCGGCGACCTAGCCGCCCCGCGTGGCCGGTGCGGCATTGGCTCAGGATTCGCGCAATTTCTGCTGTGCCCGGCAGTCGGGCAGCATGGACCGGTGAGTCTCGCCGCGCTGCTCGACGACCCGGCCCGCCGTCCGGCCGGCGACGACCCGGACGCGGTGTTCGAGGCGTTCACGGGCTGGGCGTCCGGGCGCGGGCTGAGTCTCTATCCGGCGCAGAGCGAGGCGCTGATCGAGCTGGTCACCGGCGCCAACGTCATCCTCGCCACCCCGACCGGGTCGGGGAAGAGCCTGGTGGCCAGCGGGGCCGAGTTCGCCACCCTGGCCGCCGGCGGCCGCGTCTTCTACACCGCACCGATCAAGGCGCTGGTCTCGGAGAAGTTCTTCGACGCGGTCGAGCAGTTCGGCACCGACCGGGTCGGGATGCTCACCGGCGACGCGGCGGTCAACTCGAACGCGCCGTTGATCTGCTGCACCGCGGAGGTGCTGGCCAACCTGTCCCTGCGCTCCGGCCCGGCCGGCTCCGGCCCGGACGGCATCGCCACGGTGATCATGGACGAGTTCCACTACTACGCCGACCCGGACCGCGGCTGGGCCTGGCAGGTGCCGCTGATCCAGCTGCCGAACAGCCAGTTCCTGCTGATGTCGGCCACCCTCGGCGACGTCAGCCGGTTCGCCGACGACCTCACCCGACGGACCGGACGCGCGTCGTCGGTGGTCGCCTCGGCCGACCGGCCGGTCCCGTTGCACTACAGCTACGTCACCACCACCCTGCACGAGACGGTCGAGGAGCTGGTCACCACCCACCAGGCCCCGGTCTACGTCGTCCACTTCAGCCGGGCCGCCGCGGTCGAGCAGGCCCAGGCGATGACCAGCCTGCGGGTGGTCACCCGCGAGGAGAAGGACCGGATCGCCGAGCTGATCGGCGGGTTCCGGTTCAACGCCGGGTTCGGCCGGGCGTTGTCCCGGATGGTGCGCAACGGCATCGGCGTCCACCACGCCGGGATGCTGCCGCGCTACCGGCGGCTGGTGGAGCGGCTCAGCCAGGCCGGGCTGCTCAAGATCATCTGCGGCACCGACACCCTCGGGGTCGGGATCAACGTGCCGATCCGCACCGTGCTGCTGACCTCGCTGAGCAAGTACGACGGGGTCAAGCCGCGGCTGCTGACCGCCCGCGAGTTCCACCAGATCGCCGGCCGGGCCGGCCGCGCCGGCTACGACAGCACCGGCACCGTGATCGTCCAGGCGCCCGACCACGTGGTGGCCAACGAGAAGGCGCTGGCCAAGGCCGGTGACGACCCGAAGAAGCGCCGCAAGGTGGTGCGGAAGAAGCCGCCGGAGGGGACCGTCGGGTACGGCCGGCCGACCTTCGACCGGCTGGTGGACGCCGAGCCCGAGCCGCTGACCTCGAGCTTCCAGGTGACCAACGCGACGATCCTCAACCTGATCGCCGCGCCGGGCGACTGCTTCGCCGCGAGCCGGCACCTGCTCACCACCAACGACGAGCCGCCCGAGCGGCAGCGTCGTCACATCCGGCGGGCGCTGGCCGTCTACCGCGGTCTCCGGGCCGCCGGCGTGGTCGAGCAGCTGCCCGCTCCGGACGCGGAGGGCCGGACCGCGCGGCTGACCGTCGACCTCCAGGCCGACTTCGCGCTCAACCAGCCGCTGTCGCCGTTCGCCCTGGCCGCGCTCGAGCTGCTCGACCCCGAGGCCCCGGGCTATCCGCTCGACGTCGTCTCGGTGGTGGAGGCCACGCTCGAGGACCCGCGCCCGATCCTCACCGAGCAGCGCAACCGGGCCCGTCGCGAGGCGGTGCAGCAGATGAAGGCCGACGGGATCGAGTACGACGAGCGGATGGAGCTGCTCGAGGAGGTGACCCACCCGCGACCGCTGGCCGAGCTGCTCGAGCCCGCGTTCGCCACCTATCTGCAGACCCACCCGTGGATGGCCGACCACCGGCTGTCGCCGAAGTCGGTGGTCCGCGAGATGGCCGAGCAGGCGATGGACTTCACCGCCTACGTCGGCCTCTACAGCCTGGCGCGTTCCGAGGGACTGGTGCTGCGCTACCTGGCCGACGCCTACAAGGCGCTCCGGCAGACGGTGCCCGAGGAGGCCAAGACCGAGGAGCTCCGCGACCTGATCGAGTGGCTCGGCGAGCTGGTCCGGCAGACCGACTCGAGCCTGCTCGACGAGTGGGAGCGGCTGGCCTCGCCGGAGACCCTGGTCGCCGAGGGCGCAGAGATGATGGACGCACCACCGCCGCCGGTGACCGCCAACACCCGGGCCTTCCGGGTGCTGGTGCGCAACGCGCTGTTCCGCCGGGTCGAGCTGGTCGCGCGCCGGGACTGGACCGCGCTCGGCGAGCTGGACGGCGACGCCGGCTGGGACGCCGAGGACTGGCGGGAGGCGGCCGAACCGTACTTCGACGAGCACGACCGGCTGCTCACCAGTGCGGACGCCCGCGGCCCGGCGTTGCTGATCATCGGGACCGAGGCCGGCGCCTGGCGGGTGCGGCAGATCTTCGACGACCCGGCCGGGGACCACGACTGGGGCTACAGCGCCGTGGTGGACCTCGCGGCGAGCGACGAGGCCGGGCAGCCGGTGATCACCGTGACCGACGTCGGCCGGCTCTGACCGAGCCCGCCGCCGGGTGCCACACTGGGCCGATGAGCCCCACCGGAGAACCGCCTGAGGCCGCCGAGGGCAGCGCCGACGAGCTCACCGCCGCCCCGGAGCACGAGCACCGGGTGGACGCGGACGTCACCGGGCCCCGCACCGCTCCCGAACCCGCTGACGAGGCGCGGACGGACTGGGCGCCGGGCCGGGCCACCCGACCCGAGTCGGCCCAGCCGTTCGAGCCCGAGCGGTGGCGCGCCGTCGAGGGGTTCGCCTTCACCGACATCACCTACCACCGGGCCGTCGACGCGCCGGTGGTGCGGATCGCCTTCGACCGGCCCGAGGTGCGCAACGCCTTCCGGCCGCACACCGTCGATGAGCTCTACCGTGCGCTCGACCACGCCCGGGCGAGCTCGGACGTCGGCTGCGTGCTGCTCACCGGCAACGGGCCGTCGCCGAAGGACGGCGGCTGGGCGTTCTGCAGCGGCGGCGACCAGCGGATCCGCGGCCGCTCGGGCTACACCTACGCCGACGACGAGGCGCCCGCGCAGGTCGACCCGGCGGCGGCCGGTCGGCTGCACATCCTCGAGGTGCAGCGGCTGATCCGGTTCATGCCCAAGGTGGTGATCTGCCTGGTCAGTGGGTGGGCGGCCGGCGGCGGGCACAGCCTGCACGTGGTCTGCGACCTCAGCCTGGCCAGCGCCGAGCAGGCCCGGTTCAAGCAGACCGACGCCGACGTCGGCAGCTTCGACGCCGGGTACGGCTCGGCCTACCTGGCCCGCCAGGTCGGGCAGAAGTTCGCCCGCGAGATCTTCTTCCTCGGCGAGACCTACGGCGCCGAGGACGCCCACCGGATGGGGATGGTCAACCGGGTCGTCCCCCACGCCGAGCTCGAGCGGGTCGGCCTGGAGTGGGGGGCGGCGATCTGCCGGAAGAGCCCGACCGCGCAGCGGATGCTCAAGTTCGCCTTCAACGCCGTCGACGACGGGCTGGTCGGACAGCAGGTCTTCGCCGGCGAGACCACCCGGCTGGCCTACATGACCGACGAGGCCGTCGAGGGCCGGAACGCCTTCCTCGAGAAGCGCCCGCCCGACTGGTCGCCGTTCCCGTACTACTACTGAGCACGCCCGCGCCGGCGCGGTTCCGCCGAGGACACGAGTGTGTTACGTCCCCGGACGGGGTCTGTCGCGTCGCGTCCCGGACCCGGCAGACTCCCGGCCCTGAGCTGAATGCGGGCTGAGAGCCCGCGGCAAGGGGGACCCATGGCGCTCGACTCGGCCTCGCCGATCACCCGCAGCACGCTGTTCCGCCGCAAGCCGGTCCGGCGGGCGGCCGACGGGGCGGTCGAGGGCCCCGGGCTGACCCGGACGATCGGCACCTTCCAGCTGACGATGTTCGGGGTCGGGGCCACCATCGGCACCGGCATCTTCTTCGTGCTCGCCTCGGCGGTGCCCGAGGCGGGCCCGGCGGTCATCGTCTCCTTCGTGCTCGCCGGGGTCGCCGCCGGGCTGGCCGCGATCTGCTACGCCGAGATGGCCAGCTCGGTCCCGGTCTCCGGCAGCACCTACTCCTACGCCTACGCGACCCTCGGCGAGATCGTCGCGATGGGGGTGGCCGCCTGCCTGCTGCTCGAGTACGGCGTCTCCACCGCCGCGGTCGCGGTCGGCTGGAGCAGCTACCTGCAGGAGGCGATCGCCAACCTCACCGGGTGGCGGCTGCCCGACGCGATCCTCTACGCGCCGCTCAGCGCGGTGCCGGACGCGCCGACCGGCGTGATCAACCTGCCGGCGGTGGTGCTGGTCGGTCTGTGCATGCTGCTGCTGATCCGCGGCGCCAGCGAGTCCGCCCGGGTCAACGCGATCATGGTGGTGATCAAGCTGACCGTGCTGGCCATGTTCGCGGTGATCGCGTTCACCGCGTTCCGGGCCGACCACTTCGCGAACTTCGCCCCGATGGGGGTCGGCGGCGTGGCCACCGCGGCCGGGACGATCTTCTTCTCCTTCATCGGGCTCGACGCGGTCTCCACCGCGGGCGACGAGGTCAAGGACCCCCAGCGGACGATGCCGCGTGCGCTGATCGGTGCGCTGTTCGTGGTGATCGGCTTCTACCTGCTGGTGGCGGTCTCGGCGATCGGCGCCCAGCCGTGGCAGCAGTTCGAGGGCCAGGAGGCGGGGCTGTCCCGGATCCTGGAGATCATCACCGGCACCCCGGTCTGGGCCACCATCCTCGCCGTCGGTGCGGTGATCTCGATCTTCTCCGTCACCCTGGTCACGATGTACGGGCAGACCCGGATCCTCTTCGCGATGGGCCGCGACGGGATGCTGCCGCCGCTGTTCGCCCGGGTCAGCTCGCGGACCCAGACCCCGGTGCAGAACACGGTGATCGTGGCCGTGGTGGTGGCCCTGCTCGCCGCGTTCGTCCCGCTGGACTACCTGATCGACGTGGTCTCGATCGGCACCCTGACCGCGTTCATCATCGTCTCCCTCGGGGTGATCATCCTGCGGGTGCGCGAGCCCGACCTGCCGCGCGGGTTCAAGGTGCCGGGCTATCCGGTGACCCCGGTGCTGTCGATCCTGGCCTGTGGCTACATCCTGGCCAGCCTGCACTGGTACACCTGGGTGATCTTCGCCGGCTGGGTGATTGTCTTCCTGGCCTTCTACCTGCTCTACGGGCGCCGGCACTCCGCGCTCGGCCGCGGCATCGTGGCTCCGACCGAGGGTGGGCACTGACCATGACGGTGGTGGTCGGCCACCTGCCGCACAAGGGCGGGCGTGGCAGCCTCGATCTCGGACTGCAGCTGGCGCACACCCTCGGCCGTCCGCTGGCCGTGGTGACCGTGGTGCCGCGGCAGTGGGCGACGCCCTCGCTGGCCCGGGTCGACGGCGAGTTCGCCGAGTACGCGCGCCAGGTGGGCGAGCGCGCCGAGGCGCAGGCCCGGGAGTACCTCAGCGAGACCACGGTCGAGGTCGAGGTCCGCTACGAGGCCGTCCCCGGGCGGTCGTCGTCGGCGGCGCTGGTCGAGACGGCCCGCCGGCTGGACGCGGCGCTGCTGGTGCTGGGCTCCTCGACCGACGGCGCCGAGGGCCGGATCACCGTGGGGGCGACCACCGGCAAGCTGCTGCACTCCTCACCGATCCCGTTGGCGCTGGCGCCGCGCGGCTACCGCTCGGACGCCGTCGACGGGGTGCCACGGGTGACCTGCGCGTTCTCCGACAACGACGCGTCGGTGCGGGTGGTCAGCCGGGTGGCCGAGGTGGCCCGCGGGGTGCACGCGCCGCTCCGGGTGGCCAGCTTCGGGGTCCGCGGCGCCACCATGTACCCGCCCGAGATCGGGTTGTCGGCGGAGGACTCGGTGCTGGCGGGCTGGCGCGACCAGGTGGTCGCCGCCCAGCAGCGGCTGGTCGAGCGCGGCGTGGTGGACGCCGACGTCGAGCGGGTGATCGGCACCGGCGCCGGCTGGGGCGAGGCGCTGTCGAGCATCGACTGGCACCCGACCGAGCTGCTCGCGCTGGGCTCCTCGACGGTCGGACCGGCGGCCCGGGTGTTCCTCGGGTCGCGGGCGGCCAAGATCATCCGGCACGCCCCGGTGCCGGTCGTGGTGCTGCCGGCCGGCTGAGCCGCCGCCGCTCAGAGGGTGCGGAGCCGCACCGACAGGCAGGTGACGCAGCCCTCGAGCTTCTCGAACTCGGTGATCGGCACGGTGACCACGTCGAGGCCGCGGGCCGCGAACAGCTCGGCGGTCCGCGGTGCGTCCGCCGACATGATCACCGACGGACGACCGTCCGGGCCGGGGCCGAGGTCGACCACCGCGGTGCCGTGTTCCTCGGGCACCGGCAGGAACCGGGGGAACCGCGACGGGTCGTCCACCAGCGGCGGGTGGCCGACCACCGTGCCGTCGGGCAGCGCGGTGACCCCGGACTTGAGGTGCAGCACCGCGGTCACCGGGACGCTGACGACCGTCCAGCCGCGCGGGGTGAGCAGCGCGGTCAGCTGGGCGATCCCCTCGGCGTCGGTCCGTGCGCTCGCGCCGACCCAGGCCGTCCGGCCGATCTTGAGCACGTCGCCGCCGTCGAGGTGGCCGGGCTCGGTGATCGCGGCCCGTTCGACCCCGAGCACGTCGAGGGCGGCGGCGGTGCCAGCGGTCTCGCCGCGTCGGGACGGGGCGCCGGGCGAGGTGATCACCGCGAGGTCGTCGAAGACCACCACGGTGTCCTCGACGAACACGCCGTCGGGGTGTTCGTCGGCCGGGGCGACCTCGGTGACCTGCCAGCCGCGGCGGCGGAAGGCGTCGACGTAGCCGTGCCACTGGTCGAGGGCGAGCGCGGGGTCGACCGGCACCCGGTCGAGGTGGGTGAGCTCGCCGTCGGCGAGCCGGGGCGAGGGGCGGCGGACCAGGAGACGGGGCACCGCCCCATTCTCGGTGCCGCGGCACCGATCGCCCGGGCGCGTTCTAGGGGCGAGCGCCGAGCCGGTCGACCACCAGGTCGGCGACCGCGGCCATCCCGGCGGCGTTCGGGTGGAACGAGACCCCGGAACGGCCGACCCAGCCGGTCACCCACGGTTCGCTGGCGCCGGCGTGGTGGTCCCGGCTCGCTTCGGCGGCCTCGACCAGCTCGGCTCCGGCGCGGTCGGCGACCGTCCGGTAGGTCGCGGTCAGGACGGCGGCCATCGCCTGCGCCTGGTCCCGTTGCGCCGCGGTCAGCGGCAGCGTCGGGTGCGGGTCCGGTCCGACGAGGGTCAGGTAGTCGACGATCAGCACCCGGGCGTCGGGTGCGGTGGTGTGGACGCTCTCGACCACCCGGGTCAGGGTGTCGGTCAGCCGCGCGACGGCGGCCGGGTCGGCGACGATCCGGGTCCGGGCGGTCAGCCGGGGGCCGACCACCGGCAGCCGACCGGGCCCACGGTTGACCAGCACGGCCCGGAACAGCCCGCCGACGTAGCCGAGGTCGTTCCCGCCGACGGTCAGGGTGACCAGCCGGGTGGCCGGGGTGACGCCGTCGAGCTGGGCCGGCACCGGCGTGCGGCGGAGCGGGCGGGTCCGGGTCCGTCCCGGCCGGAGCAGGTCGTCGCTGACCGCGCCGGACCGGGTGACGTCGGTCAGCACCAGCCCGAGCCGCTCGGCAACCAGGTGCGCGTAGTTGCGGCCAGACCGGCCGGCCGCCTCGTCGACCACCGGGAGGATCCCCGGTCCGGCGGCGAACGAGCTGCCGAGCGCGGTGTAGGCCGCACCCGGCTCGAGCGGGGCGGCCACCGCGGTCAGCCCGCCACGCCGTAGAGCCGGTCGCCGGCGTCACCGAGCCCGGGAACGATGTAGCCGCGCTCGTTGAGCCGTTCGTCGACCGCGGCGGTGACCAGCGTGCAGGGCACCTCGAGGTCGTCGAGCAGTCGCTGGAGCTTTGCGATCCCCTCCGGCGCGGCGAGCAGGCAGATGCAGGTGATGTGGTCGGCGCCGCGGTCGACCAGGAAACGGACGGCCGCGGCCAGCGTGCCGCCGGTGGCGAGCATCGGGTCGAGGACGTAGCACTGCCGGCCGGAGAGGTCGTCGGGCAGCCGCTCGGCGTAGGTGGACGGCTCGAGCGTCTCCTCGTTGCGGACCATCCCGACGAAGCCGACCTCGGCCGTCGGCATCAGCCGGGTCATGCCCTCGAGCATCCCGAGACCGGCGCGGAGGATCGGCACCACCAGTGGCCGCGGCGGCGCCAGCCGGACGCCGACGGCCGGGCCGACCGGGGTGGTCACCTGGTGCGGGGTGACCCGGATCTCGCGGGTCGCCTCGTAGGCCAGCAGGGTGACCAGTTCCTCGGTCAGCCGGCGGAAGGTCGGCGAATCGGTCCGCTCGTCGCGCAGGGTGGTCAGCTTGTGCGCGACGAGCGGGTGGTCGACGGTGCAGAGGTCCACGCCCGAACGGTAGTACGACCGGCCCGAGCCGGGGCGGGCGAAAGGGTCGTCGTCTGAGACCATGGCCGTGCGGTCGAGCCTCGATCGGCGGGCTGGACACGAGCCCCGGCGGCGACGAAGATCAAGTGCCGCGCGGAGCGCGGAGGATCATCGAGCGGCAGCGGGTTGCCGAGGGAGTGAGGGGTGATCGTGGCCGAGGCCGACGACGACGACTTCGAGTCGTTGGATCTGGACGACGACAAGTCCCCCGCCCTGAGTCGTGACCTGGCCGAGGCCGACGACGCCGACGACGCGGACGAGGGCGACTTCGACGACGACGACCTCGAGGACGCCGAAGAGGACGAGATCGACTACGTCATCGCGAGCTATCGCGAGGACGGTCAGGTCGTGGTCAGCGCGCTCGGCAAGGACCTGGCCAACGACCTCGACGAGCTGATCGTCCAGCTGCGCCGGCTCCCCGGGGACGCCGGGGCGATCGGCTTCGTCAGCCTGGTCGAGGAGGTCGCGGTCATCGTCCGGGTCCGCGGCCAGCACGTCCAGGTGCTGCTCTCGGACGCGGCCGCCGCGGCCGACTGGCCGATCGCGCGCGACGTCGCCGACTACCTGGGCGAGGAGATCCCCGACGAGGAGGACGAGGAGGACGCCGAGCCGATGGGCGACCTGCGGATCCTCGCCGACCTCGGGGTGAGCGAGTTCGACCTCACCGCGCTGTGCGACGACCTCGACCTCAGCAGCGAGGACCTGCTCGCCGAGGTGGCCGACAAGATCAAGATCGGCCCGCAGTTCCGCCGGGTGGCCGAGGCCGCGCTGAGTGACTGACCCGACCGGGGTCGCCGCGGCGGTGCCGGCCGGGGGCTGGCCGCCGCTGATGCGGCAGGCGCTGGCGGTCGCCGCGCGGGTCGAGCAGCACCGCGACGTCCCGATCGGGGCCCTGGTGGTCGACCCGGCTGGCGCGGTGGTGGCGACCGCCGGGAACGAGCGCGAGCTGACCGGCGACCCGACCGCGCACGCCGAGGTGCTGGCGCTGCGCCGGGCCGCGGCGGCGACCGGGAGCTGGCGGCTCGACGGGCACACCCTGGTGGTGACGCTCGAGCCGTGCACGATGTGCGCGGGCGCGCTGGTGCTGGCCCGGGTGTCCCGGCTGGTGTTCGGCGCCTACGACCCCAAGGCGGGCGCGGTCGCCTCACTCTGGGACGTGGTCCGCGACCCCCGGCTCAACCACCGGCCGGAGGTGGTCGGCGGGATCGAGGCCGAGGCCTCCGAGGCGCTGCTCCGCGGTTTCTTCGCCGGGCACCGCTGAGCGGGGCTGCGCTCGATTTCGCCCGCCCCGGCCCGAGTCGGTAATCTCTCCCGCGGTGGCGTGTCTGAGCGGCCTAAAGAGCGCGCCTCGAAAGCGCGTGAGGTGAAAGCCTCCGCGGGTTCAAATCCCGCCGCCACCGCCAGCCTGAGGAGGGCAGACGCCGACCGGTCCGTCGAGGGCCGGTCGGCGTTTCTCGTGATGGTCTCAACCATGGTCTCAACGCGAGCCGTTCGGGTCCTCCGGCTGAGCCCACAGCAGGCCGTCCAGCCGGGAGGCGACCTCACCGTGAATAGGCGCCACCACGTGCGCGTACCGACCCGCCATCGCCGTGCTCGACCAGCCCAGAAGGCTCATCATGGCCCGCTCGTGAACGCCGAGCAGGAGCAACACCGTCGCCGCCGTGTGGCGAGCATCATGGAGCCGGCCGTCGCGCACCCCTGCGGACACCAGAAGCTTCTTCCAGTTATCCCAGTCGGTCCGGGGGTTGATCGCACCCCCACATCGAGACCGCCTTCGAGGCGGACGAGGTCTGCATCGACTTCTCCGGATACACCGCCGAAACCCTGCACGCCGCCATCCAGGAACCGCTCGACAAGATCCGTGACGGCCGCCTCACGCCGCGGAGCATTCAGGTCCGGCTACTCCTGTCGGACATGTCCCAGCCCATAGCGATCCCTAGCCGAGCTGGCGACGACCCTGGTGATGACCCGCGCGTCCGCGGCCGCATGCACCGGACCGCTGAGCGCTACGCCGGCGGCATCCGCGAATCGCTAGCGGAGCTGGCACAGCTCGGATTGGTCGACCAGGCCGTCGCGCACATCCGGGTGCACGGCTCCGCCCCTCTGTTCAAGCTGTACCTGATCAATGACGCCGAGCTGTTCTTCGGCTTCTATCCGGTCATGCGTCACGACGTGACGGTGAACGGGGAGACCATCCCCACCTTCGACCCGATGGGCAAGGACACTGCCCTGTTCCACCACACCGCCACTACCGACCCCGACGCTCTCGGAAGCCAGTACGTGGCCGAGGCTGCCCGCTGGTTCGGAAGCATCTGGGACACCATCGCTAAACCGGCCACCCTGTGACCACGTCGACGCCGGCCGAGGTGCTCGCACGAACCGGCCCGATCTTTCTGGACTTCGACGGCCCAGTCACTCACCTGTTCGTTGACGGTCGGAACAAGGCGATAGCCGACCGCATGCGCGCCGTCCTCGCGCAGCTCGGGGAACCGGCCACAGACCAGGCCGCCACTACAGATGACCCGCTTGCCGTCCTCCGCTGCTCCTACGCCAACCGCAACAGCGAAACGTTCGGTGCAGTCGAGGCCGAATGCATCGCCGGAGAGGTCGACACGGTCGCCGTCACCGAGCCCACACCAGGTGCCCACGACTTCATCCGAGCCTGCCGGAAAGCTGGCCGGCCTCTGGTCATCCTCAGCAACAACGCCCCAAACGCCATCGCCGCCTACCTAGACCGCTTCGAGCTGCACGACTACTTCGCCGGAATCGTGGCCCGAGATCCCGGTAATCCCGACCTGATGAAGCCGCATCGCCACTTGGTTGACGTCGCTCTCTCCCTCGTAGATGTCCCAGCAACTACTGTCGCCTTTATCGGCGACTCCATCACAGACGTGCAAGTCGCGACTATCACCGGGCTACGCATGATCGGATTCGGGAAGAACCCTCAGCGCGCCACCGAACTCGACAGCGCGGGCGCCGAAGCACTGGCGCTGACGATGCAGGACCTCGTGTCTGAGGTTTTAGGTCAACCAACAAGCGACCCTCAGCCGCTCATGGGAAGGCCCGCTGTCGCGTGGCGATAGTTCACACCCATCGCGGCTCAACACGCAGAGGCCGCCGCCCGCTTCGCACGTCGACCATCAGGGGAACTCGCACAACCCGAATGCACCTCCAATGCTCAGGCTTACCCTCTTATCGGTGGGCAGCCGGCAAGCGTCGAGTGCTCACCAGCCACCACGACTCAAGTAGAACCGCAGGAACGGGTCCACTACGTAGGCGCGTTCGTCCTTGTAGACAAAAGCAGGATCACCCGTGCCCCGAAGTTCTTCTGCGATCTCGCTCATGCTGGTCAGGGTGCCTCCGATCTGCTGACCTTGGGGAGCGGGCGAAACGGTTGGCTCCGTCAGATATTGGTTAATCTCGGCGTATGTCGTCGTTGCTTTGGCCCCGAGCTTTTGAATCGCTCGGAAGATGCAAGCGTAGATGTCTCGCTCGATTCCGTCATCAGCAAATCGACGCATTAGTCGATTCGTCCCGTGAGGCTTCTTTCCCTCCAGTAATTTCTGGAAAATGGGCGGTCGCGTTCTCGCCGCGATGCGCTCCAAGAATGACTCCCAGTGGTCAGGAACCCGTACGAGCTGGCGGATCGTTGGACGCTGCAGTATCCCCTGAGCTGTGCAGACCTCGAAGCAAAGCTGCTGCATAAGGAACGGAGAGCCCATAGCTTCATTGCTGCACGTTCTTCCTACTTGTCCAGAGACATCCGTTAGATTGAGCGCATCAAATCCGGCTGATGCGATGAATTCAAGCTCTTGGTCGTCCCAGGGCTTAAGTTCCAGATGCCAAATCCGCCCACCTAAGTCAGGCTCAGCCACAACAGCTTCAAAAGCGTCATAAGGAACGGCGATCATTATCACAGGGCAGTGCGGGATGACGCTTTTAATCGCCCTGGCGATCTCTTTCCGGGAACCCTCCGGTACGAAGTGAAAGTCATCGATCACGATCGGGGTTGAAACGGCTCGCAGTGCCTCCCGTGCAACGTCAGCGAGCGCTCTCGTACGGCTAGCCCGCTTTTCCTCGGAGAATCCACCACTCGCTCCCGTCGAAGCACCAGCCTTCAGCACCCCTGCATTCAACTCTGCGCTCAGCCCGCCAGATCCGGCAAGGGTGTGACCAGTGCTTACCTCAAGAGTGTCCCATAGACCCAAAAAATCCACGACTCTTCTCCAGAGGTCTGCCGCCGACAACATATCTGCACCCTGGATCCAGATCGCGTTTTCTTGTGAAAGTTGACGTTCGATGAGGACGGTCTTCCCACACTTCGTCGGGCCTGATACGGATAAGGCCTTGCCGGATTGGCCGAGGAAGCTCTGAACCTCGGATTCCAGGTGTCGCGCGCTTCGTGGATTGTAGGTGAACTCGGGAGTCTCACCTCCCGCGACGAATACCGACCGTGTAAGCAGCGGACCTGTGGGCGGAGTCGAGTTCATCCACCACAGCCTACGACCCCAGGTCGTTGGCCCGACCGATGAGAGCGGTGAAGTAACTCGTGCTTCTCCTGCGGTGGACCGTCAATCACTAGGCGCGCCGCTCGGAGCTGGTTCTCCAGTAGCCCGTCGACACGCGCACGCAGCCAGCGGACCGTCGCCCAGGCTAGACCTACGTACCTGGTCCATCCGACTGAGCGTCTCGGGGAGCCGCCACAGCGTGTTCACATCGGAAGCCGGGCAGGTGGGAGAAATGTTGCGTCACTCTGTGTGTCTCTGCGCAGCTGACGAATTGGGCTCTAGAGGATCAAGGCGGCTCGCTGCGCTCCGCCGCGCCGAGCGCGTCCTCGCTCCGCTGCGGGCCGCTCGACCGTTCGTAGAATCTCCGGCGTGCTGACCTCATTGTTGCCGGGACTACGGCACCTCCGCACTCCTTTTGCCACTGGTTGCCTCTATGCGCTGTGTCTATGGCTAATCATCGCCCCCACTCTGCTGGCAGCCGCACAGAGCAACCTGGTTCTCCAGCGACTGGACTTGTTAAGTGGCTTCTTGGGAAAGTCCGCAAGTCTCGGTGCTCTAGCGTTTGCTGGCTACTTGCTGGGAACCCTTCTTGTAATTCCTGGTCCGCGCACCATCATTCCGCGAAATTCCTATTTGAGCAATTTCCGACCGTACGGAATCGACGAGTATGACGTTCGCCCGTATGAGTCAGGGCTGGCTCTATGGCGCTGGCGGTGGATTAACTTCCGCAGTTCCAAGCGGCGCATCCGCAAAGCCGTACTGTATGCATGTAAATCACTTCGTGACATCTTCCGAGTGCACTCCGGAATACGCGCAGACATCAGTAGTGCCGTAATTGACAAGCTCACTAGCTCCTATCAGCACTATCAAGACCAAATCCATACATGGGTTGCGGCGAATTTGTCGAAGCAAGTTAACAAAGGTATTGACGTCTCGTACATACTCGATCAGTCCCTTCTCTCAGGATCATTTCGGCACGGCCTGGGGGACGCAATGAGCCACCGGCATACCTTCCCTGGAGCTTACAATCAGTGGGAGTCAATGAGCCCAGAAGAGAGACAAGTAGCCGACGAGCTGGACGGGCAATCCCTCTTGGTAGTTACAATGACTAACGCCGTTGCAAACGACTTTCGCGCTTTAGAAGTTAGACTACAGATCAAACATGAGCCTCTATTCAACGAGTACGACCGACTTCGAGCTGAGGTTGAACTTCGGCTAAGCGTCTGCATACCACTGATTCTTGTTGTGATCGCTATGACCTTCTTGAACGCGAACGGCCTCTTCCTCTTTGCCCTAACGATACCTATCACCCTCTGTGTTGTCGCTCTTCGAAAGTCAGCAGAAGCAGAATCCATAATCTGGCAGACCCTACTGTTAGGAGAGATTGAGGCGCCAATCATGGTCGAATTTGGCAACATCGAGATCGAGGAAGAGAATCCGCCCAAGAACCGTATGGGTGATCAGTTCAGGCTTTAAAGATTGGTTGAGCGATTGGTGGCGCCGGAGATTCCTGCGTGAATAGAAGTTTGAGTGACCGTTTCGCGGAGGTTAAGACTTTGCTACAGATTCTAGACTATCCCTCAGTTCGGTCCGACTGGGAAGCTCAAGGGAATCATTAGACCTGGACGGCGTAGCAGCCATGTGGAGTCAGAGTTAAAAGAAGTGATGCGCAGCGTCGGGCCCGTGGTCTCATCCTTGGTCTCATTCACGGGTGATCGACGGTGTTCGCGGGGCGGGGCCAGGTACCTGATCCACGCTCAGCGGACGGTCGTGAACCCCGCTGAACGGTGGGCGGCAGACCTCGAAAGCGCGTGAGGTGAAAGCCTCCGCGGGTTCGAATCCCGCCGCCACCGCCAGCAGCACCGGACGCCGGTCAGCTCCATGTGGTTCCACCTGGGTGCTGGCCGGCGTTCTGCGTCTCCGGTGGAGCGGGGATCGGGTAGGGGAGGTTGTCAGCGGGCGCTTTCGTCGACCCATCGGTGACAGCCGTCCGCCAGACCGCTTCCTCTCCCGCCACCTCCCACTCCGCCCAGGCAGCTTCGTACTGGTGCTCCAGGCGCCGATCCGTTGATCCCATAATCGCGCGTTCGGAGGGGTCGTGGACGTCGACTCGGCGCTCCGAGCCGGCTCGAGCGTGCGCGTCGTCGGGCTCGTGGGGCCATGACGGGATTCTCATCCGTCGACCCGCTGGGCGACAGCGAGCACGGCATGGAAGCATCGATGCTCGTTGTCCGGTGACGCGAGCGGCGCGCCCGGCGGAGCGGAGGGGAACGCGGCATGCGCATCGTCCAGGTCGGACTCGGTGGGTTCGGACGCGACTGGGCCAGGAACGTCATCCCGCGGGTGCCCGAGGTGGAGGTGGTGGCGACCGCCGACGTCTTCGCGGGCTCGCGGCAGGCCGCGATCAGCGCCGGGCTCACCACCGAGGCCGACTGCTTCGAGACCGCCGAGGAGGCTATCGCGCACGCCGACGCCGAGGCGGTGCTGGTCACCGCCAGCCTGGTCGGGCACGTCCCGGCCGCCCGGGCGGCGCTCGAGGCGGGCAAGCACGTGATGATCGAGAAGCCGTTCGCCCCGAGCGTGGCCGAGGCCGAGGAACTGGTCGCGCTGGCGGCCTCGCGCGGTCTGACCATCGCGGTCAGCCAGAACTACCGGTTCTTCCCGGCCGTCCGCGCCGTCCAGCGACTGGTCGCCGAGGAGACCTACGGCGCGCTGCACGCGGTCGAGCTCGACTTCCGGCAGTTCTCCGGCGCCGACGGCCCCGGCCCGCACCACGCGCTCGCCGAGCCGCTGCTGGTGGACATGTCGATCCACCACTTCGACCTGATCCGGGCCGTCCTCGGGCGCGAGGTCACCCGCGTCGACCTGCGCACCTGGGACCCCGCGTGGTCGCTGTTCACCGGCCCGTCGGTCGGCACCGGGGTCATCGAGTCCGGCCCGGACCTGGTCACCAGCTACCGCGGCAGCTGGGTCAGCCGCGGTCCCCGGACCACCTGGGCGGGGGAGTGGCGGATGGACTTCGCCGACGCCGAGGTGTGGTGGACCAGCCGCGGCGACGGCCCCGAGGGCTGGCGCTCCGACGAGGTGCGGGTCCGCACCGGCGGCACCGTGGAGAAGCTTGAACTGCCCACGGTCGAGCGCACCGACCGGGCCGGCAGCCTGACCGAGTTCGTCACCAGCATCCAGGCCGGACGCGAGCCGGAGATCTCCGGACGTCGCAACCTGGCCACGCTGGCCACCACCTACGCGGCGGTCGAATCGGCCCGCACCCGCGGACCGGTCACCCTCTGAACCCGCGGTCGCGGAGCGCGGCCAGGATCCGTTCCGCGTTGACCGGGGGCGGGGTGTTGGTGGTGTCCAGCGTGATCGCCTCGGTGGCCGGCGGTGCGAACAGCCGGGTGGTCTGCCGGTAGCGCCGGTAGCCCTCCGGGTCGGCGCCCTTGCGGAGCGCGATCCGGTCCGGGTTGGCGATCCGGGACACCTCGACGTCGATGTCGCAGTCGAGCACCACGGCCAGGAAGACCGATCCCCGCCGCCCCGCCAGGCCGCGGATCTGCGCGTACTCCTCGCCACCGGCCGCGTCGTCGAGCAGCACGTCGGTGAACACGTAGCTGTTCGTGGCCGGCGCGAGGTCCTCGATCGTCCCGAGCACGGCCTGGCGGATCGGCACCACCCGTTCCCAGATCTCCGGCGGCAGCGGCGCGACGCCGTCCCAGCGGAACAGCTCGAGCAACGGACGGTTGATCAAGGCGTTGTCGACGAGGACGCCGTCGAGGAGGGCGGCCAGCTCGGCGCCGACGGTCCGCTTGCCCATCGCCGGGTAGCCGAGCATCAGCACCACGCAGGTCCGCGAACCGTCCACGTGCGGACCCTAGCCGGGCCCGGCTGCGGTGCTGATCATGCGGTCGACGAACCCGGCGGCCGGGTGTCACGCGGGTTTCTTTCGGGTGACGGCGTGACGCCGCGATTGGTCTCGGAGCGTTCGACCCGGAAGGATGTGTGGATGATCGACCTCGACGCCCTCCTGCTGGAAGGCGCCGTGGTGGTGATCGCCGCCATTCTTGCTGCCCGCGTCGGTTCCCGCTTCGGCCTGCCGGCGCTGCTGCTGTTCCTCGGTCTCGGCATGGCCATGGGCGACGCCGGACTCGGCATCCGCTTCGACGACGCCTCGCTGGCCCGGGCTCTCGGCTTCGGCGCGCTGGTGCTGATCCTGGCCGAGGGCGGCCTGACCACCCGCTGGGCCGACATCCGCAACTCGATCGGCATCGCCGGTCTGCTGGCCACCGTCGGGACCTTGATCAGCGTCGCGCTGATGGCCCTGTTCGGCCACTTCGTGCTCGGGCTCGACGTGTGGATCGCGATCCTGCTGGGAGCGGTGACCTCGCCGACCGACGCCGCCGCGGTGTTCGCCGTGCTCCGCCGGGTCCCGCTGCCGCACAAGATCCGCGGCGCGCTCGAGGCCGAGTCAGGCCTCAACGACGCTCCGACCGTGCTGCTGGTGGTCGCGGCCAGTACCGCCGCCCTGGCCGGGAGCGGCGGCGAGGAGCACACCAGCCTCGGCGTCGTCCTCGCGCTGATCCCGGCCGAGATCGTCGGCGGTGTGGCCATCGGACTGGTGCTCGGCTGGCTCGGCGTCCAGTTGCTCCGCCGGGTCGCGCTGCCGTCGTCCGGTCTCTACCCGCTGGCCGCGCTGGTCTGGGCGGTGTTCGCCTACGGGGTGGCCGCCGAGATCCACACCTCGGGCTTCGCCGCGGTCTACCTGGCCGGGCTGGTGCTCGGCAACGCCAACCTGCCGCACCGCGCCGCCACCCGGTCGTTCGTCGAGGGGATCGGCTGGGTCGCGCAGATCGGGCTGTTCGTGATGCTCGGGCTGCTGGCCTCGCCCGGCCGGATCACCTGGAGCACGGTGGGGATCGCGCTGGCCGCCGGCCTGTTCCTCACCTTCGTGGCCCGCCCGCTGTCGGTGTTCGCCAGCGCCGTCTGGTTCCGGGTCCCGCTGGCCGACCAGGCGTTCCTGTCCTGGGCCGGGCTCCGGGGTGCGGTGCCGATCGTGCTGGCCACCATCCCGCTGGCCGAGGGGGTGCCGGGCGCGACGCTGCTGTTCGACGTGGTGCTGGTCTTCGTCATCGTCTTCACGCTGCTGCAGGGGCCGACGTTGCCGTGGCTGGCCGACCGGCTCGGACTGACCCGGCGGCTCGAGCCGAGTGACGTCGAGGTCGAGGTCGCACCGCTGGACAAGATCTCCGCCGACCTGCTCCAGGTCACCGTCCCGTTCGGGTCCCGGCTCAGCGGGATCGAGGTCGGCGAGCTCCGGCTGCCGCGGCACTCGGTGATCTCGCTGATCATCCGCGACTCGGCGCCGATGGTGCCGGTCGACCGCGAGCGGCTCAAGATCGGGGACGAGCTGTTGATCGTCACGCCGAGCGCGCAGCGCGAGCAGACCGAACGCCGGCTCCGCGCCCTCGGCCGGCACGGTCGTCTCGCGCGCTGGCACGCGGCCGAGCCGGACGAGACCCCGCGGCGGGTCCGGAACCCGTTCGTCCGCCGCGAGCGGGAGCGGGACTAGCCGGCCTGTTTCGCCGAGGGGCTGGCCGACTCCGCCGGCAGGCAGACGGTGTCGCTCGAGACCGGGTAGGACGTCTTGGCCTTGCCGTTGAAGCCGCCGTACTGGCTGCCGACCATCACGTCGACGGTCCGGTCAGCGCGTCCGTCGGCCTTGACCGTGGCGTTCTTGAAGAAGCTCTTGACCAGCAGCACCTCGGGGTTCTTGGCCCCGTTGCCGATGATCACCGTCTTCGTCACCTTGGTGTCGGTGTTCTGCGGCGGCAGCGTGTTGAACTTCTTGTTGCGCAGCTGCTGGCTGACGTCCCCGGCCAGCCCGCGCTTGTTCCCGCCGTTGAACACCTGGACGGTGACCTGGCTGCTGAGCAGCTGGCGCTTGGTCACCTTGGTCGGCACGCACGGCGTCTGCGGGGCGGGCGGCGACGGCTTGATGATGTTGTTCCAGCCCCACCACGCGCCGTAGCAGAGGATGGCCAGCAGCACCAGCAGCGTCAGCGGGGTGCGGATGACCCGGAACACCCGACCGATCACTTGAGCTCCAGCACCCGGGCGTGCATGGTCTGGCGTTGCTGGAGCGCAGCCCGGAGCGCCCGGTGCAGGCCGTCCTCGAGGTAGAGGTCGCCCCGCCAGGAGACGACGTGGGCGAACAGGTCGCCGTAGAAGGTCGAGTCCTCCTCGAGCAGGGCCTCCAGATCCAGGGTCCGTTTGGTGGTGACCAGCTGATCAAGGCGCACCTGGTGCGGAGCAATGGCAGCCCACTGCTTCTGCACGTACCCGTGGTCCGGGTACGGGCGTACGTCACCGACGCGCTTGAAAATCACCCGGTCACTGTAGCCAAGCCGGTCGGGGCCACCCGAGCACGACATCGTCACGATTCGGTCCCGGCCGGGCTCCGACCCGGCTCGTCCGGGACCTCCGGGCCGGTCGGAACCCGACTCCGGAGTCCTCCCGCGCGCTCGCGGGCGCTGTGGCACGCTGAGCCCATGAGCGAGGCGAGCAACGCCGACGAGGTCACCGAGATCCGCGCCGGCTACACGTTCGACGAGGCCGCGATCGACCTCGGGGTGCTGATGGAGGCCGACCAGCCGGTGCCCGACGCGCGGGTGCGGATCCCGCTGTCGATGCTCAACCGGCACGGTCTGGTCGCGGGGGCCACCGGCACCGGCAAGACCAAGACCCTCCAGGTGCTGGCCGAGCAGATCTCAGCGGCCGGCGTCCCGGTCTTCGCGGCCGACGTCAAGGGCGACCTGTCGGGCATCGCCTCACCGGGTGAGGCGAGCGACAAGCTGGCCAAGCGGACCGCGAAGATCGGTCAGGACTGGCACCCGCAGGGCGCCCCGACCCGGTTCCTGGCGCTCGGCGGGCAGGGCATCGGGCTGCCGGTGCGGGTGACCATGAGCGCCTTCGGCCCGGTGCTGCTCTCCAAGGTGCTCGAGCTCAACGAGACCCAGGAGTCGACGCTCGGGCTGGTGTTCCACTACGCCGACAAGGCCGGGCTGCCGCTGCTCGACCTGTCCGACCTGCGCGCCGTGCTGCAGTTCCTCACCTCCGACGAGGGCAAGGCCGAGCTGTCCGCCATCGGCGGGATCTCCGCCTCCACCGTCGGGGTCATCCTGCGGTCGTTGATCAACTTCAGCGACCAGGGCGCGGACGCGTTCTTCGGGGAGCCCGAGTTCGACACCGCCGACCTGCTGGCCCTCGACCCGTCGGGCCGGGGCATCGTCACGCTGCTCGAGCTGCCCAACCTGCAGGACCGGCCGCAGGTGTTCTCCACCTTCCTGATGTGGCTGCTGGCCGACCTGTTCCACGACCTGCCCGAGGTCGGTGACGCCGACAAGCCCAAGCTGGTCTTCTTCTTCGACGAGGCGCACCTGCTGTTCACCGGTGCCTCGAAGGCCTTCCTCAACTCGATCACCCAGACGGTCCGGCTGATCCGCTCCAAGGGCGTCGGGATCTTCTTCGTCACCCAGACGCCCAAGGACGTCCCCGACGACGTGCTGGCCCAGCTCGGCTCGCGGGTGCAGCACCAGCTGCGCGCACACACCCCGAACGACGCCAAGGCGCTCAAGCAGACGGTGGCGACCTTCCCGAAGTCGCACTACGACCTCGAGTCGGTGCTCACCGAGCTGGGCATCGGCGAGGCCATCGTCACCGTGATGGACCCCGACGGCGCCCCGACGCCGGTGGCCTGGACCCGGATGCTGGCTCCGCAGTCGCTGATGGCGCCGACGCCGGCCGACCAGATGCAGGCCAGCGTGCAGAACTCGCCGCTGGCCGCGAAGTACCTGCAGCCGATCGACCGGGAGTCCGCCCGGGAGATGCTGGCCAAGCGGCTCGACGCCGGGTCGCGGGCCGCGCAGGCCGAGGCGCCGGCCACCGCTCCGCAGGCACCGGCCCCGCAGCAGCGTCGTGAACCGGCGCCACGGGCGCGCCAGGAGAAGGGGATGGTCGAGCAGATCGTCAACTCCCCGATCGTCCGCGACCTGGCCCGCACCGCCGGCCGGGAGATCTTCCGCGGCCTGTTCGGTACCGCGCGCCGGCGTCGCTGAGCTCGCCCGGCCGGTGCCGGTGCCGACAAGGGGACGTCCCCGCCACCGACGCGGGTGTGGAACCGCGCTGGTGACGGGGACGTGAGGGTCGGGCCCGGCTCAGACACCGAGCAGAGCGCGGAGCGCGCGCAGCCGACGGGCCACGGCCACGGGCCGTGGCTGCGGCCGTCGGGCGTCTCGACGCGCCTGCGCGGCGGCACCGAGCTGCGCGTGCCGGAGCGCGGCACGCCGGCTCCGGTCGCGTTCGGACCCGACCAGGACGAGGGCATGGTGGACGTGCATGGTGATCACTCGCTTTCGCGGCAGGCCGGGACCGCCGGGCGCGCGTGGGCGGCGCCAGGATCGTGCGGTACCGGTGATGGGTGAGGACGCAGGGCTGAGGCAGGTCAGCCGGTCTCGTCGCTAAGCGACGACGGCGACGCCTCTGCGGGCGTCGAACGGAGTCATGATCATCACGTCGACACCTCCCATCCGAGTGACGGCGCCGGTCTGCGGCGCGAGGGCGGCCGGGCGGGATCGCCCGACCTCGAGCAGAACACTACGGGCGGGGTTCCGAGCCCCGCAAAGGATTTATGCGCCGAGCATCCGGGCGAGCGCGTCGCGGGCGGCGGCGTTGCGGGCAGCAAGATCACGGAGCACGGCCGCCAGGGTGGCCACCCAGGCGTCGATCCCGATCTCCTCGCGGCTGATCACCACGCCGCGGACGACGCGCTGCCGCTCGGCCCGGACCGGCCCGCCGCGGCCCTTGGCGTGGGACAGCCGAAGCTGCAGGTCGCCGGCGCTCACCGTCACCGCGACCGGGGTGCCGTCGCGGCCGGAGAGCCGGTCGCCGAACGAGCGGGACCGCTCGACCTCGACCAGCCCGGGCGGCAGGGCGTCCCCGAGGGTGGCGGTCAGCACCCGGACCAGGGTGTCGACCTCGGCGGCGTCGGAGCGCAGCGCGGCGGCGATGAGGTCGGTCGACCCGACCGGGTCGAGCTGGTCGTCCGACGGCTCCGGGTTCTCGAGGGTCACGTCACCACCGTAAGGGCCGGTGCGGGTCGGGCGGCGGTCAGTCGACCAGCGGGAGCACCAGCTGCGGCGTCTCGATCACGTGGTCGGGACGCAGCGGGCGCACCGCGGTGCCGATGGCGAAGAACTCGGTGGTGTGCCCGCCCCACTGGTGCGGCAGCGACAGCAGCTGGACACCGACGATGCCCTCGGCCATCAGCTGCTCGGCCTCGGCCTGCATCCGGCTCATGGCCAGCTCACGGGCGTCGTAGAGCGCCTCGGTGAACTGCGGGATCTCCACGTTCTGGCCGATGTTGCCCATCGACTGGAAGAAGCCCTGGTGGGCGATGTGGTAGACGCAGGTGCCCATCACCATCCCCAGTGGGGCGTACCCGGCCTGCACCAGGGTCCAGAAGTCCTGCCCGGACAGGTCGGAGGTGAAGGGCTGGTTCTTGTTGTTGCGCCAGCTGCCGCCGGTGGGCGGCGGGTTGTCGGCCTTGACCGCGGTGCCGACGGCGATGAACTCGGCGATGTCGTTGCCGAACTCCTTGAACTCGATCTCCAGCCGGACCGCGACGATGCCGTCGGCGCCCAGCGCGTCGGCCTCGGCCTCCATCCGGGTCATGGCGAGCTCCCGCGCGTGGTACATCGCTCCCGACAGCCGGTCGAGCTCCTGATTCTTGCTCCACGAGCGGGCCTGGAAGCCGACGTGGTAGATGCTCGACCCGAGCACCAGCCCGAGCGGTCGGAAGCCCGCCTCGCGGACCAGCAGGAACTCGTTGACCGACAGGTCGGAGGTGAACAACCCGCCCTGCGGTCCCTGGCCGCCGCCCGGACGCATGTGGGCCAGCCGGTTCAGCGCGTCGGTCGGGATGCCCATCTCGTTGTGCTGGACGCTCATCGGTTCCTCGTGGTCGGTAGTTGATCGGTCGTTGGTCGGTCGTGGTCGTGGTCGGGTCTGCGGCTCAGCGGCGGCGGGTCGGGATCATCCCGCCGAGCGGGACCAGCGTGCGGCTGTCGGTCAGCGGGTGCGCCTGCCGGGTGTACCGGGCGATCGCGGTGCCGACCATCAGCGACTCGGCCACGTGGTCGCGGTGGTTCTCACCCGGCTCGACCTCGAAGATCCGCAGGGTCATCGCGGACGAGATGAACCCGTCGCTGCGGAGCCGCGCGGCCTGCTCGGCGATGTCGGTGCGGACCACGTGCCGGACGTAGGTGATCAGCTCGGTGTAGCCGCTGATCTCGGTGTTGCTCCAGCTGCTGGCCTGGCCCATGGTGCGCCAGTCGTCGTGGCGGATGGCGAGGTCGAAGGCGTAGAGCAGGCAGTCGGGCACCCAGCCGGCCAGCAGCAGTTTGGCCACGTCGCTGCCGGACAGGTCGGTGGTGAACGGCCGCGCCGGTCGGGTTGCCGTGCGGCCGCGGACGGCGGTGCCGATGGCCATGAACTCGCGGGCACCGTCGAGCATGCTGACGCTGAGCCGGATCCCCACCACGCCGTCGGCGCCGAGCGCGGCCGCCTCCTGGAGCAGCCGGGACAGCGCGGTGCCGTAGCCGCGGCGGATCGCGTCGGCGTACGGCCGGAAGGCGGCGAACCGGCTGTCGCGGGTGCCGATCACCGGCGGCGGGGTGCTGTAGCCGCCGAGCATCCCGCCGAAGCCGCCGCCGTAGCCCATGCCCATCCAGCCACAGCCGCCGTAGCCGGACCAGCCGACGCTCTCGACGACGCAGCCCATCACCTCGCCGACGGCGTCGAAGCCGACCGAACCGAGGCCGACGGTGGCGTCCGTTGAGAGCAACGAGGTGCGGACGCCGTCGGCGCGGGCCCGGTCGATCCGGGCCTGCGCGACCGGAGGCAGCCCCCGGCCGTCCCACTGTGCCATCGCTGATCCGCCTCCTCGGCCGCCCGACCGGACGACCCGCCACCGATCGTGCCACCCGCCCGGGTCGGCTCCGCCGGCACCGCAGCCTCACCTCAGGATTTGCTTCAGAAAGCCGCAGGATCGGCCACGGACGGGTTGCGCGAAACCTGAGCGGATCAGGGGGAAGACCCTGATCCGCACTGAAGGTGGGGGGTCCAGGATGATGGTCATCGGGATCAAGGGTTCGGGGGGACCCGAGGATCCTGACCGGGACGGTGCTACCGGGGGGAGAGTGCCGTCCCGGGTCTACGTCGGGCGCCTGTGCAGAACGGGGGGACTGCACGGACGCCCGCGCCGGAGGGAGATCCGGTGGAAGTACGGCCCGGACGGGCCGCGTGGAGAGGGCAGAAGATCGCCGGGTGACTGGGAACCCGGCGATCCCAGGTCGAGGGGCCGGGACGTTCGTCGTCCCGGCCCCTCGTCGCGTCCCGGCTCCACGTCGCGTCCCGGCTCCCGGGCCTGCTTCCCCGGCTGCGACCATGCCCGGGTGAGCGATGCCGCCGACCCCGGAGCAAGCCCGGCAGCCGGTTCCCCGACGACCCCCCTCGAACGGCTCGCGACGCTGCTCGGGCTGCCCGGACGGGCCGCCGACCTCGCGGCCCTGCTCGACGAGATCGTGCCGCTCCGGCACCGCGCCGACGACCAGGGGCTGCCGGCCGCCCTGCTCCGGGTGCTCGACCAGCGTCCCGACCGACGGACGGCCTGGGCGGCACTGCTGAGCACCGTGCTCGGAGCCGGACCCGGCGCACCGGACCTGCGTCCGCTCGACGACGACCCGGTCGGACGCGACCTCGCCGAGCTGGTCAGCGCCACCGCCTGGGCCGACCGGGCCGACGGTGGCGACGAGCGGCTGTGGGCCGAGCTGGGCTGGACCCGGTTCGTCGACGACGTCCGTCCGCCCGAGCCCCCGGTGGTCCCCGGCACCGGCGCGGTGCTCGGCCCCGAGGCGCTGCCCGGGCTCGCCGACCGCTACGACGCGGTGGTGATCGGGTCCGGCGCCGGCGGCGGCACCGCGGCCGCGCTGCTGGCCGAGTCGGGCCGGACGGTGCTGGTCGTCGAGGCCGGCGCGGCGCCGTCGCGCGAGACCCTGGCCACCGGTCAGCTGCGGAACCCGCGGATGGAGTGGGGGCTCCCGATGCCCACCCGCTCCGCCGACCCGGCCGACCGGCGAATCCGTCCCGGTGCGGACGGCACCGGCGAGGCGGAGGTGGCTCCCTGGGCTGGCGGTTGGTTGGCCAACGCCCAGACCCTCGGCGGCGGCACCCGGGTCTACGGCGCGCAGGCGTGGCGGTTCGGTCCCGAGGACTTCCGGATGGCCGGCACCTACGGCGTCCCCGACGGCAGCGCGCTGGCCGACTGGCCGATCGGCTACGACGACCTCGAGCCGTGGTACGCGCGGGCCGAGTGGGAGGTCGGGGTCAGCGGCGACGACCGGGCCGGGCCCTACGACGGGCACCGCTCGCGGCCCTACCCGATGCCGCCACTCCCCGAGGGGCCGACCGCGACCCGGCTGGCCGCAGCCGCCGACCGGGTCGGGCTCGGCGTCCGGGCCGTGCCGTTGTTGATCAACTCGGGCCCCTACCTCGGCCGCCCGGGCTGCGTCCGCTGCCGGGCCTGCGTCGGGTTCGCCTGCCCGGTCGAGGCCAAAAACGACAGCCGCAACACCATGCTGGTGCGGGCGCTGGCGACCGGGCGGACCACGGTGATCACCGGCACGCGCGCGACCCGGATCGTCGTCGACGTCCACGGCCGGGCCGCCGGTGTCGCGCTCTCCGCCGGCCCGGCCGGGCCGCGCCGGGTGATCGACGCCGCGACGATCATGGTCGGCGCGGGCGCGGTGGAGACTGCCCGGTTGCTGCTGGCCAGCGCGCACGACGGCGAGCCGCAGGGGATCGGCAACCGGCACGACCAGGTCGGCCGGCACCTGCAAGGCCACCTGTACGGCGGTGCGTTCGCGCTCTTCGACGAGGAGGTCGACGACCTGCTCGGACCGGGCCCGTCGGTGGCCACCACCGACCTGCGGCACGGCAACCCGGGCATCGTCGGCGGCGGGATGCTGGCCGACGAGTTCACCCTGCCGCCGGTCAACCTCTACGCCCACCTGGTCGCCCTCGGGGTGGTCCCGCGCTGGGGCGGGGACAGCATCGCCGGCGTCCGGCGCTGGCACCGCCGGCTGCTCCGGATGATGGGCCCGGTCCAGGAGGTGACCAGCGCCGACTCCCGGGTGCGGCTCGACCCGCGTCGTGTCGACGGTCACGGGGTGCCGCTGGCGGTGCTGTCCGGGGGACTACACCGCGAGGACGAACGTGGCCGGGCCTTCCTGGCCGGCCGGGCCGCCGACTGGCTCACCGCCGCCGGAGCCGCACGGGTGTTCCCGATCGCCGGGCCCGCGGGTCCGGGGCCGAGCGGCGGTCAGCACCAGGCCGGCACCTGCCGGATGGGGGCGGATCCGGCCGCATCGGTGGTCGACCCCGACGGTCGGGTCTGGGGCCACGACAACCTCTACGTGGTCGACGGCTCCAGCCACGTCACCAACGGCGGGGTCAACCCGGTGCTGACGATCTTCGCCAACGCGATGCGGATCACCGACCGGCTGGTCCGGGCTGGCTGAAGGAGCCTCCGACCCGCCGCATGGCTCTGGCCGCCGGGGCACCGTCGGAGGATCATGATGACGTCGGCCCGACCAGGGTGGCCGGGCCGCCGACGAGGTGTGCCATGGACGTGTTCGCCTGGATCTGTGCCGTCGCGCTGGCGGCGACCTTCCTGGTCGTCGGGGTGATGAAGCTGGTCGTCCCGCGCGAGAAGTTGATCAGCATGCGCAGCTTCGGCTGGGCCGCCGACTGGTCGTCCCGGGACATCCGCGGGATCGGCCTCGCCGAGACGCTGGGGGCGATCGGGGTGATCGTCCCGTGGGCCACCGGGATCGCGCCGGTGCTCACCCCGATCGCCGCGGTCGGTCTCACCCTGATCCAGGTCGGGGCGTTCCGCACCCACTGGCAGCGGGGTGAGAAGCGCGAGGCCTGGGGCAACGTGTCGCTGCTGTCGCTGGCCGTCGTGGTCGCGGTGATCAGGTTCATCCAGCTCTGAGTCGCCGCGCCGGGACCCGGGGTCAGCGGCGGCGTCCGGTGAAGTGGTCCATCGTCCGGTTGATGCCGAACAGGTTCACCACGGCGTCGAAGAGCGGGACCGGGAGCAGCCGCAGGGGCGCCAGGGCGTGCACGATCCAGGGCAGGTAGAGCTTCTCCCGGCCGTTCTCGAGGGCGTCCATGATCTTGGTCACCACGTCGTCGGGTCGCAGGATGGGCAGCAGGGCGGGGAACCGGGTGCGGACGCCGTCGAACATCCCGGTGTCGATGTAGTAGGGGCAGACCAACAGGGTGCGGACCCGGCTGCGGTCGCGCTTGAGCTCGACCCGCAGCGACTCGGTGAAGCCGACCGCGGCGAACTTGCTGGCCGCGTAGTCGGTCTGCCGGGCGACGCCGACCAACCCGCCGGCGCTGGCGACGGTGACCACCGTGCCGCGGTCGCGGCTGATCATGGCCGGCAGGAAGGCGCGCACCACCCAGTAGTGGGCGAGCGTGTTGACCGCGAAGGTGCGTTCGATGGCCTCGTCGTCGGCGTCGAGCAGCCGCTTGCCGCTGACCACCCCGGCGTTGTTGATCACCACGTCGACCGCAGCGGTCCCGGCGGCCGCGGCGCCGACCGCCGCCCGGTCCGAGACGTCCACCGATCGGGCCTCGGCCCCGACCCCGAGGGCGCGGGCCTCGTCGCGGACCCGGTCGAGCGCCGTCGCGTCGAGACCCCACAGCACCACCGAGGCGCCGCGTCGGGCGGCCTCGAGCGCCATCAGCCGGCCGATGCCGTTGCTCGCGCCGGTCACCAGCACCCGCTGCCCCCGCAGCCGATTCCTCATCGCCCCTCCGTCGTCCCGGCCCACCCGGTCCGCCGGGGACGATACGTGATCGGCGGGACGCGCCGCCGCGTCAGCCGACACGCACCCGGCGGGCCGCGGCGAAGGCCGCCGCGATGACGAAGCCGGCCACCGCCACCAGCCCCACGGTGGCCAACGACATCGCGACCGGATGGGCGGCGAACCACGACGGCAGCCGCCGGCTGGGGACAGCGGCCGCGCCGACCAGGGCGGCCGCCAACCCGATGTAGTTGCCGATCATGAACCCGCGGTGCCGGGCGATGTTGCCGCGGCGGGCGGCGACGATGCCGAGGGTGACGCTGACCAGCACCCAGGTGGCCAGCACCCGCAGGAAGATGGCGACCGGGTCGGCCCAGGTGCCGAACCCGAAGGACACCGCGGCCAGGAAGAGCATCAGCCCCGCCCAGACCCAGCCGACCGTGCGGTGGACGGTGTCGCCGCGGACCCGGCGGGCGACCTGGAAACCGCCGAGCGCCAGACACAGCACGGCGGCGACCGCGTGGGCGGCGATGACGGGCGTCCAGGCCGGGAGCACGGTCAGGAGTCTAGGGACGGACCCGTCGCCGCGGGCCGGATCACGGGATCCAGCGCACCGCCTCGATGAACCGCTCGCTCTCGGCGCCCGCGTTGGCGTAGTACACGGTGAGCACGGTGTCGCCCAGCAGCACCGACCGCGGATAGCCCAGGTCGGCCACCGCGCAGTCGTCGGTGAGCACCAGCGGCTCGGACCACGACCGGCCGTCGTCGGTGCTGACCACCGCCCGCAGGCCGAAGGGGGACGACCGGTATCCGTAGCTGATCACCAGCCGGCCGTCGGGCAGCGCGACCAGGGCCGGTGGGTTGCCGCCGGGGCCGGTGTCGTCCACCGCGGTGCCGAGCAGCGACCAGTTCGCGCCCGCGTCGGACGAGCGGTGGACGTCGATCCAGTGCCGGTACGGCTCACCGGGTCGGTCGGCGGGGCCGGCGCGGCGGACCGCGGTCAGCACCGAGCCGTCGGGCAGCCGCCGCGACGAGGGCATGATCGCGAAGCCGGTCGGCTCGGGCCCGACCCAGCCGGCCGGGTGGAAGGACCGGCCGCCGTCGTCGGTGCGGACCGCCAGCACCCGGCCCTCGGCGCCGTCGCTCTTGGGGACGGTGAGCTGCAGCAGAGCCGAGCGCTCACCCAGCGGCACCACGTCGGTGCGGGCGGCGATCCCGCCGGTCCCGGGATCGGGGAGCAGGAACGGCCCCGACCAGTGCCGGGCCCGGTCCCGGCTGACGTAGAACCACGACCAGGAGCCGCGTTCGAGACCGGTCCGCGCGCAGAGCAGCACCGTCTCGGGGTCGGTGAAGTCGACCGGCTGCTCGAGCGGGACGAAGTCGTCCCGGCCGACCCGTGGCCCGACCCGGAGCCGCGGCTCGACGTGCTCGTCGGCCGACAGCGACCGCGCGCCGGTGGGGATCGTGCCGGTGAAGGGCTCGGTGGTCCAGGTGCGGCCGCCGTCGTGGCTGCGGGCCTGCACCGGCTCGAACGGCCGGCTCAGGTCGCGGGCGTGCAGACCGTCGAGCCGTCCCGTCCAGCCGACCGCGAACACCGCGACCACCTCGTCGCCCCAGCACCACATCCCGTAGTTGGCCGGCCACCCGGCAAACCGCCCGGGCTCGCGGTGGACCAGCGAGCGCTCGACCCTCACGTCCGGCACGGTCGAGCTCCGTCGTCGCCGGGGACGGATCGGGGCAGCCAGACCCGCAGGGTGGTCGCGCCCCGGTTGGCCCACCGGGCGTACGGGATCAGCCGCAGCTCGACCGGACGCGGGCCGGGTCGGTCCTCGGAGTCCGAGGAGGCGGTCCCGGGGTCGGACGCCGGACCGTAGGGCCAGACCGGCCGTGGCGCACCGGCCGCCGTGCCCCGGACCACCACCGCGGTCGTGCCGCCGAGCAGGGTGTCCTCCACCGCCACCCGGGGCGCCGGGTCGGCGGCGAGCGCGACGTCGAGCAGGTCGACCCCCTCGGGCAGGTCGACGCCCTCGAGCGCGTAGACCACCGGCCCGCGTTCGACCGCGCGCTGGCCGGCCACCGCCTCCACCCGCCGATCGGCCGCGGTCAGCCGGACCGCGAGGTCGGGCTCCAGCACGACCTCCTGGCCCGCCCGCAGGCCGCTCGCGGCCAGCCGGCCGCGCGCGTCCGGCTCGGCGGCGCGGCGCTCGCCCGCGGCCCACCAGCCCGTCCGCACGGCCGCCGACCAGGACGGCAGTCGCAGCTCGAGGGTCCAGTCGGCGGGAGCGTCGAGCACCCGGACGGTCACCGTGGGCTGGTCCGGGTAACGGGTCCGGACCTCGAGCTCGACCGGCCCGGCGGCCAGCGTGGTCCGCAGCTGTCCCGGCATCAGCTGGTCGATCCGCAGGGTGTCGTCGTCGGCGGTCACGGTGGCCACCGACCACCCGAGCGAGGAGATCGTCCGCATCACGTTGGGCGGGCAGCAGGCGGTGTCGTACCAGGGGGCACGGGTGCCGAGCTCGTCGCGCTCCTGCACGGGCCGGTCCTCGGCGGGAACGGGGCCGGGACGGCGCCTCAGCAGCGGGTTCTGGTACCAGAAGTGGGTCCGGTCGAGCGAGGTCGAGGCGGCGAACCCGTTGTGCAGCACGCGTTCGGCGAGGTCGGCGTAGCGGGCCTCGCCGGTGGCCAGGGCAAGCCGCTGGCTCCACATCAGCAGGCCGATCGCCGCGCACGACTCGGCGTAGGCCCGGTCGGGCGGCAGCTCGTAGGCCTCGCCGAGCGCCTCGTGGAAGTGCCGCGACCCGATCCCGCCGGTCAGGTAGGTCTTGGTGGCCACCAGGTCGTCCCAGAGCAGCCGGGTGCGGTCGAGCAGCTCGGCGTCACCGGTCTCGACGGCCACGTCGGTGGCCCCGGCCGCGAAGTAGGCGGCGCGGACCGCGTGGCCGGTCAGCTCGGTCGCCTCCCGGATCGGGACGGCGTCCTGGACGTACAGCCGGCCGAAGTGCCCGGGCCCGAGGCTGCTGTGCCCGCGGCGGTCGACGAACAGCCGGGCGAGCTCGAGGTGGCGCTGCTCGCCGGTCTCGCGGAACAGCTCGACCAGCGCCAGCTCGATCCCGGGGTGGCCGTCGATCCGCGGTTCGCCGTGGGGCCCGAACCGGTCCCACAGGTGATCGGCGAACCGGCGCGCCGCGCCGAGCAAGCGGTCGTCGCCGGTGCCGCGGTGGACGGCCACCGCCGCCTGCACGAGGTGCCCGCCGGTGTACATCTCGTGGCCGAAGGCGAAGTCGGTCCAGCGGCGGTCGCGGGCGCGGGCCTGGAAGTGTGAGTTGACGTACCCGTCGGGTGCCTGGAGCGCGAGGACCAACTCGCTGACCTCGTCGAGGAACGCCTCGAGCTCGGAGTCGGGGGTGTGGGCGAGGTCCCACCCGATCGCCTCGACCACCTTGTAGAGGTCGGAGTCCATCCAGTGCACGCCGTAGTAGGGCTCGCTGCGGCCGGCGATGGCGGTCCGGAAGTTCTCCAGATAGCCGAGGTCGGTCAGCCAGCGCACGCCGTGGTGCAGCGTGGTCGTCGAGTTCGCCCGCCGCCAGTCACCCCAGAACCCGCCCTCGAGGTCGAACCAGACCGGTCGTGCGGCGCCGATCGCGGTCGGGGTCGGGCGGAGGGGGCCGGCGGCGACGCGCGACACGGGGACTCCTGCACTGGATCCAGACGAGGTGGGCGGCGCCCGCGGCGGGTCCCCGCACACGGGCGCCGCGTCCCACCCATGGCAGAGCACGACCGGCAGGGGTCGAACCCGCACTCAACCCTGTCGCAGGTGTTGCGTGCGCATCCGCCGTCGGCTCTCGCGCCTCGGAGGGGGAGGGCTGGATCAGCATGCCAAAGATCGCGGGGTCTTGCAGCCGTTCCGGCAGGTCGGTGGCGCGAATCCGGCCTGATCCGTCGGTCCTGCACCGCCGACCGCGCACGGAACGGCGGCTTGATGCGGTCACTTCACGCGTCAGACGTCGCCGGCGGCTCGTCGGTCATCGAGTCGCGGTTTCGTGCGGTCCCGGATCGAGCGAGCATCTGGTGGGTACCGCGGAGGCGGACGATGGTGTGCAGCGCGCAGAGCGCGAACATGACCACGACGGCGAGCACGAACAACAGCACCGACAGCTCGTAGACCTCGGCCAGCTCCCAGGTCTCCTTGAGGGCGATGAAGAAGGCGCCACCGGCGACGAACAGCCACCCGGTCGCGGTGTTGGCGAAGGCGACCATCCGCTCGAGCTGGTCCTGGGTCATCACGGCCATGATGCGACGCCGGTACTCGGTCTGCCGCCGGCGCTGCAGGACGTAGCCGACGGGCGGCAGCAGCCACCACCAGGGCGACGGACGCTCGGGCACCTCTACCGTGTCGATCTGCGCGCTGAACGCGTCGCGCTCGAAACCCTCTTCCTCGAGCTCGGTGGCGGCCTGGTAGATCGGCCCGGCGAACAGCAGCCAGGCGCCGACGAAGCCGCACCACGCGATCAGCAGATGCATCGGCCGATCCTACGGTCGGCCACCGGGGGTTGCGGGTGACCGAGAGCGGCGGGGAAATGGCGGAGGATGCGGGATTCGAACCCGCGAGGGCGTGAACCCAACCCGCTTTCCAAGCGAGCGCCATAGGCCTCTAGGCGAATCCTCCGCAGGGGAGGTTACAAGGTGCGGCTCGGCTTCGGCGAATCGTTCCGACGACCCGGCCGCCCCCGCGGACCCGCTACACTCGACGCCGGTCCCCCGCGTGGCGATACCTCACCCAACTCCCCCAGGGCTTGACGGCAGCAAGGGTAAGTGAGCTCTTTCGGGTGCGCGGGGGATCTTCTGCGTCCCGACCCGGTGCCGTTCGCGGTCCGCGTCTCAGCGGTGCAGGGCGAGGATCCGGTCGAGCTCGGCCCGACCGCCCAGCTCGCGGAAGACCTCGGCCCGCAGCCCGACCGACCGGGCGCCCTCGACGTTGTCCTCGCGGTCGTCGACGAAGAGGGCTTCCTCCGGCGCCACGCCGAGCTCCCGGACGACCGTCTCGAAGTACTCGGGTCGCGGCTTCCAGCTGCCGAGCTCGCAGGAGTAGAACTGCGCGTCGAACACGTCGCCGTAGTGCAGCTCGTCGCGCATCAACCGGGCGCGGACGTCGTGCTGGTTGGTGGTCAGCGCGCAGAGCAGGCCCTCGCGGCGCAGCTCGGCGATCGCTTCGAGCATCCCGGGGTCGGTGACCAGCCGGTGCCAGACCTCGAGCACCGTCTCGACACCCACCGTCACGCCGAACTCGGCCATCACCGGCAGCAACGTGTCGCGGAACCCGGCCTGCCCGCGCACCGGTGCCATCTCGGCGGCCATCAGCGCGTCGACGAAGGTGTCGGGATCGTCCGGGGCCATCGCCCGCAGGTCGTCCACCCAGCCCGACGGCGTGGACTGGATCACACCGTCCGCGTCGAAGAGGACCGCCTTCAGCTGGGTTGGCACCGGCCCATCATGGTCGACCGGCGACGCCGCCCGGGACCGGGTCCCACCGCGCTTCTCGCGGGCACCGGCGCTGTCCGACCCACGGCATAAGGTGCTCCCCGTGGAGGACGTGCCGTTCGACGAAGCCCTGATCGAGGCGCCGCCGAGCCCGGCCGGCCCGCCGCTGGCCCTCTACCGCCGCTACCGCCCGGACACCTTCGCCCAGGTCATCGGGCAGGAGCACGTCACCGAGCCGTTGCAGCGCGCGCTGGTCAACAACCGGGTCAACCACGCCTACCTGTTCTCCGGGCCGCGGGGCTGCGGCAAGACCACCTCGGCCCGCATCCTGGCCCGCGCGCTCAACTGCGAGCGGGCGCCGCGCGCCGAGCCGTGCGGGGAGTGCCAGTCGTGCCGCGACCTGGCCACCGGCGGCCCGGGCAGCATCGACGTGATCGAGATCGACGCGGCCAGCCACGGCGGTGTCGACGACGCCCGCGACCTGCGCGAGCGCGCGTTCTTCGCCCCGGTCTCCAGCCGCTACAAGATCTACATCGTCGACGAGGCGCACATGGTGACTACGGCGGGGTTCAACGCCCTGCTCAAGCTGGTCGAGGAGCCGCCGCCGCACGTCAAGTTCATCTTCGCCACCACCGAACCGGACAAGGTGATCGGGACGATCCGTTCCCGCACCCACCACTACCCGTTCCGGCTGGTCCCGCCGCGGGTGCTCGGCGGCTACCTGACCGAGGTCTGCGGCCGGGAGGGGATCGCCGTCGAGAACGGGGTCATCCCGCTGGTCGTCCGGGCCGGGGCCGGCTCGGTCCGCGACTCGCTCTCGGTGCTCGACCAGCTGCTCGGCGGTGCCGACGAGCAGGGCGTCTCCTACGCCCACGCGGCCGCGTTGCTCGGCTACACCCCGGACTCGCTGCTCGACGAGATGATGGACGCCTTCGCGGCCGGCGACGCGCACGGCGTCTTCGCCGGGGTCGACAAGGTCATCGAGGTCGGCCAGGACCCGCGTCGGTTCGCCGAGGACCTGCTCCGCCGGCTCCGCGACCTCGTGATCGTCGCCGCGGTGCCCGACGCGCTGACCTCCGGTCTGGTCGACGTGGCCGACGACCAGGCCGACCGGCTGAGCAGCCAGGCCGCTGCCCTGGGCGCCGGCGAGCTGACCCGGGCCGCCGAGGTGATCGCCGCCGGGCTGACCGAGATGCGCGGCACCACCGCGCCCCGGCTGCACCTCGAGCTGATGTGCGCCCGCGTGCTGCTGCCGGGCAGCGACGTCGACGACCGCGGCATCCACGCCCGGCTGGACCGGCTGGAGCGCCGGATCGGAATGGGCGCCGAACAGGCCTCGACGCCCACGCCGCCCGCCCGCAAGCCCGCTGAGCCTGTCGAAGCACCGCGCGTCGAGCCCGCTGAGCCTGTCGAAGCGCCGCCCGCCGAGCCCGCTGAGCCCGCCCGCAAGCCCGCTGAGCCCGTCGAAGCGCGAGCTGCCGCGCCCGCTGAGCCTGTCGAAGCACCGCGCGCTGAGACCGCCCCACCGCGCGCTGAGCCGACCTCACCGCGTGCTGAGACCGCTCCACCGCGCACTGAGACCGCCCCATCGAGCGCAGAGCCCGCCCCACCGCGCGCTGAGCCCACCCCACCGCGCGCTGAGCCTGTCGAAGCGCCGCCCGCGGCACAAGCCCAACCGGCACCGATCCAGCCCGCACCGACCCAGCCCGCGCGCCCGACCCTCGGTGTCACCGACGTCCGGCGGCTCTGGCCCGAGGTGCTCGAGGAGGTCAAGGGCCGCCGTCGGTTCACCTGGATCCTGCTCAGCCAGAACGCCCAGGTCGCCGAGATCCGCGACGGCACGCTGGTGCTTTCGATGCCGAGCGCGGGCGTTCGGGAGAACTTCGCCCGCGGGGGCAGCGAGGACGTCCTCCGCGAGGCCCTGGTGGTCGTGCTCGGCGCTGACCTGCGGATCGAGACGATGGTCGACCCCGCAGCCGGCGGCAGCCGTCCCGAACGGGGGAGCGGTCCGGCAGCAGCTCCCGCCGAACGCGCCGGCGCTCCGACCGCACGGACCGACCCGTCCGGTGCACCGCCGCCCGAGCCGTCCGTCGAGCCACCGTCCGACGACTGGCCCGAGCCGGTCCGTCCGCCCGACGCATCCAGCCACCCACCCAGCGATGCGTCCTCCGACCCGTCCCCTCACGCGGACTCCCACGCGGCCCCGGCGGAGAGCTCCGCCGGTCCGCCGTCGGGTCCCGGTCCGGACGTCTCGGTCTGGGGTGCCCGCGAGCCCGCGCCGTCCGCACCCGCGTCGGCGCCGCCCGCGGCTCCGAGCCCCGGCTCACCCGGGTCCGCCCCGGATGCCGCGGCTCCGGCCCCGTCCGCCGGGCCGGGTTCACGGTCGGCACCCGGTGGGCAGCCCGCGGCCCACGGCCGTGAGGGTGCCGACGCGCCAGGCCGACACCAGTCGCCGGGGTCGGCCGCGTCCGCTCCGCGCGCCGGTCGGCGTCCCGTCCCGCCCGCCCCGACGCCGCGGGCCGACGAGCCCGACGAGGGCACCGACCGCAGCGACGAGGACCTCGATGACGTGGGCGAGTCGGGCGCGGAACTGCTGGTCCGCCACCTCGGCGCCGAGATCATCGCCGAGGAAGAGGTCCCGCGCTGAGCGCTGCGTGTGCGGCCGCGCCGGCGTGAGCGCGGCACGTAGGCTGGCGGGGATCCCGAGCGTCCGCCCGCAGCCGCCCACCGCGGCGCGGTCGAGGGGCGCCGACCAGCGGAGGTAGGAGAGCGATGACCAGCCAGCACCCGGACGACCGCCCCGAGCAGAACACCGGTTCGCCGGCCGTTCCGGGCCCGGAGTCCTACGGTCTGCCGGGGATGCCGACCGGCGGGATGCCCGACATGTCGGGGATGCTCGCGCAGGTGCAGGCGATGCAGAGCCAGCTCGTCCAGGCCCAGCAGGAGCTGGCCGAGACCGAGCTCACCGGCTCCGCGGGCGGCGGACTGGTCACCGCCACCATCTCGGGCACCGGCGAGCTGCTCAACGTCACCATCGCGCCGCAGGCCTGCGACCCCGAGGACACCGAGTCGCTCGCCGACCTGGTGGTCGCGGCCGTCCGGGACGCCAACACCAAGCAGCAGGCGGTCGCCGCCGCCAAGATGGGCCCGCTGGCCGGCGGGCTCGGCGGCCTGGGCTTCTGAGCCCGACGGCCCCCAATCCGACGAGGACGACGCGATGTACGAAGGGCCGGTTCAGGACCTGATCGACGAGCTCGGGCGGCTGCCCGGGGTCGGGCCGAAGAGCGCCCAGCGGATCGCCTTCCACATCCTCGCCACCGACGCGGCCGACATCACCCGGCTGTCCGACCTGCTCCGCGAGGTCAAGGAGCGGGTCAAGTTCTGCGAGGTCTGCTTCAACGTCAGCGAGGACACCCGCTGCCGGATCTGCCGGGACCCGCGGCGCGACCCGACCGCCATCTGCGTGGTCGAGGAGTCCAAGGACGTGGTGGCCATCGAGCGGACGCGCGAGTTCCGCGGCCGCTACCACGTGCTGGGCGGGGCGATCAGCCCGATCGACGGCATCGGCCCTGCCGACCTCAAGATCCGCGAGCTCTGCGAGCGGCTCGCCGACGGCACGGTCACCGAGGTCATCCTGGCCACCGACCCCAACCTCGAGGGCGAGGCGACCGCCACCTATCTCAGCCGGTTGCTGCTCCCGATGGGCGTCCGGGTCAGCCGGCTGGCCAGCGGGCTGCCGGTCGGCGGCGACCTCGAGTACGCCGACGAGGTGACCCTGGGCCGGGCCTTCGAGGGACGGCGGTTCGTCGAGGCCTGACGGCGACGGAGGTTGGGCTCCGGCCGGTGGTCAGCGGCTGACCAGCAGCTGGTGGTCCTCGTCCGCGTAGGCCTCGGCGACCATCCGCGAGCGCCGCGCCTGCAGCCAGACGCCGAGCACCCCGCCGTCGATGAGGAAGATCAGCATCGGCACCGCGAACAGCCGGGTCGACTGACCCAGTGGCTCGTGCAGACCGACCACCGCGAGCAGCCCGCGGAGCAGCATCACGATCACGAACCCGGCCACCGTGCCGAAGACCCAGCCGAGCGCCGGGCTCGAGCTCCGGGTGGTCCGGCCGAGCAGCCAGCCCACCACCAGACCGAGCAGCGCACCGAGCACCGCCGACGACGGCAGCCCGTAGGCGGTGAAGTACATCACCGAGGTGACCCACTCGGCCGGCTGCGGCATCAGCCCGATCGCCGCGGTGCCGCGGATCCCGTCGACGTTGACCTGCCAGACGATCAGGGCCAGCAGGTAGGTGAAGGTGCCGCAGAACCCGATCGCCGCTCCCGGGAGCGCGGCGAAGGTGCCGAAACCGACCACCCGCGGCGGCGTGGCGCTGCTCATGCGAGCGGTGTGGGGTCTTCGCGGTGCTGCACCCCCAATTTCTCGCACGCCTCGTTGAGAACTTCCTGAACCACGACGGTGTCGTCCAGCGGCATCACGGCGCTCTCGGTCCGTCCGGCGGCCAGGCACGCCCCGACCTCGAGGAACTCGTGGCTGTAGCCGGTGCCGAGCGGCGGAGCCTCGATGGTCTCGGGGTCGTGGCCACGGCGGTGCAGCACGATCGCCCGCGGGTGGTGGAACCGGGGCAGGACGTCGATCCAGCCGGCGGTGCCCTGGATCCGCGCCGCCCCGGGCGTCTGGCCGCGGAGCGAGATCAGCAGCGACGCGGCCCGGCCGTCCGCGTACCCCAGCAGCAGCCCGGCCTCGGCGTCGACACCCGTCGGGGCCAGCGAGCCGGTCACCGCCACGGTGTCGGGGTCGCCGAGGACGTGCTGGGCCAGCGACACCACGTAGACCCCGAGGTCGAGCATCGCGCCACCGCCCTGGGCTGGGTCGAACAGCCGGTCGTCGGGGTCGTAGGGACGGTCCACGCCGAGATCGGCCTGCACCTGCCGGACCTCACCGATCGCTCCGTCCGCGATCAGCTCGCGAGCCCGGACGACGGCCGGCTGGAACCGGGTCCACATCGCCTCCATCGCGAACACCCCGAGCGAGCGGGACAGGTCGCGGATCCGCCGGGCGCCGGCGACGGTGGCGGTGAAGGTCTTCTCGACCAGGATCGCCTTGCCGGCGCGCAACGCGGCCTCGGCGACGACCAGGTGCTGGGGGTGCGGGGTCGCCAGATAGAGCGCGTCGACGACGTCGGACTCGACCAGCTCGCGGTAGGAGCCGAAGGCGTGCGGGACGTCGTGCTCGGCGGCGAAGGCCCGCGCCCGGTCGATCGACCGCGAGGCCACCGCAGCCAGCTCGGCGTCGGGGAGCAGCGGGAAGTCGCCCACCACCTTGGCCGCGATCCGGCCCGGCCCGACGATGCCCCAGCGGACGGTCTGCGCGCTCACCGGCTCAGCGTAGGGCGGGACGGTCGGGCCCGGGGCCGTCCGGTCAGCGGCGGCGGCCCTGCCGGTAGCGGCCGAACCCGCCGGTGATGAACATCGGGATGAAGATCAGCCACCACAGGTTCCACTGGTTGGTGGCGAACAGGATGATCAAGGTCGCGGGCCAGGCGACGGCGGCGATGGTGGCCAGCACCGCCTCGTAGCCACGTCCCGGAGCTGCGGGGACGGCGTTCGGACGGACCGCGGGGGTCGCGGCCCAGGTCGGTGCCGGCGGCGGCGTCGCGGGCTGGGGCCGGGACGGCCGGGGTTCGGGCAGGTCGACGAACAACGGATCGAGGTCGGCCTGCACCTTGGCGGCCAGCGCGGCGGTGATCCGCTCGTCGAACTCGTCCTGGGTCAGCCTGCCCTGGGCCATGTGCTCCTGCAGGCACTCGACGGCGCGGTCTCGCTCGGCGTCGCCGATCCGTTGCGGAACAGGCTGGTCGGTCACGATTTCAGTATGGCGCGGTGCCGGGCCGGTCCCAGGTGGCATCTGTCACGTCCTGTGCCCCAGCCGTGCGCGCGACCCGGCTGCCCCTGAAGCGGCTAAGACGTTCGGCTCGCGCGCCGCGCTGCGCCGTAGAGTTGCCCCGCCGGTGCCGTCCGCGGCCCGGGTCCAGCCAGTGGCGATGCGGAGGGGTGTGGCAGACGACGTGAGTCGCGTGGTCCAGAAGTACGGAGGGTCCTCGGTCGCCGACGCGGACAGCATCAAGCGGGTCGCCAAGCGGATCGCCGCCACCAGGGCCGAGGGCCACGAGGTGGTGGTGGTGATCTCGGCGATGGGGGACACCACCGACGACCTGATGGACCTGGCTCTCCGGGTCTCCCCGCAGCCGCCACCGCGCGAGCTCGACATGCTGCTCACGGCCGGCGAGCGGATGAGCGCCGCGCTGCTGGCCATGGCCATCGCCGACCAGGGGATGACCGCCCGGTCGTTCACCGGGTCGCAGGCCGGGGTGATCACCACCGGCACCCACGGCAACGCGCGGATCATCGACATCACCCCGGGCCGGATCGTCTCCGCGCTGGAGGCGGGCGACATCGTCATCGTGGCCGGTTTCCAGGGCGTCGCGCAGGACACCAAGGACATCACCACGCTCGGCCGCGGCGCCTCCGACACCACCGCGGTGGCGCTCGCCGCCGCGATGGACGCCGACTACTGCGAGATCTACACCGACGTCGACGGGGTGTTCACCGCCGACCCGCGGATCGCGCCGAACGCCCGCCGGATCCCGAGCATCAGCTACGAGGAGATGCTCGAGATGGCGGCCTGCGGGGCCAAGATCCTGCACCTGCGCTGCGTCGAGTACGCGCGCCGCGAGAACGTGGCCGTCCACGTCCGCTCGTCGTTCTCCACCAAGGACGGCACCTGGGTCAAGGAACTCGAGAAAGGGACCGCGATGGAACAGGCGATCATCTCCGGGGTCGCGCACGACCGCGGCGAGGCCAAGATCACGATCGTCGGCGTCCCCGACCGGATCGGCGAGGCGGCCCGGATCTTCGAGGCGATCGCCGCGATCGACGTCAACATCGACATGATCGTCCAGAACGTCTCCGCGGTGTCCACCGGCCGCACCGACATCTCCTTCACCCTGCCCAAGACCGACGGCCAGAAGGCGATCGACAAGCTGCGCGCGCTCAAGGACTCGGTGGGCTTCGACACCCTGCTCTACGACGACCAGATCGGCAAGGTGTCGGTGATCGGGGTCGGGATGCGCTCCCACCCCGGCGTCACCGCCAAGTTCTTCTCCGCGCTGGCCGAGGCCGAGGTCAACCTCGAGATGATCTCCACCTCGGAGATCCGGATCTCGGTGGTGGTCGACGAGGCCGACGTGGACCGTGCCGTGCGGGCTGCGCACACCGCGTTCGGGCTGGACAGCTCCGAGCAGGCCGTGGTCTACGCCGGCACCGGCCGCTGACGTGCTGTCGTCGCTGCTGACGGCGCTGGTGGCCCTGGCCGGTCCTGTCGTGGTGCTGGTGCTGGTGATCACCCGGGCCCACGGTCGCGCCCGCAGTCTGGGCATCACCGGCGCCGTCCTGCTGCTGGTCAGTGGCCTCGTGCAAGTGACCGTGAGCCGGCTGCTCCCGTTCATCACCCAGCAGCTGAACCTCCCGATCAGCACCTACGGCCTGCTGCTGGTGCCCGGGTCGCTGCTCTCGGTGGCCGGCGTCATCCTGCTCGGCGCGGCGATCGCGGCGGCCTTCCCGCGCCGCGGCCCGTCCCAGGGCTACCCCGGCGGTCCCGGCGGACCGGCCGGCTTCACTCGCTGAGCAGTTCGGGCTCGGTCTTCGCGCGCACCTCGTCGGGCTCGACCCCGGGCGCGCACTCGACCAACCGCAGGCCGTCCGGCGTCACGTCGATCACTGCCAGATCGGTGATCACCCGCTGCACCACACCGCGCCCGGTATAGGGCAGCGAGCACGTGCGGACCAGCTTGTACGAGCCGTCCTTGGCGACGTGCTCCATCAGCACGATCACCCGGCGGGCGCCGTGCACTAGGTCCATCGCCCCGCCCATCCCCTTGATCATCTTGCCGGGGATGGTCCAGTTGGCGATGTCGCCGTGCTCGGACACCTGCATCGCGCCGAGGATCGCCGCGTCGATCTTGCCGCCGCGGATCATCCCGAACGAGGTGGCCGAGTCGAAGAACGAGGCCCCGGGGCGGACGGTCACCGTCTCCTTGCCGGCGTTGATCAGATCGGGGTCCTGGTCGCCCTCCCAGGGATAGGGGCCCACGCCCAGCAACCCGTTCTCGGACTGCAGCACCAGCTCGACGTCCTCGGCGACGTAGTTGGGCACCAGCGTCGGAAGTCCGATGCCCAGGTTGACGTAGCTCCCGTCGGTCAGCTCGGCGGCCGCGCGAGCGGCCATCTGCTCGCGGCTCCAGCTCATCGGTCCCCTCCGGACTGCTGCGCGCTCCCGGTGTCCGGACGCGGGCGGACGGTGGTCCGCTCGATCCGCTTGTCGGCGGCCTGCTCGGGCGTCAGCGGCACCACCCGGTGGACGAAGACCCCAGGGGTGTGGACGTGCTCGGGATCGAGCTCACCGGGTTCGACCAGCTCCTCGACCTCGGCGACCGTGATCCGCCCGGCCATCGCAGCCAGGGGGTTGAAGTTCTGCGCCGACCGTCGGTAGACCAGGTTGCCGTGCCGGTCGCCCCGCCAGGCCCGGACCAGCCCGTAGTCGGCGACGATCGCCCGCTCCAGCACGAAGGTCTGCTCGCCCTCGGCGGTGGCGAAGGTGCGGGTCTCCTTGGCCGGCGAGGCGACCAGCACGGCGCCGTCGGGCCCGTAGCGCCAGGGCAGGCCGCCGTCGGCGACCTGGGTGCCGACGCCGGTGGCGGTGTAGAAAGCCGGGATGCCTGCTCCGCCGGCCCGGAGCCGTTCGGCCAGCGTGCCCTGCGGGGTGAGCTCGACCTCGAGCTCGCCCTCGAGATAGCGGCGCGCGAACTCCTTGTTCTCCCCGACGTAGGAAGCGACGACCCGGCGGATCCGGCCGGCCTCGAGCAGCCGGCCGAGGCCCCAGCCGTCGATCCCGCAGTTGTTCGACACCACCTCGAGGTCGCGGGCCTCCTGACCGATCAGCGCCTCGATGAGCACGCTGGGGATCCCGCACAACCCGAAGCCGCCGACCGCGAGCGAGGCCCCGTCGGGGACGTCGGCGAGGGCCGCGGCGGCGTCGCTGACCACTTTGTCCACGTCGCGCACTGTAATGCGGCAGGTCCGGTCGGGCGCCGCCGAGACCGCGGTCGCCGGTGGCGGGCGGGGAGCCTCAGGCGCCGTTTACAGCCCTTACCGAAATCCGTCGAAACCCGCCCGCCGACCGCGCATCTGTGCCACGATGGCGGACGAGCAGGTGATCGGGGGCTCACACCACCGGCGCAACCCGCTCGTGCGCGGTGCGCACGTGCGTCGGGGTCCTCAGCCTGCACCTGCTCGTCCGGAGGTTCGCGTCCGGTGGCGATCACGCCCCCCGGATCTCCCGACCCGGGTCCGGCACCGCCGTCCAGCGACGGTGCCGGACCCTCGGGCCGAGCCCGACCGACTGGCTCCGACCGGGGTTGTCGACCGGGGGACGGTCGCATCGGAGCCACGGGATGGTGGGTGTCACCCCGCGGTCAAGACCTGGCGGACGCTCCGGCGAGCGTTCCGGGTGTCCTCAGCGGTGGTAGTGCGCCGCCCAGGCGATCTGGACCTCGCTGCTGGCCGGCGTGAGCGCGTTGGGGACGCCACCGGGCACCGTCTCGTACTGCCGGGCGCTCCCGTTCGGGTCGAACGCGCCGGTCTGGAAGCCGAGCCACATCTTCTTGGTGGTGACCGGCACGTCGGTCAGCACGCCGGAGACCCGGTTGCCGTCGATCGTGAAGATCATCTGGTTGTCACCGAAGATCACGCCGTACGTGTGCCACTGGTGGGTGTCCACGTACTGCTTGCTCATCTTCTGGTTGTTGTTCGCGCCGTAGTGGTAGAAGCTGCCGACCGTGCCGTTGACCCGCCCCTCGGCGATGTCGACCTCGGGAGGCCAGCTGCCGTCGGCGGGGTAGAGCAGGAAGGCGTAGCCGATCCCGGTGGCGCGCGGCATCTTCGCCCGCACCTCCCACTTGCCGCCCGAGGCGGCGAAGCTGCGGCCGCTGCTGATGCCGGCCGCCGACCAGGCCCCGTTCGTGTAGCGGGTCCGCAGGGCGAGGACGCCGTCGTGGGTGTAGGCGTTCTCCGGCTTGTAGACACCCATCGCGCCGTGGCCGACGGGCTGGTAGCCGAACCCGTAGCGGCCCCACTGGGCGCTGCTGAGCGGGCCGTTGAAGTCGGCGTGCCAGTCGCGCTTCCAGGTGGCGTTGGCCAGGGCGGTGGCGGAGGAGGGGATGACGGCGGCGTTGCTGTCCGTGACCGCCTGGGAGGGGACGGCCGTGGTGAGGGTGATCGCTGCGGCTGAGGTCACCGCAGCCAGGCTGTAAGCCTTGACTGAGGATTTCTTAGGGAGGAGCACGGGAGGAGCATGGCATAGACCATCTACACGCGTGAAATCCCCGGGATCGATCGTTGAGCAATGAATCAGCTGAGAATCCCTCAACCGCCGCACGGCCGGGACCGACGACCGCCGGTGCGTGCCAGACTCTCGACGTGCCGTTCGACCCGCTCTGGCAGTCCCTCGAGGAGATCGGACGGGCGTCGGCCGGCGGCTACCGGCGGTTCGCCTGGACCCCCGAGGACGCGGCGCTCCGCGAGTGGTTCACCGCGCAGGCGACCGACCGCGGGCTGGCGGTCGAGCCCGACCGGGCCGGCAACCTCTGGGCCTGGTGGGGTGACCCGGACGACGCGCTCCGCCACGGACGGCCCGGCGTGGCCGTCGGCTCGCACCTGGACTCGGTGCCCGACGGCGGTGCCTTCGACGGACCGCTCGGGGTGGTGTCGGCGTTCGCCGCGCTCGACCTGCTGCAGGGGCGCGGGTTCCGGCCCGCCCGTCCGGTCGCGGTGGCCTGTTTCGGTGACGAGGAGGGCGCCCGGTTCGGTGTCGCCTGCGCCGGGTCGCGCGTGCTCACCGGGGTGCTCACCGCCGACCGGGCCCTCGCGCTGACCGACGCCGACGGGGTCACCCTGGCCGACGCGCTGACCCGGGCCGGGCAGGACCCGGCCGGCTGGGGGCCGGACCCGGTCGCGCTGGGCCGGATCTCCTGTCTGGTGGAGCTGCACGTCGAGCAGGGTCGCGGTCTGGTCGATCTGGGACGGCCGCTGGGGCTCGGGTCGCGGATCTGGCCGCACGGCCGGTGGCGGTTCGACCTGCACGGTCGCGCGGACCACGCCGGAACCACCCGGTTGGTCGACCGGCGGGACCCGATGCTCACGCTGGCCGTGGTCGTGCAGCGGATCCGGGCGCTGGCCGAGCGGCACGCGGTGCTGGCCACCTGCGGCAAGGTGCGCGTCGAGCCCAACGGCGTCAACGCCATCCCTTCCCGGGTCACCGGGTGGCTGGACTGCCGCGGCGACGACCCCGAGGCCGTCCGGACGCTGGTGGCCGAGCTCGGCGCCGAGGTCGCCGAGCTGGGGGGCGAGCTGTGCGAGGAGTCCTGGACGCCACCGACGCCGTTCGACCCGGGGCTGACCGCCCGGCTCGCCCGGGTGCTCGACGACCCGCCGGTGCTGCCGACCGGGGCCGGTCACGACTCCGGGATCCTCGCCCAGGCAGGGATCCCGACCGCGATGATCTTCGTCCGCAACCCGACCGGCGTCTCGCACGCTCCCGACGAGCGGGCCGAGCCCGACGACTGCCGGACCGGGGTGGCCGCGCTGGCCGACGTCCTGGCCGAGCTGGCCGGCACGTGATCACCGCGGTCTTCGCAGCCGACGCGCTGCTGCCGGACGGCCCCGCGCGCGACGTGCGGATCGAGATCGACGCGGGCCGGATCAGCACGGTGACCACCGACACCGAGCCGGGCGACGCGCTCCGGCTGCCCGGGGTGTTGCTGCCCGGCTTCGCCGACGTCCACAGCCATGCGTTCCACCGGGCGCTGCGCGGCCGCACCCACGACGACGGCGGCACCTTCTGGACCTGGCGCCGGCTGATGTACGCCGTGGCCGCACGGCTCGACCCCGACCTGATGCTCCGGCTGGCCCGCGCGGTGTACGCCGAGGCCGCGCTGGCCGGGGTGAGCGCGGTCGGCGAGTTCCACTATCTGCACCACGCGCCCGGCGGCGTCCGCTACGCCGACCCGAACGCCATGGCCGAGGCGCTCCGGCAGGCCGCCGCCGATGCGGGGGTCCGGCTCACCCTGCTCGACACCGCCTACCTCGCCGGCGGTCTGGACCCTTCGGGTCACCGGCCGCTCGACCCGGTGCAGCAGCGCTTCTCCGACGGTGACGTCGGGACCTGGGCGGCGCGGGTGGCCGCGTTGCCCGACTCGGCGGGGCTGCGGGTCGGGGTGGCGATCCACTCGGTCCGCGCGGTCCCGGCCGGCGACCTGTCCGCGGTCGGGTCGTTCGCCCGGAGCGGCCTCGGCCGGGGCGCCGACGACCCGCGTCCGCTGCACGTCCACCTGTCCGAGCAGCCGGCCGAGAACGCCGCCGCGCTCGGCTTCTACGGCCGGACGCCCACCGCGCTGCTCGAGCGGGCTGGTGTGCTCGGCCCGGGGACGACCGCGGTGCACGCGACCCACCTGACCGAGGCCGACGTCGCGACGCTGGGCGCGCACCGGACCGGCGTCTGCTTCTGCCCGACCACCGAACGCGACCTCGCCGACGGCATCGGTCCGGCCCGGTTGCTGGCCGACGCGGGCTGCATGCTCAGCCTGGGCAGCGACCAGCACGCCGTCCTCGACCTGGTGGAGGAGGCGCGGGCGCTCGAGCTGGGGGAGCGGGTCCGGTCCGGGCGTCGCGGCTGCTTCTCGCCGGCGGAGCTGCTCGCCGCGCTCACCCGGCACCAGGCCATCGGGTGGCCTGACGCCGGGCGGATCGCGGTCGGCGCGCGCGCCGACCTGGTGGCCGTGCGGACCGACACCGTGCGAACCGCGGGCGCCCGGCCCGAGCAGATCGTCTTCGCCGCCACCGCTGCCGACGTCGACACCGTGATCGTCGACGGGGAACCGGTCGTGCGCGACGGGCGGCACCGGCTCGGCGACGTCGGCGCCCTGCTCGCCGAGGTGATCGCCGCCTGTCAGGACGTCGCCGAGGGAGGTCCGCGATGAGTGCCGTGCTGGTCACCGGGATCGGTGAGCTGGTCACCAACGGCCCCGGGCAGGGCGACGGTCTGCTCGGGCTGCGGCACGGCGCCGCGGTGGTCTGCGAGGACGGCCGGGTGCGCTGGGTCGGGTCGGCCACCGAGGCCCCGGCGGCCGACCGGGTCGTCGACGTCGGTGGGCGCGCGGTGCTGCCGGGGTTCGTCGACGCGCACACCCACCTGGTCTTCGCCGGCGACCGGGCCGCCGAGTTCGCCGCCCGGATGGCCGGCGAGCGCTACGACGGCGGCGGGATCGCGAGCACCGTGGCCGCGACCCGGGCGAGCGACGACGACACCCTGCGCGCCCTGCTGGCCGACCGGATCGCCGAGCTGCGGAGCCAGGGGACGACTACGGTGGAGATCAAGTCCGGCTACGGGCTGACCACCGCCGACGAGCTGCGGGCGCTCCGGCTGGCCGCCGAGGTCACCACCGAGACCACCTTCCTCGGGGCGCACGTGGTGCCGCCCGACCATGATCACGACAGCTATCTGCGGCTGGTGCTCGGCGAGATGATCCCGGCCTGCGCGGGCGCGGCGCGGTGGCTCGACGTGTTCTGCGAGCCGGCCAGCGCGCACGCGTTCGACGGCGACCAGAGCCGGGCGGTGCTCGAGGCCGGCCGGGACGCCGGCTTCGCGCTCCGGGTGCACGGCAACCAGCTGGGTCCGGGCCCGGGCGTCCGGCTGGCCGTCGAGCTCGGCGCGGCCAGCGTCGACCACTGCACCTTCCTCGACGACGCGGACGTCGACGCGCTGGCCGCCGGCGACACGGTGGCCACGCTGCTGCCCGGCGTCGAGTTCGCCACCCGCTCGCCCTACCCGGACGCCCGACGGCTGCTCGACGCCGGCGTCACGGTCGCGCTCGCCACCGACTGCAACCCGGGAACCTGTTACACCACGTCGATGCCGCTGATCATCGCGCTGGCCGTCCGGGAGATGGGGATGACGCCGGCCGAGGCTGTCCGGGCCGCGACCGCCGGTGCGGCGCGGTCGTTGTGGCGCGACGACGTCGGGAGCATCACGGTCGGCTCGCGCGCCGACCTGGCGGTGCTCGACGCGCCCAGCCACCTGCACCTCGCCTACCGGCCCGGGGTCCCGCTGGCCCGCGCACTCGACGTCGGCTGAGCCCGTGCCGACGACCAAAATCATCCCGTGCTGACCGGCCGACCCCAGCCCGGCCTGTCGGTGGCGCGGCTGGTCGAGCACTACCCGCGGCTCTACCACGCCTCGGCGGCCGGGAGCTGGCCCAGCCTGCAGCGCCACGGTCTGCTGCCCACCACCCACCTGGTCGAGACCGCGGAGCTGCCCGCCGAGCGCCGGCACGAGCTGCTGACCCGACGCCGGACCGCGACGGTCGAGCTCGACCACCCGCGCTACGGACGGGTCGTGCTGCGCGACCAGCTGCCGCTCCGGCCCGAGCTGCTGAGCCCCAAGCTCGTCGGGGTGACCTTCGAGCAGTGGCTGGGGCTGCTCAACGAACGGGTGTTCTTCTGGCTGCACCCGCGCCGGCTGGCCGGCCTGCTGTCGGCCCGGATCTGCCGTGACCGCCCGTTCGACGTGCTGACCCTCGACACCGCCTCGCTGGTCGCCGCCCACCGGGAGCGGGTGCGGCTGTCGCCGATCAACTCGGGCTCGGCGCTGTACCCGAACGCCGCCGTCCGCGGCCCGGGGACCTTCGCCCGGATCGAGGACTATCCCTGGGCGGAACGCCGCCGGACCCGCCCGGTGGCCGACGCGGTCGCCGAGCTCGCGGTGATCGGGGGCGTCCCCGACCTGACCGAGCACGTGATCGCCGTCGACCGCTACCTCGGTCCGGCGCTGACCGGGCGGCTCTGGCCGGAGGGGTCCTTGCCCGCGGACCCGGCGATCGGTTGACTGCACGGGTGTCGAGCCCCGTCCCGCCGCCCGCGATCGACGTCCCCGAGTCGTTCCGGGCGATGCCGCGCTGGTGGCACGACACCCGCGGCCGGGCCTGGCTGGACGAGCTGCCGGCGTTGGTCGCCCGGCAGTGTGCGAGCTGGCGCCTCACCGTCGACGGTCCGGTGCTGCACGGCTCGAACGCGTTGGTGGTGCCGGTCCGGCGGGACGACGAGGTCTGCGTGCTGCGGCTGTCGCCGCCGGGTGACCGGGTCGACCGCGAGGCGGCGGCGCTGCGGTGGTGGGACGGCCGGGGCGCGGTCCGGCTGCTCGACGCCGACGAAGAGCGCCGGACGCTGCTGCTCGAACGACTCGACGTCACCCGCACCCTGCACGACGCCCCGCTCGACGAGGCGATGTCGGTGGTGGCGCAGCTGGTCAGCACGCTCGCCGTCCCGGCGCCGGTGGGGGCCCCGACCACGGCCGAGCTGGCCGCCGAGCAGCAGCACGCCATGGGCCGCGACTGGCTGGCGCTCGGCGCACCGACGTCGCGGGACCAGCTCGCGGTGGCCCAGCGGCTGGCCGGCGAGCGTGCCGCGGCACCGGTCGAGGACGTCTGCGTCGACGGTGATCTGCACTGTCGGCAGGTGTTGGCGGGGCAGCGGGCGCCCTGGCTGGTGGTCGATCCGGTGCTGCTCCGCGGCGACCGCGAGTACGACCTCGCCCGGGTGCTCTGGGAGCGGCTCGACGAGTTCGGCTCCGACGCCGCGGTGCGCGCCGCCTTCGACCGGTTCGTCCGCGAGGCCGACGTGCCCGAGGACCGGGCGCGGAGCTGGGTGGTGCTCCGCGCGATGTCCTATCTGCTCTGGGGCCTGGCCCGCGGCCTCACCCTCGACCCGCCGAAGTGCCGACGGCTGCTCGACGTCTTCGTCTGAGCTGCGTTCCTGTCAGTCCTCGTAGCCGACGAGCCAGCGCAGCCCGTACCGGTCGGTGACCTGGCCGTCGTGAGCGCCCCAGGGGCGCTGCTGGAGCGGGTCGACGTCCGTCCCGCCCTCGCAGAGCCGGTCGAACCAGGTCTGCAGGGTGGCCGGGTCGGCCGTGCCGAGCAGCGCGAACAGCACGCCCTCGACTCGTACCGTGGGTTCGTCCCCGGCGGCGTCGGACGCCGAGACGGCGACCGGGCCGCGCAGCTCACCGTGGGCGATCGCCTCGGCCGGTCCGTCCTCGCGGTTGAACTGGGCGTAGGTGAACAGGGCCAGCTCGCCGCCGAAGACGTCGCGATAGAAGGTCAGCGCCTCGCGCGCGGTGCCGGGGAGCTGCAGGTAGGGCGTGGGTCCGGGCATGCGGTTCAGGGTAGGGACACGCGCGTGACCTCGCGCACCCGGCTCAGTCGCGGTGCCGGACGATGTTGATCACGTTCCCGTCCGGTGCCCGGACGAAGAACCGACGGACACCCCAGTCCTCGTCCTGCGGTGGGTGCACGATCTCGTAGCCGCGGCGCTGCGCCTCGGCGTAGGCGGCGTCGACGTCGTCGACCTTGATCGACACCGCCGGCGCGACCGGGGCGCTCGCGTCGTGGGTGACGACCTGCACGCTCCGACCGGTCTCCGGCGAGGTGAACCGGGCCACCCAGCCGAGATTGAACTCCTCGGTCGCGAGGCCGAGGTAGGCGGCGTAGAAGGACCGTGCCGCGTCGATGTCGGGCACCGTCAGGTCGGTGATGATCTCGGTGATCCGCACCTGGACTCCTCTCCGTCGTCGGTGGCACGGGACCCAGCATCGCCGTTCTCAGGGTGTCCCGCCAGCGTCCCGGCCGGGTACCCGGAGCGGGAGTCCCGCGTGCCGGAGGATCGCGTCGACGACCTCGGTCACCGGCACCGAGGTGTCGATCACCACGCCGGTGCGCGGGGTGTCCTCACCGGTGCGGTGCAGACGGAGCACCAGCTCCCGGTCCTCGGGTTCGGCGCCGAACTCGCCGGCCGGCCGGCGTTCGAGCCGGCTCAGCAGCGCGGCATCGTCGACGTCGAGCACGAAGACGCCGTCGAACCGGTCGACGAAACGGTGGACGTTGCGCGACCCGCCGCAGAGGAAGGTGGCCTCGACGGTGCGGTCACGCAGCAGGGCCTCGACGAGGTCGAGCCGCCAGAGGTGGTTCTCGTGCCGCGCGGTGTCGGTCGGCTCGCCGGTGACCGGATCGCCCTGGTAGGCGAGGACGCGGTCGCCGTGGACGCCCTGATGGCCGCGCCGGAGCAGCTCGTCGCAGACGGTGGTCTTGCCGCTGCCCGAGACGCCCTCGACCAGGAAGTTGCGCCGCCCCATCAGCCGGACCCCGTCAGCTGCCCCGGACGCGGTCGAAGCGCTCGGGCTGGGCCACGAACCCGGCCGAACGGTAGGTGGCGACCGCGCCGGTCAGCCCGCTCGGCGTGCAGACCTCGGCGACCGTGCAGCCGCGACGACGCAACGCCTCCGCCGCGGCCAGGCAGAGGGCGCGGCCGTAGCCGTGGTGGCGGTGGTCGGCGTGCACGCCCAGCGGTTCGATCAGTCCGGTGCGGCCCGGTCCGGCCGACCAGGCGGTGATGGCCCCGACCACCGTGCATGCCGCGTCGTAGCCGATCAGGTGGTCGGCGGTGGTCGACGGCGACCCCGCGGCCAGGTCGCGCCAGCGCTCGAGGGTGAAGCGGGTCGAGCCGAAGGCGGACCGGATCACCTCCACGTAGCCGGCGGCGCCGACCTCGTCCACCGCGGCGATCCGCAGCCCCAGGCCCTCCTCGGTCACGACCTCCGGGCCCAGGTCGCGCCGCAGCGGCGTCCAGCCGTCGCCCGGAGACCAGCCGCGCCCGTCGAGCGCTGCCTGCAGCCGGATGCCGTTGGGGGTCTCGACGGTCACCGGGCCCGCGGGCAGGACCCCGCGGGCGGTCTCGGTGAGGTCGTCCGCGAGCCGATCGGCCAGGCCGGGGTCGTCGCGGAGCTCGGGCGCGACGGTGAGCCGCAGGACGTCGGGGCCGTCGAGGAGAGCGACCGCGCAGACCTTCTGCCCGTCACGCCAGACCCGGACCGCCGCGGCGGTCGCCTCGGCGCCGTTCCGGGCGAACCAGCCGAGGTCCCCGGGATGGAGCTGGAGGGTCAGGTCACCCGACTGCCAGCCGGCGAGCGTCTCGACGACCTCGCCCAGCCCGATCGCGTCCGGCGTGGTCACGGTGACGGTCACAGCGCGATCCAACCCCACCCGGTCGGCGCGTGCAGCCGCTTTTCCGCGAACCGCTAGCGTGCCGGGCGTGCCCGACGACCCGAACCAGCCCCGGACGGCCCTCGACCGGCGGGCGGCGCGTGTGCTGCCGGTCAACCACCGCGACGAGGTGCTGCTGCTCCGCGGGTTCGAGCCGGCCCATCCGGACGACCTGTTCTGGTTCAGCGTCGGCGGGGGTCTGGACGAGGGCGAGGACGACCGGCAGGCGGCGGTCCGCGAGCTGTGGGAGGAGACCCGGATCCGGGCGACGACCGCCGCGCTGGTCGGCCCGCTGCTCAGCGAGACGGTCGGATTCAGCTGGGGCCGTTACGACATCACCCAGCAGCAGACCTGGTGGGCGGTCCGGGTCGGGGACGTGCCGGTGAGCTTCGAGGGTCTCGACGAGGTGGAGCGGGCGACGACGGTCGAGCACCGTTGGTGGTCGGCGACCGACCTCGACGCCTCCGACCAGACCGCGGCGCCGGGACTGGTCGAGCAGATCCGGATGGCCGTCGCCGCCTGCTGACCGGTGAGCGCGGTCGGTCACCCACCGCTCGCACGGGAGACAAGCTCAGCGCACGGAAACCCCGACCAGCGCACAGGGCCCCACCACGGTGCCCTGAGCCTGTCGAAGGGCCGCAGCGCGCTTCGACAGACTCAGCGCACGATCTCGGCGTGCACCGCCGCGGTGGTCCTCAGGTGCCGGTCGAGCAGCTGGGAGCTCTCCGGATCGTCGCCGTCGGCCGCCAGGCTGACCAACCAGGGCACGGTCTCCAGCACCCCGACGAAACGGGTGACCCGGAGCTCGGCCTCCGCCTGAGGTGTCGTTCCCGGGTCGACGCCGAGCCGGTGCAGGCGGCCGAGGTAGTCGTCCAGCAGCGTCTGCTCGGACCGACCGGCGAGATCGGCGAGCACGCCGATGATCGCGGCGAGGTCGAAGAACCGCGGCCGCCGGCCGACGGTGGCCAGATCGAACACCACGAGTCTTCCCTGGTCGGTGCGGCCGAACTGGTGCGCGGCGAGCTCGCCGTGGCTGAGTGCGGTCGGCAGCGCCCGGTACTCGGGGAGCAGTCTCCGGTAGGTCGCCAGCCACCGGGTCGTCCCCGACCCCGGCTGTTCGCGGTCGATCCGAGCGAGCGCTGCGGCGAGCGAAACCTCGAACGTCGCCTGGTCGCTGCCGGCGGGCGGAGGTGCGAGCTCGGCCGGGGCGTCCTGCCGGGAGGCCAGCCGGGCGAGCAGCCCGAGCGCGGGATCGACGTCGTCGCGCTCGAGGCCGACCACCGGCAGCTCGTCGAGCACCAGCACCTCAGCACCGCCGCGGTCGACGGCGGCGTGAAGACGCGGGACCGGGACGCCCGCCTCAGCGAGCAGCCGATAGCGCGGCGCCTCCGGGCGGTCCGCGTTCTGCTTGACGAACAGCCTGACCTCGGCGACGCCAGACGCCGTCGGACAGCGCACCCGCACGCTGGCCGACGGGTGCCCGCCGTGGTGCCTGCCCTGGGGGCGGTGGATCACCTCGGCCGTGACGGGACCGCTCGTCCCGGGCAGGGCAGGGGCGAGGTCGGCCCAGGCGAGACCGAACGGAAGCGACGCCGAACCGGCGGCGACGGCTCGGCTCATCCGACGTCCGTGGTCGGCGGCTCGAGCACGCAGAGCTCGTTGCCGTCGGGGTCGGCGAGGACGTGCCAGCGCCAGCCGTCCTCGATCACCGGCTCGGCGGTCAGCAGCGTGGCGCCGAGGTCGACCAGCCGGGCCGTCTCCGTCTCGAGGTCGGGCGTGCGGAGATCGAGGTGCATCCAGTTCTTCTCGTGCTTGACGTCGGTCGTCCGCTGCAGCAGCACGTCCAGTCCGCCGTGCGCCCCAGGGACGAGCTGCAGATAGGGGTCCACGGCCGGGACCGGGGTGCGGTAGCCGAGCGCCGCACACCAGAACGCGGCGGCCCGCTCCAGATCCGCACAGTCGAGCACGAGGACGACGCTGCCGTGGTCGTAGGTCTGCACGCGACGAGCGTGCCACCTACCGTTCCCGTCGTCAGCCGGTCCCCGACCGCTCGAGGTGGTCGAGGTGATCGCGCAGCCGGTCGTAGGCCTGGTCGAAGTCGTCGACGCTGCGGTGTTCGGCCCACCAGGCGAGGTTGTTGTAGCCGACGGCGACCAGACAGGTGAGGAAGACCGCCGGGCCGGCGACCTCGACGGCGGCCCGGCGGAGCAGGTCGAGCGCGACGGGATCGGTGCCGGGCTGGACGACGCCCTGGCGGTGGAGGTCGGCGAGGTCGCGGACCCGCGTCCCGCGCCCGACGGTCTCGCAGTCGACGAAGGCGATCCCGGTGTCGGTGATGATCATGTTCGCGCTGCTGTAGTCGCCGTGCACCAGGTCGGTGACGGGTAACGCGACCGGTCCGAGCGTCCTGATCATCGCGCTGCCGCGTTCGACCAGCGCCGCACCTCGTGGCGACCGTGACGCCACGACCTCCCGCCAGGGATGATCGCCGCGGGTCACCGCGACGAGCTGGGCGGAGTCGTCGAACGCGTCCGGGTGGCCGAGCCCGGCCTGGGTGGCGTTGGCGGTGATCACCGCTCTCACGGTCCCCACGTTCAACCGCTCGACCGGAGAGCCCACCAGGTGCTGCTGCAGCACGAACGCGGTGCCGTCGTCGAGCACACCCCAGTGCCGCCAGGCGGCGGTCGGCCAACCGCCGCTCACCGCAGCCGTGATCACCGGACCGGCGCGCAGTACGGCCTGGGCCTTGACGGGGTCCGGTTGGACCTTGAGGACGAGGAACTCCCCGTCGGTGGACTGCACCAGCCAGGCGCCGCCCTGCTCGCCACCGGTGAGCGGGGCGACCCACGACAGCGCGATTCCGGTGCGCTCGGCCACCTCGGCGACGCAGGGATCCACGTGGGGGACTCTAGTGGCGCCGTCGCGCGGATCAGGAGTGGTCGGTCCCGAACCGGGCGCGGAGTTCGGCGAGCTCGGCGCGGAGGCGTTCGACTTCGCCGGGACGCTCGTCCTGGCTGGCGGTCTCCGCGCCGAGGCGGACGCGCTGCACCAGCCACGAGGCGAGCGAGGCGGTGACCACGCCGAGCAGGGCCACGCCGGCGATCATCAGGGCAGCAGCGACCAGTCGACCCTGAGTGGTGACCGGGTAGTGATCGCCGTAGCCGACGGTGGTGATCGTGGTGATCGCCCACCACAACGACGTCCCGAAGGTGTGGATGTTCGATCCGTGCGCGTGGCGTTCGGCCTCCAGCTCGGCCAGCGAGCCGGTGTAGAGCACGAGGGCGGTGGACAGGGCGACGTAGACCGCGACCCGGCCCTGCAACGAGTGCGCGACGCGGCGCTCGATGAAGCGCAGCAGCGTGATCAGCCGCAGCACCCGCAGCGGTCGCAGCAGCGGGAGCACGACGATGAGCAGGTCGACGAGGTGGTGCCGGACGTAGGACCAGCGGCGCTCGGCCAGCACGACCCGACCGACGTAGTCGACGGTGAAGACCAGCCAGGTGGCGTAGTCCACGAGCTCGAGGGCGAAGCGCAGCTCACGCGGCAGGTCGGGGACGAGGACGGTCCAGGAATAGCTGATCAGGAAGACGACGGCGGCAATGGCGAGCGGCAGCTCGGCACGTCGTTGCCAGGTGGCCAGGGTCATGCGGACACTATGGCTGCTGCCGTCGTCGCGCCTGGCGATCCCGCAGCGGCAGCGTAGATCGCGAGGCCAGCAATTCGTAAGATCTTCGCGCGCCGATCACCGCGAGACTGGGAGCCATGCGCCTCCCTTCCGCGGCCACGCGACCACGCCGGTGGCCGCACTTCGACAGCCCGGTGCGGTCGACCGCGCTGACCGCCCGGCTGGGTGCGGCGCTCGGGATCGCCATCGTGGTGCTGTTCGTCACCGGGCTGCTCAGTCATTACCAGTACCAACCGTGGCGCTGGCTGCCCGAACCGGCCTCGCCGGTCTGGGGCTACCGGGTGACCCAGGGGGTGCACGTGCTGACCGGGACCGCCTGCATCCCGCTGACCATGATCAAACTCTGGTCGGTCTATCCCAACCTGTTCCGCTGGCCACCGGCCCGGACGGTGCGCAAGGCGCTCGAGCGGTTGTCGATCTTCGTGCTGGTCGCCGCGACGCTGGTGCAGCTGGCCACCGGCTTCATGAACGTGCTCAACTGGTACGCCTTCCCCTGGTTCTTCACGAAGATGCACTACCGGCTGGCCTGGGTGGTGATCGGTGCCGTGCTGCTGCACGTCGCCGTCAAGCTCCCCGACATCGCCTACGGGCTCCGTGCCCGGCTGCGGACCGCGGACGTCCTGACCGAGGTGCCCTGGGAGGACAACCCGGACGCGCACAGCAACGCCGGCGAGGTGGAACCGCCGACGCCGGAGGCGATCGGCCGCCGCGGGGTGCTGGCGGCCGCCTCGGTGGGGATCGGCGTGGTCGTGCTGACCGCCGCGGGCCAGACCGTCACCGCCCTCGAACCGATCGGGCTGCTGGCCACCCGCCGCTACCCGGACGGCCCGCAGCGCGTCCCGGTCAATCGGACGGCCGAACAGGCCGACGTCAGGGCGCTGGCCACCGACCCCGACTGGACGCTCCGGGTGGACGGCCCACGACCCTTCACGGTCCCGTTGGACGCGCTCGAGGACGCCGGGCAGCTCCGGATCAGCGAGGCCCGGCTCCCGATCGCCTGCGTCGAGGGTTGGAGCGTCGGGGCGCTCTGGCGCGGGCCGACGCTGCTCGATCTCGTGCTCCGCGCCGGTGGGGCCGCCTCCTCGACCGTGCGGCTGCACTCGCTGGAGAAGGTGGGCTACAACGTGTCCGAGATCTTCGGGCCGCAGCTGTCCGCGGCGCTGCTGGCCACCCACCTGAACGGTGCCCGGCTCGACCTTGACCACGGCTACCCGTTGCGGTTGATCTCCCCGAACCGGGCCGGGGTGCTCAACACCAAGTGGTTGAGCCGGATCGAGGTGCTGTGAGCGCGGGGCCGCGAGGGCGGGTGGACCGGATGAGGCTGGCCAGGATCACCTCCGCGGTGATCGGCATCGCGCTCCTGGTCTGGGGCGTCCGGCTGCTGCTGAACTATCCGTGGCCGGTGCTGATCTCGCTGGGGACCTGGCTGGTCGCCGCGGTCCTCATCCAGGACGGGCTGCTCTCGCCCCTCGTGCTGCTGATCGCCGCCGGTCTGCGCCGACTGCCTGCCCGGCCCCGCCGGTTCGTGCAGTTCGGGCTGGTCGCCGCGTTCCCGGCGGTGGTGATCACGGTGCCGATGGCGCTGGTGCCGCACCTCGCCGACCCCCGGGACTTCCCGCGGGTCAAGGCGCTGCTGGTGCAGCCCTATCCGTGGCACCTGGTGCTGATCATCGGGCTGCTCGCCCTCGGCTGCCTGGTCGGTTGGGCCGTCCGGGTCGCGCGCGACCGGTCGACCGGACGCGAGCCGGTCGGTCCGCCGACGTCCTGACCGGCTATCGGCACGGCCAGCGGTCGGACGGTTCGAGCTCGGCCTGCCAGCGCGGGCCGGACGCCCCGGTGACCTGCCACAGCGCCCGCACCCCGAGACCGGCCGCGGCCGCCACGGAGGTCAGGGCGTCGGCCCCGAGCCAGGCCCAGGCGAACCAGGCGCTCGTCCGCTCCCCGTCGACCAACCGGACGCTTCCCGCACGCAGCCCGGTGCCCGGCGGTTCGACGTCGAGCAGGACCGACCCGCCCGGATCCAGCAGGTCGCGGCAGCGCCACAGCATCCGGATCGGGTCCCCGCCGATCCCGACGTTGCCGTCGGCGAGCAGCACGTGCCGCCAGCGGTGCTCGCCGAGCATCCGTCCGAAGACGTCACGCCGCAACGCCGTCCCTCCTCGGGCGCGGGTCAGCGCCACCGCGACCGCGGAGATGTCGACCCCGAGGGCCGGAGTCCCGCGGCGACCGAGATCGGCGGTCAGCCGGCCCGGGCCGCACCCGACGTCGAGGGTCGGGCCCAAGCAGCGGTCGAGCAGTCCCCGGTCACCGTCGTCGGGTTCCGAGCTCCACGCGCGGATCGGGAGGGCCCAGCGCGCTCCGGTCGCGGTCTCCATCGCCCCGGACCCGGTGCAGAGCCCGGTCTCGTAGAGCTCCAGCGGGTCGATCACGCCGGGGTCCCGCCGTCCGGGGCCACGAGCGGGTCGAGCACCCGGACGAGCTCGGCGAACCGGGTGGCGGGTGCGGTGGCGGCGACCGGGGCAAGATCGGTGACCTCGTCGACGTCGGTGAGCGTCTCGGTGAGCTCGATCCGCAGGCCGGCGCTCCGGAGCGCGGCCAGGGTCCGCGCACCGGTGTCGTCACGGGACATCGGCACCCCCACCAGGTGCTGCGCGTCGCGGGCCCGCCGCAGCCCGAGCAGCCACCAACCGCCGTCGACCGCCGGCCCGAGGACGGCGTCCGGTCCGAGGGGGTCGCTGAGCCGGAGGGCGACCGACCGCAGCACCGCCGGATCGACCTGCGGCGTGTCCATCCCGATCTGCACCACCGCGCCCTCGGGACCGGCCGCGTCGAGGTGCGCGTTCGCCAGCCGTTCTGCGAACTGGTCACCGCGCTGAGCGATGATCACCGTCGTCGCCAGCGCCGCGCGCAGCGCACCCGGGGCCGCCGCGCCGTCGACGTCGCCCGTCAACGCGATCACTGGCGCGGGGCCGCCCTCGGCGGCCGCCCGGACGGCATCCAGCGTGTCGAGCAGCGCCGCTGCCGCCAGGGCCGCGGCCTGGTGGTCACTGAGGGTCGGCGTCAGCCGGGTCTTCACCTGGCCCGGCACCGGCGCCTTGGCCACGACCAGGTGGACGACGTCGGGTGCGGGTCCGGTCACGGCCGCTCCGTCTGCTGCGCGGGCGGGCCGCTGGTGGCGGGACCGCGCCGGCGTGGTCGGCGCGCGGCGACCAGCACGGCGGCGAAGTCGCGCGCGACGGTCACGGTGCCCCGGACGGTCCCGCTGATCTTCGACCGGCTGCCGACCGCGCGAGCCCGGTAGCTGACGTCGACCTCAACGATCCGCCACCCGGCACGGGCGGCGGCCAGGATCGTCTCCAGCGGATAGCCGCAGCGCCGGTCGCGCAGGTCGAGGGCGAGCAGCGCCTCGCGGCGGGCGACCCGGACCGGGGCGATGTCGTGCACGGGAACGCCCGAACCGACCCGGATCAGCCCGGCCAGGAAGAGCGTGCCGAGCCGGGCGTGCCAGGGCCAGACGCGACGGGCGACGGGTCGCCGCCGTCCGCAGACCAGGTCCGCGCGGCCGTCGACGATCATCCGCACCGGCTCGACCAGCTCGGCCGGATCGAGCGAGCCGTCACCGTCGATCACGGCGACGATGTCGGCGGTGGCCGAGGCGATGCCCGCGTGGACCGCCGCGCCGTACCCCGCGCGGCCCTCGGCGATCACCCGCGCCCCGCCCCCGCGCGCCACCGCGGCGGTGTCGTCGGTCGAGTTGTTGTCGACCACCAGCACCCGCCAACCGGCCGGCACGTCCGCCAGCAGGCCGGGCAACGCGAGAGCCTCGTCCAGACAGGGCAGCACGACCTCGACCGAGCGGGCGGCGGGGTCGTCGACCACGGAGCGCGGGGACGGTGCCGGAGGGGGAGCGCCTGTGTCGGTCACTCCCCGAGCCTAGAGAGCCCGCGGACGTCCGGGCCCCATCGAGATCTTGCGAAACTCTTGCGGTTCGCCGCCGCGGGCTCCCCGGAACGGGATCCCGGCGCCGGATCGGCGATGCTCTACGGATCCGACGGCGACCGCCGATCGGGTCCCTGCCGCCGGGAGGTGTCGATGCCAGTCCGTGAGCCGTCCGCCACGGGAACCGACGAGCTCGCGCGGCCACCCGGCCGGCCCCCGGCCGATCACGGTCGACGCTGGTCGCCGTTCGGTCGCGCGGACCACATCGCCCTGGCGTCCGCGCTGGTTCTGATCGCGCTCGCCTCCGGGGTCGGCTTCTGGCTCGATGATCACGGCTTCGACCTGGTGCTGCCGACGCCGCCGCTGCTCGCGTTCTGGTCCCCCCACGTCGGCTGGGGCACGCCGCTGGCCCTGCTCGCGCTGCTGCTCGGTCTGCAGCTGCAACGGCGGGCGGCTGAGATCCGGTGGGGCCGACTGCTGCTGCTGGGATGGCTGCTCAACCTCGGCTGGTTGGTGTCCCTGACCCTGGTCGACGGGTTCCGCCGCGGCTGGGTCGACGTCCTGCTCGACCCCAACGAGTACCTGCACGACCTGCCCCGGATCACCGACGTGCACACATTCCTGTCCACGTTCAGCGAGCACATCCGCTACGGCGACCAACCGGCGCAGGCCTGGACCACCCATGTCGCCGGGCACCCGCCGCTGGCCACCCTGGCCTTCTGGGCCCTCGACCGGCTCGGGCTGTCCGGCGGCTTCTGGGCCGGCGCCCTCTGCATCCTGGTCGGCTCGGCGGCGGCGACCGCGCTGGTCGTGCTGGTCCGCGAGCTCGCCGGTGAGGAGCCGGCCCGTCGGCTGCTGCCGCTGGCGGCCCTGTTCCCCGGCGCGGTCTGGATCGGGGTGTCCGCCGACGGGCTGTTCGCTGGCGTGGCGCTGTCCGGGCTGGCCCTGACCGCAGTGGCCCTGACCCGGGGCGACGGTGAGCTGACCCGGCGCCCGCGGACCGCGCGGGCGTCGGCCGGCCTGGCCGGCGGCCTGCTGCTCGGCGCCACCGCCTACCTCTCCTACGGTCTGGTCCTGCTCGGCGTGGTGGTGCTGCTGATCGTGGCCTGTGGCTGGCGTCGCCGGGGAACGATCGCGCTGCGGGATCTCGGGGTGGTGACCGGTGGCGCGCTGCTGGTCGCCGCCGCCTTCACCCTGGCCGGGTTCGACTGGTTCACCGGGCTGGCCGAGCTGAGCGTCCGCTACCGGACGAGCGTCGCCAGCCAGCGGCCCTACGGCTACTTCGTCTGGGCGAACCTGGCCGCCTTCCTGATCAGCTGCTCCCCGCTGCTCGCCGTGGCGGTCGTGCGGTCGGTAGCTGTGCTTCGGAGCCGAGCGGACTCCACCCGAGCGGGCCGGCGGTGGTCAGCGGCACCGGAGGGTGACGTCGCGGTGGCGCTGCTCTGCCTGTCGGGCGTGACGGCCGCGCTGATCGCCGACATCTCGGGGATGAGCAAGGCGGAGACGGAACGCATCTGGTTGAGCTTCGGGGTGGTGGCCTTCTCCGGGCTCGCCCTGCTGCGGGGCCGTGCCGCCCGCTGGGCCCTCATCGGGTCCGCGGGCACGGCCCTATTGGTCAACCACCTGCTGGACACCGGCTGGTGAGCGCGGTGCGCGAGGGAGTGTTCCAGGTGCTGGTGGTCGACGACGACGCCAACGTCCGGGACGTCCTGCGCCGCTATCTGATCAAGGCCGGCCACCGGGTCCGGGAGGCCGCCGACGGACCGACCGCGATCGAGGTCCTCCGGACCGCCGACGTCGACCTGGTGGTCCTCGACCTGATGCTGCCGGGCCTCGGCGGTCTCGAGGTCTGCCGCACGCTGCGGGCCGAGTCCGACGTCGGCATCGTCATGCTCACCGCGCTCGGCTCCGAGGACGACCGGATCGCCGGGCTCGAGCTGGGCGCCGACGACTACGTGACCAAGCCGTTCTCCCCGCGCGAGGTCACCCTGCGGGTCGGCCGGCTGCTCGAACGGACGCGGTCGGCCGCCACCGGCCGCCGTGCCGACCCGGGGAGCGACCCGACCGCGTCACCGCTGGTCGACGGCGACCTGGTGGTCAGCCCGGCGGCCCGGACGGCCACCCGGGCCGGTCGACCACTGGCGCTGACCGGTCGCGAGTTCGACCTGCTCTGCTATCTGCTCCGCCATCCCGACCAGGCCCTCACCCGCCAGCAGCTGATGAAGGACGTCTGGGAGTGGGACTTCGGGGACGAGTCGACGGTCACCGTGCACGCGCGTCGGTTGCGGGAGAAGATCGAGAACGACCCGGCCCGTCCGGTCCGGCTGCTCACCGTGTGGGGGCGGGGCTACCGCTACCACCCCGTCGACGCCGATCCGGCCGACGGCCCTGCTCGACCGATCGCGCCCGCCGCGAGCGACGACGATGATCAGGAGGGCGGCCGGCGGTGACCGAGTTCTGGCACATCCTGCCGTGGGCGGTGCTGGCCTGCGCGCTGACGCTCGGGATCGAGGTCGTCCTGCTCCGGCTGATCGAGCACCGGTCGCCGCTGGTCTCGATCAGCGTGCTGGTCACCGTGCCGCTGGTCGCCGTGCTGCTCTTCGTGGTGGCGATCAGTGGTTTCATGTTCACCCCGCAGCTCCGCTGGACCTCGGTCACCTGCGCCCTGATCGGGATCACCCTGCTGCCGTTCGCCCTGCTGCTCGGGCGGCGGATCACGGCCCGGCAGCTGGCCGCCGAGACCCGCCGGGCCGACGAGCAGGCCCGGGACGCGGCCCGGCGCGAGCTGGTCGCCTGGCTCAGCCACGACCTGCGGACGCCGCTGGCCGGGATCGGGGCGATGAGCGAGGCGCTGGAGGACGGCCTGGTCGACGAACCGGCCGACGTGGTCGACTACGGCCGCCGGATCCGGGACGAGACCCGGCGGCTGACGGGGATGGTCGAGGACCTGTTCGAGCTGTCCCGGATCCACGCCGGCGCCCTCGACTTGCAGGTGCAGCGGATCCCGCTCGCCGAGCTGGTCCGCGACGTGGTCGAGAGCCTGACCCCGATCGCCGCCGGACGCGGGGTGCGGCTGACGGCCCCGGTCGGGAGCTGGCCGTCGGTCCGGGCTTCGGCGACCGAGCTGGACCGGGTGCTCCGCAACTTGGTGGGCAACGCCATCCGGCACACGCCGAGCGACGGCCAGGTCGAGGTGACCGCCGACGTCGTCGACGACCAGGTGCGGATCGGGGTCCGGGACGCCTGCGGAGGCATCCCCGACCACGACCTGCCACGGGTCTTCGAGGTGGCCTTCCGGGGGACCTCGTCACGCTCGCCGCAGGCCGGCGCGGACGGCGGCGCCGGGCTCGGACTGGCCATCGTCCGCGGGCTGGTCGAGGCCCAGCAGGGCGACGTGTCGGTGCGCAACGTCGACCAGGGCTGCCGCTTCGAGGTCCGGCTGCCGCTGGCCGCCTGAGCGCGCCTGCACGAGGACGGCGGGCAACGGTCGGCGCCTGTTCCTACGGTCAGGCGCCGTGCCGACGGTCAGGCGGTGGTCCGCCCGCCGGCGGCCGGTGCGCGCATCGGCGCCGCGACGAACGCAGCGACCCCGTCGTCGAAGCCCACCCGCGCGCTGAACCCCAGCTCGGTCCGGGCGCGCCCGGGGTCGGCGACGATGTGCCGGACGTCTCCGGGCCGTCCCCCGCCGACGACCTCGGGCCGTGGGCCGTCCATCACCTCGGCCATCCGGACCGCCAGGTCGAGGATGGACCGGGGCCGTCCGGACGCCACGTTGTAGGCCCGGTGGGGGCCTCCCGGCGCTGGCCCGTCGGCGTCGGTCAGCGCGTCCAGTGCGGCGAGGTTGGCCCGGGCCACGTCGGTCACCTCGACGAAGTCACGCTGCTGCGCGCCGTCCTCGAAGACCCGGGGCGGCCGGCCGGCCGCCAGCGACGACCGGAACATGCTGGCCACGCCGGCGTACGGGGTGTCGCGGGGCATCCGGGCGCCGTAGACGTTGTGGTAGCGCAGCGAGACCGCCCGACCACCGGTCTGCAGGCACCAGGCGGCGGCCAGGTGCTCCTGCGCCAGCTTGGTCGCCGCGTAGGTGGTGCGCGGGTCGAGCCCGGCGTCCTCGTCGATCGGGTGCCAGTCCACCGCGCGGCCGCAGTGCGGGCAGGGCGGGTCGAAGCGACCCGCGTCGAGGTCCTCCGGCCGCCGGGGAGCCGGGCGCACCTCGCCGTGCTCGGCACAGGTGTACCCGCCGTCGCCGTAGACGACCATCGAGGATGCCTGCACCACGCCGCTGACTCCGGCCCGGGTCATCGCCGACAGCAGGGTGGCGGTGCCGAGCACGTTCTGGCTGACGAAGGCGGGCGCGTCGTGGGCGTCCAGCCCGAGACCGACCATGGCTGCCTGGTGGCAGACCAGGTCGACCCCGGTCAGCAGCGGGGCGAGGGCCTGCTCGTCGCGGACGTCGACCTCGTGCAGCTCGCTCACCCAGTCGGGGCGGCCGGCGTGCGCGGCGGGCAAGAGGACGTCCACCGGCACCACCTCGTCGCCGCGCTCCCGCAGTTGGTCGACGATCGTCGAGCCGATGAAGCCGGCCGCACCGGTCACGAGTACGCGCATGCGCCCACTGCACCCGGTCCGGCGCCGGTGATCAAGTCGGCAGCGGGGTCGGCAGGGTGAGGCCGTCCAGCGAACGGCGGCAGCCGCAGACGGCCTCGTCGTCGGTCTCGGGTTCGGGGAGCTGAGCGACGACCCGCTCGAGCAGGCTCCGCAGCCGGCTGAGGTTCTGCTCGAACACGGCGAGCACGGCGGCGTGGGTGACCTCCTCGCCGGCCTCGACGCCGGCGTCGTGGTCGGTCACCATCGCCACCGCCGTGCAGCACATCGCCAGCTCGCGGGCGATCGAGGCCTCCGGCATCCCGGTCATCCCGACCACGGTGCCACCGGCCGCCGCGTGCCACTGCGACTCCGCCCGGGTGGAGAACCGGGGCCCGTTGATCACCACCAGCGTGCCGCCGTCGACCAGCGCCGGTGCGTCCGGCCCGTCGGCGGCCGCCTTCTGGGCGCTGGCCAGCACCGCCGCCCGCCCGCGGGGGCAGTACGGATCGGCGAAGGCGGTGTGCACGACCGGTCCGACGGCGTCCCAGACGGTGTGCTCGCGACCCCAGGTGCGGTCGATGATCTGGTCGGGCAGGACGAACGTCCCCGGGCCGAGGTCGGCCCGCAGCGATCCCACCGCGCACGGTGCGAGCACCTGCCGCACGCCGACCGCCCGCAGGGCCCAGAGGTTGGCCCGGTAGTTGACCCGGTGCGGGGGGTACTCGTGCCGCAACCCGTGACGGGGGAGAAAGGCGACCAGGCGGCCTCCGAGCCGGCCGACGGTCACCGGCGCGCTGGGGGCTCCGAAGGGGGTCTCGACCTCGTGCTTTTCGGCGTCCTCGAAGAGGCTGTAGAACCCGGAACCACCGATGATCCCGATGTCGGGCCGGGACAGTGTCGCCATGACGCGACAGTCAACCAGGCACAGTCGGACAGGCGCGCCGGCTTCGTGGCCGCGGACACCCCCGAGGTCGTGATGGCGGTGGAGGCCGAACGGCGCGGTCAGGGGGTGGGGAAGCGATTGTTGACCGCACTCCTCGACGTCGCGCGTGCCCAGGGTCACCGGGCGTTGAGTCTCCATGTCAGCAACGAGAACACGGCAGCGTCCGGCTTGTACGAGTCGATGGGCTTTCGACGGGTCGGAGAGGACGAGGGGCGAGGCGCGGTCATGCTCAGACAGCTCCGCCTGTGACGTCCCCAGCGATCGAAGGCTCCGGGCCTCGAAGCGAGCAATGGTCCAGCTCTGAAGAGGCGAGCCAGCCGACATTCGTACCGGTCACGCGGACGCGTGCGGTGGTCGGTGGTCACGCGTAGCCCGCGAGGAGGGTGCGGTCGAGCGGGCCTTGTGCCGGCCGGCGCCCGGACCTTCACCTTCTCCGCCCGAGTCAGGTGCGCCGCTGGCCATGATCGCGGTAACCGCTGTCACCGGCCTCACCACCGACCTCCACGACCTCGCGGTAGTACCGCGGCCAGTCTGGTCGGGTGCCGTCGCGGTCACTCAGGCCGTAGATGCCGGCGAGGTCGAAGCTGGACAGTGACCGACCGGCGAACCGGCCGGCAGCAGGATCAGCGGCCAGCGCAGCCACCCCCCCCCGCCCAGGAAATACGGCGACTCGGAGCAACAGAAGTGGGGTTCCCTCGCGGTCGCCTCTCGCCAGGTCGCCTCGGTGACGCCGTACCGGTCGAGCATCCGCTCCGACCTCAGCCATCCAGGACTCACCGACACCGCGGTCGACCCGAACCGAGCCAACTCGGCTGCCTGGGCCACCGCCAGCCTGATCACCGACGCCTTCACGAGGTCGTAGAAGAACGAGCCGCGGTACGCGCCTCCACCGTCGTGAGCGCCATCGGTCACCTCGACGACCAACCCACCCCGGCGGCGAGACAACAGACGAAGCGCCGCATGGCTCGTCACCAGATGCGTCTCCACGCCACGGCGCACCATCAACAGCCCGTCATCGAGGGACTGCTCCCACAACGGTCGCTCCCAATCGGTCAACCCATCGCCGCCCCAGACGTCGTTCACCAAGATGTCGAGTCGACCGACCTCGTCCTCGATCCGGGCGACCAGACGCGCGACCGCCACTGGGTCGCTGTGGTCCACCCGCACGGGCACACCGCGACCACCCACCGCGTCGACGAGATCGGCGGTCTCCTCGATCGTCTCCGGCCGATCGAGATCGGAACGTCCCAGGCGCGAACTGCGCCCGGTCGCGTACACCGTCGCACCGAGAGCCCCCAGCTCAACCGCGATGGCACGACCAGCGCTGCGGGTGGCGCCAGCGACGAGCGCGACCCGACCGGTGAGCACCCGTCGATGCTAGAGAGATGGGCCTCCTCGGTCCACCGGTGGGCGAGCGCGGTTCGCAATAGCCGGTCCTCCAGTGCGACAGGCTGTGACGCTCGCTGGACTACAACCGCAGACGGGTCACCGACCAGCCACTTCGTTGCGACGGCATGTCGATGAAGGGTCCCTCGTCGTCGAAGTCGACGTCTTGGGCGATCAGCCCCGCCGTTGCGGTCGGGCCGGCCGGAGCCCAAGCCGACGTCACGATGGACTCGTTTCCCCGCCGCGCCTCAAGCCGGACCCGACCGACCCCGTCCCACGTCTGTCGATACACTCGCCGCACCTGCCCCGACCCAACGGGATCGACCTCCCAATCCGACGGCATGACCAGATCCGCCGGGTCGGCGTCCAGACGGTCCGCGAGTTCTGCGATCACCGGGTCCACGTCGAAACCGTCCACCTCGGCACGCAAGCGCACGCTGCGCATCACGTCGTCGCACACCTGCCGACGCTGTTCGTTCTCCACGAGGCGGTCGAATCCTGCGCCGACCGTGACCACAGCCTCGGTCCCGTCATCGCTGAGCTCGACAGCCGGCTGCTCACCAAGCCGTGCCGTCACCAGCAGCTCAGGACTGATGCGAGACGTCAGGGCTGCTTCGGTGAGGATCTGGACCAGGTGGTCACACAAGAACCGGGCCTTGTGCAGCCATCGGTCAACCGCCGGATCGGCGTGCCATGTGGCGTGCTCCTGCCGGGCATAGCTGCCAACAGCATCGATCCGCAGAAACGGATAGCTCGCGGCGGTGACCTCGAACGCTGGCACGGCAGCAAGCTTGTGCCTGGTGGCGAAGTCCGCGAGTCCGCGATTCGCTAGGGACCGCAGCCAGGCCGTGGTCTGAGCCTGGTCCGATCGGTCGGCCACCCAGGTCTCACGCCAGGTCGTCAGCAGCAATTCCGGGAAGCCCTTCGTGATGCGCCGGCTCCGCCACGTCTTCCGCGCCCACGAATCGAACTCGAAGACCACCGTGAACCGCTCAACCTGAAGGTTCGGTCGCCACGACTCCAGCCAGACTGAGCGCCATCCGTCCCCGGACAGTTCTTGCGCCATGCCATCGACTGACTGAAACAGACGACGCTGGCTGGCCGCCGAACCGAACGGTGACGGCTCCAACAAAACCTGCCAAGCCCAGTCCGGCGGGATGGCCGACATCCCGGAATGGCCACTCATCTCGCGATCATGACATCGCCGAGGGCGAATCGTGCTTGCAGTAGCCGGTGGTCACGCGGACGCGTGCAGTTGCCGGTGGTCACGCGGACGCGTGCAGTTGCCGGTGGTCACGCGGACGCGTGCAGTTGCCGGTGGTCACGCGGACGCGTGCAGTTGCCGGTGGTCACGCGGACGCGTGCAGTTGCCGGTGGTCACGCGGACGCGTGCAGTTGCCGGTGGTCACGCGGACGCGTGCAGTTGTCGGTGGTCACGCGGACGCGTGCAGTTGTCGGTGGTCACGCGGACGCGTGCAGTTGCCGGTGGTCACGCGGACGCGTGCAGTTGCCGGTGGTCACGCGGACGCGTGCAGTTGCCGGTGGTCACGCGGACGCGTGCAGTTGCCGGTGGTCACGCGGACGCGTGCAGTTGCCGGTGGTCACGCGGACGCGTGCAGTTGCCGGTGGTCACGCGGACGCGTGCAGTTGCCGGTGGTCACGCGGACGCGTGCAGTTGCCGGTGGTCACGCGGACGCGTGCAGTTGCCGGTGGTCACGCGGACGCGTGCAGTTGCCGGTGGTCACGCGGACGCGTGCAGTTGCCGGTGGTCACGCGGACGCGTGCGGTGGTCGGTGGTCACGCGGATGCGTGCGGTGGTCGGTGGTCACGCGGATGCGTGCGGTAGCCACCGACCGACACATCCATGCAGATCAAACCCGCGCGAACACCGCGCGAGCGGTTTCGCAGAAATCGACAATATCGGCTCGATCCGCGACGACCCCACCTTCGAGCATCAGGGCCTGCAGCTGTTCTGAGCGAGCGCCGCCATACTCGCGCACCGTCTCGGCTGTCACAGGCTGCACCACGATGTGAAGGTGCTTGCGCCCATCGCTGCCATGAGCCCAAAGCGCCACGTAGGTCTGCTCAGGCTGCAGAATCTGCTCCACCGTCAGAGCAGACCGGCGCAGTAGCAGACCAAGCTCGAGTGAGGCGTCTTGCGAGAGGTCGGCTAGGGCGTCGATGTGTTCGGTTGGGCTGAGCACCAGAGTGCCGAGATTCATGGAGCCCACGACGTGGTTGATCACCCAAGTGTCCGACCTGAAGATGAAGCCGCCGGGGAGGTCTCGACGGCCCTGAATCAAATCACAGCCCAAACACCCCGGAACATCCACACCACAGATCCTGCCATTGCGGTTCCAGGCATCCCGGTAGAACAGCCGCTCGCAGTGGTCGGTGGTCACGCGGACGCGTGCAGTTGCCGGTGTCCACGCGGACGCCTGCAGTAGCCGCTGGTTCAAGGATCTCCCGCGCTTCCATGTAGGGCAGCTAGCTCCGATCCCAGCGAGGCGACTCGGGACTCGCGTTTCGGCTGTTCTCGGGCGACCGATGGTCGCGCTTCGCGACCCGACGGCGCTTGGCCGCAGTCAAAGTATTGAGCAAGCCACTCAGGCCAAGCAGAACCCAAAGGACGACGATAATCTTGGGCACCTCCGCTGTCGATAAGAGTGCGTAGCTCAGGATCACGATGGCTAACGCCACCATCACAAGGCCAACGACGAGCTGGACACGGGCAACTGGCGTCAACCGGAGTCGCGCCTGCTCCTGCTGCCGCGGAACGCCGTCGTCGTTGCTCTCAAAAAGCTCATCAAGTCGATTGGGACTGGCCACGGCGCATCCTGTCGCTGAGGGAACGGCCCACGCTCTAACTGTCGCGCCTGAGGCGGCGCCATGCAGACTTCCCGGGTCCCGCGCTGCCGAGTGGTCACGCGGACGCGTGCAGTTGTCGGTGGTCACGCGGACGCGTGCAGTTGTCGGTGGTCACGCGGACGCGTGCAGTTGTCGGTGGTCACGCGGACGCGTGCAGTTGTCGGTGGTCACGCGGACGCGTGCAGTTGTCGGTGGTCACGCGGACGCGTGCAGTTGTCGGTGGTCACGCGGACGCGTACGTAGCCGGTGACCTACTGTCCAGCGATGAACTTCGACTTGAGCCAGTCCGCACCCGGGTAGCGAACGGCGTCGATCGCGTCATGGACAGCTGAGACGTCGTAGGGCTCGATGCGGTGCTCGAGGCTGTAGCCGGCGGTGTCCGCCGAGAGCAGGGTCCAGGTGGCTCCGCGGTCTTGGCCGTGGGGGAGGCTCACGCTGCCGACGTTGACGACACGCACACCGGGCGGGCGCCGCTCGCACGGCCAGTGAGTGTGTCCGGTGAAGACCAGCCTCGCGCCGCAGTCCTGGAGCCCGCGTTCTTCGAGCAGCTCTTGCTCGGTCTGGTCGGTGGTGATGCCAGGGCCGTCGTCGCGGCCGGGCGAGGCGTGGACCAGCAGTACCGGTGTGTTGTCGGGCAGCACTGTTCGGGTCTCGAGCGGGAGCCCGGCCAGCCACGCTGCGTGGCCGGTGGCAGCGATGGCACCTCGGGTCCAGGCATGGCTGGCCGTGGAGTCGACCAGCAGCTGCACCTGCTGGAGCGACATGCTTGCGCTGGCTCGTGGAACGAGGTCGGAGTGGCTCCCGTCGAGGACGTAACGGTCGGTGTTGCCCCGGACAGCCGACACGTTTGGTAATGATCTGATGCGAGTGAGCGTTTCGGCAGGCTGGGGTCCGTGGGCGACATGGTCGCCGATGATCCAGAACTCCTCGACATCGTCGGCCGCTGCCGCGCGCAAGACGGCGTCGAGGGCAATGAGATTGCCGTGCACATCGGAGAAGACCGCCACCCGCATGTGACCGACACTAGGCCGATCGCCTCGCCAGACGAGCATCGGCTGACCGACCGAGCGTGTGGGACGCCTCCACTCAGTCGGATGCCGTGATCAGGGTGCCGATGTTCTCGCCGAGACAGATGCGGCGCATGAGCTGCTGTTGGGCAACGTCGAAGATGTGCATCGTGAGGCCCTGCTCGCCGGCCAGGACGAAGGCGCTGGTATCCATCACCTTGATGCCGCGAGCGACAGCCTCTTGATAGGTGAGTCGGTCGAAACGCACCGCATCGTCGTGCAAATTGGGGTCTTTGTCGTAGACGGCGTCGATGTCGCGTTTCGCGACGAGGAGTGCGTCAGCGTCCAGCTCGAGGGCGCGCTGGACCGAGGGGTAGTCGGTGGTGACGTAGGGCTGGCCGATGCCGCCGGCCAGGATGACGATGCGTCCCTGCTCGAGGTGGGAGATGGCGCGGAGGCGGATGAAGGGCTCGGCGACCGACTGGATCGGGACGGCCGTCATCACCCGGACGTCGGCGCCCGTGCGGCCGGTGAGGGCTCCGCGGAGCATGAGGGCGTTCATCACGGTGCCGAGCATGCCGATGTTGTCGGCCTCAGCCCGGCCGATGCCCCAGCCCTCGGCCATCCGCCCGCGGAAGTAGTTGCCCCCACCGACCACCACCGCCACCTGAATGCCGAGGTCGTGGACCGCGAGGACCTCCTCGCTGAGGTGCGCTAGCCGATCCGGTTCAACACCCCATCCGCTTGATCCCGCCAGCGCCTCGCCACTGAGCTTCAAGACGACACGCTGATATCGGGACACGAGCGACTCCTTCATCCGGACGAGGTCATCGACCAGTACAGCAGCTCCGGTGATCGAGCGAGGGGCGGCTGGTAGAACGGCTCCGTGCCGCACCCACGCCACCTGGTCGCTGCCGGCGTCATCATTCGCGATCCACGTGATCGGATCCTCATGGTCCAGACCTTCAACCGGCTCGGACAAGGGTTGATCCTTCCGGGCGGACTGGTGGAGGAGGGCGAACCCCCTCACCAGGCCGCAGTGCGCGAAGCGGAAGAGGAACTCGGTCTCAGGGTCGAGGTTGACCGACTGCTGGCCATCGAACACCACTCCGCATTCAACGGCCGACCCTCGAGCCTCCAATTCGTCTTCGCCGCCGCAGATGTGATCTCCAACGACTTCGCGCCGAGGTTGCAGCCCGACGAGATCGCCGAAGCGAGATGGGTGAAGGAGTCAGAAGCTGTCGAGCTCCACGGTGCCGCGGGCCGAGCGCGCATGGCGGCAGCTCTAGAGGCATCACGAACCGGAATACCTGCCTACTTGGCCACCTGACGAATTGCGCAAGCTGGTCGCAGTTGCAGTAGCCGGTGATCACACGGAGTGTGCGATAGCCGGTGGTCACGCGGACGCGCGCGGTTGACCGGGACCCGCTTAACACCACAACGGCCTAAAATTGCCCATGGCCAAGCGGAGACAACCCATGAGCCCCGCTGACCAATACCTCTTCGACCTAGCAGACGAGATCAGCCCAAACCGACCCCAGCTCGTCCCTGATCTCGACTCAGCTGGCCCGGCGAATCTTCACTGGAACCCGGCCAGCAGCATCCAAGCGGCAGACGATGCCGATATGGAGGTCGACCTTCAACAGTTTGACCACGCCTGCCAGCACGCCGACCCCGAACTCGTGGCACGTCTGGCCTGGACACCTGGCCTGCCCGAAGAGTTGCGTGGACGTCTGGCTCACCACGCCGCCGACGAGGTCCGCGCCTGGGTAGCCGCCGGCACCCGCAAGCCCGAGCTACACCAACTTCTCCGTGAGGATGAGTCCCCCCGAGTCCGAGCGTTCGCCCTATGGTCGGCCTTCACCACCAGCGATCAGCTGGTCCAGGCGGCAGACGACCGGCGACTCGAAGTACGAGCAGTCGTCGCCGACCACGCTTTGACCCCCATCGACACGCTGCTGAAGTTGGCGCACGACTCCTCCGCGCGCGTCCGCTGGTCTCTGGCCACCGGGCCCCACGCAGCAGAACCACGCATCCTGCAGGTACTCCAATCAGACCCCGATAGGTCCGTCGCCATGCAGGCTCGATCGACACTGGAGAACATCGCGAGCGGCGACCGGGCAGAGCGAACGCTCGGTGAGCCCAGCCAATAGCGACACACCGGACCTACTGCGACTGAGCGGTGCAGTAGCCGGTGGTCACAAGGAGCGTGCGATAGCCGGTGGTCACGCGGACGCGTGCAGTTGGCCGGTCCCCATCTGACATGGCCACCCTGACGACGCAGGTGGCCCGACTCCACTCAGTACCGAGCTTCGAGACGCAGGGATTGCGACTGTTGCGCCTGGTCAAGGTCGAGGTGTCGCATATAGCCCGCCCGCCTGGATTCTCAGTGAGGGGGCCTCAACTGGTACACTGCCTGGCCATCGTGAGGACCTCGCCACAGGTCCACCCCACAGCGGGACGACAGTCACCGAGATGGTCTACCGCCACCAGCCTCGGCCGGTGATCCAGACGGGTGCCCTCGTCATGGACCAGCTGTTCAGGCCGACCGATCCGAGCGGATTGACGGCCAGTGGACAAGCGCTGGTCTGCCGGTGAGAAGCGACCAGGGCGAAAGCCCTGGTCACAGCGGTCGGGGTGACAGGATTCGAACCTGCGACCTCTTCGTCCCGAACGAAGCGCGCTACCAAGCTGCGCCACACCCCGTGGGCTCCGGAACGCCGTCCGGCGTCGAAGCCTCGGCGAGTTTAGCCCATCGGGGCCGTTGCGATCACATCCGTCCGTGACCGGCCGGCGAACCGCTCAGCCGCGCGGCACCAGCGTCATCAGGGTGGCCTCGGGCGGGCAGGCGAACCGGACCGGCGCGTACGGCGAGGTGCCGAGACCGGCGGAGACGTGCAGCGCCGCGGTGTGCCCGTCGATCCGGTGGCTGCTCAGCCCCTTGACCCGCGCGGTGTCGAGGTCGCAGTTGGTGACCAGCGCCCCGTAGAAGGGCACGCAGACCTGTCCGCCGTGGGTGTGGCCGGCGACGATCAGGTCGAGCCCGTCGCGCGCCATCCCGTCGAGCACCCGCAGGTAGGGGGCATGGGTGACCCCGATGCTCAGCGCGGCCTCGGGGTCGGGCGCCCCGGCGACCTTCGCGTAGCGGTCGCGGTTGAGGTGGGCGTCGTCGGTGCCGCGCAGCTCGACCCGGGTGCCGTTGAGCTCCAGCACCACCCGCCGCTCGGTCAGGTCGTGCCAGCCGGAGGCGGTGAACGCATCACCGAGCTCGCGCCAGGGCAGCTCCACCGGGTTGGGCGTCCCGCGCCGCGACGGCCGGGTCAGATAGCTGAACGGGTTCTTGAACCCCGGGCCGTAGTAGTCGTTCGAGCCCCAGACGAACACCCCGGGCTTGTCGAGCAGCCGGCCGAGGCTGCGGGTCACGAAGGGCACCGACCGCGGGTCGGCGAGGTTGTCGCCGGTGTCGATCACCAGGTCCGGCTCCAGGCCGGACAGCCAGGTCAGCCACTCCTGCTTGGCGCGCTGGCCCGGCGTCAGGTGCAGGTCGGAGATCTGGAGCACCCGGATCGGCCGCGCCCCCGCGGGGAGCACCGGCACCTCGACCCGGCGCAGCCGGAACGACCGCACCTCGATCCCGGCTCCCCACACCAGGCAGCCGAGGCCGACCCCGGTCAACGCACCCAGGGCGGTCAGCGTGCGGGACACCGCGGGCGACGACATGGCGGCAAGGGTAACCGGCGGTCGCTGTGCTCCCGGCCGGTCGGGAAACCCCGGTGCCCGCCCGCGGGGCGGCTGGGAGACTGGACCCATGACGCAGACTCCGACCGGACTCAAGGACCGGCTGCGGACCGACCTCACCCAGGCGCTCCGCGACCGCGACAAGGTGCGCGCCGGCACCATCCGGATGGTGCTCTCGGCCATCACCGAGGCCGAGGTGGCCGGCCGGACGGCGATCGAGCTCACCGAGGAGCAGGTGACCGACGTCGTGGTCCGCGAGGCCAAGAAGCGCCGGGAGGCCACCGAGGCGTTCAGCGCCGCCGGTCGCGACGACCTCGCGCAGAAGGAGCAGGCCGAGGCCGCCGTGCTCGCCGACTACCTGCCCCAGCAGCTCAGCACCGAGGAGATCAGCGCGCTGGTCACCCAGGCGATCGCGGACAGCGGCGCCGCCGAGCTCGGCCCCCGCGGGATGGGCAAGGTGATGGGGCTGCTCACCCCGCAGACCAAGGGCCGTGCCGACGGCCGGGCGGTGGCCGACGAGGTGAAGCGCCAGCTCGCGGGTTGACCACCTCGCAGGCACGGCCACGAATCCGAGCCCCCCGAGACGACGACGGCCGGCGACCCCTGAGGGGGCGCCGGCCGTCGTGTGTGCCTCGCGGGATCAGCCGCCGGGTTTGCCGGTCGGCGAGCTGCTCGGTGACGGGCTCGAGTTCTGCTGCTCCTGCTGCTTCTGCTTCTCCTCGGCCGCCTTCTTCTTGGCCGCCGCCGCCCGTTGCTCGGCCGCCACCTGCGACGGGCTCTTCCCGGCGCTGTAGACGGCGTAGACCGAACCGAACTGCGCCACGGTGCCGCTGCTCGGGGTGTAGTACATGAAGCTCCCGGCCGGGACCGAGCTGCTGTAGCTGTACGTCCGGGTCAGGTTGACCCCGATCGCGTCCAGCGCCGACTGGGCCTCAGAGAAGGACATCCCGCTCAGGTTCGGGATCGGGACCTGCTTGCCCTCGCGGATGTCCTTCGACGGGTTGACGAAGTCGGTGGCCGGCAGGTCCTGGAGCGCGGCGGTCATCGCCGGCTTCCAGATGTTGCGGCCCGCGTCACCACCACCGGTGCCGCCGAGCACCCCGCCGTTCTCGAGGTAGACCCCCTTGACCCCGCGCGTCGGGTTGTTGCGGAACCGCTTGGCCTGCTTGTCCTTGGCGATCATCGCGACGCCGGTGAGGTTCGGGGTGTAGCCCGCGAACCAGACCGCCGCGTTGTCCTCGATGGTGCCGGTCTTGCCCGCCTGCGGGTGACCGTCGGGGACGAGCGCCGGCAGGCCGGTGCCGCGGGTGATGACGCTCTGCAGCAGGTCGTTGACGCCGTCGGCCACGTCCTGGTCGATCACCCGGCGGCAGTTGGCCGACGGGGCCGCGATGCTCTTGCCGTCGCCGCTGGTGATCTTGCTGATGATGATCGGGTCGCAGCGGATGCCGCGGGCCGCGAACGTCGCGTAGGCGGTGGCCAGCGAGATCGGGGCGATCTCGGAGATGCCCAGGGTGAAGGCCAGCGAGTTCGAGTCGTCGGTGATCGGACGCCCGTCGGCCCGCTGGATGCCGAGCCGCTGAGCCATCTTCGTCACGTTGCAGACGCCGACGTCCTGCTCGAGCTGCAGGAAGTAGGTGTTGACCGAGTACTCGGCGGCGGTCCGCATGTCGATGTTGGTGCTGTGCCCGACGTCGTTGCTGGCCACGTACTTGCCGCTGTTGGCGTTCTGGCCCGAGCAGGTCTTGAAGCTGTAATTGCTGAAGTCCATCGGCGAGCGGGCGTTGTACCGCTTGCTGATCGGGATGCCCTGCTCGAGCGCGGCGGCCATGGTGACCGCCTTCATCGTCGACCCGGACTGGTAGCCCTCGGCCCCGCCGTACTGGGCGGTCGCCGCGTAGTTGAAGTAGGTCTCGCCCTTCTTCGCGTCGTTGCCCATCACCGGCCGGTTCTGCGCCATCGCCTTGATCAGCCCGGTGCCCGGCTCGATCTCGACCATGGTCGAGATCAGCGGGTCCTTGGCGTTGATGAACGCGCTGAGCGCCTTCTGCGCCTTGTCCTGGCTGTCCGGGTCGATCTTGGTCTGCACGGTCAGGCCGCCGCGGAGGATCGCGTTCTCGCGGTCCTGCTTGGTCTTGCCCAGCGCCGGGTCGTTCTCGAGCGCGGTGCGGACGTAGCTGCAGAGGAACGGGTAGCGGCTGTCGAGGCAGCCGTTCGGGGTGGTGCTGATCTTGCTCTTGTCGAACTTGACCTTCTTGGCGCTGGTGGCCTGCGCGGTGGTGATGACCCCCAGCTCGGCCATCCGGTTGAGCACCACGTCGCGGCGGTTGATCGCCGCCTCGGTGTACTTGGCCGGGTTGGTGCCCTCCGGGTTCTGCACCAGGCCCGCGAGCATCGCCGCCTCCGGCAACGTGAGCTTGGCCGCACTGGTGTCGAAGTAGTGCCGGGCCGCCGCCTCGACGCCGTAGGCGCCGTCGCCGTAGTAGGCGATGTTGAGGTAGCGCTCGAGGATCTGCTCCTTGGTCAGCTGCTTCTCCAGCGCGATCGCGTAGCGCAGCTCCTGGATCTTGCGCGCGTAGGTCTCGTCGGTGGCCGCCTTGACGCCGGCGTCGTCACCGCTCAGCTGGGCCTGCTCGATCCGGACCATCTTCACGTACTGCTGGGTGATGCTCGAACCGCCCTGGGTGGAGCCGCCGGCGGTGTTGCGGACCAGCGCCCGCACCGTGCCCTTGACGTCCAGCGCGCCGTGCTCGAAGAACCGGTGGTCCTCGATCGCCACCTGGGCCTTCTGCATGATGGGGGCGATCTTGCTGAGCGGCTCGTAGACCCGGTCCTGCTCGTAGAAGGTCGCCAGCTTCTCGCCGTTGGCCATGTAGACGGTGCTGCGCTCCGGCTGCGGCGGGGTGGTGAACTCGGCGGGGATCTTCTCCATCTCGGCCGCGGTCGCCCGGCTGCCGACGCCGGCCAGACCGGCGAACGGCACCACCAGACCCGCCACGAGCAGCCCGGCGAGCATGCTCACGACCACGAACATGGTCAGTGAGTACGCCACGCTGCCGGCGCGTTTGGGACTCAGAGGCATTGCCTCAGGGTACGCGAGGCCCCCGACAGAGCCGGAATCCTCGCTGGGCGACACCTCAGGGGTCGCCCGGGGCTCATTTCGTAACGAAAAGGAGTCGTACGCAGAGAGGGCTGGTCAGGGTCGAGGTAAATCCCTAGGATCCTGCCATCCGGCTCCGTGGGGACGAGATGTTGGGGGATATCTCGCCGGGCCGGTACGGGGATGAAAGGCCAATTGAATGGCTATGCAATACAACGATGACTGGGCCCTGCGCGGAAAGTGCCGAGGGATGGCTGACGCCCTCTTCCCGGAGGCTTCGGAGCAGAAGCGGGCCCGCCTGCTGTGCTCGGGGTGCCCGGTGCAGCGCGAGTGCCTCGCCGAGGCCCTCGACAACCGGATCGAGTGGGGCGTCTGGGGTGGCATGACCGAGCGCGAGCGCCGGCAGCTGCTGCGGCAGCGCTCCGACGTCACTTCGTGGGCGTCAGTCCTGTTCGGCAAGAAGGTCGCCAAGCTCGCGTAGCGAGACCAGGTCGCACACGTCGCTGGGGAGCGCCTCGACCTGGGTCAGGCGCACCCCGCGACGCGACCGGGAGAACCGACGGAGCAACGTCTGCTCGCGCTCGATCAGCCGCATCCGACTGGCGTGGCGCTGCAGCGCGGCGACCTCCGCGCGGTGATCACCCGACCCGGACAGCTCCTCGGCCACGGTCAGCGACCGTTCCGCCGAGACCGCCAGCGCACTGCGGTGCACGCGGTTGACCACCACGCCGGCCAGCGGCATGCGTTCCTCGCTCAGCCGGTCGACGAAGAACGACGCCTCGCGGAGCGCGTCGCGCTCGGCGGTGGCCACCACGACGAAGGTGGTGTCGTCCGACGACAGGATCTCCAGCGTGCGCTGGGCCCGGTTGCGGAAGCCGCCGAACAGCGCCTCGAACGCGGTGACGAAGGTCTTGACGTCGGTGATGATCTGCGCGCCGAGCACCTTGTTCATCGCCGAGTACACCAGGTTGAAGCCGACGCTCATGATCTTGAACGGGCCGCGGGCCGGGGCCAGCAGCATCCGCAGGAACCGGCCGTCGAGCAGCGAGCTCAGGTGCTCGGGCGCGTCGAGGAAGTCGAGCGCCGAGCGCGCCGGCGGGGTGTCGACGACGATCAGGTCCCACCGCCCGTCGGCCTGCGCCTGGGTGTGCAGCTGACCCAGCTTCTCCATCGCCATGTACTCCTGCGTCCCCGAGAAGGACGTGGAAAGGGCTTGGTAGAAGGGGTTGTTGAGGATCTGGTCGGCCTTGGCCGGCGGGGCGTTGCGGATCACCACGTCGTCGAAGGTCCGCTTCATGTCGAGCATCATCGCGTCGAGCGAGCCGCCGGCCGACCGGCCGACCTCGGCGACCGGGCGCGGGGTGTTGTCGAGCTCGCCGAGCCCGAGCGACTGGGCCAGTCGGCGCGCCGGGTCGATGGTGAGCACCACGACCTTGCGCCCGGCCTCGGCGGCCCGGACGGCCAGCGCGGCCGAGGTGGTGGTCTTGCCGACCCCGCCCGAGCCGCAGCAGATGATGATCTTGCGGTCGCGGTCGGCGATCATCGCGTCGACGTCGAGCCAGGCGCTCACGCGGCCACCTCGTGCGGGAGCTGCTCGGCCAGTGCCTCGGCGATCCCGAGGAGGGCAGCGTCGTCCACCCCGGCCGGGTCGAGGGCGATGTCGACCACCGGCAGCCCGAGCTCGGTGAGCCGGCGGCGGCAGTCGGCCTCGGCCAGCACCCGCTCGGCGTCCAGCGCGAACTCGGCGGCCAGCGCCTTGTTCTCGGCGGGGTCGAAGCCCGGCACCTCGAGCGGCAGGTCGTGTCGGGCCGCCCGCCGGAGCTGGGTCAGCGGCAGCGGCCGCGGCGTGATCATGTTGGTGATGACGTCGGCCACCTCGATCTTGGTGGGCGCGAGCTCGCGGACCGCGTCACCGGTCTCGGTCACCGGCATGTCCTCGAGCAGGGTGACCAGGTGCACCACGGTCCGGTCGGAGCGGAGCACCCGCATGATCGAGTCCGCCTGGTTGCGGATCGGGCCGACCCGGGCCAGCCCGGCCACTGCCTCGTGGACGTTGAGGAACTGCGCGATCCGCCCGGTCGGCGGAGCGTCGAGCACCACGGCGTCGTAGGCGTTCGGCAGGTTCTTCACCTCGCGCCGGACCGCTTCGTAGACCTTTCCGGTCAGCAGCACGTCGCGCAGTCCGGGGGCGATCGACGTGGCGAAATCGATGACGCCGAATCGGTCAAGCGCTTTCCCGGCAATTCCCAGGTGATAGAACGTCTCGAGGTATTCCAGTAATGCGTCCTCGGCGTCGATGGCCAGGCCATGGACGGTGCCGCCGGCGGGGGTCGACCGCAGCTTCTTCTCCTCCGCGCCCTCCCAGGCCGGGACGCCGAAGAGCTCGCTGAGCGCGTGCCGCCCCTCGACCTCACAGACCAGCACCCGGCGGCCGGCGGTCGCCAACGCGCAGGCCAGCGCCCCGGCGATCGTGGTCTTGCCGGTGCCGCCCTTGCCGCTGACGATGTGCAGGTTGTGCGGCGGAGCGCCCGGCCGGACCGGGCCGGACTCAGTCGACATCGGTGATGCGCAGCCCCGCGTGCGCCTTGTAGCGACGGTTGACGGCGATCAGGTTGGCGGTGAACGCCTCCACCTGGCCGGCGTTGCGGAGCCGTCCGCCGTAGATGCCGCGGGCGCCGGGGATCGTGGCGGCCAGCTCGCAGACCGTGCCGATCGCGTCGCGGTCCTCGCCGAGCACCAGCACGTCGAGGTCGATCCGGTCGACCTCCGGGTCGTCGAGCAGGGCCGAGCTGACGTGGTGGAACGCGGCGACGACGGTCGAGTCGGGCAGCAGCTCCGCTGCCTCCTGCGCTGCGGAGCCGGCCTCGACCCGCACCGGGAAGGGCCCGTGCTGGTCGAACCCGAGCGGGTTGACGCAGTCGACCACGATCTTCCCGGCCAGGGCGTCGCGGTGCCGGGTCAGCAGCTCGGCGTGACCGTCGTAGGGGACGGCGACGACCACCAGGTCGCAGCCCGCAGCCTCGGCGTTGTCGCCACCGCTGACCCCGTCGGGGTACTCGGCGGCGACCGCCTGCGCCCGGGACGCGTCCCGCGACCCGAGGGTCACCGGGTGCCCGGCGGCGGCGAACCGGCGGGCCAGGCCACGGCCCTGCGGGCCGGTGCCGCCCAGGATGCCGATCGACAGCACGGTGTCCGGCCGGGAGCCCTCGTCAGCCGGGGCGGTCGCAGTCACGGTTTCGATGGTAGTGGCGGCTCCGCAGCGGCCGGCGCCCGCGCGGACCTGCCAGGCTGACCGGGTGGACGACTCCGGACCGTTGACCCTGACCCGGGCGCTGGTGGTGCTCGACGTGCCCGACCTGCAGGTGGCGGCCGACTTCTGGTGCCGACTGCTCGCGACCACCGTGGTCGACACCGACCACGACTGGATCGCCCTGGCGCCGGTGGCCGGTCTGCGACTGGCCTTCCAGTGGGCTCCCGACGTCCCGGCCCCGACCTGGCCGGACCCGGCCGTCCCGCAGCAGGCGCACCTGGACCTGCACGTCGCCGACCTCGACGCCGCCGAGGCGACGGTGCTGGCCGCCGGCGGCCGCCCGGTCGAGGGACCGGGGGACGACCCGAGCTTTCGGGTCTACCGCGACCCGTCCGGGCACCCGTTCTGTCTGTGTCGAGAATCAGGTCCAGGACCTGGCCAGGAAGCCGGTCGGTGACCCGACCGGGGTCTCGGCCTGCGGCGTCCCGCCGGCGACCGGGGCGGACCGGACCGGCCGGCCCGCTCAGTAGGGTGAGGCATGACCAAGTGGGAGTACGTCACCGTTCCCGTGCTGGTGCACGCGACCAAGCAGATCCTCGACAACTGGGGCAGCGACGGCTGGGAGCTGGTCCAGGTGGTCCCGGGGATGAACCCGGAGAACCTGGTGGCCTATCTCAAGCGGCCGATCCCGGCCACCGGGACCGAGGGCTGACCGGCCGATGAGCACCCCCAGCGAACGTCTGGCCGAGCTCGGGATCGAGCTGCCGCCGGTGCCGCCGCCCGCCGCGATCTACGTGCCCGCGGTCCGGACCGGCAACCTCGTCTACTCCTCGGGCCAGATCCCCAGCGTCGACGGTGCCCCCGCCTACACCGGCAAGGTCGGCGCGGGGGTCTCCCTCGAGGACGCCCAGCGCGCGGCCCGGATCTGTGCGCTGAACGCCGTCGCCGCCGTGGCCGCGGAGGCCGGCGGGGTCGACGAGATCGAGCAGATCGTCAAGGTGCTGGTGTTCGTGGCCAGCGACCCCGGGTTCACCGCCCAGGCCCAGGTCGGCAACGGAGCGAGCGAGGTGCTGGGCGACATCTTCGGCGCGGCCGGGGCGCACGCCCGGAGCGCGGTCGGGATGGCCGTGCTGCCGCTCGACGTCCCGGTCGAGGTCGAGCTGATTGCGCGGGTCCGCACCCGGCCGTCGGTCCAGCCGGTCTGACGAAGGCCCTCCCACCGGTGGTCGGCCGCAGCTCGCGCGACGTCCTGCGCCGGCTGCCCACCCGGGTGCCCGACGCGCTCGCCGCCCGGCTGGCCGAGGGCGGGGTGACCGTCCCGGCGGCCGACTCGGTCCCCGCGGCGACCGTGGTGCTGCTGCGCGACCACGCCGGCCGGTTGGAGACCTACCTGCTCCACCGCCACTCCCGGATGCCGTTCGCCGCCGGGATGGTGGTCTTCCCCGGCGGCCGGGTCGACCCGACCGATCCCGTCGACCCTGAGGCGTTCGACGGCCGCGGGGACCACGGCTGGCGGTCAGGTGCGGTCCGCGAGACGTTCGAGGAGACGGGCGTCCGGCTGGACCCGGCCGCCCTCGTCGACTGGGCCCACTGGATCACCCCGGTCTGCGAGCCGCGCCGTTACGACACCCGCTTCTATCTCGCGGCGCTGCCGGCCGGCCAGACCGCGGCCGACGTCTCCGGCGAGACCGTCTCGGCCGGGTGGCAGACGCCTGCCGAGGCCCTCGCCGACGCCGAGGCCGCTCGCGCCCGGCTGATGCCGCCCACCCGGTCGGTGCTGCTCGAGCTGGCCGAGGAGCTGTCGGTGGCCGGCGCGCTGGCGGCCGGCTCCGACCGCCGGATCGAGGTGGTGCTCCCCGAGCCGGTGCTCCGCGAGGACGGCTGGCACTTCGCCTATCCCCTTGCCTCTGCGGCCCCGGCCGGGGAGGGCTCCGCATGAGCGCCACCCGGCTCGCGTCCGACGTCGTCCGGCTGCTGGCACCCAATCCCGGTCCGATGACCCTCGACGGGACCAACACCTGGGTGATCGGTGATCCCCACGGAGGCGACGGGCGGGTGGTCGTCGACCCGGGCCCCGACGACGCGGGCCATCTCGATCGGGTCGCGGAGGTCGTCGGGACGGACGGGCCGGGCGTCGAGATCTGGGTCAGCCACCGCCACCACGACCACACCGACGGTGCGCAGCGGCTGGCCCGGCGACTCGGCTGCCCGGTCCGCGCCGCCGACCCGGCGCACCGGTGGTCGCCCCGCGGCGCCGCCGTGGAGACTGCCGGGCTCGACCTCGCGCCCGGACACCGGCACGCCCTCGGCGCGCTCGGACTCACCGTGGTCGGCAGCCCCGGCCACACCAGCGACTCCGTCTCCTTCCTGCTCGACCGTCCGGACGACTCGGCGTGGCTGCTCACCGGCGACACCGTGCTGGGCCGCGGCACCACCGTGATCACCCACCCGGACGGTGACCTCGGTGCCTACCTCGACACCCTCGACCGGCTCCGCCGGCTGGTCGACGAGCGTCGGGTCGGCCGGATCCTCCCCGGACACGGTCCGGTGGTGGACGACCCGGCGGCCGTTCTGGACCAGTACGCCCGGCACCGACGGGAGCGGCTCGACCAGGTGCGGGCGGCGCTCGCAGCGGGCGACCGCGACGCCGCCGACGTGGTCCGCCGGGTGTACGCCGACGTCGACCCGGCGGTGGCCGCGGCCGCCGAGCAGTCCGTCCGCGCGCAGCTGGACTACCTGGTGCGGACCGGCGACGGCCCGACCTGAGCGTTCCCTGGCAGTGCCCCGTGCCCTGCTCGTGAGTCACGGGGACGACCCAGCGCGTCCATAGCGAACGCACAGCGTCCGTGGGGATGGTGGTGGACATGACCAACCAGGACCCGCAGGACCAGGACCGCACCCGCGCCGACCAGGCCGGGTCGGCGGACCGCGCCGACGACTGGTTCTGGGCGCAGCGCCACCAGGAGCGCACCCCCGACGCTGAGCCCGGCCAGGCACCCGCCGAGCAGCCGGAGACCACCCAGGCCCCGGCCTCGAGCACCTCGGCCACCCCGGCCGACCCCTACCCCCGCGACCCCGGCTACGCGCACGACGCCGGCCAGGGCGGTGGCTACTGGACCGGCCCGCACGACAGCTGGACCGGCGCCGGAACCGGACCGGGCGCGGGCGGATCGGGCGGGTACGGCGGCTGGGGCGGCTCCGCCGGGTACGGCGGGGCGCAGCCGACCGGCCAGCCCTACGGCACCGGCTTGGCCACCCAGCAGCTGTCGGCCCCGACGCGGACCAAGCGCCGCGGGCGTGGGGGTCTGCTGGTCGCCTCGCTCGCCCTCGCCGCCCTGGTGGGAGCCGGCGCCGGCGTCGGGTCCTACGCCTACGTGGCCGACCGCAACGGCGTCACCGCCGGCGGGTCCCCGATCTCCACCAGCTCGTCCACCGCGCCGCAGGCGCCCGCGCTCAACGGCAGCATCGAGGCCGCGGCGGCCAAGATCCAGCCGTCGGTGGTGACCATCACCGTCCAGAGCGGGCAGAGCGGGGACATCGGCAGCGGGGTGGTGCTCAACAAGCAGGGTTACATCCTGACCAACAACCACGTGGTCGCCGCGCAGACCGCGCAGGGCTACGGCCGCGCCACCACCGGGTCGCCCAAGATCACCGTGACCTTCAACAACGGTCGGACCGCGAGCGCGACGGTGGTGGGCACCGCCGAGACCGAGGACCTCGCGGTGATCAAGGTCGACGGGGTCGACGACCTCACCCCGGCCACCTTCGCCAGCTCCGGCTCGCTCCGGGTGGGGCAGAGCGTGATCGCGGCGGGCGCCCCGCTGGGCCTGTCGGAGACGATCACCAGCGGCATCGTGTCGAGCACGGCCCGGCCGGTCCGCTCCGGCGACAACAACGATGCCGTCTACCTCGCGGTGCAGACCGACGCGGCGATCAACCCGGGCAACTCTGGTGGCGCGCTGGTCGACCTGAACGGGGCAGTGGTCGGGATCAACTCCTCGATCGCCACCACCGGCAGCGACAGCGCCGACGGCGGCCAGTCCGGCAACATCGGTATCGGGTTCGCGATCCCGTCCGACGTGGCCACCCGGGTGGCCCAGCAGCTGATCGAGAGCGGGAAGTCCCCCGACGCGGCGCTGGGTGTGACCGTCTCGAACACCCAGGACTCGGCGCTCGGCACCACCAGCACCGGCGTCGCGCTCGACTCGGTCAACACCGGCGGAGCGGCGGCCAAGGCGGGGCTGCGGGCCGGCGACAAGGTCACCAAGATCAACGACTTCGAGACCACCACGCCCGACGGGCTGATCGCCGCCACCCGCTACTACGCGCCGGGCACCACGGTGACCGTCACGTACGTGCGGGACGGGCAGACCCAGACCGCACGGGTCACCCTCGGCTCGCTCTGAGCCGGGACCGGGCCGCCCGACGGGCAGGCCCGGCGGCAGAACCTCTCGACGGGTCGGGAGCCGGGCCTAGCGGGCCCGGCGCTCGACCCGTTCGACGTCGAGCAGGGTGACCGAACGGGGCTCCAGCCGGATCCAGCCGCGGGCGGCGAAGTCGGCGAGCGCCTTGTTGACGGTCTCGCGGGAGGCGCCGACCAGCTGGGCCAGCTCCTCCTGGGTCAGGTCGTGGTGGACGTGCACGCCGTCGTCGCGCCGGTCGCCGAACCGGCTGGCCAGGTCGAGCAGGGCCTTGGCCACACGGCCGGGGACGTCGGAGAAGACCAGGTCGGCGACCACGTCGTTCGCCCGGCGGAGCCGGCCGGCGAGCTGGCCGAGCAGACCCTGGGCGACCTCGGGGTTCCCGGTCAGCCAGCCGTTGAGCTCGTCGTGCTCGAGCACCCGCAGCTCGCTCGGGGTGACCGCCGTGGCGGTGGTCGACCGCGGGCCGGGATCGAAGACCGAGAGCTCGCCGAACATCTGGCCGGGGCCGAGCACGGCGAGCAAATTCTCGCGACCGGCCGACCCGCTGCGGCCGAGCTTGATCTTGCCGCTGACCACCACGTACAGCCGGTCCTCGGAGTCACCCTCGTGGAACAGCACCTCGCCGCGGGCCAGCTTGACCGTGCCCATCGCGGCGGACAACGCGGCGACGGCGTCGTCCTCGAGCCCTCGGAAGAGAGGAGCCTGCTTCAAGACCTCGGGGTCCACACGTCCTCCATCCAGGTCGTCACGTCCTGCACCGCACCGGCAGGCCCGTCGCCGCGGACCAGGCTACCCTCCGCGTGTCGGGATCGCCGTGGTCCGCCCGCGCCTCCGGTCGCGATCGCCACCCTCGACGTCACCGGACCGGCCCTGCGAACGACTCCGGGCGGTCCCAGCCCGGGCTCCTATGCTGAGCCCCATGAGTCCGGCCCGACGGCGCGCAGCCGCGATCATCGCGCCCGAGGGGTCCAGCGGGCAAGCCGACGGGGTCGAGCCGAACCCCGCGACGCCCGCCCCGGACGTCTCGCGGACCGCTCTGGTCCGCCGGGCCCGGACGATCAACCGCACGCTGGCCGCGACCTATCCCGACGCGCACTGCGAGCTCGACTTCACCACGCCGCTCGAGCTGCTGGTGGCCACCATCCTGTCCGCGCAGAGCACCGACAAGCGGGTCAACCTGGTCACCCCCGAGTTGTTCCGGCGCTACCCGGACGCGGCCGCCTACGCCGCCGCCGACCGGGCCGAGCTCGAGACGCTGATCACGCCGACCGGCTTCTTCCGGGCCAAGACCAACACCCTGCTCCAGCTCGGCGCGCAGCTGGTCGAACGGTTCGAGGGCCGGGTGCCCGGCACGCTCGACGAGCTGATCACCCTGCCCGGGGTCGGGCGCAAGACCGCCAACGTGGTGCTCGGGAACGCGTTCGACGTCCCCGGGATCACCGTGGACACCCACTTCGGACGGCTGGTCCGAAGGTTCGGCTGGACCACGGCCACCGACCCGGACACCGTCGAGGCCGAGGTGGGCGCGCTGTTCCCGCGCAAGGACTGGACGATGCTGTCCCACCACGTCATCTGGCACGGCCGACGGCGCTGTCATGCGCGCAACCCGGCTTGCGGGGCCTGCCCGGTGGCGCGCTGGTGCCCGGCGTTCGGCGAGGGCGAGACCGACGCGACCAAGGCGGCGAAGCTGGTCCGCGAGCCGCGCGGATGAGCCGGGCCACCGGGCCCGGGCGGTGGCGCGCGCTGGTCGCCGCGGTCGCCCTGGTGCTGCTCGCCGGCTGCTCGGGACCGTCGGACACCTACAGCCCGCCGACCGCGCCGCCCACCGGCGAGCCGTCGATCGACCTGCCGAGTGCCAAGGCCGCGGCCGGGATCGCCGACTGCCCGGTCTCGGGCGACCAGCCGGTGGTGGCGGGCGGGCTGCCCGACCTCACCCTGCCCTGTCTCGGCGGCGGACGCCCGGTCCGGCTGGCCGGGCTGCGCGGCACCCCGATGGTGATCAACATCTGGGCGCAGTGGTGCGGACCCTGCCGGGGCGAGGCGCCGCACCTGGCCGAGGTGCAGAAGCTGGCCGGGAACCGGATCCGGATGATCGGCATCGACTTCGCCGACCCGCAGCCGGGCTACGCGATCGAGTTCGCCCAGCTGGCCGGTTGGCGCTATCCGCAGCTGGTCGACGAGGACCGCCGGATCAACGCGTCGATCCCGTTCGCCGGGCCGCCGCAGACCCTGCTGGTCGACGCCGAGGGCAAGATCGTCTACCGGCAGAACGGCGAGCTCGCCTCGACCGCGCAGCTCACCGGGCTGATCCGCGACCACCTCGGCGTCCGGCTGTGAACGGCTTCGCCGAGGACGGCGCGGACCAGGCCGCGTCCGGGCCGCTGCCCGGCTGGCTGCGTCCGCTGGCCGACGCGGTCGCCGACCGCGCCGGGGCCGAGCGGGCCGCCGTCGAGGCGAACCGTCCGGACCGTCGCTCGACCGGGGCCGGCCGGGCCGCCGCGGTGCTGGTGGCCATCGGCAGCGACGTCCACGGCCCCGAGCTGATCCTGATCGAGCGCGCGGCCACCCTCCGCTCGCACCCCGGCCAGGTCGCCTTCCCTGGCGGCAGCCGCGACCCGGGCGACGACTTCCCGGCCGGCACCGCGGTCCGCGAGGCCACCGAGGAGGTCGGGCTCGACCCAGCGTCGGTCCGGGTGTTCGGGACGCTGCCGGCCAACTACGTCGCGGTCAGCGGGTTCGACGTCACCCCGGTGCTGGCCTGGTGGCACACCCCCGGACTGGTCCGGGTCGTCGACCGCGCCGAGGTGGCCGCCGTGCACCGGGTCCCGGTCGCCTGGCTGACCGATCCGGCCCGCCGCGGCCGGGTGCGGCACCCGTCCGGTTACGTCGGACCGGCGTTCGAGATCGGTCCGGCCGACCGCCCCGCGGAGCCGCTGGTCTGGGGCCTGACCGCCCACATGGTCGACGCGGTCCTCGACCTGGCCGGGTGGACGCGGCCGTGGGACCGGGACAGGATGCTCCCGATCCCCGACCGGCACCTCTCCGACGGACGAGCCGCCGCAGCACGCGGGACCGGGACAGTGAGCGCGGCGCCGCCGCGGGAGGAGCGTCGATGACCGAGCGGGCCGAGCTGGTGGCCGCCTTCGCGCAGGTGCTGCCGGGTCACGACGACCTGGCCGAGGACCTGCTCGACCGGTACGCCGAGCCGCACCGGAGCTACCACACCGCCGAGCACCTGGCCGCGGTGCTGACCCGGATCGACGAGTTCGCGGTCCGGGACAACGACCTCTACACGGTGCGGTTGGCCGCCTGGTTCCACGACGCCGTCTACCAGCTCAAGGGGCTGGAGATCAGCAACGAGGAGGCCTCGGCCCGGCTGGCCACCCGCGAGCTCGGCCGGCGCGGGTTCGACCAGGAGGACATCAACGAGGTCGGCCGGCTGGTCCGGCTGACCGAGACCCACCAGCCCGGTCCGTCGGACCGGGACGGCACGCTGCTCTGCGACGCCGACCTGGCCGTCCTCGGCAGTGACCCCGACGGCTACGCCCGCTACCGCGAGGCGGTCCGCGCCGAGTACCCGCAGCTCGACGACGCCACCTTCGCCGCCGGCCGGCTCGCCGTGCTGCAGCGGTTCGGCGGACGCCAGGTGTTCCGCACCACCGCGGGGCGGCGGCTCGAGCGGGCCGCCCAAACCAACCTCGAGGCCGAGGCCCGAGAGCTGATCGACCGCTTCGGGCTGCAGACCGACGGCTGGCCGCTCGACCAGGATCCCGACCACCCGTCCCCGAGCGAGGAGTGATCATGACCGAGAGCGCCACCCGTGCCGACCGTCCTGCCGACGCACCGGACAGCAGTCCCTGGTGGCGTTCGGCGGTGGTCTACCAGGTGTACCCGCGGTCGTTCTGCGACTCCAACACCGACGGGATGGGCGACATCCCCGGGATCACCAGCAAGCTCGACTACCTGCACCGGCTCGGCGTCGACGTGGTCTGGCTGTCGCCGGTCTACCGGTCGCCGCAGGACGACAACGGCTACGACATCAGCGACTACACCGACATCGAGCCGGCCTTCGGCACCCTGGCCGACCTGGACGCGCTGATCGCCGGGCTGCACGACCGCGGGATGAAGCTGGTGATGGACCTGGTGGTCAACCACACCTCCGACGAGCACCCGTGGTTCGTGGAGTCGCGGTCGAGCACCGACAACCCGAAGCGCGACTGGTACGTCTGGCGGCCGCCGCGGGAGGGGTTCACCGGCGGGGAACCGGGCGCCGAGCCGACCAACTGGGAGTCGGCGTTCTCCACGTCGGCCTGGGAGTGGGACGAGACCACCGGCGCCTACTACCTGCACCTGTTCACCCGGAAGCAGCCCGACCTCAACTGGGAGAACCCGGAGGTCCGGCAGGAGGTCTACCGGATGATGAACTGGTGGGTCGACCGCGGGATCGATGGGTTCCGGATGGACGTGATCAACCTGATCTCCAAGCCCGGGGAGCTGACCGACCTGCCGGTGCCGCCCGGCCGTCGTCGGGCGCCGTCGCTCGGGGTGGTGGCCAACGGCCACCGGATGCACGAGTTCCTGGCCGAGATGCACGAGGCGGTGCTGAGCCGGCGACCGATGATCACCGTCGGGGAGATGCCCGGCGCCACGGTGGAGGACGCCCGGCTGGTCACCGACCCGCGCCGGCGCGAGCTCGACATGGTCTTCACCTTCGAGCACGTCAATCTCGACTCGGCGCCCGGCGGCACCAAGTTCGACCTGCAGGACCTGCCGCTGCCGGTGCTCAAGCAGAACCTGGCGCACTGGCAGGAGGGCCTGGCCGGCGTGGGCTGGAACAGCCTCTACTGGGACAACCACGACCAGCCTCGGGCGGTCAGCCGGTTCGGTGACGACAGCGCCGAGCACCGGGTGGCCTCGGCGAAGACGTTGGCCAGCGTGCTGCACCTGCACCAGGGGACGCCGTACGTCTACCAGGGCGAGGAGCTCGGGATGACGAACGCCAACTTCAGCGAGATCGCCCAGTACCAGGACGTCGAGACGCTCAACTACCACGCCGACGCGCTCAGCCTCGGGCTCGAGGCCGAGCGGGTGATGGCCTCGCTGGCCGCCCGCAGCCGCGACAACGCCCGCACCCCGATGCAGTGGGACGACAGCTCGCAGGCCGGGTTCACCGGCGGGGTGCCGTGGCTCACCGTCAACCCGAACTACACCGAGATCAACGCCGCCGCGCAGGTCGACGACCCGCACTCGGTGTTCAGCCACTACCGGGCGCTGATCGCGCTCCGGCACGAGAACCCGGTGCTGGTCGACGGCACCTTCGCGTTGCTGCTGCCCGACCACGCGCAGCTGTGGGCCTTCACCCGGACGCTGGCGACCGACGGCGGCACCCGGACGGTGCTGCTGCTGGCCAACTGCTCGTCGGCGCCCGTCGAGCTGCCCTCCGACGGTCTTCCCGACCTCGCCGGCGCGACGCTGCTGCTCGGCACCCACGGCGACGGCGGCGGTCAGACCCTGGCCGCCTGGGAGTCCCGGATCCTCGCGCTCGCCTGAGCCGGACCTGCGCTAAGCCCGTTCGAACGTGCGCTGAGCCTGTCGAAGCGCCGAGTCAGAACGTGCGCTGAGCCTGTCGAGGCGCTGGGGGAGTTCGTGTGCTGAGTCTGTCGAAGCGCTGGGGGAGTTCGTGTGCTGAGCTTGTCGAAGCGCCGGGGAGTTCGTGCGCTGAGCTTGTCGAAGCGCGTCAGCGGAGCCGCTCGGCCGACCCGTCCGGGCGGTGCCGCCAGGCCTCGTCCACGGCGTCGAGCTCGGCGTCGGTCGGTGGCTCGAAGACCGATCGCGCGCTATCGAGGTCGGCGCGGGTCAGCGGGTAGGCCCCGCTCGCGGCGGTGGCGTTCCGCTGCTCGAGCCGGTGCCACAGGGTGTCCGGGTCGGTGTCGAGCAGGTGCCACGCCAGCCGGGCGCCGTGCTCGCGCCCGGCGGCGAACATCGCGGTGCGCTCGGCGGCCAGCCACAGCCCGTCCTCGAGGATCACGTCGACACCACTGTCGAGCAGCGCGAAGGCGTGCTCGCGGAGCACGACCTGGAGCCGTTCGTGCCCGTCCGGGTCGTCCCAGCCGATGCCGATCGCGTGCTGCCAGTCGTCGGTGCAGAGCCGCAGCCCCGCCCCGTCCGCCTCGAGCCGCCGGGCCAGCGTGGTCTTGCCCGAGCCGGGCAGGCCGCAGAACAGGGTCAGGGTCGGTCGTCCGGGCATCGGACCGCCGACGGGACCGTGATCAGCGGGCGCGACGAGCCGGCGTGGTCCGACCGCCGAGCGCACGCGGGCCCGAGCCCTCCGGCAGCGGGCCCTTGGCCGCCGCGGTGCCGGACTTGATCGCGGTCGTCACCGTCTCGACCGACGCCTTGGCCTGCGCGATGGTCCGGGCCGGACCCTTGACCTTCTTGATCGAGACGAAGCCGATCCCGCCGAGGATCGCGGCCACCACCAGCAGCACGGCGGCCATGATCACGAAGCCGAGCGCCACCGGGAGGTTCAGCCAGGCGCCGATGGCCAGCGCCCCGGCGATGAAGAGCAGAGCGGCTGCGCAGAGCCCGAAGTAGCCGGCCCCGCCGAGCAGCCCGGCGCCGACCCCGGCCTTCTTGGCCGACGGCACGAGCTCGGCCTTGGCGAGGGCGACCTCGTTCTGGACGAGCTGCTTGATGTCGGCCTGGATGTCCTTGACCAGCTCACCCACACCGGGGGTCTGATCGCTCGATCGCGTAGTGGCCATCGGTGCGGTCTCCTCTCGTGCCGCCCACGGGGGCGACGGGGCTCCGGTGCCGGTCCGGTCCGGGTGCGTCCGATGCTAGTGGTTGCCACCGGCTCCCGGGTCGGCCCGGGTCGCGGTGATCACCGGACGTGCGGTGGCGTTTCGGCGCGGCCGGTCCGCACGGATGCGGACCACGCCCCGCTCAGCGGTCCGCCGTCCGGCCCGGGAGCGCCGCGGGCGGCACCTCCCCGCTGCCGCGCGCGATCAACGACACCGGTTCGATCTCGCGGCGGTACGGCTCGCGCGAGCCGGCGATGCGTTCGAGCAGCAGCCGGATCGACCGGCGGCCGAGTTGCTCGCTGTCGGCGGCGACCACCGAGACCGGGGTCGGGAGCAGGCCGGCGAAGCTGAAGTCGTCGAAGCCGATCAGGGCCGTCCGCCCGTAGTCCGGCCCGAGCGCGGACAGCACTCCCTCGGTGAGGAAGTTCGTGGTGGCGAAGATCGCGGTGGGCGGGTCGGGGAGCGCGGCGAGCCGGCGGGCGGCGTCGGCGGCCTCGGCCACCGAACCGTGCGGCAACCGGATCTCCAGCGCCTCGTCGACCGGGAGCCCCGCGGCGCGGAGAGCGCGCCGGTAACCGCGCAGCCGCAGCCCGGTCGTGTAGTAGGACGCGGCGACCACGATGGCGATCCGTCGGTGGCCGTGGGCGATCAGGTGCGCGGTGGCCAGCCGACCGCCCCGTTCGTTGTCGACCGCGACCACGTCGGCCTCGAGCCCGCGGGCCGGCCGGTCGACGAAGACCACCGGCGTCCGCGGACCGTGCCGCTCGGGCGCCAGGTAACGGTGGTCGCCCGGACCGGGCGCGACGATCAGGCCCGCCACCCGTCGGCTCACCAGGTCCTCGATGGTCCGCCGCTCGCCGGCCGGGTCCTCGTCAGCGGTACCGACCAGCACGGCGTAGCCGGCGCTCCTCGCCTCCTCCACCGCGCCCTTGGCCAGGTGCGACCAGAACGGGTTGGTGAGGTCGCCCAGGGTCAGCCCGAGGGTCAGCGAGTTCTGTCCGGGACGCAGCGAGCGGGCGATCTCGTCGCGTCGGAAGCCGAGCCGGGCGATCGCCTGGCGCACCTGGGTCGCGGTGTCCTCGCGCACCGGACCGCCGTTCACCACCCGGGAGACCGTGGCCAGCCCCACGCCCGCCGCGTCGGCCACGTCGCGCATGGTCGGTCGCCGGCCCAGCGGTCCGCGCCCGTCCGGTTCCTCCGGGGAGCCGTCGGCCGCGGCGGTCAGGTCGGGCGGCCCGGGCGGGGCCGGCGTCGGCGGACGCGGCATCCGGACCTCCCTTCCGACCGTTCGATCGTCCGATTATCGGGGACCGGGCTCTGACGGCCGCGGACGTCCGTCCGCCGGGTGGGCCTTGACGTCGTCGGGCCGCCGGTGCCTAGGGTGATCGAGGCGTTCGGGAAACGTTTCCACGGGCGCCGGTCGACGAGGACCACGACGAGGAGCGGTGATGACGGAAGAACAGCGACGACTGGGACGACGGGGCTTCTGCGGCCTGATGGGCGGTGCGGCGGCGGTGGTCGGCGGAGTCGGCGGGGTCGGGCTGGGGGCCGGGTCGGCGGCGGCCGCCCCGTCGGACGGCGGCACGGGATCGCGCTGGGTGCGGCGCGCGGAGGCCACCTGGGAGGCCCTGCAGCGGTGGTTCGCCACCCACGACGGGTCCGACCTCTACCGCGAGCAGTACCCGGTGGCCGCGGGCGACAACGCCTACAGCTACGAGTGGCCGTTCTCCCAGGCGCACGCCGCCGCGCTCGATCTGACCGGGATCCCCGCGGTCGGTCGCCGCTACCGGGCCGAGCTCGACCGGCACGACCGGGCCCAGCAGCACTACTGGAGCGCGAAGGGCAGCACCGGGCTGCCCGGCTTCGCCTCCTACCCGACGGCGCCGTGGGGCGGGGGCGGTGACTTCTTCTACGACGACAACGAGTGGGTCGGGTTGATCGACCTGCAGCGCTACCTGCGGTTCGGCGACCGGTCGGTGGTCGCCCAGGCCGAGCAGATCTTCGACCTGGTCGTCTCCGGTTGGGACGACGACGCCTCGCACGCCGCCCCGGGCGGGGTGTTCTGGACCCAGGCGTCCTGGAGCCAGGACCGCAACACGGTCTCGAACATGCCCGGTGCGCTGGTCGGGCTGTCGCTCTACCAGCTGGACCGCAACCGGCGCCGGTTCGACTGGTCGATGCGGATGTACGACTGGACCAACCAGCACCTGGTCGACCCGAAGGACGGGCTCTACTGGGACCACCTCGGGCTCGACGGCAAGCCGGAGAAGACCAAGTGGAGCTACAACCAGGGCGTGCCGGTGGGGGTGAACGTGCTGCTGCACCGGATCACCGGCCGGCGCCACTACCTCGACGAGGCGGTCCGGATCGCCGACGCGGCCACGTCGTTCTACGGCACGGACGCGCTCGACGGCCAGCCGGTGTTCTTCAACTCGATCTGGTTCCGCAACCTGCTGCTGCTCCAGTCGGTGACCGGCGGCAGCGAGCGGCGCCGCCAGCTCGAGAGCTACGCCGAGCGGCTGTGGACCGACAAGCGCGACCCGGACACCGGGCTGTTCCACTTCGCCGACGACGGTAGCACGCAGATGATCGAGCAGGCGGGCGCCACCCAGGTCTTCGCGCTGGCCGCCCTGCCGCCCTCGGCCTACCGCACGCTGCTCTGAGCGGACGGCTCCGGCAGTAGGCCCGGGCACCCTGGTCGGTGCCCGGGCCCACTCCGGGGTCAGTCCTCGCTCTTGGCGCCCGCCATGTTGTCCTTGATCAGCTCCATCACGGTCGAGTCGGTGAGCGTCGTGACGTCGCCGAGCTCGCGGTTTTCGGCGATGTCGCGGAGCAGCCGCCGCATGATCTTGCCCGAGCGAGTCTTCGGGAGCTCCTCGACCACCATGATCTGACGCGGCCGGGCGATCGCCCCGATCTCCTTGGCGACGTGCTGGCGCAGCTCCTGCACCACGTCGGGCCCGCCGTCGCCGGCCTCGCTGCGCAGGATCACGAAAGCGACGATCGCCTGACCGGTGGTCGCGTCGGTGGCGCCGACCACCGCCGCCTCGGCCACCTTCGGGTGCGAGACCAGGGCCGACTCGATCTCGGTGGTCGACATCCGGTGCCCGGACACGTTCATCACGTCGTCGACCCGGCCGAGGAACCAGATGTCGCCGTCCTCGTCCTTCTTCGCGCCGTCGCCGGCGAAGTACATCCCCGGGAAGCGCGACCAGTAGGTCTCGACGAACCGCTCGTCGTCGCCCCACAGCGTCCGCAGCATCGACGGCCACGGCTTGGTGATCGTCAGGTAGCCGCCTTCGCCGTTGCCGACCGGCTGCGCCTCGTCGTTGACCACCTCGACGCTGATCCCGGGCACCGGGGTCATCGCCGCGCCCGGCTTGCCTGCGGTGACGCCCGGCATCGGGGTGATCATGTGCATCCCGGTCTCGGTCTGCCACCAGGTGTCGACCACCGGCGTCCGGTCGCCGCCGATGTGCGTGCGGTACCAGACGTAGGCCTCGGGGTTGATCGGCTCGCCGACCGACCCGAGGATCCGCAGCGAGGAGAGGTCGAACTTCGCCGGGATCTCCGCGCCCCACTTCATGAAGGTGCGGATCGCGGTCGGCGCGCAGTACAGGATGCTGATCTTGTACTTCTCGATGATCTCCCACCACCGGCCCTGGTGCGGCGTCTCCGGCGTGCCCTCGTACATCACCGAGGTGGTGCCGTTGGTCAGCGGGCCGTAGACCAGGTAGGAGTGGCCGGTCACCCAGCCGATGTCGGCGGCGGTCCAGAAGACGTCGGTCTCCGGCTTGAGGTCGAAGGTCGCCCAGTGGGTCCAGGAGGTGCCGACCAGGTAGCCGCCGGTGGTGTGCAGGATGCCCTTCGGCTTCCCGGTGCTGCCCGAGGTGTACATGATGTAGAGCGGGTGCTCGGCGTTGAACATCTGTGCCTCGTGCTCGCTGCTCTGCCGCCCGACGAACTCGTGCCACCACAGGTCGCGGCCCTCGGTCATCGCCGTCTCCTGCTCGGTCCGGCGGACCACCAGCACGTTGCGGACGCCGGGGCAGCGGGTCAGGGCCTCGTCGACGGCCGGCTTGAGCGCCGACGGCTTGCCCTTGCGGTAGCCGCCGTCGGCGGTGATCACCACCTGGCAGTCGCAGTCGGCGATCCGGCTGGCCAGCGCGTCGGCCGAGAACCCGCCGAAGACCACGGTGTGCGGGGCGCCGATCCGGGCGCAGGCGAGCATCGCCACCGCGGCCTCGGGGATCATCGGCATGTAGATGGCCACCCGGTCGCCGGCCCGGACCCCGAGCTCGGTGAGGGCGTTGGCGGCCCGGCAGACCTCGTCGGTCAGCTCGGCGTAGGTGATGGTCCGGGTGTCGCCCGGCTCGCCCTCCCAGTGGAAGGCCACCCGGTCGCCGTGGCCGGCCTCGACGTGACGGTCGCAGCAGTTGACCGCGGCGTTGAGCTCGCCGTCGGCGAACCACTTCGCGAACGGCGGGTTGCTCCAGTCCAGGGTCTGGGTCGGCGTGGTCCCCCAGGTGAGCCGCTCGGCCTGCTTCGCCCAGAACGCCTCGGGGTCGGCGGCCGCCTCGGCGTAGGTGTCGGTGGTGACGTTCGCCTGGGCGCTCAGCTCGGGCGGCGGCGGGAACCGACGCTCCTCGTGGCTCAGGTTGGACAGCGTCTCTTCGCTCACCGCAGCGCCTCCTCGTCGTCGACGGATCTCCGCCGGCAGGTCCAGACCACAGCCGACGGCGGGGTCAGCCTAACGACGCGGCGACCGGTCCGGCAGCTTGGGTGCATCCGTCAGACTGTGTCGGGCGCGCGGAGAAGCGGCGGCCGGGACGGAGCAGGAGCGGTATGGGCAGGCTGGCTCAGCTGAGCATGCGGAACAGGGCGCTGATCGCCCTGATCACCGTGTTCGTGATGATCTTCGGGGTCATCACGACGACCCAGCTCAAGCAGGAGCTCATCCCGTCGATCGACATCCCGACGGCGTTCATCTCGACCAGCTATCCGGGCGCCTCGCCCGAGGTGGTCGAGCAGACCGTGACCATCCCGATCGAGCAGGCCGTGCTGGGGGTCCAGGGCCTGGATTCGACCAGCTCGACCTCGAGCACCGGCCAGTCCCAGGTCACCGTCAACCTCACCTACGGTACGAACATCACCACCGCCCAGCAGGACCTGCAGGCGGCGGTCAGCCGGATCAAGTCCGCGCTCCCCGACGACGTCGACCCGCAGGTGATCACCGGCAGCGTCGACGACCTCCCGGTGCTCCAGCTGAGCGTCACCGGTGGCAGGAACCGGGTCGACCTGGCGCAGCGGCTCAACGACATCGCCGTCCCCGACCTGCAGAAGCTCGACGGCGTCCGCGCGGTCACGGTGGCGGGCGCGCCCGAGCGACGGGTCGAGATCGACCTCGACACCACCAAGCTCGAGGACCGCGGCTATTCGGTCAGCGCCGTCACCGCGGCGCTCCAGGCCAACGGCGCGGTCAGCTCGGCCGGCTCGATCACCGACGGCCAGCAGTCGTTGTCGGTCAACGTCGGCGAGCGGCTGACCAGCGCCAAGCAGATCGCCGCGCTGTCGCTGGTGCCGCCGACCACCACGGTGTCGCAGCAGGCCTCGTCCGGCGCCCAGTCCGGTGCCGGATCGGCCGGCGCGGGGTCGGGTGCCTCGGCCGGCGGGGCATCGAGTGGAGCCGCCTCGGGTGGCACCGCCGCGGGGAGCCAGACCGGGACTCAGACCGGGACTCAGACCGGGACTCAGACCGGGACTCAGACCGGGACTCAGACCGGGACTCAGACCGGGACTCAGACCGGGACTCAGACCGGGACTCAGACGGGGACCCAGACGGGGCAAGCGGGGCAGGCCGGCGCTCAGGCCGGCCAGGCCGGCGCGCAGGTGCAGACCGTCCCGCCGACCCCGACCGGCGCGCTGCCCGCGCAGGTGCGGACCAAGCGGGCGCGTCCGACGACGATCGGCGACGTGGCGACCGTCCGCGACACCACCGCGCCGGCGACCTCGATCTCGCGGACCAACGGCAAGGACAGCCTGTCGCTGTCGATCACGAAGACCCCCGACGGCAACACCGTCGCGGTGAGCAAGGCGGTCACCGCGGCGCTGCCCGCGCTCTCGCAGAAGCTCGGCGGCGACGTCGCCTTCACCACGGTCTTCGACCAGGCGCCGTTCATCACCCAGTCGATCGACGACCTGCTCAGCGAGGGCGGGCTCGGCCTGGCCATGGCCATCGTGGTGATCCTGATCTTCCTGCTGTCGGTCCGCTCGACGCTGGTCACCGCGATCTCGATCCCGGTCTCGGTCCTGGTGACCATGATCGGCCTGCGCGCCGCCGACTACTCGCTCAACGTGCTCACCCTGGGCGCCCTGACCATCGCCATCGGTCGGGTGGTCGACGACTCGATCGTGGTGATCGAGAACATCAAACGCCACCTCTCCTACGGCGAGGACAAGCGCATCGCGATCCTCACCGCGGTGCGTGAGGTCGCCACCGCGATCACCGCCGCCACGCTGACCACGGTCGCGGTGTTCGCCCCGATCGCGCTGGTCGGTGGCCAGACCGGGCAGCTGTTCCGGCCGTTCGCGATCACCGCCACCCTGGCCCTGCTCAGCTCGCTGATCGTGGCGCTGACCATCGTCCCGGTGCTGGCCTACTGGTTCCTGCGGTCGCCGCGCGGCCAGGTCGACCCCGAGCAGGTCCGCGCGGAGGCCGAGCAGAAGGAACGGCGCAGCATCCTGCAGCGCGTCTACGTCCCGCTCGTCACTCGGGCTGTCCGGCACCCGGTGATCGTGCTGCTGATCGCGGTGGCGATCATGGGCGGGACGGCCGCGCTGGCCCCGCAGCTCAAGTTCGACTATCTCGGCAACAGCGGCCAGAACACCCTCAGCGTCACCGAGCAGTTCGCCCCGTCGCTCAGCCTCGACACCAAGTCGGCGCAGGCGGCCAGGGTGGAGAAGGCGATCCGCGGCGTCGAGGGCGTCCAGACCGTGCAGACCACCGTCGGCGGGTCGGGCGGGGCGCAGGCAGCGTTCACCGGGTCGGGCGCCGACAACGCGACCTTCTCGGTCACCACCGACGCCCAGGCCGACCAGGCCGCGATCGAGGGCCGGCTGCGGTCGGCGGTCAGCGCGCTCGACGGCGTCGGCGAGATCACGGTCAGTGCGCAGAACTCCGGGTTCGGCAGCCAGGCGGTCGAGGTGATCGTCAACGCGCCCGACGCCGGCTCGCTGCAGCGGGGGGCCGACCTGGTGCTGGCCCGGATGAAGCAGGTGCCCGGGGTCTCCGACGTCACCTCCTCGCTCGCCGCCGACCAGCCGCTGGTGCAGATCACCGTCGACCAGGAGAAGGCGGCCGAGAAGGCGGTCACGGACACCCAGATCAACCAGGCGCTCACCGGCATCCTCGCGCCCGCCAAGGTCGGCACCGTGGAGATCGACGGGCAGGACCGCGACATCGTGCTCAAGACCAAGAGCGCACCCGACGGCCTGACCGCGCTGCGCAACGTCAAGATCACCAGCCAGACGGGCAAGGAGGTCAAGCTCTCCGACGTCGCGGAGGTGAAGCTGACCAAGGTGGCCACCCAGATCTCGCGCCAGGACAGCCAGCGCAGCGCGACGATCTCACTGACCCCGGACGGCGACAACCTCCGCGCGGTCAACGCCGACGTGACCGCCGGGCTGGCCGAGCTCAAGCTGCCGACCGGGGTGGAGACCTCACTGGGCGGGGTCAGCTCCGACCAGTCGGACGCGTTCCGCCAGCTCGGCCTGGCCCTCCTGGTGGCCATCGCCATCGTCTACGTGGTCATGGTGGCGACGTTCAAGAGCCTGATCCAGCCGCTGATCCTGCTGGTCTCGATCCCGTTCGCCGCGGTCGGCGCCCTGATCGCGCTGGTGATCACCGGCACCGCGCTGAGCGTGCCCTCGCTGATCGGTGTGCTGATGCTGGTCGGCATCGTGGTCACCAACGCGATCGTGCTGATCGACCTGGTCAACAAGTACCGGGAACGCGGGGAATCGGTGAACGACGCCCTGATCGACGGGTCCCGACAGCGGCTCCGGCCCATCCTGATGACCGCGCTGGCCACGATCTTCGCGCTGATCCCGATGGCGGCGGGGCTGACCGGGGGAGGGGTGTTCATCTCCCAACCGCTCGCGGTGGTGGTGATCGGCGGCCTGCTCTCGTCCACCGTCCTCACCCTGGTCCTGGTGCCGGTGCTCTACCGGTTGGTGGAGGGACGCAAGGAGCGGCGGGCGCTGCGCCGGGCCGAGCGGGACGGCGAGCCCGGCGGCGGCACCCCGACCCCGACGACGACCGACGAGGGGCCGGACGGACCACAGGCGCGGCACGCCGCGCCGGCCGGCTCCTGAGCTCAGAAACCGAGCCGGATCTCCAGCGCCTCGTCGGCGCCGTGGTCGAGCCTGAGCTCGCGGTGGTCGACCTCCGCCCGCCAGCACGAGGTCTGGAACGGCAGCAACAGCGGCTCGGGCGGTCGCGCGACCCCGGCGTAGAGATCGGCGACGTCGGCCAGCAGATCCTCGCGCTGGGCCTGCGACAGCGTGGCGGTGGCCGGGCGGCGCTCGACCATGGCCAGCAGGCCGGCGCGGTCGATCGGGACCCAGTTGCGGAAGTTGCGCCGGCTGACCTGGCGGAAGTAGACGCTGTCCTCGAGGTGGTCGACCGCGGCGACGCCGTAGTCCCCGGCCATCGCGGTGGGGTCTACCTGCTGCAGCCGGGCGGCCAGCCGGCGCACCCACGGCACGGTGTCGTCGCGGGTGTTGTAGGCCACGGCGAGGTGGCCACCGGGTCGGAGCACCCGGGCGATCTCGGGCAGCGCGAGCCCCGGCGCGAACCGGTGCAGCGTCTGGGCGGCCGTGACGACGTCGAACCGGGCGGCGCTGAACGGCAGCGCCTCCGCCTGTCCGACCACCACCCGCGCGCGACCGAGCCGTTCGACGGTGCGGGCCAGCTCGGCGGCCGAGCGGTCCAGACAGCGCACCCGGTGGCCGTCGTCGGCCAGCATGGCGGCGAAGCCGCCGGCGCCCGACCCGAGGTCGAGCACGTCGAGCCGGTGACCACCGATCATCCAGCCGGTGGCGGCAGCGGGATACGGGGTTCGGCGCTGCGGACTCATGATCGAATCCTATGGTTGGTGACCGTGCTGCTCCTGAAGGCGGGCGCGCCGCGGGAGGTCCTGCGGCGTGGCTGACCCGCTCGCTGACCTGGCCCGGATGGAGGGCGTCCCGTCGGCCGTCCAGGCTGCCCGCGACGCCGTCGACGCCGTCCTCCGCGACCGTGGGTTGCGTCGGTTCGACGACGAGACCCGGGCCCGCGCCCGCTGGGCGTCGGCGGTGGCCAGCGCCGATCTCGAGGAGCTGAGCGCGCCGGGGCCGGGAGGGGAGGTCGGCGCGGACGAGGCTGCGGACGGGCGGGCGGACGGGCGGGCGGACGAGCAGGCGGACGAGCGACGCGAACAGCGCCGGGCGGCCGTCCTGCGGCTCTACGCCGAGCTGCCAGAGCTGGCCGGCGCGGTCCGCCACCGACCGCCCCAGGTGCTGGCCCGGGCGCACGCCCTGCTCGGGCGCGGTTCCCTCGACGACGACGCGCTCGGGCGGCTCCGGGCCGGCGTCGATCGCTTGCGGTTCGACGGCCTGACCACGCTGCTGACGTCCACGACGGTGGCGCCCGTCCCGGTCCTGGCCGCGGTGGCCCACGCGGAGGTCGCGACGCTGCGGCCGTTCGGGACGGGGGACGGGGTACTCGCCCGGGCGCTCGAGCGGATGGTGCTGGTCGACGGCGGCGTCGACCCGCCGTCCATGATCGTCACCGAGGCCGGCCACCTCCGCGCCGGCGCCGACTACGCCCGGCTGCTCGCGGGCTACGCCACCGGACGGGCGGACGCCGTCCGGGCCTGGGTGCTGCACTGCGTCGCCGCGATCGTCCACGGGGCTGAGGTGTCGCCGGTCGCGCGACGTCGCTGACGCGGACGGTGACCGGCGCGATGATCATCGCCGGTTGATCATCAGCGTGCGGAAGCACCCCGGAACAGGGTTGGGCCGACGCCCACCGCAGTGGACGCCGGCCCGACACGACCCTGGGTGACCATGCGTGCATCGTGTGCGTTGGTCCGCGCAAGCACGGAGTCAACAACCCTCTGTGGATGGGTGATCGCCGCGTGGGTGCCCTGGTGCGTGTGACACTCGGCTCGCTGACTCCGACTGCAGACGACCACGTGGTCGGTGCCGCGGGACCGACCACATTCGTTCTGCAGTCAGCCCTGCGCTCCGAGAGCACGTCCGTTGGTCGCTGTTCCTGCACTCGACACCAGCGATTCGGAGTGTGTTGTGGGTCTCTTTCTACTCCTCCGACAGCGGCTTGGAAAGACTTGCAGACAACGCAAAAGTGTGCATCCAACGCCTGGTTGAGAGCGGTCCGGACCACGGCGTGCGCGGCTGCCGACCAGCGCGGACCGGGGGCCGCTCAGGATCGACGGCGCCGCGCGGCGAGGCCGACCAGGACGCACGCCGCGAGCACCGCGGCCACGGCCGGGAGGAGGCGCCGCGCGCTGACGCTCGCGACCGACCCCCGCGGGCCGAAGTCGTGAACCGGCCAGCCTTCCGCGACGGCGATCCGACGCAGCGCGGCGTCCGGATTGACCGCGTGCGGCGAGCCGACCTCGCGGAGCATCGGCAGGTCGGTGACCGAGTCGGTGTAGGCAGCGCAGGCCGCGAGGTCGTGACCGTGCTCGAGCGCCCAGGCCCGGATCGCCTCGGCCTTGCGCGGTCCGTACATGTAGTCGGCGATCTCGCCGGTGTAGTGGCCGTCGACCTCCACCATCCGGGTGCCGAGCACCTCGTCCACCCCGAGCAGCGCCCCGACCGGCTCGGCGAGGTCGAGACCGGTCGAGGTGACCACCACCACGGTGTCCCCGGCGTCCTGGTGGGCGCGGATCAGCGTCCGCGCTTCGTCGAAGACCAGCGGCGTCACCACCTCGGCCAGCTGCTCGCCGACGATCGACCGCAGGTGGTCGGCGTCCCATCCGGCCACCAGCGCCGACAGCGCGGCGCGCATCCGCTCCATCGCCGCGTGGTCCACCCGGCCGCGGACCAACGCCGCCTGGGCCAGCGCGCTGCGGGCGACGTCGCGCCGGGTGATCAGCCGGGCCACGTAGAGCGGTCGGGCGAAAGCGAGCACCACCGAGCGGGACAGGATCGTCTTGTCCAGGTCGAAGAAGGCGGCCGGCACCCGGGCACTGTACGTGCCCGCGCCGGCAGGCGGCGGTGTTGTCCGGGCACCCGGTCCGTCCACAGGTCCGGGCCGGTCGGACCGCCGTCCACAGCGGAGCCGGACTCCCGCTGCCGGTCCGTGGCACCGTCCCAGGGTGCGGGTGTGCGAACAGCGAGCACGCTCACCCACCGCCGTCCCGACACCCTGGACGCCCGCTCCGGTCCGAGCCGTACGGCCTCCGCCGGGCGCGGCGTACGGCCGCTCGTCGTCGGTGCCGATCCTGGGCTGCTCCGGCAGCTGTCCGCCGTGGCCGCAGCGGCGTCGGTCGAGCCGGAGCTGGCGGCCGACGCCGCCTCGGCGGTCCGCGCCTGGCGCACGGCACCGCTGGTGCTGGTCACCGCCGGGGCCGCCGAGACGTTGGCGCACCGGGGCCTGCCGCGCCGGGCGGAGGTCTTCCTGGTCGGCGAGGGGACGCAGCGCGCCGAGCTCGAACGGTGGTCGGCGCCCCTCGGCGCCGCGGTCGTCCTGCTGCCGGAGGCCTCGCCCTGGTTGACCACCACCCTGGCCGACGTGGCCGGGCGCGCCGCCGGTCACGGTCGGGTCGTCGCGGTGCTCGGCGGCTCCGGTGGGGTCGGCGCCTCGACCGTGGCGGCGGCCCTCGCCGTCGGCGCGGCGGAGGCGGGACACCGCGCTCTGCTGGTCGACCTCGATCCCTGGGGCGGCGGCATCGACCTGCTGATGGGTGCCGAGGACCAGCCCGGGTGGCGCTGGCCGCGACTGGCGGGTGCCCGCGGGCACGTGGCCGACCTGCTCGAGCACCTGCCGCGCGCCGCCGAGGTCTCCGTCTTGTCGATGGAGCGGGTGTCGAGGACTCGCGACGGCGAAGAGAACGGGGAACCGTCTCCGGCGTCCGTCCGCTCGGTCCTGGCCTCGGTGGTCCGACGCTGTGCGCTGGTGGTCGTCGACCTGCCGCGCAGCCCGGGACCCGCAGCCGACGAGGTGGTGCGGGCGAGCAGCGAGGTGGTCGTGGTCTGCGCCGCCGAGGTGCGAGCGATCGCCGCCGCCCGGGTGCTGCTCGACCGGCTACGGAGCGAGGGGCACGACCCCGCCGTCCTGGTGCGGCGCTCCCGCGGGGCGCTGCCCGCCGAGCGGGTCGCCGCGGCCCTGGATGCTCCACTGTTGGCCGTGCTGCCCGACGACCCCGCGGTCCACCGGGCCGAAGCGGCCGGCGAGCCGCCCGGCCGGGCCCGGCGCAGTCCGTTGGCGCGGACGGCGAGCACCGTGTTGGGCGAGTTGCTCGCCGATGTCGACCACGACGGCCCGCCCGACGGTCACGCCCGCAGCCGGGCCGACAGCGACGCCGATCCCCACACCGGTGCGCCTGCCGACGGACCGGCCGGGGCCCCCGGGCGGCAGCGACCCGGTCGGAGGGCGGTCGCGTGAGCACCGCGGCGACGTCCCCGCCGATGCGGAGGATCACGCCGCCGCGGCGGGCCCGGCCGTCGGAGCCACCCGCAGCACCTCCGCCGGCCGGCGGGGCTGTCCCCGCCGGCGACCTGGACCGGATCCGCGCCGTCCTGGTCGACCGCGGCGAGCGCGCCGACCCGTCGAGCGTGGCCGCGATCATGCGGACCGAGGGGATGGTGGTCAGCGACGCCTCGCTGGCCGCGACCGTCGAGACGTTGCGCCAGCAGAGCGTCGGCGCCGGCCCGCTCGATCCGCTGCTCCGCTCCGACGGCGTCACCGACGTGGTGGTGAACGGTCCCGACCAGGTCTTCGTCGACCGCGGCGACGGTCTCGAGCTCTCGGCGGTGCGCTTCGGGTCGGACGACGAGGTCCGCCGGCTGGCGCAACGGCTGGCAGCCTCGGTGGGGCGGCGGTTGGACGACTCCGTCCCGTTCGTCGACGCCCGGCTGTCCGACGGCACCCGGGTGCACGCAGTGCTCGGCGTGCTCGCCGACCGGGGCACCTGCCTCTCGCTGCGGGTCCCGGCGCGACGGACCTTCTCGCTCGACGAGTACGAGGCTCGCGGCTCGATCGGCTCGGGTGGGGCCCGGCTGTTGCGCCGGATGATCGCCCGGCGGGTGCCGTTCCTGGTCAGCGGCGGCACGGGCTCGGGCAAGACCACGCTGTTGGCGGCCCTGCTCGGGCTCGTCCCGGCCTGTGACCGGATCGTGGTGGTCGAGGACTCCCGCGAGCTCGCCCCGGCGCACCCGCACGTCCTGCGGCTCGAGGGGCGGCCGCCGAACGCCGAGGGGGCCGGCGCGGTCACGCTGACCGACCTGGTCCGCCAGTCCCTGCGGATGCGGCCCGACCGGGTGGTCGTCGGCGAGGTGCGCGGAGCCGAGATCTGCGACCTGCTGGCCGCGATGAACACCGGGCACGAAGGCGGGTGCGGGACGGTGCACGCCAACTCCGCCGGCGACGTCCCGGCCCGCCTCGAGGCCCTGGCCGCGCTCGGCGGGATGAGCCGCGCCGCGCTCCACGCCCAGCTGGCCTCGGCACTCAGCGCTGTGGTCCACGTCCGGCGCGAGCGGGACGGCCAACGGCGGGTGGCCGAGATCGCGGTGCTGGTCCGCGACCCGGGCAGTGGCCTCGTCGAGAGCCGGACCGCCGTGGCCTTCGACCGCGACGGCACCAGTCGACTCGGCCCGGGCGCCGCGCGGCTCGACGAGGTGCTCCGGTGACCCCGACCCTCGAGCTCGGTCACGGAGCCGCGCTGGTCGTGGCGGCCGTGCTCGCGCTGGCTGCGGTCGGCGCCGGGGTGTCCGCCCCGGGGAGGGTGACCGCCCGCCGGCTGCTGGCGCTGGACGAGCCGGTGCCTACTCCGGGGGTGCCGCGGACCGGTCGGCACCGGCACCGCGGTCACCGTGTCGTGCTGCCGGTGGTCGGGCTGCTGATCGTCCCGACGATCGCGGGGGTCCTGGTCGGCGCCGCCGGCCTGCTGCTGGGGATCGCCGCATCGGCGGTCACCGGGACGGTGGGCCTCCTGCTGGCCCGTCGTGGTCGCCGCCGCCGGGCCGAGGCCGCGCGGCGGGACGTGGCACAGGCCTGTGCCCTCCTCGCCGGTCAGGTGCGGATCGGGCAGGTCCCGGCGAGCGCGCTGCGCTCGGCCGCGGAGGACTGCCCGGTGCTGGGTCCCGCGGTCGACACCCTCGAGCTCGGCGGCGACCCGGTCGAGTGCTGGCTGGCCCAGTCGGCCCGGCCGGGACACCTCGGCCTGGCCGACCTGGCCCGGGCCTGGCGGTTGGCGGCGGTGACCGGCGCCGCCCTCGCGCCCGTGCTCGAAGCGGTCTCCGCGGGCCTCGAGGCCGACCGGGCGCTCGGTCAGGTCATCGCCACCGAGACCTCGGCCCCGCGGGCCACCGGCAAGATCATGGCCGTCCTGCCCCTGGTGGGCATCGCCCTCGGCTACGTGCTGGGCGGTGACCCGGTCGCCTTCCTGCTGCACAGCCGGGCCGGCTGGGCGTGCCTGGCCGCCGGCTCCCTCTGCGCGTGCAGCGGGGTGCTGTGGATGGAGAAGATCGCCGACCGTGGAGCGAGGGATCCGTGATGGGCATCGGGCTGTTCGACGCGGGACCGGCCCGGCTGTTCGGCGTCGTCCGCGCCGTCGGGGTCATCGGTCTCGTCGACCCGGACCAGGGTGCGCTGCTGGTCGCCGCCTGCGGGCTGGCGCTGGCGACGGTGCTGCTCGGGATGGCCTCACCGGCCGGGCGTCTGCGCCGGCTCGCCCGGCTCGACCGACCCGATGACCAGGACGGGCCGACGGACGTGGGCCCGGTCCGGTCGGCCTCGCGGAGGGTGGCAGGCCTGCTGGCCGCGCGCCCAGAGGCCAGTCCGCTCCGCGCTCGGGTGGCCATCGCCGCGGTCACCGGGGTCGGCGTCCTCGCGGTGTCCACCGTCGCGCAGGCCTTCGCCGCGCCCGGACGGCTGGTCGCCGCCCTGCTGGCGGCCGCCGTCTGCCTGGTGCTGGCCGGGAAGCTCGAGCCCGGGGCCGCCCGCGAGCGACGGCTCCGGGCGGTGATCGACCTCCCGCACCTGCTCGACCTGCTGGCCGCCGGGCTCGGCGCCGGCCTCCCGCTCCGGGTCGCGGTCGGCCAGGTCGGACCGCTCGTCGGCGGTCCGCTCGGCGAAGCCCTGGATCAGGTGCTCCGCCAGATCGAGCTCGGAGTCCCCGAGGCGCGGGCCTGGCGAGCGCTGCGCGACCACCCGGCCCTCGGCCGGCTCTCACTCGACCTGGCGCGTTCGGTCGACTCCGGGCTGCGGCTGTCGGCGACGCTCGCCCACCACGCCTCCGACGCGCGCGGCAGCCGCCGGGCGGCCCTCGAGGCCCGGGCGCGTTCGGTCGGGGTGCACAGCGTGCCGCCGCTGATGGTCTGCTTCCTGCCGGCCTTCCTCCTGATCGGCGTCGTCCCCACCGGGGTCAGCGCCTTCCTGCACGCCCTGGGCTGACCCGTGTAACCCGGCCTCTGTGCGGGTCGGCGTGCCGTCGGCTCAGATCGCGCGCACGAGGATCTGGGTCGGCCCGGGCCAGTCGATCCCGGTCCGCTCCTCGAGCGGGCAGAAGCCGAGCGCCCGATAGAAGGCGCGGGTGGCCGCGTAGCCGGCGTGCTCGAAGCTCGGACCGACGGTGTGCACCACCAGGTAGCGACCGCCGTCCGCGGCGAGCTGCCTCGCGTGCGCCTCGACCAGCTCGCGTCCGATCTCACGGCCACGCCAGGAGGGGTCGACCGCGATGAGGTGCAGTTCGGCGCTCTCCGGATAGTGCCGGTGGAGCAGGGCGAACCCCACGACCTCACCGGCACGCTCGGCGACCAGACAGGGGAACGCGTCGTTCGCGACGTCGTTGACGTACTCCTCGACCGCCTCCGGGATGCCGAACCAGTCGGGGAGGGCGGTCAGGATGCGCCGGGCGGATTCCGGGTCGCGGCGGGCGGTGATGGTCACTGCGTCGCGATCGCGCGCTGGCACGGCGGGCCGGTTCGGGTGCGGGTGGGTGTCGGGCATGGGGTGTTCCGTTCCTGATCATGGCGCGCCGGTGCCGCTGGGCGCACGGATCATCGATGGGGTCGCTGCTGAGGAAGGCCGGCTGGATGCCGGCGCCGACTGTCGGACCGGACGGTGCGCGGGAGGTCACGACGGTCCCTGGGAGTTCGCCTCGGTGACCGAGGCGTCGCTCAACGGAACACCGCCCGAGCCTAGACCGAGCGGTCGTCGTCGGCGAGGTGTGGTCCGGAAGGAGTCGGGTGTTGTCCGGACGCCTGGCCGTCCACACCCCGGCCGTCCGGCCCGGTCCGTCAACAGCGCGAGGTCGGTGTGCGACCCGGCTCGCCGGACCGGCCCAGTGTCCTGGGCAGATCCACCACGGATCAGGCATCGACAGGGATGCCGTCGACAGAGGAGTGGAAGATGTCCACCTTGATCACTACCGGCGCCGTCGCCACCGACGCCGCCACCGAAACCCCGCGCCTCCCTGCGGTGGAGCTGCCGCTCGCCCAGCGGATGGTCATCGGCTGCCTGGCCGCCGTCATCGGGCTCGGCCGCCCGCTCGCCCGCGACCAGCGCGGGATCACCACCGTCGAGTACGTCATCGGCATCGTCGCCGGGATCACCATCGTCGGCGTCCTGGTGCTGGCGCTCAGCAACCCGAGCGTGCAGCACGCGCTCGTGGGGCTGATCGAGCACCTCTTCGGGATGGGCGCGGACCCCGCGAAGCAGGTCAAGAAGGGGTGAACGCCCGTACCGGTGCCGGGCGGGAACGTCCGGCACCGGTTCACCCGCCACAGCAGAGGGAGCGACGGATGAGCTTCGGACACCGCCTCGCGCGGTGGATCCCGGGCGGACGCGGGATCACCACGGTCGAGTTCGCCGTCGGGCTGCTCGCCACGCTGGTCGTCCTGACCATGCTGGCGTGGATGATCTTCCTGCTCGGCATCAGGATCGCCGCGGTCGACGCGGCGGGCGCGGTGGCCCGGCAGAGTGCGCGCGGTGACGCCGCCGGGGTGCGCGCGGCGGAGGCGGGAGGACCGGCCGGCGCCCGCTACCGCATCGCCCGCGGCGACGGATCGGTCAGCGTCACGGTCACCGTCGACGCGGCCCCGGTCGCCGGGCTGCCGCGCTACCGGGTGACCGCGACCGCGGAGGCCGTGACCGAGCCGGGAACGGAGCAGGGACCGTGAGGCCGTCCGGAGGTATCCGGGGTCGGGCGACACCCGCGGACCGGCGGGGCAGCGGCACGATGCTCAACCTGATGATCATGCTCGTGCTGCTCGCCGTCACTGCGGCGGTGCTCGGCTTCGCCGGCTACGCCACCGCGCGTCACCAGTCGCAGAACGCAGCCGATCTGGCCGCGTTGGCGGCGGCTCAGACCGAGGGCAGCTCGGGCGCATCGGTCGGCAGCGCCGGCACGACCGTTGCCGACGGACCGGCGCCGGCGCCGGCGCCGGTGTGCACGGCGGCGCGCCGGGTCGCCCGGGCCAACGGCGCCGAGGTGACGGGCTGCGAGCTGGTCGGGTCGCCGTTCGACTTCGTGGTCACCGTCCGGGCCGAGGTCGCGCTGCCGGTCCACCTGCCCGGTCTGCCCGACACCGTCAGCGCCGAGGCGAACGCGGCTCCGGTGCGGTGAGTCTGGACGGCCGCGCGGGCGGCTCGGGCTCAGCGGCGCTCGGGCTCAGCGGTGCTCGGGCTCCCGCCCGGCCTCGTCGGGAGCGCCGGGCCGGCCGGGATAGCTGCGCTTGCTGGCCGGCTTCCGCTCGGCGTCGGCCGCGGCCTGTCCGCTGGCGGCCTTGAGCAGCGTCCGCTGCTGGCGGCGTCGCGCGGCGCCTCGTCGCAGACCGGCCCGGATCAGCGCCAACGCGATGATCAACACCAGCATGGCGACCGCACCCGATCCGAAGAGCCCCAGCTCGTTGGCCGGGATCCGCGCCCCGAACAGCGACAGCTGCAGCAGCCCCGAGCTGTCCAGGGTCATCGGGTCGAGCCCGTTGATCACGATCACCAGCGTGAACGCTGCCACCAGCACCAGCAGCACGACCCCCAGCGCGACCATGCGCTCATTATGGCGACGCCGACCACCGGATGCCGCTGCCCTGGGCCCGATCACCACCCCGCGCCCTGAGCGCGATCGCGCCTCGAGCTTGTCGAAGGGCCGTGGGCGTTTCCACGAGCTCAGCGCGCGGGGTTGGCGCATCGGGTGACCGTGCCCTGAGCGCTTGCTCCACCCTGGCGCTCGGGCGTGATCGCCACCACCGTGCCCTGAGCCTGTCGAAGGGCGGACGGCGCTTCGACAGGCTCAGCGTGCGGGGTTGGGTGCTTTGACAGGTTCAGCGTGCGGGTTTGGGCGCTTCGACAGGCTCAGCGTGCGTGCTTCGCGGATCGCGTGATCGTGCCCTGGGCGCTCGCCCCAACCGGGTGCCCGAGCGCGATCGCGACCACGGTGCCCTGAGCCTGTCGAAGGGCAGAGAACGCTTTGACAGGCTCAACGCGCGGGGTTGGGCGCTTCGACAGGCTCAGCGCAGCGGCGCTTGGACAAGCTCAGCGCGCGTGCTTCGCGCTTCGACGGGCGTAGCGCGCGTGCCTCGCGCTTCGACGGGCTCAGCGGGCGGCGCTTCGACAGGCTCAGCGCGCGGGTAGGCGCTTCGACAGGCTCAGCGCGCGGGTAGGCGCTTCGACAGGCTCAGCGTGCGAGCGGCGCTTCGACGGGCTCAGCGCGCGGCGCTTCGCGCTTCGACGGGCTCAGCGGGTGGCGCTTCGACGGGCTCGGCGTCCTGCCGTCGCCTCAGCCGACCGGAGGCACGCCCAGCAGGGCGGAGAGCAGCCGGGTGGCGGCGGCCTTGTCGAGCATCTGGTTGGCGTTGCCGCACTTGGGGGAGACGACGCAGGCGGGGCAGCCCGCCTCGCAGGGACAGCTGCGGAGCTGGTCGAGGGTGGCGGTCCACCACTCCTGGGCGACGGCGAAGCCGCGTTCGGCGAAGCCGGCTCCACCCGGGTGGCCGTCGTGGACGAACACGGTCAGCTGCCCGGTGTCGGGGTGCACGAGCGTCGAGAGACCGCCGATGTCCCACCGGTCGCAGGGCGCGAACAGCGGCAGCAGACCGATCGCCGTGTGCTCGGCCGCGTGCGCGCCCGCCGCCAGGGTGTGCTCGGTCTCCTGGTCGAGCGCCCGCAGCGATCGGTGGTCGAGGGTCCACCAGACCGCGGTGGTCCGGAGCCGGACCTCGGGGCTGTCGAGCGGGTTCTCGTCCCACACCGTCCCGGTCTGCTCGTCGCGTCGCAGGTAGGCGAACACCTGCGAGGCCACCTCGACGTCGCCGAACACCAGCCGGCCGTTCCCGATCCGACGCGAGGTCCGCTCGCCGAGCACCCGGACGTCGTGGGTCCCCCGGGCCTGGGTGACGTAGCCCGGCGCCGCGCGGTGCACCACGGCCTCGCCCTCGTCGCGGTCGAACTCGTCGACCAGGTAGGTCTCGCCCTGGTGCAGGTAGACCGCGCCCTCGTGGACCGTGCCCTCCGCGTTGACCGGGTCGGTGGTGCCGACCACCCTCCCGGTGCCCGCCTCGACGATTTCGACCGTCCGCCCGCCGGCCGACCGCAGGTCGATCGCCGCACCGGCCCGCCCCTCGCGAGCCCAGAACCAGCCGCGCGGACGCCGCCGCAGCACCCCCTGGCCCTCCAGCCGTTCGACCAGCCCCGGCATCGACGGCCCGAACCAGCGCACGTCGTCGCTGGTCAGCGGCAGCTCCTGCGCCGCCGCAGCCAGGTGCGGCCCCAGCACGTACGGGTTCTCCGGGTGGAGCACGATCTCCTCGACCGGGTGGTCGAAGAGCAGCTCCGGGTGCCCGACCAGGTAGGCGTCGAGCGGGTTCGCCGCCGCCACCAGCACCACCAGCGCCTCGGTGCCGCGCCGCCCCGCCCGGCCGGCCTGCTGCCAGAACGCCGCCCGCGTCCCCGGAAAACCCGCGATCACCACGGCGTCGAGCCCGGAGATGTCCACGCCCAGCTCGAGCGCATTGGTCGCCGCCACCCCGGTCACCGCCCCGGTCTGCAGAGCGGCCTCGAGCTCGCGCCGGTCACCGGCCAGGTAGCCGCTGCGGTACGAAGCGATCCGCCGCGTCGCGCGCCCCGCCGCGCCACCCGCCGCGCCACCAGCCACGCCGTCAGCTGCGCCGAGCGCGAGCCCGACCGGCCCGGCACCCGCCGCGACCTCCGACCGGCCCTCGGCGAGCTCGACCAACCGCTGCGCCCGCACCGCCACCTGCTCGGCCAGCCGCCGTGACGGGATGAACGCCACCGTCTGTCGTCCGCTGTCGACCAGGCCGGCGAGCAGCTCGGCCGCGTCCTCGGTCGGCGCGTGCTCCGGCTCCCACAGCAGCACCTCGACCGCGCCGTGCGGCGAGCCGTCCGCCGACACCACCTCGATCGGCTCCGCGCCGCCGGGGCCCGGGTCGTCGGCCCGCCCGTCCGCCGGCTCCTCCCCGATCAGCGCGGCCGCCGACCGACGGACCGCCGCGTCCCCGCCGCCGCTGGTCGCCGAGGACAGCACGAACACCGGGTCGGCGCCGTAGTGCGCACAGAGCCGCCGGAGCCGGCGCAGCACCACCGCCACCTGCGCGCCGAACACCCCGCGATAGCGGTGCGCCTCGTCGACCACCACGTACCGCAGCGTGCTGAGGAAGCTCGACCACCGCTCGTGCTGCGGCAGCAGCGCGTGGTGGAGGAAGTCCGGGTTGGTCAGCAGATAGCCGGCGTGGTCGCGGGCCCAGTCGCGCTCGGCCGGCTCGGAGTCGCCGTCGATCGCCGCGACCCGCCAGCCGGGCAGGCCGAGCGTCCCGGTGACCCGGAGCTGGTCGTGGGCCAGCGCCTTGGTCGGGGCCAGGTAGAGCGCGGTGTGCGGGCGGCGGGGCCGGAGCAGCCGGCTGCGCAGATCGCCCGCGGACCCGCTCGCCGTGGACCCACGCGCCGGGGCCACCACCTCCGGTCCGCCCGAGGTCGCCGCCGCGACCGCCATCAGATAGCCGAAGGTCTTGCCCGAGGCCGTCCCGGTGGTCAGGGCCACGTGCCGTCCGGCGACCATCGCGTCGGCGGCCAGCCGCTGGTGCCGCCACGGGCTCGCCATCCCGGCCCGCACGAGACCGGCGCGGCAGTCGGCCGGCAGCCACTCCGGCCAGCCGGCCACCTCGGCGCTCCGCCCCGGCAGCAGCCGGCGGTGGCGGACCCGGTCCAGGTCCAGCAGCGGGGCGACGTCCAGCACCCGGCAAGAATCGCACACAGGGCCGACAACGCCGGTCGATCCGGCCGGGTGCCGGGTTCTGCGCCCGGCTGTCGGACAGGTTTCCGGCACGAGTTCTCTCGTCCGGGACGAGACCAGTGGTGCGTCTGGTTTAGACTCCGGTCCGACCGGCGGGGCCCCGAGCAACGTGTGCTCCTGGTCTGACCCCTTTTTCGTGTTCCGGTAATTCGTTCGAGTGGGAGCTCTCTTGATGTTCGCTGGCTCTGCCGTTCCGTTGGCGGTGACGCTCAACGGGACGTTGGTGACCTACGTCGTCGTGGTCGCCGTCATCGCCCTCATCGCCCTCGGGATGGCCGTCGCCTTCCGCCGCCAGGTGCTGGCCGCTGGCGAGGGCACCGACAAGATGCGCGAGATCGCGCAGGGCGTCCAGGAGGGCGCCTCGGCCTACCTGGGTCGCCAGTTCCGCACCCTGGCGATCTTCGCGGTGATCGCCTTCCTGCTGCTGCTCGCCCTCCCGGCGCACAGCGACGACGGTGCCGGCGCCCACTGGGGTCTCCGGATCGCCCGCTCGGTCGCCTTCCTGGCCGGTGCGGTGTTCTCCGGTCTGATCGGCTACTTCGGCATGTCGCTGGCCGTCCGGGCCAACGTCCGGGTCGCCGCGGCGGCCCGGTCCGAGGGTCGCGACCCGGCCATGCGGATCGCCTTCCGCACCGGTGCGCACGTCGGCATGGCCACCGTCGGCCTCGGCCTCGTCGGCGCCTCTCTGGTGGTGCTGTTCTTCAAGGGCGACGCCCCGACCGTGCTCGAGGGCTTCGGCTTCGGCGCCGCGATGCTCGCCATGTTCATGCGGGTCGGCGGCGGCATCTTCACCAAGGCCGCCGACGTCGGCGCCGACCTGGTCGGCAAGGTCGAGCAGAACATCCCCGAGGACGACCCGCGCAACGCCGCCACCATCGCCGACAACGTCGGTGACAACGTCGGCGACTGCGCCGGCATGGCCGCCGACCTGTTCGAGTCCTACGCGGTGACCCTGGTCGCCTCGCTGATCCTCGGCAAGGCCGCTTTCGGCGCCATCGGGCTGGTCTTCCCGCTGATCGTGCCGGCCATCGGCGTGATCACCGCGATCATCGGCATCTTCCTGACCCGCCCGCGGGCCGGCGAGAACGGCCTCAAGACGATCAACCGGGCCTTCTACCTCTCGGCGGTGATCTCGGCGGTGCTGTGCGCGATCGCCGCCTTCGTCTTCCTGCCCAGCAGCTTCGCCGGGCTCTCCGGTGTCACCGCCCAGTACGACGGGCCGATCAACGACCCGCGGATCGTCGCGCTGATCTCCGTGGTGATCGGCATCGTGCTGGCCGCGATCATCCTGTCGCTGACCGGCTACTACACCGGCACCGAGGACCGCCCGGTCAAGGACGTCGGCAAGACCTCGCTCACCGGTGCGGCCACCGTCGTGCTCGCCGGTATCTCGGTCGGGCTGGAGTCGGCCGTCTACACCGCGCTGGTGATCGCCGCCGCGGTCTACGGCGCCTTCCTGGTCGGCGGCTCCGGGATCGTCGGGCTGTTCTGCATCGCGCTCGCCGGCTGCGGCCTGCTGACCACCGTCGGCGTCATCGTGGCCATGGACACCTTCGGCCCGGTCTCCGACAACGCCCAGGGCATCGCCGAGATGTCGGGCGACGTCCACGGCGAGGGCGCGCAGATCCTCACCGAGCTCGACGCGGTCGGCAACACCACCAAGGCGATCACCAAGGGCATCGCGATCGCCACCGCGGTGCTCGCCGCGACCGCGCTGTTCGGCTCCTACACCGACTCGATCCGCACCGTGCTGGTCGAGCAGTACGAGCGGTTCTCCGCGCAAGCGGTGGTGTTCAACCCGGGCACCCTGGTCGGTCTGCTGGTCGGCGCGGCGGTGGTGTTCCTGTTCTCCGGGCTCGCCATCAGCGCGGTCGGCCGGGCCGCCGGCGCGGTGGTCTACGAGGTGCGCCGCCAGTTCCGCGAGATCCCCGGGATCATGGAGGGCACCACCAAGCCGGAGTACGGCCGGGTCGTCGACATCGTCACCCGCGACTCGCTCCGCGAGCTGGCCACGCCCGGTCTGCTGGCGATCTTCGCCCCGATCGCGGTCGGCTTCGGCCTGGGGGCGCCGGCGCTGGCCGGCTACCTGGCCGGGGCCATCGCCTGCGGCACCCTGATGGCGGTGTTCCTGGCCAACTCCGGTGGTGCCTGGGACAACGCCAAGAAGCTGGTGGAGGACGGCAACCACGGCGGCAAGGGCTCGCCGGCGCACGAGGCCACCGTCATCGGTGACACCGTGGGCGACCCGTTCAAGGACACCGCCGGCCCGGCCATCAACCCGCTGATCAAGGTGATGAACCTGGTCGCGGTGCTGATCGCCCCGGCCGTCGTCGCGATGTCGCCGCTGAGCACCGACCCGAACCCGATCCGCTACCTGATCGCGCTGGTCGCGCTCGCCGTGGTGGTGGTCGTGGTGGTGATCAGCTCGCGCCGTCAGGTCGGGATCTCCGGCGAGGGCAGCGGCGACGGGTCCGGCGACGCCGGCACCGGCGCCGGCGGCACCACCGCCCCGGCCGTGGAGACCGCCCAGCGCTGACCCGCTCGTACCGAGCACCCGACCGGCCCCGCAGTCGCTCCGACTGCGGGGCCGCGTCACGTCCGGACGCTCCGGTCGGCTGTCAGACTGGACGGACCATGTCCGATCAGCACCCCGGTCACGACGCCTGGCCGACCCGCCCCGAGCAGCCGTACCCGCCGCAGCAGGGCTATCCGCCGCAGAGTCAGCAGCCCTACGGCCAGCAGCCCTCCCCGCAGCCGGGCCAGCCCGGCCCGTACGCCCAGCAGCCGTACGGGCAGCAGCCGTACGCCCAGCAGCCGTACGCCCAGCAGCCCTACGGCCCGCCGGCCGGCTACCCGGCGCTCGCGGTCCGCGCGCCCAAGCCGTCGCCGCTGCCGGACCACCCGGTGATCTACCAACAGCTGCTCCGCGGCGGTCGTCACCGCTGGTGGAAGCCGATCCTCTCGATCGTCATGTTCGTCGCGGTCGTCTTCGTGCTGATCAACCTGCTCAGCCTGATCCTGATCCCGATCGGCATCGCCACCGGTCACTCGGCCGACCTGGCCCAGTTCGTCGACCGGATCCTCGACCCGAAGGCCGGGATGGGTCCGCTGACCTTCGCCTTCACCAACCTCAGCCTGATCGTGCTGATCCCGGTGGCCATGTTCACCGTCTGGGCGGTCCACCGGACGCCGCCGCGCTATCTGATCTCCGTCGAGGGACGCTTCCGCTGGCGCTGGTTCGGGCGCTGCCTGGCCCTGCTGGTGCCGCTGTGGCTGGTCTACCTGGGCATCGGGTTCCTCACCGACCCGCCCACCGGCGCCCGTCCGGAGCACTGGGTGGTGCTGATGATCATGGTCGTGCTGACCACGCCGCTCCAGGCGGCCGGGGAGGAGTTCGCCTTCCGCGGCTTCCTCGGCCAGGTGATCGGGTCCTGGTTCCGCAAGCCGATCGTCGCCGCACTCGCCCCGCTGCCGTTCTCGGTCGGGCTCTTCGCGCTGGCCCACGGCAGCCTGCACGTCTGGATCCTGGTGGACCTCGGCGCGTTCGCGCTGGCCACCTACCTGCTGATGTGGCGGACCGGCGGGCTCGAGGCCGGGATCGCGCTGCACGCCGTCAACAACGTGCTGATCATGGTGATCACGCTCTACCTTGGTGGCTTTGAGGAGGGCTTCGTCAGCTCCGACACCACCGGCAGCTGGAGCGCCGCGCTGATGAGCGTCGCCGTCAACGGGCTGGTGCTCGCGCTGCTGCTCTGGCAGGCGCGCCGGGCGAAGATCACCCGCCGCTACCAGCCGTCCGTGCCCGCCGAGACCCCGGTGGCCAGCGGCTACGCGACCCTCCCGGGCTGATCCGCGGCGCCGTCCGCCCGGTCCGCGGTGCCGTCCCCGGTGGCGTCCCCGGTGGCGAGCCGGTCGTCGCCGTCGTCGGTCGTTGCGGCCAGGGCCCAGCGCAGCGCGCCGAGGGCGAGCCGGGTGGCCGGCGCGGCCAGCACCCGGTCGGTGACCGGCAGTGTCGGCAGCGACAGCTCCGCGCGCGCCCAGGCCGGCAGGGTGGCGATGGCCCCGGCCGCGAGGAGCCGGTACCCGGCCCGCGCGGCGGCGGGCAGCGGCGGGTTCCGGAGCAGCAGGTCGCGCGCCTCGCGGGCCGGTTCGGTGCACCGCAGCTCGGGTCGGAACGAGGCCAGCTGACGGTCCAGCATCCGCCGGTCGGTCGGCGGCTCGGGCACCCCGAGGTCGGCGGCCACCTGCGCGGTGTCGGCCAGGTAGTCGTCCACCCCGGCGTCGGTCAGCGGGGTCGCGCCGTAGCGCTGGTGGGTGGCCAGGAAGCTGTCCACCTCGGCGATGTGCACCCAGATCAACAGCCGCGGGTCGTCGGCGCGGTACGGGGTGCCGTCGGGCATCGTCCCGTGCACCCGCCGGTGGATGCCGCGGACCCGCGCGATGGCCCGGGACGCGTCGTGGTCGGTGCCGTAGGTCGTGGTGGCCAGGTAGTGGCTGGTCCGGTGCAGACGTCCCCAGGGGTCGCCGCGGAAGCCGGAGTGGTCGCTGACCGCCTGCATGGCCACCGGGTGCAGCGACTGGAGCAGCAGGGCCCGGATGCCGCCGACGAACATCGCGGTGTCGGTGTGCACCCGCCAGATCGCGTGGTCGGGGGTGAACCGGCGCGGGCCCGGCGTGTTCCAGATCCGCTCGTGCGCGGCGTCGAAGTCGTCTCCGGCGATCCGTCGGTGCACCGAGGCGGCCAGCCCGCTGCGGACGCGGTGCACCAGCGATCCGGCGTCGACCAGCCTGAGCCCTGCCATGTGGCGAGCGTAGGTGTAAGCCGAAACGGTCTAGCGTGACCGCGTGGACGGTGTGCAGACGGTCGTCGGCGTGGGCACGGGCCCGGTCTCCGAGGCCGAGCTGGTCGCGGTGGCCCGGGGCGGCGCCGCGGTGCGGATCGACCCGGACGCCGCCGCCGCGATCGCCGCCAGCCGGGCGCTGGTCGAGGCGCTGGCCGACGACGTCGAGCCCCACTACGGCATCTCGACCGGGTTCGGCGCGCTGGCCAACCGGCACATCCCGCCGGACCGGCGGACCGACCTGCAGCGCAGCCTGATCCGCAGCCACGCGGCCGGGTCGGGCGATCCGGTCGAGCCCGAGGTGGTGAGGGCGATGATGCTGTTCCGGCTCTCCACCCTGGCCACCGGCCGCACCGGCATCCGCCCGGCGACCGCCGAGCTGTACGCCGGCCTGCTGACCGCCGGGATCACCCCGCTGGTCCGCGAGTACGGCTCGCTCGGCTGCTCGGGCGACCTCGCCCCGCTGGCCCAGGTCGCGCTGACCCTGATGGGGGAGGGCGAGGTCCGCGACGCCCACGGCCGGCTGCGCCCGGCCGCCGACGCGCTGGCCGCGGCCGGGCTGTCCCCGGTCACGCTGGCCGAGAAGGAGGGGCTGGCGCTGATCAACGGCACCGACGGCATGCTGGGGATGCTGGTGCTCGCCCTGCACGACCTCGACGGGCTGCTGCGGGTCGCCGACCTGACCGCGGCGATGAGCGTCGAGGCGCTGCACGGGACGCCCAAGGTGTTCGCCGCGCACCTGCAGGCGTTGCGGCCGCACCCCGGCCAGGCGGCCAGCGCGGCCAACCTGGTCCGGCTGCTCGAGGGCTCGGCGATCGTGGCCAGCCACTCCGGACCCGGCTGCACGCTCGTCCAGGACGCCTACTCGCTGCGCTGCACCCCGCAGGTGCACGGGGCGGTCCGCGACACGATCGCGCACGCCCGCCGGGTCGCCGCCGTCGAACGGGCCAGCGCGGTGGACAACCCGGTGGTCACCCTCGACGGCCGGGTCGAGTCGAACGGCAACTTCCACGGTGCCCCGGTCGCCTACGTCCTCGACTTCCTGGCCATCGCGGTCGCCGACCTGGCCAGCATCAGCGAGCGTCGCACCGACCGGGCCCTCGACGTCCACCGCAGCAACGGGCTGCGGCCGTTCCTGGCCGACGACCCCGGCGTCGACTCCGGCCACATGATCGCGCAGTACACCGCGGCCGGGATCGTCAGCGAGCTCAAGCGGCTCGCCGTCCCGGCCAGCGTCGACTCGATCCCCAGCAGCGCGATGCAGGAGGACCACGTCTCGATGGGGTGGGCGGCCGCCCGGAAGCTCCGCCGCTCGGTCGACGGCCTGCGTCGGGTGCTCGCGGTCGAGCTGCTCACCGCCGCCCGCGCGCTCGACCAGCGCGGGCTGCCGCCGGCCGCCGGGACCGCCGCGGTCCGCGATCGGCTCCGCGAGGCCGGGGTCGAGGGGCCGGGGCCCGACCGCTACCTGGCCCCGGAGCTCGAGACCGCCGTCGCGGTGATCGCCGACGGGTCGGCCCTGGCCGCGGCCGAGAGCGTGATCGGCGCCCTGGACTGACCCGGCGCCGCGAGGCAGGACCCGACACGACAGACAGGAGAGTGGAGCGATGGAGGGTGCACGCGAGGTCCGCGCACCGCGCGGGACCGGGCTGAACGCCCGCAGCTGGCAGACCGAGGCGCCGCTGCGGATGCTGATGAACAACCTCGACCCGGACGTCGCCGAGCGCCCCGACGACCTGGTCGTCTACGGCGGCACCGGCCGCGCGGCCCGCGACTGGCCGAGCTTCGACGCCCTCGTCCGCACCCTCAAGGGGCTGGCCGACGACGAGACCCTGCTGGTACAGAGCGGCCGTCCGGTCGGCGTCATGCAGACCCACCCGTGGGCGCCGCGCGTGCTGATCGCCAACTCCAACCTGGTCGGTGACTGGGCGACCTGGCCGGAGTTCCGCCGGCTCGAGCACCTCGGGCTGACCATGTACGGCCAGATGACCGCCGGGTCGTGGATCTACATCGGCAGCCAGGGCATCGTCCAGGGCACCTACGAGACCTTCGCGGCGATCGCCGAGAAGCGGTTCGGCGGCACCCTGGCCGGCACGCTGACCCTGACCGCCGGGTGCGGCGGGATGGGCGGCGCGCAGCCGCTCGCGGTCACCCTCAACGAGGGCGTCTGCCTGATCGTCGACGTCGACCGCGGCCGGCTCCAGCGCCGGGTCGAGACCCGCTACCTCGACGAGGTGGCCGAGGACCTCGACGCCGCGGTGGACCGGGTGCTGGCGGCCAAGGCGAACCGCGAGGCGGTCAGCGTCGGGGTGGTCGGCAACGCCGCCGAGGTCTTCCCCGAGCTGCTCCGGCGCGGGGTGGAGATCGACATCGTCACCGACCAGACCTCCGCGCACGACCCGCTCAGCTATCTCCCGCTCGGCATCGAGCCCGACCAGTGGCACGACTACGCCGACAAGAAGCCCGAGGAGTTCACCGACCGGGCCGAGGAGTCGATGGCCCGGCACGTCGAGGCGATGGTCGGCTTCCTCGACGCCGGCGCCGAGGTGTTCGACTACGGCAACTCGATCCGCGACGAGGCCCGCAAGGGCGGCTACGACCGCGCCTTCGACTTCCCGGGCTTCGTCCCCGCCTACATCCGGCCGTTGTTCTGCGAGGGGAAGGGGCCGTTCCGGTGGGCGGCCCTGTCGGGTGATCCGGCCGACATCGCGCGCACCGACCGGGCCGTCCTCGAGCTGTTCCCCGACGACGACCGGCTGCAACGCTGGATGCGGGCGGCGGGGGAGCGGATCGCCTTCCAGGGTCTGCCGGCGCGGATCTGCTGGCTGGGCTACGGCGACCGCGACCGGGCGGGCACGGTCTTCAACCACCTGGTCGCCGCGGGCGAGGTCAAGGCGCCGATCGTCATCGGCCGGGACCATCTCGACTGCGGCTCGGTCGCCTCGCCCTACCGCGAGACCGAGGCGATGCACGACGGCTCGGACGCCATCGCCGACTGGCCGCTGCTCAACGCGCTGGTCAACACCGCCTCGGGGGCGACCTGGGTGTCGATCCACCACGGCGGCGGGGTCGGGATCGGCCGCAGCATCCACGCCGGTCAGGTCACCGTGGCCGACGGCACCGCACTGGCCGCCGAGAAGATCGTCCGGGTGCTCCGCAACGATCCCGGCATGGGCGTCATCCGGCACGTGGACGCCGGCTACGACGAGGCGGTCGAGGTGGCCGAGCGGCACGACGTCCGGATCCCGATGCGCGAGGGCTGAGGTGACCGAGGTCGCACGGCTCGAGGGTTGCCCGGCCCTGCGACACCGAGGTTAGGCTTACCTTATGACTGTCGGGGCAGCGCTGCGGTCCGCCGCGCCCGGCGTCCCGGTCCCCGCGCGCGCGACCGGGCCGTCCGGCCCGCGGGCGCGCCGCCGGTCGCTGCTGGTCGGCGGCCTGGTGCTGTGCGCGGTGGTGCTGGCCCTGCTCGCCCTGGTCAGCCTGGCCGTCGGCACCCGTGCGGTCCCGCTCGGCACCGTGGTCGAGGCGCTCACCCGCTACGACCCGGCCGACACCGACCAGCTGGTGGTGGTCACGCTGCGGATCCCGCGGACCGTGGTCGGGCTGCTGGTCGGGGCCGCGCTCGGCCTGGCCGGCTGCGTGATGCAGGGCGTCACCCGCAACCCGCTCGCCGACCCCGGCATCCTCGGGGTCAACGCCGGCGCCGCGCTGTTCGTGGTGCTGGCCATCGGTGTCCTCGGCGTCTCCTCGGTCGGCGGGTACGTCTGGTTCGCCTTCGCCGGCGCGGCGCTGGCCGCCGTGGTCGTCTACGCCGTCGCGGCGGTCGGTCGCGAGGGCGCCACCCCGGTCAAGCTGGCGCTGGCCGGAGCCGCACTGACCGCTGGGTTCGGGGCGGTCACCACCGCGCTGCTGCTGCTCGACCAGCGCACCTTCGACGAGTTCCGGTTCTGGCAGGTCGGCTCGCTGACCGGTCGCGATCTCGGCGTGGTCGCCGCGGTGTCGCCGTTCCTGGCGGTCGGTGGGCTGCTCGCGCTCGGGCTGGGTCGCTCGCTCAACACCCTCGCGCTCGGCGACGAGGTGGCCCGCGGTCTCGGCGCCCGGGTCGGGACCGTCCGGCTGGTCTCGGCGCTCTCCGTGGTGCTGCTCTGCGGGGCGGCCACCGCGGCCGCCGGCCCGATCGGCTTCGTCGGGCTGGTGATCCCGCACCTGGCCCGGACCCTGGTCGGGCCCGACCACCGCTGGCTGCTGCCGTACTCGATGCTGCTCGGGCCCGTCCTGCTGCTCGCCGCCGACGTGCTCGGCCGGGTGATCGCCCGCCCCGCGGAGGTGCAGGTCGCGATCGTCACCGCGGTGATCGGCGCCCCGGTCTTCATCGCGCTGGTCCGGCGCCGGAAGCTGGCCACCGCGTGACCGCCACCGACCTGCGTCCTCCGGCCGAGCGCGCCGCGGCCGAGCCGGACCGCCCGGCCCGCGGACGCGCCGCCGCCCGGGCCGCGGTGACCGGGGTCCGGCGTCGCCGGGCCCGTCGCACGCTGCTCGTCTGTCTCGTCCTGGTCGTGCTGATCGTCGTCGTGCTGGTCGCCTCGATGATCACCGGCGACGTGCCGCTGACCGTCGGCCAGGTCTGGTACGCCCTCACCGGTCGCGGGACCGCCGGCACGAACTTCATCGTCTACCAGCTGCGGCTGCCGCGGATCGAGACCGGGTTGCTCACCGGGGCCTGCTTCGGGGTGGCCGGTGCGATCTTCCAGAGCCTGGTCCGCAACCCGCTGGCCAGCCCCGACATCATCGGCGTCAGCTACGGGGCCAGCGCCGGTGGCGTGGTGGCCATCCTGGTCCTCGGCTGGAGCGGGTTCGCGCTCTCCGGGGCCGCGCTGGTCGGCGGGCTGGCGGTGGCCGCGGCGATCTACCTGCTGGCCTGGCGCGACGGCATCTCGGGCTACCGGTTCGTGCTGATCGGCATCGGGTTGTCGGCGGTGCTCGCCTCGGTGATCAACTACGCGATCACCCGGGCGCAGGTTTTCGAGGCCCAGTCCGCGCTGGTCTGGCTCACCGGCAGCCTCAACGGCGCGTCGGTCGACCAGTTCGCCACCCTGCTCCCGCCGGCCGCGGTGCTGCTGGTCGCCGCGCTGGTCGCCCGCCGCTGGCTCAGCGGGCTGCAGCTCGGCGACGAGCTGGCGGTGGCCACCGGTGTCCCGGTCGAGCGCGCCCGGCTGGTGCTGATCCTGATCGGGGTCGCGCTGGCCGCCGTGGCCACCGCCGCCGTCGGGCCGATCGGGTTCGTGGCCTTCGTGGCCGGTCCGATCGCCCGGCGGCTGACCCGCGGCACCGGCGACGCCCTCGTCGCGCCGGCCCTGGTCGGTGCGCTCGTGGTCACGGCCGCCGACTACGCCGGGCAGCACCTGCTCCCCGTCACCCTCCCGGTCGGCGTGATCACGCCGCTGATCGGGGCGCCCTACCTGCTCTGGTTGTTGATCACGTCCGGCAAGACCCGCTTCGGAGGTTCCTGATCATGGCTCTGCTCGAGAAGGCCCCGGCCCTGGCCGGGCCGGCCGCCCCGCCGCACCGGCTCAGCGCCGAGGGGCTGCGGCTCGGCTACGGCGACCGGGTGATCGTCGACGAGCTCGGGCTGTCGATCCAGCCGGGCCGGATCACGGTGCTGGTCGGCGCCAACGGGTGCGGCAAGTCGACCCTGCTCAAGGGCATGGCCCGGCTGCTCACCCCGAGCCACGGGGCGGTGCTGCTCGACGGCAAGAGCGTGCACGCCACTCCGAGCAAGGAGATCGCCAAGGTGCTCGGGCTGCTGCCGCAGTCGCCGACCGCACCCGAGGGGATCACCGTGGCCGACCTCGTCGGTCGCGGCCGCTACCCGCACCAGGGCTGGTTCCGTCGCTGGACCGCCGAGGACGAGGCGGCGGTGACCGACGCGCTGACCGCCACCGGCACCCTCGAGCTGGCCGACCGGCCGATCGACGAGATGAGCGGCGGTCAGCGGCAGCGGGTCTGGATCGCCATGGCGCTGGCCCAGCAGACCGACCTGCTGCTGCTCGACGAGCCGACCACCTTCCTCGACCTGGCCCACCAGATCGACGTCCTCGACCTGCTCACCGACCTCAACCGGCGGCGCGGCACCACGATCGTGATCGTCATGCACGACCTCAACCTCGCCTGCCGGTACGCCGACGAGCTGATCGCGATGTGCGGCGGCACGCTGATCGCGCAGGGCGCACCGGCCCAGGTGATCACCGCCGAGACCGTCCGCGAGGTCTTCGGGATCGAGTCGGTGGTGATCAACGACCCGCTCTCCGGCACCCCGACCGTGGTCCCGGTGGGGCGTCACCACTGCGGCGGCCGCACCGACCGCTGACCGTCCCGCCCGGATGCGTCCCGTGGTCCGGGTGTGAAGATGGCGCGGTGCTGAGCGCGGGACGGATCGAGGAGCTGGCCGGTCGTCTGGACGCGGTCGGCTACCGGGTCGACGCCGTGCTCGAGGCGCTCGGGCCGGCGGCCCACGCGGCGCTCGGCCGCAACCAGACCGTCCCCGGCGAGCGCGCGCTGGCCGGGCGGGACGACCCGCTGGCCACCCTGGTCCGGCTGTTCCCGCTGCAGCTCGACGTCGACCGGGCCGCCTTCGACGCCGCCCTGCCCGGCTGGTTCGACGACCTCGCCGGGATCGAGCTGATCACCGCCGACGCCGCCGGCCGGGTCCGGGCGCTCTCCGACCTGCGGCCCTACGCGGCCGACGACGGCGTCGACGGCTGGGTGTTCAGCGACCTCACCCCGGGCCTCGACGGCGGCCCGCCGGTGCTCCGGCCCGACTACGTGCTCGGGGTCTCCCCGGCCTCGATCAGCCTGGCCCAGCTGACCATCCGCGACCGGGTGGGCACCGCGCTCGACCTCGGCACCGGGTGCGGCGTCCAGGGCCTGCACCTGGTCCGGCACGCCGACCGGGTGGTCGGCACCGACGTCAACGCCCGGGCGCTGGCCATGGCCGCGCTCACCGCCCGGATCAACGGCGCCGAGCTCGACCTCCGGGCCGGTGACCTCTACCAGCCGGTGGCCGGGGAGCAGTTCGACCTGATCGTCACCAACCCGCCGTTCGTGATGGCCCCGCCCGGGCCGGCCGATGGCCGGCTCACCTACCGCGAGGCCGGGCTGACCGGCGACGAGCTGATGCGCCGGGTGGTGGTCGAGGGGGCGGCCCGGCTGGCCCCGGACGGGGTGCTGCAGGTGCTCGGCAACTGGGCGCACCCCGACGACGACGCGGGCAGCGAGCAGGGCTGGCAGCGCCGGTTGCGTGGCTGGATCGAGCCGACCGGCTGCGACGCCCACGTCATCCAGCGCGAGCGGCTCGACGTCGAGCAGTACGTGGAGATCTGGCTGACCGACGCCGGGCTGGCCGGCACCGACGGCTACCGCGCCGCGTTCGGCCGCTGGTGCGACTACTTCGCCGCGCTCGGGATCGGGGCGGTCGGGATGGGCTGGGTCACCTTGGTCCGAGCCGGGCGCGACGCGCCGGTGATCACCCTCGAGGACTGGCCGCACGCGGTCGAGCACCCGATCGGGCCGGCCCTGGGTCGGCGCCGGCACGCCGTCGACCTGGAGCGCAGCTTGAGCGACGAGGCGTTGCTGGCCGGACGCTGGCGGCTGGCTGAGGACGTCACCGAGGAGTCGTTCAGCCGGCCCGGCAGCGCCGACCCGTACGCGGTCGTCCTCCGCCAGCAGCGCGGGCTGCGGCGCGCGCACCAGGCGGGGACGGGGATCGCGGGCGTGCTCGGGGCCTGTGACGGGGAGCTGCGGCTGGCCGAGCTGGTGGCCGCGGTGGCTGGCATCATCGACGTCGAGGAGCGGGCACTGAGCGCGGAGACCGTGCCCGTCGTCCGGCAGCTGATCCTGGACGGGATGATCTCGTCCTAGACTCGCGCCGGGCCGGGTGACATCATCCCGGCGTCCGGGGGACGGCACTCAGGCCGCAGGCACCGGAAGAGAACGAGAGGCATCGTGGCAGCAAAGGGATCAGGGCGAAGCCTGGTCATCGTCGAGTCACCGACCAAGGTGAAGACGATCGCCGGCTACCTCGGCGACGGGTACGTCGTCGAGTCGAGCCGCGGCCACGTGCGCGATCTGCCGACCGGCGCCGCGGAGGTGCCGGCCAAGTACAAGGGTGAGAAGTGGGCCCGCACCGGCATCGACGTCGACAACGGCTTCGAGCCGATCTACGTGGTCAGCCCGGACAAGCGCGCCACCATCCGGGCGCTCAAGGAGGCGCTGGCCGGCGTCGACGAGCTGCTGCTCGCCACCGACGACGACCGCGAGGGCGAGGCGATCGCCTGGCACCTGCTCGAGGAGCTCAAGCCCAAGGTCCCGGTCCGCCGGATGGTGTTCCACGAGATCACCGCCAGCGCGATCGCCGACGCGGTGGCCCACCCGCGCGACCTCGACACCGACAAGGTCGACGCGCAGGAGACCCGACGGATCCTCGACCGGCTCTACGGCTACGAGGTCTCCCCGGTGCTGTGGAAGAAGGTCATGCCGCGGCTGTCGGCGGGCCGGGTGCAGTCGGTGGCGACCCGGCTGGTCGTCGACCGCGAGCGCGAGCGGATCGCCTTCCGCAGCGCCAGCTACTGGGATCTCGACGCCGTCCTCTCCACCGGCACCGGTGCGGGTGGCAGCGACGAGAACAGCGCCGAGCCGCGGCAGTTCCCGGCCCGGCTGACCCACGTCGGGGCCTCCCGGGTGGCGCAGGGCCGAGACTTCGACGACCGCGGTGCGCTCAAGTCCAGTGATGATCAACTCGTCCACCTCGACCAGCAGCGGGCCGAGGCGCTGGCCGCGACGCTGCGCGAGGCCGTCTACGCGGTCACCTCGGTCGAGTCCCGGCCCTACCGGCGCAGCCCGTACGCGCCGTTCCGCACCACCACGATGCAGCAGGAGGCCGGCCGCAAGCTCGGCTTCACCGCACAGCGGGCGATGTCGGTGGCCCAGGACCTCTACGAGGGCGGCTACATCACCTACATGCGGACCGACTCGGTCACGCTGTCCGACTCCGCCGTCCGCGCCGCCCGCACCCAGGTGACCCAGCTGTTCGGCAGCGACTACCTGCCGGACAAGCCGCGCGTCTACGCCAATAAGGCCAAGGGCGCCCAGGAGGCGCACGAGGCGATCCGTCCGGCCGGCGAGAGCTTCCGCACCCCGGCGCAGACCGGGCTGCGCGGCGACCAGTTCCGGCTCTACGAGCTGATCTGGATGCGCACGGTGGCCTCGCAGATGCGCGACGCCGAGGGCCAGACGGTCAGCGTCAAGATCAACGCGCGGCCGGCACAGGGCGAGGAGTGCACCTTCGCCGCCAGCGGTCGGACGATCACCTTCCACGGCTTCCTCAAGGCCTACGTGGAATCGCGCGACGACGAGGGCGCGACCGATGATCAACAGACCCGGCTCCCGCAGCTGTCCGAGGGCCAGGGGCTGACCGCCGACGAGGTCACCGCGTCGGGTCACGAGACCCGTCCGCCGGCCCGCTACACCGAGCCGTCGCTGGTGGCCAAGCTCGAGGAGCTCAACATCGGCCGGCCGTCGACCTACGCGACGATCATCCGGACGATCACCAGCCGCGACTACGTCTTCAAGCGCGGCTCCGCGCTGGTGCCGACCTGGCTGGCCTTCGCGGTCACCCGGCTGCTCGAGGAGCACTTCCCGCGGCTGGTGGACTACTCCTTCACTGCGCGGATGGAGGAGGTCCTCGACCACGTCGCCGACGGCGACGCCGAACGCGTCCAGGTGCTCAGCGACTTCTACTTCGGGGCCGGGGACGAGGAGGGCCTGCGTCGCCTGGTCTCCGAGCTGGGCGACATCGACGCCCGGCAGATCTCGACCTTCCCGCTCGGCGACCTCGACTCGGGGATCGTCGCCCGGGTCGGCCGTTACGGCACCTACGTCGAGGACGCCGAGGGCAAGCGCGCCTCGGTGCCCGACGACCTCCCGCCGGACGAGCTGACCGTCGAGCGGGCGCGCGAGCTGCTGGCCAAGCCGATGGGGGAGGAGCGCGAGCTCGGCACCGACCCCGACACCGGCTATCCGGTGGTCGCGCGCAACGGCCGCTTCGGGCCGTACGTGACGGAGGTGCTGCCCGAGAACGTGGCCAAGAAGGAGAAGCCGCGCACCGGCTCGCTGTTCGCCTCGATGGACATCGAGACGGTCAGCCTGCCCGAGGCGTTGCGGCTGATGAGCCTGCCCCGCGTGGTCGGGACGGCCGCCGACGGCACCGAGATCACCGCGCAGAACGGCCGGTACGGGCCCTACCTCAAGAAGGGCACCGACTCGCGCTCGCTGACCAGCGAGGAGCAGATCTTCGACATCACGCTCGAGGAGGCCGAGCAGATCTACGCGCAGCCGAAGCAGCGCGGGCGGGCTGCGGCCAAGCCGCCGCTCAAGGAGCTCGGCGCCGACCCGGCCACCGGCAGCCCGATGGTGATCAAGGACGGCCGGTTCGGCCCGTACGTCACCGACGGCGAGACCAATGCCACGCTCCGCAGCACCGACTCGGTCGAGGCGATCACCGCCGAGCGGGCGGCCGAGCTGCTGGCCGAGAAGCGGGCCAAGGGCCCGGCGCCGAAGAAGCGCGCGGCCAAGAAGACGACGGCCAAGAAGACGACCACGAAGAAGTCCGCCACCAAGAAGGCCGCCGCCAAGGCGCCGGCGACCAAGACCGCGAAGAAGAGCACGGCGAAGAAGGCCGCCTCGAGCACCACCGGCTGAGGGCCGGTCGAGGACGATCATGGTGCCGTCGCGATCCGGCAAGCACGCCGCGCCCGACCCCGCCGGCGGGGACAGCTCGGCGAACGGTGCGGCGCCACCCGCGCCGCCGGCCCGGGACGTCGGCGTCCGCTGCTGGGACCTGCCGTTCTCGGCGACCCCGCCGCGGATGATCAACCCCGAACTCGGGCTGCCCAACCTGGTCAGCCGGACCTCGCAGGACGCCAGCTACAGCATCGACGTCACCCTGCTCGACACCCCCGACCACCGGCTGCTGCGGGCCGGGGTGGTGCTCGCGCACCGGGTGGTCGACGGCCGCGGCGAGTGGTACCTCGGGTCGACCGGGTGGGAGCCGTTGCTGCCCACCGAGCGGATCGAGCCGATGGGCCAGGCCGAGCTGCCACCCGACTACGTCGACCTGGTGATGCCGTTGCGACGTCGGGCCACGCTCGGCCCGGTGGCCGCGCTGACCTGCGAGCGTCGCGAGTTCGCCTTCAAGACGACAGCCGGCGCCGTCCAGGCGGTGCTCCGCGACGACCGGGTGACGGTCAGCCGCGGCGGACTGGTCACCGCCCGCTACCGCGAGGTGACCCTGACCCCGCAGCCGCCGGGGCTCGAGGCCGACCAGCTGCGCTGGATCGACCAGGCGCTGCTGTCGGCCGGTGCCACCCGGGTGCCCGGCTTCCCCGAGCTGACCGCCCGGCTGGGTGCCCCGGCCACCGGGCGCACCGACTTCCCCGAACCGCGACCGGTGACCGGTGGGTCGCCGTTCGCCCGGTTCGTCTCCTCGGTGGTGACCGGCGGGGTCCGGGAGATCGTCCGGGCCGATCTGGCGGTCCGCACCGGCGACCCGGCCGGGGCCGAGGCACTGGCCGAGGCGGCCGGTGAACTCGGCGCGACGCTGCAGGGGCTGTCCGCCGCGCTGGACCCCGACTGGCTGCAGGGCCTCGACGAGGAGCTGGTCTGGCTGGCCGGCGAGGCGCGCGCCGGCGCCGCCCGCGAGGACGGGCTGGCCGGGCTGGCCGCCCAGCTGCGCCGGGAGCGCTATCTGCACCTGCTCGAACGACTGGTCACCGCGACCCGCGGCCCGCGGCTCGGTGCCTCGGGCGACCTGGAGACCACCGAGGTGCTGTCCACGCTGCTCGACAGCGCCGTCGCCCGGTTCGGCGCGGTGGCCGACCGGCTGACCGCCGACGGTCCGTCCGCCGACTGGGCGGACGCCTCGTCGGCCGCCGACGAGCTCCGGCTGGTGGCCCGGGCGGTCACCGGGGTGCTCGGCAAGCCGGCGGCGCGCACGGTGCGGCGGTTCCGGCGGCCGTTCCGGGCGCTGGAGACGGCGCTCGACGTCGGCGGGGTGGCCGACGGGCTCAGCGACGACCTGGAGACGCTCGGGCCGGTGGAGGCGTTCGAGCGCGGCCGCGCCTACGAGCGGACGCTGGGCGAGGTCCGGGAGGCGCGCGAGCAGTTCGTGGCCGCCTGGACCCGCGCCGCGGCCAAGCTGCGATGAGGGCCGACCGCGGGCTGTTCGTGGTCTTCGAGGGCGGCGACGGCGTCGGCAAGACCACCCAGGTGAGCCGGCTGGTCGACTGGCTGGCCGCGCAGGGACGCCCGGTGCTGCGCACCTTCGAGCCCGGGGACACCCCTGCCGGCCGGCAGATCCGGGCGCTGGTGCTCGACCCGGCGACCGGCGACCTGGCGCCGCGGGCCGAGGCGCTGCTGTACGCGGCCGACAAGGCGCACCACCTGCACGCGCTGGTGCTGCCCGCCCTCGCCCGCGGCGAGGTGGTGGTCTGCGACCGCTACGTCGACTCGATGCTCGCCTATCAGGGGGCGGGCCGGGTGCTCGACGAGGACGAGGTCGAGCGCGTCGCCCGCTGGGCCACCGGTGACCTGCGCCCGCACCTCACCGTGCTGCTCGACCTCGACCCGGCCGAGGCCGTCGCCACCAAGATCGACAAGGACCGGCTCGAGGCGGCCGGGGACGCCTTCCACCTCAGCGTCCGCAGCCACTTCCTGGCCCTCGCGGCCCGGGACCCCGAGCACTACCTGGTGCTGCCCGCCCGCCGTCCGGTGGACGAGCTCGCCACCGCGATCCGCGACCGGGTGGCCACCCTGCTCGCCGATCTCCCGCGCTGAGCCTCCGCACCCGCGCGCTGAGCCTCCGCACCCGCGCGCTGACCCCCCGCTCCCGCGCGCTGACCCCCCGCTCCCGCGCGCTGACCCCCCCTCCCGCGCGCTGAGCCCCGCTCCCGCGCGCAGAGCCTGTCGAAGCGCGGTCCCGCGCGCTGAGCCTGTCGAAGCGCGGACCCGCGCGCTGAGCCTGTCGAAGCGCGGACCCGCGCGCTGAGCCTGTCGAAGCGAGAGCCTGCGCGCTGGGCCCTCGGACCGGCGCGCTGAGCCCGTCGAAGCGCCGGCCCCGGATCACTCCGCCCGGTGCACCTCCACCATGGTCTCGGCGACCCGGTAGCCGAACCGCTGGTTGGTGCGGAGCATGGCCGTGTTGGTCGGCGCGGTCCAGGTGTGCACGGCGGTCGCCCCGGGGTGCTCGGCGAGCAGCAGGTCGAGCGTGCGCAGCTTGAGCAACAGCCCGAGCCGGTGTCCGCGGTGCGCCGGCATCACCAGGGTGTCCTCCTGCCAGACCGTCCCGGTCTCGACCCGGGGGAGCAGCAGCTCGGAATAGCCGGCCAGCCCGCCGGTCGCGTCGTCCCGGGCGGCCGCCGTGAGGGTCACCCAGTCGGGGCGACGGCGTTCCTCCCCGGCCCGGAGCCGCTCGACCGTCCAGGGCCGGGGCGTCGGCGGTTCCTCGCCGGCCGGGACGTCGGCGTCCATCTGGGTCCGCATGGCCAGATAGGCCGCCACGTGCTCGTCGGGGCACCGGTCGGTCCAGGCCAGCGCGGTGTAGCCCACGGATCCCTCGACGGCCAGCTGCCGCAGCCCGGCCAGCCGGTCCGCGTCGGGCGGCAGGTCGAGCACCAGGTGCAGCTCGGTGTGCACCCGGCGGGCGCCGAGACCGGTGGCGAACTTCCAGCCGGCGGACTCCTCGACCGGCGCGTCGCCGACCACGAAGAAGAAGCCGTCGGCGACCGTCCGGCCGAGCTCGCGCCCGACCTCCTCGGCGGCTGCGGCCAGGGCCCGTCCGACGCCGCGACGCCGGTGCTCGGCCAGCACCGCGAGCTCGACGTCGACCCGGTCGAGGTCGACCTCGACCGTCCAGCTCAGTTCCGCCGCCCCTACCGGCCGACCGTCGTCGAGCGCCAGCAGCCAGAGCCGGCGGGCGTGGGCGGGCGGTGTCGCGTACGACGCGGCCAGCGCCGCGAAGGGCTGGTAGACGGCGTCCGGGCGGCCGTCGACCCAGGCGGCGCGCATCGTCGCGTACCAGCGCCGCTGTGCGGCCTCGTCGTCCTGGCCGATCCGGGTGATCTCGAGCATCGGGTCAGCCTGCGGCCCGCGGGCCAGGAGGGCAAACGCTCGGGCCGCCGGTGCGCACGGAACCGCGGCTCGATCGACGGGGTCCGCGCCGCCGAGCGGGGATGGGCCGCCGGTCACCCGTCGAGTCGCGGTTTCGTGCGCGGACGGGGGTGAGGCTGTCGGTGCCAGCGGGCAGAATCGAGCCGTGACCGCACCGACCGCCGAGCGCGACGCCGACCAGCTGACCGGCGTCTGGTCCGAGCTGATCGGGCAGTCGCGCGCGGTCCGGGTGCTGCGGCGGGCGGCCAACGGCGACCCGCACGCGATGAGCCACGCCTGGCTGATCACCGGCCCGCCCGGGTCCGGCCGCTCCAACGCCGCGCGCGCCTTCGCGGCGGCGCTGCAGTGCGACGGCGACGGCGGCGGGGGGTGTGGCGACTGCGCCGGGTGCCGCACGGCGCTCTCCGGCGCGCACCCCGACGTCACCGTGGTCCGCACCGAGATGCTGTCGATCGGCGTCGAGGAGGTCCGCGAGCTGGTCCGGCGCGCTGCGATGAGCCCGACGCTCGGCCGGCGTCAGGTGCTGATCGTCGAGGACGCCGACCGGGTCACCGAGCGCGGGGCCGACGCGCTGCTCAAGAGCGTCGAGGAGCCCGCACCCAAGACGGTCTGGATCCTCTGTGCGCCCACCCCGGAGGACGTTGTGGCGACCATCCGGTCCCGTTGCCGGTCGCTGACCCTGCAGACCCCGACGATCGCCGGCGTCGCCCGGCTGCTCGAGCAGCGCGACGGGATCGATCCCGACCGGGCCGCGTTCGCCGCCCGCGCCTCCCAGGGCCACGTCGGGCGGGCCCGGGTGCTGGCCCGGAACGACGAGGCCCGGCGCCGACGGGACGCCGTCCTGCAGATCCCGTTCTCGCTCCGCGACCTCGGCGCCTGTCTGGCCGCCGCGGAGACGCTGGTGCAGGCCTGCACCGAGGAGGCGGCCGGGCTGACCGCCGAGCTCGACAGCCGCGAGCGGGCGGATCTCGAGGAGGCGCTCGGGTTCGGCACCCGCGGCGCCAAGCCGCGGCAGGCGCAGGCGGCGATGAAGGACCTCGAGGACCAGCAGAAGGCCCGGGCCAAGCGGATCCAGCGCGACGCCCTCGACCGCGCGCTGACCGAGCTCACCGGGCTCTACCGCGACGTGCTCAGCGTCCAGACCGGCAGCGGGGCGGAGTTGATCAACGTCGAGCTCGGTCCGCAGATCGCCCGGCTCGCCCGCTCGTCGGGGCCGGACGCCACCCTGCACCGGATCGACGCTCTGCTCGACTGCCGGACGGCGCTGGAGACCAACGTAGCTCCGCTGCTCGCCGTCGAGGCGCTGCTGATCTCGCTCGCCCGCGGGTAGGCCGGCGGCCGTTCACGACGGCCGTCGCGCTGTCAAGAGCGGCGTTCCTCACGATTCCCTCAGACCCTGAAGTCGCTCCTGAGGTTTTCTTACCGGGAGTTGCGCCGAACCTTCAGCCTCCATACGCTCATCCGAAGTTCGTGGCCGTTTCGTTACCGAAGTTGTGGCGTGGCTGCGTGCAAAGTCCATCGGCCTGTATCCGACATGCGGGCCGACGCGTGTGTCCGGAGCGCCTGCACCACCTGCCGAGCCGGACACCTGCCTGCTGGTCGCGCCGCGACCCGGGCGGCCGGGAACGTCCCGGGCGAGGGGCAGGGGTGAGGTCCACCCGGGGTCAGCGGATGCGGCGCGACAGTCGCCGCGCGCAGCACGACTCCTCCACACGGGCACAGCCCGGCGCCGTCGGTCCGCCGACGACGTCCGATCCGCCTGATCACCTCACCGGCGCACGTCAGGAAGGAAGAGGACTTGTCCAACTCCACCACCGTCAAGCGCATCGTCGGCACCTCCGCGGCGGTCGCCGTCTCGGCCGGCGTGGGCCTGGCCGTCGGGGCCACCCCGGCGAACGCCGCCACCGTCTGGGACCGGGTCGCGGCCTGCGAGTCCAGCGGCAACTGGAGCATCAACACCGGGAACGGCTTCTACGGCGGTCTGCAGTTCAGCCTGTCGACCTGGCGCGGCTACGGCGGCAGCGGGATGCCGCAGAACGCCTCGAAGGCCGAGCAGATCCGGATCGCCAAGAAGGTCCTCAAGAGCCAGGGCCCGGGCGCCTGGCCGGTCTGCAGCGTCCGCGCCGGCCTGACCCGCGCCAACGGTGCGGCCGCCGGTGGGGGCAGCTCCGACAGCAGCTACTCGGCCCACAAGAAGACCAAGAAGGCCAAGCACAGCTCGGGCAAGACCAGCAGCAAGGACAGCAGCAGCAAGGCGCGTCGCGGCAGCAAGTCGATCACCGTCCGCAGCGGCGACACCCTGGCGAAGATCGCCCACCGTTACCACGTGAAGGGTGGCTGGAAGGCCGTCTACAAGCTCAACCCGCAGCTGAAGAACCCGAACCGGATCTTCGTCGGTCAGCACATCTACGTCTGATCACCGCGGCCCGATCCCCGCACGGGATCGCTCGCAGGATCCACCGGAGCCCGGCGACCGTCACGGTCGCCGGGCTCCGGCGTTCGCGGGCAGGTCCTAGGCTGACCGGGTGCCATCAGTGATGGCCGTCTCGTTCGAACGCTACGGCCGGCTCTACTACCTCGACCCCGGCGACGGCAGCTACGCCGTCGGGGACAAGGTGCTGGTCCCGACCGACTCCGGCGCCGAGGTGGCCGAGTGCGTCTGGGCCCCCGAGTGGGTGACCGACGACGAGGGCTACCGCGACCTGCCGGTTTGTGCCGGCCACGCGCGCGAGGACGACCTGGCCCGCGACGCCGCCCACCGACGTCGCCGCGCCGAGGCCAAGCTGGCCGCCAAGAAGTTGATCAAGAGCAACAACCTGCCGATGAAGGTCGTCGGGATCGACGTGCTCGAGCAGCAGGGCGGCGCCGACCAGCTGGTGGTGGTCTACTTCACCGCCCCGCACCGGGTGGACTTCCGGGTGCTGGTGGGCGAGCTGGCCCGTGCGCTGCGGGCCCGGATCGACCTCCGTCAGGTCGGCTCGCGGGACGCCGCCCGGCTCACCGGTGGCATCGGCAGCTGCGGCCGTGAGCTGTGCTGCGCGACCTTCCTCAAGGACTTCGAGCCGGTCAGCCTGCGGCTGGCCAAGGCGCAGAACCTGCCGCCCAACCCGATGAAGATCTCCGGCGCCTGCGGCCGGCTGATGTGCTGCCTGAAGTACGAGCACCCGCTCTACGTGGAGTTCGCCCGCGAGGCCCCGAAGATCGGGACGTCGGTCGAGACCCCGCAGGGCGACGGGGTGGTGGTCGGGCACCGGGCCGCCGCCGACGCCGTGGTGGTGCGGATGAACGACTCCGGCGAGACCATGAGCTGCTCGCGCGCCGGCGTCTGCGGCTCCCGCGCCGCCTTCACCGAGCGCACCCCGACGGCACCGGCCGAGGACGCTCCGCGGACCAAGCGCCGTCACCGTCGCCGCCGCGACCCCGACGTGGACCATCCCGCTCCCTGAGCCTGTCGAAGGGCCTGAGCTTGTCGAAGGGCCTGAGACGTTCCCTGAGCCTGTCGAAGGGCGCACGGTGCGCTGGACCCCACCACGGTGCCCTGAGCCTGTCGAAGGGCGCACCACTCGCACCCACAGCCCGCGCGACCACCCGCCACGTACGCTCGACGGATCATGCGCAGCCGACGACCGCTCCGGGCTCTCGGGCTGGTCGTCGCCGCGGTCGTCGTGACCGGCTGCGGTCTGGTGTCCCCGCCGACCAGCACCGACCGGACGTCGGCACCGACCTCGAGCGCGCCCACGGCCACCCGGACCGCGAGTCCCAGCCCGACCCCGGCGCCGACCCCGGCCGGCCGGCCGCCGGGGACGGACAGCACCCGGCGTCCGCTGGCCACGGTGCCGGACGTCCGCCCGGCCGGGTTCACCGTGCCGCCGCCCGGGTCGGGGACCAGCCGCTACACCCGGCAGCCGGTCGACTGGACCGACTGCGGGCGCGGGGTCCAGTGCGCCTCGGTGCTCGTCCCGCTCGACTGGAGCAAGCCGGACGGGCAGGCGATCACGCTGGCCATGGCCCGGCGACCGAGCACGGCACCGCGGCCGAAGGGCACGTTGTTCGTCAACCCCGGCGGCCCCGGAGGCTCGGGCATCGACCTGGTCCGCGGTTTCGCCCCGCCGGGGCTTGGCGCGTACACGATCGTCGGCTGGGACCCGCGCGGGGTGGGGGAGTCGACACCGGTCGAGTGCGAGAACGGGACGGCGATGGACCGCTACACCGCGATCGACTCCTCGCCCGACAGCGCCGCCGAGACCCGGGCCTGGATCCAGGCGAACTACACCTTCGGCCGGTCGTGCCTGGCCCGGTCGGGAGCCCTCCTCGAGCACATCTCGACCACGGACACGGTGCGTGACCTGGACCTTCTGCGGCAGCTGATGAGGAGCCCGAAGCTCGACTACCTCGGCTTCAGCTACGGGACGGCGATCGGCGCGCGGTACGCCCAGCTGTTCCCGAAGAACGTCGGCCGGATGGTGCTCGACGGCGCGGTCTCGCTGGGCAGCGGCGGTGTGAGCCAGGCGGTCGGCTTCGACCGGTCGCTGACCGACTTCGCCGACTGGGCCGCCCGCAACGACTCCGCGCTCGGCGGCAGCCGCGAGGCCGTGCTGGACGCGATCACCGGGCTGTGGGACCGGCTGGACGCGACGCCGTTGGCGATCCCCGACGGTCGGCCGCTGACCCAGACGCTCGCGGTGACCGGGACGATCTCGCTGCTCTACGAGAACGCCGAGGGCTACCGGGTGCTCGACACCGCGCTGACCCGGGCGGTGCGCGGGGACGGTCGTGCGCTGCGGAGCCTGGCCGACCAGTTCAACCGCCGCAACAGCGACGGGAGCTACGGGCAGCTGAACTACGCCTTCCCGGCGATCCGTTGTCTGGACGGCCGCGACGGCGGGGTCCAGGGCGCGCTGGCCGGGTGGCGGGCGGACCGGCGAGACGCGAGCACGTTCGGGAAGTACTTCGGCCCCGACTTCACCTGCCCGACCTGGCCGGTGGCCGCGCGACCCGGTCCGACCGGCTCGCCGGACGCCAAGGGTGCGGCGCCCATCCTGGTTGTCGGGACCACCCGGGACCCGGCCACGCCGTACGAGCAGGCCGAGGCGATGGCCCGTCAGCTCGACTCGGGCCGGCTGCTGACGCTGCGCGGCGAGGGGCACTTGGCCTACGACCAGAGCGCCTGCATCCGGGCGCGGGTCGACGCCTACCTGGTGTCCGGGACGCTGCCGCCGACCGGCACCGTCTGCACCTCCTGACGCGTTTTCGCACTGCCCGGGGCCCGTCGTTATGATGGGCGACCGTCCGCCCGGCGCACCGCGCGGTCGCGCCGCCTTAGCTCAGGGGTAGAGCAACGCACTCGTAATGCGTAGGTCCGGGGTTCGAATCCCCGAGGCGGCTCCGCGCATCATCCCTAGTCAGCGAGTTTTTGCCCCTCACTCTTGGCCCGTCAATGGCCCATTCGAGTCCTCGCTGGCAGCCACAATGGCAGCCAGGGGCCCCGAATCGGACCCTCCCAGCAGACTCTCCATGCGGTCCGCCGAGAGTCGCGACAGGTCGGGCGAAACGTGGCTATAGGTATTGAGCGTGATGCTGATCTGGGAGTGTCCAAGCGTCTGCATGACAACTCGAGCCGGCACGCCTTGGGCCAACATCAACGACGCGGCGGTGTGACGCAGGTCATGCAGCCGCACCCGCCGCAGGCCAGCCTCCTCGAGCCAGCCAATGAAGTTGCGGTAGTCGTTCCGCGGAGAGAACGGCGTCCCGACCTTTGTGGTGAAGACCAGACCCCAGTCCTCCCAAAACTCACCCGCCGCGACACGATCGGCGTCTTGCTCTTCGCGCCGAAGCTTCAACGCCGCCATGATGCTCTCCGACATCGGGACCGTCCGCTTTGATCGGGCAGTCTTCGGCGCAACGAGCTCGAGGCCATTGCCGGACCGGTACTGCAACGCCTGCCGCACCCGCACCGTCGCCTTATCGAAGTCGACATCAGCCCACGACAATCCGAGCGCCTCGCCCTGACGCATCCCGAGCATGACTGCCAACATCCAGCGCGCTTCGAGCCGGTCACCCTGGACGACGCGCAAGAAGCGCCGAGCCTCCTCGACACTGAACGGATGCACCTCCTTCGTCTCGACCGACGGCGGGTCGACCGCCAGCACCGGGTTCCATCTCATCACCTGCCACCGCACCGCCACGTTGAGAGAACGACGCAGCAACGCGTGCAATCTGCGGACACTGCCAGGCGAGAGCACCCGTAGTTGATCTTGGTAGAACGCCGAGATGTCGGCGGCATCGAGCTTGTCTAACCGGATAGCCCCGAGGACCGGCGCGATGTAAAGCCTCACCTCCTGGCGGTACCGGCTCAGAGTTGACGGTCGGACCGTCGTGGCCGCCACCTCGGTCAGGTACCGATCGAGCCAGCCAGACAGCGTAGGAGCCCGATCGTGAGACAGCCGGCCCGCATCAGCTTCACCGGCCAACCGACGCGTCTCCTTCGCGACCTCAGCCTTCGTCCGGCCCCGGATGTACTTCCGGCGACGCTTCCCACCGTGCCAACCCAAGTCGATGACACCGCGCCAGGTCCCGTCGGAGAGTTGATAGACCGAGCCATCCCCCGACACCCGGCGCCCGCTCATGCCGCCGTCGTTTCCGTCTCGACAAACCGCTGGATCGACGCCTTCGAGATGCGCCGGATCCGACCGATCTTGATCGACGCCAGTTCGCCGGCGTAGATCAGCTCGTAGATCCGGTTCTTGCTGAGATTGAGCATCTCGGAGACCTCGGCCACGCTGTAGAGAACTCGCTCCATGATCATCTTCCGTTCTTCCGGCGGTGGGGGGCTTCGGCCTCCCCGAGTTGGTGATGGTGTGGTCTCCGACCTTCTGGTCAAGGGCACTTCGTGTCCGTTGGATTCGCTTCGCTCACCCTTGACCAGGTGGTCGGAGACCAGACTTCGCAGTGGTCGGGGAGGCCGAAGCAGACGCCGAAGCACCCTGGTCCGGTCAGCCGTCTGGGTCGCTGTCGGTTGCTGAACGGGATTCCCCGGCCCGCTGTTGTTTGGCTTGCTCGTACTGGGCTCGCCAGCGGGACCGCTCGAGGACAGATTCGAGGATGACGCGGGCGTAGGTGATCGGATCGGGTCGCGTGTCGGTCCACACGAACCGCGGGGAGCCGTCCGGAAGAGTCACCGACGCAGCGAGTCGTTCGATCTCCGGTGCCACGATTCCTGAGTTGAGGAGTGCTTCCCGGACGACGGTGGCCCGGTCGGCTTTGTGCTGTTGCAGGGTCTTGCCGGACCACTGCCGCGATACGAGGACCCGTCGGCCGCCCAGGCCGAGGTGCTCGCGGTCGTGTGCTTTCGCCGTGCAGTCACCGGCGCGGAGGCCGGGGCCCGGGTTCTTGGGTTGAATGCCATAGCGCAGCCAGTTCGCGCACGCCTCGGAGCACGGCAGCCAGCGGAGTTCGGCGTGTAGGCGGTTGACGTGCGCCTCGACCTCCGGGTCGGGGGTGTCTGGGTCGGTGTAGGTGGTGGCGATCGATTTCGCCAGGTACTTCGTCAGATACCGCACGGCCCGATTAGCGTCTTCGGACGGGGCGATGATCCCCGCCATGTCGAGCTGCGACCCGAACCGCATCGTGTGCGCCGGCCGGCGGTCGGGGTCGGCGTCGGCCTGGTCGAGCGCCTCTTGCCAGGTGGGCAGCATGACACCGGTGTCGGGATCGCAGTAGCCGTCACCGGTCCACTCCGGCACCCGGTGCACAAAGACCGGTCGGTCAAAGGATGGCCACCACACCTGGACGTAGGTGGCCTTCACGATCTGCCGCAGTAGCGACCGGGGGATGGCACCCCGGACGGCGGCGTGCAGGTGCGCGGCGAGGCGTTTCTGGGGTTCGACGGCGGCGAAGTACTGGACCTTGTAGCCGGCGCAGCGGCGGACGTGCTGCCAGAACCGGTCGACCAGCTTCGGGAAGTGCAGTGCGTCCAGCGCTGCCCGACGGTAGTTGTAGCTGCTGGGGTCGACCGGGGTCCCGTTCGCCTTCACGGCGCCGTAGGAGGGCATCGTCAGGGTCAGGAACATCGAGGGTCGGTAGGTCTTCCCGTCCGGCGTCTCGAACGCCCGACCGACAGTCCGGTCCTCACACGGCACCCGCGGCAGATCCGGCACATCATCGCGCCGACGCGTCGACCGCACCCGCCGGCTACCCTCATCGCCTTCGTCGTCGGCCTGGTCCTCGAGAACGTCGCCACCGTCCAGGTTGGGTACCTCTGGCGCAGCTCGTGGGGGTTCGTCGGTGCGGTGCCAGCCCTCAGCGCACTGCTGCATCCGGAGCCGGCGGTTCTTGTCTGCACACGACGGGCACACGTCCTCCCGAGTCGAGTTGCACGGCAGGGCGACCTTGGATTCGGTGCCGTCGGCCTGGTCGATGACCCGTCGGACCAGCGGACGCACACAGACCTTCTGTGCGACCGCCAGCTCGTGCGCCATTTCGGGCGTGATGCGCGGGACGGTCGGGGCACTCATGCCGCGTCCTCGACCGACCGGAGCAGCTCGAGCCGTGGCCCTTCAGAGGGTGCCGGGGCGAGCCGGTCGGCGATCAGGTCGTCGGTGACGTGAGAGAACCGGACCCTGACCGGCTCAGCGATTCCGTCGACGGTGACGTAACCCACGCCGGGCAGGGTGTCGGGGATCTTGTCGGCCTCCGCACCCCGATCCCGCGCACCCGGGCCGAGCACGAGGTGAACCTGCTCGGCCTCGGACAGCCGCAGTGCGATGCGGGTCGGGAACAGGTCCCGCAACGGCAACACGTCCTTCCGCGGGTCCTGCACCGCGCCCACCACCACCACCCCCACCGCGCGCCCCTGGGACAGCAGCAGGCCGAGAGCGGTCTCGATCCGCTTCTTCGCGGTCCGGTCCAACACCCACCCGGTGAGCGCGGCGAGCTCGTCGACCAGGACCACCACCAACGGCCCCTCCGGGGAGGGTTGGTGGAGGCGGGTGATGCCGCGGAGCCGGTCCTGCCGCGACCGCATGACCTCGACCGCATCCTCGAGGAGGTCAGCGAATCCGGACTCATACCCCTGGCCGGTCGAGCTGTCGCCGTGGCAGAACCGGTCAAAGAGCGGCGCGCCGAAGGCAAGTTCCATGCCGCCCTTCGGGTCAATCGCCCACACCGACACCAGACGGGCCTCGATCGCCGGCTGCAACCCGAGCAGCAGGGACCACAGCACCGACCCCTTCCCCGAGCCCGTCGCCCCCACCACCAGCAGATGGGAGCCGATAAGTCGAAGCCGCCACGGCAGCCCGTCCTCACCCAACGCCACCCGCGGACCCACCGCCAGATCCGCAACGGTTGAAGCGAACGGATCCACCACCCGGGTCAGCGGGTCCCGGGTGAGGAGCCACAGCTCGACCTCGTGCACCCGCCTAGCCACGGACCGGACCCGGCAGGCCTGAGCGCCGAACGTCTGCGCGAGCCGGTCGGCCTGCTCGGCGTAGTCGTCGACGGTCTGACCGGGCAGCATCCGCACCCGCACCCGATCGACAAAGCCGGTCGAACGAACCCGCAGCAACGGCGGCACATACCGGACCTGACTCGAGGTGCCGACGGTTGAGCTGGCCGAGGCGACCGTCAACCCGGCCGTCTCTAGAGCGGTCGACCAGCGCCGCCGATACACCCAGCCCGACCGCCACACCGCCGACACCGGCCCTCCGACCAGGCGGCGGAACCACACCGGTCGCCACACCCGCATGCTGACCAGTCCTGCGGCCATCACGCCCGCCCCGACACCGACCGGCAGCGCCCCGACGTGCTCGACCAAAACCACCAGCCCAGCCACCGCGCCGAGCACGGCGAGAGCCCCCGGCGAGCGGACTAACCACACCAGCAGTCGAGTCAGTCGGCGGGCCAGCCAGAGCCCAACCATGGCGCCCAGGGTGAGCCGGACCGTCGGCTGGACCAGCCGGGCCGGGCTATCTGAGGCGCGGGTCAGCGAGAGTCCCATGGTCAAAGGCTCTCGACCATGCCGGCCGCCCACGCCCCGACCTTGGAGACGGTCGAGTAGACGAGATCACCGACCGGCGAAGCCCCCAGCACCAGGCCGAACAGGATGCACACGATCACCGCTGAGGCCCGGGCGACCCGCAACTTGAGCATGAGCACGATGACCAGGCCGAGGATCACCGCGACCCCGACGACGCTCACGAGGCAGCCCTCATACCGTGCGAAGGGATCGAGGCGCGAGGGGCGGCCCAGTCGATCAGGGCGGGGAGCTCGACGAACTCGACCCGGTTCTCCGGCGTCAGGATCAGGTCGGCCTGCTGGTGCGATCCGCCGGCGTGGGCGAGCGCTGCCAGGATCAGGCCCAGGTTCGGCCGATCGACACCGACCAGGATCCCGGACAGATCGTGCAGCGGTCGATCACCGGTCAACGCGGCCACGACCGCGAGCACCCGCCGCTCCGCCCCGGACAGGCCACCGGAGTAGGTGTCGATCGCGTCCGGATCGAGGTAAGAGCAGCCCGGACGGCCGGTCGGGCGCACCCACGGCACCCCCTCGACCGCGAACCGGCCATCGAAGGCACGGGCCAGCAGCTCGACCGCCGCCTCATCCGCATACGAGCCGCGGGCCCACACCCGCAGAGAGTCCGCGGCACTTCGCGCGACCACGATCAGGCCACCTTCGACGACGCGTTCGCACCACTCGAGGCGGTCTTGCGGTACTCGGCGGCATCGACCATCCTCAGCGCCCGCACACTCAGCCCGACCTTCGTCCGGCCCCCGTTGTCGTTCAACCACGGCGTGACCGTCAACCCCACGAAGGCCACCGGCCGCAACGGAGCGTGCTCCATCTCGGCCGGCAGCACCGGCTGATGGGGGGCCGGCAGCTTCACCTTGAACGTCCGCTCCCGTGCCTCCGGGTCGAGGTCCATCACCTCCACCGTCCACATCAACTCGCCGGTGTCCTTGTCTCGCGCCTGGACCGGGTTCTCCCGGGTCGAGGCCTCGAAGTCGTTCAACGGCTCGACCTTCAGCCCGTAGAGGCCGAGCGGGAACGCTTGGTCGAAGTTGACCGGCAATGCTCCGTTGAGGGACATGAGGGGCTTCCTTCCGGTGATGTCTCAGCCTCGTGCTGGGACGGATTTGTTGCTGTCAGTAGAAGCCGGGACCAGAAGGTCGACCCGGACAAATTGTCCGGGTGTGCTGCGCCAGCACCTCCCGAGCCGTCGTAGGGTGCGCCTACTCTGAGAACATGAAGGGCGCCGGAGACCACTTCACCGTCGGAGAGCGAATTGCGTTCTACAGACGGCGTCGCGGCATGACCCAAGGTGTTCTCGCCGGTCTGGTTGGCCGATCGGTGGACTGGCTGAGCAAGATCGAGCGCAACGAACGGGAGCTGCGCCGCCTAGACCTGTTGGGCGAGGTAGCGCAAGCGCTACGGATCGAGATTGGAGATCTTCTCGGGACGCCGGTTCTGGTTGAGGACGAGAAGCCAACCGACGACAACATTCCTGCGATCCGCGATGCACTGATGAGCCACCGCCGGCTCTCCCGCACGCTGTTCGGCGTGGGTGACCCGGACCAGGTTGGCCTGTCCGAGGTTGCCACCTTCGCCCGCCTCGGATGGGATGACTATCAGGCTGGCCGCATCGGTCGGGTGATCGCCGGACTTCCGGCCTTGATCATTAGTGCTCAGGCACTCGAGGAAACTGGGGACGGTGCGAGTTTGATCACCGCGGCCAGGGTGTATCACCTGGGCGCGTCGACCCTGGCGAAGGTCGGAGAATCAGACCTCTCGTGGATCGCGGCCGAGAGAGCCATGGAGACCGCAGAGAAGTCCGGCTCAGCCCTGGCGCTGGCCTCCTCCGCGCGCGCCGGCACGCACGCACTGCTGTCGGTTGGCCGATTCGACGATGCGATGCAGCTCGGTCAGACTGCCGCCGACTGGCTCCGTGACCAAATCGACGACAACGACGCGGCGGGACTCTCGATCGCAGGAATGCTGTACCTCCGCACCGCCATCGCCTCGGCACGTCGTCAGGACCGCAGCACAACGAACGAGCTGCTGGCCCAAGCTCACGAGTACGCGTGTCGGCTCGGTCACGACAGCAACGAGTGGCACACAATGTTTGGCCCGACCAATGTCGAGCTGCACCGGATGCATGCTGCGCTCGACCTCGGAGACGTGGCTTGGGTAGTCGAGCACGGCCCGACCGTCGATGCTTCACCGCTGAATGTCGAGCGCCAAGTCACCCGTCGGATCGATATGGCAAGGGCCTACGCCTGGACCGCGAGAGACGAAGACGCACTAGCTGAGCTGCTCACAGCCGAGAAGTCAGCGCCGCAGATCGTCCGACACAGCGCCGTCGTTCGCGACACCGTCAAGGCGTTGCATCGCCGGGGTCACAGCCGTGGCACGAACCGTCCTTTACTCCAGCTCGCCGACCGCTGCCGCGCAATCCAGTGAGCACCATCGGAGTCATCGCCGCCGCGGCCGGTGGAGTCGAAACGCTGCGCACGGGTCTTGTTGCTCCGCTGATCAAGGCTGGTCACCAAGTTGCCGTGACCCTCACGCCAACCGCTGCGTACTGGCTTGACGACATCGGCGAAAGTTCCCAACTCGAACAGCTCACTGGCTATCCAATAAGGTCGACCAGTCGGCTTCCCGGCGAGAAGAGCCCGCACCCAAAGATTGACGTCTTCCTCGGTGCACCTATGACAGCCAATTCTGTGGCCAAGCTCGCAATGGGTATCGCCGACAACCAAGCCATGACAGTTCTCTGCGAGAACATCGGCACGAAGGCCCCCATGATTATCTTCCCCCGGATCAATGCCGCACACTCCCGCCAGCCGGCGTGGAATGATCATTTGGAGCGTCTCCGAAGCGCCGGAGTCGAATTGGCATACGGCCCTGATATCTGGCCGCTCTTCGAGCCTCGCGCAGCTGGACCCCGTCTGCTGCCGTGGGACCAAATCATAGAACTAGTTACGAAACATTTCGCGACTTGATCTAAGGGTCGGTGGTAGCCGGCGGTCACGCGGACGCGTGCGGTTGCCGGTGGTGACGCGGAGCGTGCGGTGATCCGGATGCCCGAAGTGACCTCGACGCGAGTCTGACCTAAGAGTCGACGTCGATGCCCTCGCTCAGAAGTCTTACCTTCAGCTCACTGGCAGTCAGAAGTGACTTGAGCCGATGAACCTCGTTCAGAAGCCTTCCCCGCTCGACCACCAAGTCGGCAACGCGCTGCCTGAGCGACTCCATCTCCTGCGACTCCGCTGCATTCACCAGGTCAGGATCCATCAAACCTTGCTCAGCTTGGCTGAGCCTCGAGCTGCCGCGTCAATCAGCTCGCCGGCGCACAAGGGTGCGACTGTCACGACACGACGCCGCCGATAGCCAGACGCGTGCGGTTGCCGGTGGTCACGCGGACGCGTGCAGTCGCCGGTGGTCGATGGAGCCCCTGGTCGATGGTCGGTGGGCGCACCAATAACTCTCAACGATCGGTCAGAATCGTGAGCCGGATTTTGCCAGCTGCTAGAAAAATTCAGGTGAGTTGCGGTGCCATCGCAGCGCGCTGCTGTACTCACGACGACACTCACAACGCATGGCTTCCGGGGGGAGCGGCTCAATAGCGAGCCAAGCCGTGCGCTATCGATTGTTTCTATTGGTGGCTGTCTATTGGATGCAGATAGATGGAAGAAATCTAGGGAGCGGATCACGCAGCGGGTCGACAGCGAACACGGGCAGTTCACGGTAGTCACGCGGAGCGTGCGTTAACCGGTGGTCACGCAGTGCGTGCGGTGGCCGGTGGTCACGCGGACGCGTGCAGTTTCCGGTGGTCACGCGGACGCGTGCAGTTACCGGTGGTCACGCGGACGCGTGCAGTTACCGGTGGTCACGCGGAGCGTGCGGTGGCCGATGGTCACGCGGAGCGTGCGGTGGCCGGTGGTGGAACGGACGCTAGAAGTTGCCCCACCGCTCGTTGATGTGCTCGAAACATGGCCATTCCCACTCGGCTGGTCACCGGCGAGACTACTGGCGTGAACACCCCCGGTTCTCCCCCTGATGCCAAGCAGGCTGCCCTGGAGCTGAGCGAGGTACTCGCCGAGAACGCAGCAGCTCTGGCCAGCGACGACCTGGCGACGGTGGCCGCCGCGATGACCAGGGTTCGGGCCGGCGCTCGAGCTCTCGAAGCAGGCCTCACTTCCAGAGGGTGGGGCGGAGACGTTCTCTATGGGTGGGGAGAGCCCGACGAGGACGAGCTCGAAGACCGCTGGCCCGAAACAGTCGATGACGACGAGTCGGACGGAGCGGTCATTCCGTCGGACGGTCCTTTCCTTCCGTCATCTGCGCTGAAGATGACCTACCAGTGCCGCGCTGACTTCTATCTGACCGATGAGCAGGCCCTCATCGATTGGATTGTTGAGCATGCCGGCGACTGGGGACTGCACGGCTGGGACCGTCCCTATGTCGAGAGCCGTGGCGCGTTCGATTGCTTCACCGACTTGGTCTCGCAGCCCCGGCTGGACCTGACGGACACCGGCTTGCTGCCAGCCGGTAGTCAGGCGGTGACCTACCAAGTCGACAGGACGCTCTGGGAGATGCACGAGGACGATGTCGATACCGCCGGCGACGCGTTCCCGGTGAACGGCTAGCCGCAGGACGGATCCTCGAGCGGGCAGAGGTCGCGGTTGCCGGTGGTCACGCGGACGCGTGCTATAGCCGGCGCGTCACCCAGAGCTAGAGGTCGCTTCGAGCGCAGAGGCGACCAGTGACTCGAAACGACTCTGGTAAGCCGGTTCGATCAGTGACTCGACGCGAAACAGGTACCAGCCTTCGTTGGACTTCAGTTCGAGACTGACCCGCGCTCCGTCGTTGTCCGGCGACGCCTGGACTCGGAAGGTGAAGGGCACCCTCGCCCCGCCTGAGGGTCCCAGAACACCCCACAGGCGCATCGAGAGGCGAGACCCACCTTTACCTTGGGCGTGCGTTGGCGCGTCACGTTCCACACTGAGGCCATCCGAGGTGAAGCGACTGACGATCGCGTCGATAGCAGCAGCAGCCTCAAGCGTTGTCTCGAAAACCTCTGAATGCGTGATAGGTGCGACCACAACGAGAGTGTGTCAGGCGATGGCCCAGCATGACGGCTGTCTTCACAAGCCGGTGGTCACGCGGACGCGTGCAGTTACCGGTGGTCACGCGGAGCGTGCGATAGCCGGTGGCCCATCGGACGGCTCTGATCGCTAGCGGAGGTGCGGCTGTGGTCCAGCCACAATCGCTAGGTTCTTCTCGTAAGTTCGGCCGAAGTCCACGCGCGTGATCGTGTCGGTGCGGTGCCTCTGGGCCTTCGGTTTCCATCGACCCTCGATATCGACTTCGTGAAGCCGCAGGTTTCGACGCCCCCACTTGTGCGGGCGGCCGATGTAACACACGTTGGTGCGGCGGAGCTCAGGATGGATCGTGACCAGGTCGGAGTGAGCGGCGATGCTGTCGACGAGTTGCTGGACCCCGTGATCGAGATCGATTGGATGCCGAGGTGCTTCGAGCGGCCAAACGCTCTGCGCTTGCAGGGAACGGCGCACGAACCGATTGGAGGGATCCCAGTACAGGCCCTTGATGTCATCAATGCGGACCGCAACGTAGCCGTCGGGCGAGCCGTCCGTGGGCACGGCGAGCAGCACCCACTTCGAGCCGATCGCAACCACGTAGGCGTCCAGCGAATCGCAGCCCTTGATTCGACGCTCAAGCCGTAGACAGTCATGCCGTCTCATTGCGCGGGTCAGATCTGCGACTCGCTTCTTCCGCCCAGCCATGGTCAGAGTATGTCAATCACCTAACCCGCGCCGCTGGCGAAGCGGTGGTCACGCGAAGCGTGCAGTTGCCGGTGGTCACGCGGACGCGTGCGGTGGCCGGTGGTCACGCGGAGCGTGCGGTACCCGGTGGTCACGCGGAGCGTGCGGTACCCGGTGGTCACGCGGACGCGTGCAGTTGACGGTGGTGACGCGGACGGGTTGGGCCCGCCCGTTTGAGTCGTAATGCGGAGCGAACCGCCGAGGCTACGCAGCGAAGGCTGTGCGGCTGCGGGCGGCGAGGATGAGGGCAAGGAGCAGGACGGGAACGCCGAGCAGGAACGGGGCGTGGAGTCCGAGACCGGTGGCAGCGACACCTCCCACGGCGGCTCCGAGAAGGGATCCAGCGGTGATCAGGACTCGGTTGACGCTGATGATTCGCCCGAGCAGACGCGGGGGAACCTTGCGTTGGATGGTGGTGCGCACCTGCACGTTCCAGATGGCGAAGGCCATGCTGCTCGTGGCCATCACCGCGGCGGTGACCACCACCGAGCTCGTGGTGCCCAGCGCAAGCTGACCGAGTGCGGCCAGCAGCAGGGCGGTCAGCGTGCTCTTCTTCGCCCCGGCGCGTCTGGCGAGAGGAGCGGCGAGCAGGCCGCCACTGACGCCACCCACAGCGCCGACGGCCAGCAGGACTCCGTACCAAGCCGAGCCCAGGTGCAGAACCTGCTGGACGTAGAGCACGAGCAGGGCGAACCAGGCGGTGTCGGTGATGGCCAGGGCGATGCTGGTGGCCGGCACGGCCCAGAAGTCTCGGTGCTCTCGCAGCCAGGTCAGGCCCGCTCGGATATCGGATCTCTGGTGGGAGGCGTCGGACTCGGCCACCAGCTCGGTAGCTCCAACGAGGGCGGGGATGCTCACCACCAAAGCCACAGCGATGGCCAGTGTTCCGCCGTTGACCGCGAAGGGGAGGACCACGGCGATCCCGAACAGGTAGCCGCCCAGAGGCGGGCCGACGAACTCGCTGCCGGTGATCTCAGCACTCACCATCCGCCCATTGGCGACGTCCAACTGCTCTCGGTTCACGATCGAGGGCACCAGGGTGCTGGCGGCCGTGTTGCGGACCACGTCGGTGACACCCGAGGCGAACACCACGACGTAGAGCACGGCGATCGACGCACCACCGCTGGCGATCAGGCCGATGAGACCGGCTAGGAAGGCCAGCCGAACGGCATCGGCCGCGATCACGATCCGCCTCCGGTCGAAGCGGTCGGCCAACCAGCCCGCCGTCAGCCCGAAGAGCAGTCCAGGGAGCTGGGTGGCCACGGCCACGCCTGAGATCAACAGCGGATTCCGCGTCAGCGACACCGCAAGCAAAGGAAAGGCTGCAGCCCGGACGCCGTCGCCCACATTGGACAACAAGGTGGCGGTCCACAACCGGCGAAACGGGGCACCCAGGGCAACGGCCGTCATCGGGACCCCTCCATGAGCACTCTGCCGACGTTGGCTGACAACCAATCAGAGCTGGCACTCTCGGGTCAAGAGTGCCAATCACCGAGAACACTTCGTCGCGACGGACGTCGGTCGACGTGAACCATTACCGGTGGTCACGCGGAGCGTGCGGTTGCCGGTGGTCACGCGGAGCGTGCGGTTGCCGGTGGTCACGCGGAGCGTGCGGTTGCCGGTGGTCACGCGGAGCGTGCGGTTGCCGGTGGTCACGCGGAGCGTGCGGTTGCCGGTGGTCACGCGGAGCGTGCGGTTGCCGGTGGTCACGCGGAGCGTGCGGTTGCCGGTGGTCACGCGGAGCGTGCGGTTGCCGGTGGTCACGCGGAGCGTGCGGTTGCCGGTGGTCACGCGGAGCGTGCGGTTGCCGGTGGTCACGCGGACGCGTGCGATGGCCGGTGGTCACGCGGAGCGTGCGATAGCCGGTGGTCACGCGGACGTCGTGTGCATCAGGAGCCGCGATCGATGCGTGAGCGGATCTGTAGCTTGTCAGCATGCCCATGGACGACATGACCACACTCCCGGTGGCCTCGGTGCATGACTATGTTCGAGCCGCACATGACCTGGCCGACGGTCGCTTTGGCGATGGAGCCGTGTTCCTGGCTGGCGAAAGCGCAGCCCGGCTGACCGAGCAGCGGATTGACGATTTCTCTGACCGGCTAAACGAGTTGATCACTGAGTTCTTCGCGCCTGACGCTGCGCAATGGGAGTCGCCCATCAAGTACAGCTTTCGCTGGATCCTGATGCCAGTCGACACGGCGCCGGATGATGATGTTCGCGCGCAATCCACCACCTGGTAGCCAGGGTGGTCACGCGGAGCGTGCGATAGCCGGTCGTAGGAGCGAGCCGTATGTTCTGCGGACGCTTCTGGGAAACGCGCTCTGAGGACCGCCGCCCTCGATACGCCCGGTGGAGGTGTCCCTAAGCTGCGGCGCATGCCGAGAGCGAGCAGCATCGAAGCTGGGGTCGAGCGGTTCCGACACGCGGTGACGGAGCGACACCTTGGAGTCGAGGGGTTACACATCCATACCCGGAATGGCGCGCCGATCGCTGTTCGCTGGGTCTCCGATGACCGCAGAGAGGTCTACTCGGTCTCCAAAACCTTCACCTCCGTAGCCATCGGTATGGCCCGCGCCGAAGGGCTGCTCGACCTCGAAGCTTCCGTGCTGACCTTCCTGCCAGAGTTCGCGGCCATCGCCGCACCAGGCATCGATGCCGTCACGATCCATCAACTTCTGACGATGACCTCGGGAATCGGCTACCGCTGGCAGGGCGAGGACAACGACCATCCTGGCGACCCGGCCGCCGATATCCTCTCGACACCGCTGGACGCTGAACCGGGCGAGCAGTTTGCCTACCGCGGCGGGAACTCCTACCTGCTGAGCCGAATCATTTCCGCGGTCAGCGGCCAGGACATGCGCGACTATCTGATGCCACGGCTCTTCGTGCCCTTGAAGATCGGCAATCCCCAGTGGCTGCGTTGCCCGCTCGGCTTTTCGATGGGCGCGGTCGGGCTGCAGCTGCGCACCGAGGAGGTCTCGCGGCTCGGCATCACCTTGCTGAACCGGGGACAGCACGGCGGGAGACAGGTTGTCCCTGGCGATTACGTCGACCTGATGCACGATGAGGCGATCAGCTCCAACCTCGAGGGAGTGCAGGGCGCTTACGGACTGCACTGTTGGCACTGCGACCGAGACGACGCCTGGCGGATGGATGGACTGTACGGCCAGTTCAGCATCATCTTTCCGCGGCAGCAAGCATGCATCACCCTGACCTCGCACTACGAGCAGGCAACCACCGACATCCTCGACGCGGTCTGGGACGAGCTCGTTCCAACACTGTGAACACAGAATCCGTTGGTCACGCGGAGCGTGCGGTAGCCGGTGGTCACGCGGAGCGTGCGATAGCCGGGGTCACGCGGACGCTCACCAAGCGGCGGCTGGAGAAACTGACTTGCGGGGCGACCTCCTGGCCCGCAGGCTTCCCGGGTGCACCGGGTGTTCGAGACGCTGGAACGCGCACGTAGGTGGGTCCGAGTGGACGTTCGGATCCGGGCCGCCTTGATCCACGGCTCCGTCGTCCAAGGTGACACGACGCCCCTGTCTGACCTGGACCTCATCGTGATCGCCGAGCCCGGCGAACGGGACGCGATCTGGGCAGATCGACTGTCCATCACCGACCGTCTGCTCGGTGCGCCGGCAGCGGTGACCGAGGTGCTGCCGCAACGGCCCTACCGCTGGCAGGCCCGCACCCTCGACCTGGCCATGCTCGACTTCACCATCGACGAGACCTACATGGCAATGTGGGACGGCTTCGAGGGCCCTGTCGAGTTCCTCATCGACCGCGCCGACGTCCAGGCCCGTTTCGAGCAGGACATGGCAGCCCAGGCGACACCCTCAGCCTTTGATGCTCGCGTCGATTGTGATGACACCTGGGGCCGGCTAGCCAAGCTCACCGCGCTCACCCTCCACGGCCGCCGCCACATCGCGCGCACCGGCCTCCACGATCTGATCGGTAACAACCTGCTTACCCTGCTCGACCGAGATCCCTACCGCATCGGGTCGATCGGAGACGCCCACGACGTTCAGCTGGTCCAGCAGCTCGACTTCATCTACCCGGCGAGTAGTGAACCCGCTGAGCTTCAGCGGGCACTCATGGCAACCGCCCACTGGTACGGCGAGCTCCTCACCGCATGGGCCGCTCGGACCGGCAAGGACCGCCCCACCTGCCCAATCGAAGGACCCGTAACCGAAGCCATCCAGACACTCGCTAGATCCCAGGAATGATCCGACGAGCGGGGTGCGCCTCCTAGTCGAGGCGGCTGAGCGGAGCCGGTGGCCACGCGGACGCGTGCGGTTGCCGGTGGTTGAACGAGACGGTTCCGCCACCCGTCCGAACTCACCTCAAGGCCGCAGGTCTGGTCCGTAGACGAAGCCGCGGGCTAGGTAGTTCGGGACGGTGTGCGGGTGTTCGTCCGGCCGAGTCCACAGCCAGACCCGCTCGGTGAGCTGGCCGTTCGGTGCAGGCGTTGACCACATGAGCTGGGTGAGGCGGGTCAGGAAGTCTCCACCGATTCCAACGCCCTGCATCGTCGGCACCACTCCGATGACCACGAACGCTGCGTCACCTCGCCCAGACCAGCCGACTTCTGCCATCGCTACATCAGCACGACCCATGCGTCCTATGAAGGCCTTCATGCCGGGCTCGGACAGCTCATCTGCCCATTGCTGCTCAGTCCAGCGGCTACGACCGCCGCCACCCAACGGCTCCCAGATGATTCGGTACAGGCGTCGCAAAGCGGCAGCCGCGGGATCCGGGGCTGCGAGAATTTCCAACTGCTTGAGTCGTGGGCTCGGCTGCAACTGCGACGGTGTCGTCATCTCCAACACGATGCCCTCACTGCTCATGCAGACGAGGTTAAAAGACGAGCTGCTGATCGGTACCGCCGAACGTGGCAGTCACAAGTGGGGTAGCGACACGTCGTGCTAGGCCTCGGCAGAGCTCGGTGGTCACGCGGACGCGTGCGACAGCCGGTGGTCACGCGGACGCGTGCGACAGCCGGTGGTCACGCGGACGCATGCAGTTGCCGGTGGTCACGCGGACGCATGCAGTTGCCGGTGGTCACGCGGACGCATGCAGTTGCCGGTGGTCACGCGGAGCGTGCGATGGCCGGTGGTCACGCGGAGCGTGCGATAGCCGGTTGTCACGCGGACGCGTGCAGTTGGCGGTGGTCACGCGGACGCGTGCAGTTGGCGGTGGTCACGCGGACGCGTGCAGTTGGCGGTGGTCACGCGGACGCGTGCAGTGGCCGGTGGTCACGCGGACGCGTGCAGTTCACGGTGGTCACGCGGACGCGTGCAGTTCACGGTGGTCACGCGGACGCGTGCAGTTCACGGTGGTCACGCGGACGCGTGCAGTTCACGGTGGTCACGCGGACGCGTGCAGTTCACGGTGGTCACGCGGAGCGTGCAGTTCACGGTGGTCACGCGGAGCGTGCAGTGGCCGGTGGTCACGCGGAGCGTGCAGTGGCCGGTGGTCACGCGGAGCGTGCAGTGGCCGGTGGTCACGCGGAGCGTGCAATACCCGGTGGTCACGCGGAGCGTGCAATACCCGGTGGTCACGCGGAGCGTGCAATACCCGGTGGTCACGCGGAGCGTGCAATACCCGGTGGTCACGCGGAGCGTGCGATACCCGGTGGTCACGCGGACGCGTGCAGTTCACGGTGGTCACGCGGACGCGTGCAGTTCACGGTGGTCACGCGGACGCGTGCAGTTCACGGTGGTCACGCGGACGCGTGCAGTTCACGGTGGTCACGCGGAGCGTGCGATAGCCGGTCCACGATCGGCGCCACGTCGCGGGGCTGAAGTCGAGCCCAACCGTCCCAGAACGCATGACCTGATCGTTTCACCGCACGTTGGGACGGAGGCGATGGTCGAGCGGACGCTCCCAGCACCCACCTCTTCTTACCCCCGGAGTCGAACGCTCGCAGCAGTTAAGGTTTGGACGTGCTGACCGTTATCGTTGCTGCGGTTCTGTCTGTGGCAGGCGGCCTTGTGATTGCTCGTGTGACTGGTCAGGTCGGCCTAGTTCGAAGAGTGGAGCGGTACCTAGCTATCGCAGAGAAGCTGCCACCCGGCGACGAGAAGGCCAACCTGAATGCGACGGCCGTGGTCCTGTCGCGACAATTGACCCGCTCGACCGCCGAACGAATCCATATTGGACTCACCTGGTTCGCAGTTGCTGGAGCGCCATTCTGCATATTCGTCATCATCGAGGGTGTGCGAGCTGCGCCGCAGGGTCTCGTAAGCGCCGCTCCTGAGCTCCTAATTCGAGACTTGGTTGCGGCAAGAAGCGCTCTCGGGCTCAGCTTCCTCTGGCTGACATCCGTTGCCATCTGCGGCGCCTGGGGGCAGGCAGTGACGAGGGCATTGCTCATTCCTGCTGCAGAGTGGCTGCGTGGCCGGTTCCGCAAGGCAGATGGCGGATAAGTACAGACCCAAGCGCCGCATAACTCGGACGGCTAGGCCGAGCGGGGACTAGCCGTTGCCGGTGGTCACGCAGTCGCACACAGGGACCGGTGGTCACGCGGACGCGTGTGGTTGCCGGTGGTCACGCGGAGCGTGCGATAGCCGGTAGTCACGCGAGCCGCGCGGCCGTCGACGCTCGAGCACGATTGCGCGGAGGATGACTTACCGAAAGCTCGCCTGCCAGCGGTTAAGAGCGCGCGGCATCGAAGGCCGCTTTGACGGCGCGGGCCAGGTCGGCTCCATCGAGGACAGGCCCACGCGGATCGACTAGTCGTCGCGATCCGATCGGCGAACCCTCGTAACGAGGGATCAACTGAATATGCAGGTGGTTGACTTCCCCGTCGCACATCGTGACCTGATAGACCCGTTCAACACCCGTGAGCGACGCACGCAGAGCGCGCGCCACATCACGACACACCGTGAAGAGTCGAGCGGTCTCGCCATCATCTAGTTCAGTGAAGTCCTGAACGTGGGACTTCCAGACAACAATGGAATGCCCGGGCGCGCGTGGATCGAGCGCCAACGTCACCCGAACGTCCGCTTCATCGACGATCAGATCCTGCGGACCCAAGACGTCACCGTGAGACATCTCGCGGCAGGTGTAGCAGATGCTACGGTCCAGCAAACTGCTGACAGTCTGAGCAACCTGGTCCCGTCTATTCGACCACCGCAACACCTCATCCCTCGTCGGCATTCGACGCGGGATGAACGTGGTGGGCACTCCGACCTCACTGCTCCTCACTTCGCGCACAGTTCCAGGGTCACACAAGAGTGGCCATCTCGACGTGGCATGTCCCAGACCAAAGCAACATGTGTCTCAGCCGCACAATCTCCCTCCGAAGACACACACAGTTGCCGGTGTTCTCGCGGAGCGTGCGGTAGCCGGTGGTCACGCGGACGCGTGCAGTTGGCGGTGGTCACGCGGCCGTGTGCCGTTGCGGTGGACAGTGCCCCATCTTGAAGCGCCTTCAGCAGTAGCGAAGGCTGCGCTTAGCCGTCTCGGCAAGTGCCCTTACCGTGCGGAGCCGTTCGAGCGACCACTGAATCGTAGGTTCTTGCATCGGGTCCTTCCCGGCGGCGAGGAAGTGACCAAACCCGACACCAGCACAAACAAGAACCCTGAACGCGATGGCACGTTCGAGGCCATCGCGATCGGCGCCGGCCAGAATCATGTGCTCGCTGTATCCGGCTAGCAACGCATCGATCGACGCTGACTCCGCGTGGTCCGGCTGGTAGATGAGCCCGCCGGTGGCGCAGGAGAGGAGGGCAAACGCCAAGTCGATGATCGCTGGCCCAAATCCAGAACTGTCCCAGTCGAAGAAGTGGACTTGTCCCGATTCAGCTCGAACACAGTTCCATTGGTGCGCGTCTCCGTGGAGGAAGGTTTGCGTGAGGCCGGTCTGCTCCTCGAGGCCGTCTGCGCAGGCATCAACGAGTGACTTCCACTGCCGTGCAGTGTTCCGATTGGGGAGGTCGTGTTCGTATGGCAGGAGGTTGCGGAGCGCGAACCGCAGCTCGTTGGCGGGCAGCATGCCTGCGCGCTCGACCACTGGGGCGCCGTCGATGGTCCGCGGCATGGCAGCGGCGATGCCGTGGCCATGGTGGTGGAGTTGTCCAAGCGAGGAGCCGAACTGATACAGATCTTCAGGGTCCCGCGACAGCGCTCGGCCCTCGATATAGTCCATGACAAGGAGCTCGTCCTGCCTCGACCCGGTCCGATGCTTCGTGACCGGCGCTCCGTTCCGTGCGCGCAGCAGCTTCGCTGCGGGAAAGCCGGCGTTTGCCAGAGCCTCGAGCACGCCGGCCTGGCGCTCCAGGTCGCCCTGGCCAATTCTGGCGACATAGGCACCAGCATCCGACTCGACGAGGAACGTAGGGTGATCCGCAGAGAATCGGCGGATCAGTGTCGGTTGCAGCCCGTACTGATCGACCAAGCAGCTTTGAAGCAGCTGTATGTCGAGATCGCCCTCGGCTGGCTTCTCACGCATCGATCGGGGTCAGGGTTGCATCGAATCGGGTGTGCTCATCTGCCGAAGCTTGAGCGATGAGGAGCTGCTGTGGCAACGCAATATCTTTCCCAGTCGACTTCTGCCCGGCGCCGGGCCCGCTCGGGCTTTCCGTCTGACGGGTCGACCGCTGCGGACATGAGGCCACTCAGACGAGACGTGACCTCGAGGTGGCGGGTGGTCACGCGCACCCGTGCAATGACCGTGGTCACGCGGAGCGTGCGATAGCCGGTGGTCACGCGGAGCGTGCGATAGCCGGTGGTCACGCGGAGCGTGCGATAGCCGGTGGTCACGCGGAGCGTGCGATAGCCGGTGGTCACGCGGAGCGTGCGATAGCCGGTGGTCACGCGGAGCGTGCGATAGCCGGTGGTCACGCGGAGCGTGCGATAGCCGTTGGTCACGCGGAGCGTGCGATAGCCGTTGGTCACGCGGAGCGTGCGATAGCCGGTGGTCACGCGGAGCGTGCGATAGCCGGTGGTCACGCGGAGCGTGCGATAGCCGGTGGTCACGCGGACACTCGTCGCATCCAGTCGTCGGACTTCTATAGGCAAATGAAGGCGCACCCGATGTCAAGCTGCTCCAACTCAAGGGGCCGACGAGCGGATCCTCTCCCCAAGAACGTCTACTACTCCTTCGTCGGTCCAACCGCTACCAAGGCTCCCCCAGGGGGTCAGAGACTCCCCCCGCAGCCAGTCGAGGACATCAGCTGGGTCGGCGTGACCGCCGGCTTCTCGACGCGGTACGACGACCTCGTCGAAGACATTCACACCGTCAGCGACACGGCGCCAGACGAGCTTGTCGTCACTGGTTGTGTAGATCAGCCAAGTCGGGGAGTCGTCGACGGTGATGCAGCTGCAGATCCAGAGAGCCATCTCTGCGGGTACCTGGCCCAGTGGGAGCCGCTCCGGGCCGCCTTCGGCTTGGACGGCCGCCGTCAGCAGCGCCTCGACAAGCGGGACTGCGGGGTCCTCCCAAGTCTCCCGCGGGCGCCTGAATCCGAACATGCCGGGACGATAGGCCGCAACCAGCGCAGGCGCCTCCGAATATGGTGCGCGCGTGCCGATCGTCCGGTCGACGCGTGCGGTTGCCAGTAGTCACGCGGACGCGCACGGGCTCAAGCACCGCCGATTGGCTGCTGAATCGAAATGACGCCCGCCGATCAGCGTGCGGTCGTCATTGATCAGCGCGGTGCGACGGATGCGAGCTGCCCCTTGTCTCGATTGGTACCGGCGGCTTCACGGTCGATAGCGGCGGGCGCGATGGCGGTCTACGAGCACAGCGAGCGCCACGACCACCAGCGCAACGATGACCATCACCCAGAGCGGGACGTGGAACCAGGCGCACAGGCTATACAAGGCGAAGGTGAAGAAGGCCAGCGTGGCGAGGACGACTCCTTGACGAAGGGTCACCGGGAGGCCTGGTCCGTGGCTCGAGCTCGCTTGTTCGACAGGTACCAGAGGATCGCGGACCGCGTATAAAGAACGATCTGCACGCCCGTCAATACCACCCAGAGACCCTGGAACCACCACGACCGGTGATCCCAGAAGCCGGCTGCGATCTGGGCACCACCGATGACGGTCCAAAGTAGAGCGGCGGCGATTGAGGTCCCCAAGGACCCGGTCATAGCGCCCTTGGGCCGGTCCGGGCGCGAAGGTCCGGTCCAGAACCGGATGAAGCGCTGGCGCATCGTCCGCTCCTGCTCGTCGGTCACATTGGCAGCTTGCCAGGGGGCAGTCGCACCGACGGCCGGATATGCAAGTTTGGTGGTCGCCCAGACGCGCGGTGGCCAGTGGTCACCCGGACGCGTGCGGTAACCGGTGGTCGCACGGGCGCCTGCATCAGTCCGAGCCGGGGTGGCCGACCTTGCCGCGTCCGACCGGGACAAAATAGGCCCCGTTGCAGGGGAAGATCAGGGCCGACCCGAAGGTGAAGACAGCTCTCAGCGGGTCGCTAGTTACATCGTTGGGTCGGGCCGGACCTGTGCCACGCCGTGCGGAAATCGCAACACCACGAACCTCTCGCCAAAGATCCGGGTGTCGAGCTCCTCCTGGATGTGCGTCAGCATGAGACGCAACGCCACCAACTCGAACGGATCATCTGGCCAAAGACCCGCGGCGCTTCGACCTGAGACCCGAATCGCATGACCACACTCCCGGGGACTGAAGCCGAGACGCATCACGATCCGAGTCTGGTTCCATCCATCAGATCCGATCGCTGGCTGCACAGACCAACCACCACCGAAAGTCCTGATCCCGTCCCGGATCAGCGCCACCCGCAGCTCACCGACGAACCGCGCAACCCGTTCTATCATCGGGCCCCAGTATCGACGACCTAGACCACTGAGTTGGCTCCACCAGGCACCAAGCCCGGCAGGCGCCCCACTGAGACAATGACGCAGTGACCTCCAAACGGGCGGTGACGGCAGCCATCACTGTTGCCGTTGCGGTCCTCGCAGGTTGTGCCCACTCACAACCCGCCAGCACGTTTGGCCCGAGTCCTGCGCCTCACCCAGGAACCACCCAGATCGCACCAGAGCAGCGCAAGACCGTGCCGGTGCTCCAAGGGCCGGCACTGAACAGGGGCGGTGTGGTGTCCACTGCTGGTCTTGCCGGTCAAGTCGTGGTCATCAACTTTTGGGCCTCATGGTGTCCTCCGTGCCAAAAGGAAGCGCCAGCCCTCGCACAAGCGAGTCACTGGGCCGGGGATCGAGCAGTCTTCGTCGGCGTGGACAGCCATGACGAGGCACGGTCGAAGGCTTCAGCTCTACTCCGGCAGCGAGGGCTGCGCTATGACAACATCTACGACCCGGCCGACAGCCAACTCGACAAGCTGGCGGGGAACCTCCCCACTGACGTGCTGCCCTCAACGATCGTGCTCGACAAGCAAGGACGGCTGGCCGTGCGGATACTCGGGCCCGTAAACGCCGACACACTCCTGACCGAAATCGAGGCCGTAAACCACGGCCGCTAGAACCCGCGGCCGGCCGCCACAAAGAGACCCTTAACCCGTCCCGGTCGAGCGTCGCCCTCCTCGGCCCGCGCTCGACTGCCGGTGGTCACGCAGAGCGTGCAGTTCACGGGGGTCACGCGGAGCGTGCAGTTGACGGTGGTTTTGCAGACGCCCGCAGCGGCCGGTGTTCGTCGGGTTCCCTCGCGCTCTCCTACGGGAGCTAGCTCTGATCCCAGACAGGCGATTCGGGATCCGCATCGAAGGCGTAATGGACAAGCAGGTGCCCGCGCAACGCGGACTGCAAGCGGTTCGCAAGCGTCCGGCCCATCGCCCGCCACCGCTGTTCACGATCGGCTGACGACTCAACACCCGCTGACACCGCAGCGACCCCGCTCTCCCAGTCTCGGGCCCACGAACGCAGAGCGTCGACGAGCTGAGTTTCGAGTCCGAAGGCGTCGAGGTCCAGGTTGCCCACGACGCCTTCCGACCTGAATGCCCAGATCGGATCCGCTCCGTAATCCACGTCCACGACGACGCGCTCAAGGCCCTGGTCGAGCAGCACCTGCAATCTCCGACCCGGGACGACAGGAGAGACCATGGCCGGAGCGTGCCACACCACCGGTCAACGCAAGAGAGCATCAAAGTCGCCGGTCTCACCCGAACGCGTCGGTAGCCGGTGGTCCCGCGGAGCGTGCGTTAGCCGGTGGTCACGCGGACGCGTGCAGTTGCCGGTGGTCAGAAGACTGATGCGGGAGCGCTACCGCGGCTGCAGCCACGTCAGTCCCGGCGATTGTTGACTAAAGCTCTCGCTCGCGCGGGACGCCGTCGTGACGCGGAGGCGCGCTTTGCTCCAGGATGTTGGGCTGTCGCCGATCACAAAGGACCCACCCACACCCCAGCTCGAGCCCCACCTCCTCCCTACAGGCTGGACCAACACCCGATGTAGAGATCTTGGCGACCTACCTCTGGCATTGACGGGCGTCGGCCAGAAGTTCCCATCGGATCTCACCGAGCGAAGCTACGGCACAAATTCCAGCCGGAACGGATGAGCGCTGGCGGTTCAACCAAATAGCTCGAAGTCGAGATCGGAGAGCACCTTGTACGTCTTGACTCAGTGAATCGCCGATCATCAATGACTCTTCTGCCAAAGCTCCGATGATCGCGACGGCCTCCAGAAACGCCTCAGGAGCAGGCTTTGCTGCTGAGAGAAGTGATGAGGCGATAAACACATCTACTTTCGAAGACAGCCCACACTTTTCTAACTTGAGGCGCTGGTGCCCGGCATCACCGTTGGTCAACACCCCTACGATTAGACCTAGATTAAGCGCTGCATCTAACGCGGGCCCAGCATCTTCAAAAGCCCTCCAGCCGGACTCATACAATTCGAGGTACTCCTCGAACAATTGGTCCAACTCGTCGTTACCTGCCTTTACCTGCAAGAAATCCTGCACCCGCCGCCGACGCTGCTCCTGAAATGTGAGTTCTCGCCTCTGAAAAGCAGCGTAATGCTTTTCCGAGAGGGCACGCCACTTGTCGACGGCGCCTTCGCCCTCGCCGCAGTGGCGGCAGGCCCACTCGGTGGCGGCTGCGTCTGCGGCTGATCTTTGATCAATCAGAGTCTCATCGAGGTCAAACAATACGGCCTTGAGCATGCTCGCGCCTTCCATCCTCAAAGACTTAGGAATGGGCTCCGTTGCGTAGTGAACATCGTGCCGTCGACCGCAACATCGAACTGGTAGAAGGGAGTCCGTCCTGTGCACTTGTCGATACAGTAATCGGCGAAGGCGGCAGCCACGGGAGCTATGGCCGTTGACTTCACCAACTCAGATGCCCTATCCAGAGACAGCCACGAAGCCGACCTTACGTTGCCACCGGGGTCCGTGTTCTGAGGGAGCTCAACGGTCTCACGCAACAGGAATTCAAACCCAATCGCCAGCCAACCATCCATGCCCCCCGCGTCATTCTGCATGAGCATATGTGTGACATAGGCAAGGCGAGTCGGAGACTTCACGTTCAGCCCCGTCTCTTCGGCAATCTCACGTATTGTCGCTTCGATAGGCTTCTCACCAGGCTCGACTTTGCCACCCGGGGCCGACCACTGAGGGCCAAATGGAGACGAGTTTTCAACGAGAACCACTTGGTCCCCGCTACGTAAGATGCCGGACACTACTAGGCTTACTTTTGCAGCTGCCATTTGCCCTCATGATGTCTCGTTAGGTCAGAGCGCCGTCAAGCCCTTAAAATACACTGACCCGCTAGGCAGGACAGATGCCCGCTCAGCTTCGGGTGGGTCAGCCCCAGACTCCTTCAGCCTATCGACCGGTACAGCGCGGCCTGGGTAGCGTGCTCCCTCCTCAGCGCGAGTCGTGCGATAGCCGGTGGTCACGCGGACGCGTGCGGTAGCTGGTCGTCGGGCAGCGCGCATCAACGCTCCTGCCGGGACCACCACTGCTAAAAGGGGGATCGCTAGTCGACGCTGAGTTCCCCAGAGGTCAAGGTCGGGGTGCCATCAAGCTCGCGGAACGAGATGTACACGGTCTCGCCTGAGGACTTGCAGCGAACGGTCAACTCGTCGGCTGCTGACTTGCACACACGATCCCGAAGGAAGGTCGCCTGGACGTCAGCAGGCGCAAGCTCGGACGTGAAGGAGACAAAGCCAGCCCCATTGTTGTCGCAATCATAGGTTCCGGTCTGAACGTTCCGTGCCGCGATGTGCCTCATCACGAAATCGCGCTGGGCATCGAGTGTGGCTTGCGACGGGGAGCTGCATTCAAAAAGATCGTAGGCGACCCGGACGACAGGGAGGGCTGCAGCAACGATCGCGATGACGACCAAGAAGACGAGGAAGCGCCGCGGACGTTGGAGGTGCCGCCCCAAGCCCACGTCGCCACTCTCGGGTACCCCCCGAGGCAAGGCGCTCTCCTCTGTCGTCACGAGCCAAATGTTGCATGTACTGCGGCAGCATTGAGGTCAGCTCAGTCGAGCAACTGCTAAGAGCCTCACGTCACGACGAGTTTGGGTTTGCTAGGTGATGCGGTTCCCAGCCGGTCATCCGAAGCGTGCGATAGCCGGTGGTCACGCGGACGCGTGCAGTTCACGGTGGTCACGCGGACGCGTGCAGTTCACGGTGGTCACCGGGCGCGTGCAGTGACCGGTGATCACTCGGCCCGAGCGTGGTGGGTCCACAGACCCGTGTCAGGTGTTAAGGCGATCAGTCTCACGAAAGGCATCAAGAGTTCGCTGCACGCAGTCGTCCAAGGCGGCTTCTGCGCTGTAGTACCGGACGAGCGCGAAGGCGTTGTGGATGAGATCTTGGATCTCCTCGGCGAGGTGGTCAATGCTTGGCTCGCCATGCTTGGCTACCTTTGCTCCGTGGCGTTCGAGATGCGCGACGGCTTCGGCGACCTCACCCAACTCCTCGGTGAGGCGGGCCAAGATGTGCAAGGGGCGGTCGCCATCGGGAAACGTGTCCCGGTAACCGCGTGCGATCTCCAGGAAGTCCTGTCCTGTGCTGTTCACATCGCCACCATAAAGGCAGGCTCCCAGGCCGAGCTGGCGAAGTTGGCGAGCGCAGGCCAAGGCGGTCGTCGGTGGTCTTGCGGACGCGTGGGATTGCCGGTGGTCACGCGGACGCGTGCAGTTCACGGTGGTCGCGCGGCCGCGTGCAATGGCCGGTGGTCACGCGGACGCGTGCAGTTGCCGGTGGTCGAGGGAGACGGAGGTCGGTGGTTGATCCGTACAGTCGTTAGGTGAATTCAGACGACCGCAGCGAAGGAGCCGACGGTCCACGGTCTCCCTCCGACCCCGACGTGGCGCGCGTCGCTGCAATCAACCGAAAGGCCGGCACGAGGTATGTCGCGACCGGACGAGCCAGCACCGGAACCCTCGGCGGCGGGGTCCTCATCGACTTGGGCGACGGTCGGACAGGTGTCGTCACACGGTTCCATGGTCCCAGGGCACACGCCGACCAGACCGCCGCCATCGCGAACCAGCTGCGCCAGCAAGGGCTGCCCATCGCCGCGCACCGCCGTGTCGTCGAGCTCGAGGACAGCATCTACTTCGTCCAGGAACGCCTGCCAGGTTTGCCGCCGCCGCGCATCCCCTCCGTCGACGCACTGCAGGCCATCGTGGCGGCCAACGACGCGTTCCGCGACGCGCTGGCCGACCGCACCGACGTTCCCCTTCTACCGATGTGCCTAGTCCCGGACCACGACCCTGTCACCGCCAGACACGACCAGATCGCAGCACACTCACGCGCCACCCGCCGGGTCCTCGAACACATCCACGCACTCGGTCACCACCCGGAGGACGGATTAGGCAACGACGCCTTCCATATCGACCTCACTCCCTCCAACATCCTGATGTCCGACGGGACAGTCAGCGGCATCGTTGACTGGAACCTCGGTATCTACCGAGGCGATCGGGACCGTGCCCTGGTTAAGCTGTGCTTCGAGCTCGAGCGCGAACCCGTCAGCCAGGACCGTGAGTCTGCCGTCCGCTACCTCGACCAGATCCTGGCAGAACGCGTCCCCCCGGAGACGTTGCGCCGCTACTGGGCCTCACGCCTGGTCTACGAGCTTCACTGGGCGGTCCAGACAGGCGCTGACAAGGCGGTCGAGGCAATGCTTGGAATCGTCGACGAGCGGGTAGTCCTGTAGCACTCGGACTAGCCGGTGGTGAAGTGGGCTGGAGACAGTCTTACTCGCGAGGTGTCCGTCGACGGCGCCGAACACGGATCGCGGCTAGGACGACGGCGAGGCATACAACCAAGGTCGCCGCTCCCCACAGCAGTCCCATACGCCACCCCTGTCCGAACGAGACGGCAAAACCGACACTAGTGGCCAGCGAGGCAGGAATACTCATCACCAAAGCCCCGGCCAACCGGTTGGCCTCTTCCCGCCAAGGGTCGTATCCCACGGCTGCAGGCTATGACGCCAAGGGGTGCTCTCGGACGAGGAAGTCAGCTTTGCTGTCAGTCGGTAGCCGGTGGTCGCTCGGACGCTGTCTCCCTCGGTATTCAGGTCTCAGAAGACAGCTAGCGCCACTCTGTGCAGAGTGTCAGGGTCCGCAGTGTCATCCGCGTCGACCAGAATCGGGTCTTCCTTTGTCGGCGGCTCGAAGCTGTCCCCGTGAGCAGCGAGGACGTCATCTGAAACATCCATCCGGCCACGCTTCTCCCGGTTCGCTAGTACGCGCTCGCGTTGCCGCGCTGAGTCAATGGTGACCCAGACCAGTGAAAATGAAGTACCGGCCTCAGCCGCAACCTCACGCCAAGCGTCTCGAATGAAGCAAGGGGATCCGGTGTCGTCCACGATGACGTGGCGGCCCTTGCGCAACGCCTCTGCGGCGACACGGTGCGCCAGGTCGTTCGTCTTCGCCCATTCCTCGAGTGGCAGTGCTTTGGAGCCGTCGAGTCCTCGGGCCGCATTGATCTGATCCAGATTGATGACCTCGGCATCACCGAGTTCGGCCAGTCCGGCGGCGAGCGTGCTCTTGCCGGAGAAGGAGTGCCCGCACAGCAGCGTCAGAGTCACACCAAAAGACCTTAGGAGGGCTTGCACGCAAACCGCAGCCCACGAGGGCCTTGAGGCGCTGCGTGGAGCGATCTAGCAGCTGGCGGTACTCCCAACGGAGCGTGCGGTAGCCGGTGGTCACGCGGACGCGTGCAGTTCACGGTGGTCACGCGGACGCGTGCGATAACCGGTGGTCACGCGGAGGCGTGCGATAACCGGTGGTCACGCGGAGCGTGCGGTTGCCGGTGGTCACGCGGAGCGTGCGGTTGCCGGTGGTCACGCGGAGCGTGCGGTTGCCGGTGGTCACGCGGAGCGTGCGGTTGCCGGTGGTCACGCGGAGCGTGCGGTTGCCGGTGGTCACGCGGAGCGTGCGGTTGCCGGTGGTCACGCGGAGCGTGCGGTTGCCGGTCGCCATCCGAGATGTCCCTCCTAGCGACCCAAATGGGCCGGCTCGGCGACATAGCCAGGCTCATGCAGCGCTGCTTGCGACTGTCGAGCCTGGTCAACTGCGAGGTGTCGCATATAGCCCGCCCGCATTGATTCTCAGTGAGGGGGCCTCAACTGCTACACGATTTGGCCACCGTGGGCACGGCGCCACAGGTCCATCCCATACACCGGCCCGAGCGACCGCCGGCCCCGTTCGAACCCGACCCGCAGATGCTCCTCGAGCTGGTTCAAGTCCGCGCCGGCGTAGATGCACAGCCCGGCCAGCAGCAACTCGGTACCGATATGAGTAGCCGGTGAGGCCACCCAGGTGCCGACACTCGTGCCGGCGGTCTGCGCCAACAGATCAGCTCGACCGTCCGCGATCGCCCTAAGTTCGGCGACCGCCGCATGGACGGAGCCTCGTTCGGTCGCCCGCCGCCACGCCGTCCCGTGCAGAGCCGCCACCGTCAAGTTGTCCCGCGTCGCCACCATACCAGTATCGAACACACGTTTGATTGCAGCAACACTGAGCGGTTGGCCTTCAGGACTGGCAGGCTGCGGTCGTGGAGGTTCCACCTCGACCGGGCGTGCCGGTCATGTCGAAGGTCTATGCGGCCTGGCTTGACTCGCTGCCCTGGACCGAGATCACCGCCCGGCAGCGCGCCGGCGAAAGCGTCAAAGCCCTCGCCGCCGAGCTAGGAATCAACCGAGCCACTCTGGCCCGCCGGATCGCCTCCGATGATCCGATCCGTCGCGGACCACCCAGCATCCAGCTGCCCGTCAGCGACGACGACCTCCGCGCCCGCCACGCGGCCGGGACGACCGTCACCGAGCTGGCTCGCACCTACCAGGTAAGCCGCGCCACCATCTGGCGCCACCTCACCGTCCAACCCCTCAACACCACTCCCGCCACCACGACCAACCCTCGAGCTGGGCGCAGTGTCCGCGCCACCGCACGAACCCGCGATTACCGGGCCTGGCTGAACGGCCTTCCCTGGCCCGAACTGGCCCAGCGCTACCAGGCCGGCGAAACCATCATCTCCATGGCCAACAGCCTCGACATCCCAACAGCCACGCTCTACAAACGACTACGACAACACACCACCATGCGACCAACCCGACAGCCAGCCGACATCTCAGCCAGCCCAGCCGAACTCGACGCCGCACACCGAGCCGGAGTCAACGCCACCCGCCTCGCCCAAGCTTTCGGCGGCACCGCCACCAGCGTGACCCGACGCATCAGACTCCACCGTCAAGCCCAGGCCTCCGAGAACGCCAGCGAGTAGCACTGCCGAATTTGGCTCTATGAGATCAAGGCGGCTCGCTGCGCTCGCCGCGGCTGCGGTCCGTGTCCTCACTCGCTGCGCTCGCTGCGGGCCGGTCCTCGCTCCTCGCGGCCCTCTGGCAACGTGGGATGCCGCCAAGCTATTCGATGCGCTGACGGAACGACATTGAAGGGCTGCTGGCTCCATTGAATTCCAATCTGAGCCAACTTCTTTGACTGCCTCCTTGGTAGGTGCATCTGAAGACCAAGAAACTGAATAATCGCTACAATAAGCAAGAAAAGCGCGGCTAACGCCACCGTATAAACCGCAAGCGCGGATGCGCCACCCGTCTTTTGAGTGAATTGCACTACAACTGACTCTTGAGGAAACATCCCGGAAACAATGGTAATCGCATCACGCAACGCCGGCAGGCCAAAGACTACGGTGCCGATCAGACCAAGAAGTGTGAAAAAACCGGCACGTCGATCTCGCTTCTCTGCCACAAATGCCTGGGACACCGCATGTAGACCGTTAACACGGTCCTTCAGTCGTTCATAAAGTTGATCGGCATTCGACATCCCGAGCAACCTATCGACGACTGCCTGCAACTGGATCTGGCTGTGGAACCGGCGCTTGTACTCAACGAGACCCGCTGCAAGCTGCATCTGCGCCCACAAGAGTTTTCGCCTGGTTTGGCTTGGATTAGATGTCGCCTCATCGATCATGGTCAGCTGCCAGAATTGCAGCAAATACTGCTCAATTGCGGATACGACTGCAAATTGCGAAAACAGCACGTTCGTCGATGCCCTTCGACGCACGTGCAACGCATTGCCCACTGCAAGCCAAAGGGACTCGCTATCTTGGAACATGACGTCCTCCAAGACTTCATCGAGCGCGCGCCCTCGCAGTACAACCTCCCCTTTACCTAAGCGCGAGATGACGGACCCGAGTTCTGTCTTGTGATCCTCAACGAGGCTGAGGCAGCAGCCTTTCTGGCCATCACAGAATAGCGTGGTGTACCAGAGCCAATAGGAAGTAGTTAGACCGAGAACTGAAAGTAAGCTGTCGAGGTAGAGCACGCCCAAGTCTTCGGGAGCAAATGGGTACGACTGTTCTTGGGTGTCTTCAGCAGGGCTAAAGACGACAGTCTTCGCTCCTTCTGAAATTGCCGGCTGCTCTACGCCGTCAATGAGTCGTTTTTCGCGGAAGATTGGCCTACATTGGCCAACAATGTCACTCGACACTTCAACCTCCCGCAGAAACTGGGTGGTTACGGAAGAAAGCGCAGTGAGGTGGCCGACATCTCCAAGACTTTCATTCGGGAAGACTAGCGTTAGTATCGCCGCCCCTGACCGATGGAGTGTCAACCAGACCATCACCTGCCGCGGCTCGCCGTCGACTCCGTCGTCCGCCCACCTGACAAAGGCGGGTCGAGCCTGAAGACGCACATACGGCTCAGACTCTAGATATCCGTAACTATAGACAAATTGATCAACTGCGTTCCGAAGGCCACCAAGTATTTGGGCTTCTTCCACAGCCACTGCGGCCGCCTGTCGCAAACTTGCTAGTTCCGCGATTTGTGCGTCGTATCTACCAGACCCGGAACGCTCTTCTTTCGCGTCAATGTTTTTACGCCTTAACAGCGCTGGCAGAAAGATCTTCGCAGACAGCAAGGGGTGGGCGGTCAGCAAGCTCGACATGCGAACTTCCTGGTCATTCAGCCTTGTCATGAAGTCGATAATCGAGTCTAGATCACGCTGTGATTTTTCGACATATTTAAATCTGTGGGCGACACGCACAGAAGCTTCAGCCGGCGTCGTTGAGGTTCGCGCCCAACCGACCCGGAGCAGCCTTTCCGCGGCACTGGAGAGATCTACGCCAGCCGCTAGTGAAAAGGCCATGCTGTAGACGGAGGTCTGTGCATAGAGATTGAGCGGATGCACGGTCGGTTTGCGACGATGCCAGTACATTACAGCATTGTACATAGACCGAGCACGTAAAGTCGTGTGGCTCTAGAAGCCACCACGGAATTAGTCGCCTCAGCACTGCGGCTCGGCCAGCCGGAAGCCACTAATACCGGAGCGCCGTTGAACATTGCTTGGGCATACATAATATGTCATGCTGCCTGCCTTCACTGAGGGGTTCAGGAAATCTTGACCTTGGGTGGCCCCCCGAGTCGAGCGTCCCGACTAGCTTTGTCGCGAAAAGTTGATGCAGACTTGCCCGATGGGACTCGAGAGGGCGCAGGCGGCCTGGGAGCGAGCAGCGCGAATGGTCGCCGACCTGAGCGCTCACGCTAGCAGCGGTGCGCCCTTCGAGTTCCCGGACAGACTCCCTTACGTCCTTGATCTCTTGGCAGGCGTGAGACGACAAATTAATGAAGGCCTCAAGTCCGCTAGCCCAACTGTCCTAGCGTGGTGGCGCTCGCAGCTCACCCCGCGCCGCCGAGCCATCACTGAGATGCGCAACGCAGCCTTGAAGAGGCTCGATCAGCAAGTGGAAGAAGCCGGCTTTTTTCAGGTTTTCAGTTCTGATGGCACGATCAAGACAACAACTACCTCACTGATGGGCGAGTCAACCAGCCAAAGAACGGTCCCCTCTGGGGACGTTGTACGTATCTCGACGGGCTGGCAGTTCGTCGGAGGCATCTTCAATGGCGAGGACGTGCTTCGAGTTGTGAGAGAGGAGCTTGACGACCTTGCGAAGCTGCTCGTTGAAGCCAAGCGGCGCGCTGGTGAGTGACTGTCTCGGTGACAACACTGCGGGCGGTGAGCCTATCGATGTCGACGGGCACGGACGGCATCGACGCTCAGGATGCGTTCCGCGAACCGTAAAAGGGTGATTCGCATGCAGCAGTCCCGCCCAGCTTGAAGGCCGGGGGAGCGACGCTGGACGCCACGGCTGCAATCCGGCGCCGCGGCAGATCTGCAAGGTGGCGTCGTCCGGCAGCCATGATGGCAGCCAAGCTCGTGCAACGGCCCTGACTTCGACACCCTTGAGTGGACACTCCCAGGCGGAGGCGGGCGAAGCAGGGCGTCCCGCGGCCGACTCGTAATGCGTAGGTCCGGGGTTCGAATCCCCGAGGCGGCTCCCACCACGACAGCTGATCGGTCTCCTCGTCCACTTCCTTGGTCCTGTCGATCGGACCAGTTGGCCAGCCGGTTCGGTTCACCTCCAGCCCGTACGAGGGGCCTCGAGGACGCGATCCCGCTGGTCGGCGACGGCCAGCGGCCGTCGCCGCAGACCCGGCGCTGTGCCTTGTTCGCTGAGTGGTCGTGCCCTGACAACCGCGCGCACCCGATGAATTCGGCCCGGACCCGAGGTCGACCGCCTTGAGACCACCGAAAGCCACCGCCACTGCCACCCCGGAGGACCTGTGAAGCTCCTGCTGACGTCTGGCGGCGTCACCAACCCGTCCATCGAGGCCGCGCTGACCGGCATGCTCGGCAAGCCGGTCGCTGAGGCCGACGCACTCTGCATCCCGACGGCCCAGTGGGGTCACCCGGACTGTGGGCCGGCGTCCGTCCGCGGCTTCGTGCAGGGCGTGCCGCCGTGGAACCTGACCGGCCTGCCGTGGAGATCGGTCGGCGTCCTCGAGCTGACCGCGCTGCCGAGCATCGGCGCCGAACGCTGGCAGCCCTGGGTCCGCGACGCCGATGTGCTGCTGGTCGACGGTGGCGACGCGACCTACCTGGCCCACTGGATGCGTGCTTCGGGGTTGGCCGAGCTTCTCCCCGACCTGACCGACACCGTGTGGGTCGGGATCAGCGCCGGCAGCATGGTGATGACGCCCCGGATCGGGGAGACCTTCGTCACCTGGCACGGGGCCGCCGACGACCGCACGCTGGGTGTCGTCGACTTTTCGATCTTCCCCCACCTGGACTACCCGGGCTGGGAGACCAACACGCTCGCCCGCGCCGAGGCCTGGGCCGCCCGGATCGGCAGTCCCTCCTACGCCCTCGACGAGCAGAGCGCGATTAGCGTCGTCGACGGCGAGGTCACCGTCGTCTCCGAGGGCCGCTGGCGCCGGTTCCCGGGCTGAGGGCGACCGACGCCCGTGGCTCACCGGTCCGGCGAGCCCGCTGGCGACAGCCCGCATGCTCTCGAGTCCGCCGACGGCTCAGAGCCGTGACCTCTGGACGAGGGTGAGGCCGGTCGGCTGTCAGGTGACCAACTCGTCATGCGTCGGCCCTCGTGCAAATCCTCGAGGCGGCTCCGCAGCCGGGTCAGTCAGGCGGTTCCGCTGATCGCGGTGCGGAGGACGACGTAGATCGCGACGAGGAGGACCAGGACCGCAAAGCCGCGGCGAAGCTTGAGTCCGGAGAGTTTGGGTGCGAGCCGGCCGGCGGCCAACGCGGCGACGACACTGGCTGCGGTGAACGCGGTGGCGACCGACACGTCGATGGTGGTGTCGCCGAGGTGAGCGACCAGGGCTGACGCCGAGTTGGCGACGATGACCACGAGCGAGGTGGCGGTGGCCGCGGCCATCGGGAGCCCGAGGAGCAGGGTCAGCGCGGGGATGATCAGGAAGCCTCCGCCGACGCCGAACAGCCCGGTGAGGAAGCCGACGACCACACCGGCCGCGGCCGCCTTGGGGAGGCAGCTCCGCCAGTGGACGCCACCGCCCGGCAGGGCGCAGGAGCCGCCGACGGCGTCCCCGCTCCGCAGCATCCGCACGGCAGCCGCGATCATGACCGCGGCGAAGCCGAGCAGCACGATCGACGGATCGAGCAGCTTGTTGACCGCGGTGCCGGCAAAGGCCGCGACGCCTCCGGTGACGGCGAACACGAGGGCCAGCCGCCACTGCACCTGCTTGAGTCTCGGGAGGGCGCCGGCCGCCGAGGAGAGCCCGACGACCAGCAGCGAGGTGGGCACCGCCTCGGCCAGCGGGAGCCCGACTCCGTAGACGAGAGCGGGGACGGCCAGGATGCTGCCGCCACCGCCGAGCAGCCCGAGCAGTGCGCCCACCACCAGACCGAACGCGGTGGCGAGGACCAGGGTGCCGATCACGAGGCCGGGCCGGCCGGAAGTCGGTCCAGCAGGGCCTGGTCGCCGGGCTGGCCGGCTCGGTTGTAGGGCAGCTTCCCGAGCAGCCGGGCCATCGTGCAGGTGTCGGTGAGCGCCGAGACGGCGAGGCCGGCGCCGATGCCGCCGGAAAGGATCAGGGTGAACGACGTCAGTCGGCTGGTGAGGACACCGAGGAGCACGAGTCCGCCGGCCACCATCCGAACCTGCCGCTCCATCGCCCACCGCGACCGTCCGGTGGTGACGGTGCCACCGGCCTGCGCGTAGCCGTCGACACCGCCGGTGAGGACGTGCAGGTTCGCCATGCCGACGGCGGCGAGTCGCTGTCGGGCCTGGTCGGCTCGGACCCCGGACTGGCAGACGAGGACCACCTTGCGGTCCAGCCGTGCGGCCAGCGCAGCGGCATGCTCGCCGACGAGGTGCAGAGGCAGGTTGAAGGAGCCGGTGATGTGGCGGGTCTCGAACTCGCCCGGGGTGCGGACGTCGAGGACGGTGACAGCGTCGGGGTCGGCGGTCATCCAGGCGAGCACGCTGGACGCGTCGACCGGGCTGGCCTGGTTTCGCGGCGGGTGCTGGTTCGTTCGCGTCACGGGATCTTCCCTCACAGGACGGTGCCGGGGCCGCTGGCGGTGACGACGGGCAGTCCAGCGGCCGACCAGGCGGCCATCCCACCGTCGAGGTTGCTGACCGAGCGGCCGTGCGCGGCGAGCTGGCGCGCGGCGAGGGCGGATCGTCGGCCGGAGCGGCAGACGGTGATGACGGGACGGTCGGCGGGGATCTCGCCGAGTCGGTTCTCGAGCTGTCCGAGTGGGATGTGCAGGGCCGACGGGGCGTGGCCGGCCTGCCACTCGTCGGCCTCCCGCACGTCGAGCAGGAGTGGAGCTGCACCGTTGCCGGAGACGGCGGCGTGGGCGTCGAGGGGGGCGATGGTGATCGGCGCCGAGAAGGTGGCGCGGAGTCGCTTGATCATGAGTGGTCGGCCTCGCTGTTCTGGTCGGTGATGAGCGGGAGTCCTGCCGGCCCGGCGTTGCTGAACGAGTCGTCGACGGCGACGAGCTGCCGTCCGGCGGCCGACAGGAAGGAGGCGGCGACGGAGGCGCGGTAGCCGCCGCCGCAGTGGACCCAGACCTCGCCGTCGGGGACGTCACGGATTCGGCCGGGCAGTTCGTGCAGGGGGATGGTGACGGCGCCCTCGATCCGCGCCGCGGCCGACTCGGCGGTGCGACGCACGTCGAGGACGACCACGGGGCGGTGGTGTCGTACGTGGGCGAGGTCGGCGAAGGTGGCCCGCGGGAAACTCGCCAATGGGCGATCCGACCAGTCGTCAGGTGAGCCGGTGGCCATCGCCGCTGGACGGTCGATGCCGATCCGCACCAGCTCGCGCTGTGCTGCCTCGACGTCGGTCCTCGTCTCACCGAGCAGAGTCACCGGCGTGCCCCAGTCGATCAACCAGCCCAGATAGGTCGCGAAGCCACCGTCGAGGCCGAAGTTGAGACTGCCGGGGACGTGGCCGGTGGCGAAGACGGTCCGGGTGCGCAGGTCGACCAACCACTCACCGGCCTCGATCCGGCGTCGCAGCTCCGTGCGGTCGGCCCGACCGGGCAGGGTCAGGTCGGCCTCGGTAGGCCCGGCGCTGTTGGTCGGGGCCATGTGGACGTAGTAGGCCGGGTAGACGTCGAGCCCGTCGAGCAGCGCCTCGACGTACTCCTCCTCGCTCGAGGTGAGCACCGGGTTGGTGGTGCGCTCCCGGCCGATCGTGGAGTCGGTGGCCTCGGACTGGCTAGCCGAGCAGAAGCTGCCGAACCCGTGGGTGGGCAGCACCTCGGCGCGGTCGGGAAGCTCTTCGGCGAGACGGTGGGCGGAGTGGTACTGGGCGTGGACGAGGTCGTGGGTGTGGTCGGGCCCGAGCAGGTCCGGGCGGCCGGTGGCGCCGAACAGCAGTGAGCCGCCGGTGAAGACCGCGACCGGGTCGTCGCCGGCGCTGAGGGCGTAGGCGAGGTGGGTGAAGGTGTGGCCCGGCGTGGCGATCGCCCGCACCCGCATCGTCGACCCGACCACGACCTCGTCGCCGTCGGTGACCGGGGTGCGCTCGTAGCTGACCTCATCGGCGGCATTCACCAGGTAGGCCGCCCCGGTCAGCCGGGCCAGGGCGAGGCCGCCGGTCACGTAGTCGTTGTGGATGTGGGTCTCGAACACGTGGGTGATCCGCACCCCCTGCGTGGCGGCCAGGTCGAGCACCCGGTCGATGTCGCGCTGGGGGTCGACCACCAGCGCCACCTCGCCGTCGTGGGCCAGATAGCTGCGATCGCCCAGGGTGGGCGTCTCGATCGGAATGATCGTCGGTCGCACACTGCCGCTCCTCTCGTCCGATACCCATGGGGGTATCTGTCGGGTGACAGAGTAGGCGGCGTCACGGCTGTGATCAAATCGCGGATTCACAACCACGGAACAGGTGTCGATACCCCTGGTGGTATGCTTCGGCCCTCGATACCGAGGAGGAACGTCCGTGACCTACGCATTGCGCACCACCGTCGAGCGCCCCTACGCCGCCGTCGTGGAGGAGACCCGCCAGGCCCTGTCCGACCAAGGCTTCGGCGTGCTCACCGAGATCGACCTGCAGGCCACCATGAAGGCCAAGCTCGACGTGGAGATCGCCCCGCAGGTGATCCTCGGCGCCTGCCGGCCGCCGCTGGCCCACGCCGCCCTGGAGGCGGAACCGTCGATCGGCCTGCTGCTGCCGTGCAACGTCGTGGTGAGGGCGAGCTCGGAGACCAGCACCGTGGTCGAGGCCGTGGACCCGCAGCTGATGGTCGGTCTGACCGACAACTCAGCGCTCCAGGCGGTGTCCGACGAGGCTGCTGGTCGGCTCCGCGCCGCGCTCGGGGCCCTGGACGGCACCCCGGTGGAGCAGGCCTGATGGTTCAGCTCGATCAGGCGTCCATCCGACCGGCGGTGAACCGGCTCAAGCGGGCCCGTGGGCAGCTCGACGCCGTGATCCGGATGCTCGAGGAGGGCGAGGACTGCGAGGACGTCGTGACCCAGCTGGCTGCGGTGAGCCGAGCCCTGGACCGGGCCGGTTTCTCGATCGTGGCCACCGGGCTCAAGCAGTGCATCGCCGACGAGGGCGTCGACAGCCTGGACGTGCAGAAGATGGAGAAGCTCTTCCTGTCCCTGGCCTGAATCGCGCCTGCGAGTCAGCGGCGGTCGGCGGAGCTCCGGGCGGCCTCGACCCGGGCGATGTCGCGGTCGTCCGGTCCAGCCGCGTGGAACTGACGCACCAGCGCGGACTCCTGGTCGCGCAGCGCGGTCTGGACGGCCGGATCGTCGGAGACCCGACCGATCCGCATCCGCAGATCCAGGAGGGCGAGCACCACCTCGGTGGACGAGACGGCATAGGTGCGGATCTGGTCGAACGCGAGGTCGACCAGCTCGGCGACGCCCACCGGACGGACGAGCAGGCGCACCTCGCCGTCACGCCCGAGCTGCCCCGGTGGATCGCCCAGCTCGCTGATCATGGTCAGCCCGGTGCCGATCTCGAGGATCGCGTTGATCGCGGTGTAGGGGTCGTTGGTGCCGCTCGACAGCGCCCGGACCGCCATCTCGGCGAGCTGTAGGACGGCGTACCGCTGGTCCTGGTGCGGCGTCCGCGAACGCCCGAAGTCGAGGTGACGCCGCAACCGCTGCTCGACCCGCTGAGGCAACTCCCCCACGCTGCGGAACTCGATCAACGGATCGCCGGCCACCACGTGGTCCCCGACGCGGATCAGCAGCCGCGCCCAGCCGTGCAGTTCGGCGGTCGTCTCCACCAGTCCGCGGTAATCCACGTGCCGGAGGAAGCCGTGGTCCTCGGCGCGGAGGACGAGATCGGCTCTCGACTCGCCCGTCGGGTCGAGCACGACGTTTCCGGGCACCGCGAGATCGCGGTGGTCGTCGAAGCGCAGGCTGCTCTGAAGATCCTGGAGGACGCGGGCGGCGAGGTTGGCGATCTGGATCGACTCGGCGATGTGGTGGATGAAGTAGATCAGCACCGCGACGTCGAGCACGGCCAGCCCGATCGCCAGCGTCACCGCGAGGTGCGGCACGAACTCCGGACCGGCGGACGACTGCTCGCGCACCGACCGCAGCACCAGCAGCGCATAGAGGAAGGTGGCGCCGAAGGTGCCGAGCACCAGCTGGTTGCCACGGTCGGCCATGAAGTTGCGGACCAGGCGCGGGCCGTAGGTCGAACTGGCCGTGGCGATCACCGAGATGGTGATCGAGAACGACGTCGCCGCCACCCCGAGCATCGATCCGCCGATGGCGGCCAGCAGGTCCCGGCTGCCCGAGGCGCCCACGTTGTTGACCAACGGCAGGCCGGCGACGCCCCGACCGACCAGGTCGCGGTCGAGCCCGACCAGGACCTCGGCGAGCACGGCGGCCACCGCCAGCAGGACCGCAGGGACGAACCAGAACGACTCCACCACCGAGGCGAGCCGTTGACGCAGAGAGTGCACGGCGCAGCCTAGCGGGAGGGCGTGACGGTCACGGCTGGACCACGATGCCGTCCCCGACCGCGGTGATCACCAGCCCGTCGTCGGTCGCGCTGATGCCGCTCAGTCGCTGCGAGAACGGGAGCGATCCGAGCGGGATGGTGACGGTGAGCCGCTGACGCAGCAGGAGGCGTGCGGTGGCCCCGAGCGTGCCTCCGTTGGTCGAGACGGTCTGTGGGATCAAGCGGAGGTTGCCGTCGGTGACGGCGAGCCCGACCTCCGCACTCGCCTCGAGCCGTTGGTCAAGCACCTGCACCGTCCCGGTCAGCCGGACGCTCTGGTCGCCCTCGGCCCGGCTGATCGTGAGACGACGACCGGTGGCCGTGAAGTACCGGTTGAGCGCGTCGTAGGTCAACCGCACGGTGGCGTCGGAGTGGCCCACCCCGATGGTCCGGACGTCGCGGACCAGGACGTCGTGGAAGGGCACTCGGACGTCGGTGAGCCGGGCGTCCACCCGGGCGATGGTCAGCGGTCCGTCGTGCAGGTCGTCGACCCGGACGTCGACCTCGTCGTAGGCGCCGCGGACGACCTGGGGGAGGAACAGCCCACCTCCGATGTCCACCGACGGCGGCCGGCTGCTCCCGGTCGCCGAGGCGAGGTCGCGGGAGATCAGGTCCTCAGCGGAACGCCGGGCGAGCCGATCCCCGGCCCAGCCGAGAAGCAGCAGGGCGATCACCACGGCGACGGCAGCCGTCCAGGAACGCGAGCGTCGCGCGGATCGGCTGGAGTCAGGCACGCTGACCTCCTGGCAGGCCACCCGCCGTGCTCGGTGCCGGACCGCCGTCGGGCGTGGGGTGCGGGAGAGGCCGGGGGCCGGGCACTCGCGGCGGTCGGCTCGGCCAGCGCGCCGCGGGCCCGAGCAGGGCGAGGACCGCGGGCGTGAGCACCGGCCGTACCAGGAAAGTGTCCAGGAGCAACCCGACCGTCATGGCGAAGGCGATCTGCCGAAACGTCGCCAGCGGGATCACCGCGACCAGCGCGAACGTCGCCGCGAGGATGGCGCCGGCGGTCGTGATCGCGTGGGAGGCGCGCGGTACCGCCTCGATCAGGGCCGGGCGCATGGGCTGTCGTCGAGCTTCGTTCCAGATGGTGCCGATCGAGAAGACGTTGTAGTCCGAACCGAGGGCGATCAGCAGGACAGCGGCCGCGAAGGGCGCGTAGAAGGTCAGCCCCTCCTGGCCCAGGATGTCCTGGAAAACGAGCGTGGTGAGCCCGAGCGCGGCCGCCACGCTGAGCACGCTGCAAGCCAGCAGCGCGACTGGCGCGACGACGGCTCGCAGGAACAGCACGAGGATCATGAGCTCGATCGCCATCGCGACCAGCAAGGTCACCTCGAGGCTGCGTCGCGTGAGCTGTCCGACCTCGTCGGCGATCAGGGTCTGACCGGTGAGCGACAGCTGGGTGTCCGCCAGCCCGGCGCGAGCGCTGAGGGTGGGCAGCCGGTCGCGGAGCAACCGAGCGTCGGTGATGGCCCGGGAAGCCAAAGGATCGCTGTCGAAGACGACGACGTAACGCGCGGCACGACCGTCTGGGGTCAGCACCAGACCGCGCGCCTTCGCGGTGGGCAGATCGGCGGGGCCGATCACCCGACTGACCCCCGGCTGAGCCGAGAGCTTGCGTTCGAGAGCTGCCAGCGCGGTACGGCGACCGGTCAGGTTCGTGCCTTCGACGAGGATCTCGGTGGGCGCCGTGATGCCGCGCAGACCGACCTGGTCGAGCAGCCGAGCTCCCTCGGCCACGGCGTCGTCCCGCGGCAACCCTGCGGTGAAGGACAGGTCCAGCCGGGCGCGGGCCAACGGGAGGGTGGCCAGGCCGAGGACGACGACGACCAGCACCAGCGTGACCAGAGCCGGACCACGGCGGGTGATCAGCGCGACGAACCTGGTGAGGCGGGAGTCCGTGGAGACCTGCCGTCGGCGGGTGATCGCGCGCTCGCGCTCGGAACGTCGGCCGGGCAGTGGTGTGAACAGTCGGCGACCGAGCACCGCCATCACCGCGGGGGTCAGGGTGAGGCAGACGGCGAGCCCGACCAGCACGGTGAGAGCGAGGGCCGGACCAAGGCCGCGGAAGATCGCGAACGGTGCCGCGAGCAGCGCGATCGTGCCGCCGGCGACGGTCAGGCCGGCGACGCCGACGATCGACCCGTTGCGCTGCAACGCTGCTCGAGTCGCGTCCGCCACCGTCGGCCGGGTGTCGAGCTCGTCGCGGAAGTCGGCGAAGAAGAGGACGCAGTAGTCCGTGACCACGCCGAGCAGCAGGGCCACCAGCACCGGTTCGAGCTGGGTCGGGACCTCGAAGCCGAGGGCGGCTGCGAGCGAGGACAGCACGGGGAAGTAGACGCCGTAACCGACGGCGGCGATGGCGAGGACGGCGAGCGGGGCGAGCAGCGAGCGGAAGGCAATCGCCACCACCAGGATGATCAAGAGCACGGTGGCGATCTCGAAGAGCCGGAGGCGCTCGCGCAGATAGTCTCCCTGGGCCACCTGGGCCGGCACGAAGCCGGTGACGTAGGTGCCGACCCCGCTCTGGTTGTTGAAGTGGGCGGCGTACTGCTGGGCGAGGCGCACGGTGTTGCGCAGACCGGTGCCGTCGGTCATGAACAGATAGGTGACCGTGGTGTCGGAGCGGCCGGTGGGCACGGGGATCGCAGCCTGGATGGCGCCGGGTGGGGGCGGTTCCGGGGCTTCCAGCACCGTTTGGGTGGTGCCCAGGGCCCAGAGCAGCGAATCGGCCCGGGTCAGCACGCTGAGCCCGCCGGGCTGGTGGACGACGACCGTGGTGCCGGCGATCACCGGGACCCGGAACGTGGCCAGGATGCGCTGCTCGACCCGGAGCACCGGGCTGTCGGGTGGCAACAGATCGCCGAAGCCGCCGCCGTTGGTCTGGACCGGAACCAGGATGATCATGATCGTGGCCAGGGCGGTCCAGGCCCCGATCACCACCCAGCGGCCCCGGACGACCACGGTGCGATAGCCATGGCCGACCGCCGCGACCACGGCCGAAGCGCTGGCCGCCATCCGCTCGATCAGCCGAGGCTCTCCCGGATCCGTCATCGGATCATCGGGTCGGCGTGGGGCTGGGTGTCGGTTGCGAGGTGCTCGGCTCCGACGTGGCGACGGGGCTCCCCGGGGCGCTCGGGCCGGCGTTCACGTCGGTGCGCACGCGACAGTCGGCGAGGTCGGTGGCCAAGCGCGGTTCGACGGGCTGCAGCCGCCGGACGATGTCGTCGAGGGTCGTCAGGTCGTTCTGGTCGAGGGCGGGTCCGAGATCGCCGAGGGCCGCGTACACGTCCTGGGCGTCGTTGATCACGGCGAGACAGGCCGCATTGACCTGCGCCTGCGCCGCGGCGCCATTGGCGACTGGGGTGGGTGTCGATCGGCCCGGAAGCGTCGACGTGTTCGATGTGCGGGTGGCGAAGTCGGGCGTGCCGGCGTCGAGCAGTCCGACCGTGAGCACCCCGACCAACAACCCGGCGGCGAAGATCAGCACGGCGAGCCAAGGGGCGGGCCGGCGCGCCCGAAGCGACTGACCGACAGTCGGCGGCGTCCCGTCGTCCGGTCGATCGTCCTGGCGGTGATCATCCGACGTCGTCATGATCGGCTCCTCCCGTCCCCCACGGCCACGGCCGCCCACGCCGGCGATCGCCTCAGCGGTTCCGCCCGGCGTCACCCGGTCGCTCGGACAGTACACCGAGGTCGAGAGCGCCCACGATGATCAGGTGCGGAACCGTCAGCGCGAACAGGGCGCTGAAGGCGGACGCGGCGAGACCCGAGCCGCTGCGAGCCAGGACGACCAGCGCCGCCGTCCCGGTCAGCGCCAGCCCTGTGGGTACAGCGGCCGCGCGCAGGAACCGGCCGACCGGTGCCGCCCGGCGACCACGGCGGAGATCAGCTTGGTTTTCCGGCTGGCTCTCGATCATCCGAGCCGAGTGGCGCAGGCCGTGCCAGCCGCCGAAATAGACCCCGAAGGCCGCCAGCGGGGGCACGCAGCCGAAGAGGGCGAGCAGCGCGATCAGCTCGACCACCGTGAGCGGATCGTGGCGACGCCCCGCCTCCACCAGGCTCACGGCCACACACCCGACCAGCAGCGCGATCAGCGCGAGTCGGATCGTCGGGGTGGCCGGGTGAGCCCCGGGCGCGACGGCGCGCAGCATGCGGTCCGTCCGTGCGGGCCAGACAGCGAGCGGGAGGACGACGGCCGGCAGACCGCGGGCGAGAACCGCGCATCCGAGCAGGAGTCGGCGCATGCGCGGGCGCGTCGTAGGCCCCGCGAGCCGCCCCCGGTCGGCCATCACGTCGCCGACACCGAAGTGCAGCACCGACAGCGCGAGCAGCACCAGCAGCGCAGCGGGACCGACCAGCCGTAGGGTCACCAGCACGGTGGCGGCCAGCGCGAGATAGCCGCCGAGGACGACGGTCATGGCCCGCGCCCCCGACCGCAGCCGGCCGGTCCAGAACGGCACCAGGTGGTCGACGGCCCCATGCGGCATCCCGATGACGATCCCGATCGCCAGGACGACCGGACCGCCCCGCTCGAGCACTACCGGATCGGCGAGCCCGAGCGCGACGGCAAGACCGGCGAGCACCAGCGAGCACCGGACCGCCGCCCGTTCCCACCGCACCGGCGACGGGTCGGGGCGGACGGTGACCGCGTGCTGGACCTGGGTCACGATCAGCGGACCGTGGCGCCGACCGGTCGGGCGTCGGCGAGGCGCTCACCGGAGACGAACACCGGATCCGGGTGCGGGGCCTCGCCGTCGGCGACCTCGGAGCCGGTGCGGTGCTTGGCCACGGTGTGGATGAAAATCCCAAAGCCCACCTTGGCGGCGATGTCGGCCAGGGTGAAAGCCAGCTGTCGTCCCACGGCCCACCCGGAGGAGTCGGCGAAGAAGAAGGGCACGCAGTAGGCGAGTGGGTAGACGCCCCAGGTGAGTGAGAGCAGCAGGCCGGCGCTCCGCAGCGCCGATCCGGCCGGCCCACCGAGGGCTTTGGCCGAGCGGAACGCCGTCCGCAGCAGCAGCACGTAGAGCGGGATGAAGACGACGGTCGAGATCAAGCCCCAGACCAGTCGCCCGGTGTCGCTGGAGAAGGTGTCGGCACCGAGGAAGCCGGTGACAATCATCAACCAGGCCAACACGATCAGGAGACCGCGCATCCGACGGGCCGCCCGCCCGACCAGGGTGGAGACCACCACGATCTCGACGGTCAGCAGCGGCACGGTGACCGACCAGTCGACGTACCGGTAGGCGTTGCGGAACTGCAGCGCGTGACCGGACGGGACGTACATCGCGGTGCCCGGATCGAAGCGGAAGCCGACGATCCAGGAGATGATCAGCAGCAGGTAGGCGAGAAAGGCGACCAGGCAGACGATCGAGCCGGCAATGCCGGAGGACCGGAACCGGGCCGAGATCTCCCGCTTGGTGCTCAGCAGATAGACGAAGCCGCCCAGCAGGGCGAAGGCGGCCATCACGAACGAGGCCAGCACGATGTCCCACTGGGACTGGGTGAAACTGAGATGACTCTCCACGAACACTCCTCATCGATGTCCGGGTCATTACCGCCCGGCTCGTGAAGAGCATAGTTGCTATATGACAATCTTCAGTCGGCGGGGTGAGCCCCGTCCGGCTCGAGGGTCGCTCCGAGGCGTCGGCCGGCGTCGGTGAGCGTGCGGTGCGCTTCCTGGGCTGCCATTCCCTGCCCGGTCAGCAGGGTGATGGCCACCCCGATCTCCCGGAACACCTCCGACGAGCGCTCGCTCGCCACCGGCTCACCGATCACCAGTTCGCTGAGGGAAGCCAGCGAGCAGTAGGAGGCGAGGATCGAGCCGAGCGCCACGTCCTCGGAGTCGAAGGCCTCCGGCCACTCGGAATAGAGGGTGAAGGCCACGCGATGTTCGCGGGTCAGATACAGGCGGAAGCACAGCGCGCTCGCGATCGACGTCTCCGCCCCGACGCGGCGGGCCCACTCCGGCCACCGCTCTTCGGTGCGCACGTCCGGGCAGACCACTACGTCGTTGCTGTGCAGGACCTCGAGCACCGGGGCGGCTCCGGTTTCCTCGCCGATCCGCAGCACCGTGTCGATCGTCGCGTCCGTGCGACCCAGGGGGCGGAGGCGACCGTCGCGATGCTCAACCAGCTCGACGTAATGAGCTTGCGGGAGCAACCGTCGGGTCAGTCCGGGCACGACCTGGGCGGTGGTCGTCAGGGAACCGTCCGCCAGTTCGCGGACCAGGAGCCGGAACGCTTCCGCCAGCTCAGCCAAGGAGCTGCCGTCGCCCGCCGTCGAGCGGTCTGCGTCGTGCAGGTCGGGGTCTGCGGCAGAGGGGAGAGTGGTCATCGTCGCTCCTGGTGGTCCGCACGGGCCTGGTCGGTCAGCCGCTCGACCAGCGACAGCAGCGTGCTCCGGTCGCCGGCCGCGAGTGGCTCCGTCATCCGGTAGAGCTCGCGGCTTTGTTCGCGTTCGATCTGCGACACCGCCTCCCGTCCACGGTCGGTGATCACCACCGAGAGAGCGCGCGCCGCGCCAGCCTGCCGGTCGACCAACCCATCCCGCTCGAGCCGCTGACCCAGGCGACTGGCCGAGGGATCACTCATCCGCAACTTCTGCGCCCAGTGGCGGAGTGGCACGCCGTCGGGTTCGTCGAGCAGGGCGTAGAGCGCGCGGAGCTGCACCAGGGTCAGCGGCACGTCGACGCGGTCGAGTACCTCGGCGAAGCGCTGGGTCACCGCTCGGGCCACCAGGCGGAGGCTCGCGGGCATCTCGGTCTCCTCATGCGGACGGCGCGCGTCCGAGGGATGCGAAGCCGGATCGTTCACGCCGTCACCTTCGTTTCGCCCTGGTCTGGACTGCCAGGATCATAGGCCGACACGCCAACGAGCCGGCGGAGATCACCGCCCAGGACGACGAGGCGAGAGCTCCCGCGACTTTGGTCAACCCGAGTCGGTCTCGAGGACGGCCCGGAAGGTCTCACCCAGCTCGGCGGCGAGGACGAGTGACTCGCTGCGGAGCTCCTCGGCCCGGGCGGCGATGGCCGCCACGTGTCCGCGCATGGCCAGGCAGAGCTGCAGCGGTGACTCCGTGGTGTGGGAGGACGGGGCACCGGCCGGTGCTCGGCGCCACGACGTCCGTACGCAGTTCTGTTCGGGTTCGTAGCCGACCCCGGACGGCCCGTCCTGCAGGAGCAAGATCAACTCCGTCACCGTCGGTGGACGGTTCAGTCGTCCGCGCAGCACGATCGGTCGATCGGGATGGCTCAAGCAGTCGGCGAGGTAGCGCGGTGACAACTCGACGAAGGAGACGATCCGCAACTGGACGGCGGGGGCCTCGACTGCCACCTCCGCGTTGGGGCCGTCGTCGGCCGCCTCGCAGACGTGGGGGCCCGCACTCGGGATCCCCGCGGACACAGGTCTCGGGGCGATAACGATGATCTTGATCCTTTTGGCTCGGGGTGGGAATCCTCCCTAGAGTCGGCAACTCCTGGAGCGATTCGTCACCGACGACGGATTGATCGGCAGCACAGACCGGTCGGCTCCGGGGCTGTCCGGCGGCCGAGGGGATGGCCCGAGCCCTGGAGGGAGTCGGGTCGTCGCGGACAGCCGGGTTCCCGTCGCGCGCCGTGGGAGCGGGCGACGGGAACCCAACCACCGCGGCGATCCAGGCCCGGGTGTCTCTCGACGAAGCTCTCGAGGCTCGCGTCGAATCGGGAACCGGTGACGTCAGTTTCGGCCGCGCTCCCCGGACGCATGATCATGGGTGACGTCTTCGGTTCGGACCTGCGTGGATTCGTCCGCGGATCCCTCAGCCGCAGGCGGAACGATCGGCTGATCCGCCGACAAGGCGCCCAGGTCCGGAAGGCCCATGCGCTGGCTGGCCTGCGCGCTCACCTTGCGCGCTCGGACGGCCGCCACCACACACAACACGGCGACGACGACCACCACGGCGACAATGACGAGAACGGTGGTTGTGCTCACGGATTCGGCCTCCTCGGCTCGATGTCGTCCGCTGAGCATCTGCAGCGCCCAGCGGCTGTCAGGTCACTGACCACCGTTCCCAGGAACTTGCATGAATGCAACCATGTGTCGGGATCGCGACGAATTCGTTACCTCGGGACGCTCGGAGGTGCGGGATGCGTCGTGCCCGAAGTCAGCCGGAATCAGCCGGAGAGACTGCCGGTCCGCGGCTCGCCTGCCGCGTCGGCGAAACGCTCGAGGCTGCGGGTGAGGGTGCGCTGCTGCGTCGCTGGCAGGTCCGCGACGATCTGCGCGAACGCCCGACGCCGCTCGGCCATGATCGCTGAGAGCAGCGAGCGTCCTCGCCGGGTGAGGACCAGGAGCGAGCTGCGCCGGTCCGTCGGCGATTCGCGCCGGGTGAGCCACCCAGCGGCGACGAGACGGTCGCAGAGCCGGCTGGCCGAAGACAGATGGATCCGCAGTTCGCTGGCGACCGCCGTGGTGGTGACGTCGGGTCCGGAGGCGACCATCACCAGCACGCGGAGCTGCGGCATCGTGATCCGGTTGTCGTTCCGCGCCATCGACCGTGCCACGATCGCGGTGACGACGCGAGAGGCGCGCATCAGGGCGTCGAGGGTGGCGGACTCCAGGTCGACGTCCTCGGTTGGGCGTGAAGCCGTGGCCGGGAGCCGAGGAGTCTTCGTCAGGTTCTTCTCACCTGTCCGCTGGTCCATGACACCAGTTTGCTTGACTCCGGCTGTGTCCGGGATGAACCCGGCTGTCGGCGTAGCGTGAACACCTGCAATAGTTGTCATCATGCAAGGAGTTCGTCGTGGCGGCCGGCGCTGAGTCGGTCGCGGGTCCTCAGGGTCTCGCGCAGAAGCTGCAGGCTGTCGTGCTCGGAGTGCTGGACGCCTACGAGGGACGGCCGGAGCCCGAGGTCGCCGTCCTGCTGCGACGCTCGATCGCGCTCTCGAGGCTCCCCATGCCGCCGGATCCCTGGATCCGCGCGGTGGCCAGCGAGATCGAGGGTCACCGGGTGTATGTGGTCGGTGCGATGACGATGCCGGCGGACTACTTCGCCAGCCCGGCGGCACGAAGCCGTCGTCGAGGCAACATCGGCGACGGTCACGACCTGGGTCCCGACCCGGAGGCGCGCCGAGAGGCTGATCAGGAGGGAGAAGCTCCCGGTGACCAGGTGGTCTGACGACGGGCGACCCACCGGTCCTCGGATCGCGCCCGTCCAGCGAGGCGCCGGGTTGCTGGCCTTCGTGTTGTGCGCGGCTGGCGTCCTCGGCTTCGTTCCCGGGGTCACCGAGCACCTCGACCGGTTGGCCGTGGCCGGTCCTGGCTCGCAGGCAGAGCTGTTCGGACTGGTCAGAGTGTCGGTTCTGGTCAACGCCCTGCACCTGGTGGCAGGCGGGCTCGGCCTCCGAGCGGTCCGGCGGGGTCCGGCGTCGTCGGTCCGCTATCTGGCGGGGCTGGCCGTCGTCTTCTTCCTGATGTTCGCCTGCGGGGTGGAGACCCGGGCCGGGTCCGCAGCCAATTTCCTTCCGGTCGACGATGCGGCGACCTTCGTCAACATCGCGACCGTGGTGGTGGCGCTCGTCTTCATGATCTTCCTCAACCGGACCGGCCCCGACGTCGTCCGTGAGGTCTACGTCAGCCCGGACCTGCCGTCCGGGGAGCCGCCGGCCTGGGTGGACGCGCCCGTGGTGATCGCCCCGCCGGTCGATCTCCGCGGTGCCACCGTGACCGGCCGCGAGCCGCCGCAGGCCATCACGAAGACCGCATCCCCCGGCGACAAGAACCCCTGATGCGGCGTCGGCCCGGGCACCGTGGCCCGCGCCGGCGGCGCATCAGGTCAGACGATCGAGAAGCCAGTGCAGTGCAGACGCGAACGACACCAGGAGAGGACGCCATGACACAGGTCGTGGTCATCACCGGGGCATCCGGTGGGATCGGCCGAGCGGTGGCCCGGGAGTTCGGCAGCCGAGGGGCCAGGGTCGCTCTGCTGGCCCGGGGCGAGACCGGGCTGCAGGGAGCCGCCGAGGACGTGCGGAACCGTGGCGGACAGGCGTTGGTGATCCCGGTCGACGTCTCCGACGCCGATGCCGTCGAGGCCGCCGCGCAGCGGGTGGAGGACGAGCTCGGGGAGATCGACGTCTGGATCAACGTCGCCTTCACCGCGGTCTTCAGCCGGTTCTGGCACGTCAGCCCCGCGGAGTACAAGCACGCGACCGAGGTGAGCTATCTCGGTTACGTCTACGGGACGATGTCGGCGCTGAAGCGGATGATGGCGCGCGACCGGGGCACCATCGTCCAGGTCGGGTCCGCGCTGGCTTATCGCGGCATCCCGTTGCAGACCGCGTACTGCGGGTCCAAGCACGCGATCCAGGGCTTCAACGAGTCGCTGCGCTGCGAGCTGCTGCACGAGAAGAGCAATGTGCACACCACGATGGTGCAGATGCCGGCCGTCAACACCCCGCAGTTTTCCTGGGTGCTGTCCCGGCTGCCTGACCATGCTCAACCGGTGCCGCCGATCTACCAGCCGGAGGTGGCCGCGCGCGCGGTCGTCTACGCCGCCGACCACCCGCGGCGGCGTGAGTACTGGGTGGGGGCGAGCACGGTCGGCACGCTGCTCGGGGACAAGTTCTTCCCTGGTCTGCTCGACCGCTATCTAGGCTGGAAGGGCTTTTCCTCCCAGCAGACCGGCCAGCCCCGCGACCCGGATCAGCCGGTGAACCTGTGGGAACCGGCCGACGGGCCCGACGGACGGGACTTCGGAGCTCACGGGGTCTTCGACGACCGGTCGCAGTCCACCGCGCCGCAGCTGTGGTTCTCCCACCACCACAAGACCCTGATCGCGGGTGGTCTCGCTCTCGTCGCGGGCGTCGGCACGGCGGTGGCGCGAAAGCTGGCGTCCCGGTGAGCGGCCGGCTCGGCGGCCTGCGACCGGTCGGCGTGCTGGGTCTCGCCTGGGGCGCGGTGCTGCTGTCGCGCGGGGACCAGCTCTTCGCGAGCCTAGAGGGTCGGCTGGCCGTGGGCATCGAGTCGGACGCGATCACCGTGCTCGGTCTGCGGCACGCCGGGCAGGGACTCGTGCAGCTCATCGCGCCGAGGCGGTTCGCGCGCCTCTACACCGGGATCGACCTGCTCCACGCGGCGTCCATGGTGGCGCTCGCCGTCCGTGACCCCACCCGTCGGCGGGCCGCCGGGGTGAGCGCGGGAGTGGCGGCACTCTCGGCCGCGGCGTCCGCTCGCTCGGCCGGCTTTGGCCGCCGGTGACCACGCAACGGCCGCACGGCCTCGAGGCGGACTACCCTCCGCAGGCGCTGCGCGACTACGCCCTGATCGCCGACGGCCACCGCGGTGCCCTGATCGGACCGCGCGGCGACATCACCTGGCTGTGTGCGCCGCGCTGGGACTCCCCGGCCGTGTTCAGCCACCTGGTCGGCGGGGACGGGCTGTACGCCCTCACCCCGGACGCACCGTTCGTCTGGGGCGGCAGCTACGAACCGGACTCGATGATCTGGCGCAGTCGCTGGGTCGCCGACGACACGGCCACCGTGCAGTCGCGCGAGGCGCTGGCCTATCCCGGCGAGGCCGACCGGCTGGTCCTGCTCCGACGCGTCTGGTCCACCGGAGGCCCGGCCCGGGTGTCGGTGTTGCTCCGGGTGAGCGCCGAGTTCGGACGACGACCGATGGAGCGTCCGAAGCTGGATCAGCACGGTCGTTGGACCGCGCGGGTCGGGGAGCTGCGGCTCCGCTGGTCCGGCGCGGCTGCCGCGCGATGGGAGGACCACGCACTCCGGCTCGAGCTCGACCTGGACCCGGATCGTCCGCACGACCTCGTGCTGGAACTGAGCGACCGGCCGCTGGCCGATCCCGTCGACCCGGACCAGGCCTGGTCGGCCACCACACAGGCGTGGACCGAGCAGGTGCCCGACCTCTCCCGGACGGCGGCGCCCCGTGATGCCGCGCAGGCCTACGCGGTACTGCGCTCACTGACTGATCCCGGCGGCGGCATGGTGGCGGCGGCGACCCTCGGCCTGCCCGAACGAGCCAAAGCCGGGAAGAACTACGACTACCGCTACGCCTGGATCCGTGACCAGGTCTACGCCGGCCTGGCCTGCGCAGTCGACGAGCCCTTGCCGCTCTTCGATGACGCCGTCGCCTTTACCACGGCCCGACTGCTCGAGCACGGGGACGCGCTGTCGCCGGGATACCGGGTGGACGGCTCACCGATCCCGGGGGAGGAGCAGCTCGACCTGCCCGGATATCCCGGGGGCACCGTCGTCGTCGGGAACTGGGTGCGCCGACAGTTCCAGCTCGACGCTCTGGGCGAGATGCTCGAACTCCTGGCCGCCGGGTTGCGACTCGACCGACTGGACACCCATCACGTCGAGGCGATCGACCTGGCGATCGACGTGATCGCGCGACGGTGGAACGAGCCCGAAGCGGGGATCTGGGAGCTCGACGACGCCTGGTGGACGCAGTCCCGGCTGGCCGCCGTGGCCGGACTGCGGGCGGTCGCCCACGAGCTGCCGGCCAGCCAGGCCGGCCGCGCGGCGACCCTGGCCGATGCGGTGCTCGCCGAGACGGGACGCCGCGCGCTCGGGACCGACGGCGCGTGGATGCGCAGCCCGGACCATCCGGGAGTCGACGCCTCCTTGCTGCTGCCCGCCGTCCGCGGAGCGTTGCCCGCCGACGATCCGCGGACCGTCAACACCCTGGCCAAGGTCGAGGCGGACCTGGTCCAGGACCACCACGTCTACCGCTATCGACCCGACGGTCGACCGCTCGGTGAGGCCGAAGGCGCCTTCACGCTGTGCGGGTTCATCATGAGCCTCGCCCACCTGCAGCAGGGCAATGCCGTCGCCGCCTACCGCTACTTCGACGTCCAACGCACGGTGTGCGGTTCGCCGGGAATCCTCACCGAGGAGTTCGACGTCCAGCAGCGGCAGCTGCGCGGCAACACCCCTCAGGCCTTCGTCCACGCGATGCTGCTCGAGACCGCCCAACGACTGGGACGCGCCTGAATGGAGGCGACCGGCACCTTCCCCGGGTGGCTGGACCGATTGGCCACCGTATCGCTCCTGCTGGCGGCCCTGTGCGCCGTGCTGGTGCTGATCGACGTGATCCGGCGGCCGCAGCCGATGGCGGTGATGAACGTGGTCTGGCCGATCACGATGCTCTTCGGGAGCGTGCTGTGGCTCGCCTTCTATCGGGCGAAGGGTCGGGCGCCGCTGCGCGGCCGCGACGACGACGCGCCGGACCGTTCGATGCGGGTGTCGGTGGCGGTTGGAGCCAGTCACTGCGGGGCCGGCTGCACGCTGGGAGACATCGTCGGAGAATTTGCACTGGTGCTGCTCCCGGGACTGGCGGCCGTGTTCGGTCTCGGGTGGCTCTGGCCCGACCGGATCTTCGCCGCCTGGACGCTCGACTTCGTGCTGGCCTTCGCGATCGGGATCGTCTTCCAGTACTTCTCCATCGCCCCGATGCGGGGGCTCGGACTCTGGGCCGGCCTGCTGGCGGCGATCAAGGCCGACACCGCCTCGATCACCTCCTGGCAGGTAGGCATGTACGGCCTGATGGCCGTCGGCCAGTTCTGGTTGTTCCCCCTCTGGTTCGGCGGCCGCGCCGAGGCGACCTCACCGGTCTTCTGGTTGCTCATGCAGCTGGCCATGATCGTCGGCTTCGGCACGGCCTACCCGGTCAACTGGCTGCTGGTCCGGCGCGGGGTCAAGGAGAAGATGTGACGGCGTCGGTCGGCAGCTCGCGCTCCGTGGCTCGGCTCGGTGCCGCGCTGCTGCGACAGCGGTGGTTCGTCCGCGCGCCGATCCTGCTCTACCGGTGGCACCTCGGTGCGCTGGTGGGTGACCGTGTGCTGCTGCTCGAGCACCTCGGCCGCAGGTCGGGCCAGTGGCGCACGGTCTGTCTCGAGGTGGTCGACCGACCCGCCCCGTCCGCGCTCGTCGTGATCAGCGGCTTCGGTCGACGCTCCCAGTGGTTCCGCAACCTGCAGGCCAATCCGGTCTGCCGGCTCAGCGTCGGGCGGCTGCGTCGGGTCGACGCCCGCGCCGTCGTGCTCTCCGAAGCGCAGACAACCGACGTCCTGGCCCGGTATGCCGACCGTCACCCGGCAGCGTGGCGGCGCCTGCGCGACGTGTTGACGGAGACGCTCGATGCCCCGACCGCGGTCCCGCCGGCGGTCAGGCTCGAACTCTGCGATTTGGGTAGCAAAAGCCGTCGAATCTGACATCCGACAGCCGTTCAGTTGGACGACGACCGCGGCGGACCGGCGAGCCAGCACGTCGAACGCCTCGGGCCTGGTCAACGACACTGTCAACGCCACGAACTGCTGAATATGGCTCTAGGGGATCAAGGCGGCTCGTGTCCTCGCTCCGCTGCGGGCCGGGCCGCCCAAATCAGGTAGCTGGCCGCACCACGCGCCCACGAGCTGAGTGGTCAGCCTGGAAAGTCCTCCGGAGGCGGCTTGATGATTCGTCTGATCAGCATGCCGATCCCGGTCCCGAGCAGCACGGCACCCAGCGTCACCAGAGTGCCCCAACGGTGTCGAAAGACGCCTGACCAAAGCCCGTACAGACCGAAGCCGACCCATACACACCGCCGATGCGATCGATCCACTGACGCACACGACTCCGCCCGCGAGCCCGACCGGCGTCTCTCCGCACGAGCGCACCATAGGCCAGGGTGGCTCGGAAGAAGCCCGTGGGAGGAAAGGCTGAGGACCAGGCGAGCCTTGATCGGTGCCACCGACATGCCCCCGCCGCCTCGTGGTCAGTCATCGGTACGAGTCATTACCCATCGATGCCGGAGCCTCCACGAGAGGCGCCAGGGCCTGCCATAAGACCGCGGAATTGCTCCTAATGCGTAGGTTCGGGGGTCGAATCCCCGAGGCGGCTCCCACCAGGCCGCACGGTGGTCCGCTTCCAATGGCTTCCGCCTGGCGTCCGATCGTGGGCTTCGCACCAGCCGCCACGCGCGTGCAGTGGCTGGCGATCATCACACGACACAACTACTGCTGTGGCGCCCTTCTATGTCCAGCCGCAGTCGGTGAGCACGCGCCTCAAAGTGTGTGGGAGCGGCGAGTCGGCACCGATCACCTCCTCCGCAACCCCGGGCAGTGGATCGATGTCGCGCCACCACTCACGCATCTCCACCTCGCCGAACTCGTCAGCATTCGCCTTCGTCGCGTGTCGCCTCAGCGTCTCTTCGAAGCTCATCTCGTAGCGGTAGCACCGCGTGACGCCCCGATGGTCAGCGATCAGGTGCCTCAAGACCTCTCCGTAGATCGCGGCGTGGAGGATCCCTTCGACGACCGCGTGCAGACCGCAGTTCAGGGCGTAGCGGACCGAGACATCCACATAGCCTGCGGCCGGTGTGTCGGGGTAGTCCCGGACGTGGAGGATCTCGCGGCGCAGTTGGTCCTGTCCGATGATCGCGATGCCGCGTGGCCGAGCTTCTCGGATCGCCGCCGCAAGTGTCGACTTTCCCGTGCCCGAGTTTCCGCGGACGATGATGAGGCGGGAGTCTCGTTCTCCGAAAGAAGCCACGCCATGTTGTACAAGACGTGCGTATCGATGGGAACAGGCTCACCGGAAACCGGTGGTCGGGCGGAGCCAACAGAGAGCAAAGTGCTGGCGTTCTCGCTCCATCGATCGATGGGGGTGGAGTCGGCGGTCTCCGGGAGAGTCCGGAACGCCGGCGCGGCGACCTCTCGGACCCTTCCTCCGCTGACCTCCGGGCCGGCACCCAGGTTGCTCAGGTGCGTCTCAACGCCGCGCGCATCCGCGGGAACCGTCGTGCGCGACCTGACGTGTGGCCCTGAGGAATCGAGCGGGTGGGGTCGAGCGGATCACACGAGAGGTGACGGAGTGGACAGGGTGGCGGAGACGGCGGGGTCGACCGAGCAGGACACGGGTGCGCGACGCCGTCCGGCACCGGTGCAGCAGGGCGCGGGTGCGCTCGCCTTCCTGCTGGCCGGTGCGGGGGTGCTGGGGTTCGTTCCTGGGGTGACCACCCACGTCGACCAGCTGGCGCTGCTCGGCCCGCGGTCCGGGGCGCTGCTCTTCGACCTGGTCCGGGTGTCGGTGCTGGTGAACGTGGTCCACCTGGTCGTGGGGCTGGTCGGGCTGGTCGCCGCACGCCGTGGCCCGCGACCCTCCGTGCGCTGGTTCGTCGGGGTCGCGGTCGTCTTCTTCATCCTGTTCGTGATCGGGGTCGAGACCGGGCCGCACAGCACCACCAACCCGCTCCCGGTGAACGCCGCGGCCACCTTCACGGCGATCCTCGTGGTGATCGTGGCCGTCCTGGGCATCGTCTTCCTCAACCGGACCGGTCCCGACGTCGTGCGCGAGGTGTTCGTCTCCGACCGGCCCGTGCCGGGAGCGGACCACCCGGGGCCCCGGGCGCTGACGGCGGGTGCGCCGAGCCCGTCTCGGCACGGCTGAACCGCGCGGCTCGGAGGATCAGAGCTCGTCCGGCGACACCGACCGTCCGGTGCTGGCGGCCTGCTCGACCGCGCAGATCACCCGGGTCACCGCGAGACCATGATCGACACCGGGGCCGAGGTCGCCGCCGTCGATCAGCGCCCGGGCGAAGTGCTCGACCATCCAGACGGCCGGACCGACCTGGCTGCGCCCGATGGTGCCCGACAGCGGCCACTCCGAACGGGTGCGGTCGGTGACCACCGACAGCCCCTGGTGCGACAGGTCGGCGGTGATCGATCCCTCGGTGCCGACGACGCCGAACCGGAAGTCGACGATGCCTTCCCCGGCGTCGGGGAGCACCCAGGCCGAGGTCAGGTTGGCGGTCGCCCCGTTCGCGAAGGCGATCAGGGCGTGCACGACGTCCTCGGTGTCCACCCCGCGCGCCGCGAGCACGCCCCGCGAGCTCACCGCACGGACCGAGGCGACGGCGCTGTCGTTCAACCACATCAGCAGATCCACCGTGTGCGGCATCAGGAACCAGGCCGGGGACGACCGCTCGGCCCACGCGAGCATCCGGGTCGGGACGAAGAAGGAGTTGCTCAGCGTCGCGTGCGACGTGATGGGCGAGCCCAGGCTCCCCGAGGCGACCACCTCGTGGGCCCGGTGGGCGTGCGGGTTCCACCGGTTCTCGAACCCCACCAGGCAGCGTCCACCGCCCGCGCGGACGGCGTCGGCGATCAACGTCGCGTCCTCGACGGTGGTCGCCAGCGGCTTCTCGATCAGCAGGTCGATCCCGGCGCCGGCCACGTCGACGGCCACCTCGCGGTGCGCGAAGTCCGGCGTGGCGATGATCACCGCGTCCGGCGACGTGGCCGCCAGCAGTGCCCGGTGATCAGGATGGACCGGGACGCCGGTGGCCCCGCTCGCCGCCTCGCCGGTCTGCGCGGAAGGCTCGGCGAACCCGGCCACGCGGACACCCGGGACGTCCGCCAGGGCGCGCGCGAACAGCTGCCCGCGCAGACCGGCGCCGACGATTCCGACGGTGAGCATCGGGACTCCTCCCAGGATCAAGACGTGCGGACCGCGCGGGTGGCCGGTCAGAACAGGGTGAACCCGCCGTCGATCTTGACGATCGAGCCGGTCATGAAGCTGGACGCGTCGCTGGCCAGGAAGATCGCCGCCGGCCCGAGCTCGTGCGGCAGTCCGTACCGCTTCATCGGGGAGGGGTCGACGACGAACGGGGTGAACTCGGGCTGGTCCACCGGCGACATCTCGGTGAGGAAGTAGCCGGGGGCGATGGCGTTCACCCGGATGCCGTAGGGCGCCCACTCCGCCGCGAGTCCCTCGGTCATGTGGTGGACCGCCGCCTTCGACGTCAGGTAGGAGATCTGCCACCGCGGCTGGTTGACGATCTGCGCGGACATCGAGCCGATGTTGACGATCGCGCCGCCACCGCGCTCGGCCATCCGCCGGGCGACCGCGCGGCTGCAGAACCAGACGCCGTCGACGTTCACCGACATCACCGAACGCCAGACGTCGTCGGCGGCCTCGAAGGCGGTCGCGCCGACCCCGATCCCGGCGTTGTTGAGCAGGATGTCGATCGCGCCGAACTCCTCGCTCACCTGGGCGACCGCGCGCTCGACGTCGTCGACGTCGGAGACCTCGAGCTGGACGCCGTAGGCCCGGATGCCGGTCGCCTCGAGCTCGGCGGCCGCCGCCTGCGCGCCGGCCAGTGTGGTCGCGCTGACCGCGACGGCGGCGCCGGCCTCGCCCAACGCCTGGGCCATCGCTCGGCCGAGCCCGCGGCTGCCCCCGGTGACCAGGGCGGTCTTGCCGGCCAGGGAGAAGGTGTCGAGTGCGCCCATGGTTGGTCCCTCCGGGGCCGGCGGCGGATGAGGTCGGAGCGCGGCCCGTCCCTGGGCGCGCGTCCGATCGTGACGGTGCCGGGGAGCCTACCGAGCGCCGGCGGCGCCCCGCGGTCGGCCACCGTCCGTCGGGTGATCGACGCCGCGGGAGGCGGCTAGCCGAGGCGGCGCAGGGCGCGCTCGACCACGACCTCCAGCCGCGCCGTCATCCCGGTGGCGTCCACCGGGCGACGCCCGGCGACCTGCCGCGCGATCGCCGACGGCGCGCGGTCGTCGTGGTGGAGCAGTGCGTACAGGTCCCACCACGGCTGCAGCGTGATCCCCACCGCCACTTCGTAGCGCTGTTTCAGCTCCTCGGCCCAGACCGGTGACCAGAGCGAGGCGAGGTAGCGGCGGCACTGGCCGACGTCGACGGCGCGCGAACCGCGGTGGATGCTGTTCCAGTCCGTCAGCCCGGTGATCCTGCCGCGCGACCACAACAGGTTGACGGGCAGGTAGTCGCCGTGCAGGAAGACGGCGGGATCCTCGGGTGGCTGCGACTCCAGGGCGTCGAAGGCGGCGCGCCAGACCGACGGGTTCCTGGCACCGGTCGGGACCCGGAACCGGCCGAGCGGGGTGATCCACGAGTCCGTCCAGGGCCGGAACGCCGGCGCGGGCAGGTCGACGGCATGGATTCGAGCCGCGAAACGGGCGACCTCCTCGATCCACGGCCCGCGCTCGGCAGGATCCAGGTGGACGTGGCCCGGCAGCCGGGTCATCAGGAGCGAGGGCGCACCACCGGTCGCGGCGCCCGAGACGTCGGTGGCCACGATCGTGGGCACCGGGAGTCCGCTGTCGGCCACCAGCGTGAGGTGCGCGATCTCGGTCTCCAGGGCGGTTCGGAGCGCGGCGCTGCCCGCCGGGTACTGACGCAGCACCAGCACGGTGCGGGTGCGGCCCCGCTCGACCGTCAGCCGGTGCACGGCGGAGTTGACGCCACCGGTCAGCCGACGGCGGCCGACGACCCGAGCGCCCGCGCCGACAGCGGCGGCGACCCAGGCCAGCGTCTCGTCGCTGGGCCGGCGTCGGAAGAAGGCGTGCTCCCGCCAGGCGCTGTCCTCGGTCAGGTCGGGAGCGTCGTCCCCGGTGCGGGTCACGCCGGGCGACGCGAGGAAGACGGTCCCGGCACGCCCCGGTCCTCGCCCGTCCGCCGTTCGTCGTCGCGGTCCAGCTGCCGCAGGACGCCGGAGAGCTGCTGCCGGGAGCTGACGCCGAGCTTGGGGAAGGCGTTGTAGAGATGGACGCCGACCGTGCGCGGGGACAGGAACAGCGTCTCCCCGATCTGCCGGTTGGTGAGACCCTGCGCGGCGAGCCGGACGACCTGCCGCTCCTGGCTGGTGAGGGTCGCCCAGGCGTTGACGTCGGTGGCGGGTGCCCCGCCGACGCGGTGCAGCTCGACGCGGGTGGCCTCGGCCCAGGCCGGGGTGCCGAGCCTGTCGAAGGTGTGGAGGGCGGGAACGAGCTGGTTGCGCGCCTCCGGACCGCGGCGGTGGCGTCGCAGCAAGCGTCCGTAGTCGAGTCGCGCGTTGGCGAGCTCGAAGGGCCAGGCGGCGTGCGCGGGGTCGTCGACGACCGTGCGGTACAGCCGGTCGACGTCCTCGTCGTCGGCCAGCAGCGCGCGGGCGTGCGTGGTCACCAGGACCTGGTGGACACCCGGCGCGTCGGGCAGTGCGGCCTCGACGCCGTCGAGCAGGGCGCGGGCGTCGTCCGCCTGCCCGACTCGGAGTGCGACGGACACGGCCGGGGCGAGCGCCCGGACGGACAGCCGCAGGTGGCGGGGGCGTCCGAGCGGCTCGAAGGCCGCGCGCAGCTGGCGGTAGCGCAGGTCGTCGTCCTCGCCGTACCAGCTGTCGGCGATCGCGACCCGGACACCGATCTCGAGCGCGACGCACGAGGCGAGGTCGAGCCGGGACCAGACGTCGTCGGCGATCTCGCGAGCCTCCTGGCGGTGGCCGCGGAGGGCCGCGACGGCTGCCCTGGTGTGCTGAGCCACGGCGCGTTGGTAGTCCAGTCCCTGCGCCTCGGCGATCTCGAACAGCACCCGCGCGGCCTCGTCGGCCTCGTCGAGGGCGAAGCGGTCGGCATGGACCTGGGCCAGCGCCACCAGGACCGGGACCAGCTCCTGGGAGTGCGGCCGTTCGAGGATGGCCCGGGACTCGCGCAGCTGGGCGGCGGCGAGGTCGGGCAGGTCGAGCAACCAGGCCGCGGCCCCGAACATCATGGCGCGGAGCCCCACCACGACCGGTGGTGTGCCTGGCGGCAGCGGCGGCGCCCCCCGGACCTCCTCGAGCAGGTCGGCGGGGCGGGCAGCAGGTTCGGCGGCCGCGCGGCTCCAGACCCTCGACGCGGTGATCAACGGGTGCTCGTCGTCGCGGCGGCCGAGCCGTCGGACCCAGTCGGTCAGGAACGTCGGGTCGCCGGCGGTCTGGTAGAGCAGGACGGCCAGGCTCGTGACGGAGGCCCAGGCCGCACCGAGGTCGACGGCGGAGGACTGGACGACGGAGTCCTCGAGGGCGAGCCGGGCCGCCTCGAGATCCATCGTCTGGGTCAGGGCCGCCGCGATCACCTGCTGCGCACCGGCCCGGACGACCGGGTCCGCGGTGTCGTCGCGGACCCGGCGGGCCAGGCCGAGCTGGGCCGAGAGCCGGCCCACCGGGACAGCGACCCGCAGCAGCTCCAGCGTCCGCCGTTCGCGGGCCGCAGGCTCCGGGGTGAGCTCGATGGCGCGGCGCAGCGCCCGGGCGGCCTCGGCGTAGGCGACCCGGTCGACCGCGCGGGACGCGGCCTCGACGAGCTCGCCGGCGACCTCCTCATCGGGGGTGGCGACCGAGGCGGCCCGGTGCCACACCCGGCGGTCGGCCTCCTCGGGATAGGCCGCGGCCAGGGCGCGGTGCGCCCGGAGGCGTTCGGCGGCGGTCGCGCAGGCGTACACCGCCTGCCGGGCCAGGGGGTGGCGGAACCGGACGCAGTTCCCGCGCACGCTGATCAGGCCCAGCCGCTCGGCCGGCTCGAGAGCTTCGACGACCAGGTCGGCATCCATGCACCGGGCCAGCACGGCGAGGTCCTCCGCACCCGTGGCGGCGAGCAGCAGCGCCTCGCGGGTCACCGCCGGCAGGCCCGGGAGGTCGGCGGCGAACGCCTGCTCGACCCGCTCGGGGACGCCCAGGTCGTCGGGCCCCTCGGTCAGCGTCCTCGGGCCGAGACGCGAGAGCTCGACCAGGGCGAGCGGGTTGCCGGCCGCACGGCGCAGCACGTCCGGGAGTGCCTGCGCCGGCACCGGTGTGCCGGTGTCGAGGAGCACCTGACGTGCGTCGTCCTCGGCGAGGGCGCGGAGCACCACCCCGGGGAGGCTGTCGAGCTCCTCGATCGAGCGGCCACTGCGACAGGCGAGCAGCAGGGCGACCGGACCGGCCGCGAGTCGGTGGGCGAGGAAGGCGAGGATCTGCCGGCTCGTCGGGTCGAGCCACTGGGCGTCGTCGACGGCGACCAGCAGCCGCCGGTCGCCGGCGACCTCCTCGAGCCAGGTGAGGACGTCGAGGCGGAGCCCCAGCGGGGTGGCGGTCCGCACCCCGCCGTCGCCGCGGACGTGGGCCAGCAGACGGTCGCGCAGGTCGCGCCCGGCCCTGGTGTGCGGGACGGGGGCGTTGACCAGGAGCTCGCTGAGCGCCGCGAACGGCAGCGACTGGTCCGCCGTCCGACCCGAGGCGGACAGCACCTGCCAGCCCTCCTCGCGGACCAGGTCCGCGACGGTGGCCAGCAGCAACGTCTTGCCCTCTCCGGGTGCGCCGAGCACCACCGCGCAGCGAGGGGGCGAGGTCAGCAACCGTTGCAGTTCGCCGAGCTCGCGGCCGCGCCCGCGGAGCAGGCCCGCGGCGTCGGCCCATGCCCGTGCTCCCGGTGCGGTCGCCACGGGCGAACGCTATCCGGGCCGCCCGTCGGTCACCAGGGCCGTCTACGTCACCCGGCTAAGTCACCGACCTGGACCGGCATGGCGTGGCTGGCTAGCGTCCCCGGTGTCGACCTCCGGCTCGGCGGCGCGCCGAGGCGCCGGACCCGGCCACCCACCGCCACGAAGGGATGCACCCATGACCACCGTCGTCCTCGTCCACGGAGCCTTCGCCGACTCGGCGAGCTGGGCGCCCGTCACCCGGCTGCTCCTCGACGCCGGGCACGACGTCCGCGTCCCCCCGGTCCCGAACCGCAGCCTGAGCGGCGACGCGGAGTACGTCCGCCGCTTCGTCGAACAGCTCGGCGGCCCCGTGCTGCTCGTCGGTCACTCCTACGGCGGTGCCGTGATCACCGTCGCCGGTGTCGCCGACAACGTCGTCGGTCTGGTCTACGTCGCCGGCTACGCCCTGCAGGAGGGCGAGAGCCTCGGCCAGCTGCAGGGTGGCTTCCCCGACTCCGACCTCGCGGCGAACCTGGTCTACGAGCCGTACACGCTGCCCGACGGGACGGACGGCACCGACGTGTCGGTCAGGATCGACGCCTTCCCGGCCGTGTTCGCCGCCGGCGTCGACCCGCGGACCGCCGAGGTCCTCGCCGTCTCCCAGCGGCCGTTGTCCGCGCTCGCCTTCGGGGAGACCGCGACCGCGCAGGCCTGGGCGTCCAAGCCGAGCTGGGGACTGGTGTCGGTGGAGGACCGGACCATCAACCCCGACGTCGAGCGCTTCGGTTACCGGCGCGCCGAGATGACCAAGGTGGTCGAGGTCGACGGTGCCCCGCACCTGGTGATGCACCAGAACCCGCAGGCCGTCGTCGACCTGATCACCGAGGCCCTCGCCGGCACCGGCTCCTGACCCACCCAGCCCACGTCCGGTCGCGACCGCCGTCACCGGACCCGTTCCGCCACCGCCCCGTCCCGCCCGTCCACCAGGAGAGGCCCGCCGTGCCCGCCAACCCGCACCACGTCTCGCTCGAGCCCGCTGCGCTCGCGTTCGCCGAAGCCACCGCCAACCCGCCCTTCCTCTACCAGCTGCCGCCCGAGGAGGGCCGCAAGGCCGTCGACAGCGTCCAGGACTCACCGATCGACAAACCCGACGTCGACGACCGGTGGATCACCGTGAAGGGTGGTCCCACCGGCTCGGTCCGGACCCGGATCGTCAAGCCCACGGGGGCGGTCGGCGTACTGCCGGTGATCATCTACACCCACGGTGCCGGCTGGGTCTTCGGCGACGCCCACACCCACGACCGGCTGGTGCGCGATCTGGCGGTGGGCGCCAACGCCGCCGTGGTGTTCCCCGAGTACGACCGCTCGCCGGAGGTGCGCTACCCGGTCGCGAACGAGCAGTCCTACGCGGTCGCGCGCTGGGTCGCGCAGTCCGGCGCCGAGGAGGGCCTCGACCCGAGCCGGATCGCCGTCTGCGGCGACTCGGTCGGCGGGAACATGGCCATCGCGTTGACCCTGATGGCCAAGGAGCGTGGCGATCTGGCGTTCGCCGCGCAGGTTCTGTTCTATCCCGTCACCGACGCCGGCTTCGACACCGACTCCTACCGTCGGTGGGCCGACGGCTACTGGCTCACCCGGGACGGGATGAAGTGGTTCTGGGACCAGTACACGACCAGTGAGGAGGACCGCGCGCAGATCACCGCCTCCCCGCTCCGGGCGACCCCGGAGCAGCTCGCCGGTCTTCCCCCCGCCTTGATCATCAACGCCCTCCAGGACGTGCTGCACGACGACGGCGCCGGCTACGCCGATCTGCTGCGGACCGCCGGGGTCCCCGTCACCCACGTCACCTATTCCGCGATGGTGCACGACTTCGTCATGGTCAACTCGCTGCACGACACGCTCGCGGCGCGGGCCGCGATCGCGCAGGCCACGGCGTTCCTGGCCGCCGCGCTCGCCGGCTGATCGGCCGGCCGCAGGTCGTCGAGCGCATGATCAACGGCGTCCGCGGGTCTCGAGCGCAGTCTGCCCGATCACCCCGCTCGGTCGCGGTCTGCGCCGGTGATCAACTCCGCTCGGCGAGGAGCGCGAGATCGCGGGCGACGAAGCGATGGTGTTCGAGGTTCTCGGTCAGGACCGTCCGCAGGCACTGGCCCACCGTGCGCCCGCGGGCGTAGGTCGGCCACACGTCGCCGTCGGGGACCGGTGCCGTCGCCTCCAGCTCCTCGGCGGTGACGTCCGCGAGCCAGGTCGTCAGCTCGGTGCGTTGTTCGTCGCGGACCGCGACGACCGCGTCGGCGCCCGGCTCGAGGGACGGGTCGAGGCCGTAAGCACGGTGGTAGGGCTCCGCCGACGGCCCGATGCCCCACGGGGTGAAGAGCTGGGCCGAGCCGAGACAGCAGCGGCGGAACCAGGAGTCGTGGACGAAGACGAGATGCCGAAGCGTCTGCAGCACCGACCACTCCCCGTTGACGCTCTCGTGCTCGAGACCTCGAGCACGCGCCGTGCTGGTCGTCCTCTCCCACTCCGCGCCGAGCTCCCGCCACGCAGCGCGAAGATCATCGGGCCGCCCCGACCGGATCAGGACCCGGACCGGGTGACGGCGGTCGAGCTCGGCGTCGACGTAGGCCGACACGTCGACCCCGTTGACGACCAGGTGGTCGAACGAGCCGTCGATGTCGACCCGGTCCATGATCACACCGACGAACCGGGCACGCGTGAGGTCGCACTCGCGGAACTCCGCCCCGCTCAGATCCTCCTCGACGAATCGCTGCATGCCCTCGAACCTAGAGGTCGGCTCAGACGGGCAGGTGGGTGGTGAACCAGTCCACGACCCTGGTCATCAGGTCGACCTGGTGTCGATGCTCCTCGATGCCGTGCGGCTCGCGCGGATAGACCACGAGCTGGACCGGGAGGTCACGGCCGCGGAGCGCCCGCTGCATGCCGATGGACTGGCTGAGCGGCACCCGGACGTCCTCCTGGCCATGCAGCATCAGCAGCGGCGTCGTCACCTGCGTCGCGCGGGCGATGGGGGAGTGCTCGAGGCTGTGACCGGGCTGATCCGACCAGGGAGCGGCACCGGCGACGTCGGCGGAGAACGTGGGGACGTCCGACGTCATCACCATGGCCGGCCACGAGCTGACGCCGGCCCCCATCACGGCGGCGCGGAAGCGGGTGGAGTGGGTGACCGCCCACGCGGTGAGGAAGCCTCCGTTGCTCCAGCCGCCGATCCCCAGCCGCTCCGGGTCGGTGATGCCGGCCTCGACGGCGCTGGCGATCACCGCCTCGACGTCGTCGAACTCGACCCCCGGGTCGCCCAGGACGGCGGAGGCGAAGGCGTTGCCGTGCCCGGACCCGCCCCGGAAGTTGGGCAGCAGCACGGCATAGCCGGCGGCGGCCAGCAGCTGCGACCAGTCGTGCCAGGCGCAGTGCAGGTTGCGGGCCATCCGCCAGTACGGTCCTCCGTGCGGGAGCACCACCGTCGGGTGCGGGCCCGGCCGACCGCCCGTCGGCAGGACCACGACCGAGTGCAGCTCCCACCCGTCGTCGGTCCGGCTGATCAGCTCCTGCACGGCGCCGAAGGTGATGCCCGACCATGCGGCGTGGTGGTCCGAGAGCTGGCGCAGGTCGCCGGGGACTCCGGCCCACACCTCGAGCGGCCCGGAGCCGGCGTGCACCAGGGCCGCCAGCACCGGGCCGTCGGCGGTCATGGCCACGTCGACGTCGAGGATCTCCCCGTCCGACTCCCACAGCGTCGTGGTCGCGTCCGGGCCGTCGCCGCGCCACTCCAGCCGCGTCTCTATCCCGTCCGCGATGGTGATCACCGCGGGCGCCGGGGCTCCGGGCCCCGGACTCCGCACCCCCAATGCACACAACGGTTCCTCGATCCGCGGTCCGAGGACGCGCCCGGTCGAACCCGCCGCCGCCGGCATCGTCCACACCGTCGCCGACGACTGCAGGCTGGTCGCCTGACGACCCAGCACGAGCAGCTCCGTCCCGTCCGCCGTCCAGCACAGGTCCTCGGCCCACGGGGCGGCCCCGACCCGCTCGACCTGCGGAGTGCCGCCGGGTTGCCCGGGATCGGCGGCGACGAGATAGACCGCGGCGTCGGTGGAGAGGTCGAGCTCGGGCTCCGGACGCGCGATGAAGGCGATCCGCGACCCGTCCGGCGACCAGGCCAGCACGGTCGGGTGCAGGTCCCCGACGGGGAGGACCACCGGGTCGCCACCGGTGACGGGCACGGTCAGCAGCTGGTTGCGCGCCAGTCTCTCGCCGGAGACGATCGCATCGTCACGTTCCTTCTCCCGGCGCTGGTCCTCGTCGTCCGGATCGGCCGGGACGGCCAGGGCGAGCGCGGACCCGTCGGGGGACCAGGCGATCGTCTCGACCGCCCTGCTGCGGACGACCAGCGGCTCGGCCTCGCCGCCGTCCGGATCGATCAGGTAGAGGCCGGCCGTGCCGCGCTCGGCCCGGTCGGAGAGGAAGGCGATCCGGGAGCCGTCCGGTGACCAGCGGGGAGCGGTGTCGTTCCCGCCGCGGGTGAGCCGCCGGGCCGAATCCGGGTCGGCGACCGAGGCCGTCCACAGCCCGCTCTCCGGGTGCTCACCCGTCCTGCCGTGCGGGGCGGCGGCCCAGACGACCCGGCCGCCGTCGCGGGAGAGCCGCACCACGGTGGGTTCCCAGGTGGTGCTGATCAGGTCGGGGGTCAACCGACCGGGGCCGGAGGCGGGGCTGCGGTCGGCCGTGGCGTCCATGGGCGAAATGTATTCTGCGGCTATCGGCAGCCGTCCGCGGCCCGTTCCCACCCGATCGGCTGGAAGAGGAACCGTGACCTGGCCCACCGACACCGGCAGCTTCGCCCTGGGGGACCTGCCGGTCGAGCACGGCGGCGTCATCCGCGACGCGCGGCTGGGCTGGGCGACCCACGGGACGCTCAACGCCGCCCGGGACAACGTGATCGTCTATCCGTGCAGCTACGGCGCGACTCACGACGACCTCGCCTGGCTGATCGGCCCGGACGGGGTGCTGGACCCGACCCGGTGGTTCGTGATCATCCCCGACATGTTCGGCAACGGGATCTCCTCGTCGCCGGGCCGCTCCGGGCCGGACGAGCCCGACGACCCGGACTATCCGGCGCTGGTCACCATGGCCGACAACGTCCGCGCGCAGCACCGGCTGCTGACCGAGGTGTTCGGGGTGACCGAGGTCGCCTGTGCCTACGGCTTCTCCATGGGTGCCGGGCAGGCCTACCACTGGGCCGCGCTCTATCCGGACCTGGTGCGGCGGGCGATCGTGGTGTGCGGCAGCGCGCGGACGGCCGTGCACAACCGGGTCTTCCTGTCCGGGCTGCTCCGGGTGCTCGAGGCCGCTCCCGAGCACCTGGGCGACGGACGGTTCTCGGCCGAGCCGACGCGGGCGGTGCGGGCGTTCGCGCACGTCTACGCCGGCTGGGGCCTGAGTCAGGACTTCTACCGGGAGGGCCTGTACGAGACCGCCCTGGGTGCGCCCGATCTGGAGACCTTCCTGCGGACGGACTGGGAGGACTCGTTCTCCACGAGTCGTGCCGCCAACCTGTACGCCCAGGCGCTGACCTGGTCGGCCGCCGACATCAGCGCCGGCCACGGGTCGGACCTGCCGGCTGCGCTGGCCTCGATCCGGGCGAGCGTGCTGCTGCTGCCCGGCAGCACCGATCTGTACTTCCGGGTCGCGGACAACGAGGCCGAGCTGCCCTTCCTGCGTGACGGTCGGCTCGAACCGATCCCGAGCATCTGGGGCCACCGGGCGGGGTCGCCGGCCGGCAACCCCGAGGACCTGGCCTTCCTGACCCGGCACGTCCGGGACTGGCTCGACCGCGACCCGGCTCCGCGCTGATCACCCGACCTCGCCGGCGAGGAACTCACGCGAGGGAAGCGGTCGTCCCCCGTGGCTCCAGGTGCGGGGCGGCGCCGGTGCGGGCGGTCGGGGCGGCTCCGGCCATCACCTCCAGCAGCAGCCGGGTGACCTGGACACCGTACTCCTGAACGTCGTGGCTCATCGCGGACAGCGGCGGCGTGGTGACCTGGCAGAGCACCGAGTCGTCCCAGGCGAGCAGACTGAGCTGGTCCGGCACCCGCAGCCCGAGCTCGGAGGCCACCCGGAGACCGGCGACGGCACTCAGGTCGTCGTCGAAGATCAACGCGGTGGGACGGGACCGGCCGAGGAGCAGGCTGCGGGTCGCGCGCGTCGCCTGATCGACCGAGTAGTCCGTCGACCGGGTCACGGACTCCAGGCCGCGCTCGGCGCAGGCGAGCGCGAACGCGTCGGCGCGCACCTGACTGTGCGCCAGGCGTTCGGGTCCGCCGACCCGGCCGATCCGACAGTGGCCCAGGGCGGCGAGATAGCCGACCGCCTCGTCCATCGCAGCGGCGTCGTCGGTCCAGACGCTGGCCAGCCCGCCGGCGTGCGCGGGGGGCCCGGCGGCGACGACCGGGAAGGGCCCGTCGGCCAGCGCCCGTACCCGTGGGTCGTCGAGCTCGACGTCGACCAGCACCGCGGCGTCGACCCGCCGCGACCCCGCCCAGTTGCGGTAGATCCCGAGCTCGGTCCGCTGGTCGGTGGCCACCTGCAGCAGCAGCGCGCGGCCCTGCGGCGCGAGCACCAGCTCGATCCCGCTGATGAACTCCATGTACCAGGGCGAGACGCCGAGCGTTCCCGCGACCCCGGCCGGCAGGACCAGCCCGACCGTGTCGGTCTGTGCACTGGCCAGTGCGCGGGCGGCGCTGTCGGGCTGCCAGCCGAGCTCCTCGGCCACCGCGCGGATCCGCGTCCGGGTCTGCGCCGAGACGCCGGGTCGGTCGTTGAGCGCGTACGAGACCGCGGCGGTCGAGACACCGGCCCGGGCGGCGATCTCCTTGATCGTCTGACGGGCGACACGCCGTTCGGTCACGCGAGCAGCGTATCCGGCCGTCGCCAGTGCTGAGAGTGAAACGCTTAAGTCGTCAACTATGCCCGAGCGGCCGCGCACTCGGTGGACCTTGACGTCGCTGTGCTCAAGCGCTTAAGTTGCCGCGACGCGACCAGCCACTCGGCCAACGAAGGACGGGCAATGACGCACCTGCTGCGACGACTGGGGACCCTGCTGGCCGGAAGCGGCCTGGTGGCCGGGCTGGTGCTCGGGCTCGGCGTCCCCACCCCGGCGTCCGCTGCCCCTGGCGCGCCGCGCGCCGCCGCCTCGCGCTTCGTCACCCGGGTCGGCACGGCGCTCCAGCTGGACGGGAAGCCGTTCCGCTTCTCGGGCCCCAACATGTACTGGACCGGGCTGGACGAGAACGTGGGCGGCATCGACCCCTCGGCGAAGCCGACCGTCGACTACCCGTCCTTCTTCCGGATCAGGGACGGTCTGGTCACCGCCAAGGCGATGGGCTCGACGGTGGTCCGCGCGCACACCGTCGGGATCTCGACCGGGTCGCCGCTGTCGCTGGAGCCGTCCCTCGGGCGGTTCAACCCGAAGGCGTTCGCCACCATGGACTACACCGTCGCGGAGGCGCACCGGCTCGGGCTGCGGTTGATCGTCCCGCTGACCGACAACTACCGGTACTACCACGGTGGCCGGTTCGACTTCCTGACGTGGCTGGGCCTGAGCACCGCGAACGACGGCGCCCTGTTCTACACCGATCCCGACGCCCGCGCCGCCTACCAGCAGTACGTCCGCACGCTGCTCACGCACGTGAACATCTACACCGGTGTCCGCTACGACCAGGACCCGACGATCATGGCCTGGGAACTCGGCAACGAGCTGAACGGGATGACTGCCGACTGGGTCCAGGACAACGCGACGTTCGTCAAGCGACTGGCTCCGCACCAGCTGGTGGCGGCCGGCCGCCAGAGCGGCGTGGACCCCGCTGTGCTCGCCTCGTCGGCGGTCGACATCAGCGACTCGCACTACTACCCGCCGAACGCCGCCACGATCAGTGCCGACGCCGCCCGGGTGACCGCGGCCGGCAAGGTCTATCTGGCGGGGGAGTACGGCAGCCCGTCCGCGAGCACGGACCTGCTCGACCAGGTCGCGGCCGATCGCCACGTCAGCGGTGCGCTGTTCTGGTCGTTGTTCCCGCACGCCGACCACTACGGCTACGTCCAGCACGACGACGGCTTCACCCTGCACTATCCCGGCGACACCACCGCCATGCGCGCCGAGGTGGACGCCATCGCCGAGTTCGCGCACCAGTTGTCGGGATCACCCACCCCACGGGTGTTCGGCGACCCGCCGCTGATCACCGCGATCAGCAAGAACGCCGGGGTCAACACGGTGAGCTGGCGCGGCACGGCCGGTGCCGACGGCTACCGCGTGCAGCGGTCCGTGCTGGACGGTGGTTGGAAGACGGTCAGCGGGTCGACGCCCGTCACCGACGACGACACGCCCTGGATCGACGTGCACTCGGTGGCGGTCCGGTCGTCCTACCGCGTCCAGGCCCTCGACCGGAACGGCTCGGTGGTCGCGACCTCGACCGCCCGGACGGTGACCGCCCGCCAGCGGGTCAGCGTCGACCCGCTGGCCGACTGGTACCTGACGAGTGCCCACAGCAGCTCGCTGCAACGGGTCCCGACCGCGCACGGCGTGCTGGTGGCGCCGCAGGCAGGACGCAGCGGTCAGCTCAGCTACCACGTCCCGGGCTTGACCTCGGCGGTGATCGACTTCGCCGGTGCGCACCGCCCGCGACCGGTGATCGCGCTCGAGCAGGCCGGCACGTCCCGCTGGCACCAGGTCTACAGCCAGGTCCGGTCGGTCGGCTCGGGTCGCTGGCGGCTCACGCTGACCGGGCTGCGCGGCGTCGACGGCCTGCGGATCAGCTGGCCCGCTTCCGGGGCGTCGTTCGCGGTCACGTCCGTCGCGTGGACCGACGTCACCGAGGTGCCCACCGCAGCGCCGGGATCGTTCGCGGTGACCGCTCCGGCTCCCGGTCAGACCGGGGTGAGCACCTTGGCCGGGCTGCAGTGGAGCAGCGCCGGGCAAGCGGCGTTCTACACCCTGACCGCCTCCACGCACAGCGATCTGAGTGATCCGCTGGTCTCGGTCGACGGGCTCCGGGCCACCGCGTACCGGCCGAGCACCCCGTGGCCGGCGGACACCACCCTCTACGTCGGGGTCACCGCGCATAACGGCGTCGGCACGACGGCGGCGACCGGGTCCCCGATCACGTTCCACACCCGTCCGGCGACCCCGGGCGTGCTGGTCGACGACTTCGACTCCTACGCCGACGACGCCGCTGTGGCGGCGGCCTACCCGGCCAACTCCGGCGGCGACCCCATCACGGCTTCGCTCGGCCCGGCCGGCGAGGACGTCGGGCACAGCCTGGTGCTGAGCTACGGATCCGGGTCCAACGGGTACGCCGGGGTCATCCACACGCTGCCCGCCGCCCAGCACTGGAGCGGGACGTCGGGGCTGCGGATGTGGGTCAAGCCCGGGTTCGCCGGTCAGCAGCTCAACGTCCAGTTCGTCGCGTCCGGCTCCTACTGGGAGAAGTCGGTGACCCTGTCCGACACCACGGCCCGGGTGATCACCATCCCGTTCAGCGCGTTCGCACCGCCGCCCTGGGCCGACCCGAACGCCAAGCTCGACCTGTCCTCGGTCACCCAGCTCTCGCTCTATCCCTCGGAGTCGGGCAGCTCGGACACCATCGCCATCGATTCGATCTCGGCCACCCCGTAGCGAGCGCGGCGACGCTAAGTTGGGACGTCGCCCCGTCGTTCCGAAGGCGTGGACGCGACATCGGCAGCGTGACCTGGGGGTTGGTCGTGGTGAAGCGAGTGGTGCCGTCGGTGCTGGCGGCGGCAGGTCTGGTGATCGGCGGTCTGGTGATCAGCACGCCTGCGGCAGAGGCCGCGTCGACCCAGAGGATCTGCAGCAGCAAGGCCTCGGCAGCCGACTTCTACCTCTACTTGCCGAACGGCAACTATCACCGCATGCACCGGACCGACTGCTACACCGTGCCGTTGCGGACGGTGGTGGGGATGGAGGCCGGCTCCTACCGGGTCGGGTACGAGTACGGCCCCTATTCGGAGTGCCGCATCGGCGTGCGGAACTTCATCCCCTGGCAGCAGGCCAAGATCATCTACTTCAAGACCTACGCCACCTCGAACTGCTCGAGCTGACACTGCTGCCCGCCGTGTGGCGGCGGACCGTACGGCTGCGCCTCGCGGGCGGGACCGGCGAGTCAGTCCGGTGCGTCGAGCGTCGAGAACGTCGCCGGGAGCCACTCGCCGACCACGTTCGCCGCGATCAAGGTCGGGCCCTCGGGATCCCACAGCAGGACGCCGGCTGCCTGCACCAGCGCCATCACGCCGGCGACCTGATCGACGGGAACGGCCTGCGAGTGCCGCTCCTCGTCCTCGGTGACGATCAGCAGCTCGAAGTGCGGTGAGGTCCCAGGCGTCCAGTTGCCGTTGACGAAGCTGACGCGTCGGGTCCGGTCGCTGGCGCCACTCATCGTCCGACGCTAGCGCAGCCGTTGACCGGGTCACGCCGAGCCGAGAGAGCCGCTCCACTCGACGCGGACGTCGTCGGTCCTGCAGTCCGCCCCAGCCCGTCGCCACCGGGTGCCGCAGGCCCTCGGGAGGGAAGATCCTGACGGGAACAGCGTGCTGCCTCGGGCGCCCGAGCGGCGGAGCTCACGAGGTGCGCTGCAGCCGCTGCCGGTAATGCAGAGGGGACTCTCCCACCTCGCGCTTGAAGGCATTGCTGAAGGCGGCCTCGGAGCGGTAGCCGACCTCGGTCGCCACCGCGCCGACGCGCGCCCCGGGCGCACGCAGCGCCCGCTGCGCGAGCAGCATCCGCCACTGCGACAGGTAAGCCAGCGGCGGGACACCGGCCACGCTGCGGAAGCGTTCCGCAAAGCTCGTCCGCGACATGTTGGCCGCGCGCGCCAGCTCGAGCAGCCTCCACGACCGGCCGGGCTCGCCGTGGATCAGCCGGACGGCCGGGGCGAGCTCGTCGTCGATCAGGAGCCGAAGCCACCCGGCGGGCAGCTCGGTCTGGTCGACGTAGGTCCGCAGCACCTCGAGCAACAGCAGCTGGGCGCACTGGCGCACCGCGAACGCCGACCCCGGCCGCTGGCTCGAGGCCTCCGCGAACAGACGACCGACGAGCTCCCCGACGGGCGACGCCTCCGTCCTCGAGGCCCGGACGTGGAGCACCCCAGGGAGCGCTGTGCTCAGCAGAGTCAGACCGGCGGGCGTGACATCGATCCAGCCTCCGATGACCACGGTGTCGCGGTCCAGATCGGCCGCGGCCAGGGCCATCGCATCGAAGCTGGTCTCCGGAACGAGCTCCCTCACCCGGCCGTCGCCCGTGCCGCCGGTCACCTCCAGCCGGGTGCGGTGGTTGAGCAGCACGACGTCTCCGGGCCCGAGGGCGACCGGCCCCTCGTTCTTCCCGGGTCCGTCCGCGCGGACCTCGGCCCTGCCGGCGACCAGCGCCACCAGCTTGAGCGGTCGGGAGATCTCACCCCGCGAGACCCACGGCCCGCGGACGGCGAATCCGCCGGTCACGATGCCACGGACCTCGATCTGCTCGAGGACCTCGGACAACAGGTCGGACGGGGCAGACGGGCCAGGTGTCGGCATGGCCGTATTCTCGCGCAACAAAGACGGACGCAGGAGCATTCTCCGTACGGCGCGAGCGCAGCAGGCTTGCGGCATGAGAGATCAGCGGGCTCCCCTGCACACCCCGTTCACCGCCGCGTCCACCGCCACCGACGTCCTCGACGGCCTCGACCTCTCCGGCCGGCGAGCCATCGTCACGGGTGGGCACAGCCGCCTCGGCCGAGAGGTCACCCGCGCTCTCGCCTCCGCCGGAGCATCGGTGACGGTGGCCGCCCGCAACCCGGATCGCGCCGCCGCCGCGCTCGACGGCATGCTTGGGCTGGCGATCGAGCCGCTCGACCTCACCGATCCGGCATCCGTCGAGGCGTTCGCCCGTCCGTGGCTCGACGGCCGGCCGCTGCACATCCTGATCAACAACGCCGCTGTCTTGTTCAACCCTCAGCTGCAGCGCGACCGCCGGGGTCACGAACTCGCGTTCTCGACCTCCCACCTCGGTCACTTCCACCTGACGCAGGCGCTCATCCCGGCGTTGACCGCCGCCCGCGGAGCCCGCGTGGTCAACGTCACCTCCGGGGCCGCGCGCATCGGTCAGATCCGGTGGGACGACATCGACTTCACCACCGGCTACGACCCCGTCGCTGCCTACGCACAGTCGAAGCGCGCCAATGTGCTCTTCACGGTCGAGCTGGACCGTCGGTACGCCGCCGTGGGCATCCGCGCCCTCGCCGTACACCCCGGCGTGATCATCGGCCCCGGCCCGCACCGCCCCGAGGTGCTGTCCTCCCTTCGTGATCAAGGACTCGTCGACGAGCAGGGCAAGACGATCATCGACCCCGCGGCCGGGAAGAAGACCATCGAGCAGGGCGCCGCCAGCATCGTCCTGGGCGCGGCCAGTCCGCTCCTCGACGGCATCGGCGGTGTCTACCTCAAGGACTGCGACGTCGCCGTCATCGACGACGAGGAACGCCCGATGACCGCAGACAGCATCCCGGCGGACGCCAACTCGGCCATGCTCGACCCGGACGACGCCCGCCGGCTCTGGGACCTGACCGAGGAGCTGGTGCGGGCGAGGTGATCACCGGGCTCGACCTCGGCCTCGAGGCGCCGTTAGCCTCGTCGTCCATGGAGGCCGCCGACCGGACCGAGCGGGATGCGCTGGAGCACTTCCTCGACGCCAACCGCGCTGCCGTGACCGCCGTCGTCGACGGGCTCGCGGACGCCGACGCCCGACGGTCGGTGGTCCCGACGGGCTGGACGCCCCTCGAGCTGATGGTTCACCTCGGCGGCGTCGAACGCCACTGGTTCCTCCGCGTGGTGCGGGGCGATCGGTCGGACCGCCCCGCCCACCACGGACCGCTCGCGTCACTCGCGGACGCGACCGCCGCCTACCGCGCGGAGTGCGCGAGGTCGAGGCAGATCCTCGAGCGCTTCGGTCTGGACGACGCCGTCTCCTTCGACCAGCCGGCCGATCTCGTCGGCGAGGTGCGGACCGTCCGGGACGTCGTGCTGCACGTCATCGAGGAGACGGCCCGGCACGCGGGTCATCTCGACATCCCGCGGGAACTGTTGGACGGTCGCACCGGGCTCGGTCCACGCTGACCTGCTAAGCCCAGCCGGTGCCCCCGACCTACTGGTGGCCCTGGATGGCGTGCGGCGTGTAGGCCGCTTCGAGCTCCTCGATCTCGTGGTCGTCCAGGACGATGTCCACGCTGGTGATGGCCTCCGCGAACTGCTCGGGCTTGGTCGCGCCGATGATCGGGGAGTGCACGAAGGGCTTGCTCAACATCCAGGCGAGCGCGACGCCCGCGCGCGGCACCCCGCGGTCGGCGGCGATCCGGGCCACCGTCTCGACGATCGACTTGTCGCCGGCGTCGTTCGGGGAGGGCTCGCGGTTGCTCTGCTCGGACCGGGCGGTGCCCCGCACACCCCAGTCCCTGACCAGCCGGCCACCGGCCAGCGGGCTCCACGGGATGACGCCCACGCCGGTCGCGGCGCAGTACGGCATCATCTCGCGCTCCTCCTCGCGGTAGAGCAGGTTGTAGTGGTTCTGCATCGAGACGAACGGGGTCCACCCGTTGGCCTCGGCGACGTTCTGCAGGGCCTGGAACTGCCACGTCCACATCGAGGAGGCGCCGATGTAACGGGCCTTCCCGGCCTTGACGACGTCGTGCAGCGCCTCCATGGTCTCCTCCATCGGCACCTCCGGGTCGTACCGGTGGATCTGGTAGAGGTCGACGTAGTCCATGTTCAGCCGCCGCAGACTGTTGTCGATCTCGGCGAGGATCGCCTTCCGCGACTGGCCGTGCCCGTAGGGACCGGGACGCATCTCGCCGTGCACCTTGGTCGCGACCACGATGTTCTCGCGGTCGGTGAGCTCCCCGAGCACCTTGCCGGTGATCTCCTCCGAGCGGCCCGTCGAGTAGACGTTCGCGGTGTCGAAGGTGGTGACGCCCGCGTCGAGGGCCTGCTTGATGATCACGCGGCTCTCGTCCTCGCCGAGCGCCCAGGAATGACGGCCGGGACCACCCCCGAAGCTCATGCACCCCAGCGTGATCGGCGAGACCTTCAGCCCGCTGTCGCCCAGTCGCACCACGTCCATCGTCATCTCCACCACTCCTCGATCGCGCGTCGCTTCGCCAAGCCTGGGTGCCGGTTCGCGGCCACCCGCGTCTCACTATGTCAAGGGCGATGTCGCTCGCTCGCCCGGGTCGGCGACCATGGCCGCGGACGCTTCCCACGCCGCCCACCCGGGCGATGCCGGCACGAGCGCAGGAGGGAACCCTGATGGCCGCGCAGACCTTCTCGTTCCGGTCCTACGTCGCCCACCCGACGCACGGCCCGCTCCCGGGGATCCTGTTGCTGCTGACAATCAGCACGGGCGTCGTCGACGCGACCAGCATCCTCGGCCTGGGGCGGGTGTTCGTCGCGAACATGACCGGCAACATCGTGTTCATCGGATTCGCCCTGGCTGGGGCGCCGGGGTTCTCCCTGCTGGGCTCCATCACCGCGCTGGCTGCCTTTCTCGTCGGTGCGGCCGTCGGCGGGATGATGATCGGCCGGACCTCGCACCGAGCGCGGCTTCTCCGCAACGGCCTCGTGTTCCAGGTCGTCTGCGCCACGCTCGCGACCTGCGTCGCCGCGGTGGGCGGCGGTGGAACGGCTGCTCAGGTCGCGATCCTCGCGACGATCGCCCTGGCGCTCGGCGTGCAGAACGCGGTCGTCCGGTCGCTCGCCGTCCCCGACCTGACCACCACGGTGCTCACCCTCACCCTGACGGGCATCGCGGCTGATCTCCGCAGCGGCGAGATCGCGACCGCGCTGCGACGACTGACCGCGGTTCTGGCGATGCTCGTCGGTGCCCTGGCCGGGGCGGTTCTCGTGCTGCAGGAAGGAGTCGTGGCCGGACTGATCGCGGTGGTCGCGCTCTTCGTCGTGGCGCTCGTCGGGGCAGCGCTGGCGAGTCGCTCCACCCGTCCCTGGACAGCGCGCAGGCGCTGACCGGGTGTGGGGTCACCCGAGAAGCCGACGGCCCACCTCGGCTGAGCTCACCCCGCCCTCACCCCGCCGTCACCCCGCCGTCACTCCGCCTTCACGACGCCGGACCGGCGGAACGTCTCGCCCAGGAGATGGGCGTAGCCCAGCGCGTCGTCGATGGCTCGGTGGGTATGGGGCACGTCGCCCAACCAGGCGGCAGGCAGAGCTGCGGGTCCGGCGTCGGCGAAGTCACGCCCCGTGACGGCGGCGGTGTAGGAGCGCAGGCACAGGGCGTGGTCGAAGAGCCCGTCGACCTCGTAGAGACCTTGGAGCAGCCCGAGCGGGGTGAAGCGACGCAGGTAGTAGTCGATCCAGAGGCCGTCGAAGGCGAGCGGTGACGCGACGAAGACCCGTGGCCCGGTGATCCGGGTGACGAACTCGACGAACCCGGCCATCACCGCCGCGGGATCGCGGGGTTCGGCGGTCGCGGCAGCGAGGGCTTCGGGTTCCGAGCTCTCGAACCACCGTCTGGTGCCGGGGTTCCAGTCGGCGCCGGGCAGTTCGGCGAGCACGGCCTCGAACCGGTCGAGTTCCTCGCCCTCGGCCGTCACGGCCACCGTGGCGAAGGAGAGCATCGAGTTGTCGCCGGGCCGGAAGCCGGTGCACTCGATGTCGGTGACGAAGTAGCCGGCGGTGTCCACGGACGCACTCTGCCCGATCCGGCTGTGCCGGAGCCCCGGAACCCCGACGTCGCGGAGAGGACCCGCACCAGCTGGGGTCTGGCGGCGTACGCAGCTCGACGCCTCAGGATGATCTTGCTCGACCAGGGCGGGGCGGGAGGACGGCACCGTCGCCCGTCTCCTGCCCACCCTGGACACCGCGACCACCGGGCTGATCACCGCGGCCGTGGCCCGGCTGACCTCGTGGGCACCCCTGATCAGACGGCGATCCGGCCGCCGTCCACCGGGAGCACGGCGCCGTGGACGAAGCTGGCGCCGTCACCCGCGAGAAAGGCGATCGCGGCGGCGATCTCCTCAGGCTGACCAGGGCGCCCGGCCGGTCCGCCCGCGGCGAGCTGGTCGAGCGCTTTGCCCATGCCGGCGGTCCCCTCCGTGCGGGTCGGCCCCGGGCTGACCGCATTGACCCGGACGCCCGAGGGCCCGTACTCGGCGGCCCAGGACTTGGTGAGCAGGACCAGTGCTGCCTTGCTCGCGCCGTAGAGACCCATGCCGGCCGCCCCGAACTCGGCGACCATCGTGGTGACGTTGACGATCGCGCCGTGCCCGCGGTCGGCCATCGCCGGGGCGAGGGCGGCGACCAGGAAGTACGGCGCGGTGACGTTGACCGCGAACACCTGGTCGAGGTCGGCCGGGCGGGTGGCAGCCGTCGGCCCGAACGGGAAGATGCCGGCGCTGTTGACCAGCACGTCGACACGACCGCCACCGAGGTCGGTGGCCCGGGAGGCGAGGTCCCGGGCACTGGACGCGTCCCGGAGGTCGGCGGCGACGAAGTCGGCTCGTCCGCCGGCGGCGCGAAGGGCGGCGACGGCGGCGTCCCCCCGAGCGGAGTCGCGCCCGGACACCAGGACGTGGGCGCCGCGCGCGGCCAGGGCGGTCGCCGTGGCGCGGCCGATGCCGCTGGTGGCACCGGTGACCAGGGCGACGTGATCGGCGAGGTCGTTGCTCATGAGAGGTCCTTCCTGAATGGAGTGATTGCTCCACTATCAGAGCATCTTTCTGGAGAGACAACTCCAAAACGGCTACGGTGGTGGCGTGCCCAGGACCGGACCCCGTGCCGCGAGCGCGGCCCCGCGTCGGCTCACGGCCAAAGGAGAGGCGACGCGCGCCCGGATCATCGAGGCGGCCTCCGGTCTGGTGTTCGCGCACGGCGTCACCCGGACGGGTGTCGAGGACGTCCAGCGCGAGGCCGGTGTCAGCGCTTCGCAGCTCTACCACTACTTCGGTGACAAGCAGACCCTGATGCGCGCGGTGATCGCCCACCAGACCGCCGAGGTGCTGGCGGCCCAGCAACCCGAGCTCGACGCCCTCGACAGCTTCGACGCGCTGGCGCGGTGGCGGGACCGGTTGGTCACCCTGCAGCGGTCGCGGCACTGTGCCGGCGGGTGCCCGATCGGCTCGATCGCCGCCGAGATCGCCGACGACGACCCGGAGGCGCGGGCTGATCTGGTCGAGAGCTTCGAACAGTGGGAGTCGCCGATCCGGTCAGGGCTGGCGTCGATGCGCGAGCGCGGTCTGCTCCGCAGCGAGGCCGACACCGACCGGCTCGCTCTCGCTCTGCTCGCCGCTCTGCAGGGCGGCCTGTTGCTCACGCAGACCCGCAGGACCACGGTGCCGCTGGAGACTGCTCTCGACGCCGTCCTGGAGCTGATCAGCAGCTACGGGACCGTTCGCTCCGAGCACCGCTGACTAGGGTGAAGCGGTGGTGAAGCGGGCCGGGGAGGGCAGCGCGTTGGTGATCATGGTCGGCGAGCTCGCGCTCCTGGTCTGCAGCGCCTGCTACCTCGTCTGGTGGACGCTCACCTTTCGTCCCACGGCGCCGGGTGGCGGCGGTGGGCCGTTCCTCGGCGGCGCCGTGCTCGGTGGTCTGGCCGGACTGGTGCTGCTGGCCGTGGGCATCGCCGCGCTGATCCCACGGGCGTCCCTGCCGGGCCTGGTCGGAGTGATCATCGGCGGGGTGCTGGTCGGGGTGCTGCTGCTGGTGCTGACCACGACGATCGCGCACCGCCCGGTCACGACGGAGCTGCCGTTGATCATCGTCTGGGGAACCGCGCAGCTCGCCACCGCCGTCACCCTGAGGACGGCCGGGGCGCTGAGCGGCTCGGCGGCGACGCTGTGGGTCGTCCTCCTCGCCCTCGCGACCGTGGTCGGGCTGGTCTGCTATCTGATCTTCTACCGGCTCGACCCGGCACCGGCCTACTGGGTGGGCATGGTGCCGCTGGCCGTGGACGGGGTCGTCGCGGCGGCGCTGGCCGTGCTCGCCTGGCAGTCCCACGCGCGCTGATCTCGAACCCGAACAGGTCCGGGACTCGCGCGGTCAGCGAGCGTCGAGACCGTCGAGCCGCAGGGTCGCCTCGGCGTCGCGGTGGCTCCCCGTGCTCCCGACATGCTTCGCCGGGGCGACCGGTCCGTTCTTGAGCACCCCGTACAGCGCCATCGCGTGACCCCGGCCCAGGTCGTAGGTCCCACCCAGCCAGGCGACGACCTCCGCGGCCTTGGTGCTCGGTCCGTACCCGCGCTCGGCCGCCTCGTCCAGCAGCTGTCGCGGGGTGCGTCCGGTCTTGCGTTCGATCGCGTCGAGATAGGCCTGGTAGGACATCTGCTCGTCTCCTCCGTGCGGGTGCGTTGATCATCAGACCGTGGCGGTGGAGAAAACTCATCGGCCGGCGGAAGCTGCCGGGGGCAGGATGGCGGGATGACCAGCACCCTGCGCCTCGAGTCGATCAGGTTCGCGACCGTCGACGCTCCGTCCGCCGCTGCCTTCTGGGCCGGTCTGCTCGCACGGGAGGTCCACGCCGACGCGGACGGGCTGTTGCTGCCCGGCGACCGGGGCCAGGTCGGTCTGCGGTTCGCCCCGGCCCTTGCTGCACCTGCGAACCGACCCTGGCTCCACCTGCACGTGACCAGCCGGAGCCTCGAACACCAGCAGCAGCTCGTCGAGACCGCACTCGGCCTCGGCGGGCGTCGTCTCGACGTGGGGCAGGGCCCGGAGGACAGGTTCGTGGTGCTGGCCGATCCGGGTGGCAACGAACTGTGCTTCATCGAACCGGGCAACCGGTTCCTGGCCGGCACGGGTCCTCTCGGTGAGGTGACCTGTGAGGGCACCCCGCGGGTCGGGCGCTTCTGGCACGAGGCGTTGGACTGGCTGCTGGTCTGGGACGAGGGCGAGCAGACGGCGATCCAGTCGCCCGAGGGGGGCACCAAGATCTCCTGGGATGGTGAGGGCTGGGAGGGCCGGTCGTCGGGCGGGGAGCGGAGGCGTCAACGCTTCGTCCTGGTCGGCTCGGAGCCCGAGCGTGAGATCGCACGGCTGCTGGGGCTGGGAGCGACGAGGTCTGGGGAGGACCCCACGGAGCTGGCCGACCCCGACGGCAACCTCGTCACCTTGCGCGCCGGCTGACCGACGGCTGCGTCCTCAGCCCACCGACGAACCCAGCACCGACAGCAGCTCGAGCTTCTCGTGGCTCTCGCTGCCGGGAACGGCGGTGTAGACCAGCAGCAGGTGCGACTGGTCGGGATCGAGCAGGGTCTGGCACTGCAGATCGAGCTGGCCGACCTCCGGGTGGACGAACCGCTTGCCGCTGCCGGGGCGCAGCCCCACCTCGTGAAGCTCCCAGTACTCGCGGAACAGCGCGCTCTCGGTGAGCAGCTGGTCGGCGAGCCGAGCGGCGCGGGAGCGCGGGCCGCGGAGGGTGACCAGGTCGCGCAGCCCGGCCGCATAGATCCGGGACAGCTGATGATGATCATCGGCGAGATAGCGGGCCCGGGTGGCCGGGTCGGTGAACCAGCGGTAGCCCAGGCTCCGGGCCGGTCCGCGGAAGCCGGTCAGGTCACCGGTCAGCGCGACGCCCATCCGGGTCTGGCGCAGCGTCTCCCCGAGCTCGGTGACGATCTCGGCCGGGGTGTCGTCGAGCCGGTCGAGCACCCGGAGCAGTCCGGGGCTGACGTGCCGGTCGTCCGAGGCTCCGCGGACCGGCGGCTGGTGCCCGGCGAGCCGGAAGAGATGATCACGTTCCTCCAGCCCGAGGTGCAGTCCCTGGGCGATCGCCGCGATCATCTGCTCGGACGGCTGCGGCCCGCGCGCGCGTTCGAGCCGGGCGTAGTAGTCGGTCGACATCGAGCAGAGCACCGCGACCTCCTCGCGCCGGAGTCCCTCGGTCCGCCGCCGCTGTCCGCGCGGCAGCCCGACGTCCTCCGGCTGCAGCGCCTCGCGGCGGCGCCGCAGGAACTCGGCCAGACCGGTGCGGTCGATCGCCATGCGCACCTCCTCGGCAGCGTTTCTACCCTGCCGTCGCCACCGGAGCCACGGTCCGTCGATCCGCCCCTCGGCACGTACGCACGCTCGACCACCCCGCGGGGCGGACCCGCCAGCCACGGATCGCCAGGCCGTGGACAGTCGCCAGGGTGTGCCGCAGGCTCGTTGATCACCGACCCGACGACGAAGGAGCCCACCACCGTGGCACGCCGATCCACCGACATCACCGTCCCCGACCTCACCGGCCGGCGCGCCGTCCTCACCGGCGGCAGCGACGGCATGGGCCTGGTGATCGCCGCCCGGCTGGCGGCCGCCGGGGCCGAGCTGGTCCTCCCGGTCCGCAACCCGGCCAAGGGCGAGGCCGCGCTCGCGGCCATCCGCCGGCAGACGCCCGACGCCGACGTCACGCTGCGTGCGCTCGACCTGTCCTCGCTCGCCTCGGTGGCCGCCCTCGGGGAGACGCTGCGTCAGGACGGTCGGCCGATCCACTTGTTCATCGGCAACGCCGGCGTGATGACGCCGCCCGAGCGGCAGTCCACCGCGGACGGCTTCGAGCTGCAGTTCGGCACCAACCACCTCGGGCACGCGGCGCTGGTCGGGCACCTGCTGCCGCTCCTGCGGGAGGGTCGCGCCCGGGTCACGTTCCAGCTCAGCGTCGCGGCCCGACGGGGCGCGGTGCACTGGGACGACCCCAACTGGGAGCGCTCCTACGACGGCATGGCCGCCTATGCGCAGTCCAAGATCGCCTTCGGCCTGCTCGGTCTCGAGCTCGACCGGCGCAGCCGGGCCGGGAACTGGGGCATCACCGCGACCCTCGCGCACCCCGGCGTCGCCCCGACCAACCTGCTGGCCGCGCGACCCGAGATCGGCCGCTCCCAGGCGGTGTCGGCCCGACGGCTGATCAGCGCGCTGTCCCGGATCGGTCTGACGGGCACGGTGGAGAGCGCCGCGCTCCCGGCGCTGGTCGCCGCGACCGCCCCGGGTGTCCGCGGCGGCGCGTTCGTCGGCCCGAACGGCCCCGGTGGGGTGGCCGGCCGGCCCGCGGAGCAGAAGCTGTACCCACCGCTGCGGAGCCCGGAGGACGCCCGGCGGGTCTGGGAGCTCACCGAGGAGCTGACGCAGGTGCCGCTCGCGGTGTCCTGACTCCGCCAGCCGTGCGCTCGCGGCAGCTCCAGCGGGCCGGAACGCCGACGAGGCGGCACGTCGGGATCGACGTGCCGCCTCGGAGCGGTGCTGCGGGTCTCCGGGGCGTCCCGGAGCCGGATCAGGCGTTGAGCTTGGTGCTGATCCCGATCGCCCGGGTGACCAGGTGGTCCAGCGCGGTGTTCACCGTGTCGTCGACCGGCGCGTCATTGGCCGGGCCGGTGACGTGGCTGACGCCGTAGGGGTTGCCGTCGACGAACTTCGAGCCGTCGGTGTAGCCCGGGGACACGATCAGACCGCCGAAGTGGTGGATCGTGTTGTAGAGCGCGAGCAGCGTGGTCTCCTGGCCGCCGTGCGCGGTCTGGCTGGAGGTGAAGCCGGCGTACACCTTGTCGGCGAGCTGGCCCTGCGCCCACTGCGCACCCAGGCTGTCGATGAAGACCTTGAGCCGGCCGGCCACGTTCCCGTAGCGGGTCGGAGTGCCGAACAGGACCACGTCGGCCCAGACGATGTCGTCCGGGGTCGGGCGCTGCGGCTCGTCGGCGGCGGCCTCGTCCCCGTCGCGCCCGACCGAACGGACGCGGACCTCGGCACCCAGCGACTCGGCGGTCTGCGCGAGGCGGTTCGCCATCGTGGCGACGGTGCCCGTCTGCGAGTAGTAGATGATGGCGACCTTCGTCGACATACAGCCTCCCAAGTAGTTGATACTTCAACCTTTCTACCAGGTGCGCAGGTCGTTCTCAAGCGGGGGGACAACTCGGTTGCCGAGGGTTCACCGGCGAGGGAGGGTGGCGCCATGCAGTTGTTGCTGGTGATCGGTCCGCCCGCGGTCGGGAAGATGACGGTCGGCCGGGCGATCGCCGCGCGCAGCGACTTCCGGCTGTTCCACAACCATCACACCATCGAGCCGCTGGTCGAGGTGTTCGGCTACGGCACCCCGCCGTTCGCCGTGCTCAACGCCGAGTTCCGGCGGCGGGTGATCGAGGAGGCGGTGGCCCACGACGTCGACCTCGTCTTCAGCTTCGTCTGGGACCTGCAGAGCGAGGACGACGCGCGGTACGTCGAGGAGCTGGTCGCACCGGTCGAGCGCGGCGGCGGCCGGCTCGCCGTGCTCGAGCTCGCCGCCGACCTCGACACCCGGCTGGTCCGCAACCGCGGCGAGAGCCGGCTGGCCTCCAAGCCGACCAAACGCGATCTGGCCTGGTCGGAGGCCAACGTGCGGGAGAACGAGGCCTTCGTGCTCAACAGCGACCCGTCCGGGACGGTGCCGACCGTGGCCGACCGCTTCCTGGCCCGGCACCCGCACCTCCGGCTCGACACCTCGGGGATGGAGCCCGACGAGGTCGCGCGGGTCGCGCTCGACTGGCTGGGGGCCCGACCGGCCGGCGCGGATGAGCCGATCGGAGGCGACGGGTCCGGCGCGCGCGCGGCGGACGCGGTCAGTCGAGGACGGTGACCTCACCTCGCGCTCCCGGCCGGTGCCGACCGAAGGTGGCGACCACCTGTGCGGCTAGCGCCTCGGGTGACCGGCCCTCGACGTGGATCCGGAGATCGCAGGGCAGTTGGTCGACCACGGCGGCGTAGGCGTCGTGGTGACGACGCAGGAAGTCGGGATCCCGGCTGAGGCCGCGGCCCGGATCGCCCTGGGCCCGGGCGAGCGACGCGGCGTAGTCGGCCGTCAGCACGACGTGGAAGACCCCGCAGTCCGGCGGGGCGGCGGCGAGCACCTGACGCACCTCTTCCGGGGTGGAGGTGCCCTCGTCGACGACGAGCTCGATCCCCGTGCGGAGCCAGGCCCCGACGACGTCGGCGTGGATGCGGTGCGCCCACTCCCAGTCGGGGAGCGTCGGCAGCGCCATCTCCGCCACCGTGTCGAGATCGGTGCGGGCGACGGTCCGCCGCTGGCTGCGCAGCAGCTCGCCCACCGCCACCGCGAGGGTGCTCTTCCCGGCGGCGATCGGACCGCTGATCATCAGCAGCCTTGTCCGGCCCACCTTGTCCTGATGATCGTCAGGCGAACGCGCATGATCATCCAGATCATCCGGACCGGTCACCCGCGGCCCTGCCGGGCTTCGGTGAGGGCCTCGCGGCTCCGCTCGATCAACGGCGTCAGAGCAGCGTGCAGGGCCAGCACATCGCTCTCGTCGAGACGGAGACGTTCCATCACCGTCACCGGCACGGCCAGGGCGCGCTCACGGAGCCGGGCGCCGGTCGGGGTCAGTCCGATCCGGATGCTCCGCTCGTCCTTCGGGTCCCGCGACCGGGTGACGTAACCGATCGCCTCGAGCCGCTTGACCAGCGGCGAGAGCGTCGCCAGCTCGAGCTGGAGCAACCGTCCGATCTCGCTCAGTGACAGCGGTGCGTCCTCCCAGAGCGCGAGCATCACCAGGTACTGCGGATGGGTGAGGTCGAGCTCCTCGAGGACGGGGCGGTAGACGCTGATCACGTTGCGCGAGGCGACCGCGAGCGCGAAGCAGACCTGCCGCTCGAGCGACAGCGGGTCCGCCGCCGGCTCCGCGGCGAGGTCGTCGGAGGAACCCGTGGTCTTCACCTGCCGAACTTTACGCGTCCCCTAATACTTCGTACACTAAGCATATGACGACCTCCACCCCGATCGCGCCCGAGGACAGCTTCGGACTCTGGTACCGGTTCAGCGCGCCGCTGGTGATCAGCCTGCTCTCGGTGATCGGACCGGCTCAGCTCGAGGACCACCAGGATCCGCGCCGGCAGGCCGAGGCGGACTACATCCGGCGCGCCAACCTGCACCGCGCACGTCAGGGGAAGGGGCCGCTGCGCAAGAACCCGTTCCACTTCGGGCGCAGCATCGACCCGCTGGTGGTGGCGCTCGTCGCCGGGCCGCTGGCCCTCGTGGTGCTGCTGGCCTGGGCCGTGGCCAGCAAGTTCTGATCCGCGTGCCCGACGACCTGCGCGACCGGGCGCGGCGTGCGGCGGTGGCCGTACAGGACGCGGTGACGAACGACCTGCGTTACCACCGGACCAGCCGGCTGCTGATCGTGGCCGACGACGCCGTGCTCGTGGACGACCGCTACCGCGATCCCGGGGCCGAGCACGTCTTCTCGGTGACCAAGAGCGTGCTGGCCACTGTGCTCGGGGTGATCGCCGGTCGGGAGGGACTGCCGTCGCTGGAGGCGCCGGTCTCGGACGTGCTCGCCGAACTCCGCGGCACGCCGTCGGCCGGACAGACCTGGCGCCAGCTGTTGACCATGACCCGCGGCGCCGTGACCGACGGCACGTGGGAGATCGACGCGGTCAACGGGCTCCCGTCCGGTCAGGTCGCGCACCTGGCCCGGGCGCCGCAGGTCAGCCCGCCGGGTGAGCAGTTCGGTTACGACAACGGCGCCGCCCACCTGCTCAGCGCGGCGGCGGCGGAGCACGTCGGGGTCTCGGTCGCCGACTACGCCGAGCGGCACCTCTTCGCGCCGCTCGGGATCGAGGGCGCCCGTTGGGCGCACGACCCGGACGGCATCGCCCAGGGCGCCGACGGGCTGCAGCTGTCGGCCGACGGCGTCGCGGCGATCGGGCGGCTCTGGCTCGGTGCGGGTCGGCACCACGGTCACGAACTGGTCGAGCAGGGGTTCCTGGAGGCCATGACGAGCCGGCAGAACGACGGCGGTCCGCCCGAGGACGTCCCCTACGGCTTCCTGACCTGGCTGCCCCCGGGGCTGGTCATGGCCGCCGGCTGGGCGGGCCAGCACCTGCTGGTCGACCGGTCACGCCGGCTCGTCGTGGTGGTCACCACGGACGCCGGCTTCCGGCCGGGACCACCGCCCATCGACGCGATGCCGCAGGACTGGCGCCCCGCCGTCGAGCTGGTGCGTCCGGTCCTGTTCGGCTGAGCCCACCCGGGTCCCCGGCGGCCTCAGCCGACCCCGTGCTCCGGCAGGGTGATCACGAACTCGGCACCCTGTTCGCGGCCGACGGTTGCGGTGACCTGCCCGTCCATGGCCTGGACGAGGCGGCGGACGATGTGCAGGCCGAGCCCGGTGCCCTCGATGCCGCTGGTGTTCGAGCCGCGGACGAAGGCGGTGAACAGGTCCTCCTGGTCGGAGCCGCCGGGCAACCCGACGCCGTGGTCGGAGATCACGAAGACGATCTCCCGGGTCTCCGGCCGCCGGCTCAGGGCGATGGTGATCACGCCGCCGTCCGGGGAGTACTTCACCGCGTTCTCGGCGAGGTGCCAGAGCGCCTGGCGAGCCGCCTCCGGGTCGGCGTGGACCCAGAGGTCCGGGATGATCTCCCGCGCGATCCGGTGATCGGGACCGCAGAGGCCCTGCAGGTCGTCCGCGATCCACTCGGACAGCCGGCTGAGGTCGAGCGGCTCGGGACGCAACGACGCCGACAGGCTGCGGTCGCGTGCCTCCTCGAGCAGCGAGTCCAGCTGGCCGACCGCCCGCTTCGACGCCTCCTGGATGCTGGTCAGCCCGCGTTGCAGCTTCGGCCGCTCACGGACGTCGGTGTCCTCGAGCAGCGTCTCCGCCCACCCGGTGATGATCGCCAGCGGCGACTTCAGCTGGTGCTCGGCCTCGGCCAGGCCGACGTCGTGGTCGCGGGCCAGCTGCTCGAGGTCGCCGAGATGGTCCATCGCCGCGCGGTGGGTGCGGTCGCGGTTCCAGTGCTCGGCGATCAGCTGGGCCAGCACCAGCAGGACCGGTCGCGCACTACTGGCCACCCGGTGGTGGTCGTGACTGGCGCCGCACAGCGTGGCCACCAGCCGACGGTCGTCGTCGACGATCGGGACGCTGACGAAGGCGTTGATTCCCAGCTCGCCGGCCACCGCGGTGCCCGGCAGATCCCGTTCGACGTCGTCGGTCGCCCAGGTGCCGGTGTCGAGCGCCCGCCGGCACAGCGAGTCCCACCAGGCCGTCATCGTCCCGTTGGCGATGTCGAGCGCCGCGAGGTTGCTCGAGAACCGCACGGTCTGAGCGGTGCGGCCACCGTCGACCTCGGCGATGTAGGTCGACTCCAGACCCGTGACCGCGTGCACCATGTCGAGGATCGACGGGGCGATCATCGGGAGCGGCCGGATCCGGATCGGTGCTTCCACCCCGTCGGGTTCGAGGAAGAACGCGGCGGGCGAGGTGCGGGGGCGGGGGTCGGGCATGTCCGCGCTGAGATCTCGTTTCCGGCTCGGGTTCGACGGCGAAACGCCTGGTGACGGCAACATTATCGCGAGCGACGGACCCGGACCAGGGGTCACCGTGCGCCGTCGTCCGGCCGGTCCGTGCCAGGCTGCGCGGGTGTCCTCTCCGGTCCAGCTGCTCCGGGTCCCCGGTCTCGCGCCCGTCCCCTACGCCTACGCCGCGGTCGTCGACCCGACCCGGCGTCTGGTCCTCACCGCCGGTGCCTGCCCGCTCGACGCCGACGGCCGCACCGTCGCGGTGGGCGATCCGGTGGGGCAGGCCGAGCGGGTGCTCGACAACCTGACCGCGACGCTCGCTGCCGCCGGCGCCGGGCTGACCGACGTGGTGCGGACGACGGTCTACGTCGCGAGCAGCGACCGGGCCGACCTGGGCGCCGTGTGGGAGGTGGTGGCGGATCGCTTCGGCGACCACGACGTCCCCAGCACGCTGCTCGGCGTCGCGGCGCTCGGCTGGCCCGACCAGCTGGTCGAGATCGAGGCCGTGGCCGTGGCCGACAGCGAGCCGGTCCCTCCGGCTGATCCGCGGTGACGGCGTTGGACCGCGCTGCCACACTGGCCGTCCCGACGCGGCGCCGGGCCGCGCGGGTCCGAGCTCAGGAGTGACGATGGCCGAGTCCACGCGATCGAGCGAGACCGCGGCACCCGACCGCGACGGCGGGCTCGAACACCTGCTCAACCGGGTCGTCGCGATGAACGCCGACCTGGCCCGTCGGCACGTCCGTCGGTTCGGCGGTGATCGCACGGGTGAGGAGCTGCTGCGCCGCCTCGACCGGCAGTACCGCGCGGCGGTCACCGCCTCGGGCGGCTTCGTCGGCGCGACCGCCGCGGTGCCGGGTGTCGGGACGGCGGTCAGCGCCGCGCTCGCTGCCGGCCAGACCCTCGGCACGCTGCAGGCGACCATGCTCTACGTGCTGTCCTACGCCGAGGCGACCGGCGTCTCCGTCGACGACGTCGACCGTCGCCGGGTGCTGCTGATGGCCGTGCTTCTCGGGGAGACCGGCCAGCAGGTGGTCGAGAAGATCCTCGGCAACAGCGACCAGGACTGGGTCTCGCTGATCGGCGGCAGAGCCTCCAAGGACCTCGTCTCGCGGATCAACCGTGAGCTGCGGCGTCGCTTCCTCGGCCGCTTCGGGGTGCGCCAGGGCATCACCTCGCTGGCCCGGATGCTGCCGTTCGGGGCCGGTGCCGCACTCGGCGGGATCGCCGGGGCGGCCAGCAGTGCCGCGGTGATCAGATCGACCCGCCGCGCCTTCGGCGTCTGAGGGCGGGACCCGGCGTCCACCGGGCCGGAACGGACGCGTCGCCCGGGTGCCGGTGGGGGCACCCGGGCGACGCGTGATCTCGGGTCGGCGGTCGTGCCGCCGGGTCGTGCGTCCGGTTCAGCTGCTGGTCTCGACCAGCCGCTCGAACAGGAACTCGTAGGGCAGGTAGGAGACGTCGTACTCGTGCCCGGGCTGGTGCGCGGTGAGCTGCGACATCTGGATCAGCCGCCAGCCGTCGATCAGGGCCTCCAGCCCGGTCGCGTACGGCGGGACGTCGCTGTCGCCCATGGTCGGGCGCGACCGGCCGGTGCCGTCGTAACGCGACCAGCCGATCACGTTCGAGTCGAGGGCCGAGGTGCCCAGGTAGAGGACGAGCACCTGCTGGCGCAGGTGGGCGTCGATCGGCCGGGCCGAGAACGATTCTTCGACGGAGATGGTCATCAGGCTTCCCTTCGCTGTGCGGTCGCGGTGATCAGAAGTTCCAGCCGGCGCTCGGCTTGTTCGAGCCGAGCCGCGGGTCGGTGGCCCCCGGGGCCAGGAACTGCGGCCGCAGCGTCTCCCGGGTCAGGTAGTAGTCGATGTCGAACTCCTGGTCGCCGGTCAGCGTCCGCCACAGCTTGGCGCGGTTGACCAGCTCGAGCCGACCCTCGTTCGCCGAGGTCCAGCCGAAGTTGGTCCGGAGCTCCTTGACCACCGCGGGGTCGTCGATGTCGTCGGTGTTCCACAGCCGCAGCTGGCGCACGGTCGGGTTGAACCTGATCTTGAACATGTAGCGCGGCTGGTCGGAGTCGTTGCGGCGTCCGCCGTGCCAGATGCCGTGGTGCAGGAAGACCACGGTGCCGGCCGGGCAGGTGAGCCGGGTCTGGCCGGCCAGGTTCTGGTAGCGGCCGATCCCGGTCTGGTTGATCTTGCGCAGGTGGGTGCCCGGCACGCTCAGCGTGCCGCCCTGCTCGAGGGTGACCTCGCGCGGGTAGTACATGAGCTGGACGTCGAACGCGTCGGTCCGGGTGTCCAGGATCGCGTCGCCGTGCATGTTCTGGGCCTCGCCGCCGCGCGGCGGGCGGACGTGCACCGCGTGGTGGTCGATCACCGGGTTGGGGCCGACCAGGCTCTGCACCGCACCGGCCACGGCGGGCAGGTCGAGCAGCTCGCGGACGAAGGTCCCGGTCGGGAACGCCTCGTCGAGCGCGGTGCCGTAGGGGTAGCCGGGGATGCCTTCGTCGAGCACGTCGATCGCGCGCTCGTTCATGCTCGCCGGGACCACCGCTTCCAGAGCGATCGCGCCGTGCGACACGAAGTGGGCCATTTCCACCGAACTCAGCAGGTGCTTGCGATCCACCAGGGGCGTCACCACGCCGTCCTTTCCTCAAGTCGGGATCCGGGCGCGACTGCCGATTGCGTCACGCTCCGGTGGTCGAGCCTAAGCCGGGCGGGTCGACCCGCGGATGGTGCAAAGCCCACCGCTGCTGGTTCAATTCGTGCATGACGAGCCGAGTCGCCGACGACGTCCCGGCTACCCCGCTGGACCTGTCCGGGCCACCGGAGGTCGCGGGGATCGGGCGCAGCACCCACGGGGTGGTCCGGCCGGTCGACGAGTTCCGGCTGCCCGAGCTGTGGTCGCTGCACCTGTACAGCTACCACGCCGAGCTCGAGGTCGACGGCGCCGCCCACGCGATCGCCCCCGGCACGGTCAGCCTGGTGCCGCCGGGTGCGGTGATCCGCTACCGCTACCAGGGGCCCTCCACGCACCTGTACGCCCACCTCCGGGCCCGCGCGCTCCCGGTGCGCCGGGCTCACGCGCCGGGGTCCCGGCTGCGGCTGGTGATGTCGCCGGGGGCTGACCTCCCAGTGGTCAACGACCTGATGGCCTCTGCGGTGGCCAGCGCGCCGAGCCGACCGACGCGGTCGCGCTGCGATCTCTGGGCCGTGCTGCTGCGCCTCGACGAGCGGCCCGTGCTCGGTCAGGCGCCGCCCGCCCAGCAGCATCTGACCGCGGCGATGAGCTACGTCGAGTCCAGGCTCCCCGATCCGATCACGGTCCCCGAGATCGCGGCCGCCGTCGGCGTCTCGGCCAACCACCTGACCCGGGTGTTCACCGCCGAGCTGGGCAGCACGGTGGTCGGCTACGTGCGCCGGCGGCGGATCGAGCACGCCCGGCGGCTGCTGGCCAGCACCACGATGTCCATCGCCGCGGTCGCCGCGAGCGTCGGTTTCACCGACCTCCAGGCGTTCAACAAGACCTGTCGCGCCGTCACCGGGGTGTCCCCGCGCCAGCTGCGACGGGCGGCCGAGGAGGTCTGATCCGGGTGCCGGCCATATACCCCCAAGGGGTATATTGCGGGCCATGAGCAGTCACCAGCCCGAGCACACCGACGTCGCCACCCTCGACCCGGTGTGCGGCATGACGGTCGGGAGCGACACCCCGCACCGGTTCGTGCACGACGGTGTCGAGTACCGGTTCTGCTCGGCCGGCTGCCGGGTCCGGTTCGCCGCGGACCCCGCGTCGTTCCTCGGCGGCGACGCACCCAGCCACGGGCACGAGGAGCACGCGCACACCGATCCCGCGACGACCGACCCGGTCTGCGGAATGACCGTCGGTCCGGACAGCCCCTATCGGCTGGTCCGCGACGGTGTCGAGCACCGGTTCTGCTCCGCCGGCTGCCGGGACTCCTTCGCCGCCGGCGAGGGCGGAGGACACGACCACGGGCACGATCACGGCGGCCACGCAGGGCCGGACGCGCCCACCGAGGCCGAGTACACCTGCCCGATGCACCCGGAGATCCGCCAGGTCGGGCCCGGGAGCTGCCCGATCTGCGGCATGGCGCTCGAGCCGGTGCTGATCACCGCCGAGGCCGCTCCCAACCACGAGCTGATCGACTTCCGCCGCCGGCTGCTGATCGGGATCGCGCCGACGGTGCTGGTCGTCGCGCTCGAGATGGGCAGCCACTTCGTGCCTGGCTTCGACCGGGTGATCGGCGACCGGCTCAACGTCTGGCTGCAGCTGGTGCTCGCGACGCCGGTGGTGCTCTGGGCGGGCTGGCCGTTCTTCGTCCGCGGGGTCAACTCGGTGCGGACGCGGAACCTCAACATGTTCACGCTGATCGCCCTCGGCACCGGGGTGGCGTGGCTCTACAGCCTGGTGGCGACGGTCGCGCCCGGGATCTTCCCGAGCGGGTTCCGCAACGCGATGGGTGGCGTCGACGTCTACTTCGAGCCGGCGGCGGTGATCACCCTGCTGGTGCTCGTCGGGCAGGTGCTCGAGCTGCGGGCCCGGGACCGGACGGCCGGCTCGATCCGCGCGCTGCTCGACCTCACCCCGCGGTCGGCCCGGCGGATCGAGGCCGACGGCACCGAGCGCGAGGTGCCGCTCGACGCGGTGGTGGTCGGCGACCGGCTCCGGGTCCGTCCGGGCGAGCAGGTGCCGGTCGACGGCACGGTCGCCGGCGGCCGGTCCGACGTCGACGAGTCGATGGTCACCGGTGAGCCGATGCCGGTCGGCAAGACCACCGGCGACCCGGTGATCGGCGGCACGCTGAACGGGTCGGGAGCACTGGTCGTCGAGGCCGGTGCCGTCGGACAGGACACCATGTTGGCCCGGATCGTCGGCATGGTCGCCGAGGCCCAGCGCTCGCGGGCACCGATCCAGCGGTTGGCCGACCGGGTCTCCGGGGTGTTCGTCCCGGTGGTGATCGCCATCGCGGTGATCGCGTTCGTCGTGTGGCTGCTGGTCGGTCCCGAGCCGCGGGCTGCGCACGCACTGATCGCTGCGGTCGCGGTGCTGATCATCGCCTGCCCCTGCGCCCTCGGGCTGGCCACCCCGATCTCGATCATGGTCGGGGTCGGCCGCGGGGCGCGCTCGGGGGTGCTGATCAAGGACGCCGAGGCGCTCGAGCGGATGGAGAAGGTCGACGTGCTGGTGGTCGACAAGACCGGCACCCTCACCGAGGGCCGGCCGTCGGTGACCGCTGTCGTCACCGTGCCCGGGACCGACGAGGACCGGGTGCTCGGTCTGGCGGCCGCGGTCGAACAGGTCTCCGAACACCCGCTCGCCCGGGCGGTGCTGGCCGCCGCTCGCGACCGCGGTCTCGAGCCGTCCGCGGTCGACGACTTCGACGCCGTCGCCGGCCGCGGGGTGACCGGGACGGTCGACGGCCACCGGGTGCTGGTCGGCACCAGCGAGCTGCTGGCCGACGCGGGCCTCGACCCCCGGCCGGACGGCACGGCGGGCGTCGACCTGGCCGCGCGGGCCGAGCAGGAGCGCGCGTCCGGGGCGACCGCGGTGTTCGTCGCGGTCGACGACCGGGCGATCGGGCTGCTGGCCGTCGCCGACCCGGTCAAGGCGGGCACCCCGGACGCGCTCCGCGACCTGCGCGCCGACGGCGTCCGGGTGGTGATGCTGACCGGGGACAACCCGACGACCGCGCGCGCCGTGGCCGACCGGCTCGGGATCGACGAGGTCGAGGCCGGCGTGCTGCCCGACCGCAAGGGCGAGGTGGTGCAGCAGCTGCAATCCGCCGGGCAGGTGGTGGCGATGGCCGGCGACGGCGTCAACGACGCCCCCGCGCTGGCCGCCGCCGACGTCGGGCTGGCCATGTCGACCGGCACCGACGTGGCCATCGAGTCGGCCGGGATCACCCTGCTGCACGGTGATCTCGCCGGCATCGCGACCGCCCGACGGCTCTCGACCCGGGTGATGCGCAACATCCGGCAGAACCTGGTGTTCGCGTTCGTCTACAACGCCGCCGGGCTGCCGATCGCGGCCGGGGTCCTCTACCCGCTGTTCGGGATCACCCTGTCGCCGATCATCGCGGCCGCGGCGATGGCGCTCTCGTCGGTGTCGGTGATCGGCAACGCCCTCCGGTTGCGGACCCAGCGGCTCGGCTGACCCGGCGCCGGCGCACTGACCGTCGGGTTCGGCAGGGTCTACCAGTCCCAACCCGACGACGGAGGCGCCGGACACCGCGGACAACGGGCCGGGAGGCCCGACCAGCCGCGGTCGCGGAGCACCGTCGCGACCTGCCGGGCCACCCGGCACGGCCGGCTGGCGACGTCGGACCAGCCGTAGCGCAACGTGGTCAGCCCGCGCACCGCGGCCACGTTGTCGCGCTCGAGGTCCCGGAACCGGCCGGCGCCGAGATGGCCGAGCCGACCGTCGAGCTCCACCAGCAGGGCGAAGTCGTCGTAGGCGACGTCGACCACGCCGAGCCCACGCCGCCGCTGCCGGAGCCCGGTGGGCAGTCCGTGCGCGCGTTCGACGGTGCGCAGGTAGCGCAGCTCGAGCGGGGTCTCGGCACCGGCGGCGACGTCCTCGGGCAGGCTGCCGAGCAGCCGCCGGTGCCGCAGCCGCGGCCGGGCCGAGGCGGCGCGGGCCAACCGGGCCGGCGTGGTGCGACGGCGTTGGACCGCTCGGGTGACCCAGTCGAGCGCGGCCCTCTGGTCGCCGAGGTCGACCAGGTCGAGCACGGTGTCCTCGACGGTGGTGCGAGGCAGGTCGTCGAGCAGTGACACCCGACGGTGCGGGAGGGACTGCCGCCGCCAGCTCCACCCGTACGGAGGCTCCGGGCGGCGGAGCGGCAGGTCGGCGTCGGCGGGCAACCAGACGGCGATCTCGTCCGGCGGGTCGTCGACCAGTCCGCGGGTGAACGCGGCCGCCTCGGCCGCGAGCACGGCACCGTCGCCGCCGACCAGGACCGCGGCCCAGGCCTGGCTGAACCAGGTGGGCGGGCCGGTCAGCAGGTAGACCGCCCGGCACAGCCGCGGCCAGCCGCCCGGTCCGGTGAGCCGGGCGAGAGCGGTGCGGCTCAGTCCGTGACCGAGGCACAGGGCGCGGGTGGCGGCGCCGGCCTGGCGGTCGGCCAGGGCGAGCAGGGCAGCGGGAACCGGCTGTCGTGGGTACACACCCGCACCCTGGGGAGGTCACCGCGGCCCGCGCGGGCGTCGTCCACAGGGCCGGTCAGTGGTTCGCTCGATCCACCGTCGGATCCGGCCCCGTAGACCCTGCACAAGCCGACGACGGCGCGCCCGACGAGTTCGTTGACAGGGGAAAGCGTTGTCCACTAGCCTCCAGAAAACGCTTTCTGACTCGAGGACGAGGGTGGAGGACATGGGCGTCAACCGGAGACAGTTCCTGATCGGTGGGCTCGGAGCGATGGCCGCGACGGCCGGTCTCGCCGGGTTGAGCGGCTGCGGCGGGAGCTCGAGCAGCGGCTCCGCGACCAGCGGCGACCTGGCCTTCACCTGGTGGGGCAACGACGTCCGCAACAAGGAGACCACCGAGGCGATCGCCGCCTACGGCAAGGCGAACCCCGGGGTCAAGATCTCGCCGCAGCCGGGGGAGTGGGCGAGCTACTGGGACAAGCTGGCCACCCAGACCGCCGCCAACAACGCGCCCGACGTCATCCAGATGGACATGGCCTACATCTCCGAGTACGGCAACCGCGGCGCGCTGCTCGACCTGTCCAAGTACGGCGCGGACACCTCGAAGTTCGCGGCCGGCACGGTCGACTCGGGCAAGATCGACGGCACCCTCTACGGCATCAACGCCGGCATCAACACCCCGACGATCCTGGTCAACCCGAAGCTGTTCGCCAAAGCCGGCATCGACGTCCCGGACGACAAGACCTGGACCTGGAACGACTACAAGCAGATCGCCGGCGAGCTGACCGGCAAGCTCGGCAACGGCATCGTCGGCACCGCCTCGCCGTTCAACGACGCCACCCTGAGCGCCTGGCTGCGCCAGCAGGGCAAGGAGCTCTTCGTCGACAAGGGGCTCGGCTTCACCGCCACCGACGTCGTCGGCTGGTTCCAGCTGATGCTCGACTTCCAGAACGCGAAGGCCATGCCGTCGGCCTCGGCGATCACCGAGGAGGCCTCGCAGTCGCTCGACCAGGGCTCGCTGGTCACCGGCAAGGCCGCGATGGCCTACTTCTGGTCCAACCAGGTGGAAGCCGTCAACCAGGCCGCGGGAACCGAGATGAAGCTGCTCCGCTATCCGAGCCTGGCCGGCAAGGCCGCCGAGCGGAAGGCCTGGTACAAGGCGTCGATGCTCTGGTCGGCCTCGAGCCGGTCGAAGTCGCCCGAGGCCGCGGTCGCGTTGATCAACTGGTGGGTCAACAGCACGGACTGCGCGAACATCTGCCTGGCCGAGCGCGGCATCCCGGCCAACACCGAGGTGCTGGGCACCGTCAAGCCCAAGCTGTCCAAGGCCCAGCAGAGCGTCGCCACCTTCATCGACGAGATCAAGCCCGAGCTGGCCGACACCCCGATCGCCCCACCGCCCGGCGGCGGCACCCTGGGGGACGTGATGAGCCGGGCGATGAGCGACCTGCTCTTCGGCCGGAGCAACGTCAACGACGCCGCGAAGAAGTTCGTCGACGAGCTCACCTCCAACCTGTCCGCCTCCTGACCCGGACCGGCTGACCGATGAGTGCGATCTCCGAGCTCTCCAGTCTCAAGATCACCCGCGCCCGCACCCCGGAGGAACGCCGGATGCGGGCCAAGGAGGCCGGCCGCGACAACAAGGCCGGCTACCTCTTCCTGGCGCCCTGGCTGGTGGGGCTGCTGGTGATCACCGTGGGGCCGATGCTGGCCTCGCTCTACCTGTCCTTCACCGACTACAGCCTGATCCAGGCGCCGCGGTGGGCCGGGCTCGACAACTACGCGCGGATGCTCGAGGACCCGCGTCTGCACCAGTCGCTCAAGGTCACCTTCGTCTACGTGTTCGTCTCGGTGCCGTTGCAGCTGCTGCTGGCGCTGGCCATCGCGGTGCTGCTCGACAGGGGGATGCGCGGGCTGTCGCTCTACCGGTCGATCTTCTATCTGCCGTCGATGCTCGGCGGCTCGGTGGCGATCGCCGTGCTGTGGCGGCAGATCTTCGGCACCGAGGGGCTGGTCAACCAGATCCTCCGGCTGTTCGGGGTGAACGCCTCCACCGGCTGGATCTCCGACCCGCAGTACGCGCTCGGGACGATCATCCTGCTGCACGTCTGGACGTTCGGGTCACCGATGGTGATCTTCCTGGCCGGGCTGCGGCAGATCCCCGGGATGTACTACGAGGCCGCCGCGGTCGACGGGGCCAGCCGGTGGACCCGGTTCACCCGGATCACCCTGCCGCTGCTGAGCCCGATCATCTTCTTCAACCTGGTGCTGCAGATCATCGGCGCCTTCCAGTCGTTCACCCAGGCCTTCGTGGTCTCGAACGGCAGCGGGGGACCGAGCGACTCGACGCTGTTCTACACGCTCTACCTCTACCAGCGCGGGTTCGGCCAGTTCCAGATGGGCTACGCCGCCGCGATGGCCTGGCTGCTGGTGGTCATCGTCGGCGTCCTCACCGCGATCAACTTCTTCGCCTCTCGATACTGGGTGTTCTACGATGACTGACCTCCAGGCCGCCGCTCCCGCCCGCCTCGCCCCGTCGCGCGCGGACGCCACCCGGGCCGGGTCCCGACAGGCCCCGAGCCGCCCCGAGCGCCGCGCGCACCCGGCCGCCACCGCCCGCGCGCTGATCAAGCACCTGGTGCTGATCGCCGCCAGCCTGGTGATGATCTATCCGCTGCTGTGGATGCTGGTCAGCTCGTTCCGGCCCACCGACGTGATCTTCCGGACGCCGGGGCTCTGGGTGAACAACCTGGTCACCGACAACTACAGCACCGGCTGGAACGCCTTGTCCGAGCCGTTCGGGCACTACCTGCTCAACTCGGCGCTGGTCGTGGTCGGCGCGGTGCTCGGCAACCTGACCTCGTGCTCGCTGGCGGCCTACGCCTTCGCCCGGCTGCGGTTCCGGCTCAAGACCCTGTGGTTCTCGATCATGCTGGTGAGCATCATGCTGCCGATCCACGTGATCGTCGTGCCGCAGTACATCCTGTTCAACCTGCTGGGCTGGGTGAACACCTTCATCCCGCTGGTGCTGCCGAAGTTCCTCGCCACCGACGCGTTCTTCGTCTTCCTGATGGTGCAGTTCATCCGTGGCATCCCGCGCGAGCTCGACGAGGCCGCCCGGATCGACGGCTGCGGGCACTGGAAGATCTTCACCCGGGTGATGCTGCCGCTGATGGGCCCGGCGCTGGCCACCACCGCGGTGTTCACCTTCATCTGGACCTGGAGCGACTTCTTCACCTCGCTGATCTACCTGACCGACCCGGCCAAGTACACCGTCCCGGTGGCGCTGCGCTCGTTCCTGGACGCCACCAGCGGCAGCAACTGGGGCGCGATGTTCGCGATGTCGGTCGTCTCGCTGGTGCCGATCTTCATCGCCTTCCTGGCCGGGCAGCGGTTCCTGGTCAAGGGCATCGCCACCACCGGCGGCAAGTGATCCCGGGCCGCCGGGCCCTCAGCTCCGTCAGAGAACCGGCGCGCCAGACTCGACGGAGCGAGACCGAGCAGACCCACCCGACCCGAGCACAGGAGAGCCACACGTGAGCAGGACCCGTTACGCGGTCGTCGGCACCGGACACCGGGTGCAGATGTACCTCGGCGCGATCGCCGGTGACCACCGGGACGACGCCGAGCTGGTGGCGTTGCTCGAGCCCAACCCGGGCCGGCTGGCCGTCCACCAGGGCTGGCTGACCGACGCCGGGCTCGACCTCTCCGGGGTGGCCACCGGTCACCCGGACCGGCTCGAGGAGCTGCTGGCCGCCCAGCGGGCCGAACGGCTGATCGTCACCTCGCCGGACTTCACCCACGCCGGCTACATCGTCCGTGGGCTCGAGGCGGGTGTCGACGTGGTGGTCGAGAAGCCGCTGACCATCGACCCAGACGGCGTCCGCGCCATCGCGCAGGCGGTCGACCGGACCGGCCGGCGGGTGGTGGTCACCCACAACTACCGCTACAGCCCGCGCAACTCGGGACTCAAGCAGCTGGTCAAGGAGGGCGCGGTGGGCACCCCGCTCTCGGTCACCTTCGAATGGGTGCTCGACACCGCGCACGGTGCGGACTACTTCCGCCGCTGGCACCGGGACAAGAAGAACTCCGGCGGGCTGCTGATCCACAAGGCCTCGCACCACTTCGACCTGATCAACTGGATCCTGGCCGACGCCCCCAGCCGGGTGTTCGCCAGCGGCGGGGTGCGCTTCTACGGCGCCGAGAACGCCGAGCGGCGCGGGCTGCCGCCCCGGCCGCCGCGCGGCACGCACGACGGGTCGCGGACGCCGTGGGAGCTCGACCTGCGCGACGACCCGAAGCTCGAGGCGCTCTACCACGCCAACGAGAGCTACGACGGCTACCTGCGCGACCAGGACGTGTTCGGGCCCGGCGTGACCACCGAGGACAACCTGGCCCTGGTCGTCGACTACGAGCACGGCGCGACGCTGAGCTACGCGCTCAACGCGCACAGCCCGTGGGAGGGCTACCGGATCGCGGTCAACGGCACCGAGGGCCGCGCCGAGCTCGAGGTGATCGAGCGCGCCGCGGTGCTGGAGGACGAGGACGGCAAGGTCGTCGTCGATCCGAGCGCGCTGCCCGAGCACGCCAGCCGCCAGGGCGGTCAGCGGCTCACCCTGCAGCGGCACTGGCAGCCGGCCGAGGACGTCCCGATCGTCGAGGGCGCCGGAGGTCACGGTGGCGGTGACGCGCTGCTGCTGGCCGACGTGTTCCGCGGCCCGGGCGACGACTGGCTCGAGCGCCCCTCCGACTGGGTCGACGGCGTCCGTTCGGTGGCGGTCGGGATGGCCGGCAACGTGTCGCTGCGCACCGGACGGGCGGTCACCGTCGACGAGCTCGACCTCGGGGTGAAGCTGTCCCGGTGAGCCATCCGGACCCGTCCCGCCCGCTCGACCTCGCGGCCCTGCGGGCCGGGTTCGTCGACCCGCCACGCGAGGCCGCGCCGATGATGCGGTGGTGGTGGTTCGGCCCGAGCGTCGAACGCGGTGAGCTCGACCGCGAGCTGACCGCGATGGCGGCGGCCGGGATCGGCGGCGTCGAGATCGCCTACGTCTACCCGCTGGCGCCCGCGACCATCCGCTTCCTGTCGCCGGAGTTCCTGGCCGACCTGCGCTGGGCGGCCGAGCGCGCCCGCGCCCTCGGTCTGCGCGTCGACCTGACGCTGGGCAGCGGCTGGTCGTTCGGCGGTCCGCACGTCAGCCCCGAGCACGCCGCCCGGCGGCTCTGGTGGGACCGGCGCGAGATCGGCCCCGCAGCCCTCACGGTCTCCACCGTGGCGGGCTTCCCCGGCGACCGGTTCGTCGCGGCCTATCTCGGGTCCGGCTCCCGTCAGGAGGAATCCGACGACGTCGTCCAGCTCGCGACCGACGGCGACCGGGTCCGGGTGCCCGCCGGCGCCGGTCCGCGGCAGCTGCTGCTGGCCTGGTCGCGTCCGACCGGTCAGAACGTCAAGCGGGCCGCAGCGGGTGCCGAGGGCCCGGTGTTCGACCACTACGCCGCGGAGGCCACCGCCGAGCACCTGGCCGCGGTGGGGGACCCGCTGCTCGACGCCGTCCCCGCCGCCCTGCTCGGCTCGGTGTTCTGCGACAGCCTCGAGGTCTACGAGGCCGACTGGACGCCCGCGCTGCCCGAGGAGTTCGAGCGCCGCTGCGGCTATCCGCTGCTGCCGGAGCTGTACCGGCTGGCCGGCGACCACGGCGACGCCGAACGCGCCCGTCGGGTGCGGGCGGACCTGCACCGGACGCTCAGCCGGCTCTACGAGGAGCACTTCGTCGTCCCGGTCCGCGACTGGGCCCGGCGGCGTGGGGTGCCGTTCCGGATCCAGGGCTACGGCACGCCGCCTGCGCTGGTCAGCAGCTACCGGCACGCCGACCTGATCGAGGGGGAGGGCTGGGGCTGGAAGCGGCTCACCCAGACCCGCTGGGCCAGCTCCGCGGCGCACCGCTACGGACGTCCGGTGGTGTCCTCGGAGATCTGGACCTGGGTGCACTCGCCGTCGTTCCGGGCCACCCCGCTCGACCTGCTCGGTGAGGCGCACGAGCACCTGCTGCTGGGGATCAACGCCTTCGTCGGGCACGGCTGGCCCTACTCGCCCTCGGACGCCCCCGGGCTGGGCTGGATGTTCTACGCCGCCGGGGCGCTCGACGACCGGAACCCCTGGTGGCCGGCGATGCCTTCTCTGACCCGCCGGCTCAGCCGGCTCTGCTGGCTGCTCCGGCAGGGCGAGCCGGTCGCCGACGTCGCGGTCTACGTCCCCACCGAGGAGGTGTTCGCCCGGATGGGCACGGCGCAGGGCGGCTCGCTCGACGCCTGGCGCGAGACCCGGGCGCTGATCGGCGACGCCGTGGTCGGGGCGATCCGCGAGGCCGGGCTCGACTACGACCTGGTCGACGACGACGGCTTCGCCGGCTTGGAGGCCGATCGCTACCGCGCCCTGCTGGTGCCCGACGGCTGCGTGCTGTCGGCAGGAGCTGCGCACTGGGCCGAACAGCTGACCGCCGCCGGGGGTCAGGTGATCACGCCGGACACGCTCGACGAGCTCGAGCCGGATCTCCTGATCACGCCGCGGGTCGCCGCGCTCGGCCACGTCCACCGCCGGCTCGCCGACGTCGACGTCTGGCTGGTGGTCAACACCGGACCCGACCGGCTGACCGCCACCGTACGGCCGCGCACGAACGCGGATCGCTGGCAGAGCTGGGATCCCGCCACCGCCGCGGTGACCAGAGCGGGGACGCTCGCCGACGGGATCGCCATCGAGCTCGAGGCCTATCAGGCGGTGGTGATCATCACCGGGGACGTCGACGACGGTCCGGTGGCGGTCGCCGACCCGCCGGCCGAGCGGGTGACCCTGGGCGACTGGACGGTCGCGGTCGAGGACGAACCGCCGCGGCCGGTCGGGTTGCCGCACCGCTGGGAGGACGAGCCGGTGCTGCGTCACCACGCCGGCTCGGCGGTCTACCGCACCACGCTGCCGCCGGTCCCGGCCGGGGCCCGGGTGGTGCTCGACCTGGGGCCCTTCGTGCCCGGGGACGACCGCGGGAGTGACCAGGACGGGATGGTGGGGCCGTCGTACCGGGTGGCCGAGGGGGCCCCGGTCGGGGTCGCCGCGCGGGTCGGCGTCGACGGTGTCGAGCTCGGGGTGATCTGGGCGCCGCCGTACCGGGTGGACCTGACGACGGCGGTCGCCACCGGCGGCCGGGTGCTCGAGATCGAGGTGTTCAACACCGCGGCGAACGCGCTCGCGGTCGACGAGGAGATCCTCGCGCTGGCCGCGGCGGCGGAGGCGCGCGACGGTCGCCGGTTCCGGATGCAGCAGCTCGACCGGGCCATGGACGGCGCGCGTTCCGGGTTGCTCGCCGTCCCCACCCTGTTGGTCGGCTGACGGGTTGGTCGGCCGTCCGGGCGCTCAGCGCAGCGAGGCGACCAGCTGGTCGGCCCGATGGCGCAGCGCCCCGAGGTCGCCGCCGGTGAGGGCGTCACCGACCAGCGAGCCGCTGACCCCGACCGCCGCCGCCCCGAGCCGCAGGTAGTCGGCGGCGTTGTCGACGGTCACCCCGCCGGTGGGCATCAGCGCGATGTCGGGCAGCGGGCCACGCAGCTCGCGGAGGTAGTCCGGTCCGCCGAGCGGCCCGATCGGCGACACCTTGACCAGCGGGACGTCGAGCTCCCAGGCGGTGACGATCTCGGTCGGGGTGAGCGCACCGGGGACGTAGCTCAGCCCGAGCTCGGCTGCGGTGGCGACCAGCCGGGGCAGGACCACCTGGCTGACCGCGAAGTCGGCCCCGGCGTCGGCCGCGGCCCGCAGGTGGTCGGGGGTGCGGACGGTGCCGACGCCCAGCAGCACGCCAGGCAGCCGGCGCTTGGCCTCGACCAGCGCCTCGAGCGCGCCCGCGCTGGTCATCGTGAACTCCAGGCAGGTCAGCCCGGCCTCGGCCAGCACCTCGGCGGCCGCGACGAACCGGCCGGCGTCGGGGGCGCGGAAGATGCCGACCGCGGCCGCCTCGGGCAGCACCGAGGCGCGGCGGGCGGAGCGGGTGGTGGTGCTGGTCATCGGGCTCTCCTCGTGGGTGGTCGGTGGACGGGTGCCGGGGCGGCGGGCCGCAGGGCGTCGTCGAGGAAGGCCCAGGCCTCGGCCTGCTCGGTGGCCCCGAAGCCGTGCGGGCCGGGGTGGAAAGCACCGGTGTAGCGGTCGGTCCCCCGGTGCAGCACGGTCAGCCGGTCGTCGGCGGCCCGCATCCCCGCCGGGGTGAAGAGGGCGTCGTCGCTGCGGTAGCTGACCAGGAACCGGGCGCGGCCGAGCCGGGTCAGGTCGGGCCACTCGGTGTGCACCGCCAGCCCGGGGGCGTGCAGCAGCCAGCTGTGCTGGTCGATCCGGTCCGGGACGGTGGACGCGAAGGTCGCCATCATGCAGCTGACCACCGCGGCCCGCACCCGGTGGTCGAGCGCGCCCAGCAGCAGGGCCCGACCGCCGCCGCCGGAGAACCCGAAGCAGCCCAGTCGGTCCCGGTCGACGCCGGGCAACCCGGCCACCAGGTCGAGCGCGGCGAGGTCGTCGGCGAGCACCAGCCCGGCGAAGGTCTGGCCGAGGATCCCGGCGGTCTTGGCCACGGTCTCCTCGTGCCAGTTCGAGACCGCGTCGAACCGCTCGTCGTCGGACGGCCGGACGCCGTCGCGTGCCCAGCGGGCCTCGAGGGCGTCGATCAACCCGGCCAGCTTGACGGTGGGTCGGGACAGGTCGAACCTGCGGCTGTCCCAGGAGAAGGCGTCGTGGGCGAGCACGGCGTAGCCGCGGCGGGCCAGCGCGCTGGCCGGGGCCAGGCCGTCGTAGGCGCTCTGCTGCATCGCCCGGGCGCGCGGGCGGGTCCGCTCACCCAGGTCGACGAGCTGCTCGCCGCCGACCGACCGGGCGCCGCCGTGGCAGTGCAGGGCGAGCACCCCGGGCAGCGGCTCGGCCGTGCCCTGCGGGCGGAGCAGCCAGCCCCGCGTCCGCGGCCCGTAGCCGACCGTCCAGTCCAGCGGCTGCGCCTCGACGCCGTCGACCACGAGCGACGGGCCGGTCCGGACGTCGGTCGCGGTCAGCGCGGGGATGCCGAGCAGCCGGGCGACGGCGTCGGTCTCCGGGTCGTCGGCGGTCCAGGTTGCGGCGCCGTGGGCGTGGGCGGGCCAGTCCTCGTAGCCACCGATCGGGGTCGGCTGCGACGGGAGGGTGCTGGGTGTCGTCACCGGGCCACCCGCCGCCGGCGCGACGTCCGTCCCGCGGAGGTGGCGACCGGCGCGGGCCCGGTGCTCGCCCGTCGCTCGACCGAGGGGCGGAACACGGCGTGCCCCGGCGTCGTCCGGCCGCCGAGCCGGTCGGCCATCCGGTGCCAGGCCTGGACACCGAGCTCGTCGACCGGGACGGCCGCGGTGGTGAGCGGCGGGCTCAGGTAGCGGGCGAACGGGATGTCGTCGAAGCCGGTGACCGAGACGTCCGCGGGCACCCGGATCCCGCGTTCCCCGAGCCCGCTGAGCAGCCCCATCGCCACCAGGTCGTTGAAGGCGAGCACCGCGGTCGGCTGACCGCCCTCCGGATCGCCGGCCCCGACGTGCCCGGCGATCCGGTCGGCGACGGTGGCCGCGGCCGCGTACCCGTCGGCGAAGTTGACCCCGCAGGGCAGCGTCACCACCCGGGCGTCCGGGTGGTCGGCGCCGAAGTCGCGGACCGCGGCCAGCCGGCGGGTGTTCGACGCGCTCCGGGAGGCCCCGGCCAGATAGACCAGCTCGCGGTGCCCGTCGGCGTGCAGCAGCTCGAGCAGCTCCGCCAGCGCGGCCCGGTAGTCGGCCGCGACCACCGGGGTCCCGGTCGGGTCGGTGCTGCCCGGCTCCCGGTTGACCAGCACGACCGGTTGCAGCTCACCGAGCAACCGGCGCAGGTCGTCCTCGGGCATCCGCGGCGCGCAGAGCACCAGCCCGTCGCAGCGGCGCCGGGTGGTGCCGGCCAGCGCGATCTCCTCGGTCACCGACTCTGCCGAGTCGGCCACCAGGATGTGGTAGCCGTCGCGGCCCGCCGCCCGGCTGAGCCCGCGCAGGACGCCCAGGAAGGTCGGGTTCTCCAGGTCGGGCACCACCACCGCGACGGTGTTGGTCTTGCCGAGCACCAGGCTCCGGGCCAGCGGGCTGGCGGAGTAGCGCAGGTCGTCGGCGGCCTGCCGGACCTTGGCCGCGAGCGCGCGGTCGACCCGCGGGTTGTCGTTGAGCACCCGTGACACGGTGGCCAGGGAGACCCCGGCGCGGGCGGCGACGTCGGCGATGGTCGCGGGCCGGGACGCGCGTGGCTCGGTGCTCACCTGCGCGCTCCGGTGCTCACGGTCGCTCCTCGGGACGTCGGCCCTGGCTGCCGCACCAGGTCGTCCTGTACGGTATCAGAAAACGCTTTCTCGGCGTCCGGACGACGTCGCGGGCTCGCGTCGCGTCTCGGCGGACGAGTCCATCGTGCCCGAAGCGACGAGCGGGAGGTCAACGTGGGGAACGGTCCATCCGGGACGGAGCCGCTGCGGATCGTGGTCACCGGCGGGGCCGGCCGACTCGGGCGCAGTGTGGTCGCCGGGCTGCGGGCGGCCGGCCACGCGGTGCTGTCGGCCGACCGGGAGTCCGGTGGGGGTGAGCCGTCGGTCGCGGTCGACCTGCTCGACCCGGAGGCGGCCCGCCGGACCTTCGCCGACTTCGGTGCCGATGCGGTGATCCACCTGGCCGCGATCGCGGTGCCCTTCAGCGCACCCGAGCGGACGATCTGGACGACCAACACCGCCCTGGCCTTCACCGTGCTCGAGGCCGCCGTGCAGGCAGAGGTCGGTCGGGTCGTGGTGGCCAGCAGCCCGACCGTCTACGGATACAACGCGCCCGGCGGGTGGGTGCCCGAGCGGTTCCCACTCGACGAGGACGTCCCGCCACGGCCCTGGAACGCCTACGCCGCCTCGAAGCTGGCACACGAGCAGCTGGTCGCCACCTTCGCCCGGCAGCACGGCGATCGCGTCCGGTTCGCCGCCTTCCGGCCCTGCTACGTGATCGCGCCCGAGGAGTGGGCCGGCGCCCTCACCCAGCAGGGCCACACCGTCCGGGCCCGGCTGGACGACCCCGCGCTGTCGGCCGCCGCGCTGTTCAACTACGTCGACGCCCGCGACGTGGCCGATTTCCTCGAGCGGCTGCTCGAGCGGCTGCCGGTGATCACCAACGGCGAGACCTTCCTGGTCGGCGCCGAGGACGCGCTGGCCCGCGAGCCGCTGGCCGAGCTGCTGCCGCGCTTCCACCCCGGCACCGCCGCGGTGGCGGCCGGACTGACCGGGACCGAGCCCGCGTTCACCAGCGCCAAAGCGGCCCAGCTGCTCGGCTGGCGGCCCACCCGGCGCTGGCGGAGCGAGCTCGTCGACCATGATCATCTCGCTGGCGGTCACGGACCGGGTGATCACGACCTCCAGGTCCCGGCGGGCGGAGCGGCGCGGTGACCGGGCCGACGATCGTCGCGCTGGAGATCGAGCGCCACACCGCGCGGCTCCCGCGTCCGTGGGGGGCCGACGTGCCGGTCAACCACGTGATCGAGGTCCGGGTGACCGACAGCGACGGCGGCACCGGCACCGGCTTCAGCTGGACGCCGACGATCGGGGTCGAGTCGGTGCAGGCGCTGCTCGAGCACGACGTCCGGGCCACCGTGCTCGGTGCGGCCGCCGACGCCGCCACGCTGTGGCCGCAGCTGTGGGCCCGGCTGCACGAGGCCGGTTCGGGCGGCGTGACCACGATCGCCATGGCCGGCGTCGACCTGGCGCTGTGGGACCTGGCCGGACGCCGGGCCGGCCGGTCGCTGGCCGGACTGCTCGGCCGCCGCCGCGACGACGTCGAGGTCTACGGCAGCGGCGTGAACCTGCACTACCCGCTCGACGAGCTGCTGGCCCAGGTGCGGCGCTGGATCGAGGCCGGGTTCGGGGCGGTCAAGATCAAAGTCGGCCGGCCCGACCTCGGCGAGGACGTCGAGCGGGTGGCCGCGGTCCGCGAGCTGCTCGGTCCCGACCGTGCGCTGATGATCGACGCCAACCAGCGGTGGGACCTCGACCGGGCGACCCGGGCGATGGCCGCGCTGGAGCCCTACCGGCCGGCCTGGATCGAGGAGCCGCTCCGCGCCGACGACCTGGCCGGTCACGCCGAGCTCCGGCGACGGATCGCCACCCCGGTGGCGATGGGGGAGAACCTGCACACCGTCTACCGGTTCCGGGACGCCCTCGACCTCGGCGCGGCCGACGTGCTGCAGCCCAACGTGGTCCGGGTCGGCGGCATCACCCCGTTCCTGACCGTCGCCGCGCTGGCCGACGCGCGCGGCGTCGCCCTGCACCCGCACCTGCTCCCCGACGTCTCCGGCCAGCTCGCGCTCGCGCTCGACCGGCCCTGCCTGGTCGAGGACGTCGAGGACGCCGGGCTCGCCGGGTTGGGGCTGCTGGCCGGCCCGTCCCCGGTGCGGATCGCCGGCGGCCGGCTGACCGAGACCGGGTCGCCGGGGCTCGGGCTGACCTTCGCCTCCGGCGCCGAGCCAGGCCGGAGGACCGCACCGAACGCCGCCCGGACGGCCCCGCCCGCGCGCGCCGTGCTGGTCGGGGTCAACGGCTTCGGACGGGTGCACGCGACCAATCTGGCGCGGCTGGCCGTCGAGCGTCCGGGGCTGGTCAGGCTGGTCGGCGCGGTCGACCCCGCGGTCGATCCGGCCGTCGACCCCTACCCCGAGGGCCCGCTGTCCGGCACCCCGGTGTTCGGCGACCTGGGCACCGCCCTCGACCGCGTCGGCCCGGTGGACCTGGTGATCGTCGCCGCCCCGATCGGCGCGCACGCGTCGCTCGCGGAGACGGCGCTCCGGGCCGGGGCGGACGTCCTGCTGGAGAAGCCGCCGGTGGCCACCCTCGCCGACTTCACCCGGCTGCACGCGCTCGAGGACGAGACCGGCCGGGTCGTCCAGGTCGGGTTCCAGAGCCTGGGAGCGCACCTCGACGGTCGCCGCGGCGCCGACCTCGTCGCCGCCGACGCGGTGGGCATCGGTCGGGTGCGACGGGTCGGCGCGGTCGGGGCCTGGCGCCGGACCGCCGGCTACTGGACGCGCTCGCGGTGGGCCGGCCGCCGGAGCCTCGACGGCCGGCCGGTGATCGACGGCGTGGTGACCAACCCGCTCGCGCACGCCGTGGCCACCGCGCTGGCCGCCGCCGGCGCCCGGACCCTCGACGACGTCACCGCGGTCACCGCGGACCTGCACCGGGTCAACCCGATCGAGAGCGACGACACCTCGGTGGTGCGGATCGCCACCACGTCGGGGATCGAGGTCACCTGCGCGTTGACGCTGTGCGCGCCGGAGGAGCACCCGCCGGTCGTCCACGTCGACGGGGAGCACGGGCGCGCCACCCTGGCCTACACGACCGACCGGCTGACCCTGCCCGACGGGCGGACGCTGGGGCTCGACCGGACCGACCTCGTGGAGAACCTGCTCGACCACCGCCGGGACGGGCGTCGGTTACTGGTGCCGCTCGCCGACACCGGGGCGTTCATGCGGGTGCTGGACGCGGTGGCCGCGACCGAACCGCAGCCGGTCGACGCGGAGTGGGTGCGCTGGTCGGGCGAGGGGGACCAGCGGGCGCCGGTGCTCGAAGGCATCGAACGCTGGCTCGACCGGGCCGTCGACGAGGGCCGGACGTTCGTCGAGCTCGGGGTGCCGTGGGCCCGGCCCGGCTCCGGAGCGGGAGCCCGTACGCAGACCGTGGAGGCGAGCCGATGACCACCACCACCCCCAGCCGGGTCGGCGGCACCGACACCGGATCGGACGAGCGGCGGACCAAACAGCGCCGGCTGCGCGAGGTGCTCGACCGTGCCGACCAGGACGCCGTGCTGCTGACCAGCGCCACCGCGCTCGGCTGGTACCTCGCGGGTGCCCGGAGCCACGTGAGCCTGGCCGCCGACCCGATCGTCGCGGTCCGGGTCACCCGGGACGACCGGGCACCCGGCGGGGTCGCCGACGACGTGCTGGTCACCGACAACGAGACCGCCCGGCTGGTCCACGAGGAGCTGCCCGACGACGTCACGGTCTGGGAGCGGCCGTGGTTCGCGCCGCTGCCCGACCTGCGCGCCTGCCCGGAGTCGGTGCTGGCCGACGCGTTGCGCGCGGCCCGGGCTCCGCTGCTCGCGCCCGAGATCGACCGGTTCGCCCGGCTCGGCCGCGACGCCGCCGCGGTGCTGACCGACGCGCTGGCCGCGGCCACCCCCGACCAGACCGAGCGCGAGCTCGCCGGGGCGGTGGCCGGCGCGCTGGCCGCGCACGGTGCCGACCCGCTGGTGGTGCTCGTCGGCGGGTTGGCGCGGAGCTCGTTGCCGCACCCGCTGGCGACCGACGGGCCGCTGGGGGACCGCGCGCTGCTGGTGGCCTGCGCCCGGCGCGACGGGCTGATCGTCAACCTCAGCCGGGCGGTGGCCTTCCGGCCGCTGACCGCGGGCGAGCGCGACGCCCAGCACCGGATCCTCGAGGTCGAGCGGGAGACCCTCGACGCCACCCGTCCGGGGGTGCGGCTCTCCGAGGTGCTGACGGTGATCGCCGGCGCCTACGAGCGGCACGGCTTCGGCGCCGACCACTGGCGCGGTCACCACCAGGGCGGCGTCGCCGGGTACGCCGGGCGGGATCCACGGGCGACGCCGGACACCCACGACCCGGTCCGGCTCGGCCAGGCGTTCGCGTGGAACCCGTGGGCCCCCGGCGCCAAGGTCGAGGACACGGTGCTGCTGGCTGGCGACGACGCCCGCCCGGCGTTCGAGACGCTCACCACCGACCCCCGCTGGCCGGTCACCGAGGTCGGCGGCCGCCCGCGTCCGGTGGTCTGGGAGCGCGGCTGACAGCGAGAGCCGTCAGTGTGGGAGATCGGGCCGGGTCTTCGCGGCTCGATCACCCACGCTGTCGGGCTGACGCGGGTCGCCGGTCGCGGTGAGTCCGATGTCCACGATCGCGCTCCGCGGACCTGCGGCGTCGAGCTGGTCGAGGGCGATCCAGGCCGCGCGATCAGTGGTGCCGCCCACCTCGAGGGTGCCGAGCGTGCCGCCGACGACCGTGGCCAGGTAGACGATCCGCACCGACCGGAACGGACGTGGCCCCTCGGTCGACCAGGTGGTGAAGGTGGTGAGCGGCGCACCGACGGCCACGTCGAAGCCGGTCTCCTCGCGGACCTCGCGGACGACGGCGTCCTCGACGGTCTCCCCGAACTCGACCCCACCGCCGGGCAGGGTCCAGCCGGGTTCGCTGCCGTTGAACCAGCTGAGCAGGACCTCACCCCGCTCGACCACCACCGCGTAGGCGGCCAGCCGGGTGTCGATCTCGGTGAACTCCACCGACGGAGCGTAAAGGCGTGGTCGCGGGCGTCGCTCAGGCGCCGACGGCCTGCGGGCCGGTCGGGTCGGCTCCCGTCAGTGAGCCCTCGCCGACCAGCTGCTCGAGCACCAGGGCGGCCATCCCGAGGGCGACCGGTTCGGTCACGTCGCTGGCCACCAGCCGGACGGCCGCCGCCGAGCCGGACAGCGCCTGGCTGCGCAGCACCGGATCGGCCACCCGCAGCAGGCTCTCGCCGACGTGGCCGACCACCCAGCTGCTCAGCACCAGCAGCTCGGGGTTGAGCATGTTGACCAGGTCGGCCAGCGCGTGGCCGAGCAGGTGCCCGAACCGGTCGAGCAGCCACGCGGCGTCGGCCTCGCCGGACCGCAGCCCGGCCTCGACCGCGGCCATGAAGTGGGTCTGCAGGGCCGGGCGCAGATAGCGGTGGTCGTCGCCGAAGTGCTCGGCGAACGCCCGCATCAGCCCCGGCGTCCCGAGGTAGGCCTCGACGCACCCGGACCGGCCGCACCGGCACGGCCAGCCGTCGAGGACGAGGGTGGTGTGCCCCCACTCACCGGCGTTGTTGCTGGTGCCACGGAGCAGCCGACCGCCGATGGCGATCCCGGCGCCGACCCCGGTGCCGAGGTTGACGGTGACCAGGTCGCCGGTCTCCCGTCCGTGCCCGAACCACAGCTCGGAGAGGGTGGCCGCCTTGAGCGGGTTGTCGAGCAGCAGCCGGTGCGGCAGCCGCTCGCGGAGCATCTGCTCGAGCGGGACCCGGTTCCAGCCCCACCGCGGCGCGAACAGCGACACGCTGGCGTCCGGCTGCACCTGTCCGGGCAGGCTCACCCCGACGCCGAGGGTCGGCAGCTGCGGGGCCTGGGCCAGCGCCTGCTCGACGGTGTCGGCGATCAGGTGCGAGAGCGGTTCGGGGTCGGAGACCCCCTCGGCGTCGGCGCGCACCTGGCTCACCGGCCGCAGCGCGGCGTCGTAGACGTCGGTGGTCACGTAGGTCTCGGCGACGTCGACCCCGACCAGGGTGCCGAACGACGGGTCGACCCGCAGGCGGGCCCGTGGCCGCCCGCCGGCCGAGGACTCCTTGCCGGCCTCGCCGAGCAGCCCGACACCGAGCAGCTCGCCGACCACGGTCGAGACGGTGGGGAAGCTCAGCCCGGTGCGGGCGGCCAGCGCGTGCCGGGTCAGCGGCGACCGCGGCCGGGCTGCCTCGCCGGACAGGGCGTAGACGGCGCGGAGGATCTCGAGGCGGTTGGCGTGCCGGATGTCGCGGGTGGTGGCGTTTGCGCGGAGCTGGGTGGACACCGGCCCTCCTCTCTGCTCAGCAGGCCGAGTGCAGCATGCGGCATCCCGGCCGCCCCGGAGGGCGGCCGGTCAGCCAGCGGACAGCGTCGGGCCGGTCAGCCCTTGATGCCGGTCTCGGCGACGCCCTGGACGAGATAGCGCTGGAGGAAGACGAACACCAGCACCAGCGGGGCTATCGAGACGGCGGCGGCCAGGAACAGCTCGTGCAGGTTGATCGTCTGCGCGGTCAGGAAGGTGGACAACGCCACCTGGACCGTCCACATCGAGCTGTCCTGTCCGATCACCAGCGGCCAGAGGAACGCGTTCCAGCTGGCGATGAAGGTGATCACGGCGATCGCGGCGAAGAAGGCGCCCGAGTTGGGCACGACCACCCGCCAGTACGCGCCCATCCAGCCGAGCCCGTCGACCCGGGCCGCCTCCTCGAGCTCCTTGGGGAAGGAGAGGAAGTACTGCCGGAACAGGAAGGTGGTGAACCCGCTGAACAGCGTCGGGACGATGATCCCCTGCAGGGTGTCCACCCAGCGCAGCTGGCTGACGATGATGAAGCTCGGGATGAAGGTCACCGCGGGCGGGATCATCAGCGTGACCAGGATCGCGTAGAAGATCTTGGTCGCGTGCTTGTAGGGGATCCGGGCCAGGCCGTAGCCGGCCAGCGAGCTGAGCAGCAGCTGCCCGGCGGTCTGCAACACGGCGATGACCGCCGAGTTCCGCAGGCTCTGCAGGATGTTGACCGACGGGTCGGTGAACAGCTCGCCGAAGTTCTTCCACTGGATGTCGGTGGGGAAGAACTTCCAGGTCGGCCCGGTGATGTCGATGTCCGTGCTCAGCGCGTTCCGGACGATCAGGTAGAAGGGGATCAGGAACAGGATCGTGGCCAGGCCCAGGCAGACGTAGGCCACCGCCGAACCGACCGGCGTCCCGCGTCGGGGGTCGCGGTGCCGCCGGCCGGCGGTCGGGGCGGGCGGATCGACGAGCTCGGTCGGGTCGGTCGACGTGACGGTCATTCCGCGGCCTTTCCGAAGCCGAAGATGCGGCCCTGGGCGAGGGTCACGATCATGATCAACAGGGCGAGGATCACCGCGCCGGCGCTGCCGTGGCCGTAGTCCTGGTCACCCTGGGCGGTGTAGTAGAGGTAGACCAGCGGCGGCCGGGCGAACGAGGCGTTGCCGAGCAGGTTGAAGAACTCGTCGAACGCCTGGTAGGCGGCGATCAGCAGCAGCAGCAGGACGGCCACCGAGGTGGCCCGCAGCTGCGGGAAGGTGACGAAGCGGAAGGTCTGCCAGCCGCGCTTCGCGCCGTCCACCTCGGCCGCCTCGTACAGCTCGGGGCTGATCCGCTGCAGACCCGCGAGGAACAAGATCATGTAGAAGCCGACCTGCAGCCAGAGCCGGGCCGAGACGATCACGATCCAGTAGAGCGGCGGGCTGGTGGTGGCCAGCCAGGCGACGTTCGGGACGCCGAACCAGCTGAGCACCGTGTTGGCCAACCCGAACCGGACGCCGTTGAAGATCGACAGCTTCCAGACCAGCGAGGCGACCACGTAGGAGCAGGCGGTGGGCAGGAAGAACACCGACCGGAAGAACGCCCGGGCGAACCGGATCCGGTTGAGCAGCAGGGCCAGCCCGATCGACAGCGCGAACGTCACCGGCACGATGAACGCGGCGAAGATCGTGAAGGTGATCAACGAGTCGAGGAACGGCCCGGGCTTGAGCAGGTCGATGTAGTTCTGCAGCCCGATGAAGGCGCTCGGGGTCACCGTGTTCTGGGCCCGGTTGAAGCTCAGCACCACCGACCAGACGATCGGCAGGTAGACGAAGACCAGCAACCCGATCAGGAACGGCCCGACGAACAGCCAGAAGGCTCCGGTGACCCCGGAGATCCGGCCTCCCCGGCGCCGTCGCGCCGAGGAAGCCGGTCGTGCGGGGACGGCCGGAGCATCAACCGTCGAGGTCGCCATCTCAGCCGAAGAGCCGCTGGAGCTCGGAGTCGACGACCTTGGCCGCCTTGTTCAGGTTGGACTCGACGTCACCACCCTGGCGGACGATCGCCGTGGCGGCGTCGGCGTAGGCGCTGTTCATCTTCGCGGTCCACGCGGTGTTCGAGGCGATCGCGTAGTCGTTGAAGATCTTGAGGGCGTCGGCGGCCGGGCCCGACTGCAGCTTGGTCGCCTTGGCGGCCAGCGACTTGCGCGGCGGGATGTGGAAGCCGTAGCTGAGGTTGAAGTCCTCCTGGTCGGCGGTGTTGTCGATCCACAGCCACTTGGTGAAGGCCTTGGCCGCCTCCACGTCCTTGGCCTTGGCGCTGACCATCGAGGTCCAGCCACCGGCGAAGGTCGACGGCTTGCCCACCGTGCTGCTGAACTTCGGCCAGGCCACCACGCCGAAGTCGTCGCCCAGCGCCTTCTGGATGCCGGGCATCGCCCACAGACCGCACCACTGCATCGCGGCCAGGCCCTGGGTGAAGGACGACGGGTCCCACCAGTCGGTCGGCGCGCCGAGCAGGATCGACTTGGTGTTGAACAGCTGACGCATCTTCTCGAACGACTGCATCACCTCGTTGCTGGTGAAGCCGACCTTGTTGTCCGCGGTCAGGTAGTCCGACCCGACGGTCCAGAGGATCGGGCCCAGCAGCGAGCCACCGCCGAACGACGGGGTGACGCCCGCGTCGTTGCCGATGAACAGGCCCTTCTGGTTGCTGGTCGTCAGCTCCTGGCTGGCCGAGATCAGCTCGTCGATGGTGGTGGGCGGCTGGATGCCGGCCTTGCTCAGCAGGCTCTTGCGGTAGTAGAGGACGCCCATGTCGTCGACGATCTTGACGCCGTAGATCTTGCCGTCGACGGTGCAGGACTTGAGGTCGGCCTCGGTGTAGTCGCTCTTGAGGTCACCGATCACGTCGGTCATGTCGACGACCTGGTTGCTCTTGACCTGGTCGATGTTGACGCTCGACTCGAACACGTCCGGGCCCGAGCTCGACAGCAGACCGCTGTTGAGCTTCGAGGTGTAGTCGCCCGGGGTCCACTGCACCTTGACGGTGGCGTCGGGGTAGGCCTTGGCGTAGCGCATCACGGCCTGCTGGGTGCCGGCCTCGCCGTACTGGTGGTACCACTGCGAGATCGTCGGCTTCGAGCCGCTCCCGCCGCTGCCGCCGGAGTCACCCGAGACACCCGAGCTGCCGCCACCGCAGGCGGCGAGGAGGGGGGCGGAACCGACCGCGGCGGCTCCGAGACCCATGGCGGCCAGCAGCCGCCGACGGTTGAACGATGCGGGCAGATTCGGGCCCATGGGCTCACAACTCCTTTGTCATGGCACCGATCGCTGTGACCGGACCGCCGGCGTCGTCGCCGCGGTGTTCGGATGATACATATAAAAAGACGGAGCGGAAGTCCTCCGCGGCTGAACCGTTATCTCGGCGTGTCCTGGCCGCGTCCGGTCGGGCGCGATCCGGTCGGGACCGACCGGCGGCCGGTGCGCCGCGGTGCGGGCGCCGTGCTGTCACGCACCACCAGCTCGGGCAGGATCAGCTCGCGGGCGTGCGGGTCGCGGCCGTCGATGGCCTCGAGCAGCACCGCGATCGAGGCCCGGCCGACCGCGGGGAAGTCCTGCTGGACGGTGGTCAGCGCCGGGGTCAGGTAGGGCGTCTCGGGCAGCCCGTCGAAGCCGACCACGCTGACGTCGTCGGGCACCCGGCGGCCGGACCGGTGCAGCGCGGCGAGCAGGCCGATGGCGATCTGGTCGCTGGCCGCGAACACCGCCGTGACCGGACGGCGCGGGCCGCTGCGCGCGAGCAGCTCCTCGGTGGACCCGAAGCCGCCGGCCGCGCTCCAGGTGGTGTGCACCGGTTCGGGCGGTCGGAGCCCGGCGGCCAGCATCGCTGCCCGCCAGCCGTCCCGGCGGGCCCGCGCCTCGGCCCAGTCGAGCGGACCGCCGAGATGGGCGATCTCGCGGTGGCCGAGCGCCAGCAGGTGCTCGGTGGCCATCCGCGCCCCGGCCTCCTGGTCGACCCCGACTGTCCAGCGGGCGCGGGTCAGGTCACCCTCGACCACGACCACGGGCACCCCGACCGGAGCGGTGCGGGCCACCTCGAGCGCCTCGTCCTGCCCGGCGATCACGATGATCCCCACCACCGGGACCCGCATCAGGTGCTCGACCGAGTCGGCCAGCAGCGTCCGGGTCAGCTCGGGCAGGCTCACCGTGCTGGCGAACAGCCCGGCAGCCCGGGCGGCGTCCTCGATGGTGCGCTGGATCGATGTCGGGCCGAAGTGCGCGGCGCCGGTGCTGATCACCCCGATCACGTCGGTGCGGCCGCGGACCAGCGCCCGGGCCGCCGAGTTCGGCCGGTAACCGAGCCGGTCGATCGCCTGCTGCACCCGGGCCCGGGTCTCCGGGCGGATCAGCGGAGAGTCGTTGACCACCCGCGAGACGGTCTGCGGCGAGACCCCGGCGAGCCGGGCCACGTCGGCCATCACCGGCGGGCGCGACGCGGGGCGGGGACGACCGGTGACGGTCACGGCCCACCTCCTCGTCTCGACCGGTGGCGGGATGTTAACGCGCACATCCCGCGCGCTGCTGCCACCGCGCACGAGCCGTGTCGAATCCGTTACGGTGGTCAGCGTCCGGGTGTGAGCGCTAACATCCGGTGCCGCGGGCCGGTGTGGGCCGGCCCCGTCCGCCGTGGGAGGGACCAGTCAGGTGACCGATCAGCCCGTGACCGACACCGGCGTCCGCGACGCGATCGCCCGGCTGCGGGTGGAGGTCGCCGCGCTGCACGCCGAGCTGCCGGCGAACGACCTGGTCGTCTGGACCGCCGGCAACGTCTCGGCCCGGGTGCCCGGCGCCGACCTGCTGGTGATCAAGCCGTCCGGCGTCCGCTACGACGAGCTGACCCCCGAGGCGATGGTGGTCTGCGACTTCGACGGACAGCTGGTGCAGGGGGAGCGCGCCCCGTCCTCGGACACCGCGGCGCACGCCTACGTCTACCGGCACCTGCCCGAGGTCGGCGGCGTGGTGCACACCCACTCCACCTACGCGACCGCCTGGGCCGCCCGGCGGGAGCCGATCCCGTGCGTGCTGACGATGATGGCCGACGAGTTCGGCGGCGACATCCCGGTCGGGCCGTTCGCGGTGATCGGCGACGACTCGATCGGCCGCGGGCTGGTCGAGACGCTGGCCGGCACGCGGAGCCGCGCGGTGCTGATGGCCAACCACGGGCCGTTCACCGTGGGGCCGACCGCCAAGGCGGCGGTGAAGTCCGCGGTGATGTGCGAGGAGGTCGCCCGCACCGTCCACATCGCCCGTCAGCTCGGCGAGCCGACGCCGATCGAGCCGGCCCTGATCGACTCGCTCCACGACCGCTACCAGAACGTCTACGGCCAGCGCTGAGCGCCGGCCGCCACCCACCCGACGAACGATCCACCGAGAAAGCGAGTCCGATGCCCGCCACGTGCTGGTTCCTCACCGGTAGCCAGGGTCTCTACGGCCCCGAGGTCGTCGCCCAGGTCGAGCAGCAGTCCCGGCAGATCGTCGAGCGGTTGTCCGAGGGCGGGCTGCCGGTGCCGGTGGTCTGGAAGCCGGTGCTGACCAGCGCCGGCGACATCCACCGGGTGATGCTCGAGGCGAACGCCGACCCCGACTGCATCGGGCTGATCGCCTGGATGCACACCTTCAGCCCGGCCAAGATGTGGATCACCGGCCTGGACGCGCTGCGCACCCCGTTGCTGCACCTGCACACCCAGGCGAACGAGTCGCTGCCGTGGTCCGAGATCGACATGGACTTCATGAACCTCAACCAGGCCGCGCACGGCGACCGCGAGTTCGGCTACATCCAGACCCGGCTCGGGGTGCCCCGCAAGACCGTGGTCGGGTTCGCCGGTGACTCGCGGGTGCTGGCCAGGATCACCTCCTGGCAGCGGGCGGCGCTCGGGGCCGCGGCCGTCCGCTCGCTCAAGCTGGCCCGGTTCGGCGACAACATGCGCGACGTCGCGGTCACCGAGGGCGACAAGGTCGAGGCCCAGCTGCGGCTCGGCGTCTCGGTCAACACCTGGGGGGTCAACGACCTCGTCGAGCGGGTCGACGCCACCACCGACGCGCAGGTCGACGAGCTGGTCGACGACTACCTCGACAGCTACGAGGTGGTGTCCGAGCTGCGGCCGGGTGGCGACCGGCACGAGTCGCTGCGCTACAGCGCGAAGATCGAGGCCGGGCTGCGGAGCTTCCTCACCGAGGGCGGCTTCGGTGCCTTCACCACCAACTTCGAGGACCTCGGCGGGCTCCGGCAGCTGCCTGGGATGGCCGTCCAGCGGCTGATGGCCGAGGGCTACGGCTTCGGCGGCGAGGGCGACTGGAAGACCTCGGTCATGCTGCACACGATCAAGGCGATGACCCCCGAGGGCGGGCCGACCTCGTTCATGGAGGACTACACGTACCACCTCGGCCCGGGCCGGCAGAAGATCCTCGGCGCGCACATGCTCGAGGTCTGCCCCTCGATCGCGGCGGCGAAGCCGCGGGTCGAGATCCACCCGCTGGGCATCGGCAACCGCGAGGACCCGGTCCGGCTGGTCTTCGACGCCCGCCCCGGCGACGGCGTCGTGCTCGGCATCTGCGACCTGGGGGACCGGTTCCGGCTGGTGCTCAACGAGATCGAGGTGACGCCGTCGGACGAGCCGCTGCCCAAGCTGCCGGTGGCGCGCGCGGTCTGGGAGCCCAAGCCCGACCTGCCCACCTCGGCCGAGTGCTGGATCAGCGCCGGCGGCCCGCACCACACCGTGCTGTCCGAGGCCATCGGCACCGAGGAGATCGCCGACCTGGCCGAGATCCTCGGCACCGAGCTGGTGGTGATCGACGCCGACACCACCCCGCGCCGGTTCCGCGACGAGCTGCGCTGGAGCGCCGCCTACCACCGGCTGGCCGCGCGGCTGTGAGCGAACCGACCACCGGAGCCGGAGCGGCCACCCCCGACGTCGCCGAGCGGCTGGCGTTCGCCCGTGAGCTGATCACCGAGGCGGGTGCGCTCGCGCTGTCCTACGCCGAGCGGGTCGGCAGCCTCGACGTCAGCCTCAAGGGTCCGCAGGACCTGGTCAGCGAGGCCGACGTGGCCGTCGAGAAGCTGATCAAGGAACGGCTCGCCGCCGCCTACCCCGACGACGGCTTCCTCGGCGAGGAGACCGGGGCCGCCGCGCTCGAGGACACCGACCACGTCTGGGTGGTGGACCCGATCGACGGGACCCAGCCCTTCACCCTCGGCTTCCCCACCTGGTGCGTGTCGATCGGCGTGGTCAGCCGGGGCAGGCTGGCCTTCGGGCTGGTCAACGCCCCGGCCGCCGGCGAGCTGTTCGTCGGCGGGCACGGCGTCCCCGCGACGCTCAACGACCGGCCGATCCGGGTCCGCGACGCCGACCGGCTGACCGACGGGCTCACCTATCTGGGGCACTCCAGCCGGGCCGCGCCCGAGTACGTCGTGCCGGTGCTCGACCGGCTCCTCCGCGGCGGCGGGATGTTCGTCCGCAACGGCTCCGGTGCCCTCGGGCTCTGCGACGTCGCCGCCGGCCGGCTGGTCGGGCTGGTCGAGTCGCACATGAACTCCTACGACTGCCTCGGCGGGATCGCCGTGGTGCAGGCGGCCGGCGGGCGGGTCAACGACTACCTGGTCGGGGACGCGCTGACCCGCGGCAACTGGATCGTGGCCGGACCGCCCGGCCTCTACGACACCCTCGTCGAGGTGCTCGGCGACGCCCGTCTGCGCGAGGCGGGGGAGGAGACAGCCCGATGACGCCCCTGTCCGGTCACCAGTACGAGCTGCACGGCCACGGCTACACCGCGGTGATCGCCTCGGTCGGCGCCTCCCTGCGCCGGCTCGTCCGCCACGACCCCGGCACCGCGGCCGACCGCGACCTCGTGGTCCCCTTCGACGCCGACGTGTTGCGCCCGGCCTATCGCGGGGCGACCCTGGCGCCCTGGCCCAACCGGGTCACCGACGGTCGCTACGCCTTCGACGGCACCGAGCACCAGCTCGCGCTCACCGAACCGGCCCGCGGGCACGCCCTGCACGGGCTGGTGGCCTGGGCCGACTTCACCGCCACCGAGCTGGCCGACGACCGGGTGGGCCTGATCACCCACCTGCCCGCGCAGCAGGGCTATCCCTTCCCGGTCTCGGTCGCGGTCACCTTCGCGCTCGGCCCCGACGGGCTGACCAGCACGGTCACCGGCACGAACCTGGGGACGGTCGACGCGCCGTGGGGCACCGGGCCGCACCCGTACCTGGTGGCCGGTCCCGGCCGGGTCGACGACTGGACGCTGACGCTCCCCGCGCACCGGGTGCTGACGGTGACTCCCGACCGGCTGGTGCCCACCGGGCTGGAACCGGTCGAGGAGCACGACGGCGGGGCCCTCGACTTCACCGCGGGACGGACGATCGGCAACACCTTCGTCGACCACGCCTTCACCGCGCTCGACCGCGACGCGGACGGCCGGGCCACCGTCGAGGTGCGCACCACCGGCGGACCCGGCGTCGCGATGAGCTTCGGCCCCGAGTGCCCGTGGGTGCAGGTGCACACCGCCGACCTCGACGACCCGGCGCTCAGCCGGATCGGACTGGCCGTCGAGCCGATGACCTGCGCCCCCGACGCCTACAACGACCACCCCTTCAACCCCGGCGCCGGTCTGGTCCGGCTCGCCCCCGGCGGTGCGCACACCGCCGCCTGGACGATCACCGCACGCGACTGACGCGGGGCTCGGCTGGCATGATCTGACCACCACGGCCCGCCGGTCGGCGGGCCCGTCGTGAGGAGTCGCCGATGACCCAGAGCGCACCCGCGCAGCCCGCCGTCCCGTCGTACGCGAGCGGGACCTCGGCCGTCCCGCTGCTCGGCGACACCATCGGCGCCACCCTCGACCGCACCGCGGCCCGGGTCGGCGACCACGAGGCGCTGGTCGAGTGCGCCACCGGGCGACGTTGGAGCTATCCCGAGCTGGTCGCCGAGGTCGACGCCTGCGCGCTCGGGCTCGACGCCCTCGGGGTGGCCAAGGGCGACCGCGTGGGCATCTGGGCGCCGAACTGCGCCGAGTGGGTGTTCGTCCAGTTCGGCACCGCCAAGCTCGGCGCGATCATGGTCAACATCAACCCGGCCTACCGGACCCACGAGCTCGCCTACGTGCTCCGCCAGTCGGGCATCTCGGTGCTGGTCAGTGCACCCGAGTTCAAGACCAGCGACTACCGGGCGATGGTCGACCAGGTGCGCGACGACTGCCCCGAGCTCCGCGAGGTGCTCTTCCTGGGCGACGAGGCCTGGCAGCAGCTGCTCGCCACCGGCCGGGCGGCCGACCGGTCGCTGCTGGCCCGGCGCGAGGCCGAGCTGTCGGCCGACGACCCGATCAACATCCAGTACACGTCGGGCACGACCGGTTTCCCGAAGGGGGCGACCCTCACCCACCACAACCTGCTCAACAACGGCTTCTTCGTCGGCGAGGGGTGCGGCTACACCGAGGCCGACCGGGTCTGCATCCCGGTGCCCTACTACCACTGCTTCGGGATGGGGATGGGCAACCTGGGCTGCGTCAGCCACGGCTCGACCATGATCATCCCGGCGGCCGGCTTCGACCCGTCCGCCACCCTGCGGGCCGTCCAGCAGGAGCGCTGCACCTCGTTGTACGGCGTACCCACGATGTTCATCGCCGAGCTCGGGCTGCCCGACTTCGCCGACTACGACCTGTCCAGCCTGCGCACCGGGATCATGGCCGGGTCGCCGTGCCCGGTCGAGGTGATGAAGCGGGTGGTCGACGAGATGGGGATGACCGAGGTGACCATCTGCTACGGGATGACCGAGACGTCCCCGGTCTCCACCCAGACCGGCGCGGACGACGACCTCGAGCGCCGGACCGCCACCGTGGGCCGGGTGCACCCGCACCTCGAGGTCAAGATCGTCGATGCCGAGACCGGACTGACCGTGCCGCGCGGGGAGACGGGCGAGCTGTGCACCCGCGGCTACTCGGTGATGCTCGGCTACTGGAACGAACCCGACAAGACCGCCGAGGTGATCGACGCCGCGCGGTGGATGCACACCGGCGACCTGGCCACCATGGACAGCGACGGCTACCTCAACATCGTCGGGCGGATCAAGGACCTGGTCATCCGCGGCGGCGAGAACGTCTACCCGCGCGAGGTCGAGGAGTTCCTCTACACCCACCCCGACGTGGTCGATGCGCAGGTGATCGGGGTCCCCGACGAGCGCTACGGCGAGGAGCTGATGGCCTGGGTGCAGCTGCGCGACGGCGCCGAGCCGCTGACCGCCGAGAGCCTGCGTGCCTTCTGCAGCGGGCGGCTGGCGCACTACAAGATCCCGCGTTACGTCAAGATCGTCGACGGCTTCCCGATGACCGTCACCGGCAAGGTCCGCAAGGTCGAGATGCGCGAGACCTCGGTGACCGAGCTCGGGCTCGAGCAGGTCGCGGCGATCAGGAACGCCTGACCCGGCCGCGGGGGCTCAGACGCTGAGCAGCCGGCGGACGGCCTCGACCGCGGCGGCGTCGCTGTCCAGCCAGTCGACGCTGTCGAGGTCGGCGGCGTCGAGCCGGCGGAGCGCGTCGTGCGACCCGTCGCGCGGCGCAGGTTGGTCGTCGGTCACGGCCAGGAACAGCCGGAGCAGGTGCCGGGGCCCGATCGGCCAGCCGCCGCCGTCCGCGGCCACCACCTCGGCGCCGATCCGGACCGCGGTGAGCCCGAGCTCCTCGGCGAGCTCGCGGGCCAGCGCAGCCTGCGGGGTCTCGCCCTCCTCCTGCTTGCCGCCGGGGAACTCCCAGCGCCCGGCCAGCGCCGGCGGGCGGGTGCGGCGGGCGGCCAGCACCGTGCGCGGCCGGTCGAGGTCGTCGGTCAGCACCGCACCCACCACCGTGATCACGACCGGGAAGGCTAGCGAGGTCAGGCGGCGGAGCGGAGCAGCAGGCTGCGGGCGGCGTGCGCGGCCAGGTCGCGGTCGTAGCTGAGCACCCAGTCGAACGCGCGGTCGCGGTCACGGAGCACCAGGTTCTTGCGGTCGCGGGCGGCGAGCAGCGCGGTGCCTGCCGGCCCGAGCACCAGCAGGATCCACTCGTCGATCAGGGTGTCGCCCCGCTCGATGCCGATCACCAGCTCCGACGGCGCCTCGCGGAGTCCGCGGGCCGCCATCACCGTCTGGACGTCGTTCTGCCGCAGCCGAGCGAACCGGGCCGCGGTGGTGCGGCCGACGTTGCGCGCGTGCTGGAAGGCGGCCAGCACCATCGTGGTGGCGCCCGAGGTCATCGCGGTGTGCTCGAGGTGGCGGCTGAGGTCGACCAGCATCGGCTTGGTGCTGAGTCGATGGTCGTGCCGACGGGCGGCGAGCTCGTAGATGCCCACCCCGGGATCCAGCCGCGGGGGCGGCACGAACAACCCGATCGAGCTGTCCAGGTCGGCCGGCAGCGGGGCCATCGTCGGACGGGCGGCCCCGCCCACGGCGAGCGTCGCCCCGATTCGGACCGCGGTGGACCGTCGCTCCGGCGTGTCCACCCCGGTGGCCAGCACCGCGGCGCCGTTGGCCTGGGTGACCGCCGTGATCATGGTCAGCGTCTCGATCAGCAGCTCCGCCCCCGGTCCGGGAGCGAGCAGCCCGGCGTCGAGCATGATCACGCCCGGCTCGACCACCGTCACCGCGGGCAGCGAGCGCGGTGTCCGTCCGACCCCGGCCAGCCCGACCTCCCAGCCGCGGTCGCGGACGTCGGCGATCGCCCGCAGCGCGGTGGCCGGGCGAACGAGCACCGCGTCGGCGTCGACGGCCACCACCAGCGCCCGACGGCTCAGCCCGTCGGCGGGGGGCAGATCGGCCAGCCGTTCGAGCGGCAGCTCGAAGATCAGCGGGACGTCGATCACGCCCAGCTCGAGCCGGATGGTGCGGAGCACGGTCATGATCCGGCCGACGTCGAGCTGCCGCTCCGGGGTGGTGTCGTGCAGCTCGATGGCCACCGGACGGCTGTCGCCCAGGGCGATCACCGGGTTCACGCCCACGCCGAACAGTCGGCGTCGCAGCAGGGTCGCCACCCCGTCGAGGTCGAACGCCGCCCCGCGGATCACTTCCCTACCGTAGCCCCGACCCGGGCATCGTGCCTCGTCAGTGCGGATTCCTCCCAGGAAGGCGGCTCCGGGACGGTCGACGGCGACCGGTCCGACGGGTCAGGCGAGCTTGCGGTCCAGGTTGGTCGCCGCGCTGATCAACGCCAGGTGGGTGAAGGCCTGCGGGAAGTTGCCGAGCTGCTCCCCGGTCATCCCGATCTGCTCGGCGTACAGGCCGAGGTGGTTGGCGTAGGTGAACATCTTCTCCAGTGCGAGCTGCGCCTCGTCCAGCCGGCCGACCCGGGTCAGCGCCTCGACGTACCAGAAGGAACAGAGCGAGAAGGTCCCCTCGAGCTCGTCGTCGTCGAGCCCGTCGGGGGTCTCCTGCGGGTCGTAGCGGAAGACCAGCGAGTCGCTGACCAACCGGTCCTCGATCGCCCGGAGCGTCGAGACGAAGCGGGGATCGTTGGGCGCGACGAACTTGAGCATCGGCATCAGCAGGACCCCGGCGTCGAGGCTGTCGCCGCCCTCGCGGGCCACGAACGCGCAAAGGTCGGGGTTCCAGCAGTCGTCCATCACCCGCCGGTAGATCCGGTCGCGTACCTCGGTCCAGTGACTCAGGTCGCCGGGGAGGCCGCGCTGCCGGGCGATCCTGATCATGCGTTCGACCGCCACCCAGCACATCAGCCGCGAGACGGTGTGCGGCTGCGGGTCGCCGCGGATCTCCCACATGCCGGCGTCGGGCGCGTCCCAGTGCTCCATCAGCCACTCGAGCGCGCGCGTCAGGTCGTTCCAGGCGTCCGCGCTGATCCCGGGCCCGTACTTGTTGAACAGGTAGACCGAGTCGATCAGCTCGCCGTAGATGTCGAGCTGCAGCTGGTCGACGGCGGCGTTGCCGACCCGCACCGGGCGGGAGCCGGCGTAGCCGCGCAGGTGGTCGAGCGCGTGCTCACCGTCGGGGGCGTTGCCGTCGATGTCGTAGAGCACCCGCAGCGGACCGAGGTCGCCGTCGGCCTTGGGGTCCTGGCCGATCCGCTCCGACAGCCAGGTCATGAACGCGCCGGCCTCGTCGGTGAACCCGAGGTGGAGCAGGGCGTAGAGCGTGAACGCGGCGTCGCGGATCCACACGTAGCGGTAGTCCCAGTTGCGGTTGCCGCCGATCACCTCGGGCAGGCTGGTGGTCGGCGCCGCGATCACCGCGCCGGTCGGCTCGTGGGTGAGCAGCTTGAGGGTGAGCGCCGAGCGCTGGACGGTCTCGCGCCAGCGCCCGGTGTAGGTCGACTGCGCCAGCCAGCTCCGCCAGAACCGCGAGGTGGCGTCGAAGAGCTCGTGGGTGTCGTCGGGGTCGCAGGCGGCCACCGGCTGGTCCTCGTCGAGCACCTCGAGCACGAACAGGGCGCTCTCGCCCTCGGAGAGCGCGAAGTCGGCGGTGACGTCGCCGTCGGTGGTCTGCAGCGGGACGGTGGCGCTCAGCCCGAGCCGCACGGACGTCGTGCCGATCAGCACGCCGTCGTCGGTCTGCTCGGTCTCGGGGTGCTCGTGCCCGTAGCCGGGGCGGGCCGCGACCACCGTCCGCAGCGCGGTCTTGCCGCGGACCCCGACCACCCGGCGGACCAGCCGCTGGCGGTGCTCGGTGTCGTGCGGCCTGAGCACCGGCATGAAGTCGTGGACCTCGGCCACGCCCTCGGCGGTCAGGAACCGGGTGATCAGGATCGCCGAGTCCGGGAAGTAGAACTGCTGGGTGCGGTCCGGGTCGTCCCGGGTGCTGAGCCGCCAGGCGCCACCACGCTCGTCGTCGAGCAGGGCGGCGAACACGCTGGGGGCGTCGAACCGGCGTGCGCAGAACCAGTCGATGGTCCCGTCGCTGCCCACCAGGGCCGCGGTTCGCAAGTCGCCGATCAGCCCGTGGTCCGCGATCGGCAGCGGGACGTCGCGGGCCGGGCGGCTGCCGCCCGGCCGGTCGTGCCCGTCCGGTGCGTCGTCTGCTGCCACCCCCCGAGGCTAGTGGGCCGGCCCAGGGCCGGACCCGCCGGTCAGCCCCCGGTGGCGTCAGCCCACGGTGATCGTCAGCAGCGTCGGCTTGGGGGCCACCACCCGGCCCTCGGCGTTGAAGCCGCCGCCGTGGACGTCGTCGTAGGGGAACGCGTACCCGGCGCCGCCGGCGGTGTTGGCGTGCACGAGCCGGGCGTAGTGGTTGGTCCGGGCGGTCCGGTAGAAGCGGCCGGCGGTGACGTCGGGCTGCCGCGCGTTGGCCAGCAGGGTGGTGCGGTTGAGCGCGGCGGCGAGCCGGGCGCTGACGTTGCCCATCGCGTCGTTGCTGGTGGCGAACGGCGCGGTGCTGCAGTTGAACACCGCCGCGCTGCTCGGCCGGCGGAAGCTGCCCACCCCGCGGAACCGGAGCAGCCCGTCGGCCCCGACTCGGCCGGTCACCCGGCCCCAGGCCGACTGGGTGTCGATCACCAGGTCGTGGCTGCGGTAGTGCCGCCAGACCTGCGCGATGTAGGGGTCGAGATAGCCGGCCAGCGGATCGGGGCCGCCGACCGCGGCCAGGTTGGGGCTGAGCACGCGCAGCGGCCGGCCGCGCTCGGTCACCACCAGTCGGCCCCAGCCGCTGCCCTCGCGCGACCCCTGGCGGCGCAGCCCGGCGGCGATCCGGGCGAGCCCGTCGCGACGCAGACCGCCGACGGTCTGGGTGCCGCCCGGGGTGCGGAGCCGCAACCCGATCGGCAGCCCGACGAAGTCGACGAAGCTGATGTTGGCGTACAACCCGAACCGGTCGAGGCTGAGCTCGCAGAAGCCCCAGTCGAGGGACCGGTTGGGGTCGGAGGGGTTGGTCACCGAGGGGGTGGCGACCCCGCCGCCCGGGTTGACGAAGAACTGCAGCGGTCGGTCGACCGAGAACGAGATCCGCCCGCTGTCCATCGGGGGCACGACGATCCGGCGGGGTCGGCCCGCGGCGGCGAGCTTGATCGCCACCGAGCGTCCGAGCGGGGTCATCGGGGCGGCGTCACGGTCGGCGAAGATCTTCGTCCGGCCGTCGGCGGCCAGGAAGAACCAGCGGCCGCTGGCCCGGTCGATCCCGGAGACCACGGCGTAGACGGTCTTCCCGCGACGGCGGTGGACCAGGTCGACCGGGAGCCTGCGGACGGCGGCGGCGGCGCTGGGGAGACCGAGCGCGGTCCCGCCGACGGCGGTGGCCGACAGCAGCGCGGCGGACGACAGGGCGGAGGACAGCAGGGTGCGGCGGGTGATCACGGTGGGGCTCCTTGATCGGGATCCCGGCCACCTGGGCGGCCTCGGAGGACGCCGGTGCGGTGGGGGATCGAGGCAGGGGAGGTGGGTGGCGGCGGTGCCGGGTGGTCGTTCCGCGGCCGGGCCCCGAGCCGGTCCTCCCCCGAGGAGCGTGAACGCCCCGAGCCTACGTCGCCACCCTCCCGGCGAGGCAAGCCCGCTGTCTGCGGATCAAGATCGCGATGAACGGCGGGTGAGAGCACCCCGGGAACCGCTCAGGCGAGGACCATGATCACCGCGGCACCGACGGCCAGGTGCACCCCGGCCGCGACCACACCGCCGACCCGGCCGGAACGTCCGCGGGACGGGCGGTCGGCGCGGCGCGGCGCGAGCCAGGGCAGTCGTCGCCAGCGGAGCACGAGCCCGGCCACCCCGATGCCGAACAGGGCGGCGGCGACGGCCCAGCCGGTGATCGCCGCGCCGGGCGGGGGCGCGAGCGCCCGGACCACCGCCAGCAGGACGGCGGCGTCGAGAGCGACCAGTGCCCCGGCCAGTCGCGAGCGGGTGCCGTGCCGCGGCGACCAGGCCCGGACCAGCAGGGCGGTGAGCTGGGCCGCGGCGACCGCCCAGAGGATGATCATGATCAACAGACCGACGGTGTCCATCAGCGGCGTCCTCCCAGATCGGCGAGCAGGGCGAAACCCCGCTCGGTGACGTCGACGGCGCTGGCGGACAGCACGACCACGGCGGTGCCCGACCGGCGGTCGGCCCCGAGGAACGAGCTGAAGCCGCCGGTGCCGCCGTTGTGCCAGAGCACCAGGGACGCGGGGTCGACCGGGGACGGCGAGGTCAGCCAGGCCCAGCCGATCCGCGCCCGCCCCTGGAACGGCCGGGTCGGCGTCATCGCGGCGGCCCCGGGGAGGTCGCCGGTGAGCGCGCCGCGGGCCAGCCGGGCCATGTCGGCGATGTCGGACCGGACCCCGCCGGCCGGGGTGAGGGCCGGGCCCAGCCAGGGACCCGAGCGGCGTCCGGACGCGGTCTCGCCGAGCAGGTCGCGCCGCGTCAGCTCGTCCGTCGACACCGGCACCAGCGTGTCCCGCATCCCGGCCGGCCCGAGGATCCACTCGCGCAGCAGCGCGGGGTAGGGACGGCCGGCGGTGGCGGCCAGGGCCGCGCCGAGCAGGCCGAAGCCGGCGTTGCTGTAGGTCCCGGGCGGCGCGGTGAGCGGGGTGCGCTCGGCCGAGCTGATCAGGTCGGCGACCGTGGTCTCGTGCGGGTTGGTCGCGGTCAGCGTGCCCCACCAGGCCCGACCGATCGAGGCGCCCGTGGTCAGCGTCCGCGGGAGCCCGGAGGTGTGGCTGGCCAGCTGCCCGAGGGTGACCGCGGCCAGGCGACCGGTGACGCCGGGGAGCCGGTCGCCGAGCCGGTCGTCCGGGGCGACCACGCCGCGGGCGATCAGGTCGGCGAACAGCAGACCGGTCAGCGGCTTGCTGATCGAGCCGATCTCGAACCGGTCGTCGGCGTCGGCACCGATGACGGTGGTGCGGGTGCGGTCGCGGGTCACCCAGGCCACGGCCAGTGCGGGTCGGTCGGCGCCGATCACCCGGCGGGCCGTGCCGGCCAGCTCGGCGTCGCCGGTCTGCCGGTCGGGCAGCCGACCGGGAGCCGGCCAGGCCGCGGCGCCGAGGCCGAGGCCGCCGGCCGCGCCGAGACCGACGGCGGTCAGCAGGGTGCGGCGCCGGACCCGGGGTGCGGCCGGTTCGGGCGGGGGTGCTGGGGGCGCGGGGGTTGCTTCGGGATGCGGTGTTGACACGGAGCTCCTCCTTCGCAGGGCAGGGTCGGGCGCGTCGTGATCACCGGAGGGTGATCACGAACGTCGATGAGCAGGTGTGTGGCGGTCGGGACAGGCGGTCGGGACAGGTGACCGTCAGGCGGCCGGGGTCAGAGGGCGGCGGCGAGCACGGTGAGCAGCGGGACCACCCGTTCGGGGGGAACCCGCAGCCGTCCCCGTCCGGCGGCGCTGAGCCAGCCGGCCGCGGTCAGCGCCCGGACGTGGTGGTAGACCTGCCCGGTCGTCCCCATCCCGTCGAGCTCGGCGAGCGCGGCGGCCGTACGGTGCCCGCGGAGCACCGCGAGCAGCAGCCGCAGCCGCACCGGGTGCCCGAGCGCGGCCAACCGCTCGGTGACCAGCTCGCGGCTGTCGTCGTCGAGACCCAGCAGGTCGTCGGTGGCGCGCCCGTACTGCCACTCGACGGGGCCGTCGTCGGTGCGGACCGCGCCGGCGAAGGTGACCGCTCCCGCGGACCCCTCGGGCAGCCGGGCGCGCAACCCCTCGAGGATCCAGAACATGCCCTGATCGAGCGTGGGCTCGGTCGGTGCGGGGTCGGCGGGACCGGCCAGGCCGAGGGCCTGTTCGACGGCGGCCACCCGTCGTTCCAGCTCCTCGTACCGGTTGGTCATGTTTCAAGAGTACGTAGTTACGTAACTACGGTCAAGGGCGATTCCGGTTGGCTGGCTGAGCCGGGGCTGAGCGTGACGTTTCCTCGCCGTGTCGATGGCCCTCGACCCCTTCTCGGGCGGACACGACAGGTCTAGCGTCAGCACGCCGGTCGCCGCGGTGCGGACCAGCGGTCCGATGCCGCGTCGCGTCCACCCGCCTGTCTCAGGAGGTCCGATGACCCAACTCGCCTCGCCGGCCGCGCCGGGCCAGACCCACGCGCTCAAGCGCTCGGTCGGCTTCTGGGGGCTCACCTTCGTCTCGCTCGGGTCGATCATCGGCTCGGGCTGGCTGCTCGGCGCGCTGACCGCCGCCGGGATCGCCGGCGGCGGCGGATCGCTGGTCTCCTGGGTGCTGGCGGCGATCATGCTGATGGTGCTGGCGCTGATCCACGCCGATCTCGGCGCCGCCTATCCGGTGGCCGGGGGCACCAGCCGCTACCCGCACTACGCGTTCGGCGGGTTCGCCGGGTTCACCGCCGGCTGGACCACCTATCTCCAGGCGGTGGCGATCGCGCCGCTCGAGGTGGAGGCCTCGCTCAGCTACGTCAACTCGATCGGGTCGGTGAGCAAGACCTTCCCGCTGGTGAACAGCGACGGCACCCTGACCCTGCAGGGCATCGTCATCGGTCTGCTGGCCATGGTGCTGTTCTGCTTCATCAACCTCGGCGGGGCCAAGTGGCTGTCGGACAGCAACACCGGCATCGTGCTGTGGAAGCTGTTCGTCCCGGTGCTGACCATCGTCACCCTGCTGCTGATCGACTTCCACCCGGGCAACTTCACCGCCAACGGCGGGTTCGCGCCCTTCGGCTTCCACGGGATCTTCGCCGCGTTGCCCGCCGGCGTGGTCTTCGCCCTCCAGGGCTTCGAGCAGGCGACCCAGATGGCCGGCGAGTCGGTCAACCCGCAGAAGCACGTGGCCCGCGCGATCATCCTCGCCATGGTGATCGGGGCGATCGTCTACATCGGTCTGGAGATCGCCTTCGTCGGCGCGCTGAACCCGGGCCAGCTACTCAAGAACGGCTGGGCGCACCCGATCGGCGCCGGCGACTACGGCCCCTACTACACGCTGGCCATCCAGTCCGGCGTCGCCTGGCTGGCGGTCATCCTGATCATCGACGCGATCATCTCGCCCGGAGGCACCGGTTTGATCTACGTCGGCACCACCGCCCGGATCTCCTACGCGCTGGGCCTGCCGGACGCGCTGACCAAGGTGTCCAGGCGGGGTGTGCCGGTCTGGTCGATCATCGTGGCCACGATCTTCGGGATGCTCTTCCTCGCCCCGGCCCCGAGCTGGCAGCAGCTGGTGTCGGTGATCACCGGTGCGACCGCGATCATGTACGCGTTCGCCCCGATCGCGCTCGGCGCCCTGCTCAAGAACGACCCCGAGCGACAACGGCCCTACCGGGTGCCGGCACCGAAAGTGATGCTGCCGCTGGGCTTCTGCTTCGCCAACCTGATCATCTACTGGGGCGGATTCGCGGCCACCTGGAAGCTGGTGCTCGGGTTGCTGATCGGGCAGATCATCTTCGTGATCGCCAGTGCGGCGCGGGCCAAGAACGTCGACGCGTCGCACGCCCGTTGGCAGTTCGCCGCCTGGTTCTGGCCGTGGCAGATCGGTCTGGTCGTGCTGGGCTGGGTCGGCAACTACGGCGACGGGGCGCTCAAGCTGCTCCCCGACGACTGGGACGCGGTGATCGTCGCGGTGTTCGCGCTGGTCATCTACTTCGTGGCGACCTCGCTCGGCCAGAGCCGTGAGCGTGCCGAGGCCTCGGTCTCGGAGGACCTCTCGGACGAGGAGATGGCCGGGCTGCGTTCGCCCGCCGGCTTCGCCTGATCGCCCTTCGACAGGCTCAGGGCACCGTGGTGGGGTCCGAACCCAGGGCACCGTGATCGAGCTCGTGCCCTGAGCCGCCCCACCCGTGCCCTGAGCCGCCCACCGTGCCCTGAGCCGCCCACCCGTGCCCTGAGCCTGTCGAAGGGCAGGGAAGCGTGGCCCTGAGCCGCCCCACCCGCGCCCTGAGCCTGTCGAAGGGCGGGGGGAACGTGGCCCTGGGCCGCCCACCCGTGCCCTGAGCCGCCCCACCCGTGCCCTGAGCCGCCCACCCGTGCCCTGAGCCTGTCGAAGGGCTAGCCGGCGTCGAGGGCGCGCGCGCCGCGCCGGCCGAGCCGGTTGAGCACCGCCGGGAACAGCGCGGGGGCGACCCGGGAGAGCAGGGCGATCAGCCGGGCGTCGGAACCGATCAGCAGCGTGCGACGGCGTCGCTGCGCGGCGTCGAGGATCAGCGCCGCGGCCCGCTCGGGCGGGAAGCGCAGCGCCGAGCGGTCGAACCGGGCGACGGCCGCCCGGGCCTCTGGGGTGTCGATCGCCGAGGCCAGCCGGGCGTTCCGGGCGATGCCGGTGGCGATGCCGCCGGGGAACACGGTGGTCACGCCCACCCCGACCTCGGCCAGCTCGTGGGTCAGCGACTCGCTGAACCCGCGCAGACCGAACTTGCTGGTGGCGTAGGCGGACTGGCCGTACGGCCCGATCAGGCCGAAGACGCTCGAGGTGTTGACCACGTGCGCGTTCTGGTTGGTCACCAGCGAGGGGAGCAGCCCACGGACGATGGTGATCGGGGAGCGCAGGTTGATCTCGATCAACCAGTCGAACTCCTCGGCCGAGAGCTCGTCGAACCGACCGGCCAGCGCGGCGCCGGCGTTGTTGAACACCAGGTTGAGCCCCGGGTGCCGTTCGCGGACGGCCTCGACCAGGGCCCGGCACTCGCGCGGCCGCGACAGGTCGACGCTCTGCTCGTCGACCTCGATCCCCGGGCGAGCACGGCGGATCGCGCCGGCCACCCGGGCCAGCCCGTCGGTGTCCCGGTCGGCCAGCACCAGCGCGCAGCCGCGGTCGGCCAGCCCGCGGGCGAGGTGCTCGCCCATCCCGCCGGCCGCGCCGGTGACCAGGGCCGTCGACCCGGCCCAGCGGAGCGGGGGCAGCCCGGACCGGTTGGCGGTCATCGCGCGGCCCCGACCGGTCGACGGGTGGTCGCGGGACGGCTCGGGCGTCCGAAGACGAGGTCGGTGCGCAACCGGCCGTGGCCGAGGGTGAGCGACTCGACCGCGTAGCTCTGCCGGACCCGCCAGGGCCCGCGGTCACCGGTGCTCGGCAACGCGTCGCGGGCGCGGAGCAGGTAGCCGGCGGTGAGCGGCATCAGCGGCTGTCGGCGGACGCTGCTCGGCGGGACGGCGGTGACCGTGCGGTAGCCCTTCCTGATCATGAAGCGGAGCAGCCGGCACAGGTGCCGGGCGAGCAGGTCCGAGCGCAGCGTCCAGGAGGCGTTGACGTAGCCGATGACCGCCACCAGGTTCGGCACCCCGGCGACCAGCCCGGCCCGGTGCAGCAACGACTCCGAGGCGGTCACCTCGCGGCCGTCCACCCGGACGCTGGTGCCGCCGAGCAGCTGGACCGCGAGACCGGTCGCGGTGATGATCACGTCGGCCGGGACGAGCTCGCCCGACCCGAGCCGGACGCCGTCGCGCTCCCACCGCGCGACCCGGTCCGTCCGCATGGCCAGCCGGCCCTCGCGGACCGCGGCGAACAGCTCGCCGTCGACGGTGGCGCAGACGCGCTGGTCCCAGACGTCGTAACGCGGGGTGAAGTGCGCGGCGACGACGTCGGCGGGCAGCTGCCGGGCGATCACCGCGCCGACCATCCGGTTGGCCAGCTGCGGGCGCCAGCGCGACAGCCGCCAGATCTGCCCGAGCCGGCCGACGTTGCGGGTCCGGATCAGCCGGTGGGCCGTCGCGGGCGGGAGCCGGCGCCGCCACCGGTCGGCGAACGGGTCGCGGCGGCCGAGCGGGACGACCCAGCTGGGCGAGCGCTGCACCATCGTCACACTGCCCCCGGTCCGGGCGGTCCGGTCGGCCAGCACCGGCGCGATGGTCACCGCGGTGGCGCCCGAGCCGATGATCACCACCCGCTTGCCGTCGAGGTCGAGGTCCGCGGGCCAGAACTGCGGGTGGACGACGGTGCCGGCGAAGTCCTCCTCGCCCTCGAACCGCGGTCGGTGCCCGTGGTCGTAGGCGTAGTAGCCGGTGCCGAAGACCACGAACCGCGCGGTCCGGACGTCCTCGCCGCCGTCGGCCCGGCGCACGGTGAGGGACCAGCACTGGTCGGCGCTCGACCAGTCCGCGGCCAGCACCCGGGTGCGGTAGGTGATCAGCCGCTCGAGGTCGAGGTCGGCTGCGGTCCGACACAGGTAGTCGAGGATCTCGGCGCCGTCGGCGACCGCGTTCGGGTTGCGCCACGGCCGGAACGGATAGCTCAGGGTGAAGGCGTCGGAGTCGGAGCGCACCCCGGGATAGCGGAACAGGTCCCAGGTGCCGCCGAGGTCGGCGCGCGCCTCGAGGATCGCCACGTCGATCCGGGGCAGCCGGTCCCGCAGCCGGGCGGCCACCCCCAGCCCGGTCAGCCCGGCGCCGACGACGACCACGTCGTGGTCGGGTGAGCCGGCCGGTCGCCGCGGTGCGTCCGTCGTCCCGTGCTGCGTCGCCACCCCGCCAGTCTGTCCCCACCGCCGCAGGGACCGGCAGCGGGATGTGGTCGACTGGCGCGGTGCCGAGCCCGCCCGTCGACCGACCCGACGGGACCGACGGCGGCGGCGCCGCGGCCCGGCTGCCCGCCGCGGTGGCGCTGCCCGGCGTCCTGCTGCTCGCGCTCAACCTGCGGATCGTGGTCGGCAGCCTCGGTGTGCTGCTCCCGCAGGTGCGCGCCGACCTGGACATGTCGACCACGGTGGCCGGGGTGCTGACCACGGTGCCGGTGCTCTGCTTCGCGCTCTTCGGGTTCGCCGCCAACGCGGTCGCCGGCCGGATCGGGCTGCACCGGACGGCCGGCCTGGCCATGCTCGCGCTGACCGCGGGGCTGCTGCTGCGGCCGGCCCTCGGCTCCGCCTGGCCGTTCGTGCTGGTGACCGCGCTGGCCACCGCGGGTGCCGCGCTGGGCAACGTGATCCTGCCCGGGCTGACCCGCCGGCACTTCCCGGACCGGATCCGCGGGGTCAGCGCGCTTTACGGCGCGTTCCTGGTCGGCGGGGCGACCCTGGCCTCGGCGACCACCGTCCCGCTGGCCGGGCTGCTCGGCGGGTGGCGGCCGGGGCTGCGGATCTGGGCCGTGGTCAGCGGGGCCGCGCTGGTGGTCTGGCTGCTGCTCAGCATCCGCGACCGGCCGGCGCCCGGGGCGAGCCGCGGGACCCCGCTGCGGACGCTGGCCCGCTCCCGGCTGGCCTGGACCCTCGCGCTGCTCTTCGCGGTGCAGTCGGCCACCGCCTACGCCCAGTTCGGCTGGTACCCGGCGATCCTCGTCGACGGCGGGCTCGACCCGGGCGAGGCGGCGCTGATGCTGGCCATCGTCACGGGGGTCTCGGTGCCGCTGACCCTCGCCCTCCCTGCGTTGATCCGGTGGTCCGGGGATCGGGTGCTGCTGCCGATCGGGTTCGGCGTGGTCACCGCGCTCGGCTGGCTCGGGGTGCTGCTGGCGCCGACCATCCTGCCGTGGCTGTCGGCGCTGCTGCTCGGCGCCGGGTCGACGGTGTTCACCTGGGTGCTCGCCGTGCTCGGCCAGCGGTCCCGGACCACCGAGGGCACCGTCGCGCTCTCCGGATTCGTCCAGTCGATCGGCTATCTGATCGCCTCGGTGGGGCCGTTCGGCGTCGGGCTGCTGCACGAGCTGACCGGTGCCTGGACGGTCCCGCTGGGGGTGCTGCTCGGGCTCGCGGTGCTGATCGGGGTGCTCGGGTCGCTGGCCGCCCGACACCGCTATGTCGAGGACGAACTGGTGGGAGCACAATGGCCGACATGACCGCGCAGATCCCGACCCGGCCCTTCGGGCGCACCGGGCACGACAGCACCCGGGTGATCTTCGGCGCCGCCGCTCTCGGCGCCGTCACCCAGGACGAGGCCGACCAGACGCTCGACCTGGTCCGGCAGCACGGCATCAACCACCTCGACGTCGCGCACTCCTACGGCGACGCCGAGGAGCGGATGGGGCCCTTCGTCGCCGAGCACCGCGACGAGTTCTTCCTGGCCACCAAGACCGGCGAGCGGACGGCCGAGGCGGCCTGGGCCGAGATCAACCAGTCGCTCGAGCGGCTGCGGACCGACCACCTCGACCTGATCCAGCTGCACAACCTGGTCGACGAGCAGGAGTGGCAGACCGCTTTCGCCAAGGGCGGGGCGCTCGAGGCCGCCGTCCGGGCCAAGGACGAGGGGCTGGTGGCCAACATCGGCGTCACCGGGCACGGCGTGACCGTGGCCCGGCAGCACCTGCGGTCGCTGGCCGAGTACGACTTCGCCTCGGTGCTGCTGCCCTACAACTTCCCGATGACCCGCAACGCCGCCTACATCGCCGACTTCGAGGAGCTGTCGGCGCTGTGCGCGGAGCGCGGGGTGGCGATGCAGACCATCAAGTCGATCACCCGCGCGCCGTGGGACGAGGCGCTCGCCGACTCCGACAAGTTCGCCAGCACCTGGTACGAGCCGCTGCGCGACCCGTCGGCGATCGAGACCGCGGTGGCCTGGGTGCTCGGGCGCGAGGGCGTCTTCCTCAACACCGTCGGTGACATCCACATCCTGCCGCTGGTGATCGCCGCGGCCGAGAAGGCCAGCGAGCACCCCGGCCGGCCCGACGACGAGGCGATGGGCGAGCTCGAGCGCGCCTGGGAGATGGCCCCGCTCTTCGTCTGAGCCACCTGCAGGTTCTCCAGACCAGGGGCCGCACGAAACCGCGGCTCGACCGGGACCCCGACCACCACTGAGCGTGGTGGTCGGGGACCGACCCGATCGAGCCGCGGTTTCGTGCGTGTGGCACCAGGAACCCCTCTGTCTCACCGGTGATACCCTGCCCACATGAGCGAAGCGACCGTGCGCGACCTGCGCAATCAGGGTGCGTCCGTGCTCGCGCGGGTCACGGCCGGCGAGCGGGTGACCATCACGCGCGACGGCCACCCGGTCGCGGAGCTGGTGCCGGTGCCCCGGCCGTCCCTGTCGGCGGACGTGCTCGTTGACCGCTTTCGGCGGCTGGCGCCCGTCGACCCCGATCGTCTGCGCGAGGACGTGGACGCCGCGGTCGACCAGAGCCTCTAGCCGTGGAGGATCGCCGGAACCGGGGCGTTCTCGACACGAACCTGGTCGTGCTGCTGTCGAGGCTCGACCCGGTCGACCTGCCGGTCGAGCCGGTCATCACCGCGGTCACCCTGGCCGAGCTCTCGGTCGGGCCGCTGGTCACCGACAATCCGGCCGAGCGGGCCGCGCGGCAGGCGTGCCTGCAAGAGGCCGAAGCCTCATTCGATCCGCTGCCCTTCGATGCGGCGGCCGCACGGGCCTTCGGCGCGGTCGCGGCGAGTCTCCGCCGTGGGGGACGGAAGCCGGCCGCCCGCGCGTTCGACGCTCTGATCGCCGCGACGGCCATGGCCCACCGGCTCCCCGTGTTCACGGCGAATCCGGCCGACTTCGCGAACATCGACGGACTCGACGTCGTCGCGGTGCCGCACCCCGACCGGGTCTAGCCCGGCAGCTCAGCCGACCAGCTCGCTGCCCGCCGCCCCTTCCGAGCCGACGAAGGCCTCCCAGAGGGCGGCGTACCCGGCCCCGCGGGCGATCAGCTCGGACTGGGTGCCCTGCTCGGCCACCTTGCCGTCCTCGAGATAGACGATCCGGTCCGCACGGGCCGCGGTGGTCAGCCGGTGCGCGACGACCAGCGTGGTCCGTCGCCGGGCGACCCGCTCGGTGGCCCGGGTGACCAGCGCCTCGCTGCGCAGGTCGAGCGCGGCGGTGGCCTCGTCGAGCAGCAGGATCGCCGGGTCGACCAGCTCGGCGCGGGCCAGCGCGAGCAGCTGCCGCTGGCCGGCCGACAGGTTGCGGCCGCGCTCGCTGACCGGGTGCAGGTAGCCGCCGGGCAGCTCGGCGATCATGGCGTGCGCGCCGACCGCGCGGGCCGCCGCTTCGACCTCGGCGTCGTCGGCCCCCGGACGTCCGTAGGCGATCTGGTCGCGGACGTTGCCCCCGAACAGGTAGCTCTCCTGCGGCACCAGCCCGAGCCGGCGGCGGAAGGTGCCGAGCCCGAGCGCGCGGAGGTCGTGGCCGTCGATCAGCACGCGGCCGTCGGTGACGTCGTAGAACCGCTCGATCAGCTTGACCATGGTCGACTTGCCGGCGCCGGTCTCGCCGACCAGCGCGACCGTCTCGCCCGGGGTGATGCTCAGGTCGAGTCCGGTCAGGGCCGGGCGGTCGGCCCGCTCGTACTGGAAGACCACCCGGTCGAACTCGACCCGGCCCTCGACCTCGTCGAGCACGACCGGTTCCGTGGCCTCGGGCGTCGAGGTCGGGGTGCTGAGCAGGTCGCGGATCCGCTGCAGGCCGACCCGGGCCTGCTGGTAGCCGTCGAAGACCTGCGAGAGGTTCTGGATCGGGCTGAACAGCAGGTCAATGTAGAGCAGGTAGGCGATCAGCCCGCCCGCGGTCAGCGTCCGCTCGTGGAACTGGGTGGTGGCCAGCACCAGCACGAACGCCCCGGCCAGGTCGCTGAGCAGGGTGACGAAGGGGAAGTAGAGCGAGATCAGCCGCTGGGCCTGGGTGCGGGTGACCCGGTAGCCGTCGGACAACTCGGCGAACCGGTCGGCGTTGACCCGCTGCCGACCGAACAGCTGGGTGACCCGCAGCCCGGCGACGTTCTCCTGCAGGTCGGCGTTGACCACCGACACCTGCTCGCGGGCCCGGCGGTACTTGCGCGCCGAGGCGGACCGGAAGAACAGGGTGACCACGACCAGCACCGGCACCACCACGCCGACGACCAGCATCAGGTCGAGGTTGAGGATCAGCAGCGCGATCAGGATGCCGACGAAGGTGAGCAGGCTGACCACCGCGGTGACCAGGCCGGTCTGCAGGAACTGGCTGAGCGCGTCGACGTCGGTGGTCATCCGGGTGAGGATCCGGCCGCCCATCTCGCGCTCGTAGTAGTCGAGCCCGAGCCGCTGCAGGTGGGCGAAGATCTTGACCCGCAGCGTGTAGAGGAACCGCTCGCCGGTGCGGCCGGTGATCCGCTGCCCGGTGGTCTCGGTCTGCCAGTCGAGCAGCACCACCACCAGCGCGACCACCGCGGCGCCGATCACCACCGAGATCGCGCCGCGGTTGACGCCGTCGTCGATGCCGCTGCGGATCAGCACCGGGAGCGCCAGCCCGAGCAAAGCGTCGAGCGCGACCAGCAGCAGCCCGAGCAGGAACGGGCCGCGGAACCGGCGGAGCATCCGGCCGAGCGAGAACCGCTCCTCGGCGGCGCGGGCGAAGGCCGGGTCGACCTGCGGGTCGTCCTCGGTGGCCGGCAGGCTCTGCACCGCCCGGAGCAGCTCGGGGGTGGCGGGCATCGAGGCGAGGCCGCTCATCAGGCCACCCCCTCCGCCGCCCCCGCCCATCCCGCGGCCGGGACGCCCGGCGGTGCCGGTGGAGGCCGGGCCGTCGAGGTGGGCCGGCACCCGGGAGGGGTCCCAGAGACTCGCGGTGACGCCGTCGGGCCCCGGCGGTTCGGGCTCGGCGACCTGGTCGAGCTCGGCGTCGTCGGGGCCGGCCAGCAGCATCCGGAACAGCTCGCTGCGCCGGGCCAGCTCGTCGAGCGTGCCGAGGTCGACGATCCGGCCCTGGTCGAGCACGGCGATCCGGTCGGCCAACCGCAGGGTCGAGCGGCGGTGCGCCATCAGGATCGTGGTCCGGTCGGCCGCGACCGCGTGCAGCTGCTCGTGGATCCGGGCCTCGATCCGGGCGTCGATGGCCGAGGTGGCGTCGTCGAGCAGCAGGATCCGCGGGTCGACCAGCACGGCCCGGGCCAGCGCGACCCGCTGCCGCTGGCCGCCGGACAGGGTCAGGCCCTGCTCGCCGACCACGGTGTCGTAGCCGTCGGGCAGCTCGCGGATGAAGTCGTCGGCGCAGGCGATCCGGGCGGCGGCCTCGATCTCGTCCCGGGTGGCTCCCGGACGGCCGTAGCCGATGTTGTCGGCCACCGAGGTGCTGAACAGGAAGCTGTCCTCCATCGCCACCCCGACCGAGGCGCGGAGCGAGGCGAGGGTGACGTCGCGGACGTCCTGGCCGTCGACCAGCACCCGGCCGCCACCGACCTCGTAGCTGCGGGTCAGCAGGTGGCCGAGGGTGGACTTGCCCGAGCCGGAGCCGCCCACCACGGCGATGGTCTCGCCGGGCTCGATCCGCAGGTCGAGCCCGCGGAGCAGCGGCTGGTCGGGCCGGTACCCGAACGCGACGTCCTCGAAGGTCACCGCGCCGGGGCCGGGGCGGAGCGCGGTGGCGTCCGGGCGCTCCTCGATCACCGGGCGGGTGTCGATCAGCTCGAACACCCGGATCACCGAGGCGCGGGCCTGCTGGCCGGTGGTGAGCAGCAGGCTGAGCAGCCGGACCGGCCCGGAGAGCTGGGCGACGTAGGTGGAGAAGGCCAGGAAGGTGCCGAGGGTGAGGTGGCCGCGGATGGCCAGGTAGCCGCCGAGGGCCAGGATGCCGACGGTGCCGAGCTGCGGGATGGCGGCCAGCGCGGGGGAGAAGAAGCTGTTGAACCGGACGGTGCGGAGCCGGGCGCCGAACAGCTTGCGCGCGATCGACTCGACCCGGTCGAGCTCGCGCGACTCCTGCCCGAAGCCCTTGACCACCCGGACGCCGGTGGTCGCAGCCTCGACCGCGCCGGCCAGCTCGGCTTCGTGCTGCTGAGCGACCCAGCTGGCCGGGAAGAGCTTGGCCCGGCTCCGGCTGCCCAGGATCCACAGCGCCGGCACCGCGGCCAGGGCCAGCAGCGCGAGCACGGGGGAGAGCCAGAACATCACGGCCAGCGAGACCACGAAGAGCACGAGGTTGCCGGTCAGGTTGGGCAGCATCTGCAGCAGACCCTGGACCACGGTGAGGTCCGAGGTGGCCCGGCCGACCACCTGGCCGGTGTCGAGCTCGTCCTGCCGCCGCCCGTCGAGCGCGGCCAGCGAGGCGAACACGTCGGTCCGCATCCGGTGCTGGACGTCGACCGAGAGCCGCCCGCCGTTGAACCGGCGCAGGTAGGTGAACCCGAAGACGGCCAGCGCGGCCACGACCAGCAGGCTCGCCCAGGGCAGCAGCGGCGCCTGCCGGGTCAGCACGACGTCGTCGATGATCTTCCGCTGGATCAGCGGCACCCCGACCGAGACGGTCTGCCCGACGATCCCGGCTCCGAAGGCGATCAGCACCCGGCTGCGGAACTGCCAGCAGTAGCCGGCCAGCCGGCGGATCCAGCCGCGCTCCGGGTACGCCGCACCCGGCGGAGCCGCCGACGTCGGGGTCTCGCGCTGGTCGGGTCTGGTGAGCGTGGTGTCGATAGTTAGCAAGTCTAACCACAACCTGCGAACGCCTCGCCAAGACCTCGAGGTGAACGCGGCAGCTCCGCGCAGAGCGCGGTCCCCGGCCACCCACCCGCTCCGGCGCGGGCCGTCCTGAGAAGGCGGCGGCCGGGGCGAGGGTGTCGGGGTGTGGTCGGGCGTTCCGAGCGCGGCGTCGGGGACGCGAGGTGGACGATCAGGCGCAGGCTGCCGCGCGAGGTGGGCGGGACACCCTCGCCCCGGTCGCCGCCGACGGGAGCGACCACCGGCCCCGCGCTTCGACGGGCTCAGCGAGCGTTTGCGCTTCGACGGGCTCAGCGAGCGTTTGCGCGCTGAGCCTCGAAGCCCGTCAGCCCTTGAGCCCGCTCCCGGCGACACCCTCGACGATCCGGCGCTGGAAGATGACGAACAGGATCACCAGCGGCAGGGCGCCGAGGATCGAGGACGCCTGGATGTCGCTGAGCCGCTGCCCGAAGGAGCCCTGCACGGTGGCCAGGCCGACCGGGATGGTCATCAGCTTGGGGTTGGAGAGCACGAACAGCGGCAGGATCAGGTTGTTCCAGACGCCGACGAAGGTGACGATCGACATCGCCGCGATGACCGGCTTGGAGAGCGGCAGCACGATCCGTCGGTAGATGGTCCAGAAGCTCGCGCCGTCGATCCGGGCCGACTCCTCGAACTCCTTGGGCAGGCCGTCGAAGAACTGCTTGAAGACGAACACCGCGATCACCGACGGCACCTGCGGCAGGATCACCGCCCAGTAGGTGTTGAGCAGCCCGACCGCGTTGAGCTCGGCGAAGACCGGGACGATCAGCACCTGCGGCGGCACCATGATCCCGAGCACCATGGCCAGGAACACCGCCCGCCGGCCGCGGAACCGCAGCCGGGAGAGGGCGTAGGCGGCCATCGAGCCGAAGATCACGGTCAGCGCCACGGTGATCACCGAGGTGATCGCGCTGGCCAGGTACCAGTTCCAGATGTCACCGCCGGCCAGCAGGGTGCCGTACGAGCCGAGGGTGAGCTTCCAGTCGGTGAGGATCGGCAGTGCGCCGAGCGCGGCGGTGGCGTTCGAGGTCAGCGAGGTCTTGATCGCCCACAGGCTCGGGATCAGCCAGAGCACCGCGAAGACGATCAGCACCAGCCAGGAGACGACGGTGAAGACCTGGCCGGACTTGCGTTCCTGGGCTTCGGAGCGGCGCGGCGGCGGGGCGGCCGCGGAGACCCCGGACCGGTGCTTGCGCGCGGTCTGCTCGGGACGGGCCGGGTCGGAGACGGTCTGGCTGGCCATCAGGCGGCCCTCCTGTTCTGCGCGCGCTCGATCAGCTGGCGGATGCCCGTGACGATCAGGATGACGATGAGGAGCAGCACCGAGGCGGCCGACCCGGCACCGACCCGGTAGTTGGTGAACGCGGTGTCGGTGACCAGCCCGAGCACGACCTGGGAGGAGGTGCCGGGTCCGCCCGCGGTCATCAGGTAGACCTGGTCGAAGATCTTGAGGCTGGCGATGATCTGCAGCAGCACGACCAGGGTGGTGGTGCGGCCGAGCAGCGGGATGGTGATCGACTTGATCTGCTGCCACTGGCTGGCCCCGTCCACCGCGGCCGCCTCGTAGAGCTCGCGCGGGATGTCCTGCAGGCCGGCGAGGTAGAGCACGAAGTTGAAGCCGATGGTCCACCAGATGGTGGTGACCGCGACGCCGATCAGCGCCAGGTCGGGGGTGCCCAGCACCGGGTTCGGGGCCGGGTTGCCCAGCGCGGTGCGGAGCGAGTCCCAGAGCCCGGTCGACGGTGAGTAGATGAAGGTCCAGACGATCGCGATCGCCGCCGACGGCAGGATGAACGGGACGAAGAAGGCCAGCCGGAAAAACCACTGCGCCCGGCGCACCCGGTTGGCCAGGATGGCGAAGACGAAGGCCAGCACCACGAGCGGGATGGTGGTGATGATCGTGAAGAAGATCGTGTGCCACATCGACTCCCAGAACAGCGGGAGGGTGAGCATCTCGGCGTAGTTGCCGAACCCGGCGAAGCTGCCGAAGCCCTTCGCCACCAGCGAGGTGTTGAAGAAGCTGGAGATCAGCATGTAGATGATCGGCCAGATCAGGAACAGCACGTAGAAGATCCCGAACGGCGCGATGAACAGCCAGGCCGGTCGGGCCTCGCCGCGGCGGACGTCGGACTCCTCGCGAGCCGACGGACGGGCGACCGGTGCGGTCGGTCGCTCGAGGGTCGAGGCGGTCATCGGCGCTCCTTCGCGCTCGGGACGGTGGGGTCGACTCGTTCAGTCGGGCGGCGCTCGGCCGGCGGCCGGGCCGCCATCAGAGCGGGCTCTTGGTGTCGGCGTAGACCAGCAGCTGGTCGCGTGCGGTGGACAGCGCGGCCGCCGGGGTGGCCTGGCCTTGCTGGACCAACCCGAACTGGGCGCCCACGGTGTTCTCGAAGTTGGAGCCCGAGCCCGAGTACCAGGCCTGGGCGTCGTAGACCACCGAGTTGACCGCGTCGGCGTAGTTCGACTGCGGCTTGAGGTCCTTGTACTGCTGGCTGTCCAGCGTGGGGACGTAGGCCGGGATGTGACCGCCCTGGGCCCAGGTGAGGCTCTGGTCGAGCAGCGACTTGACGAAGCCGAGGGCCCGCTTGAGCTGGTCCTCGCTGCGGTTCATCCGCGGCAGCACGAAGGTGTGCGAGTCGCCCTGGCAGGCCGGCTGGTCGAACAGGGTGGGCACCGGCACCATGCCGAACTTGAGACCGTCGATCGACTCGGCGGTGGTGATCTCCCACTCGCCCTGCAGGTAGAAGGCCGACTTGCCGGTAAACATCAGCGTCTGCGACCCGGTGTAGTCGGTGATCGCCGGCATCAGCTTCTTCTTGGTCAGCGACTGGATGTAGTCGAGGGTCTTGATCGTCAGGTCCTCGTTGTACGTCAGCTTGCGGCCGCCGTCGCCGAGCCACGGGGTCGAGCCGGTCTGCTGGGAGTAGAGGCTCTGGAACCAGCGCCAGCTGGTCGCGGTGTCGCCCACGGTGGCCACCGAGGCGCCCCAGCTGCCGGTGACCTTCTTGGCCGCCTCGAGCGCGGCCTCCCACTGGTCGGTGCCGCGGATCTCCTTGAGGTTGCCGTCGCCGTCGAGCAGGTCGGCCTTCTCGCAGACGTCCTTGTTGTAGTAGAGGACGAACGGGTGGGTGTCGATCGGGATGGCGTAGCGCTGGCCGTTGACCGCGAGCGCCTCCCAGACCTTGGGGGAGAAGCTCGACGAGGACAGCCCGACCATCGCGAGCATGTCCTCGGTGATCGGCTCGAGCAGCCCGGCGATGGCCAGGTTCGACTGCCGGGTCAGGTGCGAGACCGCGACGTCGGGCGGGGCGTCGCCGAGGGTGGCCAGTGAGACCTTGGTGTAGTACGGGTTGCCCCAGGCGAAGGTGGCCGCCTGCAGCGAGTTCGGGCCCTTCTGCTTCTCGTAGGTGGCCTCCATGGTCTGCATGCGCGACCCGTCGCCACCGCCGAAGAGGTTCCAGTAGGTGACCGTCCCCGGGTCGAGCTGGCTGCCCACCAGGCCGGCGGAGATCGCACTGCCGCAGCCGCTCAGACCACCGGCGATGCCCAGTGCCCCGGCGGCACCGAGGCCGCCCCTGAGCAGTGATCGCCGCGAGAAACGTCCGCTCGGATTGCCCGAGGGTCTCTGGGGTACAGCCGTCACAGGGGCCTCCTCGCCGTCCTTGCCGTGCGGCCGACCCTAGCGAGGGCCGCACGGGATTGCAACGTTGTAGAAGGGCGCGCGGCGGATACGGTGTCCCCGTGCGAGCGACCGTCCGGGATGTGGCGAAGCTCGCCGGGGTGTCCCCGAAGACGGTCTCGAACGTGGTCAACGGGCAGGTCCCGGTGAGCCCGCACACCCGGGACAGGGTGGAGCAGGCGATGGACCAGCTCGACTACGTCCCCAACCTCTCGGCCCGCGGACTGCGGAACGGCCGGACCGGGGTGATCGCCCTGGCGCTGCCCGCGCTGGCCACCTCCTACTCGGCCTCGATGACCAGCGAGATCGTCGCCGCCGCGGCCGAGCGCGGCTGGAACGTGCAGATCGAGGACACCGGGGTGACCGACGGCCGGCGCGAGGCGATGCTGCTCAACCGGGCCCGGGCTCACCTGGTCGACGGGCTGATCCTCAACCCGGTGCTGCTCGAGACCTCGGCGGTGCAGCGCGGGGTGTCGTTGCCCCCGGTGGTGCTGATCGGCGAGGTCGACCAGCCGATCGCCGACCACGTGTGGATCGACAACGTCGCGGCCGCCGACGCCGCCACCAGCCGCCTGGTCGGGGCCGGGCACCGCCGGATCGCCTTCCTGGGCCGGATGCGGTCGGCCACCGCGCGGCTGCGGCAGAAGGGCTACCGGGCCGCGCTCCGCCGGGCCGGGATCCGGCCGGACCCCGAGCTCGCCGTGCCGTGCCGGATCTGGAACCCCGACGGCGGCTACACGGCGATGCGGACCTGGCTGGCCGACCACGAGCCGCCGGACGCGATCTTCGCCAGTACCGACTCGCTCGCCCTCGGGGCGCTGCACGCGCTGGCCGACCTCGGGCTGACCGTTCCCGGCGACGTCAGCCTGGTGGGTTACGACGACGTGCCGGAGGCGGCGCACTACACCCCGCCGCTGACCACGGTCGGCTTCGACCGCCGGCTGTTCGCCGAGACCGTGCTGACCCTGCTGGCCGAGCGGATCGCCGATCCGGCCCGGCCGATCGTCTCGCGCACGATCCCCTTCCGCCTGGTCGAGCGCGAGAGTGTCCGGGACCGCTGACGCCCGGCTTTACCGCCCGCTCTACAACGATGTAACGTCTGCGCGCATGACTCGTGCGCGCGTGGTGATCGACCGTGACTTCACCCTCGGGGAGGTGCCGCGCCGGATCTTCGGCTCGTTCGTCGAGCACATGGGGCGCTGCGTCTACACCGGCATCTTCGAACCGGGCCACCCGGAGGCCGACGAGGACGGGCTGCGGACCGACGTCCTCGAGCTGACCCGCGAGATGGGAGTCAGCGTGGTGCGCTACCCCGGCGGCAACTTCGTCTCCGGCTACAACTGGGAGGACGGCGTCGGTCCGGCCGACCAGCGCCCGGCCCGGCTCGACGGCGCCTGGCACACCGTCGAGTCGAACGCGTTCGGCCTGCACGAGTTCATGACCTGGGCCCGCAAGGCCGGGGTCGAGCCGATGGAGGCGATCAACCTCGGCACCCGCGGTGTGGACGCCGCCCGCGAGCTGGTCGAGTACGCCAACCACCCGGGCGGCAGCGCGCTGTCGGACCGCCGGATCGCCAACGGGGCCAAGGACCCGTTCGGGATCAAGCTGTGGTGCCTGGGCAACGAGATGGACGGTCCCTGGCAGATCGGGCACAAGACCGCCGAGGAGTACGGCCGGCTGGCCCAGGAGGCCGCCAAGGCGATGAAGTTCGTCGACCCGACCATCGAGGTGGTGGCCTGCGGCAGCTCGAACCTGCAGATGCCGACCTTCGGGCACTGGGAGCACACTGTCCTCGGGCACGCCTACGACGACGTCGACTACGTCTCGCTGCACGCCTACTACGAGGAGCACGACGGCGACCACGCCAGCTTCCTGGCCAGCGGGGTCGGGATGGACACCTTCATCGAGTCGGTGATCGCCACCGCCGACGCGGTCGGGGCGGCGCGGAAGAGCCGCAAGAAGATCAACCTCAGCTTCGACGAGTGGAACGTCTGGTACACCCGTCCGGGCTCGGAGGACGCCCCGGGTGACGTCGCCGACGCCGGCTGGCGGCACGCCCCGCGGCTGATCGAGGACGCCTACAGCGTCACCGACGCGGTGGTGGTGGGCACCTTCCTCAACTCGCTGCTCCGGCACGGCGACCGGGTCAAGATCGCCAACCAGGCCCAGCTGGTCAACGTGATCGCGCCGATCCGCAGCGAGGAGAACGGGCCGGCCTGGCGGCAGACCAGCTTCTGGCCGTTCGCCCGGATGTCCGCGCTGGCCAAGGGCGAGATCGTCGCCCCGCGGGTGATCTCGGACCGCGTCGACACCGCGCAGTACGGCGACGCCGACCTGGTCGACGTGGCCGGCAGCTACGACGCCGAGTCGGGTCGGCTGGCGCTGTTCCTGGCCAACCGCGACCTCGACGGCAGCGCCGAGGTCGAGGTCGACCTGCGCGGGCTGACCGCTTCGTCGGTGACCTTCGCCGAGGTGCTCACCGTGCCGGAGGGCGGCGACCGCAACTCCGCCAACACCGAGCAGGACCAGGACCGGGTGCGGATGGTCGCGCTCGACGGGGTGGCCGTCGACGGCGGCACCGTCCGGCTCACCCTGCCGGCGCTCTCCTGGGCCGCGGTCGAGCTGGCGGTGGCCACGGCCTGACTCCGGCGGGGCACTGCGCTGCGCTGAGTCTGTCGAAGGGCGCTTCGACAGGCTCAGCGCACGGGTCGGGAGACGGCGCCCCGAGCGCGGCACCCAGCACGTTGCCATGAGCCCAACACCCACCACGGTCCCTGAGCCCGTCGAAGGGTGTCTGGTGGGGAAGTGACACATCCCTTAGGTTGAACGGCGGAAGTTCACCCCCAGGGAGGTCACCGATGACGCGTCGCCTGTTGCTCAGCCTGCTGTCCGTGCTGTCCGTGCTCGCACTGGTGGTGGGCGGCGTCGCGCCGGCCGCCGCCCGTCCCGGGCCGGGCGGCCCGAAGCCGGGCCACCTGCTCCGGGCCCACGACCGGGTGGTCGCCTACTACCAGACCATCTACACCACCGACGCCGACGGCACGAAGCACTACGTCGATCCGAGGCCGCTGGCCAAGGTCGCCACCGACGTCAACGTCGGTGCCGTCCACCTCAACGACGACCGCAGTCTGCACCTCAACGACGACCCGCCGAACGACCCGTCGTTCGACCGGATGTGGGCCGACCTGCACGCGATGCAGCGCCGCGGCGTCAGGGTCAACGCGTTCGTCGGCGGCGCGGCCCAGGGCAGCTACCGCAACCTGGCGGAGCACTTCGACGTCTACTACCCGATCCTCCGGGACTTCCTGCGGACCTACCGGCTCGACGGCGTCGACCTCGACATCGAGGAGCCGTTCAGCCTCGACGACACCGTGCACCTGGTCCGCGCGCTGCGGCACGACTTCGGCCCGCGGTTCGTCATCACGCTGACCCCGGTGGCCGCCGACCTGGCCGGTCTGACCGACTTCTCCGGCGGCTTCTCCTACGCCGAGCTCGAGCGCCGGGCCGGTCGCGACATCAACTGGTACAACGCGCAGTTCTACTGCGGGTGGGGCGACCTGCGCACCACCGACATGTACGACAAGGTGCTGGCCAACGGGTTCGCGCCGTCCCGGTTCGTCGCCGGCACGGTGACCAACCCGGCCAACTGCGGCGGCTACGTCGAGCCCGCCACCCTGGCCTCGGTGCTGCACACCCTGACCCACGAGCACCCGGACTTCGGTGGGGTGGCCGGCTGGGAGTACTTCAACGCCCTCGGTCCGGGCGACACGGGTCCGGCCGGGTGGTACGGAGCGGTGCGCCGCGACCTCCGTCCGTAGAGTGTGGCGGGTGCCTCCGGAGTCGCCCGCATGATCGCGATCCTGGTGGCCGCCGCGACCGCCCTGCTCTTCACGCTCTTTCTCACCCCGCTGTTCGTCCGGCTGTTCCAACGGCTCGGCTGGGGGCAGCGGATCCGGGTCGACGGCCCGACCAGTCACCACACCAAGGCAGGCACCCCGACCAAGGGCGGGATCGTCTTCCTCAGCGGGGCGGTCGTCGGCTACTTCGCCGCCCACCTGTTCGTGCCCAACACGGCGATCACCGCCAGCGGTCTGCTCGCGCTGTTCCTCACCCTGGGGCTGGCCCTGGTCGGCTTTCTCGACGACTACACCAAGACCCGGCGCGACCGCAGCCTCGGGCTGACCGGCTGGCAGAAGATCGGCGGGCAGGTGGTGGTGGCCAGCGTGTTCGCCGTGCTGGCCCGGATGTTCCCCGAGGGCGGCACCGGGATCCGCCCGGCCAGCACCGCGGTCTCGGTGGTCGGCGACGTGCCGTGGCTCGACTTCGCGCTGCTCGGACCGGTGGTCGGGCTGGTCGGCTACGTGCTCTGGGTCAACCTGCTCTCGGTGGCCGCCTCGAACGCGGTCAACGTCACCGACGGGCTCGACGGCCTCGCCGCCGGGGCCAGCATCATCGCGCTGTCGGTCTACGTGCTGATCACCCTCGGCGAGTTCCGGCGCAGCTGCGCGGTGGTCAGCGCGGCCGACGCCAGCGCGGGCCGGTGCTACGGCGCCCGGGACCCGCTCGACCTGGCGATCTTCGCCGCGGCGCTGGCCCTCGCGCTGGCCGGCTACCTGTGGTGGTCGGCGCCGCCGGCCCGGATCTTCATGGGCGACGTCGGCTCGCTCGGGCTGGGCGGGGCGCTGGCCGCGCTGGCCATCCTCAGCCGCACCGAGCTGCTGCTGGTGGTGATCGGCGGGCTGTTCTGCGCCACCACCGGCTCGGTGATCATCCAGCGCGCCTACTTCAAGATCACCGGCGGCAAGCGGATCTTCCGGATGAGCCCGCTGCACCACCACTTCGAGCTGCTCGGCTGGCCCGAGCCGTTGATCACCATCCGGTTCTGGCTGATCGGCGGCATCTGCGGGGTGGCCGGACTGCTGCTCTTCTACCTCGGCCGGGTGCTCACCTGACCGCTGCGGCGCACGCCGTCAGCCCAGGGTGAGCAGCACCGCCGCCGTGCCCGCCCCGGGGACGTCGACGCGCACCCGGCCGTCGGTGACCGGCAGCGGCTCGCCGGGATCGCCCAGATAGCTCGCCGTCGACGCGGTGACCACTCCCGGCGGCAGCCGGAGCGTGGTGCGGACGCCGGCCGGGTCGAGACCGACCAGCCGGACGACCAGCGCGTCGGTGCCCTCGCTCCGCAGCCCGACCAGCCGGACCCGCGGGTCCTCGACCGCGAGCAGCGACGCGCTGGCCGGTGCTTCGAGGCCGGAGGTGCCGGCGTCACCCTGGAGACCGGGGCCGACCAGCACCGTCCGGAACGGCTGCACCAGCGGTGCCGCGGTCTCGGCCGCGATCACCGCCGCGTCCCCGGTGCCGACGCCGACCGCGTAGCGGAGCTCGGCGTCGAAGGCCTGCTCGACCGGGAAGTTGGTGTCCCAGACGTTGTTGTGGACCCAGGAGTAGACCGTCCCCGGCTCGACCTGACCCATGGTGTTGGGGAACGGCAGGTAGGGCAGCGCGATGGTGCCGAGCTCGACCAGCGGGACGTCGCCGCTGGCCCAGCCGATCCCGGTCGCGCCGTCCTGGAGCGCCACCCAGGAGCGGATCGTGTGGAGGTAGGTCGCCCCGCCGGGGACCCGGTCGGCGCCCGGCCCGGCGAGCCCGCCCGCCACTTCCGCGACCACCCGGGGCTCGGCCGCGGCGAACCCGAAGGCGAAGAACGCGCTCTCCTTGTCCCAGGTACTTTTCTTGCGAAGCCGGTTGACGATCTCGAGCCGACCGTCGCCGTGCCGCAGCCGGTAGGTGGTGCGGAGAAGCTCGGCGCCCGGCGCGCTGCGCTCGACCACGACCCGCGCCTCGACCCCGTCGTCGACCGCCTCGAGCACCGCGGCGGCGCCGTTGAGCGCCCGCGAGCTGAGCAGGGCGAGGTTGCCCTGGTCGGCGAACTTGGAGGTGTTGTGGTTCGAACGGCCGACGGTGGCGTACCGGTCGTAGACGTAGCCGTTGAACCCGACGGCTGCCTCGGGATCGACCAGCTCGCGGCCGGTGGCACGGTCGACGATCGAGGCGACGGTGCCGCGGAGGTGGTCGAACCGGGCCGTCAGCCGGTCGTTCTCCAGCACGGTCGGGTCGGGCAGCGGTCGCACCGACGGCGTCGTCCCGTCGGGGTCGACGGTCAGGTCGACCCGGACGTGCCCGACCGGCGGGACGTCGCGCAGCACGAACCGCAGGTAGCGGCCGAGACCGCGGCTGCCGGCCGGCTCCTCGCGTTCCGCGTGCGCCAGCCGGGTGCCGTCGCGGCCGTCGGTGAGCACCAGGGCCGTCCCGAGCGGGACCAGACCGGCCGGGACGAACACCTCGACGGGGTCGGTCCGCGGCTGCCCGGCGGTGTTGACCACGTAGACCGAGGCGTCGGCGCCGGGCCCGGTGGTGACCAGGTCGCCGAAGCCGGCGGTGGCGCGGTGCAGCCCCTGCTCGGCCTCGTCGAGCGCGGCGTAGGCGCGAGCCACCTTCCACGCCCACTGGTGGGTGCCCGAGGACGAACCCTGCTCGGCGTACTCCCAGGAGTCCGAGGCGCCCCAGGTGTGCTCGTCCCACAGCGCCAGCTGGGCGTAGCCCTCGTCGGCACCCTGCGGGTCGTCCACGCTGTGGACGGCGCTGTCGTCGGCGGGCGTCGCACTCTTGACGCCGAGCAGCCCGACGGCGGCGTCGAGGGTCTGCGCGTCGGCCAGCGTCCACTGCGCCCGCCGGCCGACCGCCACCGGCGCGACCGCGGACCCGACGCCGTGGGCCCACCAATCGTTCCAGTCGCCGGTGAACGTCTCCAGCCGGTCGCCGATCCGGGCGGTGACCGCGTCGAGGAAGTCCTCGTTGGTCGAGACCCGCAGCCGCGGGTAGGCCCAGCGGGCGTTCCAGGCGGCCACCACGTCGCTGATCGTCCGGCTCGGCGGGGCGTTGTCCGACCAGCGGCCGTGCACCCGCAGGTGCAGCAGGTCCCACGGGTACGGCGTCCGGGCCAGCTGGGCCTCGCTCCCGGTCAGCCAGCCGAACACACTGCCCGGCGGCAGCGGGTAGGGGTGCTTGCCGAGCGAGGACAGGTAGGCCGGGAACAGCTCCTCGGTCACCGGGTAGTCCTCGTGGAACCCGTTGATCGGGCCCTCCATGTAGGCCATCCCGTGCGGCGAGTCGGTCCGCCAGACGGTCAGCTCGTGGCCGGCCGGGCCGCGCCAGCGGAACAGCCGCGGCAGGTCGAGCCCGCCGGTGGCGTCCGGGTCGGACCGGCCCGCCCAGTTGTGGGCCACGCTGAGGAACTCGACGCCGAGCTGGCCGAGCGCGTCGGGCAACCCGGTGACCGAGCCGGGGACGTCTGTCTGCATCGCGGTCCGGAACCGCAGCCCGTGCGCGTCACGCAGCCGGCGGGCCGGGCGCAGCAGCTCGTGCAGCTCGTCGGTGCTGCACATCTCGGTGTGCAGGTTGAACGGCATCGCCGACAGCGACAGCCGGCCGCCCCGGACCAGGTCGAGCAGCTGGTCGCGGCGGCGCGGGGTGCGCCGGTCGAGCCAGTCGGTGACCGAGAAGAGCGCCTCCTCGTTCCACCGGAAGCGGGCGTCGTCGTCGAGGTCGTCGGTCCGGGCGGCCAGCTCGACGACGCTGTCCAGATAGCCGAGGTGCTGGGTGCGGACGACGTGCTGCGGGTCGGTGTAGCCGATGTCGAGGTGCGAGTGGTGGATCAGGTGCACCTCCCAGTGCCGCTGCGGCGACACCGTGAGCGCGGCCTCCACCCCGAGCTCGGGCAGCCGCACCCGGAGCGCGGTCGGGGCGTCGACCTCGGGGATGGCGAACCGCAGCGCGTGCGCGCCGGCGTCCAGCCGGTCGACCGCGACCGGGGCCCCGGCGAGCTCGAGCTCGACCGGCTGGTCGGGCCGCAGCGCGTGCCGGTCGAGGGACTGCACCCGGACGGTCTGCCGCAGCCGGCCGTCGTCGGCCCGGACGATCAGCGGCTCGGCCAGCACCCCGAGCGGTCCGAGCGGGGACGCGACGACCACGTCCATCGCGTACTCGAGCAGGGCCCGGCGCTGCAGTCCCGGGTCCCAGACCGGGCTCGGCGCCATGAACGCGTGACTGGCCACGAGGTTCCTCCGTCGGACTCGTCGGTGAGGTCAGCGGATCTGCGTGCGGGAGCGGTCCGATCGTGCCCGACCGGGCCGCCCGGCTCCCAGCCGGCGTCCGCGACCCGGACGCCGGGCCACCGGAGCCCGGGAGCCTCAGCCCTGACCGGGCAGGTCGCTCAGCGGGACGGCGGGCGGACGCTCGGTGGTGGTGTCGACGGTGATCGTCCGGCCCTCGTCGGCCGAGCGGAGCAGCGACTCCATCACGTCGAGCACGTGCAGGGCGAGCGCGCCCCCGGCCCGCGGTTCCTCGGGATCCGGGGTCGCGGCCAGATCGGCGATCCCGTAGCCGCGACCGGAGTCGCGGTAACCGGCGCTGACCGGCAGCTCCTGCCAGCCGTCGCCGCCCAGCGGGAACAGCGAGGTGGTGCCGTCGAACCGGTTGGGGTCGGGCACGGCCAGCGAGCCGGCGGTGCCGTGGACCTCGATCGGCGCGGTCTGGGTGGTGGCGACCGCGTCGAAGCTCATGATCAGGGTGGAGAGCGCGCCGCTGGTGTGCTCGAGCACGCCGGTGACGTGGGTGTCGACGGTGACCCCGATCGTCTCGCCCTCCCGGGCACCGCTCCCGATGGTCCGCTCGTCCCGGGCCCGCGAGCTGCGGCCGGTGACCGAGCGGACCGGGCCGAGCAGGGTGACCAGTGCGGTGACGTAGTACGGCCCCATGTCGAGCAGCGGGCCGCCGCCCGGCTGGTAGTAGAAGTCGGGGTTCGGGTGCCAGCGCTCGTGACCGGGGGTGAGCATCACCGCGGTCGCCGCCACCGGCGTCCCGATCAGTCCGTCGTCGACCGCGCGGCGCGCGGTCTGGATGCCGGTGCCGAGCACGGTGTCGGGGGCGCAGCCGACCCGGACGCCGGCGTCGGCCGCGGCGGCCATCACCCGCTGGGCGTCCGCGGTGGTCGCGGCCAGCGGCTTCTCGCCGTAGACCGCCTTGCCGGCGGCGATGGCGTCCAGCGCGATCTGCGCGTGCGCGGCCGGGATGGTCAGGTTGAGCACCAGGTCGACGTCGTCGGCGGCCAGCAGCTCCTCGACCCCGAGGGCGCGGACGCCGTCGCGGTCGGCGGCCACCGCGGCCGCCCGGTCGGCGTCGAGGTCGGCGACCGCGACCAGGGTGACGTCGGAGCCCAGCGAGGCCAACCGGTCGAAGCTGGCCAGGTACTGGCCGGAGATCGCGCCGCAGCCGATCATCCCGACCCGCAACGCGGTCACCGGCTGGCCCACAGGATGCCGCGCTCGACGATGGTGCGCACCGACGGGTCCTCCAGCACGTCGAGGCTGTGGCCGGGGGTGACGACGAAGATCCGGCCCTCGCCCCACTGCCGGGTCCACACTGCCGGCGAGGTCACCGGCCGGTGCCACGGGTCGAACGACCGGGCGTCGAGGGTAGTGGTGGCCAGCACGTCGTTGAGGTCGTCGCTGAGCACCCAGTACTGCTCGGTGACCAGGTCGAAGTCACCGATCCCGGCCATGATCGGGTGCTCGCGCTGCTCGGGCACCACGTTCACGGTGTAGGGCAGGAAGTTGTTCGACGCCTCCCCGGGGACGTGCTCGTCGGGGTGCTTGCCCGGGTGGCAGGCGAACTGCCCGCCGATGAGCTGGAGGTAGTCCGAGGAGTTCCGGTAGGAGTCGGCGATGCCGCCGTGCCAACCGGCCATCCCGGTGCCGGCCTCGATCGCCGACCGCAGCCCGGCCAGCTGGTCGGGCTCGATGGTGCTCATGGTCACGCACTGGACGATCACGTCGACGCCGTCCATCACCGACCGGTCGGCGTAGACGGCCGGGGAGTCCTCCACCCGGACGTCGTAGCCCTGCTCGTCGAGGAACGGCCGGAACAGATCGGTCGCCTCGACGGGGGAGTGGCCCTCCCACCCGCCGCGGACGATCAGGGCCTGCTTTAGGGTCTGCGCTGACTCAGTCATCGGACCTATCTTGGCGCAGCCCTCCGACAGCGGGACGCGGACCCCGGGACCGACCGGTGCCGGCCGCGCGGAGAGCGCGGCAGCGGGGGTGGCTCAGGCCAGCAGGGTGGGCCGTTCGTGGTCGAGCAGCCAGCGCTTGGCGTCGATCCCGGCGGCGTAGCCGACCAGGCGGCCGTCGCCCCCGACCACCCGGTGGCAGGGCACCACGACCGCCAAAGGGTTGCGCCCGTTCGCGCGTCCGACCGCGCGGGCCAGCCCGACGTCGCCGAGCTCGCGGGCCAGCTGGCCGTAGCTGCGGGTCTCGCCGTGCGGGATCTGCGAGACCAGCCGCCAGACGCGCAGGGTGAAGGGGTCCGCCTCGAGCCGGACGGCCAGGTCGAACCCGGTCCTGCGGCCCGCGAACCAGTCGCCGAGCTGCCCGGCGGCCGCCTCGAGGCCGGCCGCGGTGCGCCGGCCGTGCGGGGCCGTGGCCGCCGGACGCCCGTCACCCGGCAGGAAGACCCCGGTCAGCCGTCCGTCGATCCCGGTCAGGGTGACCGGGCCGAGGGGCGACTCGATCACGGTGTGGGTGGTCGGGCCGGCGATCGCCGTGGTCATGTCCGGTAGACGTCGGGCAGGCCCGGGTCGTGAGGTGGCTGCGCAGGTCGACGGACGAGGAGCTCAGGGCGTCTGGGCGCCGAGCGCCTCGACGTGGACGCTGTAGAGCGAACGGCTGGCGGTCATGAACAGTCGGTTCTTCTTGATCCCGCCGAAGGTCAGGTTGGCGCAGGCCTCGGGCAGCAGGATCCGGCCGAGCAGGGTGGCGTCGGGGGCGTAGCAGTGCACGCCGTCCCAGCCGGCGCCGCCGCCGAAGGCCGCCGCCCAAAGGTTCCCGGCGCGGTCGCAGCGGATGCCGTCGGAGTTGCCCGGCTTCATGTCGACGAAGACCCGACCGTTCGCCGTCGCGGTGCCGCCCTCGGTGACGTCGTAGACCCGGATGGTGTCGACGTCGACCACGTAGACCAGCGTCTCGTCGGGGGAGAAGCAGAGGCCGTTGGGCCGGTCCATGTCGGTGATCACCGGCACCCCCACGCCGGTCTCCGCGTCGACCCGGTAGACGTTGCGGGGCAGCTCGGCCTCGGCCTTGTCGCCCTCGTAGTGACCGAGGATCCCGTAGCCGGGGTCGGTGAACCAGACCGAGCCGTCGGAGTGCACGGCCACGTCGTTGGGCGCGTTGAGCGGGTGCCCGTCGTAGCGGTCCATGATCACGCTGACGGTGCCGTCGTGCTCGGTGCGGGTGACCCGTCGGGTGCGGTGCTCGCACCCCACCAGACGGCCCTGCCGGTCGCGGGTGTGGCCGTTGGCGTTCTCCGACGGCTGGCGGTAGACGCTGACCTCCCCGGTCTCCTCGCTCCAGCGCAGGATCCGGTTGTTGGGGATGTCGGAGAACAGCAGATAGCGGCCGTCCCCGAACCAGACCGGACCCTCGAGCCAGCGGCCGCCGGTCCACAGCCGCTCGACCGTGTCGTTCCAGACGGTGAGCGAGGAGAATCGGTCGTCGACGACGTCGTAGGCCGGGTCCGGGTAGCGGATGATGCTGCGGTCGCGGTCCCAGACGTCGTCGCTCATGGCGCCGATCGTAGGGGCTGCGCTTCGACAGCATCCGCACAGGCGCGACGGGCTCCCTGCACAGCCGGCGCCCGCAGGATCGGGTCATGCGAACCGACGGCGACCGCTTCGACGACGACCTCTTCGGCCCCGGTGCCGGCGCGGCCCGGCGTCGACGACGGGCCGCCGCCGCGCAGGCCGCGGCCAGCGTCGGGGGACTGGCCAGCCTGAGCGCCGTGCTGCTGGGGATCCCGGAGCTGACCAGCCAGGCGCACGCCGTCCGGGTCGGTGCCGCGCTCGACCGGTGAGCCGGGCCGCCGTCCCGGCCGCTCCGACGGTGTGGTCGCGCTGACGACCTGGACGGTCGACCGGCCCGCGCTGGGCACCCGGTGCCGGCTCCGGGCCTACCTGCCGGAACCGGGCCAGCGCTCCGAGGAGGAGCCCGAGGAGGACCTCGAGGACGCGGGACCCGACGCCGTGCTCGACCTGCTCGACGACCTCGACCGGGCCTGGGGGCCGGGTGGCGAGCTCGAGGCTCTGGCCCGCGTCCCGGAAGGCCGCCGCACCGAGCTGAGCTGGGACACCGTGCTGCTGCTCGGGCGGACCGAGCCGCCGGGCCTCGCGCTCGACGTCCCGGGGCACGCGGCGACCCGGACCGGCCCGGTGCTGCTCCCGGACGTCGAGACCCGGCACGCGCTGGCCGCCGAGCTGCTCTGCTGCGAGCTGATGGACGCGGGTGCGCTCGCGGCGCGCGTCGACGTCGGTGCCTACCGCAGCAGCGCCAACCGCGGGATCCGCGCCGTCTTCGCTGACTGAGCCCGGCCTCGCCCTCCGGGGCTCACGAGCTCTGCACCGCGGCGGCGATGATCGCGGCACCGGTCATGTCGAGGGCGGGTTCGTCGGTCTGCCAGGACCGGACGTCGTCGAGGAAGACGCTGCCCGAGCCGTCGAAGACCCCGGCCCGGACGGCGGGCACGGCGCCGGTGCCCGGGCAGTGCCGCATGCCGTCCTGGAAGCCGTCCAGTCCGTCGCTGAACAGGTCGGCGCCGTTCGGGCCGTTGACCACCGCACCGACCGGCAGCGGCGGACGTCCGTCGAGCCGGCCGGCCAGGTTCGCCACCTGGTGCTGGAGGCAGCGCGGGAAGGTGGTCCCGACCCCGACCATGAAGCTGACGCCCCAGGCGTTCGCGCCGAACACCCAGGCCTGCAACGAGGCGGCCAGCGCGTCGAACCGGTGGCTGCCGGTGAGCCGGTGGTACCAGCCCGCGGTGGCGACCAGCCCGAGGGTGTGGCTGTCGACGTCGAACTGGGTGCCGTCGACCCCGGCCCGGAACGGGTCGGCAGCCGACCGCCGAGCCGCCCCGGACAGCTGCGCGGCCAGGTCGGCGGTGACCCGGGCGTCGATCGTGCGGAGGGCCGACCGGCCGCGGGTGGCCCGGACCAGCTCGACGTGGGCCAGCGCGCTGTCGTCGTAGAGGTTGAGGGTGTCGCCGCGGTCGTGGACGAGATAGCCGGCGGCCCAGTGCGCGGCCTGGTCGAGGTAGCCACCGGTCGGCCGGCCCAGGGCCCGGCGCGCCTGCGCGATCTCCACCGCGCCGAGCTCCATGTCGTCCCGCCAGACCGTCTCGGGATAGAACGCCCACGGCAGCGCGGTGACCAGCTGGCGGTGCGGGTGCTGCTCGTAGCCCGCGGTGTCGGCCAGCCGGTAGATCGCGGTGGCCTCGGCCAGCTCGGCGCGGGCCCGGGCGGGATGACGGCGGGCGTCGGCGCGCGCGGCCATGGCCAGTGCGGCGGCGGTGCGGCCGGCCAGGTTCGGGCTGATCCGCTGCCCGGGCCGGTTGGCCACGAACACCGGCCGGTGCGCGGCGCTGTAGCGGTCGGCGTGCGCGGTGTCGTGGTCGTCGGCCTGCGGGAGGCGCCACAGGTCGTGGTCGCCGGTGAAGGTGCCGGCGGCGTTGCCCGAGCCGATCCCGACCTGGAAGGCGAGGACGCCGCGTCGGCCGTCCCACATCTGACGCAGCCAACGGGTGCCGTGCCGGGCCTCGGCGAGCAGCGCGGCGCGCCGGGCCCGGCCGATCCGGTCGGCGGGCGCCTGCGCGGCGGCGGCGTAGAGCAGCACGTCGGCGTACGCCGTCGAGTGGGTGAACTTGAGGTAGTCGCCGGCGTCGAACCAGCCGCCCTCGGCGTCGACGTGCTCGCCGGGATAGGCCCGCAGGTCGGCGTCGGCGATCTCGTCGGTGTCCGGTGCGGTGAACCGCGGCCAGTGGTAGACGCCGGCCCGGGCGTCGTCGCGGTGCGACGGCGCGCGCCGGATGGTCCCGGCCGCCGCGGGTCGCGGCCGGACCGCCGCCCCGTCGCGCTGCAGCTGGTCGAAGGCCACCCCCTTGGCCAGCACCGGTGCCCACAGGGTCCGGGCCGAGGCGACGGGGAAGCTCGGCGACACGGCGGTGCTGCCGAGCAGCACCAGCCGGTAGCGCCCGTGGCGGCGCACGGCGCCGAGATCGGCCTGGTAGACGTCGGGGTAGGCGGCGCTCCACCGTCCGCGGCGGGTCGCGACGACGGTGGCCACGGTCCGGCCGCGCGCGTCGACCACGGCCAGCCGCGGCCGGGTCAGGGGAGCCGCGGAGAGCACGAAGGCGTACTTGGGTGCGTCGTCGACGTAGCCGAGCTGGTCGACCCGGACGGCCACCCGCGGACCGGACGGGGTCGCGGCCGGCCCGGTCGCCTGTCCCGCGGCCGGCCCCGAGGGCGCCCTCCCGGTGGACGGCGCCGCCCCGGACGGTGTTCCGGGGACGAGCAGCGCACCGACCAGGCCGAGCACGGTCGCCCCGGCGAGCAGCCGGTGGGTGCGGGCTCGCGCAGCGCGTCGCCGGGTCGGTGGGGTGCGGCTCTCGATCGCTGCCATGACGCTCCTCGTCGGGTGGTGCCGAGCCGCATGCTGCCAGGTCCGGCCGCGCTGCGGGCGTTTGGCAGGATGGTGCGGTGACGTCCTCCACCGCAGCGAAGCTCGCCGCCGTCGTGATGGGCGTCTCCGGGTCCGGCAAGACCACCGTCGCCGACCTGCTGTCGGCGCGGCTCGGCTGGCCGGTCGCCGAGGCCGACGACTTCCACAGCGCCGCCAACAAGCAGAAGATGAGCTCGGGCGTCCCGCTGACCGACGCCGACCGGCAGCCCTGGCTGCAGTCGCTGCGGGAGTGGATCGACGAGGCCGACGGCGACGTCATCCTCACCTGCTCGGCGCTCAAGCGCGCCTACCGCGACGTGCTGCGGACCGCCGACGCCCGGGTGGTGTTCCTGCACCTGGCCGGCAGCCCGCAGCTGCTCGCCGACCGGATGCAGCACCGGACCGGTCACTTCATGCCCACCAGCCTGCTCGAGTCGCAGCTGGCCACCCTCGAACCGCTGCAGTCCGACGAGGACGGCACCGAGATCGACGTCGCCCATCCTCCGGAGGAGATCGTGCGCCTGGCCCTGGAGTTCCTCGACCGCGAGCAGGAGGTGGCCGGATGACCGCCCCGTCGCTCGCTGCCGCCGACCGTGACGTGGCCGCCGACCTGGCCGCGATCGGCGAGACCCTGGCCGGCGTCGAACGGCTCGGGGTGGCCTTCTCCGGCGGTGTCGACTCCTCGGTGCTGCTGGCCGCCGCGGTCCGCGTGCTGGGGGCCGACCGGGTGCTCGCGGTGCTCGGCGTCTCACCGAGCCTGGCCACCGAGGAGCGCGCCGCCGCGCACCAGGTGGCGGCCTTCATCGGCGTCCCGGTGGTCGAGGTGGAGACCCGCGAGGGCGACCGCCCCGAGTACCGCGCCAACGGCGCCGACCGCTGCTTCTTCTGCAAGGACCAGCTGTTCACCCAGATCTCCGGCGAGGTGGTGGCCGCGCACCGGCTCGACGCCGTCGCCTACGGCGAGAACGCCGACGACGCCAAGCGCCCCGACCGGCCGGGTGCGCAGGCGGCCACCGACCACCGGGTGCTCCGGCCGCTCGCCGACGTCGGTCTGGACAAGGCGGCGGTCCGCGCGCTGGCCCGGGCCTGGCAGCTGCCCTGCGCCGACAAGCCGGCCGCACCCTGCCTGGCCTCGCGGATCCCGCACGGCGAGGAGGTCACCCCGGAGAAGCTGGCCCAGATCGACCGGGCCGAGGCCGCGCTGCACCGGCTGGGGTTCGCCGACGGCCGGGTCCGGCACCACGGCGAGATCGCCCGGCTCGAGCTGAGCGCCGACGACCTGGTGCGGGCCGCCACCGAGCCGACCCGGACCGCGCTGCGCCGCGCCGTGCTCGACGCCGGCTTCCGCTGGGTCACCGTCGACCTGGCCGGGATGCAGTCGGGGGCGTTCACGCTGACCGTGCTCGACCGCCGGTGAGCGCGCCGGTGGACCCGGCCGCGGCGCCGGACCCGCTGGACGGCATCGACCTCGACCTCGAACGGACCGCCCGGCGCGGCTATCCCGAGGCGATCTACTGCGCGGGCAAGACGCCGGAGCAGGTGGGGGCGATCGCCCGCGAGGTCGGCACCCGTCCGGACGTGACCACGCTGTTCACCCGTGCCGGGGACGCGCACGCCGAGGCCGTGCTGCACGAGCTGCCGGACGCGTTCCACGACCGCGAGGCCGGGCTGCTGGCCTGGCCTCCGACCCCACCGGAGACCGGGGGCGGCCGGGTCGTGGTGGTCGGGGCCGGGACCTCCGACCTGCCGGTGGCCCGCGAGGTGGTGCACACCGCCCGCTACCTCGGCCGCGAGGTCGAGCTGATCATGGACGCCGGGGTGGCCGGGCTGCACCGGATCCTCCGCCGCCGCGACACCCTGCGGGCCGCCCGGGTGGTCGTGGTGGTGGCCGGGATGGACGGCGCGCTGCCCAGCGTGGTCGCCGGCCTGGTCTCCGCGCCGGTGGTGGCGGTGCCGACCTCGGTCGGCTACGGCGCCTCGTTCGGCGGGGTGGCGGCGCTGCTCACCATGCTCAACTCGTGCTCGCCGGGGGTGAGCGTGGTCAACATCGACAACGGCTACGGTGCCGGCCACCTGGCCGCCCAGATCGCCGCCCCCTTCCCGACCGACGTGTCCCCGGCGTCCCCGGGAGCACACCCGCAGACCGACAGCGAAGGCGACGCGTGACCCGACACCTCTGGATCGACGCCTCCGCGGGCGTCGCCGGCGACATGCTGCTCGGTGCCCTGATCGACGCCGGGGCGGCGCTGCCGGCGGTGCAGGCGGCGGTGGACGCGGTGGTCAGCGACTCGGTCCGGCTCGAGGTCGACGGCGTCCAGCGCGCCGGGCTGCGGGCCACCAAGGCCGACGTGATCATGACCGTCGACGACCCGCCGCACCGCACCTGGTCGACCATCCGGACCATGATCACCGACGCGGGACTCGAGCCGCCGGTTCGTGATCACGCCCTGGCCACCTTCGCCGCGCTGGCCGAGGCCGAGGGCCGGGTGCACGGGATCCCGGCCGACAGCGTGCACTTCCACGAGGTTGGCGCGCTCGACTCGATCGCCGACGTGGTGGGGGTCTGCGCCGCTCTGCACGACCTCGGAGTCGAGTCGGTCAGTGCCGGACCGGTCGCGCTCGGTTCGGGTCGCACCCGGGCCGCACACGGCAGCATCCCGGTGCCGGTGCCGGCGGTGACCGAGTTGTCCACCGGCTGGCGGGTGACCGCGGGCGGGGAGGGTGAGCTGACCACGCCGACCGGGATGGCGCTGGTGGTCACGCTGGCCGAGCGCTCGGAGGACCTGCCCGGACTGGTCGTCGAGCGGGCCGGCGCCGGGGCCGGCACCAAGGACTTCCCGGGACGGGCCAACGTGACCCGGGTGATCATCGGCGAGCGGCAGGCGCCGGCCGCGGCCGAGGACGCCGTGGTGATCGAGGCCAACGTCGACGACCTCGACCCGCGGGTCTGGCCCGACGTGATCAGCCGGTTGCTGGCCGCCGGCGCCGACGACGCCTGGTTGACTCCGGTGATCATGAAGAAGGGGCGGCCGGCGCACACCCTCTCGGTGCTCGCCCGTCCCGACCGGGCCGCTGCGCTCCGGTCGGTGATCACCGCGACCACCCCGACCTTCGGGCTGCGGCAGAGCGGCTGGACCAAGTTCCCGGCCACCCGGGCCTGGCACACCGTGACCGTGACCGGTGGTGAGGTGCGGATCAAGATCGCGCACGCCGACGGCGTGATCACCCGCGCCACCCCCGAGTTCGACGACGTCGCCGCGCTCGCCGTCGACCGTCCGGTGCTCGACGTGCTCACCGAGGCCAACGCCGCCGCTGTCGCGGCCGGGCTCGTCCCGGGCCGACCGCTCCCCGCCTCCTGACCGCCCGGCCGTGCCCTGAGCCCGTCGAAGGACACCTCGGTCCACCCCTCCGTGCCCTGAGCCCACCCCTCCGTGCCCTGAGCCTGTCGAAGGGCGCCCCGGGTGACACTGGTGGCGTGAGCACGCCGCGACCGGAGCACCGTGAGGTCAACCGGGCCGCCTGGGAGGCGGCCTCGACCAAGCACGTCCGCGAGCACGACGAGATGGTCGAGCAGCTGCGGGCCGGGGGCTCGCTGCTGCCCCTCGAACGCGCGCTGCTGGCCGACGTCCTGGCGACCGCCCCGCGGGTGGTCCACCTCCAGAGCGGTCACGGCATCGACGACGCCGGGCTGCTGGCCGCCGGGGCCGGCTCGGTGCTCGGGATCGACTTCAGCACGGTGGCCGTCGGGGCGGCCCGCCGGCGGGCCCGGGAGGTCGGGCTGGCGGCGGACTACGTGGTCGCCGCGCTGCCCGACGTCCCGCTGGCCGACGGCTGCGCCGGTCTGGTCTACACCGGCAAGGGCGCCCTGATCTGGCTGGCCGACCTCGACGCCTGGGCGGCCGCGGTCGCGCGGGTGCTCGAGCCGGGCGGGGTGCTGTTCGTCCACGAGGAGCACCCGATGGCGCCGTTGTGGAGCTGGGATCCCGACGTGCCGCGGGTCCGCGACGACCGCAGCTACTTCGGCACGGAGTTCGTGGTCGACGCCTTTCCCGACGGCGGGGCGGTGGTCAGTCAGCACACGCTGGGCGAGGTGGTCACCGCGGTGGCCGGTGCCGGACTGCGGGTCCGGCACCTGGCCGAGCACCCCGACCCGTTCTGGTGGCCGGGCGGGGTGGACGCGGCGGCCTGGCGCGGGCGGTTGCCCAACGCCTACAGCCTGCTGGCCGAGCGACCGCGGGACTGAGCCCGACAGGCCGGCGTCAGGCCGGACCGAGCGCGGCGCGGGACTGCTCGGCGCGCCGCAGCTCGCCGGGCCGGCCGTACCGGACCCGGACGCTGCCGAAGCCGACCGAGCCGCGGAAGACCAGCACCGGGCAGCCCGGGGCGGGCTGGGATGCGACCTCGACGGACTTGCTGCCCCAGGCCTTGTTGACCCGGTCGAGGTCGGCCGCCCAGCCCTCCGGGAGGATGATCAACACCGAGCCGGCGCCCGGGGTCAGCTCGACCATGATCGTCGGGGCGGCGGCCACCGCGGCCAGGCAGTTGAGCTTGACCGACCCGAAGCCCTGGTTGATCGCCAGGAACGGCGGCACGGTCCAGACCCCGTCGCGCTTCTCGCTGCTCATCCCGCCGTCCAGCCGGAGCGGGTCCTCGGCGGAGTAGCCGGCCGCGTGCGGCGCCGGCGGTCCGGGCACCCGGGCCGGCACGGCGGAACGCGGCGCGGTGCTCGGGACGCCCGGGAGACCGCTGCGCGAGGGCAGGTCGTCGGTCAGGTCGACGACGAGGTCGTCCAGCTCGCCGAAGGTGCGCGCCGACAGCGCCGACCCGATCCGCTGGTCGAGCTCCTCGAGATCGATCCGCCCCTCCGCGGCGGCCTCGCGGAGCAGGTCGACCACGGCGTCGCGGTCCCGGTGGCCGGCGCGCAGCCCGCGGTTGTCGACCGTCGGCTCGTCCATGCCGCTGCATCGTAGCGACCGTCATGATCGCAAGCGGCAGCGCGAGCGGTCGTATTTCGACGGTGTAAAGGATTCAATACAAACTGAACTTTCACTGGACCTTGAGAGCGCTACCTGCCTACGGTCATCGCCATCCGCGGGTTCTCCGCGGCGGTGCGCACGGCCGAATCCGTGCCTCGGGAGGCCCGATGTCCGTTCACCGTTCCCGCCTCACCCGGTTGACGCGACTGAGTGCATTGGCGGCCGCCGCCGTGCTGGTCACGGCCGGGTGTGCGGTCGGCACGCAGGATCCCGACTCCAGCAGCGGCGGCTCAGCAGCCGGGGTCGGAGGCACGCTGGTCTACGCGACCGGGGTGCCGGACCACCTGACGCCCGGCCGGCAGACCGTCGCCTTCGACCAGGTGATGTCGCTGTTCGCGCCGCTGGTCGAGGTCGACTCGTCGAACAACATCAGCTATCTGCAGGCCAAGTCGGTCACGTCGGACGACGCGCAGCACTGGACGATCACCATCCGCCAGGGCTGGACCTTCCAGAACGGTGAGCCGGTGACGGCGAAGAGCTACGTGGACGCCTGGAACGCGACGGCGCTGAGCACCAACGCCTTCGAGAACAGCGGCCAGCTGGCTGGTATCCAGGGCTACACCGACCTCAACCCGTCCAAGGGCAAGCCGAAGACCACGACGATGAGTGGGCTCAAGGTGGTCGACGACCACACCTTCACGGTGACGTTGAGCAAGCCCGACAGCTCGTTTCCCCTGCAGCTGTCGCAGGCGCAGACCGGCTTCTACCCCATGCCGGAGTCGGCTTACAAGGACCTCAAGGCCTATGACCAGCACCCGATCGGCGATGGTCCCTTCGAAATGACCGGGGACTTCACCCCGGACAAGGAGTTCACTGTCAAGAAGTGGGCCGACTACAAGGGCAGCAACGTCGCCAAGGTCGATGCCGTCACCTTCCGCCCTTACGCCGACACGAACACCGCCTACACCGATGTGCTCGCCGGCAACGCCGACATCGTCTTCCTGCCGACCGGGAAGATGACCTCGGCCAGCAAGGACTTCGGCGACCGCCTGCACAGCTTCGATGCTCCCGGCATCGACTACCTGGGCTTCCCGCTGTGGGACAAGCGGTTCTCCGACAAGCGGGTCCGTCAGGCGATCTCGATGTCGATCGACCGGCAGGCCGTCAACAAGGCGATCTACGGCGGCTTGTACGCGCCGGCCACAGCGCTGACCCCACCGACCATGCAGGGCACGCCGACCGGCGTCTGCGGCCAGTACTGCACCTTCGACCCGGCGGCGGCCAAGCAGCTGCTCGCCGAGGCCGGTGGCTGGAAGGGCGGGACGATGAAGATCGTCTATCCGGGCGGTCTGTCGCTCGACAGTCTCTACAAGGCCTACGCGAACCAGATCCGTCAGAACCTCGGGATCCCGAATGTCGTGGCCACGCCGACCACCGACTGGTCGGAGTACTGGCAGAGCCTCACCGACTCGACCGTCGCGGGACCGCACTTCGGTCACTGGGGTGCCCTGTACGTCAGCCAGCAGAACACCCTGCGAGCGTTGTTCACCACGACCGGCGGATGCACGCTCTGCACCGGCAAGTACCACAACGACGAAGTGGATGCGATGCTGGCCAAGGCCGACGCGGCGACCAGCACGGACCAGGCAGCCCAGCTCTACGCCGACACGCAGAAGGTGATCATCGGCGACTTCCCGGTGGTGCCGACGTTCTTCGACAAGTACTCCTACGTGGTCAGCGACCGGGTCGGTCAGCTCCCCGCTTCTGCGGGCAGCCCGGTGATCACCGGCATCACCCTGACCAAGTCGTGACGACGGGGGAGGTGGTCACCAGCTCGACGCTCGGCCCGAACGAGATCGTCCGACGCGCCGGAGCGGTGCGGCCGATCGGATCGTTCTGGTCGGTGGACGAGCTGGCCGACCGGTTCGACCGGCTGGCCGAGCAGCACCCCGGCCGGGTCAGTCGGCGCCGGATCGGCACCAGCCGGCTCGGCGAGCCGATCCACGTCTACACCGTCGACGGACGCGAAGTGGCCGGGCAGGCCGGCTCGGCCGACCGCGAGCACCTCCTCGTCGGTGGCGTCCACCCCAACGAGCCGATCGGGTTCCACACCGCCCACGAGCTGGCCTCGACCGTGCTGACGGATCAGGCCCTGCGTCGGGCGGTGCCGGCTCGCTGGCACGTCGTCCCGTGTGTCGATCCGGACGGTGCCCGGATGAACGAGCGCTGGTACGCCGACCCGTCCGACCGCAACTTCTACGCCCGCTGGTTCTACCGTCCGGCGCCGGACGAGCAGGTCGAGTGGAGCTTTCCGACGGACTACCGCGACGCCTACTTCGACGCAATGATGCCCGAGGCCCTGGCGCTGATGCGGCTGATCGACGCGGTGCGGCCCGACCTCTACGTCAGTCTGCACAACGGCGAGTTCGGGGGTGTGTACTACTACCTGTCCCGGCGGGTCCCCTCGCTGACCGAGACGTTGCATGCGGTCCCGGCCTCGCTCGGGCTCCCGCTCGACGTCGGTGAGCCCGAGTCGCCCTACCTGCAGACCTACGCGCCGGCGATCTTCGGCACCGGCACGATCGCCGACGCCTACGACTACCTCGACCGGCTCGGCCTCGACGCCGCCGCGCAGATCAGTGGTTCGTCGTCCGGCGAGTACGCCGCGCAGCGGCACGGGACCTTGGGGCTGGTGGCCGAGCTGCCCTTGTGGAGCCACCCGGCCGCCGACGACCTGACCGTCACCGACGAGTCCTATGCCGAGCTCGTCCGCCGGACGGCGACCGACCTGCGTGCGCTCGGCGACCGCTTGCAGCACACGCTCGACGCCGCCGAACCGCTGCTCGGCATCGAAAGCCCGTTCCGCCGGGCTTCGCGGGTCTTCGTCCCGATGCTCGGGGAGCTGGCCGGTATGGACCTCGCCCGCGCAGACCTCGAGGAGGCCCAGCGCCCGGCCACCGTGGCCGAACGGTTCGGGCGGGAGGACCTCGTCCGCTGCTTCGGCCTGCGCCACGGGGGAATGCTGTTGCGCGCCCTCGACGTCGAGGCCGAGGCCGGCACCGCGCCGGTCACCGTCCGCCGACTGCGGGGCGAGCTGGGAGCCGACTACGCGCGGTGGCAGGCTGCCGCCGCCGCGGACGTGTCGGACGCCTGGCTGGTCCCGATCGAACGCCTGGTCGGCGTCCAGCTCGGCGCCGTGCTGGCTGCCGCCGCGCACCTCGCGGCGTCGGCATGATCACCGGGCGCACCGCGTTACGGGTCGGGCAGCGGCTGCTCGGCCTGGTCGTCGTCTTCCTCGGCGTCACCTTCGTGATCTACCTGATGGTGTTCTCGCTGCCGGGAGACCCGATCCGCGCCCTGGGTGGAGACCGGCCGCTGACCGAGACGGTGATCGCCAACCTGCGCGCGGAGTACCACCTGGACGAACCGGTCGGCGAGCAGTACCTGCGCTTCCTCGGTGGTCTGCTGCACGGGGATCTCGGGACGTCCTTCACCGGCCGGTCGGTCACCGAGCAGCTGCGCGAGCGCTGGCCCGTCACCATCGTCCTCGCGCTGACCGCCTGGGTCTTCGAGATCGTCCTCGGCGTCGGGCTCGGGATCCTCGCCGCCCTGCGTCGGGGGACGGTGATCGACAAGGGCGTGCTGGCCGCCACCATCGTGCTCAGCGCGATCCCCGTCTTCGTCCTCGGCTCGGTCGCCCAGCTGGTCTTCGGGGTCCGGCTCGGCTGGTTCCCGGTGGCCGGCTCGCGGGAGGGCTGGCCGATCTCGTTCATCCTGCCGGGCCTGGTGATCGCCGTCTTCGGGCTGGCCTCGGTCTCCCGGCTGACCCGCGGGTCGATGCTCGAGGGGCTCGGTGCGGACTACGTCCGCACCGCACGCTCGCTCGGAGTGCCTCCGCGCCGGGTGGTCGGTGTGCACGTGCTGCGGAACTCGCTGATCCCCACGGTGACCTATCTGGGTACGGACCTGGGGTACCTGCTCGGCGGCACGGTGATCGTCGAGGGCATCTTCAACCTGCCCGGCGTCGGCAACCTGCTGGTCACCTCGATCCGTGCGCACGAAGGGCCGACCGTGGTCGGCATCTCCACCGCACTGATCGTGATCTTCCTGCTCACCAGCCTGCTCGTGGACCTCGCCCACGGTCTGCTCGACCCGAGGATCCGTCGTGGCTGAACTGACTGAGGTGGTCGTGCCCGACCTGGCCACCGACCCCGAGGACGTCCGACGCCCGTTCCGTGGCCTGGTCCGGCGGCCCGGCTTCGTGGTGCCGGCCGTGCTCGTGCTGGTGCTGATGATCATCGCCCTGTTGCCCGGCCCGGTCGCCGGGCTGTTCGGTCACGGGGACCCGACCGTCTGCGATCTCGGCTCGAGCGGCGACCCGCCGCGAGCCGGGCACCCCTTCGGCTTCGACATCCAGGGCTGCGACCTCTACGCCAATGTCGTCTACGGCACACGCTCGTCCCTGGCCGTCGGGGTGCTGACCACCGTGCTGGCCCTCGCGCTGGCCCTGGTGATCGGGCTGGTCGCGGGCCTGATCGGCGGGTGGGCCGACTTCCTGCTCTCCCGGCTGACCGACATCTTCCTCGGCTTCCCGTTCCTGCTCGGTGCGATCGTCGTGCTCAACAGCGTCGGGCAGCGCTCCGTGCTGACCGTCTCGATGACCCTGGCGCTGTTCGGCTGGCCGACCATGGCGCGACTGGTCCGTGGGTCGGTCCGCTCGGTCCGGGGAGCCGACTACGTGCTGGCCGCCCACACGATGGGGCTCGGGTGGTGGCGCGTCGTCACCCGGTACATCCTTCCCGGGGCGGTCGCGCCGGTGTTGGTCGTGGCCACGATCACGGTCGGCGGGGTGATCGTCGCCGAGAGCTCCCTGACCTATCTCGGGATTGGACTGCAGGCGCCGGCGATCTCCTGGGGTCTCCAGCTCTCCGACGCCTCCGACCAGTTCCAGAACGCCCCGCACCTGCTCTGGTTCCCGAGCCTGTTCCTGGCCGTGACGGTGCTGAGCATCATCTCTCTGGGCGACACGCTCCGTGCCGCCCTCGACCCGAAGCAAAGGAGCTGACGTGACCACCGATGCATCCCACCCGACCGATCCCTGGATCCCCGACGAGGACACCCTCGCGGCCGTCGACCGGTGGCTGGCCTACCGGGTCTGGCACAGCCGGGTTCCGGGCGCCCAGGTCGCCGTCGGCGTGGCCGGGCGGGTGCTGCTCTCCCGGGCCTACGGCTTCGCCGAGCTGGAGACCCGGACACCGCTGACCCCCCAGCACCTCTTCCGGATCGCGTCGCACTCGAAGACGTTCACCTCCACGGTGGTCCTGAAGCTGGTGGAGCAGGGTCGGCTGGGTCTGGAGGACGCGGTCGCGGCCCACGTGCCGGAGCTCGCGGACGACTACGGCGCGATCACCGTCCGCGAGCTGCTCGAGCACACCGGCGGCTTGCTCCGGGACGGTCGCGACGCCGACTACTGGCAGGCGGCGCGAGCCTTTCCGGACCGCGCCGAGCTGCTCGAGCTCGTCCGTGGCGGACGCAAGCGGGAGCCCGGAGAGCTGTTCGCCTACAGCAACCTCGGGTTCTCCGTGCTCGGTCTGGTGATCGAGGACGTCACCGGTGGCAGCTTCTTCGACGCCTGCCGGGAGTTCGTGACCGGGCCCCTCGGGTTGGACGACACCGCGGCCGAGTACCTGCCCGAGCGGGCCGGAGACTACGCCGCCGGCTACACCGGCCTGACCGTCGGAACCACGCGCGAGCGGCTCGACCACGTCGACACCCGCGCGATGGCTGCGGCCACCGGGTTCACCTCCACCGCCACCGACCTGGTGCGGTACTTCGCGGCACACCGGATGGGCGACGAGCGGTTGTTGACCGACCGCAGCAAGCGACTGCAGCAGCGCAAGCTCAACAGCGGCGACCCCGAGAAGCCTGACGGTCCGGGCTACGGCCTCGGCATGGTGCACGAGCGCGTCCACGACCACCTGCTGGTCGGTCATTCCGGCGGCTACCCCGGGCACATCACCAAGACCTATTGCGACCCGGTCACCGGGCTGGTCGTCTCGGTGCTGACCAACGCCACCGACGGGCCGGCCACGGCGCTGGCCACTGGCGTCGTGCGGCTGCTCGACCGAGCCCGGCAGGAGCGGGAGGACCACGCCGATCGGGCGGTGAGTCCGGAGGCACTCGGCCGGACCGGCCGTTACGCGAGTCGGTGGGGTGTGCTCGACCTGGCCGCGCTCGGCGGCTCGCTGACTGCGATCTTCCCGGCCGGCTGGGACCCGATCGAGGGCTCTGACCGGCTGATGGAGGAGAGCGCGGACCGTTGGCTGATCGCTGAGGGCGACGGCTACGGGTCGGTGGGAGAACCGGTGACGTTCAGCGCCGACGGTCTCCGCTACGGCGGGATGAGCATGGCGCGCTTCGACGAGTTGCCGGAACGCGGCGATGTCCTCGCCTAGGGTTCCGGGCACGATGACCAGAGCCCGCTCCGAACGTCCCGACCCCGGATCCTCCGGTGACGGGCAGCCCGCGCCCGGCCCGCCGGACGAGAACGAGCTCGCCCGGCGACGGTACGCCGCGGAGTTCGGCCTGATGTGGGAGTCGATCGGCTCCCCGCAGATGGACGGGCGGATCCTCGGCTACCTCATGATCATGAAGGCGCCGTACATCTCCTCGGCCGGACTGGCCGAGGCGCTGAACGCGAGCAGCGGGTCCATCTCGATGGCCACCCGACGGCTGCTGGACACCGGATTCATCAAGCGTCAGGTCGTCGCCGGCGACCGCAGTCACTATTTCCGGGTCGAGAACGACGTCTGGGGGAGCTGGTTGGCCGGCGAGCGCCGCTACTTCGATCAGGAACGTCAGCTGATCGAGAGCGGTCTGGACCTGCTCGACGACGGCGAAGAGGACGACCGGGTCCGGGAACGGCTGATCAACGGCCGCGACTACTTCGTCTGGCTGGCCACCTACCACCGGCGGATGCTCGAGGACTGGGAGCGGTACAAGCGACGCCGGGACTCCGGGGCCTCCGAGGAGGAGTCGTGACGTCGCCAGCCGCTCGGGAGCAGGTGCCGCTGCTCTCGGTCCGAGACCTCCGGGTGGTCTTTGACGTGAGCGGTCGGCCGGTGACCGGGGTCGACAGTGCCGGTTTCGACGTCCGAGCGGGTGAGGTGCTCGCCGTGGTCGGCGAGTCCGGTTCGGGGAAGTCCGTCACCGCGATGTCGGTGCTCGGCCTGCTGCCCGAGACCGCGACCGTCACCGGTTCGATCCGGTTCGACGGTGTGGAGCTGACCGGACGGGACGACCGGGCCATGCGCGTCGTCCGTGGTCGGCGGATCGCGATGATCTTCCAGGACCCGCTCGCCGCCCTGAATCCGACGTTCACGATCGGCTGGCAGCTCGCCGAGGCGCTCCGCGCCACCCGGCCGGGCATCCGAGGCGACCAGATCCGCCGTGCGTCGCTCGACCTGCTCGAGTCGGTCGAGCTGGGCGACGCCGAGCGGCGGCTCCGGCACTGTCCGCACCAGCTCTCCGGCGGTCAGGCCCAGCGGGTCGTGATCGCGCTGGCGCTGGCCGGTGAGCCCGAGCTCCTGATCGCCGACGAGCCGACCACCGCGCTCGACGTCACCGTCCAGGCCGAGGTGCTCGGCCTGCTGCGAAGGCTCCAGCACGAGCGACGGATGACGGTGATGATCATCACCCACGACATGGGGGTGGTCGCCGACATCGCCGACCGGGTGGTGGTCATGCGTTCCGGCGCGGTGGTCGAGAGCGGCGACGTCGAGCAGGTCTTCGCCCGCCCCTCGGCGGCCTACACCGCCGACCTGCTCGCCGCGGTCCCGCGGCTCGGCTCACGCGGGCCGGCGGCCGAGCGGGACGGCGGTCGCCCGCTGGTGCAGGTCGAGGCCCTGACCGTCGAGTACGGCAACCTCCTGCGCGGAACGTTCCGGGCCGTCGACGGCGTCGATCTCCGGATCGACCGAGGCGAGATCCTCGGCCTGGTCGGTGAGTCCGGCAGCGGGAAGACCTCGATCGGCCGCGCGCTGATCGGGCTGGCGCCGGTCAGCGGTGGCCGGGTCGTCCTCGACGGCATCGACCTCCGCAGCGCGTCCCGGAGTCAGCGCGCCGGGCTGCGTCGACGGATCGGGGTGGTGTTCCAGAACCCGGCGACCTCGATCAACCCGCGCTACACCGTCGAGCAGACGGTAAGTGAACCGCTTGCGGTGCACCGAGGACTGCGCGGTTCCGAGCTCGACCAGCGCGTCGACCGGCTGCTCGCGGCGGTCGGGCTCGGGCCGACCGCCGGCCGGTCGTGGCGGCAGCGCTATCCACACGAGCTCTCCGGCGGGCAGCGGCAGCGGGTGGCTATCGCCCGGGCGGTGGCACTCGATCCCGATCTGTTGATCGCCGACGAGCCGACCAGCGCGCTGGACGTCTCGGTGCAGGCGGTCGTCCTCGACACCTTCCGCGAGCTGCAGGAGCGCCTCGGCTTCGCCTGCCTGTTTGTCAGCCACGACCTCGCTGTGGTCGACGAGCTGTGCGACCGGGTGGTGGTGCTGCAGGGCGGCCGGGTGGTCGAGTCCGGCGAACGGACAGCCGTGCTCGCCGACCCACAACAGGACTACACCCGGCAGCTCATCGCGTCGGCGCCTTATCCGGACCCGGTGATCCAGCGCTCGCGTCGCGCCGCCTGAGCCGGTCACGGAAGGCTTCCGGAGGTCGGTCGAACCGCCAGCCGTCGGCCAGGTGAGGTTAGCCTTACCTCATGTCATCGTCCTCGGGGTTCTCCCGTCGCCGCCTGCTGACCGTCGCGCTGCCCGCCGCGCTGAGCCTGCCGGTGCTCGTCGCCTGCCAGTCCGACCCGACCGTCGGGAACGCCCCGAGCGGTGCCGGGACACCGAGCGAAGGCGGCAGCGGCGCCGCGGGCCCGTTCCCGGTGACCATCGAGCACCAGTTCGGCTCCACCACCGTGCCGGCCGCCCCGACCCGGGTGCTCACCGCGGGTTTCAACGAGCAGGACTTCGCGCTGGCCTTCGGCGTCGAGCCGGTCGGCGTCCGGGAGTTCCTCGGCTACGACGCCCCGCAGCGGCCGTGGGCGCCGGCGTCGGTGCGCGGGAAGCAGCTCCCGACGGTCGGCGCCAACGAGCTCGACTTCGAGAAGGTCGCCGCGCTCGACCCGGACCTGATCCTGGCGGTCAACGCCTATATCGACCGGGCGGCCTACGAGAAGCTCGCCGCCATCGCCCCGACGGTCGCGCAGTCCGGGGACGTCGCCGCCGGGGCCACCAGCTGGCAGGACCAGACCCGGGTGACCGGTCGCGCGCTCGGACGCGAGCAGCGGGCCGACGAGCTGGTCACCGAGGTCGAGGGCCGGTTCGCCGCGGCCCGGTCCGCGCACCCGGCGTTCGCGGGCAAGAGCGCGGCGTTCGCCCTCGGGTCGTCTGCCGACGGCAGCTACAGCCTGGGTGCCGACGACTACCGGACCGGCTGGCTGGTCGACCTCGGGTTCATGGTGCCGCGGACCGGCGGCGACGTCAGTTTCGAGCGCCTCGACGTCTTCGACGCCGACGTGCTGATCGGCGAGGGCCTCGATCGCGACTTCCTGCAGAACCGGCTGTTCACCGCGCTCGACGTGGTCCGCGAGAAGCGGTTCGTCGACGTCGGCGGGTTCGACCAGGACTTCGCGGGCGCGCTCGGCTTCAACTCGCCGCTCAGCCTGCCGTTCCTGCTCGACCAGGCGGTGCCGAAGCTGGCCACCGCCCTGCAGGCGGACTGAGCGCCGGAACCTGCGGGGCGCACGGAACCGCGACCCGATCCGCCCGGCTCCGCCGCTCGGGCGGGGCCGGCGCTGCAGAACCGGATCGAGCCGCGGTTCCGTGCGGGCTCAGCGGCTGACCGCCACCACCGCGGGACCGTCGGGGAGTGCGCCGGTGCGCACGGTCAGCCGTCCGTCGGTCACCGTCGCCTCACCCTCGCCGATCAGCAGCCGGGCGGTGCCGGTCGCCCACGGGCCGCCGACCGCCACGGTCACGCCGTCCGGCCGGTCGGTCTGGTCGACCAGCGCCACCAGCTCGCCGTCGGGCGTCTGCAGCCAACGGGTCCACGGCTCCTCGCTCGGCGCCACCGCCCCGTCGATCACCGGCGTCGCCGTGGCGAAGAGGTCGCGGACCGCGGTGTGCCAGCGTCCGAACGACCGCAGCGAGCGCTGCTGGATCTCCGGGATCTCGCCCGCCGCGGTCGGGCCGACGTTGAGCAGCAGCCGACCACCGCGCGAGACCACGTCGCCGAGGTAGCGCGAGAGCTGCGGACCGGACAGCGTGCTCTGCTCGTCCTCGACCTGGTTGTAGCCGAACGAGAAGCCGATCCCGCGGCAGTTCTCCCAGGCGCCCTCCTCGTTCTCGGTGCCGGCCTCGTACTCGCTCGTCCGGTAGTCGGCGTAGGGGATGCCCCAGCGGTCGTTGACCACCCCGTCGGGGTTGCGGGCGTAGAAGTCGCTGAACAGCTCGTGCAGCGACCAGGCGCCGTCGCGCTTGCCGGCGTCGGGCCAGTTGATGTCGTTCCAGAGGACGTCGGGGCCGTAGCGGTCCACCAGGTCGCGGACGTGCAGCAGCGCGTACGCGTTGTAGGCGGCGTCGCGGGGGCGGAGCTCGCCGACCTCGGCACCGGAGCGGTGCGGCGGGAAGTCGCTGACGCTCCAGTCCAGCCCGCCGGAGTAGTAGACGCCGAACCGCATCCCGGCTGCTCGGACGGCCTCGGCGATCGCCCCGACCAGGTCGCGCTGCGGCCCGCGGTGCACGGTGTTGCGGCGGCCGGTGCCCGGTGCGTCCCAGAGTGCGATCCCGTCGTGGTGCTTGGTGGTGGGCACCACGTAGGAGGCGCCGGTGGCCGCGAACAGCTCGGCCCAGGCGGCCGGGTCGAACCGCTCGGCCCGCCAGGCGTCGAGGAAGTCGTCGTAGGGCGCACCGCCGTAGACCTCGGCGTGCCGCCGGGCCGCCGGGCTGCCCTCGATCCGGATGGTGTTGAAGTACCACTCGGCGTAGGGGTTGTGGGCGAACCACTCGTCGTCGGGCACCGCCCCGAGCGCGCCGGTCGGCTCGGCCCAGGCCGGGACCGCGTAGGCGCCCCAGTGGATGAAGATGCCGAACCGGGCCCGCGCGAACCAGTCGGGCAGCGGTCGGGTCAGGTCGCTCCACAGCGTCGGGTCTTCGGTGGCTGCCATCGGATCTCTCCCTCGAGTCGGACCTCCCCGCGCGACCACGGGCTGGGCACGGATCGTACCGGATCACCAGCAAACATCAGATGTCTGGTGTCGAACTCGCATCCCGCGCGGGACGTCGTTTGCGCCCGGACCGCCGGTACCTCCCGGCCGGTTCCGGACAGCCGGGCCGGCCGCCGCTCGGGGCGCACGTCTTCGACGCCGCCAACGGTGGCCCGATCCTGTGGCAGCACCTGTTCTGGTTCTTCGGGCACCCCGAGGTCTACATCATCGCGTTGCCGTTCTTCGGGATCGTGACGGAGATCCTGCCGGTGTTCAGCCGCAAGCCGATCTTCGGCTACATCGGCCTGGTCGCGGCCACCCTGAGCATCGCCGCCCTGTCGGTGGCGGTCTGGGCGCACCACATGTTCGTCACCGGGGCGGTCAGCCTGCCTTTCTTCAGCTTCATGACGTTCCTGATCGCGGTGCCGACCGGGGTGAAGTTCTTCAACTGGATCGGCACGATGTGGGGCGGCAGCCTGACCTTCGAGACCCCGATGCTGTGGGCGATCGGCTTCCTGGTCACCTTCCTGTTCGGGGGTCTGACCGGGGTGATCCTGGCCAGTCCACCGCTCGACTTCCAGCTCTCCGACTCCTACTTCGTCGTCGCCCACTTCCACTACGTGGTGTTCGGCACGGTGGTGTTCGCGATGTTCGCCGGCTTCTACTTCTGGTGGCCCAAGTTCACCGGCCGGATGCTCGACGAGACCTGGGGCAAGATCCACTTCTGGCTGCTGTTCATCGGCTTCCACACGACGTTCCTGGTCCAGCACTGGCTCGGTGTGGAGGGGATGCCACGCCGGTACGCCGACTACCTGCCGAACGAGGGGTTCACCGTTCTGCACCAGGTGAGCTCGGCCGGGGCCTTCCTCCTGGGCGCCTCGACACTGCCGTTCCTGTGGAACCTGTGGAAGTCGCGGCGCGGGCCGCGGGTGAACACCGACGACCCGTGGGGCTGGGGTCGGTCGCTGGAGTGGGCGACCTCGTGTCCTCCGCCGCGGCACAACTTCTTCTCGCTGCCGCGGATCCGCTCGGAGTCCCCGGCCTTCGACCTGCACCACCCCGAGGTGGGGCTGCTGGAGTACCCGGCGAACGAGGCCGGCCCGAACTCGCTGCTCGACGCCGGCGACGACGCCGGACGGCACGAGGAGCTGCGGGCCCGGGTCGCCGGCGAGAGCGACGATCCGGCGTTCCCGCAGCACCGCGACCCCACCCGGACGTCCGACCAGGAGGGCGAGGGCTGAGCCGGTCCGGTCAGGGCCGTCCGTGCGGGCGGCTCCGGTCGACGGCGCGGTCGAGCCGCTCGTCGACCGCGGCGGCCATCCGCTCCGGCCCGGCGACGGCGCGGACGATCCGGTGCCGCCCGGTCGGGTCCTCGGCGAACCGCGAGGTGCCGTCGGCCTCGAGCCGCACCCGGCCGGGCGCGGAGAAGGCGAACAGTTCGGGGTCGTCGGTCAGCGCCAGGTGCGCGGTCAGCGGGTCCCAGCTCTCGCGGCCGTTCCCGGGTCCGCAGTAGGCGCGGTAGGCCGCCCCGACCGGGGTGTCGGCCGCCTCGACGGACAGTCGTGCACCGCTGATCACCGGAGCCCCGACCTCGAAGCCGAGCAGGTCGACCGGCGTCGGCCACCGTTCGAGCACCGCGACCGCGGAGGCGACGTCCTGCTCGAAGTTGAACTCGCGGCCCTCGGGGAACCGGCCGCCCATGATCACCAGCCGGCACACCTTGGCCGCCACCAGCGCGGACCCGGACCGGGCGTCCGTGCGGTCGCCGGGGCTGTCGAGCAGCGCGGCCAGGTTGGTCAGGAAGCCGAGCGAGACCACGGTGACCGCCCCGTCCTCGGCCGCAGCCAGCGCCCGCCGGTGCACGACCACGGCGGGTTCGGGCTCCGGGACGTCGCCGCCAGGGAACCGGGTGGCCAGCAGTCGGGCGTAGTCGCGTTCGGCCACGCTGTCGTCCGGCGGGTGCCGGTCGGGGTCGAGGATCCCGAGCGGGACGGGGCGGTCGAAGAAGCGGTTGATCACGGCGACCGCCCGGTGGCCCCAGCGGCTCGGGGTGTTGACGCCGATCGCCAGCAGGCGCGCGGCACCCCGGTCGGCGGCCTCGTGCACCAGCGCCAGCGCCCCGACGTCGTCGACGTCGGCGCAGACGTCGGTCTCGATGATCACCGGCAGTCCGGGCTCGGTCACCGGGCCAGTCTGCCCGCGGGTCGGGACGGTCGGGCAGGTGGCCGCCCGGGCGACCGCGGTCGGTAGCGTGCGGGGGTGAGCACTGACTCCCGTCCTGCCGACGACCGCCGGCTCCGCGTGGTGGTGGCCAGCCCGCTGCCCGACGAGCTGTGCCGGCTGATCACCGACCGCGAGCCGCGGGTCGAGCTGGTGGTCGACCAGGAGCTGATGCCGCCGATGCGGCACCCCGGTGACCACGGCGGCGACCCGGACTTCCGTCGCAGCGACGACCAGCAGCGCCGGTTCGAGCAGCTCGTCGACTCCGCCGAGGCCCTCTACGGCATCCCGGACGAGAAGCCCGACCAGCTGGCCCGCACCGTGCGCGCCAACCCGGGTCTGCGCTGGGTGCAGACCATGGCCGCCGGCGGTGGGGCGTCGGTCAAGGCGGCCGGACTCGACCCCGACGAGCTCGACCGGGTCACCTTCACCACCAGCGCCGGTGTGCACGGCGGGACGCTGGCCGAGTTCGCCCTGTTCGGGGTGCTGGCCGGCGCCAAGGACCTGCCGCGGCTGCAGGCCGACCAGCGCGACCGGCGCTGGGCCGGCCGGTGGATCATGCGGCAGGTCAGTGAGCTGACCGTGCTGGTGGTCGGGCTCGGCGGGATCGGTCGCGAGGTCGCGGCCAAGCTCGACGCCCTCGGCGCCACGGTGATCGGCAGCCGGCGCGGCGACGAGCCGGTCGAGCACGTCCACCGGCTGGTCAAGCCGGATGCGCTGGCCGCGGTGGTCGGTGAGGTCGACGCGATCGTGATCACTCTGCCCGGCACCGCAGCCACCGAGAAGTTGATCAGTGCCGAGGTGCTCGCCGCGGTCAAGCCGGACACCGTCCTGGTCAACGTCGGACGCGGCACGGTGATCGACGAGGAGGCGCTGGTGCCGGCGTTGTCCGACGGGCGGATCTCCTTCGCCGCGCTGGACGTCTTCGCCACCGAGTCGCTGCCGGAGCAGAGCCCGCTGTGGGGCCTGCCCAACGTGGTGGTCAGCCCGCACACTGCTGCGCTCAACGGCGCCGAGGACCGCCGGATCGCCGAGCTGTTCGCCCGGAACGCCACCCGGCTGCTCGACGGTGAGCCGATGATCAACGCCGTCGACACCGTCGACTTCTACTGATCCCTGACCGGGCTGCGGTCCGACGACGCCGAGGAGTTGATCATGGACGTTCCCGACCGGGTGCGCGCGGTCCGGGTGCCACGGGCCGGTGAGCTCGAGGTGACGAGCGTCGAGCTGCCCGCGCCCCGGCCCGACGAGGCGGTGGTGCGGATCGGCTACGGCGGGGTCTGCGGCAGCGACCTGCACTACTGGACGCACGGCAACTCGGGCACCTCGATCCTGCGCGAGCCGCTGGTGCTCGGGCACGAGGTGGTCGGCACGGTGGCCCGGACGGCGGCCGACGGCAGCGGTCCGGCCGAGGGCACCGAGGTGGCCGTCCACCCGGCCACCCCGGTCGACGACGGCGTCACCCGCTACCCGGCCGACCGGCCCAACCTGGCCCCGCTGGGCACCTATCTCGGCAGCGCCGCGCACCTGCCGCACACCGCCGGCGCGTTCGCCGACTACGCGGTGCTGCCGTCGCGGATGCTGCGGCCGCTGCCGGCCGGGCTGTCGCTCCGGCTGGCCGCGCTGACCGAGCCGGCCTCGGTCGCCTGGCACGGCGTGGCCCGGGCCGGAGACGTCCGCGGGCGGTCGGTGCTGGTGGTCGGAGCCGGGCCGATCGGCGCGCTGACCGTCGGTGTGCTGGTCCGCGCGGGTGCCGAGGTGACTGCGGTCGACCTGCACGAGCGTCCGCTCGCGCTGGCCACCGCGCTCGGCGCGCACCGGGTGGTCGACGCCCGCGACGCCGACGCGGTCCGCGCCGTCCAGCCCGACGTGGCCATCGAGACCTCGGGCAGCGCGCCCGGGCTGGCTTCGGCGGTCGAGTCGGTGACCCGGGGCGGGATCGTCGTGCTGGTGGGGATGCTGCCGCCCGGACCGCAGCCGGTCCCGGTGGCGGTGGCCACCGTCCGCGAGCTCGAGCTCCGCGGCTCGTTCCGGTTCAACGACGAGATCGACGAGGTGATCACCGCCCTCGCCGACGGCAGCCTGGCCGTCGAGCCGGTGATCAGCCACGAGTTCGACGCCGACGACGCGGTCGAGGCGTTCCGGACCGCCGGCGACCCGGCTGCCTCGTCCAAGGTGCTGCTGCGGTTCTGACCCCGGTCCGGCCGGTCGGGGCGCCACCGCCGTCCGGACCGCCCGGTCGTGGTCTGCCAGACTGCGGGCCGTGACCGAGCAGCAGGCGGAGCGGATGCGTCGGGTCGAGGTGCGGCCGGGGGAGATCGTGCTGGTCGAGGTGCCGCGGCCCGAACCGGGGCCGGCCGAGGCCCTGGTCGAAACGGTGGTCACCGGCGTCTGCGGCTCGGACACCCACGCCGCCGCCGGCCACCACCCGTTCGTCCCGCTGCCCTACCACCCGGGCCACGAGGTCGTCGGCGTGGTGCGGGCGGTCGGGGCCGAGGTCACCGGCGTCGCCGTCGGTGACCGGGTCACCGTCGAGCCGACGCTGCCGTGCTGGAGCTGCAAGATGTGCCGCACCGGCCGGCAGAACCTGTGCGAGAACCTCGTCTTCTTCGGCTGCGGGTACGAGCAGGGCGGGATGGCCGACTTCTTCACCGTCCCGGCGAACCGGCTGCACACGCTGCCGCCGGGGATGAGCGACCTCGAGGCCGCGCTGATCGAGCCGCTCTCGACCCCGGTGCACGCGGTGGCGCTGGCCGGCGACCCGGTGACCGGGCTCGAGGGCCGGGCGGTGGTGATCATCGGCGCCGGGACCATCGGGCTGCTGGTGCTGGCCGCGGCCCGGCACGCCGGGGCGGACCGGGTGGTGATGACCGACCTGCTGCCCAGCAAGCGGGAACGGGCGCTCCGGCTCGGCGCCGACGCGGTGGTCGACGCCGGACGTCCGGACGTCGTCGCTGCGGTGCGGGCCGAGCTGGGCGAGAGCGCCGACGTCGTCTTCGACTGCGTCTCGGTGCAGCCCACCGTCGACCAGGCGTTGGCGATGGCCGACAAGGCCGGGACCGTGGTGATCGTCGGCGTGCCGACCCGGCCGGTCACCGTGCCGGCGCCGATCGTTCAGGACCACCAGCTGCGGATCCAGGGCAGCGCCACCTACCTGCCCGCTGACTACCGGGTGGCCGCCGACATGATCAGCGCCGGCGAGGTGCGGGCGGCCGACTTCGTCACCAGCCGCTACCCGCTCGAGCGGGTGGCCGAGGCGTTCGCCGCCTCGGCCGGCGGCGAGGAGGTCAAGGTGCTGGTGGTCCGCGACCCGGCGCTGGTGGACAGCCCGCTCTGAGGCTCAGGCGGCCAGGGTGAAGCCGTCGCGTCCGCGCCGGTCGGTGTCCGGACGGCGCGGCCGGTCGGCCCAGACGCTCAGCCCGATCACCACCACACCGAGCGCGAGCTGGACGATCGCCGCCCCGAAGCCCATCCCGGCCGGGGCGCCGACCGTGCCGACCGGGGTCCCGGGCGGCACCGGGTGCCGGATCATGAAGATCACGTAGTCGAAGAACCCGTGGATCGAGCCGAACGCGGTGACGGTCCAGCCGAGCACCACCAGGCGCACCATGGCCAGCGCGCCCTCCTCGAAGATCCAACCGGCGCCGAGCAGCATCGGCAGCACCAGCATCTCGGCCGGCCAGGTGAGCCAGCCGCTGGTGGCCAGCCGGAGCGCGGCGTCCGGGGTGACCAGGTCGACGATCCCGAGGACAGCGGCCAGCAGCGGCTGCGCGGCGACCACCAGGGTCACCAGGGTGCGGATCAGCCGGCGTCGCGCCCAGCCGACGGCCAGCACCCAGGCCAGGAAGAGCAGGAAGCAGGCGATCACGGTCAGCACCGCGGTGGTCGGGTCACGGTGCCCGGCGGACGCCCAGACCGGCGCCGCCAGGCTGACCTCCTCGCGGAGCAGACAGCCCGCGCTCGACGGGTCCGGCCGGCACACCGCCCAGTGCCGTTGCGCGGCGACCAGGGTCAGCGTCCCGGCGGCCAGCAGCAGGGTCCCGCAGACCAGCCATCGCAGCAGCCGCGCCATTCCCGGACCCTAACCCCGGCGTTCGCGCCCGCGGCACCCCTCGGGAGCGAACCGTGACCTCCGGCCCGCGGTGCGCCGTCCCGGCTCTCCCGTCCGTCCCACCGGTCCCGGCGGCCCCACGGTGCGCTCCACCTCTCCGCCGACGTCGCACCCCTTCGGAGCAACTCGCACGCCCTATATCCGGTGCGAGGTGGACGCAGGGCGTGCGACGTGGGTTTCGAGGTGGGCCTCGAGGTGGGCGTAGGGCGTGCGAGGTGGGCGCGAGATGGGGGCGCAGGGTTCGGCTCAGGCGGCGAGCAGCAGGGCCAGCGCAGCGGTGTCGGCGTCCCGGTTGGGGTCGATCCCGCACCGGCTGTGCAGCTCGGTCACCGTGCCGCCGGCGTCGGCCGCCACCCAGGCGGCCCGGTGGTCGAGGCCGAGGTGCGGCAGCCCGGGCAGCAGGATGCAGCCGGAGGCGACCTCGTACTCGGGGACGCTCGACCGGGTGCTCGCCGGCGGGTGCAGCACGACCAGGGCCGGCGGCAGCGGGTCGGCGAACCGTCCGGGCTGGAGCGGTTGCTCGCCCACGAACGAGCCGGCCCGGGTGGCCCGGCCGACTGCGTGCAGCCCACCGCCGTCCGCGGAGTCGTCCGGGACCTTCTCCTCGACGCAGAAGACGGTCGAGGCGGGCAGCAGCCCGGGCACCGCGGCGAGCTGGACGGCGAGCACGAGCATCTTGGACCACTCCACCACCTCGCGCGGCCAGCGTCCGATGATCATGAAGCCCCCGAAGCCGCCCTGGTACTGGAGCGGTGCGATCTCGATCGACGACGGTTCCATGACCACCCTCCTCGCGCGCCCCGGGACTCGACCCGGGTCCGGCTCTCGACCGGTGAGACCGTGTCACCGGTGTGACACATGGTGCGAAGGGAACGTCTGGCACACAAGAGGGGGAGAGTGCCAGCCCGCGGGGCGCAGCATGATCGTTACACGACACCGGCACGACGGCCGGCAGGTCGGCCGGATCAGGCGCCCCCACGGCGTGCCGAGGAGCGGAGGACGATGGTCAGGACGACCGGACGGCCGCCGCTCGCGCCCGCCCCGGTGGCGAGCGCGGTGCTGGCCCTCGGGCTGGTGCTCGCGCTGACCGCCGGCCGGTACGGCTACCACCGCGACGAGCTCTACTTCCGGCTGCTCCCGCTGCGCTGGGGCTACGTCGACCAACCGCCGCTGCTCCCGGCGCTCACCCGTGCCGCGATCGCCGTGCTCGGCGACGAGGTGGCCTCGCTGCGGCTGCCCGCCCTGCTGCTGGCCTGCGGCGGGGTGGTGGTGATCGCGTTGCTGGCCCGCGAGCTCGGCGGGGGCCCGTTCGCCCAGGGGCTGGCCGCCTGGGGCCACGCGTTCGGCAGCTTCACCCTGTCGCTCGGCCACCTGCTGCTGACCTCGACCGTCGACCTGGTGGTCTGGCCGGCGATCCTGCTCGCGGTGGTCCGGGTGGTGGCCCGCGACCAGCCCCGGTGGTGGCTGCTCGCCGGGGCGCTGGTCGGCCTCGACACCTGGAACAAGTGGCTGATCGTGATGCTGGTGCTCGGCGTTCTGCTCGGGCTCCTGGCCGTCGGGCCGCGACGGGTGCTGCGGACCCGCTGGCTGGCCCTGGGCGCGGGGCTCGCCGTGCTGCTGGCGCTGCCGAACGTGGTCTGGCAGCTGACCCACGGGCTGCCGCAGCTCGGGATGGCCGCCGCGCTGTCCGGCGACAACGGCGCCGGCGTGCGGGTCAGCGTCGGGCCGCTGCTGCTGGTGATGATCGGGCCGTTCCTGTGCTGGGTGTGGGTGCTGGCGGTGGTCCGGGTGATCCGGCGTCCCGAGCTCGCCCGCCTGCGGTTCGTGGTCGCCACCTTCGTGGTGGTGCTGGCCCTCACCGTGGCCGGCGGGTCGCAGGTCTACTACCCCTATCCGGCGCTGGCCGCGGTCTACGCGCTGGGCTGCGTCCAGGTCGAGCGGCTGGTCCGGCGCCGGCGTCCGTACGTGATCGCCTGCGTCGGGCTGACCGTGGCCAGCGGGGTGGTGCTCAACCTGCCGGTGCTGCCGCTCGGGGTGCTGCGCTACACCCCGGTGCCGTCGGTCAACCAGTCGGTCCGCGACCAGATCGGATGGCCGCGCTACGTCGACCAGATCGACCGGGTCGCCGAGGCGGCCCGGCGCCAGGACCCGGCCGCGGTGATCGTGGCCAGCAACTACGGCGAGGCGGGCGCCCTCGACCGGTACGGGGTCAGCGGGCTGCCGGTCTACAGCCCGCAGAACGCGCTCTGGGAGCTCGGCCGGCCGGCCGCCGGCGTCCGGACGGTGGTGCTGGTCGGCGGGCTGGCCGAGCGTGACCGCGGCGAGTTCGCCAGCTGCCGCACGGTGGCCCGGCTCGACGACGGGGTCGGGGTCGACACCGAGGAGCAGGCTGAGCCGGTGGCCCTGTGCACCGGTCCGACCCGTCCCTGGGACGTGCTCTGGCCGGCCTGGCGCCGGCTGAGCTGAGGCGGCCTCAGCCGGCGGGACGGTTCCGGTACCGGCCGACGAGCTCGGGCGCGGCCGGCTGCATCCGCACCGGTGGCAGCGCACGGGCAAGCAGGGTGAGGTCGTCGAGCACCAGCTCACCGATCTCGGCGAACGCCGCGGGGATGCCGCCGGCCCGGTGCGCGGACAGCACCAGCCCTTCCAGGCGGCGGGCGCGGGCGTCGGCGGGTACCGGCTCGTCCGGCCAGACGTCGACCGCGGCCAGGAAGCGGCCGGCCTCGACCCGGTCGAGCAGCGCGTCGTAGTCGGTCATCGCCGCCCGGCTGACGAAGACCACCCGAGCCCCGGCCGGCAGCCGGTCGAGCGCGGCGGCGTCGAGCAGCCGCCCGCCCTCGCTGTTCTCGCTGGTCACCGCGGCCAGCACGAAGACGAACCGGCTGTCGCCGAGCACCTGGTCGAGCCCGGCCGGCTCGACGCCGGCCTCGGCGAGCACGGCGTCGGGCAGCCACGGGTCGAAGACCCGGACCCTCGGCCGGAACGGAGCCAGCAACGGCAGCAGCGCACGGCCGAGGTTGCCGAGACCGATCAGCCCGACGTCGGCGCCGCGGAGCAGCACCGCGTCGGCGTTGCCGTCACCCAGGTAGCGCTCGCGCCCGGCGCGGAACGCCCGGTCCTCGCGGCTGATCCCGCGGGCCAGGTCGAGGGCGAGCCCGAGGGCGTACTCGGCCACCGCCTGCGCATAGGCCGGGCCGCAGCCGAGCACCCGGACCCCGCGGGCGAAGGCGGTGGGGTAGTCGACGTTGGGATAGAAGTTGCCCTCGACGTTGAGCACCGCGCGGAGCCGGGTCGCGCGCTCGAGCCGGGCGGCCGGCAGGTCGGTCTGCCCGACCACCGCGAACGCCTCCGGCAGCAGCGCGTCGAACCGGTCCGGGTCGCCGCCGCAGTCCACCACCCGGAAGCGCTGTTCGAAGGTGGCCCGGGTGTCCGGGGTGAAGATCCGGCCGACCGGCTGCGGGGCGGTGTCCAGCAGCACCAGCGGCGGCTCGGGGTCGGGACGGTCGGACGCAGGGCTCACCGGGTCATCGTCGCAGCCGGCCCTCAGAGGGTCTCGGTGACCTTCTTGAGCCCGCGCGGCGCGTCCGGGTCGCCGCCGCGGAACAGCGCGAGGTGCCGGGCGAGCTGCTGGAACGGCAGGATCTCGAGCAGCGGCGAGACCTCCTCGGCGACGCCGTCCGGCAGCGCGATGCCGACCGTGGCCGCGGCCACCGCGTCGGGCGTCCCGACGCAGAAGACGTCCGCGCCGAGCTCGGAGAGCCGCGGCAGCACCTGGCCCATCGCCCGGCCGCCGATGCCGTCGCCGACCACCGTCAGCACCGGCACCTGCGGGTCGATCATGGCCAGCGGGCCGTGCAGCAGGTCGGCGCCGGAGAACGCCTGGGCGCTGAGGTAGCAGGTCTCCATCAGCTTGAGCGCGGCCTCGCTCGCCGTCGGGTAGGAGTAGCCGCGGGCGGTGGTGACCAGCCGCGAGGCGAACCGGTAGCGCTGGGCCAGCTCGGCCACGTCGTCGTCGCGGCCGAGCAGCGCGGTGCCCCACTCCGGCAGCCGGCGGGCCGCGGCGCCGTCGCCGCCGCGGACCCGGTCGAGCAGCAGATAGAGGGCCAGCAGCTGGCCGGTGTACGACTTGGTCGCTGCCACCGCCTTCTCCGGCCCGACCGCGATGTCGATCTGGGCCTCGGCGGCCTGGGCGAGCGCCGACGTCGGGTTGTTGGTGACCGCGACGGTGAGCGCGCCCTGCGCGCGGGCCCGCTCGAGGGTGGTCACCAGGTCCGGCGAGCCGCCGGACTGGCTGACCCCGATCATCAGCACGTCGGTCAGGTCGGGCTCGGCGCCGTAGGCGGTCATCGTCGAGGGCGAGACCAGTCCGCAGGGCAGCTGCAGGACGATCTCGGCGAAGTACTTCGCGTAGAGCGCGGCGTGGTCGGAGGTGCCGCGGGCCACGAACTGGACGAACCGCGGCCGGCGCCGCCCGATCAGCGCCGCCGCGGCGGCCAGCTCGCCGTCGGGCTGGTCGGCCCGGTCGAGCAGTCGGGCCCAGACGTCGGGCTGTTCGGCGACCTCGGCGCCCATCAGCGCACCGCGGGTCGCGCGCTCGCTGCTCGGTTCGGTGCGGTCCTGGCTCATCACGGCTCCCGGCTGGGGTCGACGGTGCGGAACAATTGGCATAGACCAATCTACGCAGCATCATGGGCGCACGCCAACCGGCGTCAGGACGACGAGCGCAGGACGGGAGGTCGGGTGCGGGTCCCGAAGTACTACCGGGTCAAGGAGCAGATCGGTGCGCTGCTCGACGGATCCGCGCCCGGCACCGCGCTGCCCACCGAGCGCGAGCTGGCCGAGCAGTTCGCCACCTCCCGCACCACGGTGCGGCAGGCGCTGGCCGAGCTCGGCGTCGAGGGCCGGCTGGTGCGGACCCAGGGCCGGGGCACCTTCGTCGCGGACCCCGGGCTGGTCCGGCTGCACCAGCTCAGCTCATTCACCGCCGACCTGGCCACCGACGGTCAGCGGGGCACCGACACCGTCCTCGGGCTGGCGGTCGTACCGGCCGAGGAGCCGGTGGCGGCCCAACTGGCGGTCGCCCCGGGCGACCCGGTGGTCCGGCTGGAGCGGGTGCGGGGGATCGACGACCGGCCGGTGGCGCACGAGACCGCCTGGCTGCGCGGCCCGCTGCCCGGGCTCGACCGGCACCTGGCCGCGACCGGTTCGCTCTACCGCACCCTGGCCGACCGCTACGGCATCACGGTGGCCGCCGCCGAGGACCAGATCGAGACCGCGCCGGCCGTCCCCGAGGACGCCGCGTTGCTGGGCGTCGACGTCGGGGTCCCGATGCTGCTGGTGCACCGGACAGCCTGGGACGCGGCCGGCCGGCCGGTCGAGTGGACCCGCTCGGTCTACCGCGGCGACCGGTTCCGGTTCCTGGCCCGCTCCGCGCTGACGGACCCGCCCGCGGCGCCGGTCTGACAGGATCGGCCGGAGACCCACCGTCGGGGGCTTGCGACCACCAGGCCTCCGCGCCCCGCTCGGGCAGCAGCCGCTGCCCGGCGTGGTTCTGCATCCAGTCGCCCGGCATCTGTGAAGGTACCCAGAGGATCGGGGCCGTTCGGAGCACCGGACCACGCCACACTCGTCCAGGAGGTCCCGATGCCCGGTCCCACCGTCCCCTTTCCCGCCCCCCGCAACCTCAGCCGGCGGCGGCTGCTCCAGGGCGGCCTGGGTGCCGCGGCGGCGCTCGGCGCGGGTGCCCTGGCCGGGTGCGCCGGTCTCACCGGCAAGGCCGACTCGGGCAGCGGCTCCGGGTCCGGCTCGGGCAGCTCCGGCGGCTCGGCGCAGCTGACCTTCGTCAACTGGTCGGGAGACACCGAGAAGCAGGCGTTCGACAAGCTGATCGCCGACTTCCACACCCAGAACCCGAACATCACGGTCAAGACCGAGACCGTCCCCTACGACAGCATCCAGACCAACCTGGACAGCCGGTTCCAGGCGGGCAACCCGCCGGACCTGTTCCGGGTCTCCTACATCGACATCGGGCAGTACACCAGCCAGGACGTGCTGCTCGACGTCTCGAGCACCTTCGACCAGGCCAAGATCGACGCCTTCGTTCCCGGGTTGTGGCAGGGCGTGGTCTACGACGGCAAGCCGTACGGCGTGCCGCACCAGATCGACACCACCGCGATCCTCTACCGCAAGGACGCCTTCGAGGCGGCCGGGCTGACCGCGCCGACCAGCCTGGACGACGCCTGGACCTGGGACCAGTTCGCCCAGGCCGCGGAGAAGCTGACCAAGGTCGTCAAGGGCAACCAGACGCCGTTCATCTACGACTGGCAGCAGGCCGGTGCCTACCGCTGGCTGTCCTGGCTGTTCCAGGCCGGCGGCAACCTGCTCGGGGACGACCTCAAGACCCCGGCGGTCGACTCCGACGCCGGCCGCAAGGCGGTGCAGTTCACCCAGAGCTTCTTCACCAACAAGTGGGTGGCCCGGAGCAGCTCGGTCAAGAGCAGCACCTACCCCGACAGCGCGTTCATCGCGGGCACGGTGGCGATGGCGTTCGCCGGCGACTTCCTGATCCCCACCATCGACTCCGGGGTGAAGAAGAAGTTCGAGTACGGGGCGATGCCGATGCCGCGGGACACCAACGCGGCCAGCGACCTCGGCGGCAACGCGATCGTGGCCTCCAAGGACGGCAAGAACACCGAGGCCGCCGCCAAGTTCCTCGACTTCATCGTCTCCGAGCAGCAGCAGAAGACCTACTGCGAGGCGACCGGGCAGCTGCCCACCCTGAAGTCCCTGACCAGCGCCAAGCTCGACTTCGCCGTCCGGCCCGACCTGATGGAGACCTTCGTCCAGCAGGCCACCACGATCACGCCCGAACAGGTCAAGCAGGTCACCGTGCCGCAGTTCGGCAAGATCAACGCGGGGATGCTCGACGCGCTCGAGAGCGCCTTCCTCGGCGGGGCCACGCCGGCGGCCACCACCGCGGCGCTGGCCAGCGTCGTGCAGAAGGCCGGGGCGTGAGCGCAGCGACCCTCGACACCGCGCCGCGTCCCGCCACCAGCGGGCCCCGGCGGCGGCGCCGGTCGCGCTGGGACCGCTCCGCGATCGCCTTCGTCGCGCCGACGATGATCTTCGCGATCGTCTTCCTGCTGGTCCCGATGGTGCTGGCCTTCGCCTACAGCTTCGCCGAGATCGCCCCGCTCAGCGGCAAGGTCACCTGGGTCGGGTTCGCCAACTACGTCACCATGCTGACCGACCCGACCTTCTACCGGGCGCTGCTCAACACGGTGCTGTTCATCGTGCTGGTGGTGCCGCTGAGTCTGGTCATCGGGCTGGCGCTGGCCGTGCTGCTCAACTCGGTGATGCCGGCCCGCAAGCTGTTCCGGACGATCATCTACCTCCCGCTGGTGATCTCCGGCGTGGCCACCGGTCTGATCGGCACCTTCCTCTACAACGAGACCATCGGCGTGATCAACAAGGCGCTGCTGGCCCTGCACCTGCCGACGGTGCCCTGGCAGTCCGAGGGCGGGCCGGCCTTCGCGTCTGTGGTGCTGGTGACGCTGTGGATCCGGGTCGGCTTCACCATGATCATCTATCTGGCCGGGCTGCAGGCGGTGCCGGTCGAGCTGCAGGAGGCCGCCTCGGTCGAGGGGGCGAACGCCTGGCAGCGGTTCCGCTACATCACCCTGCCGCTGCTCGGGCCGTCGACCTTCTTTCTGCTGATCATGAGCGTGATCTACGCCTTCCAGGTCTTCGACACGGTGTTCGTGCTGACCGGCGGCGGACCCGGCTCGGCGACCGAGGTGCTCGGCACCTACGCCTACAAGACCGCCTTCGGGCCGGCCCGCGACCAGGGCTACGGCGCCGCGATCGGCGTGGTGATCTTCTTCTTCACCCTGGTCTTCACCGTGCTGCAGTGGCGGACCAACCGGACCCGGGACGAGGTGGCCTGATGACGCTGGTGGCTCCGAAGACGGAGGTCTCCTCGAAGCGGATCGACGAGGCGCCCGCGCTGCGCACCGCCGGGCGGCACTCCCGCGCCGGCCTGGTGGTGCGGATCGTGGTCTCGGTGGTCGTCTGCCTGGTGATGATCTTCCCGTTCTACGTGCTGGTGCTGACGGCGTTCACCGACACCACGGTGTTCAGCCAGCAGCTCCAGCTGATCCCGCGCGCCCTGACCCTGGTGAACTACACCAAGGTCCTGGACGCCTGGCCGGTGCTCAGCTGGTTCGGCAACTCGGTGATCATCACCGTGATCACCACCGTGCTGACGGTGGCCTTCAGCACCCTGGCCGGGTACGCCTTCGCCAAGCTGAAGTTCCCCGGTGCCGGCGTGCTGTTCCTGGCCCTGCTGGCGACGATGATGATCCCCTCGCAAGCGACCCTGGTGCCGCTGTTCCGGATCGTCAACGGGATGGACCTGGTGGGGACCTTCTGGGCGGTCATCCTGCCCGGTGCGGCCGGCACCTTCGGGGTGTTCCTGGCCCGCCAGTTCATGCTGGCCATCCCCACCGAGGTGATCGAGGCGGCCAAGATCGACGGTGCGGGCAGCGTCTCGATCTTCCTGCGGATCGTGCTGCCGCTCTCCAAGCCGCTGCTGGCCGTGCTCACCCTGCTCAGCGTGATGGGGCAGTGGAACGACTTCCTCTGGCCGCTGATCGTGCTCCGCGACCCGGTGCTGTTCACCCTGCCGATCGGGCTGCAGTTCCTCAAGGGCCAGTACACGACCGACTACGGCGCGCTGATGGCGATGACCCTGCTCTCGGTCGCCCCGCTGGTCATCCTGTTCCTGGTCTTCCAGCGCTACTTCGTCCAGGGGCTGGCCACCACCGGCATCCGCTGACGCTCCCTGAGCCGGTCGAGGGGCTGAGCCGGTCGAAGGGCTGAGCCTGTCGACAGAACCGAGGGTGGGCGGTCAGCCGGGCAGCTGGCCGCGCACCAGGCTGTGGTGCGAGTGCGCCGGGTTGCCGTCGTACGGCTCGATCGACACGTCGACCACGGTGTAGCTGCCCAGCCCCTGGGCGAGCTCGGCCGGCAGCGGGTAGGAGGCCGCCGCGCCGTTCGGCGGCAGGGTGCCCAGGTCGTACATCCGGTCGCCGGCGCTGTCGAGCAGCCACAGCTGATAGAAGCGGTCGGGGGTGACCGAGGCGTCCACCGACACCCGGAGGTCGAGGATGCCGTCGGTGCGGACCAGTTCGGCCGTGCCGCGGCCCTGCTCGCCGGGCAGCGCGGTCAGCGCGGTGCTGGCGACCACCTGGCCGGCCGGGGCGGTGGCCTGGCGGATCGCCACCGTGCCGCCGACGCCGACCACGAGGCCGACCGAGGCGGCGACCAGGGCGATCGCCGCCCGGCTGCGTCGTCGCACGGACCGGCGTGGCGTGCTCCCCGCCGCGGTCGACGGCGCGTCCGCGGGGGTGGCGGGCAGCGGGCCGAACGGGGCGCTCGGGTTGGCGGCCGGACGCAGCGGTGAGACCGGCGAGGTCGCGCGCGGGCGCACCCCGACCTCGGTGGCCGGGGCGAGGGCGGGTGGTCCGCTGATCCCGGCGGCGATCCGCGACCACAGCTCGGGCCGCGGCTCGGTGAGCTCGGTCAGCGCCTGCCCACCGCCGGTGCCGAGGGAGACGACGCGGACCAGTGCGTCGAGCTCGTAGCGGCACACCGCGCAGGTGGCGACGTGGTCGCGTTCGGCCGGACTGAGCTCGGCCAGCTCTGCGGGTGGATGACTGTCGGCTCCGTCGTCGCTGCCCTCGGGACGCTCGTCGGTCCCCGAGGTGCCCTCGCCGAGGGCACCCAGAGCAGCGGCGGCGAGCCGTTCGGCGCTGAGGTGGCCGCCCGGATCGCCCGGATCGGCGGTCACGAGGTGACCTCCTCCAAGCGCGCCCGGAGGTGGAGCAGCCCGCGCCGTGCGTGGCTCTTGACGGTGCCCAGCGGCAGACCGAGCCGGTCGGCGATCTGGGAGTAGCTGAAGCCATGCCAGAAGGCCAGCTCGAGGATCGCGCCGCGCGGATCGGGAAGCAGCCGGATCTCCTCGGCCAGCACCAGCCGGTCGACGCTCTCGGCGACCTCGGAGGTCCGGCGCTCGGGTTCGGAGCGCAACCGGTTCCGCAGCGTCAGCTCACGTTCGCGGCTGCGGATCCGGTCGATCACCCGGTGCCGGGTGATCCCGAGCAACCAGGCAGGCAGGCTGCCGAGCGCCGGGGCGTAGCCGCTGCGCGACCGCCAGGCACTGACGAAGACCTGCTGCACGACGTCCTCCGCGTCCGCGAGATCCCCGAGCGCGCGATGGGCCGCGGTCAGCACCAGGGCCCCCCAGCGTCGGTACATCTCCTCGAGGTGGGCGGTGTCGCCGGTGACGAAGGCCTCGGCCAGCTCCTCCTGCGTCAGCTCCCGGAGGTCGTCGGAGGCACCCGGCCGCCCGCTGTCTCGGGGCGACGAGGAGCCCGCATCGGGAGGCGGAACGCCGAGCGTCACCTGCACGACACTAGATCATCTGTCCAACTCCGCCCGGCCGCCGAGCGGCTGGGGACCGGTCCGGCGACCGGGGCGGTGACCGGGGCGGAGCCGTCGCCACGAGGGCTGGTCCGCCCTGGTCAGCGCGGTTTGGCGGTGACCACGACGTTGTCCTGGTAGCCGCCCTTGGCCGGCAGGTAGGGCCCGCCGCAGGTCAGCAGCCGGAGCACCGGCGCCCCACTGCGGGCGAACACCACGGCCGGGTCGATCTCGGTCTTGGCGATCCGCTGGACCGCGGTCACCACGTAGGTGACCGGGCCCTTCGTGGTCTGGACGACCAGGGTGTCGCCGGCCTCGAGCCGCCAGAGCTCGACCAGCGGACCGGTGCCGTAGACCTTGCTGTCGACGTGCCCGCCGAGCACGGTGGCCCCGCTGTCGTCGCCCGGCCGGGAGCTGTAGCGGTACCAGCCGAGGTGACCGGGCACCGGCGGGAGCGCCATCGCGCCGCGGTCGTCGACGCCGGTCGGCTGGATGGGGAGCTCGAGCCCGAGTGCGGCGACGTCGAGCCGGGTGGGAACCCCGTGCGGGTCCTTGGTCGGCTTCGGGATGGCCGCGGATCGGACCGGCCAGCCGGTGGTCCGGGTCGACCGGGTGCTCGGCTTCGGGCTCTGCTCCGGACTGGGCGTCCGCGACGGATCGGCCCGCGGCGCCTGGGCCGTGGCGAGCTGCTGGCTGGCCGGCAGCCGCTCGGCGTCCGGTCCCCGGGCCAGCAGCACGAGCCCGGTCGCCAGCGAGGCGACCGAGACCAGGACGACCGCGGCGACGACCAGGCGCCCGGGGAGGCGCGGGGCGGTGAGCCCGCCCCGCGCTTCCCGGACGTCCCCGGACGATGCGCCGCGGGTGCGGCGCCGGGTCACCGGGCCGCCGACATCCCCTGGCGGTGGCGGCGGACCATCAGCACCCCGCCGAGACCGAGCAGGCCGGCCGCGCCGAGGCCGACCAGCCCGAGGGCGACCGGCGAGGTGGCGTCGGCCTGACCGCCGGTGCCACCGGGCACCCCGTTCGGGTTGGTGTTGGTGGCGATCTTCTGGACGGCCAGCTTCAGGTTCTTGTCCTCGGCCGAACCCCACGCGTAGACGATCGTGGTGGTGCCCTCGGCCAGGGTCAGGTCGGCCGGGCCGATGGCCACGGTGTCGGTCCCGGCGAGGACGACGTCGGCCGAGACGGTGCCGGCCGGCACCTCGGCGGACTTCTCGTCCGGGTTGGTCAGACCGGAGAAGACGACCTTCTTGTCGGCGCGGACGTCGACCGCGGGAGCGGCGGCGTCGTGGCGGACGATCAGGCGGGCCTCACCGGCCGGGACCCGCGAGCTGTCGTTGACGTACGGGGTCAGGGTCGGCTTGCCGTCGGCGTCCAGGTGCGCGACGACGGTGATGTTCGCGCCGGCCGGGACCTTGGCGTCCTTGGCCTCCGCGACCGCGGTGCCGTCCGCCCCGGCGCCGGCCTTGACGACCTTGAGGTCGTAGGTGCCGGCGGGCAGCGACTGCGGGTCGGTCAGGGTGCCCGGCTTGAAGTTGGTCAGCAGCGCCTTGCCGTTGGCGTAGACGTCGACGGTCGCCCCCGGCACGGCGTGCAGGATCGAGACCGTCGCGTTGCCCGCGGCGTTGGCCGGCGTGCTGGACAGGGTGAGGCCGAGGGCCGAGAGCAGCAGCGCGAGTGCGACCACCGCCATCGTGCGGACGCGGAGCAGGGGAGCGGCGACCGCGGATCGGGCGTGGGACGAGGGAACAGACATGGCACCTCCGTGGTGTGGGTTCTCTGCCCCCTACTGCGCACGGGAGGACCGATCGGATGCGACGGATCCGGGAAAAGTCCGCAGCGCGTGATCAGCCGACCGGGACGCCGACCTCCGCGCGCCGGGCCGACCGCACGACGGCGGCGTGCAGCAGGACCGTCGCGGTGAGCACCACCGCGGCCACCAGCAGCAGCTGGTGCGGGGCGGCGCCGGTGGCCAGGGTGACGCCGCCGAGGGCACCGCCGAGCGCCGAGCCGAGCGAGATGGCGCTGGCGTTGAGCGCCATCACGATCGCGGCGGACTCGTGGGCCATCCCGGCCAACCGGGCCTGCTGCGGGACGGCCGCGCCGCCGTTGCCGATGCCGGCCACGAAGAACCAGACCAGACCGAGCACCACCAGGGTGGGACCGGTCGCGGTGGCCAGACCGACCGCGCCGAGCACGGCGTTGACCAGCAGGCCGATCAGCCAGATGGTCAGGATCCGCACCGGGCTGAACCGGTCGGCCAGTCGCCCGGTCAGCGTGT